>DS021219.1:1810-3658 GCA_001735895.1 Olavius algarvensis Gamma 3 endosymbiont | reverse complement strand
GTTTCTGTATCTTGATCTAAAACCTGACTGGGCGCTTCGGGCCCCTTTAGGTTTTCGAAAATTCATCATCCAACAGATATCGTAGGGTGGGCTGCGCCAACCAACCCTCGGCGAAATCATCTGTCAATGGTGGGCACAGCCCACCCTACAACAAGGAATTTTTACATTATTAGGCCTAATTCAGGTGGATCGTGGTTCAGAATTATTTTAGTGCTCTATTTCATAAATACGGTAGCTTATTTCAGCTATAATTATCACCGTATTTCTGAATCTATCCAATTAGATATAGAGTGTGATTGAGAAATGAACCAGCAGTTCGAAACCGATCAGGTTCGGCAATTTGAATCCGGTCAGCATGAGAAGTATTTTTTCTCTATTTGAAACCACGACGATTGTCAAGATGATAATTCCGAAGCCGTCCGCCCAGCTTCTTATCTCAAAGCCTAAAGAGAAAGTATTGGTTAAAATTGCCGGTATAAAGAGCCAAAATTCAGGCGATTTCATTATGGATGCCCAGTTATCACAGTAGGATGCATGCATTGGAAAAAAGGAGTGATTTTCTCGGAAATTCAGGCTAAAGTGGGAGCGAGAGACAGAAAACTCTGCAACTCAATCTACATACTTAAAAAGCTGGAATCAGCTAGCGCTAAAGACGCGGGGTTATCTGCAATACTTGGATTGGATCTTGCTGACAGTGTCCGATTCTGCTCGGATTCTCTTCTATAACTTGAAATCTAGGAAGGAGGCTTATTGCATATGGGTGAAGAACAGATTAACGAAATATTGAGCCAAATCATAACGCATAAGAAATCTGCCGATGAGAATACAGAAGAAGGTTATTTTAATAAAGTTACTGCATTATTGGTCCCTCTGGGAGAGCATCTTAGAGAACAAATGCAGGCTGAAACATCTGGAAAGATTTCACAGATTATTGAAAAGTTAAAAAAAGATAGAGAAATCACGGAATCGGATTTAATGCTGGTCCGTCTGTGGATCCTGGGTGATGCGGCGTCTTATGTTCAGATGGAAAACGACTACCAGAACTGGTTGGAAGAATTCAATCGACTTTTTGGGGTTATTGAGGATCTCGAGTTACAGACGCTGTCAATGGAAAATATGTATAAGCTTCAGGGTACCGTCAGAGATGCAATTCGTGTCATTGGGGATATTGTTTTCTTTATACAACAGAAAGACAGGATCAATCGATATGAATATGCAACCCAAAATTTGAATTCAGAGTGGACGCATAAACGTAAAAATTCTCATTATATCAGCATGATAAGATAAAATACTACTTGACTTTTTTTGATATAAGTACTACTAAAATCACTCCTTTTATAGGCCTAGTTCCCTAAAACTGGGGCTTTAGTGAGGAATAGAAAACCTATTAGTAGTAAAATTTACAAAAATAGTCGAGTAAAAATAGGAATTTAAAAATCATGCTCAATTTAAACGCCGTTGCTGCTCATCAACAGATACCTTTGATTCATGTTGTCCATGAAGACGATGAACTGCTCGCAAACTCGCCTGAAGCTGAGTGGTATAAAATTTTGCAAAGTTTGCCATGGGAGCAATATCGATCGATAGCCGCTGATTATTACAATGCTTTGTACCATTTCAATAAATCAAAACCCCATAGCCAAAAAAGCGGCGAATTATCTGAAGAGCATAAAGAAACAGCCACTCAACGCTTGCTACTCGAGCGGGCTACCATGGATGAAACTGCCCCGGTGTTGTCAGAAGAAGAATTCATAACCGACATACTTCCAACCGTCTCCCCATCGATGATTGCACCAGGCAAGACGCCGGATCGGCTTGGTGGCAAAAAACCTAAATGTTTTTTTGCCC
>DS021219.1:0-980 GCA_001735895.1 Olavius algarvensis Gamma 3 endosymbiont | reverse complement strand
ACATTGCGAGCCCCATGGGAACTTGCTGATGATGGTGCCGGCACGATTGTGAAAGCCTTCAACAAATACATTTGGGGTCATAAAGCATCGATTCTTGGCCTTCCGATGCAAGGCATTCCTCTTGACGCAATTGCCGTAGCTGATGCCGCCACCCATGATGGAGAAACATTTTTCCCGCATGTTGTTCGTCTGTTTGCACAATATCCTGAAATAAAATCATGGATTGATACAGTGCTCTATGACAGCGCCTGTGATAGTCAACCACTCAAGGATAAGTTCCGAGACCAATTAGGTATCGCGCTGAAGGCATCGCTCAACCCTCGCAGAAAAAAAACCGTGACCGAAAATTTGCCAAAAGGAATGAAAAAACTTACAGCCTATGGCAACCTGGTATGCAATGCCAACTTTGAGATGGATTACCAAGGGGCACGATACAAAACGGAGAAGTTTATTTACCAAGCGCCTTTGGATGCAAATGGGATATGTGTTTGCGATAACTGCGAACAAAAACCAATGTGTTGCCCCTTTGCTCTAAATGGACGTATTGCGCAGGTATCATTTGATATGCTCGCTCATATCGACTCACAAGATCCCCCGATGGCCAAGCGATTTAAAGCTATCATGACACGGCGCCCATCGGTGGAGCGAATGATAAAACGCCTAAAATGCGACCTGGGCGATGACAGTTTAAAAAAACGCAGCAACGCATCGTTTCAAGCTTACCTTGATAAAACAATGATTGCTTTTCACATTCTTCTAAGGAACTGAAAAGGAGTCTGCGACAAGTATAAGTCTTATCAGCAGAAGTGCGTCCGAAATCCATGATTTCTCTGGTTATTTAACCTGAAGCACAGCAGATTGCTGCTTTAACCAATTTTTCAAAGAACATTGACCAAATTTAAAATGTTGGACCTACAATTTTGTAATTTATTCTGATCAATTTTAAGTTTATGCGCAGGCTCTATAGTCTTTGTAAGTGG
>DS021218.1:1240-3847 GCA_001735895.1 Olavius algarvensis Gamma 3 endosymbiont | reverse complement strand
GGGCCAGCAAGGCATCGGAAAACCGCCGGCGCGGGAAGGCCACATCGGAGTATTCCCAGGAATCCGCCATCCGCCCGACGCGATCATGCAGCTTGACCAGTTGGTATTTCTGCATGACCGCTTCCCGAGTCGTCGTCTTGGGCGCCGGGAAGCGATCCTTGATCACCTTGAACACGTAGGGAAAGGACGCCAGGGTGAAGACGCACATCACCATGCCGCGGATACCCGGCGCCACCACCAGGTCGTCGCTGGAATAGCGCAGGTGCTTGAGGAACGAACGATAGAACTCGGTCTTGCCGAACTTGTGAAGACCGATGGCCGTATACAGCTCCGCCTTGCCCTTGTGGGGCATCAGCGGCCGCAGGAACTCCACAACCGCGGCCGGTACCTCCGTATCCACCATGAAATAGGCGCGCGAAAAGCTGAAGATGCCCGAGATCTCATTGGCCCCCGTGAGCAGGGCATCCACATGGAGACCGCCGTCCTCGTCATTCAAGATCGGAATGACGAAGGGGATCTGGTCGGCCCCGTTGATGGCCTTGCCGATGATGTAGGCGGCCTTGTTGCGATAAAAGGCCTGGCTGAGAACCGCGAACTGGAAATTCTCGCGCCGGTCCTTGCTGCTCGGAAAGCGGGTCCGGGTCGCGCGGATGAGATTGCGCAGATCGGCCCGAATGGCGCGGAAGGGCAGACGAAACTCGAAGCCGGAGAGAATCTCGCAGACCACTTGCGCAAAGCCGTCCCGGGTCGGGTAATAGCAACGGAAGCTGGGAGTCTCCGACTCCAGGTGCTCGGTGGACAGCACCGGCCAGACGAAGATGAACTCATTATTATAATAGGCGCGGTGGAACAGATGACAGAAGACCGAGTTGTAATAAGTCTCCGCAAGCTCCGGCTGGTGGTGCTCGGGCAGCAGACGCAAGTACTCCACCCTGACCCGCCGCCAGAGAGGCTCGTCCAGATCCCGGATCCCGAACTCGGCGCGCAACCCCGCGACGGTCGCGCCGACATGTCGGTCGTAGTAACCGATACGCTCGCGGGAGACGCCCTGCACTGCCGCCCAATCCGCGGTTTCGAACCGCTGTCGCGCCCCCGCGGTCGTCACCCGATACCGCCGGTAATGGCGATCGAAACCGGAACGGATCGCCGTGGCGATCCCCTTGGCCAGAACCCATGCCATGAGTAGGACTCAGTTCCCCTGGACGAGCGCCTCAGCACAGACCAGGATGCCGTCCTCGTCGCAATAGATGTGATCCTCCGGCCGGAAGCAGGCCCCGGCGAAACTCACCGGGATATCCCGCTGCCCTTCCCCACGCTTCTCGCTCTTGCGCGGATTGGTCGCCAGCGCCTTCACCCCCAGCGCCATGCCGGCAATCTCGGCCGCATCCCGCACGCAGCCGAACAGCAACACCCCGCGCCAGCCGTTCTCGACCGCGCTCGCCGCGATCAGATCGCCAAGCATCGCGCACCGCCGGGAACCACCGGCATCCACCACCAGTACCCTACCCTCCCCCGGCTCAGCCAGGGTGGCCTTGACCAGGGAATTATCCTCGAAACACTTGACCGTGGCGATGGGACCGAAAAAGCGGGCGTGACCGCCGAAATCCCGGAAGATGGGGTCGCAGACCTGGACCCGGTCACCATAATCGTCGTAAAGATCGGCGGTTTTGAAGGTCATTGGACTCTCCGGAAATGTGAATTGATCGATGACTGCTGCGTGTTGGGTCCCGGATGATTACATAGGAACTAAAATTGGTTCATTGTTGCGCGCCGGAGAGGTGAGGGCGTTGCTCGTATCCACGTCGGCGCCGGAGGAAGCACAATGAACATCCACTTACATGCCAATGCGACCACGACCCCGAGGACCCGCCATTCCATTCAGGCGTCGTAACTATTCAGGCACCCCACTTATACCTAAATCCTGCAAGCGAAGTGCTTAGATGAGGTGGAAAAGGTAAACTCCTCAGAGAGTTAACGTCTGATCAGATCAGCCTGAGGAGTCACCCTTTCCATGAGCAAAAAGACCAGAAAAAAGCCGAACAGGGCACGCCGATCTTCGCCGAAAATCCGCTCCGAAACCGGCGGACGGAACCTGACCAGCCAAGCCGGGCTGATTCCGGTGATCAAGTTCCTCGACGGCCTGGGATTCAGCGGTTTGTTCCACCAGGTGGTGCGCCACGAACGCCAGCCCAATGCACGCTACCTGCTTGGCGAAGCCGTTTTTCTGGTGCTCATTGGCTTGGCGGGCGGTGCACGTAGCCTCAGCCAGTGCCTGGTCCTGTGGTCCGACGGGGTGTTGCAGCGTGTGGCCGGATGGGTGCGGATTCCCGATGAGAGCACGGTGGGACGGTTGTTCAAAGAGGTCAGTGAACGCCGCATCAGCGAGCTGGAGAACCTGGTTCATGAAGCACGCAAGCGGGTCTGGGGACGAGCCTTGCGGGCTGGTACCTCACGGATTGCGATCCAGTGCCAGAGGTGGGTGGATGTCGACTCTAGTGTCAAAACCGTCTACGGCCGCCAGGAAGGGAGCGCGAAGGGATACAACCCACACAAACGTGGTGCCCCTTCCTACCATCCGCTCCTGGCCTTCTGTACCGATACCAAGGA
>DS021218.1:0-1190 GCA_001735895.1 Olavius algarvensis Gamma 3 endosymbiont | reverse complement strand
ACCGTACTTACGGCCAGCGGGCTACCTCGGAGACCTGGATCGAAGAGGCCAAGAACCAGACGGGGCTCGCGCAGCTCAAAACGAATCGCTTCCTGGCCAACGCGGCGCTGTTCCAGTGCGCCGTCCTGGCTTACAACACCCTCCGCTGGATGGCCCTGCTGAGCGCAAACGCCACGCTCAAGCGCTGGGAGCCGCGGACGGTTCGAACCTTCTTGATCCGGGTCGCGGGCAAGCTGCTCGGCGGCGCCAATCAACTGCGTATCAAGCTGCCCCGGCAGCACCTCCATCCCAAGGTCTGGGAAGACTGGTTAGCGCTCAGTCAGCCGCTCTGAACGCGCGTACACCAACCCGACCCCAGTTACCAACGGCCTGACTGCAACCGGCTGACGGGTCGCTTTGGGTGTCGCCCGGCAAAAACAGCTTGCTTAGACCCTTAGAGGCTGTCTAGGAACCCCCTTGATTTATAAGGCCAGACGAAAATTAACTCTCTGTTTCCAAAGGTTTTAGCCAGAGAGAGTCTGCCTAAAAAGGCAGTCTCTTACGGGTCTAAACTGGGACTTGTCGTCACTGTCTCGGCTAACTGTCGGGTCCCACAGCGGCACCGAGTGAACAGATTACCTCGCCAACTCCGTCCCGAATGGGTGGTTACCCCGTGCCGAAGGCTACTTGCAAGATTTAGGTTCCAATATTCCTGCCTGCCGCCGTTATCGGCTCGTCGAGTCTCTCTTATAATGGCTAACTGTCGGATCCCGTATGATTACATAGGATCTAAGATTGAATCATTGTTGCGTGCCAGAGAGGTGATGGAGTTGCTTGTATCCACGTCGGCACCGGAGGAAGCACAATAGAGTTGTTCCTCTCGATAACTTTATGATATATAAGGATATTATTAGATTAGACAGGCCGGATTGAGAGCAAAAAGAACCGGTTCGTTAATGAATCAGTTCTTTTTGCTCTCAGTCGATTCATGAAATTTATAAATATCAGAGAGTTATCAACGGGAACAAGTCTAATGAACATTCGCCTGCATGCCAATGCCACCACGACCCCGAAGATTCGCCGTTTCATCCGGGAATCAGATCGGCCGATCGCACAGCTCGCCAAAGAACTTCACGTCAGTGAGGATACCATTCGCCGCTGAAAGCGCCGTGACAGGGTTGCCGATGGCTCTCACACGCCTCACCGCTGCA
>DS021217.1:1720-4306 GCA_001735895.1 Olavius algarvensis Gamma 3 endosymbiont | reverse complement strand
GATGGCTCGCATCAGGGCAGCGAGTTTACGCCCTTGGCTTTCGTCTGTGACGAAAGCAAGGATTACTACCTGTGCCAGTGCAAAAATAGCGCCAACAAGCCCTATTGCGACGGCAGCCACCAAGGCTTCGACGATGATCAGGTCGGCCAGTCCGCGAGCTAGGCAAAAACCCCTAGCCGCATAATCGAGGACTGCCGCCGTCGCGTGCCGTCCTGCCGTAAACCAGTCGTCCGATACCGGCCCAATAGGCCGCCGCCTCGCACATCGGACGGGCCGGCGACGATGAGTAAAGCGTGCAACGGCTTAGATCACGAGAATCTAACCGGCGCGCGGCGTCCCGGATTGCTTCCATTTCGGCATGTGCCGTTGGATCCCGATGCAGCACCACATGACTCGCGGACTGGCCCAGGATAAGCCCGTCGCGGACCACGACCGCGCCATATCCCTGGTCGCCGCTCGCGAGCGCACGCTGACGCATGTCAAACGCCCGGCCTATAAACGCTGCATCATCGCGCATTTCGGGCTGCGCGATAAGCTCCGCTCCGGCGCCGTTTGCACCGCGCCAGGGTAGTGCCAGCAGACTCAATGCGCCCGCCAGCGCGACCAGTAACGAGCGTTTTTCACAATCGGTCGGCATCGTCATAAACCACCTCCTCGAGTCGTTCGCGCGAGTTTAACATTTAGCCCCGACAACCCGCTTGTGCGACAAGCGGGCAAGCGCATAGAATAACCCGCTTTCCAACATACCGAGGGTTTACCATGAGCGAATGTCCTATTTGTGCTGCCGAAATTAATGTCGCCCCCGACGCGATGGCGGGCGAACTGCTGGTTTGTGACGACTGCGGCGCAGAACTGGAATTGACCGGCACCGAGCCGGTTGAACTGGCCGAGGCGCCGTCGGCGGAAGAGGACTGGGGCCAGTGAGGATAGGTTTACTGCACTCACTGATCCGCAAGGAAGAAAAACTGCTGATCGAAGCGTTTCGCAAAACCGGTGTCGAGCCCGTCATGATTGACGATCGCAAGTTGATCATGGATTTTCACAGTGCGCCCGACATCGATATCCTGGTCGAACGCTCGATCAACCACTCACGTGCATTGCATGCGCTCAGGCTGTTCGAAAGTGCCGGCGTTTGCTGTGTCAATTCGCACAAGGTAGCGCAAATCTGCGGCGACAAGCTGCTGACCTCCGCCGCCCTCAAGGACCACGGCATCGCTCAACCCGAATGCCGCGTCGCGTTTACCGAGGAATCGGCGCTCGAAGCCATCGACGAACTCGGTTACCCGGTGGTTTTAAAACCCGCGGTCGGCTCCTGGGGACGCCTGCTGTCCAAGATCAATGACCGCGACGCGGCCGAAACCGTGCTCGAGCACAAAACCGTGCTCGGCAGCTATCATCATTCGATCTTTTACATCCAACAATATATCGAAAAACAGGGTCGCGATATCCGTAGCTTCGTCGTCGGCGACGAGTGCATCGCGGCCATCTACCGCAGCTCGGACCACTGGATCACCAATACCGCGCGCGGCGCCCGGGCGAGCAATTGCGAAGTCAGCGCCGAAGTCGCCGAAATCTCGCTGGCCGCGGCTCGCGCCGTCGGCGGCGGCATCGTCGCCGTCGACCTGTTCGAAAGCGACGCCGGGCTGTTGGTCAACGAAGTGAACTACACGATGGAGTTTCGCAACAGTATCGACACCACCGGGGTCGATATCCCGCAAGTGGTTGCGAACTACGTCATCGCCCTGGTAAAACAATGATTAGTGTCTCCATCGTCGGCGCTTCCGGTTACACCGGGGGTGACTTGTTGCGCATCCTGCTATTCCATCCGGGGGTCGAAATCCGGCAGGTGACGTCGGAACGTCACGCCGGCAAACTGGTATCGAGCGTACATCCCAACTTGCGCCGGATCTGCAAATTGAAGTTTGTCTCGAGCGCCGAACTGGAACCCTGCGACGTGCTGTTTCTCGGCCTGCCGCACGGACAAATGATGAACCGTCTCGGTGAATTCGAAAAAATCGCTGATACGCTGATCGATTTGTCGGCGGATTTTCGCCTGCAGGACGCTGCCGCCTATGAAGCTTGGTACGGTAAAAGCCACGCCTGCCCGGAGAAACTGGGCGATTTTGTTTACGGCATCGCCGAACTGCATCGCGCGCAACTCGCAGGCGCGCAACGAATTTCCGGCGCCGGCTGTAACGCCACCGCAACAATCCTCGCGCTGCATCCGCTCTACCGCGCCGGCGTGGTCGAATCCGCGGTGGTCGAAGTCAAGGCCGGTTCGAGCCAGGGCGGTAATACGGCGAGCCCTGGCAGTCATCACCCGGAAAGAAGCGGCGCGGTGCGTTCTTACAAACCGACCGCGCATCGGCATCTCGGTGAAATCCAGCAGCAACTCGGCGCCGGCAATATCCATTTCTCGGCCACCTCGATCGAGATGGTGCGCGGAATCCTGGCGACCTGCCATGTATTTCTGAACCAGGATCTGGCAGAAAAAGACATCTGGAAACTGTATCGCGAGGCTTATGCAACAGAGCCTTTTATCCGTATCGTCAAGGAGCGCAGCGGCATTCACCGCTACCCTGAACC
>DS021217.1:0-1605 GCA_001735895.1 Olavius algarvensis Gamma 3 endosymbiont | reverse complement strand
GCTGCTGTTGGCGCATGCGCGCAGCGCGTTTCGCGACGAGGGCATCGTCATCGACAACAATATGCCTTTCTCCGACGGAAAATCGATCTTTATCTTCAACGGTGAATTGCGCGGGGTACGCATCAAGTCCGAGGGCCGTATCGGCGCCGAGAAAATATACAACTACATCCGCCGTTTCGACCGGGGGGACCTATGCGGCGCTACCGCCAAGGCGGTTGCAATCATCAAAAAACGCAGCGCTTACGTGCGCGCGATGAACCTTATCATCTGCGATGGTCGACAGACAGTTGTTTCCAGTAGCTTCAGCGAGAATCCGGACTATTTCCAGCTGCACCGAAAAAATGACGGCGACCGGCATCTGGTATGCTCCGAGCCTTTCGCCGGCGAGCGGGACTGGCGCCGAATCGAAAACCATACGACGATAGCCTTATGATGCTGATAAAAATTGGCGGCGGCGAGCAGATTAATCTCGAAGCCATTATTACCGACCTGGCAAGCTTCGAGCAGCCGTTCATTATCGTGCACGGCGCCAATCGGCTGCGCGACCGGCTGGCGCAGCGCCTGGGGCTCGAAAAGACCATCCTGACATCGGTTTCGGGGTATAGCAGCGTGTTTTCCGATCAGGATGCACTCGATGTCATCCTGATGAGTTACGCCGGACTGCGCAACAAACAGATCGTCGAACTGTGCCAGCGTAACGGTATCAACGCCCTGGGATTGACCGGACTCGACGGGCGCCTGGTGCAAGGCGAACGTAATAAGGGCATCCGCGTGCGCGAAAACGGCAAGACGATGATCAAACGCGATCTCTCGGGTAAGCCGCGCAGCATCAACAGCGAGTTGCTGACACTCCTGTTGGAGCGAGGTTATTGTCCGGTTTTGACGATTCCGATCGTCGACGAGAAAGGTTTCGCAATCAATTCCGAAAATGACGACATCGTCGCACGAATCGCCAACACGCTCGAACTCGACACCGTGATTCAACTGATCGAAGCCGCCGGCTTGCTCGACGACGCCAACGACGAAGCCTCGTCGATTGCGCGTTTGAGTATCGCGCAGCTACAAGATCGCGAGGCTCGCGCAGAAGGCAGGATCAAGCGCAAGCTATTGTCGCTTACACGCCTCTGTCAGGATGGTAAAACTCGCGTCATTATCGCCGATGGGCGCGGCCAACAACCCGTTACCGACGCGCTCGCCGGCGCAGGGACCCATATTTCATGACTGACTACCGCAGCTTGGAACACGATTACGGTCTGCCGCTGCAGCCCAAACGCGATCTGGTCGCAGTGCGCGGCCAGGGCGCCTTGTTGTACGATGAACACGGTGAACAGTATCTTGATTTTGCCGCCGGCATCGGCGTCGCCAGCCTGGGGCATGCGCACCCTCGACTGGTTGCCGCGGTCCAGCAGCAGGCTGCAGCGCTGATCACCTGCCCCAACATCATGTACAACGACCGGCGCTCGGAGCTGCTCAAAAAACTGGTGGAAATTACCCCGCAAAATCTGCAGCGCGCGTATTTATGCAATTCGGGAGCCGAATCCATCGAAGCGGCGCTCAAGTTTGCCCGTCTGCATACCGGTCGCAGCGATTTGTCACGGCGATGCG
>DS021216.1:3913-4909 GCA_001735895.1 Olavius algarvensis Gamma 3 endosymbiont | reverse complement strand
GAAATTGAGCACCTTATCGGCGCTTACAGAGCCCTTGAATCGGAGAACGCTGAACTAAAAAATAAAATCGAGAGGCTGGAAGGAGAACTCCAGGGGAAAGCCGCCCAGGAAGCACAATTTGGTCAGGAAAGGGAGCAGATCCGCAATCGGGTCGGTAACCTCCTGGCAAGACTGGCTGAAACCGGCGGCGAGTAATTGAAAAGCGGACTGAGATTAGACCGGACGGGGTTATTGAGCCACTTTGGATCAACTTGTAACCATAAACATATTCGGACAACCCTTTTCCTTCACTTCCGAAACGGATTCAAATCAGGCCCAGGTTGTGGCCGGCCAATTGGAAAGTGAAATTGCCCGAATTGAGGAGCAGCAATCCGGAGTGAAATCGGAAAAAGCGAAAATCGCCATTCTGATATCGGCGGCGCTTAATATAGCCAACGAAAACTTTGAGTTGAAGAATAACTACTCAGAATTGCTGCATAATGTTGAGGTTCAATCAAAACGGTTGCTCCAGTTGCTGGAGGCTGAGAAGATTGAAGAAAAAGCAGCCGTTGCCGGCTGAACCGTTGGCTTGTATGATGATTGCCCCAAACCCGGTAGCAACGTTTGACCGGGCCTGACAACCCGGACCCGGGTTCGAAGCCGCAAGCTTCGACTCCGGAATCGCAGGTTGTTACAGCGGAGGGATTTGCCCCTGCCGTGTTCGTGATTGGAAGATGTTCTTTGTCCCAACACTCAACGAACGGGAGCCTTCACTGGTTTTGGTGAGCAGGTTCTGCTTGTACAGAAAAGCCTAAAGAAGCTACAGGGCGCCCACCTTTGAAAAGCGGTTTCAAAGGCCTGACAACACGGCACATAGGCAGGGGCTCGCTCCACTGCCGTTTTCAAAACCACCTGGCCAAGAACCAAGCTTGCCAGGTCGGTGCTCCTCCAGGACGCTCCACCCGACACCTCTCTCAAATTATTGAACAATTTTGAAGTAGTGCAGAGATCTGCGCT
>DS021216.1:1992-2960 GCA_001735895.1 Olavius algarvensis Gamma 3 endosymbiont | reverse complement strand
GTGGCCAATACCTATGCCATCCAGGCCGGCCGGGAGCTGCGGGTCCTGGTGGAAAGTGAAAAAATTACCGACGAGGACGCCACCCTGCTCAGCTGGGATGTGGCCAAAAAGATAGAAGAGACCCTGACCTTTCCGGGGCAGATCAAGGTGACGGTGATTCGGGAAACCCGGGCGGTAGAGTACGCGAATAAATAAGGCGTTATTAGGCAGAAGGCTGAAGACTGAAGGCTGAAGGAAGACCATGGATTCCGGAGTCGGGAGTCGGGGGGCAGAAAGAGCAGGTATCAGGTGTAAGGTTTTAACCCTGAACGTTGAACCTTGAACAGGGAACCTATTGAGGGTTCAGAGGTTCAAGGGTTCAAAGGTTCAAGGGTTAAGGTTTAAGGGGTAAGGGTTAAGGGTTAAGGTATAAGGTGTAAGGCATAAGGTAAAAACCAAGAGGTCGGAAGCCTGAGGTCGGAGGACGGGAAACCCGAGGGTTGGCGTCAGGTGTCAGGCGTCGGGAGTCGGGGGACAGAACTATGAGGTGCAAGGTATCGAAGTGTAAAAGTCAAAGACCTCCCGGACAGTCAGCCCTCTCGGGTCAGTGATTATTAGGCGGCCTCCTTTGACAATTCTTCTCGACGTTTTTTACCAAGCTCAAATGTCTCGATTGGCCGCCGGCCCTGATTCCGATAACCACGATGGGGCCGCTCGTGATTATATTCTTGAAGCCAGGCATCCAGGTCCTGCTGGAGCGCATCTAAAGATTCGTAGAAGCGCTTTCTAAAAGCGGTCCTGAAAAACTCATCCAGAACCGTTCGGTTGAAGCGCTCCACAAAACCATTGGTTCTGGGGTTCCCGATTTTCGTGGTCCTGTGTTCAATATCATTCAGCTCTAAAAAAATCTCGTACATATGGACCGTGGGCCGGCCTTTGTACTCGGTCCCATTGTCAGTCAATACTGCCTGAACGGGCAATCCATGAGA
>DS021216.1:0-745 GCA_001735895.1 Olavius algarvensis Gamma 3 endosymbiont | reverse complement strand
TGGTGGGCGGGGGGACCGGCCTGGTGGGCGATCCCAGCGGCAAAACGGAGATGCGCAAGTTCCTGACGGTGGCGGATGTCAACAGCAATGCCCAGGGCATCAAAAACCAGCTGGCCCGTTTCATCGATTTCGAAGCAGACCGGGCGATCATGGTGAACAATGCCGATTGGCTTACCAAGCTCGAATATATCCCGTTTTTACGGGACATCGGCCGCCATTTCTCGGTGAACCGGATGATCAAGGCCGAGAGCTACAAGATGCGGCTCGACTCCGACGACGGCCTCAGTTTCATCGAATTCAATTACATGCTGCTGCAGGCGTACGACTTTTTGAAACTCTATGAAAACCACGACTGCTGCCTGCAGATGGGCGGCAGCGATCAGTGGGGCAACATTGTGGCCGGCATCGACTTGATCCGGCGGGTCAACCAGGGCACGGCTTTCGGGATTACCTTCCCGCTGATTACCACTTCCGGCGGCGCCAAGATGGGCAAGACCGCCAAGGGGGCTGTCTGGCTGGATGCCGAGCGCACCTCGACCTATGACTATTACCAGTACTGGATCAACTCTGATGACCGCGACGTGGCCCGGTTCCTGGCCCTGTTTACCTTTCTGCCCATGGATGAGATCCGGGCCGTGGAGAAACTGCAGGACGCGGACCTCAACCTGGCCAAGGCGGTCCTGGCCTTCGAGGCCACCGCCATTGCCCACGGGCCGGCAGCTGCCCAGGAGGCATCAAAGCGGCG
>DS021215.1:7745-9072 GCA_001735895.1 Olavius algarvensis Gamma 3 endosymbiont | reverse complement strand
TGAGTCAAAAGCCGCAGAATAACAGGCAACCGGGTCAGCGACCCGCAGGACGCACTGACAGACAATAAAACGGGCACATCGGAAATATAACATAAACTACGGTTTTCATTAGCCATTGGATTTACAAAAAGAAGGAGTAACTCGATGAGTGATTTTCTGCACAATCTGCGCACCGGTAATATCAAACGGTTTGACCGGCCGCGCAAGAATTATGACAACCCGCAATACCGCCACCCGCATGACCGGCAGCACCACAAGGACCGTAAAGGCAACTATCAGAAAAAAGCCCATACCGGCGAACAACTTCAGGAAATAAAAAAATACATCGAAGGCATGGCTAAAACCGTTGAAGCAAACTTCAAGGTCCAGGAGAAAGCTGCCGCCGCTCTGGAGCGCATCGCTACGGCCCTCGAGGCCTCTACCGGTATCAATTCCGTCGTGGCGGCCACAGCCACTTCGGCGGTACAGTCGCAGTCGGCAACCGAATCCGCAACTAAGCCGGATGACCGGGACACGGCGGCCACCGTACCTTCCAAAGAGGTCCTGCTCGCCATGATTAATGAAATGCGCGCTGAGGGTGCTTCTTTCGAAAAGATAGCCGGTGAACTGGAACAGCGCCAGGTGGCGACCATCTCCGGTCGGGGCAAGTGGCGCGGCCCGGCAGTCAGCAAACTGCTCAAAGAAAATGCGTAAGATGATATGCCGTGGAGCCAGGCGCCCCCACCGGGGAAGATGGTTCGCCGCTTCACGCCCCACCCTTGCGGATTACCAGACCCACCCCCTGATAATGTAGTAAACTAGCGGCAAAAAAATGGCGGGGAGCATATTTCCGACGCTGATCTTACGAATTTCCAGCAGATTGATACCCAAACCCAGGATAAGCAACCCGCCTACCGCTGACATCTGGTTGACGACCACCGGCACCAGCAGCGGTTTCAGCATCAAAGCCCCCCCTGTAATCAATCCCTGGTAAATGAACACGGAGATCGCGGAAAGCATGACCCCCACCCCCATCGCCGCGGTAAACACTACGGCCGTGATCCCGTCAAGCATGGATTTAGCATACAGGGTCTGATGATTGCCGGTCAGACCGCTCTCCATAGCCCCCACTATGGCCATGGAACCGACACAGTATACCAAGGTGGCCGTTACGAACCCCCGGGCGAATCCGCTGCCCGTCCCGGCAAACCGGGATTCGAACCAGCGGCCGGCGGCTTCAAGCCGGGCTTCAATGGCCGCCCATTCCCCCAACAGGCTGCCGATGGCCAGGCATACAATGATCAGCAGCAAATCGTCTGATTTGAAAGCACTACGCAGGCCGATGAGA
>DS021215.1:0-4037 GCA_001735895.1 Olavius algarvensis Gamma 3 endosymbiont | reverse complement strand
TGGCATCGATATCGAAGCAACCTCGATTTGGGGAACGCCCCGGGGAGCCGGTGGAATACCGACCAGTTCAAAGCGCCCCAGGGTTTTATTGCCGGCCGCCATCTCGCGTTCGCCCTGGAGGACATGGATGGAGACCGCGGGCTGATTGTCAGCCGCCGTAGAAAAAATCTGACTCTTCTTGGTGGGGATCGTGGTGTTCTTCTCTATCAGCCGGGTCGAAACGCCACCCAGGGTCTCGATCCCCAGCGAAAGCGGGGTAACGTCCAGAAGAAGGACATCCTTGACGTCGCCGCCCAATACACCGCCCTGGATGGCAGCGCCGAGCGCAACCACTTCGTCGGGGTTGACGCCCTTGTTGGGTTCCTTGCCGAATATCCGTTTAACCACATCCTGGACTGCCGGCATCCGGGTCATGCCGCCGACCAGAATCACTTCATTGATTTCACCGGGATTGAAACCGGCATCCTTGAGCGCCGTGCGGCAGGGCCCCTCCAGTTTGGCCAGCAGGTCATCAATCAGGGCTTCGAGTTTGGCCCGGGTAATCTTGATGTTCAAATGTTTGGGACCACTGGCGTCGGCGGTAATAAACGGCAGATTAACCTCGGTTTCCATGGAGGTGGAAAGTTCCATCTTGGCCTTTTCAGCAGCCTCTTTCAGGCGCTGCAGGGCCATCTTGTCTCCGCGCAGGTCGATGCCCTGGTCCTTGGTAAACTCATCGGCCAGGTAGTCGATCAGACGCAGATCGAAATCTTCGCCACCCAGGTGGGTATCCCCATTGGTGGATTTTACTTCAAATACACCTTCACCGATCTCCAAGACGGAGACATCAAAGGTACCGCCACCCAGGTCAAAGACCGCAATCTTCTCTTCAGTTTTCTTGTCCAGGCCATAGGCCAGAGAGGCGGCCGTCGGCTCATTGATAATACGGAGCACATTCAGCCCGGCAATCTTCCCGGCATCCTTGGTGGCCTGGCGCTGGCTATCGTTGAAATAAGCCGGAACCGTGACGACGGCATCAGTAATTTTCTCACCCAGATACTCTTCCGCAGTCTTTTTGATATTGGACAAAATAAAGGAAGAAATCTCAGCCGGGCTGTACTGTTTACCCCGCAAGTTGATCCGGGTGTCCCCATTCTTTGCTTGCTCAATCTTATATGGCAATATCTTGGTGTCCGACTGGACTTCAGCTGAGCCAAACTTGCGGCCGATCAGCCGCTTTACGCCAAACACGGTATTTTCCGGATTGGTAATGGCCTGCCGTTTGGCGATTTGGCCGACCAGCCTTTCGTCACTGTCGGATACGGCCACGATTGAAGGGGTGGTCCGGCCGCCTTCCGGGTTGGTGATCACGTTGGCATCACCGCCCTCCATCACCGCCACGCATGAGTTGGTGGTGCCGAGATCTATTCCGATGATTTTACCCATCTTCTGTCCTCCTTGCCTTTCGGTATAATGTGTATGCGTATACTATAGTATAATCGGTTTATGTCTGGCCGCCTCTACTCGGAAGCGGTCTTGGCGACCACCACCATGGAAGGGCGCAGCAGCCTTTCATGGATTGTGTAGCCTTTTTGAAGTTCTTTTATAACGGTATTGTCGGGATGATCCTCTGACGTTTCCTGCATAACGGCCTGGTGAAAGGTTGGGTCAAAGGGATTCCCCACGGCATCCACCGCCTTGACGGCAAACTTTTCGAGTACCTTGAGGATCTCCTTGAGGGTCATGTCGACCCCTTCGAGAATACAATTGACGGCATCTTCATGATCCGCAGAAGTCTCGACAGCGCGCTCAAGATTGTCAACCACCGGAAGAAGCTCTTTGACCAGGGTTTCGTTGGCATACTTTCTGAAATCCGTGGCCTCACGATCCTTGCGCTTCTTATAGTTTTCAAACTCCGCTGAAATACGTAGAAACCGATCATAGTTCTCTCCGGCTTCCTTCTCGGCAGCCTCCAACTTGGCCGCCATGTCCCGTTCGTCCTTGCGATCGGCTTTTTTCCCGGTCTTTTTTGCGGAGTTCTCTTCGGCCCCGGCGGCCACCTCTTTTCCCGAATCGGCGTCTTTAGAATGGTCCTCGTAGGTTTTGATTTTTACGGCATCACCCTCCTGCCTTGATTCACGCTCGTCGCTCATACGCCAGTTCAATCTCCCGTATCTGTTTAGAATCCGTACGCAAAAGTTTTGACAGAAAATAAGACGAGATGACCGGTTGTCAAGAAGATAAACACAGGATTTGACACATTAAAGACGGGGCTTGCGGGAGCCGCCGAATGTCTCACCAGAGGGTATTTGAGACACTTTCAATCAAGATGGTTGCGCACCCCCCCTCGAATCGATTCCACCAAACCCACGCATCACATAACCGGGACCTGACCACGACGCAGACCGCATTACTTATCGCTGCTTCCTTCCGGACCTGACGAGGTTCGTAACCGTCTGTTGCGTGGCGGCCGGTCAGCTATGCATGGGCTCGGGGAGGTGATCCTCAGGGAGGAATTCAGCCCCGCATAAGCGGATTTCGGGCAAAGGGCACCGCTAACGCCCCGCCTAGCGCAACCGGCAGAGAATATACGTCAAAGAACCATTTTTTCAAGTGAAAAAGATGCCAGCTCCCGACATTTTAGCAGGCTTAATTTCTGTTGACTTCTGGTAATCGCTGTCATACCGTCGCAAGCGATTGTTTTTATAACCCATCTCACAAAAGAGTTTTCTTGTCGGGCGCAGCACGCAGAGCGAAGACTGGATTTTGAACCAAAATCCGTTTTTGAGATAGGCTATAGTGAATTTAAGCCAAAATCCATACTGTCTGGGCCGCTATGGCCGTCTTTCCGAATGGTCAGGCCCACCCCGCAAACCCGGAGGTCACAAGATGCCCAATAGACTGGCGGCCGCCGCCTTAATCCTCAATCTGCTCGTTTGTGCTGGGTGCGCGGCAATGGTGGCCGGTGCCGGGGCCGGTGCCGGAGTATATAGCTATGTGTCCGGTGAATTGAAACGGACCTATAACGTTCCGTTCGACAAGGCCGTGGCAGGAAGTCTGGCTGCCCTACAGGATCTGAAAATTGCCGTGCGGCATAAGACTTCCAGCGGCATTACCACCACCATCGACGCCGAAAAGTCAGATAAAACCCCCGTCACGGTCAGCATCGCCATCCTGGGAACCAACCTGACCGAAGTGGCGGTACGCACCGGCGTCGTCGGACTTTGGGATAAAAAAGTATCCGAGCTCATCCATGCCCACATCGCAAAACGGCTGCTCAAAAAAAGCTGATTCGAAACCGCTCACAGAGTCGGTTGCCAAAGCCGCGGCCGAACACGCCATGTTCCAGCCCGGTGACCAGGTGCTGGCCGCTGTGTCCGGCGGACCGGATTCCGTCGCTCTCCTGCATCTGCTCTGCGAACTGGCCCCGCGCATGGCTTTTACCCTGGGGGTAGCCCATCTGAATCATGGCCTGCGACCGGAAGCCGAAAGTGAAGCCGATTTTGTAAACACCCTTGCCCGGGGCCTGGGTCTGCCCTGCCACACCGACGCACAGGATGTCGCCGCTTACCAGGAACGACACGGGCTCTCACTCGAGGAAGCGGCCCGGGAAGTTCGGTACGCCTTTTATAAACGGGTAGCCGCCGCCGAAGGTTACCACAAAGTGGCCCTCGGACATCACCGGGACGACAATGCCGAAATGGTCCTGATGAACCTGCTGCGCGGATCGGGTCCCCTGGGCCTTTCCGGAATTCCGCCAGTCAGAGGCCATCTGATCGTACGGCCGCTGATAAACCTCAGCAGGGCGCAGATCATGGCTTACCTGCAGCAGCGGCAGCTGGAATATGTGACCGATGTCTCCAACGCCGACCTTCTTTTCACCCGTAACCGGGTCAGGCATGTTCTCCTGCCGCTGATCCGCAAGGAATTCAATCCCAACATTTTAGCGACGCTGCACCGCACCGCGACCATACTGGCGGATGAAAATGACTGGATCGAGTCGCAGGCGGATCCGTTATGGGACCGCGTCCTGCTCGCCGCCGACAGCCGACAATTAA
>DS021214.1:10828-11762 GCA_001735895.1 Olavius algarvensis Gamma 3 endosymbiont | reverse complement strand
CGCGCCGCTTTTAGCTGTCTGTCATTATTGAGGGTGGCCGGAATCGTCCGGAATGGGTGGACGGCTTGCCCCGGAATGGGTGGACGGAATCAATCGGAATGGGTGGACGGCTTCGCCCGGAATTGCCGGCCGGAATCACGCGGAATACGCAAAGGGGCAACACATTGGTTTTTGTTCGCAGTTATCGCAAACACATATCCCATTTGCATCCAAAGGCGCTTGGTAAATAAACTTCTCCGTTTTGTATCGTGCCCCTTGGTAATCCATCTCAAAGTTGGCATTGCATACCAGGTTGCCATAGGCTGTAAGTTTTTTCATTCCTTTTGGCAAATTTTCGGTCACGGTTTTTTTTCTGCGAGGGTTGAGCGATGCCTTCAGCGCGATACCTAATTGGTCTCGGAACTTATCCTTGAGTGGTTGACTATCACAGGCGCTGTCATAGAGCACTGTATCAATCCATGATTTTATTTCAGGATATTGTGCAAACAGACGAACAACATGCGGGAAAAATGTTTCTCCATCATGGGTGGCGGCATCAGCTACGGCAATTGCGTCAAGAGGAATGCCTTGCATCGGAAGGCCAAGAATCGATGCTTTATGACCCCAAATGTATTTGTTGAAGGCTTTCACAATCGTGCCGGCACCATCATCAGCAAGTTCCCATGGGTGCTCGCAATTGTCCTTGTCTTCACAACGGCAATTTTTTGTGGTTTTCGATTGCGACTTTCGCTGTTCTTTACCTTTTTCATCGATGTAAGTGACCGTCTCANAACCCGAGTAAGCATGAAAATGCGTGGTATCGCCGACAAGCTCCTTTTCTTCTTTAATGAGCCCTTGTTCTAAATTTTCAATGACTTCTTTGATTTTTAAGCGATCCCACAGACCATAATCGGTCATGATCTGATCAAATTGCTCAAGCTTGCGAATGCTGGGG
>DS021214.1:0-10778 GCA_001735895.1 Olavius algarvensis Gamma 3 endosymbiont | reverse complement strand
GCGAAGCGCCGATAAGCTTTTGAACAGGGCAAAAAAACATTTAGGTTTTTTGCCACCAAGCCGATCCGGCGTCTTGCCTGGTGCAATCATCGATGGGGAGACGGTTGGAAGTATGTCGGTTATGAATTCTTCTTCTGACAACACCGGGGCAGTTTCATCCATGGTAGCCCGCTCGAGTAGCAAGCGTTGAGTGGCTGTTTCTTTATGCTCTTCAGATAATTCGCCGCTTTTTTGGCTATGGGGTTTTGATTTATTGAAATGGTACAAAGCATTGTAATAATCAGCGGCTATCGATCGATATTGCTCCCATGGCAAACTTTGCAAAATTTTATACCACTCAGCTTCAGGCGAGTTTGCGAGCAGTTCATCGTCTTCATGGACAACATGAATCAAAGGTATCTGTTGATGAGCAGCAACGGCGTTTAAATTGAGCATGATTTTTAAATTCCTATTTTTACTCGACTATTTTTGTAAATTTTACTACTAATAGGTTTTCTATTCCTCACTAAAGCCCCAGTTTTAGGGAACTAGGCCTATAAAAGGAGTGATTTTAGTAGTACTTATATCAAAAAAAGTCAAGTAGTATTTTATCTTATCATGCTGATATAATGAGAATTTTTACGTTTATGCGTCCACTCTATATGACCAGATGGTGAAAGAGTCCAATGCGCTGGCGGATGCCTACCGTCAGGCAGGCGTAACGGTCGTGCGAAATGAAACGGGCCATACCCCGCCGGAGATTATGAATTATACCTATCCATGGTCCAGACAGCCGCATATGTCACTATTTGGACAATCGGCCGGGGAAGTGATCGGGCACTGCTTTGTTCAGATGTGGGAAACCAGCATCAGCTGGACTGAGTTTGTGGTTCGGGAAGCCATGATGGAGATTTTCAACAACGATCCTGAAGCCATCTGGCTGACCATGCCGCTTCCCTATCCCATTGCCACCCAAAAATCGCCCGGCCCGGTATTCAGTCCCGGCGACCCGAGGATTTTTGACAAACTGGTGGTGTGCGGAATCGGTGTCGGCGATCCGTCGCATATTGAGGATCGTTCAAAGCCGCGAACCTCCTGCGATGAACTGGGGGTCAATATCCTCAAACGCATGCTCGAGCCATTCGGCTGGAAGGTTGAAACCGTCTATTTCGATGCCAACTACGGTTACCACATCGACTGTGTTCTTGGCGTATTCGAGGAAGGGCTGATGGCTATGGCTGAGGGATCGCTTTTCACTCCACTACCAAAAGAGCTTCAGGATTGGGAAATCGTCCCGGTCAGCGTAGAAGAAGTCCACGACGGCTGCCTCAACTGCGTGCCTTTGGGCAACCAGCGGATCGTGCTTCTCGAGGGCACCGAAACGGGCAAATTCCTCAACAAGCGCGGTTGGGAGGTCATCGAGGTGCCCTACCGGACCATCTACAACCATATTGGCAGTGGCATCCACTGTTCCACCATGGCCCTGCACAGAGAGTAACCCGCAGAGCATTGCTGACGCATAGGAGCCGGGTGTGCTCCCACACTCGGCATTTATTTTGTCGCAGAAAACCTGGTCCTCTGGGCCAAGTCAGAGACTATCGGCTATGCCGTGAATCTGCTGCAAGCGGGAGCGGAATGATGGAATACTGGAATGATGGAATGCTGGGTTTAGTGGACTGGGATCTATTTTTATAAGGATGGTCCGGATCAGTTTTTAAAATCAGACCGTCATCCGTTTTCGATTCCCAATATTCCAATATTCCACCATTCCATTATTCCACTCGGAGTCTTAGGTGAACTCCACCCTTTGGGGTGAAATCAAAGTCGGGTCCTCTGGGCCCGGATCTTTATTTCGACCCCCTACAAATCACAGATACCCAGTCAGAATTTTTTAATAACAGGAGCTTTGCTATGAAAGATATGAATGAAGGTCAATACGATCTGGTTGCCGAAAAGAAGAAGGAATTTAACAAACCATCCGAGGCGGCCTATTTGAACGCCAGGAAGGCGAGCGACATGGGAA
This sequence comes from Olavius algarvensis Gamma 3 endosymbiont, assembly GCA_001735895.1. Lineage (GTDB taxonomy): Bacteria > Pseudomonadota > Gammaproteobacteria. The sequence goes on along the minus strand of DS021214.1, from coordinate 8,776 downwards.
ACCTCAAACTTGTCAAAGAGTTCATCATGGAACCTTACATAGGCCATGGCTTTGAACTGGAAAAAGGGCAGGTTGTTCATTACGAATTGATCGACGGCCCGCAGATTCTCGATACCGTTTACCTGGTAAAGAGCCGTCCATCGGAGGAATGGGCGGATACTTACCCAACGTCGCAGTATGGAGCGCTGACTTATAGAGAAGGCATGCATTTCTACTCGAACCATCCTTACATGCGGCCCTTGTTAACCTTGATCAAAGATACGGTTGATTACGAAAACCTCAAGGCCAAATATGGCGACTTGGCCGAGCACAATTTTGTATATCCCGGCGGCCGCTGTCAGGTGGCGATGCACGAACAAGCGTATGGGGAACCCAATTTATACAACTGCGACTGGGGTCTGCTCGAAGGTATCGCCAAAGTTGCAGGAGTGGAGGTTGCCAGGCAAACGAAAATCCCCAATACATTCATGCACTTTCAGCCGCTCGCCTACGACAAGCAACCGACCAACTATTCGCTTTTCTCAGCCAAAGATGTCTTTAAGCGTGGCGATCATGTGCAATTATTGGTTCACGATGACTTATACGTTTCTGTATCCCTATGTCCACTCGGTGACCAGCACGATATGTCCAGCAAGGAAACGTTGACCACCTTCCCGGTGAAAGTGAAAATCTTCGAGGGTGCAGATGGGCCGCTGGAGACGGCGCCAGACCCGCAATTCAAATCAATGACCCAGGGGGAATTCATCAAAAACGGGTTCAAATCAACACCGTCCGGCCGTGTTGGCGACAAGAACTCAGAGACTGCGTTTAAATAAGGATTCGCAGGGTGCTGCAGCGCATCCGGCTTTTTTCAAACCAGAACACTTAAATTCTCAAAGCCTTTTTATTTTCACTTGCTGCATTCATTTTAGGCTATTGAAGTTCGAAAATTAGCGCATGAAGAATGTTGATCTGAGAAGCGGTCCTTAGACAGCCCAAGGAATGAATAGTACTGATTTATTAATGTCTTCAGCGGGTTCGGGGTCAACTGAAAAATGAAAACGGCTTACGTTGTCAATCGTAAGCCGTTTTAATTTTCATGTGGCTGGGGGACCAGGATTCGAACCTGGGTTAACGGGGCCAGAACCCGTCGTCCTGCCGCTAGACGATCCCCCAGTAGTGGTAAGCGAATCAAATACAAAATTATTTTCACTGAGTCAAGGGCTTTTTTGGGGGTGATTTGAGTGGCTGGGATTAGTTAAATAGAAAAATAGAAAATTAGTCAAATAGTTTTAACCCCTGATATTGAAATGCTTTGATTATACATATCAGAATTAGGTTTTGCTATTTTTCTGTTTGGCGCTTTCCTTTTGATTTTGGAGGTATCTGATATAACCATTTAAAGTGCGGATTGCGTTCTGAATTTTATCAATCAATTTATTGGAATATTGTTCATTTGTATAGCCACAATCAAGGACCGTATCTACTTGATTCATCAATTCAAATAGAGACCCCCTTGCATGCCGGCAAAATTGAATGTTCTCTTGATAATGATACCGTCCGTATCCCTCGGCGATGCAATCTGTCGCCGACCTTGATGATCTTATCATCTGATCGGATAATCGGAATTTTTCCGTATTTGGAAATGTCTTTGCTAATTGCCAAATTTCCCGCCTGATTTCTCTGCACTGTTGCCAAACCTCTAAATCTCTAAAATCACCGTATTTTCTGCCAGGCATTTGGATCTGCCTTTCAACTATTTAACTATTCGACTAATTTTCTATTTTTCTAATTAACTTAATTCAGCCATCCGATCTTCGATAAACCGAATCGCCTTACCCAGTCGCGGAATCACGCGCTCGGGCCCCAAAATGGCGATGATTTCGAATATGCCCGGGCTGGCGGTTTTGCCGGTCAGGGCCACTCGCACCGGCTGGGCAATTTTGCCCAACTTCAGGCCGGTTTCATCCATCACGGATTTAAACACATCCTCGAGGTTTTCCTGGCTGTAATCGGTTGCGGCTTTCAGCTTGGCGGCAAGCAGTTGTAGGGGTTCCAAGGCGGCTGATTTCAAGAATTTACGGGCTGCCTTTTCCTCGAATTCGATATCTTCAAGATAATAAAACATGGCCGCATCCGCCATGTCGGCCAGGGTCTTGCTGCGGGGCTGCAGGGTTTCGATGACGTTTGTCGCATAGTCGCCGGATTCGATCTCAATACCGCGTTCCTTTAAAAAGGGCTTCAGGGGGCCGACCAAATCGGATGGGGCGGCGGCCTGGATGTGATCGGCATTGATGGCCTGCAGTTTTTCGATATCAAATATGCCGGCCGAGCGGCCGATATGGGCGATGTCAAAGACCTTGATTAGCTCATCCCGGGTAAAAAATTCCTGATCGCCGTGGGACCAGCCCAGACGGACCAGGTAGTTGAGCACGGCTTCCGGCAAATAGCCCATATCCCGGTAGGCCGTCACCGACATGGCTCCATGGCGCTTGCTCAAGCGGGCCCGGTCGTTGCCCAGCACCATGGGGACGTGGCCGAAGGTCGGCAATGGGCTGCCCAGCGCGCGGTAGAGCAGGATCTGTTTGGGGGTGTTCATGACGTGGTCGTCGCCCCGGATGATCGTGTTGATGTCCATGGTTATATCATCGATCACCACCACGAAATTATAGGTGGGGGTCCCGTCGCTGCGGCAGACGACAAAATCATCCAGTTCGTCGTTCTGAAACACGATGTTGCCCTTGATTACATCTTCGACAACCGTAGTGCCGCTGAGCGGAGCTTTGAAGCGGACCACGGCATCCTCTGATTTGCCCAGTGCCTTTTCACGGCAGGAGCCGTCGTAACGGGGCTTGCCTCCGCCGGCCATGGCTGCCTGCCGCATGGCATCGATCTGCTCGGGTGAACAGGTGCAATAATAGGCGTGGCCGGAATCGACCAGTTTTTGAATATAGTCGCGGTATATATCAAACCGCTGGGTTTGAAAATACGGCCCGTCGTCCCAATCGATCCCGAGCCACTGGAGGGCCTCGAAAATGGCATCCACCGATGCCTGGGTCGAGCGCTTGATGTCCGTGTCCTCGATGCGCAAGACAAATTTGCCCTCCATGTGCCGGGCATACAGCCAGTTGAATATCGCCGTGCGGGCGCCACCGACATGCAGATAGCCGGTAGGACTCGGCGGAAACCGTGTGATGATTTTTTCCATGTCTTTATCCATTCGTTATATTAATTTGTATCGATTTTAACGTTTGCTTAACCAGCAAATACGCTATAACCTATTGAGATAGAATCAGTTATTCGTATATCAGATTACTGCAATTAGCTTATTTAAGTAATATTTGAGTAAATGCCCACTATCGGGCAGTCGTACCTGCCGCTGCCGCCGTCTTAATATTATGCCATAAAATCTTGCACTTATTCGATATGCCCGACTTGGCCGGAATGTTGAATTAAATAAATTTGACAAATGATATTAATTGGTTATATTATAAAGCTTATCAGCCATCGGGACCTTTCCATAGCATAGAAGGCAGACCAGTACAAGCAAACAATTTCAAATAATCGCATGAAAAGGCTTGACATTCAGCTGAATTTAAATTACTAGAACGCCACCTTGAGAATCGAGTACTTGGTTTAAGTATTTTATAAATATATTAAATAGTTAGGAGATTACTTATGGCTGTACCGAAACGAAAAACATCTAAATCAAAGCGCGACAAACGCAGAACACACCAAAAAACAGCGGCGCCAAATCTATCAACGTGCCCTGATTGCGGTGAAGCTACCCTGCCGCATCATGCCTGTCCCAGTTGCGGTTCCTACAAAGGCCGCACCGTCATATCAACAGACGAGGATTAATTTACACGCTCAGATACAGTTAGTTAAAAATCGGGTCGCTAATGGTGTAAATACGCTCCAACCGAACTCGGATATCGTTAAATGGCTCATGTGTCGACCGCCTGATGGAATCACGCTGTCAATATGCAATTCTATGTTGTTGTTTGACGAATCCGCAAATCTGCGAATCAACCATGGCATTCATTGACTAATTTCCGAATTACCTAACTACCCCGCTCCAAAACAATAGCAATAAATTGATTCTGATATCAACCACCCCAGAAGGAATTAAATAGATGGCTGCAGATGACAACACCATGCAAGAACAACAGCCGACGGGATTGGATCTTGAAACCAGACAGATGGTGCTGGATACCATTGGCCAATTGAAAAAAAGGCTTTTGACCAAAGAAAAAATCATTGAGTATGATCAAAAGGAAATTTTTCCCGAAGATACCATTCGGGAAATGCTGGGGCCTGAAATCGGGCTGCAGCTATTGATGATTCCGGAAGCCTATGGCGGCATGGGCGGGGGAGCGCAGGACAGCTGTGCGATAACCCGGGAGATGGCTAAAATTTGCCTGGGAATCACGACAGCATTTTTTGCCATTCAGTTGGGTGCCGATCCTTTAATGGTCGGGGGCACCGAGGCGCAAAAAGCAAAGTGGCTCGGCCAGATTGCCGAAGGCCAGGCGCTGGTCGCTTATGCCGTGACCGAACCGGATGCCGGCAGCAATGTCGTGGCCATCAAGACCAAGGCCGACCCCGTGACCAATGAAGCGGGTGAAATCATCGGATACAATATCAACGGCAACAAACAGTTTATTTCCACGGGGCTGTATGCCGATTTTATCACGGTGCTGGCCAATACGCCCGAGGGGGCAACCTTTTTCGTCATGGAAAAAGGCACCGAAGGATACATTGCCGGCAAAGGCGAGGAAAAACATGGCATCCGGGCTTCCAACACATCACCATTGACTTTTACCGATGCCTTCGTGCCGGTGGAAAACCTTATCGGCGGTGTTCCCGGACATGGCATCAAACAAGCCAGCAAGGTGTTCGGCTATACGCGGCTGATGGTTGCGGCCATGGCCCTGGGCGGCGGGGAAGCCGCCCTGGACATTGCCATTCCCTATGCCAAAGAACGCATCCAGTTTAAAACGCCTTTGTCGGAAAAGCAGGGATACACTCACAAACTGATCATACCGCATGTTGTCCGGCTGGCTGCCGCCGATGCATTTATTTCAGAGGTCGCAGACAGGCTGGATTCCGGCGAGCAAGACCTTGAAGTCGAAGGGTCCATTGCCAAACTGTATGCCACCGAGTCCGCCAACAAAGCCGCCGAGGATGCTATTCAGGCCCTGGGCGGCTATGGCTACATCACCGAGTACGAGGTTGAAAAGATCAAAAGAGATGTGCGCATCACCTGCATCTATGAAGGCACCAGTGAAATTCAGCAAACCCTCATCAGCACCATGCGCTGGAAAAAAACCCGCAAATCAAAAGGCGCATTTTACCAGGCCATCGGCGATGAGATGCAGCAGCTGCATACCGGCACACCCGATCTGGGATGCCGCACCTACGAGCTGGCGGCCGGAGCCTTGAATCAAACCATTTCCCGGGTCAACGATCAGCGGTTGACCCGGCAGCAGCATATCATGTTTGCCTTGGCGGATATGGCGGTGCATGTCGAGATTGGCGCCAGTATTGCCCGCAAGGCCGCCGGCTGTGCGCAACGCGGCGATTCGGAGGCCCATAAAATGAAACTCATTGCCCGGCTGTTTGCGGCCGAGGTCGCCCGGGTTGTCTCCCAGAAAATTCTGCAGATTGTTATGGGCAGCGGTCAATTCGACGAGGCGGCCACGGCTGAATTCCTGGCGAAGGTGAACCACAGTGAGCTTATGGCCGGCCTGCGCAACACAATTCCGGACATGGATCAACTGGCCGATATTGTATTTGAGAGGTAGCCATGGCAGATGAAGTCAAACGTACTATTCTGATAACGGGCGGTTCCAGGGGGATCGGCAGGGGAATCTGTCACGCATTTGCGCAAACCGGCAGCCGTATTTTTTTTAACTACTCATCGGCGTCTGAAGCAGCGACTGAAACCGAGACGCTGGTGGCCGAAGCCGGCGGCCAGGCAACCGGCATTCAGGTAAATGTTGCCTCCGAAAAAGAGGTTACCGAATTTGTCCGCCAGGTTCTGGATGAAACCGGCCGCATCGATGTTCTCGTCAACAATGCCGGCATCACCCGCGACGGTTTGATCGTCCGCATGAAGGAAGCCGATTGGGATGATGTTCTCAATATTAATTTGAAGGGAACTTTTAACTGCATCAAGGCCGTGACCAAAACGATGATGAAGCAGCGGGCCGGCCGCATCATTAACGTGTCCTCTGTGGTGGGGGTCAGCGGCAATCCGGGCCAGGCCAACTATGTCGCTTCAAAGGCCGGTATCATCGGTCTCACCAAGGGGGTTGCCAAGGAGTTGGCCTCACGCGGAATTACGGCCAATGTCGTCGCACCGGGCTATGTGGATACGGATATGACCACTTCGCTTTCCGACAAGGCCAAGGAGATGATGATCAGCCAGATCCCGCTGGGAAGGGTCGGTACCGCTGAAGATATAGCCGCCGCAGTCGTTTTTCTGGCTTCCGATCAGGCCGCCTATATCACCGGCCAGGTTATCCAGGTGAACGGCGGCATGTACATGTGAAGATTTAGATAATTCAGATTCCGGAACTAACTTTTTAAAATGGGTCAACTTTGTTAGACGCTGCCAATGTAATTTTGTGCCGATTGAGGAATTGAGGGATTGAGGGATTGTGGGATTAAAGGATAAAATCAATAAATAAAAGTGATCGTTCGACAAAAAAAGCTTACGACGGGTAGAATTCCTTCAATGACTGAATTCCTAAATACGTGAATACCTGAATTGAACCCATATCTAAATTTTATGCGATTTCGGGATGTACATAGATTAACAGCCATTTTTCGAACAAAAAGACGAAGTTTGTAATATTGAGAAGTTATTTCTTAACGCAATTGTAATGCATGATGTCCGGTGAATCCGGAAAAGGAGGTAATTCAAATGTCGGTAGAAGATAAAGTTAAAAAAATTATTGCAGAAAAATTAAGTGTTGATTTGGAGGAAGTCGTTCCCGAGGCATCTTTTGTGGATGATCTGGGTGCAGACTCGCTGGACCTGGTTGAATTAATCATGTCGATGGAAGAAGAATTTGACGTCGAGATTTCCGACGAAGACGCTGAAAAAATCGCCACCGTCAAGGACGCCATCGCTTACGTTCATACTCAATAGCCAGACGGCATCCAAGACCATTCAGTTGCCATCGCTATCACGGCATTTCAGCAATTGTTGATGTAGCTGACCGCCGCTGTATCCCCCGGCGACCGGCCACTGGTTGCTGATCCAATATTTGTCGGCAAGCAGTGGCCGGTTGCAGATTGTACGATGCAACAGGTCCTGGTTTTAGCCTCAACAGAAAGCGATCAACCAATAATTACAGGTTCGAGGGAAGACATTTGAATAAGCGGGTAGTTATAACAGGTTTGGGGCTGGTTACCCCCGTGGGTATCGGTGTTGAGCAAACGTGGCAAGCGCTGTGTGCCGGAAAATCCGGTGTTGGCGATATCACCCGCTTTGATACCTCCGGCCATCAAACTAAGATTGCCGCCGAAGTCAAAGATTTCAATCCCCAGGATTTTATGCCCAAAAAGGATGCCAGACGTGTTGAACCGTTTATTGCATTCGCGCTGGCGGCAACACGCATGGCCATCGATGATTCCGGGCTAGTGATTGACAGCACCAATGAATCCCGGGTCGGTGCGATTACCGGCTGCGGATTGGGTGGTTTGAGATTCATGGAGGACACGGTCAATCGTGTTTCCAATCAGGGACCGAAACGGGTGAGCCCGTTTTTTATTCCCATGATGATCGGCAATATGGCGCCGGGGATGATATCCATTCACTTTGGCGCCAAAGGTCCGAATTCTTCACTTGCAACCGCCTGTGCGGCAGGGACTCACGCCGTGGGCAATTCCTTTAAACTGATCCAGAGAGGCGCTGCCGATGCCATGATCACCGGCGGCACCGAGGCCGTAATAAGCCCTTCCTGCGTCGCCGGTTTCAATTCCATGAAAGCACTTTCAACCCGCAATGGCGAACCTGACAAGGCCTCCCGTCCCTTTGACCGCGACCGGGAAGGTTTTGTCGTTGGAGAAGGCGGCGGCATCTTGATTCTCGAGTCCCTCGACCATGCCCTCGACCGGGGCGCCCGCATCTATGCGGAGGTTACCGGTTACGGCATGACCGGCGACGGATTTCACATGACATCCCCGCCGCCGGATGGCAACGGTGCCGTGCGCTGCATGCGGGCCGCGATCGATGATGCGCAACTCGATCCCAACCAGATTGACTATATCAACGCCCATGGGACCTCCACCGAACTCAACGATTTGTACGAAACCCGTGCGATCAAAACCGTTTTCAAAGAGCATGCCTACTCCTTGGCGGTAAGTTCCACCAAATCAATGACCGGTCATTTGCTGGGGGGAGCCGGCGGTGTCGAAACCGTAATTACAGCTCTAACGGTGATCAACGACTTGATTCCTCCTACGATCAACTATGAAAATCAGGCCGAAGAGTGTGACCTGGACTACGTCCCCAATAAGGTCCGCCAGGTTACCGTTGAAAATGCCATGACGAACTCCTTTGGCTTCGGCGGCACCAACGGTACCCTGATTTTGTCCAAATACAAAACTTGATGATATGCTCCTTTTCCAGATTCCCACCTCAAGTTACGCCATTTTTTACTTGCGATAATTCAAATTGGTATATATTATTGATAGTTATCATTAAATCCAAAATCTGAATTCCAAAATCATAAATAAATCCATTTTTCAACAGCGACACGAAATATAGCCTCAAACGGAACAG
>DS021213.1:959-16603 GCA_001735895.1 Olavius algarvensis Gamma 3 endosymbiont | reverse complement strand
CCATGATGGAGAACATTTTTCCGGCATGTTGTTCGTCTGTTTGCACAATATCCTGAAATAAAATCATGGATTGATACAGTGCTCTATGACAGCGCCTGTGATAGTCAACCACTCAAGGATAAGTTCCGAGACCAATTAGGTATCGCGCTGAAGGCATCGCTCAACCCTCGCAGAAAAAAAACCGTGACCGAAAATTTGCCAAAAGGAATGAAAAAACTTACAGCCTATGGCAACCTGGTATGCAATGCCAACTTTGAGATGGATTACCAAGGGGCACGATACAAAACGGAGAAGTTTATTTACCAAGCGCCTTTGGATGCAAATGGGATATGTGTTTGCGATAACTGCGAACAAAAACCAATGTGTTGCCCCTTTGCTCTAAATGGACGTATTGCGCAGGTATCATTTGATATGCTCGCTCATATCGACTCACAAGATCCCCCGATGGCCAAGCGATTTAAAGCTATCATGACACGGCGCCCATCGGTGGAGCGAATGATAAAACGCCTAAAATGCGACCTGGGCGATGACAGATTAAAAAAACGCAGCAACGCATCGTTTCAAGCTTACCTTGATAAAACAATGATTGCTTTTCACATTCTTCTAAGGAACTGAAAAGGAGTCTGCGACAAGTATAAGTCTTATCAGCAGAAGTGCGTCCGAAATCCATGATTTCTCTGGTTATTTAACCTGAAGCACAGCAGATTGCTGCTTTAACCAATTTTTCAAAGAACATTGACCAAATTTAAAATGTTGGACCTACAATTTTGTAATTTATTCTGATCAATTTTAAGTTTATGCGCAGGCTCTATTAATACATTTCGCGTCCGCTATCGCATTCGGTTGTTACCCTTGAATGGCAGAATACCTTAGCGTGGCTAAGGAAGAGGGAGTCAGTGAAAAGGAAATTGGAGCTGCACTATCTATTGTAATGGCGGTTTCTGCTGGAAGAGTAAATGCTCAATTAAGGGATGCTACTGGTATAGATGACTGAATCCTAAGCGCAAAATAAGAAAATTGCATAACCTCATATTTGACACTGACTGGGGATAAGGAATGTCGTTTTTACATTAAGCCAGCGAAGGCATAACAAGACGGATGCACCTGACCGGAACTAGCCTGCGGGTTAATCGTAAAAGGCCGTGAAAACTCGATAAGCATATGGCCGGCAGGTGATCCGCAACCGTTGTGCCCGTATCGATGAAAAATACAATGAAAAATTCTAACGAATTTTATGCAGGGCTTACACCACTGTATCACTTGGTTTATCCGGATTGGGGCAAGAGCTTAAAGCGTCAAGCCGATATGCTAGATTCCGTAATTCATGAAATGTGGGGCGCCGCATCTGAGGTTCTTGACGTTTCTTGCGGTATCGGTACGCAAACACTTGGCCTAACCGGACTCGGCTATGTTGTCACAGCATCAGACCTGTCACCTGAGGAGGTCAACCGGGCCAAGCAGGAGGCCGCCCAGCGAGAGCTTTCTGTTGATTTCTCGGTCGCGGATATGCGTCGGGCTTTTGACCATCACCAACGACAGTTCGATGTCGTGATTTCATGCGACAATTCCGTACCACACCTTCTTTCGAATGAGGATATTCTTGCTGCTATGCAGCAGTTCTATTCCTGCACCCGACCAGGGGGCGGCTGCATAATCACTGTTCGAGATTATGAGAAAGAAGATTTGTCAAAGCAACAAGTTAAGCCATATGGTATTCGGGAGGAAGAAGGTATTCGGTGGCTGCTCTGGCAGGTTTGGGACCCCCGTCCTCCAATATACGATGTGACATTCTACTTTTTAGAAGATCGTGGTGAGCCTGTCTGCCGCACACATGCATTTAGGTCCACGTACTATGCCGTGACCATTTCTTCGCTCATGAAATTAATGAGAGGCGCCGGCTTCGTTGACGTCCGCAGATTGGATGACAGGTTCTTCCAGCCCATGATCATAGGTACAAAGAGGGCACAACAAATCAGTTGAGCAGACGGCGTGTAGATAGCGGTTTTACGGAAGGGCCTTGCTGGCTTGGAATTAGTTTGGGCCGCTGCTCACTTTTGCGTTGGACATACCGCTAGCGCGGATAGCTAATTACACCATTTTTACCCCCCCTGAAATCAAACAGTTCAAACCGATTTTCCTCATTTCCCATTCAAATCGCCTATCTTGCCTTTTGATGTTTATTCAATGTACATATTTATATTGACAATTTTATAATTGTTATTTACAAGTCGCATACTATGATTAACCCAACAGTTCAGTCGATATTGTTATTGGGATATGCCGCCTATGAGAAGCTGCATTTATTACCTGATTTTGTCCGCGAAGCGGCTCATTGCCTCATGGTATGCCGCACTGCGGTTTTGGGCGGTCACACCCAGGCATGCCCGCACGGTCACTATCAGCGTGTATGGTATAACTCCTGTAAGCATAGGATATGTCCTCAGTGCGCTTACCTTCAGGTTCAAAAATGGCTTACTAAACAAAAGGCTAGAATTTTGCGCTGCGATCATTTTCATGTCATATTTACCATACCCGATGAACTGCGGTTTTTGTGGCATTTCAATACCCGGCTGATGACCCAAATCCTTTTCACCGGTTCGCGCGATACGCTGTTTGAGCTGCTCGGCGATGAAAAATACATGGGAGCCAAGCCCGGTATTATCGCTTCGCTTCACACCTGGACCCGGACGTTGTTGGTCCATCCCCACGTTCATTGTTGGGTTACCGGCTGCGGGCTGTCGGCAGCGGGAGAATTGAAGAGTGCTGTAAAGGATTTTCTGTTGCCTTATGATTTAATCAAAGACACTTTCCGCAAACATGTACGCAAGGCAATCCTTAAGGCGCTAAACAACGGCGAGTTGGTTTTGCCCGATGGCAAGCGCCCCCAGCAGGTCAAGAATCTGATGAACAAGATTGGCCGCAAGAAATGGAACGTCCGGATCTGTGACAAGTATCCACATGGCAAAGGGGTTGTGACCTATCTTGGGCGCTATCTTCGAGGCGGCCCGATTTCAAACACTCGCATTGTAGCCGTTGCCGACAACAAAGTGACCTTTAACATCGGTCGCAAAAAGCGTGAGTTGATGACCCTTGGCATCGATGAATTTATCGATCGGTTGTTGAAGCATGTTCCTAAACCCAAAGCGGTTTTGGTCCGCTCATACGGCCTATATAGCCAGAATAAAAAGCACGAATTGGAAAAATGCCGTGCGTTTTGCGGCCAACAACCCATCGAAGAGCCGGACAACCTTGAATGGCAAGATTGTTTTAAAAACAGCGACGATCATCCGGAGCTGTGCCCGGTCTGCGGCAAACGTTTGGTGATCAGCTCAATTCACAAACCCACCGGCATGATACCTCATCAAGGTGCCCCGCCATTACTGATGCCGTATCTCAAACAGGCGGCATAATGTTTTTGTGGCCAACAAGGTTTGTTCTTGACCCGCGCCCCTACCTGTTGCTAAAATTACGCAATAACAGCAACATAGGCTTTTATCTCACGAATATGAGCGTTAAGCCGTGGCTTCATTGCAAATATGCGTCTGGGGCAGACGGCGTTTTCAGATCAACAAACGGCTTTTTCGCAAAGCCAGTCACCATTGAATCCCCATAGCGCCAAGTCCGTCGCAATGAACCCGCGGTATTTCCAACCAATCGCTGAACCAGACCGGGAAAATTATGCGGTTTTGCGTAAAAGTCATTGCCGACACGAAGGCAAGATGGCCGGCTGGTTACCTCAACCGTTGTGCTGGTAGGAAATAGTCAGCGTTAAAGAAATAAATGTTGAATCCAATCATAGGAGCACATCATGCCCACAATTTCAATGTTTTATGGCATTATCATAAGAATGTATTTTGCACCTGGTGAACATCCGCCGCCCCATTTCCATGCGTACTACGCAGAATACAAGGCCATCGTAGATATTCGGACTTGTGAAATAATTGAGGGTGATCTACCTTCAAGACAAAGCAAGCTTGTTCTCGCTTGGGCTGAGTTGCATCAGGATGAGCTTCTAGCCAACTGGAGACTGGTGATGAACGGAGAAGAGCCATTTAAAATCCAACCCCTTCAATAAGGTGAAAACCAATGTATTTGTCTATAAAAAAAGTTGTTCCTTGTGATGACTTCACGCTATCAATCGATTTTGAAAACGGTGAACATGGAACGCTGGACATGAAGCCGTTTCTTGATTTCGGCGGCTTTAACCGCTTGAAGGTTCCTGGCGCTTTCGAGCAGGTTAAGATTGCATTTGACACAATTGAATGGGACTGCGGTGTCGACCTAGACCCTGAGTTTGTTTACGCGAAAACCAAGGGCATCAAGACCGCACAACCAGTCGGTTAAGCAGACCGGAGACCTATCGCGGCTCACGGGAATTTGGTTCAGATTCGACCTGCCTTTAGCCGGCTGCTTACCTCACCGTTCTGCCACTAACCCAAGTTAATTATAGAACTCGGGGATCAAATGGAAACTATCGTTACCTGTAATTGCAAATCCGGTTGTAAGAATCGTCGTTGCGCCTGTTTAAAAAATAATCAACCTTGTAATGAAGATTGCGGATGTCAGGCGTGCCAAAACCCTCTCAACGGACTGGACGTTGAGGCGTTGTCTGTATGCGCTATACAAAACATCAACTTTTACAATAAATTAACGGCAGCGGATCTGGCTACTCTGTTAGAACTCCCATGTGGCTGCGAAAAGGTCCTTTTAAAAAAAATGATTGCAAACTACACATGCTCAAAATGTGATGAAGATTATTGGTACTCATTTTGTTGGTCGGATGTCGTTCCGGATAGCCATACTTGGCACTGTGAAGTTTGTGGCGCATGTCGAGATTGGCGGGAATGGCATTGCGATAACTGCAATAAATGTACTTATGGCGTCAGCCTTCCATGCGATTATTGCGGTCAGCCAGGGCCATATGCAGACATAGGGTAAAACGAGATGTTTGCAGAAAACCCGTGGCAGAACAAGCCAGTTGAGCAGACGGCGTGAAGATAGCGGTTTTTCGTAAATGCCCTGCAAGCTTGAAATTTATTTAGGCCGCTGCTCAGTGGCGAACGTTGGGCGCTATTATACGTTCCGTCGTCGAAGTAAGATTAAAAACTAATCGGAAAAAGTGTCATGATCGGCTTACCAAACCTGTCCATATTTTTATTGGCGGCCTTCATCCTTCTGATCACGCCGGGTCCCGCGGTACTTTATATCGTGGCGCGTAGCTTGGATCAGGGCCGGTTGGCTGGGTTTGTGTCAGTTTTAAGTATCGAGGTCGGCAATCTCGTGCATGTATTCGCAGCTACTTTGGGATTGTCTGCTATACTCGTATCTTCTGCAACGGCTTTCTCCATGGTCAAATACCTGGGTGCCGCCTATCTCGTTTATCTCGGACTACGCCGAATATTTACACGAGATACCTCGCATCAGCCGACGACTTTCCAGCGTCAGAGGCTGATACAAATTTTTCGCCAAGGTGTGCTGGTGGCCATACTCAATCCAAAGACGGCTTTATTTTTCTTCGCTTTTTTGCCCCAATTCGTCGATTCAACAAATGGCTCAATTACTCTGCAGCTGTTGATACTCGGTTGTCTTTTCGTGCTTATGGCCATAGTAACAGACAGCCCGTATGCTCTTTTAGCAGGTACAGTTGGACAATTGCTTAAAAACTCTCGCTCTTTTGTGCAGATCGAACGGTATTTGGTCGGAACAGTCTATATTGGATTAGGTGTTATTGCTGCGCTTGCAGACACAAAACGTCACTAAGTTGCTCAATAGCCGCGCCCAACAAATCGCTGAACCTGACCGGAAAATATCGCGGTTTTACGTAAAGGCCAGTGCAGGCTTGAAAGGCTTGTGGCCGGCAGGTTACCTCAAACCGTTGGGCGCCGAGGATACGAATACAGAATAGCTATGGTAACAGGAGTCGAAATACAGTTTTTCGAGAGACCAACTGAAAATGAGATCCATTTCATGAGGTTAGCCGCACATAAGCTCACAAAGGACCGGTTTACAGTCGAGATTTCAAAATCAGATGATCTACCGGATACAGCGACAGCTATATTCAGGATGAGGAACGAAGCTCAATATAAGGCTGTGGGTCGGGTAGCGTTCGCTTTCAAGAGTCTGATACCATTTTATAAAGAGATGACGATTTGGTTCGAGCAAGAAAAAGCCTTCGACCTCCGGAATCGCAAGGCCGATCAGCGATAAAAATAGTAGCAAGGCCCAACCAATCAGTGGTCGTGCCGAGATAAACTCAAGTCGTTGGGATTCCCGTTGATGGGATGAAATTCGACCTTGTTACCCAGTGGGTGAGGACCAATGTTGATCCGAGTCCCACCTGATTAAAGGTTAGCCACCAGATCAGTAGTGAAGTCCGCGGGCAAACTCCGAGAGGAGAGTCCGAAGCTGGATGGATCAAGGATACAGGCTTTGTATTGAGCCCCGAAAAATGTATAGTTGTGGTCATTAGGATAATCCCGCTTTTTTTGGGAGAAAGCCGACGGCGTTAAGCGGTCGGAAGGCAGCAGCCCCGCATACGTTATGGCAAGCATGAGGGGCACCACCGGGGTCTTAGACCAGGGCATGCATTCATGGGGGTAGCTTGGGAACTCGGGAGATCCAGATGTTTTCCTTGTGTTACAATAATCCGGTTGACGGGTGCCGGTCAGCCAACGAGGCGGAATCCAGGCGTTGGGAAGGGGCGCTCTAACCTGACCAGCGAGCGAAAGCAAAGGAGCAAACAAGGTACCGGGGGAGGATAGCGAAAAGCGAACGAACTCGAGATAGGCATCTGGAAGTCTTAGCGGATCATAGTACCGATGTCCAGGAAGGTAAATCTGGACGGTAAGGTGGGGAAGCGGAGCCCAAGCGACCCACTGCAGGAAAGGTGAAGCCGGGTATAACGTTTCTTTGGTAGGAACTATGGGAGATACTCAGAGGTCACCAACCATATCCACAGAAAACCAAGGAATTGCGGCAAAGGTTGCTGGCGATTGCGGTCAGAGTGATGCAGGTCCGTCAGGAGATGTTCCGCCGCTGTTTGAGGGCGAATCATCGCTGCTACGGATCAGAATGCCGGCAGAGAGTGAGCCGGAAATTGTATTCACCTCTGTGGTCGACAGGATTGATTTGTACCTGTTAAAGAAATCCTTCCGTCAGGTTCGTAAGAAAAAGTCAGCCGGTGTTGACAAGATCACGGCCAAGGAGTACGCCAGGAATCTTGATGAAAACCTCTATAATCTATATCAACGGCTGCGCAGAGGTCAGTACGTTGCCACACCGGTCAGACGGATCTGGATCGACAAGGAAGGGGGAAAATTCAGGCCGATCGGTATACCGGCCCTGGAGGATAAAATCGTCCAAAGGGCAGCGTCTACCATCTTGAGCGTCATCTATGACGTAAACTTTTATGAGTTTTCCCACGCCTTTCGCAAGGGCCACAGCCAGCACAAGGCAATCCACCAGATCCGTGAGGATTGCCGGAAGCTGAACATAGGCTGGATAGTTAGCGCAGATATTGAAGGACTATTTGACAACATTGACCATAAGTGGCTTCGGGAGTTTATCAAGCGAAGGGTCAATGACGGTGGGATGCTGCGTCTGATTGGCAAATGGTTGAACGCCGGGGTGATGGAAGAAGGGATTCTTTCCTATCCCGGCAAGGGAGTGCCTCAAGGCGGAGTGATTTCACCGGTGCTTTCAAACATATTCCTGCACTATGTGCTTGACGAATGGTTTGTAAAGCAAGCATTGCCTCGAATGAGGGGGAAATGTTTCATCATTCGCTATGCGGATGACTTTATCATCGGTTGTGAGTTTAAGTCGGACGCCAAACGGATAATGAATGTACTGCCAAAGCGCTTTAATGAGTATGGCTTGGCCCTTCATGCGGACAAGACCGCGGTCATCGACTTTAGAAGGCCGCCGTTAAAGGAAAAAGGCAAAGGAAAAGGTACGTTTGTCTTTCTGGGCTTTACCTTTTACTGGTCAAAATCCCTTCGAGGCTACTGGGTTATAAAGAAAAAAACAATAGGCAAGCGGCTGTCGCGATATATGAAGCGGCTGTGGCAGTGGTGTCGTGCAAATCGGCATGAGCCGATCAAGGAGCAATATCAAATGCTATGTACGAAGTTGCGGGGCTACTACCTGTACTTCGGAGTGCGTGGCAACTACAAGCCCCTTGAGGTTGTATTTGAGCACGCCGAGAAGGCTTGGCGGTTCTGGCTCAGCCGCCGCAGCCACAAGGGTGGTATCAGCTGGGACAAGTTCGAGAAAATCCGAACAAGCTTTCCATTGCCTACACCCAGGATAGTCCACAATATCTGATTAACCTAACGGGCAGCAAAGTTATGCGCCAATCGGAGTGGTGCCTGATTGGTTTGCAATCCGGTAAAAAGGGTTGGAACCGAGGAACCGTATGAGGGAAATCTTCAAGTACGGGTCTGCGGGGAGGGCGCCGCGCGAGCGGTGCCTTTACCCGGAACCAGACCGGGAAAACTAGGGGTTGGGGTCGGGCCACGCGAAGTAGTTGAAATGGTACAGATATTTCCTGATTTTGGTCTCTGAAACAGGGCTATATTGAGCTTTTTGGCGGCAAAAAGACCGTTTTTACAGAGGAAATATGGCGAGAGCAAAAAGACATTTTATTCCGGGGTACATCTGGCATATCACTCATCGATGCCATAAACGTGAATTCCTTCTCAAATTCTCAAAGGACCGGCATCGATATATGCAGTGGCTGTATCAGGCCAGAAAAAGGTATGGACTGACGGTCTTGAACTACATGGCTACTTCAATCCATATTCACCTGCTCGTTGTCGATACAGGCAAAAGAGACGTCATTTCAAAGTCAATGCAATTGGTCGTTGGAAGAATGGGGCAAGAATACAATCGGAGAAAAAATCGCAGTGGGGCCTACTGGGAAGATCGTTATCATGCAACAGCGGTGGAAAGCGGCGACCATTTAGCGCGATGTTTAGTTTACATAGACACAAATATGGTAAGGGCGGGTGTGGTCAGCCATCCGTCTAAATGGTCTTTCAGCGGCTACAACGAGATCCAGGAACTCCGGAGGAAAAATGTATTGATCAATTACGAGCGGCTCCAAGCGTTTTTTGGAGCAGGTTCCTACAATCAGCTAAGGACGACCCACAAGGGGTGGGTAGAGGAGCAATTACAAGGAGCGGGGAATAAACGTCAAGATCAATGGACAGGCAGTATAGCCGTTGGGAGCAAGGCTTTCATTGAAAATGTAAAAGCAGGTTTGAGGTTTCGAGCCAAAGGAAGAGATGTCATAGAGGCCAGTGAGGGGTGCCAACTACGGGAGAATCTTTCCTCCTATAGTGCACTTTTCGGGGGCGAAAACGAGGATATTGCCCTTAAAAACACCCATTTTTGGAATGTAAATTCAGAATAATCAGTAGCTTGCGGTGGCCCGACCCCAGCCTGCACCAGATTGTCTAATCAACAGGACCGTTGCTTCGGACATCGCCCACTTCAGGTGCGGGTTTCCGATTTTCTTGTTACCTTTGCCGGTGTTTTTGCCATTGGATACTTTTCCGGGACGGATCAGCCGGCAGTATGAAGAAAAATCCTGTACAAAAGGAAAACGGCCGATGTCATGGATTTCATACAGCATAACCAGCGCCAGGATTTTACCCACGCCGGGAATCGTCTGAAGCAGGTAAAGTGTATTGGCATCATGGGCTTTGGCGTGTTTGAGGATATATAATTCTACATCCTTGAGCAGTTTGTCGTAGGTATCGATCATGGCCAGGTCGATTTGGATGCTTTTATTGACGCTGGGGTCCTCGAAGCGCTCAGCGATGCTTTTCCGATTGGCTTTGTATTTGATTCTTTCACCAATCACAGGTAGATTGTATTGAGTATTGGTGTTCTGGATATGGGAAAGCAACTCGGCTCTCTTTCGCACCAGATGCATTCGGCGTCTCAACAAGTCGCGGGTTGAGCGCATGCCCTTTGGATAAGCATAAGCCAGCGGAAAGTTGCCACCCCGGATCAGAGCTGCGATTTTGCGCGAATCGATCTTATCATTTTTGGTTTTGCCCCCGGGGGAATAAGGGGACGGTCATGAAAAAATGCATTTCTATTTGAATTGATGTATGTTATAGATTGAATATGCCACGCAAAGCTCGCATAGACGCCCCGGGGGCACTTCATCATATTATTTGCCGCGGAATCGAGCGACGAAAAATCTTTGATGATGATGTTGACCGTGATAACTTTTTGGAACGTCTTGCAAATATCTTAATTGAGACGTCGACGCCATGTTACAGTTGGGCGTTGATACCGAATCATTTTCACATTTTATTGAGAACCGGCAACGTGTCGATATCCACAGTTATGCGACGCCTATTGACCGGTTATGCTGTCAGTTATAACCGACGGCATCGTCGCAGCGGTCACTTGTTTCAAAACCGATTTAAATCTATTTTATGTCAGGAAGACCTATATTTGAAAGAACTGGTGGGATATATCCACCTGAATCCGCTGCGCGCGCGGATAGTTGCTAAGTTTAAGGATCTGGCAAAATATCCGTACTGTGGTCACGGTGTTCTTGTAGGTAAACTGCAAAATGAATTTCAAGATATTGAATACGTGTTGAAACAATTTGGCAATAAATTGTCCGAAGCGCGGTATAATTATCGAGAATTTGTTCGCAAAAGGATTGAATTGGGAAATCGACCTGAGTTGGTGGGCGGGGGTTTGTTAAGAAGCAGCGGGGGATGGGGCGTATTAAAAGCGATGAGCAAAGCTCGTATTCACCTAAAAGGGGATGAACGAATTTTGGGAGAAAGTGATTTTGTCAAAGAAATCTTATCCGAGCAGAATGAGAAATTTAATCGCCGCTATTGGCTCAAGGAACAAGGCTATGATATAGAAAAGGTGGTAAAAAGAGTGGCAGAAGTATTAAAAATTGAAGTGGATGAGATTTGGAAACCGGGCAATCAGCCGTTGCGAGTGAGAGCCAGGAGTCTGACGTGCTATTGGGCGGTAAGGGAATTGGGGATGAGCGGTACTATCGTTGGCAAACTTTTGGGATTAGGCCAACCGGCTGTGAGTCGGGCGGTCGTGCGTGGAGAGAAAATATCTCGGGATATGAAAATAAAGCTAATCAATTAAGAAATGCATTTTTTCATGACCGTCCCTCTATGTCCTCGTCCCTCTATGTCCTGGTGCGAAGCGCCGGCGGCTGGTCTGTGGTTAAAGCCATGCGAAGGGGTTTTGAAAGGATGAAGGGCGACGAGCGCATATTAGGGGATGGGGATTTTGTTGAAACGGTTTTAAAAAAGGCTCAAGAAGATTTAGATCGCAAGTCTCAACTAGGCGCGGCGGGTTATAGTTTTGATTGGTTGGTCGGGCGTGTTGCTGTGCAGCTGGGAATTGAACCAAAAGATGTATTGGCACCAGGCAAATACCCATCAGCTGTAAAAGCCCGCAGCTTGTTGTGTTATTGGGGAGTGCGTGAACTCGGGATGACCACCGTCGGGCTGGCTAGGCGGTTGAATTTAGCACAACCGACAGTCAGTCAAGCAGTCAGAAGAGGACAGAAAATTGCTGAAGACCTGGGTTTAAACCTCCTGGGAGTAAAGACCAATAGTCCAATGGACGTCCCCTAAGGCCACATAAAGCGAGAAGGAGATATGCTGACAGCTTTGGTCGATGGGCAACCCATTGGAAGTGCAGCCTTCTCCTCCACTATTCCTGACCCTGCCGCTTCGCTCTGGCTTGGAGATGCTGAGGACCAGCACTCAGGCAGAAACTATAGAGGCTCTTTAGATGATGTCAGGATTTATTCTCGCGCATTATCGACAGATGAGATCGGAAAATTAGCCAATGTACCTTTGTTTGCATCCATATGGCTCTTATGCGCTGGACTTATCGGAGTGATTGGTGCCGTCAGATTAAAAAGAATTTAGCCATAAAATCTCTATCACTTCACTGTTAAAAACAGCCTTTACGTGAGCCAGCTGTTATAGTGGCAAATCGAAGGATTTCACGATGCATTTATGGATTATTCAAAGGAAATTCGTTTCAATAGTCATAAATTTTCTTCTATTGTGTCTGCCGAGCATTTCGGCTCTGGGACAGACGGTTTATGATTTGCATATCGTGGCTCAGACAGGAATTCCTGTTGGGTCGGGAACTCCAGTCGCTTTGGGAACAGGGCCGTCCATCAACGATACCGGTAAAGTTTCTTTTGTTGCCCGGGATACCGATGCGACGCACGGACGTGTGATGACATTAAATAATGGTGTTGTTGAACAGGATTGCTTTATCGGAAGTCTAGCCTCTGTTTCAGATGCTGTTCAGATCAATGACAATGATCAGGTCATCTTCCGGCAAAATTCAGATGATGGATTGTTTTCAGATGTTATCCGACTTGATGGACCGTGCAGCGGTCAAATTATAGGGAGAGGTTCATTTTCGCCACAGTTCCCAGAGCAATTCGATCTGGTTCTACCGAACGCAACTTTAAATGATACGGGACGCGGCATATTTAGTGCGGATATCGGAGTGAACACAATGTTGGCGTCACGTCTAACCGGCTCTGGTCCTTATGTCATTTCTCCGGTGCTGACCGAGTTTCCCAACCTTTATCCTCTGTTGGCCGATAATGACACCACCGTTGTCCGGTGGGGTGGAACAATTACCTCACCGCTGCTACGATTTATCAATACGAATCTGGACACAGCCAATTTTATTGCGGAATCCACCGATTTTAATGCCATTGGCCAGTCACCAGGAATAAGTGATGACGGAAATATCGTCGCTTTTGTGGGCGATCATAAAACGCACGGTTTAGGCATTTTTGTATCGTTGTTTACCGGGCTAGATTTTACACCGATCAAGATCGTTGGGACAGGAAGTACCTTTACCAATTTTAGCCTTCAACCTCGTGTTGGCGTTAACCGCTCTCGTATAAATGACCCTAATGAATATGTTTTGACTTATATTGCTTTTGATTTCATGCATCAAATGGGCCTTTATGCAACAACGGTAGATATATCCAATCCAGCTGCTCCGACTGCTCTTGAAACGTCTTTAATTATTAAATCTGATGATTCAATTGGTGGGCTTCCCGGGTTTATCAACAATATAAAGATACATGATCCGGTTAACAACCAGGGTCAAAATGTTTTTTGGGTAAGCACCGACAAACGAGCCCAGGCGATTGTAAGAGCAACAGTTGCCACCGTGGGTGCCTTTGATCCGGGGTGTGAATCTATTGCTTTTACCTGTGATGGTGCTTACCTCACTGAACAGAACAATCAGGTCGTCGTCGATGAAACCAAGCTGGATGCCATTGTCGATGAAAATATACGACGTAACGGTGTTGTTGCAGATGGCGTAACCACTTTGCTGCTGCGGGTCAAGGCCAATGAACAAATAACCTTTGAGCTAATAACTCCCCATGGGCAAACTGCTGACACGACATGGGGTGTCTTACGTGAATTAGGCGGTACTACAGAAGGGAATACGATTCTGGTTAATCCCATCTCCACTGCCGAAGGAAACGCCGCCTTTGTTGTTTACCGGGCTCCGATTGATTTACCCTGCAGCGATAATCCTGCACCCTGTACGATTAATGAAATCAGTGGTGGTCAACATGTGAAAATCTCTGCTACCTCAGCGACCACAAATCGAGAAAAATTACTCAATCTTTATGCTCCACCGCTGGTTTTTGTACACGGAGTATGGAGTGATGGATGGGCGTGGCGGGAAATGTCCCAATATCTGGAGCAAAAAGGATTTAGCGTTTGTGCCGGATGCCTTGTGGATTATGGGACAAAAGCGCCAGCAGGAACCTTTGACCCAACCGAACAAGATACTTTTGTTGTTAAACAACTTATTACTTCAGCCAAACAAGCGCTTTATTATATGCGTGGACGGAATATTGCTGCCACCCAGGTAGATGTGGTGGGACACAGTATGGGAGGACTTGTGGCTCGTTCTATGGCCGCATTTTATGATGCTAAAGATAAATATAAGGCCATCCACAATTATAATAAGGGGAGTATCCACAAAATTATTACTGTGGGCACTCCTCATTTGGGGACGCAAATAGCTGATTTTTTAGTTTTGAATAAGTGTTTTAAACTTCTTGCCGTAAATCCAACACTGGAGGATGTTTTTAGTTTCATGAATAAACCACTCGGACCTGCAGTTTATGGTTTTCAAACAAAAAGCAGAGCAATAAAAAACCTGGGAGAGACAGCTGTCCCAACACACACGATCATAGGGCTGGCCCCTTCTGTGTCAGCAACAGAAACACTTTTAAATGGCATTATGACGGCATTTGGATTGCTTAACACTGTTGATAATCTTATTGATTTAAATGGGAATGGCCATGATACGATTGTCCCACGTGAAAGTCAGGAAGGGGCGTTAAACCCACTTGCCACATCACGGATATTTGCAGATGTTGTTCATGCTGATCTTAGTTCAGAACTTTTAGATACAGGTGAAACAGAGTCGCAGGCGGTTTGGGATGAGGTATTTAGCATACTTCTGGCGCAAACCGAATCGTTAGATTTTGATACGATTCCGGAATTTACGGGTCTGGGGACGGCGACTTTCCCGGTGAATCCATATATAGAAGATTTTGATTGTCCTACAGCAGCGAGCATATCTAATATTTTATCATTAGCAACTACAACGCTTTTACCCTCCCCAGAAACTATCGTTGCTCCGGGAGACGAGGTCAATGTTCATTTTGATATTTCAAACGGGAATCCCGTTGACGGGGCCCTCTTTGTTGTAGGGGATAAATTGAAAATTCTTGAGGAGCCTGGACCGTTTGTATTTTCATTCACGGTACCAGCGGATTATGTGGGTGATATGGGTATTATAGCCTATAGAGCCTGCGCATAAACTTAAAATTGATCAGAATAAATTACAAAATTGTAGGTCCAACATTTTAAATTTGGTCAATGTTCTTTGAAAAATTGGTTAAAGCAGCAATCTGCTGTGCTTCAGGTTAAATAACCAGAGAAATCATGGATTTCGGACGCACTTCTGCTGATAAGACTTATACTTGTCGCAGACTCCTTTTCAGTTCCTTAGAAGAATGTGAAAAGCAATCATTGTTTTATCAAGGTAAGCTTGAAACGATGCGTTGCTGCGTTTTTTTAATCTGTCATCGCCCAGGTCGCATTTTAGGCGTTTTATCATTCGCTCCACCGATGGGCGCCGTGTCATGATAGCTTTAAATCGCTTGGCCATCGGGGGATCTTGTGAGTCGATATGAGCGAGCATATCAAATGATACCTGCGCAATACGTCCATTTAGAGCAAAGGGGCAACACATTGGTTTTTGTTCGCAGTTATCGCAAACACATATCCCATTTGCATCCAAAGGCGCTTGGTAAATAAACTTCTCCGTTTTGTATCGTGCCCCTTGGTAATCCATCTCAAAGTTGGCATTGCATACCAGGTTGCCATAGGCTGTAAGTTTTTTCATTCCTTTTGGCAAATTTTCGGTCACGGTTTTTTTTCTGCGAGGGTTGAGCGATGCCTTCAGCGCGATACCTAATTGGTCTCGGAACTTATCCTTGAGTGGTTGACTATCACAGGCGCTGTCATAGAGCACTGTATCAATCCATGATTTTATTTCAGGATATG
>DS021213.1:0-909 GCA_001735895.1 Olavius algarvensis Gamma 3 endosymbiont | reverse complement strand
GGAATAGCTTCCAAACCCATCAGCGAAGCGCCGATAAAGCTTTTGAACAGGGCAAAAAAACATTTAGGTTTTTTGCCACCAAGCCGATCCGGCGTCTTGCCTGGTGCAATCATCGATGGGGAGACGGTTGGAAGTATGTCGGTTATGAATTCTTCTTCTGACAACACCGGGGCAGTTTCATCCATGGTAGCCCGCTCGAGTAGCAAGCGTTGAGTGGCTGTTTCTTTATGCTCTTCAGATAATTCGCCGCTTTTTTGGCTATGGGGTTTTGATTTATTGAAATGGTACAAAGCATTGTAATAATCAGCGGCTATCGATCGATATTGCTCCCATGGCAAACTTTGCAAAATTTTATACCACTCAGCTTCAGGCGAGTTTGCGAGCAGTTCATCGTCTTCATGGACAACATGAATCAAAGGTATCTGTTGATGAGCAGCAACGGCGTTTAAATTGAGCATGATTTTTAAATTCCTATTTTTACTCGACTATTTTTGTAAATTTTACTACTAATAGGTTTTCTATTCCTCACTAAAGCCCCAGTTTTAGGGAACTAGGCCTATAAAAGGAGTGATTTTAGTAGTACTTATATCAAAAAAAGTCAAGTAGTATTTTATCTTATCATGCTGATATAATGAGAATTTTTACGTTTATGCGTCCACTCTATACATTTGGCCCGGGGCCGGAAAATTATGCGGATACAACATCAATTACAGTAACGCCAACAAATCTTTTTGCGAGTATTAAGGCACTACCCGACTCCTTGGCATTAGACCAGTTGGGACTGTCATTTCAAATTAATGTAATAGGATACTACCCTGATAATTCAACCGCAAAAATTACCCATGGCAGGACCGGAACTCTTTACACAACACAAAGTGGAACAAGCAATGTGATCAGTGTTGGCGCAGA
>DS021212.1:35120-35948 GCA_001735895.1 Olavius algarvensis Gamma 3 endosymbiont | reverse complement strand
TCGTGTGCATTCGTGGTTCTCAATCCGCGTGATTCGTAGTCCCCGATTCGCGTGGTTCGTAGTCCCCAATTCGCGTGATTCGTAGTCCCCAATTCGCGTGATTCGTAGTTCCCGATTGATCATTCGGTGGCCCGGTTCTCCGCGGCGGCCGACCGGCGTTGTTCGATCAATAGAGTTGTTCCTCTCGATAACTTTATGATATATAAGGATATTATCAGATTAAACAGGCCGGATTGAGAGCAAAAAGAACCGGTTCGTTAATGAATCAGTTCTTTTTGCTCTCAGTCGATTCATGAAATTTATAAATATCAGAGAGTTATCAACGGGAACAAGTCTAATGCAATCACATCCTCCACCATAGCCTTGGCGACCAGCCGGTTGCCCGGCTCGGAGAGATGGGTCCCATCCACATAATAGGGCGCCTCCGAATCACCGAAAAGGGCGCTGATGTCACGAAAACGGGGGTGAGCGTTCAAGGCCTCGGATTGCCCCAGGCGCCGGTAGATGTCGTCGTACACCTCCGCGGATAGGAACGCTCCCGCGGCCGCGGTCTGCTCGCCGGGGGAGCGGTTCTGCTTGGAAAAGACGTTGGGTTGCCAGTAGAACAGCGACTCGAACCCGTAGCTCCGACCCAGGGCTTCGATGAAGGCGAGGTTGGCTGCGTACACATGCAGGGTCTGCCGGGCCACCGCGTCGTCCAGCGGCCCGACCTGCAAGCGGGGGGCCGGCGGCGACCGGAAGCTACGCCGCAGCCCGGTCACGAAGCGGTCGAATCCCCACAGGTTCCTGGCCCGGAGTTATGGCCAAGGGTTGCAGCACTCTGCGATC
>DS021212.1:4261-5136 GCA_001735895.1 Olavius algarvensis Gamma 3 endosymbiont | reverse complement strand
CCGAGCACGGGATCGTCGCGTTCATGAAGCAACTGCTGGCCCAGTTGCCGACGTCTCACCGCATGGTGTTTCGGGCCGACAGCGGCTTTTTTGTTGGGGCCCTGATGGACTTTCTGGACGCGGGTGGGCACGGCTATCTGATCAAGGTGAAGCTCAAAGGATTGGCGCAACTGCTGGCCCGACAACACGGGACGCCGATCCGCCATCAGCCGGGCTGGGAGCAGTGCAAGTTTTCATATCGGGCCAACGATTGGAAGCCTAGCCGGTTGTTTGTCGCCGTCCGTTGCCGCAAGGCCCCGGCGGCGGATCATGCGCAAGGCGAACTCCTCCCGTTGGCGCAGTATGATTACTTCTGTTACGTCACGACCGAGCCACTCAGTCTCTGGCAGGCCCACCGTACTTACGGCCAGCGGGCTACCTCGGAGACCTGGATCGAAGAGGCCAAGAACCAGACGGGGCTCGCGCACCTCAAAACGAATCGCTTCCTGGCCAACGCGGCGCTGTTCCAGTGCGCCGTCCTGGCTTACAACACCCTCCGCTGGATGGCCCTGCTGAGCGCAAACGCCACGCTCAAGCGCTGGGAGCCGCGGACGGTTCGAACCTTCTTGATCCGGGTCGCGGGCAAGCTGCTCGGCGGCGCCAATCAACTGCGTATCAAGCTGCCCCGGCAGCACCTCCATCCCAAGGTCTGGGAAGACTGGTTAGCGCTCAGTCAGCCGCTCTGAACGCGCGTACACCAACCCGACCCCAGTTACCAACGGCCTGACTGCAACGGCTGACGGGGCGCTTTGGGTGTCGCCCGGCAAAAACAGCTTGCTTAGACCCTTACGGGTCTAAACTGGGACTTGTCGTCACTGTCTCGGCTAACATTCAGG
>DS021212.1:1893-3176 GCA_001735895.1 Olavius algarvensis Gamma 3 endosymbiont | reverse complement strand
TTCTAACCAAGCACTTAACGTTTGGCGACAGACCCTATAAATCCGTTCGATCCCGCGCATACTCGCTCGTTCTTGATAAGTTTTTATAATGATTTCTTTCTCTTCCTGCGTATAACCATCCCGGGGCTCAAGTACACCATAAGCGCCACAAGTTTTACAATGATAGAGTGGGCTACCGGACGCATTTGTGCCATTTTTGACGAGATCTTCGCTCTGACATTTTCGGCAGGTATGTACTTTAGTCTCAATAATCATTACTGAAAACCCTTGGGCTAAGTTTGTAACCAAATGAACGTAATCGTTCAGGCCGACCATATTATTCCGAAAGAGATGGCT
Source organism: Olavius algarvensis Gamma 3 endosymbiont (assembly GCA_001735895.1). Classification (GTDB taxonomy): domain Bacteria; phylum Pseudomonadota; class Gammaproteobacteria. Next base: position 2,840 of record DS021212.1, on the reverse strand, counting down.
AAAATCCAGAACCAGGTAGAGAGTAGAACGGTGAAAACTGAAATGATTACAAATGAAACAACCTACTCGATCACTTCAAGAATTTCCACTACCCAAGAAGGTTCGAACCGTCTGCGGCTCCCAGCGCTTGAGCGTGGCATTTCCGCTCAGCAAGGCCATCCAGCGGAGGGTGTTGTAGGCAAGTACCGCACATTGGAACAGCGCCGCGTTGGCCGGGAAATGGTCGGTTTTCAGTTGTGCAAGTCCCATCTGGTTCTTGGCTTCTTCGATCCAAGTCTCCGAGGTGGCCCGCTCGCCGTAGGTACGGTGGGCCTGCCAGCGGCTGAGTGGTTCGGTGGTGACGTAATAGAAGTACTCGTACTGCGCCAATGGGAGGAGTTCGCCTTGCGGATGATCCGCCGCCGGTGCCTTGCGGCAGCGTACGGCGACCAAGAGCCGGCGGTGCTTCCAATCGTTGGCCCGATACGCAAACTCGCACGGCTCCCAGCCCGGCTGATGGCGGATCGGCGTCCCGTGTTGTTGGGCCAATCGTTGGGCAAGCCCTTTGAGCTTCACCTTGATCAGATAGCCGTGATCACCCGCGTCCAGAAAGTCCATCAGGGCCCCCACGAAAAAGCCGCTGTCGGCCCGAAACACGATGCGGTGAGACGTCGGCAACTGGGCCAACAACTGCTTCATGAACTCGACAACCCCGTTGCTCGTGTAGGCGCTGCCGGTACGAAGCCAGGCCTGGAGGATTTCCTTGGTATCGGTGCAGAAGGCTAGGAGCGGATGATACGAAGGGGCGCCGCGCTTGTGCGAGTTGTATCCCTTCGCGCTCCCTTCCCGGCGGCCGTAGACGGTTTTGACACGGGAGTCGACATCCACCCACTTCCGGCACTGGACCGCAATCCGTGAGGTACCGGCCCGCAAGGCACGTTCCCAGACCCGCCTGCGCGCGTCGTGAA
>DS021212.1:0-1843 GCA_001735895.1 Olavius algarvensis Gamma 3 endosymbiont | reverse complement strand
CACATTTGGCCTGTCTAATCTAATAATATTCTTATATATCAGAAAGTTATCTACAGGAACAACTCTAATACCGAATTATTGCTGGTTGTTGGTTAGGATATCGCTTATAAATTACTCACAACATCTATCACATCAAAATTAACCACTACCTGCAGGGGAAATGAACGGTCAGCGAGCGGTCATTCACCGTCCCCGTTCAGAAGACATTCCGCCGGTACCGGCTGACCGCCCTTTGGAGTGCGGCGGCAGCCGGATATCCCTGGGACCGCGGGCGTCTCGCCCGCATCGGGTCCGCACAGCGGACCCGATCGATGATCGAGGGTCTGGTAACCAGTGACCAGCTACCGGCAGACCCATCGAGTTGTCCGATAGGAGGCAATCGCCTAACATGCGGATGGACCTGGCCCACCAAAGCGGTGAGCTTATTGACTGATCACTGTGACGGGCAGATTGATCTTGGTGTTAGAAAGAAACAATAGGAGCCGAAAAAATGAACTGGATCAATAGAGTTGTTCCTCTCGATAACTTTATGATATATATACTATTCTCATATGATTCTTTCGTTGAAGAAAGTAGGGTAGTCCGTTGAGAGAAAAGGAATCATGAGCGCCATGTTGGACTACAGCCTGTCAAGGGAACAGCTTGATGAACTGCGTGCGGCGCATCGCCGCACGCGGGATAAGCGCGAGGCCGACCGCATCAAGGCGGTCGTGGCGCTTGCGACCGGTTGGACAGCGGAGGAAGTCGCTGAGCTGTTACAGATTGATCCCAACACCGTGCGTAACCACTTCAAGCGCTATCGCACCGAAGGCCTGGCGGGATTGAACCGTGTGGGTGAAGGTGTCGGCGGCAGCCCGAGCCTGCTCACGGAGGAGCAACTCATTGAGTTGGACGTCCATCTACAAACCAACCTGTACCTCTCGGCCAAGGCGGTCGCCCATTGGGTGGAGGAAACCTATGGGGTGTCCTACACCGAGAGTGGGATGACCGCGGTCCTTCACCGTTTGGGTTACGTGTACAAGAAGCCCAGGTACGTACCCGGCAAAGCCGACCGGGAAGCACAAGAACAGTTCCTCGCCGAGTACGAAAAGCTCCAGGAAACCAAGGGGAAGGATGACCCGATTTATTTTATGGATGCCGTCCATCCGCAACACAATCCGGTCCGCGCGTGTGGTTGGATCAAGCGGGGCGAAGACCAGGAAGTACGGACCAACGCGGGACGGGAGCGTATCAACATCAATGGCGCCATTGATCTGGATCGCCTGGAACCAGTCGTCCGTTTCGATCCAACCATCGACAGCGATTCGACCCTTGCCCTGTTTGCGCAACTCGAAGCCGTGAACCCCAACGCAACGGCGATTTACATCATCTGCGACAACGCACCGTACTACCGTTCCCGAGCCGTTCAGGACTACCTGAAGACCTCATGCATCCAGCTCGTATTCCTCCCTTCCTATGCGCCGAATCTGAATTTGATCGAACGCTTCTGGAAATTCTTCAAGAAGAAAACCTTGTATAACCGATACTACGAAACGTTCGCCGAATTCAAAGCCGCTTGTGAGGAATTCTTCCGAAATCCGAGCAAATATCAGCGCGAATTGCGTTCCTTGCTGACGAACAATTTCGAACTCATCGGCTGAATGAAAAAACAAAATATTGGTATTAGAAGAGTATAAATCATTGCAAAACTTGTGGCGCTTATGGTGTACTTGAGCCCCGGGATGGTTATACGCAGGAAGAGAAAGAAATCATTATAAAAACTTATCAAGAACGAGCGAGTATGCGCGGGATCGAACGGATTTATGGGGTCTGTCGCCAAACGTTAAGTGCTTGGTAGAAGAAA
>DS021211.1:36753-37657 GCA_001735895.1 Olavius algarvensis Gamma 3 endosymbiont | reverse complement strand
ATCTATCACATCAAAATTAACCACTACCAGATAATTATCTTTGGCGTGAAGCGGATATAATTGATCTTGGATTCGGGCTCTAATTAGCACCTAAATCTTGCAAGTAGCCTTCGGCACGGGGTAACCACCCATTCGGGACGGAGTTGGCGAGGTAATCTGTTCACTCGGTGCTGCTGTGGGACCCGACAGTTAGCCGAGACAGTGACGACAAGTCCCAGTTTAGACCCGTAAGGGTCTAAGCAAGCTGTTTTTGCCGGGCGACACCCAAAGCGCCCCGTCAGCCGGTTGCAGTCAGGCCGTTGGTAACTGGGGTCGGGTTGGTGTACGCGCGTTCAGAGCGGCTGACTGAGCGCTAACCAGTCTTCCCAGACCTTGGGATGGAGGTGCTGCCGGGGCAGCTTGATACGCAGTTGATTGGCGCCGCCGAGCAGCTTGCCCGCGACCCGGATCAAGAAGGTTCGAACCGTCCGCGGCTCCCAGCGCTTGAGCGTGGCGTTTGCGCTCAGCAGGGCCATCCAGCGGAGGGTGTTGTAAGCCAGGACGGCGCACTGGAACAGCGCCGCGTTGGCCAGGAAGCGATTCGTTTTGAGCTGCGCGAGCCCCGTCTGGTTCTTGGCCTCTTCGATCCAGGTCTCCGAGGTAGCCCGCTGGCCGTAAGTACGGTGGGCCTGCCAGGGACTGAGTGGCTCGGTCGTGACGTCACAGAAGTAATCATACTGCGCCAACGGGAGGAGTTCGCCTTGCGCATGATCCGCCGCCGGGGCCTTGCGGCAACGGACGGCGACAAACAACCGGCTAGGCTTCCAATCGTTGGCCCGATATGAAAACTTGCACTGCTCCCAGCCCGGCTGATGGCGGATCGGCGTCCCGTGTTGTCGGGCCAGCAGTTGCGCCAATCCTTGAG
>DS021211.1:4010-5817 GCA_001735895.1 Olavius algarvensis Gamma 3 endosymbiont | reverse complement strand
ACAGTCTAATGAACGCTCAAACTCGGTTATTGCCTCTTCCAGTGCTTGTACCAGAGTTGGCCCTCTTTCCTGCCAAAGGGTTTGTCCGCTCTGAGAAATTTGAATCTATCCATTGGGTTGCCGGTTAAAGATCAGGGTAAAGGAGCTATCGGCTCCGACGAACTCGACTGGGGTCTCGGCTCGCTCATCAAGCAGGGCCATCATCCGCTGCCCGCCAGGGAAGCGCGAAGCGCGAGGCGGGTAGTCCGCGGTAGGCGTAGGCGCGAGCGGCTGGCCGAAGTGGCGAAGGGGCCGTAGGTCCCGGAGCTGACGCAGGCCAGATGCAAGCGCATCCGATACGCCGTCAAGCCATTCGTCGTAGGGGTCTGGCGGAGGCGCGAAGTGCCGAAGCCGTGGCCCCGGAGCGGGGCGTCCGCGGCACGTACAAGTTGTCGCCCGAGCGCAGGGCGAAAGGGGGACTGGGATGTCCCGTTTCGCATCCCGAGCACGGCGACACTCTGAAAGGTCATCAATTCGCTACAACAAAAAATCCGGTTAATCCTGTACCATTCGTTAGCGAGATGAGACTTCGCCTGAAGCCCATCAGGCGTGAGTTTTTTGTGCCGTGCACAAACTTGACTCATTTGTAAAGATTTAGGTCCCTCAAGGATCCTAGGCCCTGTTGACTTTTTACGAAAAGTTATTGTTTTTCAACGATTTACCAAAAAACGGCAATTCATAAAAAGCCTTTTATATCAGCTAGTTAGGTCGGTTTCGGGTGAAATGGGGTACTAGTACACCTGCGCGCAAATACCGATAACATCAATCCGATACTGCCCTTGGGAAATATTTTGCCGCAAAGGCAAACGCGAATCAACGCAAATGGGTCGATATTGACTCGTCCTTATCGACCGTTCCTGATCGATTTGCGTTCATTGGCGTTGATTTGCGGCTGAATCTTCTCTGAGGTTCCTGCGCGTTCTCTGTTACCGGTAGTTGAGAGCATCTGTACTTGGACGCCGATAAAGGACTCGAGGTGGCGCGTGAAGGCCGCAACCCGCGTATCCGCCGCCAGGACGTCATCTTGCAGTAGCTGCTTGGTTTGACCGACGATCACGTTCATCGACGCCCCCGGTATCTCCCGCTGGCCCGCCAGCGTGATGGCCGCTTTGTGCTTTTTTGCTTGCTCCGCAATGGAACGCGCCTCGTCCCCGTGGTCGGTTTCCCAGTCGAACAGGGTTTCGATGCACTGCTCGGCAGCGGCCGTCAGCTCCGGTTCCGACGCGCGCAACACCGGCATCAGGATGTCTTCGAGCGTCCCTTGCCCACCTTCCCCACCCCAGACATACAACCTAAATCGCTGCAAGCGAAGTGCTTAGATGAGGTGGAAAAGGTAAACTCCTCAGAGAGTTAAAGTCTGATCAGATCAGCCTGAGGAGTCACCCTTTCCATGAGCAAAAAGACCAGAAAAAAGCCGAACAGGGCACGCCGATCTTCGCCGAAAATCCGCTCCGAAACCGGCGGACGGAACCTGACCAGCCAAGCCGGGCTGATTCCGGTGATCAAGTTCCTCGACGGCCTGGGATTCAGCGGTTTGTTCCACCAGGTGGTGCGCCACGAACGCCAGCCCAATGCACGCTACCTGCTCGGCGAAGCCGTTTTTCTGGTGCTCATTGGCTTGGCGGGCGGTGCACGTAGCCTCAGCCAGTGCCTGGTCCTGTGGTCCGACGGGGTGTTGCAGCGTGTGGCCGGCTGGGTGCGGATTCCCGATGAGAGCACGGTGGGACGGTTGTTCAAAGAGGTCAGTGAACGCCACATCAGCGAGCTG
>DS021211.1:1903-3504 GCA_001735895.1 Olavius algarvensis Gamma 3 endosymbiont | reverse complement strand
AATTCTTCCGAAATCCGAGCAAATATCAGCGCGAATTGCGTTCCTTGCTGACGAATCGTTTCGAACTCATCGGCTGAATGAAAAAACGAAATATTGGTATTAGAAGAGTATAAATCAATGAACGTAATTGTTCAGATTGACTTTATTATTCCAGAAGAGATGGATAAAATCTAGAACCAAGTAGGGAGAAAAACAGTGGAAACCAAAATGATTATAAATGAACTCATCTACTCGATCACATCAAAATTAACCACTACCAAATATTGGTACGCTCAAAAACCCTCCCTTTTCAAAAAAGATCCACGTAATCATCCGGGACCCGACAGTTACTGTCAAGCCCCGAGATTATGGTTCGTTTTTCGATTAGACAACGATCAGAGTGTCGCCGTGCTCGGGATGCGAAACGGGACATCCCAGTCCCCCTTTCGCCCTGCGCTCGGGCGACAACTTGTACGTGCCGCGGACGCCCCGCTCCGGGGCCACGGCTTCGGCACTTCGCGCCTCCGCCAGACCCCTACGACGAATGGCTTGACGGCGTATCGGATGCGCTTGCATCTGGCCTGCGTCAGCTCCGGGACCTACGGCCCCTTCGCCACTTCGGCCAGCCGCTCGCGCCTACGCCTACCGCGGACTACCCGCCTCGCGCTTCGCGCTTCCCTGGCGGGCAGCGATTGATTTAAAATTGAATAAACTGCCGTCCCGGTCAATGAAACCAATGGTATAAGGGAATGATAAAAACTATGCGTTTGATTTCCGAAATGTCTGGTATTGAAAGCGAATAAAAATACAACTTACGGCTCGCTCCTATGGAGCAGTTCACTAAAAAATTATCCATCTTTAATAGAGTATGGATTGTGCGCAGAGAGTACCGGTCGAGTAAATGTTTTGCTTATTTTTGAATCGTCACTAATCAGGATTCGTGTCAATTCGTGTTCATTCGTGGTTCTTACATACAAAAGATTCCGAAATTGGGTACTCGGTCCTCCGCCTCTCCGCGGTTCGATCATTCCTCGCCTTTGCGACTTCGATTCATGGGCGCTCGCCCCGGCCCCTTCCCTGGGACAAGAACAAGCGGGCCGGCGGGGTCACTTCGTCGATCGATAATAGTCCATCAGAATTCGTGCGACCTCGGGGCGCGAAAACTCCTCGGGGGGGGCGATGCCCTCGGACAACATCTCCCGCACCTTGGTGCCGGACAGGAGTACGAAATCCTCCTTGGTATGATCCGGCGCCTCGCGCATCATCACTACCTTGCCGAGCTTCTTGGACCAGGCCGTGTGATCGGCATTGAAGATCTCGATTTCCAGCGCACCCTCCGGGACCTCCTCGTCGAAGATCGACTGAGCATCGAAGGCCCCGTAGTAGTCGCCTACCCCGGCATGATCGCGACCGATGATGAAATGGGTCGCCCCCATGTTCTGGCGGAAATAGGCATGGAGAACCGCCTCCCGCGGGCCGGCGTAGAGCATATCGAAGCCGTAACCCGTGACCATGGCGCTGTTCGGTGGGAAATAGAGCTCCACCATCTTGCGGATGGCCGCATCCCGTACCGGGGCGGGAATATCGCCGGACTTGAGCTTGCCCAACAGCATATGGATGAC
>DS021211.1:0-1281 GCA_001735895.1 Olavius algarvensis Gamma 3 endosymbiont | reverse complement strand
GGCCACGCTCACGGCGTCTTCCACCTTCATAAAGCCCTTGAGCGGATTGAAATAGCCGCCGCCCATCATGACCGCGTTACCCGCGGCTTGGGAGCTGATCGTCACCGCGGGCAGCCCCTCCGCCTCGCGCATCAGCTTATGGTGTTGGTCCGGATCGTAAACGAACAGGGGTTGCAGCTCTTCGGAGCCGACTGGTTTGATCATCTTCTGCCTCTCCTTACGACTCGCCCGCGAGCGCCCGGCACGGGCCTGCACGACGGAGCGGATTTGTTTGCGACATCTTGGGCGGGTTGCGAAATTGCGCGACCGCCGCGCTTTGTGGACTGAAACGGCGCCATCGCTGGGTGCAAACCATACCACAATCGTTGCTTTTTCCCGCCAAAGCTGTGTTTATGCGCGCAGCAGCAGAGCCTTGGTCCATACCCCGTTACACCTGGATTTTCCGCCGCGTCGCACGTTGCTCGCACCCGTGCGCCGGGTTGCGCCTTGCCACCCAATGCTCCCGATAGATGGTCCCGAACCGATACCTGGCCCACAACCAAAGACTGTGCCGGGATCGCGTTGAAAGCGAACAAACAGCGGCCGTCATTCCGGCAGGGATTGCCGGAATCTGCCGGTGCCGGGCAGATGTCGGATCCCGGATGATTACGTAGATTTTTTTTGAAAAGGGAGGGTTTTTGAGCGTACCAATATTTGAGTATTTGGAGGGGCGTTTTGTGGTGTAAGAGACTGTCTAGGAACTCTCTTTAGGAATTCCCTGACTGTGGGCAGTTTGAAGAAAATTAACAATCTGTTTATTAAGGATATTTTTCACGGATACTGTCTAAAAAGGCAGTCTCTAAACCTTTTTGCGGGATGTGGTGATTAGAGGTAAACGAAGCGTTTGAGGGTTGTCTGGAGGGAGGCGGTTGAATCGAAGCGGTGGGTACGCAAAACATCGGCAATGCGGCCATTGAAGCGTTCGATCATGCCGTTGGTTTGTGGGGTCCTGGGCTTGATGAGGCGATGCTCGATACGGTTATCGGAGCAGACTCGATCGAAGGCGTGGGCGCCGGTCGGGTGGCGCTCGCCGGTGGCGCAGAAGCGGTCGGTAAACTCCTTGCCGTTGTCGGTGAGGAGCTTGTTGATGGTAAAGGGAGCCTTATCGATCAGGCGCTTGAGGAAGCCGCCGGCGGAGGTTGCCGACTTATCCTTGAGGATTTCCACGTAAACCCAGCGGGTTGCGCGATCAATGGCGGCGAACAGATACGTGCGTTGGTCCGCGTCCGGCATCTGAGGCAA
>DS021210.1:37590-39266 GCA_001735895.1 Olavius algarvensis Gamma 3 endosymbiont | reverse complement strand
CCTCGTGAGGGATTTCCAGCTTGGACAGCACGTCCAGGGTGGCCTGCATGGTGGGTAGGTCGGAATCGGATCCCATCAGGACCGCGACGAATGGCGTAGTCATATGGAGTCTCCTCGGGTTGGTTGTTTCAGGTATGAAGATTTTTCGAGATGCCCTACAGTAATCTTATTTGGTCCTGCTTCGAGGAAATCGCGGGATCTCTTTCCATATCCGTAAAGACATTTCGCATGTTGGCTCGTCCCGTCGATCGGCTACGCGCTAAAGGCTTTCCGCCCAGACCCAGCAGTTCCTTATTGCCACGCGCATCGACCGACATATCTCGGTACTCCGCGACATAGAGTGGTGTTCTGTGTTTGATGGTTTCCATCCCGGCGTTCATGGTCCCTCCCTGTTCACCCGCCTCGATGACGATCATGACTTTGCTCAATCCAATGATGATCTGATTGCGTATCATGGCGCGATAGCCTTTCCACACATCATCCGGATCGAATTGACTGATTACTAAAGTCCTTTCCCAATCCCAGACCGGTTTTAATGCGCGCTTGATGCGGAAATGATTAATCCCCTCAGGCAGGACGAGTATCGTAGTGCCCCCGACGGAAAGGCCATGGTAATGCACTTCGAAATCGATCCCCGCCGCATTACCGGAAACTACAGTGAGGCCGGCGATTGCGGCTTGTTCGGTGCAATCTCTGACCGTATCGATCCCTTTCCGGCTGGATTTTCTGGAACCACAGAAACCGATTCCATCCAAATTCGGAAGATCGGTATTCCCCTGGAGATAGAGGGTACGGGGGGCCTTACTCCCTAGGGTAGCCAGTAGTCGCTCAAAGTGCATTACTCGAAGCGGTCGAGGATTTTTTCTACGTCGCAGAAGCGGGCGATTTTGCGGGCGTAAGGCATGACTTCCTGGAGGAAGTGGACAAGGATCATGGGCGCTTGGAAAGACGCCGTTACTGGATCACCGAGGACTTGCGAACACTTCCAGACACCGAGCAGTGGAAGGGGCTGCGTAGCATCGGCATGGTCGAGCGCCGGTGCTGGGTCGGTGACATCGAAACGGTGGAACGACGTTTTTTTATCACCTCCATCCCGGCCGATGCCCGACGTTTCGCGCACGCTGTGCGCGGACACTGGGGGGTAGAGAATCGACTTCACTGGCGTCTTGATGTGGTCTTCTCTGAGGATGCGAGCCGCATTCGCAAAGGCAACGCGCCAGCGATCATGACGTCGATCCGACACCTGTGCATGAATCTGTTCGAGCACGAATCCTCCTCATTGCGCCTGTCCCAGAAACGGCGCAAGGCGGCTTGGAACGACAACTACCGGGCTAAGGTCTTATTTGGCTAACGATTTATGTGCGCTCGCCCTGGACCATCACTCAACTTCCTCGAACTCCGGGTACAGTATAGTTTTTCCTAACGGGGGTAGTTTAATCGGCCCCCGCCGGCTCCTCACCGGGGGCGCTATAGCCACAGTCCTTCTGGGGACAGACCTTGAGCGTCCCGTCCCGCTTGGTCGTCTTGAGGGTGAGCACCGGCCAGCCGCACCGGGGGCAGGGCTCGGCGAGGGGCTGGTTCCAGACCGCGTAATCGCATTTGGGATAGGTGGCGCACGAGAAGAAGATCTTGCCCCGCCGCGACTTTTTTTTCAGCCAGGGTCCCCTGGTCGCACT
>DS021210.1:36307-37540 GCA_001735895.1 Olavius algarvensis Gamma 3 endosymbiont | reverse complement strand
TAGACAGTATCCGTGAAAAATATCCTTAATAAACAGATTGTTAATTTTCTTCAAACTGCCCACAGTCAGGGAATTCCTAAAGAGAGTTCCTAGACAGTCTCTCAGTGCCCACTGCGAATCACTGAGAGACTGCCTTTTTAGACAGTTTCTATGAAAAAATACCTTTTAAAACAGAGGGTTAATTTTATCCAATCTGCCTATTTTCAGGGAATTTCTAAAGTGAGTTCCTAGATAGCCTCTGAGTCCGGGGAGAGTCGGGAGAGATCGTAGTCCATCACACAGAGGGCTTGGGGATTCGTGTCGGCGGCTCGCTCAGCACGTCAGTCACCGGGCGTAATCCAGGCGGCATAGGTGGTACGTATGTCGGGATATATGTCCAGCAGGGTTCGGATCTGGTGGTAGTCCCAGATGAACCAACCCTTCAGGCCCAGAACATCTTGATATTCCTTGAAAAGCGCTTCGGCCCTGTCTTTGCCGCCGGTCTCGATAACCCCGGGCAGTGGGACATTGGTCGCGAACAGGTAGTAGTCCGGCTTACGCTGCTTGCGCTCAGGGTCGGCAAACGTCTCCAGCTCCGCCCTCCAGGGCTCCCGAATGATCATCTCTGTTGAAACAAGCGGTTGGCCTGGGCAAGGGTAGGTTGGGCAAAGGCGCGTGCCGCTGAGCCGGCGATCGAGGCGGTGGTCTCTATCTCGCGCCGTGCCCAACGCAACGGCTGCGAATCACTAGGACTCTTGTTGCCGCCTTGGCGAGACTTTGCTCGGACAACCAGATAGCCATCCCAGGGATTGGCCGGACTAGGGAACGGCATACGACCCTCGAAGGTTGCATCCCGCCCGCCGTCGGGGCCGTCTCCGAATACCACGACACCGGGACCGATAACCGCTGTGGCCAAGGCCTGTATACTATTCTCATATGATTCTTTCGTTGAAGAAAGTAGGGTAGTCCGTTGAGAGAAAAGGAATCATGAGCGCCATGTTGGACTACAGCCTGTCAAGGGAACAGCTTGATGAACTGCGTGCGGCGCATCGCCGCACGCGGGATAAGCGCGAGGCCGACCGCATCAAGGCGGTCGTGGCGCTTGCGACCGGTTGGACAGCGGAGGAAGTCGCTGAGCTGTTACAGATTGATCCCAACACCGTGCGTAACCACTTCAAGCGCTATCGCACCGAAGGCCTGGCGGGATTGAACCGTGTGGGTGAAGGTGTCGGCGGCAGCCCGAGCCTGCTCACG
>DS021210.1:4880-6114 GCA_001735895.1 Olavius algarvensis Gamma 3 endosymbiont | reverse complement strand
AAAGACTTACGATTTTTAGGGTAGGATAATAACTGGAAAATACCGCATTTTCGAGTGTTTCTGTGCGATAAAAACACAATATCTTGTAATTATAGCCTACCCAGGCATAATATCTTGTACCTGAATAGTTACCGCAAATGAACGCAAATAAATCAGGAACGGCCGATAGTGGCGAGTCAATTTCGACCCATTTGCGTTGATTCGCATTCATTTGCGGCAAAATAATTCCCAATGGCAGAATCGGATCGATGTTATCGGTATTTCGGTACTGCTGTACTAGGTACTACGGCCGCACCCTCCGAACCCCATTCCTACCGCATGACTAAATTGAGGAACGAGACATGACCCGAGACCAACAGATCAAGGCCCTCGAAAAAGACTGGTCGGAGAACCCCCGCTGGACCGATGTCGAGCGCGGGTACTCCGCCGCCGATGTAGTCCGCCTGCGCGGCTCCATCCAACCCGAGTACACCTATGCCCGGCGCGGGGCCGAAAAGCTGTGGGACCTGGTCCGCGGCGGCGCCAAGAAGGGTTACGTGAACTGCATGGGCGCCATCACCGCCGGGCAGGCCATGCAACAGGCCAAGGCCGGTGTCGAGGCCATCTACCTGTCCGGTTGGCAAGTGGCGGCCGACGGCAACACCTCCGAGGCCATGTATCCGGACCAGTCCCTCTATGCCTACGACTCCGTGCCCACCATGGTGCGGCGCATCAACAACACCTTCAAACAGGCGGATCAGATCCAGTGGGCGCGCGAGATCGAGCCCGGCGACGCGGGCTACGTGGATTACTTCCTGCCCATCGTGGCCGACGCAGAGGCCGGGTTTGGGGGCGTGCTCAACGCCTTCGAGCTCATGAAAAACATGATTACCGCCGGCGCCGCCGGGGTGCACTACGAAGACCAGCTCGCCGCGGTCAAAAAGTGCGGCCACATGGGCGGCAAAGTACTGGTCCCCACCCGTGAGGCGGTCGAAAAACTGATCGCCGCGCGCCTGGCCGCAGACGTCTGCTGCGTGCCCACCCTGGTGCTGGCCCGTACCGACTCCGAGGCCGCCAACCTATTGACCAACGACGTGGACGCCAACGACAAGCCCTTCCTTACCGGCGAGCGTACTACCGAAGGTTTCTACCGGGTCCGCAACGGACTGGAGCAGGCCATCAGCCGCGGCGTAGCCTATGCCCCCTATGCGGACTTGGTGTGGTGCGAGACCGGAACCCCGGATCTCGGCTTCGC
>DS021210.1:0-4399 GCA_001735895.1 Olavius algarvensis Gamma 3 endosymbiont | reverse complement strand
TTCCCGGCGTCTTGGGGCCTTCCTCCTTGGGCAGCAAGGCCTTGGGTTGGCAACCCCGTGGCGGCGTAGACAGCGGTCCAGAGCGGAGCGGGAGGCCTCGGGGTGGATGAACTCTCGGGTTACCACCAGCAGGTCATCGAGCGGCAGCAGCAACGTTTTGCGCAACTCTACGACCACGACTTCCTGGGCCGGGGTGAGGGTCGTCTGCAAGCGGTGAGGCGTGTGAGAGCCATCGGCAACCCTGTCACGGCGCTTCCAGCGGCGAATGGTATCCTCACTGACGTGAAGTTCTTTGGCGAGCTGTGCGATCGGCCGATCTGATTCCCGGATGAAACGGCGAATCTTCGGGGTCGTGGTGGCATTGGCATGCAGGCGAATGTTCATTGTGCTTCCTCCGGTGCCGACGTGGATACAAGCAACGCCATCACCTCTCTGGCACGCAACTATGATTCAATCTTAGATCCTATGTAATCATCAGGGACCTAACAATTACCAGCAGAATAGCTCCGGTAGATACTCTGTTCCGATGCAACTCCAATTTGCCTCCCGTCCATAAACTAGATTAATCAGGCAGTCGTTTCGGTCAAGGAATAGAAGCGGCGGCTGTCGAAGGTTGAGCGGGTCTTGAGCATGGCGTGGATAGCCATCAGGAGTTTCCGCATCACGGCGCAGACGGCCTGGATCTTCTTGAGACCGCGGTCCGCGATGAGGTGGCGGTAGTAGCCCCTGACGGGGGTTGTGGCTTGCGGCGCTCAGGGCGGGCATGTAGAGGGCGATGCGCAGGTAGCGGTTGCCGGCCTTGGACAGGCGTGGTTTTTTGTGCACGCTGGAGCCGGAGTCGTGGACCTGCGGATCGAGACCAGCCAGAGCGACCCATTGCTTGGCCTTCATGTCCGGGGGCAAGACCAGGAGTTCGCCGAGGAGTTGGATGGCGCTGGCGGCGGCGATGCCGGTGATGCTGGTGAGGAGGTCGAAGGACTGCTGAAGGTGCGCATCGGCGGCAATCAGGTCCAGGACCCGTTGGCGGAGGTGTTCGATCTGGGCGTCGAGGTATTCGATGTTGTGCTGGAGATTGGCCAGGAGAAAATCCGGTGTCAAGGCGGTTTGCCGTGCCGCATGAAGCTGATTTTTGGTCTGTGTGCGTTGTTTGCCCAGAGCGGTGATGCGACGCGCGCAGGCACGGATGCCCAGGGCCAGGTCGTCGGGGCGCTGCCAAGGCTTGAAGGGCATACGCTGGGCGAATTCGGCCAGGAGCGTGGCATCGACGGCATCGGTCTTGCTGCGCGTTTGCATCGCGCCGGCAAATTCTTTGGCCGCCTTGGGATTGATGACCATGACCTCCAGTCCGGCGTCATCCAGGGCGACGGCCAGATCCAGGTGATAGGAGCCGGTGGCCTCGAGGCAAACCCGGGTAACTTGGGCTTTGCGCAAGACGTTGCTCAGAGCGGTATGACCTTGGGGCATATTCTTGAACTCACGGGGTTTTCCCGAGCGACCTTCACGGCTGATGACCACGGTGACGGTTTTGGCGCTGACATCGATTCCGGCGGTATTCATGGTGTGGTTCCTCTCAAGTCCAAAAGCGATTAGGATCGTTACCCGGTTCCCCGACCCTGGACCCTCGTCTACCGACCTTGTGTATGCCGGCTCAAGAGCTGAGCTCAAGGCCTCGGATACTCTCCGGTATGGACGAAGAGGGCGGGGAGCCGATCTACGTACAGGCTCGAGGCTTCAGGATGCGACGGCTTCCCAGGTACTCTCCATCAATTCCCTTTATACCTTATCCTTGGCATTTCCCTAGAAACAGAACATACAAGGATGTGGTGAGCGCAGCGAACCGCATCGAAGAACTTGTGGGGGCCTCGAACGTGCAAGATTAATCGAAACTAGGTGCTCGCACAGATGCTCTCAACTACCGGTAACATAGAACGCGCAGTATCCTCAGAGAAGATTCAGCCGCAAATCAACGCCAATGAACGCAAATCGATCAGGAACGGTGGATAATGGCGAGTCAATATCGCCCCATTTGCGTTGATTCGCGTTCATTTGCGGCAAAATAATTCCCAAGGGCAGAATCGGATCGATGTTATCGGTATTTGCGCGCAGGTGTACTAGTACCCCGTACCGACCGGTTGCCGCCCGATGGAGAAATAGGTCAGTCCCGCCGCCGTGACGACCTTGGGATCGAACAGGTTGCGGCCATCGAAGAGGAGGGGGTGCTTGAGTCGGCGCGCGATGGCCGCCAGATCCGGGCTGCGAAACTCGCTCCATTCGGTAACGATTGCCAGGGCATCCGCGCCTTCCACGGCGGATAGGGTGTCTTGGGTAAGGACCAGGTCGTCCCGGTCACCGTAGATCCGCAGGGCCTCCTCCCTTGCAACCGGGTCGAAGGCCCGCACCCGGGCGCCGGCGTCCCAGAGGGATTCCATCAGTCTGCGACTGGAGGCCTCGCGCATGTCGTCCGTATTGGGTTTGAAGGCCAGCCCCCAGATTGCGATGGTGCGGCCTTTCAGGTCGCCGGCGAAGTGGTTGTGGATCTTTTTGAACAGAATATCTTTCTGGCGCCGGTTGACCGCTTCCACCGCGGTCAGGAGTTGGGCGTCGTAGCCGACGGCGCGGGCGGTCCGCTCCAGGGCGCGCACGTCTTTCGGAAAGCAGGAGCCGCCGTAGCCGCAACCGGGATAGATGAATTGGTAGCCGATGCGGGGGTCGGAGCCGATGCCGATCCGTATCTTTTCGATGTCCGCGCCCACGGCCTCGGCGATGTTGGACAGCTCGTTCATGAAGCTGATCTTGGTTGCCAGAATGGCGTTGGCGGCGTATTTGGTGAGCTCCGCCGAGCGCACGTCCATGAGCATGACCCGCTCACGGTTGCGGTTGAACGGGGCGTAGAGGGTGCGTAGCAGCTCGCCGGCGCGCGGGTTGTCGGTACCGATGATGATGCGGTCCGGTCGCATGAAGTTTTCGATCGCCGCCCCTTCCTTGAGGAATTCGGGATTGGAGACTACGTCGAACTCGAGGCTCGTCGCGCGCGCGGCCAGGGTTTCTCTGACCGCCTCGGTGACCTTGTCCGCGGTACCTACCGGCACGGTGGACTTATCGACCAGGATTCGATAGGCGTCCATGTGCTCCCCGATGGTCCGGGCGACGGCGAGCACATGGCGCAGGTCGGCAGAGCCGTCTTCGTCCGGCGGGGTGCCGACGGCGATGAATTGGAAGAGCCCGTGCGCAACGCCGGCCGCCGCATCGGTCGAAAACGACAGGCGACCGGCGTCGTGGTTCTTCTTTACCAGTTCTTCGAGGCCGGGCTCGTAGATGGGGACGCCACCGCCTTCGAGCACGGCGATCTTAGCGGGGTCGATATCGATACAGAGCACCTGGTTACCGACTTCGGCGAGGCAGGCCCCGGTCACGAGGCCAACATAGCCGCTACCGAAAATGGTCACGTCCATCGAGCTCTCCCGTGTCGCAACAGGTTAAGAGTCTAAGAGACTGTCTAGGAACTCTCTTCAGGAATTCCCTGACTGTGGGCAGTTTGAAGAAAATTAACAATCTGTTTATTAAGGATATTTTTCACGGATACTGTCTAAAAAGGCAGTCTCTAAGCCGCAAAGACGCCGTTGGACGGGGGCGGGCGACCCGCGGCGCGGCGAAAAATCCAGGGGTAACGAGTACCCCATTTCAGCACATTCCGCATGCCGTAGAGTGGTGGGTAAGATGACAGACAGGGCGAGCGCACATAAATCGTTAGCCAAATAAGACCTTAGAGACTGTCTAGGAACTCTCTTTAGGAATTCCCTGACTGTGGGCAGTTTGAAGAAAATTAACAATCTGTTTATTAAGGATATTTTTCACGGATACTGTCTAAAAAGGCAGTCTCTTAGCCCGGTAGTTGTCGTTCCAAGCCGCCTTGCGCCGTTTCTGGGACAGGCGCAATGAGGAGGATTCGTGCTCGAACAGATTCATGCACAGGTGTCGGATCGACGTCATGATCGCTGGCGCGTTGCCTTTGCGAATGCGGCTCGCATCCTCAGAGAAGACCACATCAAGACGCCAGTGAAGTCGATTCTCTACCCCCCAGTGTCTGCGCACAGCGTGCGCGAAACGTCGGGCATCGGCCGGGATGGAGGTGATAAAAAAACGTCGTTCCACCGTTTCGGTGTCACCGACCCAGCACCGGCGCTCGACCATGCCGATGCTACGCAGCCCCTTCCTCTGCTCGGTGTCTGGAAGTGTTCGCAAGTCCTCGGTGATCCAGTAACGGCGTCTTTCCAAGCGCCCATGATCCTTGTCCACTTCCTCCAGGAAGTCATGCCTTACGCCCGCAAAATCGCCCGCTTCTGCGACGTAGAAAAAATCCTCGACCGCTTCGAGTAATGCACTTTGGTTGCCTTTGAGT
>DS021209.1:37899-40047 GCA_001735895.1 Olavius algarvensis Gamma 3 endosymbiont | reverse complement strand
AGGCAGTATTGACTGACAATGGGACCGAGTACAAAGGCCGGCCCACGGTCCATATGTACGAGATTTTTTTAGAGCTGATGATATTGAACACAGGACCACGAAAATCGGGAACCCCAGAACCAATGGTTTTGTGGAGCGCTTCAACCGAACGGTTCTGGATGAGTTTTTCAGGACCGCTTTTAGAAAGCGCTTCTACGAATCTTTAGATGCGCTCCAGCAGGACCTGGATGCCTGGCTTCAAGAATATAATCACGAGCGGCCCCATCGTGGTTATCGGAATCAGGGCCGGCGGCCAATCGAGACATTTGAGCTTGGTAAAAAACGTCGAGAAGAATTGTCAAAGGAGGCCGCCTAATAATCACTGACCCGAGAGGGCTGACTGTCCGGGAGGTCTTTGACTTTTACAATTAAATGTAGTTTGATATACTTTCTGATACGCTTAAAATACCCTGCGAACTTCGCTTATGTATCCCGGCGGTATCCCACCCTAGATTTGAACCTATTGTAATTGTTGAAAAAATTAGGGTAGACCGCGGGTTCGACTCCCGCCGCCTCCACCATAAAAAATATAATTAAATCAGTATCTTAATTGGTTTTATTGTTTGTGGTTGGTATCCCACCCTTACGACAATTCCACTATGGTCTATTTGCCCCAAATTGACAAAAAATCACCTTTCATAATATAAACCGTTATGTCTCCTGCCGATTTCTCTCATATCGAACGATCCAAACAGAATTAACGTAAGGGCCAACTAAAGATTCACGAGTACTGTTGAATTTATTACTGGGAATTCAAGAATGGAATTCTTCCTCTTCATTGTTGCGAACCTGATTTTCTTCTTTTTGGCGTATAAAGTAACAAAAGGTAAAAAAAAAGTTGCACTCGTTTTAATGTTTTTCCTGATTGGGTGCATTGTCATCAGGATCGTATTAAATTTCAGGCCAGATTGGGAATCCTTAGTATTCCCATCCATCAATTATATTAAATATCAGGGTTTTTGGTTCTATTTGATAGCATCGGTATTCTTTGGGACAACGGTAAGTTATCTTCATATAAAATGGAATAAAGTCGTGCTTGCCGCGACATGGGTGTTGGTAATCATGTATGGCCTCCATTCGAATTTGTGGCTAATCACCATGAAGACGTACGGCAAACAAATATTCCCCAATA
Organism: Olavius algarvensis Gamma 3 endosymbiont; assembly: GCA_001735895.1. Lineage (GTDB taxonomy): Bacteria > Pseudomonadota > Gammaproteobacteria. Next base: position 38,876 of record DS021209.1, on the reverse strand, counting down.
TTGATAATCATCATTTGTACCAGTCTACTATATATACCTGTGCACCAGCTTCATGTGCGATCGCCGCCTCGTATTTTGATATACGGTTATCAGAACAAGAAATGGCTAGACGTTGCCTGACAACGGAAAATTATGGAACCAATTTGTTTAACATCTATAGAGGCCTGAAACTGACTTTACCAAAAGACAAATATGATATTCAGATAAAAAAACTAACAGTTGAAGAACTGGTCATTAAAAATCAAGTGTCTGTGACACTATGGGAAGAGATTATGCACGTCATTTGTGTGGTTGGGATGGGCGACTCTGTTTGGGTTCATGATCCGTTGAAGCGAGTTCCTGAGACTTGGGAAAAGAGCAAATTAGAAGATAGATACAATGGATTTGCTGTAATAATTAAGCCATTTTAAAATGGCTAAGACAAAATAAATAAGGCTCGGTATACCAGGAAGGAGCTGACAAAATACTCATTTTTGCAATGTAGATTGTAGCATCACAAACCGTTTTTCCGCTTCATTGATTAATCTGAAAAAGTTAAGATCTTCCCAAACAGTTTGAGATAGACGATAAGCGCCATCCCTGGCCCCAAAAGAAGACCAGGGTATGGCGCGCGGTCGTCCTCTCGGGTATAAATGTTTTGCCGAACAATAATACCCAAAGGAGGACACAATGACCGCAACTAAGAAGTTAGCACACAAACGCCTGACCTTGCTACAATTAGCTGAAAAACTGGGCAACGTATCCAAGGCTTGCCGGATGCACAAAGTCTCTCGCAGCCAGTTTTACGAATATAAACGATCCTTTCAGGAGCATGGTCTCGAAGGCCTGGTGGACAAACCGCCGATTCCGGCTTCTCATCCGAACCAACTGCCTAAAAAGATCAGGGGCCGGATTATCGAGCTTTCGCTTGAACATCCCGCTTTTGGGCAGCTGCGCATCGCGGATCAATTGGCACTTGAAGGCCTTTCGGTCTGCGC
>DS021209.1:36331-37849 GCA_001735895.1 Olavius algarvensis Gamma 3 endosymbiont | reverse complement strand
CGTGATCACAAGATTATTTTGCATCCCACTATGATTACACTAGGAAAAACTGTTGAACAACTAGTAGGAAGTGAAAATGTGACCACTGATAAATCAGAGATGACAGATATCCTGTATCGGATGGTTAATGGCGAAGAAGGTGGAGGAATTTTCAATTCGAACTGGCTTGCCAATAATGTTGGCAAAAATACCAAAGAACTCACTGCATATGCTCCGGCAGCGCTTGGCAATCAAATATGGTCAGTTGCCGTCTCAATGGATTACTCTGAAATCCTAACTCCTATTAAAGCTCAGACGCGTAAAACTTTCATCCTGGCAGCAGTCATGGTGCTCTTATTTGTGATAGTCGGAATAATCATAATTGGCAAACAGCACCAGGAGGCCGTTTTAAAAAAAGAAGCCGAGAATTTCAGGAAGCTATCTGAAGCCAATGAAGCTCTTAGGTTGAGTGAGGAAAAACTTACAAGGTCCCAAAAGATGGAATCGCTTGGCCTTTTAGCCGGCGGCGTAGCACACGACCTGAATAATGTTTTATCTGGTATCGTCAGTTATCCGGAGCTACTTTTACTAAATTTACCTGATGAAAGTGAGCTAAGAAAACCCATTGAGACGATAAGGACGTCTGGACTTAGGGCGTCCGCTATCGTACAGGATCTGTTAACAGTAGCAAGAGGCGTTGCTATCACAAAAGAGCCCCTGAGCTTAAACGAGCATATTATTAGCTATTTAGAATCTCCCGAGTTTGAAAAGCTTGCCCTGTTTCATCCTGCAGTGTCTGTCAAAACCAACCTGGATTCTGATTTACTAAACCTAAAAGGCTCTTCAATTCATGTTAGAAAAGTAATTATGAACCTGGTTTCGAATGCATCTGAAGCGATTAGTGGCCAGGGTAATGTCATCATTACAACCACAAACAGATATGTAGATAAAATACAAAAAAAGTACGATCATATAGGTGAAGGTGAATATACTATTTTATCAGTCGCTGATGATGGCCCCGGAATACCTCCTGACGATCTGGAGCGTATGTTTGAGCCTTTTTACACCAAAAAGGTGATGGGGCGCAGTGGAACCGGTTTAGGACTTGCTGTCGTATGGAATATTGTTCAGGATCACAAAGGGTATATTGATGTGTTTAGCAATGGAAATGGGACAACGTTTGAGTTGTTTTTTCCAGCAACAAGGGAAGATATTATCGATAACGATGAAATTACAGCCTTGGAAGAACTTAAAGGTAAAGGTGAGACAATACTAATTATCGATGATATTGAGACCCAACTAGACATATCTTCAGAAATGTTGGAGAAATTAGGCTATAAAACAATAAATGTGAAAAGTGGCGAAGATGGTATCCATTACTTAAAAGATCATTCGGTAGATTTAATACTTCTTGATATGATTATGGAACCCGGCATGAGTGGCAAAGAAACGTATAAGGAAATAGTAGGGCTACATCCGAACCAAAAAGCAATTTTAGTAAGCGGGTTCGCGGAAACTAAAGAAGTCGCTGAAGCTCAG
>DS021209.1:34439-36281 GCA_001735895.1 Olavius algarvensis Gamma 3 endosymbiont | reverse complement strand
CTGCGCCACCAGTGTCCGCAATGTGTGGATTAAAGAAAACATAGAGACCAAATACAAGCGCCTGCTGCGTCTTGAAGAAAAGGTCATGGCCAAGGGTTTTAAACTGACCGAACAGCAGATCCGTCTGCTGGAGAAGGCCAACCCGGAGTTTGCAGAGCGCCATGTTCACAGCGATTATCCCGGCCAGTTGATTTGCCAGGACACTTTCTATGTCGGCCGGCTGAAAGGTGTTGGCCGGATTTACTTGCAGGCCGTGGTGGACACATACGGCAGCTTTGCTTTTGGAAAGCTTTACACCAGTAAACGCCAGGAGACCGCAGCCGACATACTTTATGATCGCGTACTGCCATTTTACCAGTCTCATGGATTGCCCGTTCAGGCAGTATTGACTGACAATGGGACCGAGTACAAAGGCCGGCCCACGGTCCATATGTACGAGATTTTTTTAGAGCTGAATGATATTGAACACAGGACCACGAAAATCGGGAACCCCAGAACCAATGGTTTTGTGGAGCGCTTCAACCGAACGGTTCTGGATGAGTTTTTCAGGACCGCTTTTAGAAAGCGCTTCTACGAATCTTTAGATGCGCTCCAGCAGGACCTGGATGCCTGGCTTCAAGAATATAATCACGAGCGGCCCCATCGTGGTTATCGGAATCAGGGCCGGCGGCCAATCGAGACATTTGAGCTTGGTAAAAAACGTCGAGAAGAATTGTCAAAGGAGGCCGCCTAATAATCACTGACCCGAGAGGGCTGACTGTCCGGGAGGTCTTTGACTTTTACAGCTTAAGATACCTTGTGATACGCTTAAAATATCCCACTAATACCGCTTATGTATCCTGGCGGTATCCCGTTCAATATGTTAACCTTCTATAATTGTTAATAAAATTTGGGTAGGCTGCGGGTTCGACTCCCGCCGCCTCCACCACAAAATTATCAACGAACCGTCTGAACCTTGAAATGGAACCCTTCCTGTTTTTGCAGATGTGCGATGATTTCAAAAATGTTGCGAGCTTGAGGGTTTCCTTTAGGGCCAAACATGCGCATAAGGCTTTTAGGGGATTTGGCCGTGGCCGTGCCTAAAGCATCGAAACCGATTGTGGCGTTTATATAATCACGCAAAATAGCTTTACCGGTATCCACTTCTCCGTTTAAAAGGCACTCTATCCCTTCTTTGAGTAACGCTTCGCGAAATGCCGGTTCACGTTCAATCCGGTTTTTAATAGTCTCTTTAAAATCTCTCGTGAGTGCCATTTTTAGCCCTCCTGGCGTTTTCGCCTTTTGTATTCTTTCCAAAGCACCTTTGCGTTTTCTATGTCACTTTGCTGGCGCTTTTTGGTACCGCCCCCTAACAAGATCACAATCCTGTCGCCATCGCGACCAAAATAGATGCGGTATCCTGGACCAAAATCAATTCTATATTCCAAAACTCCGCTACCAAGACGTTTGGAGTTGGAAGAGTTGCCCTGCTCCATTCTGATTAAAGCGGTGGCGACTTTCGCGGCTGCCACAACATTGAGGCGGTTGAACCACTTGGCGTAAGGGCTTTGGCCTTTAGAATTGATATATTCCTTGACTACGATCATGGCCAAGAAGGTAACATTTATGTTACCATTTGTCAACGCTATATTCTATCTTGGTAGCTGTTCACGCTGGGTTCGTTTTTCAATACGTTACTGCGAATGTACTGCGGCCCCGCCAATATCTTCAATGATTTCAAGGGGGACAGCGGGTTCGACTCCCGCCGCCTCCACCATTAAATATTTAACAAAATCAGGTTGTTATATATATATTCATTGCTCAAAAGTGGTATCCCATCAGCAGGTAATCCTACCATGATCC
>DS021209.1:1534-5286 GCA_001735895.1 Olavius algarvensis Gamma 3 endosymbiont | reverse complement strand
ATGCCGCCTCCTGGCATGTCGTGAACGCCGACACTTACCTGCGGACCACAGCCAGTCAACCCCAACTCGTTAGTCGACGCCTGGAGCACCTCCTGCAAAGCCAATTACGCGACCGGGTATCCAGGCTGCCGCAAACAGATCTACAAAAGATATTGAAAGACGGCACGAATAAATTCAGCATCGAGAATGAGTTTGTCAGTGAATCATCCTTTGATGCCGTGCTAAAAGAAGTCAACGCCCGGGTCAAAGAATTAGGCGTTGAGATGACGGCCTGGTGTTTTGAAGATTCTTAATATCTTGCCTGGCTCGCGGGATCGAGCGTTACGCATCTATTCGCTAAGTTACAGGTTACCCCACCCTGAGATATGCATTGAATATCTGGCCTATTAGGATTCAACTTCACAGGCCTTTCTTCATAAAAAAACCCACCATTTGTTGGCACCTGTTGGCACCGTGTTGGCAGGGCGTTTCAATTCTTTATGTTGTAATTACAAATAGTAGAGTGGTGGGCCGTGAAGGAATCGAACCTTCACTCCAATTTTAAGATGGAGAGGCTTGAAGATTGGAAAGAGGCGTCTCCTGCCTTATGAATACTGGTGAAACAGAATTCTTGGCAGGGATCCTAATTCTCCCCTTTTTTCCGTGCACCGACTATGCGGTTGGCAATTAGGAAGATTACAATTCCGCCGCATATCCCCAGCAGCACAAAGTCAGATGATGTGAAGTCGACTCCGAAAATATTCATAACCGGCACTATATACTATAAGTGCCTAATTTGTCAAATAATCGACCAGTCAGAAAGTTATTTAGGAACTCAAATTGTCGTTTAGGCAACAAATAATCAAGTGTTCGATTACTCTTGCCGGTCACGATATCTGCTAAAGATTTGGATTTTCTGTAAACTTTTTATGAATAAAGCGTGTCCGGTTCTGCGAATGTACCGTGGCCATATCAATATCTTCAATGATTTCAAAAAGGGTAGCCGGTTCGACTCCCGTCGCTACCTTCTCCCCCCAAAAACTGTATCTCCATTGAGGCAGTTTAGGTCCGTGAAAATTGGACAAAACTAATATATTTAATGAGTTAGGCCTTTCATATATGAATATCGAAGGAGTTATTTAGCGATGATGATGGCCCACAATGATATGTATAACTCAGGGACTGCGTTACTGGATGACAAAAGGTAGAACAAATTCTATAATAGATACTCACTATTTTCTTAGCCGACTTTGAGTAAGTCAAATGAAGGCGAACCATCAATTTTCCAATTCGGGCGGACGCGGATCAAAATCTGAAGATGGCTTCGAAAAGATTCTGATAGCGTTCACCTATGCTTCGGCTGGTGCGATGTTGGGAGCATTTTTGGGTGCGGCCCTTCATTACACGCGCTTCTGGCTGATTGCGCCAACCCTCCTGGGCATGATTTTGGGTGGACTGGCATCATATAATAATCCCCTGGGTAGAATGGTGCTGGGCATTCTATATTCAGCTTTAGACCTTGAGGGCCCCCAGGCCCCCGATGGGATGGTCGGCATAGGGGCTATTGGGCTTGGGGCGGTGGTTGCCGGTATAGCGGCTCTGATCATCCTCTGGGAGAATCCATTCTGGGCTGACATCACAAAACATATCCGGGCGACGCCACCGAGGATGTTTGCAGGTGCCGTGATGGGGTTTTTGGTATTTTTACTGCGCAAGCGGCTGAACCCGGTGATTACAAAGTATCGTCCCAGCCCCAGCGATCAGCTGGTGAATGCGGCGAGAAAAGGTGATATCGATCAGGTCTCAAAACTGTTGGCCGATGGTGTTCCCATTAATTCCAACGGTGGAACTATCGGTTTTACGCCCCTTATAGCGGCGTCCTATTCCGGCCGTATCAAAATTGTGATCCTTTTGATCGAGAAAGGCGCGGATGTTCACAAACGTGAAAAAGGTAATGATTCGACTGCGCTGATACTTGCGGCCCAGAGGGGGCATCTGGACGTGGTGCTCACACTTATATCGGCGGGTGCCAAGTTAAATAAATCTAACGAAAACGGCGTTACCCCAATCGGCGCTGCCGCGACCTGGGGCCGTACCCATGTTGTCCAAACACTATTAAAGAAAGGGGCTCATATCGAACCCACCAACGCAAGTGGCCGGACACCATTGATTCTAGCCGCGAAACACGGTCACTTAGGGATTGTCCGGCTGCCGCTGGATAACGGTGCAAATGTAAACGCCGAATGCTACAAACGCAAAACCGCCCTGATGTATGCCAGGGAAAATGGATTTTTAAAGGTGGCTGAATTGATCTTGAGTAGAGACAGCCAGGCGCCTTATTGGATGGTTAAAAAGCGGCGAGGGGAACCTTGAAGGTAAAATTGCCGGTGTAGTTGCTTGATATATTGAAAGTGGTAAACTTGATCTCTTTTGGATATTAGCAGACCCTCGCATAGATATCCCGGGGGTATCCCCCCTGAAAATTTAAACGGTAATATTCCATTTACAATCAGAGTGGGGCGCAGTTTTGACTCTATCCGCCACCACCAACCGATGCCACAGCTTCTGCTGGCTGGCCTGGCTATAAAGTGAAGCTTCAGAATCGCTAAAAGGGTTTATTTCTATTGTCGCCCCCGCTTCATTTTTTTTAACCCGCGCAACAGGCTGGCTACTGTTTTTCCCTCAATTACATTTTCACCGGCCTGATTATCAATCCAGCTCTTAATTTCAATCCGTTCCTGCTCAGGGTCTATGGCGATGATTTCAAAAAAGGCCGTGAGGGTATCCCCCACAAAGACCGGCCGCAGAAATTCAAGCGTTTGTGATTTGTAAATTGCTCCAATACCGGGCAGATGCATGCCCACCAACGTTGAAAAAAAGGCTGCGGACAGCATGCCGTGGGCGATCCTTTGGCCGAAAAATGTTTGCCGGGCAAAGTCATCATCAATATGCAGCGGATTTTCATCGCCCGTGATCTGAATAAAAAGGTCTAAATCCTTCTCGGTAATCGTCTTTTGTAATGATGCGGTTTGCCCCACTTTCAGGTCGTCGTAGGTTGTAAGCTGATAGGCCATGGATGCCCTCCTCAATCATTTGTCGCACTTAAAAGCTGCACCGAGTGCAGCTTCGCTAGTCGGGTGTTCATGAAATGCCCCAACCAGAATCTGGTTTTTTGCGGGGCCAGCTTTTTTATATCACATATGAAATCTGTATAATCTATAATTTTTCAGCTATTCTCTCACCAAACTGAACGGCTAAGTGTTCTTCTATGACCTTCCTGATAGAAGCATGGCGGTGCTCAGCCAATTGCGTATGAGTCATTATACCGGTATGTTAGGTGCTTAAGGGGATTAGGCCGCCTTGCATTTGTGAAACTCGTGCATTAGCATTTCAATATTCAGTTTCACATAACCCCAATTCATAAAAGCTCAAGCTGGAGGGCGCTTTGAAACGGACAATTCTGCCTTTCCTGGTACTTGCCTTGATAGTTCTGGTGCCGCCCGCAATGGCCCAATCCCCGCAAAGGGGACTGGCTGTGGCACCCACCCAAGTAAACGCCGGTTCCTGGGGTACGTACTACGCCCTTATCATCGGTATAAACGATTATGCCAAGTGGCCCCGCCTCCAAACCGCGGTGAAAGACGCCACCGTTATCCGGGATACCCTGATCACCAATTACGGTTTTAACCCGCAGAATGTCATCCTGCGCACAGACCGGGATGCCAACCGAATCAGGATTACTGGTGACCTGCGGTATCTGGCTGTATCCATGA
>DS021209.1:0-1008 GCA_001735895.1 Olavius algarvensis Gamma 3 endosymbiont | reverse complement strand
ATTACAGGCCAAAAATGTGGTTGTTATTGCCGACTCCTGCTACAGCGGTTCCATGCTGCGCGGCGGGCCGTCTNTGATGTCCCTGGAAGATCGGCGCTACAAGGAAAAGCTGGCCCAGAAGGCCGCCCTGCGATCTCGCCAGGTCATCTCTTCGGGCGGCGTCGAGCCGGTTGCCGACGGCGGGGCCGACGGCCACAGCCTGTTTGCTTACTACCTCATCAATGCCCTGAAAACCAACGACCGTGAAGTCATCGACCTGGAAAACCTCTTTCATACACGGGTGTGGGAGAAGGTGACCCAGATCGGCGACCAACGACCCAACGTGGGCCGTTTAAAAATCCCGATGGACCAGGATGGCCAATTCGTGCTTTACAACGCGGCCTGGGCTGAAAAGCAGGCCCGCAAGCAAGCGGCTGCCCAAGCAACTGCCCAGGCGGCCGCCAAAAAAGAAGAGCAAGCCCGCCAGAAAGCCGCGGTCGCATCGGCGGAATTGGAACTCCAGCGCCAGCGTATCCAGATGGAGAAACAGAAACTTGCCCTGGAGAGGGATAAACTGGCCCAACAGAAAAGCCTTGAGATGGAACGGCTCAAGCTGGAAAGGGAAAAACAGGAGATCGCGTATGCCAAAATGCAGGCGCGTCTGGATAAATTGGAGAACGACCGCAAATTGGCCGATCAGCGAACTCAGCTTACCAAGCAGCAAACTCAACTTTCCCAACAGCAAACGCAGTTAGCCGCGGTAGATAAAAGTTTGCAATCCGAGCGCCCCGTCTTCCGGGAACGCTATAAGCTGGCACTCTTTCCGATAAATGTGATCGAATCGGCCACCGGGGGTCTGGCTAACTTTGAAGCGGCAGCCATACAGGGCGTGTACCTGGCTACCGGAAAAAGTGACGCAGTTGAATTCGCGGCATCATACAAAATTACCAGCGATTTGCCCGAGACAATCACACCCTTGGCGGAGAAAATCGACAAAAAAGAACTTGCCGTCTGAAAAAGAAATCCTTC
>DS021208.1:28825-54923 GCA_001735895.1 Olavius algarvensis Gamma 3 endosymbiont | reverse complement strand
GAATTCGCACCGGCTCCTGGGTCGCGATGCTGTTCGCCGCCGGCATGGGATCAGGACTGCTGTTCTGGGGAGTGGCGGAACCGATTTATCACTTCATGACGCCACCCGTCGGCGAGGGCGAAACCGCGGTCGCGGCGCGCAACGCGATGGTCATCACCAACCTGCACTGGGGGCTGCACGCCTGGTCGATTTACGGTTGCTGTGCGCTGGTTATCGCCTATTTCACCTTCCGACTCGGGTTGCCCTCGATGGTATCGACGCCGATTCTGGTTGGATTCAAGAACGTTTTCGGCAAAAGCACGCTAAGGCAGATCGGCAATACCGCCGATATCCTCGCCGTCATCGCGGTCATTTTCGGCCTCGCCGGGTCGCTGGCGATGGGTACACTGATGGTGCGCTCCGGCATGAACGCGGTATTCGGCACCGAACAGGATGTCGGCATGAGCTTGATCATAATCGCGGTGATGACCGTGTGTTTCCTGCTGTCCGCCTGCACCGGCGTCGACAAGGGCATCAAGATTCTGAGTAATATCAACATGATCGTTGCCATCCTGATCCTGCTGGTGGTGCTGTTTGGGGGCCCGACCGCGTACCTGTTCCAGTCGTTTATTTACGCGATCGGCGACTACCTGATCCAGCTGATCCCGATGTCGTTCAAGACTTACGCCTATACCCCGCCAGGATCCTGGAACTGGTTTCACGGCTGGACCCTGACCTACCTGATCTGGTGGCTGGCCTGGGGTCCATTCGTAGGCATCTTCATCGCGCGCATCAGTCGCGGCCGCACTATCCGCGAATTCGTTATCTTCGTAGTTGGCGTGCCTACCATCGTCTCAATGCTGTGGTTTTCCGCGTTTGGCGGAGCCGCGATTCATATCGAAATGTTTGGTGCCGGCGGGATCGCGGATAAAGTATTCGCCGACGTGGCGGGTGCATTGTTCGGATTTTTCGAATACTTCCCCGGCACCACGCTGCTGAACTTTCTCGCGGTGTGCCTGATATTCATCTTCCTGGTCACCAGCGCTGATTCGGGTACCTTCGTCATCAGCATGATGACCAGCGGGGGTAATCTCAACCCGGCGACCAAGCTGAAGCTGACCTGGGGCCTGATCATCACCGGCATCACGGTGGCCACCATAGTCACGGAAAGTGTCAAGGTTGCAAAAGTGATGGCGATTACGGGTGCGATTCCTTTTACATTCATAATCATCATGCAGCTCGCCGCCTTTTTCAGAATCGTGCGCGAGGACCCCAAGGTCAGGGAAACGCATACCGTGGTGCGGCCGGTTTCCGGCGCCGGCCAGTCTGATGAAAGCGCGGCCTAGGGGGAGATGACGATGAATACTAAATATACCAAATATATTGTCGTGGCACTGTTGGGCGCCGCTTTGACGGCCTGTGGCGGTGAAGATCGGAAGAGTCTACGAGTCGGCGCCAAGCCCTTTGCCGAAAACATGATTTTGGCGGAAATGATTGCCCAGATAGCGGAGGCCGAGGGGATTCAGGTCGAGCGCAGCATTCCGTTCGGGCTCACGCCGAAGATCATGGAAGCGGTCAAGCAGGACGTACTCGACGTTTATCCGGAATACAACGGCACCAGCCTGACTTTTCTCGGGCAGGCGCCAACCAGTGACGGTGAAGCGTCGACCGCCAAGGTGTCGGCACTGTTCAAACCGCTGGGGCTGGAACTGACCGGCAAGTTTGGATTTTCCAACGACTATGCCATGGTGATGACGCAAGAACGGGCCTCGAGTCTCGACGTCAAAACGCTGCAGGATCTGACCAGGCTTGCCAGCGTCAGTTATGCCGTGGACGAGGATTTTGTGCAACGTCCCGCGGATGGCCTGCAACAGATGAACCGCCGTTACGGTATCACCGGCGCTAAAACCACAACCTTCCCGGTAGGTACAGAGGGCAAGGACAAGATTGTCTCGGCCCTGCTGGATGGAACCGCCGACGTCGGCGAGCTGTTTATGACCGACGGTCAGATCGCGGAATACAACCTGGTCGTGCTCGAGGACAACCTCGGTTTCTTCCCGGTTTACGAGGTTGCGCCTCTGGTGCGCTCCGATGCGCTTGCCAGTCTGAAGGGGTTGCGCGCAACCCTGGAAAAGCTCAGCGGAATGATTACGCCTGCCGATATGCGGGCGATGAACAAGGCGGTTGACCTGGATGCGCAATCTGCAGCCACGGTAGCCGCGGGATTCTTGTCGGCTAAAGGCTTGCTGCCGGAAGGCGCCGGCGGCGGCGCTGCGGCCAAGATCGCCGTGGTCGCAGATCCCGGCGTCAAACGTGACACCGATACCGCGCGCGCCCTGCGGGCAATTCGTAGCGGCTACGCAGGTAGCGACCTTGATCTGGCCAATGATGTGGATCCGCTGGGCAAGCTCGCCAGTGGCGAGGCTCGCGTCGCGATTGTCGGCGCCGAATCCTTTTACTCGCTAGGTGCACAAGGCCCGGTTAGCAAGGGCAACGCAGAGGCGTTTGCCGTCGTGGGTTATAAAACCGGCCACCTGGTTGGCGTTAACAAAGGAACCAGCTCGCTCGATGGAATGACCAAGATTGCAACTGGCCCGCAAGGTTCGGGGGCGTCGATTGTATTGAACATGCTGCTCAATTCCGTCGGTAAAGCCGACAGTATTGAAGTCGTCAACTCCGACAACACTACTCACAACCTGCTGCTGGGAATGACGGCGGTGGGTACCGGCGATCACGACGGTGTCTTTTTGATGGCGCCGACGAAGGATCGTGAATTCGCTGGCCTCATGCGCACCGGTTTTTACAAGCTGATCGACCTGACTGAATGGGCGGAAGGCGGTCATACCGCTCGCTTCAGCTTCATTCGTCCGGCGACTATCCCGGCGGATACCTATCCCTCCCAGGATAGCCCGATCACCACCGTGAGTACTCAGTTTGTACTCGCCAGCCCGGCAAAAACGATTCAGGCCACCGGCGAAGTGGGGCCGGGAACAGCCGGTATCGATTCGAGCGCGGCGATTCCGGTTAGCGCGAGTGCGGTAGAATCGATACGCGAGGCACTCGGTATGATGGACGTGATCGACCCCGCCATTCCGGTGCATGGATCGCTGGCGCCCGAGGTTACAGTCGTGGACAAGTCGTTACCCTTCAGCGCGGATATCTCGATAATCAACATCCTGATGATCGTATTCACGGTATGGGTGATTTACCTGATTTCATTGCCGAGTCCGCGCGATTTCAAAATGCCGGAAGACCTTTAACTATGGCTAACCAGGAGACAAAACCGATGGTAAATTATTTAGCCCCCATAGACCTCGAGGACGAGCACCTTTCGGCTGGCGTAGTCGAAAAAACCGTGCAGATGGCGACCGGTGTCGAAGGCGCCCAGATCTACCTGATGACCGTGATACCCGGCATTACCCCGGGCATCGATCAGCGCTACGTGATCCGCGGCGAGATGCATGGCTCTACCGAGTATCCCCTGCAGGAATGGAAGGACGACGCGGCGAAACAATTGCAAAAGATCGCCGACAAGTCCGTACCCAAGAAATTGCAGGCCGGGATCGTAGTCGAAAACGGCACCGTGTATCGCGAAGTTGTCGAAGCCGCCAAGGATTTGAAAATAGACCACATTGTGATGGGCGCACATCGCCCGTCACTGGCCGACTACCTGCTTGGACCCAACTCCGCGCGCGTCGCGCGCCATGCCGGTTGCTCGGTAACCGTGGTCAGGGGATAACGAGCGCGGCAGGCGGTTCTTGAAAATCGAATCGAGGATTGGAATAACCGAACTATCCTGTCGATTTCGATGAAACCGATCGACGTATTACTCGCGATCGCGGTCGCGGTAATCTGGGGCATGGGCTTTATCGTCGCCAAGGCGGCGATGTCCCACTTTTCGCCAATCCTGCTAATGGCTTTACGCTTTTCGTTGACGGCGTTTTGCCTGGCCTGGTTTTTCCCACCGCCGCGCCGCTTGTTCAAGCAGTTATTCTGGATTGCACTGGTCAGCGCCGCGCTGCAGTACAGCTTGACCTTCAACGGCGTGCGCGGTATCGATGCGTCGACCGCGGCCTTGCTGGTGCAGCTCGAAGTGCCCTTCGGCCTACTGCTAGCCTGGCTGGTGCTGGGCGACCGTATTTCGCTGCAGCAGGGTTGCGGCATCCTGGTTGCCTTTGCGGGCGCCGTTTTGATTATCGGCGAGCCCAGGCTATCGGGTCACCTAATTTACGCGTTCCTGGTCGTCGGCGGCGCCTTCACCTGGGCCGTCGGCCAAATCATGATCAAAAAACTCGGAGATATCGGCGGTTTTCGCCTGATCAGCGGGGTCGCGCTATTTGCCGCGCCCCAGCTGTTTGTCGCATCGTTTATCTTCGAGCGCGATCAGATCGCCCAGATAGAAACTGCGTCAATCGGCGCCTGGGCCGCCGTGGCCTACCTCGGTCTAATCATGACAGCGCTCGGTTACGCCCTCTGGTACCGGCTGCTGGGACGCTACAGCGTCAACCAGGTGATGCCTTTTTTACTGTTGCTGCCGGTATCCTCGGTGTTTGGTGGTATATTCTTTCTCGGCGAATCGCTGACGACGAAAATCGCACTGGGCGGATGCCTCGCGATTTTCGGGGTCGCGCTGATTACGATTCAACGCTTTCGTTTTGCGGTCCTCTGGCCGAGGAGATCAGGGCAATGAACAATCCAATCCTGGCGCACAGCCTGCGCGGAGAGATGATCGAAAATCGACACCGCGGCGCCGTCGCCGTATGCACTCCCGACGGCAGCCTGCTGCACTCATGGGGAGACGTGGAGGCCCTGGTTTACCCGCGTTCGGCGATCAAGGCGCTGCAAGCGCTCCCGCTGGTCGAGACCGGCGCCGCCGATCATTTCGCGCTGAGCGATGCGGAACTCGCGCTGGCCTGCTCGTCGCATAACGCCGAACCCGCCCACACCGAAGCGATGCAGAAATGGCTAAAACGCATTGAGCTCGACCAGGATGCGCTCGAATGCGGTGCTCACCCACCGCTGCATGAACCAACCGCGGCCGCGCTCATCGTCAATCGCCGGGCGCCGGGTCGCATTCACAATAACTGCTCCGGCAAACACAGCGGCATGCTGACGACGGCGCGTTTCCTGGGTGAAGCGACCCGCGGCTATATTAAACGCGAGCATCCCGTGCAACAGCGCTGGTTCGATGCGCTCGCCGATATGACGGATGCCGACGTCAACCGGCTGCCCTGGAGCTATGACGGCTGCGGAATTCCGGTGATCGCCCTGCCGCTGCGGTCGATGGCGACCGCCTTTGCCCGCGTGGCGGCGCCGGACGATTTGCCCGCCAAACGCGCCGCCGCGCTCGAACGCATTACCGCGGCCATCGCACAGCACCCTTTTATGGTCGCAGGCTCGGGTCGACTCTGCACCGAAGTCATGCAATTGACCGGCCGTCGAGTCGTCGTCAAAACCGGGGCGGACGGTGTTTATACCGCCGCCCTGCGAGACCAAAACCTCGGTATCGCGCTCAAGATCGACGACGGTAGCCGGGAAGCCGCCGAAATCACGCTGCTGGCGATACTAAGTCACTTGGGAGCCTTGCAGGCCGAGGAACGGGAAGCGCTCGCCGCCCGGGCGCGAGTACCGATTATCAATACCCGTGGGGTGCTCACCGGGCGGCGCGAACCGGCGGCGCTCTGGACGCAATCGCTTGCCACCAACTAATCTACATTAGATATCAACTACAACTTATTGTTTCGTCGTTATTTATTACACCGACAAATCCCACTAAAAATCAACCGCCACGATGGGAAAGGCGGAAAAGATTCGGCTTGTGTGGGAGCTCTATGCGAGTTCAGAGCAGTGCCGCCCGTCTCCGATATAAGCTGCGCCGCACAATCGGCTAGTCAATACCAGGCTTTACCGGTGTCACTGTGACATATTTCCCCTGCCCGATAATCATTGCTAACTTAAAATCAGTTACTATACTCATATAATCCCGCAGATAACTCAAGGAGACTCCAAGCGAATGGAAAAAGTTTCATCCCTGTCCAGCCGTTTATCCCTTAACAATCTGTTCCCGACATTCGCCAAGAAAAAAGCCAGCCTGATGACCCGGCTGATTCCCAGCTGGACCAACAACAAGATCGATTCCATGCTGTTCGTGCCGAAGATCAAGGACGCCAAGTCGATCAAACTGCCGCGCGGCTTTACCGAGTCCAATGTCAAAACCAACGATGGCAAGGTCAAAACTTACCAGACGGGCAAGGGTCCGACGATCGTATTCGTTCACGGTTGGGGCGGCGGCGCACACCAGTTCTTTCCGCTGATGCGCGGTCTCGCGCAATGCGGATTCAGCTCGCTGGCGTTCGACCACCTGGGCCACGGCCAGAGCGAAATAAAACCCGCCACGCTGCATCAATCCGTAGCGACCACCAATCACATGCTGGAAATGGCGAAAAAATCGAAGGCCGGGCTTTATTCTATCGTTGGGCATTCGACCGGGTGCATCGCCATCGCTTCCGCTCGCAACGCGCTGGTGCGCAATACGCCCCTATTCCTGATTTCCCCGGTCTTCAACTACAAACTCTACTTTTTGAAACGCCTGGTCAGGCTCAGGCTACATGCCGACCTAATCAAGCAATACGCCAACCGGTTTGCCAAAACCTACCGCAGCGAGTATCAAAAACTGGAGCTGGCCCGCCATCTCGATAAGTATAGCGATATCGCCGTCATCGCCCACGACGAATCCGACGCCGAAAGCTCGTACAAGGATTCCGAGCGATTTTGCGCCAAATATCCGCTGACAAAACTGTTGATCACCAAACACACCGACCATGAAAGAATCATCAATTCCGAGTCGGTGTGGCAGGAACTCAAGTCGCAGCTGAACTACGACGATACGACGGTCAACTTCGTCGCCGAAATCGTCTAACAGTAAACCCGCGCTCACCCAAACTCTGCCGCCGTTTGTCGGCATCAGCTGCAATACTTAATTCCGCGTCAATCCGCGGGACCTAATTGCAGTCATAAACTCGACTATGGGTTACACTTGCGGGCAGCAATAGATCAGACGCCAGATAGATGCAATTCTTCCAGGACTTAATGCCCGCGCTGCGCCTTTCCAAGTGGGCCCCGTCGGTTATCCGCAAACATTTGCTCAACGAGGAAACCGAAGCCATCGGCGCCCTGTGCACCATGATGATGGCCTCCGACGGCGAATTTTCGAGCCTGTTGCTGGCCGAGCGCATTTTGCATGCCTTCGAAAAACTGGATCGCGACGGTCGGCTTGAATTTTTTACCCTATTGCATACCGATTACGATATCGACGTCGCCTCAATCAAGCGTTCGGTCGAGGATTACGAGCGCCGGCCCGACGCCGACAATCTGCTACGCGTCACCGCCGCGGCCGAGCCGGGCCGCCAGGAATTGCTGCGTCGGATTAACCTGACCCCGGGCGGCACCCGTCGGCTCGTCAAGATGCGCGAACACTTACTCGCGGCGATGCGGGAAAAACCCGAATTGAAGAAAATCGACACCGATTTTCACCATCTGTTCAATGCCTGGTTCAATCGCGGATTTTTGCTGATGGAACCGATCGACTGGACTACACCGGCACATATACTGGAAAAAATCATCGCCTACGAAGCGGTGCATGAAATCGAGAACTGGTCCGAGCTGCGCAGCCGTCTGGAACCCGAGGATCGCTACTGTTATGGCTTTTTTCATCCGTCGATGGAAGACGAGCCGCTGGTATTCGTCGAGGTCGCGCTCACCGATCAAGTCCCGAGCGGTATTGGCGAAATCCTGCAGCGCTGTCCCGAAGCCGAAACCCCGAACAATCCCTCCTGCGCAATTTTTTACTCGATCTCGACCTGTCACCGCGGCCTTGCCGGCGTTTCTTTCGGTAATTTTCTGATCAAACAGGTCGCAACCAGCCTGAAACTGCGTTTTCCGCAGTTGAAAACCTTTGCCACGATCTCACCTGCACCCGGCTTCCGGCGTTGGTTGGAGGCCCAGGCCGAGGTCGAAGACGGGGTAAGGGATCTGATGGCCGAATTTGATGTCGACGCCGACGAAGATTTGCGCCACGAACTGGAAAAACTCGCGGCGAGCTATTTCCTCGAGCAAAAAAACAACGACCACGAGCCGCTCGATCCGGTTGCCCGATTCCATCTGAAAAACGGCGCGATCCTGGAACGCATCAATATTCTGGGCAATCCGTCGGATAAGGGTATGGAGCGTTCGCTGGGCACTATGGTGAATTACGTTTACGACCTTTCGCGAGTAGAAGAAAACCACGAAGATTATGTTAAAAACAACCGGATAATCAGCAGTTCGCAGGTTAGAAAGGCCCTGTCGCGCTAGCTCCAGCATGGTAGCGGTCCTCGGAAATTACCCGCAGGTCGAAACGAATACCCGATTAAGATGTACTGCAGTTATAGGCCCCGGGATTTTCTGCTCCGGCCAAACCACTGCGCGCCAAATACCGCGACCAGTATTATGCCGCCGCCGACAAACGTGTAGCGAGTCGGAATTTCAGCGAATAAAATAAGCGCCCACAGCGGCGCAAGCGGTGTTTCCAGGGCGCTGATCAAGGCTGTTTCGGCGGCCGGCAAGCGGCGTGCGCCTTCCGCCAGCGTGACCGCGGCAATCGAAAATACCAATCCGAATGCCGACATTATCAGTATTTCATCGATCGGCGCTGCAGCCGGCTCGCCCATGACCCAGGAAATCGGAATCAATATGAGTGACAGTAGAACCGCCGGGCCTGCGGCGGGCGTAGCGGGATAGCGGCGATATATGCACAGGTATCCCGCCATGCCGACGGTCATCCATAGCGCCAGCATATCGCCCCTCAGGTTAACGCTATCCAGCGAACCGCTAACGATTACCAGCACCCCGGCAAATGCCGCCAGGCTCGCCAACAGTACGACTCGGCTGGGTTTTTCGCGCAGCCACAGCCAGGCTATCGCGGCGGCAATAAAAGGCACCGCCGCGTAGATCAACGACACGTTAGCGATCGAGGTATATTTGAAGGACGGGATAAAGGCAATCGTGGCCGCAGCGCCGACGATGCCGGCGCTAATACCGGGCCGCCCCATATGTGAAAACTCCCGTTTTAGGTTGCCGCGCCAGGCGACAAAAACACCGGTAGCAACCGCCGCCGCGAGTCCGCGCCAGAACAGAATCGACCAGGCGTCGGATTCGACCCCTTTGACAAATAGCCCGGCGCAGCTGAAAACTGTCGCCGATACCAGCACCAGCAAGATGCCGAGGCGCCGGGTTGCCTGCAAATTGCGGCCGCCTGCTAGATCCGGCGCGATAGCGCGAGCTTCAATCATTTTTCCAGTCACCGTCCCGGTTCCACCAGCGGTTGGGATTGTCGGAATCATCCAGTCCGCGAGTTTCCGAGCGCAAGATCGGCTCGACCGAGATCGGCGGCTCGTAATAACTGTGATACTGATAAATCGTGTCGATAATCCGCTCCAGCTGTTGCCGATCGGGCGGTATCGACAACGACATTTCGACGATACCGGGCCGCTTGCGCGTAGCCTCTTCGGCGCCGGTCGGGGTGCCGTCCATGGGACGGTAGTATTCATGGCAGGGCGCGGCTCGAATCGCGTTGCGATCGGTTTTACCGTAAATCAGCGGCGCAAATTTGATGATTTCATCGAACAGTCGATCGATTTCATCCTCCGGCGCCAGGAAACGAATGCGCCAATAGGGAACCATTTTGATGGCCGGTATTTCGAAGCCGGTGCTGAATATATCTAGTGAATCCATTGGGTTCATCGCTTGCTCCAGGGTGAAATAATGTAGTCGAATTATACTGAAACCCTACTGACAACGTATTGTCAGTAGGGTTATGTTATCTTGTCCGTTACCTAACCTGGAAACTTACCTGACTATGCGCCGTACCGAACGATTATTCGAGATTATTCAAATACTTAGAAGTGAATCTCGAGTCATTACCGCGAATGAGATTGCGGCCCGGCTGGAAGTATCGACGCGCACCATATATCGTGACATACAGGCCTTACAGGCGATGCGCACGCCGATCGAAGGCGAAGCCGGTATCGGCTACATGATGCGCCAGGGCTACGACTTGCCCGCGCTCAACTTCAGTACCGAAGAGATCGAGGCGATTGTCGTGGGTTTGAGCCTGGTGGCCCAAACCGGCGACAAGGGACTGCTAAAAGCGGCCCAACAGGTATCCAACAAAATTGATTCGATCCGAGGACGTATGGAAAGCCTGCATGTATCGGAGCGCGGCGCTCTGGTGCCCGCGGCGGTCGATCCCGACAGGATCCGCAGCGCGATTCGCGAAGAACGGAAACTCGATATCCGCTATCGCGACGAAAATGAGCAGGAAAGCGCGCGCCGGGTCAGGCCGCTGGCGGTGATCTATTATGTGCATGCCATGTTAATGGTGACCTGGTGCGAACTGCGCAACGATTTCCGCCATTTTCGCGTCGACCGCATCCTTGCCTGCAGCGACTCCGGAACCTATTTCAAGGGCGATGGCGATCGCTTGCGCGAGCTGTGGCGACAGCAGGAGACCGAATGACGGCAGCGCCCCGTCTGCGCCGTTCTGAATTCATCCCAATAGAATTTACTCAGAGTAAATCCTCAGCGTGAAGCCTGATTAGCGGCCTCTCATTAACCCGGCGACAATATATGTCGTATTCAGGGGCCCAAGAAAGCGTCAGATCAAGGCGCGACTCGCCGCCAATGGTTATTCCAATGGCAAGAGTTGCAACGCGGAGCTGGCGCTTTCTTGGGCTCCCTAACTAATTGATATTAAAAAAGATAGGCCCTCGCGTGTCTGCCCACAGACGGCGTTATCAGAACTTGCTGCAGAATAACTGCAGCGGCGTTCTGATGCCTTGCTGTGAACAGACACGCGAGGGCTGAATGCGACATATATTGTCGCCGGGTTAATAGAGCCCGCTGCTGCCGCTGAATTGAATACCACCCGATAGATTTTACTCTGAGTACTTCCTGACTAGCTTATCGAGATTGGTCCGTACCAGCTGCGCGCGCTCAAAGCCGGCATCGTAGGCGGGCGAAGTAATCAGTTCGCAGGCTTCGATATCGATACGTACGAATTCCTGTATCCGCTCAAGATAGGGTGACCACAGCGCTTCGAAATGCGGTAGCAATACGGCGGCGTCATCCGAATCTCGGACGACAATCCGCCCCCTGCCCCGCACTCGGACCGCGAGGCGCGCCAGCAGGTCCAAAAAAACGACTTCGACGGCGGGCCGCTGCCGCAGGTTGGCGCTGGTGCCGGGTGAGCGAATATTGCCATAGGCGAGACTGCGCTCGTCGACGATAACAAAGGTCGCTTTCGGCGAAACCGCGGGGCTGCCATCGTCATTGATCGTGGCAACCGCGCCCGCGCTATAATCGCGGATAATCTGCTGCATCGCCGCGCTGAGTTTGTCCATGCCTACAGCGCCCGCAGCTCGACGAAGGTTTCGTTGTAACAGGCGCCGTCGACTATGTCGGTTTTCATATCCGCGTCGATCAACGCATTGACAGTCTGCCCGGTTTCGCTGGTGCGCAACCAGGTGCCTTTCGGCGAATACAAAACGCCGCGCGCAACCGCCTCGGTCAGCTTGGCGCGCAGCACGACGCGACCCTTGTCGTTACTGACTTCCACCAGTGAATCCTCCGCGATAGAGGCGGCACTGGCATCGGCCGGATTGATTTCGACGATCTCGTGCCCGCTGCTGGCCGCAGCGCCGCCAAAGGTGGTGTTGGTGCGTTTCGACGAGGATGGCGTTATCAGACAAAAAGGTCGTGCTCGGACTACCGGCTCATAACGCGGCAAACCGTAGCCGAAACGCGACTCGAGATCTTCACAATAAAGCTCGATTTTGCCGGACGCGGTGCCGGGGCTAACGGTGTTACACATGATCACTTCCCGTTGCTCGTCGGCGGTCATCAGCAAGGCTCGGTCGAGCGGGATTTCACTCGGCCTGAATCCCTGCAAGCGCGCATCGCCGGGATCGACGGCCGCATCCATCAACTGCCGATCGCTGTCGTCGAACATCGCATCGGTAAAACCGAAGGCCCGCGCCAGACGTCGGAAAATCTCGGTATTGGGCAGCGACTCGCCGACGGCGGGAATCACCGGCGCGGCGCGCTGCAGATAACTATGCCCATAAGCGGTGTAAATATCGTCGAACTCGAAATGCGACGCCGCCGGCAGCAGGATGTCGCAAAACTTCATGCTGTCGGTCATGACGACATCGATCCCGACCTTGAAGATTTCACTGCGCGCCAGCGCCCGCAGCATGCGATTCTGATCCGGGTGGGTCGCCACCGGATTGTGGTTGTAGATAAACGCAGCCCGAATCGGCGGATCGATATCGTCGCTGAGCAGATGCCGGCCGAGATCGACGATATTCAGCGTGCGCGTGCCCGCGGGTATCAGATCGCTGCGCTGCAACGCCGCCGCGGTGGTCGGGAAAGCCAAACCCGGTTTGGCGATCACGCCCGCGCCGCGCCGGCCGAACTGCCCCAACAGAGCCGAGATCGACATGATTGCGCGCAGTCCGGAACCGCCGCTGCGACCGCGTTCAATGCCGTTGCCAATCGACAACGCAAGCTTGTCCGCGGCGCAATAGCAATCGACCAGCACGGTGAGTGCCGCCGCCGGCAGCTTGCAGATCTCGGCCGCTTGTTGCAGCGGGTAAGTCCTGGCCTGCGCCATAAACGCCTCGTAACCCGCTACCCAGGTGTCGACAAAGGTCCGGTCGACTTGCCCGCGTCGTTCGATTTCGGCCGCAATAGCGAGCGCCAGCACCACGTCGGTGCCGGGCTCGATCTGTAGATACAAATGCGCCTTATCGGCGATCCGGGTATGTTTCGGATCGACCACGATCAGCCGCGCGCCCCGCTCGCGCGCCTGCTTGATCACGCGCGCCAGGTGCAGGTTCGAGACGGTTACATTATTTCCCCAGACCAGGATCAAATCGGCGTCCACCGCCTGCTCCGGCGGCATCCCCGGCGCGTCGCCGAACAGGCTGTTATAGGCCGCGCCGCGTACGCCGCCGCACAGCGGGCCGCGGTCGAGCAGGCTGGCGCCGAGTTTGTGAAAGAAACGCCGGTCCATCGAGCCCACCGCGAGCTGACCGTGCGGGCCCGCGTAATTGAACGGCAGCACCGCCTGTGGACCAAACTCGGCGATTACTTGCTGCGTACGCTCGGCAATCATCGGTAGTGCCTGATCCCAGCCAATCGGCTTAAATGCCCCGTCGCCGGGTTCGCCAGTACGCAGTAACGGCGTACTCAAGCGCTGCTCACCGTGCACGAAATCCGGGTAGTACTTCGCCACCTTGTCGCAGATCGCGCCCGCGGTGTAGGGATTCACCCGCGATCCCCGTACCTTGCCGATCCTCCCGTTTTCAACGGTGACCTGCAGCGAGCAGGTATCGGGACAATCGAGCGGGCATACCGACGGTTTGACAATGGGCTGACCTGGATTATTCATCGCTGCTTCCTCGCTGGCTGGGGCTAGGGCTTCGCCCGGACATCATTGAGTTTAGCGACTTTTGCGCTTGCCCCTGCTGATTGAAATTGGCTTCGTCGAGCCAGGCTTCGAGTATGCCGCGTACCTCGGGCCACTCGTCATCGAGTATCGAATACCAGGCGGTATCGCGATTCCTGCCTTTGAATATCATATGGTTATAAAAAATCCCTTCGAATCGAAATCCGAGCCGGCGCGCCGCCTGGCGCGACTTTTCGTTGAGAGAATTACAGCGCCAGTGAATGCGCCGGTAGCCGAGGTCATCCGTCGCATGCCGGATCATCAGGTAAAGCGCCTCGGTGGCGGCGCGGGTGCGCGCCAGCCGCGGGCCGAACCAGATATGGCCGATTTCGATTACTCCCATCAACGGATTGATGTCGAGGTAGCTGCTCTGGCCTTCGAAACTTTCAGCATCGAGCGGTCGTATCGCGTAGAAAATAGTATCGAAGGTCGCCGACTGGGCGCGCATGGTCGAGCGGTATTCCTCCACCGACGCCCACGGACCGTAGGCCAGGTAATCCCAGATTTTAAGCGCCAGCGCCGATCCATGCCCGGCCGCGTACAAATCAGCCGCGTGCCGGCTCGCATCCTGGGCCTCCAGTTCGACGTATCTCCCCCTGAGCGGCGCCCGCGCGGGGATCAATGCCGGCGGTAATGGTTCGACCGCAGCCCCGGAAAGCGGCCGCGGATGGGGTTGTTCCAAACTGTGATCGCTAGACACCGACTGCTATTCTCCAGGTAAAAATATGAATCGAATTTAAATGGCGCAATAAGGTTTGCAGCATAGCAATTTTTTGGATATCTTAAAAAATCCAATAATTGACATTTTTTCCATACCAATTTGCCGAACCTGGCGTCCATCGCGTTTACCCTGCAGCGGGATTCGAAGGATCCGCTGTTCGTACAGCTATGCGATCAGATCCGACAGCGCATCGTCAGCGGTTGGCTGCTACAAAATTCGCAACTGCCGCCATCCCGCAGGCTCGCCACCGATCTGGGCATATCGCGCAGTACCGTGGTAACCGCCTACGAACAGCTGGTTGCCGAGGGTTATATCGAGGGCCGGACAGGTGCGGGCTTTTACGTGCGCGAGCTGGCGGACCTCGATCCGCAAGACAGCGCCAGGAACGCCGCCCCGTCGTCACCGATTAGTTCCAGCATTCCCGACGCGACGCCGGCGTTGCATCCGGGCTACCCGGACAACCGCCTGTTTCCATATCGCCAATGGACTCGTTGTCTGGCCCGCACCGCACGCTTGACGCCCGAGGCGCTGATCGTGGGCAAAAGTCCGTTCGGCGATTTACCGCTGCGCCAATCGATCGCCGCTTACCTGGCCGACTGGCGCGGACTCGATATCCAGCCCGAGCAGGTCATGATAACCGCCGGTTCGGTAGATGCGCTGGAAAATTGTATTCGCAGCCTGGCAATGCCGGGAGACGTAATCGGGCTAGAGAACCCTTGTTACCGGCCGCTGCGCAATATCGCCGCCAACCAGGGTATGCGGATCGAGTGGCTGTCGGTCGACGCCGAGGGCGCCGAGATTCCATCGGAATCACGGCGCACTGCTACACCCAAAATGGTGATACTGACGCCTTCGCACCAGTTTCCGCTGGGCGGCGCGATGCCGGTGAATCGCAGGCTCGAGTACCAGCAGTGGGCCAACGCCAACGACGCCTGGATTATCGAGGATGACTACGACGGCGAATTTCGTTATGCCGGCCGCCCGATCCCGGCCCTCGCCAGCCTGGATACCAGCGGTAGAACGATTTACATCGGTACCTTTTCCAAGGTGTTTGCGGTGAGCCTGCGGCTCGGCTACCTGATCATGCCGCCGCCGTTGATCGCGAGATTCGCCGACACGCTGGCAAAATTCGGGGTCAAGGCCGCGCTGCCCTGTCAGCGGGCGCTCGCAAACTTTATCGATAGCGGCGATTTCTATCGCCACATCCGGCGCGTACGCCGAATCTACGCCGAACGCCGCCGCTTGTTGCTGGACCTGCTGCAACAGAAAATGTCACACTTCGTGGCACTGCAAGATCACCAGGCAGGCATGCAGGTTACGGTAACCCTGGCGCCGGGATTGGACGATCGGGAAATCTGCGCGGCGGCAGGCGCGCGCGGCCTGCTGGCAGCGCCGCTGTCGTCCTATTACGGCGCCGGCGAAGCATCCCACGGGTTACTGCTCGGCTTTTGTCCTTATTCCGAAGACGAGATCAGGGACTATGTCGCGGTCTTGAGTGAACTGCTCGAGGCGCGGCAGCGCCGAGTCCAGTCGTTGCAATCAGTCTTTTAAAAACCGCTGTAACACATTGCGGGTTACCTGCTCGACCTGCGGATCACGACGCAGCAGGCCTGCCACCCATTCGACGCTGCCGGCATGGAAGATCTCACCCTTACCCCGGCGGAAAGAAACGATCATGCCCGACCCGCGGCCGGCCAGCGCGACGGTTTCCGGCGTAATTTCTCCGTAGAGAATCTGGGCGTGGAGTTCGCAGTCTTCGCTGCCGAGGAACAGGGAATCCCGCTCAGTACCGCGCGCGATCTCGACGTTGGAAGCGAGCCCGAGCGCGAGGATCTCGATGTTTTCGGGGACCTCCTCCGTTCCCGACGGATAGGGCAAGCCATCGCGGATGACATAGTCGAGACCGTCGACTTCGTAAGCAAATATTCGACTGCGCGCGCCGAGCAGGTCGCCGTAGCCGAGCCCGGTACCGTCGAACGCCCAGTGTTCGGGGCGGTAGATCGGGAATCCGCCGGCGCCGAAGGCGACGCATCCGCCCCAGCCGGCGTAAACCCCGCGAGTCGCGTTCAGGCCGAAGGTCAGTGCGCCCGGGCGACCGATCTGCGGCAGTTCCCAGCTGGTCGTAATCCTCGGGGTATCGCGCAGCGGATCTTCGCTGGCGGCGCGCGATTTGTAACACAACTGCCGGCAGCCGGCGTTCTCGAGTCGAGTTTGCCACATGAAATTGCCGGCAAAACGCGCCACCCTGCCCCCATTTTCGACATAGGCGTCGACGCTGTCGCGCATTTCCCAGGACCAGTACTCGTCGTGGCCGATGAACACCAGGCAAGGATAGTCGGCAATCACCTCGGGGCGCAGCTGCAGGTCGTACTGCGAGACGACGTCGACGTCGAACCCGGCCGCGGCCGCCCACCGAATGAAGTGCCGCTCGTAAGAGGCCCAGCCGGCGGAAGCATATTTCTTGCTGTAGCCATTGGCATAAGCCCACTCCATGTGCGGGTAGGAAACGGCTTCGTCGTGGTCGGGTGCGGCGCCCAGGGCCGCGCGCGGCGCATCCTCGGGCAACACCACGAAACCGCGCGGCAGCGGCCGCTCGAGCGATAACAGCGGGGAAAACTGATTCCCATCAGCACCGCTGATGCCTTCGTAATGATTCGAGCCGCCCCAGTTGTTATAGGCGCACCAAGTGCCGGTCGCCGCGACCAGCAACAGCCGCTCGCGTCGCGCGCAGCCGGTTGCGCGCAACAGGAAGAGATAGTGCTGCTCGCGTACCGCGTCGCCGCTGCCGATCCGGCAAGTGACGCGGTAACCTCCCGAGGGCCAGTCGGACGGGATTTTATATTCGAAACTCACCGGCCAGCCGCAACCGGCAGCCGCGGCGTCCGGCGGGGTGTCGTGGCGGCGCCCCGGTAAACCGCTGCGCTCGAAAACCACTTCGAGTTCGAGCGCATCGCGCGCAATTTCGAGGCTATAGCTGGAGGCGGTGCTTGAAACATGAAACGCGATGGTATCGCCGGGCGAGTAACAAGGGCGATCGCTGTAACACCAGATTTCCGCCACTTTCGAATCGCTGGCGGGCGCCTCGTAATAATTACTATGCACCGCCGGATTGATACCGGCGGGTGAGTCTTGCCGTCTCATGCCAGGCCGCCGCTAAGCCAGGAAATCGTGGATATCCTCGGATTGCACCACATGGCAGTAAATCATATTGATCGATTTCAACTCATTCAGGTGTAACTCTTCGGTCGCCGCGGCACAGCAATCCTCAACCACGACCACGCCGAAACTCTCGTCGGCGAGGCTGCGCACGGTCGAGCTGACGCACTGGTCGGTAAAAATCCCGGCGACGATGACATCGCTGATTCCCATATTGTGCAATATCAGCCGCAGATTAGTTCCGGTAAGCGCGCTATCGGTGGTCTTGATGACGACGATGTCGTCCGCCGCAGGCGTCAGCTCGGGCACCAGCTGGCTGTCTTCGCGGTCCTTCGGCAACAGCAGGTAATTGAAGCCGGGTTTCTTCTGGCTCAACGAGCGATCGCGACCGTCGGGCTTGAGGCAGGCGATACGCGCGAAAATAACCTCGACGCCACGCTCGCGGCAGTGGGCGATCAGGTCTGTGGTGTTCGGGATGACGGCCTTGTTCATGCGCTCGCGAAACGGCGCCCAACGCTCGCCCTCGAGCGGATCGGAAGCGACTTCCAGATAGGTATTCTGGATATCGATCACCAGCAGCGCCGTATTATTCGCAATCAGCCCGATGTCTGCCGGCGGATCGGCCGTTTCATAGTAAAAAGAGCGGTAGGCGTTTTTCCAGTCACTCATGTCACACTCCTGCAAAGCCAGGGCGAGTCGTATTTGAGCGTCGCTTCATTGTTTCTCCGACAGGGGATTATCGATAATGTAGCCGGCGTCGATCTGATCGATATCGGTGCAACCCAACTGCGCCAGGCTGATGTCGATCTGGCTACGAAACAATTCGATCATTTCCTGTAAGCCGCTATAACCGGCGGCGCCCATGGCATACAACAGAGGGCGGCCGATAAAGACGAAATCGGCACCCAGCGCGAGCGCCTTGATCACGGCCTCGCCGTTGCGCACGCCGCTATCGAACAGCAGCGGGTAGTCGGCCCCGACCGCCCTGCGGATCCCCGGCAGCATATCGATCGCC
The DNA here is from genome assembly GCA_001735895.1 of Olavius algarvensis Gamma 3 endosymbiont. Taxonomy (GTDB): domain Bacteria; phylum Pseudomonadota; class Gammaproteobacteria. The sequence goes on along the minus strand of DS021208.1, from coordinate 36,506 downwards.
GCCGGCGCGCTGTCGAGCTGGCGCCCGCCGTGATTGGAAACGTATACCGCATCGACTCCGGCATCGCGTATCCGCACCGCGTCCTCGCATCCAAGCACACCCTTGACGATCAAGTTGCCGGGCCAGCGCTCGCGCAGACGCGCGAGGAAGTCCCAGTCGACCTTGCCGCGGGCCTCGTTGCGTTTAAACTTTTTGCCGCCGGCGAGATTGACATTGGCTAGCGCCGGAACCCCGGTCTTCAGCGTTAGCAGGGACCAGTGCGGATGCAGCGCGAAGTCCAGAAACTGTTTCGGCCCGATGCGCACCGGCGACTGGAAACCATTGCGCTGTTCGCGCGGCCGCACACCGATTTCGGGCACATCGACCGTCAGAATCAAATTGCCATAACCAACGGTTTCGGCGCGCTCCACCAGATGAAAAGCCACTTCCTCCGACTGGCCGACGTACAGCTGGAACCAGGCATGCTCGCCGGCGCGCTCGGCGGTGGTCTCGATACTGCTCGACGCCATCGTCGACAGTACCAAGGGAATACCGTACTCGCGCGCGGCGGCGGCCAGCATAGCGTCGCCGTTGGGCCAGGTCAGATTGCACATACCCATCGGCGCGATGCCGAACGGCAAATCCCAGGTATGCCCGAAAATGCGCTTGCGATAACTGCGCTGTTCGACGTTGACCAGAACCCGCGGCAGCATGCGCAGGGCCTCTATTTTCTCGACATTGAGCGCACAGGCCCGTTCTTCGCCGGCGCTGCCATCGATGTAATCGAAAGTCATTCGCGGCATGCGCCGCCGCGCGAGTCTACGCGCGTCGGCAAGACTGAATATCTTTTTAGTCATACCGGATAAACGCAGGACTCCAGCTTGGAAAAGGCCACTTTTACCAACGACCCGGCCGAATAGCAATGCTTTTCTCCGCCAGCCGATTTACCGATGAGTTTCACCTCCGACATATCCGGTAAAACCTCCGCATCGCCGCGCGCCTGAACAAAAAGGAAGCGACTGAACGAGGGTAATTGCCAACAACGCCAGGAGCCAACTATAACTAAAGGATCGATACACGAAATGGGCGGCGGCGACAGCTCTTTCTTGATTTAGAACACGCCCGGCCTCAAAAATACTGGTAGCATCGCTCCAGAATAGATCACATTTGGTAAAGCACGCTGCCATCGATACTATGACGAAGTTTCGCGATCCGGATGCCGCGCCACAACTGGATGGACCAATCGAATCCAAGCACCTTCAACAGGCCGCTCTCGGTTTGATACGGTTAGCGCAACGAGCGCTTAAGGTTTGCAAGGGTTACCGCCAACAAACACATTTCGAGACCTCCTTATGAAAACAAACAGCCTGCTGGTAGCTGCATTACTCACCGGCTTTGCGTTTCCAGCTCATGCTCAGGAACCCGACCAACAACCCGATCGCGACAAGGGCTGGGAGTATGCCCTCGGAGCGGGGGCAATCTATACACCGAATTATCGGGGTGACGATCATTACCGATTGAGTCTGCTTCCTGACATATCGGTGCGTTATAAAGAATCGTTTTCCGCCTCGATATTCGAGGGTATCGCCTACAAAGTCGTAAACACCGACGACTGGCGCGTCGGGCCTATTATTAAATACGACTTTGGCCGGGACGAGGACAACGACAACCTCTTTGCCCTCGGGGACGAAACGGATGATTTACAGGGCCTGGGCGACGTGGATGGGACCTTCGAGGTCGGCGGCTTCGTCGAGTATTCTTTCGCCAGGTTCACAGCTAAAATCGAGGCTCGGCAGGCCATCGATGGCCACGACGGCCTGCTCGCCGAAATGGAGTTGAAATTTTCCGGCAAGCTTCCCGCTAGCGAGAGACCTGTTTTTTATTCGATTGGCCCCGAAATCACATATGCCGACGCCAGCTATAACGGCGCATTCTTCGATGTGTCCGCCAGTCAATCGGCCGCTTCCGGTTTGGCGCAGTTCGAGGCCGATTCCGGTTTCAACTCCTACGGATTACATGGCAATCTTTTTGTGCCATTGAATAGCCGGGTTGCATTGATTGCCTTCGGGGGCTTCGATCGCCTCGACGGGGATGTTGCGGACTCCCCGCTGGTGCAACAACGCGGCTCCGAAGACCAGTGGGTTGCCGGCATTGTGCTCAGCTATACGCTTTGACGATAAACGCTTGGGCGGGTGATCCTGGTTACGACTTCAATCTCGCCGATTTCTAATTCACAGATGGAGGCTCGGATGAGTTATTTTCAGAACATTAAAAACCTGATCGAAATCCTGGATAGCGACCAAGCCACCAAAAATGACCTGGTAAAACGGACATTCGTAGCGGATGGCGAGCATTTAACGGCCAACATTGTAATTTTCGGCGATAGTGGAAATGCCATACACACGCAGCAAGACCCCGACGAGTTGCTAGTGATGGATGACAATCGTTGTAATATGTACTCGCAACAATTACTCAAGACACTCTTCCAATGACCGAAACCGCAGGACTCGCACTGGCAACATTTCTTGCCACGATCGGCCCACTCGACGTTGCGGCCATGTTTGCCGGATTGACGGCAAATCAAACCGCCGCGGAGAAAAAGTCGCTGGCGCTTCGCGGGGCGCTGATAGGCGCCGGCATTCTGGTGGCATTCGCGTTGATCGGTGAGATTCTGTTGGCAAGTCTCGGCATATCTCTTGCTGCATTGAGAGCCGCCGGAGGTATTTTGCTGTTGCTGATTGGCATTGACATGGTATTTGCGCGCTCTTCCGGCGGCACATCGACTACTGATGAAGAAGCGCAGGAAGCATTTTCTAAGGCAGATATTTCCGTTTTCCCGTTGGCCACCCCGATGATCGCCGGACCCGGTGCAATGGGCGCCGCCATATTGCTTATGGCGAATCAGGAGGGCAATATTGCCGGGCAGGCAATCGTCATTGCCTCGTTACTTGCGATCTTGTTGCTCACCTTTATCTCGTTGCTGCTGGCCGCTAAAATTCAAGGCATGATGGGGGTAACCGGAATGCATGTCGTGACGCGCGTCATGGGCGTCTTGCTATCGGCACTGGCGGTTCAATTCATATTCGACGGCATCAAGGAAAGCGGGCTTGTGGGGCCCTGGTAACCATCAGCAAGCTGCATACGAGCAAGCGCTAATGGTCGGGTTCAGGGGACCTGTTGAGCGTGTATATAATCGCTTGATGATTGCGTATAGTGTCCCGAATGGCACTAAGTTAAGCACTATCAGCAAGGTATTTGTTACGGTGAGGAGTTTCTTGCATTTGATGCCTGGGTTTGGTCAATCGTTGATAGTTTTTTGGTCTTCGCTTTTTACATCGTGGTTCCAATCGACCTGGGCGCGGGCGAATGACGCTCGCGGCTATGCTATCACAGAGCAATGACAGTAGACGGGCTTGCTCCTGTTTGCTTAGATCTGATTTTAGTAGAGGCTCCCATTGCCGCAATGTCTGAACACTGGCCTTGAAACCAATCATGCGAATCGGTACGTTGGCTTGATCGGCCGCTTTGAGCATCAACAAGCGTAAACCGTTGTAAACGATGAAGTACATCAATATCTCTTTGCGAATCATTCGGGGTGTTTTACAACGTAGAATATCCATGCCCATGGTGGTTTTGATATCCCGGAAGAACAGCTCGATATCCCAACGCTGAAAATATAAATCGGCAATTGCCTTGGCGCTATAGCGACCGGGATTTGTCAATGTTGTGATGATATGAAACGATCGGGTACGAAATCCGGTTTCTTTTACGTTGACTTTGATCTGTCGCAATACCAGCTTTTCAGGTAAGTCCTGCCATTCCTCCCGACTATAGCTCAGTTGCTTTGTCCATTTCGGTCTGGGCCAATGAATAAGCAGATCATCCTCACCGAGTATTTGATCTGAATCGCCCCGGGATTTCCGGAGGCTGTTTTGTGTGAGTCATGCTGCCTCGAATGACTCTTCCAGTTGCTGATAATACATCAGCTCATACTCGACCGGCGGTATATCGCCGATCGATTCGAGTAATCGTCGATGGTTAAACCAGTCCACCCATTCCAGCGTGGCGTATTCGACATCGTCGAGTGCCTTCCAGGGACCACGCTTTCGGATGACTTCAGTCTTGTATAATCCGTTGATCGTTTCAGCGAGAGCATTGTCGTAAGAATCACCGACGCTACCGACAGAAGCATCAATGCCGGCCTCCGCGAGCTTCTCGGTGTAGTGGATCGACAAGTACTGGCTGCCTCGGTCACTGTGGTGAATCAGATCGCCGGCAATCGCTCTTGACCAGACGGCTTGATCCAGGGCATCGAGAACCAGTTCTGCCTTCAGCGAACGACTGACGCGCCAGCCGACGATATATCGAGCGAATACGTCGACGATAAAGGCGACATAGACGAATCCCGACCAGGTCGGCACGAAGGTGATATCGGCAACCCACAGCTGATTGGGCCGAATCGCGCTAAATTCACGATTCACGAGATCAGCAGGCCGGGCAAGGGAATCGTCAGCGATGGTCGTCCAGCAGTTTTTGGACCTCTTGTTACACCCCTCAGACCCAGTTCTCGCATCAGACGCTCTACCGTACAACGAGCCACAACAAAACACTCCCGCTTCAATTGGCACCAGACTTTGCGAGCGCCGTACACCTCAAAATTCTCTTCCCAGACGCGTTTAATTTCCGCCTTGAGATGTCGATCTCGAGTTGATCGCTTCGAACAGCGATCTGGGTCCAGTTCTCGCGCCTTGTGCTCATGGTAGGTCGACGGAGCAATCGGCAATCGCTTGCAGATTGGCTCGACTCCGTAATCGACCCGGTGATCGTCGATGAACGACACCATTATTTCGGTCGGCGGCCGAGCTCCGCCTGGGCGAAATAGGCAGAAGCCTTGCGCAGAATTTCATTGGTCTGCTTGAGCTCTCGATTTTCGCGTTCCAGTTCCTTGAGGCGATCTCGCTCGCTCGTAGAGATGCCGCCACGCTTCCCCTGGTCAATCTCTGACTGTCTCACCCAGCGGCGTAGCGTTTCTGCTGTACATCCTATTTTCGATGATATCGATTCAATGGTTGACCACTGGGACTCGTGCTCATGTTGATGCTCGAAAACCATACGAACCGCCCGTTCCCGGACTTCCGGGGAATATCTTTTGTTTGTCTTCATTACCCAATCCTCTCAAGAAATTGAGCCTCCGACAAACCCGGGGCGATTCAATCCGCATCCTTTGAGGATACGAGCTTTCTTCTGCCCTTGGTAATGACCGAATCAACGCCTTTATTCCATAACTTGAAAACATCGTAGAAGCTGCAAAAAGCCTTGTCTCCAAGAAAAATATCTCCTGGATTGAAACTGTCCCACTGTTCCCGCAGCATGAGTAGTTCAGAACTTTTTTTGTTGCCCACCTGGTAACTCAGCAACGCCCCGGTTTGAAGATTAAAACACGCACAAATATGCGCCTGTGGAAATCCACAGCCAGGCTTTTGTTGCCGGGTTTGAGGCCATGCCTGTTGGTTTTCCGAGGTGTCAGGCATGCTGACACCAGTGCCATCGACGACAACCACTCGACGACCTTGCAAAACACGATCTTCGCCTCGTCGCATGAGTTGCTTGGCGGTGTGTGCCAGAATCCTCTCCAGATCGGATTCCTCCAGTTTCCGGCGTGCCTGACAGTAGGCAGAAGTGGACGATGAGGGCAACACCAATGACTGACTCGCAGCAAAAACTTGAAACTTGCGCACCACCTCAGAGCAGCCGCCATCAGCATCGAGTATCTGAGAAAAGAAACCCCAGAATGTGTTTTCTTTACTGAATAATCGTCGCCGGCTCTGAGCACCGAATTGGTGAGGATGAAGGAGTTGGCAAGGGACAAAATCTGCAAAGCATTGCGCCAGTTGCCCGATAGACTTTCGACGTATCGCAGCAACTTGATCAGCCAATTTCTGACGCGCTGATCGAGGTCTTCGACGCAGGGTTGCCAAGTGAAATCCTGGCAAAAACAGGTTGGGATTTTTCATGCCTAATTATCCCATTTCAGGCAATGTCCGGCTCTTGTTTTTCTACGATAACTGGGCTTAACTTAGTGCCATTCTATAGTGTCCCCAAATTTCCCGGCCGCGGCATAGCTGCACCATGCTTGAATTCTATCTGGCGCATTCAGTAACAACTCTAGTACCCCCTGTCGAGTCCTACGATATCGGTAGCGGCGTAATTTATCGCATTCAAGCGGTACCGAAACAATCACTCTGCGAATTTTGCTCGAACAATCTGAACGCCACGCAACTTAGGAGACGTCCGTGTCTGTAGAAGTCCGCCAACTCAAGTCCGATGACATCGATCTGATGCACGCCCTGCTAACAACCTTCGGTGAAGTCTTCGATGACGCCGATACTTATATCGAAAACCGGCCGAGGCCGGGCTATTTACGGCAACTGCTCGGCGGCGAGTCTTTCATCGCGCTGGTCGCCTTGAAGGCTGACAAGGTCGTCGGCGGCCTCGCGGCCTACGAGTTCAATAAATTCGAGCAGGAGCGCCGCGAAATTCATATCTACGACCTGGCGGTTGCGGCAGAACACCGGCGCCAGGGAATCGCGACGCAATTGATTGAAAAAGTGAAACGGATTGCAGCGCAACGCGGCGTCTATCTGGTATTCGTTCAGGCCGATACCGGAATCGAGGACGAACCGGCCATCGCGTTGTACACGAAGTTCGGCACCCGTGAAGATGTATTGCACTTCGATATCAAAATAGGCGATGGAAACGGCGCCGCATGACAATCGCCTGCACCCCTAATCCGGACGGCTGCTGCGCCATGTTTCATGCTGCCTGAAATCGACCGTCAGCCAGAGGCGCCGCCGATGACGGTTGGATCGGCCTGAAACCTGTTTGAAATAGCGCCTCCAATTGTCCAACGGCACCAAACACGGGTCCGCGGGTCAAAGGCTATAGCTTGACATATCGAGTCCGATCCATTGGACATATCAAATCATCGGGAGATAACATGAATGCAGAAGAACTCAAATCGCTACAGGCGCCTTTAAAGCAGCAATACCAAGACCAGCCGGAGTCGGCGCTGGTAATCCTGAAAGCGAATGCACGCATCGGCGAAGGCATTACCTGTAAAGTCGATACCGGCAAGGCGCTGGCGGAAGCCGGGCTCCACCCCGCCACGGGCGGTGACGGAAGTACGTTATGTTCGGGTGATATGTTACTGGAAGCATTGGTGGCCTGTGCCGGCGTCACGCTGAAAGCGGTTGCCACCGCCATTGGGGTCAAGCTCCACGATGCAACGATTAACGCCGAAGGCGAACACGATTTCAGAGGTACGCTCGGTGTTTCGAAGCAAGCGGCAGTCGGATTTCAAGCCATCCGGCTTCACTTCGATTTGCAAAGCGATGCCGATCAAGAGGATCTGGATACGCTAATCAAGCTGACGGAGCGCTATTGCGTGGTGTTTCAAACTCTATCGGGTGCACCGCATATTTCCGTTAGTCATTAACCCGCCGAGTGCGGTTCGTTATCGACGCGGCGGGATTGTAACGATTCTCCGGAAAACGGCTCGATTACGAAGCCCCGGAGACTTACCCGTTGGAATTGCCGCGCGGGTCCGGGCCAGGGGATATTCACGGTTTGTACACCTAGCATAGAATTATTAGAATGCGTTCGTAGTCACGAATTTGAGGCAGCGAACTTGACACGATCCGAG
>DS021208.1:0-28775 GCA_001735895.1 Olavius algarvensis Gamma 3 endosymbiont | reverse complement strand
ACGAAAATCGCGCCAATAGCGAATGGTTACAGGCGCTCGCTCCGCTGGGGACAGACGCAAACAAGCCGTATCTCGAGCACGCGCCGGCGTTAATCGCCATCTTCCTGAAAAAATTCAGCGTCGATGAGTCCGGGGTGAAGCATAAAAACTACTACACCGCCGAATCCGTAGGCATAGCGACGGGAATTTTGATAACCGCCCTGCATAAGTCCGGCCTGGCGACGCTGGCACACACCCCCAACCCGATGAGATTTCTGCGCGAGATTCTAGAACGCCCGGCCTACGAGAGGCCTTTTATGTTACTGGTATGCGGATATCCGTCAGATGACGCCGAGGTTCCGGATATAAAACGCCGCGCGCTCGAAGACATTGCCACGTTCGTATAGTCAGCGCCAATGGCCAGGCAGGTCTGCGGGCAGCGAAGCTGTATCTGGCGACGCTTGCATGTTAAAACTAGCAAACCGGGAAATAAGCCGGGACGGAGTAGCCGATGAAAATGCTGAAAAACGAAAAGGAAATGGTCAAAAAAGCGATTGCCGAAGGCATGAAATACGGCGAGCAACGCGGCGTTGTCGAATTCGAGCCCACCGATTCGGCCACCGAGAAAATCGAATATATCTACCGCCTGCTGGTGCACGATCGGGTAATCCAACCGATTCCGCAGGACCAAATCTCTCAGAAGTCGATGAAACACAGGCTCGCCATCTGGGCCTCTAAACTGGGATAAAGTCAGGAAAACCAACTTCGAACAAGCAGGAGACGGGCCGATTATCCAGCGGTTGATCAAACTATCGGCGGCAACGATCGGGCTGCTTGGTGTAATTCTGGCGCTACTGCATTATGCCGTCCTGCCCTACTTCGACAACCGGCTCAACCGCGTGATCGCCGCCAACCCTTCCCCCGTCCCCGCGGCGGTGCGCGCATTCCACGAGTCCGCCTTTGTCGCCGATATGCACGCCGACTCGCTGCTGTGGGGCCGGGATCTAGGCCAGCGCCATCGGCGCGGCCACGCCGATCTTCCGCGCCTACGCGCCGGCGGTGTCGATTTGCAGGTATACAGCGCCGTCACCAGAGTCCCGTGGGGCTTGAACTACGATTCCAACCCGAGCGATTCCGACAGCTTACCGCTATTGTTTATCGGCGCCTGGCGCTCCCCGGCAACCTGGTTCGATCCCAAACAGCGCGCATTGGCACAGGCGGACGAATTATCCCGCCTAGCTGTAACGCTGGTACTCAGGCGCGGCGATTTATCCGCCGACGGCCACAAGGGCTTACTCTCGCTGGAAGGCATGCATGCCCTGGGGGGCCGCGAGGCCGCCCTGGGCGAGTTCCATACCGCGGGTTATCGCATGATGGGACTAGCTCATTTTTTCGATAACGAAATCGCCGGCTCGGCGCACGGGCGCGAAAAATATGGGCTTACCGCCCTCGGGCGCCGCCTGATTCCGCGCATGGAAGCCCTCGGCATTACGATCGACCTGGCGCACGCGTCCCCAGCCGCCTTCGCCGAAACGCTGACGCTCGCGCGCAAACCCGTGGTGGTCTCGCACGGCGGTGTGGCGGGTACCTGCCCGGGCGCGCGCAATCTGTCGGACGATCAATTACGCGGCGTCGCGCGTAACGGGGGCGTCGTGGGCATCGGCTACTGGAAAGGCGCCGTCTGCGAGGCCAGCCTGGCCGGGATAAGCCGCGCAATTTTTTACGCCATCGGGGTCGCGGGCATCGAACACGTCGGTCTCGGCTCGGATTTCGACGGTGGTATCACGGCGCCGTTCGATGCCGGCGGCCTGCCGCAGTTGACCGCCTACCTGCTCGCCGCCGGCCTGTCGCAAGCCGATGTCGAGCAACTGCTGGGCGCCAATCTGCGGCGGGTGCTGAGCACAAATCTGCCGGATTAATGGTTCATCGGCGGCGACTCGGGTTACAATCCGGCATGGTACAGTCGCTCGCCACAGCAATACATCGCAAAATCGAAGAGGAAGGCCATAGCAAATGCGATCCGGAATTTTAGCCATCGAAAGAGCGATCGGAACCCCCGTCCTATTCCCTAGCCCCGACTTCACCAGCGGGAAAACGTCCTGATGGATTGGTCGCTGATCATTTTTCTGATCGTCATCCTGTTCTTCGCCTATCGAGGCTATCGCAAGGGCCTGCTTAAATCGGTTGCCCGAATCCTGAGTGTAGTAGCGGGTTATGTCTGCGCCCTCCTCTACACCGGGCAGGTTTCGCAGCTCGTCGAATCGGTTTCCGGACTACAGGGAATTGTCGCTTTCCTGGTCGCTTCCCTGACATTATTCTTCGGTGCCGGACTCGTCGTCAGCCTGCTGTTCTGGCTGTTCGCAAAACTGTTGCTGGGTGAGGCACCGGTCTCGACGGCATCGGCTTATGGCGGCGCCGCGGTGGGTGCGGCCACCGGGCTGTTACTTGCCATCGTAGTAATCTGGGGTCTTGCCTTCGTGCGCGACAGCTCACCCGCCGCTGCGCCGGCAAGCACTGCCGCAGAGAATCCGAGCAAGGTCGAGAAGTTGGCCAACCGAATCGCCGGCAAAGCGGTGGCGTCCGCAATGTCGCTCGGATCAGCCAATCCCGAAGTCGCAAAGTTAACCGCCGCCATGGCCGCAGCGCCGGCGGACATGGTGCAGCGCGCGCAACGCCTGGCTCAAAGTGAAGATATGGTGGCGATATTAAACGACCCGCGCAGTCAGGCGGCGCTCGACAGCGGCGACTACGAAGCGGTGCGCCGCTTGCCCGCCTTTCAGCGGCTGGTGAATAACCCCGATATGCTGGTGATCGCAAACGCCTCCGGATTGCTCGCTGACGCGTCAGCGGGCAATCAAGCGCTCGATGTGGCGCTGGCGACACAGCTAACCGATATATGGGGCCGGGCGCAACGCGTGAAAAACAACCAAAGAGTTCAGGAAATCATCGGCGACGCCGAATTTCAGCAGCGTATTCGTTCCGGTAATCCACTGGATTTATTGACTAACGACAAGCTACTTGAATTGGCGGATATCATATTTGCCGAGGATGCGCCCCCCGGGAGAAGCGGCACCGGCCAGTCCGGCGGCGCTCGGCAAGCGCGGCCGAAATCCGAGAAAAAACTCTATCGATGGGTCGATGACAAAGGCAATATTCATTACTCCGACGTCGACCCGGATTCCTGACGGCCGTTTATTACTCCGGCCGAGCCGGCAAATCGGCGCCGATACCCAAGCTTCGATATCCGGATAAGCCGGCTCCACGGGAGTCCCGCTAGAGATCTGGCTCGCTCCCGATTTCCCGCACTTCGGGAAAGACTTCGTGCAGTGCTTCGAAGAACAGCTCCAACTCTTCCCCTTGCGTGCCGTGCACGTCAATCAGCTGCAATAGCTTGCGCATGAAAGTCATGCGCACGGCCGGATTGCGTTTGAGATAAAAGTTAATCGTATGCAAATCCCCATGAACGTCTGCGGTCGACTCCTTCGCGGCCTGGTAAAGATGACCGATCTGTTCCGCATTCAATTCGAATTCCTGCTGCAGGATGCTAGTGAACTCGTGCTTTTCCCGACTGTTGACCTTCCGGTCGGCGCTGATTACGTGATACAGGACCGACGCCAATGCGCTGTGCAGGATTTCATCGTCGCGATGATCGAACAGTTTGCTCTCCTCTTTGAGCGAGTCAAACCAGTGTTTCAAAGAATCAAACATGACAATTGTTCCTTATTCCGGGTTAGCTGCGGGTCAAGACACTCGATGAAACGATTTTATTCAGGCCGCGCGAACGCCCATTGATTTGCATCAACTGCGCTAGAAAATTCCGCTGCGTTTCAAGGCCATGTATTCATTGATCAAAGTCGAGTGCATAAAAGCCGGCGGGGTGTCGGCAACGATTATGTTGTCGCTGCGCAGCTGCGCGTACATCGCCGCCTGGTCCTGCAGGTGATGGCTGACCCCGCAGTAACGCAGGGCGTCGTCGATGGATTCCACCTCGCCGGCGAGGGTGTCGGTCAATACTTGTTGACGCATCGATGCGACCATCACCAGGTGACGCTGCGACAGCAATTTCGCGGCGCTGGCAAGATCTTCCCGATCCTGCGGTTCGAGCGACGATATTAGGACAATCAGCGAACGGCGTGGCTGGCGCGACATCAATTGTTGCGCTGCGTCGAGGTAGTCACTAGTGACCGGCGAACTGTCGAGGTCGTAAATCTGATCCAGCAAACGGCTGATCTGGAACCGACCCTTGATCGGCGCGACCCAGCGCGGTTGCCCGGCAAAACTGAGCAAGCCGACGCTATCACCCTGACGCAACGCAACAAAGGCCGAAATCAGCAAGGCATTGAGGGCATGATCGAAATGACTGATTTCACCGTCCCGAGCGCGCATGCGGCGCCCGCAGTCGAGCAGGAACACGACCTGCTGGTCACGCTCTTCCTGGTATTCGCGCGATATCGGTTTCTGGAAGCGGGCGGTTGCGCGCCAGTCGACCTGGCGCAAGGAGTCGCCGACGCGAAAATCGCGCAGCTGGTGAAAATCGGTGCCCTCGCCGCGGCGTTGCCGCAGTTGCAATCCGAGGTCGGCATAAAGCTGCTCGCTGCCGATAAAAGAAGAGCGAAACAACGGTTTGTAGTTGGGGTAAATCTTGGACTGTTGCGGCTCGGCGTAGTAATAATTCTTTTCCCATAACCGCCAGCCCGAAGTCACGCGGCAGCAAATCCGATCGAACTCGGCCAGGCCGCGCCGCAGCGGCGTAATCGAATAGCGCACCAGGACCTGTTCTCCGGGATCCAGCTCCAGCCTGAGGGGCAAGCCTTCCATTTGCAGCTGAACCGGCGGAAAATCGGTCAGCCATAGGCGCAAGCGGCGCGGTTCCTGATTTTCCAGCCTGATTTCGACGGTCTGTCTTACCCCGAGTGCAAGATGCGTTTCCAGCGAGCGCCTAGCGTCGAGGCGCGGCCGCCGTAGCGAATAGGCGTCGAGCAGGGCCAGCATCAGTAGCAGCGCAAACCAGCTCCAGAAAACCATTTTGATTTCGTATACCCGCAGCCATTCCAGGATTGTGGCTGCGGCCGCGAGCATACCGACCAGCAGCCAGACCAAAAGTAACTGCAATAGCAACCGTGCAGGCTTCATGAACGCGGTGCGTCAACCTTTTCCAACAGATTGCCGAGTACCTGATCGACGCCGAGACCGTCGATTTCCACTTCGGGAGAGAGAATGACGCGATGGCGCAGCACCGGCAGTACCATCGTCTTGACATCGTCCGGGGTAATGAAACCGACGCCATTGATCAGCGCCAGGGCCTTGGCGCAACGCAGTAACGCGATGCTGGCGCGTGGCCCGGCGCCGTGACGCAGCAAGGTGCTGCCGCGCGTGGCGCGCACCAGCTTGACTGCGTATTCGGCCACCTTGTCATCGACTTCGACCGCGGCACACTGTTGTTGTGCGACTGTCACATCGATCAATTGGCGGTTATCACCCGGTTCCTCGTTAAAGGATTGCAGGGCGTAACGCGTTGCGATCAATACCTCATCCTCCGCCTGCGGGTAGTCGATGTTGATTTTGACGATAAAGCGGTCGAGTTCGGCTTCGGGCAAGGCGTAGGTGCCTTCTTGCTCAATCGGATTTTGCGTCGCCAGCACCATGAACGGCTCGCCGACCTCCATCGATTTGCCGTCCAGCGTTACCTGGTGTTCCTGCATGACTTCGAGCAGCGCCGCCTGGGTTTTGGCCGGCGCGCGATTGATTTCGTCGGCGAGCAGCAGATTGGTAAACACCGGGCCCTGTTTGAGCACGAACTTGCCTTGCGACATATCGAACATGACGTGCCCGGTGACGTCGCCTGGCATCAAATCGGGTGTGAACTGGATACGTTTGAACTTGCCGCCGATACCGGCCGCCATGGCCTGTACCAACAAGGTTTTACCCAGACCCGGCACGCCTTCGATCAATACGTGACCGCCGGCGAGCATGGCGATCAATACCTGATCGACGACCTGCGGCTGCCCGATCAGGCGACTGTTTATATGATCGCGCAGCGCATTCAGCGCGGCGCTAGTAGTACTGCTGGATTCATTCATAGTAATTGCTCGATGCGTTTCAATAGTCTTACCGTTTGTACGAAGGTAGTTTCGTTAAAATTCCGCTCGCCGAAGGCGCGTGATATGGTCGCGATATTCAATTCGCAGCGTGCGGCGAGTATCTCGTTTTGCCGTACCCGATCGGCGCGCGAAAACTCGGGCAGCGTCAGACTGGCGCGCCGCAGCACCTGCTGGCGCAGCGGTTTGATAAGATAGCTGCCGTAGCGACGATGCCACAGATAATGCGAAACTGTCGAGAAATGCTCACCCAGGGCCCGCGTGCGCGCCAGGTCGCGTGGCAGCAGGCGTCCGAAACGATACCCCATACGCCAGATCCAGACTAAAACCAACAACCCGGCCGCGAGCAGCAGTTCGCTGGCGTTACGCTTCATCAAGGTCCAAATTGAATCGCGTACTACCGACCTCAGGATTGCGAAGTCCCCTTCCTCCGAACTCAGCAGCCACAGCAAATAGGCGTGATCGTAGAGGTCGATCTCATAGGAATTCCAGATATTCGGATCGGAAACTATCGTCAACAGGCCGCTGCCGACTTCGAACTGCATCATATGCGCGCCGCTATCGGAAAGCGACCAGCTGAAAGGTTTGTGTGCGCCCGAATCATATTCGGCGTCGTCGATGTAGGGATGCGACAGCACCCTGGCGTTGTCGAAGGACACTTCGAGCTCGCCGATGTCATCGCCGAAGCTTACCCGGGTCAGCGATATATCTTCGTCGGCTAGCGAGCGGGCAATTTCCTCGCGGGTTTTGCCTTCCTCCAACTGGCGATTATATTCGCGCATGGTTTCGCTGATCGGCTTGTCCTCGCGCTCCGCCTCGGATTCATAGTCGGACCAGTCCACCGTCACTTCGAATTCCTGCAACAACAAATCGTCTTCGCTGGCGGTAAGGTTGGCGGTGTAGATAATATTACCACCCACCTCCAGCCAATCCATTACCTGGGTCAGCTGACGCGGTGTCTGCACCTGATTGGCATCGCTGAAAAACAGGGTGCCGACCGAGTTCAACTCGTCGAGCCTGGCGAGGCTGTCGACATCGGTAACATCGATGCCGCTTCGATCCATGAATTGCTGGGCTGCGAGGTAAGGGTTGCGCAAGGCGTCGACGCTCCAGCCCGAGGTTTCGGTTTCCTCGTAAAACTCGATACTGGCATACACAAACCAACCGCCCGCGCCGAGCACTAACAGCGCGAGGACGAGCTTGAGCGAAACCTTATTCTGCGACATCGGATAACTCCGTGGTCCAGCCGCGGCAAAGATCCTGCACAATTTCACCCGCCGGCACCTGATGTCCATAGGCCAGTTGGCGCCACACCACGGTCAATTGCCAGAAATAGTCGCTGAGCGATTCGATGCCGCGCGCTTTCACCAGCGCGGCGCATTCCGCCTCGGTATGACTGGCGCGAAACGCGAGTTCATGCCGATCGATAAGGCGCGACAGCGAAGCGCGGTAAAGCAGACTCAGGGCTTCACGGTACGCGCCCTCGCCCCATAATCGCATTACCTGCGCCGGCACATCGGGCGGCAGGCTTTGCGGGGTAACATCGAGCCCGAACAGAACTTCGGGCGGCTGTTCCGTTGACCCGGCACGGCCCAGCCTCGACAGCGGCCCGCGATAGCGATACAGCAGGTAAATCAACAGACCGGCAAACGCCAGCACCAGTATGACTTTGAGCAGGGCGGCAGTGCCGCTAAAGTCTGTCGACCAGCCGATGTTTGTTTCCCACCATTCGATGAACTCAATTATCCATTCAGGGAAGGTATCTTCTTCGACTGCTTCGTTCCAATCCCTGAAACGCCATTTACGCAGCGTTTTTTCCTGCCCGAAATCCTCGCCCTGCAACACATCTTCTATCATCTCGGAAGCCGATTCACGACTATGATCGGTGGCGGCATCGACGCCGTCAGACGCCGTCAGACAAACGATTACGGCGAACACCGATGATGCCAGCAACCCGACCGAGCGCGCTGCGGCCGCGCGTTTGCGATTAGCGAGATTGTGGAAACTGATTTCGATATCCCAGGCTTCGAGTTCGATTCTGCGGTTCAGGTAAAGCGCAAACCCCGCCATACTGTGAAACGGCAGCACCAGCGTCATCGCCGCCAACGCGGATAGGCTGAACATCCACTCGCCGAGCACGGTCAAATCGCCGTGACTGTCGTTAACCTTGATACCGAGTGCATCGGGTGTAAAGAAACTGATTGCCAGCGAGATACCGAACCAAACCAGCAACTCAAAGCAAAAGCAGACGAACTGGTTACCCAGCGCAACATCGCTATATTTACCGTGCAGCACGCGCAAACGCTGGCGACGCTGGACCCCTTTCAACTCTTCCAGCACCGTCACCGGGTTATCGAAGGCGCGCTGCATCGAAAACCGGCGCCATAGCAGCCAGGGTAAAACGTCCTTCAGCGGAAAAGCCTTGAAACTGGACCAGAGGTCCGATTTTTCGTCGAACAGTTTACGGCTGGCGATAAACAATGGCAGGCGCTCCCACATCGGCTTGAGCCACCAGATAATGGCCAGCGCCCAGAACGGTGACTCCCAGAATACCAACAGCAAAACCGCCGACAGTGGCGTCATCGCCAGCAGCCCCGCGAAATAAAGCGACCGGAACCAGGCGCGCGCCATTAAAAAACCGAGATCCAGCGCCTGCCATCCCGAACGGATACAGGCATCGACCTGAAGTTTATCGAGATTCATAGCGGCGGCCCGAACAGGAATAAACCAGCACCAGGGTCCATAACAGGGCGCCGACCGCATACTTAACTTCGTTCGACAGGGTTGTACTCGACGACCAGAATGCCTCCAGGAAGGCAGCAATCACGAGCATTAGGAAAATACCGTAAAGCATCGGCACCACGTCGCGCCCCGCCAGGCGCAGCGCATCGAGTCGGCTAAACTGCCCGAGATTGACTAATGCGTAACCGAGTCTGAGGCCGGCGGCTCCGCTGAACACGATCGCGGTCAATTCGAAGGATCCATGCCCCACCACGAATGGATAAAAGGTTTCGACATAGTCGAGCCGCGTCAAATGCCCGGCTACGCTGCCAATGAACATGCCGTTAAAAAACAGCACCAGCAGGGTACCGATCCCGAGCACGATACCGCCGGCAAAGCAGCGAAACGCCACGCTGATATTGTTTTTTATGTAAAAACCAAACATAAAAATATCGGTGTCGGCTTCGCGTTCGCGCCCTAGCTTGCGCGCTTCGGGGTCGTACATGCGTTCGACCTGGCGCACTTCGGGTGCGTCGAGGATGCTGTAAACCGCTTCTTCGTCGAAATAGGTCCAGGCGCCGGCGGTCAACCCGGGTAATACGAACACCAGGAAAGCCAGCAATACGAAATAGCGGTGCCGATAAATCGCTAACGGAAAATCGCGTTTGAAAAAGGCATAAAAATTGAGCCGGGTCTCGGCACGGTAACGGTAGAGTTCGCGATAAAGCGCGAGCACCAGGCCGTTCAGGCGTTCCACCAGCGCCGCATCGTAAAGCCGTTCCTTGGCAATCGCGAGGTGTTGACACAACAATAGATAATGTTGTGCGAGGATTTTACTGTTGTCCTCCTGCGCCGGATTTTCGAGCGAATTTTCGATCAGCTGCCAGGTGGGCCGATGCTGTTGCTCAAAGTCGTGCTGCTTCATCTGACCCCCAGAAACCAGGCGCCGATGCGATGCAGTTGTTCGACCCCGTCATCACCCTTTTCATGGGTTATGCCTTCTAGGATAGCGGCGAGCTCGCGTTGACGCGGTTCCGACAATTGCTGGCTGCGTTGCAGAAATTCGATAATCGATGTTTGCTCGGTGCGCAGCAGCGGCGTCGAGGGCGCCAGCGGGACGATGTCGCGTTGCAGTGCCGGCCGATTCGACTCGCGCACGCTGATCACCAGAGTGCCCGCCGCCAAATCGCCGAGCCGTTGAAAGCGACGATTGGATAACATCGTGACCAGTCCAACCAGATAAAATAACGGGATAAAATCGATGCTGCGCAGCAGGTTACGCACCAGCGAGACGCCCAGCGTAACCGGCGTCAAGTCGTCATTGATGACCGAGATACCCAGCGCCTTCTTGCCTGGAGTTTGTCCGCGCCAGTAGACTTCGAACAGTACCGGATAGAGCCACTCGACCGCAAATAGGAAGATGAGTAAGAAACCGCCGCCGAGACCCGTCGGGCCGAACGGAATCGATGCGATCAACAGCACGAAAAAAATGATGCCGCGAATAGCCAGATCGATGGCGAACGCAAAACATCGCGGAATCGGTCCGACGACCTGGGCATCGAGGTTTATACCCCCCGGAATCTCAACCCGATAACCTGTGTCCAGCAATAAACCTGTCCTTAATCCGCGAGCGTATGGGCTTCGACTCCAAAAATCTTCTGGTAGACCATGGAGAAGGTCAGCACCGTCCACGGAACTGTCCAGATCCAGCCGATAACCGTGATCATACCGAGCACATTGATCAAGGATATCAGCAGCAGCAGCCCGACCAATCGAAACCACACTTTGGTGGTCGCCTTACGCGATGTCTCGAGTGAATGCCAGGCGCCCATTTTCTTTTCGAGCGCCAGCGGCATTGCAAACATGTAGGCGAACATCAAGTATATGCCCGGCAACACCAGCAACACAAATCCGATTAAAATAAAAATCGTCATGATCAGGTAGGCCAGAAACAAAGTGCCGATGACGCCAAAATGCCGGAATATCTCGCCCGCCGATACCGCTTTTCGATTCGCATGGCGCATCCCCATGACCAAGATTGCGATACTCATGGGCAATGCGATAACGGTAATCACTACCTGGAATACGATACTCAGGATGCCGATCACGCTCGGGTCGGCTCCGGTGCGGGCAATAATAGAGGTAAAGATACCGAAGCCGATGCCGACCCCGATGAACACGGCAAGGTAAAGCAATAACGCAATCAAACACTTGAGTTTAAAACCTTTGAGCCCGCGCCATGCTTCACCCAGCGTTTCGAGCATGTTGACTTCGAAGTTGCCGGCGACCGCATCGTCGATATTTCCGCCGCTACGATTCGCAAAGCTATCCTGTGCAAGATCGGCTTCCGGTGTCGCGTAGATATCACTCATTTTAGACTCCTATTTTTATACCCGCCATGAATGCCAAATGAGTATAGCAGGCTGTATTGATTACGCTGGAGGCGGTATTAGCAATACGAACTAAAGGTCGATTGGATATAACCGGGAAATGCTCGCCGGCAGCCCGGACAGGCGACGACACGGCTTGCGGTGCTGGCAGAAAAGGCTGAGTGACTGCCAGGCGCCACGATCAAGAGGGCCGCCGAACTCGGATGAACACCAGCAGCGGCGGCCGCCGGCACAGTTACTTTTGGTAAGATTCCTTGCCAAAACCCGGCGCGTTTTCGAGACCGCCGATCGATTCCAGTAGTTCGAGTTCCGCCTTGCCATGATTGATCACAGGAGCCCCGAATGCACCACTAAAAACCGGAGCGTAATCCCAGCGTGATGGATTTCGTGTCGCTGGTATCGGTATAGTCCAATACGAACTGAAACCCCTGCGGTGATCCGGAAACAATGCCGAAGTTATAGCCGGAGTCGGAATCACCATCGATTTCCCGGCGCACCAAACCCAGGGTGTATTCGGAATCGGCCCCGCTTCTGCTCCTGATTTCTATGATAAATTCGTTACCCGATTCATCGAAGGTTTCACCCGTCGGCGGGTCCAGTTCGAGTTCGAGTAACGACAATCCCAGCACCAGATCGCCCGTGGTTGAGTAAGGCTTGTGATATAGTAATCCCAGGCTTTGCTCGCTGCCCTCGACCCTGCGGTCGAGATCGAGATCCTGGTATCCCGCAATCACCGCCACGGTCTGGCTAAGACCGAACGAGGCGTTTAGCTCGTAGCCGTCTCCTTCAACGTCGACGTCGTCCAATTCGAGCTCCACATATCCCAGCTCGACATAGCTGTAATTAATATTGGCACCGATTGCATGATTTGCGCAAAACAGGAAAACCCAAATCATTAGGGTCAAGCTTTTTTTCATTCCAAATACTCCCGGGTGGATTAAGGCGCGCTACGCCTTGGCCGCTTCATCGCCCGGCTGTCGCGTCAGCTTTAGCCGTTGCTGAATTGAAACGCAATATAAGAGTATAAACAACGCGAACAAATTTTCTTTCATTTCACCCGTATTAATGAAATCAACATCGACAACTGATAGCACCGGCCTGATCAGGATGACCAGTAATCCAATCGTGACACAGTCGAG
This sequence comes from Olavius algarvensis Gamma 3 endosymbiont, assembly GCA_001735895.1. Taxonomy (GTDB): domain Bacteria; phylum Pseudomonadota; class Gammaproteobacteria. Next base: position 16,448 of record DS021208.1, on the reverse strand, counting down.
CGTGGGCCACAGCCAGTAGAAACGGCCGCCTCGATCCAGCTCGATACCGCGAAAATGGCGATATAACGGCAAGACAATACCACCGAACAAAATGCCAAGGGTAAGCAATGCCCGCGGCACCTGGTCGAACATCGCGTGGACGTTATGCAAATTGGTCTCATCCTGGTCGTTCAACTCCTTCCAGCTGTCGGCGGTGCCCCAGCCGAACATGTGCTGCCCGTAGGAAATTTCTTCCAGTGCGAAATAAGCCGATCCCAAAATCATGACGAACAGCCAAGCCTTGACCAGGCCGGGAAGCCCGAGCCGGCTGGCCTTCGATATTCCGGAAACACAGAAGCCGATCGCCACGATCAGAAATAAAACGGTCATGTTTTCGATAATCCCGGCTTCGCCCTTGAGCAGGCGGTCGTTGCCGACAACGATAAACCAAAGGGCCGGGAACACCACCACCAGCAGCGGCAGAACATGGAAAACGATTAAATGGCTTTTTTTCATGCGGCGATCTCGAACAATCCGGCAGCACCCATGCCGCCGCCGACACACATTGAAACCACGACAAATTTCGCGCCGCGGCGCCGGCCTTCGAGCAGAATATGCCCGGTAAGCCGCGCGCCGGTCATGCCATAGGGATGGCCGATGGCGATCGCGCCGCCGTTAGGGTTGAGCTTAGCGTTGTCGATACCGAGGTAATCGCGGCAGTAAACCGTCTGGCAAGCGAAAGCCTCGTTGATTTCCCACAAATCGATATCGTCAATGCCGAGCCCGTGTTTTTGCAGCAGTTTCGGAATCGCATAGATCGGACCGATACCCATTTCCTCGGGTTCATTGCCGGCGACCGCCATGCCGCGGTAAATCCCCAATGGTTGCAGTCCGCGCTTCTCGGCGAGGCTCGCTTCCATCAAAACGCAAGCCGAGGCGCCGTCGGAAAGTTGGCTGGCATTTCCGGCGGTAATGCTACCGCCCTCGATAACCGGGTTGAGCGCGCCCAGGCCTTCGAGCGTGGTTTGCGGGCGATTGCCTTCGTCTCTGGAAAGCGTGATATCGGTATAGCTGATCTCCCCGCTTTCCTTGTCCTTAATCGCACGGGTGGCGGCAAGCGGTACGATTTCATCCTCGAAAACGCCCGCTTCCTGGCCGGCAGCGGTGCGCAGTTGAGACTGCAGTGCATACTCATCCTGCGCGGCGCGCGATATGCCGAATTTTTCGGCCACGAATTCGGCGGTTTGCAGCATCGGCATATAGGCGTGTTGCGCCTGCGCGACGACATTGGCATCGGCCTGCTCGATAACCCACGGAAAATATTGGCTTTGCACCGCCGATATATTGTCCTGGCCCCCGGCGACGACGATATCCATGCCATCGACGATAATTTGCTTGGCCGCGGTTGCAATCGCCATCAATCCCGACGAACACTGGCGATCGATAGTCTGCCCCGCCACCGATACCGGCAAGCCAGCGGCTAGCGACGACAGGCGGCCGATGTTCATGCCCGCGGTGCCGGCAGTCAATACGGCGCCGATAACGACATCGTCGACTTCCTCGCCGCTAACCCCGGCGCGCTCGACCGCATGCCGGATCGCATGCGCCGCCATGGTCGGAGATTTTATATTATTCAGGCTGCCCTTGAAGGCGACCCCGATCGGGGTTCTTGCGGTCGATACGATAACTGCGTCTTTCATGTTGCGATCTTGGCCGTTAATTCACTCGCGGCATTATACCCCAGCAACAGAAAAGGGGGACGCATCTATTTTCCATCGTTCTGCTTTTTATTGCCGGAAAATAAATGCGTCCTCGTTTTCAGTCACGCACTTCTCCCTCCTCTAGTTATTCGTCCAGTACACCGGATAGTTCGTCGATGACTTCCTGGAACTGTTGGCCGATTATTTGACATTCGTCGTAAACCGCGGCGGTTTGCTCGGCGGTGGAGTCAATAACTTTTTTGAGCGCAGCCTCTTGCCGGACGCTCAGTTTGAGCCGAACCAGGGATTTTTCCAGATCCTTAGCCATCGTCGACAATATTTTGGCCGAACGCGCCTTTTGCTGTTTATGCGTACGATCGAGATTTCCGAGACTTTCCCGGGTCGAATCCAGCACTCGCGCCAGTACTTCGCGGCGTCGATCCAGCAGCGTCCGCGTCTGCATCGCTTGAATTCGGGTATCCAGGCCTTCGACCAGAATCGCCAGGTGCTTGCGCACGCTGTCCACCTTGTCCGAAGCCGACGGCAGATTGCGCACCAGCACCGTGACATGGTCGGAGTTCATCGCCAGGCGGGTGCCGAAGTTGACCACTCGGTCCTGACCGCGCAGGCTCTCGAGAATTTGACTTTCCATCGGGCGGTCGATGTCGTCGCTGAACCAGATCCGGTTTTCCGGTTCGTCCAGGACCAGCAAGCTGCCGTCGAGCTCAAACTCTCGCAGACAATCGAATACGTTGCTGGCGAGTTCGTCCAGCGTGTCCGTCGTTTGGCACTGGTGCAGGAACTTGACCACCATGCCGAGTTCATCGGTGGTGCTCAGGTTGTCCATCAGGGCTTCGACCGCCTGGTCCGATATCTGTTTGAGTTCCTGCTTGCGGTGCTGGCTCGCGAGTACGACCTCGATTTTCTTGCGCAGGATTTCTTCGCTAAACGGTTTGGTGATGTAATCGTCGCCACCGGCTTCGTAGCCGGCCATCAACTCGGCCTGCGAGGCCAGCGCGGACACGAAAACGACCGGAATGTCGCGGGTCGCAGGGTCGGACTTTAATTGTTTGCAGGTCCCGAGGCCATCCAGATCGGGCATATTGACGTCGAGCAGAATCAAATCTGGTTTCCGTAGTTCGACCTGATGCAAACATTCCCTACCGGAATCGGCGGTGGTCAACTCGTAGCTACCACGCAACAGCTCTTCCATAATCACAAGGTTGACCGGTTCATCGTCCACACAGAGTATCAAAGCTTTATTACTCATTAGTTTTTATCTGCAACGCATGGATAATGCTGTTTTATAAACGATCTGACTGTGAAAGAGTAGACAAAAAACCTTTTTTTACGATTGACATTTTCTATCGCGGGGCTGGTAGCTATTTTGCATAAAAATTCCCATTTTATTCTCTATAGTGATTTCCTACGACGGAACATTCGATGATAACCGATCCACCAACCGTCTGCCTCAGATCGACAAACCCGCGATTCCGCCCGCTGCACGCGCTGGGGCGAATCGCCGCCGGCACTCCCCTCGAGGCCATCGAGGACCGGCAGCGCGGCGAACTGTTAGCGATGTTGACCGCCCCGGGCCGATGCGCGCTGCGGGTGGGCGACTATTCGATGTGCGAAGCGGGTATTTTCGCGGGAGATTTCATCATTGTTCAAAGGCGGCAAGGGGCCAGAGACGGGGACTTGATCGTGACTTTGCTGAACCGCGAACAGGTGATCATGAGACGCATCCGCTAGTGTGCCGGCAATCAAATTCAGCCGTTGGCCGACAATAGCGTCGACCGGAACCGGATCGTGGATGCGGTCCGTATCACCGTTCAGGGCCGAATTATCGGCCAAATCGGATCCTAGCGGTGCCGCCGCTGGCCGCGGGTATTCCTAACTGGCGGACATGAACGCCTTCTTCGCCTCGGTGGAACAGGTTAATCATCCCGAATGGCGGGTCAAACCGATGGCCATGAGCAATGGCGAAATCGGTAGCTGCATCATTACCTGCTCCTATGAAGCGCGTACCCGCGGCTGATCCGGGTATCCAGCCGACCCCAGCGCTACGTCGAGGTATCCGCCACTATCATGCAGGCCCAGGTGCAGTTCACTCCGGATATCGAGGTTTTTCGGTCGATAATGCTTTCATCGACGTCACCCGTTGGCGGCATCCGCCGGGTCAATTTACAGAACAATTAAACAATTTCGGCTAAAATTGGTCGATAACTCACGCTTTTAATCGAGATATCGAATGCTGGACTCGACCGATAATTCAATCGCGGGGATTCAGGCCGACGTGCACCGGGCGATGGCCGCGATAGAAACCATCATTCTGGGCAAGTCGACCCAGGTACAACTGGCGGTTTGCTGCCTGATCGCCCGCGGCCATTGCCTGATCGAAGATTTGCCCGGGGTCGGCAAAACCACCCTGTCGCAGTCGATCGCGCGCGCTTTCGGCCTCGGCTTTAACCGCATCCAGTTTACCAGCGACCTGCTGCCGGCCGACATCCTCGGGGTTTCTATTTTCGATCCCGAAAATCAATTGTTTCGCTTTCACCCGGGTCCGGTATTCGCCCATTTCCTCCTCGCCGATGAAATCAATCGCGCCACGCCGAAGACCCAAAGTGCCCTGCTCGAAGCCATGGAAGAAAAACAGATTACGGTCGAAGGCGAGACCCACCGGCTGGAACAACCTTTTTTCGTCATCGGCACGCAGAATCCGCTCGATCAATCGGGCACCTTCCCACTGCCCGAATCGCAGCTGGATCGTTTTATGATGAAGATTTCGCTGGGCTATCCGGACCAGGCGGCCGAGCGCGCGCTGTTGTCGGGTGACAATCCGCGCGATTTAATGCATCGGTTGCAGCCGGCGGTCGGCATCGATCGATTTAATGCGATTCAGACCGCCGTCGACAGCATCCACTGCTCGGACCCCTTGTTAAATTATGTGCAATTGCTGATTCAGGCGACGCGCAACCCGGGCCTGTTCGTGTACGGAATCTCACCGCGCGCCGGCTTGGCCATCATCCAGGCCAGCAAGGCCTGGGCCTTGATGAACGGACGCAGCCACGTGGAACCGGGCGACGTGCAGGCTGTATTCGGGGCGATCGCCGATCACCGCCTGACCCCCGCCGAGCAACACAGCCATCCCACCATGGAACTGGTCGACGATCTGCTCCAGCAAACTCCGATTCCTTAATCATGTCCTTGTTCGCACCGGCCAAACCGCTGCGTCGTTTCATCGACAACTGGGTTGAGTCGCATAACCCGCCAATCCGCGACAGCGTTTTGTTGCATAATCGTCGGCTATATATATTGCCGACGCGATTCGGCTACCTGTTCGCCATCATGCTTTTATTCCTGTTTCTCGCGGCGATCAATTATCAGAACAGCATGGCCTTTGTGCTGACCTTCATGCTGACTTCACTGGGTATAATCAGCCTGTGGCACACGCACAGAAACCTGCTCGGCGTGACGGTGCGGATGCAAATTCCAAGGCCAGTGTTCTGTGGCGAATCCTGCGAATTCAAATTCGAATTAAGCCATGACAATACTTCCAAACGTTACGCCATCGGCGTCCAGTATCTGGAACAACCGACGGTTTATCTCAAACTCGAACCAGAAGGCCGCGCCGAAGCCCGACTGAAAATCCCGACCCATATCCGAGGCGAGTTCAAACCCGCCGGCATAACGGTGTTTACCCGTTATCCCACGGGATTGTTCCATGCCTGGGCCTGGCTAAAGTACGATTTACCGGTCCTGATTTATCCGCGCCCAGCCACAAACGTCAAACTGCAACACAGCATGGTCGAGCAATACGACGGCCAGACCTCGACCAGCACCATCGAGGGGGATGACTTCGCGGGCTTGCGCGAGCATCGCGAAGGCGAATCGCTGCGCCATATATCCTGGAAGGCATACGCCCAGGGCAAGGGCCTGCTGACTAAAACCTTTCAAGGGCAGGCGCGGCCCGCCTTATGGATAGACTGGGATCTGTTGACCCAGGGCTCGCTCGAGGAAAAGCTGAGTTTCATGAGCGCGCTGGTACTGGCCGCCGAGAGCGAGGAGCAAAAATATGGCATTCGGTTGCCGGGCTTGGTCATCGAACAAGGCTTCGGCAACGCGCACAAGCACAACTGCCTGCAGACGCTGGCGCTTTTCCGCCAACCTGACGGCGACCCCGAATTCAGGCCAGCGAATGCCTAGCGCCGGGGAAAACCTGTCGATGCGGTCGATTCCGCAGGAAGTTTCCAGCCGTACCGGCGTGTTTGCCGTCTGTTTCTGTTTCCTGTTCTCGATCGCGCCCCATTTCATCAACCTGCCGTTCTGGGTCGTCGTCATAGTACTGGTCGCGCTCGCCTGGCGCGGCCTGCAAAACCTCGGCAAAATTCGGGAATTGCCGAAATGGATGCTGATTCCGCTGGTATTGTGCGGCGGTATCGGTGTGTTTGCCGAATACTGGACCATCGTCGGCCGCGATGCCGGCCTGGCGCTGCTGACGGTCATGACTGCTTTCAAGTTCCTCGAAAGCAGCCGCCAGCGCGACATGCTAATCCTGGTTTTCCTGTGTTATTTTCTGATCGCAACCCATTTCCTGTATTCGCAGAGCATCTTCACCGCGGTAATGATGTTCGTTACGCTGATCGTTATCACCGCGACTCTGATTACGCTGAATCAGCGCGATGACAGTGTTTCCGCAATAGATCGCATCCGCCACAGCAGCAAGCTGGTGGCGCTGTCGGTGCCGTTGATGCTGATACTGTTTGTCCTGGTGCCGCGCGTCCCCGGTCCTTTGTGGGGATTGCAGTCCGAACAACGCGGCGGCGTCACCGGCCTCAGCGATCACATGTCGCCGGGAAAAATCAGCAACCTGATTCGCAGCAATAAAGTCGCCTTCCGGGTCGATTTCGAGGACCAGGTCCCGGCGCAGAACAAGCTTTACTGGCGCGGGCCGGTAATGGCGCATTACGACGGCTTCAGCTGGCGCCAGGCGCCGCGCAGGCCGTTAGGTCGTTTGAATATTACGGTCGCCGAACCGAAAATCGACTACACGGTGACGCTGGAACCGAATGGCAAACGCTGGCTGCTAGCGCTCGATATACCGACGCGTCTGATCGCGGGCAGTCTCATGAGCGCGGATTTACAGCTCACCAGCAAGCAAAAAATCAACGACCTGAAGCGCTATTCGATGCAATCGCACCTGTCTTATCTAATCGGCGTCCACGAGTCGCCCGATTATCTGGCGCTCGCGCGCGAGTATCCGGCCGACTCCAATCCGCAAACCATCGCTTTCGGGCGATCGCTGGCACAACGCTTCGATAACCCGCAGGACATCGCCGAAGCGGTTTTGACCATGTTTCATCAGCAGGAATACGTTTACACGCTGCAACCCCCGGCGCTCGGCCGGAATTCAGTCGACGATTTTTTATTCGGCACGCGGCGCGGTTTTTGCGAACACTATGCCGGCAGCTTCGCCCTGGTCATGCGCAGCGCCGGAATTCCGGCTCGGGTTGTCACCGGCTATCAGGGGGGCGAGTATAACCGGGTCGGCAACTACCTGATCGTGCGCCAGTCCGACGCGCACGCCTGGACCGAGATCTGGTTGGACCAGCGCGGCTGGGTGCGGGTCGACCCCACCGCGGCGGTATCGCCAAGCCGTATCGAGCAGGGTCTCGACAACGCGCTTTCCGGCGAGGATTCGAGTTTTCGAATCCAAAATCGCAACCCGATATTCGGCAACCTGCTGTACAGCTGGGATAACCCGCAACATGGCTGGAACGACTGGGTTTTAAACTACGACCAGCGCAAGCAACGGGATTTTCTGAAACAGCTGGAGATCGGTATCGAAAACTGGTCGGATATGGTTTTCGCGCCGGTGTTCATGCTGGTATCCGTCACCGGTTTGTTCTGGTTTATCGCCTGGTGGCGCGAGCGGCCGGCGCAGCCGCAAGCCTACGAAATAACCTTCAACCGTCTACTCAAAAAACTGGCGAAAAAAGGTTTTCACAAACGGCCGGCAGAAGATACCCGCGCCTTCCTGCAACGCCTGCCGCAGGAAGGTTTGGCGCAGCACGGGCAAATCGCCCGCATCGTCGAACTCTACAATCACATCAAATACGGCCGCCGCGGCGCTTCCACGCAGGCGCTAGGCAACCTGCGCACGATGATTAATTCGATCGAATAACCCCGGGGACAGATCTGCGGATCTGTCCCTATTAACCCGGCGACAATATATGTCGCATTCAGCCATCGCGTGTCTGCTCACAGTAAGGCATCAGAACGCCGCTGCAGTTATTCTGCAGCAAGTTCTGATAACGCCGTCTGTGGGCAGACACGCGATGGCCTATCTTTTTAATATCAATTTGTTAGGGGGTCCAAGAAAGCGCCAGCTCCGCGTTGCAACTCTTGCCAATGGAATAACCATTGGCGGCGAGTCGCGCCTTGATCTGACGCTTTCTTGGGCCCCTGAATACGATATATATTGTCGCCGGGTTAATAAGCAAACTAAACCAGTTCCAGTTCCGATGCCTTGAAGTATTTGTCCTTAAGGTCCGCGATCTCATCGCGCACCCGCGCCGCTTCTTCGAATTCGAGATTACGTGCATGCTCGTATATATCGTTTTCCAGCTGTTTCAACTTGCCGTTCAACTGTTTCGCGCTCAAGTGTTCGTAACTCGGTGGCTTTTCGGCGACCCGGTCGAAGCGCTTGCGGCCCCGCCCGCCGCGGGCGGAATCGCCGAGCTCCATAACATCGGTAATACGCTTGACGATGCCTTTCGGCGTAATCCGGTGCAACTCGTTATAACGCAATTGTTTTTCGCGCCGGCGTTCGGTTTCCGCGATCGCACGTTGCATCGACCCGGTGACCTTATCGGCATACAGGATGGATTTACCGTTGATATTACGCGCGGCGCGGCCGATGGTCTGGATCAGCGAACGATCGGAGCGTAAAAATCCTTCCTTGTCGGCATCCAGAATCGCCACCAGCGATACTTCCGGCATATCCAGTCCTTCGCGCAATAGGTTGATGCCCACCAGAACGTCGAATTCCCCAAGACGCAGGTCGCGAATGATTTCCATACGCTCGACCGTATCGATGTCGGAATGCAGATAGCGCACACGCACGCCGTGTTCACTCAAATAATCGGTCAAGTCTTCCGCCATGCGTTTGGTCAGGGTTGTAATCAGCACCCGTTCCTGCTGCTCGACGCGTTTGCCGATCTCGGATAAAACGTCGTCGACCTGGGTCGTCGCCGGGCGCACTTCGACCACCGGGTCGATCAACCCGGTGGGGCGCACCACCTGCTCGACCACCGCGCCGCAGTTTTTCTGTTCGTAATCCCCGGGTGTCGCCGACACGAAAATCGTCTGCGGCGACATGCGCTCGAATTCGTCGAAGCGCAGCGGCCGGTTGTCGAGCGCCGACGGCAGGCGAAACCCGTATTCGACCAGGGTTTCCTTGCGCGAACGGTCGCCGCGATACATGCCGCCGATTTGCGGTACGCTGACGTGGCTTTCGTCGATAAACAACAGGCAATCGTCGGGCAGGTAATCGAACAGCGTCGGCGGCGGCTCGCCCTCGCGGCGGCCCGACAGAAAACGCGAATAATTTTCGATGCCGCTGCAATAACCGAGTTCGCGCATCATTTCGACATCGTAGTTGACGCGTTGCTCGAGGCGTTGCGCTTCGATCAGCTTGTCGGCCTGCTTGAGCACCGCCAGGCGTTCGACCAGCTCCTCCTTGATTTCGCCGATCGACCCGAGAATGACTTCGCGCGGCGTCGCATAATGGGTCTTGGGGTATACGGTAATGCGCTTGACGTTCTGGCTGATCTCACCGGTTAGCGGATCGAACAGACTGATTTTTTCGACCTCGGTATCGAACAGCTCGATGCGTACCGCTTCACGCTCCGAATCCGCCGGATGCACGTCGATCACCTCACCCCGCACGCGATAAGTGCCGCGCTTGAGTTCGAGGTCGTTGCGCTTGTACTGCAGTTCGGCGAGACGCCGCAAAATGCTGCGTTGATCGATTTCATCCCCCACCACCAGGTGTAGCAGCATTTTCAGATAGGAATCGGGATCGCCGAGGCCGTAGATCGCCGAGACCGAAGCGACCAGGATAGTATCGCGCCGCTCCATCAGCGATTTGGTCGCCGACAAGCGCATTTGCTCGATGTGTTCGTTGATCGAAGCGTCTTTTTCGATGAAGGTGTCCGATGCGGCAACATAGGCTTCGGGTTGATAATAATCGTAGTAGGAAACGAAGTACTGCACCGAATTTCTCGGAAAAAAGTCCTTCATTTCGCCGTAGAGTTGCGCCGCCAGCGTCTTGTTATGCGCCATGATGATCGCCGGGCGTTGCAGCCGTTGAATAACGTTCGCCGCGGTAAAGGTTTTGCCCGAGCCGGTAACGCCGAGCAGGGTTTGATGCATGAGCCCGTCCTCGATGCCCTGTATCAGAGCATCGATCGCCTCGGGCTGATCGCCGGTGGGCTCGAATTCGGTGGTTAGCTGGAATTTCCTGGCCATAAAATATTTTATCTTGATGATTAATACAGGCTGCTTTATCGCGCCCGACGGGCCACGTATACTGCGCCTGTTTCCCACTCAATGCCTACAGGATCAAGCTGTGTTCAACGATTTGTCGAAGCGCGTCAACGCGATTAAACCATCCCCCACTTTAGCAGTTTCAAATTTGGCTAGCCAGCTTCGCGCCCAGGGCCGCGACGTCATCGGCCTGGGCGCCGGCGAGCCCGATTTCGACACCCCGAATCACATTCGCGAAGCCGCGATCGAGGCCATCCGCAACGGTGACACCCACTACACCGCGGTCGACGGCACGGCGGCGCTGAAGCAGGCCATCATCGACAAATTCGAGCGCGATAACGGATTGGCCTATGGCGCCGATCAGATACTGGTGTCATGTGGCGGCAAACAAAGCTTTTTCAACCTCTGCCAGGCGCTGCTCGACAACGGCGACGAAGTCATCGTGCCCGCGCCCTACTGGGTGTCCTATCCCGATATCGTAATCCTGGCCGAAGGCAAACCGGTAATCGTCGAAACCGGCATCGACAGCGCCTTCAAGATCACACCCGCGCTGCTGGAAGCCGCGATTACCGAGCGCACGCGCATGCTGGTATTGAACAGCCCGTCGAACCCGACCGGCGTGGGCTACTCGATGCAGGAACTGGCCGCGCTCGGCGAAGTGCTGCTGCGCCATCCCGACATCCTGATCATGACCGACGACATGTACGAGCATATCGTCTGGGGCGACTACCAATTCTGCAATATCCTGAACGCCTGCCCGGATCTTTACGACCGCACCATGGTGTTCAACGGGGTTTCCAAGGCTTACGCGATGACCGGCTGGCGTATCGGTTACGCCGCGGGCGACGCCGGCATCATCAAGGCGATGAAAAAAATCCAGTCGCAGAGCACCTCGAACCCCACCTCGATTTCACAGGCCGCCTCGGTGGCGGCGCTCAACGGCGACCATGCCCCGGTGCGCGCGATGGTGACCGAATTCAGACAGCGGCACGACTACCTGGTGGCGGCGCTGAATTCGATTCGTCACATCGAGTGCCTGGAATCGGACGGCACTTTTTACAGCTTCCCCAATATCCAGGGCTTCATCGACTCGCGCGACGACCTCAACAACGATGTCGACGTCGCCAATTTGCTACTCGAGGAAGTCGGCGTGGCGCTGGTGCCCGGCTCGGCCTTCGGCGCCGAGGGTTATATGCGGATTTCCTTTGCTACCGGCATGAAAAACCTGGAACAGGCGGTGGAGCGGATTCGCCAGGTGTTCGAAGCCTGATCCGGCAGCCGGATCAGTGATCCGGGGCCGCCGGCGCCATCGAAATACGGGTTGACAAATCGGGTTGCCGTATTATTTTTATTCATTTAGTATACGCAGCCTCTATTCCCCGGTAGCTCAGTTGGTAGAGCAATTGACTGTTAATCAATGGGTCCCTGGTTCGAGCCCGGGCCGGGGAGCCAAACTCCAGAAAAAGCCGGTTGGGTAGCCTCATCCGGCTTTTTCGTTTATCGACCAGCAATGCGGTCCCGCTTTCTAAAAACCCCTTGACTCACTGGGCGATCTCACGCTCTGGAAATATCGGATTAAACATGAAGGGCTGAAAAACTCTAAATTATAGATGCAACTAATTTGGGGAAGTTTACACCTTAGAAATAGGCAAATTGTGATGTCCGGGTTTCGGGTAGTGTTTTTTAGATTCACTCCATAAATCAGTTCGAATAATTTTTAACCTGTATATAACCGAGTCCCTCGCAGAAACCGTTGCGTGTTGTGCTATTCTTGATTGCATCGCTCGAACAACAACCACCCGATGAGCAATATATTCTGGTCTAATATTTTCCGGTCCGGCGACAGCGAGCTGCGGACCATCGCCCGCCTGTGGCAGCAAACGCCGCTGTTTAAGAATATCCCCGAGCGCCAGACCGAGCTATTGTGCGGCAAGATGCACCGGCGCCGGTTCAAACCCGGAGAAACCGTATTCTCCTTCGGCGACCAGGGCGCGGGCGCGATCCTGGTGCTCGAGGGTTCGGTGCGCGTCATGGTTAACACCACCGAGCTGGCTCTGCTCGAACCCGGTGATTTCTTTGGTGAAATCGCGCTCGCCGCGGCCGAACGCCGTACCGCCGACGCCACTGCGGTCTCGGCCGCGCAACTGGTTTACTTCCTGAAGCAGGATCTCGAAGAATGGATCGAACGCCAGCCGCGGCTCGGCGCCCGTTTTCTGATGAATTTATCGGCCACGCTGGCCGAGCGCCTGTACCGCGCCAATGACCTGATCGCACAACAGTAATGGACTGGAAATCCAGCCCTCACCTCCAGACTTTCAAGCTGTTCGCGCTATTCGTGGCGGTATGCCTGGCGAGTTTTTATCTGATTTCGTCGGTCCTGCTGCCGGTGCTGATTTCGATTACACTATATGCGCTGTTCGAACCCGCCACGCTCTACCTGGTACGGCACAAGGTCAATCATTCACTGTCGATTCTAATCGTGCTGCTATTCCTGGTGCTGACCAGCCTGATTGCGGTCGGCTTTGCGCTGCCGGCGCTGTTCGATCAGGTCGCGGTGCTGCAATCGAAATTGCCGCAAATCGCGCAGCAGCTGGAACGCTTCCTGACGCATTATGGCGAAGTGATTTCCGCCGAAATCGGCACCGACCTGGACGTGTCGGAATTGACCGTAACGGCACTGACACAATTTTCGTCGCTGGGCCAATCGATACTGATCAACGCCACCAATCGCGTGCTGGATATCGTCATCATTTTCATTCTGGTGCCGTTTCTGACCTATTACCTGCTAAAGGATTTCCAGCGCGTGCGCAACAACCTGATGAACTGGCTGCCCAACTCCAGCTTCGAACTCGGCTGGGTGATTTACCACAACGTAACCGCGCAGTTAAAAGCCTATACCCGCGGCGTCATGCTGCAATCGTTGATCATGGCGGCCGTCTGCGCCGCCGGTTTTACGCTCATCGGACTCGATATTCCGCTGCTGCTCGGTTGCATCACCGGCATTTTGAATCTGGTGCCCTATATCGGGCCGATCATCTCGATGCTGATCGCCGCCCTGGTCGGGGCCGCGATGACGCCCTTCGACCCGACGCTCATTTATCTCGGCGCACTAGTCATCGTCGTTGCGCAAATCGTCGACAACGTCGTCGTCATCCCGGCAGTGATTGCCAATGCGGTCAACCTGCACCCTGTGCAGGTTATCCTCGGCATCATTATTTTCGGCAGCCTGTTCGGTACGCTCGGCGTCATCCTGGCGATCCCGGGAATCGCCGCCGGCAAAATCGTTTACAACAACCTGTTTGCCGACATTCAAAACGCCAGCCTGAAAACCGGCGCTTAGCCCGACTTAAGGCTGTCGGCCAGCGACAGTATCGCCGCGCGCAAATCCTCGTCCTCGATCCACTGCGCATTGCGCTGCAGCGCCTCGATCGACTCCGGGTTTACCTGTCCGGGTTGGCGCAACGCTCCCGGCAGGTCGAGTTTCAGCATCGAGTCGGGGATGGTGCGAATTTTCAAAATTTGCTCGAGACCGAAGGTTTCACGCAATTGTTGCTGGATTTCCTTGCCGTGCAGCCGCAGGTAATTGGCTACCAGCGGCGAATTCGCGGCAATGACGATTTCGTCGCGATTGAGCGTCAGCAATGTCACCGCCCGATTCACCGGTGCGGGCAGATTTTCTTCGAGGAAGGTTTGAATCTGCGGTAACCGGCTTTTCACCTGTTCGAAGTCGGGCGGTAAGATCGAGCGGCATAACTTGCCGATTCGACTGGCGCCCATCAGGCTCTCCGGCGTTGGCGCCCGGCGCCGCGGTTGTCCCGCTTTCTACGGATATCGCGCTCCTTGGGGGCGAGGCCAAGCCGTTGATAAACGCCTTTGACTACCGCTTCGTCGAGCAAACGGGACTTGCCCGGCTTGAGCCACTTGGGCAACTTAAACTGCTCGTAACGCACGCGCACCAGGCGGCTGACCTCGACCCCGACCGCTCCCCACAGGCGGCGCACTTCCCGATTGCGGCCTTCCTTCAAGACCACGTGATACCAGTGATTGGTACCCGAACCGCCCGAATCGAGAATATCGTCGAAATGCGCCGCTCCATCGTCCAGGGTTACCCCGTCGCGTAGGCGTTGCAACATGTCTAGGCTGACCGCGCCGTGTACGCGCACCGCGTACTCGCGCTCGACTTCATACGAAGGGTGCATTAGCCGGTTGGCCAGTTCACCGTCATTGGTAAACAGCAGCAATCCGCTAGTATTCAAATCGAGTCGGCCGATGCTGACCCAGCGCCCATGCTGCAGCGGCGGTAGATGCCGGTAAACATCCTCACGGCCTTCCGGATCGGCGCGACTGCAGACTTGGCCCACCGGTTTGTGGTACATCAGGATTTTCGGTTTGGCGAGCTGTCGCTGTAAGCGCAGCAGCTTGCCGTCGATCGCGATCTTTTCGCGGCCGTCGATCTGGTCGCCGGGTTTTGCGGTCTTACCATTCACGCTGATGCGACCCTGTTGCAGCAGCGCGTCGATCTGACGGCGCGAACCCGCACCCTGGTTGGCGAGGTATTTCTGAATGCGTTCCATCGGGAGATTATACCTGCAGTATTAGGGGACAGACCACGTTTTCTCTCGGCGAAAACCTGGTCTGTCCCCTGCACGGCCGCTGGGCTCAGTTAATCGCCCACCGCTGCCCGATGCCGGAAGACGATTCTGATATCAGGGTCCTGGCGTTGGTATCGAGCTTGAGGTCTAGAATGGTGGCCGAATCCGGTTGCACCCGGTGCTTGACCCGAGGTCTCCAGGTCTCGCGGCGCTTGCCGCTGGCGACATCCCAGATATCGATCGCCTTGGCCGCCCGGCCGGTGGCCAGGGTACGGTTGTCATCGGAAAAATCGGCCGATACCAGCGTCATCTTGACTTCGTCGAGGCGCGACACCAGGCTGCCCTTGCCGCGCGTCGCGTAAATATGGGCGTCACCGATGTAGGCGCCTGCCAGCGCCAGCTCGCCATCGTCAGACAAGGCCACCAGAGAAATTTTGTATTTCAGGTTTTTAGACCAGAGATGTTCGCCGTTGGACAGATCCCACAGACTCGCGTGCCAGTCATCCGACCCGGTCAGCGCAAAACGACCGTCTTTAGACAGGGCTACGCTGGTCACCTTATGATGGTGCGGAAAGACATAACGCATTTCACCTTCGACCATGTCGAAATAAACCGCCTGCTTGTCCTTGCTGCCGATCAGCGCATGTCGACCATCCGCCGATACCGCCACATCGGATAGTTTGGGCCAGGCCCAATAGCCGGTTAGCCGTCCCGACGCCAGCGCCCAGCGCGCGATCGAGTTCTGCTCGATGGTGACCAGCACATCTCCACTTTCGGAAAAGTCCGCGGCGATGATGCCGCCCTCGGCGCCTTCTTCGTGCTGCAGGCTGTACTTGACCCGATTGCTGCGCAAATCCCAGACACGCGCGAAACCACCGATCTCGCCGGTCAACAAATGTTTGCCGTCCGGGCTAATCGCGGCGCCGTAGGATCCGGTGTCGGCGTGCACCCAGGTGTCGAGGGCTTGTTTTTGCTCGCTACAGCCGCCGAGTAGGCAGCAAATCAGCACGCTGGCGAATATCGATGGCCTTAATCCTTGCATAACCTGGGTTATCGGCCGCGTCGCGACTTTCATTAAAACAGGTAGCCGCCAGACAACGTCGTTCTCGAATATTTAATTGTCATTCCCGCGTAGGCTTGCGCGGGGATGAAATTATGAGGCGGAGTCTAATAACGCGCCGAAATCGAGCCTAGCCGGAGCCCGCCGTGTTGAATTTCCTGGATTTAGCGGCCTTGGCGACTTTCTTAGTCGTGCTGGTCTTAGCGGTTTTGGCAGGCTTGGCTGCTTTTTTGGTTTTTGCGGCCTTGGCTGTCTTTACGGTTTTTGCGGCCTTGGCGATCTTAACGGTTTTAGCTGCTTTATCAAGCTTGCGCGCGTTAGCGGCTTGCGGGCTTGCGCTAACCTTGTCAGCCTGCGCCACCTTTGCTGGCTCTGTTGCTGCGGCGGTTTCAGCGGGCTCTCCGGTTTCACTGGCTTCGCCGAAGGTGAATTCGGGATTGAATTGATCCAGATCGCGAATTTCGGCTAACGTCGGCAGTTCGTTCAGCGATTTGAGGTTGAAATAGTCGAGAAAGCTGCGGGTGGTTCCGTACAGGGTCGGCCTGCCCGGAACGTCTTTATGCCCCA
>DS021207.1:55690-58664 GCA_001735895.1 Olavius algarvensis Gamma 3 endosymbiont | reverse complement strand
GTATCTAATACCTCATAAGTATATTAGTTTATTCTTATATTCTATATTATAATTTTGTGCAGCTTTTAGATAAATATCCAATAAATTAAAGAGGAAGCCTCATGAGAATTAAATTATTAGCGCTCGCCGCATCTGCCCTGCTTACCGTCAGCATAGCATCGAACGCAAACCAGGCTATCTCCCAACCCGAAGCCGTCAACGCCAGCGCAACCCCTACTCCGACAAACTCCGCGAATATGTTCGACCCGAATTACTGGATGGCCGCATTTACTGCGGCGCCCACCCAGCAGCCGACTATTTCCGGTGAAGTACCTTTCAACGCCGCGCATCCCGCTGCATGGATGCAATGGATCGACCCCAAAACCCACCAGCCGGTACATATGAGCTTCATGAATCCTGCGAGCTATACCCAATTTATGCAACTGGGTTTTTACCTGGAATTCTCCAAGCCTGAAAACTTGATGGCGTGGATGAATCCCGCTTCTTACCAGGTCATGATGGATCCGCAAACCTTGACCCACTGGATGAATCCGGGTTCGTACATGCACGTCTTGGACCCCGCGATGTACCAGGAAAGCATGAACCCCGCGAATTATATGGTTTATCTGAACCCGGCAACCTATGCCGGAATGATGGGATCTAAAACCTGCGATCAGAATAACCCGAACAAGACACCTGGCTGGTTCGGATATACCTGCTAGATTTTTGCTTTACCTCCACGGGGATTCCTATCCCTCATTAGCCGCGGCCCCCAATCCGCAGCTTTTTTTATCCCCAAGCAGCCGTTAACGGCTGCTTGGGGAAAGCGCACTCGGAGTAAAAACCGGCAGATGCCGGTTTTTACTCCGAGTGCATTCTGCCGCGAAATGCAATGCATTTAGCGGCGGAGTTAGTTGGTGCGACCGTAAAAGCCGAGGTTTTCTTCATCGGAAAACATGCGGCCGGGTGTTTCGTAAAAGGTGAAGACGGTGACGACCCGAGCGCGCTCCCCGAGCGGCGGGGTAACCCGGTGCGCCGTATTCACGCCTTTGAAGACATTCAAGTCGCCGGCACCTAGTTGCAGGGTCGAGATCTCCGGATCTTCGCCCCGCAACAAGCTGGCAATACCCGCGTAATTGGGATCGGCGGCGCTGCGTAGGGCGTGGCGAAACTGGAATTCGCCGCCCCGCTGCGGCGCTTGCAGCAACAGCGTGGTAGTAAACTCGGAACGGTCAAAATGCCAGTTCAAACCCTCACCCGCGTAATAACCCATCACGTTGGCGCAGGCCAGCGGGTCATCCATCGGGTAGAGCGCCGGTTTTTGCATTACTTGCGCCAGAAAATGGGTTAACGCGGGCCACAGGTAAATCTGCTTTAACTGCGTGCCGATCTGATCACCGCACAGGGTATGGTTGACGGTGTTAACCCTGGCGAGCGCCGGGTGGTCGAGCGGCAGGTCGGCGTTGCCGTCATCGAAATAGATATTATGTTCACGCGCGTGGGTAAATGATTCGCGCGCCAGGCGCTCGATCAACCCCGGCAAAATGGCATCGATTACCGCGCGTCGCATGAAACCCTTAAGCGTGAACATACCCTCGCGCTCGAGCGCGGCAATACATTCGGCAACCAGGTTTTTGCCGTCGCTGGAATCGAGTCGATCCAGTGGGTAACGCTCGAGGTCGATCAAGTCATGCATCGGCAAATAGTAAGAATTCGGTAATCCGAGAACAAGCGATATTTTGTCACCGCTCAGGCGGGCGCCCCGCGATAATAATGCCATAGAAACAGGCTGCCGGCGGAACGATAAGGCGCCCAGGATGCTACCGCCGCCCGCGCCTGCTTTTCATCGAGCGGTCCCGTAAGCCCCTTGAGCCGTTGCAGCGCAATGCGCAACGCCAAGTCCCCTGCAGGAAAAATATCGCTGCGCTGCAGCGAAAACATCAGGTATATCTCGGCGCTCCAGCGCCCGAAACCCCGCAGCGAGGTGATCGCCTCGATTACCGCTTGATCCGCCAGGTCGCCAAGCCGCGCGGGATCGAACCGCTTGTCGGCCATCGCCCGCGCCAAGCCTTCGACATATTCGACCTTGCGCGCCGACAATCCGGCTACCCGCAATGCGCCTGCCGGAAGTCGCAGCACGTCATCCGCCCGCATGCCGGGCAACAACGACCGTACCCGCAGCATGATCGCGGCGGCGGCTTCGGTCGAGATCTGCTGTGAAACTATGGTTGACAAAAAGGTTTCGAAACCCTGAGCCCGAATCCGCGGCGCTGGATAACTGACCCGTTGCAAACCGCTTGCCAGATCCGGGTCGCGCTGCGCCAGCGCGTCCAGGTGCCGTTTGATTTTTGATTGATCCATAGGCGCGTGCGTCGATAGTTTCAAATCCGGGTCAATCGTATTGGCAACTTCGACCCGCGGCAAGCACAAATCGGTTTTCTTCTGGAATCATCCGCTCTAGTATATCCGCCCGGTTAACGCTGAAAACTCGAGAGGAACCGCTATGGCCGCCTACTGGATTGCCCACGTCCACGTCACCGATGCCGACGCTTACGGTGAATACGCCAAACGCGCCACCGCCGCCATCGAAGCGCATGGCGGGGAATTCCTGGCACGTGCGACCCGAACCGTCTGGCTCGAAGGCCGGGAGCGCGCGCGCAACGTCATCGTGCGTTTCCCCAGCCTCGAACACGCCGAAGCTTGTTACCGGTCGGCGGCTTACCGGGAAGCGCTGACTTTCGCGGACGGCGCCGCCGAGCGCGATCTGTGCATCGTCGAGGGCAACTGACAGCAAGCTCGGAGCGATGGCATTAACCGCTGCACAGATCGAAGATTTTCGCCGCGATGGTGTCGTTCTCCTGCGCGGCGTTTTCGGCGACTGGATAGAACCGCTGCGCCGAGGCGTCGATGTCAATATGCAAAACCCGGGACCCTGGGGCCGCGAGTATCTCGACCAGCGGCAGGCTGGTCGTTTTTTCGGGGATTACTGCAACTC
>DS021207.1:52750-55640 GCA_001735895.1 Olavius algarvensis Gamma 3 endosymbiont | reverse complement strand
GAGCTCGGATCACGGCATCGACCCAGAACGATATTGAGTATGGACGCAATGTTGAAATCGAGAAGGGCGCTAAGTATGTGTTTGATAAGGGATATTGCGATTACAATTGGTGGCATCAAATCGACCAGGAGGGTGCTTTCTTTGTGACCCGGTTAAAGCGTAACGCATCGATCAGGGTGCTCAAAAGCCGCTCGACCGAAGGAGATATACTGTCGGATGAGGTCATTGAGTTTAAAAACAAATGGCCTGGCGGCGGCCGGAAAAACAACTACGTCAAACCGTTGCGGCGAATAGTGGTGCATCGAGAGGATCATGTGGACCCGCTGGTACTGGTAACCAACCTGATGGGGGTCCCGGTTGAAGAAGTTGCAGCGCTGTACAAGCAGCGTTGGGCGATCGAACTCTGGTTCAAGTGGGTCAAGCAGAACCTGAAAATCAAAAAGTTTCTCGGTCAAAGCGAGAATGCGGTCAAAATCCAGATACTGGTGGCATTGATCACGTATCTCATCGCCGATCTATACCGGCAACTTTGTGGATCGAGACGCGGTTTTTATCTGTGGCTGGCGGAACTCAAATCGACTCTATTCCAGCGACCCAGACTCGAATTCGAAGTACTTAAACGACGACGAAAATGGAAATCCGATTTCCAAATACATCAAGCACAGTTGGCATTATGATTTATTCCGGACAGCAGTGCGCTTGTGCGGTGATGACAGTTTAAGGTGGGGCGCCGCTTGCGGCGCCCAGATATTATGTAATGGAATCAGGCATCGAATCCTTGCGTTGTTTCATAAAGTCGAGCAAGGCTTCATCGATGGCCGGATCGAGCGGCGGCGCTTCGTACTCGCCCAGTATTTTCTTGTAGCGCCGATTGCAGCGCTGGGCATGATCCAGACTACCCTCCGATTCCCACTGCTCGAAGCTGTTGTTATCGGTAATCGGCGACAGGTAAAAAGCTTCCTTGAAATTGCGCTGGGTGTGGTTACAGCCAAGAAAATGCACGCCCGGTCCGACTTCCTGAATCGCATCCATGGCCTGGCCATTTTCGGAGAGATCGACGCCGCTCATCAGGATTGCCATCATCGATGCCTGGTCGGCGTCCATGATGAACTTTTCATATCCCATCGCTAGACCGCCTTCCATCCAGCCGGCGGTATGCAGCACAAAGTTGACACCGGCCATAACTGCCGGCAATAGTGTGTTGGCGGCTTCGTAAGCGGCCTGTGCGTCCGGCAGCTTGGAACCGCATAGCCCGCCGCCCGAACGAAACGGGACACCCAGTCGCCGCGCCAGCGCCGCCATCACGTAAAGCACCAGGGCGGGCTCCGGGGTGCCGAAGGTGGGTGCGCCGGATTGCATCGACATCGAACTGGCGAAACTACCAAAAATCATCGGTGCGCCCGGATTGACCAGCTGCACGAAAGTCATGCCGGCGAGCGCCTCGGCGAGCGATTGCGCCGCAGTGCCGGCCACGGTTACCGGCGACATGGCGCCGGCCAGGATAAACGGCGTGATAATCGTAGCTTGATTGTTTTCGGCATAAACCTTGGCGGCACCCAGCATGGTATCGTCGAAGGTCATCGGCGAGTTGGCGTTGATCAGGCTGGTGGCATAGGTGCGCGGCCGGCCGGTTTCCGGATCGAGGTAGTTATCGCCGGCGATAATCTTGATCATTTCGACCGTGTCCTGGGCGCGTTCCGGTGCGGTAACCGAGCCCATGAAGGCCTTGTCGGAAAATTTGATATGTGCATAAAGCATATCGAGGTGGCGTTTGTTAACCGGGATGTCTACCGGTTCGCAAATGGTGCCGCCGGAATGGTGCAGTCCCGGCGATGCATAGGCAAGTTTGACGAAATTCTGGAAATCCTCGATGGTGGCATAGCGTCGACCCTGGTCGATGTCGTAGACGAAAGGGCTACCGTAGGCCGGTACAAAAACGGTATTCTTGCCGCCGATCTGCAGGTTACGCGCCGGGTTTCGGGCATGCTGGGTATATTCGGCCTGCGCCGATGCCTGGATGATGGAGCGGCACAATCCACGCGGGAAACGCACGGTAACGCCGTCGACATCGGCGCCGCCCTGTTTCAGAATTTCGAGCGCTTCGGGCATGTCGCGGAACTCGATTCCGATTTCTTGCAGAATGGTTTCGGCGTTATTCTCGATCAGCTGCAGGCCTTCTTCGTCGAGTACTTCGAAGCAAGGAATTTTGCGGGTTACGTAAGGCGCACTTGCCTTTGCCGGTGCTGCGTTGCGGCGCGCTTCGCGTCCGCCGCGAGGGCGCCGGCCTCTGCCCGGGCGTTCTACTTCACTCATTATCAACTCCTGCTAATCCTGTCTCGGATTTTCCCAATTGAGCCAGCCAGTATCGTTTTAGAAACCTTTTTGGGCTGGCGCGAGCGCGACCCGGAACTGTTTGCCAGCGTCATAATCGTTTTCACGGGCGCATTGTCTGGATTGGTGGATACCGCTATATTCGCTAGAATGCGAACGCAAACCACAACCGACATTCGGAGGCCGGATTATTAGCGATGACACCGAGCATATCGGCATATTACTGATCGAAGGCTATCCAATCATCCCGTTCAGCTGCGTCGTCGATACCTTACGCGCGGCCAATCGGCTGTCCGGCAAAGAACTTTTTCAATGGGAATTCTATAGTTCGGGCCGGGATCCGGTGGCGTCGTCATGCGGAATCACCTTGCCCACCAAGCCTTTAAGCGAAGCAAAAAATCTGACAACTCTTTTAATCGTTGCAACCAATACTGCGCAGCACTTCGACGATGCGAGCAGCCTTAAGCGGCTCAAGGTTCTCGACCGACAGCAGGTAAATCTGGGCGCGGTAAGCTCCGGTAGTTTTATCCTCGCGCGCGCTGGCCTGTGGACGATGCCG
>DS021207.1:43653-52700 GCA_001735895.1 Olavius algarvensis Gamma 3 endosymbiont | reverse complement strand
TCGATCGCCCAACGCTGCTTGTACAGCGCTGCAACTTCTTAACCGGGACCCCCATCAGGTTGGTTACCAGTACCAGCGGGTCCACATGATCCTCTCGATGCACCACTATTCGCCGCAACGGTTTGACGTAGTTGTTTTTCCGGCCGCCGCCAGGCCATTTGTTTTTAAACTCAATGACCTCATCCGACAGTATATCTCCTTCGGTCGAGCGGCTTTTGAGCACCCTGATCGATGCGTTACGCTTTAACCGGGTCACAAAGAAAGCACCCTCCTGGTCGATTTGATGCCACCAATTGTAATCGCAATATCCCTTATCAAACACATACTTAGCGCCCTTCTCGATTTCAACATTGCGTCCATACTCAATATCGTTCTGGGTCGATGCCGTGATCCGAGCGTCACAAGGCAACTGCTTGTCGGGGGAATACAGCAGGTGAATCTTCAGGCCCGGAATGCGTGACATACTACGCGCTCGCGTCCACTCATAACCCCGGCCGCGCAGACAGATCGGCGTCGAGTCCAACAGATAGAGCAAGTCCTTTATCTCATTGCGTACTCGCCGATGAGCCCGGCCCATCAGCTGCTGGCAGAATGATTCAAATACCCCGGCATCTCGTTGGCGATTGGCATCCGATAAAGTCGAGCGCTTAATCGGACCGCAGCCCAGGTGATAGTGATGCGCGGAATGACTATTGTAGCTCACCTCCAACTCGCGCAAGCTCCGACAACCGGACAATTGAGCATACATCAGACTGATTAACTGCCCCCAGCTGTCGAAACCCTTGTTATGTTTATCGCTCCGATGCTGTTCAACGCAGCGTTTGAAAGTATTTTTAGGAAGGACTTTCAAAAGTTCGCCAAATCGGGTATTTGTATACATGTTGCAGTGTCCTGAAATTAAGTTGTTGCTTATGGTTTTATTCGTAAAACCCGGGCACGTCAACACTTTCAAATACACCAACTTAATTTATTCCGGACAGCAGTGCGCTTGCGCGGGGATGACAAAGGGCTGCGGGGATGACGGTCTTGGACGGAGGCACTGGTCTTGGACGGAGGCACTATATAGATCGCACCGACCTGTTTCGGACCGAATGATTTCGGATCAAACTAACTTATCGCGCGGGGTTTCGCCGTTGAAGAAGGCTTCGATGTTTTCAACTACGCGCATGCCCATCGCCTTGCGGGTTTCCATCGTGGCGCTGCCTAAATGCGGCAACAGCAAGACGTTTTCCATTTGCAGTAAAGCGGCAGTGACCGCGGGTTCTCGTTCGAATACATCGAGCCCGGCACCGGCGATTTCACCACTTTCCAGTGCCTCGACCAGCGCCGCTTCGTCGATCACGTCGCCACGCGCGGTATTGATCAGGAAGGCGCCCGGTTTCATCGACTTGAAGGCTTCGGCGCCGATCAAGTGATACGTGTCCTTGCCCCCCGGGCAATGCAGTGAAACGAAATCGGCTTGCGCAAACACCTCTTCGGGAGAGGCGCATTGGCTTGCATTAAGACCGGCGATGTCTTCGTCGCGCGGCGGAAAAGGATCGTGAAAAATAATCTTCATATTGAATCCGTGCGCGGCGCGTGCCGCGACCGCGCGCGCGATTCGACCCATGCCGATCAGGCCCAGCGTTTTGCCGGTAACGCTGGTGCCCATCATGTGGGTCGGCCGCCAACCCGTCCATTCACCACTACGCAAATGACGTTCGCCTTCGCCGGCGCGGCGTGCAATGCCGAGCAGTAGGGTCAGCGCCAGATCGGCGGTGCAGTCGGTCAGTACTTCGGGCGTATTGGTGACCGTGAGTCCGGCCGCCTTGGCCGCATCCAGATCGATATGATTAAAACCGACCCCGTTGCTGCCGAGGATCTTGGCGCGAATATTATCGGCGCCGAGCACTTCCGCGGTCACCTTGTCACAAACCGTCGGCAGCACCGCGTCGGCACTGCGGAGCGCATCCTGTAGTTCGGCCACCGACATCGAGTGGTCGTCTTGGTTTAACTGGGTATCGTAGCGCTCGGTCAACACCTGCTCTACCTCGGGGTGCCAACGACGGGTGACAATGACTCTGGGCTTGGACATGCAAATTTCTCCGCTAAGGGTATATTGAATTAGGTTGATCTAATGGATTTCCAGTTTAAGTGCGCGGCCGAATATTAACTATCGAAAAAACGTCACCATTATTCACCGGCATCCGCTGGCAGATCAGACTTGTCGGCAACACGAAAGGTCTCGGTATGAATCAACGAGGCTTTCAGCGTGCGTGTCGATATCAGTACTTCCAGCAAAAACGAACTGAAAGCCAGGCTCAGGATAATCATGCAGACAATGAACAGACTGGCGACCACCAGCGAAACATTGAGCTGCAGGAGGCTACCCAGAAACAGGGTGACGACGACCAGACAAACCAGGATCGCGCTCAGCGTGGACATGCTGATCGCTGCATGGCTGAGTTGAATGCGTCTCACCGGGGCCTTCATTTCACGCTGTATCATCGCTTTATGCTGCTTTGGCATGAATTCCGATTCGGCCGCCTGCAGCGAGCGCGACCGATCGATGGTACGGCCGAGCCGGTTGGTCAACACCACCAGCAGTCCGGAAATTCCGGCCAGCAGGAAAACCGGCGCCACTGCGATATCGATAACGTTGGCGACAGTCGCAATATTCCATTCCAGAGTATTCATGAAAGCTTATTCCTCGACCAGTTCCGGGTAGGCAAACAGCGAGGCGGTGCCACCGGTGTGCAGAAACACCAGGTTGTCGTTGCGCTGGTAGTCTCCTTGTTGGAGCATTGCCAGCAGCACCGCGAAGGTTTTGCCTGAGTAGGTCGGGTCGAGCAGGATCCCCTCGCGCCGCGCCAGGTACTTGATAGCGCCGACCGTGGCATCGTTGGGCAAGCCGTAACCGGGCGCGAGCATGCTGTCGTCGCACAAAATGTCGGACTCCGGAATCCTGATATCGATGCCGATTACGTCGCTGACCGCCTGCAATTTGGTGGCCACGCGCCGGCGTTGACTGGTCGCGTCGCGCCGCACGCAAACCCCGTGCACCGGCGTTTCGCAATCGTTGGCCCTGACGCCTAGTAAAAAACCGGTGTGGGTCGATGCGGAACCCGACGGTACGATAAAACGGGTTGGTTCAACATCCATTGCATACAGCTGTTGCATCATTTCCTCGGCACCCTCGACGTAACCGAGCGCGCCGTAGGGTGTATGCGCATTCGACAGGGGAATCACGTAAGCCTTGCGTCCTTCTCGCGCGAGTTCGGCGGCTCGCAGTTCGAGCACCTGATCGGCCCCGGCTTCGTCTTCCCCTTCGGGGTAATAGTGAATCTTTGCGCCCATCAGCTTAACCAGGTAAGGGTTGCCCGATTGATGGTATTCGGGATGCTGCCGCGCCACGCGATGCTCGAGCTGAACTTCGACCTCGAGCCCCATCTTGCGTGCCGCCGCAACCGTCATACGCACGTGATTGGACTGCACCGCACCGGTGGTCAGCAGCGTATCGGCACCCTGCTCCAGCGCCTGGCCGATATAGAACTCGAGCTGGCGGCTCTTGTTGCCGCCGAAGGCAAGCCCGGTGCAATCGTCGCGTTTAATCCACACGCGGGTACCGAACTCGGCGCTGACGTTATTAAGCAGTTCCAGCGGCGTTGGCCGATGCGTCAAGTCCACGCGCGGAAATTTTTCGGTCAATGACATGGCTGGCAACTCCGCTCAACTCAATATTTTTATCAACACGACCCCGAAACAAACCAGAATCGCAGCGATGATACGCTGACGCCCAAAGGGTTCGCGAAACAACAGGGTACCGATCAAGGCGGCAAATATAACACTGGTTTCGCGCAACGACGAAACCAGTGCCATCGGCGCCACGCCCATAGCATAGATGACCATGGCGTAGGCGGTCGCCGCGGCCAGCGCACCGAGGCTAACCTTGCCCGGCTTGGCGCGCATGTAACCGAACCAGCCCGCCCGGTCCCGCAGCAGCAGCCAGGTCCCGATCGGGATTGGCTCCAGCACGAACAACCAGACAATATAGCTGAATGGATTACCGGCTGCCCGCACGCCGATGCCGTCAGCGACGGTATAAGCGGCGATCAAAACCGAGGTGATCAGCCCCCAGCCGAGTGCCGCCCGCGGGATTTTGCCGATCGCTCCGCCGGCGAAAGTAATACTGATCAATCCGGCGCTGACCAGTCCGATGCCGATCATCGCCCCCGAAGACAAATACTCCCCGGCCAGCAGGGCCGCTCCCAGTACCACCATCACCGGCGCCAGTCCGCGGAACAGCGGGTAGACCTGGGACAGGTCTCCGCTATGGTATGCGACAGGGTGACGTAGTAAACCGTGTGAATCACCGTCGACAGCAATAGCAGCAGCCAGCTCTCGACCAGCGGGATCGGAAAAACGAACAACAGCGGCAGGCAGCAAACGGCACTGATCAAACGATACGAAGCGATGCTGTACTGAGGCGTACCGCCCGACTTCGCCATCGCATTCCAGCCGGCGTGTAACAGGGCAGCCAGCAACACCAGGCCCGCGATAAACGGGCTCATTTAGAATCTTCGCTGAAGCGCGAGCCCGCGCGGCAGGATATTAGCCGAACAAACCTCCGCGAGCGGCGCTCGATCGGATCTATTTGACGACCGTTACGGTGCAGGTCGCGTGCCTCACAACCTGAGCGGCAACCGAGCCCAAAAACAAATTCTCGATCTTGCTGTTATGCGACGGAATCACGATCAGATCGGCGGCATCCTGCTGGGCCTGTTTTAAAATCAGCTCGCCGGGGTTGCCTTCGACGACAACGGCCTTGGTCTCGATATCGTCCGGCACATGGTCTGCGATATATCGCTTCAAATGTCGCGCGACCTCTTTCAAGGCTCCCTTCACCGCATTCGCTTCAAAATAGGACGCGACGATCGGCATGCCGAATCCGGGTGCGGCCGTCATCACGGTCAATTTAGCCTGCGATCGTCGGGCTTCGTCGATCGCAAGCGCCAGTGCTTTTTCGGCTTCGACGGTATGTTCCAGTTCTACCGGAAACAGTATGTTTTTATACATGGCTAGGTTCTCCCGCTACATCGGTTTTGTCCTTGTCACGGCGGGCAGATTGCACTTTCCAGACCGCGATCAGCAACAATATCGCCGGTATGTAAAACCAGCGTTTATCCGGCCGATCCAGATTCTTCTGCTGTACGTCGACAATTTCCCAGTCGAAATCGATTTTCTGTTTCTCGGCGGCGCTGCCGAAAACGATATTGTCGACCAACATCTTATCGCCTTCCTGGCGCAGCTCGAGACCGGCTGCTATCTCGATACGATCCTTGCCGGGTCCGGGCTCGCCCACCGGCAGCATCACAACCTTGTCGACCAGATCTCCTTCCAGAGTTTCACCCATGACATGAACGCGTATCAACCCGTTGGCCGGCTGCTGCTCGGCCACTTGGTAGATCTTGGTGGCTTCGACCTTGATCAGCGGATCGTAAAGATAGTCCATGAAAAATCCGGGGCGAAACAAAGTGAAGGTGATCAGCAATAACGCAACGGTTTCCCATTTTTTGTTGTAGGTCAGGAAAAATCCCTGGGTGGCGGCGGCAAACAGCAACATCGCCACCAGGGCCGAGGTAATCACGACTACCAGATGAACCGGACCGGTGATGCCGATCATCAACAGCTCGGTGTTGAAAATGAACATGAACGGTAACACGCCGGTACGAATATCGTAAACGAATCCCTGTACGCCGGTTTTTATCGGGTCACCACCCGAAATCGCCGCCGCCGCATAGGCGGCGAGCCCCACCGGCGGCGTATCGTCGGCGAGGATACCGAAATAAAACACGAACAGGTGCACCGCGATCAACGGCACGATTAAGCCGTTGCTGGCGCCGACGGAGACGATAACCGGCGCCATCAGCGAGGACACTACGATGTAGTTGGCGGTAGTCGGCAAACCCATACCCAGCACCAGGCTGATGCCGGCGGTGAAGATCAGCATCAGGATCAGGTTGCCGGCGGAAATGAATTCCACGAACTCGGCCAGCACCAGACCGATCCCGGTCAGGGTGACGGTGCCCAGGATGATACCTGCGCAGGCGGTAGCGACACCGATACCGATCATATTGCGCGCACCGGAAACCATACCGTCGAAAAAGTCGCTAAGGCATTCGCGAAAATGTTCGCCGTAGTTGGTCTCACCGCGGAACATGGCCTTCAGCGGCTTGTGCGTCAGTAACACGACGGCCATAAAGATTGCGGCGTAAAAAGCAGACAGACCCGGTGACAGGCGTTCAACCGTCAAACACCAGATCAGCACTGCGACCGGCAGCAGATAGTAAAGCCCGGCTTTGACAATCGGTCCCGGCACCGGCAATTCTTCGATGGTATCGCTGCGTCCGAGTTCCGGGAACTTGGTGGAATATTTGGCCAGCGCGACATAGGCGACGAGAACGATCAACGAAGCCAACCAAAAAGTGTACTCACCGCCGACGTCCTTGAGCCAGCCGAAACCGTAGTAACAGATACCGGAGAGAATAATAATGCCGGCAATCACCGTGGTATAGACAATCAGGCTACCCAGAAAAGTAGTCTGTACCGTTTTCTTCAAGCCCTCGAGTCCGGCCTTAGAGGCTTCCAGGTGCACGATGTAAACCAGTGCGATATAGGCGATGATGGCCGGCAGGAAGGCGTGCTTGATGACTTCGATATAAGAAATGCCGACAAACTCAATCATTAGAAAGGCCGCCGCACCCATGACCGGCGGCGTCAACTGGCCATTGGTCGACGAAGCGACTTCGACCGCGCCGGCCTTCTCGGCGGGAAAACCGACCCGCTTCATTAGCGGAATGGTAAAGGTACCGGTGGTGACCACGTTAGCGATCGACGAACCCGAGACCAGGCCGGTCAAGGCGGAGGAAACCACGGCCGCCTTGGCCGGCCCGCCCTTCATATGACCGAGCAAGGAGAACGCAACCCAGATGAAATAGTTACCGGCACCCGCTCTTTCGAGCATCGAGCCAAACAGTACGAACAGGAACACCATCGAGGTGGAGACGCCCAGCGCGACGCCGAACACGCCTTCCTGGGTGAGCCACATATGCGACATGGCCTTACCGAAGGAGGCGCCTTTCCAAGCGATGATGTCGGGTCCGAGGTGGCCGAAGAACACATAACATAGAAAAATTGCCGCAATAACCATCAACGGCGGTCCCAGGGCGCGCCGCGCCGCCTCGAGTACCAGCACGATGCCGACCGCGGCGATTACCAGGTCGGTAGTGGTCGGCAACCCGGGCCGATCGCCCAGTTCAACCGCAAAAACGGACAGGTACATGGTGACGACAATGCCCGCGGCGCCCAGCACCCAATCCTGAATCGGAATCGAATGTCGAGGTGAGCTTTTCAACGCAGGGTAGGCCAGGAATGCCAGTGAAATCGCGAAGGCCAGATGGATCGAGCGGGTATCGGTATTGTTCAGTACCGGCAGCCACGACGAGAACACTTCCATGTAGGGTAGTGGCGACGCTATCCAGAGTTGAAACACGGACCAGCAAAAAGCGGTGCCCAGCATGAGTTTGCCAACCATGCCCGCGGGACTGCGCGCGCCGGTATCGGTGGCGGCGATCATTTCCTCCAGTTCGGCTTCGGTGGCTTGCGACTTTTCTGATTCTTCGACCATTGCGGTCTCTCCCTCTATGATGACTCCAGTTATCGGGTGTTTTGTCAACCCATTTAATTAACTGAAGCATTAAGTGCGGATTAATGCCTCAGCTAAATAAAACAAGGGGGCCGAAGCCCCCTTGTCAGTGCCGGGATTACAGCCAGCCTCGTTCCTTGTAGTAACGCTTCGCACCTTCATGTAAAGGTGCCGAGATACCCTTGCTAACCATATCCTTTTCGGTCAGGTGACCAAAGGCGGGGTGCAGCTTTTTGAATGACTCGAAATTCTCGAAGACACTTTTGACAACTGCGTAAATGGTATCCGCCGAAGTAGCCGTGGAAGAAACGAATGTAGCGAGTACGCCGAAGGTAGGGACGTCATCCGGATTACCGCGGTACATGCCGCCGGGAATAACGGTTGTTCCGTAGAAGGGAAACTTGTTAACCAGTTTGTCGATGGCCATACCGTCGACCGCGACGAAGTTGGCTTCACAGGTGGTGGTCGCTTCCTTGTTCAAGGCCGCCGGGTTACCGACCAGCCAGAAAAAGGCATCGATCTTGTTATCGCATAAAGCGCCGGGAGTCTCGGACGACTTCATCTGCGCTGCCAGTTTAAGATCCTTATTGGTCATACCCATTGCGCCCCAGACGACATTCCAGGTGGCTTCGGTGCCGGAGCCGGCATTACCGATATTGACGCGTTTACCTTTCAGATCGCTGATGTGCTTGATACCGGCGTCCTTGCGGGCAACGATGCTAATGGGTTCCGGATGCACCGAAAACACCGCGCGCAATTCCTTGTACGGGCCGGCATCGATAAACGATTTTTTCTCAGAACCATTGTAGGCATGGTACTGCCAGTCGGACTGGGCAACGCCCATGTCCAGTTCGCCGCCGCGGATGGTGTTGATGTTGTAAACCGAGCCGCCGGTCGATTCCACCGAGCAGCGAACCCCATGCTCCTTGCGACCCTTGTTTACCAGTCGGCAGATCGCGCCGCCGGTGGGATAATAAACCCCGGTTACGCCACCGGTTCCAATGGTTACAAATTGCTGACCGGCCCCGATTACCGGGGTTGCGCCAAACGACGTGGCTACCAGCGATACGACGGCGATCTTGCTTAATACTCTCATGATTATCTCCTAACGATAGTTGTGCCGATTACTGCTGTTAACAGTTTGTTTTATTTTCGAATTGCACAGGACCTCGGCTTGTTCTTAATTAAACGACCGGCTTGGTCCAAAGCTCATTCTATAAGCCTATAAATTAATGTCAAAACAATTACGGCGCCTCCCCGCATTAAAATTCTTGCGTTGATTTTCCACTACACGCGGGGTGGTTAATCGACTACATTAGCGCCTCGTTTGCTTGTGACCGCCCGATGCTCCGTATTGACACTA
>DS021207.1:33602-38780 GCA_001735895.1 Olavius algarvensis Gamma 3 endosymbiont | reverse complement strand
TGCCGAGACCCGCTACCATGCCGGTAACCGCACCCAGCGCCGAGGGTTTACCGTACCGTTTCCATTCGATCATCATCCAGGTGAAGGCGCCCATGGCGGCGCTGATATGCGTGACCAGCATCGCCATGCCGGCATCGCCGCCCGCACTCAGCGCGCTGCCGGCATTGAAACCAAACCAGCCGACCCACAACATGCCGGCCCCGGTAATCGTCATGGTCATGTTATGCGGCATCATCGCCGTGCGTGGAAAACCGCGGCGATTGCCCAGTACCATCGCGGTCACGATGGCGGCAACGCCGGCGGTGATATGCACCACGGTGCCGCCGGCAAAATCTAGCAGACCCATTTGTCCGAGCCAGCCGCCGCCCCAAACCCAGTGGCATACCGGTAGATATACCAGCAACAACCACAGTGCGGAAAACATCAATATCGCCGAAAAACGCATGCGCTCGGCGAAACCGCCGACGATCAGGGCCGGTGTTATGATGGCGAAGGTCAACTGAAACATGCTAAACACGGTTTCGGGTATCGAACCGGCCAGCGCGTCGCGCGACATCCCGGATAAAAATGCGCGCGACAGACCGCCCCAGTAGGCATTGCCGCTACCGCCGTCACCGAAGGCAATGCTGTAACCGACTATGACCCAGATGATGGTCGCCACACAGGTAATGGCGAAACACTGCATCAACACCGACAGCACGTTCTTGCTGCGCACCAGGCCACCATAGAACAGCGCCAGCCCGGGCAGTGTCATGAACAATACCAGCGCGGTCGCTGTCAGAATCCATGCGGTGTCCGCCGCGTTGATGTCGTCCGCCGCGAAAACACTCGAAAACGGCAGCAATGCGGCAGATGCAATAAAAAATACGGATTTCTTCATGTTTGCCTCCTACAACGCGCCGCTGCCGGTTTCGCTGGTGCGAACCCGGATAGCGTTTTCCAGCGGGGTGACGAAAATCTTGCCATCGCCGATCTTACCGGTCCGTGCCGACTCGATGATGGCGTCGACTACCTGATCGAGCTGATCGTCATCGATGGCAATCTCGATTTTTACCTTGGGTATGTAATCGACGACGTATTCGGCACCGCGATAAAGCTCGGTATGGCCTTTTTGACGGCCGAACCCTTTGACTTCGTATACCGTGAGGCCTTGAACCCCGATCTCGGACAGGGCTGAACGCACATCGTCGAGTTTGAAAGGTTTGATGATTGCAGCAACAAGTTTCAAAACGCGCTCCCGAAAATTGGCAAGACGCGCAATGATACCCGGAATAAAAACCGCTGTCAGATAGCGGACGAATCGCGGACTTTAGACCGCTTTATCCACAGATTATGCACCGATATAGTGCACAATCAGCCATGGGGACAGGTTAAATGAATCGATCCAGCAGCTGATAGTAACGCACAGCGCTTGCCAGAAACCAGGGCTTGCCACGGTATAACGGGCGGGTTTGAAAGCGGGGCTGGTTAAAAACACTATTACCCTGCGCCTTGCCCAGCAGCTGCAGGCCGATGAGGTGGCCGAAATAACTCGCCAGGCAAATACCCGAGCCGCAATAACCCATGGCGTAATGAATTCCATCCCGAGTCCCGAGATGCGGCAAGGAGTCAAAGCTGTAACCGACGAAACCCATCCAGCTGTGGCTGATCTTCACCTCGGAAAGCTGCGGGAAAATGTGCAGCATTTCCTGGCGCAGGGCGGGCAGACTGCGCAGCGGATCGGATTCGAACACCGAAACCCGGCCGCCGAACAGTAGGCGCTCGCCATCCGGCGAGCGTCGGAAGTAAACCACAATCCGGCGGGTATCGCTGAACACGCGGCTGGCGGGCATCAGCCGGGCGGCAAACCCCGGATTCATCGGCTCGGTGGCCAGCATATAACTGCCAATCGGAATGATGCGCCGACGCTGCCACGGGGTTACAGCCCCGGTATAACCGTTGGTCGCAACCACCAATTCGCGCGCTTTGATGCTTCCACGGCTGGTCCTGACTATGAATCCATCGCCTTCGCGTTCGATCCCGACGGCGGCGCAATGCCCGATCACCTGCGCCCCATTAGTCTGCGCCAGCCGCAGCAACCCCTGGTGATATTTTGCCGGGTCGAGCCCGCAGTGATGTTCGATGACAAGGCCACCGTGATAGAAATCGCTATCGATCTCGCTCGATTGATCGCGTTTTTCCACCACCTGCTGTTTTTGCTCCAGGCCCGGAATTTGCCGCCTCGCCGCAGTCGCCAAGCGCTGAAACTGGCGCGAATTATGGGCCGCGAGGTAGCGCCCGCATTGTCGATAGTCACAGTCGAGCCCATTCTCAGCGACAAATCCGCCCAACCAGTCGAGCGCCCCGCGCGCCGCGCCAACCAACGCCACGGCGTCAGCCGCGCCGTGGCGTCGCGCCAGTACGGCGTAACCCGGTTTGATCTCGCCGCTGATCTGACCGCCGTTGCGAGTACTGCAACCCCAACCCGCATCTGCTGCGTCGATAACGAGGGTTGACCTGCCGGCGAGCGCGGTTTGCAGCGCACAATGCAGGCCGGTATAACCCGAACCGATAACGAGGACCTCGGTTGTTGCGGGCAGCGGTAAAGCATGCGCGGCCGGCCTTGGGGTCAGGTCCCACCAGTAAGGTTCGTTTTTAAAGTCGCTGCTGCAAAACGGGTAGTGGCTCATGATATCCGGGCTTCGAATCGACTGGCGCACCTGCCCACGGGCATTTGAGAATCGCCGAAACCCTGAAAATTACCTGCCATTTTCTTAACCTTGGTTATACTTGCCGTTAGAGTTGTCTATTTCGCTGCGAAAATTACAGCACTTTGCCTAGAAATAACAACGCAACTGGATAGCGACCAACAGCATATAACGGAGTTCGCAGTTTAGGCGATAGGAGCCTCGGAGTTACTTAAGATTGGATAATTCGAAACCTACGATATTGATAGTCGACGACGAGCCAATCAACCTCGACATTATCTGCGCTCACCTGGAAAACGATAATTACAAACTGGTCACCGCCAACGACGGGCAGGAAGCCTGGAGCCTGCTGGAATCCAGTCCCGAAAGCTTCGATACCATAATTCTCGACCGCATGATGCCAACACTCGACGGTATGCAGTTGCTCGCCAACATCAAGGAAAACGAAATGATGGAGCATGTCCCGGTCGTGATGCAAACCGCAAAAGCCGAAAACCAGGACGTGATCGAAGGCCTCAAGGCCGGCGCTTATTATTACCTGACCAAGCCTTACAACGGCGATGTCCTGAAAACCATCGTACGCAGCGCGGTCAACGATCGCCTGCATGAAAAGTCACTACACGAGTCGTTGCGCCAGGGGCGCCAGATTTTCGATTTGATGACCTTCGGCCGTTTTAAGATTCGAAACCTGCTTCAGTGCAACCTGGTGGCTTCACAGGTCGCGCATCTATGCCCCCAACCACACCGCGTGGTCACAGGAATTTCCGAATTGCTGATCAATGCGCTCGAGCACGGCAATCGCCGGATCGGGTACGATGAGAAGAGCAAGCTGATGCGCAGCGGCATGTGGCAACTCGAAATCGAACGGCGCCTCAAGTCAAAGCAAAATAGCGGCGGCTTTATCGAACTCGAGTTCAACGTACACGCAGAATCGGTACAAATTCGCATCCGCGATCAGGGTCAGGGTTTCGACTGGACCCCGTACATGGATTTCGACCCGGATCGCGCTTTCGACCCCCACGGGCGCGGAATCGCGGTGGCGCGGCTATCCAGTTTCGACGACCTGGAATACATCGGCGAGGGCAATGAAGTGATCGCCACCGTAAAAAGAAGCCTCGACGGCTAAGCCGAGGATAGACGGGCGACCGTGGGCTGCGCTACATGCGCGTTTCTTCGGCGTCGAAACGGCTGTAATCCAGATCGCCGTCGAAGTAGGTCGACTTACCTTCCTGTTTTTCGATACCCCGGCCTTCGTAAATGCGCAGCGCGGCGGTAACCGGCCGCCGCGGTTTGTGAGCCACCAGCCACAGCCGCATTAGGTGGCGCTTTTCAGCGGGTAGATCCGAATCTTCGAAGGCGCTGCGGTTATGCAATATCGTCAGGTTATTGAACAACACGGCCTCGCCCGGCTGGGTCACGAACTTCAGCGCGAAGTCGTCGTCGAGCGCAATTTCGTCGACCAGGTCGAGCGCCGTCTGTTGCTGTGCGTCGAGCGGTGTCCGCATCTCTTCGGCGGCCATTTCGATGTAGGAGCGCAGATAGTTAACGCTCAGATAACCCTGGCAAAAGCTGAACACCGGGATCCTCTCTTCGGTAACCGGCGATTGCCCCGGCGCTTCCTCACCGAAGCGATGGTAGTGGAAACCCTGCATCAATATGGGCATCAAATCGGGCCGACGGCGCAGGATTTCATTGTAGATGCTGACCGCGCTGACATAACCGCTATACCCGCCTGATTGCGCTTTCTGCAAACACATCATCGCGACGATATCGCAGGCGTCGGTATGCATATCGAGTTCGGTGCTATTGCGATAGGCGCGTTCCTTGGGGTCCTTGCCGCCGACGTCGACGACATGGCCCAGGCGGTCGCCCATCACGCTTTGCGACATAGCGGTGCCAAAATGGGTGCCGAGGCCGAAGTGCATCATACCCATTTCTTCCTTGCTGTAGCGCTTTACCGGGAATCCGCTCAAAACGATAA
The DNA here is from genome assembly GCA_001735895.1 of Olavius algarvensis Gamma 3 endosymbiont. GTDB lineage: Bacteria > Pseudomonadota > Gammaproteobacteria. The sequence continues at coordinate 34,112 of DS021207.1, read as the reverse complement.
TGCCGCTTTGATTCATAACCTGGTGGCGCCAGGCCGCTATATCTTGCTCGATATCGGGCAGGCGAAAACCGTCACGGGTGATCGCCTCGGCATCGTCGGTTATTTGCTGTGCCTCCCGCAGCGCGCGCTCGAGTGCCGCCATATGTCGGGGTTCGAGCTTAACCGTGAAACTGTTTTTGTCGCTTTCGCGAGCACGCCAGGCGCTCGCGTCTTCGAGGGGTGAGGGATTCGCAGTGGAAATCGGGAGATTCATAGTCGACTCTCAGGAGACCAGTTTACGCAACGGCGAGCGCCGCGTCACGGCACCGCCCTCGCCCAGCATGATTTCGGTCAAACCGCGCTCGGCATGGTTCATTTTCAGCGACAACATCTTTTGCGCGTATTGCAGCACCAGCGACTCGTATTCCGGATTGCGCGCCTGATTGACGAACTCGCCCGGATCCCGCCGCAGGTCAAAAAACAGCGGCGGCAGCGCGCCGAAGTGCACGTACTGAAATCGTGATCGCGCAC
>DS021207.1:2048-21893 GCA_001735895.1 Olavius algarvensis Gamma 3 endosymbiont | reverse complement strand
GCGCTTGCGTCCACTCATAACCCCGGCCGCGCAGACAGATCGGCGTCGAGTCCAACAGATAGAGCAAGTCCTTTATCTCATTGCGTACTCGCCGATGAGCCCGGCCCATCAGCTGCTGGCAGAATGATTCAAATACCCCGGCATCTCGTTGGCGATTGGCATCCGATAAAGTCGAGCGCTTAATCGGACCGCAGCCCAGGTGATAGTGATGCGCGGAATGACTATTGTAGCTCACCTCCAACTCGCGCAAGCTCCGACAACCGGACAATTGAGCATACATCAGACTGATTAACTGCCCCCAGCTGTCGAAACCCTTGTTATGTTTATCGCTCCGATGCTGTTCAACGCAGCGTTTGAAAGTATTTTTAGGAAGGACTTTCAAAAGTTCGCCAAATCGGGTATTTGTATACATGTTGCAGTGTCCTGAAATTAAGTTGTCGCTTATGGTTTTATTCGTAAAACCCGGGCACTGCAACACTTTCAAATACACCAACTTAATTTATTCCGGACAGCAGTGCGCGCAAGCGGGGATCTTGCAATGGCGCTGTCATGAGATCCCCGCTTGCGCGGGGATGACTAATGTATGCGGGGATGACTAGCGCGTTGGGGTGGCTCAGATTAGTGTCATCCCGGCCTCCGAGCCGGGATCTTGCGATGGCGCCATTTTGTAGAGATCCCCGCTTGCGCGCATAGCTGTCCGGGGAAAAACTGAAGAAGGAAGTAAAGGTCTTGCTGTTCCTAATGTTTGGGGTTACAACCCCGAGTGCGAACTCAAAAACAAAAGGAACAACAAGGTGTACAGTAATACTCGATTTCATCAACTTTTAGAAGCCCTTCCGCGTAATTTGATTGATCGAATTTCGTCTAGCCTCCAGGCTGGCCGTTACGATAAATCCTTCAAGCCCTATGACCACCTATTGGCATTGTTATACGGCCAGATCTCAGGCGTCCGTAGCCTGAGAGAGCTCGAGACGGGTTTCAACGCCCAGGCAGCCCATCATTACCATTTAGGCACGGGGCCGATCCGGCGTTCCACCCTGTCGGATGCCAATCAACGCCGTAATCCGGTTTTGTTCAAGACGGTGACAGAACAATTGATGGCGTTTATGCATGGCAAACAGCGCCGCGAGCTAACTGAGCTAACCTATCTACTGGATTCCACCCCGATTCAGCTCAAGGGACATGGATTTGACTGGGCCGAAGCCAGCGCGACTTCCCGTAATCAGGGGCTCAAGGTTCACCTGATGATTGAACAGCGGGGTCACACACTGGTTTATCTCAATATCACCTCACCGACAGTGAACGATGTCGTCGATGCCCGACACCTCCGATTGGAAGCGGATGCAACCTACGTCTTTGATAAGGGCTACTGCGACTATGGCTGGTGGCAACAGATTGATGAGGCCGGGGCGACTTTCGTGACCCGGTTTAAGCGCAATGCGGCGATCCAGGTAGTGGCACAGAATCCATGCGATGGCAAAGTCATCCTGTCTGACGAATGGGTCGAATTTCGCCACCGCAGTAACCGAGCAGGTCATAAAAATGGCTATCACGGCCTGCGGTTACGCCGCATCAGCGTGTATCGTGAAGGCAAGTCACCCCTCATCCTGGCGACCAACGATATGGACAGTTCAGCCAAGGATATTGCTGAACTTTATCGCAAGCGTTGGCCTGTTTTTCAAGTGGCTCAAGCAAAACTTGAAGCTAAAGCGCTTTCTGGGCAAAAGCCAGAATGCAGTCAGCCTGCAAATTTACGCGGCCATTATCAGTTATCTGTTGTTATGGCTCTATCGATCACGTCGGTGTGCGCCGAATACATCGTTACACCTGCTGTTGGTGGAAATACGAGAAACCCTGTTTACTCGTTTACCAACCGGGGTACAGCAGATGTATCGACGAAGACGACGAGAACGCGCGGAACTGATCGAGAAAACACAGTATGTTCTTTCCTATTAACTTTCCCCGGACAGCTGTGCGCTTGCGCGGGGATGACTAATGTATGTGGTGATGACGGTAGGGTGCGGGGACTGCGGTATTGGTCAGTGCGTCGCCAGGTCGCCCCAGATCTCGGTGAGGCGCTGGTCGCGACCACAGCGCCAGCGGTAGCCGCGGTAACGCAGCGGCGATTTCTTGTAATAATCCTGATGGTAGGACTCCTCGCCCTTGATCGGGAAAAAAGTCGCCCGCGGCAGAATCGGAGTGACCACCGTCATGTCCGGGAACTTGTCGATCACCTTTTGTTTCGATTGTTCCGCGAGTGCGCGTTCCGCGTCATTGCCGACGAAAATCGCAGCGAGATAACTATGGCCTTTGTCGCAGAATTGTCCGCGCGCGTCGAACGGATCGTGGTTGACCCAGAAATGATCGAGGATACCCTGGTAATCCACGACCGCGGGGTCATAAGTGATTTCGACGGCTTCATAATGCCCGGTATGACCGCCATAGTAGCTCGGGTCGGGATGCGAACCGCCCGTAAAACCCGATACCACGTCGCTGACACCCTCGAGTTTTTCAAAATCGGACTCCATGCACCAAAAACAACCGCCGGCCAGAATCGCCGTCGCCGCATGCGCCATTGGCGCGGCGGACGTGGCCGCTGCGAGCAATGCTGCAAGTATAAAATTTTTCATAATCAGCTCCAGAAACTATCCCATATGACCGATTGCCAGACCATGAGTTCACCGGGTATATTCGCCGCTCAACCCCGGATCGACGGAGATATCGATGCAGTTTAGCGAATTCGATCGCGCTACGCTGCAGCAAATATTCGACTTCGGCTATCGCGGGCACGACAGCCAGGGTTATGACGTCGGATTTTATATCTCCAAACTGATCTGCGACCACCAGGGCTGGTCGCTCGAACTCGCGCCCAATCCGGAGGGTGGCATCATTGCCAACATCAGGTTTTCGGATTAACAAACCGTTTACGAAGCTAACGCTATAATCGGCGTTAGTGTCAAATAGGAACCCTCTGTGATGAGACCTGTAATGAGAATGCTACTACTGCTGTTACTGGTGGTAACACCGCTCAAGGCAGAGATATACGACATCGACCAGCTGGACCTCGGCAACTACCGGGGTAAGTTGGTCTACCTCGACTTTTGGGCTTCCTGGTGCAAACCCTGCCGCAAGTCCTTTCCCTGGATGAATCGGCTGCTGCTCAAGTTCCCAGCCGAAAAGTTTACCGTGGTTACCGTCAACCTCGATGCCGAGACCGATGCCATGCATCGTTTCCTGAGCAAGTTCGAAGCGAACTTCGATATCTTCCACGACCCCAGCGGACGCATCGCCGAAGAATTCAAGGTCGAGGGTATGCCGACATCCTATCTGATCGACGCCTCCGGCAAGGTGGTGACTAAACACGTCGGCTTTTTCACCAAGAGCATCGAAAAGTACGAACAGGAAATCAAGGATCTGCTATGAATCTCAAACTCATCTGCCTGCTGTTAAGCGCGCTGTTAGCCGCGAGCGGCTGCTCCTCGCTCGGGGTCAAACCCTGGGAACGCGAACTGCTGGCACGCGAAGACATGCTGCTGGACGCGGACGCGCTAACCTCTCCAGCCGCCGTCTGCTGGCGCGTATCCCGGCTGCGTCCAAAAACTGCGTCGCAACCCTGCCCGGACACCGGCTATGCTGGCACAAGAAAGGTCAGGATCGCTCCGGTAAATGCGATATCTTCGTCACCGATAACCCGAATGACATCGTCTACGGCGTAGTTTACCAAATGACCCATGACGATAAGTTGGAACTCGACGGCTACGAAGGCGCGGGTATCGGTTACGAGCGCAGGCAAATCAGCGTAACCGCAATACACGGCACGGCGGTTGACGCCTTTACCTACTACGCGCTGCAAGTGGATCACCGGCGGCAACCGTATCACTGGTACAAAGAACACGTCTTGCGCGGCGCGCTAGAACACGGATTTCCTGCGCCCTATATCGAACACATCAGAGCTACGCCTTCGATCGACGATCGCGACACCGAACGCCAGCGACGCGAATTATCCATTTATCGGAAAGCATTATGAAAAATATTCTGGTTTTACAGCATATAGAAATCGAGGATCCCGGCCATATCAAGGACTTGATGGAGGCCGACGGCTGGCGGCTGACCCGGATCGAACTCGACGCCGGCGAAACCATTCCTGAAGATCTGAGCGGCTTCGATGCGATGCTATGCATGGGCGGACCGATGGATACCTGGATGGAAGACGACTATCCGTGGCTGGTCGAGGAAAAACGCCGCATCCGCGAATGGGTGGTCGAGTTGCAAAAGCCGTTTCTCGGCTTCTGTCTCGGCTGCCAGTTGCTGGGTGAAGTGCTCGGCGGCAAGGTGCAAGCGTCACAGCCCGCGGAAATCGGCGTACTCGATATCCGCATGACGGCAGCCGCGCGCCGGGACGCACTGTTCGGCGGCTACCCCGAAACGATCCGGGCGGTGCAATGGCACTCCTACGAGGTAGTCGATCTCGAGCACAATCCCGACGTAACCCTGCTGGGGTCGTCGACCGGTACCCGCTACCAGATATTCAAATACCGCGAACACGCCTATGCGGTGCAGTTCCACGTCGAAGTGCGCGCCGATACGGTAATGCAATGGGGCGGCATACCGGAATATAAGGCGGCGCTCGAAGACAGTCTCGGCGCCGGCGCATTGACCGAATTCGATCGAGCGGCACGCGCTGCCATGCCGGAGATGAATCGCTTAGCGCAACTGCTGTACGAAAACTTCAAACGGCTGCTCTGAACAGGTTTTGACAGGGACAGGCGGGCGTAATTCCGGCATATTCGTGTCTCCTGGGGCTGTCGGTCATACCCGCGGGAGCCGCGACAAGGGCGCAAATTTTATTGCTACCAAGATCGCTATCCCGACGGGTACCGCCGGCAGTATACCCGCAAAGCGCGTGTCGAATCCCGGGCGACAGCTACAGTCGCGGGCTAAAACCCAGCACGCGCACCTGCCCGGGCAGCGCCGGATTGAACAGGTGGTTGTGCCAGTAGGTTGCCTGAAAGTACTCTTCGTCCCGGTCTATCGATCTGACATCGAAATCGAATTCGTATTCGATACTGCCTTCGGCGAACCGCAGTCGGCACTGGCCCGCCTTGAGCAAGGCATCGGCGATCGTCGAATCGTCGCTGAACAACGCGGTCAATTCGGGTTCGAACTGGTCGGTTTCGTGATAGTGTAGTTCGGCCAATATGCGCAAGCCGTTTTTCACCCACTCGCTCGGGTCGTGGGTTTTGCGGATGATGTGACGGAACTCGCTGGTGCGATCGGCGGGATTCCGGCGGTTGATCAAAAAACTGATTCGCCCCTGTTCGTCGCCACCCGCCAGCGCACAGACGCCTGCGCTCATGCCGACGCTGGGGCGCCCGCCCTGTTCGCGCATGGCAAGCTTGCGCAGCCGGCATTGCCAGGAAATAAAACTTTGGTAGTCTTCTGTTAGTTCCATGATCAATTGCGATTCAAACCGCCGCTATACCCGATAGCTCCCCGGGCAATAACAGCCATCCCGCTGTTGGGGCTGATGCGGGAACGATGCAGTCAGCAAGTATGCACCGTTCCGTTTTGCCCGAGCCGGCTAGAACAGGCCTTCGACCTGCCCGTCCGCGTTCAAATGAATATTGTCCGCCGACGGCACCCGCGGCAAGCCGGGCATGGTCATGATGTCGCCGCAAACCGCAACGATGAACTCGGCGCCCGCCGACAGGCGCACTTCGCGAATCGGCACTTCGTGCCCGCTGGGCGCACCCATGAGCGCGGGGTCGGTGGAAAAGCTGTATTGAGTCTTCGCCATGCACACCGGGAAATGGCCATATCCGTCGGTTTCGAATTTGGCAAATTGATCGCGCACTTTTTTGTCGCCGATAATATCGTCGGCGCCGTAGAGCGAGCGCGCGATATGGCGCGCCTTGTCCCACAGCTTCATGTTGTCTTCGTAAAGCGGATGGAACTGCGCCTGGCCGGAATCGGCGACTTCGGCAACGTGTTTCGCCAGCTCCTGGGTACCTTGGCTGCCTTCGCCCCAGTGGTTGCAGTCGAATGCCTTGACCCCAAACTCTTCGCAGAATTCGCGAATCGCGCCAAGCTCGGCCTCGGTATCGGCCGAGAAGCGGTTGATCGCAACGCTTACCGGTACGCCGTACTGCTTCAAATTGCGGATATGTCGGCCCAGGTTTTCGCAGCCGTTTTTGATCGCCTCGGCGTTTTCACCGGCGAGTTGATCCTTGGCGACACCGCCGTGCATCTTGAGCGCGCGCGCGGTCGCGACCAGCACCACCGCATCGGGTGACAGGCCCGCCTTGCGGCACTTGATATCGAAAAATTTCTCGGCGCCGAGATCGGCCCCGAATCCGGCTTCGGTAACCACGTAGTCGGCCAGCTTGAGTGCCGTTTTGGTGGCGATCACCGAGTTACAACCATGCGCGATATTGGCAAACGGACCGCCGTGGATGAAGGCCGGGTTGTTCTCCAGGGTCTGCACCAGGTTAGGCATGAAGGCATCCTTGAGTAACACCGTCATCGCACCGGGGGCATTGACGTCGCGCGCATGCACCGGTTTCAGATCGCGCGTATAGCCGACGACGATATTACCGATACGGCGACTGAGGTCGTCGAGATCGGTCGCGAGGCAGAAAATCGCCATGATTTCGGAGGCTACGGTAATATCGAATCCGCTTTCGCGCGGGGTGCCGTTACCGGGTCCGCCGAGGCCGATGGTAATATCGCGCAAAGTGCGGTCGTTCATATCCATGACCCGCTTCCAGGTGATCCGACGCGGGTCGAGGCCCGACTTGTTTTCCCAATGGACATGATTATCGATCAGCGCCGACAGCAGGTTGTGGGCCGCGCCGATGGCGTGGAAGTCACCGGTAAAGTGCAGGTTGATATCTTCCATCGGAACAACCTGGGCGTAACCGCCGCCGGCCGCGCCGCCCTTCATGCCGAAACAGGGACCGAGGCTCGGCTCGCGCAGACACATAACCGCCTTCTTACCAATGCTGTTGAGACCGTCGCCGAGTCCGACCGTAGTAGTCGTCTTGCCCTCGCCCGCCGGGGTCGGGGAAATCGCCGTAACCAGGATTAACTTGCCGTCCGGTTTATCCTTGAGCGAATCGATGAATTCGCTTGTCAGTTTCGCCTTGTCGTGGCCGAAGGGCTTGAAGTCGGCCGGGGAAATATCGAGCTTTTGCGCGATTTCCGTAATCGGTTCCAGGGTTGCTTCACGAGCAATTTCAATATCGCTTTTTGCCATTTATATACGTCTCCAGGACGATGAATTCTACGATGTCATACGCCGCGCGGCGGCGTTACCCCCATGCCGCGTCACAGTGATCGGCAGGCTACCAAGTCGACGTATCATAGGGTTTGGACCGACATGAAAGTATCTCGAAAGCGACACTTAATTAGTGATCGAAACGCGGTTAAATCTTCAGCCGGCGCGCCGCGCCGCGGCGGCATCCCCAAACAATCGACTGAACTCGCCACAGGCAATCGAGGCGATTGCCTGCCGCTTGCCGCTGCAAACGAGAAGCCGCTTAGCAATCGAGCGTGTTATCGCGCTCCCAGCTGCTCAAATGCGATGCGTAGCTATCCCAGGCGAGCATCTTGAGTTTGACATAGGCATCCACCAGTTCGTCGCCGAGACCGTCGCGGATCACCTTGTTTTTGTCGAGCTGCCGGATCGCGTCGAGCAGGTTCAACGGCAGCTTGCGCGCGCCCTTGGCGCGATGCCCTTCTTCGTACATATTGAGATGGATCGGTTCGCCCGGATCGCGCTTGTTGGCAATGCCATCCAGTATCGCCGCCAATACGCCGGCCTGCAGCAGATAGGGATTAGCCGCGCCATCCATCAGGCGCAGCTCGAAGCGCCCGTCCTCCGGCACGCGAATCATATGGGTGCGATTATTACCCGAATAGGTCACCGCGTTCGGAGACCAGGTGGCGCCCGACAGGGTGCGGGGCGCATTGATGCGCTTATAGCTGTTCACCGTTGGATTGAAGATCGCGGTCAGATCGGCGGCGGAGTGCATGATGCCGCCGAGCGCCTGGTAAGCGAGCGGCGACAGTCCCAGTCCGTGCGGGTCTTTGCGGCCGGTCGCGAACAGGTTTTTCTTGCCCGCGCGATCCCACAGCGAGACATGCGCATGGCAGCCGTTGCCGGTAAGATGCGTAAACGGCTTGGGCATGAAAGTGGCGCGGATCCCGTGCGTTTCGGCAATCGACTTGACCATGTACTTGAAGAATACGTGCTTGTCGGCGGTTTTCAGCGCGTCGTCGTAATCCCAGTTCATTTCGAACTGGCCATTGGCGTCTTCGTGATCGTTCTGGTACGGATTCCAGCCGAGCTTGAGCATGCAGTCGCAAATTTCGCCGACCACCGGATACTGGCGCATCAAGGCCAGTTGATCGTAACAGGGCTTGGCCTGGGTATCGGCTTCATCGGCGAGTCTGGCGCCGTCCGGAGTGATCAGGTGATACTCGCATTCGACGCCGGTTTTCATGCGGTAACCCTTTCTTTGCGCCTTGGCGAGCTGGCGCTTGAGCGCTACCCGCGGCGACGCTTCGACTTCTTTGCCGTCCATCCATAGATCGCCCGCGACCCAGCCGATTTCCGGTTTCCAGGGTAATTGAATCAAGCTGTCCGGATCCGGTACCGCAAACATATCGGGATGCGCCGGCGTCATATCGAGCCAGGCGGCGAAACCGGCAAACCCGGCCCCGTCTTTTTGCATGCCCTTGATGGCGCGCGCCGGTACCAGCTTGGCGCGCAGCACGCCGAACAGGTCGACCCAGCTCACCAGAAAATATTTGATTTTTTTCTGTTTTGCGATCGCTTCGAGATCCTTGGCCACTTCGTATCCCCCTATTGGATTTATAGTTATGGAACCTCTGCAAAATGCAGGGTTCCTGCGGCACAAGGATGTGCCGCCATTTTTTAATCACGTAAGTGATTGAAAAATGAAGATAAAAACAAAACCGCATTTTGTGTTTATCCTGCTCTGCTAAGTCAGGATGACTTATGCAGAGCGTCCTTAAATCGATGCATTTTAATGACAGATCAATGCCGGTTCAAACTCCCGGCCATCGGCACACCCGCGGCATGCGACACCGTCACGGTGATCGCTCGCAAATCTTCGGGTTCCAGGTTATGAACATTCGTTTTGCCGGTGCAGCGCGCCATCATCGACGACTCTGCGGTGAAGGCTTGCAGCAGGTTATAACTGCGCTCGGCGCGCTCGGCGGCGCTCAGATCGGCGTCGAAAACAGGTTCGCCGCTGGTGATATCGGCGCCCAGCGAAATCGCGGCCGCGGCGCCCAGGATGACGGCCTTGGCGCCCAGCGCCAGTATTTTTGCGCTATCGGTCCCGGTGCGCAAACCGCCGAAGTAAACCAGGTCGATGTCTTCCTCGCGATTCTACGCGCGTAACTGGCGCACCGCGTGATTCATGATTGCCAGACCGGGGGCGCCCGCGAGTTCGGCCGCGATGCCCGGCAACCCGGCAGCGGAATCGAGCACCAGAAAATCGAGTTCCCGCTGCAGCGCGAACGGGATCGCCTGCGTCAGATTATGGCTATCGACCAGCAGGCCGACCGGTTGCAATTCCCGTGCGCGCTCGACCTTGCCCCCGGCCAGGGCCGGGCCGGCGGGATATGCGAGCGCCGCGGCGCCGGGATCGGCCGCGCTATCGACTATTTGTATCCACTTCGCCGCAGCGCCAATCGGGGCGTTGCCGATATAGACCGCTCCATGGCTGGCTATCGCGCCGGCATAGGCGGCGCGAATTTCGTCCGGCGCCCGATCCATCCCGGCCACGATGAAAGGAATATCCAGATTAATGCCGTTGAGCGCGCCCAGCCGGGTCGCGGTTTTGCAGCCCTCGCGGTAGGGATCGATAACCAGGCGCGACAGGTTGGCCGGCAGAAAGACAAGGTCGTCCAGCGTCGCCACGTGTTCCACGCCGAAGGGATTATCGCGATTTATCAGGCGGCCGTGCAAAACGCCGGATTCGAGTTCGACGTCTTGCGGATTGATACGCGACATCGCAAATATCGCTTCGCGATTGGCGACCGTGTAGTCGGCGGAGCCGGTTTCCGCGTCGCAGCGAAAACAGCGCGCCGCCTCGAATTTCGCCTCGTCGGTGCTGTAAGTCGATTCGATTTCGGGGAATTCGATCGGGATCTCTCCCAGGCCGTGAAACTTTTGATGCACCCGCGGATTGGTTTCCCAGGCCGGATCGTTGCAGATCGGTACGCGCCGCGTGCGGTACGGGGTACGATAAGGCAGGGGCTCGTCATTGCCTTCGAGAAAGGCCTTGACGTAATAGGCCGCGCGATGCCCCTGATACATGGCTTCGACAATGGTCGAGCCGCCGAAGGCGCCGTCGCCGGCGGCAAAAACCCTGGAGTCCGCGGTTACCATGCCATCGAGGCTGGTCTTTACGCGATCCCGGTCCATCAGCCCCTGCGCTTCGAGCTCGCCGCATTCCGCCTTTTGCCCGACCGCTGCAATCACCAGACCGCATTCGATATCATGCTCCGAGCCTTCGATATTGATCGGCCGGCGACGACCGTCGTCATCGGGTTCGCCCAGCTCGGTGCGCACGCAGCGCAGCGCCTTGCCGTCGATGACCTCGACCGGTTGCGTGTTATAAACGATTTCGATACCTTCGTCGATCGCCCCCTGTAATTCCTCGCGCCGCGCCGGCATGGCTTCAAAATCGCGGCGATAGATCACCTTGACATGTTTTACCCCCGGCAGTCGCTGCGCGACCCGGCAGGCATCCATGGCGACATCACCGCCGCCGATCACCAGCACGGTTTGCGGCAGGGTCGGCCTGGCGCCCGCGTTGACGTGATAGAGAAAACCCACGCCGTCTTTGACAAAGGGTTCCGCTTCGCCCGGGATGCCCATCGGCTTGCCGACGAAGGCGCCGATCGTCAGCAACACCGAGTCGTGTTGCTGCTTCAATTCATCGAGCGATATCTGCTCGCCGAGCGCGGTATTCAGATGAAGCTTGATGCCGGGGCAATGCGCCATGATGCGATCGATATCCTGCTGTAGCGCCGCCTCGGGCAGACGAAATCGCGGTATTCCCCAGAACATCATGCCACCGAGCCTGTCGCTGGCTTCGTAGACATGCACCTCGTAACCGGCCTCCGCGAGATCCTGCGCCGCAGTCAGCCCGGCCGGGCCGGCGCGACGATAGCGATGGTCTTGTCCTCGGTGACGGCCACCGCGGGTAATGCGAATCCGGGACCCAGGGATTCCAGTACGTAGCGTTTCAGGTTGCGGATCGCGATTGCGCCGTCGCTGTCGGCGCGGCGGCAGGCGGGTTCGCAGGGTGCATCGCAGACGCGCCCGCAAATCGCGCTAAAAGGGTTGGTGGCGCTAATGGCTTCGAGCGCCGCCTCATTCTTCCCTTCCCAGATATAAGCGATATAAGACGGCGCATCGGTCCCGATCGGACAGGCCACCTGGCAGGGCGCCGGCACGTAATGGATGTCGGCCGTGTCGTCCGCTAGATCCGGCGTCGCGGTTATCGAAAACTGGGAGTCGGCGTCGCTCGGTTTCATTTTCAGCCCGCCTTTCTATCCAGCAATTCGAGTCCGGTCAGCGGGCGCCGGGCTGCGCGCCGTTCCGGTGCAAACGGCAGGCCGGTAATATCGGCGGCCTCGGGCGTCAGCGCGACCAGATCGCCGCGGCCGACGCGGTGTACATCGTCGTATCCCAGCGCCTTGGTGATCGCGGCGATCTGCCAGCGCAGCGATTCGAAGTAACGATGCATATTCATCGCCTGGCGATCGATGTCGTAACGCGCCTCGTGCTCCTTGTCCTGGGTTGCTATGCCCACGGGACAGGTGCCGACATGGCACTGCATGCAGGCGATGCAGCCGCCGGCAATTATCGCGGCGGTGCCGACCGAGGTGCAATCGGCGCCGAGCGCCAGCATCTTGACCACGTCGACGCCATCCTTGATGCCACCCATCATGACCAGGTCCATATCGTCGCCGGCGTCGATTTCCCGCAAACCGTCGACCGCTTCCTGCACGCCGGACAGGGTGGGAATACCGACATTCTCCAGTACCTCGGTGCTGGCGGCGCCGGTGGAACCCTGCAAACCGTCGAGTTCGACGAAATCGAAGCCGTCCTTATAGGCGATTTTGATATCATCGTTGACGCGCCCAGCGCCCATCTTGATGCCGATCGGTACCCGGTGGAAGGTCGCCTCGCGGAATTCCTGTAATTTGATGACGAGGTCGTCCGCGCCGGGCACATCGGGATGGCGCGACGGCGAGCGCAGGTCGATGCCCTCGGGAATACCGCGAATCGCGGCCAGCTCGGGGGTTACCTTCTTGGCCATCAGCTGACCGCCGAGGCCGGGTTTGGCGCCCTGTGAAATATAAATTTCGATCGCATCGGCGCGCTGCATATCCTTGACGTTCCAGCCGAGCCGGCCCGACAGACACTGGAAGATCAACTGGTCGGCTTCGGCTCGCTGCTCGTCGAGCATGCCACCCTCGCCGGTGTTTTCGGAAATACCCGACAGGCGCGAAGCCCGCGCCAGCGCGATCTTGACCGAACGGCTGAGCGCGCCGAAACTCATCGGCGCGATCATCACCGGCATCGACAGGCTCAGCGGCTTGGCGCCGAAGCGGCCGCCGACAGTGGTTTTCAGGTTGATGCTCTCGAGTTCTTCGGGCCTGGCCGCCGGCGCCGATACGTCCTTGACGAAGGCGATATCGTTAAGGTGCGGCACCGGCTTGGACGCGCCGTAACCGCGAATGCGATAGCGTCCGACCTCAGCCTTGATCCAGATATCTTCCTGCACCTTCGGATTCCAGTAGTCGCTCGACTTCGACGACACGAAAAAAGGCTGCGGGCGCGTGCGCGGCTCGGCGTTGGCGTAGCGCAGCTTCTTGCCGGCATTGACGATTTTGGTGAAGTCGCCCTTGAAGGCGATTTTGTAGCGTTCCAGAAAAGCCATGATTTCGTCACGCTCGCCGGCGTCCACATCGACGATCATCGTGTCGGCCCCGAGGCTCCCGATCTTGCCGCCGACGAAGATTTCGCCGGCGCTCATGTCCTGGCCGGCCTTTTCCGCCGCGTCACCGAGGATGATGATGCGCCCGCCATACATCATGTACCCGGCCATGAAGGCCGCATTACCGCCGCAGCACAGGGTGCCGGCTTTCATCACCTGCCCAGCGCGGCTGCCCATGTTGCCGCGCACGACGATTTCCGCGCCGCGAATCGCGACTCCGGCGATGGCGCCGGCATTACCGCCGACCACTACCGAACCGCGATAAATATTGTCGCCTACCGCCCAGCCCGCATTGTGTTCTATTTCATAATGCGCACCGTCGGAAAGCCCGCCGCAAAAATAGCCGGCCGAGCCCCTGACGCGCACCGTGATCGGGTCGACCAGGCCGACGCCGATGTTGTGGCGCGCGTCGGGATTGATGATTTCGACGTCCTGACCGTCGCGCGCCCGCTCTCGAATCTGCTGATTGGCGGCGGTAATGCCGGTATGACTTAAATCGATCGTGACCATGTCTGATAGGTCCCCGGCGCCGGTTCGGTTGAGTTGATGGATTGCCCGGGAAACAGCCGATTCAGGCTGACTTCCTCGGAAGCGATGGCGATCATGTCGTCGGTTTCGTAGAGCACCATCGGTTTCGCCGCGAGATTATCCTTGGCATAACCGATTTCATTGGCGGTCGACACCAGGAAGGAAAAAGTGCCGTCCAGGTCTTCGATCGCGGTTTCCAGCACGCTATCGAGGGTCTCGCCCTGTTCCAGCTTGTCGGCGAGGTAAACCGCCACCAGTTCGCTGTCGTTATCGGTGTGGAAGGTGAAACCGCGCCGTTCCAGCCGGCGGCGCATCAGCCAGTAGTTGGTAATCTGGCCATTGTGCACGATCGCGATGTCTTCGAAACCGGTGGCCCAAAACGGATGCGCCGCCTCGGGACGCACCGCCGACTCGGTCGCGAGACGAACGTGGCCGATGCCGTGGGTGCCCTTAACTTCCCCGACGCGGTAAGTCCGGTCGAGTTCGTGCGCAGTGCCGTCATCCTTGATGATATCGAGCGTATGCCCGACCGAAACCAGTTTGGCGTGTTCCTCGATATCCTTGGTGAATGCCAGCAGATCGCCTTCGAAATCGACCGCGATCTGGTAGGAACAGCCGACCGATACTTCGGATTCGATGGCCGCGCCGTGGCGCGCGAGCAAAGTTGCGATGCCGTCGATCGCATCCCGCCGCGCCGGCTCGGCGGTCGGCACGATGAAACGTAACTGCAATCGATCCCGATCTTCGCCGTAGAGCGCAAAACCGGTACTGTCCGGTCCGCGATGTTGACAGCCGTCGAGCATTTCAATCAGCGTTTTACCGATTTCGTGATCGCCCGCCCGCTTGTATAAGACACCGGCAATACCGCACATGACAGCCACCTTTGCAACAGATTGATTAACCGTTCGAGCTTACTGAAGCCACTCTGGACTGTCAACTGAAATGAAATATAGTTTCCCCACAGGAAACTAATTAGATCGGAGTCGACTCCGAAACGATGATCGATAGGTAGCGGCAGGGCAATTTTTGGATTTCATCGGGACCGTGCGAAGCTTCCGCATCGAAAAAAAGCGTGTCGCCCGGTTCCAGCGTATAGATTTGGTTGGCATGACGGTAGGTAACCCGGCCTTCGAGCATATAAATCAGCTCGGTGCCGGCATGTTGAAACACAGGAAACACTTCGGATTGATCGTCGATCGTGATCAGGTATGGTTCGATGCTATAAGGTTTGCCGATGGTATGGCCCAGCAGATTATATTGATGCCCGGCGCCGGAACCGCGACGCTCGATCGGCAAGCCCTCGCCGGCCTTGATGAAGGTCACGTCGCGCTGTTCTTCGTAACTGCGGAAAAACGAAGTCACCGGCACCTGCAATGCATTGGCCAACGAGGTTAGCGTGGCGAGCGACGGCGAGGTTTGGCCGTTTTCGATCTTGGACAGCATACCGGTCGACAATTGCGCCTGCTTGGCCAGCGCAGCCACCGTCAAATGCAGGCGTTTGCGCGAAGCGCGCACCTGCTTGCCGATCGCTATCTCTAGGGCTTCGACGCTGTGCTGTTCGGGGACCTGTACTGCTTCGTCCTGGTTACTCACCTGATCGGGCATAATCGGTTTCTGCGCTGTGGTAGTGAGCGCCTATCAAACCGCAGCGCGCATCCGATTGCAACATGGCGTTTCGATGGTTTTTGGCTTGACGGTTTCCGTTGGCGCCGGACCACCGCCTCCTCAAGCGCGGGGCTTTTCTCGCCGCGGATCGATAAAGGGGATGTCGCAGACTGTGCAAGGCAGCCGTTTCATATGGCCATCGAGGCGTCCGACCTCGAGTTCGCTACCCGATGTCGAGTTTTCCACCGCCAGGCGCGCCATTGCGATCACGCGTTGCAGACTGGGCGAGCGCACCGCGCTGGTAACCACCCCGACCTGGCGTCGATCCAAAAACACGCCGTCGCCATGGGCCGGGACTTCGTCGCCTTGCAGTAGCAATCCTACCAGCCGGCGGCGCGGCGCCTGGCGATTACGAACGATGGCATCCTTCCCGATAAAGTTTTCCTTCCTCAAATCCAACGCAAATCCTAGTCCGGCTTCGTCGGCATCGACATCGACTCCGAACTCCGCACCGGCGGCCATCAACCCGGCCTCGACGCGCAGCATTTCCAACGCCTGGCTACCCATTACCATCAGCCCGTTGTCCTGCCCTGCCGCGCAAACGGCGTCCCAGATTGCCAGCACATCCGCCTGATCGCAGAATATTTCGTAACCGAGCTGGCCGCTGTAGCCGCTACGCGACAGCATGAAGGGGCGGCCTTCACGGTCATGCAGGCGCGCGATCGCGAATCCGAACCACTTGATATTGTCGAATTCGGGTTGCGCCGATCGCGTAAACACGATGTTCCTGAGTATGTCCCTGCTGTTAGGCCCCTGCACAGCGATATTGCACAGGCTGGCCGACAGATCTTTTATCCAGGCCGAGAAATTTTCCTGCTGCGCCAGCCGGGCCAGCTGCAGAGCGCTGTCGTCGGCGCCGCAACACCAGCGAAACGCATCCGGCGCCAGGCGAAACAGCGTACCGTCATCGATGACCGCCGCGCGCTCGTCCAGCAGCAAGGCGTAGAATCCCCGATTGACCGCGAGTTTGGTTACATCGCGCGTCAGCGCCAGTTGCAACAGGCGCTCGGCATCCGGACCCAGGATATCGAGTTTGCGCAGACTCGACATATCCTGGATGGTGGCTGCGTCGCGACAGGCCCAGTATTCCTCGAGCGCGCCGCTGGCATCGAATACCTGCGGCATCCAGTAATCGCGCGCAACGCCAAAATGGCGGGTCAGCGCGCTGGTGCGTGGATGAAACGGCGTTTCTCTGGTCATTTTTGCCTCTGCTTCGGGGGTCGCGCGATAAGCGACAAACTTGCGCGCCCGGGTATCAGGTTGATAAATGCGCACATGAATCTCGGTCGGATTCCAGCCGTTGATCGGATCGACATCATCCGGGCAGGCGGTCGACACGCAGGTCACATCGGTTAGCGCCTCCATCAATACATAGTCACCGGGACGCGACCAGGCTTCGTCGCTGTTGATCCGATTGTCGTCCGGCAAGATCCAGGAATTGAAGAAAAAATTGATCGCCGGCCACGCCGGGCGCGGGCGAATACCGTAGGGTTCGTAGGCCGCGCTGATATTGTCCGAACAGTTGACATGCCCGGGGAAACCGCGATCCTCGTATCCGCGCGCGGTACAGGCCAGGGCAAAGGTATCGTGGCGACCGACGGTATCCTGCACCAGCGCCAGCAACGGTTTCATATCCTGGTCGAAAAACTTATCGAACAGCCCCGGCATCGGGTAGGCGCCACCCATTAAGGTGCGCGTGATCGTCGAGTCGATATAGCATTCCCGGCCCCGTTCGAGCGCGGCGCTGTTCATCGCCATGAAATCGGAACACTGCCGCCCGGCCACGTCGATTACCTGCACATACTCGCCCTGCCGCAGCTGATAGGCCCTGGCGCTACAGCGATCGATGGTGAATTCGTCCCTGATCTCGCCCAGCGGCTGCGGCAGACTGGTCGCCGGCCGGGCGGCGCGGGTAACGTCAAGGCTGACCGAACCACCCGCCTGTCCGGCAACCATGGCATCGCCATCGACGATATTGGCCGCGACCAGCGACAGCGACTCGACGGCCTTCAACAGCGCTGCCGGTTGCTGCTGCAATCGCTGAAACTCCAGTTCGGCGAACCCGACCCCAGCGGCGACCAACTGTTGCAAACGGTCGCATAGATAGCAGCGGGCGGGCGATAAATCCAGCGGCGCCTGGGCTGCGAGACCGAGCAATGACAAGGATGCGGGTCGACCCTGTTGCAGCGCGGCCAATGCCAGGCCGGCGCCGGCTTGCGCGTCGATGCGAAGCACGTCGCCCGGCGCGAGCTCGAGCACGGCGGTTTCGCCGCAATTGAGAACAGTCTCTGTGCTGTCATCCCGCTTGGGAAACCCCGGATAATAGATGCGATTTCCATCGAGACCGCCACGCGGCGGCGACCAGATCGGATTTTCGTGTTTGATCATATTCGATTGAGGCCGTGAATTCGCAACAACACGTTAAATCCTGTCAGTGAGAAGGTCAATCCCGGCGGCTCGATCCGGCCAAATCAAGCCATCGGTTAGCGGGCGCAGCCGTTGCATGATCAATCCGTCTAGTTGTCCTTTTCGGCGCGGCCGGCACTATCACCCGTGCCAAAAACCTGAGATTGAATACCGAAGTGGTGGATATAGTAGCGCTGGCCGTCACTGGCAAGATTCAGCTTTATCACCGCCGGCCCGCTTTCGAACTGCAGCGGTACCTGGTAGGCGATTAACTCGACCTCGCCCAATCGATCGATCTTCTCGGATCGATCGCCCAGGAATTCGGGCCGGCCCACCGACTGCAGCCGACCCAACCGGTTATAGGCCTGATAGGCCGTGCGAACTTTCTCGGAGGCGAACACGGCCTGAGAGGTGGGCGACAACAGCGGCTCAAGTTGCGTGTATTGCCAACTGGCCAATTGCGGCAGGGTCTGTTGCAGATAAGGGATTGCAGTTTCGTTGTGGCGCTCGGCCTTGATGTTGTACCAGGACATATACAACACCAGCCCGGCCACCATCAGGGCGACGAATATCGAACTGCGTTTCAGGATAGGAGACATATTCGGAACAGCGCGCGCAACTATGGCGCCGAATTTAGCATGGTTGCCCGATTAGCCCTATTCGGGAACCTCGACGCCGTTCAGACGGCAAGCCTGTTGCAGCGTATTGTGTAACAAACAGGCGATGGTCATCGGACCGACACCGCCGGGAACCGGCGTAATCACGCCGGCCACCTGAGCAGCGCTTTCAAACTCGACATCGCCCACCAGCCGGGTGCCGCCGTCTTCTTTTTCGATGCGGTTAATGCCGACATCGATTACCGTGGCGCCGGGTTTGACCCAGTCACCCTTGACCATTTCCGGTCGCCCCACCGCGGCCACCAGGATATCGGCCTGGCGGCATTCGCCGGGCAGGTCCTGGGTGCGCGAATGCGCGATCGTGACGGTACAGCTTTCCTTTAACAGCAGCGCCGCCATCGGCTTACCGACAATATTGGAACGGCCGACGACGATCGCCTTTTTACCGGAAAGATCGCCCAGCTGACCCTTCAACATCATTAAGGAACCGAGCGGAGTACAGGGTACGATACCGTCGGCCCCGATCGATAGCCGGCCCACGTTGGAAAGATGGAAACCATCCACGTCCTTGTCGACCGAAATCGAATTGATCACCGCTTCCTCGTCGATATGACCCGGTAGCGGCAGTTGTACCAAAATGCCGTGCACTTCGGGATCATTGTTGAGTCGATCGATCAGCGCCAGCAAATCATCCTGACTGGTACTCGCGTCGAGCTTGTGCTCGTAGGAATTCATCCCGGCTTCTGCGGTTTGCTTACCCTTGCTGCGCACGTAAACCTGGCTGGCCGGATCTTCGCCTACCAGGACCACCGCGAGTCCGGGCGTTATCGAATGATTTTGCTTGAGTAGTTCAACCTTGCGCGCTATTTCGCCGCGCAGGTTAGCCGAAAATGCTTTACCGTCAATGATTGTTGCCAAGTTTGTTACCTCCAGAAATCAGCTTGCTGTGTCGGCGTTGTTCGATGCGAGGTATTTTACGGCTATCGAATTCGCAATGCATCGCTAAAGCGACAGGTTTCGGCTCCGAATCGCGATATGTGTTACTTTTCCAGCGTTAAGGTCACGCCGCCGGCAGCGCCGGATTTACGCGTTACGCTGAAGACGGCCTCTTCAGGCGCGAGATTGGCTTCGATCTCACCGAAATCCACTGCATCGCCACGCAACTCGAGATAGCGGACAATTTTTCCCTGCTGGCCGAACATCATCGCGCTCAGCAGGCCCGCGGCCAGCAACCGGTCACGTTCACCGCCAGCCCAGTTCCAGTCCAGCGGACAGGTATCGCTGATGGTGTCCGCCGCCACGCTTGCGACGATACGCACCCGGGTCCAGTTAAAATCGGTAAAATCCGAGAGCCGAAATTGCGCCGGTGAACCCAACGCTTGCAAATGCTCGGTCAATGCGTTTCGGGTATGCCTGATTTCGACACACTTGGTGTACTGGTCACGGTAATATAGCGACAAAACCAGCACCGCCAGCAGCGGTGCGATTACCAGCGCCGGTTTGGCCGGCACCGAGGACAATGCATCTTTAATCATGGCCATGGCAATATCCGTGCAGCAATGCAAACCCCTTCGGCGACCGCC
>DS021207.1:0-964 GCA_001735895.1 Olavius algarvensis Gamma 3 endosymbiont | reverse complement strand
ATAGCCGCATAGCCTTCAAACGGCGATGACGGGTATCCCCAAAGCATGAAACCGGCCATGACGATACCGTAGAAACCGGCATAACCGTGCACCGCGACCGCACCGACGGCGTCGTCGATCTTGAACTTGTTTTCGACCCAGTAGTGCATCTTGAAGGCGACGAAGGCACCGCCGCCGCCGATCAGCATGGCCTGGATGGGATGGTAAAGATCGTTGCCCGAAGAGGCGCCGATAACGCCGGCGAGACCGCCGGAGTAGGTCCAGAACGCGTCACCGTTGGAAACCAGGTAAGCCACCATCAGGCCGCCGGAAAGCGACATCAGGAAGTTGAAGGTAATCGCGGACAGCGTGGTCGGCTGCAGGTAGATGTTGGTGGCGCTGAAGAAGGACTTGCCTTCGACTTCGAGCATGCCCGCGCCGTAAACGTCGATAATCGGAATGTTACAGGCGACGTAGAAACCCCAGAAACCGGTATAGATCAAGAATAGACCGATCGTGACCAGCCACGGGTTATGCGGGTTGATGTTGCGCGGCGTGCCATCGGCGCGGAACTTGCCGATACGCGGGCCCAGTACCAGCAGGACGCCGAGCGCGAAGCCGCCGGCGATGGCGTGGATTACGCCGGAAGCGTAGGCATCGTGGTAACCGAGGTCCTCCACCATCCAGCCGTTCCAGGACCAGCCCCAGGCGGCGTCGATGATCCAGGTGAAAGAACCGATGACGACGGCCAGGATCCAGAATGCGCTCGGGCGGATACGTTCGATGACGGCACCGGAAACGATCGAGGCCGCGGTCCACGAGAACAGCAGGAAAGCCGCCCAGAAGACGCCGTTGATGCGCGCCCAGTAAGCGGTATCGTCAGCGGTCAAAACGCTGCCTGCTTGCGGTGCGCCACCCATGTGGGTGCCCATCAATTCGCTCCAGGGCGTGGCCCAGGGCGCGTCCACCAGCGGACCGCTGATCC
>DS021206.1:52402-61469 GCA_001735895.1 Olavius algarvensis Gamma 3 endosymbiont | reverse complement strand
TAGCAGCGCCGCGACGGCCTGCGCACCACCGATAGTGAACACCCNGGTTGACTCCGGCGATATGCGCCGCCGCCAGCACCAGTTCATTGACCGCGCCGCCGGGGGTGGGCACCACCATTACCAGTTCGGCAACGCCGGCCACGGTCGCGGGAATCGCATTCATCAACACTGAGGAAGGGTAAGCCGCCTTACCGCCCGGCACGTAAAGACCGACGCTATCGAGCGGATTGACTTGTTGGCCCAACAAGCTGCCATCCGCATCGGTGTATTCCCATGATTCCATCTTTTGACGCTCGGCGTAACTGCGGATTCGATCTGCGGCCTGCTGCAGCGCTTCGCGTTCGCTCCCGTCGATTTGCCGATAAGCCTGTTGCAATCGGTCCAGCGGCATTTCCAGCTGCGCCGCCGAACCGGCCTCCAGCCTATCGAAACGCCGGCAGTATTCGAGCAGCGCACTGTCGCCATCGGCTTTGACCGAACGCAAAATCTCGGTAACGGTATCGACCACGGCTTGGTCCGATATAGCACCCCGGCAGAGCAACTTTTCCAGCGCGGTCCAGAACCCTTCGTCGGCGCTGTCGAGACGTTCGATATCCATACTCAAGCTACCGCCGCTTCGATTCGTTCAACGAGTTCCCCGATCGGCTGATTTTTCATCTTCAGCGAGGCGCGGTTAATGATCAATCGCGAACTGATATCCGTGATGTGTTGCAGTGGCGTCAGGCCGTTGGCTTGCAGCGTGTTTCCGGTGTCTACCAGGTCGACGATGATATCCGCGAGCCCGACCACGGGCGCGAGTTCCATCGAGCCATAGAGTTTGATCAATTCGACCTGCCGTCCCTGGTCAAGAAAAAAACGGCGCGTGATGCGGGGATATTTGGTCGCTACCTTGAGGCGGGTGCGCGGCAAAGGCCGGTCGGCAAACCCGGCGGTCATCATTCGGCAAGGGGCAATTTTGAGATCCAGGCGCTCGTACAGCCCCTCGCCGCCGTGCTCGAGCAAAACATCCTTGCCGGCGACGCCGAGGTCGGCGGCGCCGTACTGGACATAGGTCGCTACGTCGGCGGAGCGGATCAGCACCAGTTTGATCGCCTTATGATTGGTTGCAAATACCAGTTTGCGACTGGTCGTCAAGTCGTCCTTGGGTTCGATCCCGGCACGCGCCAGCAACGGTAAAGTCTCGTCGAGAATCCGCCCCTTGGCGAGCGCTATGGTTATTTCATTTGACACGGGATCAGTGCGGAACGCGTTGTATCTGCGCGCCGAGACCCGCGAGTTTTTCTTCGATGTGGTCGTAGCCGCGATCGATATGGTAAATACGATCCACCACGGTTTCTCCCTGCGCCACCAGGCCCGCGAGAATCAGGCTGGCCGAGGCACGTAAATCCGTGGCCATGACCTGCGCGCCGTTAAGCCCGCTGACACCCTGAATAATTACCGTATTACCTTCGAGATGCACGTTGGCGCCGAGGCGAATGATTTCCTGGATATGCATGAAACGATTCTCGAACACGGTTTCGGTGACCGAGCCGGTGCCCTCGGCAATCGCGTTCAGCGCGCAGAACTGCGCCTGCATATCGGTAGGAAAACCGGGATAAGGCGCGGTTCTGATGTTCACCGACCGCGGCTTGCGGCCCTCCATATCCAGCTCGATCCAGTCTGCGCCGATATCGATCGAGGCGCCGGCTTCCTCCAGTTTGGCGAGCACCGCATCCAGCAAGCGCGGATCGGTGTGTTTGATCAATACCTTGCCGCCGGTGATCGCCGCCGCCACCAGGTAGGTGCCGGTTTCGATACGATCGGGCAACACCGAGTAATCGCAGCCCCGCAAATTTTCGACCCCATGAATGGTAATCATGTCGGTGCCCGCGTTTTCGATCTTGCCGCCCATGGCGTTGATAAAATCGGCGAGATCGACGACTTCGGGTTCACGCGCTGCGTTTTCGATCACCGTGATGCCATCGGCCAGGCTGGCCGCCATCATCAGGTTTTCGGTGCCGGTCACCGTGACTTGATCCATGACGATACGCGCACCCTTGAGGCGCTTGCAACGCGCCTTGATATAACCCTGCTCGACATCGATATCAGCCCCCATGGCTTCGAGCCCGCTCAGGTGCATGTCCACCGGACGCGCGCCGATCGCACAACCGCCCGGCAGCGACACTTCGGCCTGCCCATAACGCGCCAGCAACGGACCCAGCACCAGAATCGAAGCGCGCATGGTTTTAACCAGTTCATAGGGCGCGAAGGTGTTTTCCAGCGAAGTAGGATCGACCTCGATACTCATTTTTTCGCCGATCGTGAGCGAAACCCCCATGCGACCGAGCAGCTCCATCGTGGTAGTGACGTCGTGCAGATGCGGCACGTTACGGATGATCATCGGATCGTCGGCAAGCAAAGTGCCGGCCAGGATCGGCAATACCGCATTCTTGGAGCCTGAAACACGTACTTGGCCCGACAAGGGAACTCCGCCTTTGATGATTAATTTGTTCATGCACGACCACTAGATTCAGAGGGCGGCCATTCTAACAGGAAAAATCTGGGAAATTTATTAATTTCTGGGATGTTATCCCCGCGTCGACGGGGATCTTGTAATGCCAGGGCGTTAACAGCCGCCGTTGCTCGCAGAGGCCTAGCCGGCGCGCGGGATTGCCCCTTTAAAGAGTTTTTATTCCTCATTTCTTTCCTGCAGGGTTTTGATCAAACCGCCGACCCCGTCCTTTTTGATCGCTCGCGCAAAACTCGAGCGGTAATTGGTACCAGACTGACTTCGTCGACGCTGATATCGATCACCTTCCAGCCATTGTCGCCCAGCCTCAGGCTATAGTTGATCGGGATCGGGAATCCGCCCTGTTGCTCGATCTCGGTCCTGACAACCACTTGACCGGAGTCTTCGCTGCCTTCCATCGGCAGGTATATCAGCACCTGGTCGGTGTATTCGAGCAGGGCTGAACTATAGGTGCGCACCAGCAACTGGCGAAACGCCTTGACGATGGTCGGCTTTTGATCCACGGCCACGTCGTCCTTGTATCGCCCCAGGGCCAGATCGGTCATCGCGGTAAAGTCGAAATGGGGCAGCACCACCTCGTCAACCAGCTGATAAATACTTTGCGGATCGCTCTGATAACGATCCGCATTTTCCTTGATCTCGGCGATCACCTTATCCGAAGTATCCTTGATCAACTTTTCGGGTCCGGTTGCGGCCTGCGCCGGCAGCACGACCAGCAGCAAAACAAAGGCTAAAATTTTATTCACTGAAATACCCCGCTAACGCTCTTCATTTTGGACACAAGATTATTGAAATCATTCACGGCGCGCAAATACTCGGCGTAAGCCAGTACATAAACTTGCAACGCGGAGATGACGTCATCCGCTTCCTCGAGTCCGGCTTCAAAATCGGAATAGGCCGCAATCATCCAGCGACGCGCCGCCTTGGAGCTCTGGCGCATGGAAGCGATCGACTTGAATTTAGCTTGCATCGAGAAAAATTGCTCGCGCACCTGGAACGGTATCCCTTCGCGCGCGAACGAAGCCTTGTGCACCAGCGCGTCGAGTTCGGCCTGCGCCTGCGCCACGCGGCCCTCCTGGGCGCCCGGCCCCAACTGCCAGCGCATTCCGATCAGCGGCGACGCCGCCACATGGTTAAACGGATCGTAGACGTGCGGATTGTCGAGCCGATCACGATCCGGCGCATAGGCCAAAGATCCGGCGACTCCAGCAAAAACAATCGGTTTCTCATCGGCGCGCGTGGCTTCGACCAGGGCGCGCCGCGCCGCCAGGCCGGCCGCGACCTGCTTGAACTCGGGGCGATTGGACAGCGCGATTTCGATCCATTCCTCCAGGCTTTCCTGGGGCAGCGCAACCGGTTTGATACGCCGCTCGGCCAGCTCGATAACCTCATCTTCATGGCCTGTCAGAAACCTCAGCCCCGCCATCGCAATTTTCTCGAGACGGCCGGCCTCGGCCAGGAAATTGTCGATCAGCCCGAGGCCCGCCTGGAGTGCGAATTTGTCGGACTGACTGGCCTTGCCGCTGCCTTCGTCCAGCCATCCGGAAACCAGACTAAGCGCGCCTTCCAGGCGATGCCGCGTATCTTCGAGCAACAGCCGACTATCGCGTGCCGTCAAGTAACCGTAGTAAGCCTTGACGACCTGCAGCGCCACTTCGTCGCGCTGTAGCGAGACGTCTTGCCGTTTGATTGCGATATTGTTTTGCGCCGCCTCCTGATAGTTGTCGAGCCGGCCGAAGGTTGCGAGCGGTTTAATAATGGCGAATGTCAGCCCGGCCCACAAGGACAGGCCATCCTCCAGATCATAAAGATCGTCACGCGGCTCGCAACTGCCGGAACAAGAGTCCGCGCCATCTTCATAAAAACCGCCGTCGACGCCGGTTGCTATCGCTAGAAAGCTGTCGACCTGGTAGCGAAATCCCCCTGATCCCTCGGCTTCCTGCAGCAATCCCTCGGCCTGGCGCACAAAGGCTTGCTTTTCTTCGATCCTGGCGTCGTGCGCCAAAGCCATTTCGATAGCCTGCTGCAAACTGAGTTTGTCTTGCGCCTGCAGTCCATAGCTGGATAGCAATAAAACCCAGAACCCGAAAAACCTGGATGCGTGTATATTCATAACTGTAATTTTTCCATTGCAATACTGAATAGGAGCTGACTCGAGTCGCCGTAGGATGTCATGCCCTGGCCGAGTCTAGCGGTTATGCGACCCCAAGTGAACGCCGCCGGGTTAATTAGTAAGCATTCCATAAATTTACTAGCAAATTTGTCGCATAATCGTTAGTGTTCGCAAGCTCACAATTCTGATAACCGCTTTAATTATGTCCAATCCTCTCACCGATCGGCACAGCTTCAGCTATGACGAGCTCATAGCATGTGGCAAAGGCGATCTGTTCGGCCCGGGTAACGCTCTATTACCGCTGCCTCCAATGCTGATGTTTGACCGTATCACTGCCATCAATGAAGACGGCGGTAAATACGAGAAAGGAGCGATTGTGGCCGAACTCGACGTCGATCCGGATCTCTGGTTTTTCAAATGTCATTTCGAAACCGACCCGGTAATGCCCGGCTGTCTGGGCCTGGACGCGATGTGGCAGCTGATTGGTTTTTTCCTCGGCTGGAAAGGCGGACCGGGCCACGGTCGCGCACTCGGCGCCGGCGAAGTCAAGTACTTCGGACAAGTGTTGCCGGAAGCCAAGCTGGTGACTTATCGCATCGATATGAAACGTGTCATCATGCGCAAGCTGGTTATGGGTATCGGCGATGCTTCGATGGAAGTCGATAACCGGGAAATTTACAGCGCCAGGGATTTACGCGTAGGTTTGTTCACCTCCACCGACAATTTTTAACTATCCGCCAGCGACGAATCCTGCGGGCAACGCGACATCGCCGCCGTTTGCGCCGGCCGGGTCGTGCCGATCCGGAGGGGCGCAGCGACGGCTACTCCCGGTCCCGAGACCCTAGTTGTTTTCGGTTTTTGTTATTTGCCCACTATGTGTATTATGAGAACGCCGTGGAATAGCCTGCCTTTATCTAGCAATTATCCCCACGACAATATGATGTCGTAATCAGGGACCTGAGCAAGCGTCAGGTTAAAGCGAGGCTCGAGGCATTCGCCGGACTCATGCAAGCGGCCTGTTGACGCCATGGGCAAGCTAGGTAATGCGAAGCCGGCGCTTTCTTGAACCCCCCAACTAATGGATAATAAATCAAGAACGGCCGGCGGGTGTCTACTCACAGGGGGTGTCGACCGTATGCAACCTATATTTTCGCCGGGTTAATAGTTATGACAAAACACGCATATATCGAGCTAGGCCTCGCCGTGCTGAAAACCGAAGCGGAAGCGATATCCGCAATGAGCGCGCGGCTGGATCAGAGCTTTTACGATGCCTGCGATCTGGTTTTGAAATGCGAAGGACGTATCGTCGTTACCGGCATGGGCAAATCCGGTCACATTGGCAACAAGATTGCGGCCACGCTCGCGAGCACGGGAACCCCCTCCTTTTTCATGCATTCGGGCGAAGCCAGTCATGGCGACCTCGGAATGATTACCGCGCAAGACCTGGTGATCGCCCTGTCCAATTCCGGCGAAACCAGCGAAATCACATTGTTGCTACCCCTGCTGAAACGCATCGGTATTCCGTTGATCGCCCTGACCGGCAACCCATCTTCCAGCCTGGCGCGCAGCGCCGACATACATCTCGATGTCAGCGTCAGCAAGGAAGCCTGCCCGCTGGGTCTCGCGCCTACCTCGAGCACGACTGCCACCTTGGCCATGGGTGACGCGCTCGCGGTCGCCGTGCTTGAAGCGCGTGGGTTCACCGAGCAGGACTTCGCTCTGTCGCACCCCGGCGGCCATCTCGGCCGGCGATTGTTGCTGCGGGTTGCCGACATCATGCATATCGGCAATGCGATTCCACTAGTCACTAGCGGCACGACGCTGAAAGATACCCTGCTGGAAATGACGGCCAAGGGTCTGGGCGCGGCCGGTGTCGTCGATGCCGCTAGCAATCAGCTGGTCGGCATTTACACCGATGGCGATCTGCGACGCACCTTCGAAAAAATGCCGGATATCGAAACTGCCCGGGTCGACGATTTCATGACCCCGAACTGCGTTACCATAGAATCCGAGCGCATCGCCAGCGAAGCCCTGAAAATCATGCATGACAAGAAAATAAACGCGCTCATGGTGGTCGATCAGGGACTATCGGTTCAGGGTGCGTTAAACATGCATGATTTATTAAGAGCGGGCGTCGTCTAGGAGAACTCATGTATACCGTCGCCAGCCTGCATTTATCAACCGGCTCCGCCGCAAGGGAGCCACAATTCATGCCTGAGCTACGAGGAGGCCGATAATCCATGGAGGCTAACGCAAAGGCCGGCCTGATCCGCCTGTTAATCGTCGATATCGACGGCGTGTTGACCGATGGCGGCCTGCATTTCGATGCTAGCGGTCGGGAATACAAGACCTTCAATTCGCTCGACGGTCACGGGATTCGCATGCTGCTCGAATCCGGCATTGAGGTGGCCGTGATTACCGGACGACAATCGCAAATTGTCAATCACCGCATGGCCGACCTCGGGGTGAAATACGTTTATCAGGGCAATCGCGACAAGCGGCCCGCCTTCGCCGAGCTGTTGCAGCTAACCGCCAACACGGCCGCGCAAACTGCCTATGTCGGCGACGATTTGGCCGACCTGCCGATCATGCGACGCGTCGGTTTCGCGGTTGCCGTGCAAAATGCCCATGCTTTTGTCAAACAGCACAGCGACTGGATCACCAGCGCCAGTGGCGGTCACGGGGCTGTGCGCGAAGTGACCGACCTCATTCTGCATTCGCAGGGTTTGCTAGACGCGATGCAGCATAGCTATCTCGAATGAAATCACGCGCGCTGATTTTTGTCATGTTGCTCGGCATCATTGCAGTAGCGGCGGGTTGGATATACGAATCGCGGTTGCGCCCCGGCATCGAGACCGGGGGCTTGATCGTTCCGGATAACATCGACTACTTTCTGACCAATCTGAACTATCGGGCCGTCAACGCCAGCGGCGAACTCGATTATGAATTCACCAGTCGCAGGTTGGAGCACTATCCGCGCGGCGACGTTAGTTTGATCGAAGTTCCCGCAGTGAGTATCTATCGTGCTTCCGACCATTGGCGTATCGATGCCATGCAGGGCGAACTGCAGGGCCGGGGCAGCCTTTTATGGTTACGTCAGCAGGTTGTCATGCAAAAAACTGGAGTTGACCCGCTGCAAATACTTACCGAGAGCATCCGCTTTGAACCGGAACGGGATCTTGTCAGCAGCGAAACAGCAGTCTTGATGCGCAGTAAACAGGCCAGAATCGAGGCCGAAACGGCCGTTTTCGATCTGGCCGCCGGGGTATACCGACTCACTTCGACCAGAGCAATTTATTACCATGACGATAGTTAAGTACGCCCTGCTGTTGGCATGGCTGATCCCGACGCCGCTATGGGCGCTCGAGGGCGACAACGAGCAGCCAATTGCGGTGGAGGCGGACAGTCTCGAAGTTCGTGAACAGGATAATATCAGCATTTATCAGGGTAATGTCAGCCTCACCCAGGGCAGCCTGGAAATCCACTCCGAGCGACTGGTAATCCATTTCGATGAAGCCGGGGATCTGGTATTGATGGAAATGACCGGGACGCCGGCGCGCTTCAGGCAGCTCGACGACGAACAACGGGAAATGCTGGGCCAGGCCAGGCGCATCGATTACCGCGAGTCGGAATCGATGCTGGATTTGATGGAAGCGGCGCGCTTCAGTCACGCCGGCGACACCATCGAGAGCCAGCTGATCCGCATCAACACGGAAAACAACAGCATCCAGGCCGGCAGCGCGGACTCGGATGAACGCGTGAAAATGCTGATTCAGCCCAGAAACAACTCCGCCAATCCGAAATAAACTCGGATGAGCAGCGGCAATCTACTCGAGGCCACCGACCTCGCCAAATCCTACAAACAGCGAGACGTCGTCAAATCGGTTTCGCTGCGGGTGGCCGGCGGCGAGATAGTCGGCCTGCTCGGCCCCAACGGCGCCGGCAAGACCACTTGTTTTTACATGATTGTCGGCCTGGTGGGCAACGACTCGGGTACGATTCGGCTAAACGATAAACCCATCGGTCACTTACCGATGCATCAGCGCGCCAAACTCGGCATTGGCTATTTACCACAGGAAGCCTCGGTATTTCGCAATCTCACGGTGCAACAAAACATCTTGGCCATCCTGCAGTTACGCACCGATCTGGACGCTCCGGCGCGCCAGCAGCAGCTGGCGTCGCTGTTGGCGGAATTTCAAATCGAACATTTACGCGATAGCGAGGGCATTTCGCTGTCCGGCGGCGAACGCCGGCGCGTCGAAATTGCGCGCGCGGTAGCCAACCAGCCCGACTTTATTTTACTGGATGAACCCTTCGCCGGCGTCGACCCGATTTCGGTTGTGGATATCCAGTCGATCGTGCGCCAGTTGGCGGAGCGCGGTATCGGCGTGTTAATCACTGATCACAATGTCCGTGAAACCCTAGGGATCTGCGATCGGGCCTAT
>DS021206.1:42099-44952 GCA_001735895.1 Olavius algarvensis Gamma 3 endosymbiont | reverse complement strand
CTCGACTATGGCGAAGAGGCCATGCAGCCCATGGTGTTACGCGATATCGCAGAATTGCTGGAAATGCACGAATCGACGATTTCGAGAGTAACCACCCATAAATACATGCATACTCCGCGCGGCATCCTCGAATTCAAATATTTTTTCTCCAGCCACGTCAGCACCGCCGATGGTGGCGAATGCTCCGCCACCGCCATACGGGCCATTATCAAAAAATTCGTCGCCGCTGAAAAACCGGAAAAGCCGCTCAGCGACAACAAGATCGCAAATTTATTGGGTGACCAGGGTATTAACGTTGCCAGGAGAACCGTAGCCAAATACAGGGAAGCGTTAAATATCCCGCCGTCTAATGAACGTAAACGTCTCTTTTGAGACCTACGATTCGCAGCGATGCGAGTCACACAGCCCAGGAGGTTACAAATGCAAGTCAGTTTAAGTGGCCATCATGTAGAAATCACGGATTCCATGCGCAACTATGTCAATGAAAAAGTCGAAAGGCTGGATCGGCATTTCGATCATGCGCTGGATATCCATATCGTATTAACCGTGGAAAAGCTGCGATATAAAGCGGAAGCGACGCTGCACGTCAGTGGCAGTAATTTGCATGCCGATGACGTACAGGCGGATATGTATGCCGCGATTGATGGCCTGGTTGATAAACTCGATCGCCAGGGAATAAAACATAAGGAAAAAGTGAAAAGTCACCGCCACAAGGGCGCTGCCGTCGAATCGGCTTGAATTTTCCCGGGGGGAGTTCGGCTCCCCCCTTTTTTTATTCAGTGCTTTTAGCCAAAACGAGATCCAGTACACTTGCATACTCCCGCAATTTGTCTAAGATTCGCGCATCGATTTAAGGCAGCCCGTATTATAATTCCCAGAAAATGACAATCTCAGCTCTTTTGTCGCCCCAATCCATTTTTCTTGATACTGAAATCTCCAGCAAAAAGAAACTACTGGAAATGATCGCAAATATCGCCGCCGATCGGACCGATCTCCCGGAATCCTCGATCTACAACAATTTGTTAAACCGAGAGCGTCTGGGCAGCACCGGGCTAGGACAGGGCTTTGCGGTGCCTCATGCCCGCTGCAACGATCTCGACAAAACCCTGGCCTGTTTTTTCCGACTCAAGGATGCGGTCAATTTCGAGGCCCCCGACAACCAGCCGGTCGATCTGGTGTTTACCATTATCGTTCCCGAGGAAGCGACCGAAGAACATTTGCTGATACTTTCTTCGCTCGCCAGAATCTTTTCGCGGGAAGATATTTGCGCAGCGATTCGAAATGCCGATAGCGAAGATGAAATTGCAAAAATCATCCAGTCGGCCGAGCAATGAGACCTTCGTTAACCATCAGCGATTTCCTTAAACGGTACCAACAAAAACTAAAACTAAGCTTCACCTCACGCGAAACCGGACTGGATCGCGAAATCAAGTTATCGCGCCAGGCGGGGGACACTTTCGACGCCGCCGACTATTTCAACGTTATCCGCACTTCGAGTATCGCCGTCGTCGGTTACCAGGAATCGCGTTACATCAATCGGCTCGACGACGCCGCGCAGACCAGTCTGTTCAACACGCTGTTCCACGGGCCGGTATGCATGATCATTTGCAGTCAGGGGAATCACCTGCCGCAGCTAATGCTCAGCCTCTGCGAGGAACGGGAAATCCCGGTGCTGCAGTCCGCGCTCAACGATTCGGAATTGCTCGATAATACGCGCTACCTGCTGTCGCACGCGTTGGCAGATAACACCCAGCAGCACGGGGTCTACCTGGAAGTCTATAGCCTGGGAGTCTTCATCACCGGCAAGACCGGGGTTGGCAAGAGCGAACTGGCGCTGGCGCTGATATCCCGAGGCCATCGCTTAATCGCCGACGACGTTACGCGCTTCGCTCGCATCGCACCCGATATCGTCGAAGGCCAGAGTCCGCAATTGCTCACCGATTTTCTGGAAGTCCGCGGGCTGGGGATTGTCAATGTGCGGGCGATGTTCGGCGCCAACTCGTTGAAACAAACCATGCCGCTAAGCCTGATAATCAACCTGGTTGAGCTGGATCGGCACAACCGCGCCGAATTCGATCGTTTGGGCCACATCACTAAAACACGCGACATACTCGGTCTGGAGTTTCCCGAAGTTACTTTGCCGGTGGCGCCTGGCCGCAACCTCGCGGTACTGGTCGAGGCCGCCGCGCGTAATCACCTGTTGCAAATCAGCGGCTACAATTCGGCACAGGATTTTATCAACCGCCAGCACCAGGCGATAACGCTGGACCAACAAACTGCGGGTTAATAGTAAAGCGAGGAAAACAGCAAGGTGAAACTGGTAATCGTCAGCGGTTTATCCGGGTCGGGTAAGACCGTGGCCTTACATACCCTGGAAGATGCGGGGTATTACTGTATCGACAACCTGCCCTTGGGCATGCTGCCGGAACTGGTCGACAACATGATCAACATTACGCCGGAGCCTTATGACCTGGTCGCCATTGCCATCGACGCGCGCAGCGGGGTGGATCGTTCGGATCGCTTCGATGAAATCATGCGCCACATTTCCAGTCATCCGCTGCAGCTGCAAGTCCTGTTTTTGACCTGCGACACATCGCGCCTGCTAAAACGTTTCAGCGAGACTCGCCGCAAGCACCCGTTATCGCGTCAAGGCTTGCCGCTGGCGGACGCGATCCAGCAGGAAAAGAAATTGCTCGAGGATATCCACGCCAACGCGGATCTGGCAATCGACAGTACGGATTTGAATGTGCATGAGTTACGGCAAATGATCATCGATCGATTGCTGTCGCAAAGCGCCTCCGATATGGGTATCTTAATCCAGTCCTTCGGTTCAAAAACGGCGTGCCGGCCGAC
>DS021206.1:37303-42049 GCA_001735895.1 Olavius algarvensis Gamma 3 endosymbiont | reverse complement strand
GCGCATCGCCGATGAATTCGAGCGGCAACGCGGCAATATCTCCATTCGCCATAGAGATATGACATGAGCGTCGGTTTACTCCTGGTAACTCATGAAACCATAGGCGCCGAACTGGTCGCCGTTACCGAGACAATATGCAAACAAGTCATGCCGCCGATAAACCTGGTATCGGTTCCCGCAGATCTCAAACCGGGAGCCCTGGGCAAATATGCGGATACGATTCGCGCTGCCATGCTGGAGCTGGATCAGGACGCAGGGGTACTGGTACTGACCGATATTTTCGGTGCGACGCCGGACAATCTGGCCCGGCATTTTAGTCAGGAATGTAATGCCCGCGTCGTCAGCGGGATTAATTTGCCGATGCTGCTGCGTGTATTAAACTACGCGCATCAATCACTCGAAGAGCTCTGTCAAACGGCTTTAAATGGCGGTCGCAACGGAGTCAAACAGGACCTGGGATGATCTCTGAAAACGTCATCATTGTTAACAAGCTCGGCCTGCATGCCCGCGCTGCGTCAAAACTGGTCAATTGCGCCAGTCAGTTCGAAAGCGATGTTTTCATAAGCCGGGGAGACAACCGAGTCAACGCTAAAAGCATCATGGGGGTAATGATGCTGGCCGCCAGCAAGGGCGTCGAGCTGGGGCTCGAAATCGACGGCAATGATGAACAAGACTGCTACGAAGCCCTGGTCTGCCTGATAAACGATCGGTTTGGTGAAAACGAGTAAACCGGCATGGTAGAGGACGATAGCGAACAGCTGCGTCAGGACATTTCGATTGCACTGGACGCCGCCGACAGCATCGAGATTTCGAAACTCCTGAGCGGCATTGGCGTTGCGCAAACTGCCCTGTTGCTGGATTCGCTACCGTCGCAACAACGCGATTCGCTCTGGCCGCTGATCGAGCCCACGGAAATGGGCGAAGTATTGCTGGAAACCCAGGACGACGTCAGCGACGCCAGGCTCAAGCAGCTCGAACCCGAGCAAATCGCAGCCATTGTCGAAACCATGCCCGATGTCGACGATCAGGCGGACATAGTCCTCGCATTGCCCGCCGACAAACTGGTCAAAACCTTACACCGGCTGGATACCAACAAGCGTACTCAGCTCGAATCGGTGTTGTCCTACAGCGAAGATACCGCCGGCGGCCTAATGAATATCGATCAGGTATCGATCCGCGCCGATGTAACGCTGGACGTGGTGTTGCGCTATCTGCGAATTCGCGGCGAATTACCCGATTTGACCGATCAGCTGTTTGTCACCGACCGCCACGACCACTATCTCGGCGCCCTTTTCCTGCGCGATTTGCTGACCAATGATCCCGAGGTCGAAGTCAGCGGTATCATGCGCACCGATATCGATGCCATGCACGTGCACATGTCGGACACCGAAGTCGCGCGCGAATTCGAGGTTTCCGACCTGATCAGCGCACCGGTGGTCGATGAGGAGCACAAGCTGATCGGCCGCATCACCGTCGATGACGTGGTCGACGTTATCCGCGACGCAGGCGACCACTCTATCATGGGTATGGCCGGCCTGTCGGAAGAGGAAGACATGTTTTCCCCGGTGCTGATCACTTCCCTCCGGCGCGGCATCTGGTTGGGGATCAACCTGTTGACCGCATTTCTGGCGGCCTACGTGATCGGTTTTTTCGAGAATATACTGGACCAGGTGGTCGCGCTCGCGATCCTGATTACGATCGTGCCGAGTATGGGCGGCATCGCCGGATCGCAAACCCTGACGATTGCGATCCGGGGTTTGGCGCTGGGTCAACTGGGTAGTTCCAACTACCGCTCGCTGATCAAAAAAGAAATTTCGGTCGGTTTCTTAAACGGACTGATATGGGCGCTGGTGGTGGCCGCGTTTTCGATCATCTGGTTTGGCAACTTCGGAATCGGCCTGGTAATCGCCTTTGCGCTGGTCGTTAATCTGCTCGCCGGCGCGCTGGCGGGCGCCGTTATTCCGCTGATACTGCGCCAGCTAGGTATCGACCCGGCGATCGCCGGTGGCGTTGTATTGACTACGGTAACCGACGTCGTCGGTATTATCGCTTTTCTCGGTCTAGCGACGCTGGTGCTGGGTTAGTCTGGGAATTGCAAGCCGTCTAATGCGCCAAGAATTGACGCAGCACCGCGTGAGTCTGCTCACCGGCCAGGCCGCCGATACGGTCGATTTCTTCGAAATCGACCCCGACGCGCTCCAACGCCTGCGGCTCGATCGCCAATTCGAAATCACTGCCGCTGCTTCCCAGCCGATGGGTATTAACCCAGGCATCGGCAATGTGAATCGCGCAGGCGGCGAGCGAGTATTCACCGCCCTTGCGCGGCTCGTGATGCGTTACCACCGGCTCCCAGATCGATTGCGGGAGTTTCCAGTATTCAAGCAGGCGCCCGCCGATTTCGGCGTGCGAATAATCCAGCATGTTACGCTCGAGCAAGTACATGGCCTGCCCGCTAGCCTGCCGCTGCAACAGCAAATCGTGCATCAGGCCCGGTAATTTCAGGTACATGACCAGACGCCCGATGTCGTGCAGCAATCCCGGAATGTAAAATCCGTCGGCGTTGGGAATCCGCGTCTGTTTCCCGAGTTCGCGCGACATTATGCCGACTGCGACACTATGCTCCCAGAAACAGGTCATGTTAACCGTACCGGGGGGGATGCCTTCGAAGGCCTTGACCACCGAAGTAACCAGCACCAACTCACGAATCTGGCGCAATCCGATAGTGCTGACCGCGCGCTCGATGGTCTCGATTAAAGTCGGGAAACTGTAAAAAGCGCTGTTTGCCAAGCGCAACATTCGGGCGCAGAGATCGGGATCGCTGCGTAACAGTTCGGCAATCTTGTCGGTGGTCGAGCCGGGATCGATAATCGCTTCTTCCAGGCGGTAATAAATATCCGGCAGACTGACCAGTTTGTCGACTTGCTCAATCAGCATTTCAAGGCCCTGCAAACCCTGCACCGAGGTGACTTCTAACGGATAAACACTGGCCATCGCGTAAGCATCGCTTGAAAATTATCGGAACACAGGTACTTAATCGACCCGCGCGCCGCTATCTTTAGTTATTATTCGACCGGCGCCGCAGCAGACAAACGGCGAGATATGCCGGCTAGTCCCATAGCAACGCCGCGCCGTAAACACCACTGGCATCGCCACGCTCTGCCTTGAGGATCGGGGTCGCGACATAATCGGAGAAAACGTAGTCCTCCAACCGCTGCGGTACTTCGTTATAGATTGAATCGATATTAGACATTCCCCCGCCCAGCACGATGGCATGCGGATCCAGGATATTGATCAAGTGCGCCAGCGCGCGTGCCATCTGGTCGTGGTAAAGCTCGATCATTGCGACGCAGGCATCGTCCCCGGTGGCGGCGCCGGCGATAATATCTCGACTGGATCGAGTTTCACCAAAACGCCGCAGGAAATTCGCCGCCAGCCCGGGACCGGAGAGAAAGGTTTCGATACAGGCATTTTTTCCACAATAACACTCGGGCGAACCGTCGATGCTGCGCTGCCAGGGCAAGGGATTATGCCCCCATTCACCGCTGATGGCATGCGGTCCGTCGAGCAGCCTGCCGTCGACCACGAGACCGCCGCCGGTACCCGTGCCGATGATAACGCCAAACACGACCGGGTAATCGCGCGCGGCGCCGCCCAACGCTTCCGACAGCGCGAAACAATTGGCGTCGTTCTCGATACGAATTTCCCGCGCGAGTCGGCTTTCGAGGTCTTCGCGAAACGGGCGCCCGTTCATGCAAACGGTGTTCGAATTCCGCAACAGCCCCGATCCGGGAGAAATCGCGCCCGGAATTCCGATGCCTACGGTGGTAGCCAGCCCCAGTTTGGTCTCGGCCTGGCGCACCTGCTCGACAATCAGGCCGAGAATAGCGTCGTAACTGTCAGCCGGGGTGTCGACGCGTTGCCGGTATACCGAATCTCCGGCGGGATCTAAAACCAGCACTTCGGTTTTGGTGCCGCCCAGGTCTATGCCCAATTTATGCGCCGTCACCGATCCTCCGTCTGGTACTCGTCACGGTCGAGCTATACAAATTTTTTATGGAAATTTGTAGAAAATAATAGATTTTTATCCGTCAAATTTCGAGCCATATGAAATCAATAAGCTAGAAGCCTTTGCTGACGCCGTTTCTAACCTGAGTTTCGACTTATCCACAGGTTATACCCGGCATCTCCACAGATAAATACACAACATAATGTACTTGACCTTGAGCCAAAACACACTATATTGTATATTAGGTTAATTATTCACCTTTACAGAATAAATAAGACTGGCTGGTTCATTCCAATCCATAAACAGACTAATTACTTGAGTCCGATAGTTACAAATTACTTTAACTATCTAGGGGAAAGGGTAGCCGCAGTTAAATAGACACGGATCTCATCCGAACATTACATTGAAAACTAGGGATCGGGCTATAAATGCAAAATATCGAATCACCTCTAACTGATACCGCCGTCGCACCCATCGAAGCGGTGCCGGCGGTTATCAGCGACAACAGCAGTTCACTTAGCAGCAACTACAATGTCATTCGCCGCAACGGCAAATTAACCAGTTTTGACAAAGATAAAATTGCCATCGCGATGACCAAGGCTTTCCTTGCGGTCGAAGGTGGCCAGGCCGCGGCCTCGACGCGGGTTCATGAAACGGTTGAACAATTAACCGATTTGGTGGTGGCGACGCTGACGCGGCGGCAGCCCGATGGCGGCACCTTTCACATCGAAGACATTCAG
>DS021206.1:0-33177 GCA_001735895.1 Olavius algarvensis Gamma 3 endosymbiont | reverse complement strand
AACTGGCCTTGCCAGTTTCCTCGCCGATAATCAATCTCGACCGATCCAGGCAACATGCGCGCGGCCACGCCTGTGGACAGGTCCCTGCCGGACGGATAGCGGGTGGCAAATTCGTTCGGATCGCAGACCGCCGACGCGATCGGCCGAAAGCAAAGTTCAATTTTATCGTTGACGCGGAAGCTCTCGAAATCTATCGGTAGCTGATGAAACAGGACGCGTTTTTTCACCACGCAGGAAAAATAAAGTTGCAGCTCGACTACCAAGGCCCGGCGGCGTTGCCGTAATGCGGTTTCGGCACGGTCGGTCCAGCTGAGTTTAATTTCACGCTGATTTATTCGCAGCGTTTGGTGATGGCGATAGCGGTGGAGGCGGCGCTCCAGCCAAACTAGCGGATTACCGAGCGCAAAATAACTGTCCTGTGCATTTAGTAAGGACATGGTACCGGCCTAACGCAGGGCGCCGCTAACGATTGCCACGGGTCCCGCCCGAACACACTCCATTGTTACCACTCGCCGGTGGTTTGCATAGACGTCCAGGGTTCGGCCGGCGGCAGCGCATCGCCCTTTTGCAGGAGTTCGATAGAAATATTATCGGGAGAACGGAAAAATGCCATATGGCCATCGCGCGGCGGCACGTTAATGGTGATACCGGCATCCAGCATTTTCCGACACAAGGCGTACACGTCGTCGACCGCGAATGCCAGGTGGCCGAAATTACGCCCGCCCTGATAAACCTCGCCGTCCCAGTTATAGGTCAACTCGAGCAGCGGAGCACTTTCGGTCTTTACCCGATCGAGGTCTTCGGGCGCGGCCAGGTAGACCAGCGTAAATTGACCTTGCTCGCTCTCGTAGCGATCGGTTTCAACCAACCCCAGTAAATCGCGATAAAAAACAAGCGCGGCTTCGAGATCGTGCACGCGCACCATGGTGTGTAGATATTTCATCACTATTTCCTGTCAATGCGAGGCCGGAATTATGGCATAGCTGCCGGCATATCGCAGGCTCACTTTAGCGCGGGCGTCGTCCCACTTATCGTGGCGGCCCGGGGTCGGATACGCAGACTGGCAAGCCGCGTCGGAATTCACTAAGATCGGGCTTAAACGACTTGCAGATGACATGAAATTCAATCCCAACGTACTCGATTGCGCCGCCGCGCCCATCGCCGAAGCCTGGTCGTGGGTGCGGGATCCTGCCTCCGACAACCTGATCGACATGTGTCAGGCGGTACCGGCCCACCTGCCCCCGCAATCGCTACGCGATTATCTGGGCGCTGCGATCATGGCTGGAGAAGGCGCATCCTATACCGATATTCGCGGCATTCCGGCGTTGCGCGAAGCGCTCGCGGAGGATATCGGTAAACGTTACCGGGGTAGGGTTAGCGAAGCAGACGTGCTCATCACCGCCGGTTGTAATCAAGCGTTTTGCTCGGTTGTCGATACCCTGTGCCAGGCAGGCGATGAAATAATCCTCCCCCTGCCCTGTTACTTCAATCACCAGATGTGGCTGGCGGCTCGCGCCGTCAAACCACGCTACCTGTCTTTCAACGTCGATACCGCAATGCCCGATCCCGAGGAAGCGGCCAAGCTGATCAATTCACGCACCCGGGCCATCTTGCTGGTGACACCGAATAATCCCAGCGGCGCGATTTACAGCCCTCGGTGCATCGAAGCCTTTTTTGAACTCGCACGCGAGCATGGGTTGGCGTTGATCCTCGATGAGACTTACCGCGATTTCATCGATATCGACCAGGTACCGCATAAACTCTTCGCCCGGGGCGACTGGCGCGATACCTTTGTTCACCTTTACAGCTTTTCCAAGGTATTCAGTCTGACTGGTTTTCGCACCGGCGCGGTCGCGGCCGGCCAGCCGCTAATCGATCAACTGAAGAAAATCCAGGATTGCACCGCGATCTGCGCCCCGCATGCGGGCCAGCTTGCGGCGCTCTATGGGCTGAACAATCTGTACCACTGGAAGCTCGAAAAATCGGAAGAACTGGCGCAACGCGCGATTGCGATCAAGCAGGCCTTCAGCCATCCGGATCTGAGATATCGCCTGGTTAGCGCCGGCGCCTATTTCGCCTACGTCGAGCACCCGTTCGAAGCCGCCGCGCGCGACGTGGTCAAAGACCTGATTCAAAAACAGGAAATCGTCTGCCTGCCGGGTAGCTATTTCGGCCGGGATCAAGAGCAATTTATCCGGCTGGCCTATGCCAACGTGCATGAAAGCCGTTTCGAAGATGTAATCGGCAGACTGATTGCCAGCCAGCAACGGAGATATAACCCATGAGTGACAGGCTAACCGGCGGCTGCCTTTGCGGTCGCGTACAGTACCGGGTGACAGGCCCATTTGACAAATTTTATCTGTGCCACTGCAGCCAGTGCCGGCGCTCGACCGGCAGCGCTCATGCAGCCAATATTTTTACCAGCGCCGACCGTCTCGAGTGGCTGTCCGGGGAAGCATTGATCAAACGTTACACGCCAGACGAACCTGGTACGATCTCAAAGTGTTTTTGCACCCACTGTGGATCACTGGTGCCCTATACCAGCCTCCAAAGCGGCAAACTCATCATTCCGGCAGGCAGTTTAAACCGGGCTCCAGGCATCAACCCGGACGACAATATCTTTTGGCGCGACCGCGCCGATTGGTACGACGCCGGACTGGCCGCGAAACATTGCGCACAGGGTCCCGAGGACTGAACCTTTGCAGTTGAGCATAGTCTCAGACTGAATAGCTATAACAAGGGAGTCATCCTGGTGCGCATCCTGATAATGCTACTCGCATTTTCCGGCAGCCTATACGCTGCGGATCCGGCAATCGAAACCTTGAGCGACAGGGAATTCGCCTTTGAAATCGACGGCTCCCGTATTAGCGTCGAAATCGGCGACCGGGTGTTGCGCAGCAAGAAAGACATGCTGCTCGAATGGGTCCTCTACTCCGCCAAAACAATTCATCAGTACTACGGCCGCTTTCCGGTCAAAAGCGTGCATATCAACCTGATGGTCACCGCTGGAAACGAGGTGCGTTTCGGCCGGGCCTTCGGCGGGGATTCACCCTACGTCCGGATCGACGTCGGTGAAAATATCAGCACCGAAATGCTGCGTCGCGACTGGAT
This sequence comes from Olavius algarvensis Gamma 3 endosymbiont, assembly GCA_001735895.1. Lineage (GTDB taxonomy): Bacteria > Pseudomonadota > Gammaproteobacteria. The sequence goes on along the minus strand of DS021206.1, from coordinate 30,066 downwards.
TATGGTGCACGAAATGGTGCACCTGGCGATGGCCAACGTGCCCCAGGCGCATGCCTGGTTGCTGGAGGGACTGGCCACCTATGTCGAATCGATCGCACGCGGGCAACGAGGTCACCTCACCGAGGACCATGTATGGCGCTATTTCATCGAGCGCATGCCGCAGGGTTTACCGCAGGCGGGTGACCGTGGTCTGGACCTGACCCCCACCTGGGGTCGCACTTACTGGGGCGGCGCAATTTTCTGCATGCTCGCCGACATCGAAATTCGCAAACGCAGCGATAACCGCCTGAGCCTGCGCGACGCGCTGCGCGGCGTGCTCGATGCCGGCCTGTCGATGCACGCCGACACCAGCGCAATGAAAGTGTTCGAGGCCGGCGACCGCGCCATCGGTGTCGACGTGCTGGTGCCGCTATACCAGAAGATGAAGACCGACCCTTATCCGATCGACCTCGATGCGCTATGGGCCTCGCTGGGCGTTACCCTGCAGGATCAGAAAATCGTCTACGACGATCAGGCGCCGATGGCGCACATTCGCAAACGCTTGTTCGAATCCTGAGCCGGATTCTACTCCGAGTAAGATTCAACCAACATCCAGATTTTACTCAGAGTAAATCTTAGTCTGACGCCGGATTTTACTCTGAGTAAATTTTATTCAGTCGGTGAATTCGAGCAGGCGGCGCCAGGCGGCGAGTTTTTCTTCGAATCGCATCCCGGCGTGTGCGGGGCTGGTCGACGGCATCTTTAGCAGCTGGATTGACAACGGATCGGGTAGTTGCGGAACGACCAGTTGCCTGAAATATTTTTCCGAGGTTGCGCCATTGAACAGGATCGCCCGGATTTCAGGGAACCGCCTTAACAGGCCCGGGAAATCATTGGCGCGCGCGCTATCGGCGTCGATATCCGAATCGAGGCTGCCGGGCCGGTGGCAAGCCTGCAAGGTATCCCACAAAATCACCGGCAGTTTTTCGAGTTCGCGGATGCGCGCTTCGTATTCCGCCGTCGGATCGATACCAAACAGTTCACCCAAAATCGGCCAGAATGCATTACGCGGATGCGCGTAGTATTGCAACGCTTCAAGCGAGGCGACTCCGGGCATGCTGCCAAGAATCACGACACGAGGTTGGCGCCCGATTATCGGCGCAAAAGACTGAACCCGGGACATAAAGCATCTCTACTGATGGAGCGCCTAGTCTAGCCCTTCAAACAACTGTTTCAACTGCATTGTCTCGAGGCATTAATTTGGCGCCAACTGTTCGACCAGGCCACGGCTTAGGTTTTCCTGTAACTTAAGCTTATCGGCGAGCACTCCATCGAGGGTTTCCCGCCACACGCTATCACCGCTCAAGGCATCGATCAATCTCACATCGATGCGTAGGCGCACGCCGGCGCGACGGACACTGCCTTCGAGGACATAGCGCACGCCATGCGAATGGGCGACATCCCTGATTTCGACCTGCTGATTTTTGTAGGCAAACATGAGATTAGACGCGACTACATACAGGCCCGGGAGATTCGTCAGCTGCGAAATCAAGTCTGCGGTAATGCTGTCGACAACGATTTCCTGTTCGGGATCTTCGCTCGGGCTGACAAGCGGCAGAATCGCAATTGAAGGTTTGTCCGGCAGCGGTGACTGCATTGCTTCGATCGAAGCAGGTTCGACCCGGCTGCCCCAAGGCTGCAGCCAAAACGTAACAGCAATCATCAGCAGAATCATTAAATATGCGGCCAGGCGCCAATCGTTAGCCCGCAGCCGGTCAACCGCGACCGAACGAGTCGCGGCGCTCAGCCCGACAATAGGTACCTCAAGCTGATTTGGATTCGTTAACGCGGAGATACCGTTAGCACCCGTGTATGTCACTCTGCCGATCAGGCGATAACCGGTCTTGGAAACGGTTTCGATGATTGTCGCATCCTGCGCGCCCGCGCCCATGGCCCGACGTAATTCGAGGATCGCGGCGTCGATCGCGGCGTCGCCGACCTCGGTTCCGGCCCAGATAACTTCTTTGAGCTCCTGTCGAGAGACGACCTTACCCTGCCGAAAAGCCAGATATTCAAGCATGGCCATGACCCTGCGATCGAGTTTTTCGATTTTATCGGCCCGCTTGATTTGCATCGCCGCCGTGTCGACTAGCCATCCGGCGATGACGATCGGTGCTCCAGTTACCCTTGTCAATGCCTGACTCTCCAGGAAATAGCTCCGCCCGATAAACAGCACAGTATAAAACCCTGTCGCCTAAAAGGGGAAGCCAGCCGGATCATCTACGATACCCATTAACGCGCGTCATACCGTGGCTTGAGCCGCGGGCTAACATCATCAGGAACTTGTTTGTATGAGGGTCGAGGCCCTGGCAGCCAACTGCCAGTAAGGTCGTTATTTTTTCATCTGGTCGAAGAATTCGAGGTTGGTCTTGCTTGACTGCATGCGGCCGAGCACAAACTCCGTCGCTTCGATTTCATCCATCGAGTGCAGGAATTTGCGCAGAATCCAGACCTTTTGCAATTCTTCCTGATCGATCAGTAACTCTTCACGGCGGGTGCCCGAGCGGTTGATGTTAATCGCCGGAAAGACGCGTTTTTCGGCGATCCGGCGATCGAGGTGGATTTCCATGTTGCCGGTACCCTTGAATTCCTCATAGATGACTTCGTCCATCTTGGAACCGGTTTCGATCAGCGCCGTCGCCAGTATGGTCAGGCTGCCGCCTTCCTCGATGTTGCGCGCGGCGCCAAAGAAACGTTTCGGGCGATGCAGCGCATGCGCATCGACACCACCGGTCAATACCTTGCCGGATGAAGGAATCGTCGTATTGTAGGCGCGCGCCAGACGCGTGATCGAATCCAGCAATATGACCACGTCGCGCTTGTGTTCGACCAGGCGTTTGGCCTTTTCGATGACCATTTCGGCGACCTGCACGTGGCGGTGGGCGGGTTCGTCGAAAGTCGACGCAACGACTTCACCCTTGACCATGCGCTCCATCTCGGTTACTTCCTCCGGACGCTCGTCGATCAGCAATACGATCAGGTAACACTCGGGGTGATTGCTGGCGATACTTTGCGCAATATTTTGCAGCATCAGCGTCTTACCCGCTTTGGGCGGCGACACCACGAGCCCGCGCTGGCCCTTGCCGATCGGCGACACCATGTCGATGATACGCGCGGTAATGTCTTCGGTACTGCCGTTGCCGCGCTGCAGGTGCAGTCTTTCATTTGGGTGCAGCGGCGTAAGATTCTCGAACAAAACCTTGTGTTTGACGTTTTCAGGAACGTCAAAATTGATTTCATCGACCTTGAGCAGCGCGAAATAACGCTCGTTATCCTTGGGTGGTCTGATCTTGCCGCTAATGGTATCTCCGGTGCGCAAATTGAAGCGCCGGATCTGGCTCGGCGATACATAGATATCGTCCGGGCCCGCCAGATAGGAACTATCCGCGGATCGCAAAAATCCGAATCCGTCCTGCAGTATTTCGAGCACGCCTTCGCTGAAAATATCCTCGCCTTTCTTCGCCTGCGATTTGAGGATGCTAAAAATAATATCCTGGCGTCGCATGCGGGCCGAATGATCGCCCCCCATACCCTTCAGGGTTTCGATTAACTCGGGGACAGTGTTTTGCTTCAGCTCGTTAAGGTTCATATTATGGGGGCACTAATGCAGGGTTGTGAAATAAAGGCGTAACAACGGCCTATGGATTAAAACGGGAACTTGATCGGTTTTTTATAAAGTGGTTTGCCAACGGGAATGCGCCGATTAGTTAAGAGGCTAGCACATGATATTAGGGTCGTCTACCTAATCGACGACCCTTTATTATGGTGTCCGGCTAGATATTGCTATCGAGGAAGGCGGTCAGTTGCGACTTGGACAAGGCACCGACCTTGGTGGCCTCGACCGCGCCGCCCTTGAATAACATCAGCGTCGGGATACCGCGGATTCCGTACTTAGGTGGCGTGTTGGCATTGTCATCGATATTGAGCTTGGCGACGGTCAGGCGCCCGTCATACTCTTCGGCGATCTCTTCGAGGATCGGTGCGATCATCTTGCAGGGGCCACACCATTCGGCCCAGTAATCAACCAGCACGGGGCTGTCCGACTGCAATACATCGGATTCAAAACTAGCATCCGACAAGTATACGATTTTATCACTCACGCGTGTCTCCAGCCCCATGGGTTCATCAAAATAGACCGACAATTTAGTCGCATCAGAATTAACTGTCAATAATGCAAAAGGGAAGTGAATTTTACAGCTTCCACCTCTATGAAACGCTATATTAAGGATAACAATCCTGTTTTTCAAATCACAGCGCAGGTTTTAGTGCAATTTGCTACCATAGTCCGATACATTAGCGAACTTAAGAGAAAAATCCAAAAACATGGGGCAACAACACTTAACCGAGCAGCAATTCGACTCGCTCGGACTGGATCAGCGATTGCTCGGCGCTTTGCACCGGCTCGAATTCAAACATTGCACACCAATTCAGGCCAAATCGTTACCGCTGTTGCTGTCAGGCAAGGACGTGGCCGGCCAGGCGCAGACCGGTACCGGCAAGACACTGGCATTCCTGCTGGCTTGCGCGCAACGCCTGCTGACTTCGGAGGCGCCGACCGCAGCCGGCAAACCACGTACGCTGATTCTGGCGCCGACGCGCGAACTCGCGATTCAAATCCACAAGGATGCGGAGAATCTGTTTAAGGATTTACCGCTGCGACTCGCGATCTGCTACGGCGGCAAGGCCTACGAACAACAAAAAATGCAATTCGAGCAACCGGTGGATGTGCTCATCGGCACCCCCGGGCGCCTGATCGACTTTTTCAAGCAGCGCCTGTTCAATTTCAAGTCGATCGAGGTCATGGTGCTGGACGAAGCCGATCGCATGTTCGACATGGGATTCATCGCGGACGTGCGCTACATGCTGCGGCGCCTGACTCATCCCGAAGAGCGGCTCAATATGTTGTTTTCCGCAACCATGGCGCAAAAGGTCATGGAACTGGCCTACGAACATATGAACCAGGCTCAACTGATCACGATCGACGCCGGTACACCGGCGGTCGAGCGCATCGAGCAAAGCGTCTACCATCCGGCCAATCACGAAAAAATCCCGCTGCTGTTGGGCTTGATGAAAAAAACTGCAGCCACAGCGCAGCATCATCTTCGCCAACACCAAGTACGCAACCATCAAAATCTGGGAATACCTACAAGGCAACGGCCTGTCGGCGGCAATCATTTCCGGCGACATCCACCAGAACAAGCGCGAGTCGCTACTGAAAAAATTTCACGACGGCGAATACTCAATCCTGGTGGCGACCGATGTCGCCTCGCGCGGACTGCATATTCCGGATGTGACTCACGTATTCAATTACGATTTGCCCGAACTCGGTGAAGACTATGTGCATCGAATCGGCCGCACCGCCCGCGCCGGCAAATCCGGCGCCGCAATCAGCTTCGCCTGCGAAAATCACGCGATGAATCTGATTGACATCGAATCCTATACCAACAAATCTATCCCAACGATATCGATTAGCAACGATTTACTGGTCGAACCCGCGCCGCCGGTAAAAATGAAAGGCGGCCGTATCAAACCGGGTGGTAGGTCGGGTCGAGGCGGCAAGCCCAGCGGCGGCCAGCAGCAGCGGCCACGACGCCGCAAGGGGCCACCGCGACAGCACAATCAACGAAACAAAAAAGCGGTATGAGCGGACAACGCAACATATTATTGCTTGGCGGCAGTGGGTTTATCGGCAAGCAGCTCGCTTTCGCACTCGCCAACCGGGGCTGGCAGGTTACCGTCCCCAGCCGCCGGCCGCATCGCAACCGGGAATTGCTGGTGCATCCCGGCATTCGCCTGCTCGAAGGCAATATCACCGACCCGGCCCGTCTGCGCGAACTCTGTGTCGGGCAACAGGCGGTAATCAACCTGGTCGGAATTCTGCACGAACGTCGCAAGGGTGATTTCCGTCGCTACCATGTCGAGTTTATCAAGACCCTAGTCGATGCCTGTGGCGAGACCGGCATCCGGCGCCTGCTGCACGTCAGCGCGCTGGGGGCCGACCAGGCGACCGGCAGCAGCCTGTATCTGCGCAGCAAGGGGGAGGGCGAAAACCTGTTGCACACCTTCGGCCAGCGAGAATTGCGGGTCACGAGCTTTCAGCCCTCGGTCGTGTTTGGCAAGGAAGACAACTTCATCAATCAGTTTGCCGGCATCCTCAGATGGTATGCCGGATATTTTCCGCTGGCCTGTCCCACCAGCAAGCTGCAGCCGGTTTATGTCGGCGACCTGGTCGAACTGATCGTCAACGCCATCGACGACCCGGAAAGCTACTCGAAACGCTACCCGGTATGCGGGCCCGAAGTATTCACGCTGCGGCAAATTCTCGAACTGATCATCGATACGTTGCAGTTGCCGGTTCGCATCCTACCACTCGGCAAGGGGCTCTCGCGTTTGCAGGCGGTGATTTTACAAAGCCTGCCGGGCAAGCTGTTCACGATGGATAATTATCGCTCGCTGCAGGTCGACAACGTTTGTGCCGACGGTGAACACTGCGAAACCAGTCTGCGGCAATACCTGCATGGCCTGTCCGCCATGTTCGGCAACAAGCGTTATTACGATCAGTTTCGTAAGAATTACCCCTCGGCGGGAAAACCCGGGGACCATCGGTGAAAACCTACCGTGTCGGCGGTTGCGTTCGCGATCGCCTGCTCGGGCTTGCGGTAAACGACATCGACTGGGTAGTAACCGGGGCCAGCAGCGAGCAGATGTTGGCGCTGGGATACAAGTCGATCGGCAAGGACTTCCCGGTGTTCCTGCATCCTCAAACTAAACAGGAATACGCGTTGGCGCGCAGCGAACGCAAGACCGGACCCGGTTACAAGGGATTCGAGATAACAGCCGACCCGGCGACCACCATCGAACAGGACCTGCTGCGGCGCGATTTGACCATCAATGCGATGGCCGAAGCAGAAGACGGTACTATCGTCGATCCCTACGGCGGGCAACGCGACCTCGAAGCCAGATGCCTACGCCATGTCTCGGCGGCATTTGTCGAAGATCCGGTGCGGGTGTTACGCGTCGCCCGCTTCGCGGCTCGATTTCATCGGCTCGGGTTCAGGCTTGCCGACGACACCGCCGAACTGATCCGCCAAATGGGCGAATCCGGCGAACTCGAGGCGCTGGTCGCCGAGCGCGTATGGTCCGAGCTAGCGCGCGCCCTGGACGCGGTTTTTTTTAAACCCTCAGAGACTGCGGGGTACTGCAAGGATTGTTCCCCGAAATCGACGCCCTGTTCGGCGTACCGCAAAACGCGAAGTACCATCCGGAGATCGACACCGGCCTGCATCTCATGCTGGCGCTGCAGGCAAGTGCAGCGCTCGGTCACGACAATGAAACCCGTTTTGCGGTACTGATGCACGACCTCGGCAAGGCATCGACGCCCGCCGAGATACTGCCGAGCCATCACGGTCACGAGGCGCGCGGCAATGAGACCGTTAAGGCTTTTTGCAAACGCTGGCGGGTGCCGAAAGCGCATACCGAACTGGCCCTGATCACGACCGAGTTCCACCTGCAGGCGCATCGCTCCATGGAATTGAATGCGACCCGCTTGTTGAACTTGTTTACCCGCACCGACGCGCTGCGCAAACCCGCCCGATTTCATAAAATGCTCGATGCCTGTCGCGCCGATATCCGCAGCCGCGGCGGCTCCGAGAACGCCGCCTATCCCCAGGCGGAATTTCTGGCGTCGCTGGCCGATAAGCTGCGTCAGCTCGATATCGCGGAAATCCGGCAACAGGGGCTGGCTGGAAAAGCCATGGGACAGGCGATTCGCGACGCCCGCCTGCGCCTGATCGAACAGGAACAGGCCTTAGCGCGCCAAAATCAGGCTTAGCTTGCGGTCGATTAGTCTCAGCATCCGGCTCAACGGCGTTAAATAAAACCATATCCCGATCAGAATACCGCCGCCATTGGCCAGGATATCGGCCCATTCGGCATAACGGTAGCTCGTCATTCCCTGGAGGATCTCGAGCAGGATGCCGAAGGCCATCAAGCCGACAACCGTCCAGCACAACACCAACCGGTTAGCCGCCAGCAAACCAAACCACGCCGCCAGGAGCAAATAGGTAACGACATGTGAAAATTTATCGCCGACGCCAACGTCTGGCAACGGCACCAAAGATAAAATAGCAACGCCCAACAGCATCAAACCGCCGAGCAGGTACCAAAACCCGATCAAATTAAGCCCAGCTGTAGTGGCTACTCCGCGCGCAGCATATTCGTTCATCGGCTAGCCTGCATATTGCATGAAGGGAACGAAACTCAGGGGAAATTGACTTAATACTTTAATATCTATGTGATTTCTCCGAAGTTTGTTCCGCCTTCGTGCAATATGCAGGCTAGATCAACAAGGCGAAAATCGCCAGCCCCAGCAGCACGCGGTAAACCACAAACGGCAACATTCCCAGCCGTTCGACCAGGCGCAGAAAATAGTGGATGCAAAGCGCAGCGCTAAGCGCCGACAGGACGACACCGAGTAACAGCTCAAACCAGCCGATCGGGTTTACCTCGGTGAACATACGCACCGTTTGCAATACGCCGCTGGCGAAAATGACCGGCATTGCCAGCAAAAACGAAAATCGAGCGGCAGCCTGGCGCGTGAGTCCGAGAAAAAGACCCAGCGTGATGGTGATGCCGGAGCGCGAAGTCCCGGGAATCAGCGCCAACACCTGACAGCAACCGATGATTAGCACATCTTTCAAACCCAGTTGAAACTCGTTGCGACTGCGGTCCGCGGTCGCGTCGGCGAACCACAGCAGCAGGCCGAACACAATCGATGCCGTCGCCAGAATCCAGGGTTCGCGCAGCTGTTGCTCGATCGAGCCCTGCAGCAGAAATCCGGCAAAAATTGCGGGTAAGGTTCCGACGATAACCCACCAGGCCAACAGGCTATCCTGGTCGGGCTCGCCGCCGCAGATGGAACGCGTCCAGGATTTCAGCATGCGCCCGACTTCGTTACGAAAGTAGTACAGCACCGCAAACAGCGAGCCGAAGTGCAGCGCGACATCGAATACCAGGCCCTGGTCATTCCAGCCAATTAACTGCGGCAGCAACACCAGATGCGCCGAACTCGAAATGGGTAAAAACTCGGTAAACCCCTGCACGATCGACAGAATGAAAATTTGCAGGCTATCCATAGCGACCCCTACGCTGCATGGCCGGCATTTCCAGGGTCAGGTTCTTTTGCATCGCCAGCACTTTGAAGCGCTCGCCCATTTCATCCGGCATGCTAAGGGTTTTAATCTGCTGCGACAGGGCCAGCTGCTCCTGGATTCCGCCGTCCGCGGCCAGCGATTGCGCCCCTTCGAGCAAACCGTTCGCCAGCAAAAAGTCGCGCTGCGGGACTAAACCCATGATTTCGAATCCGCCGGTTTCGGCGGCATCGGCGCAGGCATCGAAATCAACATAGGCGGTGATGTCTTGCAAACCGGGATAAATCAGTGGATCGGAATGCACGCGTTGCTGAAAATAACATTCCAGGGTACCGCGGTTACGGGCAGGATGGTAAAACTCGCTTTGTTCATAACCATAATCGATGATAAGTACCGCGGCCTGGCGGCAGCTCTGGGCCAACGCAGAAAACCAGGGCTTGAAATTGAGGTTTATTTCGCAGCGATAATCATCCGGCAATTCTCCGCGCCTGGATTCAATATCGCGAATCTCGCGCAGCAATCGCTCGCCGGGCGCCAAACTGCGCCAATCGAAGCGTTGACCATCGTAGCCAACGCCAAGCTCCTGCCATTGATGCTGCTTAACCAACAGATGCACCGGCATCGCATCGAGCACTTCGTTGGCGAGCACGATGCCGTCAAAGACCTCGGGCAGACCGCTTAACCATTCGATTTTGGCAAATAATTCCGGTTCCAGATCCCCCCGCAACGCGTCCCGCTGACGCTGTTTCAACTCGGCGCTCAAATCAAGAATTAGATAGCGCTCGAGGCCGGGCAGCGCGCGCAGTATCTGGCCGCAGAGTTTGCCGCTACCGGCGCCAAACTCGAGTATCCGCGCGGCGCAGCCCTGTCCGATCAATGCGGCACATTGAGACGCCAGGCAATTGCCGAACAACGGCGAAATTTCGGGGGCCGTAACGAAATCGCCAAGCGCGCCGAACTTGATCGCGTTACCGGAATAATATCCGAGGCCCGGCTGGTACAAAGCCATGTGCATGTATTCGTTAAATCCGATCACCCCGCCGCAGCTTGCAATGCGGTTCACAATGGCTTGCACCAGCCGCGTACTGGATGCGACCGCTGCGGCGTCGGGTTGCGGCAACTTCAAGCCGCCGGTCTCAAATCCCGGTGCAAGATCCATCGTAATTTCGGATCGTGAAGTCGCAGCTTAGCGTCTGCTTGCAGGAGTGATATGATTGCATTTTTCGATTTCTGTAGGCTAATGCTGTTATCAAACAAATCCGCGCTTGTCACCGGTGCGGCTGAGCGGCTGGGTGCGCAGGTCGCCCGCACTCTACATCAAAACGGCGCAAATCTCATTATTCATTACCGCAGCTCGACCGGCGCGGCGCAGGCGCTGGTCAACGAACTCAATCAGCAGCGTCGAAATTCAGCCGTGGCGGTGGGCGCCGACCTGGCCAGCCTGCAGGAACTGGAACGGCTCGCCGCGACGGCCTGCGCGGCATTCGACGGACTCGACCTGCTGGTCAACAACGCCTCCAGTTTTTATCCGACACCCTTCGGCGAAATCGATTTGCAGCAGTGGGACGATTTGATCGCAAGCAATTACCGTGCGCCGCTATTCCTGTCGCAAGCCTGCCATCCCGCCTTGAAATCCTCTGCCGGCGGCATTATCAACCTGCTCGATATTTACGCATCGAAGCCGCTCAAGCGCCACAGCGTTTACTGCAGCGCGAAAGCCGCCAGCCAGATGTTGGTCAAGTCACTGGCGCTGGAGCTCGCACCCGAAGTACGCGTCAACGGCATTGCGCCGGGCGCGATACTATGGCCCGATGCCGACGATTCCGCCGAACACCAACAATCGGTGCTCGACAAAATTCCGCTGGCACGCTGCGGCTTACCCCGGGACATTGCCGCTACAGTATTATTTCTCGCTACCAGCGACTATATTACCGGAGAAATCATCCGCGTCGACGGCGGCCGCCTGCTGCGCTAGCTTAGGGATCAACATGACCAAGTACTGGAGCAAATTAGTTAACAAGCTCGAGCCCTACGTACCGGGCGAACAACCTAGGGACCAGCAATACATCAAGCTAAATACCAATGAGAGCCCCTACCCGCCATCACCCGCGGTAGCGCAGGCGCTTAAAGACTTCGCGGCCGACAGCTTGCGCCGCTACCCTGACCCGCAAAGCGGCGATCTAGTGGCGGCGCTGGCCGCTTACCACGGATTGAAACCGCAGCAGGTGTTTGTGGGTAACGGCTCGGACGAAGTGCTGGCGCATGCCTTCCAGGCCTTTTTCAAACAGCAGGATAAAATCCTATTCCCCGATATCAGTTATAGTTTTTACCCGGTTTATTGCGCACTTTACGAAATCGAGTATTGCCGCATCGCGCTCGATGCCGAATTCAGAATCGACTTCGATGGATTCCGTTGCGCCAACGGCGGTATCATCCTCCCCAACCCGAACGCTCCCACCGGGATCGCGCTCAAAATACCCGAAATTCGAGAAATGCTGGCGGACAATCCCGAATCGGTAGTCGTCATCGATGAAGCCTATGTCGATTTTGGTAGCGATTCGGCGAGTCAGTTGATTCCCGAGTTCGACAACCTGCTGGTGGTGCAAACCTATTCCAAATCACGTAATCTCGCCGGGCTCAGGCTTGGTTTTGCGCTCGGCAACGAAAACCTGATCGAAGCCTTGCAGCGTATCAAAAACTCTTTTAATTCGTATCCGGTCGACAGCCTGACCAGTGCCATCGGCCTGGCGGCGCTCGCCGACGAAACATACTTCCAGGAGTGCAGACGGCGCATTATCGCCAGCCGCGAGCGCCTGGCAACCGCGCTGGTGGAATTGGGCTTCCACGTGTTTCCTTCGAGCGCGAACTTCGTCTTCGTGCGTCACCCGCAGAGCCAGGCTGAAAACATTTATCTCGAGTTGAAAGCGGCCGGCATTCTGGTGCGTTATTTCAATTCCGCGCGTATCGACGACTGTCTGCGTATCTCGGTCGGCAGCGAGACCGAATGCGAAGCGTTGCTAGAGGCGCTGAAGAACATCCTTAATGCCTGGGGACAGATCTGAAGATCTGTCCCCCTTCGAAGCGCTCTACAACTCCAGCGGGAAGACGTTCAAGCGTGGTGCGGCGGGCGCCATGCGCCGCCACAATTCGGCATAGGTTTGCCCCACTTCCGGGTGCAGGTCGTCCGGCACAAGGTCCTGCAGAGGTCTCAGGACGAAGGCGTTTTCGAGTATCTCGGGGCGCGGAATCCTGATTCCCGGTAAATCAAGCACCAAATCGCCAAAGGCCAGGATATCGAGGTCGATGGAGCGGCTGGCGAATTTCGGCAGGCTGCGGTCACGCCCCAGTTGATTTTCAATTTCGTGAAACCTGGCAACCACGCGCTCGACTTCCAGACCGGTATCGAATCCCGCCACCAGATTCAAAAAATCATAGCCCTCGAAGCCAACCGCGGCCGAATCATAAACCGGCGACAACTCGAGCTCACCGAAATCTCCGCGCAACACGGCAACGGCCTGGCGTAAGCGGTTCTCTCGATCGACGTTACTGCCGAGACCAACGTAAACCCGGGCACTCATACGGGTTTTTCCCCGCGTTCAATAATGACCCCCACCGATTTTGAACCGCGCACGGCGCCGGGCTTGTGCAGGGTCAGCTTAACCCAGGGCACTGCAAATTCGCCGCGGATAATCTTGCAGATCTCCTCGGCCAGCGCCTCGACCAGTTCGTACTCGCTTTGTTCGACGAATTCGATCAGGCGTTTGGCGACACTTTTATAACTCAGCGTATCCTCGATATCGTCCGATTGCGCAGCCTTGGCGATATCGGTCGCCATTTCGATATCGAGGCTAATGATCTGCTTGATCTTGCGTTCCCAGTCGTATATTCCGATTACGGTTTCGATCTGTAGATCATGGATGAAAACTATGTCCATCGGCTTGCTATCCGGGTAAATTTCACAGCCTGCAATCTTAGCGGCTGAGGGCGTTAAAAGGAAACGCCAAAGCCCTGAAAAATGGAAAGATTTTGGTCCAATGCCGCTTGAATCCTCGATATGCTTCTGGTAGAGTTCGCGCCCTCGAACCAATCTCGCTATTCAACGGAGTTCCATCATGTCCCGCGTCTGTCAAGTGACCGGTAAGAAACCGGTTGCCGGAAACAATGTATCGCACGCGCATAACAAGACGCGCCGGCGGTTTTTGCCGAATTTGCATACCCATAAATTCTGGGTTGAGTCCGAGAATCGCTGGGTCAAACTACGGATTTCCGCCAAGGGTATGCGCATTATCGATAAAAACGGCATCGACGCGGTTATTGCCGACATGCGCAAGCGCGGCATCAAGTGTTAGGAGAAAAATCATGAGAGATTTAATCAAACTGGTTTCAACCGCGGGCACCGGCCATTACTACACCACCGACAAGAATAAGAAAAACACCCCCGACAAGCTGGTGTTTAAGAAGTACGACCCGGTAGTGCGCAAGCACGTCGAGTATAAAGAAGCCAAAATCAAGTAATCCAAGCGCTTGAATCAAAACCAAAAAACCGGCTTATGCCGGTTTTTTTATTGCCGCTGGATTAGCGTTGATACAGGCTTTAATATCGTCTCCAGTCAGGTATGATTAGCCGTGTGTAAAACCTCANGCTTGCCATGACAGAGGCACTCGTTCAGGTTGAAAACCTGTCCCGTTATTACCAGCAAAACCGCGCCATCAGCCATTTCAGCCTGAAAGCCGGCGAGGTGCTTGGATTCCTGGGTCCGAACGGCGGGGGTAAATCAACCACCACCCCTGTGATCAGCGGCAATCTCGCGCCGAGCGAAGGTGAAGTCAGCATCGCCGGCCACGATATCATCGAAGCGCCGCGCGCGGCCAAGGCCCAGCTCGGCTATTTACCCGAGCACCCGCCGGTATATCGCGAGGCCAGCGTCGACGAATATCTGAAGTATTGCGCGCGGCTGCATCGTATTGCCGCCGGCCGGCGCGAGAGCGCGCTCGAGCGGGTCAAACAGCAGTGCGGATTGACCTCGGTCGGCGAGCGCCTGATCGGTAATCTTTCAAAAGGTTACCAACAGCGCGTCGGTATTGCTCAGGCCATTATCCACGACCCTCCGGTGGTTATCCTGGACGAACCCACGGTCGGACTCGATCCAATCCAGATCCGGGAAATTCGAGAATTGATCCGCTCGCTTGGCAGCGAACGCAGCGTCATTCTGTCAACCCATATACTGTCCGAAGTCCAGACCACCTGCGATCGCGTGCTGATAGTTCGCGCCGGCGAACTGATATACAACGCGTCGATCGAGTCACTCAATCAGGGGCATGAGCATTCCTACACCGTCGGCTTGTGACACGCGCCCGATCTCGAGCAACTGATCGAGCTGGCAGGGATCGACCACGCGGAGCGACTGGACAATAATCGATTCCGCGTATTTTTTGCCCCCGATACAAATCCCGATCTACTGGTGGCGACATCGGTGGAGCTAGGCTGGCAGCTGTGCGAACTGAGCCCCGAACAGCAATCGCTGGAAGACCTGTTTATCGAATTAACCCACAACGAAGAGGCGCAGGCGCAATGATCTGGGTGATCGCCAGACGCGAAGTCGGCGCCATGTTTCTGGCGCCAATGGCCTGGATTATCCTGGCCGTAATGCAGACCATCCTGGGCTATATGTTCCTGGCAAACCTGGATAACTTTTTCCTGCTGCAACCTCAGCTGATGCAGCTTGCCAATACTCCCGGGGTTACCGATATCGTCATCACTCCGTTGATGCAGGTAGCCGCGATTATCCTGTTAATGGTCATGCCGTTAATGACGATGCGCTCGCTCGCCGAGGAAAAACGCAACCGCACGC
Source organism: Olavius algarvensis Gamma 3 endosymbiont (assembly GCA_001735895.1). Lineage (GTDB taxonomy): Bacteria > Pseudomonadota > Gammaproteobacteria. Next base: position 15,026 of record DS021206.1, on the reverse strand, counting down.
TGAGCCTGCTGATTTCGGCGCCCATCGGCATGTCGGAAATCGTACTCGGCAAATTTCTCGGATTGGTTTTGTTCATTGTCATTCTGGTCAGCATGCTGATGCTGATGCCGTTGTCGCTTTATCTCGGCACCAGCCCGGACGGCGGCAAGCTGCTCTCGATCTACCTCGGCATGCTGTTACTGCTGTCGTCTTTCGCCGCGATCGGACTCTACCTGTCGAGCCTGACCGAGAATCAAACCATCGCCGCGATCTCGACCTTTGGCGTATTGCTGATGCTGTGGATTATCGACTGGCTCGGGTCCTCCGTCGGCAACGGCCAATCGGTGCTCGCCTATTTGTCGATATTGAAGCATCACCAGGCGATGCTGGAGGGCGTTTTCAAGTCCAGCGATATCGCCTACTACCTGCTGTTGATCACCGGTTTCCTGGTACTGACGATTCGCCAGCTCGATCGGGAGCGCCTATTGTGAAAGTCGATTCGCGCATGCGCTTGCAGTTTCGCATCCAGTCCGGGATATTTCTGCTGCTGTTTATTGCCTTACTGGTGGTGCTCGCCTGGATCAGCGAGCGCCACCCGCTCAGCATCGATATGACAGCCAATCAACGCAACAGCCTGTCGCAAGAATCGATACGCCTGGTAGCCGAAGTCGAGTTCCCGCTCGAAGTGACGCTGTTCGTATCGCCGATCAACGAGAGTAAGCTGCTGCTGGAGACGCTGTTCGAACGTTATCGACTGCTGCAGCCTAATATCAGCGTCATCAGCCTGAACCCCGATTTGCACCCCGATTTACTGCGCGCCCACGACATTCGCTACGATGGCGAGGTGCTGCTGGAATACCGCGGACGCAGTGAAAAAATTTCGCAGGTTAGCGAAGCCGCGGTCAGCAGCGCTATCCAGCGCCTGTTGCGCCAGGGTGAGCGCTGGCTGGTATTTCTCGAAGGTCACGGTGAACGCAACCCTTACCGCGAAGCCAATCACGACTACAGCCTGCTCGCCACGCAATTGGCCAGCAAGGGATACAGCATCGAAAACCTCAATCTGACACAAACCAGCAGTATTCCCGCGAATACCAACGTGCTGATTCTGGCCAGCCCCAAGGTACCGCTGCTGCCCGGCGAAGTGAATATACTGCGTACCCATATCGAAAGCGGGGGTAACCTGTTGTGGCTGGCCGACCCGGAGCAGGCTAGCGACGGCCTGGCATTGCTTGCCGATCAACTCGCGATCGAGTTTGTACCCGGCATTATCGTCGATCCCAGCAGCCGGCTAATGGGTCTTGACCGGGCCGACTTCGCGCTGGTAGCGGAATATCCGCGCCACCCCATTACGCAGAATCTGGGCAGTATGTCGCTGTTCCCGCAGGCCCAGGCGATCGAATATCATGGCGAAGACCTGTGGCGGCAGCAGACATTTCTGCGCAGCGATAGCCGCAGTTGGAACGAAACCGGCGAATTGAGTGGCGAAGTATTCAACGGCGATCAGCCGGATGAAAACCAGGGGCCGCTAAATATCGGCTTAACCCTGGCTCGCAATCATCAAAATAATGCCGGTGAACTGTTCGATCAGCGCGTGGTTATCGTCGGCGACGCCGACTTTTTATCGAATCGCTACCTGGGTAACGGCAGCAACCTCGAAGTGGGTATCAACCTGCTCAACTGGCTTAGCCACGATGATCAGTTGATCGCCATCAGCCCACGCCCGGCCCCGGACACCCGTCTCGAGTTGTCGCAGCCAAAGCAACTCTCGATCGCGATTTTCTTCCTGGTGTTAATGCCGCTGGGATTGCTCGCCAGCGGCCTCCGTATCTGGCTCGTAAGACGCAAACGCTGATGTTGTCGCGGCGCATGATCATCAACTTTGTCTTGATCGTGCTGGTCATACTGTTTACTTATATCGGCAATCGCTACGATGTGAATCCCGGTTACCAGCCAAAACCGAGCATTACCGGTATCAGCGCGGCACAAGTCAAATCGATGTCTATCAAAACCGCGGACGATTCGCTCTCGCTGCGGCGCGAGCCCAATGGCTGGGTTCTCGAAACCCCAATCCGCTGGCCCGCCAACAATATCAACGTCGAACGCTTGCTGAGCATCGTCAATAGCGAGACCCAATCGCAGCTCGACGCCGCTGAAATTGACCTGGCGACGCTGGGGCTCGATTTCCCCAAGGCTATGTTACAGCTCGACGATACCCGCATTCTGTTTGGCGCCACCAACAACATCGGTGAACGCCGTTACACGATGATCGATTCAACCGTATTTTTATTACCCGACATACACCTGCCGTTTATTTCACAGGGGCTGACCGACATCGTCGACCGGCGACTACTGCCGCGCAAGCTGGGCCTGACCTTACTCAAGCTCCCGGAATTGCAGCTTAACCGCAATACCGACGACAGCTGGTCGCTGGCGGCGGCCAACGAATTCGATCCACAGCAGATAGCGCAGCTGGCGGATAACTGGCAAGGACTGGCAGCAACGCGAGTCAAGCCATTTGCAGCCGCCGGAACCCCCCGGCAAAAAATTCTGGCCGAATTGGAGGATGGGCAAAGCCTGGAGTTTTACCTGATGTCGATCGAGCCTGAAATCATCATCGCCAATCCGCACATCGGCCTGCAGTATCATTACCGCACCGACCACTACTATCAACTGATCGACTTGCGCCGCGATGAAGATCCTGCCTAGTCGCTTTTTCGGGTTCAAACTATGCCGCACCGGACCCCCGCTCGATACCGGCGCCGGCCGCTTGGTACCGGTCAGAATTTTCCTGCGGGGATAAGCTAGCCTCATGCCCGAACTACCGGAAGTGGAAACCACCCGCCGCGGCATCGAACCCCACGTATGCAAGCAGCGAATCGACGGCGTCATCCTGCGTGAAACCCGCTTGCGCTGGCCCATCAGCACCGAGGTTGCGGATCTCCGGGGCAGACGCATCGAGGCGGTAACGCGCCGTGGTAAGTATCTGCTGATGCGGCTCGACCGGGGCAGCCTGATTTGGCATCTAGGCATGTCCGGCAGCATGCGAATTCTGCCGGTCGGGGCCGCCGCGGAGTCGCATGAACATGTCGAGCTGCAACTGGCTAACGGACAGGCACTCAAGTTTCGGGACCCGCGCCGTTTCGGTGCGCTGCTGTATAGCGAGATCGACCCGTTACAGCATCGCCTGTTAAATCGGCTGGGACCGGAACCGCTGGGAGACGAGTTCCACGCCGACTATCTGCACCAGCGCTGCCGGCAACGCTCCGCGGCCATCAAGCAAGTACTGATGAACAGCCATATCGTCGTCGGAGTCGGGAATATATATGCCAGCGAAGCATTGTTTCGCGCCGGCATCCGCCCTACCCGCGCGGCGCGGCGCATCAGCCGCAAGCGTATCGCCGAACTGGTCTGTGCGGTGCGCGACACCCTGGCCACGGCAATCGAACACGGCGGCACCACGCTCCAGGACTTTACCCAGGCCGACGGCAAACCCGGATATTTCAGGCACGAGTTGCAAGTCTACGGCAATACCGGAGACTGCCCGGTCTGCGGTGCGCCGGTCAAACACCTGGTACAGGGTCAGCGTTCGAGCTACTACTGCCCCCAATGCCAATCATGATGCTTGACCCGCAAAGCCTGCAACAGCGGCTCGAACCTTATTTCTTCAATAGCTGGACGGTAGAGGAAGTCGCAGGGTTTATCCTCGCGCTGGAACCGCGCTGGCAGGAATTCGTGGCCAACTGGGTGTTGTCGGTGGCCAAAACCCAGCCCGAACTCAGTTACCAATTCGCCAACAAGGCAGGCTTTGCGCTACAGACTATAGGTCGTGATGGTTGCGAGAACTGGCTGCAGTCCGCACTCGACGTTTACTTCGAGCAGGGTTTATTCCCTGCCGTCGAGTCGCTCAAGAATCTGGATCATTTTATCGCGGCGCAGCGTAAAAGATCCCGCGGGCTGGAATTTTCCAAAACCCGGGGCGTGTTGCAACATTTCCTGCATGGCCTCGACGGCCGTCGCTTGCGCCTCAAATCCGGCGACGAGGTATTAACCGACAGTGAAATCCTGCAACTACCGGCGGTCATCGATCACTTCCCGCTCGAAGCCGATAATTTTATCTGCTTCAAGGCGATTGCCGTGCACCAGTGGGCACAATGCTGGTACGGCACCTGGCGCGCCGACACGATTGAGCAAATCCCCCGTGAAGAACCGATGTTACGCACATTCCATTATCTCGAGACACTGCGTCTAAACGCCTGTATCGAGCGCGACTACCCGGGACTGGCGCGCCAAATGAAGCGCTTGCAGGCGGATACGCCACCACTCTGGCAAGCATTGGAGGCGGAGTTGCGCGACCCGGCCAGCAGCGTGCTCGATTCGATCCGGCTCAGCGCCCTGCACTGGGACTTGCCGCGGCCGGACCCCTATTTCTACCAGGGCAAACTGGATCCGCAGCGAGTGCAGTCGGTGCTCGAGGCCCGCCTGCAACGCGAACGACAGCAGCTGCAACTGGCGCTGGAGCGGATGGCTGCAGAACAGGGCATAGAAACCGAGGATCGATTGTTCGAGGCCGATGCGCTTGAGTCCGGCCAGCGAACATACAATTTCAAATCGTCGCCGGATTCCCCCTCCGAATTTGAACTCGGAGGGATTGCGCTGCGGCCGGACGACGCAGTCGAAACCCTGGTTACCTCAATCCTGCAGGACCTCGGCGACATGCCGCCGGATTATCTGCAAGCGGTGGGCGGTGGCGAGTATATCGACAGTCTCGGCGCCCAGTCCCGGGAAGATCACCCGAACGACGTTTCGAAAGGAACCTATCACGAAAAAGGCGTCTTCCTGTATGACGAGTGGGACTGTACCCGCAAAGCGCATCGCAAACGCTGGTGCGCGCTGCGCGAGCGCGAAATCCAACCCGACCATACTTCGCCTTTCGTCGGCGACACCCTGCACAAGTACCGCGGTCATATCAAATCGTTACGCCGTAATTTCGAAGCCCTGCGCGACGAGTACCGCGTATTGAAAAAACAGCCGGATGGAGAAAGCCTCGACTACGATGCGCTGGTTGAAGCCATCGCCGATGTGCGCAGCGGCATGGAAATGACGTCGCGCATCTATCGCAAAGCGCATCGCGTGGAACGCAATATCGCGGTCATTCTAATGGTGGATATGAGCGGCTCGACCAAAGGCTGGATCAATATCGCCCAACGCGAGGCACTGATTCTGCTGGCCGAAGCCCTGGGCTCCCTCGACGATCGTTACGCAATCTACGGATTTTCGGGTAATACCCGCAAGCGTTGCGAAACCTACAAGATAAAGACTTTCGACGAAAACTACGGCGCCGAAATTCGGGCCCGTATCGCCGCAATCGAACCCCAGGACTATACCCGCATGGGCGTCACCATCCGCCATTTGAGCCATTTGTTCGATAAAGTCAATGCACGTACCAAATTACTGATTACCCTTTCCGACGGCAAACCCGACGACTACGATACCTATCACGGCGAGTATGGTATCGAGGATACCCGCATGGCGCTGTTCGAAGCGCGCCAGCGCGGTATCCATCCCTTTTGCATTACCATCGATGAAGAAGCGCGCGACTATCTGCCGCATATGTACGGCGATTCCAGCTACGTGCTGATCGACGACATCGACAAACTGCCCTATCGCATCTCCGAGGTTTATCGGAGTTTGACCACCTGACAAGATCCCGTCATCCCCGCATCTTATTTAAGCATCCCCGGACCCTATTTAGTCATCCCCGCGCAAGCGGTGACCTCGCAATGGCGGCGTTTTATAAGATCCCGATGCGTCGGACCGCCGCTTACGCGGGGATGACTATTGACGCGGGGATGACTATTGGCGGGGATGACTATTGGCGGGGATGACTATTGGCGGGGATGACTATTGGCGGGGATGACGTCTATCTCAGTATGAATTATCATTGCTTGATGTCCATGCACGCGGTTGATTCGAACACCGATCCGGTGATGCAGGCCAGGGTTGACCTGGCGGCAGCCTTGCGCTTGGCGGTTTATCACGAACTCGAAGAAGGCATCGACAACCACTTTACCGTGAGCGTACCCGGTTACGACGATCGCTATCTGGTATTACCCTTTGGTCTGCACTGGTCGGAGGCGCGCGCCAGCGACCTGATTATCTTCAACGAGGCCGGTGAAAGCCTTGACGGCAGCGGCATGGTCGAACTCTCGGCACAATGCATTCACGCACCGATTCACCGTATTACCGGCAAACGCGTGGTATTCCACACGCACCAGAACTGGGCCCTGGCGCTCAACATGCTGGAAGATAATCGCTTGATTCCAGCCTGTCAGACGTCTGCCTTCTTCGACGGTCGAATCGCCTATGATGATCACTATGCCGGTACCGCCGACACCCTGCAAGAAGGCGAACGCCTGGCGACTCTGATGGGCGACAAAGAAGTCGTATTTTTGAGAAATCACGGACTGCTGGTGGCGGTAGATTCCATCGCCAGGGCATACCGCATGCTGTATTTGCTCGAGCGTGTGTGCCGAGCACAGATTCGCGCGATGAGCACCGGACAGCGGCTGTTGCCAATTTCGCAGGCAGTAATCAGGCAGGTGCAAACGCCCGATGAAAACGACCGTCACAAGGGTCAGCGTGACCATCTTTATTTTGCCGCGATGAAACGCCTGCTCGATCGCGCATTACCGGGTTACGCCGACTAGTATCGACGGCGCGGGCGATCAATCTTAAGACTGGGACACAAGCCAGCAAAACCGCAGGCTTAAGCCGACCTTGCCTGGCATCGATTGCTTCTTTACCATCGACACTCCCGCAATCATAAGGCGCGCAACATGACCGAGAAAATGACCAGTCGCTTAGCAATTTTCGTGTTCGCCCTGATCTTCGCCGTCGCGGCCCGGGCGGTCCCGGGTGAAGGCACCCGCATAATGATATCCGCGCCTTCGAGTTATGCGGTCGACGCCGGTAAAGCGGTATCCGACCGGGGCGGCAACCTGGTCGACGTCGCCGTGGCGGTCGGCCTCACGCTAACGGTCACCAACCCGTCCAACGCTTCGTTAGGGGGTGGCGGCTTCGCCCTGGTTAGCATGGGTCAGGGGGTCGAGGTGCTGGATTTCAGGGAGACAGCGCCCGCGGCCACCGCGCCGGATTTTTACCTCAAACGCGCCCAGGGCGCTTCCTGGAATGGCGCCGCCGCGATTGGCGTGCCCGGCGTCGCTGCCGGACTCTGGGCCTTGCATCAAAAATACGGCAGCCTCGAGTGGTCGGATCTGTTCGCTACGGCGTTGCGACTGGCGCGCGACGGCATCGAATTTTCCGGTACCGAATCGCGTTACTCGGAAACCCAGAAAGATCGTTTCAATCCCGCCGGACTGCGCCATTTCTATAAATCGCAACAACAGCATTACCGTCCCGGTGAAATTCTGAAACAACCGGCTCTGGCGCAGGCGCTGACGCTGCTGCGCGACAACAATGCTGCCGGGTTTTACCATGGCGATGTGGCGCAGGATATAGTCGCCACGGTGCAAGCCAATGGGGGCGTCATCACGCTCGACGATCTGGCCAACTACCGGGTTCGCTGGCTGCAACCTCTGGTTGCCCGCTACCGGGGCCACAAACTCTATTCGATGCCGCCGCCAAGCAGCGGGGGTGCCGTGATCAAGGCCGCGTTCGAACTGTTTGACAAGCTTGATATCGAGCGCTACCAGCCGCTCAGTGTCGACGAACTGCACTTGATGGCGGAAGTGCTGAATCGCGCCTTCAGAGGTCGCGCACTGCTGGGCGATCCGGATTTCCATAAAAATCCCTTGGATCTGATCTTGTCCGCCGGCTATCTCGACGAAATGGCGCGCAGCATCAGTCTCGCCAAATCGATTCAGTTGCAACCGCTGGTCGACAAACCGCTTGACGATTCCAATGAAACCACTCAATTTTCTATTCTGGATGCCGACGGCAACGCGCTAACGCTCACGGTAACCCTGAACGGGAGTTACGGCTCCGGGATCGTTTCCGAAAATTTCGGCATCTCCCTGAACAATGAGATGGATGACTTTACCACGCGTCCGGGCGAGCCCAACGCCTTCGGCCTGATACAGGGCTTCGGCAACCGCGTGCAACCCGGCAAACGGCCGCTCAGCTCGATGAGCCCGACACTGGTCGAAAAAGACGGCAAAATCGTAATGGCGCTCGGCGCGGCCGGCGGACCAAGAATAATCAGCAGCGTGATTCAAACCATTTATCGCGTCCTGGCCAGCGGGCTCGATATCGACCGGGCGGTGCAGTTTCCGCGCGTGCATCACCAGTATCTGCCCAACAAGCTATATATGGACGAGTTTAAATTCTCGCCGGAAGTTGTGGCGGGTCTGCGGCAACGCGGCCACGAAACCGTGGAACAGAGACCAGGCTACCTGGGCCGGATTAAGGCGGTACGCCTGAATGACAAGAACTATCTCGAGGCGGCTTACGACAACCGCAGCGAGGGCGCCGTCGGCGGTTATTGATTCACAGCCGACAGGGTCCTCAAACGACTAAAACAGATTTAAGTTTCGTTCCCGCCGGTCAACTGATTGTATTTTTCCATCAGTTCATCCTGGGTTTCCGGGTATTCCGGGTTAAACGGAATACAGTCTACCGGACAGACTTCGACGCATTGCGATGTTTCGAAATGCCCGACGCATTCGGTGCACAGCAGCGGGTCGATTTCGTAAAATTCCTCACCCGGCGAGATCGCGTCATTCGGGCACTCCGGCTCGCAAACGTCGCAATTAATGCACTCATCGGTAATCATCAGGGCCATGTGCCAAACCTCCGTCGGGAGCGCTATTTTGTGGCCTGAAGCTTGGCTGTCAGGCGGGCCAGAATATCGGGATGTAAAAACTCGGAGACATCGCCGTCGAGGCGCGCAATTTCCCGCACCAGGCTCGACGAAACGAAGGCGTAGCGCTGGGCCGCGGTGAGGAAAACGGTTTCGATTTCCGGCGCCAGTGAACGATTCATCCCGGCCAGCTGCACTTCGTATTCGAAGTCCGAAATCGCTCGCAGCCCGCGAATAATCACTTCGGCATTGCTATCACGCGCAAAATCGATGAGTAAACCGGAGAAGGGCTGGACCGAGATACGATCATTGTCGGCAAACACCGTTTCCAGCATATCGAAACGCTCGTCGATATCGAAAAACGGCTCCTTGGCCAGGCTATCCGCAACCCCGATGACGACATGGTCGAACATCTTCAGCGCACGCTGGCATATATCGATATGCCCGCAGGTAACCGGGTCGAAGGTTCCGGGATAAATTGCAATGCCTGTCATGGATTACCTCTGTATTCGGGGCTAGCCCGGATATTTCATGAAGGGAACGAAATTCAGGTACAAACTGTACCCGCTAACATTCTTGAAAAAACCGTTCAAGTTATTGAAATTCATTTCATTTCTCAAGAGTTTGTACCGCCTTCATGAAATATCCGGGCTAGGCTACCGGGCGAAATAAACGAACGATTTTAACCTGCATAATGCCACCAGGGAAAGCCTCCAGGACATTTCTGCTATTCCGGCCCCAACCTTGACCTTAATCTTTACAGGCTGTGCAAATTAGCCGCATATGCGCCATTCGGCCAGCGCATAGGTCACCTGACCGGCGGTTTTCCGTTTCAACCAGTGCAGTCCGGGCGAAGCCAGCTCGATCTCCCCGGAGCTCGGCCACTCAAAGTAGAGACGGGCGCCGGGCAGCAGGCAGTCATGCGCTTCGAGTTGCTGCAATAGCTGCCGGCGCAACTCGGGCCTGGCATAGGGTGGATCGATAAAAACCAGATCGAACTTTTTACCTAACCGGGCTATCGATGCAAGCGCGTCACCGCCGATTACTTCGATCGCCCCGGCCTCGAACAGCTCTGCCTGCCGTTGCAGATTCTCGACTGCCTGCGCATTTTGCTCCAGCGCAATCAAACGCTTAGCGCCGCGCGACAGCGCCTCCAGGCCCAGCACCCCCGCTACCGGCAAAACAATCCAGCACCGTCGCCCCCCGGCAATGATCAGCCAGCCAGTTGAATAGTGTTTCACGAACCCGGTCAGGCGTCGGGCGCAGGCCATCGGCCTCAAGGACGTCGATTTTGCGGCCGCGCCACTTGCCGCCGATAATTCTGATCCGGGATTTCCGGGAAGTCGCCATATTCACGTTTTACGCGGGTTATGAAGTGCACAGATGGAATCGCTTTCTGTTAGCATATTGTGCCTGAATTATGTCACCCGGAAAAACGATGTTCGGATTTAAATCTGCCGCCAAGGAGGGCCAGGACAAGCCGTCCGGCCTGTTCGCCTCCCTGCGTCAGCGCCTGACCAAGACCCGAGAAAATCTGTCCGGTGGACTGACCGATTTATTACTCGGAAAAAAGCAAATCGATGAGACCTTGCTGGAGCAACTCGAGGAGCGGTTGCTGATGGCCGACGTCGGCATTCAGGCCACCCGGAAAATAACCTCGACCTTGACCGAATCGCTGCGGCGCAGCCAGTTGGGCGATAGTGAAACGCTAATCGGTGTGCTTAAGAATACGATGACCGAGATTCTCGCGCCCTGCACGATCCCGCTGCGCATCGATACGGGTAAGAAACCCTTTGTAATCCTCATGGTCGGTGTCAATGGCGCCGGCAAAACCACGACCGTCGGCAAACTCGCCCAGCAATTCAAGAATCAGGGCCTCAAGGTGATGCTGGCAGCCGGCGATACCTTTCGCGCGGCCGCGGTGGAACAATTGCAGATCTGGGGCGATCGACTCGAGATTCCGGTGGTCAAGCAGGGCCAGGGCGCCGATTCAGCCTCGGTAATATTTGACGCGCTGCAATCCGCGCAGGCGCGCGGTATAGATGTGCTAATCGCCGATACCGCCGGACGGCTGCACACCCAGCTCAGCCTGATGGACGAACTGGAAAAAATTAAGCGTGTCATGGCCAAGCTCGATCCCGACGCTCCGCAGGAAACGCTGCTGGTGCTCGACGCGGTTACCGGTCAGAACGCATTGGCGCAGGCCAGCAATTTCCGAGACGCGGTCGGCATTTCAGGTATCGTCCTGACCAAGCTCGACGGCACGGCCAAGGGTGGCATGATCTTTAATGTCGCCGAACAATTGCAAACTCCGATTCGCTATATCGGGGTCGGGGAATCGGTGGACGACTTACGGCCTTTCAATAACGAAGAATTTGTCGACGCCCTGCTGACCGAAACCCGAGCCTGATCCGAACCCATGATCGAATTTCACAATGTAACCAAGCGTTACGAGGGTGGTTTCGAAGCGCTGACCAACGTTTCGCTACAACTCGGTGATGGTGAAATGGCGTTTATCACCGGGCATTCCGGCGCCGGCAAGAGTACCCTGCTGAAAATTATCGCGCTAATCGAAAAACCGACCCGCGGACAAGCCTTGCTGAACCGAATCAATCTCAACAATGTAGCCAGACAACGCATTCCCCATATCCGCCGCAACATCGGCATCATCTTCCAGGATCATCAACTATTATTCGATCGCCCGGTATTTGACAATGTCGCCCTGCCGCTACAAATCCAGGGTCATCGTCGCCAGGAAATCGCCAAGCGCACGCGCGCCGCACTCGACAAAGTGGGATTGCTTAACAAGGAAAAGTCGATGCCGATCACGCTGTCGGGCGGTGAACAACAGCGCGTCGGAATCGCACGCGCGGTGGTGCATAAACCCATGCTGCTGCTGGCCGACGAACCTACCGGTAATCTCGACCCGGTGCTGTCGCGTGAAATTATGCAGATATTCATCGATTTCAATCAGGTAGGCGTAACCGTTCTAATCGCGAGCCACGATCTCGGGCTGATCGAAGAACTGGACAAACCCCGCCTGACGCTCAACCGAGGCCAGTTGATTCTAAACGACCTCGCTGCGAATGAGGAGTGGCGCAACGATGGCTGGCGCTAGTCCCCTTTGCCGGCCGCCGCGGGACGCGGACAGGTCGGGTTGGCGCGGACGCGGAACGCGTTTCCCGCTGGTCGAAACCGGTATTGGCATACCCGCGTCAGGCGCTGGGCAACGCGACCACATCGACGTTCGCAGCCCGAGGATAACAATAAATGGCGACTAACACTCGACGCCATAAGCCGGCGGTCACGAACGCCATATCCGCCTATTTCCTGCATCATCTGCAGTCTTTGGTATTCAGCCTCGGCAAGATTTACCAGGCACCGGCCACAACCATCATGACGGTTGCCGTAATCGGCATCACTTTGTCGCTGCCCGGAGGGTTTTATCTATTCCTGAAAAACATTGACGCAATGGCGGGTGACTTACGTTCGAGTTCACAGATCAGCCTTTATCTCGATCTCGACCTCGATGAGAAACGCGCGCGCGCGGTGGCAAAGGATATCCGCAGCATGCGCCAGGTAGAAACTACTCGCTTCATCTCACGCGATCATTCGCTCGAAGAGTTTCGACAGAACTCCGGTTTTGGCAAGAGTATCGATACCTTGAGCAGCAATCCCCTGCCCCATACCATCGTGGTCGAACCCGGCGCGGCCGATACCTTCGAAATACGCAACTTGGTAAAAAAGTTGCAGTCGATACCGCAAGTTGCGATTGCCAAACTGGATACCGAGTGGCTGGAAAGACTTTATACAATTATCGAAATCGCCAAGCGATCGGTCATTATTATCACCATCCTGTTTGCCAGCGCGGTATTATTAATCATCGGCAACACCATCCGTCTCGATATCCAGAACCGTTACCAGGAAATTATCGTCACCAAATTAATCGGGGCCACTGACGCCTTTATTCGTCGCCCATTCCTTTATGGCGGCCTCTGGTACGGCCTGCTGGGCGGCCTATTATCCTGGCTAATCGTCGAGATCGGCTATCTTGCAATTTCAGGACCACTGGCGCGCCTGAACCTGTTATATCAGTCGGAATTGACCTTGATCACTTTTTCGCTTCACGACTTTATCATTCTGATAACATCTAGTACTCTACTTGGATTGACCGGCTCCTGGATTGCGGTTGCCCGGCACCTGAACCAAATAGAACCAAGCTAACCAGACGACAAATGCCCGTAAAACGCCGCCTACTACTAATCGATTCTTCGGATTCGGCGCGCACTATTTTGTTCAAGGAGATATCGAACCGCGCGCCTGAACTCGATATCATTGCCTGCGGCAACGGCAAGGAAGCAATGACCGCGGTCAAACGTTTCGAGTTTGAAATTATCACCACCGGCACCAACTTGCCGGACACCGACGGTTATCAACTCGTTGAAGCGATTCGCCAGACCCCGAAAAACAAAGACACGGCTATATTCGTCGTCTCCGGCGATACCAAACCGCGAGTAATAGACTCCGACATGGACGACACCGATGCGGTGACCGCCTATTTCGACAAGGCCGAAGGCCACAAATCGCTGGTCAACTTCATCCTTAATTATCTCGGCACCTACAACGAATTGCCGATAAAGATCTTATATGTCGACAAAAGCGCCACGTCGACCGCCATCACCACCGGCATTCTGGACAAGAATAATATCGAATACATCCATTTCCGCGAAGCGCAGGAAGCGCTCGAGTGCCTGCAACAGGATCTGGCAGCCGACGCCAACTGCAGTTTCGACGTTATGATTACCGACTTGATGTTAACCAGTAAAATGGGCGGGTTCGGGCTGATTCAGGCGGTGCGCAACGATCTGGGGCTGGATTATCTAAGCCTGCCGATTCTGCTGATGACGATCGAGCCCGCTGAAGACGAACGCACTGATTTCACGGCGATGTTCGGCGCCGGCACCAACGATTTCATTACCAAGCCGGTAGACGAAGACGATTTGCTGGCGCGCCTGCGTACCCTGGTCAGTATCAAGCGTCAGAGCGAAGCGCTAAATCCCTGAACTGCGGAATAATCCCGAGATTTCATTAACCCGGCGACATATATTGTCGCCGGGTTAATAGTGATCGTGACCGCCGGGTCCGTGGATGTGGCCATGCTCTACTTCCGCTTCGCTGGCGTCGCGCACGTCTTTGACAATGACGTTGAATTTCAATGATCTACCCGCCAGCGGATGATTTGCATCTACCGTCACCTGAGTGCCGCTTACCGCGGTAATAACCAGGTTGATCGGACCCTGATCGGTTTGTGCTGTAACAGCCGTGCCGACCTCCACTTTATCCATTCCCTGGAAGGCTTCCATCGGTACCTGCTGGATGCGGTCGTCACTGCATTCGCCATAAGCGTCGGCGGGCGCGACGGTAACTTCGAGTTCATCCCCGACAAGCTTACCCTCGAGCGCCTGTTCGAGACCCGGGTTAATATGTTGAGCAATAGTCATATCTCTTCCTTGTCGCTTTTCCGGTGCGGGAACTCTAATGAAAAACTCCCGGATACTCTCAAGCGAGGTTGCGTAGTAGCCTGGAGGCTGGATGCAAAGGCGGGATAAGACAAAAACAGGAAAGCCAGACTCTGCGGAACTGCAGTATAACAAGACCGGTTGTCGGATTCCGGCCTATTTTCGGTATTTTCAATGGCGCCGGGCAGACCTGGGGCTTGACGAAAAGTACTGGTCCAAGGCGGGCTTTGAGACGTATCCACTACAGTTTTTCGTTATTAACCGCGCATTTAGAGGGTATATTAATATTTGCTAATAAACTTGAACTATTAGTACTGAATATGCTCTAATTGCTAGCACTCGAACAGCATGAGTGCTAAATAATAGTCAAATCGAGGTCATTTATGAGCACAGAACTGGTCAATACACGTAATACCATGCCCGTACTGCTGGGCAGCTCTAACCTGGACGCCTATATTCAGGCCGCCAGGAGCGTGCCTGTATTGAGCGCTGAAGAAGAGTATTCACTGGCAAAGGATTTACAGGAGACGGGTAATATCGAATCCGCTCACAAGCTGGTTTTGCCCCACCTGCGTTTTGTCATCAAAGTTGCCAATAACTACGCCGGCTACGGTCTGCCAATTCCCGACCTGATCCAGGAAGGCAGCATCGGACTGATGAAAGCCGTAAAACGTTTTCGCCCCGAAGTGGGTGTGCGCCTGTTCCTTGCC
>DS021205.1:64223-65434 GCA_001735895.1 Olavius algarvensis Gamma 3 endosymbiont | reverse complement strand
CCCCTGTCGGACCACCTGTTGCATGGCCCAGGTCGTGAGGTACACCGCGGCGGCATCCGCCACCGGCTCGATGGCCAACGGATAGCGGTTCAACGGCCGGCCGGAGGCGTCCAACACCTCGCGGATGGCCCGCAGGGGGGCCCGAAAGCCCCCCGCGGCCAGGGTCTGATACACCTGGCCCACCTCCAGCGGGCTCAGGGAAACCGAGCCCAGCAGCAGAGCCGGCACCGGATTCACGGACCGCCGCACCCCCAGGGCCCCCAGGGTCCTCACCACCCGGTCCACGCCCAGCGCCAACCCCAGATTGACCGTCGCCAGATTATAAGACTTGGCCAGCGCCTGATAGAGAGGCACCTCCCCATGACTCCTGCGGTCATAATTCTGGGGCCGCCACAGCTTGCCCCCCTCCGCCCGTAGGCGTACCGGCCGATCCGCCAGGGGCGTCACCAGGTTGAAGCGTTCCGGCTCCGACAGGGCCGTGAGATAAACGACCGGCTTGATGAGCGAGCCGATGGGCCGGACCGCATCCAGGGCCCGGTTGAAACCCGCGTACTCCGAATCCCGCCCCCCCACCAGGGCCAGGACCTCCCCCTGGCCGGCGGAAGTGACCACCACGGCGGACTCCAGGCTCCCCGCCGCGAGCCCCCGCGCGCGCTCCAGCCCCGGCACCCGCTTGCGCACCACCGCCTCCGCGATCGCCTGCGCCAGCGGGTCCAGCATCGTGAAGATGCGCAACCCCTCCGAGCGCAGATCCCCCTCCCGATAATCCCGCTGCAGCTGCTTCCGCACCAACTGGAGATACGCGGGATACGTCCCTATCGGCCGCCCGCCCTCGTCACTGACCCCCAGGGGCGCCTGCTTGGCCGCCGTCGCCTTGGCGGCGCTGATGACCCCCTGCCCCCGCAGTACATCGATGACCAGATCGCGCCGCTTGCGGGCCTGTTCCGGAAACCGCCGCGGGTGATAAAAAGAAGGCCCCTTGATCAGGGCCACCAGCAGGGCCGTCTCGGCAATCCCCAGCTCATCCGGGGCGCGGTTGAAATAAAAATGGCTCGCCAGGCCGAAGCCGTGGATCGCCCGCTTACCATCCTGGCCCAGAAAAATCTCATTGGCATAGGCCTCCAGGATCTCATCCTTGCCGTAATGCAGCTCCAGGATCAGGGCCATGAAGGCCTCGTTCACCTTGCGTGCCAGGGTGCGCTCATCCGTCA
>DS021205.1:29936-37028 GCA_001735895.1 Olavius algarvensis Gamma 3 endosymbiont | reverse complement strand
GTGTAGGCGCTGCCGGTGCGAAGCCAGGCCTGGAGGATTTCCTTGGTATCGGTACAGAAGGCCAGGAGCGGATGGTAGGAAGGGGCACCACGTTTGTGTGGGTTGTATCCCTTCGCGCTCCCTTCCTGGCGGCCGTAGACGGTTTTGACACTGGAGTCGACATCCACCCACCTCTGGCACTGGATCGCAATCCGTGAGGTACCAGCCCGCAAGGCTCGTCCCCAGACCCGCTTGCGTGCTTCATGAACCAGGTTCTCCAGCTCGCTGATGTGGCGTTCACTGACCTCTTTGAACAACCGTCCCACCGTGCTCTCATCGGGAATCCGCACCCATCCGGCCACACGCTGCAACACCCCGTCGGACCACAGGACCAGGCACTGGCTGAGGCTACGTGCACCGCCCGCCAAGCCAATGAGCACCAGAAAAACGGCTTCGCCGAGCAGGTAGCGTGCATTGGGCTGGCGTTCGTGGCGCACCACCTGGTGGAACAAACCGCTGAGAGACTGTCTAGGAACTCTCTTTAGGAATTCCCTGACTGTGGGCAGTTTGAAGAAAATTAACAATCTGTTTATTAAGGATATTTTTCACGGATACTGTCTAAAAAGGCAGTCTCTGAATCCCAGGCCGTCGAGGAACTTGATCACCGGAATCAGCCCGGCTTGGCTGGTCAAGTTCCGTCCGCCGGTTTCGTAGCGGATTTTCGGCGAAGATCGGCGTGCCCTGTTCGGCTTTTGGTAGTGGTAATTTTTGAAGTGATCGAGTAGATTAGTTCATCGGCAATCATTCCGATTTCCCCCGTTTTTCTCGCTACCTGATTCTAGATTTTAGCCCTCTCTTCTGGAATAATACGGTTGGTCTGAACGATTACGTTCATTTATAAAACCAACCAAAGAGTTTTCAATTATGATTACTGAGTCTAAAGTATACACCTGTCGCAAATGTCAGAGCAACGATCTCGTTAAAAATGGCACAAATGCGTCCGGTAGCTCGCAATATCATTGTAAAACCTGTGGTGCCTATGGCGTACTTGAGCCCAAGGAACGCTCGACGGAAGAAAAGAAAGAACTCATTATAAAAGTTTATCAAGAAAGATCCAGTTATGCGCGGGATTGAACGGACTTTTGGGATCTCTCGCCAAACATTGAGTGCTTGGTTAAAAGAGAAGGCGAATGACCTCCCTCCCCTTGAAGAGACGCTACAACCTGTTGATCCGGAAAAGATTCCTGTGCTGGAGGGGGATGAGTTGTGGTCCTTTGTCTTCCGTAGCAAAGACAAAGTTTGGATCTGGATTGCCATGAATAGAGAGACCCGAGAAATCGTCGCCTATGCCTGCGGTGATCGCAGCGAAGACACCTGTCGAATACTCTGGGATCGCGTACCATCCGCTTATAAAGAAGCCATCGTTTTCAGTGATTATTGGAACGCGTATCAGGCCGTCATTCCGAGCGAGCAACATCGCCCTGTGGGTAAAGAAACGGGGGAAACGGCTCATATTGAGCGTTGGAATAATACCTTACGGCAACATTTGGCACGCTTCGTACGTAAGACGTTGTCTTTTTCTAAATGTATTAAAATGCATGAGATTTGTTTAAAACTCTTCATACACTGATATAATACCGAATTATTGCCCATTGTTGGCTAGGTATCACTTCAAAAATCACCACTACCCGGCTTTTTTCTGGTATTTTTGCTCATGGATAAGGGTGACTCCTCAGGCTGATCTGATCAGACGTTAACTCTCTGAGGAGTTTACCTTTTCCACCTCATCTAAGCACTTCGCTTGCAGGATTTAGGTACCAATATTTCGTTTTTTTATTCAGCCGATGAGTTCGAAATTGTTCGTCAGCAAAGAACGCAATTCGCGCTGATATTTGCTCGGATTTCGGAAGAATTCCTCACAAGCGGCTTTGAATTCGGCAAACGTTTCGAAGTATTGGTTGTACAAGGTTTTCTTCTTGAAGAATTTCCAGAAGCGTTCGATCAAATTCAGATTCGGCGCATAGGAAGGGAGGAATACGAGCTGGATGCATGAGGTCTTCAGGTAGTCCTGAACGGCTGGGGAACGGTAGTACGGTGCGTTGTCGCAGATGATGTAAATCGCCGTTGCGTTGGGGTTCACGGCTTCGAGTTGCGCAAACAGGGCAAGGGTCGAATCGCTGTCGATGGTTGGATCGAAACGGACGACTGGTTCCAGGCGATCCAGATCAATGGCGCCATTGATGTTGATACGCTCCCGTCCCGCGTTGGTCCGTACTTCCTGGTCTTCGCCCCGCTTGATCCAACCACACGCGCGGACCGGATTGTGTTGCGGATGGACGGCATCCATAAAATAAATCGGGTCATCCTTCCCCTTGGTTTCCTGGAGCTTTTCGTACTCGGCGAGGAACTGTTCTTGTGCTTCCCGGTCGGCTTTGCCGGGTACGTACCTGGGCTTCTTGTACACGTAACCCAAACGGTGAAGGACCGCGGTCATCCCGCTCTCGGTGTAGGACACCCCATAGGTTTCCTCCACCCAATGGGCGACCGCCTTGGCCGAGAGGTACAGGTTGGTTTGTAGATGGACGTCCAACTCAATGAGTTGCTCCTCCGTGAGCAGGCTCGGGCTGCACACCTTCACCCACACGGTTCAATCCCGCCAGGCCTTCGGTGCGATAGCGCTTGAAGTGGTTACGCACGGTGTTGGGATCAATCTGTAACAGCTCAGCGACTTCCTCCGCTGTCCAACCGGTCGCAAGCGCCACGACCGCCTTGATGCGGTCGGCCTCGCGCTGATCCCGCGTGCGGCGATGCGCCGCACGCAGTTCATCAAGCTGTTCCCTTGACAGGCTGTAGTCCAACATGGCGCTCATGATTCCTTTTCTCTCAACGGACTACCCTACTTTCTTCAACGAAAGAATCATATGAGAATAGTATATGTATGGCAATCGGTCTTTCTTCCTTATCCGGGTCTTCCAATCACCAAGGCGCTGGAAGGGAAAGGGCTGATTCCATCTCTCGGCTGTGAGAGTTTCAATACGACTTACTTCAAAGACTCCCCGCTCAGCACACCCGAAATCGATGAACTCGTGAACTTACACAAGCTGTTCTTTCTGGCATTCAAGTTCCCGCGGCTGGAATTTCTGATCAGGAAACTAATCAAGCTCCCCCCCAATTTCATCTTCGAGTTGATCTTCATATCGAGCTTTGCCTGGATGGAGATGCGATTCTTCAAAATCAAACCGCGGGCCATTGCCAGATTGGGCTTCATGAATATCAGGGACTATTATCGATAATAGACTTGTTCCCGTTGATAACTCTCTGATATTTATAAATTTCATGAATCGACTGAGAGCAAAAAGAACTGATTCATTAACGAACCGGTTCTTTTTGCTCTCAATCCGGCCTGTCTAATCTAATAATATCCTTATATATCATAAAGTTATCGAGAGGAACAACTCTAATCACCAATGAAAGGCCTATGCCATGTTTTTTTCTCACACAAAGCCACGAAGAACTCCATTGATAATCCACGAGGGACCGTCTTTTCTCTTCGGCGCCGATCCCTCTCATCTTCTCATCCATTGGTGTCTTGGTGTGCGATTCGACAAGCCCGCGTAGATGGGCGGTAGGATGCGGTGAGCGCCTGTCTGCGTGCAGGGACGCACAGGCAGGCAGCGAACCGCATCATCTTCATTTCCCGAGCTTTCTGTTCAGGTATCACTCATCTGAACGCTTGTCGCGCTATTAGACGAAAGCACGAACCACGAAGAATTGTTCGACCTTTCAACCTGTGGTAGTGGTAAATTTTGATGTGATAGCGTGGTTCACTCACAATGCAAAACTACGGCTAATCGCCAACTGCCGGCTACGCGATCACTCAAGAATCACTCACTATCCCTTTACTCAATCACTTCAAAAATTGCCACTACCCAACCTGTTTTGAACCGTCACTTACCCTCCGCGTTTTCCGCGTCTGTGCGGTTCGATCATTCTTCGTCTTCCGGTACGCCTTCGGTAGAGATGGCCGGGTCGGTGGACCACTCTTGCTGCAGGGAGCCTTGTATCCGTAGGTTGACTACCCGCAGGGTGGCATGGATGGCCGCGAATACCTGGTTGTAGTGCACGCCGCGGGTGCGGACCTCGCCGGTCTCGTCGGCCCAGGTGATGATGCACTCGGTCAGGGCGTCGGAGCGCCCGCCGCGGGGAATCCGGACCTCGAAGTCCACCAACTCGGGCAGGGAAAGCCCCTTTTTCTGCAAGATCTTGGCAATCGCCTCGGTGAAGGCGTCGAAGCCGCCGTTACCATCGGCGGCGGCGACATGGACCTCGCCCCGCAGCCGCACGCGAATACTGGCGGTGGCGGGTAGGTCCAGGCTGCTGTTGATGGTGCACGAGAGCAATTCCACATGTTCGTAGTCTTTGCTTTCGAGGACCTCGGCGATGATGAAGGGCAGATCGTCGCTGGTGATGGTCTTCTTGGAATCCCCGAGGGCTACGACACGTTGGAGCACCTTGCGCTGGTTGTCCTCCGAGAGGCTGATGCCGAGGTGTTCCAGGTTTTTGAGCAGGGAGGCCTTGCCCGCGAGTTTGCCCAGGGCGTACCTGCGGCTGCGCGCGAAACGCTCCGGGCTCAGCCGGGTATGGTAGAGGCTGGCCTTGTGGTCGCCGTCGGCATGGATGCCCGCGGTCTGGGTGAAGACGTCCTCGCCCACGATGGGGGCGTTGTCGGCCAGGCGCTTGCCCGAAAAGTGGGCGACCAGCTCGCTGACCCGGACCAGGTGGGTCTCGTCGATCCTCAGGTTCAACCCGAGGTGGTCGCGCAGGTTGACCGCCACCTCCGCCAGGGAGGCGTTCCCGGTGCGCTCCCCCAGGCAATTGACGGTGCAGTGGACCGCCGCCGTACCCGCCTGGGTCGCCGCGATGACATTGGCCGTGGCCAACCCGTAGTCGTTGTGGGGGTGGAAGTCGAACCTGAGGTCGGGAAAGCGCCGGATCATGTCCGTCATGGCGGTGAAGACCTGC
This sequence comes from Olavius algarvensis Gamma 3 endosymbiont, assembly GCA_001735895.1. Lineage (GTDB taxonomy): Bacteria > Pseudomonadota > Gammaproteobacteria. The sequence continues at coordinate 32,027 of DS021205.1, read as the reverse complement.
TCCGGGGTCATCACGCCCAGGGTGTCCGGCAGCATGAAGTGATCGACGCCCGCGTCCACGAGGCCATCCATCAACCGGTAGACGAATCCCGGATTGTCGCGGTAGCCGTTCGACCAGTCTTCCAGGTAGAGGTTGACCCGTAGGTCCTGTTCCCGGGCAATCTCGATGTCCCGGCGCAGATCGAGCAGGTGCTCATCCAGCGTCTTGCCGAGCTGATGCCTACAGTGCTTTTCACTGCCCTTGGCCAACAGGTTGATCACGCGCCCGCCGGCCGCGAGGATCCAGCCCACGCTCTTGCCGTGGTCGACGAATCCGAGCACTTCCACCCGGTCGGCCAGCCCCGCCCCCCGGGCCCAGCCGACGAGGTTGGACACGGCGTCGATCTCGCCGTCGGATACCCGGGCGGAGGCTACCTCGATACGGTCCACCCGCACCTGTTCCAGCAATGCCTTGCCGATGTTGGTCTTTTCCTCCGGGGAGAAGGATACCCCATGGGTCTGCTCGCCGTCCCGCAGGGTGGTGTCGAGGATCTCGATACCGGGGGTAGGCGTATTCATGGCTGATCCTCGATCCCCCTCAGGGTGTCGCGGAGGTATCCCCGTACCGCCTCTTCCGTGGCGTCCAGCCGGGTGCAACGGGTCTCCTTTTCGAGCAGTCCGCGCAGACAGGGCGGCGGGGGGGCCTGGATGCCGATGGCTCGGCGCACCGCATCATTGAACTTGGCCGGGTGCGCCGTGGCCAGGCAGATCATGTCGGCGCGGTGCCGGGCGGCCTGTACGCCGACGGCCGTGTGGGGGTCGAGGATGTAGCCGTCCTGTTCGTAGGTCTCCCGAATCCGGTCCAGGGTCCGGGCATCATCGACGGCCGCGGCCTCGAAATCGCCGGCAAGGGTCGCCAGCTGCTCCTTGGTTACGCGCATACACCCGGTACGGTCCATTTCCGAGAGCAGGGCGCGCACCGCCGCCGGGTCTTCACCGACGAGAAAATACAGGTAGCGCTCGAAATTGGAGGCGATCTGGATGTCCATGGCCGGGCTCAGGGTCGGGTGGACCTCGCCCGCCGCGTAGCGGCCATCGGCGACGAACCGGGCCAGGATGTCATTGCGGTTGGTGGCGATGAGGAGCCGATCGATGGGCAATCCCATGCGCTTGGCCATGTAGCCGGCGAAGACGTCGCCGAAGTTGCCGGTGGGGACCGAAAAGCCGATCCGGAACCCGGGGTCGCCCCGACTCATCCTCCCCCAGGCGTAGAAGTAGTAGACGATCTGGGCCAGGATGCGGGCCCAATTAATGGAGTTGACCGCGCCGAGGTTGTATTGCCGCTTGAAATCCAGGTCGTTGAACAGGGCCTTGACGATGCGTTGGCCATCGTCGAAGGTGCCGCGGATGGCGATGTTGTGGACGTTCGCGTCCGGCACCGTGGTCATCTGCCGCTCCTGGATCGGCGAGACCCGGCCCGCGGGATGCAGGATGAAGATCCGGATACGCGCCTTGCCGCGCACACCGGCGATGGCCGCCGAACCCGTATCCCCCGAGGTCGCCCCCAGGATATTCAGCCGGCCGCCGTCACGGGTGAGCAGGTATTCGAAGACATTGCCGAGAAATTGCAGCGCCACGTCCTTGAAAGCGGCCGTGGGGCCGTGGAACAGCTCCAGGATCCGTTGGTTCCCGACCTTCACCAGCGGCGTCACCTCTCCGTGGGAGAAGGTCCCATAGGAGCGGCGGATCAGGGCGCGCAGGTCGGCCCGTGGAATGGCGTCGGCAACGAAGGGGTCCATGAGCTCCAGGGCCAGGTCCTGGAAGCTCAAGCGGGACCAGTCGCATAGCGCGTCGGGACCGACCTGTGGCGCCGTCTCGGGCAACAGCAGGCCACCGTCGATGCCGAGGCCCATCATCACGGCCTCGGAGAAGCCGACGGGCGCCACCCCGCCGCGGGTGCTCAGGTAGTTCATGGCGTTACCGAAAGATCATGTTTAATCGATTGAATTCATGTGGTTATCTGTTTTTCAGGCGCCGACTGCACCGAATTTTCAGCTCACCACAGAGGGCACGGAGTGAATGTGACCAAGAGAAATGGGCTATTCCGAAAACA
>DS021205.1:1556-3293 GCA_001735895.1 Olavius algarvensis Gamma 3 endosymbiont | reverse complement strand
CTATGGGGTGTCCTACACCGAGAGCGGGATGACCGCGGTCCTTCACCGTTTGGGTTACGTGTACAAGAAGCCCAGGTACGTACCCGGCAAAGCCGACCGGGAAGCACAAGAACAGTTCCTCGCCGAGTACGAAAAGCTCCAGGAAACCAAGGGGAAGGATGACCCGATTTATTTTATGGATGCCGTCCATCCGCAACACAATCCGGTCCGCGCGTGTGGTTGGATCAAGCGGGGCGAAGACCAGGAAGTACGGACCAACGCGGGACGGGAGCGTATCAACATCAATGGCGCCATTGATCTGGATCGCCTGGAACCAGTCGTCCGTTTCGATCCAACCATCGACAGCGATTCGACCCTTGCCCTGTTTGCGCAACTCGAAGCCGTGAACCCCAACGCAACGGCGATTTACATCATCTGCGACAACGCACCGTACTACCGTTCCCGAGCCGTTCAGGACTACCTGAAGACCTCATGCATCCAGCTCGTATTCCTCCCTTCCTATGCGCCGAATCTGAATTTGTCAGAGTGTCGCCGTGCTCGGGATGCGAAACGGGACATCCCAGTCCCCCTTTCGCCCTGCGCTCGGGCGACAACTTGTACGTGCCGCGGACGCCCCGCTCCGGGGCCACGGCTTCGGCACTTCGCGCCTCCGCCAGACCCCTACGACGAATGGCTTGACGGCGTATCGGATGCGCTTGCATCTGGCCTGCGTCAGCTCCGGGACCTACGGCCCCTTCGCCACTTCGGCCAGCCGCTCGCGCCTACGCCTACCGCGGACTACCCGCCTCGCGCTTCGCGCTTCCCTGGCGGGCAGCGATCGAACGCTTCTGGAAATTCTTCAAGAAGAAAACCTTGTACAACCAATACTTCGAAACGTTTGCCGAATTCAAAGCCGCTTGTGAGGAATTCTTCCGAAATCCGAGCAAATATCAGCGCGAATTGCGTTCTTTGCTGACGAACAATTTCGAACTCATCGGCTGAATGAAAAAACGAAATATTGGTATTAGAAGAGTATAGTCTGAGAGCCCGCATTCGTGTTAATTCGTGGTTCCAACAGGTAAAAAAGAGAGGGTCCACGGAAAACACGAAAGACACGGAAAAGAACTGTTCTCCCTTCCGTGTTTTTCCGTGCCTTCCGTGGACAAAAGAAGAGGAACATTCGTGTTGATTCGTGTGAATTCGTGGTTCTGGCTTACCTTTATCATCCGCGGATAGAAGGATAGAGAGAATGACCGCCAGCCTCTGGGCCTGGGAATTCCGCGACCCCCTGTTCCTGCTCGCCGGCTTGTCGGCGCCCCTGGTCTATTGGCTGGCCAACCGCCTCCCCGCCCGGATCACCTATGCCGACCTGGCGCTGCCGGACCGCGCCCCGGCAGACCTGCGGGTGCGCCTGGCGCGGCTGCCGGCGGGGCTCCTGGCCCTGGCGACCCTGGCCCTGGCCGTCGCCCTGGCAGGCCCACGCACGGGGGACGAGACCACCGAGGTCCAGCGGGAGGGTATCGCCATCGTCATGGCCCTGGACCGCTCGGGCTCCATGGATGCCCGCGACTTTATCGCCGCGGACTACAGCGTCAGCCGCTTGCAGGCATTAAAAGGGGTCTTCCGCGAGTTCGTGCTGGGCGGCAAGGCGGGTCCGGGACGACCGGACGATCTGATCGGGCTGGTGGCCTTCGGGACCTATGCCGACGGCGTCTGCCCCCTCACCCTGGACCATGGCAATCTGTTGAACATCCTGGA
>DS021205.1:0-997 GCA_001735895.1 Olavius algarvensis Gamma 3 endosymbiont | reverse complement strand
GCCTCGACGGCGGCGGCTACCAGGTGCGTAACGACATCTTCCAGTGGCCCCTGCTCCTGGCCCTGATCTGCCTGCTTGCGGCAGTAATCCCCGGTGGGCAGCGGACAACGAATGGACACGAATAAATATGGATACTTCGGTTGCGATATACTCTTCTAATATCAATATTTCGTTTTTTCATTCAGCCGATGAGTTCGAAATTGGGTAGTGAGTAGTTTAGAAGTGATATCCTGGGTAACAACTAGCCGACAATGGGCAATAATTCGGTATTATATCGATGTATGAAGAGCTTTAAACAAATCTCATGCATTTTAATACATTTGGAAAAAGACAACGTCTTACGTACGAAGCGTGCCAAATGTTGCCGTAAGGTATTATTCCAACGCTCAATATGAGCCGTTTCCCCCGTTTCTTTACCCACAGGACGATGTTGCTCGCTCGGAATGACGGCTTGATACGCGTTCCAATAATCACTGAAAACGATGGCTTCTTTATAAGCGGATGGTACGCGATCCCAGAGTATTCGACAGGTGTCTTCGCTGCGATCACCGCAGGCATAGGCGACAATTTCTCGGGTCTCTCTATTCATGGCAATCCAGACCCAAACTTTGTCTTTGCTACGGAAGACAAAGGACCACAACTCATCCACCTCAAGCACAGGAATATTTTCTGAATCAACAGGTTGTAGCGTCTCTTCGAGGGGTGGAAGCGCATCCGCCTTTTCTTCTAACCAAGCACTTAACGTTTGGCGACAGACCCCATAAATCCGTTCGATCCCGCGCATACTCGCTCGTTCTTGATAAGTTTTTATAATGATTTCTTTCTCTTCCTGCGTATAACCATCCCGGGGCTCAAGTACACCATAAGCGCCACAAGTTTTACAATGATAGAGTGGGCTACCGGACGCATTTGTGCCATTTTTGACGAGATCTTCGCTCTGACATTTTCGGCAGGTATGTACTTTAGTCTCAATAATCATTAGACTTGTTCCCGTTGA
>DS021204.1:67863-69076 GCA_001735895.1 Olavius algarvensis Gamma 3 endosymbiont | reverse complement strand
TTGTCCTTAATGGTAGAAATCATGCAACCCCCAAGTATTGCAAAACGGTCGTTTTGTGAATCTTATGAAAAGCCGCGTCGTGAACAAAAAACCTATACAGGACACCGTGAAAAATCCCCAGGATGGAGAATTTTTCAAGGTCCCCTATAATCACTGCCGATCACCACGATTGGGGATCATGCTCGGCCGCTGCACGATGACGACAGTTCGAACCACCCTGCGCGGGGTCGAATATCCGGAATGGGTGATACTCAGATACGTCGAGGAAGGCGAACTCGACCGGGTATTCGCCCAGCATTCGCCGAATCTGAGATTCAGCGACCCCTGGTTCGTCTCCTGCAAAGACTTGTTCAACTTCCATACCCCCTTTCCTCAGGCATCCTCAAACAAGGTCTCGATCTGACGCGCACCGTGAAGCACGCGAATGACCTCCAAGTGTTCGCTGCCGAAGCGGTAGAAGAGCAGGTATGAGCGGTACGGTAGCCGCCAGAGATTCGGGAGTAATTCATCGCAGGGCTTTCCGATGGTCGGCATGGATGCCAGCGACAACCGGCATACTGTGGACAGTTCGTCTATGAAACCATCGGCACGATCAGGATTGTCCTGAGCGATGTACCACCAGATCTCCTCCAAATCGGCCTGCGCCCTATCCGTGAAGGTAACTCGCCTCATGTAGTTGCCGTCGCCAACCGCTTGCGGCCACGGCGTTTCACGTTGGACACGACGTCATCGAGAGCATGGATCCGTCCGGCGTCCGCGTCCTCGATGCCCTGTAAGACGGCCCGCTGCAGTGCCTCGAGTCCCTCTCGACGTTGCCGGAGGAAATCTCTCCGCCGCCTATCCTCCCGGATCAAGGTTCGAACATAGTCACTCGGCGTACTGAAGTCTTCCTCCACTACCCGGTCCGCAACATAGTCCCGCAGTGAATCCGGAAGAGAAATATTCATGGTGGCCATAGTGGTCGAGTATCCATGCACATACCCTACATTGTTCGTTTCAGGGTAGGTGTTCGGCAATCTTTCCGCAGCTGTGGAGAGCAGGTTGTTTGATAGCCGGCGACCGGTAGCTTCCGCTCATGCCGCGGGGCCTTCTTCTTCGGGCCCCAGCTCGCGCGCCTCTTCTTCGAGCATCACGGGAATATCGTCCCGGATCGGGTAGGCCAGGCGATCGCCCCGGCAGATGAGCTCTGCGGCCGTCTCGTCGTGGTATAGGA
>DS021204.1:66180-67368 GCA_001735895.1 Olavius algarvensis Gamma 3 endosymbiont | reverse complement strand
CATGTAGTCCTTCGCGGCGCAGCACGCGAAGAAGCGGTCGGGATTGCCGATTCCCGCCACTGCCGTGACCCGTTGCCCACGCAACTCTCCCGGAACCCGCGTGATTCGCTGGTCAGCGAGATTGATCAGCGGTCCGGGGACCAGGCGCATCACCTGCCCGCCGGGACAAGGATCACCGTTGCATAGGATCAGGTCCACCGTGCGACCCCGTGCCGCGGGCTCACGCAGGGGTCCGGCAGGCAGACAGCGCCCATTGCCGAACCGGCGGGAGGCATCGATCACCAGGATCTCCAGATCCCGCCCCAGACCATAGTGCTGGAGCCCATCGTCGCTCACAATCATATCGCATTCACAGTCCGCCAGAAGCAGCTCGCCGGCCGCGATCCGATCGGCCCCCGCGACGACGGGGCAACCGCTGCGCCGTGCCAGCAGGACCGACTCGTCTCCCACCTCGCAGGGATCATTGTCCCCGGTCACCAATCGGGGCCACCGGGCCCCGCTACCGCCGTAGCCCCGGACCAGGATACCGGGCCGGTAACCCCGGCGGCGCAGCAAGTCGGTTATCCCCAGCACCAGGGGGGTCTTGCCGGTACCGCCGACGGTGAGATTACCCACCACGATCACGGGGACCGGCAGGCGACGGCTGCGCAGCCATCTCCGCCGATAGGCCAGACGCCGCAGCCCGACGCCGCCGCAATAGAGCCAGCTCAAGGGCAGCAAGGCGTAAGAGAGCGGATGGCCGCCGTACCAGACCGCTGCCGCAAGCCGGATCATCGCGCTCCGGCTCGCCGATCCGCTCACGGGGTAGGGCCACCGAATAATAATCACTGCTGAAACACCAGGTTAGCCCAGGGTAGTGGTAAATTTTTAAGTGGAGAGTAGAAGGTTCATTAACCACTTTGATCCTCTCTCCCCAACCCCTCTCCCGGCGGGAGAGAGGCTTTTGCGACACCCTCGGAGGGAGAGGGGGCGAGGCGGCCCGTGCTGTTGGCCATGTTCCCACTTAAACGTTAACCACTATCGGATGGGCAAAGCAAGTGCCCATCAAGGGGGGCAGTTTTCAGTTATCAGGGGACAAAATCATGACAACTGACAACTGCCCCCTGACAACTGGCGTTGCCCTGGATCACGGGGGCGCGGGGGCGCGGGCCTGGTGCGGAGCTGCATCTGGCACAGCCGGGCGTAGTC
>DS021204.1:32980-35370 GCA_001735895.1 Olavius algarvensis Gamma 3 endosymbiont | reverse complement strand
TGGAATTTTTTAGAAAAAGTCCTGTACAATCGGTATTATGAAACATTTGGTGAATTCCGAAGCGCGTGTGAAACCTTCTTCCAGAATCCCCGCAACTATCATTGCGAGTTGCGTTCATTGCTGACAGCGAATTTTGAAATCATCGGCTGAATGAAAAGCCGAAATGTTGATATTAGATTAGTATACAACAGCGGATGTCACCGATAGAGAAGGCGCATTGGTGGCTTTCTGTGAACATCAGGAAAGCTTGTCAGCGGTGAGGAACGTGCTGGTTGATGGCGGTTATACGGGACAGCCATTTGCAGATGCCGTCCAGAAAGTTCTGGGGGCTACGGTAGAGGTTGCCACCAGTAGCTCCATAACTTCTCTGGCACGCAATAATGACCCGATCTTAGATCCTATGTAATCATACGGGACCTGACAGTTAGAAAAGTGTCTAAGGTTATGGAAAAACTGCGAGCGAAAACTCAATACCAGCTTACAATTTGTTACGTTGGCTTTTCTGGCCTTGTTACTCCAAAGATCGTAAACAGGCTCTTATGAGACAGCGCCTGATTCCGTTGCTGATTGCCTTCCTGCTGGCATTGCCTGCGGGGTTGGTTGGCACCAAATCTCAAGATATCCCGATTTCGAGTCTGGTGCCTACATCCCGCCAACAACGGGCCACGATGATCATCAACCAGGCGCTGAAGCACTTTCATTACCGTAAAATGACCTTGGACGACGGGTTTGCCGAACGGATCTTCGAGAAGTACCTCGAAGCGTTGGACCCCAACCGATCTTTCTTTCTGCGCAGGGATGTCAATCGCTTCGAACACGCTGTCCAGCGTCTGGACGACGACTTGGCGCAGAGTAGGCTCGACGTCGCCTTCGAGATCTTCCGTCTCTACCGTCAGCGGGTCGCCGAGCGGGTCTGGTTTGCCCTGTCCCTGTTGGACGCCGGCTTCGATTTCAAGCGCCCGGAGAGCTACCGTTTCGACCGTTCCGAGGCAACGCGCGCAAGGAACCGCACCGAGCTCGACGAAATCTGGCGCCAGCGGGTGAAGAACGAATGGCTCGGGCTGCGCCTCTCCAAGGAGAAACAAAATGAGATTCGGGGACTCCTGCGCAAACGCTACCAAGGGCTGGCACGGCGTGTCCGGCAATTCGACAGCGACGATGTCTTCCAGACCTTCATCAATGCCTACACCGAAAGTCTGGAGCCCCACACGAGCTACATGTCGCCGAGTACCTCGGAGAACTTCGACATCAGCATGCGGCTCTCCCTGGAAGGCATCGGCGCAGTGCTGCGCGGAGAGAACGAGTACACGGTGGTACAACGTACCATCCCCGGAGGGCCGGCCCGGCAAAGTGGCCTGATTCACAGCGGTGATCATATCGTCGGCGTGGCCCAAGGGAAAGGCGGCATGATGGAAGACGTGATCGGCTGGCGTCTCCAGGATGTCGTCGACAAGATCCGGGGTCCCAAGGGTTCGGTGGTACGCCTCCGGATCCGGCCCAAGTCCTCGGGATCGGACGGAGCGACCCGTGAAATCTCCCTCGTACGCAACGAAATCAAGCTCGAAGATCAGGCCGCCAAGAGCTATCTGATCGATGACATGGAGACTGCCCCCAGGGTACGTATCGGGGTCATAGAGATCCCGGCTTTCTACCGCGATTTCCGAGCCGCATCAAAGGGGAACAAAGACTTCCGCAGCACGACCCAGGACGTGCGGGGCTTGATCCGAAGACTCGAACGCCAAGGCGTAGACGGCATTGTGGTGGATCTGCGCAGCAACGGAGGCGGTTCGCTTACCGAGGCAACGGCGTTGACGGGGCTCTTCATCGACGCGGGCCCGATCGTGCAGGTAAAGGACGCCTTCGGCAGGGTCGAGGTCGAGACGGATCCGGATCCGGGCATCGCCTATAAGGGACCCTTGGCGGTGCTCGTCGACCGCAATAGTGCCTCCGCCTCCGAGATCTTCACCGCTGCGATGCAGGACTATGGTCGTGGGATCATTATCGGGGAGCCGACATTCGGCAAGGGGACGGTCCAGACTCTGATCGAGCTCAATCGCTTCGTCCCCAACCAGGAAGACGACCTCGGGCGTCTGCGCCTTACGGTAGCGGAGTTCTTCCGGATCAGCGGCGGCAGCACGCAGCTACGCGGTGTGGTGCCCGACATCCCATTCCCAACGCTGGCGGACTCCGACGACCACGGGGAGCGGGCCCTGGACAATCCGCTGCCGTGGGCCAGGATCGACGCGGCCGATTACGCCAGGTTCTCTCTGAACGGAGTAGGAATACGGTTGCTCCGGCGGCGCTCCGAGCAGCGCATCCGTCGCGACCCCGGATTCGACATGCTGACCGCCCGGGAGCAAGTGCTCAAAGAGTTGGAGGATCAGACCGTG
>DS021204.1:0-813 GCA_001735895.1 Olavius algarvensis Gamma 3 endosymbiont | reverse complement strand
AGAAAACGCGCAAACGACAGCCGATCTCGGATCTGATACTCCACCTGCTCGTCGGCTAGGTTGTAGAGGGTCTGCAAGATCAGTATCTTGAACATCAACACCACCTCGAATGGCTTACGACCCGCGTTGGATTTGCGTTCCTTCTCGTGAACCGGTTTCAATTGGGGACGAAAGACCTCCCATGGGATCACCGCCGTCAGCCGCTCCAGCGGGTCGCCTAACTGGCTGATACTCTGCAACCGGTTCTCACGATCAAAAAAGCTGGGCTGGCCCATGGCTCCCCCGTCAATGAACGTTCAGTTTGGACGAGCGTGAGTTTAACCTCCGCTAAATCCACAAGGCAGGTAATTTTGCAAGGTGCCCATAAGAGTAGTATAACAGAGAAAACAACACCGGATTTGATGAGGGCAAGACTCATTCTAACTGCACACGTATTAACATATCCTGGGTTTTGTTTTTTCAACTTATCGATATCGTAGCCAATAGACTTGTATAATTCCTCACCACCCATAAAATTAGGATGATGCTTATTCGACGAGTAATAGTTTTTCCCTAGCACTGTAAATGATAGTTTCACTTCTGGCCCCTGCATGGGAATTTTTTACCAAGAATGTCTTTAATTACATTCGATGCTCTTTCTTTCAGAAAGTTGTCTGAAAGCTTTTTAAACTCAACAAATAATATTTCGTCAATTGTAATTGTTTTAAACTCTCCATAATCACACCACACTACACCTTCAGTGGAATCAAGTACACTTAATAAATACATCTCAGAATATCTTCTATCTTCGATTGAGTTGCTCATCAATGCGTC
>DS021203.1:92099-93274 GCA_001735895.1 Olavius algarvensis Gamma 3 endosymbiont | reverse complement strand
GATAAACATAACAAGGGTTTCGACAGCTGGGGGCAGTTAATCAGTCTGATGTATGCTCAATTGTCCGGTTGTCGGAGCTTGCGCGAGTTGGAGGTGAGCTACAATAGTCATTCCGCGCATCACTATCACCTGGGCTGCGGTCCGATTAAGCGCTCGACTTTATCGGATGCCAATCGCCAACGAGATGCCGGGGTATTTGAATCATTCTGCCAGCAGCTGATGGGCCGGGCTCATCGGCGAGTACGCAATGAGATAAAGGACTTGCTCTATCTGTTGGACTCGACGCCGATCTGTCTGCGCGGCCGGGGTTATGAGTGGACGCAAGCGCGTAGTATGTCACGCATTCCGGGCCTGAAGATTCACCTGCTGTATTCCCCCGACAAGCAGTTGCCTTGTGACGCTCGGATCACGGCATCGACCCAGAACGATATTGAGTATGGACGCAATGTTGAAATCGAGAAGGGCGCTAAGTATGTGTTTGATAAGGGATATTGCGATTACAATTGGTGGCATCAAATCGACCAGGAGGGTGCTTTCTTTGTGACCCGGTTAAAGCGTAACGCATCGATCAGGGTGCTCAAAAGCCGCTCGACCGAAGGAGATATACTGTCGGATGAGGTCATTGAGTTTAAAAACAAATGGCCTGGCGGCGGCCGGAAAAACAACTACGTCAAACCGTTGCGGCGAATAGTGGTGCATCGAGAGGGTCATGTGGACCCGCTGGTACTGGTAACCAACCTGATGGGGGTCCCGGTTGAAGAAGTTGCAGCGCTGTACAAGCAGCGTTGGGCGATCGAACTCTGGTTCAAGTGGGTCAAGCAGAACCTGAAAATCAAAAAGTTTCTCGGTCAAAGCGAGAATGCGGTCAAAATCCAGATACTGGTGGCATTGATCACGTATCTCATCGCCGATCTATACCGGCAACTTTGTGGATCGAGACGCGGTTTTTATCTGTGGCTGGCGGAACTCAAATCGACTCTATTCCAGCGACCCAGACTCGAATTCGAAGTACTTAAACGACGACGAAAATGGAAATCCGATTTCCAAATACATCAAGCACAGTTGGCATTATGATTTATTCCGGACAGCAGTGCGCTTGCGCGGGGATCTCACTGATAGCGTTAGATGACTCCCGGCACAGCCGGATTACTTTGAACGCCGTTTGTTTTCGAAAA
>DS021203.1:84896-92049 GCA_001735895.1 Olavius algarvensis Gamma 3 endosymbiont | reverse complement strand
ACCTTGTCATAGAGGTCATGATGCGCAAATTCTTCGATAAATATGTGGTCGGCCAGCCGCAGCGTGTCGGCAAACTCTTTTTTCACCTCGCCGAGGATACGCACCCCGAGCCCGGGCCCGGGAAACGGATGGCGGTAAACCATTTCGCGCGGAATCCCGAGTTCGACCCCGATCTGGCGCACTTCGTCCTTGAACAATTCGCGCAGCGGTTCGACCAGGTCGAGTTTCATGTCTTGCGGCAGGCCGCCGACATTGTGATGCGATTTAATCAAATGCGCCTTGCCGGTGGCGGCGCCGGCGGATTCGATAACATCCGGATAAATCGTGCCCTGGGCCAGCCACCTGGCATTGTCGAGCTTTCCCGCCTCTTCTTCGAAGATTTCGATAAACAGATTGCCGATGGCCTTGCGCTTATCCTCGGGATCGGTCTGGCCCTCGAGTTTTGCCAGAAATCTGTCTTCGGCGTCGATACGAAGCACGCGCACGCCCATATGCTCGGCGAATTGCTCCATCACCTGGTCGCCCTCGCGATAACGCAGCAAACCGGTGTCGACGAAAATACAGGTCAACTGAACGCCGATCGCCCGGTGCAGCAAGGCCGCGACCACCGACGAATCGACCCCGCCGGACAGCCCCAGCACGACATCATCCCGCCCGACCCGCGCGCGCACCTCGCTAATCGTCGCGTCGATAATATTGGCCGAGGTCCAGGCCGATGCGCAGCCGCAAATCTGGTGCAGGAAACGCGCATAGATCGCCGCGCCCTGGCGCGTATGCGTCACCTCGGGATGAAATTGCAGACCATAGATTTTACGGGCTTCATCGACCATGCCGGCAATCGGCGCGCTCTCGGTGCTCGCCATCAGCTTGAATCCGGGCGGCAGCTCGGCAACCCGGTCGCCGTGTGACATCCAGACATCGAGCATGCCATGGCCCTCGCTAGTTTCATGGTCCTGGATATCGCGTAACAAATCGGTATGTCCGCGGGCGCGCACGCTGGCGTAGCCAAATTCGGACTTGCCGACATTCTCGACGCTGCCACCGAGCTGCTGGGCGATGGCCTGCATGCCGTAGCAGATGCCGAGAATCGGCAGCCCGAGATCGAACAGCGCCGGCGGCACCACCGGTTGTTCGCTATCGAGGGTCGACTCGGGGCCGCCCGACAAGATAAAACCGCGCGCGCCAAATTCCTCGATGTGCTTAAAATTGGCATCCCAGGGGTAGATTTCGCAATAGACGCCCGCCTCGCGCACCCGGCGCGCGATCAGCTGAGTGTATTGCGAACCGAAATCCAGAATCAGGATTCTATCGTCGTGCAGATCGGTCATCGGGCCTCACATCAATCGGTCAGCCCCGCATACGCGGCGGTCCGACGTATCGGGATCTTGAAACGCGCCGGATTCACGAGATCCCGGCTCGGGGGCCGGGATGACGCCGGTCATCGGGTCATCCCCGCTCATGCGGGCATATCTGGTTTCGACTAACACTTGCATCAAACCTGGTAATTGGGGGCTTCCTTGGTGATCGTCACGTCGTGCACGTGCGATTCGAGCATGCCGGCGTTGGTTACCTTGACGAATTCGGGCCGGGTGCGCATATCGTCGATGGTGGCGCAGCCGACGTAACCCATGCTCGAGCGCACCCCGCCGAGCAGCTGATAAATGGTGTTGGCCAACGGGCCCTTAAACGGCACCCGTCCCTCGACCCCTTCCGGCACCAGTTTTTCGTCGGCACTGTCGGCCTGAAAATAACGATCGCTGGAGCCCTTCTGCATCGCCGCAATCGAACCCATACCGCGATAGGTTTTGTAGGAACGGCCCTGGAACAGTTCGACTTCTCCGGGCGCTTCCTCGGTGCCGGCAAACATGCTGCCGATCATGACCGCATGCGCACCGGCGACCAGCGCCTTGGCGATGTCGCCCGAAAAGCGGATACCGCCATCCGCGATTACCGGCACGCCGCTATCCAGCAGCGCTGCGGCGACATTGCTAATCGCCGAAATCTGCGGCACCCCGACTCCGGCAACGATGCGCGTGGTACAGATCGAGCCGGGACCGATGCCGACCTTGACCGCGTCGGCGCCGGCATCGACCAGATCCCGCGCCGCGGCCGCGGTCGCGATATTGCCGCCGATGACCTGGGTTTCCGGGAAATTCTGTTTGACCCAGGCAACCCGTTCGAGCACGCCGTGCGAATGCCCGTGTGCGGTATCGACCACGATGACGTCGACTTCGGCTTCGATCAGGGCGCGCACGCGCGCCTCGGTATCGTCGCCGGTACCGACCGCGGCGCCGACGCGTAGCCGATCGAGTTCGTCTTTGCAGGCGCGCGGAAAATCGGTGGACTTGGTGATGTCCTTGACCGTAATCATACCCTTCAGATCTCCGGCATCGTTCAACACCAGCACCCGTTCGAGCCGGTGTTTGTGCAGCAATTCAATCACTTCTTCCTTGTCGGCGCCTTCGCTGACGGTAACCAGGTTTTCACGCGGAGTCATAATCGACGAAACCGGTTGATCCAGGTTGCGTTCGAAGCGCAGATCGCGCTTGGTCACAATCCCGACCAGACCCTGCTCGCCGATTACCGGCAATCCCGAAATTCTGCGCTGCTCGGTCAAGGCGATGACGTCACGCACCAGAGTTGCGGCCGAAATCGTTATCGGGTCCTTGATGACGCCGCTTTCGTGCTTCTTGACATTGGCAACCTGCGCCGCCTGTTCCTCGACCGACAGATTTTTATGCACGATACCGAGGCCGCCCTCCTGCGCAATGGCGATCGCGAGCCTGGATTCGGTCACGGTATCCATGGCCGCGGAAATCAGCGGGATATTGAGTTTGATATTACGCGTCAGCTGCGTATGGAGTTGCGCATCGTTGGGCAATACTTCTGACTTCGCCGGCACCAGTAATACGTCGTCGAAAGTGAGGGCTTCCTGGCTGATACGCATGATTACTCCGACGGGTCTGTTGCAAAGCGCGATTATAAATTAATGCGGCCTTGAGCGTAAGTGAGATTATTGGATTCCGCGCCCAAATCGGCATTTACGATCCGCCGCCGGCATCAGGGTGGAGGAAAATTCAACTTGGGTTAGAATGGCCTTTGGAATTCACTCCAGGTTCGAATGCATGCAGCCCGCACAACCCACTAGCGAAGCCATCTGGACGGTTTCGGCACTCAACTTCGAAGTCAAACAAATGCTGTCCCGGGGCATCGGCACGCTTTGGATCGAAGGCGAGATTTCGAACTTCGCCCACCCCGCTTCGGGCCACTGGTACTTCACGCTGAAAGACGATAAGGCGCAGTGCCGGGCGGCGATGTTTCGCGGGCGCAACAGCCGCGTCGGGTTCCAGCCGCAAAACGGCCAGCAGGTGCTGCTGCGGGCGCAGGTTACGCTGTACGAGGCGCGCGGCGAATTCCAGCTGGTGGTCGATCATCTCGAGGACGCCGGGGTAGGCGAATTGATGCGCCGCTACGAACAGCTCAAGGCGCAGTTGAGCCAGGAAGGACTGTTCGACGCGGCCTGGAAAAAACCCGTGCCGGCGCAGCCGACCAAGATTGCGCTGGTGACCTCGGCCAGCGGTGCGGCGATACGCGACGTGTTATCCGTCATCGGCCGTCGCGCGCCGCATATTCCGGTGGTCGTGTTTCCGACCCCGGTACAGGGCGAAACTGCGGCGGCGCAAATTCGCGCGGCGCTGGGACGCGTGCTCGATTACGGCGAATGCGACGTGGTATTGCTGGTGCGCGGCGGTGGCTCGCTCGAAGACCTCTGGTGTTTCAACGACGAAGCCCTGGCGCGCGATATCGCCGCCTATCCATTGCCGCTGGTAACCGGGGTCGGACATGAAATCGATTTCACTATCGCCGATTTCGTCGCCGATCTGCGCGCCCCGACGCCGTCGGTCGCCGCCGAAACCATAACCCCCGATATCAACGAATTGATGCAGGGCATCGACGACCGCGTCGGGCGCCTCCTGGGCCAGCTCGAAATGCGCCTGGCACAGTCGCGCGAGCGTTTGAAATATTTGACCAGGGCATTGAATCAACAGCATCCGACCCGCCAGTTCGAGCAATCGCGACTGCGCCTGCGGCACGCCTATACGGCGCTGCACGAGCGTATCCGCTTCCGCCTCGGCGAGAGCCGGCACCGTTTGCGGTTGTACCAATCGACCCTGCTACAGGCCAGCCCGCAGGTGGCGATCCGGCAGCAACAGGAATTTTTGAGCCGGCTATCCGAAAATCAGCAGGCGGCGATGCAGCAAAAACTGCTGTTGGCGCGACATCGACTAACGCTTCAGGCGCGTTCGCTGGACACGCTCAGCCCGTTGAAAACCCTGGCACGCGGCTTCGCCACCATAACCAAGGACGACAAACTGGTTACTTCGATCAAGCATTTGAATAGTGGGGATAAAGTGAAAATAACGCTAACCGACGGAAACAAACCGGCCACGATTGACTGACAGCATTTGTCGATCGTTGCGGCCGGCGCTATTTATTCATTGGGGATTTTGTCACGCCCCGCGGCGGGTAATAAAAACGCAAGCATAAAAACGGCTATGAAAAACAGCGCGGCAATGCCAAAGCTGGTCGCTGCAAAAGATTCGTATAACAGACCGCCGAGCACCAGGCCGACAATACTGGCCAGACTGCCGGCGCTGCTGGCAATGCCCTGGATATAACCCTGATCGCTAGCGCTACCCATCTGCCCCAGTAATGATAGATAGGATGGCCACATGATGCCGTTGCCCAGCGCAAACAGAATCGCTGCCGCATAAATCAGTGTCAAATCGTCGTACCGCAGCAGCACAAAACTTAAAAACATTGCGAGGCTGCCGATTACTACTAGCGGTTTTTCCGCAACCCGGGGCGACAGGTAACTCATCACGGGTCCCTGAATCACGATCATCACCAGGCTCAATACCGAAAAGTAGACTCCGAGCTGGCCGATTTCCCAGCCGAGACCGACCGCCGCATGGATCGGGAAAGCGGTATAAAACAGCGCGAATGCAAGGAAAATCAGGAAATACAAAACCAGCATCAACGGCATTGCCGGAATCTGCAGCAGCTTGCCGACGGTATTCACGGAGGGTTGTTGATCGTAACAATCCTTGATTTCCTTGCCGAGCAGGCGCCTGGCCGGCTGATCGACACAGGGGGAATGGGTCAGCTTGACCGGTTCCCGGTCGGGCAACAACTTGACGATAACGACTACCGCCAAGAGCGAGATCAGGGTCGCCACCAGCGTCGGAGCGATTTCGCCGAGCGCGGTTGCACCCAGCAAACCCGCGAGCACCGGGCCGATAATGAAACCCAGATTGGACGAGGCGGCCATTTTACCGAAATTCGATTTACGGTTCTCGTCGGTGGAAATATCCACCAGGTAGGCATTGGCCACCGATATATTGCCACCGGTCGCACCGTCTAACGCACGCCCCAAAAACAGCACGATAAGCGGCAGCGTAAGGGAAAACTCGCCGGCCCAACTCGAATTGACATTCCAGAAGCTAATATTGGGTAACATCAGTGCGGCGAGGAACAAGAGCCAGGCTAGCAGGGTACCGAGCTGACTAACCAGTAACACCGGTTTGCGGCCGTAAATATCCGAGTACTTGCCGAGGATGGGCGCGCCGACAAGCTGGAATGCCGAATAGGTGGCGCCGAGGATGCCGAAAATCAGGCTATTGCCACCCATTTTGGTCACCAGGAAAATCAGGAACGGCATGACGATGCTATACCCCAGCGTACCGATAAAGTTGACCGATAGTATGGGAAGAATCGAAACTGGAGCCGGCATGCCAATCCGCCCGACGGAGCGCGCGCTCGGCACGGTCTAAAACTCCGCCAGCAGGCGGCCGTAGCCGTCGAAGCGGTCGTCGATGCCGGCCAGGCGCAGGCAATCCCAGATCATCGCCTGGTTGCTGCAAATGGCGGGCTTGCCGGCCCTAAGCTCGATTTCCGCGATAACATCGAGCGTGCGCAGTGCGCCGCAGGAGATAAATATCGCATCGGCCTCGGCGCGGTCCTGCGCCAGCGCAAACTCGGCAATATAATCCGGCGCGACCCGCACCATGTCGCTATCTTTCTCCAGGTTCAAACCGCACAGCGACACCACTTCAAAGCCGGCCCCTTCGAGATAGTCCACTTCGCATCGATTGACTTCATCGAGGTAAGGCGTGGCCACCGCGATGCGCCTCGCTCCCAGGGTCTTCAGGGCCCGGATGACGCCGCTAATCAGCGAAGTCGCCCAGGCGCCGGGCGCGCCACGCTTGAGTTCCGCGAAAACGCGTTCTTCGCCGATCACCAGGCTGCCCGAAGTACAGGCGTAACAGACCACGTCGAGGCTGCCGTCGGGCAACAGCGTCGCGGCGCATTCGGCGAGCAGGTCGGCCTGCGCGGCGAGCGATGCATTGGTGATCGAGTCCGGGATGGCGGCGCGCGCGAAATGGATGCCCACTCCGGGCGGGCGCAGGCTGATGACGTCGTCCTGTACGGTTTGCTCGGTGGCTAGCAGCACATAACCGATCTTGGCGCGCGCATGGCGCCCCGCATCGAAGCGTACGTCTTCCGGCGCCGGAACCAACACGGGCGATGGCGGCATGGGCTTATTATTCCTTTAGTGGGAACGGTATGATATATACACTCGTCTGCCGACCTAATCCAGGGATTTCAAATGTTAGACCAGGCCCGCCAACGCAGCGCCGAATTTCAATCCCGCCTCAAGGACGCCGCAATCGATCTGGCCATCGTTACCGACGAGAGTTCTATCGCTTATCTGGCGGGTTTCTGGGGTTATCTCTCGGTGGAATTCGGCCGGCCGACCTTTTTACTGATTCGACCCGACGAAGCGCCGCAGGTGATCACGCCGTCGATGGAAAGCGAAATGGTGGGCGCCATGACCTGGGTCGAAAACATCGCCACCTGGGAAGACGCCGGCGCCCGGCGTTGGGAAAACGTGTTGCGCCAGGCCATCGGCGATAATCCCGGCATAATAGGCGTCGAACGCGCGGCCCTGCCACCCATCGTGCGCAACTGGTTCGACGATCAACTGCCCGACATCGAGCTGCGGGATATCGCACCACTGATGGCTGCGATGCGCATGATCAAGTCGCCCGAGGAAATCGCGGTTATGAAACAGGCCGGCGAAATCGCCGCG
>DS021203.1:51190-84846 GCA_001735895.1 Olavius algarvensis Gamma 3 endosymbiont | reverse complement strand
GACAGGACGGTCGCATCACCGCACTGCGCTTCATGCGCTGGCCGATCACGGCGCCTTCAACGCGCATGCGCAGCCGACCAAGTGGCCGGCGGGTCTGTTCAGCATTTGTACCGGCTCCTACGACATCCCGACCGCTTACGCGCGCGTCGACGGCGTGTATACCAACAAGGCACCCGGCGGCGTGGCCTACCGTTGCTCGTTCCGCGTCACCGAGGCGGTATACCTGATCGAGCGCATGATCGACGTGCTCGCGCAGAAACTCGATATCGACAAGGCGGAAATCCGCCGGCGTAACTTCATCCAGGCGGACCAGTTTCCGTACCAGTCGGCACTCGGTTGGGAATACGACAGCGGCAACTACGCGCCCGCGCTGGAAAAAGTGCTCGAAGCCTGCGATTACGAGGGCCTGCGCAAGGAGCAGGCGGAGAAACGCGCCAACGGTGAACTCATGGGCATCGGTCTGTGCACCTTCACCGAAATCGTCGGCGCCGGACCGAGCAAGGCCTGCGATGTGCTCGGCGTCGGCATGTTCGACAGCTGCGAGATCCGGGTACATCCCACCGGCAGCGCGATTGCGCGCATGGGTACGATAACGCAAGGCCAAGGCCACGAAACCACTTATGCGCAGATTATCGCGAGCGAGCTGGGCCTGTCGTCCGACGATATCCAGATCGAGGAAGGCGATACCGATACCGCGCCTTACGGTCTCGGTACCTACGGCTCGAGAAGCACCCCGGTAGGCGGTGCGGCGACCGCGATGGCGGCGCGCACGATTCGCGCCAAGGCGCAAAAGATTGCCGCGCATTTGCTCGAAGTGAGTCCCGCAGATGTCGTATGGGATGTCGACCGGTTCCATATCGAGGGTAACCCGGAGGCGGCCAAGACCATGAAGGAAGTGGCCTGGGCGGCTTACAACAATGTGCCCGCAGGCATGGAGATGGGCCTGGAAACGGTTAACTACTACGATCCACCCAATTTCACCTACCCCTTCGGCATCTACCTGTGCGTGGTCGATATTGATCGTCATACCGGCGAAACCAGCATCCGCCGTTTCTATGCGCTCGACGACTGCGGCACGCGTATCAATCCGATGATCATCGACGGGCAAATCCACGGCGGCCTGAACGAGGCCTTCGCGGTCGCGATGGGCCAACTGATCAGTTTCGACCAGGACGGCAACTTGCAGGGTAATACCTTGATGGATTACTTCATCCCGACCTTCGTCGAAACCCCGCACTGGGAAACCGACTACACGGTAACGCCGTCGCCGCATCACCCGCTCGGCGCCAAGGGCGTGGCCGAGTCACCCCATGTCGGCGGCATCCCGTGTTTCAGCAATGCAGTTGTCGATGCCTTCGCCCACCGGGGCGTGACTCATATCGATATGCCGCACACGGCATATAATGTGTGGAAAACCATTCACGAACTCGGTCTCGATTCCTGACTTCGGCCCCGATGGCGGCAACTAACCGGTTGCCGCCATCTCCCATTAGTTAAAACCGGTAGGACAGATGCAAGTCACTCTTAACAAGGCATTCCCGCTCGACGCTTCGGTTAGCGAGGCCTGGAAACTGCTGGAAAATATCGAACAGGTGGCGGGTTGTATGCCGGGTGCCGAAATCACCGAAACGGTCGATGAAAATAATTTCAAAGGCAGCGTCAAGGTCAAGATCGGCCCGATGCACGTCGCCTTTAACGGTGATATCGCGGTCCAGGCAATCGACCCGGGCGAGCATCGGATCCACCTCATCGCCAAAGGCCAGGACAGTAAGGGCAGTTCCAGCGCCAGCATGGATTTGACCGCGCGCCTGCGCGCCGGCGGGCCTAGCCCGGCCGAACTGACCGGGGATGCCGAAGTCACTGTGAATGGCAAGCTGGCCAATTTTGGCGGGCGCATGATGACCCAAGTCTCGGATCAGATTCTCGGCCAGTTCGCCGAAAATTTCAGTAGCAAGCTGGCGCTGAATGCGGCTAGCGACGACACCGCGCAAGCGGCGCCCGCGCCTGAACCGCCGGTTCGGGAAATCAACGGCCTCAAGTTTGCCTGGCAAGCCTTGATCGGCTTCATTAAAAGCTTTTTCACGAGTAAGGCCTGAGCCAAGCCATGCAAGCGGCCCTCGACCATATGAGACAACGCGTCGCGGACGCGGGCTACATTGCCGATTCGGCATTGCTCACCAGCCTGTGGCTGATGAGCGAGTTGAATCGCCCGTTATTGCTCGAAGGCGACGCCGGCGTCGGCAAAACCGAGGTCGGCAAGATCCTCGCCGAGGTTTTCGAGCGCAGCCTGATTCGATTGCAGTGTTACGAAGGACTCGACGTCAATACCGCGGTTTACGAATGGAACTATCAACGCCAGTTATTGGCGATCCGCCGCCAGGAAATACTGCATGAAGAAGGCCTTAGCGAGGAGCAGTTATTCAGCGAAACCTACCTGATGAAGCGTCCCCTGTTGCAATCGATCAGCGCAGCACAACCTAGCGTACTATTGATCGATGAAATCGATCGTGCCGATGAAGAATTCGAGGCTTACCTGCTCGAGGTATTGTCCGACTTTCAGATCAGCATCCCCGAACTCGGCACCATCGAGGCCAACAGCATTCCGCTGGTGATTTTAACCTCGAACGGCACCCGCGAACTGAGCGACGCGTTACGCCGTCGCTGTCTCTACCATTACATCGACTACCCGGATTACGACAAGGAATTACGCATCGTGCTGGCACGCCTGCCTGAAGTCGGCGCCAATCTCGCCGCACAAATCGTCGCCTTTGTGCAAAAGCTGCGCCAACAGGATTTGCGCAAGGTCCCCGGCGTTGCCGAGACGCTGGACTGGACCGGCGCTTTATTGCGCCTGGATATGAAATCCCTGGGCGACAATCCGGATGCGGTGGTGGCTACGCTCGGTTGTTTGCTAAAAACCCGCGAAGACCTGGACGCAATGCCGCAGGAAGTCGTTCACCGCCTGGTGTCTAAGGCATCGTGAATCCGGGCGCCACAGATTTGCAGCCCGAGCGGCAATTGGTTGCCCAGTTGACCGGATTTGCGCGTTATGCGCGGGCGCAAAATTTCAACGTCGGCCTCCAGGAAAACGTCGATTCGCAACGCCTCGCAGCGCGCATCGGTGTCACCGACAAGCGCCAGCTGCGGCAGGGATTGAAAGCACTGATGTGTTGCTCGGCCAGCGACTGGGAACGCTTCGATACAATGTTCGATGCCTACTGGGAACGCGACCAACCACGGCAGAATTCCCTGGCCAGTATCGGCGGCAAGGCGCCCCGGCAATCAGCACTGGCACAATCGCGTCATACAGGCAGCGATGCGTTATTCGACGTGCCCGACGCCAACGCGCTCGACGCCGTGGGAGCCGGCGACGGCAACATGAGTCACGGCGGCGCCAGTGCGACCGAATCGATTACGTCCAGGAATTTCGATCAGCTCCAGGATGCCACTGAGTTGCGGCGCATGGAAGAGCTCGCCGAACGCCTCGCCAGGCGGATTCGTCAACGCTTGCTGCGGCGTCAGCGTATCGACCGGCGCGGAGAACGAATCGACATGCGCCGTACCGCTCGCGCCAGCCTGCGTTACGGTGGCTTACCCCTGTCGCTGAGTTTTCGCCGACGTCGGCGGCAGACGCCGAAGCTGGTACTGCTGCTCGATGTCAGCCGTTCGATGAGCGTTTACAGTTACCTGTTTCTGCGTTTCGCGCGCGGCATTCTAGGCGCTTTCAAGGGCGCCGACGCGTTCGCTTTTCACACCCGGCTGGTGCACATCGGCGAATCCATGCGCGAGCCAAGCCGCCGCAAGCTGCGCGAAAAAATGGCGCTGATCTCCGCCGGCTGGGACGGCGGCACGCGCATCGACAAATCGCTGGAAGCCTTTAATCGTCACTATGCCCGCAACGTCCTCGGTTCGCGCAGCATCGTCATAATCGTCAGCGATGGTTACGACACCGGCAAACCGGAGGACCTGCGCCTTCAGCTGCAGCGCATCAAGCGCCGCACGCGCCGCCTGATCTGGTTAAATCCGTTGCTCGGGCTCGAAAACTACAGTCCCAGCACCCGGTGTATAATGGCGGCTTTACCGCTAATCGATATATTTGCACCGGCCCACAACCTGGCAAGCCTGAGCGAGCTGGAACAACACCTCGCGGGGGTATAGATCGAATATGAAAGACTTGATCAAGGCATTGAATTCCAAATCGCTCGAGGACTGCTTCGCGGGATTACAGCGCGAGGGCGCTCCGCTGGCGCTGGCCACCGCGGTACAGGCGATTTCACCGACCTCAGGCAAGCCCGGCGACAAGGCGCTGGTGAGCGCGGATGCCATCGTCGAAGGCTGGATCGGCGGCGGCTGCGCCCAGCCGGCGGTCGTCGAAGCCGCCCGCGGCGCCTTGGATAGCGGTGAATCGAGCCTGATCCGGGTTGGCCCCAAAGGGGAATGGGAGCCACTGCAAGGGGTCGTCGACTATACCTCCGGCTGTCTCAGCGGCGGCACCCTGGTGATTTTTATCGAGCCGATGATCGAGCAACCGATGCTCAACGTTTTAGGCAATTCCCCGGCGGCACATAATCTGTGTCGGCTGGCCGCGCAGCTCGGCTTCACGGTGACGCTGACCTGCCCCGGGCTCGAGACCGGCGATGTGCCGGACGAGGTCCATCAGAAAACGGATTTTTCCGGGGCTAGCGGCGATTTCATCGTAATCGCAACCCAGGGCGAACATGACCGTGACGCACTCAAGGCCGCCCTTGCCAGCAATGCTTCACATATCGCGATGATCGCCAGCAGTAAAAAAATAGCCGGATTAAAAGCCAGCCTTACGAAAACCGGCGTCGACTCGGCTCAACTCGATCGCATCCATAGTCCGGCGGGCATCGAGATCGGCGCAGTCACGCCGGCCGAAATCGCGCTGTCGGTGCTGGCCGAATTGGTGCGCGTTCGCCGTGGTAAAAAAATGTCGCCGGTTGCGGCTGACCAATCGGCCGGAGTGCCAGCCACCGAAACCAACGGGGGTTGTTGCGGTGGCTAAAGCCAGGCCCCAAATTGCAGCGGTCGTGCTCGCGGCCGGCTCATCGCAACGCATGGGTAAGCCGAATAAACTGCATTTGCCGATCGACGGCGTCCCCCTGCTGCGGCATTGCCTGCAAACATTGCTGGCATCGCGCATCGACGAAGTTGTGGTCGTGCTCGGCTACGATCAGGCAAGCACGCGGGCGCTGGTGGATGACCTGCCGCTACAGCTGGTTTGCAACGAAATCCATGAATCCGGTCAGATGACATCGGTGCACTGTGGTCTGGCGGCTCTAAAAAACGACTACGATGCCGTGATGATCGCTCTGGGCGACCAGCCAGCCTTGAGCGTCGGCGACATTAACTACCTGATTGATGCGTATCTGAATCGCTACGACGGGGAAGTTGTCGTCCCGACGTTTGAGGGTAACCGCGGAAATCCCATTATTATCAGTAACGGTTGCCGCACCGATATTCTGGACGGCAGCCGCGACTTGGGCTGCCGGAAGTTTATCGAGAAAAACCCCGAGCTGGTGTGCAAGGTCGAAATGCCCAGCCCCGGTGTCGTGATCGATCTGGATACGCCCCAGGAATACGAAAATTACTGTGAGTCGCAGACACACGACGATTCTTCCAGAATGAGTTTGCAGGTAAGTTAATTATGGCGAAAGAATTTCTCGATCACCTACTCGCGATACGCGAACAAAATGTTGCCTACGCCGTCGCAACCGTAATCGATGTGGTCGGTTCGACTTCGGCAAAGACCGGCTCGAAGGCATTGATCGACCAACACGGCAAGGTGGTTACCGGTTGGGTTGGTGGCGGTTGCGCCGAATCCAGCGCCTGTGACGCGGCACTGCGAAGTATCGCAAGCGGCGCTACGGATATTATCGAGATCGATCTTGACGACGAAGTACTGGGGGCCGGCATGCCTTGTGGAGGTCATATGCGGGTCTATATAGAACCCAGTATCCCAAAACCGTCGGTGTGGATCATGGGGCATGGCGAAGTCGCCGAGCACATCAGCCTGCTGGCCGACTTGATGGGCTTTGCGGTCATCGTCAACGACGCCATGGCGACCGAGGACAAGTTTCCGCACGCGACCCGGCTGATAGGCGATGACCTCGATTACAGCGAGTTAATCCCGCTCGCCGGCGATTTCGTCGTCATCGCCACACAACACAAAGGCGATCACGAATCGATGTCGCGCGCGCTTAAATCCGACGCCAGGTACATTGCCCTGATCGCCAGCCGCAAACGTTCGCGCCTGGTGATGGATTATCTGCGCAACAAGAAATTTTCCGAGGCCGATATCGCGCGCGTGATGGCGCCCTGCGGTCTCGATATCGGCGCCCGCACGCCGGCTGAAATTGCGCTGAGCGTAATCAGCGAAATCGTGCTGGTGCGCCGCGCGGCCAGCGGTGTGCGCATGCGCGATACGCTACACCGTGAAGTTCCTTCGCCCAAGGCGGCTGTTGGTGGAACCGGTTCGACGTAAATCAGACTTGCCGCAAGTCCCGGCTGCAATCGATTTCGAGTCGCTGCGGGCCGATTTCCCGATCTTCGCAGCTAGCAGGCAGCCTTTGCATTATCTGGACTCTGCCGCCAGTGCTCAAAAACCCGCTTGTGTCGTCGAATCCATCAGCCAATGTTACAACCACGGTTATGGACCGGTTCACCGCGGCCTTTATCCACTGGCTGAGAGCGCCAGCGAAGATTACGAGGCGTCACGCCGAACGCTTGCGAATTTTATCAATGCCGCGGGCGCGGAGCAGATCGTATTTACCCGTTCGGCAACCGAGGCGATCAACCTCGTAGCGCAAGGCTGGGCGGCTCGATATCTGCAGCCCGGCGATGAAATCTGGGTGAGCCAGATGGAACATCATGCCAATTTTCTACCCTGGCAGCGAGTATGCACGAGTCACGGTAGCAGGCTGCGCATTATTCCCCTGGATAGCGAAGGTCGGCTTGACCTGGAGCAAGCGGAGGGCCTGTTTGGTCAAAAATCCCGCTTAATTGCCATCACCCAGGTGTCGAATGTGTTGGGTACGATTAATCCGATCGGGGAAATCGTCGCAACCGCAAAACAACAAAATATACCGGTACTGGTCGACGCGGCACAGTCGGTCGGACATATGCCGCTTGACGTACAAGACCTCGATTGCGACTTCCTGGTCGCCTCGGCGCACAAGATGTGCGGGCCTACCGGCATTGGGTTTTTATACGGCAAAACCGACCGACTGGCCGCGACCGAGCCGCTGTTGCTCGGAGGCGGTATGGTCGACGAGGTAAACATCGATAACAGCAGCTGGGCGGAGATGCCCGCGCGCTTCGAAGCGGGATCGCCGAACCTGGCCGGTGCAATCGGTTTTGCCGCCGCGGCCGATTATTTGCGCGGCATTGGCCTGCAGGCTATTGAGCAGCGGGTAAAGGAACTGGCGCGACTGGCCTACGAAAAGCTGTCGAGTGTCGACGGCATTCGCCTGTATGGACCGGGCCCCGGTTTGGACAGCAGCGGGATTTTGTCTTTTAACATCGACGGCATTCATCCCCACGACCTCGCCCAAATTGCCGCCGAACACGGCGTCGCGATTCGCGCCGGCCACCATTGTTGCCAACCGTTAATGCAGCGGCTGGGCGTGTCGAGTACCGCCCGCGCCAGTTTCAATCTGTACAATAACGAACAGGATATCGCGGCGCTGGTAGCTGCAATCCAGGACGCAAAACGAATCTTGGGTTACCGATGAGCAGCGATAGCGTTTATAAAGCGGTGTTGCTTGACCATTTTCATAACCCCCGCAACAAGGGCGAGCTGGACGCTATGGACATGGTGAAACGCGGCAGTAATCCGCGCTGCGGCGACGAAATCGAGGTCGGCATAGCCTCTAGTAACGGGGTGCTTGAAACGGTGCGTTTTCGTGGCCGCGGTTGCTCGATCTGCCTCGCTTCCGCATCGATGATGACCGAATGCACCAGTGGCCTTGAGCTGCAGCAGGCGCGCCAGCTAATCGCAAGAATGCAGCAATGGTTTAGTAATCCAGATAATGAGGCGCCCCCAAACGAAAACCTCGCCGCTCTCGGGACGATTCGGCAACATCCGGCTCGCAAAAAATGTGTGCTGCTAGCCTGGCAGGCACTCGACGAAACCCTGGACGGGATCGAAGATCAATTCGCAGCAAGTAATCGCTAAATTTCGCCGACCGCAATCGTATATTCCGCATTAACTGAGTAGTTAATCAGGGGTATAAATGACCCACAAATCGACATGCAATCTGTACCATAAAATGACGCTGCCAGGTGGTTGATTCCCCAGCACAATTTCACTAAATGGGCTCAAATCTTGAAAGCGGAGGCTGGGCGTCGTCGGGTTTAGGGGTATTTAGATTGAATGAGGGAGGACAAACCGCGTGGGGTCATTCTGGTTGGTTTCCTCCTTTTGGTTCAAAAATGTTTTACATACCATTGTTTGAACTCAGTGTTGCCTATTCAGCGAGCGAGGTAGGCAGATCCAGGCGGTGGGTTCCTGGTATGGTTTTAGTTCTGGCATATCTCGATAACCGACCGGATAATATTTCGATGTGTTTTTATTCTTAAAGACATGTGACTCGCGCATGCTGACGGACCCAGCGAAGCTGGGACGCAGATGCGAGGCGTTATCTGTCCAAAACGAGGTAGATTATGAAAACTCTAAAATTCGTACTTTGGGTCCCAGCGATTGGTTGCTTATCTGCGGTTCCTTTCATTTTCTTGCCTTGGTCGGTAATTGAAAGCATTGGTTCCTGGTTCGGAATTGAGTCATTGCCAAGCATGCCAATTGCAGTCTACTTCTTCAAAGTTACATTTGGCGTCTTTGGTCTGATAGGCGTTTTCTTTGTAATTTTGGCCAGGAACCCCCTGGAATCCAGACCCATGTTGAGTTTGGGGGCGTTTGGTTTGATACTGTTCGGTTTATTGGCTTTGGTTGCCGGACTATATCTTGGTCTTCCTCCTATCGTGTTCCTCGGAGATGGGCTGTCAGGGCTTGTTCTCGGAATTGCTATTTTGTTTCTTTCATCAAAACTCAAACAACTATCAAAATCGCAAAGTGGCACAATAGCAAACAGATAAGAAATAGCTCCGTTTGTCTGAACGACAAATATCCACCCTTAAGTGGGATGTAGCCCATTCGGGGTTAGGCCCTATGGGTCCCGGGGGCTCCGACGTATCGGAATCTTGTAAAAAGCGCTTTCCAGCTTGTAGGACCGGGTACATGGGTAACACAGCATCAAGATCCCCGCTTGCGCGCACTGCTGTCCGGAATAAATTAAGTTGGTGTATTTGAAAGTGTTGCAGTGCCCGGGTTTTACGAATAAAACCATAAGCAACAACTTAATTTCAGGACACTGCAACATGTATACAAATACCCGATTTGGCGAACTTTTGAAAGTCCTTCCTAAAAATACTTTCAAACGCTGCGTTGAACAGCATCGGAGCGATAAACATAACAAGGGTTTCGACAGCTGGGGGCAGTTAATCAGTCTGATGTATGCTCAATTGTCCGGTTGTCGGAGCTTGCGCGAGTTGGAGGTGAGCTACAATAGTCATTCCGCGCATCACTATCACCTGGGCTGCGGTCCGATTAAGCGCTCGACTTTATCGGATGCCAATCGCCAACGAGATGCCGGGGTATTTGAATCATTCTGCCAGCAGCTGATGGGCCGGGCTCATCGGCGAGTACGCAATGAGATAAAGGACTTGCTCTATCTGTTGGACTCGACGCCGATCTGTCTGCGCGGCCGGGGTTATGAGTGGACGCAAGCGCGTAGTATGTCACGCATTCCGGGCCTGAAGATTCACCTGCTGTATTCCCCCGACAAGCAGTTGCCTTGTGACGCTCGGATCACGGCATCTATGGACGCAATGTTGAAATCGAGAAGGGCGCTAAGTATGTGTTTGATAAGGGATATTGCGATTACAATTGGTGGCATCAAATCGACCAGGAGGGTGCTTTCTTTGTGACCCGGTTAAAGCGTAACGCATCGATCAGGGTGCTCAAAAGCCGCTCGACCGAAGGAGATATACTGTCGGATGAGGTCATTGAGTTTAAAAACAAATGGCCTGGCGGCGGCCGGAAAAACAACTACGTCAAACCGTTGCGGCGAATAGTGGTGCATCGAGAGGATCATGTGGACCCGCTGGTACTGGTAACCAACCTGATGGGGGTCCCGGTTGAAGAAGTTGCAGCGCTGTACAAGCAGCGTTGGGCGATCGAACTCTGGTTCAAGTGGGTCAAGCAGAACCTGAAAATCAAAAAGTTTCTCGGTCAAAGCGAGAATGCGGTCAAAATCCAGATACTGGTGGCATTGATCACGTATCTCATCGCCGATCTATACCGGCAACTTTGTGGATCGAGACGCGGTTTTTATCTGTGGCTGGCGGAACTCAAATCGACTCTATTCCAGCGACCCAGACTCGAATTCGAAGTACTTAAACGACGACGAAAATGGAAATCCGATTTCCAAATACATCAAGCACAGTTGGCATTATGATTTATTCCGGACAGCAGTGCGCTTGCGCGGGGATGACATCTAAAGGCGGGGATGACGACTAAAGTAAGTGCCATTCAGGCCTGATCCTGATCCCTTTCCAGGTTCGAGCTGGATTAGTTTAACGGGCAGTTACGGCAATCCTTTAGACGATAAACAGGTATACTGTTTCCGGGAATCCCGGAGCAGGGCAAGATCATGCAAAAAGTCATTCTGGTTACCGGTTCGACCGACGGTATCGGGCTGGCAACGGCCGAGATGCTGGTCTCGCAGGGCCACCTTGTCCTGTTACACGGGCGCAATCCGGGCAAACTGGAAGCTGCCGAAAACTCGCTTTCCCAGCTAGCGGGAGGCGGGCGTGTGGAAAGCTTTGTGGCCGACTTGTCGCGTATCAGCGAAGTCGAGGCACTGGCGCTGGCGCTGGCCGAACGGCACGACAAACTCGATGTGTTGATCAATAATGCCGGGGTCTTCCGCGCGCCTGATCCCATTACGCAAGAAGGGCTCGATGTGCGGTTTGCGGTTAATGCCATTGCACCCTATCTGCTGACGCAACGGCTGTTGCCGCTGCTGGGCGCATCGGGCCGGGTAATCAATCTTTCTTCCGCCGCGCAGGCGCCGGTCGATCCGGAGGCGCTGGCCGGACGGCTCAGACTGCCCGACGATTTCGCGGCTTATGCGCAAAGCAAACTTGCGATAACAATGTGGTCCCGCAACTTGGCGCACTCGCTTGGCGACAAGGGCCCGATAATCGTCGCGGTTAATCCAGGCTCGATGCTCGGCAGCAAGATGGTAACCGAGGGTTTCGGAGTGGCCGGCGGCGATATCCGTATCGGCGCGGATATTTTGACTCGGGCGGCACTGACGGATGAATTCGAAACCGCTTCAGGTCAGTATTTCGACAACGATTCGGGCAAGTTTGCCGCGCCCCATCAAGATGCGTTAAATCAGCGCAAATCCGATGAGATCGTGAGCGTGATCGAAACGGTATTGAGGGAAATCATTAAAGCTTAAATAGGAATGCCACTCCCGCAGAATAACCGGGCCAGCCCGCTTTGCCGGTTTTAAAAATGAATCCCGTCCTTTAGGATTCAAGCGAAGATTCGAGTCCAAGATCCAAAATTGCGTTGAGAAATGTAAGCGGGCGTTCGACCCCGTAGTGCCCTGGACTACTGCGCGGGCGGCGTCACGGGGACCGCCGGCATTATGCTCCAGGGCCAGCCACCATGCATGGTCGGCATCGGATCGCCGGGCTCGAGACCGTATTTCTCTTCCACCGCACGCTGCCAATGCTCGGCGGCCTTGGCGTTCATCGCCGATGCCATCATTTCGTTATATACATCCGGGTTGGACATCATCGCCGGATTCATCATCGCGGTAAACGGGCCGAACACTTGCTGATAGCGACCCACGTCTTCATTATCATGACAGGCGACACAGCCGCTGATCGGATTCATCCAGATACGCGGGTCCATCGACATCGTCATCATCTGCATCCAGGTGTTCGGGTCCATCATCTTGGCAAAGGCGTAGGCCGCCCGCGGCGTTTCGCCGGCACCCGGCTTTATCGGTTGCTCCTGGGCCATGGTCGAACTTGCGGCCATTACGGCAGCGGTAAAAAACACCGACAATCCAGCGGATTTCAGAATGCTCCCCGCCGCGCGGGGCCATTTATGCAGTTTCATCATTGGGAGTAGTGAATTATGTAATCGACGGCGGTCTTGACTTGCGCGTCGGTGAGATTCCAGTTACCGCCGCGCGCGGGCATGCGCCTGCCGGAATCACCCTTCCAGCCCTTGATCGCATGCCGATACAGCAAGTCCCTGCCGCTCTCGATGCGTTCCTTCCAGGCGGTTTTATTGCCGATTGCCGGCGCGCCGCCGATTGCCGGCAAATGGCAGACCGTACAGGTACGGTTAAATACGAGCCAGCCCTCCCGCAGGCGTTCGTTCGGCGTTTGCTCGGCGGCGAATGACGATCCCGTCACCAGCGTCAGCGCCAGTACTATGAACGTTTTCCTGACCATTAGTATCTCCGCTAACCCAGACGGCAATATCGTTTACGTTAACCGTAAACATTAAACCGTCCCGCCGGGGGCGTAAATACCTCGCTCGATATATGGTTAT
Organism: Olavius algarvensis Gamma 3 endosymbiont; assembly: GCA_001735895.1. Taxonomy (GTDB): domain Bacteria; phylum Pseudomonadota; class Gammaproteobacteria. The sequence goes on along the minus strand of DS021203.1, from coordinate 72,188 downwards.
CCCCCGGAATGGATTGGTCGAAATATACGAAAGAATTCAAACTGGATGCAGTGAGCCTGGTAACTGATCAGGGCTACAGCCGGGCGGAAGCAGCGCGAAGCCTGGGCATCAATGCCAATATGCTGTGCCGATGGGTGCAAGAGGAACAATCGGGTGATGGCCAGGCTTTCCGTGGGAACGGCAAGCTGACACCGGATCAGGAAGAGAACCGTCGACTTAAAGCTGAAATCAAACGCCTGAAGATGGAGAAAGAAATCTTAAAAAAGGCGACGGTATTCTTTGCAGCAGAAACGAAATGAAATACTCGTTTATCACCCAACACAAGAATACCTTTCCCGTTCGCCTGATGTGTCAGGTGCTGGGTGTGGACCGGTCATGTTATTACCACTACCGGCGCCAGATGGACACAAGACCGCCTGATCCCGAGCATGAGGAAATGCTGGAGTGGGTTCAGCGGGTTGATGATGCGAGTGATCATACCTACGGCAGCCGACGTATGAAACGGGCCCTGAACTGTCTGGGTTATCCGGTGAGCCGGAATAAGGCGCGGAATTTGATGCGGGAGGCCAGAGTTCAGGTACGTCATCGCAAGAAATTCAAGGTGACCACGAACAGCAATCACAAACAACCGGTGTACGACAATCTGCTTCAGCGGCAATTTGATGTGCCCCAGCCTGATCAGGTCTACGCAGCGGATGTGACTTATGTATGGACCCAGGAGGGCTGGCTTTACCTGGCTGTCGTGATAGATCTGTGTTTGAGAAAGGTTGTGGGCTGTGAAATCGCAGTTGGTCTGTGATGCCTTGAAGATGGCCGCCTGGCAGCGCCGACCCAAGGCAGGTTTAATCCATCACTCGGATCGTGGGTCTCAGTATGCCAGCAAGGCATTCCGAAAATTACTCAGAATCAACGGGTTCCAGGGCAGCATGAGCCGTAAAGGTGACTGTTGGGATAATGCGGTGGTCGAGAGCTTCTTTGGCAGTCTGAAGCAGGAGCGGGTGCAATGGCGAAATTATCAGACTCGATATGAAGCACAGCAGGATATTCTGCAGTACATATCCAGCTGGTATAACCCATATCGATTACATTCGACGCTGAATTATGTCAGCCCGAATGATTATGAAAAACGACTACTCGAAACGAAGCATGCCGCTTAACTGGGGTGTATCAAAAAGTTTGACCACGTCATGTGGGGAGCACACATACAGGGTGGCTGGAATTACCGGGGTAAGGGTCAATAACCATCACCAGTAGAATTCCAATATCCCTACTTGTAGTAGGGAAAAGCAGGCTTTAAACTTCCGGTATCAATTCACAGGAGAACTACGATGCAAGTAGAAAGCTATATGTCGCATACACCTATCACCATTCGTGACGACACGAACTACTGGAAGGCGTCTGAAATCATGCAACAAAAAGATTTGCACCATATCCCCGTTATCAATGATAACGAAGCGGTTGTTGGCATTCTTACTCGTCGCGACCTGAAAATTGCGGCCATGCATTTCGGGGAAGCGCCTGTCGAAGTGTCCGAAGTGATGCATAGCCCGGTCGTCACGATTAAACCCGGCGAACTATTATCAGAGGCAGCCAAACAAATGATCGATAATCGAATCGGAGGCTTACCCGTGCTAGACGCCAATGACCGGATAGTCGGCATTCTGACTGAAACGGATCTGCATCGCGCTCTGATCGATCAATTGGGCAAGGAAACACTCTAGGTATTTTGAATGGGAATTCCGGGACCAGTATACCTATTTTGCCCGATCCCAAACGCCAGTGGCGTGCACGGTCACCGCCGTGCAGGCGCACGCTGGTCCGTGCTGTGGTTGGCCCCGATCCGCGGGGTCATGTTTCAGCGTCGCGAAATTCGGCCGGTGCGATGTTGAAATAGTCGCTGAAGCTCTGGCTGAAGTGGCTGCGGCTGTCGAAGCCGACCTGCTCGGCGATCGATTTCACCGGGCGCCGCGTGGTGCGTAACAAATGCGCCGCGCGCTGCAGGCGCAGCTCCTTCAGGAAATCCATCGCCGAGCGCCCGAAGGCGTCGCGGAAACGCTGCGCGAAAGCCGAGCGGCTCATGCCTGCGGTCTCGGCCAGCAGCTCCAGCGTGAAGCGCCGGCCCGGTTCGTCGATCATGATTTCCAGCGCGCGCGCCAGTTGCGCATCTTCGAGCGCGCTGAGCCACGGCACGCGGCACTGTCCGCTCTCGCAGTAGTGTCGCAGCACGTGGATCAGGGTCTGCTGCATCAACAGGGCGACCATCGATTCGCTGCCGGGCCCGGGATTGGCCATTTCGTCGAGCAGGGCATCGAGGGCCTGGCCGATGGTGTCGCCCGCGCGCATCGGGGTGACGATCGGCACGGTCAGGTAGTCGAACAACCCGCGCGTACGCTGGTAGGTGGCGTTGATCGAGCCGCAGGCCACGACGATGCCGCCGGCGCCGGCCGCGGAACCGATTTCACCCATGCCGAGGCTTGCCGGCTGACAGTTACGCGCTGCGGCGAGCGTTTCGTCGTCGTCGCCATCGCCGCTCAGGCGGTAGGCGAACCCCGCCGGCAGCACGACGATGGTGCCGGTCTCCAGCCGAATCGGCGCGCCCGTCTCGGGCTGCAGGTTATCGCTGCCGGCGACGACGTAGTGCAGGCTGGCGAACTGCAGCCCCGGCAGGTCCAGCTGAGGTCCCGCCGGCGTTCGGCAAATGACGAACGGTTCGACATTGACCAGCAAGCCGTCGAGCAATTTCTCGATTGTCATCATCGTGGTTCGGGTACTCCGGGCAATCGGTTATACGATGGTTGACGCGGCCTGGACGATATCGGACAACTCCCGGCCCATTCCGCACATCGCCGTAATTACCATGGCCTCACTTTTAACGCAACAGTGGAGATAACCATGAAACCCGTGCACAACGACAAGCAGCGACTCGATAAACAACAACCCGTAGCGCCCGAGCGTCGCCGGGCGCTCAAGGCCGGCCTCGTCGGCGCCGGTATCGCCGCGGCCGGGCTCGGCGCCGCTTCCGGCACCGCGCAGGCGGCGGAAAAGAATCCCTATGCCGATCCCGAGAAACCGGCGCTGCCGCCGTCGGACATGCAGCTCGATCTCAAGCGCACCGCGCTGGTCGTCACCGATCCACAGATCGATTTCCTGAGCCCGGAAGGTGTAACCTGGGGCGTGGTCGGCGAGAGCGTGACCGAGCACAATACCGTGGAGAACATCGGCCGTCTGTTCGCCGCCGCTAAGGGCGCCGGGCTCGTGACCGCGATATCGCCGCACTATTACTATCCCGCCGACAAGGGCTGGAAGTTCGAGGGCGCGCTCGAAAAACTGATGCACGCCATCGGCATGTTCGACCGCAAGAGCCCGTACAGCGGAGAAGGCTTCGAGAATTCCGGCGCCGATTTCATGCCCGAATACAAACCCTTCATCCATGACGGCAAGACCATCATCGCCTCGCCGCACAAGGTTTACGGGCCGGAGCAAAACGACCTCGTGTTGCAGTTGCGCAAGCAGCGCGTCGACCAGGTCATCCTTGCCGGCATGTCGGCCAACCTGTGCACTCAGGCGCACCTGCACGAATTGCTCGAAACGGGCTTCGAGGTTGCGGTGGTCAAGGATGCTACCGCGGCGGCGAAATTGCCCGAGGGTGACGGCTATCTCGCCGCACTGACCAACTTCCGCTACATGGCAAACGCGGTCTGGACCACCGACGAAGCCGTCGCGCGGATGAAAGCAAGCTGAATCTATCCGGCGTTCCCCGGAAACTTCCAACTGGGAAACGCCAGGAAACAGGAGAAATATCATGAACCGAATTGAAATTTACAGTAAGGACTGGTGCCCCTTTTGCGCCAAGGCCAAGGCGCTGCTGAAATCTAAGGATCTCGCCTATGACGAAGTCGACGTGACCACCGATGCCGGGCGCGAGACCGAGATGATCGAGCGCTCGGGGCGCCGCAGCGTGCCGCAGATCTTTGTCGACGGCGCGTCTATCGGCGGATACGACGATCTCGCCGCGCTCAACGCCAGCGGCGAACTCGACCGTCGGCTCGACCTCGAGGCCAAGTTCGATGAGAGCAAAGTCTACGACGTCGTTATCGTCGGCGCCGGCCCGGCCGGTCTGTCCGCGGCGATTTAAGCCGCGCGCAAAAACCTGTCGACACTGGTGATCGCGGCGGATATCGGCGGTCAGCTGGGCACGACCTACGAGGTCGCGAACTACCCGGGCTTCGAAATGATCACCGGCCCGGACCTGGTGGCCCGCTTCGAGGCGCAGGCGGAACAGTACGGAATCGACAAGCTGGTCGGCGAGCAGGTTGTCGGCCTGCGCGAAAACAGGGATCGCAAGGTCGTGTTAACCGCCTCAGGTCGCGAGCTCTACGGCCAGGCGCTAATCCTCGCTACCGGCGCGCAAAAGCGTAAGCTCGGCATCCCGGGTGAAAACGAGCTGGCCGGACGCGGCGTAGTGTATTGCTCGACCTGTGACGGGCCGTTGTTCAAAGGCGACGATATCGCCATTGTCGGCGGCGGTAATTCCGGACTCGAAGCGGCGCTGGAAATGGCCGGCGTCGCGCGCCGGGTCTACCTGATCGCGGAGGGCGAGCTCAGCGGCGATCGCATCCTCATAGACAAGGTCGAGGCCGACAGCCGCATCGAAGTACTGACCCATCATCGCCCGGGCGAAATCCGGGGTGGCGAGCGGGTCGATGCCCTGAAGGTCCAGAACCGGGAAACCGGCGAGCAGCGTTTGCTCGAAGTCGACGGCGTATTCATCGAAATCGGCCTGACACCGAACGCCGGCTTCGCCTACGACCTGCTCGGCGCCAATGCGCGTGGTGAACTCGAGGCCGACCCGCGGGGTAATACCGTTGCGGAAGGTGTCTTCGCCGCCGGCGATGTCACCGACAACCCGTCGAAGCAGGTCGTCATCGCAGCGGCGAGCGGCGCCAACGCGGCGCTCGGGCTTTCGAGTATCTCGTCAGCCGGGCTTGACCGGCGGGGGCGGGGGAGTGGTTTCTCCGCCGTCCCCTCCCAATTCGATCTGGCTTGCACTAGTCTGTCGATGCGACAGGCCTTCCATTCCTCGAGCTGTATCAAACCGCGGACCGCGAGATCGAGGTTCATTGCGTCTTGAGGAAGAAGTCAGTCCAATGCATCGGGTGGATGTCGACCCTTGCGACAAACCGATTTGCGCAAACCGTCAATTGCACAGGAGGCGGACAGTAGCGGATGCGCGATGGTGACGACGGGTGTTCCGAGGACAGTATACTTGTTTCAATCGTAAAGTCCGTCATGAGTAAATAGGTATACTGTCCCGAATGGCACTAAGTTAAGCCCAGTTATCGTAGAAAAACAAGAGCCGGGCATTGCCTGAAATGGGATAATTAGGCATGAAAAATCCCAACCTGTTTTTGCCAGGATTTCACTTGGCAACCCTGCGTCGAAGACCTCGATCAGCGCGTCAGAAATTGGCTGATCAAGTTGCTGCGATACGTCGAAAGTCTATCGGGCAACTGGCGCAATGCTTTGCAGATTTTGTCCCTTGCCAACTCCTTCATCCTCACCAATTCGGTGCTCAGAGCCGGCGACGATTATTCAGTAAAGAAAACACATTCTGGGGTTTCTTTTCTCAGATACTCGATGCTGATGGCGGCTGCTCTGAGGTGGTGCGCAAGTTTCAAGCTTTTGCTGCGAGTCAGTCATTGGTGTTGCCCTCATCGTCCACTTCTGCCTACTGTCAGGCACGCCGGAAACTGGAGGAATCCGATCTGGAGAGGATTCTGGCACACACCGCCAAGCAACTCATGCGACGAGGCGAAGATCGTGTTTTGCAAGGTCGTCGAGTGGTTGTCGTCGATGGCACTGGTATCAGCATGCCTGACACCTCGGAAAACCAACAGGCATGGCCTCAAACCCGGCAACAAAAGCCTGGCTGTGGATTTCCACAGGCGCATATTTGTGCGTGTTTTAATCTTCAAACCGGGGCGTTGCTGAGTTACCAGGTGGGCAACAAAAAAAGTTCTGAACTACTCATGCTGCGGGAACAGTGGGACAGTTTCAATCCAGGAGATATTTTTCTTGGAGACAAGGCTTTTTGCAGCTTCTACGATGTTTTCAAGTTATGGAATAAAGGCGTTGATTCGGTCATTACCAAGGGCAGAAGAAAGCTCGTATCCTCAAAGGATGCGGATCAAATACTCGGTGAGGATGATCTGCTTATTCATTGGCCCAGACCGAAATGGACAAAGCAACTGAGCTATAGTCGGGAGGAATGGCAGGACTTACCTGAAAAGCTGGTATTGCGACAGATCAAAGTCAACGTAAAAGAAACCGGATTTCGTACCCGATCGTTTCATATCATCACAACATTGACAAATCCCGGTCGCTATAGCGCCAAGGCAATTGCCGATTTATATTTTCAGCGTTGGGATATCGAGCTGTTCTTCCGGGATATCAAAACCACCATGGGCATGGATATTCTACGTTGTAAAACACCCCGAATGATTCGCAAAGAGATATTGATGTACTTCATCGTTTACAACGGTTTACGCTTGTTGATGCTCAAAGCGGCCGATCAAGCCAACGTACCGATTCGCATGATTGGTTTCAAGGCCAGTGTTCAGACATTGCGGCAATGGGAGCCTCTACTAAAATCAGATCTAAGCAAACAGGAGCAAGCCCGTCTACTGTCATTGCTCTGTGATAGCATAGCCGCGAGCGTCATTCGCCCGCGCCCAGGTCGATTGGAACCACGATGTAAAAAGCGAAGACCAAAAAACTATCAACGATTGACCAAACCCAGGCATCAAATGCAAGAAACTCCTCACCGTAACAAATACCTTGCTGATAGTGCTTAACTTAGTGCCATTCGGGACAGTATACCTATCTCCCATTTCACGGCTTACGGGCGGATATCGATAATTAAGAAAGCTCTGCATAAGTCATCCTGACTTAGCAGAGCACGATAAACACAAAATGCGATTTTGTGTTTATCTTCATTTTTCAATCACTTACGTGATTAAAAAATGGCGGCACATCTTTGTGCCGCAGGAACCCCTGCATTTTGCAGAGGTTCCTTAAGTAAACTGTCACCGGAATTGCTGACGAGTTGTCGAATCCTGGAGACATTTGCGCCGAGAGGGGCGATTTGATCCTCCATTCTATCGATAGCGATGATTTCCGAATCTGCCTGTAAAGCGCAATTACGCCACCATGATCGGAAGGATGTTGTCATTTATTCGGCTCTCACGATTCATATGCCGCTGAATTGGTAAATTATAAGATCGATTCGGGTGACAGTATACCTATCTCGCACTTAATGGCTTGCGGGCGGATATCGATAATTAAGGAACCTCTGCAAAAGGCATGCTAAGGGGATAAAATTGGCGGGACAAGAATTTCGAGCCTGATCCATGACGAAGCAGCCCAGTTTTTCCGACCTCGAGTACGCCAACAAGAAGAAAACGACACGACGAGAGCGGTCAATGGCCATGGGCGCAGGTGAAACCTGCCGGAACAGGTAAAGAGTAGATAAGCTAGTACTAGAACAGTATTCATTGTGCGAGGTATTTACTGTGGGTAATCGAGTACCGTAAGTGGACATTTTTTATAATCGACGATAGCCTGAAAACGGCAAACCAATCACGATGGCAGTTTATTTAGTTCACCTCAATACCGGTCAGTTTAGTGAACTGTCTCCGTATCATGTATAGCGATCGTTGCCGGCACATAATCTGAATTAGAGAGGGCTGCTTATGTCGCATAACAAGAATACGGCTGAGTCTTCAGGTTCTCACCACAAGCTCAAGTGGGTGGCCTTGTCTGCATCCTTTTTCAGCTTTGTTGTCACTTTTTGGATCTGGCCTGTAGCAGATTCCAATCAAGCGGTGGTGGCGTCCACTTTGATGGCGGTCATTGTCCTGTGGGTCACCGAAGCTATCCCTCTATACGTCTCCGCCCTGACTGGATCTTTTATTCTCCTCTCACTGGGGGACTTTTCTGCCGGGGACGTATTTCAACCATACTTTGATCCGGTGATCGTTTTATTCCTGGGGGGATTCATTCTCGCGCGAGGAATGCAGAAATATGAGATCGACCATCGGATGGCCCATGAAATATTAAAACGCATGGGTGATAGTCCTCTGATATTTGTGCTCGGGCTTATGCTGGTGACCGCCTTTTTATCCATGTGGATGTCAAATACCGCTTCGGCAGCCATCATGATTCCTATTTCCATTATTGTTCTTAGGGAAAATAATTTATTTCATGAGCAATCCCGTTTTGCCAAAGGAACCGTGCTCGCTGTCGCATACGCTGCCACAATCGGTGGCATCGGTTCTCTGGTAGGTAGCCCACCCAACGCCATTGCTGCCAAATACCTGAGTGAAAGGAGCATCTCTTTGAGCTTTGTCGAATGGATGTTAAAGGCGCTTCCCTTTGTCGTACTTGCACTTTTCTTCACTTTGAATCGCCCCGGGTTTGTCGGAGGCTCAATTTCTTGAGAGGATTGGGTAATGAAGACAAACAAAAGATATTCCCCGGAAGTCCGGGAACGGGCGGTTCGTATGGTTTTCGAGCATCAACATGAGCACGAGTCCCAGTGGTCAACCATTGAATCGATATCATCGAAAATAGGATGTACAGCAGAAACGCTACGCCGCTGGGTGAGACAGTCAGAGATTGACCAGGGGAAGCGTGGCGGCATCTCTACGAGCGAGCGAGATCGCCTCAAGGAACTGGAACGCGAAAATCGAGAGCTCAAGCAGACCAATGAAATTCTGCGCAAGGCTTCTGCCTATTTCGCCCAGGCGGAGCTCGGCCGCCGACCGAAATAATGGTGTCGTTCATCGACGATCACCGGGTCGATTACGGAGTCGAGCCAATCTGCAAGCGATTGCCGATTGCTCCGTCGACCTACCATGAGCACAAGGCGCGAGAACTGGACCCAGATCGCTGTTCGAAGCGATCAACTCGAGATCGACATCTCAAGGCGGAAATTAAACGCGTCTGGGAAGAGAATTTTGAGGTGTACGGCGCTCGCAAAGTCTGGTGCCAATTGAAGCGGGAGTGTTTTGTTGTGGCTCGTTGTACGGTAGAGCGTCTGATGCGAGAACTGGGTCTGAGGGGTGTAACAACTGCTGGACGACCATCGCTGACGATTCCCTTGCCCGGCCTGCTGATCTCGTGAATCGTGAATTTAGCGCGATTCGGCCCAATCAGCTGTGGGTTGCCGATATCACCTTCGTGCCGACCTGGTCGGGATTCGTCTATGTCGCCTTTATCGTCGACGTATTCGCTCGATATATCGTCGGCTGGCGCGTCAGTCGTTCGCTGAAGGCAGAACTGGTTCTCGATGCCCTGGATCAAGCCGTCTGGTCAAGAGCGATTGCCGGCGATCTGATTCACCACAGTGACCGAGGCAGCCAGTACTTGTCGATCCACTACACCGAGAAGCTCGCGGAGGCCGGCATTGATGCTTCTGTCGGTAGCGTCGGTGATTCTTACGACAATGCTCTCGCTGAAACGATCAACGGATTATACAAGACTGAAGTCATCCGAAAGCGTGGTCCCTGGAAGGCACTCGACGATGTCGAATACGCCACGCTGGAATGGGTGGACTGGTTTAACCATCGACGATTACTCGAATCGATCGGCGATATACCGCCGGTCGAGTATGAGCTGATGTATTATCAGCAACTGGAAGAGTCATTCGAGGCAGCATGACTCACACAAAACAGCCTCCGGAAATCCCGGGGCGATTCATATCGTCGTCGCTCTCACTCGTGAGGGATCTCGCCCACGCAGCGCCGATATCCGGATTTGCATTTAAACATCGGGTATTAATCGCCTCACCGGGTGCAGATTGTGATCCTGTCACCCCGGTATCACTGCAGTGGCGGACTGCCAGCTTGTCGAAAACTGGATCGACCTTATCCGAAGTGATCCGGTGAAGTTGTCCCGCGTTCCAGTCTTGCCGCAGAGCACTGATTATTTTGCCGCTTTCCGTTTACTAAGATAATTTCACATGGACTTTCTCCGGTACCACGGATTGCAGATATATCCGAGCAACAGAGTTCCAGCCCGCATGAGCCGGAATCCAGGTCTTTAACCGGTTGCCGAGCTGCCCGGTTGCGGGGCGGATTTGATTAATGCGAGGATGCTGCTGCGTACTTCGGTGCTGAGTAGGTTGCGTAGGTCGAGGCTGATGTAATTGAAGCCCGGTGCGAATTCAAGTTGGTCGCTATCGTTTCTGGTCAGGTAGTCGTTGTCGAGCATGGTCGCGATGAAATCTCGGAATAACAGGCGATCGAAAAAGTCGGGGGAGTTCATGCCGTAAATCATCGAGATTTTCTGCGCCAGCAGATGACAGCGATGCTCCAGATCCGCCTCCTGCAGCGGGGCGTTGGAGGTTTGCCATAACACGATAAAGGTCATGTAATAGCGCTCGAGTATCGGCTGCACAATATGCGCCAGGCGAATCAACTGCATGAAACGATGGTCGCTGCGCCGCGGCCGCCGCAAATCCTGGTCGACCCATTCGAGCAAGGCTTCATCGACCAGGCTTTGAATGCATTCATCGACGATTTCCGCCAGTCCTGAATCCTGCCACTCGAGCTGTAATTCGGATTTCAGAAACGGATACAGCAGCCGGATCTTGCTCTGCACGCTGGCGCGCGAAACCCGCCTGACGTTGGCGAAGCAGCAAGCAATCAGAGCGGGAATCACCAGGCTGTGCAGGCTGTTGTTACGGTAGTACCCGATGAGGGCCGAATCCTCCGGCCTGAGGTAAACGATATCGCCCAGTTCGTGTTTGCGAATGTGAATGATTTTTTGTTTGGCGATACGATGGATCTGTTTTTTATTGACCTTGCCTTCGATGCGAATCGACGCCAGACAGTGGGCGCCTCTGATCAGCCGATGCTGCAGTTTCGCCTGGCTGACCAACTCTTCGATCTCGATACTTTGCCGCGGGGTGGCGAGTAATATGGTGGCGATCGAATTAACCGGATTGATTACGCAGGCGCGGTTAATGCCGTGCATGATTTCGCGCGATAGGTGCCGCAGGCTAGCGCGGTACCAGTCGGGTTTGAGTTCGATTTCCGAGGCCCGGTTTACCCAGTCGTCGCAGTGCCCCGATAGCAGGGGGGCGAGTGGGATGGGTTCGCCGAAACTCGTGGTAACCTTGCCGAAGTGCCCCTTGAGCCTGAATATGGCAGTCAGCGCGCCGAGCGTGGATTCGTGTTTCTTTTTACCGCCATAGAGTTCACCGATGTAGGACTTCCCCTCGATCAGTTTTTCATAACCGATATAAACCGGCACGAAAGCCAGCGGTCGCGCCTGACTCTTGATGTAAGCTTCGACGGTCATGCCGAGCATGCCGAGTTTGGGTTTCAGCATTCTGCCGGTGCGGCTGCGTCCCCCCTCGATGAAATATTCGAGCGGCACCCCGGTTTTAACCAACTGGTGCAAATAGGCGCGCATCACCGCGGTGTACAGCTCATTGTCCATGAAGCTGCGCCGAATAAAAAAGGCGCCGCCGCCGCGCAGGATTCGCCCGATAAAAGGAATATTGAGATTGTCGCCCGCGGCGATATAGGGCAGCGCCAGGTTCTCGTTGTAGATCACGTATGACAGCAGCAGGTAATCGACATGGCTGCGATGGCAGGGGACGTAAACCAGTTGGTGGGTGAGCGCCGCGGCGCGCACGCGATCGGCATGGTAGATTTCGATGCCGGAGTAGTAGCGGCTCCAGAAGGCCCGCAACAAACGTAACATCATCTCGATGGTGAGTTGGGTACAGTCGGCGAATATCTCGCGGCAGTAGCGATGCGCGCGCGTATATTTACGGAAAGTGCTGTCGGCTTTTTCGGAGATCAATTCCTGCACGATATTGTCTTCGATTACCTGCGCCGACAGATGCTTATGGCTGGTGATCTGGGGACCGAAAGTCGCCTCGCGTTGCTGGCTCAGGGTGGCAATCAACACTTCCTGTAAATTTTGCTCGTAGCGCCCGGTAGTGGCGAGGATGCTGCGAAAATCGAGCGCCTGCGAAAAGATCAGACGCGTATTAGGGCCGTGGATCAGCAGGGTGAAAAATTTGCGAGTACGCCCGGCCAGTGACCAGGTATCGGCGAACAGGACCTGCAACCAGTTCTTGTGGCGCGCCAGCGGGCGGCCCCAGAATACCGATACCGGAACGACCTGCATTTCCAGACTGTCATCTTCGCCGAAGGCATCGATGAGATCGGTTAGCATTGCCGAGTGTTTGTGCCGGCGTTTAATCCAGTCGATTAGCGGACTGCGCGCGGCGATACTGTAAACCGAGTGATGGCCTGCGAACCCGGCGAGCGCAATCGGCGCTCGCGGGTCGGGGAGATTGTATCGCTGGGCAATCTCGGTCAATACCAGTAGATCGCTTAAGCCCCGATCGGCCAGCACGTAAAGAATGGGTCGCTCCGGATCCAGCACGCTGTGCGGATCGTCGTCCGGAAAAACTTCCACTCTCACCCAGAGAAACAGTATCCAGCGTAGAAATCGATTAAACTGCCTTTTCACCAGGAACCAGTGCGCTTGCTTACAGTCACAGAATAATAACCTTAAGCCTGCATTTCTCACAGCGGCATCTCGAATCGCACCCGATCGATGCCGCGCCGGAGGCTAACCCGGAGTCGATCTAATGAAGAAAATTAAGCTGGAATTTGACAACGCCGCCGGTGAAACCCTGGCGGGGCTGCTCGAGTTGCCCGAGCGGATCGACGCGGTGGCCGCTTACGCGCTGTTTGCGCATTGTTTTACCTGCGGCAAGGATATTGCCGCCGCCTCGAGGATTTCCCGCGCCCTCGCGGCCCGGGGGATTGCAGTGCTGAGATTCGACTTTACCGGGCTCGGGAATAGCGATGGCGATTTTGCTAACAGCAATTTTTCGTCGAACGTGGAAGATCTGGTGCAGGCCGCCAAAGCGCTGCAACGGCGTGATCGCGCGCCGCAGATACTGATCGGTCACAGCCTGGGCGGCGCCGCGGTACTGAGTGCCGCAGCGCGGCTTGAATCGGTTAAGGCCGTGGTCACCATCGGCGCTCCCGCAACCGCGGAACACGTTGCGCATCTGTTTAAGAATCAGGCTGCTGAAATCAAACAGCAGGGGCGGGCCAGGGTGGCGCTCGGCGGCCGGGAGTTTTCGATCAAGCGCCAGTTTCTCGATGATATCGAGCAATATTCCAGCACCGGAGGAATTGCTAAGCTGAATGCCGCGCTGCTGGTGTTTCATTCGCCGCTGGATACGATAGTGTCTATCGATGAAGCCGCAAAAATTTACCAGGCGGCCAGGCATCCCAAGAGTTTTATCTCGCTCGATCAGGCCGACCATTTGCTGAGCAAGGCGCGGGATTCGGAATATGTCGCCACCACCATCGCATCGTGGGCGAGCCGCTATCTCGAGCTTGAGCCGGACCGCAGTAGCGCAGATCGTCCGGATATGATCGATGGCGAAGTATTGATCACCGAACTCAATCACAAGTTTTTACGCGGCATGTATAGCAACAGCCATTTCCTGCGCGCCGACGAACCCATGAAATATGGCGGCTCCGACCTGGGGCCCACGCCCTATGATTTGCTACTGATGTCGCTCGGATCCTGTACCTCGATGACTTTACGCATGTACGCCAATCGCAAGCAATGGCCGCTCGAAGACGTGCAGGTCCGGTTACTGCATGAGCGTGTGCACGCCGAAGACTGCGTCGACTGTAAGGCTAACATCGAGCGCATTACGCGGCGTATTACCCTGGTCGGCGATCTCGATCGCGAGCAGCGTGAGAGGTTACTGGAAATCGCCGATCGCTGCCCGGTGCATCGCAGCCTGGAAAACGATCCGCAGATAGTGACCGAGTTGGTCGAATAGCCCGCAGCGACCGTCTGGTGGGAATTAAAACTCGCGCGCCAGGCGCAGACCGAAGGTGATACCGGGCGCCGAACGCACCAGTATATCCTCGGAAAAAAACAGGTCGAGCCGGTGATTTTCGAACAACTTCAGAAAACCCAGGCCGAGCTGGATTTGATAAGATTCCCGGAACGCCCTGAGTTTACTGTCTTCGATGGTTTCGCTATGCATATCGAGTTGCGCCGTGGCGATAAAATCGTCATAGAAGCGATAATCCAAACCCAGTTGGGCAACCCAGACCTGGTCGACGATTAAACCCTCCAGATTTCCATCGTCGCCGGGAAAACTGATGCCGAGCATGCCGAAGGCGTTTACCTTCGCGTTGATTCTTATGTCCCGGGTAATCCAGAACGCCAGGTCGACAGCCTCGTTGCCGGTAAACTCCGTTGCCGACCCGGTCGGTAATTCGATGCCGGCAAAATATGCCGTTCCGCCCGCATCCTGATAACCGACACTAACGGCGATATCGCCCACACCGCTGCTGGGTGCGGTCTGCGAGTAGGCGACAACACCGTCACGCGTATATTGAACATTAATCTTATCCGCCGGAAATTCGTCGCGCTTTCCCTGCGGGAAGCCGAAAAAATCATGCCAGTCTTCGATCAGCCCGTCGAGTTCGCCGCTGCGATTGGCCACCAGGGGAATATTTAATTGCGTCAGCCAATTGTTCCGGCGGTGGCTGATATCGAGTTCATAACGGTAGTTTTCGATGTCGATGATCAGGCTTTCGTCGCCGCGTTTGCTTTTGCTGGAAGGTATTGGTGACGAATACACTATGGTCGATCCGCCAGCCGTCGTCCGAACGCAACGGTAATAGCGACGGTAAAAACAGGGGTTGCAGCATTGGGTTGAGTTCGCGCGTGGCGAACCCCCCGGCCGCATGCAGATTCTGGCCGGCGGCTAAGACGGCGATGCCGGCCGCCGCAGCCAGTCTAAGTCGTCTCATAGTCGCCGTGTTCGCGCGTCGCGAGAAACTCGATTTCGGGCCAACGTTCTTCGGTCATCGTCAGGTTGACGCGCGACGGCGCGACATAGGCGAGATCGCCGGCATGATCGAGTGCCAGATGGCTGCGCATCCTGGTTTTGAATTCATCGAGCTTCTTGCTATCGCCGCAGGCAATCCAGCGCGCGGTATTTACGTTGACGGCCTCGAACTGGCAGTCGACGCCATATTCGTCCTTGAGCCGGTGCGCGACCACGTCAAACTGCAGCACGCCGACCGCGCCGAGAATGAGATCATTGTTGGCGAGCGGCCGAAACAGCTGGGTTGCGCCTTCCTCGCACAGCTGGGTTAAACCTTTGAGCAAGGCTTTCATTTTAAGCGGATCCTTGAGTTGGGCGCGGCGGAACAGTTCCGGCGCAAAATTGGGAATCCCGGTGAAAGCCAGCGATTCGCCCTGGGTAAAACTGTCGCCAATACGGATTGTACCGTGATTATGAATGCCGATAATGTCACCGGTAAAAGCCTCGTCGACATGACCCCGATCCGCCGCAAAAAAGGTCAATGCGTCGGGGATTTTCATATCCTTGCCGATGCGCACATGGCGGACTTTCATACCGCGGCTGTACTTGCCGGAGCAAATACGCATGAAGGCGATACGATCGCGGTGCTGCTTGTCCATGTTGGCCTGGATTTTAAAAACGAAACCGGTGAGCTTGTCTTCCGTGGGATTGACGCTGCGGCTTCGGGTCGGGCGGGCCGTGGGGGGCGGGGCGAATTCGTTGAACGCGTCAAGCAGTTCCGCCATGCCAAAGTTATTGATCGCCGAGCCGAAGAAGACTGGAGTTAGTTCGCCGGCCAGGTAGGCTTCGAGATCGAATTCGCTGGACGCTCCCCGTACCAGTTCGATTTCTTCCCTGAATTCGTCCGCCATGTTGCCCAGCACCGCTTCCAGCTTCGGGTTGTCGAGACCTTCGATAATTTCTCCCGAGGATATCTTATCGGCTGCGCTCGCCGAAAACAGATGTACCGAGTCATTCAACAAATGAAATACGCCCTTGAGATTTTTGCCCATGCCGATCGGCCAGGTGATCGGTGCACATCGGATTTTGAGGACTTGCTCGACTTCGTCGAGCAAGTCGATCGGATCGCGGCCCTCGCGATCGAGTTTGTTGATGAAGGTGATTATCGGTGTCGTGCGCAGGCGGCACACTTCCATCAGTTTAATCGTTCGTTCCTCGACCCCCTTGGCGCAATCGATCACCATCAGGGCGGAATCCACGGCGGTTAGCGTACGATAAGTGTCTTCCGAGAAATCTTCGTGGCCCGGGGTGTCCAGCAGGTTGACGATACTGTCGCGATACGGAAATTGCATCACCGATGAAGTCACCGATATACCGCGCTGCTTTTCCAGCTCCATCCAGTCCGAGGTTGCATGCCGCGCGGCCTTGCGGCTTTTGACGGTTCCCGCCATTTGTATCGCTTTGCCAAACAGCAGCAATTTCTCGGTAACCGTGGTCTTGCCCGCGTCGGGATGCGAAATAATCGCAAAAGTACGGCGTCGACGCATTTCGTCAATATCTGACATGATTTACTTCCAGGATGACTTAACTGGGGATGGGTATTTGCATAGAGTTAACCGGCCCTTCTAGCCGGTGCAATATGCCGTGCGAACAAAAGCGCGTCCTCGCGCCCGTTGTTTGCTGGATAATAATCTTTGCGGCTGCCAATTTCATTAAAACCCGCCGAATTATAACAATTTATCACCGCCGTGTTGCTGGGGCGCACCTCGAGCAACATGGTTTGCGCATCCCGCTCTCGGGCCTCGTCGACCAGAAACTCGATAAAGCGCCGGCCTATCCCCTGGCGCTGATACGCCTGTCCGATCGACAGGTTGAGGATGTGACTTTCGCCGGCGGTGACGCTGATGACCGCATGGCCGACGAAGCGCTGCTGCTGTAAAGCGATCCAGCATTGATAACCGACCCGGATGCAATCCTTGAATATTCGCTCGGTCCAGGGGAATTCGTAGACATCGCACTCGATCTTCATGACCTGTTCGACGTCGGACAGGATCATGGGTCGAAAGCAAAGCTCGTCGGTCTTCATTGCAACATCCGGTGTAGCAGTTTCAGATCCTGCCAGGCAATAGCCTTGGCCGAAGGATTGCGTAACAAATAGGCTGGATGGTAAGTGACCTTAACCGGTATTTCGGTGCCCGGCAGTTTATGCATTTGTTTGATCAGCTTGCCCACCGGTTCGCTGCTGCCGAGCAGGTTATGTGCGGATACACGACCAACCGAGAGAATTACGCGGGGCGCTATTTGCTTAATCTGCGCCTCCAGGTAGGCGCGGCATTGCCGTGCCTCCTCCGGTTTGGGGTCGCGATTGTTGGGGGGGCGGCATTTGACGATATTGGTGATATAAACCTGCTCGCGGGCAATACCGATCGCCGCCAGCATGCGGTTGAGCAATTGCCCCGAGCGCCCGACGAAAGGTTCACCCTGGATGTCCTCGTCGTGCCCGGGTCCTTCGCCGACGATTAGCAGCGCTGCCTGGCGGTCGCCGACGCCCGCTACCTTCTGGGTGCAGTTGTCGGCCAGTTCGCAGGCGCGGCAGGCTTGTATCGCTGCGATGAGCCCATCCCAGGAATCGAGTGCCGGGGGAGCCGGCTGGTCAACTTCCGAAACCGCTGAAACTGGGGACAGACCACGTTTTTCACTATAACTATCGACGCGCGGCAAATCCTCGCCGGAAAAACCTGGTCTGTCCCCGGCATCCGTTGCGGCATCGGCCCCCGTGGGTTCGATAAACCGGTTGATCGCTTCGATTTCATCGTCGGCAAAGACCACGGGTGCAGACGGTTCGGTTGCAGCTGCACCGCTGACGGCCTCGCGTTTACGCCATTGCCGGATGCCGATTCCCTGGAGGCAGTGTTGTTGTCGGTTGGTTAACATCGAGGCTTAGACATCTCCCAGCTGCGGGTGGGTACGGCCTGAGTGGTTAATCACCTTGTTGAGCGCATTGATATAAGACTTGGCCGAGGCGATGACGATATCGGTATCGGCGCCCTGGCCATTGATAACCTGGCCGTCTTTCTCGACCCGGACGGTCACTTCACCCTGGGAATCGGTGCCCGTCGTGATCGCATTGACCGAGTACAGCTGCAGTTGAACCCCGATTTCGGTTAACTTTTCGATCGCCTTGAAGCAAGCGTCGACCGGGCCGTCTCCGCTGGCCACGGCCTGCTGTTCCCGGCCGTCGATATTCAACGTCATGGTCGCGTTGGGGGTTTCGCCGGTTTCACAGCAAACCCTGAGGCTCACCAGTTTGATGGTTTCATTTTCGGTTTCGAAAGTGGCTTCGTTAACCAGTGCCTGCAAGTCTTCATCGAAGATATCGTGTTTTTTATCCGCCAGGGTTTTAAAGCGGGCAAACACTTCGTTCAGTTCTTCTTCGGAATCGAATTGAATGTTGAGCTCGGACATACGGTTTTTGAAGGCGTTACGGCCGGAGTGCTTCCCCAATACCAGCTTGTTGGTGCTCCAGCCCACATCTTGGGCGCGCATGATTTCATAGGTTTCGCGCGATTTCAGCACCCCGTCCTGGTGAATACCGGATTCGTGTGCGAAGGCGTTGGCGCCGACAATCGCCTTGTTGGGCTGCACGGTGAAGCCGGTAATTCCGGATACCATCTTCGAGCAATTCATAATTTGGGTGGTGTCGAGATCGGTATCGCAGGGGAAAATATCCTGGCGCGTGCGCACCGCCATCACGATTTCTTCCAGCGAGGCGTTGCCGGCGCGTTCGCCGAGGCCATTAATCGTGCATTCGACCTGGCGCGCACCGTTGAGTACTGCCGACAGGGAATTACCGACGGCAAGTCCGAGATCGTTGTGGCAATGCACCGAAAATACCGCCTGGTCCGAATTCGGGATGCGCTCGATCAATTGCCGGATCAGGTCGCCAAACTGGTGTGGCAGGTTGTAACCGACCGTATCGGGAATATTGATCGTGGTGGCGCCCTCGGCGATTACCGCCTCGATCACGCGGCACAGAAAATCCGGCTCCGAACGTCCCGCGTCCTCGGGCGAAAACTCGATATCATCGGTGTATTGGCGCGCTTGGCGCACGGCCGCGACCGCGGCTTCCACCACTTGGTCGGGCGTCATGCGCAGTTTTTGCTCCATGTGGATCGGCGAAGTCGCGAGGAAAGTATGAATGCGGCCAGAATTAGCGGGTTTGATGGCTTCGCCGGCGCGTTCGATATCAATCGGTTTAGCGCGCGCCAGGCCACAGACCGTGCTGTCCTTGATAATTTTGGCGACCGCTTTGACCGAATCGAAATCTCCCTCGCTCGCGATCGGGAAACCGGCTTCGATAATATCGACTTTCATTTGCTCCAGGGCGCGTGCTATGCGGATTTTCTCGTCGCGCGTCATCGACGCGCCCGGGCTTTGCTCACCGTCGCGCAGCGTGGTGTCGAATATGATTAATTTGTCTTTGCTCATGGCTATCTCGTTTGTCTAAACGTTTTCGAAAATATGGGATGTCGCTTACGTTTGCCCTCGTCAGGAGTCTCTGGTCTGCCTTACGGCAGCAGGAGAACGAGTAGCAGAGATAGCAGCAGGTACGCAGGCAGGAGCTCCAGACCGACTGGAGACTTGGATTGAATACTGGTGTACCGCGTGTGCATAAAGGGAAATATAGCCAACTATAGTCGGCTTGCCAAGCAAAAAATCCGCCGGGCTTAAGACTCGGGTTTGTCTTCGGCGACGCTATCAGCCTGGCGCATACGCTTGCGATTCCAGCGAAACAGCGACACGATCGGCCCCGACAGCAGATACAGGAAGAAAAACGAAAACAGCACGGTGGCGGTTTCGATCGACAGGAATACGAATATCAGCACCGCCGCCAGCAGCGTCACGAAGGACACCCGTTTGCGTAAATCCAGATCCTTGAAGCTGTAGTAGGAAAAGCGGGAAACCATCAACATGCCGGAGGCAAGCGTCAAGAGTAGCGCCGCATAGGTAACGTCCCGGCCGATAATTTCGTAGGTTTCGCAAACCCAAACCGCCCCCATCACTACCCCGGCGGCGGCCGGGCTCGCCAGGCCTTGAAAATAGCGCTTGTCCGCAGTGCCGATCTGGGTATTGAATCGAGCCAGCCGCAAGGCGGTGGCGGTGGCATAGATGAAAGCCGCGAGCCACCCCAGTTTGCCCATCAAGTTGGATACCTCGCGCAGGTGGACAAGCGACCACAGGTAAACCACCAGCGCCGGGGCCACGCCGAAGGAAACCATATCGGAAAGGCTGTCGTACTCGGCGCCGAAGGCCGATTGGGTATTGGTCAGGCGCGCCACGCGCCCGTCCAGGCCATCCAGCAACCCGGCCAGGAAAATCGCAATCGCGGCGATTTCGAATCTGCCGTTCATCGCCGCGATAATTGCGTAAAATCCGCAAAATAGTGCGCCCGTGGTAAACATATTGGGCAGCAGATAAATGCCCCGGCGCATCTTCTTGCGGGTCTCTTTCGGGTTGGCGTCGTCCATTGTTAAACCGTAAGCGCTAGTGGCCCGAGTGTATGACTAGTTCTTGGACTTGTCGACCAGCGCGTTGGCGCTGAGCCAGGGCATCATCTCACGCAACCTGGCGCCAACCTGTTCGATTTCATGGGCCGCATTATTGCGGCGTTCGGCGGTCATGCTCGGGTAGTTGGATTGGCCCTCGGAAATAAACTGCTTGGCGTAATTGCCGTTTTGAATGTTTTCCAGGCATTCTTTCATCGCCCAACGGCTTTCTTCGTTGATGATTTTTTTGCCGGTGTGGTATTCGCCGAACTCGGCATTGTTTGAAATCGAGTAATTCATGTTGGCGATGCCGCCTTCGTGAATCAGATCGACGATCAACTTGAGTTCATGCAGGCACTCGAAATAGGCCAGTTCGGGCGCATAGCCGGCTTCCACCAGGGTTTCAAAGCCTGCCTTGACCAGTTCGATAGTGCCGCCGCACAGCACGGTTTGCTCGCCGAACAAATCGGTCTCGGTTTCATCCTTGAAGGTGGTCTGGATAATGGCGGTTCGCCCGCCACCGATGCCGGCGGCGTAGGACAGGGCGATATCTTTG
>DS021203.1:49814-51090 GCA_001735895.1 Olavius algarvensis Gamma 3 endosymbiont | reverse complement strand
TTGATATTGGGCTCGATTTCGTTGTCGTAAAGATCACGCTGAAACTCGTCCGGGGTCAGTATCATTACGACATCCGCTTCGCGAATCGCATCGGGGGTGTTTTTTACCGTCAGGCCGGCCGCTTCAGCCTTGGCTGCCGAGGCGGAACCCTCACGCAAGGCGACGGTTACGTCGACGCCTGAATCCTTGAGATTATTAGCATGCGCATGCCCTTGCGAGCCATAGCCCACGACGGTGACTTTCTTTCCCTGAATGATGGATAAATCGCAATCCTTATCGTAATAAATATTCATAACTGCCTCGTGTCGAAACTGATTGATGTGTTGTTTTAGAAAATATTCGGTCCGGCTTTACAATGTCAGCGCTTTTTCGCCCCGTAAGATGCCCATGGAGCCGGAGCGCACGACTTCTACGATATTTTTCTCGTGCAAGGCCTTGATATAGGCGTCGAGTTTGGAACCCGAGCCGGTCAACTCGATACAAAAGGTGGTATCGGTAACGTCAATGATCCGGGCGCGGAATATATCGGACAGGCGTTTGACCTCGCCGCGCTGGGTATCGCCTTCGGCCTTGACCTTGACGAACATCATTTCTCGCTCGATATATTTGCCTTTGGTGATGTCTTGCAGTTTGACCACGTCCACCAGCTTATTGAGCTGCTTGGTGATCTGCTCGATGATGCGGTCGGAACCCATGGTGATAATCGTCATGCGCGATAGCGTCTGGTCTTCCGTGGTCGCAACGGTCAGGGATTCGATATTGTAACCGCGCGCCGAAAAAAATCCGGAAATACGCGATAGTGCACCGGCCTCGTTTTCGACCAACAGAGAAATTATATGTCGCATTAAACCAGTCCTCCCTTACCCTTGAGCGCGGTCTGTTTGGCTTGCTGCAATGGCGATATATCCATTTCGTTATGCGCCTTACCCGCTGAGATCATCGGATAGACGTTGGCTTCCTGGTCGGTAATGATATCGAGGAAAACCGTTCGGTCCTTGAGCTTGAAGGCTTCCTGCATCGCGTCGTGCAAATCTTTCGGATCGTCGACCTGGATGCCGACATGGCCATAGGCTTCGGCGAGTTTGACGAAATCGGGCAGCGAATCCATGTAAACATGCGAATAACGTTTTTCGTAGAAGAATTCCTGCCACTGGCGCACCATGCCGAGATAGCGGTTATTCAGGTTGATGATCTTTACCGGCAAGTCGTACTGCAGGCAGGTCGAAAGTTCCTGGATACACATCTGGATACTGCCTTCGCCGGTGAGCGCAGGCAA
>DS021203.1:33304-49764 GCA_001735895.1 Olavius algarvensis Gamma 3 endosymbiont | reverse complement strand
AGCGCGCTTTGCGGCGTCCGCAGCAGGAAACTGGCGACCTATGCAGGTTACAGGCCAGTGGGCGCAGGAGGCCAGGCCCCAGGCGCCCCAGGGCTGCTGGTCGTCCAGTTCGGCAATCAGTTGCAGCAGGCGATAACTGGCGGCGTTGATTTGCGCACACAGGTCGGTGATTTCGCGTTCCAGCGCGTCGGCGCGGGCCAGCGATTCGGGGTTTTGGGTGGTTGGTGAAGTGTCGATTGCGGGCTTGCACATGGTCAACTTCCTTGTTGATTTTAAAGATTTGATTTTATCAGAATTATTCAAGAAAATCAGTCAGTTAATTCATTATTTGGGGTTGATCGGGGCTCGGGAGATTGCTTCGTCGCTGGCGCTCCTTTATGCCCTGCGGGTATCGCAATGACGGAGGCGACGGGGGGTTGCATGGTGTCCCCGTATTTCCCAACGCGGCATCAGGCTGGCTCTTGCCTGTGTCAGGTGCCGCGAGCGTTGCCTTCGTAGAACGAAAAAATCGAGACAGGTTTAACTAATCGTCAACTTTGCTCGCGGGCGGTCGACCCGGGCGCTTGTATTCCAGTCTGATTCCCGCTCTCCGTTCATAAATAGGGCTGTCTCATTTTCTCTCAGGTAATGAAATATACTTTATCCGGATTAGTTAATATCATTAAACGCAGGCAACGGGACCTGCCCAGCGCTACTCTCTCGAACCGTGATTGAAGGACAGCGTTATGCCGAGCGCCCCAGGAATTGTTTTATCGCTTACCGGATTGACCCTGATGACAGCCCTTTTCAGCACCGCCTCCGCTGGCCCGCTAAAACTAATCACTGACTTTTCCCAGGAGCCTGAAAGCCTCGAGTGGTTTGTCGTTAATGATGACGTCATGGGTGGAAAGAGCAGCGGAGGATTCGAGCTGAACGATGGCAATCTGGTTTTTACCGGGTCGACAAATACGCTTGGAGGCGGCTTCAGTTCGATTCGGAGTCGAGGTCCGCGGATGGATCTATCGGGATTTAGTGGCATCAGGCTTCGGGTCAGAGGCGACGGTCGGCAATACTCGTGGCAGCTTCGAACCAACGCCATGTACCGTGGACGAGAGCTTGGCTTCTGGAGCGAATTCGAAACCACCGCGGGCCAGTGGCTCGGGATCGATCTTCCCTTTGCGGATTTTGTGCCGAAGTTCCGTGGTAACGAACTGGACCTCGCTCCGCCGAACCCGGCGCACATCAGGGGATTGGGTTTGATGATTGCCGACGGCAAAGACGGGCCGTTCGCAATCGCGGTGGACTCCGTCCAGGTTTATCGCGATAGCGAATCTTTCTCTCAGTAATCATGCCGACAGTGAACTTATTTCGGAATTAGCTTAACTGTCAGCATAATTCCGGGCACTGATATCACAACCCTAATCCTGTTCGGCTTAGCGGTGACCTAAACACCCCCCTGCCACGTATACAAGCCACGATTAAAAAATACTGGAAAGAAATAATGGCTCACACAATAGGCACCACGCTCGAGAAAACTGAAACTAACCTGGCACTGTTTAAGGTGCTCTCGGAGAACAGCTTCGACTCGATCCTGATTACCGACGCGACGAAAGCGGGGAAAATAATTTACGCAAATAAAGCCTTCAAGAAACTCCGGTCATGAAACGGCTGATGTCATCGGCAAAACACCCCGGATTCTTCAAGGTGTGGGTACCGATAAAAAAGTTACCAGGCGCCTTGCCGAGGCGTTGAATTCGGGCAAGAAATTCGAAGGCAAGGCCATCAATTATAAGAAAGATGGCACTCCCTTCATCATGTTCTGGAGAGTGCTGCCGATCAAAGTTGGGAAAAAGATTGAAGCCTGGATTGCCATCCAGAGAGAAGGCTCGGCCATTTGATACCTGGAAACTTCAAGGCCTGGTCCGCGTCGATAGCGGCTTATCGAAAGAGGTATCCGGTTTCGAAGCAAAGTATGCTCAGGTGTTTAAGTAAAACAATCCCGCGAAAGCTGCCTCAACCGAGCAATCCCCAGGCGCCTCATCATGGCGATGTTGCGTAGCGGTATCTGCTTCGTATCGGGATAACCGGCGATGCTGCGTTCGAGGCTCTGCTCGCGCAGCAGATGCAGCATGGGATAAGGGGAGCGATTGGTGTAATTCTCGACGTTGTCGAGTGCCGCGTCGGCGAACTGGTAGTGCGGGTGAAAGCTCGCGATCTGATAGATGCCGCCCAGGTCCATCGCGCCCAGCAGCTCGTCGGACGTTTCCAGGAACTGGTTATAGTCGGCAAAATTCTGCAGCACCCGGGGGTGGATCAGCAGCGTGGTTTCAACGGCGGGATGCGTATCGAGCCGTTCCAGTTCGGTTTTCAGACTCGCCAGCAGCTGCGCCTCGTTAGTCGCCGGGGTCACCACGAAACGGACACGTTCCTCGCGCAGCTCCCGCCCCGCAAACGGACAAAGATTCAGGCCGACCACTACGGTCTCCACCCAGCGGCGTACGGCTAATATTATCGCGTCGGCATCGTTCGGCTCGGTCATCGGTGAAGCTTCAGCCCTGGTGAAATACATTAATTCCAATACGTCCAGCCTCTTTCGCGGTTTCCAGCGAACGGGCTTCCCCCGCCTGTACCGATCCGTGATATCGTGCGCGTCCGGACAACTGACCCATTTTTGCGAGATCCCGATGGACCCCTGGATCGTCATCGAGCGTACCACAGTTCCGGGTAACGATACGGAACTGACCCTGTGGCGGCGCGACGATGATTTTGCGATTCGTCTGGCCGGGGTGCCGGGCGACCTGATGAATAGCCGCAGGTATCATTCCGAGGAAGCGCTGGCCGAACTCGCCTGCGCCCGACTCGGCGCGGACGACGATGCGCGCGTACTGGTCGGTGGTCTCGGCATGGGATTCACGCTGGGGGCGGTGCTGCGCTGCGTGCCGCGCTCGGCCGAGGTGATCGTGGCGGAACTGGTGCCGGGTGTCGTCGAGTGGAACCGGGGTTTGCTCGGGCAATGCGCGGGACGCCCCCTCGACGACGGCCGCACACGCGTTCACCCGGGCGACGTGGCCGAGCTGATTAAACAGCCGGCGGGGGATTTTGATGCGATCCTGCTCGACGTCGACAATGGCCCGGAGGCGATGACGGCGGCTGACAACGAGTGGCTTTACTCGTCCCCAGGCTTAAGGCAGACCTACACAGCACTTCGGCCCGCGGGGGTTGCCGCGTTCTGGTCGGCGAGGGCGGATCAACGATTCGCGAGCCGACTAAGAAAGACCGGTTTCAAGGTTCAACTGCGCACGGTGAGAGCCCGCCCGGGCAAGGGCAGCCGCCACACGATTTTCGTCGCAAAGAAACCCCGGGATCCCGGGGTTTCGTAAGCTCAAGAAGAAAACCCAAGAAAAAACCGGGACAGATTTAATTAGGCGTTCTAATCTCTGTGATATGCCTTCATCCAGAGATGGCAACATCGGAAAAGCGGATGCTCGGCATTAACGCGGAACGGCTTTCATTCCAGTTCTGTTGATCGCCAATCATTGAGATTTTATTCAGCATTTCATAAAAATTACCGGCGACGGTAATGCCCCTGACGGCCTGGATGCGCTCTCCATCTTTGCATAGGTAACCGGAAGCGCCGAAACTGAAATTGCCGGAAATCGCGTTGGCACCGGAATGTAAACCGGTCAAATCGGTGAGCTCCAGGTATTCACCACTGTGCAGAGTCGGCAGGTCTTCGGAGCCTGCGGGGATTCCAACCTGGTGTAGACTGACACCCAGGGTCGACCTGGGTCCGCGGCTCGCGTGCCCGGTGGTTTCGGTATCGAAATAGGAAGCGGTCGCACTGTTGTGTATCAGGGTTTGCAGGCAACCGTTGACGACCAGTTCCGATTTTTTGGTGGCGGTTCCTTCCGCGTCGAATAAGTGATAACCGAACCCGTCCACATTGAGTGGGTGGTCGTAAATCATCAGCCGTGAATCGGCTATGGCTTGGCCTAATTTATCCCGCATCGGGTTGATGCCATCCTTCGCGGCCTTTCCGGAAAACATCATGGCAAACACGCCAAACGCCGAGACCTGGCATTCCGTATCGAAAATCACGTCGTAATGCTTGCTCGGAACGGGCTTGCCATCGAGCAGGCCGATGCATTTTTCATAGGTTTTATCGATGACGGAGGATGCGCTTAAACCGGAGAATAATCGCGATACCTGGCTCGAGCCCTGCATCGCATTGTTTTCGCCGTCTTCGACCAGGGCATAGGCATAGGAGGCACACATGCGGCTACGCGTTAACGCGTTTAATCCGGCGCTCGAGAATATATGTCTTTGGCTGGTGATATCCTGAACGCCATTGTAGGGCACATTTTTTACCTTATCTTTCGCGGTCAGTTCGCTCTCGATTTCGAGCGCCATTTCAATCTTCTGCTCAATCGAAACCTGCTCCTGCGGGCATAATAAGTCAACATCCGTTTTCAGGTGGTCAGAATTGGGCAAAATGTTTTCGTGCACCTCGATTTTGGCAAAACTGGCGTTAGTCAAGGCCTGACCAACCATTGAGCCGAGGGCATCCGTGTCGGCTGCTTCACTGTAGGCAGTGCCGATATGGCCATCTTTAATCACGCGCAATCCGAAGATTCGGCTGGAGCTCACTTTGTGTTCTTCAAGTTCGCCGTCGCGTGCTTTGAGCGAGAGAGTCTCGCCTTCGTCGATGATGAGGTCACCGGTCGCGCCGGCTCGCGTCACCTGGTCTAGTACCTGCTCGGCCATTTGTGCTGTGTCCATCTCTGCTGTTTTAGGGGACGCGCTCATCAGGCGTTCCCTCCAACCAGTATGTCATCGACTTTTAAGGTCGCCTGTCCAACTGTGGTCGGCACAGCACCCGAGATCGATCCACACATTCCGCAGGCCAGCGAAAAGTCCTGGCCGATCATGGAAATCACCTTGAGGACTTTGGGTCCGGTGCTAATCAGGGTTGCCGCTTTAACCGGATGTTGAATTTTTCCGTTTTCGATGTAGTAACCTTCGGTAACGGCAAAATTGAACTCGCCGGTACCCGGTTGAACCGAACCGCCCCCCATGTGAGAGGCGTAAATGCCCTTGTCGATCGAAGCGATCATGTCGTCAATGCTGTCTTCACCCGGTTCGATGAAGGTATTGCGCATGCGCGATGCAGGCGCGAACTTGTAAGACTCACGGCGGCCTGAGCCAGAGCGCGCATAACCCGTTTGCTGCGCACCGATGCGGTCGGTGAGGAAATTGATCAACTGGCCATCCTTGATGAGCTGGGTTCGCTGTGTGGGCATGCCTTCGTCATCGATGTTGATCGAGCCCCATTCATTGGCCATGGTGCCATCGTCCACGGCGTTCACGATCGGGCTGGCGATCATTTCACCCATCTGGTCGTGGAATACCGAGGCCTTTTTTGCGACCGACGTGGTTTCCAGCAGGTGCCCGCAGGCTTCGTGGAAGATGACGCCGCCAAATCCGTTGCCAATAATGACCGGCATTCGACCGGAGGGGCAGGGCTTTGCTGTGAGATTAACCAGCGCCTGCCTGGCGGCTTCTTCACCGGTTTTCTGCGGGTCGAGTCCCGCTTCGATTTCCCAGCCCAGCAAACCACCGTCGTTCCAGCTGCCGGTGGCCTGTTCCCCGCCTTCAGAGGCGACGGCGGTTAAACTGGATCGAATGTAATTGCGGCTGTCCGTCGTGTGTAAGCCATCGCTATTGAAGATCTCGACGCGCTGCTCTCGCTGCAGGCAGTTGCCACGTGTTTGCGATATCTGGTTGCCCGCTGCCCTGGCGGCCTGGTCAGCCGCCATCAGGTAGGCAATCTTGCTTTCGATTTCGGCGTCGAGCGAGAGAATTTTGCGGGCGGGGTGGATGTCGGGGATCTGGCTGCAGTTAAAGGCATTTTTGGTGCTGACAGGGTCTCTTAAGTCTTTAGCGGCCAGCACTGATGCGATGCGTAATAACTCGTCCTGATCCGTCTTGTTGGTATAGCCATATAGAACCTTGCTGCCGTAAACCAGCCTGAGGCCGATGCCAAAGTTAATACCCGATTCCACCGACTGCACTTCATCACTGAGTGTGCTGACGACATTGGTTGCATTCTTTTCAACGAAAAGTTCGGCGAAGTCAGCACCCAGTGACAGGGCGTGATCAATAACCGATTCTGCGGTCTGGCTGTTAAGCATGAAAATCTATTCCTTTGCGGGGTTAGGGAAAGGTTAGCCTGTTTGACCACATCGCGGTCATACGGTTTCATAGATGGGGTTATCGGGCGCTAATGCAATGAGCGATCCCTGCACCGGGAGCGATATGGTGACAGTCTACCTAAATCGAAATAAATTAGTTGTCACCGTGATTTTCGAGCTTTCGGTATAAAAGGGGACGAGGGGATTAAGAAATGAATTCTCCCACTCCTTTTTATTGTTTGCGCGACTTAGCCGGTTCGCGGTAAGGTGGCCTCCATTTTTTGATCGCTTGAAAGGGTTACGAGTTTAACCGGGAGCACAGATGCGTATATCGATCAGCAATATTCTGCTTTACCTGGGCCTGGCCCTGTTTACGTCTTCACTGCAGGCTGCTCATGGCGGGCCTGACGTCAAAATCGATGAGATCGAAGTCGGTCAGGGCCTCGAGGCGCTGCGCTTTTCGGTCGTCGACGTGCATTACACCGGCAGGCTCGAGAACGGCGATGTGTTCGATTCCAGCGTCGAGCGGGGGGAGCCTATTCGTTTTACCCTCGGCGCGGGCCAGGTGATTCCGGGCTGGGAAATGGGAATCCTGGGGATGAAAGCCGGCGGCAAGAGGATACTGGATATCCCGGCTGAGTTGGCCTACGGCGCGCGCGGTGCCGGTGGTGTCATTCCGCCGAATGCCCGCCTGAGCTTCGAGGTGGCGCTGCTCACGGTCGAACCACCGCCCTTTGCGAGCATCGTCAACGCGACACTGCAGGCGAAACTGGAGCGCGGTATCAAGCTGATCGACATTCGCCGGCCGGAGGAATGGCAGCAGACCGGCGTCGTCGAGGGCAGTATCAAGGCCACCGCGTTCAACGCCGAAGGCAGGTTCCTCGAGTCCTTTGTCGAAAAGCTCGAGCAAACTGTGCAACCCGGTGAGGAGTTTGTCGTCATCTGCCGCACCGGTAACCGCACCGCGGCGCTGTCCAACTGGCTGGCGACAAAGGGCGGCTACAAGAACGTGCTCAATCATCGCAACGGCATCACGGACTGGATTGCCGAGGGGCTTCCGGTCGATAAATCCGGCAAATAGCCCTCGGGACACTTAAAACCCGGCTGTTCACTGCGCGGCGTCCGCGCACAAGGCGGCGCGGAGTTTACTGCTCGCCCGATGCCGACAGGTGATGCCGCATGAACCGCGCTGCCCGCTGCACCGAGTCCTTCGACGCCATGTCGTAGGCCAGGGTGCGCACGTTTTCGGGGCGGAAGTCGAAACCCCGACCCACACCGGGATAAACGACCAGGCGTGCCTCGCGCCCCTTTTGTTGCAGTATGTCGACACCGGCTGTTATTCCCGGCTCAGATTGCGGAAGAAATCGACGGCCATCTCGCGTAATTGCTCGAGCTATTGCGAGTTATGGTGACAGTTAACTTATCTTAGGAATTAAAGTAACTGTCACTTTAATTCCAGTTCGGCAATCAGTTGCAGCAGGCGATAACTGACGGCGTTGATTTGCGCGCACAGGTTGGTGATTTCGCGCTCGAGGGCGACGGCGCGGGCCAGCGATTGGGGGTATTGGGTGGTTGGAGAAACGTTGGGGACGGGGGTGCACATGCTCAACTTCCTTGTCGGCTTTAGTTGACATGTTTTATCAAAATTTTATTGAAAAATCAGATATTTACGGTGAATTTCGGTGGCGATCTCCGCTATTTCGAAATCGGTAAATCACGGCCAATTACGGTGTCCCGCCTTTCATTTTACAAGCGCTAAAAAAGTTATATCAATTTAAGTCTGCCCCCCGTCGTTTTTTTCTTCAGGGCAGCATTTAGAGTGACGGTTGACTTAATTCGGAGACAAGTAAACTGTCACCATAATTCCAGATCCGACTGGCTGGATAAATATCCCTCTCTACCTCCCGTGCGGGACGGGGTCCACGGTAGAAAAAGTGCGTGGCGTTAGTTGTAACCGAGGATTACCACGGATTCGATATCGTCGGATCCTTGTTGATTTCGATCCAGGTGTTCCAGGCCATACTGTTCGTAGTCCAGTTCGTAAGGGTTACCGAAGTAGGAATTATCGGTCAGTTTTGATTTCATGATCAAGTGACGGATTTCGTCTTTGTGGATAAGCATTGAGGCGTTCCCCTGTAAAGGTAAAAGATTGGTGCAGTCTTGCGGCCGGTCGCTGTCAGGCCGCGCTCGGCGGACGTGAACGACTATGACCGATCAACCCCGCCAGCCTTGTCCTGATCGCCTGCGGCGTGGTGTTGAGAACGTCTTCCGGTTCAATGTCGTTTAGCGCCATCCACTCGGCGATTGCCGCGTGCGGCAGCTTGCGGCCGATTTCGGGCATGATTTCCAGGTAGTTGGCAACGATAGTAGTGGCGGCATAGGTCTTGATGCACTGCATATCGGGATCTCCTTTTGCTCCGGTTGATCGAGGTGGCGTTGCAAAAAAGCCTACGCCTTTCCAGGACGGTGGCAAATATAGCCGCCGGTGATGAAGGATTGATTGCAATTGGTGCAGTTTTTGCGTGCCCATGGTGCAGGGTGCACGGATATTGTGCGAACCAGCCAGTTCAGTGCAAGCCTGTTCCCGGTGATTTCCCCGGGCATACGGAATTTGGTTTTCGATTAACTTGTTTCTGCAATCTCGCTAAGCTTCTGCCGAATCATCACCGCCGCCGGATCAGGCTGGCGCCTGCCCGTGTCAGGTGCCGCTAGCGTTGCCTTCGTAGATATCCATGACCGATTTGAGTTCGTTGTAGATGAACTCTCGTTCAGGGTGGCTGAGCCCGGCCAGCTTTTGCGGCACTTCGTTTCTTTCCCAGCGCGTAGAGCAGCTTGTTTACCGCGATACAGCCTTCGCCCGCCAGTTCCTCGACCTGTGCTTCCAGTTTTTGCTGGTCTAAATCGCTGGGGCTGGCGCTGCACACGGCGTTGGGGAAGGTTTCCGAGCCAATCCAGAAATCCAGCCCGCGCTCGAGAAATTCCCGGTAGTTCAGGTAGTGCGTTCCGTCGCAGGAAAAATTCAGCGACACCGCTCCCTTGACGAGGTTCAGCGAGGCATTGCGCAGGTAGATGGTTTCATCGGAGAAACGAAGCGCTTTTAACTGCTGGAAGATCGGGGCAATGGCGGACGCCGGCACGAGATTGCGCTCGAAGTACGGGCGCTGCGGATAAGCGAGGCAGATACTGGTATCGGCCAGTTCGTCCATCGACAGCAGGCGGTAAACGTAAGGGTCGTCGATATGCCAGACGGTGGAGCGGCTGCTGGAAAAATGAATGTGCAGGTGAAACACGCCATGGTCGATCATCAGGGCTTCGTGCACGGAAAGTACGTGATCGATGTTTTCATCCATCAGGCTGGTGGTGCGCTGCTGCTGAAACAGCCCGGAGCGAATGGCCGGGTCACCCTTGATC
The DNA here is from genome assembly GCA_001735895.1 of Olavius algarvensis Gamma 3 endosymbiont. Lineage (GTDB taxonomy): Bacteria > Pseudomonadota > Gammaproteobacteria. The sequence goes on along the minus strand of DS021203.1, from coordinate 40,183 downwards.
TGGCGCCACTGGCCGGGCTCTTCGTAGAGCACTTCGGTGTGTGGCAATTCGCGTAAATCGAAATCTACCCCGAGAAAACCGATGCGCTTGCCTTCAGCGTCGACGATCGCCTGGATTGCGGTCAGGGACGGGCGTTTCTTGTTGCGGCTGATGTAGGCTTCGGATAAATCGAACATGAGCGACGGATCGCGCATCACCGCAATCATGTAGGGTCGTTGCGAGCGATCCCGGTTGAACGCTTCCGCGTCGGCGCCGTAACGGTTAACTGTCGAACTGATTTGCACCGCGTCGCTATCGAGCACGTAGACATATTTACAGTCATCGATCTGGCGAAAAATCTCCTGCAGCCGGGCGTCGAGCTCTTCCTGATCCCCCAGGAACGGCGGAAGCTCGCTGGCGTGACGCGCGAGCTCGGCCGCGAGCAGGTCGTGCAATACGGCGCGTTGAGCGGCAATGGAGCGTCTGAGATTGGTTGACATTACGTTTATCTGGCCCGGTAACGCCGACAGTTTATTTGATCCCGAATTGACGGCATATAGCTCTAAAGTTAGGGCGGCGAAACTCTTTTGCAGTGCCCTGGCTCGGAGCGGTGCTAATTGCGGGATTGGGTGGGGCGCGGGAGATTGCTTCGTCGCTGGCGCTCCTCGCAATGACGCAGGCTCGGGATGTTGATTAGTCGCTGGCGCTTCTGGTTTGAAACCTCATAATTTATGTACGATAATGCATAAATTATGAATGATAGGCGCGAATCGATTAGCCACCTGGGCGATGCCCTGTTCTCGACCACCCAGCAGAAAGTGCTGGGACTGCTTTATGGCCATCCGGACGAAACTTTCTTCGTCAATCAGATACTGCGACTAACCGGGATGGGCGTGCATACGATCAAGCGGGAGCTCGATCGTATGACCGGGGTCGGTATCCTGACGATGCGCAAGATCGGCAATCAACATCACTACCAGGCCAACTCCGAATGCCCGATCTACCCGGAACTCCTGGGTATCGTACGCAAGACCTTCGGCGTCGCCGACGTGATCAAGGCTGCGCTCGGGGTGCATGACGAGCAGATCGAACTCGCTTTCGTCTATGGTTCGATCGCCTCGGCCGAAGATCGGGCCGACAGCGATATCGACCTGATGATCGTCGCCCCGGGCCTGGCTTACGCCGAGTTGATGGAAACCCTGGCGGAGGCCGAGCACGCGCTCGGTCGCAAAATCAACCCGACCATTTATAATGTGTCCGAGGTGGAATCCCGGCTGCAGCGGAAAGACGCATTTCTCAGTCGGGTCATCGAGCGGCCGAAGATATGGATAAAGGGAGCGGACGATGACATTGGAACAGTTGGATAACCTGGTTCGCATCGGAAAACTGAGCCGGGAACCGCCCGACCAGGCGCAGATCGAGGGATTGACCGCCAGGGCGCGCGAGCGGCTCGAGGATCTCGAAGTGCTGGGCCTCTCGAGAGCTGGCCGTTTTTCCGCCGCCTATACGGCCGCGCATCTGCTGGCGCTTGCCGCGCTGCGCAGGCACGGATACCGATCTGACAATCGATACCTGGTCTTCCAGTGTCTGCAACACACCGCCGGCATGGAAAGCGCCCGCTGGCGCGTGCTCGATCGGTGCCATCAATTCAGAAATCGAATCGAGTACGAGGGCGTCGGCGAAATCGATGATCGCCTGCTTGACGAGTTGATCGATATCGCGCGCGAGCTGTTGGTGCAAACAGCAGGTCTCGGGCCGATCGATTAGCTCCTTCGATAAAACGGTCGCCTATCGCTAATAACGTCTGCTCTAGACAGCGACTCCGCTCAGGACTCGTGATTGTCTCGAGCAGGCTTGCGGCGCGGTAAAATCCCGCCGGCTTTGTGCCGGATGGAACTCAGGCTTGCGCGCAGTTTTCTCCTGACGGAGAATCGGTTGGCCGAGTCGAAAATGGCCGCGATATTTTCGATGGCCTGTTCGTCCTGCCGGTTCTGCCGGCCGTCGACTTCGACGATGTTGCGTAAAAACCCGAGTATTTCGCGAGCCATCAGTTTGAAATTGCAGTCGCGATTTTCACCGGCGAATTTTGCCAGGGTTTGCGCCAGTTGCTCGCTGGAAAGTTCATCCAGGGTTGATTCGATATAGTTCGTGCCCGCAACCACGAACTTCGGGTCGTAGCCCCATTCCTTGACGAAGTAATCGCGAATGAGTTGACGCCTGGATTCGTCGATGCGTCCGTCGGCCTCGGCCACCTTCATTGCCAGCGGCACCAGCAGGTCGAACAGACCGAGCGCGAGCACATCCAGTGGCGTATTGATAAAGTTGGGCACCACGGTGACGCGTCTCGCGGCCGCGGATTTCAAATGCCGGGTGATACCGTACCAGGCGCCGCCGGTCACCACGCCGGCGGCGATCACCCAGCCGACAGGCGTCACCGCGGTGCCGATTCCCAGTGCTGCCAGAAAGCCGGTCGGGGCGAAAAATGTCGACGCCACTGCCGATGACTTTGCGACTACTGCGGCGGTTGTGGCCACCCCGGCGGCATCCCAGACCTGCACCACCGCGTTCTTTACCCTCAAGGCGGTATAGGCATCCTCGCCGATTGCGAGCTTCGCCTTGAAGTTTAGGGGTGCCGAAACGATGGTTTCGATGCCCTCGAACCAGTTAACCTGATCTTTCGTTCTCACTGCGCTAGTTTTCGAAATTCGGCAACAGTATACCTAACAGTATTACCGGGACAGATTTATTTTATCCAAGCCGGGCGCTTAGACCGGCTGCCCCGGCGTTTGTTCGGGCCGCGACTGGCTGATCATTTCGAGGATGGCGTGCATCGCCACCGAGGCGATGATGACGCTGCCGCCGATCAGCGTCCAGCGGTGCGGCACTTCATCGACGAACAGCCAGACCCAGACCGGGCCCAGCGCGAATTCGATTAGCATCAGCAGCGTGACCTCGGCGGTGGCGAGATGACGCGATGCGATGATGAAGGTCCAGTTGACGAAACCCGACAGGCAGCCGCCCCAGAACAGGCACAGCAGGATGTCGTTCCACGGTAGCGCCAGGTCGATTCAAGCGGAAATCCAGACCTTCATCGCTTTTAGCCCGCCAGGGACGGTTGCACGGCTTTCAGCATGTTGGCGGCCATTTGCATTTTTTCCGCCTTTTCCTGCTGACGGGCGATCGGACCATCGATGAATAAGCTCGCAAGGCCATGTACTGCTGACCAGGCCAATAATTCCTGCGGGCTAAAGGCGGCATCATCATCATCCGGCAAGGTATCGGCGAATCCCCCGCGCAGATGCTCGCTTAGCTTTCTGGTCGCTTCGAGATACACGGGATCGTTGGAATAGATACCTTCTTCGTACCACATGGCGCGGAAGAAAGCCGGTTTGTCGAGCGCAAATTCAATATAAGCGAGGCCGACTGCTCGAAAACAATCGGCGTCCTCGAGTCGCGCGCGCTCGGCCGCTGCGAGCATGTGGTCCGAAAGATCGTTCAATGCGCGCGCTGCAAATGCGGTAATTAACGCGCGCTTATCGGCATAGTGACGAAATGCCGATGACGGCGCGACACCGGCAAGCTTGGCGCAGCCACGCAGGGTAACGGCTTCGAGACCGAACTGGCTTGCCAATTCGTCCACCGCATCCAGTAAGGACTCGGCCAGGTTGCCATGATGGTAGCCGCGTTTTTGTCTGCGATTGTGCTTCATCTCTCGAGATTGCGCCGTGTTATGTGGACAGCGTTCACTTTTTTTGCAGTTTACACTTGAAATCTATATTAATATGCCGATATTATATGCGAACGTTGTTCACATTAGTCAACATATTTTAACCAGGCAGGACAAGAAAACTGCCGAAACAGTCGATTCAGGAGATCGAAATGACATCTTCAACCGCCACATTGAATAACAATGGAACTCACGGAAATGGCTCCAGATGCTGCGGATTCGGCGCTAGCGCCAACTGGTCCATCGCCAACATCGTTGCCATGGTTATCGGATTTGTGCTGTTCTGGCCACTCGGCCTGTTCGTTTTGTACTGGATTCTCAAGGGCCGCAACGTAATGGACTTGCGGGGTCACCTTGCTGAAAAATGGAGTCGCTTCAAAGGCAATGATTCCTCCGAGGCAAGTGGAACGGACAATCAGATTTTCAACGAATATCAACAGACGCAATTCGATCGAATTCGCGAAATCAAGGATGAAATCAAGGAACGTGCACGCCGCTTTACCGAGTTTCGCTCAGACGCGAAACGCCGTGCCGACGAGGAAGAGTTTCGTCGCTTTATGGACGACTCACCCTCCTAAAATAGAGTTCCCTGCCGCGTCCTGCAGTTCGGTTTAGTAGCCACCAAAAAGGGTGCCGCGTTATTTCTTCGGCACCCTTTTCTCAGTCGAATATGGATTTTTACCATTGGTCGCAGGTTCGACTCCAGCCGAACCCAGCATTCTGAAAAAAAATGCAATCGTAAATAGCCGAGGGTTCCGGGGGACTTAAGATCTATTGATTTGCCGGCAGCCCTAATTCTCATTTGCAATCAGTGTATATTTCGAACTCCAGGGCAGTATACCTAATTGGTTGGGGCTGGTTTGGGGTTGGGGCGTTTGGAATTACCTGAGCGGCACCCTCTCCCAGGCCGAGTGGCTCAGAGCCGTGCTGGTACAGTACTGCAAGGATAAAATGAATCGCCCCGGGTTTGTCGGAGGCTCAATTTCTTGAGAGGATTGGGTAATGAAGACAAACAAAAGATATTCCCCGGAAGTCCGGGAACGGGCGGTTCGTATGGTTTTCGAGCATCAACATGAGCACGAGTCCCAGTGGTCAACCATTGAATCGATATCATCGAAAATAGGATGTACAGCAGAAACGCTACGCCGCTGGGTGAGACAGTCAGAGATTGACCAGGGGAAGCGTGGCGGCATCTCTACGAGCGAGCGAGATCGCCTCAAGGAACTGGAACGCGAAAATCGAGAGCTCAAGCAGACCAATGAAATTCTGTGCAAGGCTTCTGCCTATTTCGCCCAGGCGGAGCTCGGCCGCCGACCGAAATAATGGTGTCGTTCATCGACGATCACCGGGTCGATTACGGAGTCGAGCCAATCTGCAAGCGATTGCCGATTGCTCCGTCGACCTACCATGAGCACAAGGCGCGAGAACTGGACCCAGATCGCTGTTCGAAGCGATCAACTCGAGATCGACATCTCAAGGCGAAATTAAACGCGTCTGGGAAGAGAATTNTGAGGTGTACGGCGCTCGCAAAGTCTGGTGCCAATTGAAGCGGGAGTGTTTTGTTGTGGCTCGTTGTACGGTAGAGCGTCTGATGCGAGAACTGGGTCTGAGGGGTGTAACAAGAGGTCCAAAGAACTGCTGGACGACCATCGCTGACGATTCCCTTGCCCGGCCTGCTGATCTCGTGAATCGTGAATTTAGCGCGATTCGGCCCAATCAGCTGTGGGTTGCCGATATCACCTTCGTGCCGACCTGGTCGGGATTCGTCTATGTCGCCTTTATCGTCGACGTATTCGCTCGATATATCGTCGGCTGGCGCGTCAGTCGTTCGCTGAAGGCAGAACTGGTTCTCGATGCCCTGGATCAAGCCGTCTGGTCAAGAGCGATTGCCGGCGATCTGATTCACCACAGTGACCGAGGCAGCCAGTACTTGTCGATCCACTACACCGAGAAGCTCGCGGAGGCCGGCATTGATGCTTCTGTCGGTAGCGTCGGTGATTCTTACGACAATGCTCTCGCTGAAACGATCAACGGATTATACAAGACTGAAGTCATCCGAAAGCGTGGTCCCTGGAAGGCACTCGACGATGTCGAATACGCCACGCTGGAATGGGTGGACTGGTTTAACCATCGACGATTACTCGAATCGATCGGCGATATACCGCCGGTCGAGTATGAGCTGATGTATTATCAGCAACTGGAAGAGTCATTCGAAGCCGCATGACTCACACAAAACAGCCTCCGGAAATCCCGGGGCGATTCAATCGGTTCGGCCCGGGGAACCGGTCAACAATAGGGGACAAACAATAGGGGACAGACCACCATTTACTGACAAAGGATTTTCGCTTAGCATTCGACGAATTGTGACGTGGTCAAACTTTTTGATACACCCCAGTTAAGCGGCATGCTTCGTTTCGAGTAGTCGTTTTTCATAATCATTCGGGCTGACATAATTCAGCGTCGAATGTAATCGATATGGGTTATACCAGCTGGATATGTACTGCAGAATATCCTGCTGTGCTTCATATCGAGTCTGATAATTTCGCCATTGCACCCGCTCCTGCTTCAGACTGCCAAAGAAGCTCTCGACCACCGCATTATCCCAACAGTCACCTTTACGGCTCATGCTGCCCTGGAACCCGTTGATTCTGAGTAATTTTCGGAATGCCTTGCTGGCATACTGAGACCCACGATCCGAGTGATGGATTAAACCTGCCTTGGGTCGGCGCTGCCAGGCGGCCATCTTCAAGGCATCACAGACCAACTGCGATTTCATCCGAGGGCTCATGCTCCAGCCCACAACCTTTCTCAAACACAGATCTATCACGACAGCCAGGTAAAGCCAGCCCTCCTGGGTCCATACATAAGTCACATCCGCTGCGTAGACCTGATCAGGCTGGGGCACATCAAATTGCCGCTGAAGCAGATTGTCGTACACCGGTTGTTTGTGATTGCTGTTCGTGGTCACCTTGAATTTCTTGCGATGACGTACCTGAACTCCGGCCTCCCGCATCAAATTCCGCGCCTTATTCCGGCTCACCGGATAACCCAGACAGTTCAGGGCCCGTTTCATACGTCGGCTGCCGTAGGTATGATCACTCGCATCATCAACCCGCTGAACCCACTCCAGCATTTCCTCATGCTCGGGATCAGGCGGTCTTGTGTCCATCTGG
>DS021203.1:9154-10850 GCA_001735895.1 Olavius algarvensis Gamma 3 endosymbiont | reverse complement strand
ATCGGCATAACTCGAGTGGTAATTCGGGTTCGTGCAGCAGGATGCGGCGGTAGTGGTGGATCAGCAGGGTGCGCAGCAGGAAACAAAGCTCGTCGTCGCCTGTTCTGGGGACGGCCTGCGGGAAACCGTCGAACATGTCGATATATTCGCGGTACCTGGCGTCGATCGCGTCGAACTTGAATGCGTGGTGTAAAAGCTTGCGCGAAGCGCCGAGCGGGTCGGCGTTACAGTTGCGGGCTTCCATCATCACGATTGAATCCTGCAACTGCATCTCCTTGACGACCTGGCGCACCTGTTCGATATCCACCGTCGGGTGGCCATAAATCCCGTTCGAAAGGCGGCTGAAGCCGAGCCAGTTGAGTTCTTTTTTTAAAGCCTCGCGGCGCTTGCTTTTGATTTTGTCGAGATTGGTGAACACCAACCGCCATTCGCCATCCCAGACGGAATTTTCATAGCGGTAGATGCGTTCCGCGGCGTGGCTGAATTGGCGGAAACCCTTGTCGGTGAGCGAGTAAAAACTGCGTCGCCCGACTTGTTTGGATTGCAGGATTTCCTTTTCGCCGAGACGAAACACCGAGGTCCGCACCAAACGTTGGTTGATGCCGAGCGGTTTGACCAGGCTGATCAGGCTGCCGAGCCAGATAATTCCGCCGTGCGCGTTAATCGAATCGCCGAAAATGGTCAGGATCAGTGACCGCGCATTGAGCGGCTGTGCCGTTACGATGGCCTCGATCAGCGCCTCGGCGGCGCCGCGAAAGCTGCTATGGTTCTTTTTTGTCATTTGTTATTCAATCGCGGCGAACCTTATTGTTTGCTTTTCACCTGAAACAACGGCACCGAATCGGATACGTCAAGCCGCGGTCGATCCGCCTCGACCTCGGTCAGCGGCGTGGTTTCCTCGAGCGATTCGAAACAGCGTATCGCCAGGCGCTGGTAATCGCGCGTGCCGGATTCTTTCCAGGCGATTTCCTCGTCGCTGAGTTCGCGTAAAATCCTGGCCGGGATACCCGCGGCCAGATTGCGCGGCGGGACTTCGAAATCGGCCTTGACGAAACTCATCGCGGCGACGATGGCCGCTGCGCCGACCGTGGCGCCATCCATTATCACGGCGTTCATTCCGACCAGCGCGTTAGGGCCGATGCGGCAACCGTGCAATACTGCGCCGTGACCGATATGACCGTCTTTTTCGATCAGGGTATCGGTGCCGGGAAAACCATGCATGACACAGGTATCCTGGACGTTGACGCCCTGCTCGAGGATCAAACGACCAAAATCGCCGCGTAACGACGCCCCGGGACCGATGTAACAACCGGGACCGACGATGACGTCGCCGATCAGGTCGGCGCTGGGGTGCACAAAGGCGGTTGGATCGACGACCGGCCTGATTCCGTCAATTGCATAACATGTCACCGGGATCTCCTGGTTATAATGGATACGAATCGTGATGAGTTATTAATATGATACACTTTTTAATTATTTTTATCTAATTATTGTATCTCTTTTTAGCGATTTCGTGTATATTGCAGCTTCTGATTTTCGGGGAAATCGGCTATTTGAAACCATCGGCCAACATAAAAATGACTGACTATGAAGACATTGCTGCGGACTTGCAAGGAGCCGTCCTGACGCTTAGTTTGCAGCGCCCGGAGGCGCTAAATGCACTGCGTCAACAAACGCTGGCTGAAATTGCCGATGC
>DS021203.1:0-8798 GCA_001735895.1 Olavius algarvensis Gamma 3 endosymbiont | reverse complement strand
AACGACCCGCGTCCCGGTTACTGGAAACGCATCGCTGCCTTCCCGTTGCCGCTGATCGCCGCGGTCAACGGTTTTGCGCTCGGCGGCGGCTGCGAGCTGGCGATGCACGCCGATATCGTTATCGCCGGCAGCAATGCCCGTTTCGGCCAGCCCGAAATTAACCTCGGTATTATCCCCGGGGCCGGCGGCACCCAGCGCCTGATCCGTGCGGTGGGCAAGTCGCTGGCGTCGAAGATGGTGTTGTCGGGTGAATTTATCGATGCTGCAAGCGCGTTGGCGGCGGGCCTGGCAAGCGAAGTCGTACAGCCCGAGTTAACCCTGGAACGGGCACAGCAGCTGGCACATACGATCGCCGCCAAGTCACCGCTGGCGTTACGCCAGGCGAAGCAGGCGCTGCAGCAGGCCTTCGAAAGCCCGCTCGGCAGCGGCCTCGAATTTGAACGCAAGGCCTTCGTTATGCTTGCCGGCAGCGAAGATCGTCGCGAGGGCATCGATGCCTTTCTCGAAAAACGTAAGCCCGAATTCAAGGGCAGGTAAAACCGGGCAACCAATATGACATTTGAAACCATCGAATTTGTTGTCGACGAGGCGCGCGCCAAATTGACACTCAATCGACCCGACAAGCTCAACAGTTTTAACGCGCAAATGCACGAAGAAGTGCGCGCGGCCATGAAAACCGTGCAGCGCGACGACAGCATTCGCTGCTTGCTACTTGCCGCCAACGGTCGCGGCTTTTGCGCGGGTCAGGATCTGTCGGATCGCAATGTCGCACCCGGCGCCGAAGCACCCGATCTCGGAGCGTCGCTCGAACAAAGATACAACCCGTTGATCCGCCGCCTGGTAAAGCTCGAAAAACCGGTGGTGTGCGCGGTCAACGGCGTGGCCGCCGGCGCCGGCGCCAATATCGCGCTGGCTTGCGATATCGTACTCGCCGCCGAATCGGCAAAATTTATCCAGTCGTTCTGCAATATCGGCCTGCTGCCCGATTCCGGCGGCACCTGGAGTCTGCCGCGTCTGGCCGGTCGCGCGCGGGCCATGGGCATGGCGTTGCTCGGCGACAAGATTTCCGCGCGCCAGGCCGAGGACTGGGGGCTGATCTGGAAGTGTGTCGCCGATGACGAACTGGCCGGCACCGCCGAGCAACTGACGCGCCATCTGGCCACCCGTCCCACCCGCGGGCTTGGTTTAATCAAGCGCGCCATGCTGGCGTCGCAAGACAATTCGCTCGATGCGCAGCTGGATTTGGAGCGCGATCTGCAGCGGCTCGCGGGGCGCAGCGATGATTATCGTGAGGGCGTGAGCGCATTCATGGACAAGCGCGAACCCGAATTCAAAGGACGTTGAGATGACGGCACTGGATAGCAGCGGATTGGTCGCCGTGGTCGGCGCCGGCGCGATGGGTTCGGGTATCGCCCAGGTCGCGGCCAACGCCGGCCATCCGGTTTTGTTATACGACGTCGGCGACGGTGCCGCGCAACAAGGCCTGGAGCGAATCGGCGCGGGGCTCGCGAAACGCGTTGAACGCGGGCGCATATCGGCGGCCGAGCATGAAAGCCTGTTGCAACGTATTTCGGTCGCCGACAGTTTAGCGCAGCTCGCGCCCGCGGCCCTGGTGATCGAAGCGATCGTCGAAAACCTCGAAATCAAGCGCCAATTGTTCGCCGAGCTCGAATCCATCTGCGGCGCCGACGTGATTCTCGCGAGTAATACTTCGTCGCTATCGATCAGCGCGATCGGCGCGGCGCTGAAGCGGCCCGAACGCCTGCTCGGGATGCATTTTTTCAACCCGGCGCCGGTAATGAAGCTGGTCGAGATCGTCAGCGGGCTCGCCACCGAGCGGGCCGTTGCCGATTCGATTTTCGCCACCGCCGAAAATTGGGGCAAGCTCGCGGTACATGCGCGCAGTACGCCCGGATTTATCGTCAACCGCGTGGCGCGCCCGTTTTACGCCGAGGGCCTGCGCCTGTTACAGGAAGGCGCCGCCGACGTTGCCACCATCGACGCTATCCTGCGCGAATGCGGCGGCTTCCGCATGGGGCCTTTCGAACTCATGGACCTGATCGGCCATGACGTCAATTACGCTGTCACAGAGTCGGTGCACGCCGCTTATTACGGCGATCCGCGTTTCACTCCGTCGCTGTTGCAAAAGGAACTGGTCGATGGCGGTTATCTCGGCAGGAAATCCGGCCGCGGTTTTTACGACTATGCCGATGGAGCGGACCGGCCGCTGCCCGCGAGTTGCGATAACAAAGCGGCGCCTGACGGCGTCATCCTGCAGGGAGAATCGCCGTTCAAACAAGCTCTGTCGGAGCTGTGCCGCGCCGCGAATATCCCCGTCGAGCAGCAGCCCGGCGCCGATTTCGCGATTATTTGCGGTGCGGCCACGCTGTGTTTGACCGACGGGCGCATGGCGACGCTGCGCGCGTTGCAAGACGATATCGAAAACCTCGTGCTGTTCGACCTGGCGCTCGATTTTGAGGCGATACCGCGTATCGCGCTCGGCAGCGCCGATCAGACCAGCCCCGAAGCGCTCGCCGCTGCCATCGGGTTCTGGCAAAAAATCGGCAAGCAGGTAAGCCTGCTGGACGATGTCGCGGGCCTGTGTCTGATGCGTACGGTTTGCATGCTCGCCAACGAGGCGGCCGACGCCGTCAATCAGGGGGTTTGCAACGTGGCCGCGGTCGATAGCGCGATGCAGGGCGGCTTGAATTATCCCCGCGGGCCGCTGGCCTGGGCCGACGCGATCGGTCCCGAGTCGGTGCTTGCGGTGCTCGACAACCTGGTGCAAACCTACGGCGAGGATCGCTATCGTCCATCCCCGTTATTGCTGCGCGGCGTCGCCGCCGGGAGAAACTTTCATGACTGACGCAACCGCCCTGGCCAAGGCCTGCAGCGACGCGATGTACGCCAACGACAATGCCTCGCGCACGCTCGGGATCGAGCTCGTCGAAGTTACCCCGGGCTGCGCCCGGCTGAGCATGACGGTGCGCCACGAATTCACCAATGGGCATGAAATCTGTCATGGCGGTTATATCTTCATGCTGGCCGATTCGGCCTTTGCCTATGCCTGCAATAATTGCAACCGCAACACCGTGGCTTCGGCCGCGAGTGTCGAATTCATCGCGCCCGCCAAAACCGGCGACCGCCTGACGGCGCTGGCGCACGAGCGCACCCGCGGCAGTAAAATCGGCGTCTACGACGTTGAAGTCTATAACCAGGATGACAAGCTGCTGGCCTTGTTCCGCGGCGATTCCTATCAGATCAGGGGAGAGGTAATCCCCGCGGGGGATTCCGCATGAAGCAAGCCTTGATTTGCGATCCGATTCGCACCGCAATCGGCCGTTACGCCGGCGCCTTGGCGACGGTGCGCATCGACGACCTCGGTGCGGTGCCGCTCACTGCCTTGATGCAACGCAATCCCGGTGTCGACTGGGAACGGGTGGACGAGGTTTATTACGGCAATGCCAATCAGGCCGGCGAAGACAACCGCAATGTCGCACGTATGTCGTCGCTGCTCGCTGGACTGCCGGTGGCGGTGCCCGGTGCGACCGTCAATCGCCTCTGCGGTTCGGGCATGGATGCCGTCGGTAGCGCGGCGCGCGCAATCAAAAGCGGCGAGGCCGAGCTAATAATCGCCGGCGGCGTCGAGTCCATGTCGCGCGCGCCCCTGGTCATGCCCAAGCCCGAGGCCGCCTTCAGCCGCAATGCCGAGATTTACGACACCACTCTCGGCTGGCGCTTCGTCAACCGCATGATGCAGGAAAAGTACGGCATCGATTCGATGCCCGAAACCGCGGAAAACGTGGCCGCGCAGTTTAGTATCAGCCGTGAAGACCAGGACCTGTTCGCGTTACGCTCGCAGCAGCGCGCCGAGCAGGCACAGCTGGGCGGCATTTTCATGCAGGAAATCGTGCCGGTTAGCATCCCGCAGCGCAAGGCCGATCCGATCGAATTCACGGTCGACGAGCACCCGCGCGCCGACACTACGCTGGCGGCCCTGCAAAAACTGCGGGCGCCGTTTCGTGAGGGCGGCAGTGTCACCGCGGGCAATGCCTCGGGCATCAACGACGGCGCCTGCGCGATGCTAATCGCCAGTGAAACGGCGGCCAGGGAGCACCAACTGGAGCCGATTGCTCGTGTCCTGGCGATGGCCACCGCCGGGATTGAACCGCGCATCATGGGATTCGGGCCGGCGCCGGCGAGCCGTAAAGTCCTCGAACTCGCAGGTTTGACTATCGAGCAGGTGGACGTGATCGAACTCAACGAAGCCTTTGCCGCGCAGGCGCTCGCGGTCACGCGCGATCTCGGCCTGCCCGACGATGCCGCGCAGGTCAATCCGAACGGTGGTGCAATCGCGCTCGGCCACCCGCTCGGCATGAGCGGCGCGCGCCTCGTGACGACCGCGGCGCGCCAACTCGCGCGCGGCGGGGGACGCTACGCTTTATGCACCATGTGCATCGGCGTCGGCCAGGGCATCGCCGTCATAATCGAACGCTTGTAACTACCGGGGTAACCACCAGGAGCCAGCCATGAAAATTGAAGTTAATATAAGCGATGAGCTCGAGCCGATCGAAACCGCGAGCGTCGACGAACTGCGCTCGCTACAGCTGGAGCGCATGCAATGGACCCTGCAACATGCCTATGCCAATGTGTCGATGTACCGCAAGAAATTCGACCAGGCCGAGGTGCATCCCGACGATTTGAAGTCGCTCGAGGATCTGGCTAAATTCCCTTGCACCACGAAACAGGATTTACGCGACAATTACCCATTCGACACCTTCGCGGTGCCGATGGAGCAGGTGGTACGCGTGCACGCATCCAGCGGCACCACCGGCAAACCGACCGTGGTGGGCTACACCCAGCAAGATATAGACGTCTGGGCGGCCGCGGTTGCGCGCTCGATTCGCGCCGCCGGCGGCCGGCGCTCCGATATTGTGCACATCTCTTACGGCTACGGCTTGTTTACCGGCGGGCTGGGGGCGCATTACGGCGCCGAGCGGCTCGGCTGCACCGTGATCCCGTTCGGCGGCGGCCAGACCGAGCGGCAGGTGAAGTTGATCCAGGATTTCAAGCCCAGCGTCATCATGGTGACGCCTTCCTATTGCCTCGCGATGGCCGACGAATTCGACCGCCAGGGCATCGATCCCGCGCAGACCCCGTTGCGGGTCGGCATCTTCGGCGCCGAACCCTGGACCAACTCGATGCGCGAGGAAATCGAAAAACGTTTCGGCATGCACGCGGTCGATATCTACGGCCTGTCCGAGGTTATCGGGCCCGGTGTGGCGCAGGAATGCGTCGACACCAAGGACGGACCGACCATCTGGGAAGATTATTTTTATCCGGAAATCGTCGACATCGAATCGATGACCCCGGTCGTTGACGGTACCGAGGGCGAACTGGTCTTCACCTCGCTGATCAAGCAGGCGATGCCGATCATCCGTTATCGTACGCGCGACCTGACCCGCTTGTTGCCGGGCAGCGCGCGCACCATGCGGCGCATGGACAAGATTACCGGGCGCAGCGACGACATGATGATCATCCGCGGCGTCAACGTGTTTCCGACCCAGATCGAGGAGCAGATTTTGAAGCTCGAGCAGTTATCACCGCACTACCAGCTCGAAATCACTCGGGATCAACAACTCGATAACCTCGCTGTCTCGGTCGAGCTGCGCAGTGGCGATGTCGATGCCGCTGGCCGCGAGCAGCTGGCGGCCGAGCTCAAGCACCACATCAAGAGCGATATCGGTATCAGCACGCGCATTGACCTGCGAGACCCGGGCTCAGTGCCGCGCTCGATGGGCAAGGCGCAGCGCATCATCGACAAGCGTCAACTGTAGCGGTGCAACTATGAAACTTGCAAGTTACGCGGGCGGTGAATGGTACCGCGCGAGCGCGGCGGGGAAGGTTTTGACTCACGCCGTCAACGGCGAAGCCATCGCCGAGATTTCCAGCGACGGACTCGACTTCGCGGCGGTTGCCGATTACGCCCGCCGCGTCGGCGGCCCGGCGCTGCGCCGACACAGCTTCCACCAGCGCGCGCTGATGCTGAAAGAATTGGCGAAATATCTAATGCAGCGCAAGGAACTGTTTTACCAGTTGTCGAGTGCCACCGGCGCGACCCGTTCCGATTCCTGGATCGACATCGAAGGCGGCATCGCCACGCTGTTTACCTATTCCGGTAAGGGGCGGCGCGAACTGCCCAACAGCAACATCTGCCTCGACGGTCCCCAGGAAATCATTGCGCGCGACAATACTTTCACCGCGCAGCACGTTTACACCCCGATCCAGGGAGTAGCGGTGCACATCAACGCCTTTAACTTTCCCTGCTGGGGCATGCTGGAAAAACTCGCCCCGACGCTGATCGCCGGCGTGCCGGCAATCGTCAAACCGGCAAGCCAAACCGCCTACCTGACCGAGCTGATGTTCCGTCACATCGTCGAGTCCGAAATACTGCCGCCGGGTGCGGTGCAGCTGATCTGCGGTTCCACCGGTAACCTGCTGGACCAACTCGATTTCCAGGACGCGGTCAGTTTCACCGGTTCCGCCTCCACCGGCCTGATGCTGAAGAAAACTCCGGCGATCATCGATAATTCGGCGCGTTTTTTTATGGAAGCCGATTCGTTAAACTGTTCGATCCTCGGCAGCGACGTCGAACCCGGCTCGGCCGAGTTCGAGCTTTACATCAAGGAAGTCGCGCGCGAAGTCACCGCCAAGACCGGGCAGAAATGTACCGCGATCCGGCGCGCGATTATCCCCGCCGAGCGACTCGACGCGGTCACTGCGGCGCTGGCGCAGCGATTGGCAAAAACCGTGATCGGCAATCCCGCAAGCGAAGGCGTACGCATGGGGGCGCTGGCCGGGATGGAGCAGCGCGCCGACGTTCTGGCTCAGGTCGAAAAGCTACGCGCGGAAAATGAAGTCTTGATCGACCGCAGCGGTGAACTCGAACTCGTCGACGCCGACGCCGAGCGCGGCGCATTCATGGCGCCGGTCATCCTGCACGCCACCGACCCGCATCGCTCCAATGCGCACGATGTCGAAGCTTTCGGACCGGTCAGCACTTTGATGTGTTACCGGGATGACGACGAAGCCGTCGCCCTGGCCGCCTGCGGCAAGGGTAGCCTGGTCGCGTCGGTGATCACCGCAGACGCGCAGGTGGCGACCCGGCTGACCACCGGCATCGCCGCCTGTCACGGGCGCGTGTTGGTGCTTAACCAGGCCTGTGCCGGGGAATCCACCGGGCACGGTTCACCGTTACCGCATCTGATACATGGCGGTCCGGGCCGCGCCGGCGGTAGCGAGGAAATGGGCGGCATCCGCGGCGTCAAGCACTATATGCAGCGCACCGCGCTACAGGGCTCGCCCGACATGCTGACCGCCATCACCGGCTGCTGGATGAGCGGCAGCGAGCGCCGTCTCGACGCGGTCCATCCATTCAAAAAAAGGTTTAATGAACTCGAGATCGGGGACGCGGTGGTTACTGACAAGCGTGAAATCACCTTGGCGGATATCGAAGCCTTCGCCGAACTCTCGGGCGACAAGTTTTACGCGCACATGGATGCGGCGGCGGCCAAACGCAACCCGTTTTTCGAGGACCGCGTCGCGCATGGTTACTTTCTGGTGTCGATGGCCGCGGGGCTGTTTGTCTGGCCCGGAGAAGGCCCGGTGCTGGCCAACTACGGGCTCGACCACTTGCGTTTCGCCGCGCCGGTTTATGCCGGTGATATTCTGCAGGTGCAGTTCACTTGCAAGCAAATGGACAATCGCGAAACCGAAGACTATGGCGAGGTACGTTGGGATACCACTATCGTCAACCAGGACGACCAGGTCGTCGCCAACTACGACGTTCTGACCCTGGTCGCAAAATGACGCTGCCCCGAGGCGGTGAACAGGCTGTCATTTAATGCCCGAAACCACCGGCTATGCCGGTGTGAATAACAAGGGCATTGCCGAGTAAGCATTGAATCGATGATAGAGATATGGTTTCTCTCCCCTTGGGCCTGGTAAGTCCAAAAGAGGAGAGAAACCATGTTGAGACAATGGCGAAGCCAGAGCCACGTACGATGGTACTGCAGGTACCACATGGTGATTGTACCAAAGTATCGGCGTCGGCAGTTATATGGAGCGACGCGAAAAATAATAGGAGAGCTATTAAAGGAGATTTGTACTCGATACGGAGTGGAAGTAGTTGAAGGGCACGTAATGCCGGATCACGTCCATATGTGCCTGGAGCTTCCGCCCAAATTTAGCGTATCGGAATTTATCGGCAAGTTGAAAGGTAAGTCGACAATTCTTCTGCACCAGAGATATGGGAGGAAGAAGAACTTCAAGGGGCTCAATTTCTGGTCGAGGGGATACTGCGTAAGTACGATAGG
Source organism: Olavius algarvensis Gamma 3 endosymbiont (assembly GCA_001735895.1). Lineage (GTDB taxonomy): Bacteria > Pseudomonadota > Gammaproteobacteria. Next base: position 423 of record DS021203.1, on the reverse strand, counting down.
ACTGAAAGAAGCCCAGGTGATCGATTACATCCGAAGTCAGGAGAAGAAGGACAAGGAAGAGCAACAGAAAGAGATGCAATACTATTAAGGAACCTCTGAAGAACCCGTTAAATTCTTATCGCCGACAACCGGGTGATATTTTTTCCTAGGGTTTCTCGGATAAGTTTCTGGTTTTTGGTATTTTCTTCTGAATGTCATCATTTCCCTATTCAGGGCGCACTAACCCTGCAGTGCCTGTAATTCCCTTCGGCACAGATACAGGTTTGCCAGCGCAAACAGGGTAAATACTTGCGCTGCATTTTTCTCGATTCCTTTGTAGCGAGTCTTGCTATAGCCCCACAAATCCTTCACGATTCGAAAGGCGTGTTCTCCCTTGGCGCGGGTTCGAAAATCTTCCGGTTAAACGGCCGATCCGCAATGTTC
>DS021202.1:134012-169609 GCA_001735895.1 Olavius algarvensis Gamma 3 endosymbiont | reverse complement strand
TAAGGGTATCGCGGGCGGCGGCGAAGTCACCGCGGAGATCGTCAAGCGTCTAGACCCCGCATTCGACCAAACTCGAAGGCTTGGTCGATTCTTTTTTCGCCAATACCTCGATTACGATTCTCGGCATTACCTACCCGCTCGATCCTGCGGCAACTTACGAAGATAGCAGCGGGCCCATATCTGCCGCCACTTTCTTCGCGGCGTTACAGGCCGGTATTGATATTGTCGAACTCGAGGACGACGAGCCTGATGGCGACGCCGACGAGGTTGAATTCGATTAGCTTCAGTTTTGGCGGATCAGGCGGCAGGGACGCGAAGGACTGACACGACGGATGTGACTTGCCGGGCATGGAAGTCCCAGCTCGCCTGATTCGCCAAATTCGGATGCCGGGTTGTGGCGATAGGGGCTTTAAATTAGAAGTTTCCCGGATCGCTTCGAGGGGGACAGAGCTGAAGGTCTGTCCCCGACCTTGCCTAGATTTGGATCAAGGATACTAAGGGCGTTGCGTGACCTTCATATCGAGGTTTAGCTTTTGCGTGCCGCGGAAAATCTCAACCTGGATCTGCTCACCGGGTCTGTGTAGCGTTATCTGGTCGAGTAGGTCGCGAATGCCGAGCACCGGATTGCCGTTTACGGCGACTACGATATCGCCGGCGCGTATGCCGGCCATGTCGGCCGGACTATTGATGAAAACCCCTACGATCAAGGCCCCCTTAATGCCCGGATTGCCGGTGGCCCGCGCCGCACGCGCGCTGATTTCCGTACCTTCGACACCGAGCCAGCCGCGCGTCACCGCACCGAACTCGATGATTTGTTGCATGATATCGAGCGCCAGCGATATCGGTATCGCGAAACCTATGCCCTGCGCGCCCACCGTCTGGCTAAAGATTGCGGTATTGATTCCAATCAGTTCGCCGCGCGCATTGACCAGCGCGCCGCCGGAGTTGCCGGGATTGATCGCGGCATCGGTCTGGATGAAATTTTCGAAGGTATTGAGCCCGATGCGGTTGCGCCCGGTGGCGCTGACGATACCCATGGTCACGGTCTGGCCGACGTTGAGCGGGTTGCCGATGGCCAGCACCACGTCGCCGACGCGCAGGCGTCGCGAGTCCGCGACCCTGATTCCGTTTAGCCCGCTCATCGGAATCTGCAAAATGGCGATATCGGTATCCTTGTCCTCGCCGATCAAAACCGCCTGACTACCGCGCCCGTCGGCCAGCGAGATCAGGATTTCATCGGCGCCGTCGATGACGTGCTGATTAGTCAGGATATAACCCTCGGAACCGATGATCACCCCGGAACCGAGATTGGTTTCACTGTGGCTGCGCTGACGGCGTTCCAGCTGATCCCCGAAAAGCTGGCTGAAAACCGGATCGTCGAGTAGCGGATGGGGTTTCTCCTCGACCGTCTTCGAGGTATAGATAGTCACTACCGAGGAGGCGGACGATGCGACCGCCGCGGCGTAAGATAAAACCGCGCCCGAACTACCCGCGACCGGTAACGATTGCGACGGCGGGTTATCGCCGGATAAAAACGCCAGGATTTCGTCCTTGCTCCTGTCGCTAGCCGCGAACAGGTACAATACCGCGAGTGCGAGACCGATCAGGCCAAACTGAAATAGAAATCCGGCAGCTTTGATTAGTTTCATGGCGCGATAGTATCATAGCGTTCTGACGACAGGATTAACCGACATGCAATTAAAAAAACTCTGCGAATTCTGCGACGAGTTTCTTAAGGTAGACAGCTTTGAAGACTATTGCCCGAACGGATTGCAGGTCGAGGCGAACCCGCGAGTGGAAAAAATCGTTTGCGGAGTGACCGCGAGCCAGGCCCTGATCGAAGCGGCGATCACCGCGGGCGCCGATACGCTCTTGGTACATCATGGTTACTTCTGGAAAGGGGAGGCGCAGCCGCTCACCGGCGTAAAGGGGCGCCGTATCGGCAGCCTGATCAAAAACAACATCAACCTGCTCGCCTACCACTTGCCGCTGGATGCGCACCCTGAGGTCGGTAACAACGTGCAACTCGGCGCAATTATGGACTGGTCGATCGAAGCCAGTTTCGGTGAACAAAACCTGCTGCTGGCGGGCTCGCCGGCGCAGCCGCGGTCGCTGCAGGAATTGGCCCGCGATATCGAAACCCGGCTCGCTGCGCGCGTGTTGGCGATCGACGCCGGGGATCACGCCGTGACCCGCTTGGCCTGGTGCACCGGCGCCGCGCAGGGTTTTATCGAGGCGGCGGCCGAGCGTGGCGTCGACGCCTTCGTCAGCGGAGAAGTGTCGGAGCCGACCTATCATCTGGCGCGTGAAATGGGGATTCATTATATCGCCGCCGGGCATCATGCGACCGAGCGTTACGGGATACAGGCGCTGGCAGCCGAAATTGCCGATCGATTCGGGATCAGCCAACAATTTATCGATATTCCCAATCCGGTTTAATCCAATCCAAGCCGCGATTCCCGGGCTGTGTTTTGACATCTGTATGGCGGTGGCGGCAGCAGCGGGGCAGCCTGCAATGCAGGATAAAAATAAAGTTGCAAAAAAAGCTCGTCAAATCCCTACCCGGAGGCTGAATCCTCTCGACGAAAAACTCAAATTAGGCTATGCTAGCCGCCGTTTTTATGGCCGGAATCAAGACCTCACGGACCGGGAGCCGGCACCGTATGGCAGGTCTCTTCTTTTTGGAACTCCAAATCTAACTGGAATAACTCGAATGTCTTCAGAAGTTGATAACAGCCGCAGGCGATTTCTGACTGCGGGCACGGTGGTCGTCGGTGCTGTTGGCACGGTTATGGTAGCCGTACCGTTTTTAAAAAGCTGGAGCCCCAGTGCCCGGGCTAAAACCGCCGGTGCGCCGGTTGAGGCGAACATCGGCAAGCTGGCTCCAGGGCAACAGATCATCGTCAAATGGCGCGGCAAACCGGTATGGGTAGTGCGGCGTGACGCCAAGGCGCTGGCGACCCTGAGCAAAGTTGTCGACGAGTTGCGCGATGTGGATTCCAACGAAAGCCTGCAGCCGGATTATGCCAAGAACGAACACCGTTCGCGTAAGCCCGAATTCCTGATCATCGAAGGTATCTGTACCCACCTCGGTTGTTCGCCGACTTACCGACCCGAAATCACCACGGATTTCCAGGGTGGCTTTTTCTGCCCCTGCCATGGTTCGAAATTCGATTTTGCAGGACGCGTCTATTCAGGCGTCCCGGCGCCGACCAATTTGACCGTTCCGCCGCACTATTTCGTGAGTGACGACGTGTTGCTGATTGGCGAGGATGGAGTAGCATAATGAGCGAAAATCAAACAGGCAAAGGATTATTGGGCTGGATCGACGCGCGCTTTCCGTTGACCAAGATGTACGAGGAACACCTCAGCAAGTACTACGCCCCGAAAAATTTCAACTTCTGGTACTTTTTCGGCTCGCTGGCGTTACTGGTGCTGGTGATCCAGATCGTGACCGGTATTTTTCTGACCATGCATTACAAACCCGATGGCGATATGGCCTTCGCTTCGGTTGAGTACATCATGCGCGATGTCGACTGGGGCTGGTTGATTCGCTACCTGCATTCGACCGGCGCATCGGCTTTCTTCATCGTGGTATACCTGCACATGTTTCGCGCCCTGATCTATGGTTCCTACCAGAAACCGCGCGAGCTGATCTGGCTTTTCGGCATGTTCATTTTCCTGGCATTGATGGCGGAAGCCTTTATGGGCTACCTCCTGCCCTGGGGTCAAATGTCATACTGGGGTGCCCAGGTCATCATCTCGTTGTTTGGCGCGATCCCCTGGGTAGGCGATGAGCTGACCCTCTGGATTCGTGGCGATTTCGTCATATCGGACGCTACCCTGAACCGCTTCTTCGCGCTGCATGTGGTTGCCGTGCCGCTGGTATTGCTGATGCTGGTCGTGATGCATATTCTGGCCTTACATGAAGTCGGTTCGAACAATCCCGATGGCGTCGAAATCAAAAAGAACAAGGATGAAAACGGCATTCCCCTCGACGGTATTCCGTTCCACCCTTACTACACGGTCAAGGATATTGTCGGTACCGTGGTGTTCCTGATCTTTTTCAGCGTGGTGGTGTTTTTCATGCCGGAGATGGGCGGTTATTTTCTGGAGCACGCCAACTTCGTTCCGGCCAACCAATTCAAGACGCCGGAGCATATTGCGCCGGTCTGGTATTTCACCCCGTTTTACGCGATTCTACGCGCGATTCCCGATAAGCTGACGGGCGTTATCGCGATGTTCGCGGCCATCGCCGTACTGTTTTTCATGCCCTGGATCGATCGCGGCAAAGTCAAGTCGGTGCGCTATCGCTCAGGCGCTTTCAAGCTGTTGCTGGTGGTGCTAGTCGTCAGCTTCATCGGTTTGGGTTACCTCGGCGCTTTGCCCGCCACCGAAACGCGCACCATGTTTGCGCGTCTGTTCAGCATCGGATATTTCGGTTTCTTCGTCGGTTTGTGGTGGATTAGCAAAAACGAAACCACCAAAACGGTTCCAGAGAGGGTGCAGTAATGAAAAAGCTGTTGATTATTGTTGCCGGCCTGCTGTTGCCCTCGATCGGCTGGAGCGCAGGCGGCGGCCATACCTACCCGGACGATAAAATCCAGATCGACTGGGATGACAAGGCCGCAATGCAACGTGGTGCGCGGACCTTCGTCAACTATTGTCTGAGCTGTCACGCGGCATCATATTCCCGTTTCAACCGGGTTGGTCGGGATCTCGGAATATCGGACGAAATGGTGCGCGACAATCTCATTTTCACCACGGATGTAAACGGTGATAAAACCAAGGTCGGCGCCCTGATGAAAACCACGATGACCCCGGCCTATGCCGAACAGGCTTTCGGTATCGTGCCGCCGGATCTGTCGTTGATTGCACGTTCACGCGGCATCAACTGGGTGTATAACTATCTGCGCGGATTTTATGTCGATGAAAGCCGAGTCGGACTGGGTGTCAATAACGGTGTCTTCGCCAATGTCGGCATGCCCCATGTGCTGGCCGAACTGCAGGGATTGCAGCGACCGCTGTACAAGACCATGATCGATGACGACGGTAACGAACAAGAAATCATTGTCGGTTTCGAATTACTAAGAGCCGGTTCGATGTCGAAATCGGAGTATGATGGGACCATTCACGACCTGGTCGCCTTTCTCGACTATTTGGCGGAACCCTACAAGCAAACCCGTAAAAATGTAGGCACCGGTGTTATAATATTTCTGTTTGTCTTCCTGATTCTGGCTTACTTACTTAAGAAAGAATACTGGAAAGACGTTCACTAACCTGGGACTCGATGATATGTCTGTAGTAGCGAATCGCCGCTCGGTGATGAGTTGCTTTTCTTCCCCGACCGACCCTGAGTGTCACCGTGCGCGCATCGTGCTTGCGGAAAAAGACATCACGGTTGAAATTCATGATGTGGATACCAACAATCTGCCGGAAGATTTGCTTGACTTAAACCCCTATGCGACTGTTCCGACCATGGTCGACCGCGATCTGGTTTTATATAACGCGCGAGTTTTGATCGAGTATCTTGACGAACGCTTTCCGCACCCGCCACTGATGCCGGTGGACCCGGTATCGCGCGCCAAGAGCCGACTGGCGTTATTTCGTATCGAGAGCGACTGGTTCAGTCTGCTCAACGATATCGAACGGGGCACCGAGAAGCGCAAGGCGCAGGCCAAGAAGGCGCTTACCGAAAGCCTGATTAATTCGTCCGAGGTATTCGGAGCGATGCCCTATTTTTTATCGAACGAATTCAGTCTGCTGGATTGCAGCATCGCGCCGATCCTGTGGCGCCTGCCGCACTACGGCATCGATCTGCCGACTTCTGCCAAGCCGATTACCGCCTATATGAAACGGGTGTTTTCACGTCCTTCGTTTCAGGCCAGTCTTTCCGAGCAAGAGCGGGATATGGTCGCCTGACAAGGGTCCGGCTCGAAATGACCTCCAGTAAGCCTTACCTGGTCCGGGCGCTTTATGAATGGATTCTGGACAACGATACGACGCCTTACATATTGGTCGATACCGGCGGTGCTCAGGTAGTGATTCCGCCCGGCATAGCAAACGACGGCAAAGTAGTGCTCAATCTCGCGCCGCAGGCCATCCAAAACCTTGAAATGACTAACCAATACCTATCTTTTTCGACACGTTTTAACGGTGTCGCCGAGGATATCTATTGTCCGATCAGCTCGTTGTTGGCGATTTATGCGCGCGAAAACGGCGAAGGCATGATGTTTCCCGCCGAAGAATCGGATGACGCCGCCGACTCATCCGGCGACGACGACAAGCCAAAGGGCCCGACGCTCAAAGTCATCAAATAGCCTTGCCGCTGCGCGGCAAGGCTAAAGCGGACTCGGAGTAAAATAGACGTCGTCTATTTTTTTCTCCGAGTCAATTTTATTCGGCATAGAAAGCATTCTTGATCCAGTCGACCCGATCGCTGCCGTCGAATTGACGCTGGATCAGCAAGGCATCGAAACGCAAGGACTGCCTGGCTAGCCGTCGACGGCCGGCGATGTAGAACAGGGCGGTTTTAACGATTTTGCGCTGCTTCGAGATCGATATCGCGCTCGCTGCGCCGCCATAGGCAAAAGATTTTCGGAACTTGACTTCGATGAAGCAGACTGTCTCGCGCTCGCGCATGATCAAATCGATCTCGCCGTAACGACTGGAAAAATTTTGAGCCAGCAATCGCAGCCCCCGATCTTGCAGGTATTCCCTGGCCTGGTGTTCGTAACGCAATCCGTTGCGATTCGCTTTACCCATTTTCCTAGGGCGGTAAGCCTGAAGAGAGTTGCCGGGGATTCGGGGTTTGCACCAGCTTGGCGCGGCCGTTTTTATAGGTGGCCATCAGTAGTGAACGCTTAACCCGACCGGCTTTATCGACCGACAGTTGACCGGTATTGTGCAATAGCGATTCGTCGGGGTTGATCATCAATCGGCGCAGCGAAGGAATCATGCGATAGGCATCGATTCCCAGAGCAAGCAGGCGGCTGAAACGTTGGCTCAAATCGGGCCACAGGCGACTAATCTGTTTGTGATCGGGGATATTTCGATTATTCAGCATCCAGGGAATATCGACAAACAGAATCTCGTTAAGATCGCGGTCGTCATCGGGGTTGCCGATGCTCGATGAAATGTTCGAAGTGGCGTATACCGGCACATCCTGCGCATGATGAAACTTGAGCTGGGGTTTGATCAGCCGCGCTTGACGCGAATTGGCCGCGATAAAAATCATATCGATATCCTGGCGCCGGCGCGCGTCGAATTGAACCTGTTCCTTGATTACTTGCTGCAATATGCTCTTGCGGTGATTGCTGGTCGTCAAGTTGAGCAGGTTCTTGATTGCCGCCGAATAGTCGTTCTTTTTGGCCGGATAAGTGTTGCTGCCGACCACCTGGCCGCCGAGCGATTCGAAGCGTTTGCTAAATGCGCGCTGCAGGCGGTAACCCCATTCGGTATCGGGCACCAGCACGAGCGCATGGTTCCTGTCTTGCGCCAGGGCGTAGTCGGCAATTTGTTCGGCTTCGTCTTCGGGGCGCAGTCCGAATTGATAAAGATTCGCGGCGGCTTCTTCCTCGTCGTTGCCGTAGTTCAGGGTCAGGGTCGGGACCTCGAGCTCTTCGCGTTGCTGCAGTGAATCGATCAAATCTTTGCTAATGGGCCCGACGATGAAATCGGCGCCGTTTTGAATCGCCTGTTCGTATTGCAGGTTGAATGCGGCCGGATCGTTGCTGACGTTGATTATCTCAAGATCGGCTATCTGGTCGGGATCCTGGTAAAAGGCGTAGAGAAAACCGTTTTGAATCGCTTCGGCTACTTTTTCAAGGCGTCCGGAAAAGGGCAGCATCAGCGCAATACGGGTGGGATTGATATAGACGCGCTTACTTTCCTCGAGCAGATTGATCGCGTAACTCGGGGCCGCCGCATGGTCGCCATAGCGCTGATACCACTGATCGATCCAGGGTTCCATCTTGACCGGCAGCATGTTCGAACGACGTGCAATCAGGTTGAGTTCGAGCCAGCTGCGTAACTCCTGATCCTGTAGCTTCGACAGTTCGCGGATCATCGCGGATTCGGAAATGCGATTCAGCGCGGCCCAGATGAAATCATTGTTTTTCTCGAACTCCAGCCGTGATTTCAGATACTGGCTGATTTGCATGCGCAGTTTGGCGCTTTCCATCGGCTTACCGATGGCGAGTACCCCGCGGGAGCGAATATTAAGCGCCAGCGCCTTGTATCGGTAATCGATGATTTCATCGATTTCGGGTAGGGCCAGCAGCCCCTGGTAAATCTTGCCTTCGCCGAGGTAACCGCCGGCCTGGATGGTCTGTTTGTATTTCAGGTCCTGCTGCAGGATGTCCTGTTCGCCGAGGCTTGCGAAAAATGGGTCGATTTCGTTGTAGAGTTCACCGTAATAATACATCAGCGCCACCTTGATCAGGAAAGCTGAGCGCTCGGGCTGTACACTGGATTGCGACAATCTTTCGTATAAAACCGCCGCCTCGAGCCACTGTTCGCTGATCTCGAAGTCGAAGGCCTTAATGATGTCTTCTTCGGTTGGCGTCAATACGCCGCCCGCGGCCTCGGGATCGATATCGATGGAGGTTGTGCCGGTGCCGTCGACAGCGGTCCCGCGGGGTGGTCCCGATTGGCATGCGGCAAGGCCAAGGGCTAGCGCTAACAGTAGAATTGAGCGGGGCAATCTCATGGACGGTGTGTGATTTTTGGCGGAGCTTGGGCGGTTTTTACGACGGTTTTATAGTGTACACTCTTTTGCATGACTGGCGTACTCTATATTGTCGCTACCCCGATCGGAAATCTCGATGATATCAGTCTGCGCGCGATTGCAACACTCAAAACGGTCGATTTGATCGCCGCCGAGGATACCCGACACAGCCGGCAATTGTTGAACCATCTGGGCATCGACGCGCGCCTGCTTTCATGCCATGAGCACAACGAAAACAGCCGCAGTATCGAACTCCTGCAAAAACTTGCGGACGGCAGCGATATCGCCTTGATTTCCGATGCGGGAACGCCTCTGATATCGGACCCCGGCTATCGGCTGGTATCTGCCGCGCTGCGACAGGGTATTCGGGTTGCGCCTATTCCCGGTGCCAATAGCGCAATCGCGGCGCTAAGCGCGGCCGGGTTACCGACCGAGAAATTTCATTTCACCGGATTTTTATCGGCCAAAACCCGGGAGCGCGCTGGGCAGTTGCGGACGTTGGTCGATATACCCGCAACTCTGGTCCTGTTCGAGTCGGGCCATCGAATCGAGCGTTTGCTAGAGCAGGTGACGGAAGTTTTCCCGGCCCGCCCCTGCGTTGTCGCCAAGGAGCTAACTAAGTTGCACGAGCGTTTTTTGCATGGCACTGCGGCGCAACTGCTACAACAATTCGCGCAGGACGCGAAACTGAAGAAGGGAGAGTTCGTTGTATTGATCGACAATACCGCGGCCGACGCCGAGCCGGCGTTTGATGCCGAGGATTTGCGCATGCTCGAGATTCTGCTCGACGAAGTCTCCGTCAAAATGGCGGTAAATATTGCCGTACGTTTGACGGGTAAAAAGAAAAACGAAATTTATCAGCAGGCATTGTCGCTGCGTGCGGCGCGCGCATCAAAATCCGAAATATAATCCCACCGAAAATATAATGCTTTGATTTAATTGGGAATAATTTTCCAAGAACGTGACGCATGTCATGTTATTCGGTGTCCGGTTTGAGCACTGCTGCGCAAGGCTTGCACCAGATTGGTCAAATTCTTGCATAGCGTTTTATAATCGTATTGAATGGCGTGTTAGTACGACGCCCATGGCGATGGCGCAAAAGTGAAATAATTTATACAGGTATTTATTTATTTTGCGAACGAAATTCAAGCTCCTTCGTCTAAAAATTTACTATGCTTAGGCGTAGTCACATACCGTACAGAGTGATTAATTCCATCAGGCGGCGCCTGGTCATAATGATACGATGCTAAGGGTGCCAGACCTGATCCGACTTAGGAAGAGGTAGCCCAAATGAGTATTTTCGATAGTTATCAGCAACGCTTCGATCAGCACCTGCAAGAAGAGTATTCATTGCAGGAATATCTCGATATGTGTAAGCAAGACCCACTGGTCTATGCGACCGCAGCGGAGCGAATGCTAGCCGCTATCGGGGAACCCGAATTAATCGACACCTCCCAGGATTCCACGCTGAGTCGGATTTTTTCCAACAAATTGATAGCGCGCTACCCGGCGTTTTCAGAATTCTACGGTATGGAGGATGCGATCGAGCAAATCGTGTCCTATTTCAAACACGCCGCCCAGGGACTCGAGGAAAAGAAACAGATTTTATATCTGCTGGGTCCGGTCGGCGGCGGCAAGTCGTCGCTGGCAGATCAATTGAAGATATTGATGGAACGGATGCCGATTTACGCGATTAAAGACTCGCCGGTGTTCGAGTCTCCGCTGGGACTGTTCGATGTCAACGAAGACGCCGAAATCCTGGAACAGGATTTCGGTATCGCAGCGCGCTACTTGTCAAAGATCATGTCGCCCTGGGCGGTCAAGCGCCTCAACGAATACGGCGGCGATATCACCCAGTTCAAGGTCGTCAAAATCCAGCCCTCGATCCTGAATCAGGTGGCGATCGCGAAAACCGAGCCAGGTGATGAAAACAATCAGGATATTTCAGCGCTGGTGGGCAAGGTGGATATCCGCATGCTCGAACATTTCGCGCAAAACGATGCCGATGCTTATAGCTACTCGGGCGCCCTGTGCCGCGCCAACCAGGGATTGATGGAGTTCGTGGAAATGTTCAAGGCGCCGATCAAGGTGCTGCACCCGCTGCTGACCGCGACTCAGGAAGGCAATTACAATGGTACCGAAGGGCTTTCCGCATTGCCCTTCGAGGGCACCATCCTGGCGCATTCGAACGAGTCCGAGTGGCAATCATTCCGTAACAACAAGAATAACGAAGCCTTCCTCGATCGCGTCTATATCGTCAAGGTGCCGTATTGCCTGCGCGTTACCGAAGAAATTCGCATTTACGACAAGCTGCTGCACAGTAGCTCGCTGTCGGAAGCGCCCTGTGCGCCGAGCACGCTCGAAATGCTGGCGCAGTTCAGCGTGCTGTCGCGCCTGGTGACACCGGAAAACTCGAGCATCTACTCAAAAATGAAAGTCTACGACGGTGAAAGCCTCAAGGATACCGATCCCAAGGCGAAGTCTTACCAGGAGTATCGGGACTATGCCGGCGTCGACGAGGGTATGAAAGGACTTTCCACCCGATTCGCGTTCAAGATCCTGTCACGGGTATTCAATTTTGACCAGACCGAGGTCGCGGCCAATCCGGTGCATTTGCTTTATGTACTCGAGCAGCAGATTGCACGCGAACAATTTCCGCAAGATGTGCATGATCGTTATCTCGAGCATATCAAGGCTTATCTGGTGCCGAATTACGTCGAGTTCATCGGCAAGGAAATTCAAACCTCTTATCTGGAGTCCTATTCGGAGTATGGCCAGAACATTTTCGACCGTTATGTCACCTACGCCGATTTCTGGATTCAGGACCAGGAGTACCGCGACCCCGAGACCGGTGAAAATTTCGGGCGTGCCTCGCTCAACGAAGAACTCGAGAAAATCGAAAAACCCGCCGGCATATCCAATCCCAAGGATTTTCGTAACGAGGTCGTTAATTTCGTGTTAAGGGCGCGCGCGCAGAATGATGGCAACAACCCCGAATGGGTTAGCTACGAAAAACTGCGTACCGTCATCGAAAAGAAAATGTTTTCCAATACCGAGGAACTGTTGCCGGTTATTTCATTCAGCGCCAAGGCTTCCGAGGAGGATGAAAAGAAACATGCGAACTTTGTTTCGCGTATGGTTGAAAAGGGCTATACCGAGAAACAGGTACGTCTACTGTGCGAATGGTATCTGCGTGTCAGAAAATCATCGTAAACAGTGCTATCGTAGTCTAGAGGAATGATATGGCGCAGCTGATTGACAGACGCCCGAATGCAAAAGGCAAAAGCACGGTAAACCGGCAGCGTTTTTTAAGGCGTTATAAAACGCAGATTAAAAAAGCCATCTCGGAGCAGATTTCGGAGCGCTCGATAACCGACATCGACGGGGGTGAGAGCGTTTCGATTCCAACCCGTGATATCACCGAACCGACTTTTCGTAACGATCAGGGCGGCGTGCGCGAAGGGGTTTATCCGGGCAACAAGGAATTTGCCCAGGGCGATAAAATCAAGCGCCCCATCAACCAGGGCCAGGGCGGCGGGCGGCGCGCCAGCGATAGCGGCGAGGGCGAGGATGATTTCGTGTTCGAAATTTCCAGGGACGAATACCTCGATATGCTGTTCGATGATCTCGAACTGCCCAATCTGCAGAAAAACCAACTCAGTAAAATGACCAAGAGCAAGGCCGTGCGGGCCGGTTTTACTAACGACGGGGTTCCGACCAATATCAACATCGTGCGTTCGTTGCGTTCGGCCCTGTCGAGACGGATGGCCATGGGGGCCGAGCCGCGCCGCCAGTTGCGCGAGATGGAAGCCGAACTGCAGGAACTCGAACAAAAGCCCGGCAGCGACGAGACCAGGTGTTTGGCGTTGCGGCAGGAAATCGAAGATTTGAAAAACCGGATTCGCCGCATACCGTTTATCGATACCTTTGATCTGCGGTTTAACAATTTTGTGCAACGTCCGGAACCGACTTCGCAGGCGGTCATGTTTTGCCTGATGGATGTGTCGGGATCGATGGACCAGGAAACCAAGGATATTGCCAAGCGCTTCTATATTCTGCTCTACTTGTTCCTGACGCGCAGTTATCGCGACGTCGACGTGGTTTATATTCGCCATCACACCCAGGCCAAAGAAGTCGACGAAGAGGAGTTTTTCTATTCGCGCGAGACCGGCGGCACCATTGTTTCGAGCGCGCTGGAACTGACCCGGGATATCATCGCACAACGCTACCCGCCGACCGACTGGAATATCTATGCGGCGCAGGCCTCCGACGGCGACAACTGGAACGATGATTCGCCGGTTTGTGAACAGCTGCTGGCAAAGCAGTTGTTGCCCCAACTGCGCTATTACGCCTATGTCGAAATAACTCGCCGCGATCACCAGGGACTGTGGGCGCACTACGAAAATCTGTTGCAGGCGCATGATAACTTCGCGATGCAGCACATCCGCGAACAAGATGATATTTACCCGGTATTTCGTGAATTTTTCAGGAAACAAGTGCAATGAGTAAACCCATCTCGACCGGCGCCGAATGGACTTTCGAACTGATCGAGGAATATCATGCCGAAATCGAGGCGATCGCCGAAGAATATGGTCTCGATACCTATCCCAACCAGATCGAGCTAATTACCGCCGAGCAAATGCTCGACGCCTACGCCAGTGTCGGCATGCCGATCGGATACAGTCACTGGTCGTTTGGTAAACATTTCATTAAAAATGAGCAGCAATACCGCCGCGGGCATATGGGCCTCGCCTACGAAATCGTGATTAACTCGAATCCCTGCATTGCTTACTTGATGGAGGAAAATACGATGATGATGCAGGCGTTGGTGATTGCCCACGCCAGTTTCGGCCATAATTCGTTTTTCAAGGGCAATTACCTGTTTCGCGCCTGGACTGACGCCGAAGCGATTATCGATTATCTGGTTTTTGCCAAACGTTTTATCAGTGAATGCGAAGAACGTTACGGCATCGACGAGGTCGAAAATTTACTCGATTCCTGTCACGCGTTGCAAAACCACGGCGTGGACCGCTACAAGCGCCCCTATCCGGTTTCGATGCGCGAAGAACGGGAGCGGCTCAAGGAGCGCGAAGCCTACCTGCAATCGCAGGTCAATGATCTGTGGTATAAAACCGTTCCGCAGAAAGAGGCTGAAGAAAAAGAGGCGAAGCTGCCGAATTTTCCCGAAGAGCCGCAGGAAAACATTCTCTATTTCATTGAAAAGAATGCGCCCTTACTGGAACCCTGGCAGCGCGAGGTAGTGCGCATCGTGCGCAAGGTCGGTCAGTATTTTTATCCGCAGCGGCAAACCCAGGTAATGAACGAGGGTTGGGCCTGTTTCTGGCATTACCACATCATGAATGAGCTTTACGATCGCGGCAAGGTAACCGATGGTTTCATGCTCGAGTTCTTTCAAAGTCATACCAATGTGGTGTCGCAACCGGACTTCGATAGTGATTACTTCAGCGGCATCAATCCTTATGCGCTGGGTTACGCGATGATGACTGACATCAAGCGGATCTGCGTCGAGCCGGACGAGGAAGACCGCCGTTGGTTCCCGGATATCGCGGGTTCAAACTGGCAAGAGACGCTCGACTTCGCGATGCGCAACTTCAAGGACGAAAGTTTTATCTCGCAATTCCTGTCGCCGCGATTGATTCGTGACTTCAAACTGTTTTCGATTCTGGACGATGAAGAACGAAGCGAGCTCGAAGTGACTTCGATCCATAATGATCGCGGCTACCAGTACATCCGCCAGGCCTTGTCCAACCAGTACAACCTGAGCATGAACGAGCCCAATATCCAGGTCTACAACGTCGATGTTCGCGGCGATCGCAGCTTGACGCTGCGGCATATTCCGCACAATAACGTGCCGCTTGCCGCAACCACCGATGAAGTGTTGAAACATTTACGCCGTCTCTGGAGTTTCGGCGTGGTGCTGGAAACCCTCGACGCCGACGGTGAAGTCGTCAATACCGCGGAATGCTTGCAGCCGGCGAGCTGACCATCTCCGCGCCCACCCACGGGACCCCGAAACCAAGAATTTACTCAGAGTAAATTCCCAGAAATCCAAAAATTTACTCAGAGTAAATTCTCACACGGCGTCCAACTGGAAACCCTTGATGCCGAGGGTGAAGTCGCCAAAACCGAGGAAAGCTCGCAGCCCGCGACCTGCAAACGGGATTCTTCCCAGCCTGACCGAGGGTCTCTTGTCTCAAAATTTACTCAGAGTAAAATCTTCCGGTGACGCTGGATTTACTCTGAGTAAATTTTCAGGGGGTGAAATTGAAATACATCTTGGCCGCGTCGAGCTGGTAACTCCAGGGCAGGTTCGCGTTTTTCCAGCCGTTGACGACCCGGTGGCCCTGGTCGGGCCCCTGTTTGGCCTTGAAGCCTTCGAATCCCTGGTACTGGGTGTAGACTTCGCCAAATCCCGCCTGATGCAACAGGCGCGCGCCGATCGGAGCGCGCGAGCCCGACTGGCACATCAGGATAATGGGGCTGTTACGGGTCAATTCCCTCAATTGCAGCAGGCGATCGACGGCGCCGACAAAATCCGGATTCTCGCGGGTGCGATAGGTTGCGGATTTCACACTCCAGGCGTAATCGTCGCGCAGCATGCGTACCGGAATATTGGCGTCCACCGCATCGGCCATGCCGATGTACTTGATTTCCGCGCGCGTACGCACATCGATTAGCAGGATGCTTGCGCCCGCGGCGAGTTTCTTTTGATAGGCTTCCTGCGGCGTCAGATACAAGTCATAAGGGGTGCGCCATTTCGGCTTGACCGCATCGCGCGGTGCGGCATTTAATATCGGCGCGGTCGCTAGCAGCAGGAGCAGGGCGAATGCATGCAAGACGGGCATAACGGAATGCGGACCTATCCGCCCTTGATCGGAGGCAGCAGCACCACTTGATCATCGCTCCGAATCGTAATTTCGCCGAACTGGTCGCCTGCCACCTTGGTGTCGTTGACAATGACCATATAGGGTTTATCGGCAGGCAATTGAATCTTTTGCAACAGCGATTCGAGGCTGCTGCCGTCGTCGAGTTCGATGCTGCACCGATTGAAGGAACTGCCGGCAGGCAGGTAATGACGCAGCCCGCCAAACAGGGTAACCGAAACTTCCATTAGCTATGCATGCCCTGGCCGGCGGCTCACTCGATACCGAGTCGGCTCAGGGTATCCTTGGTCGGTACGCCTTGCGCATCCCAGCCATTGATAGCGTAGTACTCGGGCAACATCTCATCGAGTTTGCACACCAGGCCTTTGCCGGTGCCGACGTCGGCCGGTTCCTTTAGAATACGCTTGGGCAGGGTATCGTCTTTTTTACCCAGGCCCGCTTTCAAATTGAATAACTTTTCCAGGTTCCAGATGCGTTCACCGGTCTCGTGCATACGCTCTGCACTGCTCCAATCGCCTTCGCAAGCGGCATCGACCAGCGCGCGATAATCTTCGAGACCCCAGCCGCATCCGCCCGGAAACAGGCACAGGCCGCTGGCGTCCAGAAATGCGGTATCGCGTTGGGTTTCGGCGACGATTTTGGCCTTGCCCTCAATTTCGGTGGTTTCGAAATCGTGTCCGTAGGGGTCGGCGCGCAGATGGCAGGCACCGCGATTGCTGGTGGCGTAGGCTAATCCCATGCCTTGCATGGAGCGGCCGTCGTAAGCCGCGAACTCCTGGCCCTTGACCGTCATCGACAGGTCCGGGTGGCCGTATTTCTCGCACATGCGTTTCGATCCCATGGCGATGTCGGCCCCGAAGCCTTCACCCTTGCCGGTCAGCTCGGCAATCGCGCACAGCGCTTCGGCATTGCCGAATTCGAGCTTGATGCCGCCGGTTGTTTTTTCATCGATGGCGCCGATGTCGAACAGCTCCATCGCTGCGGCGATAGTTCCGCCCAGCGAGATTGGGTCCATGCCGTATTCATTGCAGAGAAAGCCGGCGAAAGTCGCCGCATCGATATCGTCGACGCCGCAGGCCGAACCCAGTGCATACGCGGTTTCGTACTCGAGACCGCCGGAGGCGCCGTGGTATTCGGGGCGGTCCTTGACCGAGAAGTGCGTCGGATCGATTTTGCAGATCCGTCCACAGCCGATAGTGCAGCCGAAGCAGGCGCCGTTGGTGATGATGTTGGTATGCCCGTTGGCGTTCGGGCTATGCATCGCTTCCGGATTGAGTTTGTCGGCACCCTCAAAACGTACGCTGCGGTTATTGCGCGTCGGCAGGCTACCGAAGCTGTTGGTGACGTCCATCATTGCCAGGGTACCGTCGCGCGACATGCCTTCGCGATCGTTCATACGCGCATTGACTTCGTTGACGACGCTGAAAAACTTCTTCGGGTCGGCATTTCGCACCCCCGCAGTGCCGCGCACCGCGATGGTCTTGATTTTCTTGGCGCCCATGACCGCGCCGACACCGGAACGCCCCGCGGCACGATGTTTGTCGTTGACCACACAGGCATAACGGCACAGGGTTTCGCCGGCCTGTCCGATGCCGGCAAAACGCATCAGCGGATCCCGGTATTTCGCCGCCAGAATGTCCTCGGTCGCCCAGACGGTCTGGCCCCAGATTTCACCGGCGTCGCAGATTTCGACTTTTTCGTTTTCGATATGCAGGTAGACCGGTTTTGCTGCTTCACCCTCGATGATCAGCAGGTCGTAACCCGCTAATTTCAGCTCGGCGCCAAATTTGCCGCCTGAATTGGAGCAGGCGATGGCACCGGTTAACGGGCCCTTGGTTATCACCGTGTAGCGACCGCCGGTGGAGGCCATGGTGCCGGTCAAGGGGCCGGTGGCGAAAATGATCTTGTTTTCCGCCGACAAGGCGTCGGCGGCCGGATCCATTTCTTCGTATAGGTATTTACTGCCGAGTCCGCGCGACCCCAGATATGCGTCCGCCCACTCCATGTTCAAAGCTTCAATATCGCAACTGCCAGTGCTTAGGTTGACGCGCAAAATCTTTTGTTGCCAGGCCATCTGGGTGCCTCCGGGAAGTTATTGTGTTATGGGCAGGATTGTATATGCTGCCGTTTTATTTGAACACACAAACCCCCTTATAAGTGGCTATAATTGAGGAAATAATTTCATGATCAGGGTAATTATCGAGCGCGAGATTGCAGCAGGGCTCGAGCAATTCTATCAGTCGGCTATTGCAGATCTGTTGGAGATGATGGCGTCCGCTCCGGGCTATTTATCCGGCGAATCGCTGGTGGAAATCCATCGTCCCAACCACTACCTGGTGGTGACGCGCTGGACCGATGAAGCCGCGTGGAATCGCTGGTTTCATTCGCCCGAACGTCAGCAGATGCTGGACCAAATCCGCCCCTTCCTGCAGCAGGATGAGAAGTTTACGCTGCTGCAACAGTTGACCTACCACAGAGGCGATAAATCGAACTAGGAGCGCGGAGGCTGTAGTCGCGGCGGCTATCGGAAACGGTATTAGATTGACTGCAGCGGCATTTTGATACGGTGTCGAGAATAGACAAGTCTAGGCTGAATTCGATATATATTGGGGTCGGCTTGATTTATAATGCGCGCCAAGTCAGCCGGATAATCGCTGGTTCCTGCGGGAACTGGAGGAAAGTCCGGGCTCCGCAGGGCAGGGTGCCAGATAACATCTGGGGGGCGTGAGCCCACGGCCAGTGCAACAGAAAGTATACCGCCGACTTAGGTCGGTAAGGGTGAAAGGGTGCGGTAAGAGCGCACCGCGCTGCTGGTAACAGTGGTGGCATGGTAAACCCCACCCGGAGCAAGACCAAATAGGAAAACTATGGCGTGGCCCGCGTCGTTTTCGGGTTGGTTGCTTGAGGCCGGAAGGTGACTTCCGGTTCAGATGAATGATTATCCACGACAGAACCCGGCTTACAGGCTGACTTACCCACCTGCTGCGCGACTCAACTGCGGCGTTGGATTTTACGTCGGGACCTTCGCGTACTGTCTGTACGCTCAGGCCTCCGCCGGAAAATCCGCCTTGCATTTGAGCCGCTCGCGACGGTGGGAGGTGCTCGGTTTAGCGGCCGGCATATTCACCTGCTGCGCGACTCAACTGCGGCGTTGGATTTTACGTCGGGACCTTCGCGTACTGTCTGTACGCTCAGGCCTCCGCCGGAAAATCCGCCTTGCATTTGAGCCGCTCGCGGCGGTGGGAGGTGCTCGGCTTACCGGCAGGTATACCAAATAAGGCGGCGCCACTCTTGCGCATTCTGGGGTAGCGGTCGCGACCTGAAATTACCGATAATATTGATGCCTTCCGACAGTTCGTTTTTTGTGCAAAATCGCACAATATCCTCCTAAACTTAATGTATTACTTTAAGTAAATTGGCTAAGCTTCAGATTTGAATGACTAAATCCCGGACTTATTGTGGGAATTTGAGCTAAGTTATTGACGTTACTGAGAAAACACTAAAAGTTAAGCCCCATTTTTACTTGACTTGTTGCAAAAATTAGCCATATTATGTCTTTAAGTGGGTAAAAGTGTCACAGAGTGGCGCATAACGGGATAAGCTTGCACAAATTTCGAGGAGTTTCCAATCTCAATTTGGACGCGAAGGGGAGAATTGTTCTACCCGCGCGTTATCGTGAGCGGCTGGTGGAATTCTGCCACAGCCAGCTCATTGTCACGATCGATACCGATCAACCCTGCCTGCTGATTTATCCATTGCCCGAATGGGAATTGATCGAGGAAAAGATCGAGGCCTTGCCCAGCTTCAATCCGACGACGCGCCGTATCCAGCGCCTGTTAATTGGACATGCGACCGAGGTCGAAGTCGACGCTAATGGACGCATGTTGTTGTCCAATCCGCTACGTGAATACGCGCAGCTCGGCAAGAAGGTCGTCCTGATCGGTCAAGGCAAAAAGTTCGAACTCTGGGACGAGCTGCGCTGGAACGAACGTATGGGAACTTGGCTCGATGACACCGCTAGCGAAGAAATGCCCGCAGCCCTGGCGGAGTTGACCCTGTGACCGAAAAACATGCACCGGTACTGCTTCGGGAAGTCATCGATGGGCTCGCCATCAGACCGGATGGCAACTATGTCGATGGCACCTATGGCCGTGGTGGCCATGCACGCTCGATTCTCGCGGCGCTTGGCGCAGAGGGACGTCTGATCGTGATGGATCGCGATCCGCAAGCCATTGCCGACGCCCGGAATTCGCTCGGATCCGACCGCCGCGTTACCATCATTCATGACGATTACGCCAACCTGCAAGCACAAATATCAAAACTCGATTTGCTCGAAAAAATCGATGGCATCCTGCTCGATCTGGGCGTTTCTTCACCGCAGCTCGACAATCCCGAACGCGGTTTCAGTTTTCAACACAATGGCCCGCTGGATATGCGCATGAACCCCGCGGCAGGACAATCGGCGGCGGCCTGGCTCAGGCAGGCCGAAGAAGCCGAGATCGCGAAAGTGCTGTGGGAATTCGGCGAAGAGCGGCTATCACGCCGTATCGCGCGCAAGATTGTAAGCCTGCGCGCGACCGACCCCATCGAAGATACCGCGACCCTGGCCGATTTGATCGCCGATATCGTGCCGCGTCCGAAAAATAAACGCCACCCGGCCACCCGCAGTTTTCAGGCGATTCGAATTCACATCAACCAGGAGTTGTCACAACTCCAGCACCTGCTCGAATCCGTCTGCGGCATTCTGCGGCGCGGCGGACGCTTGCTGGTGATCAGCTTTCACTCGCTCGAAGATCGCGTGGTCAAACGCTTTTTCAAGAGCAATAGCACGCGCCGTAAGCTGCCGCGTGGTTTGCCGTTGCGTGATTGCGAACTTGAATCCGTGATCCCGCTGAAACTTATCGGCAAGGCAATCATGGCGGGCTCCCGGGAACTGGAGTCGAACCCGCGCGCGCGCAGCGCGGTATTGCGTATTGCAGAGCGAGCCGCCTGATGAACGGCAAGCTGTGGTTATCCCTGCTGCTGACCTTGGTTCTCGGCAGCGCACTGACCGTGATCTACGTGAAACACCAGAGCCAGGTTTTATTCGCTGAACTGCGCAGCCTGCAAAAGCAACAGGACCGGCAGGTGATCGAGTGGGGGCGCTTGCAGTTGCAAAACACGACCCTTGCCACGCACAGTAATGTCGAGTCGAGGGCACGCAAGGATTTGCAAATGCGCCTGCCCGAAAACGTCGAGCTGGTACGCCTGCAATGAAACACGGGACGGGTATGCCAAACGAGGCGCGGCAGGCGGTTTTTCTGAATGCGCGCCATTACTTCGTGTTGCTGGTACTGATATCGCTGCTCGCCGGGCTGGTGGCGCGCGCGCTTTACTTGCAGATTGTCGAGCAGGATTTTCTGGCGAGCCAGGGAGTGCAACGGCAAATTCGCACCATCGAAACCCCGGCCTATCGGGGTGCGATACTGGATCGTTTCGGCACGCCCCTGGCGATCAGCACCCCGGTGGATTCGGTCTGGGTCAATCCCCAGGAAATTCTGGCGAACCTCGGCGCCTTGCAACAGATCAGCGCCGAGCTGGAGCTCGATTATCGCGCCACGGTAACCATGCTTAAACAGCGCGCCAGCCGTGAATTCGTGTACCTCAAACGCCAGCTTGAGCCGGATTTCGCCCGTCAGGTGGCATCCGGTATCGAGGGTGTCTACCTGCAGCGTGAATATAATCGTTATTATCCGGCCGGCGAAGTGGTGTCGCATTTGGTCGGCTTCACCGATATCGACGACCAGGGTCAGGAAGGTCTGGAACTGGCTTATCAAGACTGGTTGCGCGCGCAGCCCGGACAGCACCGAGTCATACGTAACCGGCGTGGTGAAGTGGTCGAAGAGCTGGCGCAGGTAACGGCGGCCAATTCCGGCAACGATGTCTATACCAGTATCGATATGCGGCTGCAGTACATCGCATATCGCAGCCTCGCGCGTGCGATTAAATACCACGCCGCCAAGGCCGGGTCGGCGGTGTTGCTCGATGCGCGCAGCGGCGAAGTACTGGCGATCGTTAATCAACCGTCCTACAACCCGAATCGGCGTTCTACGATGGCGGCCGAGCACCAGCGCAACCGTGCTCTAACCGATGTTTTCGAACCGGGCTCGGCGATCAAACCTTTTACGCTCGCGGCCGCGCTCGATCGCGGACGCTACTATCTTGGCAGTCGCATCGATACCTCGCCGGGTTACCTGATAGTGAGCGGCCACCCGGTCAAGGACATCCGCAATTACGGGGTGCTCGACATGCCCGGCATTCTGCGCAAATCGAGCAATGTCGGTGCTTCGCGTATCGCGATGTCGTTGCAACGCGAGGAAATGTGGCAAAGTTTCCGCGATTACGGTTTTGGCGAACCCTCGGGTGTCGCCTTCCCCGGGGAGTCGTCCGGTTATTTCCGGCATTTCGATCAATGGCAGCCGCTGGATCACGCGACCATGGGGTTTGGCTACGGAATGTCGTTGTCGATTACCCAGTTGGCGCGAGCCTACGCCGTGATCGCCAATCAGGGGCGCCTGCCGGAATTGAGTCTGTTGCGTAAGGAGCCGGCCGAAATCCGCGACAATGAAATTTCACGACACGTCATGAAAACCGCTACCGCCGATCAACTGTTGGCAATGCTGACCGAGGTCGTGGGGCCCAAGGGTACGGCGCAGCAGGCGGCGGCCGAGGGATACTTGATTGCCGGCAAGACCGGTACCGCGAGGAAGAGTATCGCCGGCGGTTATCGGAAGGATGATTATGTCGCGGTTTTCGCAGGTATCGCACCGGCCAGCAATCCGCGTCTGGTAATGGCCGTGATGATCGATGAACCCACGCAGAACGGTTATTACGGCGGTGTGGTCGCGGCGCCCGTGTTCCAGGAAGTCATCTCGAATGCGCTGCGTATTCTCGACGTTCCACCCGATGATCTGCCCACGCTGGCACACAACAATGAGGTAAGGGGACATGATGGTAAACACCAATTTTCCAGGTATGACTCTGTCGCATCTGCTGTCGGGATTCGATCTACAGGACCCGGCGCCCGCGATCGAAATCTTCAATATCGCCAGCAATAGCAACCAGGTAACCGCCAACTCCGCCTTTATCGCGTTGCCGGGCATTAAATCCAATGGCATCGATTACGCCATCGACGCCGTCAAGGCCGGCGCCATAGTCGTCATTTACGACGCCGCCGACGAATACAGCCGGCAGCGTATTCCGCTGTTGCGCAAACAGGTCGATACCTATTGGATCGGCATCGACCGGCTGGAGCGCGCCAATGGCCATATCGTCAGCCGCTTTTTCGGCGACCCCGGCGAGGCGATGACGATTGTCGGCGTCACCGGCACCGATGGCAAGTCCAGCGTTACCCACCTGGTGACACAGGCGCTAACCCGTGTCGGCAAGCGTTGCGCCAGCATCGGTACCCTCGGTTACGGCGTCGCCAACGAGTTAACCCCCGATTCCCTGACTACGCCCGATGCCGTTAGCCTGCAAACCCGACTGTATCAGTTTCATCAGCAGCGTTGCGAATTCGTGGTGATGGAAGTTTCATCGCATGCGCTCGAGCAGTACCGGGTTAACGGCTGCGATTTCGATATAGCCGTGTTGACCAATCTCGGCCGGGACCATCTCGACTATCATGGCAGCCACGAAAGTTACGCCGCCGCCAAGGCACGCCTGTTTCATGATTTCGAGGTGTCGGGGCGCGTGGTCAACATCGACGATGCCTTCGGCCTGCAGTTGAGCCAGTCGGTAGAACTGGATTCGCTCTACCGCTACTCGGTGCAAGGCAAAAACTTGCCCGAAGCCGAGGTCAGGCTCAAGTCCTTTGAGCTGACGGCCGGCGGGCAAAATGTCTGCGCCACTACTCCGCTGGGTGAGGTCACCGCGGTTACCGCCCTGATCGGGTCTTTCAATGTCGAAAACACGCTCGCCTGTATCGCCACGCTGGTTGCTCTGGGGCTGGATCACAATCAGCTCGAGCTCGCGATGAAGGATCTGAAGCCAATCCCCGGACGCATGGAGAAATTCGACGGCGGTCGCGAGATGGCGTCGGTGGTGGTCGATTTCGCGCATACCGAACAGGCGTTGCGTGCTTGCCTGGCGGCCAGCCGCGAGCATACCGAAGGTCAGCTGTGGTGCGTGTTCGGCTGCGGCGGCGATCGCGACCAGGGCAAGCGTGGCGGCATGGGGCGCGCGGTCGAAGAGCTCGCGGATCGTGTCATTATCACCGATGACAATCCGCGCAGCGAGTCGGCCGAAAAAATTGTCGGCGAAATTCTGGCAGGCATGCAACAGCCCGATCGGGCTTGCGTGGTAAATAATCGACAGGCGGCGATCGAGTATGCGCTATCGCAGGCCGCCGCCGATGACCTGGTAGTGATCGCGGGCAAGGGACATGAGCAGGTACAGATTGTCGGTCACGAACGCCGGCCGTTCAGCGACCGCCATGTGGTCGGCAGAATTTTGCAGGTCAAATATGATTAGCCTAGCCTTATCCAAGCTGGCCGAAATCCTTGGCGCGGATGCGGGGAATTTGGCACCAGCCGATTTTTGCGGGGTTAGCATCGATTCGCGGCAAGCCTGCGAGGGCATGCTGTTTGTCGCTCTCGCAGGGCCAAACTTCGATGGCCACAAATTCGTCGATGCCGCTTACCGCAATGGCGCGGTCGCGGCGTTGGTGGAACGGCGTGTCGCAGGAGACAGCGCGCAAATCGTAGTTCCCGACTGCAAGCGGGCGCTGGCGCAGCTGGCCACTTACTGGCGCCGCCGCTGTGATCCCTGTGTCGTGGCGCTAACCGGTAGCAATGGCAAGACCACGGTCAAGGAAATGCTGCATCAGATTCTGGCGCGGCAGGCCGCCACCCATGCCACCCGCGGCAATCTCAACAACGATATCGGCGTGCCCTTAACCCTGTTCGAACTCGATCCCGGGCACCGCTTCGCGATCATCGAAATGGGTGCGAATCACCGCGGTGAAATTGCCAATTTGGCCGCCATCGCCGAGCCCGACATCGTCTACGTCAACAATGTTGCGGCCGCTCATCTGGCGGGATTCGGCGATCTGCAGGGCGTGATCGAAGCCAAGGGTGAGCTGTACGCCTACTGTACTCCCGAACAGCAGGCCCTGTTCAACGTCGATGAAGTCGCGAGCGAGTATTGGCGCGACCTGTGTGCGGCCGAACGCCGGATCAGTTGCGGTCTGGATAACGAGGCCGATGTCAGTGCAGGCTGGTCGCTGCTGGACGAGAGGCTGCAAGTCGAGTTCAGTTATCAGGGGGAAACCCGCACCTGCCTGCTCGATGCCCTGGGCGAGCACAATGCACGCAACGCTCTGGCCGCGGTAGCGCTGGCGATTCTGGCCGGCGTCGATTATGCCGTCGCGGTGGCGAATCTGGACGGGTTTTCCGGCGTCAAGGGCCGGCTGCAGATACTGGCGGGTCCGGCGCATAGCCGCTTGATCGACGACAGTTACAACGCCAATCCCGATTCGCTGCAGGCCGGGATCAAGGTGCTGTGTTCGCTTGAGGGCTCGGCCTGGCTGGCGCTGGGCGACATGGCGGAGCTCGGCGACGAAGCGGAGGAATTCCATCGCAGGGCGGCGCGAACCGCGCGCGAGCTGGGGGTCGAAAAACTGTTCGGCGTCGGTGAAATGAGTTGTGCCGCCAGCGACGAATTCGGTGCCTCGGGTAAGTGCTTCGAGGGTATCGATGAAATGGCGCTAGCCATCCTGGGGCAGATTCATGAGGGTGTGAATCTGCTGATCAAGGGGTCACGCTCCGCCGGCATGGAACGGTTGGTAAACCTGCTGAGCCAATCGGTCAATGGAGGAGATGTCAATGCTGTATAGCTTGTCGGAATATCTCACGCAGTTCTATGGCGGTTTTAACGTATTCCAGTACCTTACCATGCGCACCATTCTCGGGGTGCTCACCGCGCTGGTGATCTCACTCATCGTGGGTCCGGTAATGATTAAATACCTGAGCAGTTACAAAATCGGGCAAAGCGTGCGCGACGATGGCCCCGAAAGCCACTTTTCGAAGGCCGGTACGCCCACTATGGGCGGCGCGTTAATCCTGGTGGCTATAGTGACCAGCACGCTGTTGTGGAGTGATTTGTCATCGCGCTTTGTCTGGGTCGTATTGTTCGTCACCATCGGATTCGGCATTATCGGCTGGATCGACGATTACAAAAAAATCGTTTATGGCAACGCCAAGGGGCTATCGGCCAAAGCCAAGTACTTCTGGCAATCGGTAATCGGGTTGAGTGCTGCACTGGCGTTGTTCAACACCGCCCAGTTCCCCATCGAAACTCAGCTAATCGTTCCGTTTATCAAGGATATTCTGTTCGATCTCGGTTGGCTGTACGTGGTGCTGACTTATTTTGTCATCGTCGGCAGCAGCAATGCGGTCAACCTGACCGACGGCCTGGACGGACTGGCCATCCTGCCAACCGTGCTGGTCGGAGGCGCGCTCGGCGTCTTCGCTTACCTGACCGGAAATTTCAATTTTTCCAATTACCTCGGTATCCCCTATGTTCCCGGGGTTGGTGAGATGGTTGTATTCTGCGGTGCGCTGGTTGGCGCCGGTCTCGGCTTTCTCTGGTTCAACACTTATCCGGCGCAGGTGTTCATGGGCGACGTCGGTGCGCTCTCGCTGGGTGCAGCCCTCGGCGTGCTCGCCGTCATCGTGCGCCAAGAGCTGGTGCTTTTTATCATGGGCGGTATTTTCGTCGTCGAAACGGCTTCGGTGATGCTGCAGGTTGCTTCGTTCAAGTTGACCGGACGTCGAATATTTCGCATGGCGCCGCTGCATCATCACTATGAGCTTAAGGGCTGGCCCGAGCCGCGCATCATCGTACGCTTTTGGATTATTACCGTGGTGCTGGTACTGATTGGACTGGCGAGTTTAAAGATTCGGTAATGCTGAACGTGAGTCGACAATCAACAGCGCTAGAAGACGTCAACTATCTGATAGTCGGCCTGGGTCTGACCGGCTTTTCGGTGGCGACCTATCTGCTCGAACATGGTTTTCGCTGCCGCATCCAGGATACGCGGGATATACCGCCCTACCTGGGACAGTTGAAATCCCGCTTCGAAGCAGTCGATTTTCAGGGCGGGGCGCTGGCCGCCGAATTAATCGACTGGGCCGAAGTTATTGTCGTCAGTCCGGGTCTATCGATCCGTCAACCCGAATTGATCGCCGCCGCCGCTGCGGGCAAGACAGTGCTCGGCGATATCGAGCTGTTCGCGCGACTGGTAACAAAACCGGTTATTGCGATTACCGGATCCAACGGTAAGAGCACGGTAACCACGCTGGTCGGCGCCATGATCGCGCGCGCTCAAAACAAGGTCGCCGTCGGCGGCAATATCGGCACTGCCGCGCTTGACCTACTGGCGCAGGATGCCGACTATTACGTACTCGAATTATCCAGCTACCAACTCGAGACCACGACCTCGTTACGGCCGCGGGTCGCAACCGTGCTCAACCTGTGCGAAGACCACCTCGATCGTTATGCCGATTATAACGAGTATATCCAGGCCAAGCTTCATATCTATCACAACGCCGACCTGTGCGTCAGCAATCTGGATGATGCGGCGACCCGGCATGACGCCGACGATTTGTGTTTTAGCCTCGATCCGCACTCCGACGCCGAATTTCGGCTGATCGAAAATAACGGTTACTGGCTTGGACGCGGCGCCGAAGCCTGGCTCAAGGTCGATCAACTCAAACTCGGTGGCCGCCATAACTGGGCCAACTGCCTCGCGGCGATGGCGATCGCTTGCAGTCTGGGAATTTCGCGGACGGCGATAGTCGAGACGCTGCGCGAATTTAGCGGCATCCCTCATCGCGGCCAATGGGTGGCCGAAATCGAAAGCGTGGAATGGATAAACGATTCCAAGGCGACCAACGTCGGCGCCGCCAAGGCGTCGATCGAAGGTCGGGATCGACCGGTGATTCTGATCGCCGGAGGGCAGTCGAAGGGAGCGGATATGTCGGTCATGCGCGCTACCATTGGCGAACGCGTCAAACGAGTGCTATTGCTCGGCGAAGATGCAGCGCGCCTGCAACAGGCCTGGGATGGCGCCGCGGAAATTGAATGCGTGCGAGACATGCGCGCGGCGGTGCAACGGGCGCATGAGTTCGCTCGCGCCGGCGATTGCGTGCTGCTGGCGCCGGCCTGCGCCAGTTTCGACATGTACCAGAAGTTCGAACAGCGCGGTGACGATTTCATGCAGCGGGTGCGGGAGCTTGCGCATGACTAGTCAAGCGATCAAGACCGCGCAGCTGGCCGCCAGGGCGGAGCCGGCGCTGGCGCCGGAGTACGATCGCGTCATTCTACTGATATATCTGACGCTGATCTGCATCGGCCTGGTGATGGTGGCCTCGGCGTCGATCGGGATTGCCGATCAACAGACCCTGGACCCGTTCTATTATGCCAAGCGTCAGTTCTTACGCATTCTGCTGAGCCTGGCCTTGATGTGGTTTGCCTGCAAAATCCCGCTCGAGTTCTGGAAAAATTACGGCATGGCGTTGATGCTGGGTTCAATCATATTGCTCGCCGCCGTGTTGCTCCCCGGGGTCGGACATACCGTCAACGGCAGCACCCGCTGGCTGAATTTCGGCCTTTTTACTTTCCAGGTTTCGGAAGTCGCCAAGCTGTTTCTGATCATCTACCTGAGCGGCTACCTGATCCGGCGCAGCGATGAAGTGCAAACCAATACCATGGGGTTCGTCAAGCCGATGTTGATTCTCGCGGTGGCCAGCGGCCTACTGGTGCTGGAGCCCGATTTTGGTGCGGCGGCGGTATTGCTGATGACCGGACTGGGCCTGATTTTCCTGGGCGGCGTGCGTTTCGGGCAGTTTATTCTGTTCGTCATCGGTACCCTGTGCATCATGGGTTTGCTGGCGGTGTCATCGCCTTATCGCCTGGCGCGTATCACGTCCTTTATCGATCCCTGGGCCGACCCTTTCAACAGCGGATTCCAGTTGACGCAATCGCTGATCGCCATCGGCAGCGGCGGCTGGTTCGGCACCGGTCTGGGCGGCAGCATACAGAAATTGTTTTACCTGCCGGAAGCGCATACGGATTTCATGTTTGCTATCTTCGCCGAAGAATTCGGTCTCGTCGGTCAAGTCTTGCTGATCGGATTGTTTGCCCTGTTTGCGCTGCGCTGTTTTTCGATTGCAAAAATGGTCTTGCTAAAACAGCAGGCCTTCGCCGCCTACCTGGCCTACGGTGTCGGGCTGCTTATCACCCTGCAGGCGGTCATCAATATCGGCGTCAATATGGGCGCCTTACCGACCAAGGGCTTGACTCTGCCGTTCATCAGCTATGGCGGCAATTCGATTCTCAGCATGTCTTTTGCGGTCGGTTTGGTGTTACGGGTCTATTATGAATACCAGCAGGCCGATGCTCCCGGGGCACCGCGCGGCAAAGCGGTGAAGCGCAGATGAGCACGACTCTGCAAAAGCCGATTCTAGTGATGGCCGGGGGTACCGGCGGACACGTGTTCCCGGCGTTAGCGGTGGCTGAAAACCTGCGCCAGCGCGGTGAAAACGTCATCTGGCTGGGTACCCGCGCCGGGCTCGAAGCGCGCGTGGTGCCCGCGGCGGACTTTGCCATCGAATGGCTCAACGTGCAGGGTTTGCGGGGTAAGGGTTTGATAACGCTGATGCTGGCGCCGTTCAGGCTGATGCGCGCCTGTTGGCAGGCGCTATGCGTGTTGCGTCGCACCCGGCCAAAGGCGGTACTCGGTATGGGCGGTTTCGTTTCCGGCCCCGGCGGTCTGATGGCCTGGCTGCTCGACATCCCACTGTTTTTGCACGAACAAAACGCCATTGCCGGCCTGACCAATCGCCTACTCGGCCGATTGGCGACAGCTAATTATTTTGCCTTTCCGGATGCCGCGCAAGGCGTGCCGCGCAGCGAGTGCATCGGTAACCCGTTGCGCGCGAGCTTCGCGGCACAGGGCGATCCGGCGGCGCGCCTGCAAGCGCGGATGGACTCCCCGCTGCAGCTGCTGGTGATCGGCGGCAGCCTCGGCGCGGCAGCGCTGAATCGCTTTCTGCCGGCGGCTATCGCCTTACTGGATCGGGATCAACGCCCCCGCGTCTGGCATCAGTGCGGCGACAAGCATCTACAGGATTGTCGACAAAATTATGCCGCTGCGGGCGTCGATGCCGAAGTGGTCGACTTTATCGAAGACATGCCGGCGGCTTATGTCTGGGCGGACCTGGTGGTTTGCCGCGCCGGAGCGCTTACGCTGACGGAGCTGGCTGCGACCGGCGTCGCAGCCCTACTGATTCCATTTCCCTACGCGGTCGACGATCACCAGTATCATAATGCGCTTTTTCTCGAATCCGGTAAGGCCGCTCAAATTCTTGCAGAAGCGCAACTCAGCGCCGAAAACCTGGCGCTCAAGTTAAAGTTCTTCCAGCAGAATCGTCCGGTACTGGTGGAAATGGGCGTTAACGCCCGGGCCTGTTTCCAGGCTGATGCGACCGAGCGCCTGGCCTCGGAGATCGTTGCGGGAGCGCGCTCATGACGGTGAGTTCCAAACATTTCATGCGGCGCATACGCAATATTCATTTCACCGGAATCGGCGGCGTCGGCATGAGCGGTATCGCCGAGGTGTTTCATAACCTGAACTATCGCATCAGCGGCTCCGACATCGCCGAAAACGCAATGGTTAGGCATTTGCGCGATCTCGGTATCGAGGTCGCTATCGGGCATCACAGCGACAATATCGCCGAGGCGCATGTAGTGGTGGTGTCGAGCGCCATCGATGCCGACAATCCGGAAATAGAAGCCGCGCGCGAGCTGCGGATCCCGGTGGTGCGGCGCGCTGAAATGCTGGCTGAGCTGATGCGTTTTCGGCGCGGGATCGCGGTTGCCGGCACCCACGGCAAAACCACCACGACCAGCCTGGTGGCCAGCGTGCTTGCCAGTGGCGATATCGATCCCACCTACGTCATCGGCGGCCAGCTGATTAGCTCCGGCAGACATGCCAGGCTGGGCCTGAGTGATTATCTGGTGGCCGAGGCGGACGAGAGCGATGCGTCCTTTTTGTATCTGCAGCCGATGATGGCGATTGTCACCAATATCGACAACGATCATCTATCGACTTACGAGGGCGATTTTGAGCGGCTCAAGCAGACTTTCGTCGAATTTCTACATCACCTGCCGTTTTATGGGCTCGCGGTACTGTGTATCGACGACCCTGTGGTGTGCGAAATCATCGACCAGGTGGCGCGCCCGCTGTTGACCTATGGCGAGGCCGAGGAGGCCGATGTAAGGATTACCGATATCCGGGCCCAGGGTGCGAGCACCCACTTCAAGGTGCACTTGCCCGATAACGACGCAGCGCTCGAAATCGAGCTCAACCTGACCGGCAAACATAACGTGTTGAACGCCACCGCCGCAGTCGGCATCGCCTGGGAGCTCGGAGTTTCGCCGCAAGCGATTCGCGCTGCGCTGGTCGACTTTTCCGGTATCGGTCGCCGTTGTCAGATCAGCGAAAACCTCAGCGTGGCAAACGGCCGGATTATGCATATCGATGACTATGGTCATCATCCGAACGAAATCGCGGCGACCCTCGACGGCATCCGCGCGGCCTGGCCCGATAAACGACTCACGGTATTGTTTCAGCCGCATCGCTATACACGTACCCGGGATTTGTTCGAAGACTTCAGCCAGGTCTTGTCCGAAGCCGATCGGTTGATCCTGCTCGACGTCTACCCGGCGGGAGAGAGCCATATCAAGGATGCCGACGGTCGCGCACTGGCGCGCTCTATTCGCGGCTGCGGTCAGGTCGACCCGGTGTTTGTCGAAAATCTGGAAGGCCTCGATCAGGTGGTGGAGACCGTACTGCAGGACGGCGATATATTCGTCACTCTCGGCGCCGGTAGCATCGGCGCCTGGTCGGCTGAGTTTCTGGCGCAGCATCAGCCGGCCGGGAAGGGTAAATGAACGTGGCTACTGAATATCCACCTCGCGGCAGGTTATTGTTCGACGAACCCATGTCAAAACATACCAGTTGGCGGTTGGGCGGTCCCGCGGATCGCTACTACGTGCCGCTCGATCTGGCGGATTTGCAGGCTTTTCTGGCCGGTCTCGATGCCGATGTCGAGCTGCTTTGGGTTGGTTTGGGCAGTAATCTACTGGTGCGTGATGGCGGTATCCGCGGCCAGGTGGTCGCACCGCTGAATGCGCTCAATGAAATTCACTTGCGGGACGATGGCAAGGTCTATGCCGAATGTGGAATCAGCTGCGCCAAACTGGCCCGGTTTTGCCATAAAAACGGACTGGCGGGCGCCGATTTCTTTGCCGGGATTCCGGGTACGATCGGTGGCGCGCTGACGATGAATGCGGGGGCTTTCGGAGGTGAAACCTGGGCCGTCGTAGAGCAGGCCGTCATGATCGATCGGCGCGGTCAGTTAACCGAGCGCGGGCCGCAGGATTTCGGGATTGGCTATCGTCATGTCGACCTGCCGCCAAAGGAATGGTTCGCCGCCGCCGTATTTCGCTTCGAGCAACGCGCCGCCGATGAAGCTTCCAACATCCGCGAGTTATTGCAGCAACGCAACGCCACGCAACCGATCGGTCAGCCCTCCTGCGGTTCGGTATTCAAGAATCCACCGGGGAAACACGCGGCGCAGCTGATCGAGGCCGCGGGTCTCAAGGGTTTCTGCCTCGGGGGCGCCTGCGTATCGGATAAGCACGCCAATTTTATCATCAGCAATGAAACCGCCACCGCCGGCGATGTCGAAGCGCTGATCGAACATGTACGCCGCCGGGTAAAGGACCGGTTCGGGGTGCAGCTGGAAACCGAGGTACGCATCGTGGGTGAAAGCCGATGAGCATGATTTTATCGAAACCCGCCGTCGGCGCGGCCGAGAAATGCGGCCGTGTGGCGGTGTTAATGGGCGGCGATTCCGCCGAACGCGAAGTTTCTCTGAACAGCGGCAACGCGGTGTATCAGGCCCTGCTCGAAGCCGGTGTCGACGCGATTCCGGTGGACTTGCAGGCGCCTGCCTTCCATCAACTCGCGGACCTCGAAGTTGACCGGGTGTTCAATTTGCTGCACGGACGCGGCGGCGAGGACGGCACCATTCGCGCCGTGCTGGACTTGCTCGGCCTGCCGAGTACCGGTAGCTGCGTCGTCGCGTTGGCCTTGA
Organism: Olavius algarvensis Gamma 3 endosymbiont; assembly: GCA_001735895.1. Taxonomy (GTDB): domain Bacteria; phylum Pseudomonadota; class Gammaproteobacteria. The sequence continues at coordinate 136,772 of DS021202.1, read as the reverse complement.
CCATGGACAAGGTATTGACCAAAAAAGTAATCCGCTGCAGCGGAATTCCGACCCCCGATTTCATCGAATTGCATCGCGCGGCCGACTGTGAGCGATTATTGGCGGAATTTGGATTGCCGGTATTCGTAAAGCCGGTATTGGAGGGATCAAGTATCGGTATGACCCCGGTGCATGCGGCCGACGATCTGCTCCCCGCCTGGAAAAAGGCACGCCGCTACGGCGCCGTGTTCGCCGAAAAATTCATCGACGGCGACGAATACACCGCCGCCTTCATCGGCGACCAGGTGCTGCCGTTGATCAAGCTCGATACGCCGCGTGAATTTTACGATTACGAGGCCAAGTACCTGGCCGATGATACCAATTATACCTGCCCCAGCGGCCTCGACGACGATAAGGTGAATGAAATCAACGACCTCGTCAGACGAACCATCAGGGCAACCCGTGTTAGCGACTGGGGCCGGGTCGACCTTATGCTCGATGCGCAGCAGCAGCCTTGGGTGATCGAAGTCAATACCGTTCCCGGCATGACCGATCACAGCCTGGTGCCGATGGCCGGACGCGCCGCCGGCTTGGAAATGCCCGATTTGGTACTCAAGATTCTCGAAGCAACGCTGACACGAGGGGGCGCCGATGTTTAAATTTCGCAAACGGAGCGCCCAGGCAAAGCGTACCACACCGGCCTCGCAGGCGAGTTCGTTACAGTGGCGCAAATCCTACAACTGGATATTCCTGCTGTTGCCGCTGGTCCTCGCGGGCTACTCGCTGACGCGGGCCGACGAAATGTTACCGATCCGTGCGATCCAATTAGGCGGAAGCTTCGAAAACCTCGATCAGGCGGAAGTAGAACAAGCGCTGCAGCAGTACCTCGGTCAAGGTTTCTTTTCGCTCGACATTCATCAACTACAGCAATTGTTGCATCAGAAGTCCTGGACCGAATCGGTTTCGGTGCGCCGCATCTGGCCCGACAAGCTGCGCGTTACGATTATTGAAAAGCAACCGGTGGCGCGCTGGGATGAAGGCCACCTGCTGAGTGATACGGCCAGCGTTTACCCGGCCGATACCACCTTGTTCGCGCATTTGCCGATCGTGCATGCCGCCAGCCATCGACCGCAATGGGCGCTGCATCGGTTTTACGCGCTGCAGGCGCGCTTTGACAGCGTCGATGAGCGGCTACTGGCGTTGCGTGTCGACAGTCGTGGCGCGCTCGATGTCGAATTGATCAACGGTTTGAAGATCAAACTCGGGCGGCAGGATATCGATCGCAAAATCGATCGCCTGGTCAGCATATACCTGGAACAAATCCTGCCCCGGCGCGAACAGATTCGGCGTCTCGACCTGCGCTACAGCAACGGTTTTGCCGTTGCCTGGAAAAAAGAGCTGCTGCAGGGGCGCGACAAAGCATCGATCTGGAGTAACAGCAATGTCTAAAAAGACGTCGAGCAACCTGATCGTCGGGCTTGATATCGGCACCTCCAAGGTGGTGGCGATTGTCGGGGAGGTTACCGTCGAGGGTGATATCGATATTATCGGCATCGGCACGCAGCCTTCGCGCGGCCTGAAGAAAGGTGTCGTGGTCAATATCGAGTCGACGGTGCAATCGATCCAACGCGCGGTCGAAGAAGCCGAATTGATGGCGGGCTGCCAGATCCGCTCGGTTTACGCCGGCATTGCCGGCAGCCATGTTCGCAGCATCAATTCCCATGGCATTGTTGCGATCAAGGACAAGGAAGTCACTCCGGCGGATGTGGCGCGTGTTATCGATGCCGCCAAGGCCGTCGCGATCCCGGCCGACCAGCGCATCTTGCACGTGTTACCGCAGGAATTCGTGATCGATAACTCCGAGGGAATACGCGATCCCATCAGCATGTCCGGAGTACGCCTCGAGGCCAAGGTACACCTGGTAAGCGGCGCCGTGAGTGCGGCCCAGAACATTATCAAATGTGTACGCCGCTGCGGTCTCGAGGTCGATGATGTGATTCTCGAGCAGCTGGCTTCCGCCAGTTCGGTACTGACCGAAGACGAAAAAGAGCTCGGCGTCTGCCTGGTCGACATCGGTGGCGGCACCACCGATATTGCCGTGTTTTCCGACGGCGCGATTCGTCATACCGCGGTGATCCCGATAGCGGGCGACCAGGTGACCAATGACATCGCGGTGGCATTGCGCACGCCGACCCAGTACGCCAACGATTTAAAGGTTAAGTACGCCTGCGCATTGCGTCAGCTGGCGGCCGACGACGAAACCATCGAAGTGCCCAGCGTCGGCGACCGCGAACCACGGCGCCTGGCGCGGCAAACGCTGGCCGAGGTAGTCGAGCCGCGTTACGAGGAATTGTTGAGCCTGGTGCAGGCGGAGTTGCGCCGCAGCGGGTTCGAGGAAATATGCGCCGCCGGAGTAGTACTGACCGGCGGTAGTTCAAAAATGGAAGGCGCGATCGAACTGGCGGAAGAGATTTTCCACATGCCGGTTCGACTGGGTTATCCGCAGTATGTTTCGGGGCTGGTCGATGTCGTACGCAACCCGATTCATGCCACAGGTGTTGGGCTGTTGCTGTTTGGAAACAAGCAACAGTCCGGCTTGTCCGGTTATCAACTGGACGATCAAAACGAAGCCGGTCTTTTAGCACGCATGAAAAGCTGGTTTCAGGGTAATTTTTAATTTTAAATGCAAGAGGACAAAAACATGTTTGAACTGATGGATTCACACTCCAAAGACCCGGTGATAAAGGTCATTGGTGTCGGGGAGGCGGCGGCAATGCCGTC
>DS021202.1:127043-133723 GCA_001735895.1 Olavius algarvensis Gamma 3 endosymbiont | reverse complement strand
GCGGCGACGTAGATATTGCCGTAGTTGTCGTACCACGCAGGAATGCGATGTCCCCACCACAGCTGGCGCGAGATACACCAGTCCTGGATATCTTCCATCCAGTTGTAATAGGTTTTGCTCCAGTTGTCCGGGATAAAACGGATGCGGCCGTTTTTGACCGCTTCGATCGACGGTTTTGCCAGGGGTTCGGCGCGCACGAACCACTGATCGGTCAAATAGGGTTCGATGACCACCCCCGAGCGGTCGCCGTAAGGGCGTTTGTAAACATGCTCCTCGGCCTTGACCAGCAGACCCGCGGCATCGAGATCCTTGACAATCTGGTCGCGCGCCGCGAAGCGGTCCATACCCTGGTAAGCGGCCGGCGCGTTCTCATTCATGATCGCATCGATAGTGAACAGGTTGATCACTTCCATTTCGTGGCGTTGCCCGACTTCGTAGTCATTGAAGTCATGCGCGGGCGTGATCTTGACGCAGCCGGTTCCGAATTCGGGATCGACATATTCGTCGATGATGATCGGGATGATACGGGTCGTCATCGGCACCTGCACTCGTTTGCCGACGAAATTACGGTAGCGCTCATCGTCCTGACTGACCGCGAGCGCACCGTCCGCCAGTATGGTTTCAGGCCGGGTGGTGGCAATCTCCAGGTGTGTCACGCCTTCGACCGGGCCGTCCACCAGCGGGTAACGTACGTGGTAGAGGAAACCTTTTTCTTCTTCGTTGATGACTTCGAGATCGGAGATCGCGGTATGCAAAACCGGGTCCCAGTTGACCAGGCGTTTACCGCGGTAAATCAAGTCTTCTTCGTAGAGTTTGATGAACACTTCCTGGACCGCGGCGGAAAGGCCTTCGTCCATGGTGAATCGTTCGCGCGACCAGTCGGGGGAGGCGCCCATGCGTCGTAGCTGGCGCGTGATGGTGTCGCCGGACTCGGCTTTCCATTGCCAGACGCGTTCGGTAAAGGCGTCGCGGCCGAGGTCGTGGCGGGTCTTGCCTTCCTGCCCGAGCTGGCGTTCGACCACCATCTGGGTCGCGATGCCGGCGTGATCGGTGCCCGGTTGCCACAGGGTATTGTCACCCTTCATGCGGTGATAACGGATCAGAGTATCCATGATCGTGTCCTGGAAGGCGTGGCCCATGTGCAGCCTGCCGGTGACATTCGGCGGCGGGATTACGATGCAGTAGGGATCGCCTGCGCCGCTAGCGGCAAAATAGCCCTTGTCTTCCCAGCGTTGATACCAGGTTTGTTCAATCGAGTGCGGATCGTACGTCTTTTCCATCTCTCATGCGGCGAAAATCAAAGGGCGCGATTATACCTTGTCACCCCGGGCTTTTGCACTGTTTCCGTCGTCCTCGATCATTAGGTTTCTAGGTCGCCTCTCGGGGTTTCAAAAATGCCGGCAGCAATCATTGCCATTGCCTCGATTACCTCGGCAATTTTGCTCTGACCCCCACGAAGCGACCGGGGACTCTCCCAATCGAAGCGATTGGCGTTAGCGTTTTTTGAGCTCGCGCTGAATAGCGATTTTGATTTCCTGCCAGGCGAGTTTGACGTGCTTGTCGAGAATGCGGCGAACGCTTTGTTCGAGCGCGGGGTTGTTCTTGAACGGATCGGCGACACCCAGTTCGGGTTCGGTCCGACCTGGCGCGGGGGCGGTGATTTCGATATCTTCGATATAGGAACCGGCGGTGCCGGTTTCCAGATCTTCGTCCAGACCCAGATCGGAAATCTTGATTTCACTGTCGGCATCGATCAAGTCGGTCAAGGTGGGAATGTCGCTTTGATCGCTCATAGGTTGACGTGGTTTAGCGGGTATCCGCGTTCCTTGTAAAAACTGTAACTCGAGCGCGCCTGCTGCCGGTTGTCGTCGGTTACCAGTTCAATGACGCGTTCAAACTGGGCAAAATAGGACGGCACCGATGCCGATAGATTGATCAGCAACTGACGGTCACCCTGGGGATCGGGATTATCCTGAATCAATATCGGGGGGAACGGACTCGCGCCGGCGTCGGTGTCGTGCGGCAGGAAACTGTCGTCGCGGAAAGTCCACAGCTTTTGGTCAAGGTACTGGCTTTGTTGCGGGTTTTGGGTCAATAGCAGGGTGAACTGATTACTATCGTAGGCTTTTTGGCAGAGCCGGCACACGACTTGATCATAACGGTGGCGCTCAGGGTTCAACTGGTAAAAGTCGACGCGTGTCATTATTTCACCTGACTCAGCAGATACTGAGTCAGCAGGGGTACCGGGCGCCCGGTCGCACCCTTGTCTTCGCCCGATTTCCATGCGGTGCCGGCGATGTCCAGGTGCGCCCATTTATAGGTCTTGGTAAAACGCGACAGAAAGCAGGCCGCGGTGATGGTGCCCGCATCGCGCCCACCGATATTCGCCATGTCGGCGAAGTTGCTTTTGATCTGGTCCTGGTATTCATCCCACAGCGGCAGTTCCCAGATTTTGTCTTCGATCTGCTCGCCGCATTTGATCAGGTCGTCGATCAGGGCGCGATCATTACCCAGCACGGCGGACGGGATTTTACCCAGCGCGACGATACAGGCGCCGGTCAGGGTAGCGATATCGATAACGCAGCACGGCTTGAACTTGTCGGCGTAGGTCAGCGCATCGCACAAAATCAGGCGTCCTTCGGCATCGGTATTCAGTATTTCGATGGTCTGGCCCGACATGCTGCTGACGATATCGCCCGGTTTGGTGGCGAGTCCGTCGGGCATATTTTCGGTCGCCGGAACAATGCCGACCACGTTGATCGGCAGCTGCAGCTGGCTGACCGCCTTGAGCGTGCCCAGCACCGAAGCCGCGCCGCACATGTCGAACTTCATTTCGTCCATGGCGGCGCCGGGTTTGAGTGAAATGCCGCCGGTGTCGAAGGTGACGCCCTTGCCCACCAGTGCAATCGGTTGTTGTTTCGCCGCGGCGCCGCGGTATTCCAGCGTAATTAGTTTTGCCGGCTGCCGGCTGCCCGCACTCACCGATAACAGCGAACCCATCTTCAGCCGTTTCATATCGGCTTCCTCGAGTACATTGAGACGCACGCGTTTGTCGCCCTTGGCTAGTTGCCGGGCCTGCCGCGCGAGGTAAGCGGGGGTGCAGACATTGGCGGGCAGATTGCCCAGGTCGCGTGCCAGCTCCATGCCGGCGCTAATCGCGCTGGCCTCGGCGATTGCCGACCTGGCTTTGGCCGCCTCGCCGCGAGCGATATTGAATCCCAGCTTGCGCAAACCCTTGCGACGTTCCTGCTTGCCGCTTTTTAGCTGATCGAAGTGGTATTCGCTGTTACTCAGGAGCAGCGCGCTGTGCCGGATTTTCCAGGCCAGATCGCGTCCCTTGAGTTTGATTTCATCCGCGTAAAACTCGGCTTCGCGCGCGCCCGAGGCGGCCAGGGCTCCGGCGATCGCATTAATCACGCGGCTAAAGCCGCGTTCATTCATGTCGCTCTCCTTGCCGCAGCCAACCAGCAGTACGCGCTGCACCGCTAACCCGGGGACCGACGATAAAAGCAAGGTTTGCCCCAGTTTGGCCTCCATGTCGCCGCGCTTCAGGATAGCGCTCAGGTATCCCTTGCTTGCCTTGTCGACCCGCTGTCCGCTGGGGGACAGCTTGCGAGCCTGGCCAACGGTTATTATCTGACAGGCGCCGCGGGCGCTTTCAGGCGCGTTGTGCTTAACAATAAATTCCATGGTTTTCCCGGTGTCGATTGTTTTGATAACGCGCTAAGATACGTGAAGTCTCAGAAAAAACCAGTCGAAAATGTCTAATAGTTCAGCCTGGTTTAAGCTGGCACCGAATAGACTCTGGCATTCGAAGGCGATCCCACACTTTACCAATGCGTAACATAATTACAGGCTACCTGGCTCGGGAGGTTCTGAAAACCAGCGCGGCGACCTTGCTGGTGCTGCTTGTCATTCTGGTCAGTAATGCGCTCGGCCGGGTGCTCGCCGATATCGCCGATGGCGATATTCCGCGGCAGGCGTTGTGGCCGGTATTGTTGAGCCAGTCGATCAATATCCTGTCGCTGTTGCTGCCGATAAGCCTGTTTCTGGGTATCATCTTCGCCTTCGGCAGGATGTACAAGGATCATGAAATTGTCGTCATGAACGCCTGCGGCATCGGTTACCGCGAATTTTACCGGCCGGTGGCTATGGTGTTGATACCGGCATTAATATTTAACGCCTATGCCAGCCTGTGGCTGAACGCGCAGGTGCAGCGCAAGGCGCAGGTGATCATCGATCGCGGCCAGACCCAGCATGAGTTTCAGCAGATGAAAGCGGGTCAATTCAACCAGAGTAAGAGCGGCGATCTGGTTTTTTTCATGGAGTCGATCAGCGCCGATCGCCTCGAACTGCAAAACGTTATCATCAGCCAAACTCGGGATGACTATCGCGCGCTGGAAGTCGCCGACAGCGGGCGTCAAAAAGTAGAAGAAAAAACGGGTGACCTGTTTCTTGTCGTCGGTCCCGGCGAGCGTTACGAAGGGCAGCCGGGAGCCGCCGAACACCGGTTAATCAATTATGATCAGCATGGCATCTTGATCGAAAACAAGAACCAGCCGGCGGCATCGAAAAAGCGCAGCGAACAAATGACTCTGAGCGAACTCTGGGCCTCGCCAAAGCCGGGACACAAGGCGGAACTGCACTGGCGCATTGCCGTGCCGATGGTGCTGTTGGTATTGGGATTGATTGCGGTTCCGCTGGCCTACATCGCGCCGCGGCAGGGTCGATTCGGCAAGGTTGGGTATGCGCTGTTAATTTACATCGTCTATTTCAATTTAATGGCGCTGACGCGCGCTCAGCTCGAGGCCCAGGCGTTTCCGGTCATACTGAATTTCTGGTGGGTGCATCTGGTTTTCCTGGGCCTTGCCTGCGCCTTGCTCTATCAGCGCAATCGTGGAATCTTTGTTACGCGGGAAGCGGCATGATTATCAATCGCTATATCCAGCGCAGCATCCACCTCGGTACCCTGGGCGCGTTATTGTTGCTGGTCAGCCTGAGTCTTTTTTTTCTGATGGTGCGTGAGCTCGACGATCTGGGCGGGGGTTACGGTCTGCGACAGATGTTTGAATATATCGCACTCCGCACGCCTGGCATAATCGTGGAATTCATGCCGCTCGCGGTTTTGCTGGGGAGCATGCTGAGCCTGGGCACGCTCGCCGGCAATAGCGAAATCATTGCGCTGCAAGCCTCGGGTGTTTCTTTGTTTCGATTACTGGCCGCGGTGCTGCAGGCAGCCCTGGTGCTCGCACTGATCAGCTTCCTGTTGGCCGATTGGGTGGTCCCGGACAGTGAGACTGGCGCCAGCAGGCTAAAAAGCNGGGGCGCAGGAAACCACTACCGCGCTGCAGTCGGGCGAGGGTTGTATAAAAGACGGCACCCGGGTAGTACATGTGCAGGCGCTGTACCCGAACGGATACGCTCGCGATATCGAAATTTTCCAGCTGGACCAATCCGGAAAGCTGGTCGCCACGCTGCGCGCCGCGCATGCGGTTCCCATCGGTCAGGGATGGGAGTTACAGCAGGTCGAGCAGTCAATCATTGCTTCACCGGCTGTTGCAACCCGATACTTCGAGCGCCTGATTTACGAAGGACGTCTGTCGCCCGAACTGCTGCAGGTTTTGATGATCGAACCGCGCAAGATGTCGAGCATGGATTTGCAGGCTTACCTGAGTTTTCTCGACGAAAACCGGCTCGACTCACGTGTCGAAAAATTGATTTTCTGGAAAAAAATACTGGCGCCGCTAACGATTGTTATTATGTGCCTGCTGGCATTGCCGTTCGTGCTGGGGTCACAGCGTCAGTCCAGTGGCGGGCAGCGCCTGTTGATCGGGATTTTGCTGGGACTTGCCTTCGTAGTTGCCGACCGCCTGTTGACTCAACTCGGTATCCAGCTCGCTTTCAATTCCCTGGTAGTGGCGTTGTTGCCAAATCTGCTGTTTTTATCGCTGGCGATATTTTTGCTGATCAAAAAGCAGTCACACAGCGTCGGCTTGTTTGCCGGGCGCCAGCGATGACACGTCGATAATACTGGTCTGACTGAGTCTGTCATGCCAGGTATAAGGCTTGAATAACCGCCAGAAATAACCCAGCCCGAAACAACCAAGCGACAGCAGCGCAAACAGGAGGCGCAGGTAACTGCCGCCCCAACTCGGGTTGCCGCCGAATTCGGAAACGATGCGAATTTTCCAGACGCGCATGCCGAGCGTTTGTCCGGACTTGTGCCAGAACCATGCGTAAAAGGTAAAGAGTGAAAATAAAAGATAGAGGCTGAAGGCCGGGTGCGACTCGATCGCTTCGCCCCGGTTGAATAACAAAGCGATTGCGGCGGCGAAAAACAACACCGCGAAAATCAGTAAACTGTCGTACAACATTGCCGCAAATTGTTTGAACAAACTTGCGGGCGGGCAATCACGAAATTTATCGGTGGACATAAAACGAAGCGGTTTTAACTCGACTATTTATAACGAAACAAAAAAGATTTTGCTACGCGCAAAAATAAAAACAAAATCAGGTAACATTTTTCGAACACGCAACTATAATACAGATCGAGAAATCATAGCAGCATTCCTGATAATACTGACGTGCTATTGTATTTTTGTGAATGCTTTTTATAATGACAGCCGTTTGTAAACGTAAGTAAACGTAAGTAAACGTAAGTAAACGTAAGTAAACGTAAG
>DS021202.1:117485-125842 GCA_001735895.1 Olavius algarvensis Gamma 3 endosymbiont | reverse complement strand
GACCCAGGAGGGCTGGCTTTACCTGGCTGTCGTGATAGATCTGTGTTTGAGAAAGGTTGTGGGCTGGAGCATGAGCCCTCGGATGAAATCGCAGTTGGTCTGTGATGCCTTGAAGATGGCCGCCTGGCAGCGCCGACCCAAGGCAGGTTTAATCCATCACTCGGATCGTGGGTCTCAGTATGCCAGCAAGGCATTCCGAAAATTACTCAGAATCAACGGGTTCCAGGGCAGCATGAGCCGTAAAGGTGACTGTTGGGATAATGCGGTGGTCGAGAGCTTCTTTGGCAGTCTGAAGCAGGAGCGGGTGCAATGGCGAAATTATCAGACTCGATATGAAGCACAGCAGGATATTCTGCAGTACATATCCAGCTGGTATAACCCATATCGATTACATTCGACGCTGAATTATGTCAGCCCGAATGATTATGAAAAACGACTACTCGAAACGAAGCATGCCGCTTAACTGGGGTGTATCAAAAAGTTTGACCACGTCAGGATATTGCGATTACAATTGGTGGCATCAAATCGACCAGGAGGGTGCTTTCTTTGTGACCCGGTTAAAGCGTAACGCATCGATCAGGGTGCTCAAAAGCCGCTCGACCGAAGGAGATATACTGTCGGATGAGGTCATTGAGTTTAAAAACAAATGGCCTGGCGGCGGCCGGAAAAACAACTACGTCAAACCGTTGCGGCGAATAGTGGTGCATCGAGAGGATCATGTGGACCCGCTGGTACTGGTAACCAACCTGATGGGGGTCCCGGTTGAAGAAGTTGCAGCGCTGTACAAGCAGCGTTGGGCGATCGAACTCTGGTTCAAGTGGGTCAAGCAGAACCTGAAAATCAAAAAGTTTCTCGGTCAAAGCGAGAATGCGGTCAAAATCCAGATACTGGTGGCATTGATCACGTATCTCATCGCCGATCTATACCGGCAACTTTGTGGATCGAGACGCGGTTTTTATCTGTGGCTGGCGGAACTCAAATCGACTCTATTCCAGCGACCCAGACTCGAATTCGAAGTACTTAAACGACGACGAAAATGGAAATCCGATTTCCAAATACATCAAGCACAGTTGGCATTATGATTTATTCCGGACAGCAGTGCGCGCAAGCGGGAATGACAGACGACGCGCGAATGACGGTTGATACGCGGCGGCAGATGATAGTCGGGGACGACCGGTTATGGATTGTCAGTGTAGCAGGGTGAAAAGCTTGCGGCGGTATTTCTGTACGCTGGGGTGTTCGCCGCCGAGCAAGTCGAACAATTCAAGCAAGCCCTTGCGTCCGGCGTCATCTTCAAAGCCGCGATCGCTACGCATGACTTGCAGCAGACACTCCATCGCATTTTCGTAATCGCCCTGGGTGCTCAGGCGGCGGCTTTTTTGCAGCATCGCTTCGAGATCCTGCGGGTTGGCCGCGAGCCGTTGTTCGATTTCATCCAGCGACGGTAAATCGGCGAGCTGCGCCGCCAGCTTGATCTCGGCGCGCAGCTTGATCGCCGCATCCAGCTTGTTGCCGTCTTCGTCGAGATTATCAAGCAGCGCCAGCGCACTCTCGCTGTCGCCCTGCGCGTTTACCATTTGTGCGATGGTGACTTTGAGTTCGGCATTGTCGGGATCTTTGGCCAGTGCCTGATTCAGCATTTCCAGCGCTGCTTCGGTTTGACCCTGCTGGTAAGCCGACATCGCCGCCTGCATTAACTGGTCCGTCTCGGAAACAATGTGTTTGTCCAGCATTGCCCGAATTTCGGATTCCGGCAGCGCGCCCATGCGTTCATCGACCAGCTGGCCCTGGTAAAAAAGTTTCATCGTCGGCAGGCTCTTAATGCCGAAATGCGCTGCCAGTTCCTGCTCCGCGTCGGCATTTACCTTGGCCAGTTCGAATTTGCCGCCGTACTCCTCGGCGAGCTTGGTGAGCATCGGCATAATGGTTTGGCATGGTTGGCACCAGTCGGCCCAGAAATCAACCAGTACGGGCTTGGCCATCGATTTTTCCAGCACCAGTTGCTGGAAATTCTGCATGCCGACATTGTGAATATAGGGTGACTCGCTCATAATACGGAACCTGGAAAAAGATGCGCATTATATCAGGCTGACGCTCATATATTTCAAGAGTCTGAGACCGCGTAATCACACAGCTCAGGAAGCATCACATTTGAAAAATCAGTACGACGCCGCCTCGATCGAGGTATTAACGGGGCTCGAACCGGTCAAGAAACGACCGGGTATGTATACCGACACCACCAGACCCAATCACCTCGCCCAGGAGGTGATCGATAATAGTGTGGATGAAGCGATTGCAGGGTTCGCGACGCAGATCGGAGTGATTCTGCACGCCGACCAGTCGCTTAGCGTGATCGACAACGGTCGCGGCATGCCGGTCGATATCCATCCCCAGCAAAAAATTCCCGGGGTCGAGGTAATCCTCACCAAACTGCATGCGGGCGGTAAGTTTTCCAATAAGAATTACCAGTTTTCGGGCGGCCTGCACGGGGTCGGGGTATCGGTCGTCAACGCCCTGTCGAAGCAGCTCGATGTGCGCGTGCGGCGCGAAGGCAAGGAATACACCATCAGTTTCAGCGGCGGCGACAAAAAAGATCCGCTGCAGCAAACCGGCACGGTCGGTAAAAAGAATTCGGGTACGACCCTGCGATTCTGGCCCGATCCCAAGTATTTCGACAGTCCGACGTTCTCGGTGACGCGACTCAAGCATATCCTGCGCGCCAAGGCGGTATTGTGCCCGGGGCTAAGGGTCAAGTTTTACGTCGAAAAAACCAAGGAATCGGTCGAGTGGCTTTATCAAGACGGTTTGTCCGATTATCTGCTCGAAGCGTTGCAGGGATTTGAGTTGCTGCCGCCGCAGCCATTCTTCAATTCGCTGCAGGGTGAGCACGAGGCGGTCGATTGGGCGGTGTTGTGGTTGCCGCAGGGCGGCGAATCGGTAACCGAAAGTTACGTCAACCTGATACCGACTTCCCAGGGTGGTACCCACGTCAACGGTCTGCGTACCGGCATCACCGATGCTATCCGCGAGTTTTGCGAATTTCGCAGCCTGTTGCCACGCGGCATCAAGCTCGCGCCCGACGACGTCTGGGACAAGGTCAGTTTCGTGCTTTCGGTGAAGATGGAAGAACCCCAGTTTTCCGGTCAGACCAAGGAACGGCTGTCGTCGCGCGAAACCGCCGCGTTTGTAGCAGGCGTCGCCAAGGATTCGTTCAGCCTGTGGCTGAACCAGCACGCCGACATCGGCGACCAGTTGGCGCAGCTGGCCATTTCGAGTGCGCAAAGCCGCCTCAAAACCGCCAAGAAAGTGGTGCGAAAAAAAGTGACTTCCGGGCCGGCGCTGCCCGGCAAGCTGTCCGATTGCAGCAGCCAGGACGTGGGGCGCACCGAGTTGTTCCTGGTCGAGGGCGATTCGGCCGGAGGCTCGGCCAAACAGGCGCGCGATCGCGCGTTTCAGGCGATCATGCCGTTACGCGGCAAAATTCTGAATACCTGGGAAGTGCCGTCGGACCAGGTGCTGGCATCGCAGGAAGTGCACGATATTTCGGTCGCCATAGGCGTCGAACCGGCCTCGACTAATCTGGCTAACCTGCGCTACGGCAAGATCTGCATCCTGGCCGATGCCGACTCGGACGGCGCACATATCGCGACCCTGTTATGCGCGCTGTTTCTGCGGCATTTTCAACCGCTGGTCGAACAAGGGCATGTCTATGTCGCCAAGCCGCCGCTGTATCGAATCGACATCGCCAAGGACAAATACTATGCACTCGACGAAGCCGAACGCGACGGCATTCTCGATCGTATCGCCGCCGAAAAACGCAAGGGTAAGGTGACGGTGACGCGCTTCAAAGGCTTGGGTGAAATGAATCCGCTGCAATTGCGCGAGAGCGCGATTGCGCCGGACACCCGGCGCCTGGTGCAGTTGACCATCGAACCGGGCGACAAGACTTTCAAAGTCATGGATATGATGCTCGCCAAGAAACGTGCCGCCGATCGCAAGACCTGGCTGCAAACCAAGGGCGACCTGGCGGAAGTATGAGCGATAATATGGAATTCGATTACGAGGGTGTCGAAAAACAGCCCCTGCATGTTTACACCGAGAAGGCTTATCTCGACTACTCGATGTATGTCATCCTCGATCGCGCCCTACCGCATATCGGCGATGGTCTAAAACCGGTACAGCGCCGTATCATCTACGCGATGTCGGAACTGGGGCTTTCGGCCAGTTCCAAGCACAAAAAATCGGCGCGCACCGTGGGTGACGTGCTCGGCAAATACCATCCGCATGGCGATACCGCCTGCTACGAGGCGATGGTATTGATGGCGCAAACCTTTTCCTATCGCTACCCGCTGATCGACGGTCAGGGTAACTTCGGGTCCTCCGACGATCCCAAGTCATTTGCGGCGATGCGTTATACCGAATCACGGCTGTCCGGGTTTGCGCGCGTGTTGTTACAGGAGCTGGGGCAGGGCACGGTCGACTGGACCGCCAACTTCGACGGCACCATGCAGGAACCGGCGCTGCTGCCTGCGCGCCTGCCGCACATCCTGCTCAACGGCACCACCGGCATCGCCGTCGGTATGGCGACCGATTTGCCGCCGCACAATCTGCGCCAGATCGCCGACGCCTGTGTGCTCCTGTTGGACAAGGCAAAGACGCCGCTGGAAGACTTGTTCGATCTGGTAGAAGGGCCCGATTATCCGACCGAGGCCGAGATCATCACCCCGCCGGCCGAATTACGCTGCATGTATGAAACCGGTAACGGTTCGATTCGCATGCGCGCGGTGTTCGAACGCGAGGAAGGGGACATTATCGTCACCGCACTGCCGCATCAGGTTTCAGGCGCGCGCGTGCTGGAGCAGATTTCGCAACAGATGTCGGCCAGGAAACTGCCCATGGTGGACGACCTGCGCGACGAATCCGACCATGAAAACCCGACGCGCCTGGTGATCGTGCCGCGTTCCAACCGCGTCGATGTCGGATCGCTAATGGGGCATTTGTTCGCGACCACCGATCTCGAACGCACCTACCGCGTCAATATGAACATGATCGGCACCAATGGCCGCCCGCAGGTCAAGAACCTGAAGCAAATCCTGCAGGAATGGATTGCGTTTCGCATTGCTACCGTGCGCCGGCGTCTGCAGTGGCGGCTCGACAAGGTCGATGCCCGCCTGCACGTACTGGAAGGATTGCTGATTGCATTCCTGAACCTGGATGAAGTGATTCGAATCGTGCGCGAAGAAGATGAGCCGAAGGCGGCATTGATCAAGACATTCAAGATCACCGAGATCCAGGCCGAGGCGATTCTGGAGACCAAGCTGCGCCACCTGGCCAAGCTCGAGGAAATGAAAATTCGCGCCGAGCAGGAAGAACTCAACGCCGAGAAAAAGGAACTGGAAACGCTGCTCGGTTCGGAGCGTCGCATCAAGACGATGATTAAAAAGGAAATTCAGGAAGACGCCGAAACCTATGGCGACGAGCGGCGTTCGCCAATCGTCAGCCGGCAAGCCGCACGGGCGCTCGATGAAACCGATTTGATGCCGTCCGAAGCCCTGACCGTGGTGTTGTCGAGCAAAGGCTGGGTGCGCGCCGCCAAGGGGCACGACATCGACCCGCGCGCCCTGAATTACAAATCCGGCGATGCTTTCCTGGCTATGGCGCAGGGCAAGAGTAATCAAAGCGTGGTGTTTGTCGATTCATTCGGGCGCGCCTATGCCTTGACGGCGCATACGCTGCCGTCGGCGCGCGGCCAGGGCGAACCCTTGACGGGTCGTTTCAAACCCGCCAGCGGCGCCGAATTCAGGAGTTGCGTGATGGGGCGCGATGACGATCGGTTTCTGATGTCGTCGTCGCATGGATATGGTTACGTCTGCAAATTTTCGGACATGCTGACGCGCAACAAAAACGGCAAGGCCCAGATCAGCTTGTCCAAGGGGGCACAATTGATGCCGGTGGCGGCGCTCGCCGATTACGATTCGGACCAGTTGGTTTCGATCACCAGCGATGGTTATATCGCGCTGCTTGCGGTCAACTCGGTGCCGCAGCTGGCCAAGGGCAAGGGCAACAAAATCCAGGGCATCCCGCCCAAGCGTGTCAAGGACGGTGAAGAGGAGATCGCGTTTATCACCTGCTTGTCGGGTAAACAAAAGCTGGTTATCCATTGCGGTAAGAAATACAAAAGCATGAATCTGAAAGAGCTCGAGCAGTATCGTATAGAGCGCGGCAAGCGCGGCCGCAAGCTGCCGCGCGGCTACCAGAACGTCAGCGCGATCGAGGTTGTCGACTAAGCCCCTGTACTTCTGCCGAGTGCCCGAATTAGGGTAACAGTCAATCTGATTCGTACCCGTGACGAGATAAGTTCACTGTCGCTATGATGCGCAGATGCATCTACGCCAGATCCTTTGAAATTCGATTTAAGGGATATATGCTTGTGCTTTCCGGCCAAGGAGAAAGTCATGTTTAAAACCATTCTGCTACCGGTTGATTTGGCTCATCTGGACGAGGTAAGAAGACGCTCGATTTAGCGTTGTCGTTAATGGGCGAGAATACGGAGATTATCCTGCTATACGTCATTGAAGACATTCCAAACTGGACCGATATCGACCTACCGTCGGATTTCATGGAAAAGTCGAAGCAGTCGGCGCGGGAAGCCCTCCAATCGCTCGCCTCGAATACCGAAAAAGATGTCAAAATCGAAATCCGCTCGGGCCATGCTTATAGTACGATTCTGAAAGATGCCGAGGCGGTGAACGCCGATCTGATCATTTTGGCCTCGCATAAACCGGGGCTGAAAGATTATTTCATCGGGTCGAATACATCGAAGGTAGTCAGTCACGCCAATTGTTCGGTGCCGGTTGTGCGTTGACCAAACGGGTCAGCTTGCCTGTTTTCATTTTCGTGCTGAATACCGAAGACCCGGCCCGATTCAATAGTTCCGCTGCGGCTCAATAGCGCTTCGATCTGAAACTCTGGCCATCGTTGACAATGGCTCCCGCTCGCTGGGAGCCGCCGAGTATATAAATATACTCGTTCAGGCTGACGACCGGCACACCGTGCAAAGCGCGCGGCATCGGCGCCGCCGATTCCCAGCCTGCGGCCGTTAACCGTTCGACGCTGGCCAGGGTTTCGCTGCCCGTCATCATGATTTCGCCGCCAAAGGCATAGATTCGATTACGGTGATTCACCGCCGTGAACCCGCCCCGTGCTACGGCTAAGTCCGGCGCCTCGCGCCAGCTATCGGTTGCGGGGTCATAGAGTTCGACGTCGGCCAGCTCGCCGACTCCGGACCAGCGCCCGCCAATCAGCAACAACTGGCCGTTCCTCGAGACCGCGGTCGTGTGTTCGCGTCGCAGCCGCGGCGCCGCCAGCTCCTGCCAGCGATTGCCGGCGGGGTCGTAGCGCAGGGTATGCCCTCCGGGACCATCCCCGCCCACCACGTAGATATAAGATCCGATCACCGCGGCAGCCGCGGCATAGCGCACCGCGGGCATGGATGCGACCCGACTCCATTGACCGGTTTCGATGTCGAAGACGAAGCTGCTGTCGCTAGCTCGCCAGTTGCCGTCCGCTCCCCCAAATACGTAAATCTTTGCCTGGTAGGCAGCAATCGCAATATGATGCCGCCCTTCCGGCATTTGCGGTAGTTTGAGCCAGTGCCCCTGTTGGGTATCGAAGGCTTCGAAGCTGCGGGTCCCGCCAAGCCCGCCCGGTACATAAATAGTATTACCCCAGGCTACCGCCGACATTTCCGATCTCGCCGTCGGCATGGGTGGCAAACTTTCCCAGTCATTTGCTAATACGGATGCAAAAATCAGGTAGCTTACGACAATCGCGGTGAGGTATCGGGTCATCGGTTTCATTTCGATTAGAATCAGACTGTTTGACCTGAAACGGCGCCATGGGTTCTGCAATATCGGGCAAACCCCCGGGGATAGGCGGTCGATGAAATAATCGGGTCATTCCGGCAATGGCAATTCCCGGGTTAATTGGATCGGTAACACATACTAGGTTTTTTCAGTATCGGTATAGCGCTGCGGCATTATGACGAAAAGGTTAAACCAGCTAATGCCGCCAATTCGAAGCATATTTTGTCTGCTTAGTTTGGCTTTTCCGGAAACCAAGAATAACTCGGCGACGCTCAAACGCGCATCGGGTTAGCACAAACCGTTAACAGCGTTTGGATTCGATGTCATTGTGCCGCAAATCCCGATTTGTTAGCATTCTTAAATCTTCCAGCCCCTGCTTGGACTTTGGGTGGCGACTAAACAAAGGGGATCGGTGACGATTTAAAGCCGATCGACCATTGTGGCTTCCAAGTGAGTTGGCTATGCAGGTATTAACAGAATCGGATATGAGTC
>DS021202.1:106217-112570 GCA_001735895.1 Olavius algarvensis Gamma 3 endosymbiont | reverse complement strand
ATTTTCGCGGTGCCGGTGCGCTCGGCTGCACTGCGGAATTCCTGTTCCTGCATGATGTTACCCGCTTCTGAGCTTATCTCGATATGCGAAATATAGCGCTCGCCCTCCTGCGCCTTGACGCCGACTATCGGTTGATACAATCCGCGAATACGATTGTTATTGAGAGCGTCCTTGACTAATTCGGCGGCAATGCGGTCTTCTTCTTCCTGCGTCATTCCCCCGGCTTTGCATAGCTGTCCGGGGAAAAACTGAAGAAGGAAGTAAAGGTCTTGCTGTTCCTAATGTTTGGGGTTACAACCCCGAGTGCGAACTCAAAAACAAAAGGAACAACAAGGTGTACAGTAATACTCGATTTCATCAACTTTTAGAAACCCTTCCGCGTAATTTGATTGATCGAATTTCGTCTAGCCTCCAGGCTGGCCGTTACGATAAATCCTTCAAGCCCTATGACCACCTATTGGCATTGTTATACGGCCAGATCTCAGGCGTCCGTAGCCTGAGAGAGCTCGAGACGGGTTTCAACGCCCAGGCAGCCCATCATTACCATTTAGGCACGGGGCCGATCCGGCGTTCCACCCTGTCGGATGCCAATCAACGCCGTAATCCGGTTTTGTTCAAGACGGTGACAGAACAATTGATGGCGTTTATGCATGGCAAACAGCGCCGCGAGCTAACTGAGCTAACCTATCTACTGGATTCCACCCCGATTCAGCTCAAGGGACATGGATTTGACTGGGCCGAAGCCAGCGCGACTTCCCGTAATCAGGGGCTCAAGGTTCACCTGATGATTGAACAGCGGGGTCACACACCGGTTTATCTCAATATCACCTCACCGACAGTGAACGATGTCGTCGATGCCCGACACCTCCGATTGGAAGCGGATGCAACCTACGTCTTTGATAAGGGCTACTGCGACTATGGCTGGTGGCAACAGATTGATGAGGCCGGGGCGACTTTCGTGACCCGGTTTAAGCGCACGATCCAGGTAGTGGCACATAATCCATGCGATGGCAAAGTCATCCTGTCTGACGAATGGGTCGAATTTCGCCACCGCAGTAACCGAGCAGGTCATAAAAATGGCTATCACGGCCTGCGGTTACGCCGCATCAGCGTGTATCGTGAAGGCAAGTCACCCCTCATCCTGGCGACCAACGATATGGACAGTTCAGCCAAGGATATTGCTGAACTTTATCGCAAGCGTTGGCAGATCGAGCTGTTTTTCAAGTGGCTCAAGCAAAACTTGAAGCTAAAGCGCTTTCTGGGCAAAAGCCAGAATGCAGTCAGCCTGCAAATTTACGCGGCCATTATCAGTTATCTGTTGTTATGGCTCTATCGATCACGTCGGTGTGCGCCGAATACATCGTTACACCTGCTGTTGGTGGAAATACGAGAAACCCTGTTTACTCGTTTACCAACCGGGGTACAGCAGATGTATCGACGAAGACGACGAGAACGCGCGGAACTGATCGAGAAAACACAGTATGTTCTTTCCTATTAACTTTCCCCGGACAGCTGTGCCCGGCTTTGGGGACATAGGCTTTGACATCGTTGCCGCCGCTTTCCTGTACTTCGTCGCAGGTTTTTTCGGCCCGGGCAATGATTTCATTCGGGTTGTCCGGCGAATTCTCATCGATGAAAACCAGCGCTGCGCTGCAGGTGGCGCTAATCGACTGATTACCGATCTCGGAGATATGTTGTTCTACCAACAGCGGGATTTTTTTGGCAAAGGCTGCCGCCTTCTTTTTGTCGGTGATCTTGCCGAGGCAGGAATAAGAATAGGCGCCGAAGCGCGCGACCAGGTCTTCTTTGGCGGCATTATCCTGCAAGATCTTGGCAATATCGGTTATCAGGGTATCGCAACCCGAGATGCCGACCCGATCACGAATCGACTGGAAGTTATCGATGGCCACGTAGAGGATATACGATTTGTGCATGCCGTTAATCGCCTGGGTGATCGTCGTCTTCAGTTCGTCCATGAAATGCTGTCTATTGTAGAGGCCGGATACCAGATCATGCTGGTGCAGATAATTGATCTGTTCCTCAAGTTCGGAGGTATCGGCACTGGATCGAATCAGAATCTGGGTGCAGGGTTCGCCTTCGTAACTAGCGCGCGAAAATTCGAGGGTCGCCGATATTTTTTCACCGCTGCTGTGAATCAGTTGTAAATCGAGTTGGTTTGAATCGTTCTCTTTCTTGCTCAGTTCGCGCAGAAAGGTTTTTAGTTCGTCCCGCTGCGACGCATCCACCATATCGATAATCGGCGTGCCCTCGAGTTCGTCTAAATCGGGCTTGCCAAACAACTCCATATAGACTTCATTGGCGAATATATGCATGCCTTCATGCACATAGGCAACCGCGTCCTTTGAATTGGCCAACAGGTTTTGACAGCGTTTCTCGCTTTCCTGAAAATCCAGCTCGAGTCGCTTTGCGCGCCGCCAGATATTGATGTTATTGGATTCGCGTTTAATCACCTGAATCAAATGCTCCAGGCTATTGGCGGTAACGACATCCTGCGCCCCTTCATCCATTGCCTTAACGATAATCTCGGTGTCTACTTTCTGGGCTATGGCGATTAGCCCAACGTGGCGGCCGCATTCACTGATCAGGTGTCGCGCCTGACTGAGGTCGATTTCCGGTAAGTCGGTGGAGAATAGCACCAGATCGAGTGTTTTGTTCTCCAGGATATCGCACATGTCCTCGCTGTCTTCGGCGAATTCTGCGCGCACGTGCATGCCCGTCGCGCGTAACGAGCTGGTGAGTTGTTCGGCCTTGTGCAAGCCCTCGTCAACGATGAGCAGGCGAATCAGTTTATCTTCGGTTTCCATTGTGGATTATTGGTATAGCATCCCCTGACGATGCATTAATAATAGCGGATAAATTTCGAATCAAACATTTATTCCGGTATTATTGGCGTTTTTTTGGCTGGGGCGGTAATGGCAAGTTACAGCACTAATGAATTTCGCAGCGGATTGAAAATTATGATCGATGGCGATCCCTGTGCAATTATTGAAAATGAGTTCGTCAAACCCGGCAAGGGACAGGCCTTCAATCGCGTCAGAATCCGCAATCTGAAAACCGGGCGCGTACTGGATAAAACCTTTAAGTCCGGGGAGTCGGTGGATGCCGCCGACGTTATCGATACCGAGATGCAGTACTTGTACAGCGATGGTGAATTTTGGCATTTCATGGACCCGCAAAGCTACGAACAGCAGGCCGCCGACGCCAATGCGGTCGGCGATGCAAAGCAGTGGCTGAAGGCGCAGGACAACTGTGAAATTACCCTCTACAACGGTAGTCCGATCGGGGTTACTCCCCCAAATTTCGTCGAACTCGAAATCACCGATACCGATCCGGGACTGAAGGGCGATACCGCGCAGGGCGGCACCAAGCCGGCCACGCTGGAAACCGGGGCGGTCGTCAAGGTGCCGTTATTCCTCGAGATCGGCGAGCAGGTCAAGGTCGACACCCGGTCCGGCGAGTATATGTCGCGGGTAAAAAAGTAGCGGCCAAAGCAGATCCTGATGAACTGGCAACCGAGCGCTAGTCTCACCGTTATTCGCCAAAGGGCCCGGATTTACAACCAGATCCGGGCTTTTTTCAATATCCGCGGATGCCTTGAAGTCGACACTCCGGTGCTGATGCCGACCACCAGCACCGGTTTGAATATCGCCTCGCTGGAAGTTCCCCAGGCGCCGGACAGTCTTTATCTGCAGACTTCTCCGGAATACGCGATGAAACGGCTGCTGGCTGCGGGCTGTGGTTCGATATTCCAGATTTGTCACGCTTTTCGCCAGGGTGAGGCGGGTCGCTGGCACAATCCGGAATTCAGCCTGCTGGAATGGTACCGGATAGGTTACGACTACCATCAGCTGATGGATGAACTCGAGTTGTTGGTCACCACGCTCAGTTTGTCGCGCAACCGCTTCAAACGTATCAGCTATCGCGATTTATTCCAGGAATCGCTGCAGCTCGATATAGACACGACGTCGATCGAGGACTTTCGCCAGCACTGCAAACGGCAGGTGCCGGGAACCGACAGCAGCGAGTTCGATGTCGATCAATGTCTCGATCTGCTGTTGGCGATGGTGGTTGCGCCGGCGATGCGGGGTTTTCTATTCGTCTACGACTACCCGATCGCCCAGGCCGCGTTGGCGCGCACCAGTGCGGCCGATTCCACCGTCGCAGAACGCTTCGAACTGTTCTGTGACGGAGTCGAACTCGCGAACGGTTTTTCCGAACTGACCGATGCCACCCAGCAGCGCCGGCGTTTCGAGCAGGATAACCGAGCCCGTCGTGCACGCGGTATGCCGGAACTCGAAATCGATGAACGGCTATTGGCCGCGCTCGAGTCGGGAATTGAAGACTGCGCCGGCGTCGCCCTCGGGCTCGACCGCTTGTTAATGGTTTTGCTCGATCTCGACTCGATCGACCAGGTGCTCACTTTCCGAGATTAACAATTTTTCCTAGCCAGAAAAGTGGCCGATCAATTGGCCCATCTTGACCGGCTGGCCGGCGCTGATATGCGGCAGCCATTCGACGTTCCTGCCGGTGAGCAGGATGACGGTGGAGCCCATGTTGAAGCGGCCCATTTCGTCGCCCTTGGCAATTTCCTTGCGCGTATGACTGTAGTCGTAATCGCTGATCTTTTTGCCGCGCGGCGGCACTACCACGCCGCTCCACACGGTTTCGATCGCGGATACATTGATCGCTCCCACCAGCACCATGACCATCGGACCGGCGGCGGTTTCAAAGTAACAGGCGAGACGTTCATTGCGCGCAAACAGACGTGGTATCTCGGCAACCGTCCACTCCGCCACGCTGAATAAACGTCCCGGCACATGGATCATCTTGATCATGTTCGCATCCAGCGGCATGTGCAGCCGATGATAATCGTGAGGCGCCAGGTAAATGGTCGCAAAGCAGCCATCGGCAAATTCGGCCGCCATGGTTTTATCGCCGCCGAGCAGTTCGAGCGCGCTGTAACCGCGTCCCTTGGCCTGCATAATGGCGCCGCCGCGCACCAGGCCCGCCTGAGAAACGGTGCCGTCGCAGGGGCAGGCGAGCGTGTTGGCGCCGGGCGCAATGGGGCGGATACCGGCTTTCAGGGGGCGGGTGAAGAATGCGTTGAAAGTCGGATAGTAACCGACTTCATTTTCCTCGGCGTCGTCCATGTTGACGCCGTACTTCTTGACAAACCACTCGATCATCAACGCCACCTGTGGGCCGCGCAGCCGCGTGATGAAATAGACCACTCGCGATATGGCATGATGCGGCAGCACGACAAACAGCAGCTTGAGGAACTTCTGTTTTCTGGTCAGTTCGGCCACGTTTATTTTCTCACGGTCAGTATAAGATCCTGGCTGCTGCCGTCATCGAATTCGATCGTGATCCGGTGTACTTCGCCCGGACGGGTGGGTTGCGCCGGCTGCATCAGCATTAAATGTATTCCACCCGGCTTCAACTGTAGGGTTTCGCCGGCGGCGATGATCAGGTTTTCTATCTGCTCCATGCGCATCATGCCGTCCTGCATCAGCGTCTGGTGGATTTCGACGCGGGCGAAACTTGCGCTGCGCAGCGAGACAATGCGGACCGCCTGCGTCTCGGGATTGTGAATCGTCATGTAACCGGCGCGCACCGGAACCGCGGGCGGCAGGTTTTTAATCCAGGGGTCGCCGAACTCGAGTTCGGCGTATACGGCAGCCGGCAGCAGCAGCGTCAAAATCAACAGAAGTCGGGACATCCTCAGGCTTGCCGCGGGCTAGTTGTACTCGACGATGCGCGTCATATCCCGCGCCATTGCCGCCGAGTCGTGCGGTGCGCCGAACAGTCCGGCAAATTCGGCCTTGGGATTGACCAGCACGATGGCGGAGCTGTGATCGACGTCGTAGACCGGGTTACCCTCGACTCGGTTGCGAATTTCATGCGCGATTCCCAGCGACCGGGTTAGCGGCTTGAGCTGGTCCATCTGCGCCGTTGCGCCGGTAAATGCCGGGTTGAAATAGTTGACATAGCTCGCCAGCACCTCGGGATTGTCGCGTTCGGGATCGACCGACACGAAATAAACTCGCAGTGCAGCGACGACATCCGGATCCTCGATCGCGGCGACCATGTCGCTCAGGGTCTGCAGGCTTATCGGGCAGATATCGGGGCAATGGGTATAGCCGAAAAATAACAGACTCCACTTACCGTTCAAGCTGCTGCGGGTAAGGCTCCGGTTGTTATGATCCAGCAATTCGAATTCCGGTAGCGCGCGCGCCTGGTCACCAAACCAGGTGCCGGCCTCAAGCTCGACCGGTTTGCTACTGTTGATGATCCAGGATATTGCCAAACCGGCCGTCAGGGCCAGTACTGNC
>DS021202.1:83208-106167 GCA_001735895.1 Olavius algarvensis Gamma 3 endosymbiont | reverse complement strand
GAGGCCGAGGTGTGCGCCGCGGACGTTTCCCGCGACGCGCTCGACGTGGCCGCTATAAACCTTGAACGACATGATCTAAGCGATCGCATAAAGCTGTATGAGTCCGATCTTTTCGATTCTATTCCGGCCCGGGAATTCGACCTTATCCTGTGCAATCCACCCTATGTCGATGCCGAAGACATGGCTTGTTTGAGTGCCGAATTCAAATGCGAGCCGGAATTGGGGCTGCGCGCGGGAGACGATGGCCTCGCGCTGGTAGATCGAATTCTGGCGCGGGCGGGCGCTTACTTGAGCGAGCATGGAGCCCTGTTCCTCGAGGTCGGTAACTCGCAGGCCGCACTCGAGCAAAGATACGATTTCCTACCGCTGACCTGGGTCGAATTTGAATTCGGCGGCGGCGGCGTCTGCTGCATCCAGGCGCAGGACCTGAAACAGCAGCAGTCCGTCATCGGCGCGCTCGCCAGCTAATTCAAACAGGTATTCCTGATGACAGCTAAAGTAGATTCCAAAGAAGTCGGGCTGGTCGCCGGGCTCAACCTGTTCAATTTTTTCCTCGGCACCCGCGACCTCCACTATGGCCTGTGGCAGGATGACATGGAGGTCTGTATCCAGAATCTGCCCGCGGCCCAGCAGCGTTATTCCGATTTTTTGATTAAGCATATTCCCGCGGGCGTGAAACGCATTCTCGATGTCGGTTGCGGCGCCGGCGGGCTCGCCAGCGAATTACTGGCGCGTGGCTTCGAGGTCGAAGGCGTCTCGCCGAGCCCGCTACTGTCCGACGCGGCCCGGCAGCAGGCCGGTGAGGATTTTAAAATCCACCAGGGGCGGTTCGAAGAACTAAGTTTCGATGCAGATCAGAAATTCGATCTGATCATGTTCAGTGAAAGTTTCCAGTATATTTCCCTGGATAGCGTATTTGAAAATGCGCAGCGCCGGCTCAATTCGGGCGGTTATGTCCTGATCTGCGATTTTTTCAAGACCGGTGCGCCGGGTAGGTCGGTCATCGGCGGCGGTCATTCGCTGAAAAAATTCAACCGGGCGCTGGAGCATTCGGGCCTGCAGGTATTGGCGGATGAAGACATCACCCGCGAGACCGCTCCCAACCTGGATATCGTCGATCAAATGGGGCGCGAGCTGTTTTACCCGACCTTCAAGTTGATCGGTTATGCCTTCGATCGCAACCACCCCTGGCTGGCAAAGCTGTTCCGCTGGAAATATCAGAAAAAAATCAAAAAAATCGATCGCAAGTATCTGAGCGGCGAGCGCAATGGCGACAATTTTGCGTTGCACAAGGTTTATCGCCTGCTGCTATTGCAGCAGGGGCGCTAATGGCCTGGTGGGGTAAAGCGCTCGGCGGCGCCTTCGGTTTCATGATCGGCGGGCCGTTGGGCGCGTTGATGGGAATCGCCTTCGGGCATAGTTTCGATCGCGGCCTGGGCGGTATTGGCGGTGCCGAATGGAGCGTGGATCAGGAACGAATCCAGGCCGCGTTTTTCACGGCGACCTTTTCGGTCATGGGTTATATCGCCAAGGCCGACGGACGCGTGACGCGCGAGGAAATTCAGTTGGCCGAGGCGGTGATGGAGCGGCTGGGATTAAGCGCGGATATGCGCGACTCGGCGAAAAAACTGTTCGGCGAGGGCAAGGCCGACGACTTTCCGATCGACGAAGTGATGCAGCAATTTCGGCGTGAAACGCATCGTCGCACCACCTTGATACAAATGTTTCTCGAAATTCAGTTACAGGCCGCCTACGCCGATGGCGTCATGCACCCGGCTGAAAAGGCGGCGCTGATCGATATCTGCGGTCACTTGGGCATCGCCGTCGCGCAGCTGGATCGGCTCGAGGAAATGCTGCGTGCGGGATTCGGGCGCAGCGGCTACGACGTCGCGAGCAGCGCGACCTCGCTCGCCGATGCCTACCATATTCTCGGCGTCGACGAGTCGGTCGGCGACGTCGAACTAAAAAAGACTTACCGCCGGCTGATGTCGCAGCACCACCCCGACAAGCTGGTAGCCAAGGGCTTACCCGAAGAGATGATTCAAGATGCAACCGAAAAAACGCAGCAAATCAAGGCTGCCTACGAACTGATTCGTGAAACCAGGCGCGCATGAAAAAGATCTTCAGCCACGAAAATCGAATGATAGTTTTCAACATGAAAAACCTGTTGCAGGCCGACGGTATAGAAACCGTCGTGGTCAACGAATTCGCCGCGGGCGGCGTCGGCGATTTAGCGACTTTCGATACCTGGCCCGAACTCTGGCTGGAAGACGAGTCCAGACTGGCCGAAGCGGAGGCGATACTGCGAGATGTGCAGACCAACAACGGCGGGCGGAGCTGGTTTTGCCGGCAATGCCAGGAACAAAACGAGGCGGCCTTCCAGATTTGCTGGAAATGCGGCCGCGCCTTCGAATAACAGCGAGGTCATGTCGATGAAGTTTTTTTTCGCGGGTTTATTGCTGCTGTCTTTTCCCTGCTTTTCCGGGGAGGTCAGCATTGTCGATGTCAGGGTCGAGTGTCCGAGCAGCTGTACTTTCTCGGTTACTCTGAAACATGCCGACGAGGGTTGGCATCACTATGCCGACCGTTGGGATGTGGTTACGCTTAGCGGCAAACTGTTGAAATCCAGGGTACTGCACCATCCGCACGAGCGCGAGCAGCCGTTTACGCGTTCGTTGTCGGGGGTCATGATCCCGGCGGGGACCCGTCAGGTCAAAATACGCGCGCGCGATTCGAAACACGGCTTTAGCGAACAGGAATACCTCGTCGACCTACCGGGCTAGCGCTATTTACGGCCTAGCCTGCATATTGCACGAAGGCGGAACAAACTCCGGAGAAATCAAATAAATATCAAAGTATTAAGTCAGTTTTTTCGGAAAATGGCCGGTTACAGTTTGTACCTGAACGAAATCAGGAAAAATCTGGCTGCCAATCTCGAACGATCGTCCGACCTTGTTTGCCAGATTTCCCCTGAGTTTCGTTCCCTTCATGCAATATGCAGGCTAGTTTTCCTGCCACAGCAAGCGTAATCCCAGATAAAAGAGGATGCTACCTGGTAGCCAACGCTGGAACCAGACGCCGAATCGGCCGCACGTTCGGCTCGCTCCGGCTGCGACCAGCCAGGCCAGGGAGCTATTGACGAGAGCGCCGGTAACCAGAAACACCGAACCTAGGGCCAGTGATATCAGAAAGCCGGGCGTTTCGACGGCGCTCAAGAACTGCGGGATAAAGGCGAGGAAAAATAGCGCGATCTTGGGATTCAGCAGGTCTACCAGCAGCCCGCGATGGAAATACTGCCAGCCGCCGATGTCCTGCGGGTAGCTCGGAGTTTGCGCCGGCATCGGTTTGGCTCTGAATAGCTCGATAGCGAGATAAATCAGGTAGGCCGCACCGAGGTACTGCAATACTGCAAACGCCAGCGGCGCTGCCGCGAGCGCCGCGGCCAGGCCGCTGGCCGCTACCACGACGTGTACCAGGGCGCCCGCGGTCATGCCGAGCACTGCGAACAATCCGGCCTTGAAACCACGCGCCGCGCTTACCGAGGTCACCAGCAGTACCGAAGGGCCGGGGGGTCAGGTTGACCGCGAGGCAGGCAACGACCAGCAGCATGAAGGCGTTCGGGTCCAAGCTTATTTTTCGCGCGCGGCTGCGCGCGCGGCAACGAATGCCCGTACCGAGCGGGTAACATCGGCCTCGGTAGTCGCCCATGAGCAGACGCTGACGCGAATCACGCGCCGCTGTTGCCATGACGTGCCCCCGACCCAGCATTCGCCCGACTGCTGGATCAGATCGATGGTCGTGTCGGTTTCGGCGTCGCTGTCGCAGGCCGCCAGTAGCTGGTTGAATACCACTTCATTGAGAATTTCGAAGCCCTGTTGCGCGAGCTCGTCGGCGAACTGGCGCGCGCGCTGATGCAATCCGTCGACCAGCTCGTCTACCCCGGATTTGCCGAGATATTTCAAGGCCGCCCAAAGTTCGAAGATGCGCGCGCGGCGCGACATTTCCGGCGTGTGCAACATGCCGTCGCGCTGCTTGCTATAGGTAATGTACGCGCCGGCGGCATGCAGGGCATTGACTAGCGCGTCGCGATCGCGACACATGATTACGCCGCTGTCGTAGGGCGTGTTCAGGGTTTTATGCCCGTCGAAGGACCATGAATCAGCAAGCTCGATGCTGCGGGTCAAATGTTGCAATCGGGCCGCCGCCGCAGCCCACAGGCCGAAGGCGCCGTCGACATGTACCCAAGCTCCGG
This sequence comes from Olavius algarvensis Gamma 3 endosymbiont, assembly GCA_001735895.1. GTDB lineage: Bacteria > Pseudomonadota > Gammaproteobacteria. The sequence goes on along the minus strand of DS021202.1, from coordinate 101,915 downwards.
CCGCGCGTGCTCGTTGGCCCAGGGTTGCGAAATCGTCGAAGGCGCCCGAATTGACGTTGCCGGCCTGCAGGATCAGGATCGTCGATGCATCGAGCTCGGGTAGCGCGGCAGTTTCGATTCTGCCCTGGGCGTCGGCGGCAACCCACTCGACATTGTCGGTGCCGAATCCGAGCAGTGCGACCGCCTTGGAAACGGTAGCGTGCGCCTGCCGGCCGGCAACCACTCGCAGGCGCGGGGCGTCGATAAATCCCTTGCGATTAATGTCCCATCCCATGGCCGTGAAATTACGCTGGCGCGCGGCGGCCAGCCCACAAAAAATTGACAGCGAGGATCCGCTGACATAACCCGCCACGGTGGAATCGGGGAGCCCAAACAAATCGCGCAACCAGCCCTCGGTGACTTCCTCCAGCCTCGAGGCGACCGGAGAAGCGAGATACAGGGGCGTATTCTGATCCCAGAAGTCGGTCAGCCAGCGCACCGCCAGCGTCGCCGGTATGACCCCGCCATTGACCAGGCCGAAATAGCGCCCGCCGATCTGGGCCACGGTCGCGGGCGAGCCGAACTCGTGCAGCTGACGTAATATTTGCTGCGCGTCCCCCGGGTCGGCGGGCAGCGGCTCGTCGAAGTGCCGCAAATCGTCCAGCGCCTGTTGCGTGGGGAAGACATTGCGCTCAAACGACGCATCGGCATAGGCGTAGGCAGCACGACGGGCGTCGTCGAAAGCGGCTTTTTGCTGCATTTCGAGCAACATGCGCTGGCGGATATCCTGAGTCATTTTACCTCGCTGTCGAGAATCTGATTGATTCTGGTTTTTAATTGCGGCAGCAGTTCGGCGGCAAACCAGGGGTTCTTGCTGAGCCAGCGATTGTTGCGCGGGCTCGGATGCGGCAAGGGTAGCATGGCGGGCCAATAATCTCGCCAGCTTCGCACTCGCTCGGTGAGCGATCCTCCACCCGCTTGCAGGTGATAGCGCTGCGCGTATTGTCCCAGCACCAGGGTTAGTTCGATTTGCTGCATCTGCGCGAGCAGCGCGGCTCGCCATGCGGCTGCGCATTCGGGACGCGGCGCTAGGTCACCGGATTTGCCGCTGCCCGGATAACAGAATCCCATCGGTAGAATTGCGATGCGCCCGGCGTCATAGAATACCTGCCGGCTAATTCCCATCCAGTCGCGCAGACGCTCGCCGCTGGCATCGTCAAATGGTACCCCCGATGCATGCACGCGGCTACCGGGCGCCTGGCCGGCGATTAATATTTTTGCCGTTGCGGAACATTGCAATACCGGATTAGGGCCTAGCGGCAGATCGGCGGCGCAGATGCGGCAGCGCGCGACCTCGGATAACAATGACTTCAGGCTGCTCAATGAAGCGCCCGGTGGGTTAGAATTTGCCTATTGGTTGCGCCGCTGCCGGTTAACCCGGACCCTCTGAGGACGAGATCACGGCTGGCCACGACATTACCCTGGCTTGAGTTTAACTGCCAACCACGCGTTCGGTTGCGTAATTGAAAACGGCGGTTTGATTACGGCCATCGCGCTTGGCCTGATAAAGCGCCAGGTCGGCATGCGCCAGCAGGTTTTCGATGCTATCGAGGCTGCCGAAACTGGATGCGGTAAGGCCGATGCTGACGGTATAGCGAATGATGGAACCCTGATGCTTCAGCATCGCTTTGCCGATCGCCTTGTGCAGCCGTTCGCAAAATTCCAGCGCGGCGGCGGTATTGGTGCTGGGCAGCAACATTCCGAATTCCTCGCCCCCCAGGCGACCGATGATATCGCTGCGCCTGGCAACGCTGTTGGCGACATCGGCAAACAGCCGCAGCACTGCGTCACCGGCGGGATGCCCGTAGCGGTCGTTGATCGACTTGAAGTGATCGAGATCGATGATCAATACCGCAAACGCGGCTTTATCCCGGTTGGCGAGCGAAATTGAACGATTCGCGTTTTCGAAAAAGGCTTGTCGATTCAGCAAACCGGTGAGGGAGTCATAACTTGCCAGATTACGCATCTTTTCTTCGATGCGATATATCCGCAGCGTCATGCCGATTAGAACCCAGCTGATTGGCGCTACAACCACCAGTGAAACGCCTGCTGCCAGCGGGATAGCCAGGTCGAGCCGTATGGCAAGACCAAGGCCGTAATGGTTTAGTAATTGGATTGCGCCGGAGGCGACCGCTACCGAGGCAGCGGTGGCGACAATCGTGATGATTACCACTGAGTTCAAACGCCCGATTTTTTGCCAGGAGTCTTATCATGACTGTGTGCCCATCCTAAGGTTTTTGCTTTTGAGATCACTTTAATGGGATATGGAGGCGGGTTCAAGTTTTTCGCAAACGCTGCAAATGACTTTGAAGCCGTCATTTTACCCGGCCGCAGAGCGTGAAAATCGGGCACGCAAGAGTCGTTTTAGCGGCATGGATATCATTCTGCGGCCGTGGCAGGCCGCGCTGCAATTTGCCGGACGAGGTTTTGAAAGCACCGAATTGACGATGACCTGCGAGCACTAAAGCCTGGTATTCGTCGGGATGAATTTCAAATCTCAAGTTTATCTCCTTGCTCGGAAACCAGCGGTTATTGCGCCGAATCCGGCCAGGCGGATTAAATTTCGGCAATATAAATCTAAAACCGTCGCGCTAACGTACAATGTCGGAGTCCAATATCCTGACGCTGAGTCCCCCGTATGAGAGTTATGTTGTTAATTGCCCATGGCAGCCGCAAACAGGCCGCCAATGACGAAATCTGTCGCCTGGCGCAGCGGGTGCAGGCGCTCTCCGGCGAGGATTATGCGGCGGTGGTGGCGGCTTTCCTCGAATGCGCCGAGCCCAATATTCAGCAGGGCGTGGAACATTGTGTCGAACTGGGCGCGACCGAGATTGTCGCGGTGCCTTATTTCCTCGCCGCGGGTAAACATGTGGCGCTCGACATACCCGGTGAGCTCGCCTGCGCCAGGGCTGGTCACCCGCAGCTAAGCATAGAAATGTCACAGTATGTCGGCGCTACCGCAGCAATGGCCGAGCTGGTACTGTCTTGCTCGGGGCAGAGAGCTTAATCGTTGCGCGAACCGCGACAGATCACCCGCGCCCGCCGGGCCGTTTGTGAAGTTCCCGCCCTCGAGACGGAAAACCGGTTTAGTTAGCGCGCCGGAATCTCTATACTACGGGCTTTGATGCAACGCGCGCGCGGCGCTAGCAAGCAAGCGAGTACCGACTATGAATGCCCCTCTCAGCAATAGCGCCCTGGTTGACAAGGACCAGGCGCATATGATCCACCCATTGCACCACAATCCGGCCCACGTCAACGCTAAGGTCTGGGTCAAGGCGGAAGGGTCGCACCTGATCGACGCCGACGGCAACCGCTACATCGACGGATTGTCCTGTTTGTGGAATGTCAGTTGTGGCCACGGGCGCCAGCCACTAATCGACGCGGCCAGCCGGCAAATGCAGCAAATGGCCTTTTGTTCGAGCTACAACGGCAGCTCTAATCCGCCGGCGATCGAACTGGCCGAGCGACTGGCCGACATTTGCTATCCGCAGATCAATAATTTCTATTTCACCTCGGGCGGCGGCGAGTCCACTGACAGCAACTTCAAGCTGGCGCGCTATTACTGGAAAGCCAAAGGCAAACCCGATAAGATCAAGGTCATCAGCCGTATCTGGGGTTATCACGGGGTGACCTTCGCCGCGATGTGTGCCACCGGTATTGCGGGTTACTGGCCATCTTTCGAACCCCGCATCCCCGGATTCAGCCATATTCCCGCGCCCGACCCTTACCATTATCCGATGCCGGAGGATGGTTCATCGCAGGGAATCGCCGCGGCCAACGAACTGGAACGGGAAATTCTCAAACAGGGGCCGGAAACGGTGGCGATGTTTATCGCCGAGCCGGTCATCGGCGCGGGTGGGGTTATCGTGCCGCCGGCGGATTATTTTCCGCGGATTCGCGAAATCTGCGATCGATACGAAGTGTTGTTGGTGGCCGACGAAGTCATTACCGGCTTTGGCCGCACCGGCAAGATGTTTGCGCTCGAGCATTTCGGCGTACAGCCCGACCTAGTGCAGTTCGCCAAGTCGATTACTTCGGGTTACCTGCCGCTCGGCGGCATCGGTATCAGCGATGAAATCGCCGCGGTGGTTCGCGCCAGCGACAAACCCTGGATGCATGCCTATACCTATAGCGGGCATCCGACGACCTGTGCGGTCGGACTGGCGACGCTCGATTATATCGAGAGCGAAAATCTGGTCGCGCGAGCCGCCGACAAGGGCGCTTACCTGCTCGAAAAGCTGCAGCGCGAACTGGCCGACCATCCACATGACGGGGATGTGCGCGGCCTGGGGATGATGTGCGGGGTCGAGTTGGTAGAAGACAAGGCCGGCAAGTCATGGTATTCACCGGAGTGGGGCGTCGGACCGAAGATGAGCAAGGCGCTGATCGACAATGGCATATTTACACGCATGCGTAGCGAAGTGGTCTGCATCGCGCCGCCGTTGACCACCGACCAGGCCACGCTCGACGAGTTGGTCGCCGGCATCCGCAACGCGATCGCCACTGTCTTCGGCGAGTAGCTGACGACTCCCTGACTTGCTGCTAGGGGGTCGGAGTTAAAATACCGCCGCAACTCATTAGCCCGATCGATTCAACGGTATTTTAACTCCGAACCCAACTTTCCAAGGGCCGGACGCTCGGGGTCAGACCAATAATTGCGGCGACAATTTGCCATTCCCTCAAAACTCAGTGCAATTTTTGCGCTGACCCCATCGGAGCGAGCCATTGAATCCCGCCCGTCAAGACCTCAATCGGAAGCCGCGCGATCGGGTAACTCCTTGATGTAGACGTCCTGCTTGGAGTAGGGGATTTCGACCCCTTCTTGGTTGAAGCGTTTATACACCTCGCAGTTCAGCGCGTCAGTGACGCGGCCGCGCAATACCGGTTCCTCGACCCAGCATAGTAGCTCGAAATCCAGACTCGAAGGGCCGAAGCGGCGAAAGCGCACCCGCGGTTCCGGCTCGTCACAGACTGCGTCGTCGGCCAATGCGATGGCCATCAACAGATCGCGGATCCGGTCGATATCCGAGCCGTAGGCGACGCCGACTGCAATGCGGATGCGAAACTTTGCCTCGGGACCGCCCGATTCATTGATGATTTTGGTGTTACCCATGATTGCGTTGGGCACCGTGACTTCGACATCGTCACGGGTCATCAAACGCGTGCTGCGAATGCCGATGTGGGTTATTTCGCCCCGTTCGCCGGTGTCCAGCACTACGTAGTCGCCGATTTTATAGGGTGCGTCGGCGAGGATGAATACCCCGGAAAACAGGTTGGCCAGAGTGTCCTTGGCGGCAAATCCGACCGCTATACCGACGATGCCGGCCGATGCCAGCCACGCGGTCATGTCGACATTCCAGGCGGTAAATATGATGTACACCGCGAGTACCACGATGACGATCATGGCCAGGTTTTCGAATAATGGGCGAGTCTGCGGGTGTAATACCGCGACATGATTTTCATCGTCGGCGATGTAGCGAATCAGCGAACGCGTTACCCGCAGCAGGAACAGGGTCCAGACCAGGTAGGCGATGGTTTGCAGGATCGAAAATACGACAAAGTCGAAGGGCTCGGGTATCTTCAGCAGATTAGCCGCGAGCGCCGTGCCTATCAGGATCACGCTGACGTAAATCGGATTGTGTAAATTATCGATTAAATGGTCATCGACCTGAAATTTGGTGCGTCCCGCCAATTTGCGCAGGGCGGCGCTGATAAAACGATCGAAAATCCACGCTACCAGCAACGCGGCGAAAATGATGACCAGGGCCTGTAACCAGGCATGCTCGCCGACTAGCCCGAGGTAGGGCAGCAGCGCTGCCTGCAGGTCGTTCAGCATTCGATGATATTGACCGCGAGCCCGCCGCGCGCGGTTTCCTTGTATTTGGTTTTCATATCGGCGCCGGTTTCACGCATGGTCTTGATGACCTTGTCGAGCGAAACGAAGTGCTGGCCGTCGCCGCGCATCGCGATGCGCGCGGCGTTGATCGCCTTGACCGAGGCCATTGCGTTACGCTCGATGCAGGGCACCTGCACCAGGCCGCCAACCGGATCGCAGGTTAGCCCGAGGTTATGCTCCATGCCGATTTCGGCGGCATTTTCGGCCTGCTCGGGCGTGCCTCCCATGACTTCGGTGAGCGCGCCGGCGGCCATCGAGCAGGCGCTGCCGACCTCACCCTGGCAGCCGACCTCGGCGCCTGAGATCGATGCATTCTCCTTATAGAGAATACCGATCGCGCCCGCGGTTAGTAAAAAACGGACAATGCCGTCGTCCTCGGCGGCGGGGTAAAAATGATGGTAGTAATGCATAACCGCCGGGATGATGCCGGCCGCGCCGTTGGTTGGTGCGGTAACCACGCGCCCGCCGGCGGCGTTTTCTTCGTTGACCGCGAGCGCCCAGAGGTTGACCCAGTCCAGCGTGGTCAGCGGATCCTTGTAGGTGATGTGCGGTTGACTGCTCAATTTGCGATACAGGTCCGCGGCGCGGCGTTTTACCTTCATGCCGCCCGGCAATATACCTTCGTTGCGGCAGCCGTTTTTAGCGCAGTTTTGCATGACCTTCCAGATTCCGAGCAAGCCGTTGCGGATTTCGTCCTCGCTGCGCCAGGCTTTTTCATTGGCCAGCATGACGTCGCTGATGCGCAGGTCATGGTTGGCGCAGTGAATCAGCAAATCGACCGCGGTGGTAAACGGATAGGTCAGTCGAGTATCGTCGGCGACGATGCGATCCGCGCCGGCGGCGTTTTCATCGACGATAAAACCGCCGCCAACCGAATAAAAGGTAGCGCTGCGAATCTCGGTTTGCTGCCGGTTGTAGGCGCGGAAGGTCATGCCGTTGGAGTGAAACGGCAGGGTTTTTTTGCGATGCATGATCAGTTGACTGGATTCGTCGAAGTCGACCGGATGTTCGGCGAGCAGGTTTAACCGAGACTTCGAACGGATCGAGTCGAGTCGTGCCTCGACGGCGCCGGTGTCGACCGACTCCGGCGATTCGCCTTCCAGCCCGAGCATCACCGCTTTATCGCTGCCGTGTCCCTTGCCGGTGGCACCGAGGGAGCCGTAGAGCTCGGCCTTGACGCCGGCCACCTGCTGCAACAGGCCGTCTTGCTCGAGGGTTTGCACAAACTGCTGCGCGGCCCGCATCGGGCCCACGGTATGCGAACTCGAGGGTCCGATACCGATCGAAAACAAATCGAATACACTAATCGCCATCGGGCAATCCTATCTCAGCAAGTGGCGCGAGTATAAGTCCAGATCGAGCCGATGTCTGCGCCAGTGTGCCGGGTAAGCGGGTCAGCTTTCTTCTTCGGCATAGGCCGAAAGCGGCGGGCAGGAACAAACCACATGAGTATCGCCAAACACGTTATCGACCCGGCCCACCGGCGACCAGTACTTGTTATCGCGCAAGGAAGCCAGCGGGTAGGCGGCTTGCTGGCGGCTATAGGCGTGGGTCCATTCGTCGGCGCAGACCATATCCACCGTATGCGGTGCATTTGTCAGCGGGTTGTCGGCGGGATCCATGCGTCCTTCCTCGATATCGCGAATCTCGCCGCGGATCGAAATCATCGCCTCGCAAAAGCGGTCGAGCTCTTCCTTGGATTCGGATTCGGTCGGTTCAATCATCAGCGTGCCGGCCACCGGGAAGGACATGGTCGGCGCATGGAAACCGTAATCGATCAAGCGTTTGGCGATATCGTCGACGCTGGCGAATTCCTTGACCACGCGGGTATCGATTATGCATTCGTGCGCCACCAGTCCGTTGGAGCCGGTATATAGAATCGGGAAATGGTCTTTCAGACGATGCGCGATGTAATTCGCATTCAAAATTGCGATCGCGGTCGCTTGAGGCAAGCCGTCGCGGCCCAGCAGCGATATGTAGGCCCAGCTGATCGGCAGGATTCCGGCACTGCCGAAGGGCGCAGCGGCAACCTTGGTAATGCCGCCGTTGGACTTCTGACTGCGGCAGAAAGGGCTTGAGGTGTTCCTTGACACCGATCGGGCCGACCCCGGGGCCGCCGCCGCCGTGCGGGATGGCAAAGGTCTTGTGTAAGTTCAGATGCGACACATCGCCCCCGAACTTGCCCGGGGCGCAGACGCCGACCATGGCATTCATGTTGGCGCCGTCGATGTAAACCTGCCCGCCGTGCTGGTGCACGATATCGCAGACTTCGCGCACGTCGTCTTCGAATACGCCGTGCGTCGACGGATAGGTGATCATAATAGCGGCCAGGTTGGTGCTGTGCTTTTCGCACTTGGCGCGCAAGTCGTCGAGATCGATATTGCCGTTTTTTGCCGAACCGACCACGACCACTTTCATCCCCGCCATTTGCGCCGAGGCCGGGTTGGTGCCGTGCGCCGATGACGGCACGACGCAGATATCCCGATGACCCTCATCGCGGCTTTCATGATAAGACTTGATCGCCAGCAGGCCGGCGTATTCACCCTGCGCGCCGGAGTTCGGTTGCAGTGAAATCGCGTCGTAGCCGGTGCAGGCGCACAGCATTTGCTCGAGTTCGACGATTAATTGCTGGTATCCCTGCGCCTGGTCGAGGGGCACGAAGGGATGGATGCGGCCAAAGCCGGGCCAGGTTACCGGAATCAGCTGGGTCGCCGAATTCAATTTCATGGTGCAGGAACCGAGCGGAATCATGCTGCGGTCCAGCGCCAGGTCCTTGTCGGCGAGCTTGCGCATGTAACGCATCAAATCGGTTTCGGAATGGTGGCTGTTGAATACCGGATGGGTCAGATATGCGCTGCTGCGAATCAAGTCCTGCGGCAGCGCGGTCTTGATTTTCGCGTCCAGTTCGTCGATCGACACGTCGCGCCCGTGATCATGGGTGAAGACATCGTACAACCGAGTGACGTCGCCGCGCGTGGATACCTCGTCCAGCGAAATGCCGACTGTATGCGCATCCACCTGGCGCAGGTTCATTTTCTTGGAGCGCGCTGCGGCCATGATGAATTCGGTCGCGTTTCCGGTATTGACGGTGATGGTGTCGAAATAATGCTTGGTATTGACCTCCATGCCGAGCGCGCTCAAACCCTCGGCCAGCAACACCGTCAACCGATGCACGCGCTGCGCAATGCGTTTGATTTCCGCGGGGCCGTGATAAACGGCGTACATGCTCGCCATGATCGCGAGCAGAGCCTGTGCGGTGCAAATATTGCTGGTCGCCTTTTCGCGGCGTATGTGCTGTTCACGGGTTTGCAGCGTGAGGCGCAGCGCAGCTTCGCCGCAGGTATCCTTGGAGACCCCGATCAGGCGCCCCGGCAGGGAGCGTTTATAGGCGTCGCGGGTTGCCATGAAACCCGCATGCGGTCCACCGTAGCCGAGCGGTACGCCGAAGCGCTGTGAACTACCGACCACGATATCGGCGTCAAATTCGCCCGGCGGCGTCAACAGCGTCAGACTAAGCAGATCCGCCGCGACCGCGACCAGCCCTTTTTTCGCATGAATCCCGGCTACCAGCTCGCGATAATCGTGTACTTCGCCGGTGGAGCAGGGGTATTGCAGCAGGACGCCGAACAGCTCGGGATTATCGGCCGCCGCGAATGGGTCGCCGATGACGCATTTGATGTGCATGTGCTTGGCGCGGTTGGTTACCACTTCGATAGTCTGCGGGTGACAGCTATTGGCGATATAGAAAACATCGCTCTTGCTCTTCGATAAACGATGGCACATGGCCATGGCTTCGGCCGCGGCGGTAGCCTCGTCCAGCACCGATGCATTGGCGAGCTCCATCCCGGTCAAATCGCTTACCATGGTTTGAAAGTTGAGCAGCGCCTCGAGGCGCCCCTGTGAAATCTCCGCCTGGTAGGGCGTATACGAGGTATACCAGGCCGGGTTGCGTAACAGGTTGCGCTCGATGACGGTCGGTGTTTGGGTATTGTAATAACCCATGCCGATGAACGACTTGTAAAGCTGGTTACGGATCGACACTTCGTACAGCCGTAACAGCACCTGGCGTTCGCTGAGGCTGCTTTTAACCGCCAGCGGTTTACGCCGGCGGATCGACTCCGGCACCACCCGGTCGAGCAGTTGTTCGATATCGTCCATACCGAGCTCGGCTAGCATTGCCTGTTCTTCAGTCGGGTCCGGACCGATATGGCGGCGGATAAATCCGTGGAAGACATCTAGATCCTTCAACTGGAGGTCGAGATTTGGCATGGCGGGTTCCTCAGGTCAATCTTATAGCGAATCGTTCTTTAAATTACGCAAACCCGCGAACTACGGATTTAGGTATTTTTGCGGCGCACAGTTTAACACTATACCCGGAGTGCGAGTTAGTCTTTGCCCAGGCTTATTATCAGTTGATCGGCTATCCACTGTTTGAGAAACCCCGCCGCGACCAACGCGACCTGCTCGGCATCGACCCACTCCAGCAAACCCTCGCAGATGGCCGCGAAATTAGCGCCTTGCGCCGCCTGTTCGATGGCCCAGGCCTCGTGCACCTCGAGTGAGCGCCAGTGGGTTTTGAGCTGGCGACGCCATAACAGCCAGCGTTGCGGGAATTCGCTGCGCTGGCGCGGCGGTATTTCGGTTCCGCCGTCGATTGCGCTTTCCACCAGCGTGACATTCCAGTGCAAATCCAGCCACTGCAGCGCCGGCTTGAACTGGAAAGTCAAATCCGGCCAGGCCTCGGGCTGAATCTGCGCCATGTCTTCCAGCTGGAACAGGGAATCGCTGTCGGCCGCATCGAACACCAGGGTTTGGGCCCATTCGTAGCTGGCCAGTTCGTGCAGGAATTCCTGGTCCTGACCCGGGTAATTATCGCGCAAGTACTCGGGTAGCCGGGTTCCGAACCAGCGTACCGAGGGGTGGGTTGAAGGGTGGCGCTGCAAATAGTCGAGCGCCATATTTTCGAAGGCCTCGCGGCCCAGGCAATGCATGAGCGCCGGGTAGTCCACCGCCAGGCAGTCGATCAGCCGAATCCGGTAGGCGTTGTAGTAGGCGCCGAGCCGATGTTCCGCCAGTGCGTTCTCGGTGCTGATGATATCGCCTTCGATGGCGTCGGATACACCGATCAGGTAATCCTGGAAACGCAGTTGCAAACTACGCAAATGTCTCATTGCTCAGACTCGTAATAGGGTGTGGCGATGGCGCGCGTCTGGTCGAGCTCGGCGAGCACGGCATCGAGCTCTGGAATATTGCCGTCGCGTTCGATCATCGTCGACGCCGGGCCGAAGCGTTTCGCCGTTTCCCGGTACAGCGCCCACACCGGATCGATGATGTCCTGGTCATGGGTGTCGATAATCAGATTGCCGTCATTGGTATGGCCTGCCAGGTGATGTTGCCAGACGCGCTCTGCGGGCACGCCTTGCAGATATTCGAGCGGGTCGTAATGATGGTTATAGCTGCTGACGTAGATGTTGTTGACGTCGAGCAGCAGGTTGCAATCCGCCCTTTCGGCGATTGCCGTCAGGAACTCCCATTCGGGCATGACGTCTTCGCAATAGGTGATATAACTGGACAGGTTCTCGATCAGCATTTGCCGGCCGACAAAATCCTGCACCCGCGAAATACGGTCGGCGACGTGATTGACGGCTTCTTCGGGGTAGGGCAGCGGCAGCAGGTCGTGCATATTCTTGCGATCGACCCCGGTCCAGCACAGGTGATCGGAAAACCAGTGCGGTTCGACGCGCTCGATCAGTGTCTTGAGCCGCTTGAGGTACTCGAAATCCAGTTCGTCGGTGCTGCCGAGCGACATCGATACCCCGTGCATGACCATCGGATAATCCTGGCGGATCGCGTCGAGAAAATACAGCGGCTTACCGCCATCGATCATGTAGTTTTCACTCAGGATTTCGAACCAGTCGATATTTTGAGGCTTGCGCTCGAGGACATCCTGGTAATGTTCCGCGCGCAGGCCGAGGCCAAATCCGAGAAAGAGCTTAGGCGTGGTTTCAGTCATCGTCATGTTCGCCATCTAATCTGGAATTATTGTATCGATTCTAGCGGGCAAAAAAAATGCACCGGCAAGACCGGTGCATTTTTATTAGCTCGGAAAGACAGCTTAGGCTTCGAACTTACCACCTGCACCTTCACATTCAGACTTGGTGCGCTTTACCCAGCCTTGTCCGGCGCAAGAGTTTTGACCTGCACAGCTGGTGGTTGCGGTGGCACAGGCGCTGGTGCCTTTACATGAATTGACGTTAAAGCACTTGCCCGCTTTTTCGCCGGCGGTAGCACTCATCGGCGCGATTGCGAACATGGCGGCTGCAGCTGCGGCCAGGGCGACTCCGGTGGTTTTCTTAGCTGTATTCATTGCAATAATCCTCAAGTTAATAAACGGTTTCGTTGTACTGGTTGTTTCCCCATTACGCGAGCTTAGAGGAAATGAATTTATAGAAAGTTCATAAAAATACAATGAAATGAGAAAAAATGCTTATTGCCGCAAAGCGATGGAACTTTTACTTGTATCGGCGAATGATGAGTTGATCGCCGCGCTGCACCAGTTCGAAGTGTTTTAAAACGTTCATTCCGAGCAGGACTTCGTCGACGCCCATACCCGCGATAATGCTGGCGTTGACGTCGTACATCTCGATCGCACCGATCGCGAGCTGATCGAGTCGGGTCAGGTATGCGGTGGTTATGCCATTGGCGGTCGAAACCGATATCGGCGGACCGGCCTCGAGTCCCAAGGAGCGCTGCATCGAGCCGGGTATCGCCGTGGTGGTGGCGCCGGTATCGACCAGGAAGGTGACCTTGCGATGGTTGATTTCGCCGTCGAAAACATAGTGTCCGCTGCGGTTGCGCGTCAGCAGGACTTCTTGAAACTCACCACTCTGGAGGGTTGCTACCGACTGGTTCGGATTGTTTTGCCGGTCGAGTATTTTCGAAAACGCGAGCGCCATGAGCAAGAAACCCAGCAGCCAGGCGCCGACAGTGAACATCATACCCAGTTTTTTAGTAGAATGCGTCATATCACTATAAGTTAGTGTTTTATCCCGTGAATTCAATCAAAGGTCAGGTAAATGTCGGGTAACAGTTTCGGCAAATCATTCGTGGTGACATCGTTTGGCGAAAGTCACGGCAGCGCAATCGGCTGTATCGTCGATGGCTGCCCGCCGGGACTCGAACTCAGCGAGGTCGATCTGCAGCAGGACCTCGACCGCCGCAAACCCGGAACTTCGCGTCACACCACCCAGCGACGCGAAGATGACGCGGTGAAGATTTTGTCGGGTACTTTCGAGGGTCGCACCACCGGCACTCCGATCTGCCTGCTGGTGCACAACCAGGATCAGCGTTCGAAGGACTACGGCGACATCATGAACCTGTTTCGCCCCGGTCATGCCGATTACAGTTACCAGCAAAAATACGGTTTGCGCGATTACCGCGGCGGCGGCCGCTCGTCGGCGCGGGAAACCGCGATGCGGGTCGCTGCCGGCGGGATCGCCAAAAAATACCTGTTCGAGAAGTGTGGCATCCGGGTGCGGGGTTACCTGGCCCAGCTGGGGCCGCTGGTTCCGGTAAACTTCGATTGGGAACAGGTCGACCGGAATGCATTCTTTTGTCCGGATGCCGATATGCTGCCCGAAATGGAAAAATACATGGATGCCTTGCGCAAGCAGGGCGAGTCGATCGGCGCCAGGGTCTCGCTGGTTGCCAGTGGGGTTCCACCCGGGCTCGGCGAGCCGATTTTCGATCGCATCGATGCCGATATCGCACATGCGATGATGAGTATCAACGCCGTCAAGGGGGTGGAAATCGGTGCCGGATTCGGCAGTATCGAACTCAAGGGAACACAAAACCGCGACGAAATCACGCCCGCGGGCTTCCTGTCGAATCACGCCGGCGGCACGCTCGGCGGCATCACCTCCGGGCAGGATGTCCTGGTCAGCATTGCACTCAAACCAACCTCCAGTATTCACCTCGCGGGTAACACTGTAGATGTCGACGGCAAGGCGGCCGAAATCCGCACCAAAGGCCGCCACGATCCCTGCGTCGGTATTCGCGCCACGCCGATCGCCGAAGCCATGCTCGCAATCGTCCTGATGGATCACTTCCTGCGCAACCGCGCGCAAAATGCCGACGTCGACAGCCGCACCCCGGTCATCCCCGCCAGCCCGGAGTAGGATTATCATGAGCCGTAAAGGTGACTGTTGGGATAATGCGGTGGTCGAGAGCTTCTTTGGCAGTCTGAAGCAGGAGCGGGTGCAATGGCGAAATTATCAGACTCGATATGAAGCACAGCAGGATATTCTGCAGTACATATCCAGCTGGTATAACCCATATCGATTACATTCGACGCTGAATTATGTCAGCCCGAATGATTATGAAAAACGACTACTCGAAACGAAGCATGCCGCTTAACTGGGGTGTATCAAAAAGTTTGACCACGTCATCAGCTTCCCCCCGCCTGCTGCGAGGGATAGTCCTGATCCCATCGAAGCTCGAGCGTTGCTCTAAATTCAGGAATCGAGGGCTTGCTTGATTTCTTTGTAGATCAGGCGCGAGTGCTGGCTGCGCTTGGCGTCCGTGGGCGCTTTTTTGTAATTGCGCCACAGTTGACGCAACTTTTGGCGGTCGACCCGCCCGATTTCCGCCAGCAGCGCCTCGATGGCTTCGCTGCCCTGTTCGACGATGCGATCGCGCCAGCGCTCGGCGCGGTGATGGCGCTGGATGGAATGTTGGCTTTCCTGTTCGATTTCGGTCAATGCCGCATAAATAGGGTCGGTATCGCGGGCGCGCAGCAGTTTTCCCAGGAACTGATAGTGGCGTTTAAGCGCGCTGCGCTTGTTTTGGATGCGCTTAGCCAGTGAAATGGCTTCCAGTAACGGGTTGTCTAACGGAATTCGACTCAACTGATCGGCGGGCAGGGCAACGAGTTTCTTACCGAGGTCTTGCAGCGCATGGCTCTCTCGCTTGAGTTGGCTTTTACTGACATATTCGATTTCGTCAAACTCTGCTTCGTTTTCCATTGCAGTCTGGGATAAAATGATTCGATGAATGATGAAAAAAACAGCATATTAGCATTTCCGCAAGCGGAATCATTTAAAAACGTCGTCGCCGACGCGATCAAGATGGCGCAGGCCAAGGGCGCCAGCCAGGTGGAGGCCGGCCTCTCGGTATCGCAGGGTTTATCGGTGGCAACGCGTATGGGATCGGTGGAAACCATCGAGCACCAACAGGATAACGGCCTCGGCGTCAGTGTGTATTTCGGACGGCACAAGGCCAGCGCCAGCACTTCGAACCTCGATCTCGACGCGATCCGTAAAACGATCGCGGCCGCCTGCGATATTGCGCGTTACACCTCGGAGGATCCCTGCGCCGGCCTTGCCGATGCCGAGCTGATGGCGACCGAAATGCGCGAGCTAGACCTTTACCACCCCTGGGGATTGGACCCCCAGTCGGTTATCGAGCTGACGCTGGAGTGCGAAAATGCGGCGCTGGAATACGATTCGCGCATCGTCAATTCCGAGGGCGCATCGATCGATTTGAATGCGGGCCTGTCGGTTTATGGCAATTCGCATGGATTTTTGCAGGCCCAGCACAAAACCCGGCACAGCATCAGTTGCTCGGTGGTGGGTCAGGCACAAGACAGCATGCAACGTGACTACTGGTACGATGTCAGCCGCCATCCGGACCGGCTCGAAAGTGCCCGTAGCGTCGGCCAGACTGCGGCCGAGCGCACGGTGCGCAGGCTCGATGCCCGTAAGCTGAAAACCCAGCAGTCCCCCATTCTTTTTGTGCCCGAGCTGGCGCGTGGTCTGATCGGACATTTCAGCGCTGCCATTGGCGGTGCCGCGCAGTATCGCAAGGCCAGTTTTTTGCTCGACGCCGTGGGCGAGCAGATATTTCCCGATTTTGTGCGATTGCACGAGGACCCGTTTATCCCGCAGGCGCTCGGTTCGGCGAATTTCGACGCCGAAGGCGTAGCCACCCACAACGGAGATCTGGTCGCTGCCGGCGTAATTCAAAACTACCTGCTCGATAGCTACTCGGCGCGCAAACTGGGACTGACGACCACCGGGCATGCCAGCGGTGTGCACAACCTGATACTTCCCGATACCGGAAAATCTTTCGAGCAATGCCTGGGCGCGATGCATCGTGGGTTTTTGGTCACCGAGTTGATGGGGCATGGCGTCAATACCGTCACCGGAGATTATTCGCGGGGCGCGGCCGGTTTTTGGGTTGAAAACGGCAAGCTCGATCATGCGGTCGAGGAAGTTACCATCGCCGCCAACCTGCGCGAGATGTTCAAAGGTATCGTCGAAATCGGCAACGATGTCGATTTTCGCGGCAGCGTGCGCTGCGGATCGATACTGATCGACAATATGATGATTGCCGGCAGCGACTAACATGCCGCGTCTCTCGCTACCGATATTGCCGTTGCTGCTGTGCCTGCCGTTGACTCTCTTCTCGGCGGAAGAAGATAGGCAGCCGCCGGGTTACGTCTTCAGCGTCACGGTCAATAACCAGCAGCAGTTGGACGTGGTGCTCAATCGCGCCGAGGATTTGCGCGAGCTGTTCGATCCCGATGAGCACAGCAAGATTGCGATTGTGCTGCACGGCGACGAATTGCAGCTATTCCAGAAGGGTAACTACACGTCAAACCAGTCCATGGTAGAGCGAGCACGGCTGCTCGACCGCGACAATATAATCGATATCAAGGCTTGTCGGACAATGATGAAGACCCTGGAAATAGAGCAGAGCGAGCTTCCGAGTTTCATCGAGCAAGTGCCCTTCGCCCCTGCCGAAATCGAACGCTTGCAAAAAGAAGAAGGCTTTACCCGCTTATAGTCCCCAATCGATCCGGCGCAGGGTCAATACGGATGGTTTTTTTCGAGGTTCGAGTTTTTCGATGCGTAACGGCAGCAGCGGGTTGGCGGCATCGTAATAATACTTTATCGTTGATTTCGACTTACTGATTACTTGTTCATAGACGTTGACGTCCATGTTTTTGCCGTCGAGGTCGAGGATTTGACGGCCCATGTAGGTCATCCGGGATTTAACCAGTTTACCTTTCCGGTAAAAATCGATGCGCCTCTCGACTTGCCGCTGCTGAACCATGATGGCCGCCAGCAGATGGATGCTTTGATAGTCGTATACCTTCGCTTCGAGCCGCAGTTGCCGGTGTTTACCTTTCCTGAATACCTCCAGTTGACTTTTATTCCAGTCGAAGCTCGCCAATTCGTAGTTGCTCTTTTTGCGAGCATCCGATATCAGGATTTCATTTAACAAGAACTCGCTGTCAGCCGGGCTGAAGCTGGTTTCGGTATAAGGCTGCTTGCGGGTAAACCAGGCATAAACACCTTGCGCCTTGGTCAGCGAGCGCCAACGCCAGCGATTACCGCGGCGTTCCAGCACGAGTTCGGTGTTGCCTATATGACTGTTGCCCCTATGCAAGTCGTAGTTGGCATTGAATGGACGCAGTGCCACCTCAGCTGTAACGGCGGCCGGGAACAGCGACCAAACCAGCAGCAGACTAAGGCTTGAACTGGATCGGATTTTCAAGCAAGGCCTGTTTATAAAAGATCTGGCCTGCTTTTATCACCAGGCTTTGATCGCTGAGCCAGCGCAACAGCTGCGGATACATCTGATGCTCGAGCCGATGCCCCCGACGCTGTAAATCCGCGGCTTTGTCGCCGGGCTTTATCGGGTAGCCGGCCTGCAGGATGACGGGTCCATCGTCGAGTTTGGCGGTGACCAGGTGGATGCTGACGCCATGTTCCCGTTCGTTGTTATCCAGCGCGCGTTGATGGGTGTTCAAACCCTTGTATGCCGGTAACAGCGAAGGGTGGATATTGAGAATTTTATCGGCGAAGGCCTCGATAAAACGCGGGCCGAGGATGCGCATGAAACCCGCCAGAACGATGTAGTCGGGTTCAATCGCGGCGAGATAATGTTGCAGGGCGTCGTCAAAACGGTCGCGGTCTTCGAAATCCCGATGCTCGAGCACCCAGGTAGGCAAGCCGTGCCGGGTGGCGCGAACTAGCCCATGGGCGCTCCGGTTATTGGATATTACGGTCTTGATTTCGGCGTCGAGCTGACCCGAGTCGATGGCATCGATGATCGATTGCAGGTTGCTTCCATTGCCCGAAATCAATACCGCAAGCTTGATCGTCCGGCTCATGCAAATACGACCGCGGACTCGCTTCCACGATCGATGACTTCTCCAATTACCCAGGCGTTTTCGCCCATGGCCGCAAGTTGCTGCAGACATGCCTGCTCCTGTCCGGCGTCGATTGCCAGCACCATGCCGACGCCGCAATTGAAAGTGCGCAGCATCTCGCTCTCGGCAATATTGCCGGACTTTTGCAGCCATCTAAATATCGCGGGCAGTTTCCAACTGGATAAATCTATTCTTGCCGCCAGCTGTGCCGGCAGCACGCGTGGGATATTGTCGATCAAACCGCCGCCGGTAATATGGGCAATGGCATTGAGCGGGCATTGTTGCGCCAGTTGCAGCAGATTCTTGACGTATATCCGGGTGGGCGCGATCAGCGCCTCGGCCAGGCTTTGGTTGCCGCAGGTTTGGCCGAGGTCGGCCCCGCTAACTTCGATTATCTTACGGATCAGCGAATAGCCATTGGAATGCGGACCCGATGAAGCCAGCGCCACCAGTCGATTGCCGCGCGCGACGCGGCTGCCGTCGATGACCCGGTCGCGTTCCACAATGCCGACGCAAAAGCCAGCCAAATCGAAATCTTGAGCGTGATACACACCG
>DS021202.1:44922-78663 GCA_001735895.1 Olavius algarvensis Gamma 3 endosymbiont | reverse complement strand
GCAGCCATGCAAGGCGACGACACNCATGGCTGAAACCATGGATAAAGAGCCGATGCAAGAAGACTCTCCCTACATCGGTGGATACCTCGTGGTTAGCGGTGATAATCTGTGGAATATCTCCGGCCAGGACACCATCTACGGCGATCCGTACATGTGGCCACTCATCTACAAGGCCAACTCGGGCCAGATCAAGGATGCCGACCTGATACATCCCGGTCAGTATTTCTATATTCCCAAGGCCAAGGGAGCCGAGCGCGGCGCGGCGATAGCGCACGCCCGCAACCGTGGCGCCTGGACCCTCGGCGAAACCGAGGCTTCCGACCTGGATTACCTGGCGCAGTAGGGTCAGGCCGATATGAAAAAAAGCCCGCCGATGCGGGCTTTTTTTTGTCGTCGAACAAGTCGTCATGCCGGTCGACGCGTTTGTATCCCGGGGCCGCATCGATTGTTCCCGAATTTCGCCGCCCCGGCGCAGATCGGATTCAACCGGGCAGTCGGGAAAACGATTAATTTCTGAAATTTTGAACTAAAATCCGATTATATCCTCCTAACTGGGACGACGGGATTAACTATGATTGAAGGCTTGAAAAAAAGATTGTACGTTTTAGTACTGGCTTTGGCGATACCGTTTGCGGCGCTGGCGGTCGATATGCCTCTGACCGATATTCATGGCAACAAGGCGAATCTTAAAAGCTATTTAGGGAAGTGGGTGGTGGTAAATTACTGGGCTACCTGGTGCCCTCCCTGTATCGTCGAAATGCCGGAGTTACAATCTTTTCACGACGATCATGTGAACACGGATGCAATGGTAATCGGCATTAATACCGAACTGATCGGCGATCAGCAATTGAAGACTTTTCTGGACGACTATTTCATTACTTACCCGATTGTTAATTCGAAACCGACCCAGGAATCGGAATTGGGTTTGATCCCCGGATTGCCGACGACTTTCCTGGTTACCCCCGAGGGCGAAGTGGTAGCGCGGCAAGTGGGTCCGGTTACCCGCGATATGATCGAGCAGTTCATACAAAACTGGCAGCCAAAGAAAATCTCTTCACAATAATCAGCAATGTAAGTCCGTAATTTCCTGCTAATATGCATTAAAGAATTACGCTAAGGCTTATATTGTGACCAAACCCGTCTGTACCCTGGAAGGGATACTCGAAGCGCTGGTATCCGAGGATATCGTCGAGCAGGAGAAGGCTAGTATGGTCACTTCGCTGGTATCCGCCCAGGCCAGAAAATCCCTGCATCCGCTGGAAATCATCGCCGGCCGGCAATGGAACCACAAATCGAATCCCCAGCAGCCGTTGTCGCTCGATATGCTAACCGACTGGTTGGCTGAGAAATCCGGATTAAGTCGCTATCATTTCGATCCGTTAAAAATGGATGTTGCGTCCTGCACCTCTATTACCTCCTATGCCTATGCGTCCCGTTTTGGCATCTTGCCGGTTAAAGTGACCGCTAGCGAAGTCGTAATTGCGGTAACCGATCCCTACCGGCTCGAATGGATGGATGAACTGGATCGCATCGTCAATAAGCCGATTACGACGGTGCTGGCGAATCCCCGGGAACTAAAGAATTACCTGATCGAGTTTTACAGCGTCAGCAAGGCGATGGAGGGCGCCGGTAACAAGGCTCTGGGTGAGTTGCCGGGTAATATTCAAAACCTCGAACAACTCATCGAGCTAGGAAAAACCGGCAAGGTAGACGCCGAAGATCAGCACATCGTCAGTATCGTCGACTGGTTAATGCAATATGCCTTCAGCCAGCGCGCCAGCGATATTCATATCGAACCCCGCCGCGAACAGGGTAACGTACGTTTTCGAATCGACGGTGTCATGCACCAAGTATACGAAATCCCCGCCAATATTACCGCCGCGGTAGTCAGTCGAATCAAGATTATGGGACGACTCGATGTTGCCGAAAAACGC
Source organism: Olavius algarvensis Gamma 3 endosymbiont (assembly GCA_001735895.1). Taxonomy (GTDB): domain Bacteria; phylum Pseudomonadota; class Gammaproteobacteria. The sequence goes on along the minus strand of DS021202.1, from coordinate 76,729 downwards.
AAGCCGCAGGACGGCCGTATCAAAACGCTGTCACCCGATGGCGCCGAGATCGAATTGCGCTTGTCGAGCATGCCAACCGCCTTTGGTGAAAAACTGGTGCTGCGAATCTTCGATCCTGAGGTGCTGGTCAAAAACTTTGCCGCCCTGGGTCTGGAAAAAAAGAATCCACTATCTGGAACGATATGATTTCCCGGCCCTATGGAATCATTCTGGTAACCGGTCCGACCGGATCGGGTAAAACCACAACTTTGTATACCAGCCTTAAACACCTGGCGACTCCGGAAGTCAATGTGTGCACCATCGAGGATCCGATCGAACTGATCGAACCCGCCTTCAATCAGATGCAGGTACAGCATAATATTCAGCTGGATTTTGCCGCTGGCGTTAAAACCCTGTTACGCCAGGATCCCGACATTATCATGGTCGGCGAAATTCGCGATCGGGAGACCGCGGAAATGGCGGTGCAGGCGGCGCTTACCGGGCACCTGGTGTTATCGACATTGCATACCAACGATGCGCCTTCGGCGATTGCGCGTTTGGCCGAAATCGGCGTGCCGTCATACCTGATTACCGCGACTCTGATCGGCGTGGTCGCGCAACGGCTGGTGCGCACGCTGTGTCCGCACTGTAAACATGAAACCAGTTTCGATCCGCTTGAGTGGCAAGCCCTGATCAAACCCTGGACCACATCGCCGCCGGATAAAATTGCCGTCGCCGAGGGCTGTCTCGAATGTCGGCAGACCGGGTTTATCGGTCGCATCGGTATTTACGAGATGATGTCGTTGAGCGATGAACTGAAACAGGAAATCGACGACAATTTCAATTTGATCAAATTTCGCAAGGCGGCGATCCGCATGGGTATGAAACCGCTAAATCTGGCAGGCGCCCAAAAGGTGGCGCGCGGCTTGACCACGATCGAGGAAGTGCTCAAGGTTGCACCGCCTCGCTACGACCTGTAGGTCGATGTCATGAGATCGTCGGCCCCGGTGTGGTTATTGCTCTGGATGACTGTATTGCTGCAGGGCTGTAGCACCAATGGAGAATCGCCGGAAGATCGAATCCGTAACTTCATCGAAGCCGGTGTCGCGGCCGCCGAAGCGCGCAGTTCGAGCGATCTGGCCGATCTGATTCATGAGAATTACCATGATCAAAAAGGTTATGCTAAAAAGTCACTTACCGGTTTGTTGCGGGCCTACTTCTTGCGTCACAAGAATATCCACCTATTTACCAAGATAGACGAAATCGAATTGTTGTCGGATAACCAGGCCATGGTCAGGCTACACCTAGCCATGGCGGGTAGCGTGATTTCAAATGTCGGAGCGTTATCGGCAGTGCGCGCCCGCCTATACCGGCTCGAGCTTAGCCTGGAAAAAGATGGCGAGTGGTTGCTGCGGCATGCCGGCTGGGCGCCCGCCAGCATAACCGATCTCGAATAGTGGATTCACGGCCAGCGATTCCTGCCTATAGGGAAACCCGGTGATCCAACGACATAGATCCAGACTGCTGCTGGTCGCGCTGCTGATTACAATCGGATTGTATCTCGAGATTGCCGGATGGCTCGACGCGGCAAGGGTGCTTGAATTGGCACGGGGTTACGCGCAGTACTGGTGGTTGATCCTGATCTTGATTGCCATGCAGACCGTCCTGTTTACCTTCGCATTGGCGGGTTCGCTGTTTCTGTGGATCGCGGCGCCGCTATATCCCCCGCCGATTGCAACCTTTATTCTTGCCGCCGGCGGCACCCTGGGCGGGGTCGGGGCGTACTTTTTTTCCGACTTTCTGACGGCGGACTGGCGACACCGGATCGAAAACTCGCGCAGTTATAGAATATTGCAGGCGCAGGATAATTTTTTTACTCTGTTTGCGATGCGCGTGTTTCCCGCATTTCCCCATTCCCTGGTTAATTACAGCGCCGGCATATTGAATGCTCGCTTGAGTCATTTTATCGCCGCGGCGATTCTGGGGATTTCCATAAAGTCCTATGTTTATTCCAAGGTCATTTACAGCGCCGCCGGTTCGCTATCGCTGGATATGTTGCTGGACCCGTGGATCATCGGACCGCTGGTATTACTGTCGACGATAAGCGCCGGGGCGGTTGTCGTCAGCTACCGCCGCGGTAATTATTAACCCGGCGGCGCGCTCAATCGATTCGTTTCGCGAGTTAATTGCCCTGCGATTGAATTTCGGGCAAATATGGATTCGATCGATCCGCCGTGAACTGGATTTCAGCGCAATCGTTAAAGGCGGCAAAAGACTGTATTGCCCGATTAAAGGCGGTAGCGAAAGCGGCGTCGAGGCGATGTTCGATATGCATGGATTTTATTTCGAGCCTGCCGGCTGCCCGATGGGCCTTGCAATCGATACGACCCACCAGGCGGTCGCGATACATGAGCGGCAGACAGAAGTATCCGAAACGGCGTTTCGATGCAGGCAGATAACACTCGATCTGGTAGTCGAAATCAAACAGTTCCCGCCCGCGCTGGCGTTGGATCACGGCGTTGTCGAAAGGAGACAGAATGCGAACCAGCGCAGAGCTGCGCGGCGCCCTGGATTCGAGCAGCTCGGGATCGATGTACAACTGGGTTCCGTTGGCCAGCGTGACGCTAGTCAACGCTTCGGTTTCGATTCTCGCCTCGAGTTGACTTCTTACGGCCGCGCGCAGCTGCTTGCCCTTGCGTAGGTAGGTCAGCGAAACCAGACTGGCGCAACCATGGGCGCGCAGGTTGGTATCGATAAGGTAGCCTGCATACTCATCCATGTCCGGTTCACGGGTATCGACTGAATCGGGTAATACACGTTCGGGCAAGTCATATACTTTCTGGAATCCCAGGCGCGAACTGACCATGAGTTCGCCTTGCATAAACAATTGCTCCAGCGCCTGCTTCGCCGGCTTCCATTCCCACCATCCGCCGCTACGGTGACTCGGATCCGAAAAATCCCGCGCCCGCATCGGACCTTCGATCTCGATGCGTTTCAGTACTTCACGCTGTATTTTCTGATCGCAGCTTGCGAACCACACGCTGTCATTGAGTTGTGTCATGCGCGGCAGAGCGAAGCGGTAGTCGGACATCGGCATCCAGGCCGCGGCATGGGACCAGTACTCGAACAGCTCGCGTTCGGCTACCAGTTGAGCGAGAAAATCCGCGCGGTAGTTGCCGACCCGGGACCAGAGTACGTGATGATGCGCCCGTGCCACCACTGAGATGGTGTCTATCTGTACGTATCCGAGTTGCTGGATCGCGCGTAACACGGCTTTTTTCCCGCGCCCGAAGGAATTCGTTTTCAGCAAGCCCTGTTGCTCCAGCGCGATGCGTCTCAATTTGCTGGTCAGGGACATAGGGTCGATGGGTAGGGGGCTTTCCGGCCGCCGAAATTTATTGTTTGAACCAGTGTTTGTGCAGGGCCGAAATTACCTTGTTCGGATATACGGATTTTCCGAGGCTGCCATTGTAGCGCGCCAGGGCACGGCCCAGATCGTTGGGCTCCATATCGATGTAGTAACGCAATATGGTGCAGCCCATGCGCAGATTGGTGCGAATCTTGAACAGGTTGTCATCCGAAATTCCGATTTCATTGAGCCAGAAAGGCATGACTTGCATCAGCCCGCGCGCGCCCGAAACCGAAATCGCAAACTCGTCGAAGCGGCTTTCCACTTCTATCACGGCGAGGACCAGCTCGGGCTCGATGCCGACCCGCTTTGCCTCGTAGTGAACTTGCTTGAGCAATGGAATACGTACTTCGGGGTCGGCGACGAATTTTTTCAGGCGACGCGACATGTCGAGCAACCATACCGGTGCATCGAAGCGGTCTTCGAATCCCGAGTCGGACTCAATCGCCTCTTTCAAGAGTTGGCTTAACGCGGGATCGGTCGAGGCTCGCGACGGATTTGACGCCAGGCAAAGGAGTGACAGGAACAACAATGCCGCGAGTTGTCTAGCATGCAAAGCCACTAGTCGGTAAAAATCCTTTGCAGGAAATCGCCGAGGTCCGCAAGCGGCAGTTCCTGGGCGCTGGCGTCGCGTCGACCCTTGTACTCGAACTGTTGCGCCTTAAGACCGCGTTCGCTGAAGACCACGCGATGCGGAACCCCGATTAATTCCATGTCGGAAAACATGACACCCGGCCGCAGCGGGCGATCGTCGAGAAACACATCGCGTCCGGCGCTGCGGCAGCTATCGTAAAATTCGTCGGCCGCCTGCTTGACCAGGTCTGATTTGTGATAGTTGATCGGACAGATCGCCAGTTGAAACGGCGCCAGGGTATCGGGCCAGATGATGCCATGTTCATCGTGGTTTTGCTCGATCGCGGCCGCCACCACGCGCGTGACGCCGATGCCGTAACAACCCATGAAAGGATAGGTCGCCTTGCCCTGTTCATCCAGCACTGTTGCCTGCATGGTTTCCGAATACTTTTGACCCAGCTGAAATATATGGCCGACTTCGATACCGCGTAGAATTTTGAGTTGGCCCTTGCCGTCGGGACTGGGGTCACCCGCGACCACGTTGCGGATATCGGCGCTAACCGGTTCATCGCAGTCGCGTCCCCAGTTGGCGTTGATCAGATGTTTGTCGTGTTGGTTGGCGCCGCAGACGAAGTCGCTCAGCTGGGCGGCGCTGAAATCGACGAATGCGGGGATGTCCAGCCCGATGGGTCCGATTGAGCCGATGTCATTACCCAGGATTTCGACAATTTTTTCGCGCTGCGCCAAGCGTAACGGATTGGCGACGCCGTCGAGTTGCCCGGCCTTGAGTACGTTGAGTTCGTGATCGCCGCGTAATACCAGCGCCACCAGTCCGCCATCTTCGGCGTCGGCGATCAGGGTTTTCAAGCATTGTTGCGCCGTCACGCCGAGGCCCGCGGCGAGTTCCTCGATGGTATTCATACCCGGAGTATCGACGGTTTCCATCGCGGCGGCAGGCGCCGCGCGCTCGGCCGCCGGCGCCGGCGCTTCGACGGTTTCTATGTTTGCCGCGAATTCGCTCTGGTCCGAAAACGCGATCGCATCTTCGCCTGAATCGGCGAGCACGTGAAACTCCTGGGAAGTGCTGCCGCCAATCGCGCCCGAATCTGCGCTGACCGCTCGATAATCGAGGCCGAAGCGATCGAAAATTCTGACATAGGCTCGATCCATAATGTCGTAGGCGCGCTGCATTGCAGCCTGATCGAGATCGAAGGAATAGGCATCCTTCATGATGAATTCACGCGAGCGCATGATCCCGAACCGGGGCCTTATTTCGTCTCGGAACTTGGTCTGGATTTGGTAAAAGTTAACCGGTAACTGCCGGTAGCTATTGACCTCCCGGCGAAAGATATCGGTGATGATCTCTTCGTGCGTGGGGCCGATACAGGCGTCGCGCTGATGGCGATCCGCGAGCCGCAGCAGCTCCGGGCCGAATTGATCCCAGCGTCCCGACTCCTGCCATAACTCGGCGGGCTGAAACGACGGCATTAGCAGCTCGAGCGCCCCGGCCCGGTCCATCTCTTGCCGCACGATATGTTCGACCTTGCGCAAGACGCGCAATCCAAGGGGTAACCAGCTGTAAATTCCAGCCGCATGGCGGCGGATCATGCCGGCGCGCAGCATTAGTTGATGGCTGACGATTTCGGCGTCTACCGGTGTTTCTTTGAGGGTTGCGAGGTGGAAGCGAGAAGCTCTCATAGGAATACAAACACAGCAGGGGGGCACCAGAAATTTTTAGATTCGGCGCATTATAGTGAATCCACCCGCGGTTAACAGTATATTAAGTGTCGCGGCGGTTCATTTACAAAAACGCTTGATGTCGGCCTCAGACTGGGTTTTGCGTTCCTCGATTTCCTCGGTCGTCATATAGCGGGTACTGCCGTCGCCGATTTTCATCTTGATGCGAGCGCTGTTGTTGATCACTCTCAAGTCTTCCTGCGCGTTGTCGCAGGCGATCTTGGCCTGGTCGGAGGGAACCTCGCTACTGCCGGCTGCGGTATCGGTTGCGTCGCCATCCGAGGACTCCGAATCTCCGGACGAGCCCAGCCGCGGCAAAGCCTTGCCCGGATTGCTGGGCGCTGCCTGAACCCGGACACCCTCGGTTTTCGCGGTTGCCGGGGGCGAATCGCCGTAGTGGACGTTACCTTCCTCATCGACCCACTTGCGGATGGATCCCGCGTTGAGCGACATCGATGCGAGTAATATCAGGAAAACCGAATAGCGCATTAGAATACCTATCCTTGCTGCAATTACAGTAGTTTACGAATCAAAAGAATAGCTGTCATCCAAATATTTACCATCTTTTTTAAAGCTGGCTCTCAGTGTGGCGGTCAGAATTAGCCCCCTATCATCAAACAATTTTATCTCTCCTGTAGGTATTAATAGAAGTAATATATAATAATCAACCCGTTTGATGGGCCAGGCACTTCAATGAGCGACCGAAGACTCAAGGTTTTCCACACCGTAGCCAAGCTATTGAGTTTTACCAAGGCTGCGGAAGCTCTGCATATGACCCAGCCCGCGGTAACTTTCCAGGTGCGCCAGCTGGAAGAATATTTCAATACCCGCCTGTTCGATCGCACGCACAACAAGGTCAATCTGACGCCTGCGGGTGAAAGAGTGTCCGAGTTCGCCGAGCGCATTTTCGACCTGTATTCCGAGATGGAAAATTCAGTCCGCGATTTGACCGGCGAAATCAGCGGCGCCTTGACTATCGGGGCAAGCACGACGATTGCGGAATACATGCTGCCGGCCTTACTCGGCGAATTCAAAACCCGTTACCCCGATATCAATCTGCGGCTCAAGGTTGCGAATTCGGAAGGGATTGTCTCGATGGTAGAGCATAACGTCATCGATCTCGGAGTAGTCGAATCGCCGGTGAGTAATAAGAATCTGATCGTGGAGGTATGTCACGACGATCAGCTGGTGGTCATTGCCGCTCCGGATCACGAACTGGCCAAACGCGGTACCAAGGTCAAGGCCGCCGAAATCGCCCAATTTCCGTTTGTTAGTCGGGAAGAGGGTTCCGGTACCCGGGATGTGATCATGCAGTACCTGATCGACAAAAATGTCAGTCCCAACGAGATGGATATCTGTCTCGAACTCGGCAGCCCGGAAGCGATCAAAGGCGCCGTTGAAGCCGGTATGGGCCTGACCATTATTTCTCGTTCCATTATCGGCAAGGAATTGAAGCTGAAAACGCTGTGTGAATTGCAGCTTGATCCCCCGTTGAGCCGCCCTTTCTCATTTGTGCGTCAACGCCAGAAATTTCGTGTCACCGTAATGGAGGAACTGCTTGAATTCGCGCAGGGTTATTTTAAGAATAACGGGTAGTATCGGGCCGCGGCGATAATCGCATAGTGTTACAACATGTTTGATATTTTGCAGCAATGGTATCACCGCCATTTTACCGACCCGCAGACGGTGATCTTCGCTTTTATTCTGATTTCCGGCGGATTGCTGGTGTTTGTGCTCAATACGCATTTGATGCCGATCCTCATCGCCATCATTATCGCCTACCTGGCCGAAGGCCTGGTGATCTGGTTGCATCGGATTAATCTAGGGCGGACCATAGCGGCGAGTATTGTTACCGCACTCATGATAACCGCGATCATTCTGACATTTTTTGTGTTACTGCCGGCGCTGTCGAAGCAAATCAGCGAATTGTTCCGCGAAATGCCAAATATGCTCGCTAAGGGACAGCAGTTGCTGTTGCAGTTGCCGCAACAATATCCCGACTATGTCTCGGCCCAGCAAATCGAGGATATTCTGAACTTGGCGCGTACCGAATTGACCAGCATCGGGCAGCGCGTCGTGACCATTTCCCTATCCTCTGTAGCCGGCATAATCACTTTTCTGGTTTATATGATCCTGTTGCCTTTGATGGTATTTTTCTTTTTAAAGGATAAAGGCATTATTCTTCACTGGCTCGCCGATTTCCTGCCCGAGGAGCGCCGCTTGTTACGTACGGTCTGGGCCGAACTGGACATCAAAATTGCCAGTTACGTCCGCGGCAAGGTGATCGAAGTACTAATCATCTGGGTATCGAGCTATATAGCATTCGCCCTGATGGGCTTAAATTACGCGATGTTGTTGAGCCTCGCGGTAGGCCTGTCGGTGATTATTCCCTATGTCGGCGCAACGGTTGTCACCTTCCCCGTTGCCCTGATTGCATTCTTCCAGTGGGGCTTCACTTCCGAATTCGGGTGGTTGATGGCAATTTACGGATTCATCCAGTTTCTGGACGGTAACTTGCTGGTGCCATTATTATTTTCAGAAGTGGTCAATTTACATCCCGTCGCCATCATCGTGGCCGTCGTATTTTTCGGCAGTCTGTGGGGCGTATGGGGGGTATTCTTCGCAATTCCGCTGGCGACTCTGATCCAGGCTATCCTCAAGGCCTGGCCTTCCGAGGATTTGATCGCCGAATGAGTATGTCGGCGGTAGTTATCGACACTCGGTCGATCCGAAACAGGCTAACATTCCCGCAATCGCAGGAATAGCTTCAAAATACGCGGTTTTCTTTATACCATACGCCACTTGATAATCCATGGGCAACCGAGGTCATCCATGTTTAGAGGCAGTATCGTAGCATTAGTGACTCCCATGCTGGCAAACGGCGATGTCGATTATAGCCAGCTCGAGGCGCTGATCGACTTTCACGTGCGCGAGGGTACCGAAGCCCTGGTAATCGCCGGGACCACCGGCGAATCGGCAACCCTGAGCCCGGCGGAACATTGCGATCTGCTGCGACGCAGCCATGAAATCATCAATCAGCGCTTGCCGATGATCGCCGGCACCGGCGCCAATTCCACCGCGGAAGCTATCGAACTGACCCGCTTTGCGCAAAACTGCAATGCCGAAGCGGCGCTGTTGGTTACCCCTTATTATAACAAGCCGACCCAACTGGGCTTGGTGTTGCACCATAAGGCAATCGCGGAAGCTGTCGATATTCCGCAGTTGCTTTATAACGTGCCGGGGCGTACGGCCTGCGATATGCAGGCGGATACCGTCGCCGAGTTGGCTAAAGTCCGAAATATTGTCGGTATCAAGGAAGCCACCGGGAGCATGGAGCGGCTGGCCGATATCAAACGTCAGGTGAGCGATGACTTCGCTCTGTTGACCGGCGACGATTCGACCACCTGCGAGTTCATTTTAAATGGCGGTCACGGCGCAATATCGGTTACCGCTAACGTGGTGCCTGCGAAAATGGCCAATATGTGCCGTCTCGCGCAAGCCGGCAAGGCAGCCGAGGCCCGCGCGGCCGATGCGGAAATCGCGGAACTGCATCGCTTGCTGTTTGTCGAATCCAATCCTATCCCGGTTAAATGGGCGGTATCACAAATGGGTTATGGCGAATTGAATTTACGGTTGCCGATGACGGCACTTGCCGAAGCGCATCGGCAACCCCTCAAACAGGCACTGATAGCCTGCGGTGCCTTATGAGAGTTTTCTTCGTTGCGGTGCTAGCGGCATCGACCATTGTCGTCAATGGCTGCCAGAGCGATTCCGATTTGCGATATCTGGATACCTCGGTCGGCGAACGCCTGGAATTGCCCCCCAATTTGATGGCGCCCGAATCTCAATCGGGATTTGAGTTGCCCGAAGTCTTTTCCGGAGACGACGCAAGCGCGCGTGACAAGGTGCCGGTGCTACCGAACGTCGAATCGTTACGGATCGAGGGCGGCGAGAATTTTTATTGGCTTAGTATCAACCAGCCGGTCGGTGACATTTATCAGCATACAAAGAACTTCTGGGCCTCCGAAGGCTATCGCCTGACCCTGGATGAACCCGTAATCGGCGTCATGCAGACCGAGTGGGTTTTAAAGGAAGTGGGAGCTACCAAAAAACCTGGCAATTGGCTCGAACGTTTGCTCGGCAACGATGACTTGTCGGCGGTCCAGGATCAGTTCAAAACCAGAATAGAGCGCGACCAGCAGGGCGGAAGCCGGGTCTATATCGCTCATCGCGGTGCCGAATACAACTATGTGCTCGACTCTAACGAAAGAAGTAAACCGCTGAATGATTCGGGTGACGACAGCGATAGCGACTGGCGCGCGCGTCAGCCCGACCCTGAGCTCGAGATCGAGATGCTATCGAGATTGATGATTTACCTCGGTTTGCAACAGGCGCAGGTCGATCAGCAATTGGCGAGCGCAAAGATGTTTAAACCGCGCGCCGTCATGCAACACGATACCAAGGAAAACTCACCCTTTCTGATCATCAAGGATCCTTATCAAATTGCCTGGAATCGGGTTTATCACAATCTAGAGCGCCTGAATTTTGAAATTGTAAGCGCAGAATACAAGCAGGGCCTGATCCAGGAAGTCGGTATAATCGTCGTTAATATCGAGGTCAGGGACTCGCAGAAAAAAAGCGGTTTGTTTTCTCGGGCTTCGGCGAGCGAATCCAAGCAACGGCGCATCGTTCTGATCGTATCTGAAGAAAACAATGCAATAACCCGCGTCGAAATCGAAACCGAAAAGGGCGAAATCGATACTTCTCAGGAAGGCGCCGAGTTTTTGAGTTTGTTGCATCGGCAAATTAAATAGCAAACATGAGAATTGCATCGCTGGGAAGCGGCAGTCGCGGCAACGCAACCCTGGTACAACACCTGGATACTACCTTACTGGTAGATAATGGTTTCTCGCTAAGACAGTTCACCCAGCGATTGCTGCGACTGGAAATGGAACCGTGTCACATCGATGCAGTCTTGCTAACCCACGAACACGGCGATCATAGCGGCGGGGTGCAGCGGCTCTGCGCCAACCATGGCATCCCGCTGTGGACCGCAGTGGGTACCGCGCGGGCCAGCCTGCCACCCGATTTCGAATTCCATAGACTGGTTGCCGGCCAGAGCGTGACAATCGGGGGAATCGAAGTGTTGCCGGTGACGGTGCCGCATGATGCCAGCGAGCCCCTGCAGTTTATTTTTCATCAGCTCGACAACGGCCGGCGTCTGGGTCTGTTGACCGATACCGGCCATATCACCAGCCATATCGTCGCCGCCTTTAGCCGGCTCGATGGGCTGTTACTGGAATTTAATTATGATCCCGCCATGCTCGAACAAGGTCCTTATCCGGAAATGCTCAAGCAGCGCGTGGGTGGAAACCATGGGCATTTATCCAATTTGCAGTCACTGGATTTATTACGTCAAATCGATACCGAAAAACTGGTTTGCCTGATTGCCGCGCATATCTCGGAGAAGAACAATACGCCTGATATCGTCGATAAACTGATTCGGCAGCTGCAAGACCTGCCGACGCCGGTGCTCGCTAATCAAAATGCCGGCTTCGACTGGATAAGCATCTAGCCTGCATATTGCACGAAGGCGGCACAAACTCCGGAGAAATCACATAAATATAAAAGTGTTAAGTCAGTTTTTTCGGAAGATGGCCGGTTACAGTTTGTACCTGAACGAAATCAGGACCAATCCGCAGGATGCGGATTGGCGATGCGCAGCAACCCCGAAGGGGTGTGCGCCATGGACGGCGCACATCAATAATCTGGCTGCCAATCTCGAACGATCTCCCTTGAGCCATAGCTATGGCTATGGCTCGGCAGGCGATCGTCCGACCTTGTTTGCCAGATTTCCCCTGATTTCGTTCCCTTCATGCAATATGCAGGCTAGCGCCTTGTAGCGGGGCTTGAAACGCCGAACTAGTCTTGCTGCGCTTCCTTGTCGTACTCGATCAAGGCATAGGCTGAGTGATTATGGATGGATTCGAAATTTTCCGATTCGAGCACATATTGACGGATACGATCGTCCTGGTTCAACTCACCGGCGATATCACGCACCATATCCTCGACGAACTTGGGGTTGTCGTAAGCGCGCTCGGTGACGTATTTTTCGTCAGGGCGTTTCAGTAATCCGTAGAGTTCGCAGGAAGCCTGTTTTTCCACTAAATCGATCAGTTCCTCGATCCAGATGAAACCGCTGGTTTTTGCATCCAGCGTGACGTGAGAGCGTTGATTGTGGGCGCCATATTCCGATATCGATTTTGAGCAAGGGCATAAACTGGTGACGGGAACCTGTACCTTGATGCGCGTGCTGGTGGCGCCGGCTTTGATTTCTCCAATCAGCGAAACTTCATAATCCAGCAACGACTCCACCCCGGAAACCGGCGCCTTCTTGTTGACGAAGTAGGGGAAGTTCATTTCGATATAACCCGATTCCGCCTCTAGCAATCCAGCCATCTCGCGCAGCATATCGTTAAACGAAGTATAGGAAATCTCTTTCTCGTGATCGTTGAGGATTTTCACGAAGCGCGACATGTGGGTGCCCTTGAACTGGTGCGGCAGAAACACGAACATGCTGAAGGTGGCAATCGTATGCTGCTGCCCATCCGAACGGTCCTTGACGATGACCGGGTGTCGAATATCCTTGATTCCGACCTTGTTGATTGCTAATTCCCGCGTGTCGGCAGTGCCCTGGACGTCTGGAATTGTCGCAATGCCGCTAGCGGCTGGTTCACCATTCATGGCTTATTCCTGTTACAAACCCTGGGCAGGCCAGCACTGTGTGGTGACTGAGGGCAAGAGAAGATTAATGAATACGGCATATTAATAACCGAGCAAAACAGTCAGGTATTATACTGCGGAGTCTGTCTAACGCAAATAGTCATGACGGCGATTATCCCATTAACCATGTCGGATAGCGATAGTATTAACCGGGCGACAATATATGTCGCCGGGTTATGGGGATGTTTTTTTCGGCACACCGCCGGATTAGCGAAATCAGTAATTTCGCCGGAATGACTGAGCCAGCCTTTGCCAGGCCGGAATCAGGGGTTAGAAATTGTCGTAATTATTGTTCTGGTTTTAAGCAGGCGTTACGTCTTCCGCCTGCGGGCCCTTGGCGCCATCGGTAACTCTCATGGTTACGCTTTGACCTTGCTGAAGAGTCTTGTGCCCTTCGCCCTGTATCGCGCTGTAATGAACGAAAACGTCTTTGCCGCCCTCTTGTGAAATAAAACCATAGCCTTTGGCATCGTTAAACCATTTAACCGTGCCTGTTACTGTTTCAGACATAATAATACTCTGTAGCTTAATGATATTTTTGCCCGGTTTGAAAACCCGACGAGGCTCATTGTAGGGGATAAAAACGGCGGAAGCCATTATTTAAACCGGTCAGCGCATTGCAAAACCGCCAAAATACCGCATCCTGGCTTGGGATCTACGGCTATTCCCAGCTACCCGGAAGTGCCCCCGGTGAACTCGATTATCGAATTTCGCAGCGATTCCGGGTCGAGCCCATAATCTTCCAGAATCTCTTCACGACTGCCCTGTGACGGGAATACGTCGCCAAGACCGAGCCGCAGTAATGGTATTTGAACACCGGTTTGATTGAGAAGCTCGAGTACGGCCGAGCCCGCACCGCCGGCTATGCTCGCATCTTCGAGGGTTATCAAGTAGTCGTGGTTTTCAGCCATTGCGGCTATCATCGCCGCGTCGAGGGGTTTGACGAAACGCATATTGATCAGGCTCAGGTCGAGCTCTGCGGCAATCGGCGTTGCGATATCGAGCAGACTGCCGAACACCAGCAATGCGCTCCTCTTACCGCTGCGCAGCTGCAGGGCGGTACCGATTTCAGCATAGTCATCGAGCTCGATGGTCTCGGCTTGCGTGGTACTGTCCCGCGGATAGCGCACCAGCGCGGGGCCGGGATAGCGGTAAGCGGTATTGAGCAGGGTAATCATGTCCGCGGCATTGGCCGGGGCCATCATGATAATCCCGGGAATGCAGCGGCAAAACGCGACGTCGAAATTGCCCGTATGGGTCGCGCCATCCGCGCCGACGATACCGGCGCGGTCAACCGCGAAAGTGACATCGATATTCTGCACCGCGACATCGTGCACGAATTGATCGTAAGCGCGTTGCAGGAAAGTTGAATAGATGGCGACCACCGGTTTGAGTCCCTCCCGAGCCATGCCCGCCGCCAGGGTAACCGCATGTTGCTCGGCAATGCCGACATCGTGATAGCGCTCCGGTATTTCTTCGGAGAATTTTACCAACCCGGAACCCTCCCGCATCGCCGGCGTTATCGCGTGCAGCTTCGGATCCTGTTGTCCCTTGGCCACCAGCCAGTCGGAGAAGGTGTTGGTATAAGACTGCATCCCCGGTTTGCTGGATGACAAAACATCGCCCGTCTCGGGGTCAAAGGGGCCGACGCCATGAAACTTGCAGGCGTCATCTTCCGCGGGCGGGTAACCCTGACCTTTGCGCGTAACAATGTGCAACATTCTAGGGCCGGATAATTGCTGCAGGTTGCGAATCAACGACAGCAAATCGCCGAGATTATGCCCGTCGATAGGACCAAAATAGGAAAAACCGAGTTCTTCGAACAGCGTGCCCGGCGTGACCATGCCCTTGACGTGTTCTTCCGCACGTTTGGCCAGTTCCCAGGCGCTGGGAATACGTTTCAGCACTTTTTTGCTGCCCGAGCGCAGGCTCGAATAAATCTTGCCGGACCAGATGCTCGACAGGTATTTCGACATGGCGCCCACGTTGGGCGATATCGACATTTCATTGTCGTTTAGGATGACCAGTAGATCGTTTTCGATGGCGCCGCCGTGATTCAAGGCTTCGTAGGCCATGCCCGCGGTCATGCCGCCATCGCCGATGATGGCTACGGTTTTGCGATCGATGCCCTGCGAAGTCGCGGCGATCGCCATGCCCAGCGCGGCGCTGATCGAAGTGCTCGAGTGCCCCGCGCCAAAGTGGTCGTATTCCGACTCGCTGATTTTGGGAAAACCCGAAAGTCCGGTTTTCTGCCGCATGCTCGGCATCCGGTCACGCCGGCCGGTTAGAATTTTATGCGGGTAACATTGGTGACCCACGTCCCAGACCAGGCGGTCATGGGGCGTGTTGAACAGGTAGTGCAAGGCAATCGTGATTTCGACCGAGCCGAGTCCGGAGGCGAGATGGCCGCCGGTGCGCGCCAGACTTTGTAACAGAAAAGCACGTATCTCCGCCGCCAGTTCGGGTAGCTGGTCTTCATCGAGCTCGCGCAAATCATGCGGGTATTCGATCTGCGCCAGTATCGGATATGTCGTATTTAAATCATTCAATGAACTGTTGTCCAGCACGACGCCTCGCTCAGTTGCTACGTTCGACGAACCACGCCGAAATATACCGCAAAATGTCGGCTTCCTCACCAAATATCGACAAAGCCTTAAGCGCTTTCCGATGCAATTCCCTGGTCTTTTCCTGGGAAGCTTCGAGGCCGATTATCGACGGATAGGTGGGCTTGTTGCGGGCACTGTCCGCACCCTGAGCCTTGCCGAGGGTAGCCGTGTCGCCGGTTACGTCGAGGATGTCATCCTGCACCTGGAAAGACAGGCCGATCGATTTGGCATAGGAATCGAGGGCTTGCTGCTGCTGCGTGCTGAGCTGATCGGTGCTCAGCGCCGCCAACTGGATGCAGGTGCAGATCAGGGCTCCGGTCTTGTGTATATGCATGGTTTCGAGTTCGGCGACATTGAGGGATTTACCGACTGCGGCCAGATCGATCGCCTGCCCTCCAGCCATCCCGCGTGAACCGGAAAACAGGGATAGTTTTTCTATCATTTGTAAAC
Source organism: Olavius algarvensis Gamma 3 endosymbiont (assembly GCA_001735895.1). Lineage (GTDB taxonomy): Bacteria > Pseudomonadota > Gammaproteobacteria. The sequence goes on along the minus strand of DS021202.1, from coordinate 61,192 downwards.
GGGACGCCGAATCCGGGGTCATTTTCGGATCGTGGCTGATGATATAAAAAGCCAGTGCCTGTAGTGCGTCACCGGCAAGTATCGCGGTGGCTTCATCGAATTTTCGATGGCAGGTCGGACGCCCGCGGCGCAGGTCATCGTCATCCATCGCCGGCAGGTCGTCGTGGATCAGAGAATAGGCATGTATGATTTCGACCGCACTGGCGGCGCCGTCGACGCGCTCCAGGTCGATACCCAGCGCCGCCGCCGTCGCGTACACCAGGATGGGGCGCACCCGTTTGCCGGGCGCCAGTACCGCATAACGCATTGCCTGGTGCAGGCACATCGGATTGACATCGGAGGGCGGCAGCCAGCGCTCGAGCGCGGTGTCTACTCTTTGCTGATACTCATCGACCAGAGGCGCGAACAGCGCCGCATTAATCTTCATCTAGTGCTTCGAAGACCGCAGTCTGTTGCAAACCGTTTTTCTCGATCAATTGTTCGACCCGCAGCTCGGCGTTGGCCAGCGTATCCTGGCAATTTTTTGCAAGCCGAATGCCTTGCTCGAACTGTTCCAGCGATTCTTCCAGCCCGAGATCGCCGGACTCCATCTGGCTGACGATTTTCTCGAGGTGCTGCATGGATTTTTCAAAATCCTTGAGCTTGTTTTTGTTTTCGGTCATGGCGCCGCTCGTAGTCGATATCGGGAGATTATAATGCATCCAGGGTGTCAGCTAAATGACTGACCGGTATCAGTTCCAATTCTTTAAAGCTGCCGCGTTTGGGTAGATTGGATTTCGGTATGATGGCATTGATGAAACCGTGTTTACTCGCTTCACGCAAACGCTCTTCGCCATTCGCTACCGGCCTGATTTCGCCGGACAGGCCGACTTCGCCAAATACCAGTGTGCGGGGATTCACCGGCCGGTCCCGATAGCTCGACAGAATCGCCAGGATGATCGCCAGGTCGGCACCGGTTTCGGCAATTCGAACCCCGCCAACCGCGTTGATAAATACATCCTGGTCATAGAGTGGGATACCGCCATGGCGCTGTAAAATCGCAATCAGCATGGCCAGTCGATTCGATTCCAGTCCGACGCTCAGACGCCGCGGATTGCCGCTGTGACATTCACTTACCAGAGCCTGTATTTCTACCAGAAAGGGGCGCGTGCCTTCGCGCGATACCATGACGATACTGCCGCTAACCGGTTGATCGTGTTGCGCCAGGAATATTGCCGACGGATTGCTAACCGGCTTCAGTCCGGCGTCCGTCATGGCGAAGATACCGAGTTCGTTGACCGCGCCGAATCGATTTTTGACCGCGCGGATAACGCGGTAACGGGTCGACGTGTCGCCTTCGAAATAAAGTACCGTATCGACCATGTGTTCGAGTACGCGGGGTCCGGCCAGCTGGCCCTCTTTGGTTACATGACCGACCAGGAAAATCGTGACATTCGACTGTTTGGCAAACTTGACCAGCATTGCCGTGCTTTCCCTGATCTGGCTCACGGAACCCGCTGCGGACTGCAGGCTGTTACTGTAAATCGTCTGGATCGAATCGATTACCATGACCGAGGGTTTGCCGCTGCCGGCCTGCGCTATTATCTCCTCGACGCAGGTTGAGCTTAACAACTGCAGTTGCGCGCCCGGCAGATTCAAGCGCCGCGCGCGCAGGCTTACCTGTTGCGGCGATTCCTCTCCGGTCACGTAGAGCGCGCTGCGCTCCTGGCTGACGCCGGTCAGGCATTGCAGCAGTATGGTCGACTTGCCGATGCCGGGGTCGCCGCCGAGCAATATAACCGAACCCTCGACCAGTCCGCCTCCCAAAACCCGGTCGAGTTCGTCTATCCGGCTGCTAAAACGCGGGGTGTCGCTGGTCGGCACCTGATCCAGGGTCAATACTTCGGCGCGGTTTCCGGGGCCGTGCCAGTTGCTTCTGGGGCCCGTGCCGGGCGGCAGCGCGGCTATTTCCTCGATGGCGTTCCAGCTCTTGCATTCCGGGCATTGGCCCGACCATTTCGGTAGCAGGAGCGCGCATTCGCGGCACTGAAAATGAGACTTTTCGGCCTTAGCCATCGAGCGACAATTCGGACTGTGGACTAGTATTGTCGTGATCTTCCGGCAGGGACAGGCGCGCGGTCTTCACCATGTTGTTTATGACCAGCATGATTTCGATGGGATAACCGCCGATCTTGACGCTGGTGCCGGCCTCGGGAATGAATTCCATGTGCTCGAGAATGAGTCCGTTCAGAGTGCGCGGTCCCTCGCTGGGCAGCTGAATTTCCAGATTGTGATTGATATCGCGAATATGGGTGGAGCCGTCGACCAGGTAACTGCCGTCCGCATCCTGGAACAAATCCTGATGCAAAGCGCTGGGATCGGTGGTGAACTCGCCCACGATTTCCTCCAGGATATCTTCGATGGTGACCAGCCCCTGGATGTCGCCGTACTCGTCAACGACAAATCCGTTGCGGCGTTTGTTTTTGCGGAAATTGATCAGCTGGGTCGTAAGCGGCGTGCCTTCGGGGATGAAATATCCTTCGCGCGTCAATTCGACCAGGCTTTCGGGGGTGAAATCGTCGTTAAGTAATAGCGGAAGAATTTTCCGCACCCTGGCGACGCCGATCAGGTTGTCGATGTTGCCCGAGTAAATCGGCAGCCGGGTATAGGAAAGATTGGTAATCAGCTTCAGGGTTTCGTGCCAGTCGTCTTCGAGATCGATACCGATAATTTCATGTCGCGGCACCATGATGTCGTTAACGCTAACCTTTTCCAGATCGAGAATACGGAGCAGCATGTCGCGGTGAGAATCGGGAATCAGCCCGCTGGTTTCGCTCACCGCGACGCGCAATTCGTCTGAAGTCAGCGCATCGTTGTCGCTGTCTTTTGCGGACAACAGAAACAGTTTCAATACCAGCTTGGCGAGCCAGTCGATCACCAGCACCAGCGGCTGCAGGATTTTTAGCAGCGGCCGGTAGACATAGGATGCCGGCAGCGCAATTCTCTCCGGATTGGTCGCCGCCAGCGTTTTAGGCGTAACCTCGGCAAACAGCAGCAATATCAGCGTCAGCACGCCGGCGGCAAGCGCGATGCCGGCTTCGCCGTACAGACGGTAGCCGATATAGGTCGCCAGCTGAGTGATTAAAACATTGATGAAGTTATTGCCGAGTAATATCAGCGTAATCAATTTGTCGGGACGCTTGAGCAATTCGGCGGCACGGATAGCGCCGCCGTGGTCTTTATCGGCCAGATGCCGCAGGCGATATCGGTTCAGGCTCATCAGCCCGGTTTCCGAACCCGAGAAAAAGGCCGACATCAGGATTAACGCGACGAATGCGATAAACAGCCAATATAACGGGATTTCATTCAACGGGGTTGCCGAGTCTTAGCTAATGATGAATTCCAGCACCAGTTTGCTGCCGAAGAAAGCCAGCATCAGGAAGACGAACGCGGACAGGGTCCAACGGATTGCGGTCTTGCCGCGCCAGCCGAACTTGAATCGACCGAACAGCAGGATGCCAAGTATTATCCAACCTATGATCGACAATACCGTTTTGTGCACCAGACGTTGAGAAAAGATGTCTTCCAGGTAAAAGAATCCGGTGATCAGCGAAGCGCTGAGGCAGAGGAAACCGAAGCCGAGAAATTGGAACAACAGGGTTTCCATGTCGTGCAGTGGCGGCAGGAAGCGGATGAAGCCTCCCGGTTGGTGCTGTTTGATCGAACGGTCCTGGTAGGCCAGCAAACCGGCCTGAAAGGCACCCAGAGTAATCAGGCTATAGGCAATCACCGATACCATGATATGCCCCTGGATTGCGTTGTTGCCGATGCTGATGAAATGATCCGAAAAATGCAGGCTGGCCGCGATGTTGCCGATACCGCTTACCGGAAATACGATGATGCCAAGGCTTTCGATGCGTCGATAAATGCAGCTCAGCAGTATCTGAATCGAAATCAGCCAGGTAATCAATGAAAAGGCGACGAAAAATCCCAGGTTGAGACCCTGTGGCTGAAAAATCAGAATGTTGAGCGCGGCCGCCTGCAACAACATGCCGGCGATTGCCGGCGCGAGTGCTACCCAGCGTTGGTGTTGCGCCGTACCCAGCTGTTTATAAATCAGAAACGCGGACAGGCAGTAGCAAAGGGTTGCGAGCGCGCTAGCGATGGTGGGGAACATGGTTTTCGGTCAATGGCGTAAGAAATAAAGTGTAACTGAAAAATAGGCCTGTCGCACTAGCCCGCCATCTCTCGCGATACAATAATCACAGCCATTCCAGGTCTCGCAGGCCCCGGATCGACCAGGCTCGATATGTGAACCGGATCGGATTTGTGCGCGGATCGCTGTACTATAGTTGCATTTCACGAATAGCCGCAGGTTAGCTGGCATGGTATCCGGGAAAAAATTCGCACCAAACTCACTGGTGTTTGCTATAAATTTATCTAGGTTGAGGGTGCATCCCGATTAGTTATACACGACAACAAGAAAACTGTATGCAAATTAAAATACTCGGCTGGGCCGGTGGTATCGGTGCGAGCCTGCGGACCACGTCCTTTCTGATCGATGATGATTTGTTGATAGATGCAGGTACCGGGTTGGGTGATTTACCGCTCAATCAAATGACCGGCATCCGTCACATATTTCTGACCCATTCTCATATGGATCATATCGTCGGTCTGCCGCTATTGGCCGATAGCATGTTCGGCGTGCATGACGAGCCGATTGTGGTGCATGCCCAGGAGAAAACCATCAAGGCGCTCAAGGCGCATATCTTCAATTGGGTAATCTGGCCGGATTTTTCCGAACTACCGAGCCGGGAGGCGCCGTCGATTCAGTTCGAAATTATGAATCCGGGCGACAAAGTATCGATCCGGTCGCGCGAGATTGAAATGATTCAGGTCAATCATACCGTACCCGGTGTGGGCTACTGCCTGTCATCGCGACGCGCCAATATTGCCTTTAGCGGCGATACCACGACTAACGATAATTTATGGGATGTGCTCAACGGTTACGAAAATATCGATTTGCTGTTCGTCGAATCCGCGTTTTCCAACAACGATCTAGAGATCAGCAAGATTTCCAAACACTATTGCCCGCAGCTGCTGGGTGCCGATATTCTGAAGATGAAGCATCGCCCCGAAGTCTGGTTGACCCACTTCAAACCGGGTGACGAAGAATTGATTTATCAGGAATGTATCGAGGCCATGCCCGATTTCGACATACACCAGCTGAAGGGCGGCGAAGTATTCAAATTTTAGTGAAACTTTGAATAAATCAGAGTTTCCTTAGTCTTTTTCCGGGGACAGTATACGCGAATTAAGTATACTGTCCCCGGCCTACGAATTGACGAGATTCCCCGATGTTTGAAAACCTGACCGATCGACTATCCGCAACCCTGAAAAACCTGCGCGGCCAGGGACGTCTCAGCGAATCTAATATCAGCGACAGCTTGCGCGAAGTGCGCCTGGCGCTGCTCGAGGCCGATGTGGCCTTACCGGTGGTCAAGGAATTCATCGAAGCCGTGCGCGCAAAAGCGCTGGGCCGGGAGGTCATCGGTAGTCTGTCCCCGGGTCAGGCGCTGATCAAGGTGGTAAACGACGAACTGGTTGCGATCATGGGTGAATCGCAGGCCACGATCGACCTCAATCACCAGCCGCCGGTGATCGTGTTGATGGCGGGATTGCAGGGGGCCGGTAAAACCACCACGGTGGCTAAACTGGCGCGTCGACTGCGCGAATCCGAGAAAAAATCGGTCATGGTTGCGAGCGCCGATATCTACCGGCCGGCCGCGATCGATCAGCTCCAGACCCTGGCGACGGAAGTTGGTGTCGATTTCCATCCCAGCAACAAAGACCAAAAGCCGGTATCGATCGCCCGCGATGCGGTTACGGCTGCCCGCAAAGCGAGCACCGATGTTCTGATCCTCGATACCGCGGGTCGGCTCGCGATCGATCAGCAGATGATGGATGAGATTCGCGCAATTCACGACGCGGTGGAGCCGGCCGAAACCCTGTTCGTGGTCGATAGCATGACGGGACAGGATGCCGCCAATACCGCCAAGGCTTTCGGTGATGCGCTACCGCTTACCGGTGTGGTATTAACCAAGATAGACGGTGATGCGCGCGGCGGCGCGGCCTTGTCGGTGCGGCATATCACCGGCAAACCGATCAAGTTTATCGGTTCTGGAGAAAAGACCGACGCACTGGAAGCCTTCCACCCCGACCGGATAGCATCGCGTATCCTCGGCATGGGCGACATCCTGTCACTGGTGGAACAGGCACAGGAAAAAGTCGATCACGAAAAGGCGGAAAAGCTCGCGCGTAAGGTCAAGCGAGGAAAAGGTTTCGATCTGGAAGATTTGCGCGATCAATTTACCCAGATGGATAAGATGGGCGGACTCGGCAACCTGGTCGACAAGCTGCCGGGAATGGGCGTCGGCGTCGCGCAGGCGATGCAGAACCCGGCCCATACCAAACAAATGAAACGCATGGTCGCGATCATCGATTCGATGACCCCGCTGGAGCGGCGCAAGCCCGAAGTGATCAACGGCTCGCGCAAGCGCCGCGTCGCCCCGGGTTCCGGCACCCAGATCCAGGATGTCAACCGGCTGCTCAAGCAGCACAAGCAGATGCAGCGCATGATGAAAAAAATGGGCAGCAAAGGCGGCATGGCCAATATGATGCGAGGCATGAAAGGCAGAATGCCCCCCGGAATGGGCTTTTAACCCGCCACTTCCCCACGTTTGAACCCTCGGGGACAGATCTTCAGATCTGTCCCCTTCGAAGCGAGCGAGGGATAAACCCGCCCAAAGAAATTTAAAGCCGTGCGCGAGCCCAAAAAAACAAGAAAAAACAGGGCGTTCGGGCTTCACAGGCGGGTTTATTTAGGTACAATACGCGGTCTTCTGACCTCCGGGTCAGCGGCAGACTGTTGCCTGCCGGTATATAGGCGAAGTTTGGTGCAGTTTAGCCGTTATTAATTTTGGAGTTTTTATATGGTTTCTATTCGATTGGCACGCGGTGGTTCGAAAAAACGTCCGTTTTATCACGTTGTGGTAAGCGATAGCCGCAGCCCGAGAGATGGTCGCTATATCGAACGCGTCGGTTTCTTCAATCCCCAGGCCCGTGGCCAGGAAGAGGAGTTACGCCTCGATGATGCACGCATCGATTACTGGGTGTCGAAAGGCGCGAAACCCAGTGAGCGTGTGGCCCACTTGATCAAGGGGGTCAAGGCTGCGGCTTAGGATCAATGGACCAACACGATGATGATTTAATCTGTGTTGGGCATGTTCTGGGCGCACAGGGTATCAAAGGTTGGGTTCGGGTATTTTCCGAAACCAGTCCGCGCGAGAATATAGTGAGTTACAGCCCCTGGCTGATCGAGCGCTCGGGCGAACTCAGAAAAGTTAAAGTTAAGGGTCGATTGCAGGGCAAGCATGTCGTTGCCAAATTACAGGGAATCGACGACCGAAGCCAGGCCGAAGCGTTAAGCGGATGCCAGTTGTTTATCGAGCGGCGGCTTTTACCCGGACTCGAAGCCGGAGAGTATTACTGGTCCGATCTGATCGGACTGACGGTGGAGACGCAGCGCGCGGAGCCGCTTGGAGTGGTTACGGCGATGCTGGAAACCGGGGCGGACGATGTCATGGTATTGCAAGGCGAACGCGAACGCTTGATACCTTTTGTAATGGATGAAATAGTCAGGGAAGTCGATCTCGCCAATCGCCGGCTGGTGGTTGACTGGTCGCCCGAGTACTGAAATGCGGATTGACGTAATCACGCTGTTTCCCGAACTGGTAGAACAGGTGATTGGATACGGGGTTGTCGGCCGGGCCGCCGAGCAAAAGCTGCTCGAGCTGCACTGCTGGAACCCGCGCGACTATACCCGGGATCGGCATCGAACGGTCGACGACAGACCCTATGGCGGCGGCCCGGGAATGTTGATGAAGGTGCAGCCGCTTGCGGATACCATAGCTGCCGTACGGCAGCAAAACCCCGCAGCGCGCGTGGTTTATCTGAGTCCGCAAGGGCGCTTGCTCAGCCAGCAAATGCTGGCGCAGCAGGCGGCGCTGGAATCGGTGATCCTGTTATGCGGTCGCTACGAAGGTATCGACGAGCGCCTGATCCGGCGGGAAGTGGACGAAGAATGGTCGCTAGGTGACTATGTCATTAGCGGCGGCGAGCTGGCGGCCATGGTTTGCATCGACGCGATGACCCGCCTGATTCCGGGTGCCCTGGGGCATAATGAATCGGCGCAACAGGATTCGTTTAGCGCGGGTTTGCTGGATTGCCCGCACTATACACGGCCCGAGGAATACCGGGGTGACTGCGTACCGGAGGTTTTGATGCAGGGTAATCACCGCGATATCGAATCCTGGCGCACGCAGCAGGCGCTGGGAAGGACCTGGCAACGCCGGCCGGATTTGCTTGAGAATATCGAGCTGGATGCCAGACAGCAGGCCTTGCTGGATGAATATATCTCCGCGGTTGAGAAACCTCGGAAACGGTGAAAAACACCGTGTTGAAATTGAGTTAGTAGAGGAATTGATATGAGCAACATAATTGCACAACTTGATGCGGAAGGCATGAAACCCGATGTGCCTGCCTTCTCTCCGGGCGACACCGTGGTGGTGCAGGTGAGAGTTAAGGAAGGGACACGCGAACGCCTGCAGGCTTATGAAGGCGTCGTTATCGGCAAGCGTAACCGGGGTATCAATTCAGCCTTTACCGTGCGTAAGATTTCCCATGGTGAGGGCGTCGAACGTGTCTTCCAGACCCACAGCCCGCTGATTGCGGAAATAAAGGTCAAGCGGCGCGGTAAAGTACGTCGCGCCAAGCTTTATTACCTGCGCGGTCGTACCGGCAAGGCCGCACGTATCCGGGAAAAGTTATAAACGATACCGGCATGCTGTTGTTGCGACCCGACAATTACGGATACAGCGTCCCTGTGGTGTTGCCAAGCGAGGCCTAGTGCCAAGCGTGAGGGCCATTCCCTGCGAGGCGAATCTTGCCGTGAACGCTGACAGGTTAATCGAACTCGCGGTTACCGAGTTGCAAGAGCACAGGATATGAAAGGCGTGTTTGATTCCTCAACACGCCTTTTTTTTTAGATATGAAATCAGTCAGAGTGTTTGTCATCCTGGGTTTGATCGCCGTTTGTGCTAGCGCGGCGGCCGATGAGCGGCTCAACCTGCTAAAGAATATTTCCGCGGCTGGCGCCCCGAATCTAACCCTGAAGATGCTCGACGAGGCGCAGCCCAAGGTCGACGAAGATTTGTATAAATGGATTCTCTGGGAACAGGAGCGCCTGGCAATTCTGACCCAATGGCGGCAGTGGGATGAGTTGTTGGTGCGCATCGAGTCCATGCCCGCGGATATTCCTAAACAATTCCAGCGTCAGGCCGCCACTTACCAGGCGCGCGCCTTTATCCAGTTAGGGCAAAACCCGACCGCGCGCGAAGTTTTACGGCGTCAACTGTGGGAGCCGGGCGCCAGCGAGTCCGCCGACTACCAAACCTGGCGCCGACAGATTGTCGAATCCTATCTTGGCGACGGCCGTATCGAAGATGCTCGCATTGCGCTGCTGCGTTTCGATCAGGATTTCGATAACGACGATCTCGATTGGTTGCTGTTACGCGCGCGCGTGCTGATCGAAGCGGCCAGGTATGAGCAGGCGCTTCAGATCCTACAGGGGCATGATGCTTGGCAGGCCCGGCTAACCGCCCTCTACGCGCGGTTTCGCTTGAACCAGGTCGGCCAGGCGGAGCTGTGGCGGCAGGTTAAAAAACGCAGCGCCGACACCGGCATCACGGCTGGGGAACGCGCCACATTGTGGGCTCTGGCTTACCATGCGGCACAACAAATGTCGCCGGTCGATCGCGTGGTGGCGCTGGAAACCTTGTTCCGCAACCCGGCGCAGTCACCGCTGCAACTGTTTCAGCTGCCGGTGGACTTGTTGTGGCAAGCCTATCTCGATTATGCCGAACTGGTGGGTAATCGCTCCGAACTGCTGCTCGGCGACGATGCCAGGTGGCTCGAATTGGCCATCAAGTCAAGTAAGATTACGCCGGTGAAATCGAGGTCGCTGTTTGCGATGCTAATGCTGAAATCCAACGATAACCAGGCCGCCAACCAGGCGGCGGCAGGATACATGCGAACCTTTGCCGAGATCGACGAGGCCGAGCGCAATCTGCTGGATAACCTGTTCAATCGCAGCAAGACGTTTTCCAGCGCGCGCAAGATTCCGGCCGGAATCCGCTACCAGCTAGTCGATCTGGCGTTGAAATCGGCCGATATCGAAGAAGCCACCCGGTTGATGTCCGGGCTGAATACGATTCCCGAAGGGACTAGTCGTTTCGATTGGCAGCTGCGTCAATCGCGGGTATTGATTCTGGGCGGCCGCTACGAGGAGGGGAACCAGGTACTGCAAAATCTGATCGGCGAATACCGCGAGCCCAGTGCGGAAGCCACCGACCGCATCCTGCAGGTTCTGTTCGACATGCAGACGGTAAATCTGCATGCGCAAGCCATTACCCATTTCAATCAGCTGTTGCGGCTCGAGATCGAACTCAAGCAGCGACGCGAAATTTTATACTGGATAGCCGATTCCTACCGCGGCCTGGAAAAGTTTAATCAGGCGGCGCTGTTATACCTGCAATCGGCAATGTTGCCGGCCCCGGACTCGATGGACCCCTGGGCTCAGACTGCCCGCTATAACGCGGCCGAGAGCCTGCAAGCTTCCGGCCTGGTCGATGATGCGCGCCGTATATATCTGGAGCTGCTCGCCGTTACCGACGATGCCGCTCGGCGCTCGGTGCTGAATCACAAAATCCAGCGCTTGTGGCTCAACCAGGGCGGCTCCTAAGCCGCTACGGATTGGCGCCGCGAGACCCTTGCCGCTTGAAAAATAAAGCTGAAAACCGCATATAAAAGCGTTGATATTTTTAACTATTGTCGCCGGAGAAAATGACATATGACAACCGCCGCTAATTCCGAAACCCGTGGTTTTGAAACCGAAGTCAACCAGTTGCTGGATTTGATGATCCATTCGCTGTATTCGAACAAGGAAATCTTCTTACGCGAGCTGATATCCAACGCGTCGGATGCCTGCGACCGGCTGCGCTTCAGCGCGATCTCGGACGCTAGTCTGTACGAAGACGATATCGAGCTGAAAATAAAGATCAGTTATGACAAAGAGAACCGCAGTATCACGATTAGTGACAATGGTATCGGCATGACGCGTGACGAAGTGATCGACCATATCGGCACCATCGCCAAGTCGGGGACGCGTTCGTTTCTCGACTCCATGAGCGGCGACGAAAAAGACAACGCCCAGTTGATCGGCCAGTTCGGCGTGGGTTTCTATTCCTCGTTTATCGTCGCCGAAGAAGTTACCCTGCGTACCCGCAAGGCCGGTTCGGCATCCGATCAGGGCGTCGAGTGGGTATCCGAGGGCAAGGGCGAGTACCGCATCGCGTCGCTCGACAAACCCGGCCGCGGTACCGAAATCACGCTAAAGCTGCGCGCCGCCGAAGACGAATTTCTGAATGACTGGAAATTGCGCTCGATCATTACTTCCTATTCCGATCACATCGACTTCCCGGTGGTAATGGATAAGACCGTCGAGCCGCAGGAAGAAGACGGTGAAACCACCATCGAGGAAGAAACCGTCAACCAGGCTTCGGCGCTTTGGACTCGGGCGCGTTCCGAAATCACGGAAGACGAGTACAAGGAATTTTACAAACACGTCGCGCACGACTACGAAGATCCGATCGACTGGAATCACAGCCGGGTCGAGGGTACCAACGAGTATACCTCGCTGTTATACATCCCGGCGCGGGCGCCCTTCGATCTTTACGATCGCGAACCGCGCCACGGCATCAAACTCTATGTGCAGCGCGTCTTTATCATGGAGGATAACGAAAAACTGCTGCCGCGTTATCTGCGTTTCGTGCGCGGGCTGATCGATTCCAACGATTTGCCGCTCAATGTATCGCGCGAAATCCTGCAGGGCAGCAAGGTCATCGACAGCATTCGCAGCGGTTCGGTGAAAAAGGTGCTCGGCATGCTCGAAAAAATCGCCAAGAACGATCCTGAGAAGTATCAGAAATTCTGGCAGGAATTTGGCCGCGTAATGAAGGAAGGACCGGCCGAGGATGCGGGCAATCGGGAAAAAATCGGCAAGCTGTTGCGATTCGCCACCACCGCAAGCGGCTCTGAAGAACAAACAGTTTCGCTGGATGATTATCTCGGACGCATGCAGGAGGGCCAGGACAAGATTTATTACGTTGCGGCCGATACCTACGCCGCGGCCAAGAATAGCCCGCACCTGGAAATCTTCCGTAAAAAAGGCATCGAGGTGTTGCTGCTGTCGGACCGTGTCGATGAATGGCTGACCGCGCATCTGATGGAATATGACGGTAAAAGATTGCAGTCGGTGGCCAAAGGCGAACTCGACCTCGGCACCGACGAGGAATCCGAGAAAGCGCTCGAGAAAAAGGCCAAGGGCGCCGAGAAACTATTGCAGCGCATGAAGGACGCCCTGCAAGACCGGGTCGAGGACGTGCGCGTAACCGGTCGCCTGACCGACTCGCCGGCCTGTATCGTACTCAACGAGCAGGACATGGCGATGCACATGCAGCGGATTCTGAAGGAAGCGGGCCACGATTTGCCGAGCAGCAAGCCAATTCTTGAAATCAACCCCGATCACCCGATCGTGAAGAAGCTCAAAGCCGAAAAATCGAAGAAGAAGTTTGCCGACTGGTCTGATATATTGTTTGATCAGGCTTTGCTGGCGGAAGGCGGTCAACTGGACGATCCCGCCGGTTTTGTGGCTAAACTCAACAAGATGTTGGTTACCATTGCCAGATAATACGACGATACGAAAGTTTATCCGCCATCCGGCCGGCGTGCCGATCCAGGTTAATCTGGATTGGGCGGATGATGAAGATGACGAGACCACCGATCAAACCATTACCAATGTCAGCCTCGGCGGTCTCGCATTCCTATCGCACAAGCCACTGGAAATACTGCAGCGGGTGCGAATTTCGATCCCGTTGATACAACAGGAAAATTACCTGGTCGGCAACGTTGTCTGGTGCGAAAAATCCGACCCGGGATACGAAATCGGCATCGAGTTCGAACACTCCAGGGATGTTTTTCGGCTGCGCATGATCGAGCAAATTTGTCATATCGAGGAATACCGTAAGGAAGTCGCGCAACAGGAAGGTCGAAAACTCAGTTCTCAGGAAGCCGCCAAGGAATGGATTTCGAAGTTCGCCGGCGACTTCCCGGCGCTTTGACGTGGTCAAACTTTTTGATACACCCCAGTTAAGCGGCATGCTTCGTTTCGAGTAGTCGTTTTTCATAATCATTCGGGCTGACATAATTCAGCGTCGAATGTAATCGATATGGGTTATACCAGCTGGATATGTACTGCAGAATATCCTGCTGTGCTTCATATCGAGTCTGATAATTTCGCCATTGCACCCGCTCCTGCTTCAGACTGCCAAAGAAGCTCTCGACCACCGCATTATCCCAACAGTCACCTTTACGGCTCATGCTGCCCTGGAACCCGTTGATTCTGAGTAATTTTCGGAATGCCTTGCTGGCATACTGAGACCCACGATCCGAGTGATGGATTAAACCTGCCTTGGGTCGGCGCTGCCAGGCGGCCATCTTCAAGGCATCACAGACCAGCTGCGATTTCATCCGAGGGCTCATGCTCCAGCCCACAACCTTTCTCAAACACAGATCTATCACGACAGCCAGGTAAAGCCAGCCCTCCTGGGTCCATACATAAGTCACATCCGCTGCTTAGACCTGATCAGGCTGGGGCACATCAAATTGCCGCTGAAGCAGATTGTCGTACACCGGTTGTTTGTGATTGCTGTTCGTGGTCACCTTGAATTTCTTGCGATGACGTACCTGAACTCCGGCCTCCCGCATCAAATTCCGCGCCTTATTCCGGCTCACCGGATAACCCAGACAGTTCAGGGCCCGTTTCATACGTCGGCTGCCGTAGGTATGATCACTCGCATCATCAACCCGCTGAACCCACTCCAGCATTTCCTCATGCTCGGGATCAGGCGGTCTTGTGTCCATCTGGCGCCGGTAGTGGTAATAACATGACCGGTCCACACCCAGCACCTGACACATCAGGCGAACGGGAAAGGTATTCTTGTGTTGGGTGATAAACGAGTATTTCATTTCGTTTCTGCTGCAAAGAATACCGTCGCCTTTTTTAAGATTTCTTTCTCCATCTTCAGGCGTTTGATTTCAGCTTTAAGTCGACGGTTCTCTTCCTGATCCGGTGTCAGCTTGCCGTTCCCACGGAAAGCCTGGCCATCACCCGATTGTTCCTCTTGCACCCATCGGCACAGCATATTGGCATTGATGCCCAGGCTTCGCGCTGCTTCCGCCCGGCTGTAGCCCTGATCAGTTACCAGGCTCACTGCATCCAGTTTGAATTCTTTCGTATATTTCTTTCTCGTTGTCATCTATCGTTACCTCAGTTAAGTTTCATTATCTCTTAACTGGGTGGTATCAATCTATTGGACCATGTCACGATGCTTTCTGGGAAGCGACCGACCTCGAGCCGGAAAAACCTGCCTCGGCCTCGGTGCATTGCTGGAAGCACGCCGTGCCGATTAATCCGATCAGCGAGGACTCCCTGTTTGTCGAGTCGCAGGCAATCGGCGCCTGCGGTGACTGGTGCACTGCACCGCGCATCGAGGGGGCCGTGTTGAGTGGTTTTTCGATGGCAGACCGCGTGATGAAGTATATCCACAAACACCAGTCCTGATGAGCGCCGGTGAGGCCAAAGTCCGACTCGACAAGTGGTTATGGGCGGCGCGCTTTTTCAAAACGAGGGCGCTGGCCGGTGCAGCGGTAACCGGCGGCAAGGTGCATTTGGCTGGGCATCGGATCAAGCCGTCGCGCACCGTCAAGATCGATGATTGTTTCGAAATTCAGCGTGGTTTCGAGCGATTCGAGATAATCGTCACCGACATCAGCGCTCGCCGCGGCTCGGCCGAGCAAGCACAGACGCTGTATCGCGAAACCGATGCCAGTGTTGTTAAACGCGCGCGAGAGGCTGAAAAACGCAAGCTCGCGGCCCTCGCGCGCCCGCGCTCCGAGGGACGCCCTGACAAGAAGCAACGACGCCAGATCCATCGCTTCACCGGCAAGTCGTGAACCGGGTATTCGTCTATGGCACCTTAAAGCGCGGTCAGCGCAACAGTCATTTTATGCATTGCGCCGAGTTCTTGGGCCAGCACCGCACCGAAAAAAACTACTCGATGTACGAGTTCGAGAACTACCCGGCGGTATGCCCGCAGGGGTCTCAAGCGATCAAGGGAGAAGTTTATCACATCAGTGACCGGCAGTTTAAAATGCTCGACGAACTCGAATGGTACCCTCATTTTTACCAGCGTATCGAAATTCCCACCGACTGGGGCAATGCCTGGATGTACATCGTCAAATTCAAACTCTGCCAAGGCAAAAAACAGCTACCCGGCGACTGGCCATAGTATCTCCTCGGCCTGGCACCCGCGGAAATTCTCGAAAGCGGGCGTTGAAATTTAAACCTATTGAACCGAACAGCGGCCAACAGCGGTCTATCGCGCAGTGGTGCATGAATGACTCCGAAGTGCCGATTCTGTTGAAAAACTCGGTTATTAAATGGCCGATTTCCGCGCACCAAATCACGGCGATGATTGGATCACTTCGGTAATCCACATTTTTCGTGGATTTTGTTCTGGTTTAGTTGCTTTTGATCGGATTTAGCATAAAGCAGGCGCACCTATCCTGTAATCAGGCGGTTTAAATCGTTGTTGCGCCAACTTCTTCAGGTTTTGCGCTGTGGCTGCCAGTAAAAATTCGTCATGTGCGCCAGTGATACCGCGCAATCGTAAACGGTCAAAGTTCATTACTCGCTTAAGATGGGCGAACAGCACTTCAACCTTTTTTCTGTCTTTCCTGGATTGTAAATATTCCGTGGTCTCGCAAATATCCCTGGCAACGTCACGAGATGATTCATAGATACTACGGGCGATCTTTCTGTGGCTAGTATTCGGACAGCACCGGGATTTAAGTTCGCAGGTTTTACAGTCATGCTGACTTGAGCGATAGATAATCGTGTTGGCTTTGGTAACGGGTGAACGCGGTTTTTTGAATGGGCGATTTCTGCATCTCAGTAGCTTGTTCGCCGGGCAATAATAACAATCGGCTTCGTTATCCCAGGTGAATGCAGCCCGACCAAACATGCCCGGTTTACCGTGAGACTTATCCCANA
>DS021202.1:22638-37351 GCA_001735895.1 Olavius algarvensis Gamma 3 endosymbiont | reverse complement strand
TCCCGCTTGCGCGGGGATGACAAAAGACCTCGGTTGTGGCGTCAGCCGCATCCGAGTTCATTTGTCACATATTCCTGCGGTACTGTCCACCCACCTCGAACAGGGCGTTGGTAATCTCGCCGAGCGAGCTGTGGCGTACCGCATTGACCAATTCCGCGAAAATGTTTTGATTGCCGATGGCAGCCGCCCGAACCCGCTCGATGGCGCCTTCGCGGGTGTCGGCATGAGCTTGCTGGAACTCGCGCAAGCGCTTGAGCTGGCTCCGTTTTTCATCGTCGGTAGAGCGCGCCAGCTCGATTTCGAAGGTTTCATTGCCGGCCGGATTGAGGAAGGTGTTAACGCCTATTATCGGTAACGAACCGTCGTGCTTGCGATGCTCATACAGCATCGACTCATCCTGGATCTTACCGCGCTGATAGCCGGTTTCCATCGCCCCGAGCACGCCGCCGCGATCCGACAGGCGCTCGAATTCCTGCAGCACGGCTTCCTCCACCAGGTCGGTAAGCTGCTCGACGATGAACGAACCCTGGTTCGGATTCTGGTTTTTAGTCAGCCCCCACTCATTATTGATAATCAATTGGATCGCCAGCGCGCGCCGCACCGAATCCTTGGTGGGGGTCGTGATGGCTTCGTCGAAAGCGTTGGTGTGCAGGCTGTTGCAATTGTCGTAAACCGCGATCAACGCCTGCAGCGTGGTGCGGATATCGTTGAAATCCATTTCCTGGGCGTGTAGCGAACGGCCCGAGGTCTGGATGTGGTATTTGAGCTTTTGGCTGCGTTCGTTGGCGCCGTACAGGTTTTTCATCGCGGTAGCCCAGATACGGCGTGCGACGCGGCCCATGACCGTGTATTCGGGATCCATTCCGTTAGAAAAAAAGAACGACAGATTGGGCGCGAAATCGTCGATGTGCATGCCGCGTGCGAGATAAGTTTCGACAAACGTAAAGCCGTTGGCGAGGGTAAACGCCAGTTGCGAGATCGGATTGGCGCCGGCCTCGGCGATGTGATAGCCCGAGATCGAAACCGAATAGAAATTGCGAATCCGGTGATCGATAAAATATTGCTGAATGTCGCCCATCATCTTGAGCGCGAACTCGGTCGAAAAGATGCAGGTGTTCTGGCCCTGGTCTTCTTTCAGGATATCGGCCTGTACCGTGCCGCGAATATTTTCCAGTGCCCAGGCGCTGATCTTGTCGATTTCCTGTTCGGTCGGTTGGCGTTCGTTTTGTTCGCTAAATTTGGCCAGTTGCTGCTCGATCGCGGTATTGAGGTACATCGCCAGGATGATCGGGGCGGGGCCGTTGATGGTCATCGACACCGAGGTCGCCGGATTGCACAAATCGAAGCCGTCATAGAGCGCTTTCATGTCATCCAGCGTCGCGATCGACACCCCCGAATTTCCGACCTTGCCGTAGATGTCGGGGCGTTCGTCGGGATCGCAGCCGTACAGGGTTACCGAATCGAACGCGGTGGACAGCCGTTTGGCCTCGGAATGTTCGGACAATTGCTTGAAGCGGCGGTTGGAGCGAAACGGATCTCCTTCCCCGGCAAACATGCGCGTCGGATCTTCGTTTTCGCGTTTGAAGGCGAATACGCCCGCGGTATAGGGGAAACTCCCGGGCAGGTTTTCCAGCAGCAGCCACTTCAGCAACTCGCCGTGATCTTCGAAGGCCGGCAGCGAAACCTTGGGAATACTCGATCTGGACAGTGTTTCATATCTGAGATCGGTGCGGACTTCGCGATCGCGAATATGCACCACGTACTCGTCGCCGGAGTAACTCTGTTTGATTTCAGGCCATTGACGCAGCAGTTTATGGCAACTTTGATCGAGCGCGTTTTCACGCTGCTCGATCAAAGTATCGAGTTCATCTGCGGTAGCGGACGCGTCGGTTTCGCTCAACATGCGCTTGGCTTCGAGTAACTGCTGGCGCTCGCGGGCATGGCCAACCTGTTGTTTACAGTACGCATGATAGCCGCGCACCGTCGCGCTGATCTCGGCCAGATAGCGAACCCGTTCGGAGGGCACGATCGCGCTGCGTGCGGTTGATTTACGCGTTTCCACCCGCGGCAATTGTTCACCGGCAGCGGTCAAGCCGTTGGCGGTCATTTTTTGCAGAATTTCCTGATACAGGGCAGTCGTGCCGTCATCGTTAAAACGCGCCGCTATCGTGCCGTATACCGGCATTTCCTCGATCGGCTGGCTAAAGGCTTGATGGTTACGCTGCACCTGCTTGCAGACGTCGCGGTAGGCGTCATCGGCGCCCTTGCGATCGAACTTGTTAATCGCGACCAGGTCGGCAAAGTCGAGCATATCGATTTTTTCGAGCTGGCTTTGGGCGCCGAACTCGGGGGTCATGACGTAGAGCGACGTATCGACCAGCGGCACGATCGCGGCGTCACCCTGGCCTATGCCGGGGGTTTCGACCACGATGAAATCGAACCGGCAATGCTTGCAGGCCGCGACCGCGTCGGCGACTACCGCCGGGATCTCGCCGACCGAGTCACGGGTTGCGATCGAACGCATATAGATATTGGGATGGTTGATTGCATTCATGCGGATGCGATCGCCGAGCAGCGACCCACCGGTTTTACGCCGGGTCGGGTCGACCGCGATGATCGCGATTTTCAGTCGGTCGCCGTGGTCGAGTCGAAAACGGCGGATAATTTCATCGGTGAGCGACGATTTACCCGAGCCGCCGGTGCCGGTAATACCGAGTACCGGTGTCGCTGGCGTTGCGGGTTGCTGACGAATTTTGGACAATAGCTTGCTTGCCACGGCATCGTTTTCGAGCGCGGTTATCAGGCTCGCCAAAGCGATGGTGTCGTGTTTGTTGAGGGGAGCCAGCGAGCTTGGTGCCTGCGATCCGGGATCATATTGGCAACGCTCGAGCATGTCCGAAATCATGCCCTGCAGACCCAGGGTCTGTCCGTCTTCGGGTGAGTAAATCCGGGTCACGCCATAAGTCTCGAGCTCGCGTATTTCATCCGGGATGATGACACCGCCGCCGCCGGCAAATATGCGGATATCGGGCCGCCCCTTTTCTTTAAGCATATCGACCATGTACTTGAGGTACTCGACGTGACCACCCTGGTAGGAGCTCAATGCGATCGCGTGCGCGTCTTCCTGGATTGCGGCGTCGACGATTTCGGCGACCGAGCGGTTGTGTCCGAGGTGAATTACTTCGGCGCCGGAAGACTGCAGGATACGGCGCATTATGTTGATCGCCGCATCGTGCCCGTCAAACAGGCTGGCGGCGGTAACGAAGCGGACCTTGAGCCGATTTTTAGAACTCGAAGGGATGTTGATCACTTTTTCCGGGGCGGAACTCATGTGACGGCCTCAATGGGATAAAATTTAGTTGCAATCTGCGGCGTGATAAATTACCTTACGTTTACGTTAACGTCAACCCTTCGATTTGCTCTTTATACTTCAAATTCGGTTAATTCTATTACTTGTATCGATATGAGCAGTCAATTTCAACCCAGAAATCCGGATTATAAGGCTCGGGTAAGCAGCAGCTTCGATGCGCAGACGGTGATGCAGTTGATTGGGGCATCGCTGGGTGAAGTCGAGCCGGGACGGGTCGAAATCCGGTTACCTTACCGCCAGGATCTGGTGCAGCAGGATGGTTTTCTGCACGCCGGCATATCTTCGACGATTATGGATAGCGCCTGCGGTTACGCCGCGTTTTCCCTGATGCCGGCCGAGGCACGCGTGCTGACCATCGAGTTTAAAATTAATTTGGTGGGCGCCTGCAGCCCGCGCTAGTTTTTGTTGCTGCGCAAATCCGGGCGCACCGTATTTGTGTCCGAGTCAGCTGTTGCCGACAGCGATGGAGAAGATAAACTGGTCGCTACCATGGTCGGTACACTGATGGCGTTGTACCCGAAATAGCACAATGAGAACTACATGAGCCCGTCTAAGAATAATAGCAAGACCTACAGCATCGGCGAACTGGCCGATGAGTTCGGCGTGACCTCCCGCGCGTTACGGTTATACGGGGAAGAAGGTTTACTCGATCCGCGGCGCGAGGGCACCCGGCGCATCTACAGCGAGCGCAACCGAGTCAGGCTGCGCCTGATATTGCGCGGCAAGCGCCTCGGCTGGTCGTTATCTGAAATCAAGGAATCCTTCGATCTCTACGACTCGGATCGCGGCGAGCAGGCCCAGCTCGAGCTGATGCTGCACAAACTCGACAAGCGACGCGACATGCTGAATGAGCAAAGAAAAGATATCGATAATGCCTTGGCGGATGTCGAGCGTCTCACTCGCGATGTCGATCAGGCGTTGCAACAAATACATGCCGGCCAGCGCAAGCAAAGTCACGGTTAAGCCCGGAGAAATCCTATGATTCATATTCCCTCGCTAAACTTCGATCTAGGTGAAACCATCGACCTGTTACGCGACGCGGTGCAGGATTTTGCGCAACAGGAAATCGCGCCGCTGGCGGCCGATATCGACCGCAGCAACGAGTTTCCCAACGAACTCTGGCCCAAGCTTGGCGACATGGGTCTGCTCGGCATTACCGTACCGGAGGCCTATGGCGGCAGCGAACTGGGATATCTGGCGCACATCGTCGCGATGGAAGAGGTCAGCCGCGCCTCGGCTTCGGTGGGCTTGAGTTACGGCGCGCATTCCAATCTTTGCGTCAATCAGATCAATCGCAACGGCAACGAGCAGCAGAAACAGCAATATCTGCCGCAACTGATCAGCGGCGAGCATATCGGCGCGCTCGCTATGTCGGAACCCGGTTCCGGCTCGGACGTGGTCAGCATGCAGATGAAGGCCGAGAAAACTTCCGCGGGATATCTGCTGAACGGCACCAAGATGTGGATTACCAATGGCCCAGACGCCGATGTGGTCGTGGTTTACGCCAAGACCGATCCGGCAGCCGGCTCGCGCGGCATCAGCACTTTCCTGGTGGAGCGCGAGTTTGGTTTCACCACCGCGCAGAAACTCGACAAACTCGGTATGCGCGGCTCCAACACCGGAGAGCTGGTATTCCAGGACGTCGAAGTGCCGGCGGAAAACCTGCTCGGCGAACTCAACCGCGGCGCCGCAGTATTGATGAGCGGGCTCGACTACGAGCGTGCGGTCTTGTCAGCCGGTCCCACCGGTATCATGCAGGCCTGCATGGATGCGGTCGTACCCTATATCCATGAGCGCAAGCAATTTGGCCAACCGATCGGCGAATTCGAGCTGATGCAAGGCAAGATCGCGGATATGTATACCACGATGAATGCAACCAAGGCTTATGTCTATGCCGTCGGCAAGGCCTGTGATCGAGGTGAAACCACGCGTAAGGACGCCGCCGGGGCAATTCTATACGCCGCCGAAAAAGCGACCTGGATGGCGCTGGAAGCGATCCAGGCGCTGGGTGGCGTCGGCTACACCAACGATTTTCCGGTAGCTCGCCTGCTACGCGATGCCAAGCTTTACGAAATTGGCGCCGGCACCTCCGAAATCCGCCGCATGTTAATCGGGCGGGAACTATTTAACGAAACTTCTTAGGGTAACGAATCATGAGCGAAAATATTGTCATAACCGGTATCGCCCGCACCCCGATGGGGGGCTTCCAGGGCGTATTGTCCGATGCCAGCGCCGCACAACTCGGCGCCGCCGCGATCCAGGCTGCGGTCGAACGCAGCCAACTGCAGACCGGCGACATCGACGAAGTCATCATGGGTTGCGTGCTGCCGGCCGGGCAGGGTCAGGCGCCGGCGCGCCAGGCGAGTCTCGGGGCCGGATTGCCGCTCGCCACCGGTTGTACCACGATCAACAAAATGTGCGGTTCGGGCATGAAGGCGACCATGTTCGCCCACGATATGCTGCGGGCCGGTAACAACCGGATCATGCTGGCCGGCGGCCTCGAAAGCATGAGCAACGCCCCCTATTTGCTGACCAAGGCGCGCGGCGGTTATCGCATGGGGCATGGGCAAGTGATGGATCACATGTTTCTAGACGGGCTCGAGGATGCCTATGACAAGGGCAAACTGATGGGAGTTTTCGCCGAAGCGACCGCCGACAAATACGCCTTTACCCGCGAGCAACAGGATGAATTCGCTATCACCTCACTGCAACGCGCTCAGGCCGCGATCGAAAGCGGCGCCTTCGGCGACGAAATTGCGCCGGTAGTTATCAAGACGCGAAAAGGAGAAGTAACGGTCGATACCGACGAACAGCCGTTCAATGCGAATCTTGAAAAAATTCCGACGCTGCGCCCCGCGTTTCGCCAGGACGGCACCGTGACCGCCGCCAATTCGAGTTCGATTTCAGACGGCGGCGCGGCGCTGGTGTTAATGGGTGAATCCGAGGCCGAGCGGCGCGGCCTCAAACCCTTGGCCGTGATTCGCGCGCATGCGACTCATGCCCAGGAGCCCGAGTGGTTCACCACCGCACCGGTTGGCGCCTTGAAAAAAGTGCTGGAATCCGCCAACTGGTCAAGCGACGATGTCGATCTTTATGAAATCAACGAAGCCTTCGCCGTGGTGACCATGGCGGCGATGGCCGATCTCGGTCTCGATCATGCCCGGGTTAATGTCAACGGCGGAGCCTGTGCGCTGGGTCACCCGATCGGCGCTTCCGGCGCGCGCATTATCGTCACCCTGATTGCTGCGCTGCAGCGGCAGGGCCTGCGCAAGGGTGTGGCGGGGCTTTGTATCGGTGGCGGAGAAGCCACTGCGCTCGCGCTCGAACTGCTGTAACCGGCAATCATGCTGAGCGAAGAACAGCGCCTGATCCGCGATAGCGTGCGTGATTACGTGCGCGACCGGGTACTGCCGTTTGCCGCGGACTGGGATCGCGAGAATCATTTTCCGGCCGAACAGTTAAGCGAAATGGCCGACCTCGGCTTGTACGGCATGATTATTCCCGAGGATTGGGGCGGCAGCGGCGCCGATTACCTGTCATTCGCGCTGGCGCTGGAAGAAGTGGCCGCGGGTGATGGCTCCTGTTCGACCATACTCAGCGTCAATAACTCGGTCGTTTGCGGCTCGCTGCTCGGTTTCGGCAGCGATTACCTGAAAAAGACCTACCTCGAGCCGCTGGCCTCGGGGCGGCAATTAGGTTGCTTTTGCTTGACTGAACCCCAGGCCGGTTCTGACGCCGCCGCGCTCAAGACGAGGGCGCAAAAACAGGGTGACGAGTATGTGCTCAATGGCACTAAAGCCTTTATCACGTCAGGCAAAAACGCCGATATCGCAATCGTATTCGCGGTCACGGACCCGGCCGCCGGTAAAAAGGGTATCAGCGCTTTCGTCGTGCCGACCGCTAACCCGGGATACCAGATCGGGGCAGTGGAAAGGAAAATGGGTCAACACGCCTCCGATACCGCGCAGGCTTTCCTCGAGGATTGCCGCATCCCGGCGGCGAATCTGATCGGTGCCGAAGGTCAGGGTTACAAGATCGCCCTGATGAATCTTGAAAGCGGGCGCATCGGCATCGGCGCCCAATGCGTCGGCATGGCGCGCGCGGCATACGAATGTGCGCTCGATTATGCCCAGCAGCGAAGTAGTTTCGGTAAGCCTATCTTCGAGCATCAGGCGGTAGCCTTCAGGCTCGCCGATATGGCGACCCAGCTCGAAGCGGGGCGCCTGATGGTGCATAATGCAGCACGGCTGCGCGATGCCGGCGAACCCTGCCTGAAGCAAGCCAGCATGGCCAAGCTGTTTGCCTCCGAAGCGGCCGAGAAAATCTGTTCGGCGGCGATCCAGGTGCTGGGAGGCTACGGGTACCTGCGTGATTTCCCGCTGGAACGCATCGCGCGCGATGTGCGGGTTGCGCAGATATACGAAGGTACCAGCGACATTCAACGTATGGTTATCGCACGCGAAATCACGAAATAAAAATGAGTATCATCGAATCCAGAATCAGTAACCGGACTGACGAATTCAGGCAAAACAGCAGCGCGATGCGCGAGCTGGTCGACGATTTGCAGGCCAAGGCTGCGATCATCGCCCAGGGCGGAGGCGAGCGCGCGCGCGCCAAACACCTTGGGCGCGACAAGTTGCTGCCGCGCGACCGGATCGACCGGCTGGTCGATCCGGGCTCGCCATTTCTCGAAATCGGTCAGTTCGCCGGTTACCAAATGTATGGCGACGACAATGTCGCCGCGGGCGGATTGATCGCCGGCATTGGGCGGGTCCATGGTCTCGAATGCATGATCGTGGCCAACGACGCCACCGTCAAAGGCGGCACCTACTATCCGATCACGGTTAAAAAACACTTGCGCGCCCAGGCGATCGCGCAGGAAAACAAGCTACCCTGTATTTACCTGGTCGATTCCGGTGGTGCGCATTTGCCGAGCCAGGATAATGTATTTCCCGACCGCGAGCACTTCGGTCGCATCTTTTTCAACCAGGCCAATATGTCGGCCGAGGGTATTCCGCAGATCGCGGTGGTGATGGGATCCTGCACCGCGGGCGGCGCCTATGTGCCGGCGATGTGCGACCAGTCGATAATCGTCAAGGAGCAAGGCACGATCTTTCTCGGCGGCCCGCCCCTGGTCAGAGCGGCCACCGGCGAAGTTGTCAGTGCTGAGGATCTTGGCGGGGCGGACGTGCATGCCCGAATATCGGGGGTCGCCGATCACTATGCGCTCAACGACGAGCACGCACTGTCGCTGGCGCGCGACATTGTCGCCACCCTGAACCGCGAGAAAAAACCCGACCTGGTACTGCGCGACGTTATCGAACCGCGTTATCCGCTGGACGATTTATACGGCATCGTGCCGAGCAGCCTGCGCAAGCCGTTCGACATTAGGGAAATCATCGCGCGCCTGGTCGACGACAGCGAATTCGATGAATTCAAGGAGCTTTACGGTACGAGCTTGATTTGCGGATTCGCCCACCTCTATGGAATACCGATCGGCATCGTTGCCAACAATGGTATTTTGTTCTCGGAATCGGCGCTGAAAGGCGCTCACTTCGTCGAGCTGTGCGCCAAACGGCGCATCCCGCTGGTGTTTCTGCAGAATATCACCGGTTTCATGGTGGGACAAAAATATGAACATCGCGGTATCGCCCGCGACGGCGCCAAGATGGTAACCGCAGTGGCTTGCGCGCGCGTGCCCAAACTGACCCTGGTGGTCGGCGGCAGTTTCGGCGCCGGTAACTACGCCATGTGCGGGCGTGCCTATGGCGGACGTTTCCTGTGGATGTGGCCGAATGCACGCATTTCGGTAATGGGTGGCGAACAGGCCGCGACCGTGCTGGCACAAGTCAAGCGCGATGGTATGGAGGCGCGCGGCGAATCCTGGAGCGAAGCCGACGAAGACCGCTTTAAAAATCCGATTCGCGAGCAATACGAACACCAGGGTCATCCTTATTACGCCTCCGCGCGCCTGTGGGATGACGGTATCATCGATCCCGCCGATTCGCGCCGGGTACTAGGCCTCGGGCTCTCGGCGGCGCTCAATGCGCCGCTCGAGAATACCGAGTTCGGCATCTTCAGGATGTAACTCATGCCAGGTTGCCGGTTAACAATAGATGCACGCGGTGTCGGCTCGATCGAGCTCGACCGCCCCGAACGACACAATGCTTTCGACGATGCCCTGATCGGCGAACTGCTCGATCTTATCAATCAACTGGCCGGCGATGCATCGGTACGGATCGTGGTACTGCGCGCCGCGGGTAAGAGTTTCTCCGCCGGCGCGGATTTGAACTGGATGCGCCGCATGTCCGATTACGACGCGGCACAAAATCTGGCCGACGCGCAGCAATTGGCCGAACTGATGCACCGTCTCAATTCCTTACCCAAACCGACTATTGCCCGGGTTCAGGGCGCCGCCTTCGGCGGTGGCGTAGGGCTGGTCGCCTGTTGTGATATCGCGCTGGCCAGCGCGCGCGCGCTGTTTTGCCTGTCGGAAGTTAAACTGGGATTGATTCCGGCGGTTATTTCGCCTTATGTGGTGCGCGCCATCGGCGAGCCCGCTGCGCGTCGTTACCTACTGAGCGCGGAGCGTTTCGACGCACAGCAGGCTTGTAGGCTCGGCCTGGTGCACGAAGTCGCCGCCGACGCCGCCGCGCTCGATGCGCAACTGCAGGCGATGATTGATACCCTGTTCGAAGGCGGGCCCAGCGCGCAGGCCGAAGCCAAGGATTTAATACTCGAGGTCGCGGGTAAATCGATCGATCGGGACTTGATCGCCGAAACCGCGGCCCGCATTGCCAGGATTCGCGCTTCCGACGAAGGTCGCGAAGGCTTGAACGCATTTCTCGATAAACGCAATCCCGACTGGGTGCATAAGAAATAATGTTTAGCAAGATTCTGATAGCCAATCGCGGGGAAATCGCGGTCCGCGTGGCGCGCACCGCGCGCAGCCTCGGAATTAGCAGCGTCGCCGTTTTTTCCAGCGCCGATAAAGACGCACTGCATGTGGAAGCCTGCGACGAAGCCTATTGTATTGGCGGGGCCGCGGCGAGCGAGAGTTATCTCGATGCGGCGCGCATACTGCAGGTCGCGCAGGATTGCGGCGCCGAGGCAATTCACCCCGGGTACGGCTTTTTATCTGAAAATGCAGCTTTCGCTCGCGCCTGCGAGACCGCGGGCATCGTTTTTATCGGCCCACCGGCGAGTGCAATCGACGCCATGGGTTCCAAGAGCGAGGCCAAGGCGCTGATGGCCTCCGCCGGGGTACCGCTGGTACCCGGCTATCACGACGACGATCAGACCGAAGCCAGGTTGGTCCAGGAATCCGAACGCATCGGTTATCCGCAATTGATCAAGGCCAGCGCCGGTGGCGGCGGCAAGGGCATGCGGCTGGTGGAATCCCTCGACGAGTTTGCCGCGGCGCTGACCTCGGCACGGCGCGAAGCTAGCGCCAGTTTTGGTGACGATAAAGTTTTGATCGAGCGTTACTTAACCAAACCGCGCCATGTCGAGCTGCAAATCTTCGCCGATAGTCACGGCGCTTGCGTGCACCTGTTCGAGCGCGATTGCTCGATTCAGCGGCGCCACCAGAAAATCCTGGAAGAGGCGCCGGCGC
The DNA here is from genome assembly GCA_001735895.1 of Olavius algarvensis Gamma 3 endosymbiont. Taxonomy (GTDB): domain Bacteria; phylum Pseudomonadota; class Gammaproteobacteria. The sequence continues at coordinate 26,366 of DS021202.1, read as the reverse complement.
CCGGCATCAGCGACGAGTTACGCGCGCAAATGGGCAAGGCGGCCGTCGATTGCGCGCAGGCGATTAACTATGTCGGCGCCGGTACCGTCGAGTTTCTACTCGACCAAGACGACAGCTTTTATTTCATGGAAATGAATACCCGGCTGCAGGTCGAACACCCGGTTACCGAAATGATTACCGCGCAGGATCTGGTCGAATGGCAGCTGCGCGTAGCCGCGGGTGGCGCGCTGCCGCTAGAGCAGGTGGGCATCGAGTGTCACGGGCATGCGATCGAGGCACGGATATACGCTGAAACGCCACAGCGGGACTTCATGTCGGCGGCGGGTCAAATCAAATATCTAAGCCAGCCGGCGGCGGATCCCGGAGTGCGCATCGACACCGGCGTGCGCTGCGGGGACATGATCGGAATCAACTACGACCCGATGATCGCCAAATTGATCGTGCACGCCGATACGCGCAGCGCTGCGCTCGCGAAACTCGCTCACGCCCTGCGCCAGTACCATATCCTGGGGTTGAACACGAATATCGGATTTATCACCCGCCTGGTGACCATGACTGAATTCAGGGCGGCTGATTTCGATACCGGCTATATCGCCAAGCATCAGACGCAATTGATGGCGCAGGATCCGCGGCAGTTGCAGCAGGCCAAGGTATTGGCGGCGGCGGCCATGTTACCTGCGTTTGAGCTAAGACAGCCGGCCGGCCGTGGGCATTCGGCCTGGGACCGGCGCGATCTCTGGCGCATGAATCTAAGCGCCGATTTATGCATCGAACTCGAGTACGAAGCCGAAATCAATCGGGTTCAGATTAGGCGCGAGCACGAGTCCTGGCGCTTCGAATTGGAAGACGAAAGTTATTTGCTGGCCGGAGGCTGGATCGAGCCGGCGTGCATGCGGTTTGAAATGGATAACCAGCGACTCGAATTTCCGTTGCTGCGCGAGGCCGATGCGATAACCCTGAGTCACCAGGGGCAGGTTTACCGATTCGCGCTCCCCGACCGCAGCCACGAGGGTGATAGCGATGCGGCCGATGCGGATCACCCGCGGGCGCCGATGTCGGGTGCGGTGGTTGCGTTGCCGGTAGCGCTTGGTGATACTGTCGAGCCCGGTTCCACGCTGATCGTTATCGAAGCGATGAAAATGGAACACGCCATCGTTGCCCAGATAAGTGGCAGCGTCAGTGAAATCCTGTTTGCGGTCGGCGATCAGGTGGATGAGGGCGATACCCTGGTGATACTGGAGGTCGAGTAAGCCGATGAGTCTTCCCGAACGCGTCAAGATTGTCGAGGTCGGGCCCCGCGATGGCCTGCAAAACGAAGCCGTTACGGTGCCGGCCGAGATCAAGGTGCAGCTGATCGAAAAACTGGCCGATGCAGGTTTGCCGGTGATTGAATGCGGTGCTTTCGTTTCCCCCAAATGGGTGCCGCAGATGGCCACTAGTGGGGAAGTGTTTAAATCGATCGAAAGGCGTGCCAATCTGTCATATCCGATGCTGGTGCCGAATCTGAAAGGATTGGAGCTGGCACTCGAGGCCGGAGTTGAGGAGATCGCACTGTTTGCCGCGGCCAGCGAAAGCTTTTCACAAAAGAATACCAATTGTTCGATTGCCGAGAGTATCGAACGTTTCAGTGCGGTGATCGACGCTGCCCAGGCGGCGAAGCTCAAAATTCGCGGTTATATATCCTGCGTACTCGGTTGCCCCTACGAGGGCAAGGTATCCTTCGATACCGTATCGATGATAACGCAGAAACTGTTCGACCAAGGCTGCTACGAAGTGTCGCTGGGGGACACCATCGGCGTCGGTACCGCGGGTGAGGCCCAGGCTTTGATCGAAATCCTGATTAAACACAGCCCGGTGGAACAACTTGCCGCGCATTTTCACGACACCTATGGCCAGGCCCTGGCGAATATTTACGCCGTCATGCAATGCGGGGTCGCGGTTGTCGATAGTTCGATTGCCGGTCTCGGCGGTTGTCCTTATGCCAAGGGAGCGACCGGCAATGTTGCAACCGAGGATGTGGTTTACCTGCTCGATGGCCTGGATATCGCCAGCGGCGTCGATATGGATAAGCTGCTGGATGCCGGTCGCTTTATCAGTGATTTTCTCGGGCGCGAACCCGTGTCGCGCGCCGCCACCGCGCTGTTGCGCAAGCGAGCGGGTTGAGGCCGTGGGATTACCGCAGCCCGCAGCCCGGGAAAAGAAACATCATCGCAAGATCGACTGCGAGGGCTCCTTACGCAGCGACGGACTGTGGGATATCGATGTGCATCTGGTCGATACCCGTAGCTATGATTGCGGCTACGACGATAGTCATCGCGGTGGCATCATCAAGGCCGGCGATCCGGTACACGATATGTGGCTGCGTTTTACGATCGACCTCGACTTTTTGATTCACGACGTGCAGGCGACCTCCGATCAAACCCCGTTTCCGATCTGTCCCAAGGCAGCGGGCGCTATGCGCAAACTGATCGGTCTGCGCATTGGCACGGGCTGGATGAAAATGGCGCGCGAACGTGTCGGCACCGATATCAGCTGCACTCACTTGATGGATTTGCTCGGCCAGCTCACGGCAACGGCTTACCAGACACTGCACGCGGCGATCGAAGAACGCCAAGCCCGGCGGCCGAGACGCGATAAGCCGCCCATTCTCGATACCTGTATCGCCTTGTCGAGCAGTGGAGAAGTGGTCAAAAAACACTGGCCCGAGTTTTACCAACCAAAAGCAGATGGGGAATCCGAATCATGAGTACTGCGCTGGCCTTCGACATATACGGCACCCTAATCGACCCACACGGTGTTGTCACCGAATTACAGCAACAGGTCGGTGATGCCGCCGCCGAGTTTTCGCGGGTTTGGCGGGAAAAGCAACTCGAGTACACCTGGCGGCGTAGCCTGATGCAGCGTTATCGGAATTTCGGGGTTTGCACCCGGCAGGCGCTCGATTATACCGATCGGTTGCTGCAAACGGAGCTGAACGACTCGGTGAAAGACAGTTTGATGCAGGCCTACCGCACGCTACCCGCTTACGACGATGTACCTGCCAGCCTCGAATTGCTGAAAAATGCAGGCCATCGACTTTATCCGTTTTCCAACGGAACCGTAGACATGGTAAGCGCCGTGCTAGAACATGCCGGCATCGATCATTTTTTCGAGGAAGTGATCAGCGTCGACGGGCTGCAAACCTTCAAACCCGACCCCGAGGTCTACCGACACGTGATTAAAGTCACCGATGTGGATCCCGGTTCCTGCTGGCTGGTTTCGAGCAACGGTTTCGATGTCATCGGCGCGGTTAGCGCCGGTATGAAGGCGGCCTGGCTGAAACGCTTCGACGGGGTCGTGTTCGATCCCTGGGACATCGATCCGACGCTCGTGATTCGCAAGCTTGGCGAGTTACCGCACCAGATCGGTAGTTAAACCGAAGCGCCGATTTTGGTGGGGTGCGCCGCCTCCATTGCCTGCAGTTGTCATCATATTGTAACGCTCGGGCCGCTAATATCCTGCGGTAATGAAGATACTTATCGTTACCGCCACCTGGGAGCCGCAGGTAAACGACGTTGTCCGGTCGTTTCGGTGCACGGCTAAGGCACTGGCGGAGCAGGGATATTCTGACGCGCGCGTTGCTGCCGGCATGCGCAATTTAGCTTTTTATAATCAATCACATAGGCTAATATTTGCGATTATTTGTTGCGCTGCAACAAAATACTTGACATCTGCCCATACGAGCCCTA
>DS021202.1:18763-22252 GCA_001735895.1 Olavius algarvensis Gamma 3 endosymbiont | reverse complement strand
AAGATGCCCATGGAGCCGGAGCGCACGACTTCTACGATATTTTTCTCGTGCAAGGCCTTGATATAGGCGTCGAGTTTGGAACCCGAGCCGGTCAACTCGATACAAAAGGTGGTATCGGTAACGTCAATGATCCGGGCGCGGAATATATCGGACAGGCGTTTGACCTCGCCGCGCTGGGTATCGCCTTCGGCCTTGACCTTGACGAACATCATTTCTCGCTCGATATATTTGCCTTTGGTGATGTCTTGCAGTTTGACCACGTCCACCAGCTTATTGAGCTGCTTGGTGATCTGCTCGATGATGCGGTCGGAACCCATGGTGATAATCGTCATGCGCGATAGCGTCTGGTCTTCCGTGGTCGCAACGGTCAGGGATTCGATATTGTAACCGCGCGCCGAAAAAAATCCGGAAATACGCGATAGTGCACCGGCCTCGTTTTCGACCAACAGAGAAATTATATGTCGCATTAAACCAGTCCTCCCTTACCCTTGAGCGCGGTCTGTTTGGCTTGCTGCAATGGCGATATATCCATTTCGTTATGCGCCTTACCCGCTGAGATCATCGGATAGACGTTGGCTTCCTGGTCGGTAATGATATCGAGGAAAACCGTTCGGTCCTTGAGCTTGAAGGCTTCCTGCATCGCGTCGTGCAAATCTTTCGGATCGTCGACCTGGATGCCGACATGGCCATAGGCTTCGGCGAGTTTGACGAAATCGGGCAGCGAATCCATGTAAACATGCGAATAACGTTTTTCGTAGAAGAATTCCTGCCACTGGCGCACCATGCCGAGATAGCGGTTATTCAGGTTGATGATCTTTACCGGCAAGTCGTACTGCAGGCAGGTCGAAAGTTCCTGGATACACATCTGGATACTGCCTTCGCCGGTGACGCAGGCAACTTCCTTGTCCGGGAAAGCGAGTTTAACTCCCATCGCTGCGGGCAGGCCGAAGCCCATGGTCCCGAGTCCGCCCGAATTAATCCAGCGCCGCGGCTCGTCGAAATGATAAAACTGTGCCGCGTACATCTGGTGCTGGCCGACGTCGGAAGTGACATAAGCCTCGCCTTTGGTCACCTTGTACAGTTCTTCCACGGCTTGCTGCGGCTGAATCAAATCGCTTTTCTTTGCATAGGCAAAGCTGTCCTGCGCCTGCCAGGATTGGATGGTTTTCCACCACTTGTCCAGCGCCGCTTGATCGACCCGGGTTTCGGTTTTGTCGAGTTGTTTCAGCATCTCGGTCAATACCTGTTTGGCGCCGCCGACGATCGGAATATCGGCGTTGATCGTTTTCGAAATCGAAGCCGGATCGATATCGACGTGAATTTTTTGCGCGTAGGGACAGAATTTGCTGGTGACACCGGTAATGCGATCGTCGAAGCGGGCGCCGATGCAGATCAAAACGTCGCATTCGTGCATCGCCATATTGGCTTCGTAGGTGCCGTGCATGCCGAGCATGCCGATAAACAGCGGATCGGTGCCAGGAAACGCACCGAGCCCCATCAGGGTCTGCGTAATCGGAAATCCCAGCTGGCGCACGAAATCCCGCAATTCCCGCGAAGCCTCGTCCATGATGACGCCGCCGCCGGTATAAACCATGGGTCGTTTTGCGCCGAGCAATAATTCCACCGCGCGTTTGATCTGGCGCGGATGCCCCTTGAAGTTGGGGTTGTAGGAACGCATTTCGACTTTGGTCGGATATTCGTAGGGAATTTTGATATGCGGCGCGGTGATATCTTTAGGAATGTCGACCACCACGGGGCCGGGGCGGCCGGTCGTAGCGACGTAAAAAGCCTTTTTCAGAGTTTCGGCTAACTTGTTCAAATCCTTGACCAGAAAATTATGCTTGACGCAGGGACGCGAGATCCCCACGGCGTCGACTTCCTGGAAGGCATCCTGGCCGATCACATGGCTGGGGACCTGGCCGGTCAGTACGACCAGCGGAACCGAATCCATATACGCGGTGGCGATGCCGGTAATCGCATTGGTCGCACCGGGGCCGGAAGTCACCAGGCAAACCCCCGGTTTGCCGGTCGCGCGCGCGTAGCCGTCCGCAGCATGCGAAGCACCCTGTTCATGGCGCACCAGGATATGTTCAACGTCGTCCTGCTGTTGCAATGCATCGTAGATATGCAAAACCGCACCGCCCGGGTAACCGAAGACGTGCTTAACACCTTCATCCTTTAAAAACTGGATTATTATTTCAGAACCCGATAATTCCACGCTAACCTCTGTTTCTTAATCTGAATCGATTTGTTTATGCCAAACCCAAAATTTTATTATGGTTAAAAAACAAATGCACTAGTAACAGCCTGGATATATTGGGGAAATCCGAAAAAACCGTGCTTTTTGCCTTGTTCGGCCGGGAAATCGAACGAATTATCGATCCGAGTGCCCGATATCTGCGTGGCGATCCGGATTACCGCCAGGCCGGAGCTCGGATTTTCTTGAACGTCAACACGAATTTTCCGCCTGCATTGCCGCAAGCAAGCCGTAGGTTGTCGGATTTTTTCGAGTAGGCTTCGAAAGCCTTGATCGAACCCCGGCTGGACGCAATGATATGCAGGGTTTGCCCGCGCGCTTTTCTGGCGCGCGGGTTCGGCAACGGACAATTGAGCCCGGAGGCGTCGAGTTCGCGACCAAACTCGGCCAAAGGTTTAATCTCCGCAGCGGGTCGAGGCTGGAATTACTATTAACCCGGGGACAATATATGTCGCCGGGTTAATTAAAGGCAAGTTAATCGATTGCACTCTGCGGCTGGGGATCGAGCCGGTACCCGCCCGAGGCCCATTGGACCAGGCCGCCTCTTAAGCTGATGACGTTGTTGATGCCCTGCTGGTTCAGGAACCGGCAGACCTGCGCCGAGCGGCTGCCGGTGCGGCAGTAGATGACGATTTGTCTGGGTGACTCGGAAAAGTAGTTGAGTTTTAACGGAATCAAATGCATCGCCAGCGTCTTGGCATTGGGCAATACGCCGCGCTCGACTTCCGCCGAGGTACGGATATCGAGGAGCTCGAAGTGATCCTGCTCGCTCAACAACCGATGCAGGTCTGACGCGCTGATTTCCTTGATTCGCGGCATTAACTGGGGATTCCGGAACGATTACTAGGTGATCGAGTCGATACTATTCTAGTATAGTCGAATTTCCAATTGAACCGCGTCACATGTTGCAACACAGGTCGAAATCAGTGAGATCCGCGCGCCGCGCGCTTCGGGGGCTCGCCGGCATCGTTTTTTTACTGTTGGCTACAGCTAGCGCCGGCTCGGAACTGCCGGCCCTGGGCGAGAATTCGTTGTTTAACATCGAGCGCGAAACCAGGCTGGGGCGCTCGGTATACGAACGTCTACTGGAAGGCGGACTGATCGAAACCCATCCGCTGCTCGATCGTTATATCAACGATCTCGGTTTTCGGCTATTGGCCGGGATAGACAACCGGGTGCGGGATTATCGGTTTTTTATCGTGCGCGACGATTCGATCAACGCCTTCGCGCTA
>DS021202.1:0-18713 GCA_001735895.1 Olavius algarvensis Gamma 3 endosymbiont | reverse complement strand
GGGCAGCGAACTCAATACCAAAACAATCCTGACGCTGCTGGCGGGACTTTTGCTCGGCGGCGTCGATTCGCAGGTGGGCTCGGCTGTGCTGTTGGGCGGTGTTGCCGGTACGCGACAGGCTTTGGTCAATTTCACCCGCGAGAATGAATACGAGGCCGACCGGGTCGGCATGGAGCTACTGGCCGGTGCGCAGTTCGATCCCAACGGAATGATCGAATTTTTTAGCATCATGTCGAAGCTCTCCGGTAGTTCGGAAATTGGTAATATCGAGTATTTACGCACGCATCCGGTTGGCAGCAACCGGGTCGCCGAAGCCGTCAACCGGGCCAGGAATCTGGGGAGCGGAGCTAATCAGGTGGATGACTACCTGTTGTTCAAGGATTACCTGTTGTATAGCAGCAGCGATTTTCTGCCCCAGCAGGGCAGTCGCTTTCTGCGTGCGCTGGCCTTGATCAAGCAGGCTGACCATCAAGCCGCTGACGAGCGTTTGTCGATCTTGTATCGAGGCGACAGTGAAAATATCTGGTATAGCATCGCCTATGCCGAAAATCTGGAGCTGCTCGGCCGCGAATCCGAGGCTGAACTGGTATATCGCCGGTTGCTCGATATCTTCCCGGGGAATTACGTACTGTCCATGCGATTGCTGCGTTTACTCCAGCTTGAGGGCCGCAATCAGTCGGCGCTGGTGATAGCCCGGAATCTGGAAAATCAGTTTCCGGAAAACAAACAGGTGTACTTCGAGTTGTCCGAGATCTATCAATCGCTACAGCGCCCGGCTCAGCGCTTGATGGCCCAGGCCGAATTTCATCGCATCAACGGCAATACCAGACAGGCGATAAAACTTTACGGGCAGGTAATCGACTTGCCTGAAACCGATCTCGCCACCGAGTCCGAGGCGCGCGAAAAACAGGCGATACTGATGCAACGCGAGCAGCGGTAACAACAGCGTGCCGAATTTCAAGCTTTGCGCAAGGCTGCCGATACAGACCAGGTAGATCAAACGCTTTGAGCGCGAGGCTCCGAAGATGAAACGCAGAACTTTGTTGAAAGCAGGAATGCAGGCGGCGCTGTCCGGAATAATAATCCCCGGGGCGGCGATCGCCGAATATCCAACCAAGGCTTTTCTGGCGAAAGAGACGCCGGAAGCATTACGCGAAGCCTTCGGCACCGCCGATATCGGCGCTACCGACAAGATCGAGATTGAAACCCCGCATATCGCCAGTGATCCCAACATGGTGCCCGTCAGAATCCGCTCGGGACTTGTCAATACGGAATCGATTTCGTTGGTGGTGGCGGGTAACCAATCTCCATTTACGGCGGTGTTCAAACTCTATGAGCCGCAGAATTTCGTCTCGACGCGCATTCGCGTGACCGATAGCAGCGATCTATTGGTGGTCGTCAAGGCTGACGGCATGCTGCATACCAGTACCCGATCGATTCGAGTCGGCAGCAACAGTTGCCGGGCCTGATCATGGTCAAAAGCATCAAGATACGCGCGCACGAAGTCGATGGTCAGGTGACGGTTAAAAGCGTCATCAACCACCCGATGGAAACCGGGACTCGGAAAATCAAGAAAACCGGCAAGAAAATTCCGCCGCACTACATCCGCGAAGTGGTCGTCAGCCGCAACCGGCGCATCGTCATGGAGGCCTTCTGGGGCAAGTCGGTTTCTAGAAATCCGTACCTCGCCTTCGAGATCCCGGGTCGTAAGGGCGACTCGATCACGATTTCCTGGCTCGACAATCGCGGTTACTCGGACTCCGTCACTACCAAAGTCCGCTAGTTACCTCCGCAATATAGTCATTTAATGCCCAAGGGTTTTCTTGTTAGAATCTAATGCCCAAGGGTTTTCTTGTTAGAATCCGCAGACTTTTTTGAGGGTGATCGATTCGTGTTTATTAACTTCCAGGCACTGGGGTGCCGGCTCAACGAAGCCGAGCTCGAGACCTGGGCTAGCCAATTCATGCAGCAGGGGCACCAGGTGACGACCGACGTTGCGGAAGCCGACGTCGTGGTATTCAATTCCTGCGCGGTTACCGCCCAGGCGGATCGCAAATCGCGTCAGCAAATCGGGCGTTTACAGCGCAGCAATCCCGACGCCAGACTAATCGTTACCGGCTGTCATGCCAGCCTCGACCCGGCGGCCGTCAAAGACTATCTGGGCGTCGACCTGGTGGTGGACAACCTGCACAAGGAGCAACTGGTCGATCAGGCGTTGCGATTGGCCGGCGCCGCTGGCGGTCGGACTGTAAGTGTCGAGCCGCAGTTGGATAATGTCGGCAATGCATTGTTGTTGCGCGGGCGTCATCGCGCTTTTATCAAAATCCAGGACGGCTGCCGCTATCGTTGCACTTATTGCATCGTAACGCTGGCGCGCGGTGACGAGCGCAGCCGCGGCGCAACCGATATTCTCGCTGAAATCAACCGTCTGCACCGGCAAGGCGTGCAGGAAATAGCCCTGACCGGGGTACATGTCGGCGGTTATGGCAGCGATATCGATTCCAGTCTTTACCGCCTGCTCAGCGAGATTCTCGAGCATAGCGAAATACCCCGTATCCGGCTGGCCTCGGTAGAACCCTGGGACTTGCCGGATCATTTTTTCGGTCTGTTTCGGGATTCACGCCTGATGCCGCATATGCACCTGCCGATCCAGAGCGGTTGCGATTCAGTGTTACGCCGTATGGCGCGCCGCTGTAAAACGGCCGAATTTGCCCGCCTGGCGGAGCGTGCGCGCGCAGCAATTCCTTTGTTTAACATAACCACCGATCTGATTACAGGCTTTCCAGGCGAAACCGAGCAGGAATGGCGCCAGACGATGAAATTTGTCGAAAATACCGGTTTCGGGCATATGCATATCTTTCCGTTTTCGGCGCGCGCCGGCACCAAGGCCGCGCGCTTACCCGAACAAATCGATGCGACCACAAAAAAGGAGCGTAGCCGTGAAATGCATGCACTGGCGGCGCAATTGAAACATCGCGCCCTGCGCGCGCATCTGGGCAATCGGGCCGCGGTGCTGTGGGAGCAACGACTGGGCGGCGATAGCGGCCCCTGGATCGGGTACACGCCGCATTACCACAAGATTAGCTCGGCCGATCGGACGATAACCGCCTCCAGTATCGGCGAGGTCGGCATCGATTCGATTTCGGTCGATGGCTCGATGCTCGTCAACGACGGTGCCCAAGCCCACATTAGCCTCGCCGATATTCGCGATCATGCCGCGCATAGTTAAGTCGGGTAGCTGTTTTATCCTGCAGCCCCAGAATAGCGAGCTGGAATTCAGCCCGCAGCATTTCATGACGGATTACTGGCGGGATAGGCCGGGTTACGACACGATCGCCGGTGGCCGGGGCGGAAGCTGCCTGATTCAACTGGACGACAAGCGCGCGATACTGCGCCAATATCACCGCAGCGGGTTTGCCAGCAATCTGCTCAGTAACCAGTACCTGTGGCTGGGTAAAATGATGTCGCGGCCCTGGCGCGAGTGGCATGTCTTGCAGCGCGCGCGTCAGGCGGGTCTGCCGGTACCCGAACCGATCGCGGCCTGCGCCTGCCGCTCCGGATTATGGTATCGTGCCGCGTTGATGACCGCCTACCTGGCAGATACCGAAATGTTGACCCGGCGGCTGCGGCGTGAACCATTGCCGTCGGACTGTTGGCAGCGGCTGGGATTATTGCTCAAACAAATGCATGCCGAGGGCGTCCGTCATGCCGACCTTAATTCCGATAATATTCTGATCGATTCGCAGGATCGGTTTTACCTGGTTGATTTTGACAAGGCGAGAATCATGAATCAACTTGGCGAATGGCAGTGGCGACCTCTTTATCGCTTGCAGCGATCCATCGAAAAGCGGAATCGCATTCAGCGACTTCATTATGATGCAAACGACTGGCAATCCATGATGGACGGCTATCAGTCCTGAAAGCGAGTCTGGTCGCTTCGATCGGCAGCCAGCCCGGTTGCTTCGCTGGGGGCAGAGCCCGGTTTCGGTGCTTCGGGTGGCTATGACTGAAAGTTATCGTGAAAGCCGGGCTCTGACTCGAATGGCGCTTACATAAAAAGTCATTTCCGCGCAGGCTTGCGCGGGAATAACGATTTTATTGCTAAGTGAAGTGCTGGCTCCGGGCGGCAGAACACGATCAATCAAAGGTAAGGTTTTACCGCGGCCATATACTGCTGCACGACATTCGGTAACAGCGCGAGCCGGGATTGCGCCTCGCGCCCAAGGGCATCGGCATGTCGGGGGTGTTCTAGCAGTCGGGATATCTCGCGCCAGCAGGCCGTCATGTCTTCCACCTGTAACACTCCGTTGCCGGGTCCCAGCAAATCGATATCTTCCGCAATATTGCTATCGCTGGGGCCGGTAATGATCGCGCATCCGAGGCTGGCCGGTTCGATTAGATTATGCCCGCCGGTGTTGTTGAAAGATCCCCCCATGACAACGACCCCGGCATAGGCAAGCAAGGATTTAAGCTCACCGAGCGTATCCGCGAGATAGACATTGGTGTCGCCGGTAATCGGTTGCGCCTTGCTGCGTACCGCATAACTCAGCCCCAAGGCTTCGATCTGGTTTTGTATCGCCGCGCTGCGCTCGGGGTGCCGCGGCGCCAGCACCAGTAAACGGTCTGCCAGTTGTGCCGGACGCGTTTCGAGAAACTGCCGTTCCTCGCCGCTATGGCTGGATGCCAGGATCAGATACTCGCGTTCGATCAAGCGCTCAGATTGTTGCGAAAGCTCGACATGTGTTTTCAGATTGCCGATGACGCTGATTCGGTCGGCGCTGGCACCGAGGCTCCGCAGGGCCTCGATATCGCGCTCGCTGCGGGTCAGGATGCGGGAGAAATGACTCAGCGTGGTAGTCAGCAAGCCGCGAATAAAACCACCGGCGTCCAGTGATTTACGGGATAACCTCGCGTTTACCAGTAACAGATTTATATGGTGTCTGCGTGCTTGGCAGAGCAGTTCGGGCCAGAGCTCGGTCTCCATTACCAAGCCCAGTTTTATCCGTTGCTGTCCGAAAAATCGACGGCAGTGCCAGTAGTTGTCAAAAGGAATCACGCCACTCGCTACCGAGTCGGAGAAATGACGCCGGATGGCCTGATAGCCGGTAGCGGTAAAACTGGTAAACAATACGGCTTCGCCCTGTCCGATCAACGCATGCACCAACGGGGAAACGGCGCGCACTTCACCGACCGACGAGGCATGCACCCAAACTTGATCGGTCGCGTTGTTGGCAAGGCCGAACATGCGCATCGACAGGTAGCCGGGCAGGCCATGTTTGATGCCGTGTTTAACGCCATGCAGAATCCAGAACAGGTATAGCGGCAGCGAGAGCAGGCGATAACCCAGCCCCGGCGAATTCGGTTTACCCGCGTTGCTCATGGATAAAAAGGCGCTTCACCGGGCGGGCGGGTTTTGAATCGCTGGTGAATCCACATGTAATTTTCCGGCTGCTGTCGTACGTATTTTTCGATCGACCGATTAATCCGGGTGGCGTCTTCGAGATCGTCGCCGCTGGGGAAGCCCGCTAATGGAGCTCCGATTCTCAGAATATATCCGGAACCATCCGGTTTGCGTTCCGGATAATAGGGCAGCATTACGGCGCCGGATGACTGTGCCAGGCGCGCGCTGGCGGTGATGGTGGCGGTGGCGATGCCCATGAACGGCGCGAACACATTACGCTCACGCCTGAAATCCTGATCCGGCGCGTACCAGGTGGGAATCCTGTTTTTGATTCCCTTAATCAGTTGGCGGGTATTCTTGCGTGAGACGGTATTGACAAAATAGCCGCAGCGCTTGGTATACAGATAGCTGTCAAACAGCGGGTTGCGCTGAGTCCGGTACATAACCTGTACCGGCATGAACAGGGCCAGCAGGCGGGCGCCGATTTCGAGACTGGTGAAATGCCCCGTCAACAGGATCACGCCGCGACCGCTATTTAGCGCCGCGTCGATGTGCTCGCGACCCTCCATATCGACCATGCGCTGCAGCTTTTGCGCCGGCCACCACCAACAGATCGCCATTTCGATCAGCGATATGCCGATGTTCTGGTAACAGGCGTGTTTGATGCGATTTCTGGCGGCCAGGGTTTTTTCCGGAAAGCAGCGCGCCAGGTTGAGATCGACGATCCGACGGCGCCTGGCGCCGGTGGTTAGCGCAATCGTCCGGCCGAGTAGTCTGCCTAGCACAAGTTCGGCGCGGTAGGGCAGCAAGGAGACCAGACGCAACAGGCCGAAGATGCACCACATGGGCCAGTATCCTGGTGAGTAGTAATCGCTCGCTTTGAATACTACGGAGCTTGGTTCGCCCATCGCCTAGGGATTGGTCAACGAACGGTTGATCGCAAACAAATCGTCTTCCCGCAGAATGCCGGCGGCCTGTTTCAAGCGTAGGTTGTTGAGCAGGTAATCGTAGCGCGAACTCGCGTAATCGCGCTGGGCGCGGTAGGTTTCGCGCAACGACACCAGCACGTCGACCGAGGTGCGTGTGCCGACTTCGAAGCCCGCCTGGGTCGCCTCGAGCGCGATATTGCTCGAATCCAGCGCCTGCTTGAGCGCCTTTACCTGGCTGATGCCGGAAACCACGTCGAGGTATGCCGTGCGTGACTGTTGCTGGGCCAGTCGAGTCTGCAACAGAGCCGAGTTCTGGGCGGAGCGCAGTTCCGAATTGGCCTGAGCCTGCTCGGCGCTAATGCGGCCTCCGGTGTAGAGCGGCATTTCGAATTCGATGCCGACGCTCAAATCCTCCTGCTGCGAATCGCCCAGTAAATCGTCGTCGACATCTCTATCGCCATAGCTCGCAACCAGGTCCAGGGTCGGATAGCCGCGGCGGGCGCGTTTATCGCGCTCGAACCGGGCCGCGTTGAGAAGCTGTTGCGCCGCGATCAAATCCCGGTTGTTTTGCAAAGCCAGCTCGACCCAGGCTGTGGCGTTTGCCGGGTCGGGTAACGACAAAGCCAGACTTGCGCCGAGGCGGGCAATATCCCTGATCGAGGTATCGTCGGTAATGACCACCAGCGCCTGGTAGGCGTTTTCCAGAACATTCTCCGCCAGAATCGCCTGCGCTTCTGCGCTATCGAAACGCGCCTGGGCTTCATGCACGTCGGTAATGGCAATCAATCCCACCTCGAAGCGCTTTTGCGCCTGTTCCAGTTGGCGTGCGATTGCGGTGCGTTCCGCATAGGCGAAATCGACATTGTCGTGCGCCGCGAGGACGTCGAAATAGGTTTCTGCGACGCGCAGAATCAAGCCCTGCCTGGCGCCCTGCAAGCGCGCCAGTTCGGCCGCGCTACTGGCTTCCGCGGCATTGATATTGCCTGTGGTCTCGTTGTCGTAGAGCGACTGCGACAGGTTGAGGCTGTAGCCGACGGTTTGGTTGTCATTATCCCCGGTTTCCGAGTTGTCGGACTCGCGCAGCGAGCCGCTGGCGGTGAGTGACACCTGGGGTTTACGGCCCGCGCGCGCCAGTGGCAGCGACTGTACCGCAGCGAGGTAATTCGCTTCGGCAATTTGCAGTTCGGCGTCCCGTTCCAGCGCCAGCCCATATACGGTGACGAGATCCTGCGCCAGCAGCGGCGGACAGCATCCCAATACGAGCGGTAAAACGAGTTTTAATGATAGCTTGTGCATTCGAGGCGCCATGTGTTTATCCGTGCGCGGATTATAAAGAAACTGCAATGCGATTAATACACGGGCATAGCGGGATCGACCTCGCGCGCCCAGGCGTCGACGCCGCCATCGAGGTTGATCAGTTCGCCGGCGGATTGTTGCTGCAGAAACTGGATTACATGCTGGCTGCGAATGCCGTGATGGCAGATCACGACAATTTCTTGCGCCTCCTGCAGGCGCATCATGTTTTGCGGAATTTGTGCCATTGGCAGATTGATGCTGCCGTCGATCTGACAGATGTCGAATTCCCAGGGTTCGCGCACGTCCAGTAACAATGGGCTGGCGGTTTCGAGATAGGCTGCCAGCTGCGCTGCGCTCATCCGACGCATGGCGTTGCGATCAACCGTCGAGTCGGGGTAAATCGGTCTCGAATAGCGATTGGGTTGTCCACGCGGACTCACCGACGCGGGTAATCAGCAAGGCTTCCATCACCGGTGATTGGCCAACGACGATAAACATGCGGCCACCTAGCGTCAGCGCCTGTCGCAGGTTGTCCGGCACGCGCGCCAGCGAGGCAGATACCGCGATGACATCGTATCTCAGCCGTTCGTTCACCTGGCTCTGATCCAGCTCACGAAACTCGCAATTCTGCGGGCCGAATTTGGCTTGGTTGGCACGGGCGAAATCGACGATCTCGGCGCGCGCATCGATACTGGTAACCTGCTGCGCCAGTTGTGCCAGGCAAACGCTCAGGTAGCCGCTGCCGCAGCCGACTTCCAGTACGCGATCATCGGGGCCGATCATCAAGGCTTGCAGCATGCGGCCCTCGATCGTGGGCGGCAGCATGCGAACTCCGTTGCCGACGGGGATTTGGCAATCCGCATACGCCAGTCCCTGGTAGGCCGGGCGCACGAAATCGGCGCGATCGACGGCGTCGAGTACCGATAACACTCGATTATCGAGCACTTCCCAAGGGCGTATCTGTTGCTCGATCATATTATATTTTGCGACTGTTGAATGGGTCATAAAAGCCGGTTGCCTATGGGTTCAAACGAATTATTATATATCAACCCGTAGCCGGCAATCACCAGTCATTGCATGCGTAATCATGGGTTATTTCCTCGTCCGCCGCGATATCGCGCAGCGCGACCACGCTCAAGTCATCATAGTAACAAGCGTTTGGCCGCTCGGAGTGATTAATATATTTAAGGTCGCAGGTCACTTCGATGCCCTGTTGTGGGCTAATCCATAACACATGCTCGCTGTCCTCGGTGCAGGGGCGGCCCTGCAGCCAGCCGATAATCGCACCTCCCTCGATCCGGGATTTGGCGAAAAGACCCTGGCCGTGAATATCGCTGGGGGCGACATAGATATTTTTAATCATCAAAGTATTTTGAATTTTGCCTCCGTAAGAGTATTATTTTGGAACTAATAAAATAATCAAGGGCATCAAATGAGGAACTTCAGATTTTATTCTAGCAGCTGCGGTCTGGCGGCGCTGCTAACCTTGGGATCAATGAGCTCGGCCTATGGCTCCGGCTTTGCTTTGATCGAAGTTAACGCCACCGGACAGGGTAACGCCTACGCAGGCGCGTCTGCCTATACCAACAATGCGTCCACCATATTCTTCAATCCGGCGGGTCTGGATGGTCAGGAACTGGTGCTGGCGGCGCACTACATCGAGCCGAGTTCGGATTTCAACAATGACGGTTCGACACTTGCTCCTGCTTTCGCACCCGCAACGATAAGTGGTGAGGACGACGACGGCGGTTCGGGCGCCTTCGTGCCTAATCTTTACTGGGCCAAACCACTGGAAGGCGACATGACTTTCGGTTTTGGCGTGAATACGCCGTTCGGGCTCAAGACCGAGTATGACGATGAATGGGTCGGGCGCTACCACGGTGTGCTTTCCGATCTCAAAACGATTAACATCAATCCGAGCCTGGGTTATCGCGTAAACGACAAGCTATCGATTGGCGGCGGCGTAAATGTGATGCTTGCCGAGGTCGACCTAACTAGTGCGATCGATATGGGCGCGCTTTGTCTAGCGCTTGCGGCGGCAACTTGCGGTCCGGCCGGCGTGACGCCGGGAACGCTCAGCAATGATGGTTTCGCCGATCTTGAAGGCGACAACTTCGATGATCTGGGTCTCGGCTTTAATTTCGGTCTGCTTTACGCGGTCTCGAACAATACCACTATCGGTGTCTCCTACCGTTCCGAAATCGATTTGGAAGTCGAAGGCGATGCCGATTTTTCATTACCTGAAGTTACCGATGTCGCTTCCGGCGCGGTTGCAGGCGTTATCGGCGCCGATCCGTTGATGAGATTCACCGACACCGGCCTCCAAGCCGAAGTAACCCTACCGGCGAGTTTTTCGGTAAGTCTGGCCCATCGGGTCGGCAAAATTACCTGGTTGGCCGACGCCACCTGGACCGGCTGGAGTTCCTTCGACGAGCTGCGCATCGAGTTTGACAACCCGAACCAGCCCGACGCAGTTACGACCGAGGACTGGGACGATACCATGCGTTATTCGTTCGGTTTCGACTACCAGTATTCGGACAAGCTGGTTCTGCGCGCGGGGCTCGCCCTGGACGAGACGCCGGTACCGAGCGCCGAACGGCGCACCCCGCGCCTGCCGGGTAACGACCGCGAATGGATTTCCTTCGGCCTGACTTATATAGCGACCAAGCAATTGACTTTCGACTTCGGTTATTCGCATCTGTTCATCGACGATGCAAAAATCGATAACGAATTCGAGAGTTCGGTACCGGTCCTGAACGCCACCTTGACCGGCGAATACGAAGCCGAGGTCGATATCTTGAGCGCCCAGCTAAACTGGAAATTCGAATAGCCGTGACTTAGTTTTCGGTAAACCGGGCCGCGATTTATCGCGGCCTTTTTTTGTTCGTAAAAAGCGCCCACCGCCGGCTGCGGCGCTGCGCAGGTTTTCGAGCCAGATCATAAATTTTAACTATACTTCGAAGTGATTACCCGCAGCGGGGTCGGTTGAGCCGGAACCGTCCGATAACAATAAGCTTAACATCCAGTCATGTCAGAGATTGAAAAACGTCTGCAGGAAGTGACCGAGCTGATTTCACTGCCCGAGGTGTATCTCAAGCTGCGGCGGCTAATGGATGACCCCCGTTCGGATATCTACGACTTCGCCGAAGTGATCAGCGTCGATCCGAACCTGTCGTCGCGCGTGCTGAAGGTAGTCAATAGCGCCTATTTCGGCTTCCCCGAGCCGGTCGACAGTATCGCGCGCGGTTAACATGCTCGGTATCGGCCAGTTACACAACATGGTGCTCGGCATTTCCGCCATGTCGAGTCTCGAATTGCCGAACGATATCATGCCGCTGAATACCTTCTGGCGGGCCAGTTTGTTTGCCGGCGTGCTCGCGCGACTGCTCGGCGAGCGCATGAAACTGGCCACCAGCGAACATCTGTTTATCGCCGGACTGCTGCATGAGATCGGGCACCTGGTTCTCTACTCCAAATTTCCGCTGCAGGCGCTGGCGGCGCGCCAGATCGCCGAACAACAGGGCAAGCAGATACACGAAGCCGAAATGCAGTTGCTGGGGTGCCACTATGGGGATATCGGCGCGATGCTGATGGCCAACTGGAACCTCCCCGATAACCTGCAAATCCTGACCCGCAACCAGCCGGTTCCGGCTGACGCCGACGCGCTTAAAATCGAAACCACGTTAATGCATTTGGCGCATGCCTGCGCTTACATCGAGGCTACAGATTCAGATACTGCTGCCGATACCTCCTTTGATGCGGAAATCCAGGCGTTGACGGGGCTTTCGCAGATGGAATTTGAATACTCGTTGGAAGAAGCCAGGTCGATAAGCGCCGATATGGAAAAAGTCATCCTGGCCTAATCCTCAACCGGGGTCTGTTAACACTATGAGGACCAACGCTGGGCATCCGCATAGTGTTAACAGGCCCCAGGATAGCTAGCCGATGAAAGCTGCTCGAGAATTCGTCAGCGATATGGCGGAGCATATTTCAATGCCCGAGGTCTATGTCGCGATACGAAAGCTGCTGTTGAACTACGACACGTCGATCGATGATTTTGTCGAAGTGGTCGAGTCCGACTCGATGCTCGCGGTGCGCGTCATGCGCATAGCGCAAAGCCAGTATTTCGGATTTCCCCGCAAATGCGAAAGCCTGTATCAGGCGATCAGTCTGATCGGCCTGATGCAGTTGCATGACTTGATGCTCGGGTCGTTGTGTATGCGCAGTTTTTCAGCGATTCCCGAAGAAGTCCTCAATCTGGGGGATTTCTGGCGTTATAACGTGCAGTGCGGGATCGCCGCCCGAACCATAGGCCAATTCAGCAAAACCGACAGTCACCACGTCTTCTTTACCTTGGGTCTGCTGCATGAAATCGGGCACGCTGCCATGTTCCTCAAACAACCCGAAGCCTCGCTGCGGGCGCTCGACGATAGCCTGTCGCAGCGCCTTTCGCTGGCCGCGGCGGAACGGGAGTACCTGGGGTTTGATTACGGCCAGCTGGGTTCCGAACTAATGCAGTTATGGCATTTACCGCCGGTCTATCAGCAGGTGGCGGCCTGCCATCTCGAGCCTGAACGCGCGCGGCCGGAATTTCGTCCCGCGGTCAATGTCGTCTATCTGGCGCATCAATTCTGCCAGGATCCGCGCGCCGGTCAGCACCGCGAACTGTTTAAACGGTGTATCGATGACATCCCCCAGTTTTCTCGGCTGCCGGAAAATATCGACGAAATCTTAGTCGAAGAGATCGCAACCCATACCGATGCGGTACTCGGTCTGCTATGGCCTCGCGGCGCCCAGAACCTCGATGTGGGGCAGAGGGCTCGGCCGGATGCATAGCCGCTTTTCCGAAAAATGGCTGGAAACCACCTGTAGCCTGTTGCCCGGCGTGCATTCCGCGGTGTTCATGGTGCCGGATCCTAACAATGATCAGTTGCATTTGCTGGCGCACTCGCCGGAAGACCTGGCCCAACACCAGGATTTCTTCGCCATCGTCAAGTATGCGCTGAAAAAAAACGGCGAAGTATGTCTTGCCAAGGCGCATGTCATCGACGGCCAGCCGCTCGATTATTTTGCCAAACCGGTGTATATCCGTTCGCGCATAGCCGGCGTGCTGGCTATCAAAATGAAGCATTTGCCGACCGCCAAACATCTGGCCGTGTACCATTCGCTCAAACGCAGCATCCGCTGGCTCGCGCTGGCCAGCTTCCTCAAACCGGAGAGCGACGAATTCTACAGCAGCGTCGTCGGCATGCTCGCGAGCTGCTTCGAGCAAGCCAGTTACCGGCAAGGTTTGATGCGGATGGTGGCCGAGTTGACCAGCCAATTCAACTGCGAGCGGGTCGCCTTCGCCGAGCGACGCGGGCATCATTGCAGCGTAACCGCAGTTTCAAATAGCGCCGATTTCGATCAGCGCTCGAATCTGGTGCGCAAGATCGCCGATGCCATGGACGAGGCGGTAGAGCAAGACAGTGCAATCCTGTTTCCGGATATCGAAAGCAAGGTCATCCAGCGCGCCCACCAGGAGTTGGCGCGCAAGTTCGGCTCCGGTTCAATCGCGACAATTCCGCTGATGTCCGAGCGCCGGGTATTCGGCGCGATCACGCTGATGTGCAGCGAAGAAGCGCCACTGGACCAGAAAACCCTGCAGATATGTGAGCAAACCCTGTCGCTGTTGACACCGTTCCTGGCGCTGAAACGCGAACAGGAAAAGGGCATCATGGCCAAGCTTGCCGACAGTTGCGGCGATGGCCTGCGCGCGCTCTTCGGAGTCAGGCACTTGCGCAGCAAGCTGACGGTGACGGCGATCGCAGCCATCCTGATGCTGACCAGCCTGGTGGAAACGACATTTCGAATTACTGCCGATGCGGTGCTCGAGGGTGAGGTCCAGCGCGTCGTTGCGGCGCCGATTTCGGGCTATTTGTTGTCATCCGCCGTGCGTGCGGGGGATACCATCGGTCAGGGTGAGGTCATGGCCAGCCTCGACGATTCCGAGCTCAAGCTGGAACTGGCAAAGCTCGACGGTCGGCTGCAGAAACTACGCCGCGAGTACCGCGAGGCACAGTCGTCGCGCGACTTGGTTGGCGTGCGTGTGATTAAGGAACAAATCAACCAGATCGATGCCGAAATCGAGTTGGTGGCACGGCAATTGGACAGCATACATTTGACCGCACCATTCGACGGCGTCGTAATCGAGGGCGATTTGAGCCAAAAGCTCGGATCTCCGGTCGAGCGCGGTGACACGCTATTTAAAATTGCGCCGCTGGAAGGCTATCGCATCATCCTCAAGGTCGACGAGAGCAATATTTCTTATGTTCGGGAAGGGCAGCATGGCGCGCTGACCCTGTCGAGTCTGTCACAGCGGAACTTCCCAATCAAGGTGGAGCGCATCACGTCGATTGCCAAGGCCGAGGACGGCGCCAATACGTTTCGCGTCGAAGCTTCGCTGCCGGGCGTGCCTAACATGTTGCGCCCGGGTATGGAAGGCGTCGGCAAGATCAATGCCGGGCAGGAACGCATAGTGTGGATCTGGACGCACGAGGTCATCGACTGGATCCGGCTCTGGGTCTGGTCCTGGTGGCCATGAGCAGCGTGTCCCACCACCCTTTTTCGGCGCTCGTCGACGGGCTCGAGGCGTCGGACCGCAAACCCGGCGGCCGGTTCGATAAACTGCCAGCGACAGCTTCACAGCACTCCCACCGAGGCGCCGAGGGCATCGACTTGAACGCTCCGGCCCGGCGGAGTTTCGGCGCGTTGCAAGCAGCCAGGAGCTGCGGGTCCGGACGCTGATGAGCGATGGACTGATCAGCCCTCACTGGTACCGGGTTGCAAAACTGCGACCCCGTTTGCACGACCAGGTCGAAATTCACCGCCACGATTACCGCGGATTGATCTGGTACCTGCTGGAAAACACGGCCACCGGCCGTAGCCACCGTTTTAACCCGGCTGTCTACCAGTTCATCGGTTTGATGGATGGCGAGCGCAGCGTGCAGGAAATCTTCGATCGAATCGGCGACAAGCTCGATGAATATGCGCCGGGGCAGGAAGAAATTATCGATTTGATGGGTCAGTTGTACCAGGCGGATTTACTGAAAAGCGGAGCCACCGCCGATACCGAAGAATTGTTCGAGCGTCAGGCACGGCAAAAAAAGAATAAACTCGCGCAGCGTTTCGCCAATCCGGTCGCATTGCGTTTTGCGCTGTGGGATCCGGAGGATTTTCTCAACCGGCATTTTTCCCGGGTTGGCTGGATCTTCAGCAAACGGGTTGGCCTGGTCTGGCTATTGTTGATGATTTACACCGGGCTCGAGGCCGCGCAGCACTGGCCGCAGATCAAACAACATTTTGCCGTCAATACGCTGTCGCCATACAACCTGCTGTTGATGTTTGTGCTTTATCCCATGCTTAAGTTCGTGCACGAACTCGGGCATGCCTTCAGCGCCAAGCTCGAAGGCGGCGAAGTGCATGAAATGGGGGGTCAACTTCCTGTTATTCATGCCCGTGCCCTATGTCAATGTCTCCACCGCAACGCATTTTCGCAGCCGCTATAAACGCATTCTGGTCAGCGCTGCCGGCATCCTGGTCGAATCCTTCTTCNGCGCGCTTGGCCCTGTTATGTTTCTGGCCCAGCCGGGCTTACGCAAGTATTGGTTTCATATATTTTTGATTGGCGGCGTATCTTCGCTGTTTTTCAACGGCAACCCGTTGCTGAAGTACGATGGCTACTACGTGCTCGCCGATGCCCTGGGTATCCCCAACCTGTTCCAGCGCTCCAGTCAATACTGGCAATACCTGTTTCAGCGTTATCTGTTTGGCTTGCGCGATGCGGTATCGCCGGCCAGTGCCCCCGGCGAAGCCCCGTGGTTTGTCGCCTATAGTCTGTTGTCGTTGACTTATCGCCTCGGCATCTTGTGGTTCATTTTGGTCGTAGTGACCGAGAAATTCTTTTATCTCGGCGTGTTGCTGGCGATTTGGCTGATCAGTCTGCAAATCCTGCGTCCCCTGTACCGGGCGTTGCGTTACCTGATAGCGAGCCCTGCGTTGCAGAAAAAGCGCAATCGCGCGATGTTCGCCAGTCTCGGCCTAGGCGGCGCGCTGATCGTAAGCTTCGGTTTTGTGCCACTGCCGTCTTACACTCTGAACCAGGGGGTCGTGTGGCAGCCCGACGAGGTGCGTCTAAGGGTTGAGCACGACGGTTTCGTCAAGACGCTTGAAGTCGAAAACCATCAAGCGGTTCGCGCCGGTGCGCCGCTGTTGTCGTTGCATGACCCCTTGCTGCAAAGCAAGGCCCGGATCGCGCAAGCCCGCGTCAGGGAATTGAAATCGCGCTACCGCGCCAGCCGCGCCAGCAACCATATCGAGGCCGGTATCGTCAAAGAGGAACTGCAGGTCGCCGAGTCCGAGCTAGGGTTTATTTCGAGGCAGGCCGAGGCCATGTCGGTTAACGCCTTCAAGGATGGGCGCTTGATGCTGCTCGAAGCGGACGATCTACCGGGTCGATTTCTGCGTAAGGGCGATTTAATCGGCTATATCCTCGATCGGGAAAAACCGACCGTGCGCATGGCGGTGAGCCAGGATCATATCGGTCAGTTGCGGCAAAGCGTGGTCGATATCAAAATCCGCTTCGCCAATCGGCCCGGCAAGGAATTTGCGGCCGCAATCATCCGCCAGGCCCCCGAAGCCACCAACCGGCTCCCCAGCGCCGCACTCGCAACCTCGGGGGGTGGCAGGTTTATCGTCAAGCCGGATAAGAGCGGCGGGTTGATTTCCAGCGAAAAAGTGTTTTTGGTGGATTTGAAACCCGAATTCGAAGGTCAGGAAATTCCACTGGGCACGCGCGCCTACGTGCGCATCGATCACGGCAGCGAGGCGCTCGCGAGCCAGTGGTATCGGCGCCTGCGCCAAGTGTTCCTGAGGCAGTTCAATGTCTGATTTATCGCTCAAGCCCGGGGTCAGTCTCGGTAGTTACCCGCAGCGTCAATCCGATTCTACCGATGATCTGGAAGTCTTTGTCCGGGGCTGGATCGAGCGTTGCCACTCGTTTCTGGGACGCAACCGACTGAGTCAGGCCAGCCTTGTCCGCCGGGTCAATCGTCACCAGGCGGCGTTGCAAGACAGCAGCGACGAAGCCTTTAATGCCGTACTCGAGGAACTGCGGGCGCAACTGCATCGCCAGGGATTGAGTTCGTCGCTGATGATCGAGGCCTTCGCGCTAATCCGCGAGGCGGCCGGTCGGGTCCTCGGCATGCGCCACTTCGACGTGCAGCTCCATGGCGGCTGGCTGATGATGAACGGCATGCTGGCCGAAATGCAGACCGGCGAGGGTAAAACCCTGACTGCGGCGCTACCCGCCTGCACCGCCGCCCTGGCAGGTATTCCGGTGCACGTGATTACCGCCAACGATTACCTGGCCGAGCGCGACTGCGAACTAATGCGGCCGCTCTATCAGCGGCTTGGATTAAGCGCCAGTGCGGTGGTCGACGGCATGCAGCCGGCGCAATGTCAGCAAGCCTATGAAGCCGATATCGTACACACCACTAACAAGCAAATTGCGTTCGATTACCTGCGAGATCGCATCGAGATCGGCGAAGATAGCGGCAATTTGCGCTTTCAGTATCGCCAGATCAAACGCCGGTTGAGCCCCGGTTCAAATGGCGGCCTGCTGTTGCGCGGCCTGTGTTTCGCGATTGTCGACGAGGCCGACAGCGTGCTTATCGACGAGGCCAATACGCCTTTAATTATAACTCGCGCTTTAGTAAACGAAGAATCGGCCGATACCTATAGCGATGCGCTGTATCTCGCCTCGACGCTGGTGTCCGACAAGGATTATCAAATCGACCCGAAGCGGCGCAGCGTCGACTTAACCGTGGCCGGTGAAGATAGTCTTGAAGACCAGATTCTGAGTCTGCCGAAATTANTGCGCAACANACGCAAGCGCGAAACGCTGGTGAAACAGGCACTGGCGGCGACGCTATTTTATAAACGTGATCGCGAGTATGTAGTGTACGAAGAAAAAGTGCAGATTATCGATCAATCAACCGGACGTGTGATGCCCGACCGCGCCTGGGAGCAGGGGCTGCACCAGATGATCGAAGCCAAGGAAGGTTGCTTGATCAGCGAGCAACGCGAACCCCAGGCGCGCATCAGTTATCAGCGTTTCTTCAGCCGCTACNTGCGCCTCGGCGGTACTTCCGGCACGCTCAGCGAGGTCGCGGGAGAACTGCAACGGGTTTATGGCCTCGATGTGCACCGGGTCGCCCCCAATCAAGCCTCGAAGCGATTGATGATGGGTGAGCATGTCTATCGCGATGCAACGGACAAACGGATTGCCCTGATCAATCGTGTCAGCGCGATGAACCGCATCGGCCGGCCAATTCTGATCGGCACCTGTTCGGTCGAAGATTCGGAACAGGTGTCGGTCATGTTGCACCAGGCCGGGATCCGGCACCGGGTGTTGAACGCCAAGCAAGATCGGCAAGAGGCCGAGATAATCGCGGCAGCAGGGCAAAAGGGCGCGATTACCGTCGCCACCAACATGGCGGGGCGCGGCACCGACATCGCGTTGGGTGCGGGCGTCGAGGAACTCGGCGGCTTGCATGTGATCTCCCTGTCCCTCAACGATTCTTTTCGTATCGATCGCCAATTGTTCGGCCGCGCGGCGCGCCAGGGCGACCCGGGCAGCGCCGAGGCCATTCTGTCGCTAGAGGATGCGGCGCTGGCAGAATTCTACGGACCCGCTGTGATCAAGCTGCTACGGGCGGTGATCTCCGAAGGCGAACCGCTGGCAAGATTTTTAAGCGGCCCGCTGCTACGCCGGCCGCAGCAGCGGCACGAAAAGAGGCAGTGCCGCGTCCGTAAACAATTAATGAAGCAGGATCAACGCCTGCGGCGCACCCTGGCTTTTGCGGGGAGGTTTGAATGATAAAAATGAAGCTTTACCCGACGCGGGAAAATCGTTTGCAGGCCCGCGCCGTCAATTTTCACGAATGGTTTAAGCCGTTTTCGCCGAAACTGTTGTGGTTCGCCGCGTTGGTTATGTTATGTGCGGCCCCCGTTGCGCGTTCCGCCGATCTCGACTGCCTGGTCAAGCC
>DS021201.1:167625-185129 GCA_001735895.1 Olavius algarvensis Gamma 3 endosymbiont | reverse complement strand
CAATTTGATTTCGTGACCACGGCCGAACTCGAGCCGCTCGATCAGCCGCTGGGCCAGGATCGAGCGCTGCAAGCCATCGAATTCGGCGTCGATATCGAACAACCGGGATTTAACCTGTTCGTGATCGGGGATCCCGGAATCGGCAAGCAGGAACTGGTGCGTCAGATACTTTCCCGGCACGCACAGGCAATCGATTCTCAATCGGACTGGTGCTACGTAAACAATTTTACCAATCCGCAAAAACCAAGCCTGCTCAAACTGCCCGCGGGCATGGGGAAGAAATTGCGCCGGGATATGGAAATGCTGGTTGAAGATTTGTTGACTTCGCTGCCATCTTCGTTTCAGAGCGAAGAATATCGGATTCGCCGCCAGGAAATCGAAGAAGAGCTGCAAAACCGCCAGGATCAGGCTTTTCGTAGTCTGGATCAGGAAGCGGAGCAACAGGGCATCGTCATTTTACGAACCCCTGGCGGCTACACTATGGGACCCATGGTCGATGGACGACCTCTGGATCCGCAAGAATTCGCCAAGCTTTCCAAGGCTGAAAAACTGCGCATCGAAAAGCTGATTGCCGAACTGCAACTGCGGTTGCAGGAAATTATTCGCGACCTGCCGCTAGTGCAGCGCGAACACCATCAGCGAATCAAGGCCTTGAACCAGGAAATAACTCAGCACACGGTCGAGCAATTGATTGCCTGGATTGAAAATAGTTATCGCGATCAGCCCGGGGTTATGGAGTATCTGCAGGCGGTGCAGCTAAATGCGATCAAGGATGTCGACGCCTTTCTGCCTTCGGAGCAGACCGGCGAAACCGATAATATTGCCAGCCGCGTCGCGCAATTTCACGCTTATAGCATCAATGTCATCGTCGATAATACCGACACGGCGGGAGCGCCCATCGTTGCCGAAGACAATCCGACTTACCAAAATCTGATCGGCCGGGTTGAGTACGTGTCGCAAATGGGCACGCTGATCACCGACTTCACGCTGATCAAACCGGGAGCACTGCATCGTGCAAACGGCGGTTACCTGATTCTGGATGCGCATAAGCTGCTGACCCATGGATTTGCCTGGGAAGGACTCAAGCGCGCGCTGATGTCGCGCGAAATTAAGATTCAATCGCTGGAGCAAATGCTTAGCCTGGCCAACACGGTATCGCTGGAACCCGAGTCGATACCCTTCGATGTCAAGGTTATCCTAACCGGAGAACCGCGACTTTATTATCTGTTACAGGCGCTGGACCAGGAATTCGGCCAGCTGTTTAAGGTATCCGCCGACTTCGCGCGCACCGCGACGCGCGACGCGGAGAATATCCAGAGCTATGCGCGTATGATTGCCGCGTTGCAACACAATAGCGAGCTTCGACCGCTGGATAAGGCTGCCGTCGGCCGGATTATCGAGCAGGCTTCACGCACCGCCGACGATGCCGAAAAGTTGTCGCTGCATCTTGGCGACGTGCGCGACCTGCTGAGCGAGGCGAACTACTGGGCCGGTAAGGAGCGGCGTAAAACCATCGGCCTGAATGACATCGAGCAGGCGATTACGCGACAGGAATATCGGCAGGACCGCTACCGCGAATTGATGCAGGAGCAAGTGCTGCGCGGCATTAAAATGATCGATACCGACGGCAGTCGGGTAGCGCAAGTCAATGCACTTTCGGTTTTGCAGACTGGGGGATTTCGTTTCGGCCAGGCGGCACGCATAACCGCCACTGCGAGGTTCGGGAGCAGCGGTGTGGTGGACATTGAGCGCGAGGCTAAAATGGGGGGCGAGATTCATTCAAAAGGAGTGATGATCCTGTCGTCTTTTCTGGCCAATCACTATGCCGCCGATCAACCCTTGCCGTTGGCGGCAAGTCTTGCTTTCGAACAATCCTACGGCATGGTGGACGGGGATAGCGCTTCGGCCGCCGAATTATGCGTGCTGCTCTCCGCGCTCGGCGAGATCCCGCTGAGGCAGTCGCTGGCGGTAACCGGGTCACTCAATCAGCTCGGAGAAATACAGGCGATCGGAGGCGTAAACGAAAAGATCGAGGGCTTTTTCGAGGTTTGCGCAAGCCGCGGACTGTCCGGAGAGCAAGGGGTAATCATTCCCGCCGCCAACCAGGTACATTTGATGCTGCATGAGAATGTACGTGCGGCTGTGAGCCAGGGCAAGTTCCATATTTATCCGGTACGGCAGGTAACCGAGGTCATGCAGTTATTGTCAGGGATGCCTGCGGGCGGTCCGGGCGAAGACGGGCAATTCCCGGACAATAGTTTCAACTATCGAGTCCAGCGGCGCATCTTCAAACTACAAGACATGCATCGAAAATTCACGCTGAATGCGAAAGCGGGTGCCTCGCCGGCCGGGGATGGGGAATGACGAAAGGTCCCGAGAATCAGCAGCATAGCATCATGCTGACGGTCGATGTTGGCAGTTATTCGAAAAATACAGTGAGCCTCGCAGTGCAAATGGCGGCATCGCTAGATGCCGAGCTGCGCGGATTGTTTATCGAGGACGAAGATTTGTTACAGGTAACGGATTTGCCGATTACGCGCGAAATCAGCCTGACCACGGCGCGCGAACGCCCCACCAGTGTCGACCAGATGCAGCGCTCTATGCGTTCTGTAGCACGCCGGTTCGAAGCTGCCCTGAAACAGGAAGCGGCGGAATTACAGATAGCCTGGAGTTTCGACTATGTTCGTGGTCGAGCGCGGGATATGGGTTTGCCGCAGGGCAGCGATGTGACCTATGTGATTCTGGGCCAACCGGTATCTCATCGCTTAGGTTCCAGACCTCAGCGGGCGCCCCGCAGAATCCTGTTGATTGCCAACCGATCGCGCCATCAGAAACGAGCGCTCGAAGTGGTGCTGGATCGTTTCAGTCATGAAAAAGTGGCCCTGACGCTGGTCGATGAAAAACCCGGCGGTAAGTTGGCTACCGAGATTGCGCAACTCGGATTGAAAACGGATTGCGATTTATCGCTCGATGAGCTGAGCCGAGATTATCTGTTCGATCAACTTGTGCGTTTGGGTTCCGGATTTGATTGCGCGATAATTTCACGTCATGAAAACGCCAAGTTCCTGGCACGGATTCTGAAAACGCTGAGCTGCCCGGTTATTCTGGTAGCTTGATTGTCGCTTCCCGCAAGGTAAAAGGGGATGCATCTAATACCCCGTCATTTTTGGTAATGCTTTCCTTGCACTATTTGGTGCGGGCGGTAGGGTACCAGTATTCCTGACTTCCTTGGCATGTCGTTCATCCTTACGGTGGCTTCGATGGGGGACAGATTACAAATCTGTCCCCGGGTATAGCGGGATTTCGATTCGACATTTGTGCGATGTGAAAATAGATGCGTCCCCTTTTTACGCAGTCGCTGCTACTCGATAGCCTCGACGATGTCGCGGGCGTTTATCGGCCCCTCGAAGCGGCGGAAAAATAAACCTTCCGGGTCGACGATAAAGGTCGTGGGTAACACGCGGACCTCGCCGAAACCGGTGAGCGGATCCTGGCCATATCCGAGGATGGGGTAAGTGACGCCGAGTTTTTCGACAAAATCGAGGATCAGCTTTTTGTCGCTGTCCTCGAAGCTTACGCCCCAAACCTGGGCTTTGGGCTGGTTTTCCTGGAAAAATTTTTCCAATTCGGGCATTTCCGCGATGCAGGGTGCACACCAGGTCGCCCAGAAATTAATCACCAGCCACTGACCGCGGTGATCGGATGCGCGGTGCAGTTTTCCGTCCATATCGCGCAACTCGTAGTCGGGTCGATCCTCTGCCGGCAGGGCAGGGCAGATGATCAGCAGTAGGACCGCTACACTGAACTTGACAACGGCCATCGGCCAATTTTACCGTTTTTTGAGATCGATAATATACAGATCGAGGATCTCGGTATCCACTTGCGCCTGGAAGTTGCGTTCGAAGTTGAACCCGAGTTTGCGCAGCAGTTTTTCCGAGGCCGTATTTTGCGGGGATAAGATGGCCGCCACGCGCTCTAACCCGAGGTTCTCGAGTCCATGTTCGAGCACCGCCTGTGACGCTTCGAAGGCAAAACCCCGGCCTCTGTAGTCCGGCATGAAGGCGAACCCGAGATCGGCCTCCGCCAAGGTCTCGCGCTGCAAAATCCCGCATATCCCGATGGCTTCGTTACTGTCTTTTAACGCCACAAGATTGAGGCCGAAACCGTTTTTGCGATACATTTCCAGCGGGCCGGTTTCGATATAGTCGCGGGCATCGTCGAGATTCGAAACGCCTTTGTCGCCAATGAAACGCAGCCACTGGGGATCGTTGACCAGTCGGTAAATAAAGCCGGCATCGTCGACCTCCAGCTGTCGTATTCTCAGGCGGCTGGTTTCAAGTGATAGCGTTTGCATCGGATGCCTGTCAGGAGGGCAGGAAGTCGATCGGGTAGGTCACGGTGATTTCGGCGACGTTAGCCTTGGCGAACTTGAATTTCTTGATCCTCAATACCAGCTTACGTTCGAGTTTTTTATCGCCGAGTTCGCTGGAGAGAATTTTTACCGCGCTAACCTGACCCGTCGGGGAAATGGTCAGTTCCACCACGACTTGGCCGGCCAGTGATGGATTCTTACGCAGGGCGCGGTTGTAGAGATTGAAAATACTACCTTTGTTTTTTTGGAAAACCCGCTCGATTTCATCGGCGTTGCGTTTGTTTGTACCGCCCGAGCCGGATTGTTTTCTGTTCGTACTGGCCTTGGCAAGTTTTTCATCGGATTCGATTTTGCT
This sequence comes from Olavius algarvensis Gamma 3 endosymbiont, assembly GCA_001735895.1. Lineage (GTDB taxonomy): Bacteria > Pseudomonadota > Gammaproteobacteria. The sequence goes on along the minus strand of DS021201.1, from coordinate 180,402 downwards.
CTCCACCCGGGTGGTCCGACGCTGCGCCAACTCACTGGTTTTGATGTTTCGATTGAGCGTATCGGTTTTGATACCGCCGCTTGTCTGGCCCGCGCTCGATGTCAGCAAGTCACTCGCCGTCGCCACCTTGATCGCTTTTTTACCCGCGGTTTGCTGAGGTAATTCGAGGGTATCGTCGAGATCGAAGCTTTCGCGCAGATCCTCGAGTTCGTCGCTAAGCGCGATCAGACCGCTTTGTTTGGCGACTTCGCGCGCGTCCGGCTTTTTCGGCTCTTTTTTCTTGGCTTTCTTTTTCGGTTTCTCTTTCTTTTTTTCCTTCTTCTTCTCCGCCTTCTTTTTTTCCTTGGGCTTTTCCTGTTTCGGCGTTGGTGGTTTGACTTTTTGCTTTTCCAGGATCAGTTTCGCCAGGCGTGGGGATACATCGACCAAATTTTGTTGTGTAATTTCCGGCAACTTGATCAAATTCATGGTCACGCCGGCGCCCATGAATAGCAGCAGGATAACGTATACCGTCCTGCGGAAGCCCCGGTCTTCATCGTGTTCGACCCAGGGTAGATTTGGTTCGGGAATCGCCGCCTTCGCCATCAGCCTTCCGCCGCCTTCTGATTCACTGCAAAAGAAATATTGGTGTAGTTCGCACCCGCGCAGGTCAGCATTATTTTCTTGAGTAAATGATAAGGAATTTCCTGGTCACCCATGATAGTGACGCCTTTTTTATCGGTAATGTCCTTAACCGTAACCGCGGCGCGCCGGAGCGCGTTGAACAAAGGTCTGATCGAGCTTTTATCGCCCTTGAGCGCATCCTTCACGGATACTATGGCCTTGCCCTGCAGGCGGATAACCCTGTCGTCTACCGCAATGACGAGGTTACGCACGGGCAGTTTCTCCGCCGTCGCTTCCGGCAGGGTTATATTCTTCGGTGAGGGCAGAACTTCGGTACTGGTGGCGTTCACCAGCAGGAAAAATACCAGGATGGTAAAGATATCCATCAGCGACACCATGTTCAGCGCGGCGCCGCGCCGTGATCCACGGAGATGGTGTTCTTGCATACGGCGGGCGCGTCTGGAAACTTTCATCGAATCGATATCCTGAAATTAGCGTGCGGCATCGCCGATGGAAATGTCCGGAAACAGTTCCGCGAACACCCACTGCCCGTCGACCTGTGCGCGGTAGGAGCGCGAACTGTCCATCGCTGCAATCAAATCTTCGTAGCGGGTCTTTTGCTCGGCCAGAATCGTAATATTGGTATGCTTGGGAAGACGCGCCTTTACTTGCTTCAGCGTTTCCTTCAGTAGGGCGAAATTATGTTCCTTGCTTTTCTTGGCCGGGATGCGCTTGATCGTGCCGAGCCGATTGTCAGACAGCACCATCATGTTTTTGCGGATCGTCACGCGTAACTCGTAGGGCGGTTTTTTCGGTTTTTTGACATCCTTGTTTGCGCTCGGTGGCGGCAGATTCAGGTCGAGAATAGTGATATGACTAAAAACGGCGGTCATCAGCAGAAACGGCACCAGCACCACCATCAAGTTCATGAACGCGGTGATGTTCAGCTCCACGGCGGGATGTTTGCGGCGGTGTACCCGTTTTGACATGAGGCGCTCGGATTACTGGCCGTTGTTTTTGACGCGCGACAGATGGTTGACGAATTTGACCACCGTCATTTCCAGGCTGTCGACGATTTCGGTCGTCTTGGTTTGCAGTACCGTGTAGAAAAACAGCAGCGGGATCGCTACGATGAGTCCGAAGGCCGTGGTATTCATCGCCACCGAAATACTGGTCGAAAGAATCTCCGCCTTCATCGAAGGATCGACCTGTGCGACCGCGGTAAATGCCTTGATCAGGCCGATGATGGTTCCCAACAGGCCGAGGAGGGTGGCGATATTGGCAAACATTGCGAGGTAGTGGGTACGTTTTTCGAGGCGCGGTATGGCTTCCATGATGCTCTCATCCATAGCCGCTTCGAAATCGTCTCGACGGCGCGCGGATTTGTACTGCTCCATCCCCTGCAGCAGTATGCGGCTCACCGTGGCGCTGGAATCCTGCGCCAGTTTACTGGCGCTGGCCACTTCGCCCTTGGCTACCAACGGCATTAGCTTGGCGATCATCTTGCGATTCTTGGCCTTGGCGTAGCTGAGATGAAGCCAGCGCTCCAGCGTAATCGCCAGGCCGATTGCCAACACCGCCAATATCGGGTACATGAAGGGGCCACCGTCCTGGAAAAACCTGATAACTGTAGTTAACATTTCGTTCATCGCGAGAATCTCCGCTGTATTATCTTAATGCTGGATTAATCCAGCTCCGCCTGTGAAAAAATGGCATCGTGATAGTGAATTTTGCGTTTAAACGAAGCTCGATCTAAAGGGCTGAGCTTCTGGTCCATAATGCTTGTTATCGGCGGCGATTTTATATCGAATCGCTCGATTGATTTCCATGGAACAATGTAAAGAACCTTCGGTAATTCCTTGTTCCCGGTAATTTCGGTGCCCTCCAATTCCAGCCTTTCCTGCGCATTTAGCTGTGCAGTACCTGAAATAGCAAAAATTAGAAAAAAGGCTAGCGAAAGTTTTCTCATTTTTATCCCTGGGAACTTGAACCGCCGCTTTTAAGACGGCGTTCGATGTCGGTGATCCAACCAGCCACTTGAGAATTCTCGTCACTGATCAATGCCTGGTACTTGTGGTAGTGCTGTAGCGCCTTGGCCAGATCCTGGAAATATATATCGAATAAAATGCCCAGGTTCAGATAAGCCGGCGCATAGTTCGAGTCGATGTCTATGGCACGCTGATAGCTTTCGCGCGCCGCTTCGAACTCGCCGCGCCGGCGCTGCAGAATCCCGAGATGGTTGTGTGCGACGGCATCGTCGTCGTCCCGCCGGACCGCTTCCTGAAACGCCTGTGCGGCAAGTTCCAGCCGTTGCAATTTGAAATAAGCCAGCCCGAGATTGGTAAAAACACGGGGTTTGTCGGGCGCGTCGCCGCTAACCTGTTGCAATAGTTTTAACGCAGTTTCGGTGTTGCCTTTTTTTAGCGAAACGATCGCTCCCGCGTAGACTTGCTGATTGATATCCTCGGGTCCCGGCGTTGCCGCTGGTGCAAGCAACGGCGCCGACTCGGCTTCCGGCAAGGGCCCGGAGGCCTGCTCCGGGCCGCTCTGACAGGCCGCAAGCAGGGTCGCCAGCAGCAGGGCGAGCCACTTTTTATTGAATGTCGACATAAGCATCGGTGCTTTCTATCCTGGCAAAGCGGAACGGCATTAATTCACCCAGAACCTGCAGACTCTTTTTCGTCGGCTCGTCGTAGGTTCCCCCGGGGATACGTTTGAAATTGGTAAGATGAATATCGATCGCCTTCTCCTCGAAGGGGTAGGCCTGCTCTTCGAGTAGCAATTCGTATTCTTCTAGCTGGTCTTCATCCAGGCCCTTGGGCCGCTGCGACTGCATCAGCGACTTGGCGAAATCATGATAAATTTCCGCGATTTGGAAAGTTGCCTCGGTGGTGACTTCCTGCACCTGATATTGCATCGCTTTTTTATAGGCGTCGATCGACTGCTGCATCAGCTTCTTCTTTTTGCGCAGGCTGGTCTTGAGCGGCACGGTGAGCTTCGCTTTTTTATACGAGCGTTGCAACGGCGCGATCAGTTCGAGGCTTGCGTTGGCGGCGAGGTACTTGCTACGCGCGTTACGTTTCGATTTTGCCTGGGCGTCGGCGCGTATGATTTCCTTGAGCCAGACCTGCAAATTTCTGGTGTCGCGCTTGGCGCGATAGGACTCGGCAATTTTGTGGCGCAACTCCATCGAGCGCTCCAGCGGATAGGGGTAGGCCTTGACGTAGTTCTTGTAAATCCCGATCGCGCGCTCGGGCTGGCCCGCCTCTTGATACAGCTCGGCGGCGCGCCACATCAAATCCCTTTTGCGCTCGGGCGTACCGGGCAATTTCGATAAGGTCAGAATTTCCCGCGCGGCCAGTGCCTGGTTACCGTTTTTACTATAGGCCAGCGCCAGCTTCTCGGTGACGCCGTCCCGCAGCTTCCTGTTTTTGGGGTAGCGTTTACGAAAATTTTCCAGCAGTCCGATCGAGGTCGGCCAGTCTTCCAACTGAATATAGGCCGTTGCCGCGTCATAGTCGGCGACGACCCGTTTCGGCGACTCCGGTATAACCTGGCCCAGCCGGGCGAAATTTTGCGCCGCCAGCAAATGATTGCCGCTGTCGCGGGCGATTTCGCCCTGTTTATAGATGCTGGCGGCAACCTGTTCCCGCACCGGTTTTCTTGCCGTATCCTGTTGCGGCATGAAGCCGAGCAATATCAGGTAGGATTTTTCCGCCGCGGCGTAATCCGCGGTCGAGAACTGGGCATCGGAAAGGATTGTCCAAGCATTTTTTTTGGTCGCCGGCTTAACATTTTTGTTGTCGATCAAGCGTTGCGCCGAGGCGATCGCCTGCGGATAATCCTTCCATTCGAAAAACTGCTGTGCCGACTGCAGTTCGACCACGGCGAGGCGCGGATCATCCGGATAGGTGGTGGTAAAGCGTACCGCCGATATGATGCGTTGGCGACGCAATGCGGGAATATCACTCGCATTGGTTGTCTTGAATAGCGCATCGAAAGCGATCAGCGCGGCATAGTGACGTGGTCAAACTTTTTGATACACCCCAGTTAAGCGGCATGCTTCGTTTCGAGTAGTCGTTTTTCATAATCATTCGGGCTGACATAATTCAGCGTCGAATGTAATCGATATGGGTTATACCAGCTGGATATGTACTGCAGAATATCCTGCTGTGCTTCATATCGAGTCTGATAATTTCGCCATTGCACCCGCTCCTGCTTCAGACTGCCAAAGAAGCTCTCGACCACCGCATTATCCCAACAGTCACCTTTACGGCTCATGCTGCCCTGGAACCCGTTGATTCTGAGTAATTTTCGGAATGCCTTGCTGGCATACTGAGACCCACGATCCGAGTGATGGATTAAACCTGCCTTGGGTCGGCGCTGCCAGGCGGCCATCTTCAAGGCATCACAGACCAACTGCGATTTCATCCGAGGGCTCATGCTCCAGCCCACAACCTTTCTCAAACACAGATCTATCACGACAGCCAGGTAAAGGCCCTCCTGGGTCCATACATAAGTCACATCCGCTGCGTAGACCTGATCAGGCTGGGGCACATCAAATTGCCGCTGAAGCAGATTGTCGTACACCGGTTGTTTGTGATTGCTGTTCGTGGTCACCTTGAATTTCTTGCGATGACGTACCTGAACTCCGGCCTCCCGCATCAAATTCCGCGCCTTATTCCGGCTCACCGGATAACCCAGACAGTTCAGGGCCCGTTTCATACGTCGGCTGCCGTAGGTATGATCACTCGCATCATCAACCCGCTGAACCCACTCCAGCATTTCCTCATGCTCGGGATCAGGCGGTCTTGTGTCCATCTGGCGCCGGTAGTGGTAATAACATGACCGGTCCACACCCAGCACCTGACACATCAGGCGAACGGGAAAGGTATTCTTGTGTTGGGTGATAAACGAGTATTTCATTTCGTTTCTGCTGCAAAGAATACCGTCGCCTTTTTTAAGATTTCTTTCTCCATCTTCAGGCGTTTGATTTCAGCCTTAAGTCGACGGTTCTCTTCCTGATCCGGTGTCAGCTTGCCGTTCCCACGGAAAGCCTGGCCATCACCCGATTGTTCCTCTTGCACCCATCGGCACAGCATATTGGCATTGATGCCCAGGCTTCGCGCTGCTTCCGCCCGGCTGTAGCCCTGATCAGTTACCAGGCTCACTGCATCCAGTTTGAATTCTTTCGTATATTTCTTTCTCGTTGTCATCTATCGTTACCTCAGTTAAGTTTCATTATCTCTTAACTGGGTGGTATCAATCTATTGGACCATGTCATAGCCCGCCTCGGCGCTATCCTTGTGGGGTGGGTAGTTGTAGGCGGTTTTCTGATACTCGTCGATGGCTCGCGGAAACTGGCGCGAATCGTACAGGCTCTCGGCCAGCAAAAAATTCATGCGCGCTGCCCCGGGATCGTCGGGAAAGACTTGAGGAAACGCCGGTACCAGTCTGCGGCGACCTCGTAGTCACCGCCTTGTTTGCTTTTCCGGGCAAGTGCGTGAAAGTGCGTTGCCAGCTCGGTCAAATGCAATACCAGCGTCTTGGTCATTTTTTGCTGCGTCGCCTCGTCCTGAACCGACCAGTATTCACCGTTCACGTCGTAGCGGTTAACAAAGGCGATTTTTTCCTTTAGCACCAGATCCGAGTATCCGGCCTGCTGAAAGGTTTCGATAGCACGCTGGTGAAAATAAGGCGTGTGCGGCGAGAAGGGGTATTCCTTGGTATAAGCGAGGAACATGTCCGAACCGTCGATGATGCGATTCTTACCGAGGTAGAGTTCACCCAGCCTGAGATAGAGCAGGGGTTCGTAGTCGCGTTTGCCGGTCGTGTCGAAGTAGCTCGAGATGTAGTATTTTTCGTCCTGATAAGAAAAACTGAGCGCGACCACGCGCACCACGTCTTCGAGTAACTCCTGATCCGCGCGCGAAAGTTCGGGGTTGAAATCGATTTCCTGCACGTTTTTCTCGTCCAGGTTGACGTCCAACAGCCGGGTATAACTTGCCAGGGATTCGAGATAACGACTCTGCTTGAACTGGGTCCAACCGTATTTGTAAAGCGCCTTCTTGAAAAACAGCGAATCGGGGTGATCGTTGACGACCGCGGCATAAGCCGCTTCAGCCGCCGCGTAGTCGCGCGCGACGAATAAATTTTCACCGCGGCGGAACTGAACCTCGTCGCTGTATTTCGAATTCGGGAATTCGCGCGCTATGCGATCGAGGGCGGCGACCGACTTTTCCGTTTCCGCTTCGAGTGCGTAGGCACGCGACAGTTGATACAGAATCATGTCATTGTTATCGCGTTCGGGATATTTCTCCAGATAGGCTTCGTAAATGCCGATGGCGTGCAGGGCTTCCTCGATCCCGCGTTGCTGGGTCGCCGCGTCGTCCGAAATACGGTGATCGAGACTGGACTCGAGTTCGAGATCGGCCAGGCGCCGCAGTTCGTCACCGGTGCCGCCGCCTTCGGCGGTGATTTCCACCAGAGCGCGAAAACTGTCGATAACTTGCTGGCGGTCAATCTTGAAGCTTGCCTGCGGCTCAAGTTCGGCAGTCTCGAGCAAAGGCGGCAATTCTTCCAGATCTGCAATCGTCGGTCCGATTTCGACGCCGTTGGAGCTACAAGCGGCCAGTGCCGCGGCGAGCGCCAAGCCAGACAGTCTTCTTTTCCAGGCGGCGGCGATCATTGCTCTGCCGCCAGCTTGTCGTAAAGCTTAGCCAGTTCGAAACGCGCGTTCAGGCGCAGTTGCACAATATGCTGTTGCTGTTGCCGCAGCGCCGCTATCGCCAGACCGTTGATGTGCTGTTGCTGCGATTCGAGCAGTTCGTCCACCTTGACGCGCAAGTTACGAATGCGGTCCGATCGCCCATCGATCCGCTGTTGGAAAGCGTCGAAGTCGAGTTCGGTACGTTCGGCTATTCGGCGCAGCGAATCGACTCGGTATTCGGACTCGGCCAGGGCCCGGTCGAGATGTACCAATTGTTTCTTCGCTTGCCAGCGCCGCTGTGGATAGTCGGTGGTCAGCTGATACCGGAGCAGCCCCGATAACAGGCGCAACATGTCCTGCTGGTAGTTGGTATTGCGCTCGCCGCCGACCTTGTCGATCGACCGGGAGACGCGCTCTAGTCTTTCGAGGTGTTCCTGTTCGGCGGGCGTCGCGAATGCCGCGTGATCCTCGAGCGCTTCGATTTCGGCCAATTGTCGGGCGAACAGGTCGCGTTGCCGCTTGAGCTGTTCGAGCCGGTCGAAACTAGTCGATTGCTGCATCTTGGGCAGGCGTCGCTGAAACCCCTGACGCCGTTCCGCCAGCATTAATTCCAGTGCCGGAAAACTGTTACCCCAGTAGCTCAGCGAGCCACGGATATCCAGTAATTCCTGGTAGCGTTTGATTTCGCGCTGGAAGGCGGTTGATGCCAGCAGGATGTGCAATTGCGGGGTGACGTTCGAACTGGGCGGAAGCCGCTGCAGGCTGCTGCGATCGAACAGTAGTGCGTTTTCGCGCAGCGCCGCGATCAAGTCGTAGGTTTTAACCGCGGCAATCGCATTATCCAGCAGCAGCAACTGGGCATCGAACTGGCGCGCGGCGATTTCATAGTGACGCAAGGCCAGCTGGTCCTGTCCGGCTTCGATATAACTCGAGGGGATCGCCAGAATGGCTTCTTGGGTGGCTGCGTCGACCGCATTACGCTGCAGTAACAGGCGCCAGGGAATCAATGCCTGGTCGAACTGGTCGAGGCGATATCTTGCCCAACCCGTGGCCAGCAGCGCCTGATGGCTTAGCGGACCCTTCAGGCGGACGCGCTCCAGGCTCTCGAGCGCCGCTTCATGGTATTGCAAACGCAATTGTTTCAGGCCCAGCGACAGGTTGGCGCGATCTCGCAAGGCAATCGTCTCGGGCGTTTTCGACTCCATTTGCCCGATCTGATCGAGCAGGTGTTTACCCAACGCGTAATCGCCATCTTCGATTCTTGCTACCGCGAGGTTATAGCCCGCGTAAATTTTCCAGATCGACTTGGGATCGATTCGATTACTGAGATCGGCCGCTTCGTCGTACTGGCGATTGCCGAGGTAAAGATTGGTCAGTAAGTATTTTCGTTCCGATTCGATGAACCCGGGCAGGTTATCGGTTATGCGTGCCAGCTGATCACCCTGGAAGAAGCGGTAAAGCGCGCGACCGTAATCCAGGTCTTCGACCCGGTGCTCACCCAGCTGGGCGGCATGCAACGGCGCGCAGGCGCAGCAGCACAGCAGCGCCACTACGAAACGGTAAACGTATCGCAGGCTGGGGATGGCGCGGTACCGGGGAACTTTACTCCCAGACGCGCACATCAAACTGAGGCTGTTCTTTACCGCTATCATCGGCAATCGTGAATTCTACAAACTGTGGTTCCGTGGTTTTTTCGATCACTATCGATTCACCGCGACGATAATCCCGGCCCTTGGGCCCTATGCCGGTGAATATCGCGATGATTTCGTGTTCTCCCGCCGGCAGGTTGCCGATATACAAGCGCTGGACTCCGCCGCGTTTCAGGGCAGCTAGCTCGCGCTCGGTATATAAATGATTGGCGATGTTTTCATTGTCGACCTTGAGTTGTACCGAATCGAGACTGAACAGGGCGCCGGCATCCATCGACAGGAAAATGCTGAACTGGGTGTTCGAAGGAAATAAGAGATCCTCTTCTAAAATGAACAAATCGCGGTTGAGCGAAAGGACTTCTTTTTTCAATGCCTCGATGTCGGCATCGAGCGAACCTTCTTCGGGTGAGCCATCGTCGAGTGATTCCTCATCGTTCCCGGCGGGTGTGTCTTGCTGCGTAAAAGTCAGTTCCCCTTCAATCAATTCGCCTTCTATCGGTTCGTCTTTATTTTCCTGTGCCGCCAGCGGAGCGCCGAGGCTAAACAGGAGCAAGATGATCAAGCTAATAGTTTTCATAGGTCACTACTTTAAGGAATACTATCCCTCGGTTTCGGGCGGTACAAATCCCGATGAATAATGAATTTTTCCGGCGCTATCGATGATGATTGCCTCGATGCCATCCAGGGTTTCGATCAGCGCGAGACCTTTCACCGCGCCTAGTATAAAAAGAGTAGTAGATAAAACGTCAGTTGTCAGTGCATCGGAGCCGGTAACCGTTGCACTCCAGCTGCTTTTCGCCGAGCGTCCGGTCGCCGGATCGATGATGTGGTGCACGCGCTCGCCATTGTCGATATAAAATCGCTCGTAGTCGCCGGAAGTCGATACCGCGGTCTCGCTCAGCGGTACCCGCAGCGCAAGACCTGCGGGATTGCGCGGATGCTGAATGCCGATCATCCAGGGCCGGCCACGGCGGTCGCCGATAATCCGGCTATCGCCGCCGGCGCTGATCATTGCCTGCGAAATGCCGCAGTTGCGGACGATACCGGCGGCGCGATCCACCGCATATCCCTTGGCGATACCACCCAGATCGATGCGCACGTCGGGATGTTGGAAGCGGATCCGGTTGGACCCGAGTTCGATATGACGATAGTCGATCGCCGGCAGTTTCGACGCCACCGCCGCGTCGCTGGGTTGCTGCTGTCTGCGGTAGTCGTAGGCATAGCCGATACTGGCATAGGTTATATCGAAAGCGCCCGCGGAAATTTCGGAGAAATGCAGCGCCTGTTCGATGACTCGATGCATTTCTCCGCTGATAGCGACCGGGGTAACGGCGGCGTTGTTATTAATGTAACTCAGTTCGCTGGCGTCGCGGTATGAGCTCATCAGCGCATCGATGCGGCGCATTTCGGTAAACACCTGCGCGCTGCATCGTGCCGCTAGAGCTGAATCCTCGTGCCACAGGTCCACGCTGATACGCGTTCCCATGATATCGCGCTGCTGCTGATGCCAGGCGGCGGATGCGGGCGGCAGGCACAGCAGCGATAACAGCAGGGTACAGACGCCGCCGATGACGGCTTTTTGTGCGCCGTAACCGATACCGCCCCGAGTAATAAACATCGGTTTAGGGCTGATACTTAGGTAATACTGCCGAAAGCGATAAAACTATCCAGATTGGTTTGATTGCCGAGGCCGTGATTCGGAAAAATATTGGTGAAGGCGGTGGTATTTCCGGGCGATACCTGGCCGTTGGCAGCCATATAATTGAGCATGATCATATTGACCAGTAGATTGACGTTATTCGCCGCGGGCGTCGCCGAGGTGACGACCGAGGCACCGGCATTCATGCGTCCGATCTGGCGCGTGCCTACCAGAGTAGGTGCGGCGGTCGGGTCGAACAGCAGGAAGAACGAACAGGCGGTCGACGAATTGTCGCCGGTCCATTGGCCCTTACCGCCGCCGCCGAGCACCAGGTTTTCCCCGGCTCCGCTGGTCGCGGTGTCGTCGTTGTTGCCGTTACTGAACACCGAACCGTCGCTGAAGACATAAATCATCAGCGGCGACGCCAGCAGGCGCGCATACTCGAGACAGGCGCCGATGCAGCGGCCGGCGCGCAGATCGCGGTTTTCTCCGGCGCGGCGGTCGCCGGTATGGTAATCGTAACCGCCCATGGTGATACAGCCGCCGGCGGCGTAACCGTTCATGACCATTTTCATGACCGAGGCGGTTTTGCGGAACTCACGGTCGTTGGCCAGTTCGGTTGCCGAAAAGATCGGTCCGGCTATGTTGGTATCGAGCGTCGGATCGACTTCGACGCCGGCAAAGCGGTCGGCGATGTCGGAGGCCTTGAGATAACCGCAGCGCACCAGGTCTTTGACCACGTCGTCGTTGCTCAGGCCGGTGTCGATAGTGCCCAGCTGGAGTTTCTTGTGGGTTATCCGGGTAATGGATTCCATCACCGCGGTGACGTCGTCCGGCCCCAAAATCGTAGTTAAGTCGCCGACATCCACGAGCCCGGTAACATCGCTCGGTCGGTCGACCTTGGTGGGTCGGAATTCGGGGTCGATATAACTCGCCGGCGCCATCGAGTTGCCGCCCGAGACGCTGCTGCGCGAACCGATCAGGTCGACCACGCTGCCGCGCGCGCCGGTCATCGCCAGCGGGTAGAGCGGATTGTGAGGATTGTTGCCGGTGTCGTTGTCCGAGCGGGCCGGGATGACGCAACCGTCGACATTGCCGATTGCGCCGCTGGCTTTCTCGAGAATGCCGAACAGCATCGGGCTGTCCGCATGAAACACCAGGTTGAGATCGTTGTTGGTAAAATCGTTATTGGCGCTGGTATTCAACAGGGTGACGCCGGTGCTGTCCTGTCCGGGCAGCATATCGCCCGGTAACCCAAGTTTGCTGTAACCCGCCGTCGATAGCAGGTCCATCTGACCGTCACCCTGGCCGACCAGCACATTGGAGCCGGCAAAATTGGCGCCTCCGGCCAGGTCGAAACTGATAAAGGGTACGCTTTGCCCGGCGCCGACTCCGCCCCAGTACGCAGCCGATATCGGCTGCCAGGGCGTCGAGATCGGGCGCCACCGCCGCGCGTGCCTGATTCGGATTCGCGAACAGGCTGAAAGCCCCGCCCGAAAGCAGGGTGGCCGAGCCGCTCATCAATCCCTGGCGGATAAACTGCCGGCGGGAAACGGGACGCCCGTGGTCTTCATACAGCAGCGGCGCCTCGGGTGGGATGTATTGGTTCTTTTTGAATCTAGCCATGATAATCGAATCCTATTGTACTAGCATCACCGCACCGCCGGTGGCAACGGCGCAGACGGCTTTGACGATTTGAGCGGTACGCGCGACCGAATCGATCGGCGTACAGGTGGTTGCCGGCGCTATCGGGGTACAGCTGAGCATTTCGCTGATCAAGCTGTCGTAGGAATCACCGCTCAGCGCGGGATCGAGATCCTGCGTAAGCGGAGAACTCAGTAAATCCGCCACATCCTGTTCCACCGGCTGCGACACCAGGTTGTTGGCGGGAGCAGCCTGGTCGACATTCATCGCCCGCGTTAGCAGGGGTTCGATGATGGCATCGCGTTCGAGCTGATCATCGAAGGCGGTCTGCGAACTGGTGCCGAAGTTGAACCCGGGGAAGAATGCCGCTCGGGTTATCGAACCGTTGTCTTCCACCAGTTCGCTACAGGAGGTCAGCGCGATTTGCGCGATCGCCATCTGATGCGAGGGCAGAAAAGCGTCGATCGCCTCGACGGTCGGCAACTGCTGAAAGTAGTCGTCGTATACGGTATCGACCGCCGTATTGGTTACCG
>DS021201.1:159905-167575 GCA_001735895.1 Olavius algarvensis Gamma 3 endosymbiont | reverse complement strand
TCGAAGGTGCGCATGCCGATATCGGAATCGACCGGACTGGCCGGATCGGCCGGGTCGTCCGCTACCGACGGTACGACGTCGCTAAAAGACTTGAGTTCGCCGTTGAAATCCTCGAAAGTCAGGAAAAACTCATCGCTGGCGGGACCTTTTTCGAGGGATATAATGGTTCCCAGCGAAGACAGTTCCTGCCCGGTCGACGGATTATAGCCAGCGGCGGTGACGGCGGTGTCCATATTGGCGTAGGCCTGACCGGCGAGCGCTTCTTTGCCGTTGATGCCGATGCGCAAGCCCTTAATATCGATGTTTGCGCTCGGGGTCCAGCCGGAATTGAGGTTGATGAAAGTGGGTTTGTTGAACAAATAACTGAAACTGTCGAACTGCGCCACCTCGAACATGATAAAGCTCTCGGGATTACCGACTTCGCCGAGGTGATGTCCGACGTAAAATAGCAGGAAAAACTTTTGACCGACGCCCACGTCGAAGTTCTGCTGGATCTGCGCCGGGGTCAGCGGGTGGCTGTGCAATGCGACCATCTTGATCTGCCCCGTCCACGGGCGGTTACCCGAGATTTCGTTGCCGAGAATAAAGGCAAAGGTATCGTCCCAGACGCCGCTAATCGTGGTCGGGCTGGCGACCGGGTCGATCAGGTTGTTGACCAGTTGACCGTTGACGTAAATACTGCGGCCGTTGAACGGATCGTAATTGACCACGACGTGTTGCAGGCTGGCCTGGGCCAGTTCTTCGTTATCCTGTCCGGTGGATAAAAAGGGATCGCCGTTGGGCGCTGGCGTCGCCGAATCGACGCGGTTGAAAGCTTCGTAGTTATACATATCCTGACCGAGCGTGAAATTACGCGCGGTATCGCCGCCGGAATAGCTGACGATATTTGCGTCTTCCTGGGTCACGTTAGACGGGATCACCCAGGCCTCGATGGCATATTCGCGGGTATCCTGCAGATAGGTATAAATTTTGTCGCTGTTAACGGTATCGGCCTGTGCCCGGCCACCGGTAAATTCGAGGCCGTAGCCGCCCACCCAGTTGACGCTACCAAGCAGCGACAGGTTGATCGAGGCGCCGACGCCGCTGGTATCGTATGCGGTCAGGCCGCTGCCGGACTTGAATTCCCAGACGGCGAATTGATCGGTTTCATGGCGGTTGCCGCCCGAGGCGACAATACCCTCGCCGAGCGTCAAGGCTTTACTGGTAACCAGGGCCGGGTCGATCGGCGTCGGTGCGATACCGTCGGCGAACGCGGTAATCCGCGCCACCATCAAGGCTTCGTCGGGACCACAGCTGTTCCAGCAGTTATGCTGCTCGAACAAGCGCGTGGCAAAACGCGAATTGGCCGGGGTGTCTATGTCCATTTTCGCCTTGGCGGCCTCGAAGGCGGCATTGACATCGCTGCTGGCAAAAAATGGCGCCTGCGGCAACGGCGTGGCGATTTCCTCGTGGCAGTTCTGGCAGTTAGCGTCGGCGATTACCGGATTGGTGCCTACCAGCAGCGGGTGTACGGTGTCGGCGAAACTAGTGCCGTTAGTGCCGACCGTAGTCGCGGAGTCGGGAAACGACTTGGCGTCGCCCGGATCCCGGATATTGGCCGGGGCGGTCAGATTGATCTGGCGCGCCGCAACGCCGCCGCTGGCGGCATTTTTCCAGTCGTCGATCCAGCCGGCCAGCAGCGTGGCGCAGATAGCGGAATTATTTTCCCAGCAAAAATGCGTTCTTTCGAGCCTGTCGACGAAGGCGGAGTTCTGCGGATTTCCCAGGTCTACTCTCGAAATTGACTCGTCATAGGCCACGTTGACATTCGAGGTATCGAAAAACAAAGGCGTGATCGGCGAGCTGGCGTCCGAATTATGGCAGCCGCCGCAACGGGTGGAGTCGGTCACATTGCGCCACAGATAGTATTGGAAATTACTGACATCGATATTGCGCGCGCGGGGGCCGCTGTAAACGAACCGATTGCCGCTATTGGCACCCAGATTCGGATTAGACGTATTGCCGACGCTGCCGCTATCGCAGGCCGCTGTCAGCACGCCGAGCGCGAGTAGCGAAATTAACTTCAGAACAGGATATTTTTTCAACATGTTCAACTCCCTTTGCAATGCGCGGCGACGTCGGTAAAAACTTCGCGCATGTCATAGCCGCTGCCGACAAAGTTGCTAACAATGCCGTCGCGCGCGCTGCGGTCGGCAGCGAAAACGTCCGGATCGCGCAGACAGATCGACTCGAAGGCTTTATCTACCTGACACTGCGCGAAGGCGCTGCTGTTGGCCAGTTCGACGCCAAGCGATTTTGCCCCGCTACCGGTTTCATTGCCCTTGGCGTCCGGATTTAACAGCGGTCCCCAGCCCGAGGCGAGCGGACCGTCGTCGGCGGGCCGCAGGCCGAGTTTGGAGTTCGGGCCGTTGCGCCAGTAGTTGATCCAGCTGTCGTCGGTAGTGATGTAGCCGTATTCGAAGTTATTGGGATTGATATTGTGCTTTTCGGTAACGCGATTAGTCGCCGGCGGAACAGGGGCGAGTCTATATTCGATCTGACCGGTAGCCTTGTCACCCGTGTATTGCCACTCGTAATAGGCAAAGGCGCCCGCCATGCCGTCCATGCCGGCGTGGCAGCCGACACAACCGTTCAGGAAGATGCGGCTGTCGCCGCCGGGGCTGCGCGAGACGTCGCGCCGCACCCGATCGGGGGTACGCGATACGTCCTTGAGCGGTTCGAGATCGGTGCACAGATGATTCATCAGCGTGAAGCGGACATGGCGCGGTTAGTGCCATCGGAGAAAAACGCCATCGCGCCCGCGCGGCTGGTCATCACACCCGCGGTAGCAGTGCTAGGCAGGCCGGTGACCGAACTCTGGGTTATGCCCGGCTGAGTTATGCTGCCTTCGAGAATATCCGGATCGGCGAGGTTACCGACCGTGGGTCCGAGCGCTTCCAGTTGTTCATAATGATTGTTGTCGCTATTGGAGTAGGCAGCGATGCCAAGACCCGGATCGCCGCGATAGATAATATCGCCGTGCAGTATCTGCCTGAAGTCGCCGCCGTCGCGTATCAAGCCAATCACGGTAGCCGAGTAATCGTTGAGCGGGGTGAACACGGTTTGTTCTTCGTTGGTCCAGGGTGCGGCGAAATTCTTCAGCGTGACGTTGTAAAAAGCATCGGCATCGGGGTTTTGTGCGGTGTCGATCGCATACTCGGCCGCTAACTTGCCGCTTGGATCACTGATCAGCAATGCTTCCATTGCGTCGATAGTCGCATTGGTGGCGGTGACGCCGGTGAGGCGATCGTGGATTCTTTTGGCCTGCGCCCTGTCCTGGGCATCGGCCCAGATTGGCTAACTCGTCAGCGCCGCCACGATGACCAGAGGCAGCGATATCTTGTTTTTCATTTCCATAGCCAACTCCACTTATCTCCTGACTGAAGCGTTATTTCCCGGGGCATCAGTTTTGTTAATTCGTTAGCGACTATTTCTAGCACAGCAAGTCGGCTCCCAGGGATATTGCTGTCGGGAATAATTCACAAAACTCAAAAAATCCCTGACCAATCGGTTATTACTGCATAAGCTCTAATCCCAACGATCGTCTGCTTAATCCATAGCAAAACCCTGATATTAAGTTTACGAGAGTGACCTGCACTTCCGTATACCGTTGGTAAGCAAAAAACGGCGTTTGGTCAGAATTCGGAAGATCGTGGCTCAAATTCGAAGATACTCTGCAATGGAAACGCGCTTTAAGAAGGAATAATGAAACCGACAGCAGCGATACAAACTCGACCCCTGGAGCCGGTGGCAACCAGCTCGCAAACCCGGTTCAGCGGTTGGGGTTGGTTGATATTGTGCCCGATCCTGTTAGCCCTCGGAGCCTGTCAGCCGGGAGAGGACGGTGCCGGCATCGACCCGGGAATTGTTGAAATACCGATTGCCTATATCAAGCGTCCGATCCCGGTCGACGATCAGGGAGACGAGGTGCAAGCGGACGTGCGCGAGCCGGAACTGTTCAGCTCCGGCGGCGACGTTTATCTACGCAGCGGCAGCGATGAAACCAATATCACCCGCTCGGTTACCGCCGGTATCGGCGATGTCAAAGGCTTGAACGCCAGCCACGACGGCACCAAGCTCATATTTTCACTGCGGTTGTTCGACCCGAATCCGAATAACGCACCTTTCCCCAGCTGGAATATCTACGAATACGATTTGGAAACCAGTCAGCTCCGAATGGTCATATCATCTGCGCTGACCGCCGAAGAGGGTGATGATCTCTATCCTGCTTACTTGCCCGATGGGCGGATTGTATTTACCTCGAACCGCCAGCGGCAAGCGCGCGAAATGCTGGTCAACGAAGGCCGTCCGAGATACTCGGCACTCGACGAAGACGAGGGTGTGCAGGCGCTGGTGCTGCATGTGATGAATGCCGACGGCAGCGATATTCACCAGATTTCCTTCAACCAGAGTCACGATCTTTATCCGCAGGTATTGACCAATTACCAGAACGGGCGCGTCGTTTTCAGCCGCTGGGACAATGCCGGCGGCAACGATGAGATCAACCTTTATAGCGCTAATCCCGACGGCAGCGACACTCAGATTCTTTACGGGTCGCGCAGCCATAATACCGGCACCGGCGGCGCCGCGGTCCAGTTCACCAATTTCCGGGAAATGGAAAACGGCGATTTGATGGTAATCACGAAGCCGTTTGACGATACTTTCGACGGCGGCGATATCGTGGTCGTTAGTGTCGATAGTTATGCGGATATCAGTAAGCCGCTCTGGTCGTTGCCCGGTTTACCCGGGCCGGCGCAACGCGCCGCCACGATCTCTGGCGTAGCCAATGACGGCTCGATTTCGGTCAACGGCCGCTATGCGACCGCATTTCCGCTATGGGACGGCTCGAACCGGGTACTGGTCAGCAAGTCGACCTGCCAGCTGGAACTGAACAATGTGATCCGGCCCTGCATCGATCCCTACCTGTCGGATCCGAACGCCGTCGAAAGGTCGCCGGCCTATTCGATCTGGCTTTACGATATGGACGTCGATACCGAGAAACCGCTGGTGCTGGCGGAAGCCGGCAGGGTCATCACCGAAGCGATCGCAGTGGAGAATCGAACCCGGCCGCAGGTTATTTTCGACCGCGAGCTGCTCGGTCAGCTCGATAACGGCTGGCAGAGTGAATTGGTTGGCGTGGTCAATATCGAGAGCGTTTACGATATGGGCGACGGCGGCTTCAACGGCTGTTACTTCAACCAATGTACCCCGGCCCCCGGTATTAATTCGGTACAGGATTTTGCCGATCCGCTAAATGCGCTCGCGGCCGAGCGCCCGGCGCGCTTCGTGCGTTTCGTCAAGTCGGTCGGCATTCCCGACCCGGACGATCCGACGCTGGTCAATCCGCCTGACCTCGATGGCAATGCCTTCGGGCCGCAGCGCAGCCGCGGTATGCGTCAGATCGTGGGCTATGCGCCGGTCGAACCCGACGGTTCGGTCAAGGTCAAGGTGCCGGCATTTGTCCCGTTGGCGGTCGAGGTGCTCGACGGCGAAGGCCGGCGCATTGGTCCGAGCCATGAGAACTGGTTCCACGTGCAGCCGGGAGACACGCTGACCTGCGTCGGCTGTCACGACCTCAATAATGGCGGCAACCCACCCGAGATTCATGCGCGCAGCGACGGCGAGGCGCCATCGATCAATAGCGGCCTGCCCGCCGGTTTAAGTTTCGTCAACACCCTGGTCCCGGGCTCGGCGCCGCCGAATCCGTATACGGGCGCGTTCGGACAAACCATGGCCGAGGTGCGTTTCGACAGCCTCGCCGTCGCCAATCAACCGACGCTTAGCGCCGACTTGATTTACGACGATTACTGGACTGATCCCGCAGTGCGCGCGGCGGACGCGAGTTACGCCTATCGCTACGCCGATCTGAATGCCTCGATGACGCCGCCGACCAATACCTTTTGCGCGCCCTGGGCCTATAATTGCCGCGTGACGATCAATTATCCACCGCATATCCATGCTATCTTCCAGCTCGACCGCGACGTCAATGCGGTCGATGACTTCACGCCGCTGGCGCCGCTCAATCCGACCGCGGGCGACCCGACTAACACGCCACTCGTAATGGATACCGTGAACCTGGATGGCGTCGGCGACGAAACCTGCGTTAGTTGCCATACCAGCCTCGGCGGTACCCGCTTACCCTATGGGCAACTCGATTTGACTCCCGATCCCAATCAGGACCCGAATGACCGTTTCCGTTCCTTTGACCAATTGTTCAACGCCAGGCAGGGTCAATTCTTTAATGCGGGCGCTAATCAACTCGAACTCTTTACGGTGCCCGACGGCAATGGCGGCACGATTCCCGATCCCGCCTCGGCAATCGCGCGGATAATGACGACGGCCGGCGCCCGCAGCAGCTTTTTTATCGAAAAGATGACCGGCACCGAGCTCGACGCCGGGCGTGCATTACCGCTGGGCAGTGTCGATCACACGGTTATGTTGAGCGCCGCCGAATTGAAATTGATTAGCGAGTGGATCGATCTGGGCGCACAAAATTTCAACGATCCATTTGACCCGGCGGCGCCACAAAACTAAATTAGTGGCTGATTTCATACGGGAATAAAATCTTGAGACGATTCAAGGGGAGTCTTTTGCCCAGCCTGTATCTTTTGCTAGCTGCTACCTGTGATTCGGCGTTTGCCCAGACGGAGCAAGAGGAACCATCGTCGGCGGTGGAAACGGCCGCAATAGACGCCGAGTCCTTGCGCGTTACCATCGCCGATCCATTTATCGAACTCCATACCGGCCCCGGCGCCGGTTACCCGATATTTTACGTGATCGACCGGGGCGCCGAGGTGCGCGTTTTGCGGCGTAAGACCGACTGGTTTAAGATCGTAACCGGCGACGGTAAAACCGGTTGGGCCAGTCGCAGTCAGATGCGCCAGACTTTATTGCCGTCGGGTGAAAAGTTTAACATCGCCGAACTCGATCAGCAGGATTTCGCGCGCCGTAACTGGGTGCTCGGGGTGACCGGAGGCGAGTTCGAATCGGCGCCGGTGTTTACCCTGTTCACCGCCTATTCGTTCAGCGAAAATCTCGCCGCCGAGCTGCATTTCGGTCAGTCGGTTGGCCGCAGATCGAGCGCTACTTTTCTGAAAGCGAACGCGGTGATGCAGCCCTTGCCCGATTTGAAGTATTCGCCGTACATGACGCTGGGATTGGGTAGAATAAAGGTCAGCCCGAGCGCAACCTTGATTTCGACCCGTGACGACAGCAACGAATTTGCACAATTCGGGATCGGCGTTCAGCGCTATATCAGCCGCAGTTTTTTGTTTCGGCTCGAGTTCAACGAATATATTATTTTTTCGGCCAATAGCACCCGCAACGACAACGAGGATGTAAACGAATGGAAATTCGGTTTCGCAGTATTTTTCTAGCGTTTGGGTTTCTAGCCGCTGGCTTGTCCTGGACCGGGGTCCTGGCGCAAAGCGATGAGGAAGAACAGACTAATTTGATCCAACCCCAAATCGAGCGCAGCGAATTCGACGAGTCGCTAATCGATTCGGATGATTTCGAAATTGCGATCTATGGCGGTTATCTGGCGGTCGAAGACTTCGATACCAACGTCGTCATCGGGGTCAAACTCGGCTATCACGTGTTGGAAGATTTCTTTGTGCAGGCTTCCTACGGCA
>DS021201.1:110564-159855 GCA_001735895.1 Olavius algarvensis Gamma 3 endosymbiont | reverse complement strand
TTCCGGGGGAGGCATTTGTCACCGATTCGACTACATTTAATACAGTGTTTTATTTATCCGCCGGCGTTGGCACCACGACCTTTGCGGGCGACGATCGATTTACTATCGGTTATGGCGTCGGATACCGTACTTTGTTTGCAGACGGCTTTAGTCTGGATATCGAAATGCGGGATTTAATTTTCGAACAGGATGTTTTTGGCGAAGATGAATCCACCAATAATCTGGAGCTCACCGCGTCATTGAACCTGTTTTTTTAGGAGAAAGATTATGAAGAGCAAAATATCGAAAATCGGATTGTGCCTGATCCTGTTGGGTTCGCTGTCCTTTGGGATTGTCGGCCCGGCCGGCGCGGCCGCGGGTGCTGGACCGGCGTCAAATTTTACTCTGAAATCACTCGGCGGGAAGAATATGAAGCTTAGTGAAATGGCCGGTAATGTCGTTTTGATCAATTTCTGGGCGTCCTGGTGCGGCCCCTGCCGCGAAGAGATGCCGTTGTTGAATGCCTTGCACAAAAAATATCAACCCCTGGGTTTTACCGTGCTGGGGGTAAACGTCGAGGAACAGGCCGATAATGCGCGCGGTTTCCTGAACGACTTTCCGGTCGATTTTCCGGTGCTGCTGGACAGCAAGAATCGAGTCAGCAAACTGTATAAAGTGATCGCGATGCCTACCACGGTAGTGGTGGACCGAGATGGAAATATGCGATTCCTTCACAAGGGCTATAAACCGGGGGATGAGAAAAAATACCGTAAAATGGTTAAAAAGCTGGTGCGGGAGTAACGACGTGCGGCAATTATTGTTGATCCCGCTACTAATCGGACCCGTGCTGCTCGCCGGATGCGCCATCGAGCCCTGGGTCAAACCCTACGAGCGCGCCAATCTGGCGGCTCCCGTGATGAATTTCAATCGCGATCCGATATCGTCGAGTTATCTTCACCACGTATATGATTCGCGTGAAGGCGCGCGCGGTGCCGGCATAGCAACGGGTGGTGGTTGCGGCTGCAACTAGCCGGTATTCGCGTTGTTGGCCTTTCCCCGAAATTACCTTTCGCGGCCCGCGCCCGGTTCGCACAGGCTTGCGGCCGGCATTCGCGCTGCGCTATGCCTCGCTTTGTTGTCGCTCTCGGAACTTGCCGCCGCGGCGGTATTGCCTGAGGAGCGCGCGGATCTGTTGTACCATCGCTACGATGGCGGCGGCGCAGAAATCGACGGGCCCTCGCTGCTAGTGCGCAAGAATCTCGGAGACAGCGTATCGCTTGGTCTGAACCACTATGTCGACAATGTTACCAGCGCATCGATCGACGTCGTGGTCAGCGCCAGTGAATACACCGAACAGCGCGAAGAGAATGGCATCAGTCTGGATTATCTGCGCCAGAAGACGACCGTGAGTCTTGGTTATACGGTGAGCACAGAAAATGATTTTGACGCCAATACCCTGGGCCTTGGCATTTCCCAGGATATGTTCGGCGACTTGACTACGATCAGTATGTCATTTGCGCTCGGTAATAATACGATAACAAGATCCGATGACCCTGTCTTCGAAAGGGAGTCCGAAGTTCGTAGTTACCGTCTGGGGATATCCCAGATTTTGACTAAGAACCTGGTGCTGGCGGCGACCTACGAAACGATTAGCGACGAAGGTTATCTCAACAATCCCTATCGCCAGGTCCGTTATATCTCCGGTACCGGATTTTCTTTCGAGGGGGAAAACTATCCGCGTACCCGCACCAGTACCGCAATTGCGTTACGGGCCAACTATTTCCTGCCGCAGCGATCCGCGATTCACGGCGGTGTGCGGGTTTTTGACGACACCTGGGATATCGAAGCCGTCACTTATGAAGTCGGTTACAAGATGCCATACGGCGACCAATGGATATTCGAAGCCAGTTATCGATTTCACGATCAATCCAGCGCCAGCTTTTACAGCGATTTGTTTCCGAGTTCTGAGGCAACGGAATTCCGTGCGCGCGACAAAGAGCTGAGCACGTTTACCAGCAGCACCATCGGGCTCGGCGCGAGTTGGGAGTTCGGCCGCGCCTGGAGCGCGATCGAGCGCGGCGGCGTTAGCCTGCAGGTCGACTGGATCAACTTCGATTACGATGATTTCCGCGATCTGACCGATAACGCGCCCACGGGAGAGGAATCGGCCTACAGTTTTGATGCCACGGTTACGCGGTTTTTTACCTCGATCTGGTTTTAGCCAACTGGCGCCGTATTGTCCGATACCGATTATATCGACCCGGCTAGCCTCACAGTTGACGCTCGGTTATATCTTCACGCAGGTCGAGTTGTTCGACTTCGTGCTTGGCGACGGCTTCGGCGTACTCGATGGAATCCGGCGCGATAAATTCCGCGATCGGCGTGCCTATCGGTCCCACGATCAACATCGGCTGATCCTTGATCGCCACTGCCGCGCGCGATCCGATTCTGATCAGCGTGAAAAAGAATATCATGCCGAATACGGTCGCTATTCCCCAGAAGTAGTATTCCATGCCGAATAATTCCATGAAGAATGCGATCAGAATGGGTCCGGTCATGGCGCCGAATCCCGACATCATCACCAGGCTGCCGCTGGCGCCGACGATTTGATGCGGTTCCAGGCGGTCGTTGGCATAGGCGATACAAATCGAATACATCGGCATCGCGGCTCCGCCGAGTAGCGTTATAACCAGATAGAAAATCAGGCTGCCTTTGGCAAGAGCTACCGCCAGCACGCAGCAGACTATCGAGATTACCGATAGCCCCGCCATTACCACGCGTCGTCCGACCAGGTCCGAGATATGACCCACCGGCCATTGGGCAATCAGGCTGCCGATCAGAAAACAGGCCATGAACAGGGAAACCGATTTCAAGTCCACCAGGACCTGGCTGGCGTAGATCGCACCCAGACCAAAGATGGTGCCATGCGCCATACCGGTCAGGCAGTTGCCGATGGTGGCCAAAGGCGAAGCCCGGTACAACTCGGCGACCGATATTTTTGACGAAGTGCTGAAATTAGGCGCGGGTTTTACGGTAAGCAGAATCGGAATCAAGCCAAATGAAATGATGACCGAGATCAGAATAAACAAATCGATTGCATCGGGTTGGGCGAGGTTCAACAGAAACTGGCCGACGCCCATGCTGCCGGTAACGATAACCATGTATATAGACAATATCTTGCCGCGGGTTTCATTGCTGGCGCGATCGTTCAGCCAACTTTCGGTGACGACGTAAAACCCGGCGAAGCTGATTCCGGTTAACACCCGCATCGCCATCCACAGCCAGGGGTCGATGTAGACGCCGTGAAACAGAATCGAGATCGATGCCAGCGAAGCCAGCGCCGAAAACACGCGGATGTGGCCGACGCGATTGACCAGCCAGGGAGCGATCATCGAGCCGACAAACATGCCGATGAAATAACCCGACATCATGATACCGGTGTTGAAGGTGGAAAAACCCTCGATGCCCGCGCGCACCCCGAGCAAGGTCCCCTGCAAGCCGTTGGCGAGCATCATGAAGCCGATGCCGAGCAATATCGCCCAGGAGCTGCCAAGGTCTTTCCACATCGAATTGCCGTTCTGTAAAGTGAGTGACTAGCCGTTATTGTGGACCGAGTTTAGAGCAGCGCAGGCAGCTCGGCAACGCCTAATTCAGCGTCGCGTAACCGGCTTCGACGGCATAGTTTTCGAGCGCGAGGATCGATCGATAATCGTCCAGTTCGGCGCTTTCGAAACGATCGAGGTAAAGCGTCTGCTTGACTTCATCGGCGGTCTGCCGCAGCGCCTGATTGAGTGCCTCGAGATAGCTGTTGCATTGTTGTCGCGAGTATTGCGCGCGCGCCACGACCAGGGGCAGGCCGCAAGTCGGTTCGCTGAAACCGATAACGCGTATCGCATGGTCGAGTCCCGGATTTCGCGCGGTGAGTAACTGGTAACTAACGCAATCGATAGCAGCCAGTTGAGCCCGGTTCGCCGCTACCGCCTCGAGACTGGCCAAGTGTCCGCCCGTCATCAAAACATCGGAAAAATACCCCGGACCGGCCTTAAGTTTTGCCAGCGCGTAGCGCAATACGTTCATGCCGCTGTTGGAGTTGGCGTCATTGATCGCGACGATTCCGCCGCAGCATTGTTGCAGCGATTCGAGGCTGGAATCCGCGGGCACGATGAAGAGGCTCGAATAGAGTTTGCCGATCGCACCCGGCACCTCGAAGCAGGGCGCGCAAAAGGGCATGACCGCATCCTGCAGGCCTGTCATCAAAGGGTATCCGCAGGTATGGCCGATTAACAGGCCCGGGTCGCGCAACAGAGATTCATCGGTGCCGAAAACCAGGCGCTGCTGCAAGCCGCTAATCGGGCCGACCAAAGCGTAAAACTGATCAAACAGCGCCTGCCATGCATTTTTAATATCGTCATTCGGCGCATACATGCCGCAGGCAATGAATCGGCTGGCATTCATGGCGACGTAAGTTAGCCCCGTGCCCCGATAAAAACCAGTTGCTTTTGATATTCGAAATGTTGATTTAAATCAACAAACTTGTTTTGAAAGAACTCATGTGACATAGATAGACATTTTTAGATACGTCAAATAGTATCGATACTCCCCTTCGAGGAGTCTTTAAATGGTCAGAAGAAGAGTCCGCAAACGCACTGATTCGGTGGCTTCGCAGGTGTCGCCGCGGGCACAACAGCTGTTCAATCCTTACCAGCCGATGGACGCGCTGGACTCCGAGTCGCTGGATTTGATTCATGATGCCTCGATGCGCATCCTCGAAGACATCGGGTTGGAGATTTTGAATGAAGAGGCGCTCGCGCTGTATCAGCAGGATGGGGCGCGCGTTGACTGGGATCGGCAGCGGGTTTATCTCGATCGCAACCAGGTCATGGCCAGAATTTCGAGCGTTCCCGCAGAATTTACGCTGCATGCGCCCAACCCGGAACGCAACCGCCTGATAGGTCGCAATGCGATCAATTTCACCACCGTCGCCAGCGCGCCCAACAGCTCCGATCTAGACGGCGGCAGGCGCAGCGGCAACTTCGAGGACTATTGTAATTTTCTGCGGCTGACGCAGAGTTTCGATGTGATCGATTTTTTGAGCGGTTACCCGGTCGAACCAATCGATATCCCGCCCGATACGCGTCATCTCGATACCACCCTGGCGGCGTTCACGCTGACGGACAGGGCGTTTTCGCTTTACTGCCTCGGCGGCGGCCGCGTCATGGACGGCATACGGATGACCGCGCTCGCGCGCGGCGTCGATCTGGAAACGCTTAAATCGGAACCCAGCGTTAACAGCGTGGTTAACACCAATTCGCCGCTGCGGGTCGACGGGTCGATGCTTGACGGTTTGATGGAAATGGCGCGTTACGGACAACCGGTCATCGTCACCCCGTTTACGCTGTCCGGTGCGATGTGCCCGATCACCCTGGCGGGCGCGCTGGCACAGCAAAATGCCGAGGCGCTCGGGGTTATCGCCCTGTCGCAAATCGTCAATCCGGGCGCGCCGATGGTTTACGGCGGATTCACCTCGAACGCGGACATGCGCAGCGGTGCGCCGGCCTTCGGCACGCCCGAGTACACCCGCGCCGCCTGGGCCAGCGGTCAGCTCGCGCGCCGCTATGGCTTGCCGTTTCGTTCTTCCAATACCAACGCCTCGAATTGCGTCGACGCCCAGGCCGCCTGGGAATCGCAAATGTCGCTTTGGGGTGCGGTCATGGGGCATGCGCAGATTGTCAAACATGCCGCCGGCTGGCTCGAGGGCGGGCTGTGTGCGTCGTTCGAAAAATTCGTTATCGATGTCGATATGCTGCAAATGATGCGCGAGACGCTGACGCCGCTGAAGGTGGACGAATCCACACTGGCGCTGGATGCGATCAGGGAAGCCGGTCACGGCGGGCATTTTTTCGGCACCGCACACACGCTAGACAACTACACTAGCGCCTTTTACGAACCGCTGGTATCCGATTGGAGCAATTTCGAGACCTGGAGCGAGAACGGCGAACTGACCGCGTTGCAACGCGCCAACAGGATTTACCGACAAAAAATCGCCGACTATCAGCCGCCCGAGATGCCAGTCTCTAAGCAGGAATCGTTGCAACAGTATGTGGCCGAGCGTCGCCGCGAACTGGAGCTCGCGCGATGAAGTTGCAGGAACGGGTCAGTCTGTTTCAGGATCGCCTGCAGCAAGTCATCAACGAGAGCGGCTTGAATCGCTCGGCGTTCGCGGCCTCGATCAAGGTCGATCGCTCGACCCTGTCGCAGTTACTCACGGCCGATAATATCCGCCTGCCGCGCGCCGATACCGTGGCGTCGATCGCCGAAGTGTACCAGGTCAGCATCGACTGGTTACTAGGGCTGACTCAGGAAGGTTCGATGGGCGCCAACATCTTGCCGGAGGCCTTGCAGGTCGACGCCTACTCGACCAGTATTTTAGAAAAAAACCTGGAATGGCATCGCGAAGCCTGCGGTTACAAGATTCGTTACGTGCCGACGACCTTGCCCGATCTGCTCAAGACCGAGGCGGTGGCCGAGTACGAATTCAATCGCTACGGCGCGGGCAAGATCGATCAATCGGTGCGCGACAACCAGCTGTTGCTGCTGCAACAGCGCCATCCCGGCAGTGAACTCGAAACCTGCATGCCGTTGCAGCATCTCGAGAGCTTTGCCGCCGGGCAGGGGATCTGGCAGGGACTTGAACGGGCCGATCGGCGGCGCCAGCTCGAACGCATGATCGAACTCAACGACGAGCTGTATCCGGGATTTCGCTGGTATCTGTTCGACGCTAAACAGAGTTACTCCGCGTCGTTCACCATATTCGGTCCGTTGCGCGCGACGCTGTTTCTGGGACACCTGTATGTCATCGTCAACAGTATCAACCACATTCGCAAGCTGACCGCGCGCTTCGACGATCTGATTCGCATTGCGACGGTGCATCCGCATGAAATCCAGGATTACCTGCGGCAACTGCTGGCACAGAGTAACTAACCTGAACACGGGAATTTCAAATGACTAACAGCTACGATGCAATCATAATCGGCGCCGGTATTATCGGCTGCGCAACCTCGCTGGCGCTGGGGCGCAAAGGCTGGAAAGTGCTCAATCTCGATACCCTGCCGGCCGCGGGTTACGGCTCGACTTCAGGTTCCTGCGCCATCATCCGCCCCTACTACTCCACACTCGACGGCTCCGCTATGGCTTACGAGTCGCATTTCTACTGGAAAAACTGGGCCGATTACCTGGGCGGTGAGGATATCGACGAGCGCGGCCTGATCGAATATCACAATGTCGGTGCGCTGGTGATGAAAACCGGGGCCAACGATTACCTGCGCCCGGCCATGGCGCTGATGGATCAACTCGAGTCGCCTTATAGCGAATTCTCGCCCGAGCAGATTTGCGCGAAGTTGCCAGTCTGGAACACCGAGTCGTTTTATCCGGTCAAGCGGCCCGACGATCCCGAGTTCGGCGTGGCCAACGCAAAATCCCTGACCGGCGCCGTGCTGTTTCATGCCGCGGGATACATTTCCGATCCGCAACTGGCGACGCATAACATCATGCGCGCCGCCGAACGCAGCGGAGGCGAATTCAGGTACAACGCCCGCGTCGTCGAAATCAAATGCGCCAATGGACGTGTCGGCGGAGTTAAACTGGAAAACGGCGACACCGTCGAGGCCCCGGTGGTGCTGAACGCCGCCGGACCCCATTCCTCCAAAGTCAATCAAATGGCCGGCGTCGAAAAATCGATGCGGATTAAAACCCGCGCCCTGCGCCAGGAAGTGGCGCATGTGCCGTTACCGGCGGGTTATCGCCGCGATACCGCCTGCGTTACCTCGGATAGCGATATCGGACTCTATACTCGCCCCGAACAGGGCGACGCACTATTGATCGGCAGCGAGGATCCACCTTGCGATCCGCATGAGTGGGTCGATCCGGATGACTATAACCGCGATTTTAGCGAGCAATGGAAGGTGCAGGTGCTGCGGGTTTGCCAGCGGGTGCCGAGTCTGGGCGTACCCAACCAGATGCGCGGCGTGGTGGATCTTTACGATGTGACCGATGACTGGATCCCGATTTACGACCGCTCGGACCTGTCCGGTTTTTACCTCGCGATCGGCACTAGCGGAAACCAGTTTAAAAATGCGCCGATAGCGGGTGAATTGATGGCGAATATCATCGAGACAACACAAAACGGTAACGATCAGGATGACAGCCCGATCGATTTTCATCTGAAAAATATCGACCATACCTTTTCCAGCGGCTTTTACTCGCGCCTGCGGGAGGTCAATCAGGACAGCAGTTTTTCGGTACTGGGCTAAGCGCCTTTGACGCTTCCTCCAGCTAAGCCCGAGCGGGAACGACAGATACAGGTTAAGAGGACTCGTAGCTATGAAATCACATGCGCAGGTAGTCGTCATCGGCGGCGGGGTAGTCGGCTGTAGCGTTATCTATCATCTGACCAAACTCGGCCTGCAGGACGTGGTCTTGATCGAACGCTCGGAATTGACCTCGGGCTCGACCTGGCATGCCGCCGGCGGGTTCCACACGCTCAATGCCGATACCAATATGGCGGCGCTGCAGGGTTATACGATTCGCCTGTACCGCGAACTCGAGGAGATCACCGGCCAGTCCTGCAGCCTGCATCACGTCGGCGGTATCACGCTGGCGGAGTCTCCGGAGCGGCTCGATTTCCTCAAATCGGCGCGCGCAATGCACCGCCACATGGGGCTCGACACCGAGTTGATCACACCCGAAGAAATTCGCAAACTAAGCCCGATCACCAATACCGACGGTGTGCTGGGTGGGTTATACGATCCGCTGGACGGACATCTCGATCCCTCGGGTACCACCCACGCCTATGCCAAGGCGGCGCAGCTGCAGGGGGCTGAAATCCTGCTGCGCAATCCGGTGCTGGAGACCAATCCGCGGCCCGACGGCGGCTGGGATGTGGTCACCGAGCAGGGCACGATCATCGCCGGGCAACTGGTCAATGCCGCCGGGTTGTGGGCGCGAGAGATCGGCGCCATGGCCGGAATTTATCTGCCGCTGCACCCGATGGAACATCAGTATTTCGCGACCTCGGACCTTGCCGAGGTTTACGCGCAGGATAGCGAGTTGCCGCACGTCATGGACCCCGAGGGCGAGAGTTACCTGCGCCAGGAAGGCAAGGGCCTGGTGATCGGGTTTTACGAACAGAACTGCGTTCCCTGGGCGGTCGACGGCACGCGCTGGGATTTCGGGCATGAACTGCTGGATGAGAACCTCGATCGCATTGGCGACTCGATGGAATTTGCCTTTCGGCGTTTCCCGGTACTTGCCGATGCCGGCATCAAGACCGTTATCAACGGCCCCTTCACCTTTGCCCCCGACGGCAACCCGCTGGTCGGGCCGGTTCCCGGGTTACGCAATTACTGGTCCGCCTGCGCGGTGATGGCCGGTTTCAGCCAGGGCGGGGGCGTCGGCCTCACGCTGGCCGAGTGGATGATCGACGGCGAACCCTCACGCGACGTATTTGCAATGGATGTGGCGCGTTTTGGCGACTATTGCACGCCGTCATACACGC
Organism: Olavius algarvensis Gamma 3 endosymbiont; assembly: GCA_001735895.1. Lineage (GTDB taxonomy): Bacteria > Pseudomonadota > Gammaproteobacteria. Next base: position 150,323 of record DS021201.1, on the reverse strand, counting down.
GTCTCAAAGTGCGCGAAAATTACCAGCGGCGCTTCAGCGTATCCTATCCCAACGAAGAGTTGCCGGCGGCACGCCCGCTCGATACGACCCCGGTATACGGCCTCTGGAAGTCGCAAAACGCGGTCTTCGGCGATATGTACGGCATGGAACATGTCAATTATTTTGCGCCCGCCGGTGAAAAACCCTATGAAACCCCGAGTTTTCGGCGATCGAACGCCTTCGCTACGGTGGCGGCGGAGGTACAGGCGGTGCGCACCAGGGTCGGTCTCAACGAAGTGCACAATTTCGGCAAGTATGAAATTTCAGGTAAAGGCGCGCACGCGTATCTGGATCGGATCATGGCCGGCAGAATTCCGCCGCCGGGTCGGCTGAGCTTGAACCCGATGTTGAGTCCGAAGGGTCGCATTATCGGAGATTTTACCGTTGCACAGCTCGCGCCGAATCTATTTCAGGTGACTGCATCCTTTGGCGCCCAGGCGTACCACATGCGCTGGTTCGAAGGTCATTTACCGGGCTCGGGGGTGAGCTTGCGCAATGTTTCGAAACAGCGCATCGGGTTTCAGATCGCGGGCCCGAAGGCGCAGGAATTACTTGGCCGTGTCACGCGCGCGGACGTGTCGACCGCCGCGTTGCCGTTTCTAGCGGTGCGAGAAATCGATATCGGCCAATGCCGGGCGATTGTGCAGCGCGTCAGTTACACCGGTGACCGCGGTTACGAAATCTACGTGCCCTGGCATCATCAGCTGGCACTCTACGACCTGCTAACCGATGCCGGAAAAGATCTCGGCTTGCGGCCTTTTGGCATGCGCGCGATGATGAGCCTGCGCCTGGACAAATCATTCGGCTCCTGGATGCGTGAATTCAAACCCGACTACACGCCGCTCGAAACCGGGCTGGATCGCTTCGTCGCTTACGATAAAGACGCCGAATTCATCGGCAAGGCCGCGGCACTGGTCGAGCGAGAGCAGGGGGTGAGCCGCAAACTGTGCAGCTTCACAGTCGACGCCACAGACGCCGATGCCGTCGCCTGGGAGCCGATCTGGCATGCAGGCGTTGTCGTGGGTTACGTGACTTCGGGCGGTTACTCGCATTATGCCGAAAAGAGTATTGCCTTCGGCTTTTTGCCGACCGAAATGGCGACCGAAGGCCGCGCGGTCGAAATCGAAATCCTCGGCGAGATGGTGCCGGCACGGCTCTACTCGGAACCGCTGTTCGATCCTGATAATTCTTATTTGCGGGGCTAACCTGCGCTTGTAGATTGAGTGGAGCTGAGATGCTTTGCTCGCTTCGAAGGGGACAGATCTGCAGATCTGTCCCCGAGGATTCCTATTCGTGCCGCTCGAGGAAATCTTCCAGTTTTTGCGCGAGAATATCCCAGATCGCCATGGGTCCCGCACTCTGTACTGTATCTTCGCGCCATTTATCGACAGACATGGTTTTGATTTCATCCGCATGCTGCTGCAGTTGCAGGCGCTGTTTCGCCAAATCACTCAACTCCGAGCGGCTATCGTGTTCGGCATCAAGATGCTCGGTCGCATCGTGCGCGCGCTGGTAAAGTTCATCGATATGTTTCAAGCGCGACTCGTATTCGCGAATGTGCTGATCGATTAATTGTTCTTTGGTAGTCATAATGTCTTTCTCCGTTTCGTCTACCCTATTAACCCGGCGATAATATATGTCGTATTCAGGGGCCCAAGAAAGCGTCAGATCAAGGCGCGACTCGCCGCCAATGGTTGTTCCATTGGCAAGAGTTGCAACGCGGAGCTGGCGCTTTCTTGGGCTCCCTAACTAATTGATATTATAAAAGATAGGCCATCGCGTGTCTGCCCCAGACGGCGTTATCAGAACTTGCTGCAGAATAACTACAGCGGCGTTCTGATGCCTTGCTGTGAACAGACACGCGATGGCTGAATGCGGCATAATTATCTCCGGGTGAATAATATTACCCTACTCTCGTTAGTATTAGTCGGCCTGATCTATATCAAAAAAATGTGTTGATCGCGGCCGGGGCCAAGGCTAATCTTCGGGCACGTCAATTCCCAAGCTATGCATGTCCACATCGACCTTACTCGAAATCCGGGATCTCGGATGCAACCGCAACGATCGTCAACTGTTCGAGCATCTCGAATTTGCACTCGAAGCGGGCGAAATGCTGGTCGTCGAAGGCCCTAACGGCTGCGGTAAAACCAGCCTGTTGCGCATTCTGACCGGGCTTCGCCTCGCGGATGGCGGCGACATATTGTGGCGTGGCCAACCCATCGACCGTCTCGCCGGAGACTATTATGAACAGGTCAATTATGTCGGCCATCACGACGGTATCAAACACGAATTGTCCTGCCTCGAAAATCTGCGCCTGGCCAGGGCGATGGGGGTTCCGTCAGAGCGGGATCTCGATGACGTGCTGGAGCAGGTAAATCTGTTTGCCTACGGTGAATCCGAAGTCGGCAGCCTGTCGGCCGGGCAGAAACGGCGCCTGGCGCTGGCGCGGCTGCTGGCTACCGATTCGCTGCTGTGGATCCTGGACGAACCCTTTACCTCGCTGGACAAGGCCAGTATGGAAATGTTCGCGATATTGTTCGAGCAGCACTTGCAGGGCGCGGGCGTGATCGTAGTCACGTCGCACCACGATATTTCACTGCCGACGATGCCGGTGCAGCGCTTGAACCTGGGACAGCCGGCATGAGCAGTCGCCTGTCGCTGGGCCAGGCCTTTGTCTTCCTGCTGCGGCGGGATTTACTGCTGGCGCTGCGCAATCGCGCCGAATATGCGATGCCGCTCTTGTTTTTTGTGTTAGTGATCACCATGTTTCCACTCGCGCTCGGCGCCCTGCCGGAATTGCTGGCGCGCATCGCGCCCGGCATTATCTGGGTGGCCGCGCTGCTGGCGGCGATGCTGTCGCTGGACAGCATATTCCGCTCGGATTTTGACGACGGCTCGCTCGAACAAATTCTGCTGAGTGCGCATCCGGTGGCTATACTCGTACTAGCCAAAGTCAGCGCCCACTGGCTGGTGACCGGTTTGCCGTTGCTGATAGTGGCGCCGTTACTGGCGGAAATGCTGGGCATGCCGGGTGAGGCGCAACCGGTGCTGTTACTGACGATTTTAATCGGCACGCCAATCCTGAGTTTGATCGGTGCAATCGGCGTTGCGTTAACTGTCGGTTTACGAAAAGGTGGTATAATCCTGTCGCTTTTGGTATTGCCCCTGTACGTGCCGGTGCTGATTTTCGCCGCCAGTGCGATCGAAAATGCCGCCATGGGATTCGAGGTTTCAGCACAAATTTACATGCTGCTGGCCTTTTTACTGCTGTCGGTCTCGTTATCGCCGTGGGCGACAGCGGCAGCTTTGAGAATGTCTGCAAGCTAAACGGACGATTATGTTTCTGTGGTTTCACAAATTGGGTTCGCCACCGCATTTTTACCGCATCGCAGGTAAATGGATCCCCTGGTTGACCTGGATATTTCTGGCCCTGCTGCTCGCCGGCCTGTACGGCGGCCTGTGGCTGGCGCCGCCGGATTATCAACAAGGCGAAAGCTACCGCATCATTTTCGTCCATGTGCCGACGGCCTGGATGTCACTTTTCATCTATGTCGTGATGGCCTTTTGCGGCATTGTAATAATCGTCTGGCGTATGAAACTGGCAGAAGTGGTGTTAATCAGCAGTGCGCCGATTGGCGCCAGCTTTACCTTTCTGGCGCTGGTTACCGGGTCGCTCTGGGGCAAGCCGATGTGGGGCACCTACTGGGTCTGGGATGCGCGCCTGACTTCCGAGCTTATCCTGCTGTTTCTCTACCTCGGTGTCATCGGTCTGCATAACGCGATCGAGGATAAACGCATCGCCGCGCGCGCGGTCGCGATCCTGGCGCTGGTCGGGGTCGTAAATATCCCCATTATTCATTATTCGGTGGAATGGTGGCACTCGCTGCACCAGGGCGCTTCACTGACCAAGTTCGACAAGCCTTCGATGCCTCCGAGCATGTACGTTCCAATCCTGATCATGGCGCTGGCGTTCCAGATTTACTATGTACTGGCGTTGTTCCACAAATGCCGGGTTGAACTATTGCTGCGCGAACGAAATAGTAAATGGGTTGAGGAACTTTAGATGGCGGAATTTTTCCAAATGGGTGGTTATGCCGCGTTCGTCTGGCCGAGCTATGCGCTGTGCGCGCTTGTGCTATGGTTGAACTGGTATTTGCCGCGCAAACAACATGAGAAAGAACTGCGCCAATTGAAACGGCGCCGGAAGGCTGAGAGACAATGACTCCTGCACGCAAGAAGAGACTATTTTTGATTTCACTGATGGTTGCCGGCGTCGCCGTCGGCGTCGGGCTGGCGCTAAAATCGCTGGACGAAAACATCATGTTCTTTTTTACTCCCACCGAAGTGCGGGCAGGCAAGGCTCCCGGCAACAAGCTATTTCGTATGGGCGGCATGGTCGTCAACGGCAGCGTCAGCCGTCCGGGCGATGGTCTCACCGTGCAATTCGATCTGACCGACAACGAACGGCAGGTCACGGTAAAATACGCCGGTATCCTGCCGGATCTGTTCCGTGAAGGTCAGGGCATCATCGCCAACGGCAAGCTGAATGGCGACGGTGAATTCGTCGCTCAGGAAGTCCTGGCGAAACACGATGAAAACTATATGCCGCCGGAACTGGCCGGCATGCATAAAAAAGACGAGGCAGAGCAGTGATACCCGAAATCGGACATTTCGCGCTGATTATCGGACTCAGTATTGCCGTCATTCAGGCATTGGTGCCGCTAGCCGGCGCGAGCCTCGGGGTGCAGCGCTGGATCGCCTTGGCGGTGCCGGCAGCGTTGGCGCAGCTGCTGTTTGTCGGCATCGCCTATGCCTGTCTGACCTGGGCTTTTCTGAGCCATGATTTCTCGGTGCAGTACGTGGCGCAAAATTCGAATAGCGAGCTGCCGTTGATTTACCGAATCTCGGGGGTCTGGGGCTCGCACGAAGGCTCGCTGTTATTGTGGTCGCTGGTGCTGGCGCTGTGGACCGGAGCGGTTGCGGTGTTCACGCCTAATGTTCCGCGCGCGATGCGCGCGCGCGTGCTGGCGGTGCTCGGCATGGTCAGTTGCGGTTTTTTACTGTTTATCATCATTACTTCGAATCCGTTCGAACGCTTGCTGCCGGCGGCGGTGGAGGGGCGCGATCTCAATCCTTTATTGCAGGATATCGGACTCGCGATCCACCCGCCAATGCTGTATCTCGGTTATGTCGGCTTCGCGGTCGCCTTCGCGTTTTCGATCGCGGCCCTGATCTCCGGTCAGGTGGATACGGCCTGGGCCCGCTGGTCGCGGCCCTGGACCAATATCGCCTGGTTATTTCTAACCCTGGGAATCGCGCTCGGCAGCTGGTGGGCTTATTACGAACTGGGCTGGGGCGGTTGGTGGTTCTGGGACCCGGTGGAAAACGCGTCTTTCATGCCGTGGCTGGTCGGCACTGCGTTGATGCATTCGCTCGCGATCACCGAGAAACGCGGCACCTTCAAGGCCTGGACCGCGTTACTGGCGATTTTTGCGTTTTCATTGAGCTTGCTCGGGACCTTCCTGGTGCGCTCCGGCGTGCTGACCTCGGTGCATGCCTTCGCCAGCGATCCGGAACGAGGCGTATTCATCCTCGGTTTCCTGGTGCTGGTAGTCGGTGGCTCGCTGACGCTGTACGCCTGGCGTGCGCCAATGCTAAAGAGCCCCGCGCAGACCAGTATACTGTCGCGCGACGGTGCCTTGCTGTTGAACAATATCTTTCTGGCGGTGGTTACCGCCGCGATCTTGTTGGGAACCTTATACCCGATTGCGATAGACGCGATGGGCGGCAAGATTTCGGTGGGTCCGCCTTATTTCAACCTGATGTTTATCCTGCTGACCGCTCCGCTCGGTGTGTTGATCGGAATCGGCATGATGATTCGTTGGAAAGGCGATAGTCTGCAACGCTTAGGTTCGAAACTCTGGCTGCCGGCGTTGCTGGCGCTGCTAGTTGGGGCGGGATTTGCGCTGCTGCAGCCCAACTGGCAGTGGGCCGCTTATGCCGGGCTGGCGATGGCGCTGTGGATCGCTATTACTGCGGGCTTGGCAATCTACGAAAGATTCCGTAACCGCTCGCTTGCCGCGGCGCTGCGCGCGACGCCGGCCGGGTTTTACGGCATGCTGCTCGGCCATATCGGTATCGCGGTTTTCATCGTCGGCGTGACACTTACCAGCATTTATACCAAGGAAAAGGATTTGCGCATGGCGCCCGGCGATACCTACTCGGTCGGCGGTTACGAATTCACTTTTCATGGCGTGCGCGATTTCAACGTCGACAACTACGTCGCCACCCGAGGCGGGTTCAGCGTGCGCTCCGAGCACGGTAACTACGAGGTCGACCTGTTTCCCGAAAAAAGAATTTATCGCGTGCAAACCATGCCCATGACCGAGGCGGCGATCGACGCCGGTTTGACGCGTGACCTGTTCATCGCGCTCGGTGAACCGCTCGATCAGGAGGGCGCCTGGGCAGTGCGGATTTACTATAAACCCTTTATCCGCTGGATCTGGCTGGGGGCGATCATCATGTCGCTCGGTGGCCTGTTCGCCGCCAGCGATCGCCGCTACCGGCGGCTGGTGCGCAGCAGTAGTCCCGCAGCCGGGGCCGCAGAGCGCGCCGCATGATTCGATCCGCCTTACCGCTTGCGGTCTTTATCCTGATGGTCGGCCTGCTGGGTTACGGATTGAGCCTCGATCCCAAGGTAGTGCCGTCGCCGCTAATCGATAAACCGGCGCCGGTGTTTTCGCTACCTATGTTGGAAGACCCCGCGCGACGGTTGTCGACCGCCGATATGAACGGCCGGATCTGGGTCCTCAATGTATGGGCCTCATGGTGCGTCTCCTGTCGCGCCGAACACGAGGTGATTACCAAGTTGGCCGGACGAAATCTGGTGACCGTGGTCGGGCTGAATTACAAGGATAAATCGGACGATGCGACGCGCTGGCTGGAGCAGTTTGGCAATCCCTACGCGACCAGCGTGATCGACATCGACGGCCGCGTCGGCATCGACTGGGGGGTTTACGGAGTGCCGGAAACCTTCGTTATCGACGCCGACGGAATGATCAAATATAAACATATAGGTCCGGTTACACATGAGTCGCTGGAGCAGAAAATCATGCCGATACTCGAGGAGTTGCTGGGTTGAGAATTTTGCTGTTGCTGCTCCTGTTCGGCTGTCTGCTCGCTCCGGTGCGAGCGGCGATCGAAGCCTACGAATTCGATTCGCCCGCAATGGAAGCCGACTATAACCAGCTCGTCGACGAACTTCGCTGCCTGGTTTGCCAGAATCAAAACCTGGCGGGATCGGATGCCGATCTGGCACAGGATTTGAGGCGCGAAACCTATGAAATGCTGCAACAGGGTAAGTCGCGGCAAGAAGTGGTCGATTTCATGGTGGCCCGCTATGGCGATTTCGTGCTTTACCGCCCGCAGTTCAAATCCAGCACCTACCTACTGTGGTTGGGACCCTTCCTGCTGCTGGTGGTAGTTCTCGTCATTGTGGTACGGCGTTTGCGCGCGGCGGCCAAACCGGTCGGAGTCGACGCCGGCGCGCTGGCCGACGCCAAAAAATTACTTGAAGCGGACGAATCGGATGAGCAGGGCGCCGAGTCTGAAAAAAAAGCAGGGTCTGAGCAATGAGTTTCTGGGTATTTGTTTTCGTCTTGCTTGCGCTCGCGCTCGTTATTCTGCTGTTACCGCTGCTGCGCGCCGCCCGGGTCTCGCCGGGCGATCGGCGCCAGCAACAAAATATTCAAATCGCGCGTGAGAAAAAACAACAACTCGAGGCGCAGTTGGCGCAGGGTGAGATCGACCAGGCGAGCTACGACAGCGCTTATCTGGAATTGCAGACGGCACTCGCGCTGGATTTGAATCCTGATCGGCAGTCGGATCAGAAACCCCGTGGTAAGTGGATGGCGCTGGTGGTCATGCTTGCGGTCCCGGCTGCCAGCATCCCGCTATACCTGATGTTTGGCGAGTACCGGGTAATCCAGAATCCAGAGCTGGTGCTGGCCGCGCCTGCGCAGCAAACGGCGAGCGCGCCGCAGATGTCCCTCGAGGAAATGGAGGCGGTCATCAAAGACCGTCTGAAAAATAATCCCGAGGATGTCGAGGGCTGGTTTATGCTGGGGCGCACGCTAATGGCTAAACAACAGTTTGACGCGGCGGTGACCGCTTTTCAACGCAGTAACGACCTGTTGGCGGACGAACCCGGCATCCTGTTCGCGCTCGCCGATGCCCTGGCGATGCAGAAGAACGGTAGCCTGGCAGGCGAACCGGAAGCGCTGGTGCAGCGCGGCTTGCAACTGGCGCCGCGGTTTCCTAACGGATTGTGGCTTGCGGGTATGGCGGCGGAGCAACGCCAGGATTATAAGGCGGCGCATCGTTACTGGACGCAGTTGCTACCATTGATTGCCGATAATCCGACTTCGACGCGAGAAATCGAAGGTTTGCTGAGTACGCTTGAGGAACGCGATCCCGAATTGGTGACTGCCGCCGCAGCGGCCGTTGGCGGCGATCGCTTGAATCTGCTAATCGATATCAGCCCGCAATTGAAGACCAGGGCAAAACCCGGCGATGCCGTTTTCGTCTATGCCAAGGCGATGCAGGGACCGCCGATACCTTTGGCGGTGAAGCGGGTTACGCTGGCCGATTTACCGCTTGCCCTGACCCTGAGCGATGCCGACGCGATGATGCCGGCGATGAAACTGTCGTCTTACAACCTACTCGTCGTCGGCGCGCGCCTATCGACCAGCGGCAATCCGGTAGCGCAGGCGGGCGATTTCTACACCGAAATCGAGTCGGTCGATAGCCACAATCCGCCCGCCGAAATTTCGCTGACCATCGATCAGATCAAGTAATCCGTAGCGCGTTGGCGCCGGTCGTAAGTCGCGGCCTCGTCCAGCGTCCTTATTGCAGCACTGCCGGAAAGATATGGTCATGTAACAGATCGAAAGTCCGCCGGTGGTCGGCGCCGTATAGATTGCCGGTGGCGACCACGACCATCTGCAGGTGCGGGACGACAAAAATAAATTGCCCGCCGTAACCCCAGCTAAAGTAGATATCGTTGATTTCCAGGTCTTTGACCGTGGGATCTCGATCGTGAAATCTCCACCACTGATATCCATAGCCATACCAGCGACCGTCGGTATCCGGACCGGCCGCTATATGTTTGCGGGTCGACTGTAGTACCCACTTTTGCGGTACCAGCTGGCGCTCGAGCCAACGGCCCTGGTTCAGAAATAGAATGCCGATTTTTGCCAGGTCGCGCCGGCGCATGGCCAATCCCGTATAGGTATTGGTAATACCGCCGCGCGCCAGCGACCAGGTATAGTTCTCGATACCCAGCGGTCCGAACAGGTGCTCGACGGCAAAATCTTCCGCGCTCCGGCCGGTGGATTTTTGCAGGATGCTGGATAGCAGCAGGGTAGCGCCGCTGCTGTATACCATTTGCTCTGCGGGGGCGTGGCTCATGGGCGCATCGAGTACGTATTTGACCCAGTCGCGGCTTTGCAGCATCTTGTTAAAGTCGTTGCGCGGGTCGGCATAGCCGATTTCAAGCTCGTTCCATTGGAAACCCGCGGACATCGTCAGAACGTTCTCCAAGGTAATTTCCTGCTTGCGCGCATCCGGATTTTTGAGATCCGGATATTCGGCAAAATAGTCGAGTAAATTCGCCGCTACGCCCGTGATCTTGCCCTGCCCAACGGCAATGCCGATTAAAGCCGAGCTTATGCTTTTAGTGCTCGATAAAATAGGACGCAGGTATTCTCGTCCATGGTATTCGGGGGAAAAATACTTTTCCAGCACCAGATGATTGTTGCGCAGCACTAACAGGGCATCGATATTGCCATAGTCACCGGCCTCGATCTTAGCGAGCGCCGCGTTTAGTTTTCGGCCGTCTAATTGTTGCGATTCCGGGCTGGCTTCGGTTAAGGAGACGCCTGCGATCTCGGCTACCGCGGTTCCCGAATCCCAGGCGCAGATCAGCAGCAATAGCATACTCGCGAGCCACCGTGACGCATGCTTTTCCATGGGTCGAAATATATCCATGCTGCGGCTCGGTTGGCGTCAGCCGAATACCTTTTTGATTTCATCGAACGGCGCGGTTATCGCATAAACCCGGTGGTAGCCGAGCTGCTTGAGCGAGTGGGCCGCCAGCGACGCGCGCCCGCCACCGCCGCAGTGGGTGATAATCACGGTGTTGGCATCGGGGCATTCCTTATGCACGTCGTATTCCAGAATCCCGCGAGAAATGTTGATCGAATCGGTCAGTTTCGAGACCTCCGCCTTGTGTTTTTCACGTACATCGACGATCACGGCATCCGGGCTCTCGTCATAGATCTTTTTGGCGGTTTGCACGTCCACGCATTCGATATGCTGCTGGGCTTCTCTAATCAGTTCGTCGGCACTCTTGAGCATGATTATCCTCTGGTTTTTTTCGGCTCCCGAAGCGGATAGTTTAGCGCTTAATCGACCGTGAACAACAAAATCCCATACAGATTCGAATCCGGGTCGCCCACCAAGCCGACGACGGTCTATGCCGCTTGCCCCCCGGCTGGCGGCCTGGGCGAAGAGCCGGCGATAATATCGGCGCCGGGTCGTTGTTGGGTTAATGTTTAAACCTTGATATTCTGAGGCATCAGACGCAGCTAACAGCAGGCGGATATTTCAGGAGGAGAGCCTTGACCATGAAGCTGTTCAGGATTGTTTATATGACTTTGGCTTTACTGTGCGGTGCTAACGTCAACGCCGGTGAATGGGACTATGGGGTCGGCGCCAGTTACGTTAGCGGCATTTCCGATGTTGTCGATTTATACGAGGATAATTTCGAGGCCGAATCCTCGTCTAGCGTCGAATCCTTTTCGATTCCGATCGGGGTCGGTTTTGTTTCCCGCTATGAAGCCGATAGCGGCCTGATATTCAATTTCGGGATTGGCCCGGCGTTTGTCATCTCGGGCGATATCAGCCATACCGAAGTCCCGTTTTCGGCTACTATCGGCTACATGTTTGTGCGTAACTCGGATACCAGCCCGTATATCAGGGTCGGCCCGGTCGCACATTATGCCAGCGGCGACTACGTGGAGAGTACCGAGGCCGGCGTACTGACGGCTATCGGGGTTGAATTCGGCCGCCGGCAAGGACTCAACTTCGGGTTCGAAATCAGCGTGGATAGTTCATCGGTGGAATTTGAGGATTTGAGCCAGTCGGGCAATCGGGATATCGATACCTACGATCGGCAATTGACGCTTTTTTTCCTGTTTTGATTTTGCCAATGGTGACGCCATCCGCCAGTCAGCCTGCTCATTCGCTGGCTAACAACGACATTGCAACAGGATAGTTGGCGCCGATGGACAACGAACAGGAATCTCCGCGAAGGCCGCGAATCCTAAGCTCGGCGGAGAGACGTCAACGGGTTATACCCTTGAGCTTTCAGTTATCCGGCATGGGTTTGAACCTGTTGTCGCTGATTCACAATGAATGGGCGTCCGATGTACTTGCCCGCTTCTGGTTTACCGTTTTCAAATCGAAACCAAAACCCTGGGTAGCTGAATTCTGGCAGCGGGCCGACCGGCGCATTGAAGTGACCGCAGCGGATGTGACACTGCCGGTTTATTGTTGGGGCGAGGGGCCGCTGGTCGTGATGATGCATGGCTGGAGCGGCAGCGGCACTCAGTTCCGAAATTTTATCGAACCTTTGGCGGCGGCCGGTTTTACCGCGGTATGTTTCGACGCCCCCGAACATGGCAGCAATCCGGGAAAACAGTCCGACATGCCGCGTTTTAGCGCCACCCTGATTGCGCTACAGCAGCAGCTGGGTGCGATCGATTGCGTGATCGCGCATTCGCTGGGAGCGATGGCCGCCGCTTATGCGGTGCAACAAGGGTTATCGCCCCGGCGCACGGTGCTGGTGGCGCCGCATCTGGAAGTGCAGAAAATGTTCGAAACCTTTCGTGACCTGTTGAATATGCGGCCGCAGCTAGCGCAACGTTTTTACGACAAGATCGGGGCGCGCATGATAGCCCTGATGGACGGCGTTAATCCCTGGGAATTACTGACGCCGGCAAGGCTGCTCGCAGCGGCGGGCTTAAGGGTATGCTGGTTTATGACCACGAGGACCCCGAGGTCAGCGAGGCCCAGTTCCGCGAAATGATCGATTATTGGCCGGGATGCGAAGTGCACGCGACCCACGGGCTCGGGCACAATCGAATTCTTAAGGATGAAACCGTTATTTCGGCGATCGTGGATTACCTGAAAACGGATTAGTCCTCGAAGTTCTCCGCGCTCGAAGGCCGCAGCACCGGTATCGAGGTTTGATCCCAGTTAGCTATCGCCCAGCGCAGAATCTCATCGGGGTTGCCCTGGTGCAAGCCGACCTCGGGGGATTGGCCGAGGTGACTCAATGCGGCCACCAATTGTCGGGATGCATTGCGGTGGTCGATCGGACTGGCGCCGGTTTGTTTGCTGAGTTTGACTCCCTGTGCATTGTCGACCAGCGGAATATGCAGGTAGCGGGGGGTGGCGAAGCCCAGTTTTTGCTGCAGCCAGATATGCAGGCAAGTGTTTTCCAGCAAGTCGGCGCCGCGCACCACTTCGTCGATACCCTGCAGTTGATCGTCGACCACTACCGCGAGATGGTAAGCGTAGATATTGTCGGCCCGTTTTAGCACGAAATCACCGACCGCCGCGGGCAGGTTCAACTCGCAGCGGCCGTAGACTTGATCGTGGAATTCGATGGTCGCGGCGGTGGCGGTGTCGAGGCGAATCGAGTGGCCATTGGGGTCAAGTTTTTTACGGCGGCAGTTACCGGGATAGATTTGACCCAGGGGGCCGCTGGAAACCCCTTGTCGGCGCAGGCTGCGGCGGCTGCATTCACAGGCGTAAGCGTCACCCTGGGCCAATAGCTTTTCCAGATAGTAGCGATAGTGTTCGAATTGATCGCTTTGATACAGAACCGGACCGTCCCAGTCGAATCCGAAGGCTTCGAGGTCGCGTAAAATTTGGTCGCCCGCGGACTCGACCACCCGCGGCGTGTCGACATCCTCGATACGCACTAGCCAACGGCCCTGGCGAAATTTTGCCTGGCAATAGCTGGCCAGCGCCGCCACCAACGATCCGAAATGCAGGGGACCCGAGGGGGAGGGTGCAAAGCGGCCGTTAGCGGGCATCAGGTGAGCAAGTTTTTAAGAATACTCTGGTAAATCTCGGACAGGGTGTCGAGTTCGTCGACGGCGACATGCTCGTTGACCTTGTGGATCGAATCGTTTACCGGACCCAGTTCGAGCACTTGCGCGCCGGTGGGCGCGATGAAACGACCGTCCGAGGTGCCGCCGGTAGTCTGCAGGTCGGTCCTCTGCCCGGTGTGCTGCTCGATTGCCTGTTGCGCCGCCTGTACCAGTTCGCCTGCGGGCGTCAAAAACGGGTAGCCTGAAATCGACCAGTCGATGTCATATTCCAATTCATGCTTGTCGAGAATCACTTTGGTGGTTTCGATGATTTTTTTGGCGTCGATCTCGGTCGAGTAACGCAGGTTGAACCAAACTTCGGCATGCCCCGGGACGACATTGTGCGCGCCGGTACCCGAGCTGATGTTGGAGATTTGCAGACTGGTCGGCGGGAAAAATCGATTCCCCCGGTCCCATTCGTGACGCGCCAGATCGTGCAGTGCGGGCATCGCGCGATGGATCGGATTGTCGACCTTGTGCGGATAGGCCACATGGCCCTGTACACCGTGTATTACCAGCCGGGCGCCGATCGAGCCGCGCCGACCGTTTTTGCAGACGTCGCCGATCCGTTCGTGACTCGACGGCTCGCCGATCAGTGCCCAGTCGATTTTTTCGCCGCGCGCTTCCAGCGCTTCGATCACCTTGACGGTGCCGTTGACCGCAATGCCTTCCTCGTCGCTGGTAATCAGCAAGGCGATCGAGCCGATATGATCGGCATGCTGCGCGACAAATCTTTCGCAGGCGGTGACCATTGCGGCGATGCTGGATTTCATGTCCGCCGCGCCGCGCCCGTAGAGCACGCCGTCACGAATTTCCGGCACGAAGGGATCGCTAAGCCACTTGTCCAGCGGGCCGGTTGGCACCACATCGGTATGGCCGGCGAAGGCCAGTAACGGTCCATCCTGGCCGCGGCGCGCCCACAGGTTGGTGACGTCGTCGAACCTCATGGTTTCGCAGATAAAACCGATCGCTTCGAGCCGCTCGATTAGCATGGCCTGACAGCCGGCGTCATCGGGAGTAACCGAAGCCCGTGCAATCAGGTCGGAGGCCAATTTTAGCGTTGCACTGCTCATGATTTAGTTGAAAATTTCCTGGTATTGCTGATCGTTGAAACCGATTAATAATCGATTTTCAATAGCGAGTATCGGTCGTTTGATGATTGCCGGACTATCCAGCATGATCTGCAAGGCCGAGTCGCGGTCGATACCGTCCTTGAGCGCGTCGGGCAGGGCGCGCCAAGTGGTGCCGCGGCGATTTACCATGACTTCCCAGCCGAGTGCCGATTCCAGGGATTGCAGCAGCGCCATATCGAGTCCCTGTTTACGATAATCGTGAAATTCGTACGCGATGTCGCGGCTATCGAGCCATTTTTTGGCCTTTTTGATCGTATCGCAATTAGCGATGCCGTAAAGTTTTGGCGGGATCGGACTCATGACATTCAGATATTGCGTACCAGCTCGTTAATACCGACCTTGGCGCGCGTTTTTTCGTCGACCTGTTTGACGATTACCGCACAGTAAAGGCTGTGGCTGCCATCGGCGGCGGGCAGGTTACCCGATACCACAACCGAGCCGGCGGGAATCCGGCCGTAGCTTACTTCGCCGGTTTCGCGGTTGTAAATCTTGGTGCTTTGCCCGATGTAAACTCCCATCGAGATAACCGAGTTTTTCTCGACGATAACACCTTCGACGACTTCGGAGCGCGCGCCGATAAAGCAATTGTCCTCGATGATCGTCGGCGCGGCCTGCAGCGGTTCCAGCACGCCGCCGATACCCACGCCGCCGGATAAATGCACGTTCTTGCCGATTTGCGCGCAGGAGCCGACCGTGGCCCAGGTATCGACCATAGTGCCGCTATCGACATAGGCGCCGATATTGATGTAACAAGGCATCATCACCACGCCCGAGGCGATATAAGCGCCCTTGCGCGCCACCGCCGGTGGCACCACGCGCACCCCGCTGGCCGCATGCTGCTCACTCGACATGCCGTCGAATTTGGAATCGATCTTGTCGTAGTACTGGGTAAAACCGCCGGGCATGATTTCGTTACCGCGTATGCGAAACGACAACAGCACCGCCTTTTTTAACCATTCGTTGACTTGCCATCCATCGTCTATCGGTTGCGCCACGCGCTGCTGGCCCGAATCGAGCATTTGAATTGCCTCGAGCACTGCGTCTTTGACTTCCGCCTCGACGTTTGCCGGATTGATTTCAGCGCGATTTTCGAACGCCTGTTCGATAATTTGCTGAAGGTCTGTCATGAGTTATCTCCTAAAGATCTGAAACTAGCCTGTTAATACGTCGTGCCGCATCGACGCATTCATCGAGCGGCGCCACCAGCGCCATACGCACTCGGTTTTCGCCGGGATCGCTGCCGTTATGCGCGCGCGATAGGAAACGTCCCGGCAGTACCGTGACATTTTGCCCGGCGTATAGACGCCGCGCAAAATCGGTATCGGGCAGGGGCGTATCGGCCCACAGGTAGAATCCCGCCTGCGGTTTCTGCGGCGCGAGTGTATCAGAAAGCAGGTTTAAAACCTGCTCAAATTTTTGCCGGTAACGGGTCCGGTTTTGAACCACATGGGATTCGTCGAGCCAGGCTGCGGTGCTTGCGGTCTGGGTTGCGGACGGCAGCGCGCAGCCTTGATAGGTACGATAAAGCAGGAATTTTTCCAGAATACGGGCATCTCCGGCGACGAACCCGGAACGCAGTCCCGGCAGGTTGGAGCGTTTCGACAGGCTGTGGAATACGAGGCAGCGATCGAAACGATCATTGCCCATGGCGGCGGCTACGCCGAGCAATCCTGGCGGCGGGGCGTTTTCGTCGAGGTAAATTTCCGAATAACACTCGTCGCTTGCGATCACGAAATCGAAGCGTTGAGCGAGCTCGATCAGGCGCCGCAGGTACTCCGGCGGCATCACGGCGCCGGTCGGGTTGGCGGGGGTGCAGATATAGATCAGCTGGCAGCGTGACCATTCGTCGGCGCTAACCCGATCCAGATCGGGTAGAAACCCGTTTTCCGGCAGGCAATCGAGGTAACGCGGTATGGCGCCCGCCAGCAGCGCCGCACCCTCGTAGATCTGGTAAAACGGATTGGGCATCATCACCAATGGGCGATCGCAGCGGCGATCGATGACCGCCTGGGCGATAGCGAACAGCGCTTCGCGCGTACCGCTAACCGGTAACAAATTGATTTCCGGGTCCACCAGCGCCGGATCGATGGCAAAACGCCGGGCAAGCCAGGATGCGATTGCGGTACGCAATTCCTGTTTACCTTTGGTGCTCGGGTAGTTAGATAACTGGTGCAAGTGGGCGATCAGGTTTTCAATAACGAACTGTGGCGCCGGATGCCGCGGTTCACCGATCGATAAAGCGATCGCATCGAGGTGTTGCGGCGGCTGCAGGTTCTGTAATAGTTCGGCCAGTTTTTCGAACGGGTAGCGGTGCAACAGGGAAAGGTCTTTGTTCATGAGGTCTCGAACCGAGCAGGAGGCGATATTATAGCCGCAGCGCCAGCCACCTCAAAACGTCGGGTTATAAAGTCATCCCCGCGTAAGCGGCGGTCCGACGTATCGGGACCTCATGACTCGCCGCCATCGCAAGATTCCCGCCGGGACCCACAGAAAGATCAGTGATTTATATTTCTTTATTTTACAACAACTTACGGGGCGTCCGTTGCTCTAGTTTGCACAACAAAGCATAACAATGCACAACTGAAACCCGCAAAAATCCGTAGGTTTATAGTTCGATTCCGAAGGCAGGAATCGATCTTCTGAAACTTATACCAACAAATGTACCAACAAGAATTGTAAGCGTCTGGCGAACCGCACCTGTTAATCGGTGGCCGATTTTGGCAGGTCAATGTTCCAGGGCAGTAGCGCGTCGACGTCTTTCGGATTCTCTGCAATCGCCTGCAGGGCATTGCGGAGATAATCGAACGGGATGAGTCCATTCGCCTTTACCGTCTCGATGATACTGTAGAGCATCGCGCTGGCCCTGGCGCCATTGCCGGTGTTCGAGAACATCCAATTCTTGCGACCGATCACGAAGGGTTTCACCGCGCGCTCCACCCGGTTGTTGTCGATGTTGAGGTGGCCATCTTCGAGATAACGCTCGAGCTTTTTCCATTGGCCCAGCGTGTAAACAATGGCTTTGCCGAGCGCCGTCTTCGGCGGCACCTGGTTCGCGGATTTGTCGAGCCATGCCTTGAACTGATCGAGCAACGGTCGCGCCTGCTCGTGGCGCACTCGCTGCTTTTCCGCCGATTCGAGATTCTTGATCTCCGACTCGATGCGGTACAGCTTCTGGATATGACTGATCGCCCAGTCCGCCTTGCCGGTCTTGCCCTTCGGTTGCGCCTTCTTCGCCTCGACGAACTTGCGCCTCGCATGCGCCCAGCAGCCCACCAGCGTCGCTTCGGTTTGCTCGTAAGCGGCATAGCCGTCTACCTGCAGGTAGCCGCGATATCCATCGAGATAGCCCTTCACGCATTGCCCGCTCCGCGAGGCCTGGTAATCATAGAGCACGATATTCGGCGGACCTTGTGATTTGCGGGTGGCTGGCGAGTCGCTGCCAGTGCAATACACCCACATGTAACAGCGGTGCTTATCTTCCTTGAGCACTTGAACCGGGGTCTCATCCGCCTGGATCACGGATTGTTGTAACAGCCTGTTTTTCAGGCGCTGAACCACCGGTTCCAGCAACTCACCGCAACGCATCATCCATTCCGCCATCGTCTTGCGGTTCAGGTCGATGTCGAACTGCTTAAACATTTGCTCCTGGCGGTACAGCGGCAGCGCAAACTGGTATTTACTGCTAATGATTTGCGCCAGCAGCGATGCCGTCGCGATGCTCTTCGGGATCGGTGTTGGCGGCACTGGCGCAATCTTGATCTTGACCTCGGTGCCGGTCTCCTCGCAGTGTCGACAGCCATACTTCGGCCGGACATGCTCGATCACTTTGACCTGGGCGGGAATGAACTCGAGCTGCTCGCTCTTCTCCTCGCCGATGCGGTGCAGGTCGTGACCGCAGCACTCGCAGGCCTTGTCCTCGATATCGTGAACGATGGTTTCCCGCGGCAGATGGTCGGGTAAGGGTTTGCGTTTTGGCTTCTGGCGCGTGTAGGTGATCGTTTCGGTCTCGGCGTCCACCTCAACGGTCGCGGCGGTATCGATCTCCTCGCCCTCGTTGAACAGGCCCAGCTGATTGGCGGCCTCGCCGCCTTTGCCGAACTGGCGCTGTTGGGCCAGGCGGAACTGTTCCAGGATTTGCTGGTATTTCGTTTTCCACTCGTCGATATGCGCCGTTTGCCGATCGATAAGATCGTCCTTCTCAGCGACGGTGGATTGCAATCCGAGAATGATTTCGCGGAGTTGTTCAGGGTCTTTGGGGAGCCGATCTGATGTCGTTCGCATGAACGGCATTCTACCAGAAAGCCGAACTAAATCAGGGCCTTATCTGAGACTCAGCCGATTAATCCGGCATACAGCAATGTGAATCGCCCCGGGTTTGTCGGAGGCTCAATTTCTTGAGAGGATTGGGTAATGAAGACAAACAAAAGATATTCCCCGGAAGTCCGGGAACGGGCGGTTCGTATGGTTTTCGAGCATCAACATGAGCACGAGTCCCAGTGGTCAACCATTGAATCGATATCATCGAAAATAGGATGTACAGCAGAAACGCTACGCCGCTGGGTGAGACAGTCAGAGATTGACCAGGGGAAGCGTGGCGGCATCTCTACGAGCGAGCGAGATCGCCTCAAGGAACTGGAACGCGAAAATCGAGAGCTCAAGCAGACCAATGAAATTCTGCGCAAGGCTTCTGCCTATTTCGCCCAGGCGGAGCTCGGCCGCCGACCGAAATAATGGTGTCGTTCATCGACGATCACCGGGTCGATTACGGAGTCGAGCCAATCTGCAAGCGATTGCCGATTGCTCCGTCGACCTACCATGAGCACAAGGCGCGAGAACTGGACCCAGATCGCTGTTCGAAGCGATCAACTCGAGATCGACATCTCAAGGCGGAAATTAAACGCGTCTGGGAAGAGAATTTTGAGGTGTACGGCGCTCGCAAAGTCTGGTGCCAATTGAAGCGGGAGTGTTTTGTTGTGGCTCGTCGTACGGTAGAGCGTCTGATGCGAGAACTGGGTCTGAGGGGTGTAACAAGAGGTCCAAAGAACTGCTGGACGACCATCGCTGACGATTCCCTTGCCCGGCCTGCTGATCTCGTGAATCGTGAATTTAGCGCGATTCGGCCCAATCAGCTGTGGGTTGCCGATATCACCTTCGTGCCGACCTGGTCGGGATTCGTCTATGTCGCCTTTATCGTCGACGTATTCGCTCGATATATCGTCGGCTGGCGCGTCAGTCGTTCGCTGAAGGCAGAACTGGTTCTCGATGCCCTGGATCAAGCCGTCTGGTCAAGAGCGATTGCCGGCGGCAGCCAGTACTTGTCGATCCACTACACCGAGAAGCTCGCGGAGGCCGGCATTGATGCTTCTGTCGGTAGCGTCGGTGATTCTTACGACAATGCTCTCGCTGAAACGATCAACGGATTATACAAGACTGAAGTCATCCGAAAGCGTGGTCCCTGGAAGGCACTCGACGATGTCGAATACGCCACGCTGGAATGGGTGGACTGGTTTAACCATCGACGATTACTCGAATCGATCGGCGATATACCGCCGGTCGAGTATGAGCTGATGTATTATCAGCAACTGGAAGAGTCATTCGAGGCCGCATGACTCACACAAAACAGCCTCCGGAAATCCCGGGGCGATTCACTTTATGATTGATTGACGTGTGACACCTAATCGCGATGCCTCTTTATCCAGGGACTCGATCATCCAGGTTGGAAAATCAACATTAACCCTTCTCTGTTTTTGGTTTGGGCGTTTGATTTTAGACAGATCTAAAGACTGGGTAATATCTTTCCCACTTTCAAAATCAGAATCAAATTTTTTAGCTTTCATATATTTCAATCTCCTCTTCTCGGGATCGCCTCACAGAGATGATTCGTATGTTTTCGTTGCGATAAGTAATTATCGCCGACCAGTGCTTATCTAAAATCCTTCCAATCATCGGATAGCGAGGTTCATCGATTGTCTTCGCGGGGATTTCGAGTAGATTTGAATCTAGCCAAAGTAACTGCGCTTCGACGAAGTCGATGCCGTGCTTCTTGAGATTTGAATTGCTTTTCCGTGAGTCGAATTCAAATGACAACATGGTATAAAAAATATACCAATATTACTCCTGTGTCAAGATTGGCCCATTAACGCCCGGCATCTGCGGCGTTTTGCGCGCGTAGCGGGCAAAATGTCCGTCTGCATGCCCTTGATACTCATTGAACCTCCTCCCCAGCCCACCGCCGAAGCGGTAAGCTGGCAGGCACCTCTACCCAACGGGAGAAGACTCCTTGAGATTCTATACCCAGCTAACGCCTCGCGTCAGCGGCTTTCGAAACGTGTAGCGTTTTGCAATCCAATTGCATGCGCCTGATACTAAGAGGCGGCGTGTAGGTAACTTTTATCCTGGGCATTTTCCTAGGTGGTGCAGCTTGTAATTACTCATACATTGGCATGATGCATAGTGACTCTGTACACCTCAGTCATCCCCGGATAGCAACTCGACTCAGTGCATTGCGAGCAATTAAAACATGGAATGGGAGGATGCAAGCAAGGTAGAGCCGCCCGCCAAAGTTGTGTGGGTGTACCCATGTCGCCAAATAGACCTTCCCGGTTCGAGATATAACTGATACCCGAAAATCTAGGTGCTTATCGTTAAATCCAGCAATTAGTTCGTTCGTTGTTTCAATTTCAACAGGAAAGGGACCAATCTTATCAGCGGCAGGCGGACCATCGTTCGAAAGCCCGAATGGAGCTGTAGCGACTTTTCGAAACATTAAAAGCATGCGCGCCCAGCCAGGGAAGTCCACGATAGTGTTTGCTGCTTTTCTCGGTGGCAGGGACGAAGAAACGGAAAAGCAATCGAGGAAATCGGTGGGTGCAACTCGATCATTCAGGATACTTTCTGAAGGGAGGTCGGATTCTAGCACTTTGATACTCATTGATTGCCGCCTAACATCGCTGGCTTGTCCGTATTGCTCCAATCATATCCGATTGGCAATGACAATGTCATTTGCGGCTAATAAGCTCATGATGCGCCGCTTACAGGCCGATGCCAAGGGTTCCGCTCCGTGGCCGTTTTTCGGGTAATGCCCCGTGACCGGAAAGCGGGAAAACTGTGGCCGATGCGATTAGCATTTTATATTCGCAATGACGCTTCTATTGCTATAATTCGAGGCCGATGAAACAGCTTATCCCGCTACTCTTATTGACGATTTTACTGGCCGCGCCGCTGCAGGCGAACCAGGACGGTATCGTCGTGCGTACCGCCGCGGTGCATGCCCAGCCGGGTGCCGGTTCGAAGCGCGTCGGGCAGCTTACCGCCGGTGCGGCGATCGCCATTAGCACGCGCCGCGGGGGCTGGAAGAAGATTACCGCCAAGCGGCCGGCGCTGTCCGGCTGGGTGCGCAGCTACCAGGTGCGGCAACGCTCCGCCGCCTCGACGGTCGCGGCCGAATCCGGAGCGGATTCGCGCGGATTCCTCTCGGGTCTGGCCTCGTTTTCTCGTAAGGCCAGCAGGTTTTTCAAATCGGACAAGGGCGCAACCAGCGCCGGCACGGCTACTATCGGCGTCCGGGGTTTGAGCGAGGATGAAATCAAATCCGCGCAGGCCGACTTTGTCGAATTCGAGAAAATGAAGCAATTCGTCAGTGATGGGAAGCGCGCCCACGGTTTTGCCCGCAAGGGCGGCTTGAGCGCGGTCGAGATTCCTCATCTCTCGGGTAAAAAATAGGCGATGAGAATCCTGCTCCAGATAATATTGCTATGCGGTCTCGCCACCGGTCCGGCCGTGATGAACTCTGCCTATGCGCTGAGCTTTGACGATTTGAAGAAAGATTTGAAATCGGCGAAGGATAAAGTGAAACGAAAGGTCAAGCAGGGGAAGGCGAAATTCGACAAGTCGCGCGGTAAGCTCAGCGAAGCAGAGGAAATCGAAATCGGCGGCAAGCTGGTAGCGGGATTGTTGGGCGCTGCCCCGCTGGTCGACGATGCCGGCCTGCAGCGCTATGTCAACGATGTCGGCTTCTGGGTTGCATCGCAGACCAATCGCAAGCAGCTGCCCTGGAGTTTCGGGGTGATCGAATCCGAGGGGATTAATGCCTTTGCCGCACCCGGTGGTTATATCGTGATAACGCTGGGTTTGTACAACCTGCTCGAGAACGAGGCTCAGCTGGCCGGGGTGCTGGCGCACGAAATAGCCCATGTGGTGCGCAAGCATCATCTCTCCGCCTTGCAAAAAACCATGAAACGCGAATTCTGGTCCGGCCTCGGGATCAAGCTAGTCGGTAATAAAAAAAAGCGCGAAAAACTGCAGCAGTTAATCAACTCCGGTGTGCAACTGTATGCTACCGGGCTGGATAGAAAATACGAATACGACGCCGATGTGCGCGCCGTGGTGTTGCTCGCCCGCGCCGGCTACGATCCCTACGCGCTGCTTGACGTATTAACCACCATCGATAGTATCAATCCGAATTCTTCGGAATTGTCGGTGTTGATGAAAACCCATCCGGCCACGGCTAAACGCCTCGAACAACTCGGGCGCAAGATGGATGGCCGGCTGGACGACTATGCCTCCGGGCAGATCAATGCCGGACGTTTCCGCCAGGTTGCCGGCAGCCCATAGGATTTGACCGATGCGGCGTAAATTCGGAGTAGCGAGCCATAATGCAGCACATCAGTGATAACGATCGCGCGATCCTGCGCTGGTTACAGCTTTGCCTGGTATTGATTTTTGCCATGGTCATTCTCGGCGGCGTCACCCGGCTCACCGATTCCGGGCTTTCCATGGTGACCTGGCATCCCACCGGCATGTTGCCGCCGCTCGGCGCCGAACAATGGCAGGCCGAATTCGAGCTTTACCAGCAGTACCCGGAGTTTCAAAAACTGAATCGCGACATGTCGCTAGCCGGGTTTAAGGCGATCTTCTGGTTCGAGTACTCGCATCGCATGCTGGGGCGTCTGATCGGCCTGGTGTTCCTGCTGCCGCTTATCTTTTTCCTGCTGCGCAAAATGGTCAAACCCGGGCTGACGCCGCGGCTGATCATCATGTTCGTGCTGGGCGGGTTTCAGGGCTTGCTCGGCTGGTATATGGTCAAGAGCGGCCTGGTCAGCAATCCGCATGTCAGCCAATACCGGCTAACCGCGCATTTACTGAGCGCCATACTGATCTACGGGTTCATTCTGTGGACGATATTCAATCTTGCTTTCCCGCAACGATACCGTCCGCTGACCCAGTCCGCCGCGGCCGGCTGGCGCAAGGCTTCGCTGGCCTTGTTGACGTTGTTGCTGATTACCATCGCCTCGGGCGGCTTCGTCGCCGGCCTCGATGCCGGCATGATATTCAATACCTTCCCGTTGATGGGCGGCGCCCTGATCCCGGAGGGCCTCGGCGCGCTGACGCCCTGGTATCTGAACCCCTTCGATAACCTGGTGACGGTGCAGTTCAATCATCGCTGGTTGGCGCTCGTTACCGGGGTGTTGTTAATCGTCTGGTATATCCGGGGGCGTTCGCGTTTCGACGATGTCACGCTACAGCGCGGCTTTAAATTGGTCGGCATGATGGTGATCATCCAACTGGGTCTCGGCGTCGCGACCCTGTTGCTGCAGGTTCCGGTATTGCTGGGCGCGTTGCACCAGGCCGGCGCGCTGTTGCTATTCAGCGCGTTATTGTTCAACGCGCATGCGCTCAGTCGCGTGTAGTTAGACAATCCTGCGGTTATAATCCGACCCGTGAGAATTCGAGACGGTTTGTAGATGCCTAGCCCCAGAATCGGACATGGTTACGATGTGCACGCCTTCGCGCCGGGCCGGGGCTTCGTGTTGGGCGGCATTGAAATCCCCTGCGACAAGTCGGTGGTCGCGCATTCCGATGGCGATGTATTGATCCACGCGCTGTGCGATGCGCTGCTCGGCGCCTTGGGGCGGGGCGATATCGGCCGGATGTTTCCCGACAGCGATGCCGCTAATGAAAATCGGGACAGCCGCGAATTTCTGCAGGCGGTGAAAAAACTGGCCGCCGAGGATGGCTTCCGCCTGGGCAACGCCGATATTACCGTGCTGCTGCAAGCACCGAAGCTGGCGGCTCACGTGGCTGCGATGCAACGGTTGCTGGCGCAGTCCCTGGATTGCCCGCCGGCACTAATCAACATCAAGGCCACGACCACCGAGCAACTCGGCTTCATCGGGCGTGAAGAGGGGATTGCCGTCGCTGCGGTGGTCTTGCTGGAGCCGGCGACATGACGCTGGGGCCGGTGATGCTCGATATTGCAGGCACGGCGCTCGATGAGAGCGATCGAAAACGCCTGTCTCATCCGCAGGTGGGTGGCGTGATCCTGTTCAGCCGCAATTATCACGATCCGGCGCAACTGGCGCGGCTGTGCCGGGAAATCCATGCCCTCAGAGATCCGCGCCTGGTGGTTGCGGTCGACCACGAAGGCGGGCGGGTGCAGCGTTTTCGCGAGGGTTTCCAGGCGATTCCGGCGATGGGGCATTTGGGAGACTTGTATAACGACGAGCCGCAACAAGCCCTTCGCTGTGCCGAAAACTTTGCCTGGGTAATGGCCGCGGAACTGCTTCATTACGGCGTCGACCTCAGCTTTGCGCCGGTGCTCGATATCGGCAATCCGATTAGCAGCGTCATCGGCGATCGCGCCTTTCACCGGGATCCCGAATCGATTTGCCATCTGGCGAATGCTTGGGTCAGGGGCATGCGCCGCGCCGGCATGGAGGCGGTGGGCAAGCATTTTCCCGGCCATGGTTCGGTGGAGGGCGATTCGCATCATGTGATGCCTTTCGACCGTCGCAGTTTTGCCGAAATCGAGGCCCTGGATCTGATCCCCTTTCGGCGCGTTATCGCCACGCATTTGGCCGGAATCATGATGGCCCACGTTATTTATGACCATGTCGACCAGCAACCCGCGGGCTACTCGGGTTACTGGATCGAGACCGTGCTGCGCGGGCAACTCGGCTTCGAAGGCATGGTTTTCAGCGACGACCTGAGCATGAGCGGCGCCGAGTCGGTGGGCGGTTATCCCGCGAGAGCCCGGGCTTCACTGGATGCCGGCTGCGATATACTGCTGGTTTGCAATAATCCGGAGGGCGCGGACGAAGTGCTAGATTCGCTGGCGGGATACGCCAATCCAACGACGCAATTGCGCATGGTGCGATTACACGGACAGCCGGCCGCCGGCGATTTATTGCAGTCGCAGGCCTGGTTTGACGCCTGCGAAGAATTGCATTCTTTCAATCAGCGCCTAGGTTTGGCGGATAGCGGAGACTTGTTCGAATAATGTCCAATCTGGAAAACTGGCTACCCGGGCTCGCCGGGCAATGGAGCTGGATAGTGCAGGTGTTTGTAGTGGTGTTGCTCACCGCGTTTGTCAGCTTTTTCGCCAAACGGCTACTGGTGAAGATAATGGCCCGGCTCAGTCGCACCAAGACTTTTTGGGACGACATAATCGTGCTCGCGGCGCGCCGACCCATCGGCTGGATGGTCTGGCTCGAGGGTCTCGATATCGCGGCCGACATCATCTATGCCGAAACCCAGAACACCATTTTTACGTATTCCGACTCGGTGCGCGATGTCGGTATTCTGATCTGTCTCACCTGGTTCCTGTTAGGGCTGATACGGGGCGCGGAAACGGAGTTTACCCGAGACTCGGACCAGATCGACCAGCACACGGTGGAGGCCATCGGCAAGCTGGTGCGCCTCGCGGTAGTCATCACCGCGGCGCTGGTGATACTGCAAACCCTGGGTTTCAGTATATCAGGGGTGTTGGCGATGGGCGGTATCGGCGGTATCGCGGTGGGTTTTGCGGCCAAGGACATGTTGGCCAATTTCTTCGGCGCGTTGATTATCTATCTCGATCGTCCCTTCCTGGTGGGTGACTGGATACGCTCGCCCGACCGCAGTATCGAGGGTACCGTCGAAAAAATCGGTTGGCGGGTGACGGTTATCCGCGATTTTCAGTCGCGCCCGATTTATGTTCCCAACGCCATTTTCACCAGTATCATCGTCGAAAACCCATCGCGCATGGATAACCGGCGGATCTATGAAACAATCGGCTTGCGCTACTCCGACCTGACCAGCATGGACAAGGTTGTCGAAGAAGTGCGCGCGATGCTGGAAAGTCACGAGGAAGTTGACAGCGACAAAACTCTGATGGTGAACTTCAACGAATTTTCCGATTCTTCGGTCGATTTCTTTATCTATTGCTTTACCAAGACGACGCAGTGGGTAAAATTTCACGAGGTCAAGCAGGAGGTGATGTTGCGCATTGCCGAAATCGTTGAATCGAATCAGGCTGAAATCGCCTTCCCGACTTCCACCCTCCATATCGCGGACGCCATAGCCCTGGAAAAAGCCTGACATGAATGCGGACCGAGCCCAGCAAGTGCACCAGAGCGCCGAATTGCTATTCGACCGAGATTCGGTCGACGCGTCGATCGCCGCGCTTGCATTGCAGGTCGAAAACGAATGCAAACAGGATTTTCCGCTGGTGCTGTGCGTGATGAATGGCGGACTTTATTTGACCGGGCAATTGTTGCGTCACTGGGAGTTCCCGCTGACGCTCGACTATGTGCATGCCACGCGCTATCGCCTGACGACCCTGGGCAAGAACGTATTGTGGAAGACGTATCCGCAAAATGAAATCAGGGAGCGTAACGTCATCATCATCGATGATATTTTCGATCAAGGTTATACCCTGGAAGAAGTTAAATCCTACTGCCTCAAACACGGCGCCAAAACCTGTAGCAGCGTGTTCCTGATCCGTAAAACCCACGACCGCAAAAAAGCCGATATCGCGCCCGATTTCGTCGGCATCGAATGCGACGATTGTTATGTTTATGGCGCGGGCATGGATTTGAACGGGCATTTTCGCAATCTCTCCAGCATTTATGCGCTGCCGGAAAAGGTCGTTTGATGCTCGCGATTATCGGCGGTAGCGGCCTCTACTCGTTGGGCGAGGATTTCGAGTTGCAGCGGCAGGCATCTCCGGACACGCCCTATGGTGAGACTTCGGCCGAAATCTTACAGGGTAAATGGCAGGGTACGGAACTCGCCTTCGTGCCCCGTCACGGGTCCGGCCACAAAATTCCGCCGCACCGAATCAACTACCGCGCAAATATCTGGGCGCTTAAAAATATCGGCGTCAAACAAGTCATTGCGGTTAACGCGGTTGGCGGAATCAGGGCCGATATGGCGCCGTTGACGCTGGCCGTGCCCGACCAGATCATCGACTATAGTTCGGGCCGGGAGAGTACCTATTCCGATGGCCTCGACGACATGGTCAAGCATATCGATTTTAGCTGGCCCTATAGCGCGCAACTGCGCGGCATTATCATCGAGGTCGGCCTGCAGCTGGGTCAGCCGCTGGTCGCCTCCGGTACCTATGGCGTCACCAATGGCCCGCGCCTGGAAACCGCGGCCGAAGTAGCGCGCCTGAAAGTCGATGGCTGCAGCATGGTGGGGATGACCGGCATGCCGGAAGCCGCCCTGGCGAGAGAACTCGAGGTCGAATACGCCTGTCTCGCCCTGGTGGTTAACTGGGCCGCCGGCATCGAGGATCGAGCGATCAGCATGCCGGAAATCCTGGCTAACATGGAGCAGGGCATGCACCGGGTCAAAGCGCTGTTATTGGCTGCGGCCAAGCTGGTTCAACAATGAATTACTGCAGCCAATGCGGCCAGCCGGTGACCCTCAAGATTCCGGTTGACGACAATCGTGAACGCTTTGTCTGCGATCATTGCGGTCACGTGCACTATCAAAATCCGAATAACGTCTGCGGCGCGATACTAACCTGCGGCGAGAAGCTGCTGCTGTGCAAACGCGCCATCGAACCCCGCTACGGGTGCTGGACCCTGCCGGCGGGATTCATGGAAAACAATGAGACCGTGGCCGAGGCCGCGGCGCGGGAAGCGGTGGAAGAAGCCAATGCCAGCGCCGGCCCGCTGACCCTGTTCGGCATCTTCAGTCTGCCCTATATTTCTCAGGTCTACCTGATGTTCCATGGTGAACTCCTAAGCGATATTTCGGCGGGTCCGGAAAGCCTCGAAGTCGGTCTGTTCACACGCGAGCGCATACCCTGGGATGAACTCGCCTTCCCGGTGATCACCCATAGCCTGAAGCTGTTTTATGAGCAGGGTACCGATCGAGTACATCACGCCTGGTTCAGCCGCGGGCCGATGCGTGAAGTCGAGCTGCATTTCATCGACTAGCGTTTATATCCGGCGGCGTTAGGCGGAGTCCGGGATCGACGAGTCGGTGAATTCGGAAACCACGGTTTGATTGCGGCCGTTGTTTTTGGCTTCGTAGAGGGCGATATCGGCGCGCTTGATCAAATCGCCGATGGTTTCTCCCGTAACGATGGCCGCGCAACCGAGGCTTGCGGTAATCTGGCCGGCGGTTTCAAAATCGGTGCTGCCCACCAGTTGCCGGATGGTTTCAGCAATCGGTAGCAGATCCTCTTGCTCGATCGTAGTGCAGCAAATCAAGAACTCCTCACCACCCCAGCGGGCGATGAAATCGCTGGCGCGTATCGCGTTCTCGAATATTTTTGCCAGTTTTTTAAGCACCGCATCACCGGTGTCGTGACCGTAACTGTCATTCACGCGCTTGAATTGATCGATATCGAGCATGATGATGCCGAAGCGCTGTTTATAGCGCTCGAAGCGCGCATATTCCCGGTGCAGAATCTGATTCATGTGAGTCCGGTTCGACAGTTGAGTGAGGCTGTCGGTCAGGGCCATGCGCGTCAATTCGTTTTTGTCTTCCTGCAATTCTCGTTGCGTATCGAGCAGCGACTCGGTGCGTTCGTAGATTTTCCGTTCCAGGTAGGTGTTCATATCCTGTAGCTGGCCGGAGAGCTTGTGCCCGTACCAGATCGCGACCGTGGTGACCATTAGGCTGATCAGCACCGCGATCACTGAAAAGATGGCAATCTGGGTGCGGCTTTCGTCGGCCAGGTTGCTGGAATGCAACAGCGCCTGTTGCGCATCTATGCGCTGTGCCTGGGTCAATTCGGACAGGTACGACAGCAGCGGGGCGGTTTTAGGCAATACCTCCTGCAACAAAATCCGGTTGGCCTCGTCGCGGCTATCGTTTAGAAACAAGACCGACACCTGGCGGTTCAAATCGTTGATATCGCGGTCGAGGCGGTCGATCGCCTGCATGATTTCGCGCTCGCGCGGCGCCAGCATCGGCGTCAGGCGCTCGCGAGTCTCGTCGTAGGCTCCTCTGAGGCGGTTGAAACTGGGCACGGATTCGTCTGCGATGAACTGTTTATCGTGCAGTAACATCGACTGCATAAATCGGGTGCGGCTTTGAATGATGGTCGACAACTCATTGATCAGGTTTATCTTTTCGAGTTGCCTGGTGACCTCGATATTGACATTCCGATTGCCGACGCTACTCGAATGGAAGGCGACGAAGGACAGCGCAATCATCATCATGATTACGATGCCGAAGCCGTATATCAAAAGCCGAGTGGGGTGATGCATTAGCTGGAATTTAGCCTGGTAGCGCGCGCCTGTCTGTTACCTCAGACAGACATTAAACCGATTCCTGGATAGAAGCACAAATTTTCCGCTGAACGTCGCCGATATTGCGATAAACGATGCCGTGCTGATCGCTGTCTATCATGGTCACCGTCTTGGTTTCCGCTTTGATCAGTTTTTCGAGGGTCGTGACGCTCTGCGGGTCGACTACGGGGTCTCTATCTCCTTGAAAAAGGTGTACATTTGCATGGATATCCACGCTATCTTCGGTTAAATGCTCGATAAGCTGCTGTAACTGGTATAACGCCCGAATCGGGATATGCTGGTAATTGACCTCCGGATTCTCGGGTTCGTTGGGGCGAAACGGCACCAGGCCCTCGGAGGTCACCCAGCTCACCAGCCGATTCGCGTGATGCAACAAGGGCACGAAAATCATGTTCTTGTTACGAAAATGAACCGGCGCCGAGACGCTGATTACCGATTTGGTTCGGCGGTTCGGGAAAGAGGCGGCATGGTTCAGCGCCAGTAAACCGCCGGTGGAAAAGCCGATCAAGTGCACCGACTGGCTATATGCCTTGAGGATGTCGTAACCGCGCTCCACCGATGCGGCCCAGTCCCGCCAGCTGCGGCTGCGCAAATCCCAGGGCGAAGTGCCGTGGCCTTTCAGGCGCACGCCGAGCACATGAAAACCGGCCGCATGCAGGCGCTCGCCCAGGCTTCTCAGCTCGGCCGGACTCGACAGGAAACCGTGAATCAGCAGTACCGCATCGGCGGACTTGTTTTTCGATTTGAGGAAGTACCAGTTGGCGTCGGCGGTTTGGGTTTGCTGCGCATTGATTTCCCGGTAGCGCTCGCGTCGAAACTTATCGCGATCCCATTCGAAGGCGAGTAGCTGGTCATCGAAGCGATAGTCGGCGAGTGCGCGCGCGTCTACCCGATTGGCGCGCTTCATTGCATTTTCGATGATGCGGGTAACCTTGGACAGCGGGCTGATTTCATTGGCGTAGACGCTGATTAAATTCTCGGTGCGAACCTCGTCAATTTCGAAATCGTGGATCAGTTTCCGGTCGAGCACATAGTCGCTCTGATCGACGTGTAACAGCTGCAGGTTTTGGGCGGTTTTCAGGAATTGCTCCAGCCGGCTACTGCCCTTGTTGATAATGGCGCCGTATTCCTCCGGATTACGCAGGCTGCGGTGCAGGACGTAGCTGGATTGCTGCAACAGCTTGATCCCGAGATACAGCATTTTATGGAAGCGGCCGCAGTTGATGCGACGCAGGCCCTGGTGAAACAGGCGCAATACGATCAGTGAAGCGATATGGCTGAGATTGATGGTGACCGCTTCGTACATCGAGTGCATGTAGGCGTCGCGCAGTTTGCTCGATTTCGCCTTCATGCCGATAGCGTGAATACGCCCCCGCCAATGCCCGGGTTTGGGTTGGAGCGCAAACAACTCATTTAAGCTTTCGAAACGATGGACCACGTTCGGCAACAGCCGCTTTTCCCACCAGCGCCAGTAATCACCGGCGACGATCGGTTGCGAAAAGCGGATGTCCATATCGGTTTCCTTGAACAATAAATTGCCCTCGATGATCAATTCTTCGGCGAAGCGCTTATTGATACCGCGGTTAAACAGGCGCGCCGCCTGGTGCAGGATATTGTCGCTGACGCGGATCGGGTAAAAGGTAATGTGGCTGGGAACGATGACGGTGGGTTTGACGGCTTGCGCCATCAAAAGCTCGACATTGTCGAAATCCAGTTGCTCGGCCCAGCGCTCGACGCGTCCGTAGCTGCCCGCCGCATAGTCGTGCAGCAAGGCGGTTTTGAATGCATCCAGCGCCAGCGCAATAACCGCCGAACCGCGGTGGTGCTTGCGGCGCTCGTTGGCGGTGCGGGAAAACACGTTGTATTCGCCGCGATGATCGATGACGCGCTTGTCCTTGACCATGCCGCCCTCGGGGAAAACGATCAGTTTACGGCCGTGTAACAATTCCCGCGCGAGAAATGGAAACAGGTTGGGTAAATCGTTCGGCACCACGCCGATCGAGTAGAGGAATTGGCTGAATCGCTCGTCGCCTTCGAAGAACTCGGCCGCGGCGACCGAGCGGCAATAGGCGCCGGTGGCTTCCTTGATCAGGTATTGAGGAATGAAGGTTTCGAAGCGCGCAAAATGATTAAACAGGAAGATATTGCCCTGATGCACGGTATCGGCTTCGCCCTCGCCGTCCTGATGCAGCTTGATGTTGAGCTTTAGCAGGTTTTTGGTGGTGCGAAACGCCCGCACGCAAAAGTCGTAAACTCGGCTGTTGATTTGCGGATTTTCGGGGACGGCGGACATTTTCCGGCTTCCTGGGGCTGGCTGTGTTTGATGGGATTGTAAATCCATATTGAATCAGGCTCTATTATATTGTTCAGAAGTTCCGGAGCCGGCCGATAAAGTTGCGGTAGATAACTGTAGCAATCGCCTATGCGTCGACTTGTTTGCCTGGCACTCGTTTTAACCGCGGCCCTGATCCGGGCGCCCGCTCTGGCGGCTGCGCCCGCTTACGATTTTCGGGTTGTCATCGACGTGTCCGGCAGCATGAAAAAAACGGATCCGCGCAACCTGCGTGCGCCGGCATTGAAGTTGATTAACGGCTTGATCCCGAGCGGCTCGCGTGGCGGTGTCTGGACCTTCGGCAAATACGTCGACATGGCGGTTAAATGGGGTAAGGTCGACGACGCCTGGCGCCGTCAGGCCGATATCGGCGCCGACCAGATACATTCCAATGCCTTACTGACCAATATTGAAAGCGCCCTGGCGCGTGCCCGGGTCGGCTGGGGTAAACCCGATGCCGGGACTCAGCGCATTTTGCTGTTGCTGACCGACGGTAAGGTCGACGTGTCGTCGGACCCGGTTAAAAACGAAAAATCACGCGACCGAGTGCTCGGCGCAAGCCTGGCGGCGCTCAAACAGGCGCAAGCCGAGGTTCACGCCATCGCGTTGTCGGACGGAACCGATGAGGTATTGCTGAAACAGCTGGCGCTTGAAACCGGCGGCTCGTTTGCAATCGCCAAAACCGCCGACGAACTGCAAAAAGTGTTTTTCCGGATGTTCGAGCGCGCCAGCAAGCCCGACACCGTCGCGCTCAGCGGCAAGGAATTTCCCATCGACGCCAGCATCCGCGAAATGACCCTGTTGATTTTTCGCGGTCCCGGCAGCCAACCCACCATTTTGATTCCGCCGGACAGCCCGGCGATCAGTGCGCAGAAACCGCGCGCATCGCGCTGGCGCAGCGATCAGGGTTACGATTTGATCACGGTTAAAAACCCGCAGGCCGGGACCTGGCGTATCGACGCGGAGATGGATCCCGACAACCGTTTGATGGTAGTGACGGATTTAAGGCTCCAGGTTGCGGGCGTGCCCGCCTATGCTACGCCGCGCAGTGCGCTCCAACTGAGCGCCGAATTGTTTAACCGCGACAAGAAAATCAGCAAGAATAGTTTTCTGCGTTTCGTCGATTTCGAGCTAACCCATATCGACGTCGAAGGCAGCGAGAAACAGTATCCGCTGGTCCACAGCAAGCAGCGCAAGAACAAAGGCCGGTATCTCTACCAACTGGAGCAAACGCTGGCCGAGGGAACGCATAGTTTTGTCGTTTCCGCGGATAGCCGCACTTTTAACCGCAGTAAACGATTCGACATGCAGGTGCAATGGCCGGTCGAAGTCAAAATCGAAGCCTTGCCGCAGCTGGGTGACTACCGGCTCAAACTGCGCGCGCGCGAAGAGTATCTCAAACCGGACGGCATGGTTGCCAACGTTGACATCGAGGCGCCCGACGGTTCGCGTGACCGCCTCGAACTGGAAGCTTCTGCGGGTTGGCTGCAAACCCGTGTTGAAACCGGTCAAGCCGGTCTATACCGAGCCCATATCCGTGTTTCGGCGCAAAATCATGCCACCGAAATAAACGATATCGATCTGGGCAGCTATTCGATGCTGGGCGTTTATCGCGCCCCGCCCGTTGCCCCGAAAGCAGAAGCGGCCGTTGCAGAGCAACCATCCTCCACCCCGGATGTCGAGGCCGATAAGGGAATCGACTGGCGCCTCGTCGGGATAGTCGTGGTTGCGGTAAACCTGTTCCTGATGCTGTTGATACTCGCCGGTTGGCTGATCCTGCGCCGCAGGAGGGCCGCCGCGGAATCGGCAATCGATGACGAGGAACTCAGTGCTTGAGGTTAACGCGATTTATTTTATCTTGCTGATCGAGGGCTTCGGGATACTCTTTTTTCTGGTCCTGCTAGGGATTTCGATTGCCATTTTCAGGTTGCGGCGCAAGGGCAAAAATGTCAACCGTCTGGCGGCTCGTCTCAAGCAGCGCGGGCAACAGCGCGATCAACATAACATCGCGTTCCTGCAGGCGGTTTATCACCTCGAAGATCAAGATCTGCAAACCGCGCTACAGAATATCGGCAAGCACGAAACCGATTTTTTCGAACTGTTGGCCGCGAGTCTGCGGCATGGCAAAACCGAGCACATCGCTGCGCTGGACGCCGCGCTGGACCGGGTGATCGAATCCTACAAGTGCCTGCAACCGCGGACCGAAGCGCAGCATCCCGAAGCATCGCAAAACCTGCGGGAAATAACCGCGCTGCGTGGACAAAACGAGGCATTACGCAGTGAATTGTCGCTGGCGGAGGCCCGCTTAAGCGATATGATCGCCGAGTTCGGCAGCATGTTTGGCGGCGGCAAGGATCACGAACTCGATATCCACCAGCTCAAGAAAAAACTGGCTGGGTTGCAGGAGGCCGGCAGCGAAATCGATACTTAGCCGGCGCTATCGCGCGGTTCGCCTCAGAAATAATCCGGCTCGTTGCCCGCGCGCCACTTGATATTACATCCGACGCTGGGAATTTGATCGCCGGCCGGTGCGTTACCCGCGAGCACGGCGTCGACCGCGGCCCGCATATCGCGCCCGTCGATTGCAACCCGGTTGCCCGGGCGGGAAGCGTCGTACTGGCCGCGATAAACCAGTCGATGTGCGCTATCGAATAAAAAGAAATCCGGCGTACAGGCGGCACGGTAGGCGCGGGCGACTTGCTGCGATTCATCGTACAAATAAGGAAATTCGAAACCGTAAGCCTGCGCCAGCTGCGCCATCTTCGGCGGGCTATCGGCGGGGTAACCGGTGATATCGTTCGCGCTGATCATGACGACCGCGAGTCCCTGTCGCTGTACTTCGTTGGCAAACTCGGTAAAGGACTCGAGGATGTGCAGTACATAGGGGCAATGGTTGCAGGAAAAAACCACCAGCAGGGGCTTGCCGGCATAGTCAGCCAGGCTCAGTTTATTGCCGCTGGCCGGTTCGGGCAGTGAGAAGTCGGGGGCTTGGGTACCGATGCCCAGCATCGTCGAGGGGGTTTCCGCCATTTCAATATTCGCTCAAGCTGTGGGGGCGAGTAATTATAACCCGATTGCCGCGTTTCGGTTAATCCGCGCTCGCATCCGCCGCCGCAAAATTGACCGCCTGCCGCGCGCCGGGATCGAGCAATTCGACGGCGCCTCGCAAACGGGCTGTTATCGCGGGCGCCAGTTGCAGGGGTAAGCGGTCGAGTTCGTTTTGCCGATTGACCAGCATGATGCTGCGCCGTAGCGGTTTGATGGGCAGGGGTAACACCGCCAGCGACATGCCCTCGATGGCGCCGTCGAGCAACAGTGTTGGCGCAAGGATACTGAAGCCGTGGCCGGCCGCGACCGCCGCCATGATCATGGTCGTACGATCGGCGTCCAGATAACGTTTGACGTCGACCTGGCAGCGTCGCAAATGCTGGTCGACCAGCAGCCCTGCCGGCGTCGACGCCGAAAAGCGCACCAGCGGCAAATTTGCGGCCAGTTGTTCGAGGTCGCCATTAAATTCCCGGTATTCGGGCGGTAGCACCAACAGGAACGATTCCTCCAGAATCGGGTAGCGCGCCAGACCGTCGAGATCGTAAAAAGGTTGCGATGTTACCAGCAGGTCTACCTGGCGCGATTTGATCATTTGCTGGTGCATGTTGGCCAGATCGGCATAGAGACTGATCATCGGCACCTGGTAGCGCGCCTTGGCCTCGGCGATCAACACCGGTGTCAATAGTGTGGCCAGCGACGGCAGTAGCGCGATGCGCAGCAGCGGGATATGCGGGCGCTCGATCTGGTCGAGATCGCTGTCGATCAGGGTTGCCCGATGCAGCAATTCGCCGGCATGCTGGCGCAAGGCGGCGCCGGTAAGCGTCAGTTGCATCGGACGCAGCCCGCGGTCGACCAGCGTGGTCGAGTAGAGCGCTTCGAGATTGGTCAGATGTTGGGATACCGCGGATTGGCTGATGCCGAGCGCGGCGGCGGCCCTTGTCATCTGCCCATGTTTGGCAATCGCCAGGAACACTTCCAGCGCGCGCAAGAGATTGAAATCATGGTGGCTGCTGCGATTCGCCAATGCCGGTTACGTAATCATCCCCACAGCCTGTCACCTTACAAGCTTTCGAAGCTGCTGTTAATCGCTTCTTCGAAGATCGGGGCATCTTCCATTTGCGTGCATAGTGGAGGACAGATACGCAATACATTGCGGTAGGCGCCCGATTTGCTGGCCACGATTCCGTTGGCGCGCGTATTTTCAAATAGTCGCAGCATGGTTTCAGGGTCGGGTTCCTTACTGCTGCGATTCTTGACCAGTTCCAGCGCCAGCATCAGGCCGCGGCCGCGCACCTCGCCGATGGCTTCATGCCGGCTTGCCAGGTCCTCGAGCATGGCTAGCAAGGCCGCGCCGACCTTCCTGGCGCGCTGCTGCAGCTCGTGTTTTTCGATCAGGTGTAAAACCGCGCGGCCGGCGGCGCAGCTTACCGGGTTGGCGCCATAAGTGTGGAAATAAAATTTTTGCGACATGGCTTCGGCAATTTCGCGTTTGACAATCAGCGCCGCCAGCGGGAAGCCATTGCCGATACCTTTGGCGGCGACCACGATGTCCGGTACTACGCCATGTTGCTGAAACGACCAGAAGCTGTCGCCGGTGCGCGCCATTCCTGCCTGTACTTCGTCGACGATCAGCAAGCCGCCAGCGGCCTTGACGCGTTCCTGGGCGCCGCTGATGTAACCTTCGGGTAGCGGCACGATGCCGCCGTATCCCTGAATCGGTTCGAGCACCATGCCGGCCAGCCGGCCACAGGTGGTGTAATGAATCGTGCCTTCGAGATCGCTTAGGTAGGGCTCGACTCCAACGCCGTGGATGCCGCGGTACTGGTCCGGCACCGGCGCGAACTGCACCCCGCCGAGTTGCGGTAGGTTGTGGCGAAAGCCGCTGATCCCGGTAACCGATTGAGCGCCGAAGGTGGCGCCATGGTAGGCGTTGGTCAGCGCAACGATATCGATATTGCCGGTATAACTGCGCGCCAGCAACAACGCCATATCGATCGCCTCGGCGCCGCTATTCATCAGGTGCACGGTCCATTCCTCGCCGGCCGGCATGGTACGGGTCAGTTCTTCGGCGAAATGCGCCGGCACCGGATGAAAAAACATCGTGGTGCAGTGCTGCAGCGTTTGCGCTTGTTGGACCACTTCACGGGTAACCACGGGATTGTTGTAGCCGACGCTGATAGTCAGATTCTGGCTTAGGCAATCCAGGTAGCGGTTGCCTTTTTCGTCCCACAGGTAGTTGTCTTGGCCCCGGCTGAAGATTAGCGGCTGCTGGTAAGGTACAAAGGCGCGCTGCGATGCCGCGTAATAGGTGTTGCGCCGTTCGACGATAGCCGCCGTGTCCCACTCGACT
Source organism: Olavius algarvensis Gamma 3 endosymbiont (assembly GCA_001735895.1). Taxonomy (GTDB): domain Bacteria; phylum Pseudomonadota; class Gammaproteobacteria. The sequence goes on along the minus strand of DS021201.1, from coordinate 112,671 downwards.
TCGAATTTATGCTGATCATGGTCGAATTGAGAAGTCATCGCAATCTCCGCTCGGAAAACATCTGCGCGAACATAGCTGAAGCGCGCGGCCGAAACAATCCGCCTAAATCGAATTAAGTCATTCTTATGTTGCTTATCGATTTAACTTATGTCGACTCGGAGCGGTTGTTTCATGAGTTATCTCTGGCAGAATGAATCGGGGTTTTCCAGCGGAAATGGCGGTGACGGCTACTCGAGAACATTCGGCAGGCAGACGCAAGCGCAGAACTCGCGGCCAGCCGCGCGCGGCGGTCACGCCCCGCCCGCCCTATATCAAGCGCAAAATAGCGACCTACGATATCCTGAGTGAAGAGGGTTTATGCCTGATCGAGAAAAATGCCGACCACATATTGCGCGATATCGGCATGGAGTTTCACAACGATCCCGAGATCCTCAGCTACTTCCGTGGAGCCGGCGCCGACATCGACGGCGAACGGGTGCATTTCGAGCCCGGCATGTGCCGTCAAATCATCCAGGCGACCGCGCCGCGGCAGTTTACCCAGCATGCGCGCAACCCGGAAAACAATGTAGAAATAGGCGGCGACAATATCGTGCTGAGCCCGGTTTACGGCCCGCCATTCGTGCACGATCTCGATCAGGGAAGGTGTTACGCAACCCTCGAGGACTTTATCAATCTGAACAAGCTTCACCAGATGATTCCGCATCTACATCACTGCGGCGGTATCGTTTGCGAGCCGGTCGATGTCCCCGTTAACAAACGCCACCTCGACATGATGCTGGCGCATATTACCTACGGTGACCGCGCGCTGTTCGGCGCTCTGATCGGCAGCGCCCGCGCCCAGGATTCGGTAGCGATGGTCAAACTGTTGTTCGGCGATGACTTCGTCGACCGGAACACGGTGCTGTACGGCGTCTCGAATACCAATGCACCGCTGGTGATGGACGACGCCATGTCGGGTTCGCTCAAGGTTTACGCGCGCAATAACCAGGCGGTGGCTTGCACCCCGTGGATGATTACCGGCGCCATGAGCCCTTGCACCGAGGCGGGTACCTTGGCGCAATTGCTGGCTGAGGCGCTCGCCACCTGCGCCCTGACGCAGTTGATACGGCCCGGCGCGCCCTGTCTGATGGGCAGTTTCGCGTCGTCGATGTCGATGCAGTCAGGGGCGCCGACTTTCGGCACGCCCGAGGCAGCCAAAACGGTGCTCGCCGCCGGTCAGCTGGCGCGCCGGCTCGGGATTCCTTTCCATACGATCGGCAGTGCGACGTCATCCAAGCTGCCCGACAGCCAGGCGCAGCAAGAGGGCAGCATGACCTTGATCATGGCGGTGCTGGCCGGCGCCAATTTCATCAACCATGCCACCGGCTGGCTGGAAGGCGGGCTTTGCACCGGCTTCGAAAAAACCGTTATCGATGCCGACCTTTGCGGCAAGCTGATCGAGTTTTGCCGGGGCATCGATCTCTCCGCAAACGCGCAGGCGATGGAAGCCATCGCCGAGGTCGGTCCCGGCAGTCATTTTCTTTCCAGCGAGCATACCCTGAACAACTTTGAAACCGCTTATTACCGCTCCAGCACCGGCGATGCAAATTCGCTCGAGCAATGGCAGAGTGAAGGTAGCCTGCAAACCGCGCAGCGCGCCAATAAAATCTGGAAACGGCTGCTCGCCGAATACCGGCAACCGCCGCTCGATCCGGCCAGGCTCGAAGCCCTACAAGATTACGTCGAACGCCGCAAGGCCTCGATGCCGGATCGCAGTTACTAGATGTCGGATTCGAGCTTGGCAGACGGTCGCGGCGACCAAGGCTTTTCGGAACAGGCCGGCAAGCCGGGCGAGATGACTCTCCAATGAAAAGCCACGCCAGAGTGGCCGTTATCGGCGGCGGCGCCATGGGCGCGTCGCTGATTTATCATCTGACCCAACTGGGTTGGGATGATGTGGTGCTGATCGAGAAAAACGAACTGACCGCGGGTTCTACCTGGCACGCCGCCGGCCTCTGTACGCATTACGCGCACAACCTCACCATCATGCAGTTGCGCGCGCATAGTGTGAAGCTGTACAAATCGGTGCTGGCCGAGGAAACCGGCCAGCCGGTCGGTTTCCACGCTT
>DS021201.1:102238-110174 GCA_001735895.1 Olavius algarvensis Gamma 3 endosymbiont | reverse complement strand
CCGAGCCAGGCAACCCAGGCGATGGCCAGGGCCGCGCGCCGGCGCGGGGCGGAAATTTACCGGCATACCCGGGTAACCGCGCTCAAACAGAAGACCGACAGCGAATGGTTGATCACAACCGACAAGGGCGAAATATGCGCCCAGCATATAGTTAACTCCGCCGGCACCTGGTGCCGTGAAATCGGCGATCTGATGGGTGTCGATCTGCCGGTGGTGCCGATGCTGCACCAGTATATTGTCAGCGATCGCATCGATGCCTTTGCCGAACTCGAACATGAATTGCCGATGATCCGCGACCCCGATGAAAGCTGGTACTTACGCATGGAAGGCGGCGGCGTCATCATCGGCCCCTACGAAAAACGGGGTAAGCCCTGGGCGATCGACGGGGTACCGCCGGAGTTCGGCATGGAGCTGCTCGCGCCCGACATCGATGCAATCGCGGACATCGCCGCGCTGGCGATGGAGCGCGTGCCGGCCGCGGCTGTAGCGGGTATCAAAAACATCGTCAACGGTCCGATCACTTTTACGCCGGATGCCAATCCGCTGATCGGGCCTGCGTTTGGCTTGCGCAATGCATGGCTGTTAACCGGTTCGTCGATGGGAGTCATGGAAGGTGGCGGCGCCGGCAAGTTTTTGGCCGAGTGGATGGATGCGGGCGAGCCGCCGATGGATCCGCTGGCGGTCGATTCGCGCCGCTTCGGCGGCTACGCCGATCGCGACTTTCGGGTCGCCAGGGCGGTCGAGTGTTTCGCCGCTCAGTTCGGTATTCATTATCCCTACGAGGAACGCGGCGCGGGGCGTAACAAAAAACTGACGCCCGCCTACGAACTGTTGCAAGCAAACGGCGCGGTGTTCGGCAGCGTCTACGGATTTGAGCGCCCCAACTGGTACTCGCGCGATCCGGCGGTTACCGAATCCTCCTTAAGTTTCCGCCGCGCCAACTGGTTCGACACGGTCGCAGTGGAATGCCGGAATCTGCAGCGCAACGTCGGGTTGGGGGACTTGTCGGCATTTTCGAAGTTCCGGGTGAGCGGAAAAGATGCCTTTGCCTTCATCGATCAACTCGGTGCCAATGCCGCGCCACGGACCGGCCGGATTGGATTGACGCATGTACTCACCGAAGCGGGCGGCGTGGCGTCGGAGTTTTCGGTAAGCAGGCTGGCCGACGATGATTTCTATCTCGCCAGCGCCGCGGCCGCGGGGCGGCATGACGCGGATCTGCTGCGGGTTCGGTCGCGGCACTTCGACCTCCAGATCGAAAACCTCACCGATCACAAAGGCGTATTCGGAATTATGGGCCCGAATGCCGAAGCGTTGCTGCAACAACTCAGCGAGCAGGATTTGTCGATTGCCGGTTTCCCTGGGTTTTGCGCCCGTCGCATCGAAATTGCCGGCATCCCGGTTGATGCCTTGCGCGTCTCCTATGTCGGCGAACCGGGTATCGAATTGCATCACGACATCGGGCAACAGCGAGCCTTACTGCAGTGCTTGATTCGGGCGGGGGAAAATTACGGGCTTGGCTTTTACGGCGCTTTTGCGATGAACTCGATGCGCCTGGAAAAAGCCTATCGAGCCTGGGGTGCCGATCTAACCACCGAACGCACCCCGCTTGAAGCCGGGTTAGAATCCCTGGTTAAGACCGAAAGCCGGGATTTCATCGGCCGCGATGCCATGCTTGCGCGCCGACAGCGGGATGACCACTGGTGCATGGAACTACTCGAGTTTGACCATCCCGAGTTCGATCCGTTTTATATGCACCCGCTGTATCGCGGCGATCTGGCAGTGGGCATGGTGACTTCAGCCAGTTACGGGCATCGCCTACAAAAAGCCGTGGGGCTCGCATACCTGCAAACCCCGCTGCACGCTGCCGCCAGTCTCGAGGTTGAAATTCTCGGCCGGCGAACCGGGGCAAGAGTGATCGCACCGCTTTAGCGGGTAGACGAATCTGTCCCCGATTTTGCCTGTAACGCGATTCTGGCACCAGCCGAACTCGCCCTAAAATCATACACCGCCAGCTTACTCATTCTTGGGTCAGCTAGGCAGGTTTCGATGAAGACAGATAACAGCCCGTGCATTGGACTGGTTTGAAGTTGAAAATGAGTAAATTTGCGTGAGAATTCCCTTGAATTCCCGCCTATACTTGAAGCCTTGCAAACCTATAAATCAATGTCTTGACGACGAAATCTCGAAAACAATCGAAAACCGATTCGGTCGAAGGCCGACTGCGCGCAGAGATTAAGGCCTTACGCGTCGAACTGGACGAAGCGCAGGCGGCAATCGAATTTCGCGATCATCGCGCGCGGGAATTGTCCAAAATGCTGAAGCTTGGCATCTGGGAATGGGATGAGATCGAAAACAAGGCAAATTTTTATTCTAACGAGATGGCCGCGGTTTATGGGGCCGATGTCGAGGAATTCAAAAACGAATTCCGCACTCAGGCGGATTTCGAGCGCATCGTCCATCCCGATGATCTGGCCTATTTCCGTGAACGAATCGACGGCCGTAACCTGGAACCCGGTGTCAGTAGTCACTTCGATTACCGAATTGTCGACAGCCAGGGGGAAATCCGGCATCTGCGCGAGTTTATACAAGGTGTCTTCGATGATCGCGATACCCTGATTGCCAGCTTCGGCATGGTGCAGGATATAACCGAGAGCCAGGCCGCAATCACTGCGTTGCAGGAAAGCGAGCAACGCTACCATTCTCTGTTCGAGCAAATGCCGCTCGGGGTGCAGGAAGAAGACTATTCCCCATTTAAAAAAAGTCGTCGATAAACTGATATTCAAGGGTGTCGACGATCTGGAAGAATACTTCATCAATAATCCGCGCATCCTGCGCGAGATCGTTGGTCAGGTCCGGGTCACAAATGTCAATGAAACCCTGGTTCGCATGCATGATCTCGAATCCAAGGAGGCGTTTATTGCCGCCGAGGCCAAGGTTGGTGAATGGTGGGATGCGGACTGGGTGGTATTTTACGCGGCCGCGATTGCCGCGCTCGCCGGCGATCAGAAGTATTATGCCGCCGATTGCATCGATTCGCGTGCCGACGGCAGTTTCTTCGAGACCCGGTCCATCGTAACCCTGGTGCGCGGATACGAAGACAGCTGGGAACGCGTGATTACGATTCACGAAGATATTTCCGAGCGCAAGCAGGCCGAAGCCGCGCTCATCGAAGCCAAGACTCAGGCGGAGCAGGCGAGTCAGGCCAAGTCCGAGTTCCTCTCCAGTATGAGCCATGAACTGCGTACACCGCTCAATGCGATTCTCGGTTTTTCGCAATTGTTTGCCTATGACCGCAATCTCAGCGAGCAACACCTCGCCAATGCGACTGAAATTAACCGCGCCGGCAGGCACTTAATGTCGCTAATCGACCAGATTCTCGATCTGTCACGTATCGAAGCCGGTGAAACCGATGTGTCGCTGGAACCGGTTTCGCTGCGACAAGTGTTGAAAGACAGCGTGCACTGGATCCAGCCTTTGGCAAAAAATCGCAGCGTGGCGGTCGACTTCGATGAAATCGAATTCGAAGGGCTGAACGTCCAGGCCGATAACATCCGCTTGAAACAGGTATTTCTCAACCTGTTGAACAATGCGGTCAAGTACAACCATGAAGGCGGCTGGATAAAGGTTGCATTCAAATGCCGCGAGGGTGGACTTTTTAGTATCGGGATCGAGGATTCCGGGGTCGGCATCTCCGCCGAAAAGCTCAAGGAATTGTTTCAGCCTTTTAACCGGCTCGGCGCCGAATTCAGCACTATCGAAGGCACCGGCATAGGTCTGGTAATCACCCGGCAGTTACTCGACTTGATGAATGGCAGACTCGATATCGACAGTAGCGAAGGGCAGGGCAGTACCTTTTGGGTTACGCTGGAACCCGCTAAAACGGCCCGGCTGTTCGAGGATGCGCTCGCCCGGGAAGAAACCGTTACCAGTATCACCGGCCCCAACGAGGTCGCCTCGCGCATTCTGGTCGCGGAAGACAACCTCATCAACCAGGAATTAATGGCCGCGCAGCTGGAAATTCTGGGTTACCAGGCCGACTATGCGGAAAATGGAGTAGAGGCGTTGGCGCACTGGCAGAAGAATGACTACGGTCTGCTGCTCACCGATATCCGGATGCCGGAAATGAACGGTTACGAACTGGTGCGCGAAATCCGCCATTTGGAGCGGGATCGCGACCGTCGCTCGCCCGTCATCGCGATCACCGCCAATGCGCTGGCGGCCGATGTCGAAAAATGTTTCGAAGTCGGCGTGGACGGCGTCATCCCGAAACCGGTGGAGTTGGAGGATTTGCGGATGCGCTGGAAAAATGGGCGCCGCCGGAAAAAAAATCCGATGTGGCTAAGCAAAGCTCGACGGACGGGGAGGCGCAGCTTAGCAAGATTGTCGATTTAAGCGTACTGACCCAATCCACCGGCGATAAACCCGATCTGCATCGACATTTGATGAAGTCGTATGTTGAAGCCCTCGAGGGTGAAATCGACAACATCCAGCAGGCCTTTTCATGGAAAAATGCTGAGCAAATCTCCGAGTACACCCACAAACTCAAATCGTCATCACGCAGCCTGGGCGCCATGACCATGGCCAACATTTGCCAACAGCTTGAAACGGCTGCGACTGCGGCCGATTGGGGGGAACTAGAAGATCTGATGCCCCAACTGTATAGTGATTCGGCCCAGACTGCCGAGTTTTTCCGGAACTTTATGAGTCCCGCCGGTGGTCCCGGGGGTGAGGTGGTTTCCGGACAAGAGTTAGCGCTCGAGTTGCCTGCCGACGACAACATTACGCAGTTCAGGCTTTCCATCATGCTGGTGGATGACGATTACATCATGCATCGGGTCACTACCGTGATGCTGAACGACCTCGGCATTTCCAGCGTGCTTAACGCCATGTCGGGGTCGGCAGCGCTCGATATGCTGCAGCAAAACGGCGAGCGCATCGAGGTTATCATCTGCGACTTGAACATGCCCGAAATGGACGGTGTCGAATTGATTCGGCACCTGGCGACGAGCGGCTTCGGCGGATCCCTGATTCTGACTAGCGGCGAAGACGTCCGCATCCTGAAGACGGTCGAAAAGCTGGCGATCGAACATGAATTACATGTGCTCGGCGTCATGGAAAAACCGGTGACCCCGGCCAAATTGAGCGAATTGCTCGATTCGTTGGACCAGATTCGCCAGGAAGGCACCTTGATGATGAATGATCCCTTCAATCTCGCCGACCTCGAACAGGCCATTACCTGTAATCAGCTGGACACATTTTTTCAACCTAAAATCGATATTAAATCGGGAGAGGTGGTCGGCGTCGAAGCGCTGGTGCGCTGGAATCATCCCGTCATGGGACTCATAAAACCGAATGCATTTATCACCATGGCGGAAGATCACGGTTTGATCGGCGGGTTGACCGATGTGGTCTGTAACAAGGCGCTCGACTTTGCGGCACGGCTTAAGGCCATGGGTTACCATCTCAATATCGCGATCAACATTTCGGTCGATTCGCTGACCAACCTGGAATGGCCCGATCGAATTTCATCGCTACTGGCAGAGTCGGGGCTGGAGCCGTCGAGCATTTCATTCGAAATCACCGAAAGTCGGTTGATGGAGCATTTGTCGGTGGCCCTCGATATCCTCAGCCGGTTGTCGTTGAAGCAATTCAATCTGTCGATTGACGATTTCGGTACCGGTTATTCGTCGATGGAACAGTTACAACGCATTCCCTTCGCCGAATTCAAGATCGACCGCGCCTTCGTGCACGGCGCGGCGCGCGAAACCTCGGCGCGCGCAATCCTGGAATCCAGCGTTTTGCTGGCTAAAAAACTCGATATGAAGGTGGTCGCCGAGGGTGTCGAAGACCAGGAAGACTGGGATCTGGTGGCCGAAGTCGGTTGCGATCAGGTACAGGGTTACTTTGTTTCACGGCCGTTGCCGTTCAGGCAACTGGTGAAGTGGCTGGAAGATCGGAAGGCTTAAAAAGATTCTGCCGGCGGGCTTGAAATCATAGCAATTACTCCCATATCCAATCTGCGCGGGCCGGGTCTCATAGAGAGCGGCGGCGCATTAATCAATTGCTTCTTAAGGAGAATTTGTTATGACTACTATCGACTTATCCCCTCTGTACCGCAGCAGCATCGGTTTCGACCGCATGGGTTCGTTGCTGGATAGCGCCCTGCGCAGCGAAAAAGCCGCCACGGGATTTCCGCCCTACGATATCGAAACCACCGGCGAGGATCGTTATGCGATTACGCTCGCGGTCGCCGGTTTCGAGGAAAGCGAACTCGACATCCAGGTCGAAAACGGCGTATTGCGCGTGCGCGGCAAGAAAGCCGAGGACAGTGAAGAGAAATCCTATCTGTATCGCGGCATTGCCAACCGCAGTTTCGAGCGCAAGTTCAATCTTGCCGACTATATCGAAGTGCGCGGCGCCGACCTTAAAAACGGACTGCTGACCATTAACCTGGTCAAGGAAGTCCCCGAGGCGATGAAGCCGCGTTCGATCTCGATCGATTCCGCGGGCGCAACGCTTGAGCACAAGGAAAAAGCGGAACAAGCCGCCTGATAGTGTTTAACCGCCGCCGCTCCGGCGGCGGTTATCTGCATCCGCAAGCGGGAATCCGGCACATTACACCCGACGTTATGCTGAATTAGGGATATTACGGGTGAGTAGGCTGTTACGAATTTCGATCCTCTAGGCTGCCGATCTCACCGATTTCCTGCCGCGAACGCTTGGGTTAGTTCTCGATTCGTTCGGTGCCGCGAGCGGCTTCCGGCGGATGCCGCTCGAGCCCGTATTTTTTAATGCGTTCGCGCAGCGTGCTCGGCGCCATCGCCAGGCGTATCGCCGCACCGTAATCGCCTTCGATCTTGCCGCCGCAGGCCTCGAGTGCCGTGCGGATCATTTCCTGTTCGACTTCGCCGAGTGTCTTTAGGTCGGCTTGCAATGGCGGTGTATTAATTTCGAAAGCTTCGTCCAGCTGCAAATCTTTGCCGTCGCTGAGTATCACCGCGCGCTCGATGATGTTTTCCAGTTCACGTACGTTACCCGGCCAATGGTAAGTCTTTAACCGATGCATGACCGCAGCGTCTATGCGATCGATACGTTTGCCGATTTTTTTGGCGTACTTTTCCAGAAAGTGATAGGCCAGAGTGGCGATATCCTCGCTGCGCTCACGCAGCGGCGGGCTGTGTATCGGGAAGACGTTGAGGCGGTAGTATAAATCCTCGCGAAATTCGCCCTGGGCAATGTTTTTCACCAGTACCCGGTTGGTGGCCGCAATCACGCGCACGTCGATCTTGATTGTTTTATTGCCGCCGACGCGTTCGAATTCCTGTTCTTGCAACGCGCGCAGTAACTTCGACTGTGACGCGATTGGAATGTCGCCGATCTCATCGAGAAACAGGGTGCCGCCGTCGGCGAGTTCGAAACGGCCCCGCTTATTAGCGATGGCGCCGGTGAAGGCGCCTTTTTGATGTCCGAAAAGTTCGCTTTCGATCAATTCGGCCGGCAGCGCGGCACAATTGATCTTGATTAAGGGTGAAACTCGGCGCAGGCTCGCGGCATGAATCGCTCTGGCAATGAGTTCTTTGCCGGTTCCGGTCTCGCCGGTAATCAGCACCGTCGCATCGGTAGCAGCGACTTGATTGATTTTATGCATCAATCTGGTAAGCGCGTTGCTATTGCCGATGATCGTATCGAAACCGGTTTCTTCCCTGATTTCCTCCCGCAAGTAACGGTTTTCTTCCTGCAGACGATTACGCAATTGCCTGACTTCCTTGAGCGCCGCTTGCAGCGCGTTTTCCATCTGTTTTTTCTCGGTCGTGTCGAGCGCATAAACATTGACGTAGTTGCTATTGGAGATCGGCATAAAGGTGACGGTGAACACTCGGTCCCGACATTCGAAATCGTCGACCATGGACTCAGATTCTCGACCGCGCGGAAC
>DS021201.1:98896-102085 GCA_001735895.1 Olavius algarvensis Gamma 3 endosymbiont | reverse complement strand
AGGCGCATAACCGGGTTTGGGTTTTCCTCAGGAAATTTGCTCAATGAGCTAATAGACACCAGGCGTTCTCCCGGATTTATTTTGCAACAAACCAACGTAATTAGACGCCAAATCAGGCCGACAGTTCCGCAACCGCGTGGATCGCCCATACAGATCCCCGCTGCTGTCTGGCAATTCGTCACGACAGTAATCGGTTTGGTTGGAATGATCAGACGAAGAACTGGGTTGGCGTTCGGGCGAATAAAGTCGAAACCCCGTCACTGCGGTGTCTTTTTTCCCGAGATTGCCTGCGCCCCGAATTAACGGAAATTACCTTCATGCATTGAATCGGCGCCGCCGGCTGACGTTATCTATTCACCCGGCGCCAACTTGTAACGGGTGAGTTCCGGTGTTTATAATAACTGGCAATTACCGATGAGTGATAATCGATTCGATGACTGCGGTCCATAAACTTCCCACCTTCAGGAACTTGCTCAACCTGCTCACCAATCCGCCGGATCGTACCCGGCTGCGGGAGCAAACAGGGGATGCGTTGTTGAGCCTGTTCAAGGCGGACTACTTTGCGTCGTATATCTGGAATCATCAACGGCAAAGATACGATGACGGGGTTATGTTAAACATGTCGGCCGATAACCTGGAAAATTACCGCCAGTATTTTCAGTTTAACGATCCGATCACGCCCGCCCTGCAGCGCCGTAGAAAAGCGACTGATGTCGGTGAAATCATGAGTTACGCCAGCCTGCGCAAGCAAGAGTTCTACAACGACTTCTTGAAGATTGACGGCTTGTATTACGGTATCAATGCGCACGCTTTCGATCGCAATCAACATGTCGGCGATATTCGTTTGTGGCGCGCCAGGCATCGGCGCCCGTTTGACGACCAGGACCTGGAAATGCTCGAGTTTATACGGCCCTTGTATGCCAATGCCTTAAGAAATGCCGAAAATCCGGCGACGGACGAAAATGCCAACGGCGATACTTTAGGCCCTTTAATGGCCCGCTTCGAATTGACCCGGCGTGAAGCCGAAACCGCGCATCAGCTTTGCATGGGCTTATCCGACCAGCAAATAGCGGATCGATTGGACATTGGCTACACCACGGTACGCTCGCACCTCAAACACCTGTATCGCAAACTCGATGTGCACAGCCGCAGCGCGGCCCTGGCGAAATTGCATAGTTGATTCGGCTTTCGTCTCCTCATATTGAGGATACCTCACACGGCGCACTCCAAATAGACTGCTCCTCAAGCAATAGCCGAGGAGTACACTATGCCTAATCCGATCACATCTCTTTTATCCCACAAAACCCGACAAGCCGTCATTGTAATTGGCCTTGCCTTAACACTCGCCGGCTGCCCCTTGCACGACGGCCTTTCGCACCAGGAACGGGTCGAACTGAGTGTTAGCGAGGCCGCGCAAATGATTCGGGATGGCGAGTTGTCGAGTTTTAAGCTAACCAAATCGCTGATCCGTCAGGTAAGAAGAAATTCGGATTTAAACGTCTTTATCACGCTCAACCAGCATCGGGCCCTGGCGCAGGCAATTGCGGCCGATCGCGACATAGCGAAGGGTAGGGCGGTCGGCAAACTACATGGCGTGCCTTTGGTGGTAAAGGACAATATCCATGTCGCGGGTCTGCGCAATACGGCGGGAACCCCCGGACTGGGAGACTTTATTCCAGACGACAACGCCCCTGTTGTCCAAGCGCTGGTTGACGAAGGCGCGATTATTCTCGGCAAAACCAACATGCACGAACTGGCGTTTGGCATCACCAGCGATAATGCCAGCTTCGGCCGGGTCGGAAACCCCTATAATCCGAGCCATACCGCCGGTGGCAGTAGCGGTGGTAGCGGCGCCGCCGTCAGCGCACGCATGGCGCCGGCCGGCCTGGGCACCGACACCGGCGGCTCGGTACGAATCCCCGCCGCGCTGACCGGTATCGTCAGCTTACGCCCGACCCTGAATCGTTATCCACAGGAAGGTATTACACCGATTGCGCATACCCGCGATACAGCCGGACCCATGGCGCGCAGCGTTCAGGATTTGATTCTGCTGGATTCCATTATGAGCGGCGATCCCAGGGAAGTGGACGCCATACCGCTAAGCGGCTTGCGCATCGGTATTCCACGCGATTATTACTATGCCAATCTCGATCCGCAAACCGACCTTAATGTCGAAGCGGCGCTGCGAGAACTAGCCGACGCAGGTGTTACTCTGGTCGAGGTCGATCTGGTCGGAGTTGCCGACCTGAATGCAAAGATCGGTTTCCCGGTGGCGCTTTACGAAGCCGTAACCGACCTGACCGCTTACCTGGCGACCTATGTGCCGCAGTTGAGCCTGGAGCAACTGGCGGCACAAACCACCAGTCCCGACGTCAACGGTTTGTTTGCCGTGTTGACGGTGGTGGACAATAATAATGACGGGATTCCCGATGGCCGCATTCCGGAAGCCGTTTATCAGGATGCGATTAATATCCACCGCCCCGCGTTACAGGCGCTGTTTCAAAGCTACTATGACGTCAATTCGCTGGATGCGATGTTGATACCCACGACCCCGCTGCCGGCGAGACCGACCGAAGGTTTGCTCGCGGGCGTCGAGCTGAACGGTAACATCGAGGATACCTTCACCACCTATATCCGCAACACCGATCCGGACAGCAACGCGGGCCTGCCCAGCGTTAACCTTCCGGTCGGAGTAACCGAGCAGGGATTGCCGGTGGCTATGCTGCTGGGCGGTGCGGCACACGCGGATAAACAATTACTGGGGATCGCTCTTAGCCTGGAACAACTGTTTGGGCAACTGGCCCCACCATAACGTCATCCCCGCGCAAGCGCACTGCTGTCCGGAATAAATTAAGTTGGTGTATTTGAAAGTGTTGCAGTGCCCGGGTTTTACGAATAAAACCATAAGCGACAACTTAATTTCAGGACACTGCAACATGTATACAAATACCCGATTTGGCGAACTTTTGAAAGTCCTTCCTAAAAATACTTTCAAACGCTGCGTTGAACAGCATCGGAGCGATAAACATAACAAGGGTTTCGACAGCTGGGGGCAGTTAATCAGTCTGATGTATGCTCAATTGTCCGGTTGTCGGAGCTTGCGCGAGTTGGAGGTGAGCTACAATAGTCATTCCGCGCATCACTATCACCTGGGCTGCGGTCCGATTAAGCGCTCGACTTTATCGGATG
>DS021201.1:88228-98846 GCA_001735895.1 Olavius algarvensis Gamma 3 endosymbiont | reverse complement strand
CCGGTTGAAGAAGTTGCGGCGCTGTACAAGCAGCGTTGGGCGATCGAACTCTGGTTCAAGTGGGTCAAGCAGAACCTGAAAATCAAAAAGTTTCTCGGTCAAAGCGAGAATGCGGTCAAAATCCAGATACTGGTGGCATTGATCACGTATCTCATCGCCGATCTATACCGGCAACTTTGTGGATCGAGACGCGGTTTTTATCTGTGGCTGGCGGAACTCAAATCGACTCTATTCCAGCGACCCAGACTCGAATTCGAAGTACTTAAACGACGACGAAAATGGAAATCCGATTTCCAAATACATCAAGCACAGTTGGCATTATGATTTATTCCGGACAGCAGTGCGCGCAAGCGGGGATCTCGAAATGATGCCGCAACTCAATAAGATTCCCGCCGGGACCCACAGGGCCTAAAGCCGCGCAGGCTTGCGCGGGAAGTCACCTACTACCGGCATAGCCGGTAGTTTGAATTAAGCCCCCCAGTGGGGGGCTATGGGCCCGTGCCAAGTTTCAGTTAATAGTATTGCATCTCTTTCTGTTGCTCTTCCTTGTCCTTCTTCTCCTGACTTCGGATGTAATCGATCACCTGGGCTTCTTTCAGTCCTATCGTACTTACGCAGTATCCCCTCGACCAGAAATTGAGCCCCTTGAAGTTCTTCTTCCTCCCATATCTCTGGTGCAGAAGAATTGTCGACTTACCTTGAGCCTGGTAACTGATCAGGGCTACAGCCGGGCGGAAGCAGCGCGAAGCCTGGGCATCAATGCCAATATGCTGTGCCGATGGGTGCAAGAGGAACAATCGGGTGATGGCCAGGCTTTCCGTGGGAACGGCAAGCTGACACCGGATCAGGAAGAGAACCGTCGACTTAAAGCTGAAATCAAACGCCTGAAGATGGAGAAAGAAATCTTAAAAAAGGCGACGGTATTCTTTGCAGCAGAAACGAAATGAAATACTCGTTTATCACCCAACACAAGAATACCTTTCCCGTTCGCCTGATGTGTCAGGTGCTGGGTGTGGACCGGTCATGTTATTACCACTACCGGCGCCAGATGGACACAAGACCGCCTGATCCCGAGCATGAGGAAATGCTGGAGTGGGTTCAGCGGGTTGATGATGCGAGTGATCATACCTACGGCAGCCGACGTATGAAACGGGCCCTGAACTGTCTGGGTTATCCGGTGAGCCGGAATAAGGCGCGGAATTGATGCGGGAGGCCGGAGTTCAGGTACGTCATCGCAAGAAATTCAAGGTGACCACGAACAGCAATCACAAACAACCGGTGTACGACAATCTGCTTCAGCGGCAATTTGATGTGCCCCAGCCTGATCAGGTCTCGGATGTGACTTATGTATGGACCCAGGAGGGCTGGCTTTACCTGGCTGTCGTGATAGATCTGTGTTTGAGAAAGGTTGTGGGCTGGAGCATGAGCCCTCGGATGAAATCGCAGTTGGTCTGTGATGCCTTGAAGATGGCCGCCTGGCAGCGCCGACCCAAGGCAGGTTTAATCCATCACTCGGATCGTGGGTCTCAGTATGCCAGCAAGGCATTCCGAAAATTACTCAGAATCAACGGGTTCCAGGGCAGCATGAGCCGTAAAGGTGACTGTTGGGATAATGCGGTGGTCGAGAGCTTCTTTGGCAGTCTGAAGCAGGAGCGGGTGCAATGGCGAAATTATCAGACTCGATATGAAGCACAGCAGGATATTCTGCAGTACATATCCAGCTGGTATAACCCATATCGATTACATTCGACGCTGAATTATGTCAGCCCGAATGATTATGAAAAACGACTACTCGAAACGAAGCATGCCGCTTAACTGGGGTGTATCAAAAAGTTTGACCACGTCAGTATACCGTTGCCGGAATGTCTATGCAATAAGCGGGTTCCTCATCTGCTGACCGTTGCAGAGGCAATGAACGCAGCGGCCTATTCGACTTGTTCCTGTTCCTTCCAGCGCTGAAACTCCTCGAATTCCTGCCATTGCTTGAATTTCCGATATTCGGGCGAGTTCTTCTGTTTGGCATTGAGCCATTGCCTATAGGCGACAAAATCCAGTTCGTCTTTTGACGGCGATTCGGTTGCGGTATTTGCCGTTGTACGACCAGCTTGTTTCTTTTCCGAGCTGAATACCGTATAGCCACGGTTGTCGTCGGATAAGAGTCGTCCGTTATCTACCCATTCATTCGAATTCTCGAAACCGTCGTCAGCCGGGCCCGTCACGGTACAGGCGCCGAGCAGCAGGGCGGGGATGATGAAAATTAGCAGCTTGTAATTCAACATAGTGTCCTGAGAATGTTGGGGCGATAGAAAATATCCTAGAATTAAGATCCTATTCCAGCCAAACCATTCGGTGGAATTGTTAAAAAGAGCGGCTCGATAAGCCGCTCCTTATAATAACCGCGGCATTGCTGCTAGAACTTAATCCGGCTGCCGATTGCAGTGAGGTCTACCGATTCCGCGCCGGCGACACCAGAGGAATCGAGTTCACGAATCATCGCAAATATCTCGACACCTTTATGCGGGAAAATAGCATAGGTAAAGCCGGTAGAGTCGCCCTCGTCGCCGGCGCCGTTTTCGCCGTCGGCCAGGTCGACGCTGAATGCGTGAATGCCGGTCTTGTAACCGACTTTAACGAAGGTCGAATCGCTGGCGCCGCCCGAATCGGGATCGCTTTCAGAGAAAGCCAGCGTGAAGTTCAGGCCATTATCCAGTAGTAGCGAGGCGGAGCCACCCGAAACATCGGCGCCATCGACGCTGGAACTTACGTCAGGGGCTTGATCGACAAACACGGCAGCGCCGAATTTGTGGCCACCGAAGTCGCCGCTGTAGCGCAGCGCGAGTTCGGTCGCATTTCCCTGGTTGAGACTGCCCGCCAGAGTAAAACCATTGAAGCTTGGGGTGTCGTACCGCACACGGTTTTGGCGGCTGAGACCGTCAAACATGGTGAAAACCGTGCTCCATTTCGTGCCGTCCGGCAAGATCGCAAATCCCCCCCAGTTGTCCTGCAACGGTGCCGCCGAGGCGAGCGCAGTACCGGACATGTCTACTTCGGTACCGCCATTGGATGCGCCGTCGCCCTTGCCGAACGATATCCTGCCGAAATCCCCGGATAAATAGAGATCCTGATAGCGATTGTCTTGATTATCGCCATTATTTCCCAATTGGCCGCCATTGGTCCCCGCATTGTTGTTGCGTGCCTGTATTTCGAACCGGAATCCCCAGGTCAGACCGTTATCCGCTTCTTCGGAGCCGGTGAAGCGAAAGCGTGAACCGCTCCAACCGATGTCTTGATGCTGGATTTCGTCGCCAACCGCATCATCGGGTAATACCACCATTCGGCTTACCTGGCCGGAAAGTTTGGCTTCGAAGGCTGGTGCTGCACCGGGGACAATCAGGGCGGCGGAGACGGCGGCGGCGAAAAGCCAGGTCGATAATAAATTTCGTATGTTTTTGGATTTCATGGATGCTCCCTTGTCTGGTTTGTTGTAAGTCGCGCTACACTGGGTTCCAAATTTTGATATTTATGTGCTGAAACTGTGTGGCAGGAAAACCCTGCAAGAAGCGGTTTGCAACGATAGTGCCAGTTAACGGAGCTAGGTAATTAATCGATATAAATCAATCGTTTAAACGAAAATTTGCATAAATCAGACAGATTGGACCAGCGCATGAAAGCACGGTATGCGCGGTTTTTCCGCGGATCACGAGGGAAACGCGCTCGTTGCGGACAATTACCGGGAAATGTTGTGGATATGCCACAGGGGCGAATGCCGGCTACGGTGCATGACGAATCGTCCGGATGTAGCAAGCGGGATCGGTTTAGAGGAGTTGGGGATAACGGCGCTGCGGCCGGTCGAGATTGGTACCGGGGGGGGGACTCGAACCCCCAAGGTGTTACCACCAGCGGATTTTGAATCCGCCGCGTCTACCAGTTCCGCCACCCCGGCAAGGAGGGCGCATTCTAATTCAAAATAAGGGCAAGTGGTAGTGATGCCGCGGCTGCAAACCCGGGTAAATCGGAAAACCCGTTTTGTGTCGCTGGAAATGGGTTAACATACGGCGTTTTTGAAAGCACCCCGACGATGCGACTCAGCGATTTCGATTACCGGTTGCCGCAAGAATTGATTGCGCAGACACCTCTGGCCGAGCGCAGCGCCTCGCGTTTGCTGCGGGTCGATCCTGCCGCCGATGATTTCTCCGACCGACAGTTTTCCGACATTGTCGATTTCATCGAGCGCGGCGACTTACTGGTGTTCAACGATACCCGAGTGATCCCGGCGCGCCTGTTCGGGCGCAAACAAAGTGGCGGGCAAGTCGAAGTCATGGTGGAACGGGTGCTCGACGACTCGACTCTGCTGGCGCAGATTCGCGCCAGCAAGGCGCCGAAGCCCGGGACGGAGTTGATTCTCGAAGGCGAGGTAAGCTGTGTCATGCAAGCGCGTGAGGGCGACCTCTTCGTGTTACATCAACAAGCCCGGCCCTGGCTGGAGCTGCTCGAGCAGTACGGGCATGTCCCCTTGCCGCCATATATAGAACGGGCCGACGCCGCGGCCGACAGGGAGCGTTACCAGACGGTCTATGCCAGCAAACCGGGGGCGGTGGCCGCACCGACCGCCGGGCTGCATTTCGACGACGGAATTCTCCGCCGGCTGCGGCAAAAGGGCGTCGAATTCGCCTATCTGACTTTACACGTCGGCGCCGGAACCTTTCAACCGGTGCGCGGCGAGGATATCGAAAACCATATCATGCATGCCGAACTCGTCGACGTGCCGCAATCCGTATGCGATGCGATAATGCATACTCGTGAACGGGGTAAACGGGTGATTGCCGTCGGTACCACCGTGGTACGCAGCCTCGAATCGGCGGCCGCCGGCGGTAACTTGCGCCCCTTGCTGGGCGAGTCCAGTTTATTCATCAAGCCGGGCTATGCCTTCAAGCTGGTGGATGCGATGCTGACCAATTTCCACCTGCCGCGCTCGACCCTGTTGATGCTGGTTAGCGCGTTCGCCGGCAGCGGATTGATACGGCGGGCCTACGCGCATGCGGTGGCGCAGGGTTACCGCTTTTTCAGCTACGGTGACGCGATGTTCATCGACAATCGACGGGAGCCGGGAACTTAATGGAATTCATCCTCGATAAGACCGCTGACAGGGCGCGCCACGGGCGTCTGGTGTTTGCGCGGGGCAAGGTCGAAACCCCCGCTTTCATGCCGGTCGGCACCTACGGTACGGTCAAGGCGATGACGCCGGAGGAACTGCAGGAAATAGGGGCGCAGATCATCCTCGGCAATACTTTTCATCTCATGTTGCGTCCCGGCACCGAAATCATAAAACGCCATGGAGACCTGCACGATATGATGCATTGGCAGGGCCCGATTCTGACCGACTCGGGCGGCTTCCAGGTGTTCAGCCTCGCCAAGATGCGCAAGATTACCGAGGAGGGCGTGACCTTCGCCTCGCCGGTGGATGGCGCCAAGGTCTTCCTCAGTCCCGAGGTTTCGATGCAGGTCCAGCGCGATCTCGGCTCGGATATCGTAATGTGTTTCGACGAGTGCACGCCTTATCCGGCGGCTGAGGATGTGGTGCGCCGATCGATGCAATTGTCGCTGCGCTGGGCCGAGCGCAGCAAGATCGCGTTTGGCGATAACCCCAACTCGCTGTTTGGTATCGTACAGGGTGGCACTTATCCCGAGCTGCGCATCGATTCGGCGCGCGGGCTGGTCGACATCGGTTTCGATGGTTACGCCATCGGCGGCTTGTCGGTGGGCGAGGCCGCCGACGAGCGCAATGCAACCCTGGATATCGTGCTGCCCGAGTTGCCGGTCGACAAACCGCGCTATTTGATGGGCGTCGGCAAACCGGCAGACCTGGTCGAAGGGGTGCGCCGCGGCATCGACATGTTCGATTGCGTGATTCCGACACGTAACGCCCGCACCGGGTTTCTGTATACCAGCGACGGTATCGTCCGCATCCGCAACAGCCGCTACGCCGACGATACGGCGGCGGTGGATCCGCAATGCGAATGTTACACCTGCCGGCACTACTCGCGCGCCTATCTGCGCCATCTCGACAAATGTGGTGAAATTCTCGGCGCCCGGCTCAATACCATTCATAACCTGCATTATTTCCAGCAATTGATGGCCTCGATTCGCGGCGCCATCGAAAGTGGCCGCTTCGACGACTTTTGTGAAAACTTTTACCGCCGTTACGGGTCCGAATCATAGCGATCAAAAATTCGCTGCCATCTTGTGAGATGGCCGCCCTAGTGCCATAATACGCGCCGCTTCAGGGCGGGGCCCTGAGCGAACAAATCGCAAACCAAAGGTTTATCAAAATGAGTTTTTTTATAAGTGATGCGCTAGCGCAGGGAGCCGAAGGGGGACAAGCCGGCACTCTCGAGTTGATTTTGCCGCTGCTGTTGATGTTCGGCATTTTCTATTTTCTCCTAATCCGTCCGCAGCAGAAAAAAGCCAAGGAGCATAAAAGCATGGTCGAAGCGCTCAACAAGGGCGATGAAATAATCACCAATGGCGGCTTGCTTGCGAAAATCACCGCAACTGACGACAACTTCCTCACCTGCCGGATCGCCGACAATGTCGAAGTCAAGATTCAGCGTCACGCGATTGCCTCCGTATTGCCCAAGGGCACCATCAAGAACCTGTAATCGAGATGGTCAATCGTTATGCCCCCTGGAGATATATCCTCCTCATCCTGGTAGTTGCCATCGGTGCGATTTATGCGACGCCCAATCTGTACGGTGAAGACCCTGCGCTGCAGATTACGCATCGGGTCAATCTCGTCGACGAGGGTGAGTTAAACAATATCAAGAGCCTGCTGCAGAGCGAAAATATCGAACATCGCTCGGTCGAACTGGACGGCAACAATGTACTGGTGCGCTTCGCTTCGGAAGACGCCCAACTCAAGGCGGCCTCAAAACTTCGCGCGGCGCTTTACGCCAGCGACCGACGTTACGGCATTGCGCTCAACCTGGCGCCGGCGACTCCGGACTGGCTTACTTCCTTAAGTGCGTTACCGATGTATCTCGGGCTGGATTTGCGCGGCGGGGTGCATTTTCTAATGGAAGTCGATATGGCTTCGGCGATCGAAAAATCCTTGACCCGGGCATCCGGGGAATTGCGCAGTTTCATGCGCGAAGAAAAAGTACGCTACAAGGCGGTGCAGTCCGACAAAACGTCGATCAATATCCGTTTTACCTCCGCCGAAGCCCGTGATGACGCGCGCCTGCTGCTGGAGGAAGAGTTTCGTGATTACGAATTTGTCGACAGCAGCGACGATCGCAACTGGTTTATCGGAATCAGCTTCAACTCCAACGCGCTGGAAGAAGAACGCCGCGCCGCGATCGAGCAGAATATCTCGACGCTCAAGAATCGCGTCAACGAACTCGGGGTGGCCGAGCCGGTCATCCAGCGTCAGGGTAATGAGCGCGTCGTAGTGCAGTTGCCCGGGGTGCAGGATACGGTTCGCGCCAAGGAAATTTTAGGTGCTACCGCGACCCTCGAGTTTCGCCTGGTACACGGCAGTTTTACCGACTGGCGGGCAGCCCAGGCTTCCGGCAAGGCGCCCATTGGCACCCGTTTATACACTCAGAGTAACGGCGACCCGGTGTTGCTGAAACGCAGCGTCATCGTTACCGGTGACCAGATTGTCGGTGCGGCTTCGGGTATCGACCAGCAAAGCGCTTCACCGGATGTCACGATTACGATGAACGCCAAGGGCGCGGACCGCATGGCGAAAATCACACGCGATAATATCGGTAAACCGATGGGCGTGGTTTTCATCGAGGACAAGTTCGAATTTCGCGAAGTGGACGGGGTCAGGCAGCGCTTCAGAAGCACCGATTCGCAAGTCATCAATGTCGCCACGATTCGCGATCAATTGAGCAAGCGGTTTCATATCACCGGCCTCGACAGCACCCGCGAAGCCCGTGATCTGGCGTTGTTATTACGTGCCGGTGCGTTGCGTGCGCCGATGGTAATCGTCGAAGAGCGCACCGTCGGCCCGAGCCTGGGACAGGAAAACATCGATCGCGGTTTTCTGTCGGTAATGGTCGGATTCGTGCTGGTGCTGGTTTTCATGGCGTTTTATTACAAGGTATTCGGCCTGGTTGCCAATCTTGCGCTGAGCCTGAACCTGGTGCTAATGGTAGCCGTACTATCGATTTTTCAGGCGACTCTAACCTTGCCCGGCATTGCCGGTATTGTGCTCACGGTTGGTATGGCGGTCGACGCCAACGTATTGATTTTTGAGCGAATTCGCGAAGAATTACGCGTCGGCAACACGCCGCAGGCGGCAATTTTCGCCGGCTATGAAAAAGCATTCGGCACCATCGCCGACGCCAATATCACTACTTTTATCGCCGCCATCGTATTGTTCGGCTTCGGCACCGGCCCGATTCAGGGTTTCGCGGTGACGTTGATGATCGGTATCGCGTCGTCGATGTTCACCGCGATCTTCGGTACGCGCGCGGTCATCAACCTGATTTACGGTCGTAAACAGGTAACCCGGCTGGCGATCTGATTATGCCCAAGACATTATTCAATAACTTCGATTTCATGGCGCTGCGTAAACCGGCGATGCTGTTATCGACAGCGTTGTTGCTGGTTTCAATCGTCAGCCTGTTTACGCTGAAGCTGAATGTCGGCATCGATTTTACCGGCGGCAGCATTATCGAGGTCGGCTACCTGCAGGCGGTCGAACTCGAGCCCATCCGCCAGGCGCTGGAGGCCGAGGGTTTCGGCGACGCCATCGTGCAGCATTTCGGCAGTGCCAGCGAAGTCTTGATTCGACTGGTGCCCAAAGGCGATGAGGACAAGGCCGAGTTGAGTTCACAAATAATCGGCCTGCTGGAAACGGCCAGCGCGACCGACATCGATGTGCGCCGGGTCGATTTTGTCGGGCCGCAGGTCGGCGAGGAACTCACCGAAGACGGCGGGCTGGCGGTATTGTATGCGCTGATCGCAATCCTGGTTTACGTCGCGTTTCGCTTCGAATACCGTTTTTCACTGGGCGCGGTGGCGGCGTTGATTCATGACGTACTGATCACACTGGGCGTGTTTTCGTTACTGCAGCTGGATTTCGATTTGAGTGTGCTGGCTGCGATTCTCGCGGTTATCGGTTATTCGCTCAACGACACCATCGTGGTGTTCGACCGCGTGCGTGAAAACTTTCGCAAGATCCGCAAAAAAACTTCGATCGAAGTGGTCAACACTTCGATCAATCAAACCATTTCACGGACCTTGATGACGTCGTTCACGACTCTGTTGGTGCTGTTATCCTTGTTTTTCCTTGGCGGCGAAGTGATTCACGCCTTCGCCCTGGCTCTGATCATCGGCGTTTTGGTCGGAACCTATTCTTCAATTTATGTCGCCACCACCACGGCGCTGGCGCTCGGTATCAGCCGCAGCGATCTGTTATTGCCGGAAAAGGAAGGCGAAGACCTGGCCAGACCCTAGGGCCCGGCCAGTACTCGATCCGGGGAGGAAAAAATGCATATCGATCCCGAACTTATCGACGAATTGACCTTGCTGCGGCGCTTCAGTATGGGCGGGCCGGTAGCGATGGACGTGCACGATAATCCGGATCCCGCAATCGTGGCCGCGGCCGCGCGCATGTTCGACAAAGGCTTGATAACCGAGCCCGACGGCGGGCAGTTAACCGACAACGGGCGCGCAGCCATCGAGCACATGGAGCGCTTGTTCAACTTGCTCGACCCGCCGTTGGAACCGATTTAGCTTCAACTCCCCGCGCAAAGAAGTCATCCCCGCGCAAGCGGGGATCTCATAACGCGCCGTCCATACAAGATCCCCGCTTACGCGCACTGCTGTCCGGAATAAATCATAATGCCAACTGTGCTTGATGTATTTGGAAATCGGATTTCCATTTTCGTCGTCGTTTAAGTACTTCGAATTCGAGTCTGGGTCGCTGGAATAGAGTCGATTTGAGTTCCGCCAGCCACAGATAAAAACCGCGTCTCGATCCACAAAGTTGCCGGTATAGATCGGCGATGAGATACGTGATCAATGCCACCAGTATCTGGATTTTGACCGCATTCTCGCTTTGACCGAGAAACTTTTTGATTTTCAGGTTCTGCTTGACCCACTTGAACCAGAGTTCGATCGCCCAACGCTGCTTGTACAGCGCTGCAACTTCTTCAACCGGGACCCCCATCAGGTTGGTTACCAGTACCAGCGGGTCCACATGATCCTCTCGATGCACCACTATTCGCCGCAACGGTTTGACGTAGTTGTTTTTCCGGCCGCCGCCAGGCCATTTGTTTTTAAACTCAATGACCTCATCCGACAGTATATCTCCTTCGGTCGAGCGGCTTTTGAGCACCCTGATCGATGCGTTACGCTTTAACCGGGTCACAAAGAAAGCACCCTCCTGGTCGATTTGATGCCACCAATTGTAATCGCAATATCCCTTATCAAACACATACTTAGCGCCCTTCTCGATTTCAACATTGCGTCCATACTCAATATCGTTCTGGGTCGATGCCGTGATCCGAGCGTCACAAGGCAACTGCTTGTCGGGGGAATACAGCAGGTGAATCTTCAGGCCCGGAATGCGTGACATACTACGCGCTTGCGTCCACTCATAACC
>DS021201.1:44139-88011 GCA_001735895.1 Olavius algarvensis Gamma 3 endosymbiont | reverse complement strand
TTTGGGGAATGAAGCTGGATGCGCGTAACAATTCGAAAGACGCCGCTGCCACGGTTGCGCGTCAATTTGAAGGCTTGTTCGTGCAGCAAATGCTGGGGGCGATGCGTTCCGCTTCCAACATCGATGCCGGCCAGCACAGTTCGTATATGGACTTTTACCAGGAAATGTACGACAAGCAGCTGGCGCAGAGTATCGCCGGGCAGGATCGGCTCGGCGTAGCAAAGCTGATTATGCAGCAGATTCCCGGGGGCGCCGACACGACCCAATCCCCGTCCGCGGCCGAGCCCGCGCAGCAACCGGTAATCAGGCCCGCGCCGAGACCAACCGCGCTAAGCCCGCAGGCCACGCGGCTCGAGGCAACAACGGCAGCGATGCCCGCCGGCGGCGTGTTGCTGAGCCGGGTAGAAGACGATGATTTTGCCGAAACCGGGCGGATTGAACGCAGCAACAGTCGCTGGCAAAAACCGGAAAATTTTATTGCCGATATCTGGTCCGATGCGAACGCCGCGGCGCGACAGCTGGGTGTCAGCCCCGAATTGCTGGTGGCGCAGGCTGCGCTTGAAACCGGCTGGGGCAGGCACACGATGAAATTCGACGATGGCCGTAACGGTTATAATTTGTTTGGCATCAAGGCGGGCGGCGACTGGCAGGGTCCGGCGCTGAGCCGTCATTCATTGGAGTATCGCGACGGGATTCTGCAAAACCAGGTTTCGCGATTTCGCGCCTATCGCTCGCCAGCGCACAGCCTGTCCGACTATGTCGACTTTATCCAGTCCAATCCGCGTTATCGTCAGGCGCTATCCAGCAACGGCGACGATCATGCCTATATCCACGCCATTCACGACGCCGGTTACGCCACCGATCCACATTATGCCGACAAGGTGATCGGCATTTTAGGCGGTGAGCTGTTGCAACAAACCCTGGCCGGTATCAACTCGGGAGTAAGCAGCTATGGCTGATTTATTGAATAATGCGGTCAGCGGTCTGACGGCTTTCCAACGCGCGCTGAGCACCACCAGTCATAATATCGCCAACGTCAATACGCCGGGTTATAGCCGCCAGGCCGCCGAGTTCGTTACCAATCCCCCGTCGTTTTTCGCGGGCAGTTATTTCGGCAACGGAGTATCGATCGCTTCGGTCACGCGCGCCTATGATCAGTTTTTGACCACCGAGGTACGCGATTCGACTTCCTTTTTCAAGGGTTCGCAAAAATTCAGCGAGCTCGCCGGTTATATCGACGATGTGCTGGCAGACCCCAAGGGCGGTATCTCGCCGATGCTGCATGATTTTTTCGAGTCGGTGCAGGATGTCGCCGACGATCCGGCCTCGAGTACCGCACGTTATGCCTTGATCAACACGGCAGCCACGCTAAGCGCCCGCTTTCAGGGTTTCGACCAGCGTTTCGAGGAATTGGGGCACAATACCAGCGCCGATATCCGCGCGACCATCGAAGAGATCAACTCGCTGGTCGGGCAGATCCGCGATATCAATGTTGCGCTCAGCGATTTTGCGCCATCGGCGGCTTCGACCCAGCAATCCGCCGACCTGCTGGACAAGCGCGACGCCCTGCTCAATGAGCTCGCCGAAAAAGTCGATATCCAGGTAATCGACGAGGGTGAAAACAATTTGTCGATCTTCATCGGTAACGGTCAGACCATGTTGAGCGGCAGCAACGCATTCAGCCTTGCCGCCCAGCCCGATGTGGGCGATCCCAGCCGCGACGTTATTTCTTATAACGGACTGATCAACGTTTTCGATATCAGTTCCAACCTGAGCGGCGGAGAACTCGGCGGCTTACTCGATTTTCGCAACAATGTGCTGCAACCGACCCGCAATGCGCTCGGTCGCACGGCGATCGGCCTGGCCGAAACCTTCAATGCGCAAATGCGCGACGGCATGGATTTGAATGGCAACCTGGGGCAGGATTTTTTCAGTTACGATGCGCCGCAATCGATCGCATTTAGCGGCAATTCGGGCACGCCGACGGTGGCCACCGTGGTGAGCGACGTGACTGCGCTGACCGTGGACAATTATGTCCTGGATTTCGACGGCGCCAACTGGACTCTGACTTCGGATAGCGGCAGCAGCGCCTCGGTTGCCAACGGGGCGCCGGCGACCCTGGTGTTCGAGGGACTGACCCTGACCATTAACGGCGCTACCGCCGTCGCGGGCGACCGCTTTACCATCAAACCGACGCTCGCGGCTTCCGGCGGGCTGCAGGTGTTGACCAGCGATCCGAATGAAATAGCCGCCGCGGCGCCGATTCGCAGCAGCGCCTCGCTCAATAACCTCGGCAGCCTCGATATCAGCGCCGGTATCGTAACCGATGTCACGGATCCGAACTTACTCAATACGGTGACGCTGACCTTCGATAACCCGCCGACCACTTTGCGCGCCGATGTCGATGTCGTAGTCGGTGGCCTGCCTTACCTGGCCGGCGCCGCGATACCATTTAGCAACAATATGCTGATCGATGCCAACGGCTGGCAAGTGAGCTTGAATGGTGCGCCGCAGGCCGGCGATGTGTTTACGGTCGAATCCAATGCCGGCGGTAGCGGTGATAATCGTAACGCGCTCGCGCTTGCCGGGTTGCAATCCGTCGGCGTCTTCGACGGCGGCATTGCCAGCTTGCAAGAGGATTACGGCAGCCTGGTGGGATTTGTCGGGTCACAAACATTGGCCGCAAACCTCGAGCGCGATGCCCAGGAATCTCTGCTGATTCAGGCGATCGACCGACAATCCGCTAAAGCTTCGGTCAATCTGGACGAAGAAGCAGCTGATCTGGTGCGTTATCAGCAGGCCTATGAAGCCACGGCCCGACTGATAAGTACCGCCCAGACCATATTCGAGACTTTGCTCAATAGCGTAAGGTAAACATGAGAATTTCAACCAGGCAAATTTATACGCAGGGCATCGAGGCTTTTCAGCAACAGCAGCAAAAGCTGGCGCAGCTGCAGCATCAAATCTCCAGCGGGGTTCGCCTGAACAAGCCTTCGGACGATCCGGCGGCCGCCTCGCGGGTACTGGAACTCGAGCAAGATGTATCGGTCAACTTGCAGTATCAGGCCAATATCAACCTGGCGGAACAACGTCTGGTGCAGCAGGACAGCGTGATGAAATCCTATGCCGATCTGCTTAACCGGGTGCGCGAACTGGCGATCCAGGGCAATAACGGTGCGCTGGACCCGGTATCGCGTAATGCGATTGCAGGGGAGTTGGACCAGCGCTTGAGCGAACTCTATTCCCTGACGAATACCACTGACGCCAATGGCGACTACCTGTTTGCCGGCTTTCAGAACGCCAACCTGCCGTTTACCCCGACCACTACCGGTTCGATAGATCACGTCAGCTTCAATGGTGACCCCGGCACCCGCTCGATTCAAATCAGTAAAGTGCGGCAGATGGAAATCGATACCTCGGGGCGCAGTATTTTCATGGAAATCCCATCCGCGGCAGCGCTGCGAGAAATCCCGGCCGCCGCCAATGCCGGTAGCGGAGTCATCGCACCCGCCAGCGTAGTGGATAGCTCGATTCATGTACCGGGGGACTATGAAATCCGTTTCGTCGCTCCGGGCCTCTACGATGTCTTCGACGTCGCCGGCGGTGTCAACATCGTTACCGGAGCTACTTATACCGACAGCCAGGATATCAATTTTCAGGGTATTCAGACATCGATCACGGGCGCGCCCGCCGCGGGCGATGTCTTTACCGTTGGCAGCGGTCAGTACCAGGATGTTTTTGGCATCGTCACCAACCTGGCGGAAACCTTACGTAACGCGCCCTCGGATGCAGTCCGGGCTGCCAACATCGCCCAATCGCTGGTTGATATCGATGCGGCGCTCGAGGTTTCGCTGGACTTTCGCACCACAATTGGCGGCAAGTTGAATGCCATCGAAAGCCAGCGCGACGAGAATGAAGCGCAGGTATTGGTGGCTAAAAAAACCATTAGCAGCCTGCGCGATACCGATCTTGCCGAAGCCATCAGCCAGCTGACCCTGGAGCAGACGACGCTCGATGCCGCGCAGGCGGTGTTCGCCCGAATCACCAGTTCTTCGCTGTTCAACTTCCTAAAATAATTGCGAATATCCTAAAGTTTTCTTTCTGCTGGCCGCTAAAGCTTCTGAGCGAAGAATCCATAAACGCTGTGGATTTTTCGAAATTTGAAATTCGACGCTTGTTGAAGCGTGTATTCAGGAGAGAACAATGCCTCAAATTATTAATACCAATATAGCGTCGCTAACGGCGCAGAGAAACCTGAACGGTTCTCAAAGTTCATTGAACACCTCGTTACAGCGTTTATCAACGGGTCTGCGCATCAACAGTGCTAAAGACGATGCGGCGGGTCTGGCGATTTCGGAACGCTTCACCACGCAGATTCGTGGTCTGAACCAGGCGATTCGTAACGCTAATGACGGCGTATCCCTTGCCCAAACCGCGGAAGGCGCGCTCAGCACGGCGAGTGATGCGCTGCAGCGTATTCGTGAACTGGCGGTACAGTCAATCAACGATACCAACTCGTCTTCAGACCGTCAGGCGCTGAACAACGAAGTTAACCAGCTGATCGCCGAAGTGAATCGGATCGCGGGTTCAACCCAGTTCAACGGCCAGAATATTCTCGACGGTTCACTGTCGACTCTGACCTTTCAGGTCGGCGCCAACCAGAACCAGACGATTGCGGTCGACGGTGTCGATTCTCGTTCGGCCCAGCTGGGTGCGAGAATCTCCACCAGTGGTTCGATCGACGAAACCGCGCTGGCCGCCGCTATCGCCGCGGATAACCTGGTCATCAACGGTAACAGCGTCAGCCTAACCGGCGACGTTTCCATCAACGGTGTATCGGTTACGCTGGTTGGCGGTAACGGTGCCGCGGACGCCGCGACGATCAATACCGTCTCCAACCAGACCGGTGTTACCGCGACTGCCAATGGTAACAACATCGTGCTGTCCAACACATCGGGTGCGGATATCGTGGTGCAAGACGGAACCACCGGTAGCCTGGGTGGCGCCGATGAAACCTTCCATGCCGGCGTTATCCTGGCCGGTGAAGTAGCCAACGGCGCTTTCACTGCCACCGGTACCTTCGCCGTTGAAGCCGCGAGTACCGCCCTGGGCGGCGTTCAGGCAGATTCAACCCTCGCGGGTGTCGACGTTTTGAACGGCACCAATGCCAACGACGCACTACTTACCCTTGACTTCGCCTTACAGCAGGTCAGCGGATTGCGTGCCGAACTGGGTGCGGTGCAGAGCCGTTTCGAATCCACCATCGCGAATCTGAGCGTAACCACCGAGAACCAATCGGCCGCACGTTCACGGATTCGTGACGCGGACTTCGCGGCTGAGACTGCCGAGCTGACACGTAGTCAGATTCTGCAACAGGCCGGTATTGCGATTCTATCGCAGGCCAATGCTCAACCGCAGAATGTTCTGGCGCTACTTCAGTAACAGGTGAATGAGAGGCCGGCACCGCTGGTGGCGGCCTACTCTTCAAGCGGAGAAAAAACATGGCTAACGAGATTTCAAGCATAACGTCGATCCGAGGATCGAGCGCTGCTAAAAACTCAGGACAGGTCACGAAGCCTGACGTAGCCAATACCCCAGTGAACGGCGGTGAAGTCTTGCCGCCCAAGGGCAACGGACAGCCCGCCCCAGTGGTAGAAACTGCCGACATCAGTGAAACGGTCAGCGAGATCAACAGCCTCATCCGCAGCGTACAGCGGGATTTGGCCTTCAACGTCGACCAGGACAGCGGCAGGACCGTCATCAGGGTGATAGATTCGGAAAGCGGCGAATTGATTCGCCAGATACCTTCCGAGGATTTACTGGCAATAGCAACGCATCTTCGTGATTTTAGGGAAGACACAGTTAGTCGGGGTGAAATAGGACAAGGGTTACTATTTTCGGATAGTACCTGATTAAAACTGGTCTGTTTCTTGCTCACTAAATGTAAAGCAATAACGAGAAGGGGAGCGTTTCAGCTACCCCTTTCTCGTTTCTGCTCGAACACCCGGGTACGGCCCCGGTTTTCGAACGGATAAGATACGGCAACAGGAAGGTAGTTATGGCTGCAATCAGCTCACTGGGGGTTGGCTCGGGACTCGATCTGGGAACACTGGTTTCCGGTTTAATCGATGCCGAACGGGCGCCGGCCGCGCAGCGCCTGGCCGTCAAGGAACAAAACCTGACGGCCGAATTGTCGGGCTTCGGGCTATTGCGCAGCTCGCTGGCCCAGTTCCAGTCCAGCTTGAGCGGCTTACAGTCTGCCACCGCTTTTAACGCCAAAGACGTAGCGCTCTCCAATGATTCGATTTTTTCCGCCGCGGTGGAAAACTTTGCCGATGTCGGCAGCTATGCGGTCGAGGTCACGGCATTGGCCAAGGCACAATCGCTCGCCTCCAATGCGGCAACCGCGTTTACCACGGTCGATGACGTCGTAGGCGAAGGCAGCTTGACGATTCAATTCGGTAGCACGACGACCGGGCCTTACTCGTTTACCCCGGACTCCGGGCAAAGCCCCCAGGTCATAGACGTCAGCGTCGCCAATGGCAATAATACGCTAAGCGGCCTGCGCGACTATATTAACGACAACGACTACGATGTGCAGGCGTCGATCGTCAACGACGGCAGCGGCTACCGCCTGGTGCTCAGTTCGGAACGCACCGGCGCCCTTAACAGCATGGAAATTACCGTGACCGGCGACGGCGACGGCAATAACAACGACAATGCCGGTTTGTCGCAGCTGGCCTTCAATGCCGCCGCCCAGACGAGTTTGTCCCAGACCGTGGCGGCACAGGATGCCGCGTTATCGATTAACGGTCTCAATATTACCCGCGACAGCAATACGGTGACGGCTGCAATCAATGGCGTTACGCTCGACCTGTTGAAAGCGGAGGTCGGCACGGTCGTCAATCTCGAGCTGAGTGAAAGTCTTACCCAGGTAACTGCTTCGATCAACGGCTTCGTCGAGGCTTACAATTCCTTGGTTGAAAACATCGACTCGCTGACCGCCTACAATCCCGAGACCCGGCAGGGTAGTATCCTGATCGGCGATTTTACCGTGCGCAGCATCTCCAGCCAGATTCGTAACGAAATCTTCGACCGCGTCGTCGGGCTTGGCGGTAATATCACATCACTGGTCGATATCGGCATTACCACCAATTCGAGCGGTAAACTCGATGTCGATAGCAGCAAGTTGAAAGACGCGCTGACCGATTATGGATCCGAGGTCGAGGCCCTGTTTTCGTTGCAGGGAAGTACCACCGATTCGGGTGTTCAATACCTCGCCTCGACCTCAGAAACCCAGACCGGGAGCTATGCGGTTGGCGTAAGCTCGGTATTGACGCAGGGTGTCTTAGCCGGTACCGGCACCGTCGACGACCTCAGAGTGCGGAATAACAGCAACAATATGACCCTGCTGGTGGATGGTTTTTCAACCGGGAATATCACCTTGACGAACGGCAATTACGCCAGCGAAGCCGCACTGGCGGCCGAGATCGAAACCCAGATCAATGCGGCGAGTAACCTGGTGAGCAACGGCGTTTCGGTGACGGTTGGCTATAACGCTCCCGCGGACCGCTTCGAGATTACCTCGAACAGCAGCGGCTCGGGTTCGTCGGTCGAAATAACCGCAGTCGATCCGCAAACCTTCAATCGCTACGGACTCGCCGTCGGCAGCGGTATCGACGGCACCGATTTTGCCGGCACCATCGACGGGGTGGCCGCGGCGGTTAGCGGCAACACGCTGACCAGCCTGAGCGGCGACAGCAGCGGCTTGGCGGTGGAGATTGTTTCCGGCGGCAGCGGAAATCGCGGCACGGTTTCGCTGACCCGCGGGCTTGCCGGAAAGCTGGATTCCCTACTGGATAGTTTTCTACAGGTAGAAGGATTTATCGCCTCGCGGGAAAGCAGCATCAACGAGGGACTCGATGATATCGAGGACGAACGTTTGCAGCTGGATGACCGGATTTCCAATCTCGAAGCGCGCCTGATCCGGCAGTTTTCGGCGCTCGATGCGCTGGTCGCGCAGTTCAATCAAACCAGCAGCTTTTTAAGTCAGCAGCTGGCGAGTTTGCCGCAACCGAATTCTGTCAATGGCACTAGATAAAAGCTTTGTTTGCTAAAGAAATTGGGTCCCTAGACGATAACATAGCGAAGAAGCAATGGAGAGATCATCAATGAGTAACCTCGCAGTTAAAGCCGTCAATCAGTATCAATCCGCCGACAACAGCTCGATCGTTTACGCCGACCCGCATGAACTGATTCTGCGCCTGATGAGTGGAGCGATCGAACGAATCGCGCAGGCCAGGGGCGCCATGCAACACGGAAACCTGACCCAGAAAGGTGAGTTTCTCGGCAAGGCAATTTCGATCATCGGCGGCTTGGATGCCTGCCTGGATCACAGCCAGGAAGGAAGCCTGTCAACCAACCTGTCCGACCTATATCACTACATGATTGTGACGCTAACCCAGGCGAATATCGGGGACGATATAGCCAAGCTCAATGAAATCAGCGCACTTTTACTCGATATTAAGTCGGCATGGGAGCAGATATCCGAGCCTGGAAATCCGGCTGGCGCCTAGACTCGGCGGATTTACGATGACTGATAAAAACGCACTAAGCGAGGCAATCGCGCTCACCGACGAAATCCGCGCGTCAGCGAACTCGAAGTTCTGAGAAAACCTNTGATAGAACAAGCATTTAAGGACTCGGTCGAGGAAATTGATTTGATCAAGGCGCAGCACTTAAAGAACTTGAATCAACAGGTCGTCGATAAACTGGATCTATTCAAGAAATCGATAATTCTGCAGCAAGAACGTATTCGGATCGCTTCCAGGGCGGCCAAGGCCTATCTGGGTAACGACTCCGGCCCCAATAAATCCTTCGCCGTTTGATTTAAAAATACAATGTAAAAAATTCACTTTCGACCGTCTAAAATACTGACGGCTTGAACTAGACTCAGTTTAAATTCCAAAGCGTCAAAAATCTGGCTGGAGTTTATTCCTAAGTAATCTAGGGTAACATCACATAATGGAACATTGTGGAAATCAAGAGGGCAACGAAGTTCTGGTTGTCGATTCCAACTACACTCGGGGACATTCATTTCTAGCGGTACTGGGCTTTATCAAAGTCGAGGCCAAGCTGATGACCCCCGAACAGCTACCCGATATCCCCCGCAGTGAACTGTTCAACTACCTCGCAATTTTCAGTATCGGCGGCGACGATATTACCAATTTTTTTCTGGAGCGGAACAAGCAGGATAAGTGTCAGTATCCCGTCATTTTACTGGCCGACAAATCCGAGTTGAGTTCACTCGAGATTGTGGTGCAGCTGCCCTTTGTCTCCGGTCTCTGTTTCCAATCGGACTATTACTCGCTGTCGCAAGTGCTGGATCAGGCGCGCAAGCACAACAAGCGCGAGCGTCGTATGCACAATCGGGAATGCCAGCCGTTGATCGGTAACAGCAGTGCGATCGAGCGGATAAACCTGATGATCGACCAGGTGTCCGATACCAATGCTTCGGTACTGATTTTGGGCGACTCCGGCACCGGCAAGGAAGTCATCGCGCGCAATATCCACGCGCAGTCGTCGCGCAGTAAAAAACCGTTTATTCCGATTAACTGTGGAGCGATACCGGCGGAATTGCTCGAGAGCGAACTGTTTGGTCATGAAAAAGGCGCTTTTACGGGCGCCATCAGTTCCCGCCAGGGGCGCTTCGAACTGGCCGAGGGCGGGGTCATATTCCTGGATGAAATCGGCGATATGCCCCTGTCGATGCAGGTCAAGCTGTTGCGGGTTTTGCAGGAACGCTGTTATGAAAAGGTGGGCAGCAATAAATCGATTAAAACCGATGTACGCGTCATCGCGGCTACCCATCGCCGGCTGGAGGAATTGATCGCCGAAGGTAAGTTCCGCGAGGATTTGTTTTACCGGCTTAACGTATTTCCCATTGAAGTGCCGCCGCTACGCGAGCGCCGGTCCGATATTCCGTTGTTGATCCATGAAATGATTTCCAGGATCGAACGCGAAAATCGCGGCTCGGTGCGACTCAGCAAGAAGGCGATTACCATGCTGCAGCAATACGACTGGCCGGGCAATGTGCGCGAGCTAGCCAATCTCATCGAAAGACTTGCAATCCTGTATCCACATGGCGTGGTCGATTCCAAGGATTTGCCGGAGAAGTATCAGACGCCGGGCGCGATCATGCCGGATGTCGAGACCGCCGCTACCGATTCCAGCCAGTCCCGGGCAAACACCGAACTGCGGGAGCTGCCCAGCGACGGTATCGACATGAAAAAGTATTTGACCGACATTGAAATTGCGTTGATCGAACAAGCCCTGTCCAAAACCAACAACGTGGTAGCGCGCGCCGCTACTATGCTCAATATGCGCCGCACCACGCTGGTCGAAAAAATGCGCAAATACGAAATCGAACGCACCGACTAGTCACGACCGCTCGCTCACCACATTATAAATCTACGGAAACTCCGAATAAAAGTCAGAGTTTCCCTAAGCTCACAGATCCCATGCCGGTTGTGGGCAGCTATCCTCGCCGTTGTCCGAGTCCGATGCCAAGCGCGGTAGCGGTTTTATGACACTTACCGACCGAATCCTAGGCGAAGCCCGGCTATGGCGCCATTTTTATGGCAGCCGTTGCCAGGCCTGTCGCGTAACTAACTGAAATAATTAAAATTATTGCAATTGGTTTGGCTTGTGCAGCCTAACGGTTGTGGAAACCCAAATACCTAGCGAGGCTCCTCCTTTGCAAAACCTGCAACAGGCGTTTAATCAATTCAATCGATTGTCCGCGCAGCTCAACGCCAGCGTCGACCGGATCAACCAGAATGTCGAGCGCTTCAGTCCTGCCGATCCGGACGGCGCGAATGTCAATCCGCGCTTGCTGGATGCGATCCCGGGCGGTGTCGTGGTGCTCGACCGGCACGGCAAGGTCGTCGAGGCAAATCGCAGCGCGCGGGATTTATTGGGTGCGTCGCTGGAGCAGCAAGCCTGGCGCGATATTGTGCACCAGGTATTTTTGCCCGAACTCGATCAGGGCGAGCTAAAAACCGTCGACGGCCGGCAATTCAGTATTTCTACCCGACCTCTGGGATATGCGCCCGGTCAGGTTTTATTACTCAGTGACGTCACGCAAACTCGAGAGCTGCAGCGCACCGCGCAACAAAATCTGCATCTCGTGACCATGGGTAAAATGATGGCCAGTCTCGCGCACCAAATCAGAACACCGCTGGCTTCGGCTATGTTATATCTGTCGCAATGCGTCGACGCCAGGCTGGATCATGAAACCAGCCGGGGTTTTTGTGAAAAGGCGCTGGCGCGCAACCGGCATATCGAAAAACTCATCAACGACATGTTGGTGTTCGCTCATGGCGGCCAGTTTGTGACCACCCGATTTTCCGTTAGCGAACTAGTCGATGAATTGAACGAACAATTGCTGCCGCAGTTGCAGCAACGCGACGCGCTACTGCGCCTGAATGGCCAAGATGCGGCGGCGGAATTGCAGGGTAACAAAGATGCGCTGCTCGGTGCGCTCGCTAATCTTTGCATGAACGCATTACAGGCCTGTGCGCAGCAACCCCGCATCGTGATCTCCATCGCGACGACGATTCGCGGGCTATTGTCGATTTCGATCCGCGACAATGGCTGCGGTATGGATAGGAATACCCGGGCCCATATCTTCGACCCTTTCTTCAGCACCAAAACCGATGGTACCGGCTTAGGTCTCGCCGTGGTTAAGGCGGTCGTCGAATCGCATCAGGGACGCATCGCGGTTTACTCGCGGCCGGGCCGGGGGTGCCGCTTTCGAATTTTTCTGCCCTGCCGACAGGCGCTGAAAACCCAAATTAGCAACGGGCCCGATAGTGATGCCCAGGAACGGAGTTAAACCATGGTAGATGTACTGGTAGTAGAAGACGATGCCGATTTACGCGAAGCGATTTGCGCTACTCTGCAGCTCAATGAAATCAGCTTCCATGAGGCCGAAAATGGCCTTGCCGCCGAGCGTTTTCTGGAACAGCATTCGGCTTCGCTGGTATTGAGCGATGTCCAGATGAGTCCGGGTAACGGCTACGAACTGCTATCGTCCATCCGTAGGAATCAGATCGATGTGCCGGTCATATTGATGACCGCCTTCGGATCGATACCTCAAGCGGTCGATGCAATTCAGGCGGGCGCCGCGGACTATCTGGTCAAACCCTTTGAAGTCGGCAGCCTGGTCTCTACGGTACAGCAACAGATTCGTCACTCGGTATCCTGCGATCAGGACCTGGTAGCGGTCGACCCCTTGAGCCTGGACGCTCTGGTTATGGCGCGGCGAGTGGCGCAGACCGATGCAACCGTGTTACTCAACGGTGAAAGCGGCGTGGGCAAGGAAGTCTATGCGCGCTTCATCCATCAGCAATCGGCGCGTAGCGCGCAAGCCTTTGTCGCGATCAATTGCGCGGCGATTCCTGAAAACATGCTCGAGGCGGTGCTGTTCGGATATGAAAAAGGCGCGTTTACCGGGGCGCACAAGGCGACCCTGGGGAAGTTTGAGCAAGCCCAGGGCGGCACGCTGCTACTCGATGAAATAACTGAAATGGATCTCGGGCTGCAGGCAAAAATCCTGCGCGTGCTGCAGGAAAAGGAAGTCGAACGTCTCGGCAGCAGCAAGATCATCGGACTCGATGTACGCATCATCGCCACCACCAATCGTGATTTACGCCAGGAAGTACGGGCTAAGAATTTTCGTGAAGATTTGTTTTATCGCCTCAACGTGTTCCCGATCACGATACCGGCCTTACGCCAGCGTCCCGATGACATCCTACCCATCGCTGCCAAGATCCTGGCGCAGTACAGCCGTGCGGCCGGCGAATCGATCCGGCTCTCCGAGGCGGCCTGCGATGAGCTGCGCCGGCATGACTGGCCCGGCAATGTGCGTGAACTGGATAACGTGATTCAGCGCGCGCTAATCATGAAACAGGGTAATCAGATTATGCCGCAGGACGTTATGCTGGAGAGTAACCTAATCGGTGAAATACAGCCTGAACCGTTGCTGGAAGATGACGGCATGCTGCAGTCGGATTTGCGTGGCCGAGAAACCGAGGTCATCCTCGAAACTCTGCGTCTATTCAAAGGCAGCCGCAAGAAGACCGCGGAGAAACTGGGTATCAGCCCGCGCACGCTACGCTACAAACTCGCCAAACTGCGCGATGCCGGCGCCCCGGTCCCGGAATAGACAAATCGGGGACAGACCAGAATGGCACTAAGTTAAGCCCAGTTATCGTAGAAAAACAAGAGCCGGACATTGCCTGAAATGGGATAATTAGGCATGAAAAATCCCAACCTGTTTTTGCCAGGATTTCACTTGGCAACCCTGCGTCGAAGACCTCGATCAGCGCGTCAGAAATTGGCTGATCAAGTTGCTGCGATACGTCGAAAGTCTATCGGGCAACTGGCGCAATGCTTTGCAGATTTTGTCCCTTGCCAACTCCTTCATCCTCACCAATTCGGTGCTCAGAGCCGGCGACGATTATTCAGTAAAGAAAACACATTCTGGGGTTTCTTTTCTCAGATACTCGATGCTGATGGCGGCTGCTCTGAGGTGGTGCGCAAGTTTCAAGCTTTTGCTGCGAGTCAGTCATTGGTGTTGCCCTCATCGTCCACTTCTGCCTACTGTCAGGCACGCCGGAAACTGGAGGAATCCGATCTGGAGAGGATTCTGGCACACACCGCCAAGCAACTCATGCGACGAGGCGAAGATCGTGTTTTGCAAGGTCGTCGAGTGGTTGTCGTCGATGGCACTGGTATCAGCATGCCTGACACCTCGGAAAACCAACAGGCATGGCCTCAAACCCGGCAACAAAAGCCTGGCTGTGGATTTCCACAGGCGCATATTTGTGCGTGTTTTAATCTTCAAACCGGGGCGTTGCTGAGTTACCAGGTGGGCAACAAAAAAAGTTCTGAACTACTCATGCTGCGGGAACAGTGGGACAGTTTCAATCCAGGAGATATTTTTCTTGGAGACAAGGCTTTTTGCAGCTTCTACGATGTTTTCAAGTTATGGAATAAAGGCGTTGATTCGGTCATTACCAAGGGCAGAAGAAAGCTCGTATCCTCAAAGGATGCGGATCAAATACTCGGTGAGGATGATCTGCTTATTCATTGGCCCAGACCGAAATGGACAAAGCAACTGAGCTATAGTCGGGAGGAATGGCAGGACTTACCTGAAAAGCTGGTATTGCGACAGATCAAAGTCAACGTAAAAGAAACCGGATTTCGTACCCGATCGTTTCATATCATCACAACATTGACAAATCCCGGTCGCTATAGCGCCAAGGCAATTGCCGATTTATATTTTCAGCGTTGGGATATCGAGCTGTTCTTCCGGGATATCAAAACCACCATGGGCATGGATATTCTACGTTGTAAAACACCCCGAATGATTCGCAAAGAGATATTGATGTACTTCATCGTTTACAACGGTTTACGCTTGTTGATGCTCAAAGCGGCCGATCAAGCCAACGTACCGATTCGCATGATTGGTTTCAAGGCCAGTGTTCAGACATTGCGGCAATGGGAGCCTCTACTAAAATCAGATCTAAGCAAACAGGAGCAAGCCCGTCTACTGTCATTGCTCTGTGATAGCATAGCCGCGAGCGTCATTCGCCCGCGCCCAGGTCGATTGGAACCACGATGTAAAAAGCGAAGACCAAAAAACTATCAACGATTGACCAAACCCAGGCATCAAATGCAAGAAACTCCTCACCGTAACAAATACCTTGCTGATAGTGCTTAACTTAGTGCCATTCGGGACAGACCCCATTTTTCCAAAAAGGAAAAATGGGGTCTGTCCCCTTCGAAGCCGCGAAGTTGGCGCGATTGTTGCTCGCTATGTATAGACGCCCGAAGAACGCGGGTTTGAGCGACAGAATGTCAAAAAGTTAACGGTTTTGAGCCTGCCACGAAATGGCGGGCCAAATTCGTCAAGAAATCGACCGATAGGGGATTTGCATGATTACTAACACTCAGAATCACTTGTTGAACCAGATGCAGGCGCTCGAGTCGATGGCCAAGGGTCAGCAACTGCAACCAGTAGGCAATCCCGACCAGGGTCCGGATTTCGGCGAACTGATGCAGCAGGCGATCAACCAGGTCAACGAGACCCAGATGCAAGCCTCGTCGCTGACTACCGCCTTCGAATTGGGTGAAAAGGTCGATTTGTCGCAAGTCATGATCGCGGTCAATAAATCCCGGGTGTCGTTCGAGGCACTGACCCAGGTTCGCAACAAACTCCTGAGCGCCTATCAGGACGTGATGAACATGTCGGTGTAAATCATGGCTGATGCAAACATGAATCCACAGGTCATGGCCACGGCGGAGGGTCAGGGCATGGTCGCGGCCGCGCCGCGCCAGATAAATCCGATCGACGCCGTGGCGCAGTCGCGCGCGGTACGCCACTTCGGCAAATTGGTCGGACTGGCGGGAGCCATCGCCATCGGCATGGTCGTGGTGTTGTGGTCGGCGGAGCCGAATTTCGCGCCGCTGTATGACAATATGTCCGGCAAGGACGCGGCCCAGGCTGCCGATGCGTTGATGTCGCGCGACATCGAATTTCGGCTCGACGCCGCGACCGGCACCTTAATGGTCGATCAGGGCAGAATTTCGGAAGCGCGCCTGCTGCTCGCCTCCCAGGGTCTTGCCGGCGGCAGCGCCGCCGGAATGGAGATGCTGCAGGAAGAGCAAGGGATTGGAACCAGCCAGTTTATCGAAGCCGCCCGCTACAATCACGCACTGGAAGCCGAATTGGTGCGTTCGGTAGAGTCTATCCAGGCGGTGGAAACGGCGCGCGTCCATCTGGCGATTCCCGAGCAGTCGATTTTCATTCGCAACCGCACCAAACCCAGCGCCTCGGTAATAGTCAAGTTGTATCCCGGACGAACTTTGAACCAGGGACAGGTTGAAGCCATCGTGCAAATGATCGCCTCCAGTATTGCGATGCTGGAGAGCAGCGAAGTCAAGGTGGTCGATCAATTCGGTCGTCTCTTAACCGATGATGAAGACGCGGGCATGGCTCAGACGACGCGCCAGTTCGACTATACACGCAAGCTCGAAGACAGTTTCGTCGACCGCATCATCAACCTGTTGCAACCGATAGTCGGTCAGGGCAAGGTCAATGCGCAAGTGGCCGCACAGCTCGATTTCTCGACCGTCGAATCAACTCGCGAAGCCTACGATCCGGAACGTAGCGTGATTCGCAGCGAGCAAATCAGCGAAGAAGAAAACCGCAGCCTGTCACAGGCTCTGGGAATCCCGGGGGCGCTCAGCAACCAACCTCCCGCGAGTGGCGAAATCGAAGGCGCAGCGGGGGCCGAGGCCGGGGCCGATGGGGCTGTCAATGAAGAAATCCCGACCAACCAGAACCGCTCGGCGACGCGTAACTACGAAGTCGATCGGATCATTAGTCATACCAGTAATCCGGTCGGCAGCATACAGCGGCTGTCGGTTGCGGTTGTCATCGACGAAAGGCAGATTACCGCCGACGATGGCAGCGTTAGCAAAACGCCTTATAGCGAAGAGGAAATCGCGCGTTTCGTTAACCTGATCAAGGAAACTATCGGTTTCGACGCGAACCGGGGTGATTCGGTCAGCGTGGTCAACGCATCTTTTCTCGAGCTAGCAACGCCGGAGATAGAGCCGATACCTGCCTGGAAAAGTCTGTTGAGCGAATCCTGGATCGTCAATTTAATCAAGCAGGTACTGGGCGCGTTGGGGGTACTGCTGGTCTATTTTATCTTTATACGTCCCTTGTTACGCTCGCTGTCGCTGAAAAGCAATGAGGCGCCCGCGCCTGCCGCCGCCGAAGACGGCGCGGTGCAGCATCTGGGTAGCGCGCTACCGATGCATCAGTCTGCCGCCATGGCCGGGCAATATCCGGGCGGCGCCGGGATCGGCATTCCCAATCTAGCTCAGGACCCCAATAGCGCGGCGGCGATGGTCAGGCGTAAGGATGCAACCTATGAGCAAAAGGTCGACATGGCGCGGACCATGGTCATGGACGATCCGGCGCGGGTGGCAAATGTAATGAAAAATTGGGTG
Organism: Olavius algarvensis Gamma 3 endosymbiont; assembly: GCA_001735895.1. GTDB lineage: Bacteria > Pseudomonadota > Gammaproteobacteria. The sequence goes on along the minus strand of DS021201.1, from coordinate 70,923 downwards.
GGTGACGAATAGTGGCGGACGATCAAGCCGCGGCGGGACCTGCCATCAAGGGCGCGGAAAAAGCCGGCGTATTGTTGCTGACACTGGGCGAAGACGTGGCCGCCGAAATATTGCAGCACCTGAATCCGAAAGAGGTGCAGCTGGTCGGTTCGACGATGGCGACAATGAACGACGTTTCGCGACCGACGGTGGAACATGTGATCGACGATTTTTTCGATACGCTCGAATCGCAAACCGCGCTCGGTATCGGTAATGACGCCTTTATCCGCAACATGTTGCAAAAGGCTCTGGGCGAAAAGGCCGGCGGCGTCATCGATCGCATCCTCACGGGTAGCGGCAGTAAGGGTCTGGAATCATTGAAATGGATGGATTCGAAATCGATCGCCGAAATTATCCGTCTCGAGCATCCGCAAATAGTCGCCATCGTACTGTCCTACCTCGAGGCCGACAACGCGGCACAGGTACTCAGCTATTTGCCGGAAAGCAGCCGCGCCGGAATCCTGATGCGCATCGCCACGCTCGAGGGGGTCCAGCCGGCGGCGATCAAGGAACTGGACTCAATTATGGAAAGGTATTTCAGCGATAGTGAAAACGTCAAGTCGTCTATGGTCGGCGGCGAGAAAACCGCGGCGGATATCCTCAACTTGATCGACGGTGAAATCGAAAACAAGATGATGGAACAGGTGCGTAGCGAGAACGAAGAGTTGGCGCAGCGCATCGAGGATCAGATGTTCGTTTTCGAAAATCTGCGCGCGGTCGACGATCGCGGCATCCAGACCATGATGCGGGAAGTGTCCACCGACTTACTGGCACTCGCGCTCAAGGGTGTCGACGACGAAATGCAAAAGAAATTTCTCAAGAATATGTCTTCGCGGGCGGCGGAAATGTTGGTCGAGGACATGGAAGCCAAGGGCCCGGTCAAACTCAGCGAAGTCGAAACCGCGCAAAAGGAAATTCTGGCGGTGGCGCGCAAGCTGGAAGAGTCGGGAGAAATCGTGCTCGGCGGCGGTGGCGAGGAAATGGTTTAAGCGCCGCCCCTGGTCTTCTCCCGACAACGATATGAAATGGTTAAATCCGGTATGGTAGCTGACAAGATGGTCGAAAAATGGCGCGCGCCGGTAATGCAGGCCGATTCCAGCAAAGTGCTGCGCCATCGCGCCGAGGAAGAAGCCTCGATTCCAACCGCAGACGATATCGAGCAGTGGCGCCGACAGGCCGAGGAAGAGGGTTTCCAGCAGGGCCTGATCCGTGCCCGGCAAGAGACCGATGAATTAAAACAAGACCTGCTGCGCTTGATTGAGTTTTTTGAGCACCCGCTGCTAGCGCTGAACGAGGATATCGAGCATCAACTTACCCAGCTCGCGGTGGCGTTGGCGCAGCAATTGGTGAGGCGTGAACTCAAGATCGAGCCCGGAGAGATAGTCGGTCTGATTCGTGACTCGGTAAAGCTGTTACCGGGTAACACGCGCAATATTTCCATTTTGCTACATCCCGAGGACGCCCGCCTGGTGCGTGACGCACTGTCGCTGGAATCCAGCGACGACGAGCACAACTGGAAACTGGTGGAAGATCCGATGATCACGCGCGGCGGATGTCATATCAGTGCGCCGCCTTCGTCGATCAATGCCACCCTGGAAAACCGGCTGTCCGAACTCGCCGCGTCGGTACTCGGCGGCGAAAGGGAGCGGGATTGATGATTCATCCGTATTACTCATCTGGGTTGGTCGCGAAGGCGCCTGGCCGTCGCCGCAGGGGGGGTGGGTTTTGCCGGCCGTCGCACTAATCGAAAAAGCGAAGCAAGACTGGATGATCGCGCTGGCACGGGTCGGCAGCGATTCGAAACGCCATGCCCGCGCCGTAGTCGAAGGCGTTTTGACCCGTATGGTCGGGTTAACGCTGGAGGCGGTCGGCTGCCAGGCGCCGATAGGCGCCCGCTGCGATGTCATCAACTCCGATGGCGAACGCGTCGAAACCGAAGTCGTCGGATTTTCCGGCGACAGTCTGTATTTAATGCCGACATCGGAGGTGCGCGGCCTGGTGCCGAACGCGCGCGTAATACCTACCTGGCACGGCTCGGATGTGCCGGTCGGTCCCGAGTTGCTGGGTCGGGTGATCGATGGCCGCGGCCGGCCGCTGGACGCCAGAGGGGCGGTGCGTACGCGTAACAAATTCGCTTTGCAGGGCAGGGAAATCAACCCGCTGGCGCGGACTCCGATTCGCGAAGAACTCGATGTCGGCGTGCGTGCGATCAATGCGCTTTGTCCGATTGGCCGCGGCCAGCGCATGGGACTGTTTGCCGGCAGCGGTGTCGGAAAATCCGTGTTGCTGGGCATGATGACGCGTTATACCGAGGCCGATATCGTGGTCGTCGGCTTGATCGGAGAACGCGGGCGCGAGGTCAAGGAATTCGTGCAGGAAATCCTGGGTCAGCAAGGCTTGAAAAAAGCGGTCGTGCTCGCGGCGCCGGCGGATTCATCGCCGTTGATGCGTATCCACGGCGCGATGCGAGCGACCAGTATTGCCGGGTATTTCCGCGATCAGGGCAATAATGTGCTGCTGTTAATGGACTCCCTAACCCGGTTTGCCCAGGCGCAACGCGAAATCGCACTGGCTATCGGTGAACCGCCGGCAACCAAGGGTTATCCGCCGTCGGTCTTCGCGCGTTTGCCGCAGTTAGTCGAACGCGCCGGAAACGGGGCGCTGAACGCAGGGTCGATTACCGCATTTTATACGGTTTTGGTGGAAGGGGACGATCATGCCGACCCGATCGCCGACGCCGCGCGCGCCATACTGGACGGGCATATTGTGCTGTCGCGGCAGTTGGCGGAAACCGGGGTTTATCCGGCGATCGATATCGAGGCTTCGATCAGTCGCCTGACACCGCAGATTACCACCTCCGAGCACATGGGTATGACGCAGAATTTCAGGGGGATTTACAGCCTTTACCAGCAAAATCGCGATTTGATTAGCGTGGGCGCTTACCAGCCGGGAAGCGACCCGTCCATCGACCGGGCGGTGCGCATGCATCCACAGATGATCGATTTCATCGGCCAGGATATGGACCAGTCGGTCGATTTCGCCAGCAGCCGCGAACAATTGGCTGCGGTCCTCAGTCTGGCCGCAGCAAATACTCCGCCGGCGGCGGCCGATCCGCAGCCGGTGCCGGACTCGGGTCAGGGGTAAAGGTAGATCATGACTAGAACCCAGCGTCTCGGACCGGTAGTGCAGCATACCGATAAAAAGCAGCAACGCGCCTTGCAGGAATTCGCGCAAAGCCGGGCGGTGCTCGACGACGAGCAAACCCGGTTGACGCAGTTGCAGGATTACAAACTCGATTACCTGCATAAGAAAAAATACGATATCGGCGTCTTCACGCCGATAGAATTGCAAGAGTTCAACCGCTTCATGCAGCAGCTCGATCAAACCATCGAGCGTCAGATGGAAGTAATCGCACTGCGCCAGCAGGAACTGGAACACAAACGCCAGCTGTGGACGGCAACGCGAATCGATTCGAAGAAGATGCACAAGGTCGTGGAAAAAATGCAACAACAGGAGTTTGTCGAACAGGAACGCAAGGAACAGAAAGCGCTGGATGAATTTACCCAGCGTAACAACAAACCGCGTTGAGCCGGGATGGACAAACTGGCACGGTAGATGCATTCATTACAGGCAATAGCCGGCCATGGCGTCGCGCAACTGGTATTGACTGGATGACTACATGAACATATTGCTCAGCGATATACCCCCCCTGACTTCGGACCTGCAGGAATTAACCGAAGTAGCGCGGGTCGATGGCGCCAGCTTTACCCGCTTGCTGCATCAACAACTTTCGATTGATGCCGATAGTAGCGCTCAGGCTATTGATTTTAAGGACTTTTATCGGAGCTTCCCCGAGGGCGCCGAAATCCCGGTTTCGGTCCCTGCCAGCCCTGCGAATGTGGCTTGGACAGCCTTCCCGCCGCAACAGCAAGTCCGGATAACCAGCGTCGCCGATCCGCTTGCGGCGCCCCCGGCCGAGAGCGCCGCGACCCTGCCGAATCAAGCGCTATCGATCAGGCTGGTGAAGGCCCAAATGCCGAGCGTGACGGGTGATCAATTGCCCACGGGCGGAAATTCATTGCCGGTCGGCGATAGCGACGGATTGTTATCGGTAAAGCGGGAAATCAAACCGGGGGCGGCGCTGCAGCATCCCATTGCGGCAGCGGTTAGCGTCGAGTTGGGCGTCGCCGAAGCCGCGCCCGATTCGGTTCGCCTGGCAGTGACGCCGGCGCCCGCCACGAATCCCGGCGCCGCCAGCGGCCGCGCGACTGTCGAGATACCGGCCCACAAGACCCCTGCAAGGAATACACTGCCCGCGGCGGCCCAAGTCGTCGGCCTGCGGCAGCCGCCCGCTGCCGGGCTTGTGCACGGCAAGCCCGGCGACGCTGCCGGCGTCAGACGCGATGCCATTGTCGACCGCCTGATTCCGAGCGCGACCGCCGGCCTGGTTACGCCAGCGCGTTCCGAACTCCCCGGGGACGCCCTGCCGAGACCGGCGGGATTGAGCCCGAGCCCTGCGAACGTCCTGCCGCCGGGCGTTATCCTGCCTCGGGAATCGGGGTCTAAAGAATTCAGTTTGCCGCGCTTGCCGTCGGTTACCCCGAGCGCGGCAGTGAAGACCGCCGCCATCGGCGGGTCGCCGCCGGCAGCGGCAGCCGGCGCTGTCGGAGAAATCGTCGCCATACCCGAGGTATTCAAAATTTCGATGCCGCCGCCAAATCCCGCAACCGAGGCAGCCGTTGCGGAAATTAGCGTGAATCGAAGCCTTGAATTACCCGCGCAAGTTTCGGCTAACCAGGTGCAGCCGGCGCTCGCGGCGTTATCCGCCGGCGGGCAGGGTCCCGTTTCGGCCGGTGTCGCACCCGCCATGGCGGCCGTCCATAGTGCCTTGCCGGTCCCGCTAGATGCCCTGAATCCGGCGCGGGCCGCGGATGCCGCCGAGTGGGGTGACGATCTGGGGCAGCGGGTCAACTGGATGATCAACCAAAAGCAAAACAGCGCCACCATTCGTCTCGATCCGCCGCTGCTAGGCAAACTCGATGTGCAGGTAAAAATGGCGGATGACGCGACCCTGATTACGATCCAGACCCAGCATGCCCAAACCCGCGATCTGATCGAAACCGCTGCAGTGCGTTTACGGGATTTCCTGCAGGAGAGTGGCTATCAAAATGTTAACGTCGATGTCTCGCAGCGTCAGGATCAGCAACCGCAACGCGCCCAGACGTCCCTCGACGATGGCACCGGCGAGGCTGAGAAATCGATGATGGAGCAGGAGCAGGATGCAACGCAGCAGTCTTCGACCCGCGCATTCATTGGCGATGGCTTGTTGGATATCTTCGCCTGATTACCCCATTGTTGCGGCGTACGCGCCGCAAGCTTTTTAAAACCCCTTGAGAAGTGCCGGGCAAGAACCTCGATATTTTCATGCCAGTGGAAGAATTGTGGCGAGATTTTCGGCCTGAATCCAACCTTCCCAAGGTTTGGATTCCCAGGCTTAGACCGATCACTCGGCACTGAGCTGCATATTGCATGCAGGGAACGGGAACGAGCAGTCGGAAAATTGGCTAGGTCATCCGAGTCCGGCCGTCAAAAATCTGCCTACTTACCAGGCTGTTTAACTAAGCGCTTGATAATAATAGATTTAAATTATTGGCACAGGAATTGCTCCGTCTTGAGTATCTAGATTCAGCTAGGGGAAGCAACATGGCGGAAGAAAACCAGGAAGCAGCGGAAGAGGCGGCGGCCGGCGGTAGCAACAAGAAAATGATTTTTATAATCGTCGGCGCGCTGCTGCTGATCGGCGGTTCGATCGGCGGCACGCTGCTGATTGTCGGGGGCGGCGACGATAGCGCCGCGGCGGAAGTCGAAGCGGAAGTCGCGCCAAGCCGTGACGATCCGAGCTATATCGATTTGAAGCCTGCTTTTACGGTTAACCTGGCGCCTGAGGATTCGGTCGGTTTCCTGCAGATATCGATGCAGGTCCTGACTTTTAACGACGAGGTCGCCAAGGATCTGGAAAAACACAAGCCGCTGATCCGCAACAACCTCCTGGTTTTATTCGGCCAGCAGAAATCGGTTGAACTGCGCGCGCCCGAGGGCAAGGAACAGCTGCAAAAATCGGCCCTGGAAGCGGTACAGACGGTTGTCAACGAGCATGGTTCCGGCGGCGAAGTCGACAACGTATTCTTTACCAGCTTCGTAATGCAATAGGGGACGGGCTTGAGCACCGATATTCTCAGTCAGGACGAAGTCGACGCCTTGTTAGGCGGTGTCGATGACGGCGCTATCGATACCTCGGCCGAAGACCGGGAGTTGGATGGCGAAGCCCGGCCGTTCGACTTCAACGATCAGGAGCGCATCGTCCGGGGGCGTCTACCGACCTTGGAGATGATTAACGATCGCTTTGCGCGTTACTTTCGGGTCAGCTTTTTCAACCTGCTGCGCATCTCGCCGGAAATCTCGGTCAGCGGCATCGAGATGATCAAGTTTTCCGAATACATAAATACGATGGCTGCGCCGACCAGTATGAGTCTGCTTAAAATGGCGCCGCTGCGCGGTACCGGGATGATAGTGCTCGATCCTAAATTGGTTTTCATTCTGGTGGATAATTTTTTCGGTGGCAATGGCAAGATTCAAGCCGAGATCGAGGACCGTGAATTCACCAGCACCGAACTGAGAGTCATCCAGAAGGTGGTGCAGATGTGTTTCATCGACCTGGTGAAAGCCTGGCAGCCGGTAATGGCGGTGGAGTACAGCTACCATAGTCACGAAATCAATCCGCAGATGGCAAACATCGTCAGTCCCTCCGAGGTAATCGTGGTATCCAGTTTTAGCCTCGAGCTAGACGGCGGCGGCGGCGATCTGCAAGTGGTTTTTCCCTACTCGATGATCGAACCGATCCGCACCCTACTCGATGCGGGCGTGCAAAGCGATCATGGCGACCTCGATCAGCGCTGGTCGATTTTACTCAAGGAAGAGTTGATGCACGCCAGGATAAATTTACAGGCGCTGTTTGTCGAAAAGCAGTTGCCGGTATCCGATCTGATCAATTTCAAGGCCGGCGACATCATTCCCATCGAAATGCCCGAGCAAGTGTTGCTGCTCGCCGAGGAGATGCCGATCATTCGCGGCCAGTATGGCGAGCACCAGGGTAATACCGCGGTTAAGGTCGAGGATATCGTCAAAATCTACGATCCCGAAAACGAAGACATTAAAAGCGCTATCGCGCAACCCGAATAGTCTGCAGGAGACCGATATGAGTACCGAAACAGAAGAAGCCGTGGATCAGGATGCGCTGGCGGAGGAATTGTCGGCAGCCACCGAAGGGCAGTCTGACGCGGATTCCGACGGCGCAGCCGGGGCGGACGCCGACGACGGCTTTCAGCAGGTCGACGCTAAGCAATTAAGTGCAAGTTCGAATCCCGGGTCGGGCGAGGTCAAGCTCGATGTGATTCTCGACATTCCGGTCACCATTGCGATGGAAATCGGACGTACTCAGATCAGTATTCGCAATCTGTTACAGCTCAACCAGGGTTCGATCGTCGAGCTCGATCGGCTCGCCGGTGAGCCGATGAATGTCCTGGTCAACGGCACTCTGGTGGCGCACGGCGAAGTGGTCGTGGTCAATGAAAAATTCGGGATTCGGTTAACCGACGTCATCAGCCCGGCCGAACGGATCAAGAATCTACGCTAATGCGCGTGTTGCTACTGCCAGTGATTTTATTTTCAGGTGCGCTGCAGGCCCAGGCCGAAATCCAGCTCGATACTCCGCTGGAACCGATTTCGTCGCCTTACTTGTTAAAGCTGACCGGCGGCCTGCTGCTGATCGTAGCCCTGATTTTTTTACTGGCCTGGCTGGTGAAAAAATTTAATCTCAACCAGCAGTCGCATAACGACCTGATCAAGATTATTGCCGGGATTTCGATCGGCACCCGCGATCGCATCGTATTACTTCAAATCGGCGACGAGCAAATCCTGGTCGGATTAACCCCGGGGCGCATCGCCAAGCTGCATACCCTGTCGCAACCGCTGGAAGCATCCGGAGAGCAGGCGCTTGCCGGATCCTTCGCCAGCAAAATCAATCGCCTGATGGGTGACCGGGGCAATTCATGAAATACCTGGTCGCCCTCTGCCTGATGATGCTAATCCCCGAGGCGCAGGCGCAATCGGTCGGAATTCCGGCGATTTCGGTCGATGCGGGCAACGGTACCGATCAGACCTATAGTGTAACCCTCGAAATCCTGGCGCTGATGACGATGTTGACGTTATTGCCGGCGATTTTGCTGATGATGACTTCATTTACCCGCATCATTATTGTGTTGTCTATATTGCGTCAGGCGCTTGGCACCGCGCAAACGCCTTCCAACCAGATCATTCTGGGGCTGGCCCTGTTTTTGACCCTGTTTGTCATGTCCCCGGTATTCGACCAGGTCTACCTGCTCGCGATTCGGCCATATCTAGATGGTTCGCTGTCGGCGCTGGATGCAATGCGGGCGGCCACCGATCCCTTCAAGACCTTTATGTTGGCGCAGACGCGCGAGACCGATATCCGCATGTTTGCCGATATCGCCGGGGTTAGCGAGATCGAGTCTCCGGCAAAAACGCCGCTCACCTTGTTGATGCCCGCCTTTGTGACCAGCGAGCTGAAAACGGCGTTTCAGATCGGCTTTCTGATTTTCATTCCCTTCGTCGTTATCGACCTGGTGGTCGCCAGCGTACTGATGTCGATGGGTATGATGATGCTGTCGCCGATGATTGTTTCGCTGCCGTTCAAATTGATGCTGTTCGTATTGGTCGACGGTTGGGCCTTGATCATGGGAACGCTGGCGTCGAGCTTCCTGGTAGGGGCCTGAGATGACGCCCGATATGGTAATCGATCTGTCGCAGCAGGCGCTTTATTTGATAGCGATGATCGCGGCGCCGATGTTGCTGTCGGCGCTGGGCATCGGTTTGTTGATCGGTATGTTCCAGGCCGCGACCTCGATCAATGAGCAGACGCTGAGCTTTATTCCCAAGCTCATGATCCTGCTGCTGTCGATTTTAATCGCCGGACCCTGGATGCTTAACCTATTGCTGGGTTTCACGCGACGCCTGTATCTCGGGATTCCCGCTCTTATCGGGTGACCGGATGGATTTTGATTTCGCCCAGGCCACGGCATTCGTCGGCACCCTGATCTGGCCCATGATGCGAATCGGTTCGATGCTGCTGGCAATGCCGGTAATCGGTACCCGCCTGGTGCCGATCCGGGTCAAGATCATCATCACCCTGGTGCTGTCGGTGCTGGTGGTTCCCCTGTTGCCAGCCTTGCCGCAGGTGGAGGCGCTTTCGCTGGCGGGGGTTTTTATTTCAGCGCAACAAATTCTGATCGGATTGTCGATAGGTTTCACGCTACAACTGGTGTTTGGCGCCTTGATGATCGCCGGTGAAGCAATCGCCATGAGCATGGGCCTCGGCTTCGCTTCGATGGTCGATCCCACTAACGGGGTCAACGTGCCGGTGATATCGCAGTTCTTGATCATTATCGGTACCTTGCTGTTTCTTGCGCTGGGCGGGCACCTGATGCTAATCCAGCTGGTCGTGAGCAGTTTCGAAACCATGCCGATATCGCCCACCGGCGTCGGTCGGGACAGTTTTTGGGCCCTGTTTGCCTGGGGTAGTCAAATGTTTATCGGCGCCTTATGGGTAGCTATCCCGGCCTTGATCTCGATGTTGGTAATCACGCTGTCGATGGGTGTCATGACCCGCGCCGCGCCGCAGCTGAATATATTTTCCGTCGGCTTTCCGGTCACCATGTTCATGGGTTTCGTTATCCTGTTGCTGGTGTTGCCGGGATTCTTGCCGCGTATCAATCAGATGATGCTGCAGGCGATGCAGCTGTCGCAATCCATAGTGACTCCGTAAGGACGCTCCGCGATGGCAAACGAAAGCGACTCCGGTCAGGAAAAAACCGAACAACCGACCCCGAAGAAACTTCGCGACGCGAAGAAAAAGGGGCAGGTTCCGCGTTCCAAGGAACTCAATAGCATGACCGTCATGGTATTCGGTGCGCTCGGTTTGCTGTTCATGGGCTCGCACATGATTGCCGATATTTCGGGCTTCATGGCACAGGGCTTTAGCCTCTCGCGAGACGATGTATTTTCTCGGCAAGCCTTGCTGGAACGCCTGGCGCTCACGGTATCCGACGCCCTGGCCGCCATCGGCCCGTTCATGATTTTGATGACCGTGATCGCAATTTTCACGCCGCTGGCGATCGGCGGTTGGGCCTTCAGCCTCGAAGCCCTGGCCTTCAAAACCGACCGTATCAATCCGCTCAACGGATTCAAGCGCATGTTTTCCTCCAAGGGCTTGATGGAATTGATCAAGGCGATGGCCAAGTTTCTGGTGGTATCGGCAGTCGCTGTGGCTTTTCTGTGGGGCAAGGCCGACGAATTTTTGGGTCTGGGCACCCAGTCGCTGGCGCTGGCGCTACAAAACGGCGCCTGGCTGATCGGCACCAGTTTCCTGGTAGTTTCGTCGACGCTGATTCTAATCGCCGCGATCGACGTGCCATTCCAACTGTGGGATCACTCGCAAAAACTGAAAATGACGCTGCAGGAAGTGCGCGACGAAATGAAAGACACCGAAGGCAAACCCGAAGTCAAATCCAGGGTGCGCCAGGTGCAGCAGGAAATGGCGCAACGCCGCATGATGGAAGCGGTGCCCGAAGCCGACGTCATTATCACCAACCCGACGCATTACGCGATAGCGCTGAAATACGACCACGACAACATGGCGGCCCCGCTGGTGCTGGCGATGGGCAAGGATTTGATCGCGCTCAAAATCAGGGAAATCGCCGCCTTCCACGATATAGAAATTTTCGAAGCGCCGCCGTTGGCGCGCGCCCTCTACGCCACTTGCAAGATCGACCAGCAAATCCCGTCGCATCTCTATTTCGCGGTGGCCCAGGTGCTCGCCTTCGTATTTCAGCTGCGCATCTCGCGCGAATACGGCAGCGAGGCTCCGGAACGACCCGAGCCCTATATGCCAACCGATGAAGAAGCTTGACCGAGGAGTCGAATAAATGACCGGAGAAACATTAAGCGCGCAACTCAGGAGCTTTAATCCCCAGGGGCTGGGCGCACCCTTAATCGTCATCAACTGGTGCTGGCTTATTGCGGCACCGGGCAAAAGGTACCGCAAGACCTGGAGCCGGCCAAGAGTCATCGTCTGATCAGCCGGGCGGTGGCGCTGATGCAGCAATTCGGCGAGCATTTCGATCAGGAGGCGCTGGCAATGCGTTACAACCATATCATTAACAAGAACCGGGCATAGGTGACGAAGCAATGGATCAGGCGCAAGGTATAAGACAAATGAAGGCTCAACACCCGGTGCGGGTGATTGCGGTGACCAGCGGCAAGGGCGGTGTCGGTAAAAGCAATGTCACCATCAATCTCGCGGTATCCCTGGCCCAGTCCGGCGAGTCGGTCATGGTGATGGATGCCGACATGGGTCTGGCCAATATCGACGTGTTGCTCGGCTTGAGTCCCGGACTCAATCTATCGCATGTCATTAACGGTGAATGTTCACTCGAAGAAACCATTATCGAAGGACCGGCCGGGATCAAGATCGTGCCTGCGTCTTCGGGCGTCGCGGCGATGTCGGATTTGACGCCGGCGCAAAACGCGGGCGTGATTCGCTCGTTTTCCGAATTGACCGAACCGGTGGATACGTTGTTAATCGATACCGCCGCCGGTTTATCCGACAGCGTCGTCAGTTACACGCGCGCCGCGCGTGAAGTCATCGTCGTGGTCTGCGACGAGCCGGCGTCGATTACCGACGCCTACGCCATGATTAAAGTCATGCACCGCGATTACGGCGTCGAACGCTTTCACGTGCTGGCCAACCAGGCGCAGGGGGCTAGCCAGGGTCGGGAGCTTTATAAAAAACTGGCGCGGGTGTCGGAGCGGTTTCTCGAAGTTACATTGGACTACCTCGGCTGTATTCCCTACGACGACTGTCTCAAAAAGGCCGTGCAAAAGCAGAAATCGGTGGTTGATGCTTTCCCTCGCAGTCAGTCGACGACCGCGTTCAAGCAGATCGCAAAGAAAACTCAAGCCTGGCCGACGCCGACTTCCATGGAAGGACATCTCGAATTTTTCATCGAGCGGCTGGTTAATTTTAGTGCGCAGGATGAGCGCCTGTGAACGGACATGCGATGTATGCCGAAGTCGAGAATCTGGGTGAGAAAGACCAGATCGTTCGGCATGCCTCGCTGGTAAAACGAATCGCATATCATCTGCTTAACCGTTTACCGCCGACAGTGCAAATCGATGACTTGATTCAGGCCGGAATGGTCGGACTACTCGAGGCCGCGGGTAACTTCAATCCCGAAATGGGCGCCAGTTTCGAAACCTTCGCCGGAATCCGTATTCGCGGTTCCATGATCGATGAAATCCGTCGTTCCGACTGGACCCCGCGCTCGGTGCATCGCAAGTTCCGCTCGGTATCCGACGCAATTCGAAAGATTGAAAACGAAACCGGCCAGGACGCGAACGACAGCGACGTTGCGCAGGCGCTCGGAATCAGCCTCAGCGAGTACCACCAGATCTTGATCGACTCGTCATCGTCGCGAATCTACAGCATCGATACGATGGAGGAAAACACCCAGGATGCCGCAATTCCGAGTTCCTCCGAGAAAACGCCGGAGGAAGCCTTCAGTAGTGACGAATACCAGCGACAGCTTGCTGAAAGTATTCGCCAACTGCCTGACAAAGAGCAACTGGTAATGTCGCTTTACTACGACGACGAACTCAATTTTCGCGAAATCGGAGAAATTCTCGAAGTAACGGAATCGCGTATTTGCCAGCTGCATGGCCAGGCGATACTGCGGATTAAGTCGCGCATGTCGGAATGGAGTAAACATGGTTGAAGCGCGCAACGGCTCCGGCTGCGGGCAAGTTGCGTGAATCGACCTCAAATACGGCCCCCTTACCACAGCGGGCGCCCGCATCGTCAGGCCATCGGATACACCGCCGTCGCAGCGGCCTAGTCGGGAGGTCGGTTGCATGAACAAGCAAATGAAAATTCTGATCGTTGACGATTTTTCAACCATGCGGCGAATTATCAAAAAATTGTTACGGGATCTCGGCTTCCACAATACTTCCGAGGCGGATGATGGGCAGACCGCCTTACCGATGCTCAAATCGGGAGAGTACGATTTTCTGGTTACCGACTGGAACATGCCCGGCATGGACGGCTTGACCCTGCTCAAGACGGTGCGTTCAGACGCCGAACTTCGCGACCTGCCGGTCTTGATGATTACCGCCGAGGCCAAGCGCGAACAAATCGTCTTAGCCGCCGAAGCCGGCGTCAGCGGTTACGTCGTCAAACCCTGTACCTCGCTGACGCTGAAACATAAAATCGAAACTATTTTCTGCGGTCTAAAGGATTTGCCCGGGTCTCTGCGTTAACCGCCGGGCGCTCGACCGATGTCGTCGTTTATCGGTAGAGGGCCAATCGGGTTGCACCGTGGGCGGCAGCCGTGGCTCCGATCCGTGGACGCCACCCCGATTCGAGCGCTCGGCAGGTTTACTTTTGCCGCAACCGGCCGATACCGGAAATAGGAACATTCGGAGTCACCGTGAAACAAGCATCGGCTATCGAACCGCCAACTCAACAGCAATCTGCCGCTGTTTACAATACCGCAGCTTACCGCGAAGCAGTCCGCGTTAGTGCCGCGGCCGCCGGTATGGGAGGCGGTTGCAATGGCCGATGACCCGCTCATTAAATCAGTCAAACAAACCGCACGGGTGCGTGACGCGTTGAAAAAACCCGAAGCGGGCAAAAAGCCGAAACAACAACATCAAAGGCGGAACCGTCGCAAGAAGGATTCGAAAAGAATCATCGATACATACGCCTAGTTGCCGATTACTCTATCTGTGGACTATTTGCGGGCGATCAACGAGCTTTCCGGTTGTTGCGCAGCGATCGAGCCGTCGTTCTGTACGACCGTCGTCCGGCTGAATGAGTCGAAGGTTTTACTTATTGTGAAATCCTGAACTTGCGGCTTGTTGACAAATCTATAATCTAGCCTCGTCACGAACATACTCGGTGCAGTTAAACAAGCTATCTCGATGCAAAAAAATTACCTGCCAAGCTTAAGCTGCTATTTCAACGCCCTGTTGCTGTTGTTTTGCAGCGCGAATTTTACGGTCAATGCGGACGATTCGGTTGATTTTGCCGTCATTCAAAAACAGGCCGGCTTCGCCGCCGCGGCCTATCAGCGGGAACAGCGGCTACGCGTCCTGATCGAGGCGCAAAACTATAAACTCGGGTTTCAGCATACTATCCCGGATCTTCAGATGTCGTTTTACCTCGCTACCGACGATTCGAGCAAAACGCAAGTAATTGCGGTGCGCGGCACTTCCAACGTCGAGAACGTAATGCTCGATATAGCGTTCAAACTACTGCGAGACGAAAAACGGNGATACACCTGCACGAAGGATTTTCTTTCGCGGCCCGACGAATTTATGCGGAGTTGCAACCCTGGTTCAGACTATAAAATTCGCGCTCCGGACACAGCCTGGGCGGTGCGGTCGCCTTGATACTGGCAGTTTACCTGGATGCCGATCGCTTCAAGATCGAACAGGTGGTTACTTTTGGCCAGCCCAAGGTCACCAATTTACGTGGCGCGCAGCAAATTCAACACCTCGATGTGATGCGCGTCGTGACCCCCGACGACCTGGTGCCGCTGGTGCCGCCTTTCGATCCGCTGGATCTCAGGAATCTTGATATTTACTGGCATGCGGGTCAGGAAGTCGTGCTGCTGGACGACAATCAGTACGCGCTACTCGAGGGCGCCGATAGCATGTTGCGGGCGACCCGGTTTACTCAGCAGGCGCCGAATGAAAACAACCTGAAAAACCACCATATGCAGTTTTATCTAGAGCGGGTCAGCGCCAAAATGAATTCGCCGGAACGGGTGCCTTATCGCAACAATTTCAATTTATTCAACCTGTTTGGCAAGGATCGGGGAAGTTGAGCCAGCGCGATAGGCGCGTAAGATGATTTATTTTAAGTCCCGGGTTAGCGGATTTCGTCCGTCGGCAATTGCTCCAACTGTGCTTGCGAATGCATTTCGATGTCGTCCATGAAGTCCTTGTGCTTGCCGGAGAGGCGGTAGGCAAAGCTTAGAATTTCAGCGATGACGACAAATAGCGCTTCCGGGATATGCTCACCGAGATCGATCTGGTCGAGTACCAGCGCCAGATTCTTGTCCAGGTGTATCGGCACATTGGCTTCCTGCGCCATTTTTAAAATTTGATTGGCAAGCTCATCCTGTCCCTTGGCGGTAACTTGCGGCGCCTGCTCACCGTCATACTCGAGTGCAATCGCGAATTTAGGCAATTTGTTCATGCTCAAACTTTTATGTCGATCAGGGCTTCGGAATAATTGACCGCGGACCGGGGCCGGGCCGGCGCCGGCTCGCCCAGGAAGCTGTGAAACTCGCCAGGGTTAAACCCGGCACGGGATAATTGCTGCCGCAGCTGCGGTAATTCCGCCTCGATACGATCACGAGTTAGCGCTTGTTCGGCGAAAAAGCTGGCCGCTATGGCGCAGCCCTCGAGGACCAGATGACAGCCTATGGGGCCTAACCCGGCTAACTCGAAACTGAGCCTGATATCCCAGCTTTTTTCTTCTTCTTCCAGTGCCTGGCTGCGTTGCGCGAGGTCGATGTAAAGCGGCTTCGTATCCTCGCCTTCGGTAAAAGGTATTGCGATGCCGAGTGCAAGCGGCTGCTGCGTTTCCTGTTGCAGTCCGAGATTAGCCCGCTGTAGCAGGTTTTGCGAAAGAATTTGTTCGATCAGTTTGAGCCCCTCTCTGGAATGCAGCAATAATGCTTCCGCGGCCTGGCCCCGGTTTGCGGGTGAGTCGGCGCCTGCCTGCGCTGCGGTAGATTGTTGCTGTGCCTGAGAGGATTCGCGGCCCGTGCCGGCAGCTGCGCCAAACTGCTTCAACAGCGTGAAAATATCCGCTTGTGCGGTCGACGAAGCCGCGGATCCGGACGGATATATCAGGCGCGCAAATTCGAGCCATTTTTTTATCTGACTCGCATCGATGTCGGGAAACCGGGTTACCAGCTGCAGCAGCGGCTGCAGCGCCTGGGTCAGCGCCGTACTCGCCCCTGCTGTCTCGACCGAAGCCGCCGTAGCCCGAGCCGAGCCGGGCGCCGGTGCAATCCCGACCGAATTGGATCCCTCGACGGCTGCCGCCGGTGCTGGACTGGTTGAGTTGCCGGCATTGGTGCGCGCGGCAACTAATTGACCGGGTTTATCGGCGTTCGCGGCGACGCGGATAGTGGCCCCGGTGGCTATGGGTTTCGTTGACGGCTGCACCGGCGTTGCCGGAATCCGGCGGCCGGGAAGTCGGGCGGGGACTGACTCGCCCGAAACGCCCATGCCCGGCTTCGCACCCCGGCGCGTACCGAGCGCTGCTGTTTGGTTGGCAGCCGCTGCGACCCTCGGAGTGCCGGGCAGGGGTTGTGCCGATAACGGCCGCGCAGTTGGGGCCGGCTGGCGCGATCGAGCGATTCTCTCCCCTAGTAACGGTGGGGTTAATGTCGGCGAGGTATTTGCTTGGCGGTTAACGCCGGGTCTGGTTAGCGCCGGGTCGAGCGAATCCGGCTTGTTTACTGCCGCATCGGTTGTTACCTTGGCGTGTGGCGCCGGTATCGAATTTTCCGGGCGCGGTTGCAGGGGTGATGTGGGCTGCCGAGCCGCCGCTTGCGCCGGAGTTACGACGTTGTAACTGATCAGCTCGAGTAGTTTGACCAGGCTCGAGCTCCTGTTATCGGTCTGCTGCGGTAGCAGCTGTTTTAGAATAGCCTTGTAAATCGACTTGCTGTCGACCCGCGAAATTTCGACGCCGTGGTCCCTGTCGTTGCGCCGTAGGCTCAATAATTGATTTTTGGCCAGCGTTAGCTGGCGAGGCAGTTTCAGAAGCCGATCGGCGAGCTGGATTTCAGCCTGTTGTGCGATGATCCGAACAACTCGGGCCAGCCGCGGCTGATTCGGCACCAATGCGCGCGCGAGCTCGGGATTCTGCCGGCTATCGAGGACGATCGGTTTTTCGGTTCGAGGGCTGGCTTTCAGTACCGGTTGCCCGGCGCTGTCGTCGAGCCGCAAGATGAGTCGGTCGCCCGGTTTATAGCTGAGGCTGTTTGCGGTCAGAATTTCGCCGAGGCGACTGGACAGCAACAGTTGCTTCCCTTGCAACTGTTTCACGACCTCGGCTTCCACGGTACCCGCCGCCTTGAGTTGGGCCAGCAGGTCGCCTGGCGAAACCACAGGTTTTGTCGGCGGCAATTCACTGGAAATTTTGATGTCCATATGGGCAATTTTTGTCCGCTGTGGGTAGATTCTGTTGAAAAACTCTCGATTATGACTCGGCCATGAGATAATCGAGTTCGGTATCCACTTCATTAGGAAGTCTCCCATGATGGGACAACTACCGGCGCAGCAGAACGCATTGTTTTACGAGTTTTGCCTGGAAAAGCACATTCCAGACGAGCATCTTCTCCGCCAGATAGATCAGTTTCTCGACTTTGATCAAACCCGTGTCCACCTTGACCCCTTTTATAGCCATACCGGCAGGCCGTCGATTGATCCTGAGCTCATGATTCGGATGTTATTGGTCGGCTATTGTTACGGCATCCGGTCAGAGCGACGGTTATGTGACGAGATCCGATACAACCTGGCCTACCGTTGGTTCTGTCGTTTGGGTTTGGAAGATAAAGTACCGGATCATTCAACATTTTCCAAGAGCCGGCATGGCCGCTTCCGGGATGCTGACCTGCTGAGACTGGTCTTTGATACGGTGGTGCAGCGCTGTAACGATGAAGGGCTCATCAAAGGCGAAGGCTTCGCCACCGATGCCAGCTATATCAAAGCCGATGCTTCCCGGCAGCGTATGGCCGATGGTCCGGTTGACTGGCAACCATCACCCACACAGTCACGGGCGGTAAGAGAATATCTGGATGCGCTAGACAACGATCCTTCAGCAACAAGAACACAGAAGAAAGTGTCTACCACCGATCCGATGGCACAGTGGGCGGGCGACAAAGGACCAGGCCAGTTTTATTACAGCACCAATTACCTGATCGATATTGAACACAATGTCATCATGGATGTCGAGCCTACACCGGCTTATCGAATCGCTGAGGTCAGTAACACTCGAACCATGATTGACCGGGTCGAAGAGAAACTGGCAATCAAACCTGAACGACTCATAGCCGATACCTCTTATGGCTCTGCGGAGATGCTTTGGGTGGTGGAGCAAAAACAGATAGAGCCGCATATTCCGGTTTGGGATAAGTCTCACGGTAAACCGGGCATGTTTGGTCGGGCTGCATTCACCTGGGATAACGAAGCCGATTGTTATTATTGCCCGGCGAACAAGCTACTGAGATGCAGAAATCGCCCATTCAAAAAACCGCGTTCACCCGTTACCAAAGCCAACACGATTATCTATCGCTCAAGTCAGCATGACTGTAAAACCTGCGAACTTAAATCCCGGTGCTGTCCGAATACTAGCCACAGAAAGATCGCCCGTAGTATCTATGAATCATCTCGTGACGTTGCCAGGGATATTTGCGAGACCACGGAATATTTACAATCCAGGAAAGACAGAAAAAAGGTTGAAGTGCTGTTCGCCCATCTTAAGCGAGTAATGAACTTTGACCGTTTACGATTGCGCGGTATCACTGGCGCACATGACGAATTTTTACTGGCAGCCACAGCGCAAAACCTGAAGAAGTTGGCGCAACAACGATTTAAACCGCCTGATTACAGGATAGGTGCGCCTGCTTTATGCTAAATCCGATCAAAAGCAACTAAACCAGAACAAAATCCACGAAAAATGTGGATTACCGAAGTGATCCAATCATCGCCGTGATTTGGTGCGCGGAAATCGGCCATTTAATAACCGAGTTTTTCAACAGAATCGGTAACAAGCTGCCGTTCGAGCGGCAGACGGTTGCCCAGGATGTGTCGATCAGGAACAGTTTGCTTGGTGCAAGCGTTGATAATCCGTCACCTGCAGTATTAATCGGCCGCGGCGGTGACTTCTTGAGACCCCGGCTCGACCGTTTTCCGGAATTTTCAGTCCAAAATCGACAAAAAACTGCCGCCATATCTCTTCTCTGTCATTCATATTCGCATAAATGATTGATTTTCAAAGAAATAGTAACTTGGCACGCATTTGGCATGTATATTTATGCAGCAAGCCGTTAAGACACAGGTAATTGATATATGTCGCAAACTACACAACTGTTTAACAGTGAAAAACCCAATCCGCAGGTCGCGGCGCAGATAATCGCACTCGATCCGCGCGCCGCCGGACGGGCGCTGGGAAATAGAAAGCATCTGCGTGTGCTGCAGTTGTCGGATTTGTTGTCGCGTCATCTGGAAATCCCGCAGATAATCGAAGCTTTCATGGCCGAAATAGCGGATAACGGGAATTACTGCGGGTATCGATTCAGCTGCGACGAACTCACCGCAGTCGTAGAAAGCGGCATGAGCGAAGGCTTCACCGCCGTCTACCGGCTCAAGCTTCGGAATCGGACCCTGGGCGAGCTTACCCTGTTCAAACCGACTAGCTTCAATAGTCGCGAGTTGTGTGAACTGGAGGATTTGATGTGCTCGTTGATATACCCGATCAAGAACGCATTGATGTATCAAATCGCGCTCATGTCGGCCTACCGCGATCCGCTGACCGGTTTGAATAATCGTCTGGCGATGGAAAAAAACCTGCCGCGCGAGATCGACCTGGCAAAACGCCATCGCCAATCGATGGCGTTACTGGTAATGGACCTCGATGGCTTCAAACAAATCAATGACAGCTTTGGCCACGATATCGGCGACCAGGTTTTACGCGAAGTGGCCGAGGTCATTTGTCAGGTGGTGCGCAATACCGATCTGGTTTATCGATTCGGCGGCGATGAGTTTGTCGGCGGGCTGGCACAGACCGACGTGCACGGCGCTATCGATGTCTGCGAACGCATTCGTACTAGCGTCGACAGCCTGAATTTGGGCGCTTTCGGCGTCACGGGCCAGGTCCAGGTTAGTATCGGAATTACCCTGGTGCGGCAAGGCGATTGCTTTTTGAGCACCTTCAAGCGAGCCGACAAGGCGCTTTACCAGGCCAAGTTAAACGGTAAGAATCAAATCATTATCTGTTAGCTTTGTTTCCGCCGCTGTTGCGAAACAAACTGACACAATCAGCTCTTCTGCTACCCCAGCGCAAACCCGATACCGACTGTAAAAGCCGGAAAATAGTCTATACAGTAGCGAATAACAGGCGGTAAAATACCATCGGTCGACCGGATGCCGTTTCCCGCCGGTAGCGGATATGCACGCAAAAAGGCGCTGCGTGAACCGCTCGCCACAGTATTGGGGATGTTGTGCCGCGGCTCCTGGTGTACAGTTGCGATCAGGCAAACCGGTGGGCGTTGGTAGCCCCTGCGCGGGTTATCCCAGGCGATAAGCGATTGAGTCCATTTGCCGCGCGAGTCAAAACTCGCTGGACCGCGGCGACGATGAAATGTTTTAATCGCCTTCGATTTGATTAAAAAAGAGGAAACAAAAATGGGCATTAACATGACGGCTTCGGATGACGGGAGTAAGGTAACTATTTCAGTGGCCGGCAAATTCGATTTTCAGCTCTACGACGAGTTTCGCGCTTCCTACGCGGATACCGCGGGAAACGGCGTCGAGTACGTGGTGGATTTAGCCGCCACCGAGTATCTGGATAGTTCGGCGCTGGGTATGCTGTTGCTGCTGCGTGAACACGCCGGCGGCGAATCGTCGATGATAGAAATTACCCAGGCAACTCCCGAGGTGCGCAAAATTCTTGACGTGGCGAACTTCGGCAAATTGTTCAAGCTGTAACGGGCCGGCAAATGATCGATTACGCCGAGAAACGGGACTTTCTGCGCATGCCTATCGATTGTAAGTTGAGTTTCACGGATGCGGGCAGCTCGAAGCAATATCAGGGTAATGTAGTTAATCTGAGCAGTCGGGGTATTCTGTTTACTTCGAATACGGAATTCGAGGCCGGTGCCAAGCTGGAAATAACACTGACGCCAAGCAATTCGATCACGCCACCGATGGAAGCCATGGTGGTCGTAATGCGGGTTGTCAATAAGGATGCATTGTTCGAAATCGCCTGCGAAATAGAAGAAATCAAAGCTTAGTTCGAGCGGTAGTGAGTTTGCACATAGGTTTTGACCAGTCCGATAAATTCCGCCGCGATATTATCTCCCTTTAATGTAACCGTTTTACAACCGTCCTCGTAAACCGGCGCCACCGGTTGTTCGCCGGTGCCCGGCAGGCTAATGCCGATGTTGGCGTGCTTGCTTTCCCCGGGTCCGTTTACCACGCAACCCATTACCGCCACTTTCATGGTTTCTACACCCGGATAGCGGTGTTTCCATGCGGGCATGGAGGCGTCGAGTTCCTGTTGGATCTGGCGCGCCAGTACCTGGAAAGATTCGCTGGTGGTGCGGCCGCAGCCGGGACAGGCTGTAACGCTTGGAGCAAACGAGCGGATATCGAGCGATTGTAATATTTGCTGGGCGACCTTGACTTCGCGTTCGCGTTGCGCACCGGGTTCGGGCGTCAACGAGATCCGTATCGTATCCCCGATACCCTGGTTGAGCAGGATGGCGAGCGCGGTGCTCGACGCGACGACACCTTGGTCGCCCATCCCGGCTTCGGTCAATCCCAGGTGCAGCGCGTATTGACAGCTTTGTGCAAGGCTTTGATACACATCGACAAGATCGGGTACGCGGCTCATTTTGCAGCTGATGACGATGCGATTCGCGGCGAGTCCTATGTCCTCGGCGAAAGCGGCGCTCTCGAGCGCCGAATCGATTACCGCCTGGCGATTGATTTGCTGCAGCGACAGGGGGTCGGCGAGATTGGCGTTACGGGTTAGCAAATTTGCCAGCAATTGCTGATCGAGACTGCCCCAGTTGACGCCGATCCGCACCGGTTTGCCGTAACGGCAGGCCATTTCGATCATTTCGCTGAACTGCGAATCGCGTTTTTTACCGCGCCCGACATTGCCCGGATTGATGCGGTACTTGGCCAGCGCACGGGCACAGGCGTCATGCTGTCGCAGCAGTTTGTGGCCGTTGAAATGAAAATCGCCGATGATGGGCACCGGACAATCCCGCTTTTCAAGCTGCTCGACGATGTAGGGCACCGCGCGCGCGGCGGAGTCGTTATTTACGGTAATGCGCACCAGTTCCGAACCGGCTTCGTATAGTCGGCCGATCTGAGCAACCGTCGCCGCAATATCCGCGGTATCGGTATTGGTCATCGATTGCACCGCGATCGGCGCACTGCCGCCGATAACAACTCCGGAAATATCGACGGCATGCCTGCTGAGGATTGGATTCATGTACTGCTGCCTGCAAACGGGTGGCGGTTATATTAACCCGGCTGTATCAATTATCGCCGGGTTAACGGTAAAGAACAATTGATAACAGTTAAAGCAGTGCACGCGAATTTCGGTACCGGGCCGAAGTTGGGTCTCGCGCCGCTCAGCGGCATCCGGCGATGCCGCGATAAAACATCGCCATCGGTTTCACAACCGGGATAAAACATTTAGAATTTGCGCCTGTGATGCATGGAACCGACCGCCGTGTTCGATCAAGTTACCGTTGTTGCGTTTGACCTCGATGATACGCTCTGGCCCTGTATGCCGACCATACACCGCGCCGAAGATACCCTTTACCGGTGGTTGCAGCAATCCTATCCGCGAATCACGGCCAACTATAATCCGGCGCAAATGGTCGAGCTGCGGCGTGAATTCAGCACCCGCGATCGGCGCTACGCGGTCGACATGACCCTGATGCGCTGCGATTTTCTGCATCATATCGGTGAGCTGCATGACTATGACGGCGTCCAGGTATCGCAACAGGGGTTCGATGTTTTTTTCGCAGCCCGCCAGCAGGTAGAGTTTTACGCCGACGTGTTGCCCTGTCTGCGGCGCTTGAAAAAAAGTTTTCGCTTAGGGGCGATCAGTAATGGAAATGCCAGCGTCGAGCAGGTCGGACTCGGGCATTTAATCGAATACTCGGTCAGCGCCAGCGAGCTGCAGGTTGCCAAACCCGATCCGTTGATTTATCGGCATTTCGCCGAACGTTTCGAGGCTGCACCCGAAGAAATCGTGTACGTCGGTGACCATCCCGCTTATGACGTTCTGGGAGCTAATCAGGCCGGGTTTCATGCGGTCTGGATTAATCGCGAGCAAATTCCATGGCCCGCTCACCTGCCCGATCCGTCGCATCAGGTCATGGATTTGCACCAGCTCGAAAAATTGTTAAAACCCGATTCCGGCGCGTAATCCGGCGACGCGCGGGGGTGCTGGCGGCTAATGTTCAAGGATTGCCCGCATGCGGGATTCGACTTTCCGCGCCAGCAGGGGTTGTGCGATAGCGGTGGGGTGAATTCCGTCCGACTGCATCAAAGCCGGATCGCTGGCCGCGATGCCGTCCAGAAACCGGGGCAGGTAATGGATATCGAACTCGGCCGCGATGTTTTCGAAAATCTGCTGGAAGCGGGTGTTATAAGCAGCACCGAAATTTGGCGGCATACGCACTCCGATCAGCAGTACCGTGGTCGTATGCTCCGCGGCGAGCTTTACCATTTGCCGCAGGTTGTCGGTGCTCTGACCGAAGCCGAGCCCGCGCAGGCCGTCGTTGCCGCCCAGTTCGATAATCAAATGGGTGGGCGCATGCTGTCGCAACAGCTGCGGCAGGCGCTGCAAACCGCCGTAGGTTGTTTCGCCGCTGATACTGGCGTTAGTTACGCTTGTTTGCGGGAAACTTGACCTTATATTGGTGCTAAATAATTGCGGCCAGCCCTGGTCTAAAGGAATATTATGGGCGGCGCTCAAACTGTCGCCTAATATAAGGATGTTAATCGCGCTGTGATGCGCGTAACTACCGGTGTGAAACCCCAGCAGCAAAAATAGGAATATGGCTGAAGATAATCTCTGCATCGATTTAAACCAGGTCGATAAGTCCGTTGCTACGCCGGATGGCAAGCTCGACATCCTAAATAATATATCGCTCGATGTTAAGTACCAGGAAGCGGTGGTAATCAAGGGCGCCTCGGGTTCCGGCAAGACCACCTTGCTGGGGCTGATGGCCGGTCTCGATCAGGCGAGCTCGGGAGAAGTTTTTCTGTTCGGTGAAAACCTCACCCGCAAGGGTGAAGAACAGCGTTCGTCGATTCGCGCCGGTAAGGTCGGGTTTGTGTTTCAGTCGTTTCACCTGGTGCAGGGCGCGAACGCGATTCAAAACGTCATGCTGCCGCTTGAACTGTCGGGCGTTACGGCGGCACAGCGGTTGGCTATGGAAAGCCTGCAGCAGGTCGGTCTGGAGCACAAGATCGATACCCTGGTCGAACATCTATCCGGCGGGGAGCAGCAGCGGGTGGCTATTGCGCGCGCTTTTGCCGTCAAGCCACGGGTATTGTTCGCCGATGAGCCTACGGGAAATCTCGATGCCGTCACCGGGCGACAGATTGCCGATTTGATGTTTCAACTGCGCGACCGGCACGGTACGACACTGGTACTGGTGACCCACGAAAGTGAATTGCTGGAACGCGGCGACCGGCAGATTCTGATCGAATCCGGAAGGTTGCTCAACAGCTAATTGGTTATGAAAGTCGAGCGCGCAAGCATTCATTCCTACTGGCTGATGTTCGTCGCCACCGTGATTACGGTCGGCATCGTGACTTCGAGCCAGCTGATAACCGATCGCATCGGATTGTTGCTCGATCGCCAGGCCAGCGAATTGCTGGCGGCCGACATCGTCGTCCTGTCGAACCGCGAATTCGATGGTGAGTACCGCCAGGCGGCGCTGCAGTATGGTTTGCAGGTCAGCAACAGCGTTAGCCTGCGGACCGCGATATTTATCGATGACGACCCAAGGCTGGTCGAACTCAAGGCGGTCGACCAGAACTACCCGTTACGCGGGCGGCTGGAGCGGGCGAGCGAGGTGACCGGCGAACGCTCGACTACCACGGAAATACCCGCCAAGGGGGAGGTTTGGGTCGATACCAAGCTCGCGCAACTGGTGGCCACGAGGCTGGATCTCGGCGCTGCGAATTTTGATAGCAGTTGGCTGCTGACCTTCGAGCCGGATCGCGGCGGCGCTATTTTCAATCTTGCGCCGCGGGTACTGATGAATCTCGAAGATCTCGCTGCTACCGGGCTCGTGGTTCCCGGCAGCCGGGTGCGCTACCGCCTGATGTTTGCCGGAGAGCCGAGCGCTATCGCAGACTTCAAGGTCTGGCTCACGGCTAACCTGAAGGCCGGCGAGGAAGTTCAGGATCTCGAAAACGCCCGCCCCGAAATGCGCCGGGCGCTGGAGCGCACCCGCAAGTTTTTTGCGCTCGCGATCGTCTTGACCCTGGTGATCGCAATGGCCGCGATCGCAATTACGGCGCGTTATACCGCCAACCGCGAGGCACCCAAGATTGCCATGTTGCGCGCTTTCGGCATTTCGCAATCGAGCCTGTTGCGCTATTACCTGCGGCAGCTTGGCAGCCTGTGGGTTGCCGCCACCATCGCCGGGATACTGCTCGGCTGGGGTACTCAGTTCTCACTGCAATGGGTGCTGGAAGGGTGGTTCAGCAAGACCCTGCCAAATGTTTATAGCTTGCGTCCCTATTTTTCCGCGGCGCTCGTCGGTTTGCTGGCGCTGGCCGGTTTTTCGGTGCCCCACCTGTTTAATGCGACCGCTACCGCACCGATGCAGGTATTGCGTACTTCGGTCAACCGGCGCTCCTGGATCCGCGGCCTCTGGGTAAGCGCGAGCGCCGTCGTCGCGGTTTTTGTCGTGCTGGTGTTGTTGATGCAAAGCTCGCTGCTGGCGGTTGCTACCCTGGCGCTGGTGCTGGCCTGCGCTTTTATTTTGCCGCTGGTTTTGGGCTGGATGATTAAATTCCTGCTGTTTTCCTCGCAGCGGCGTTTCTGGTTACGCCAATATCTGCTGAGCCGGCTCCAGGCCGTTTCACGCGGTGCGATATACGTTATGTCGGGATTTAGCCTGGTGCTGATCGCGATTCTACTAATCGCGGTGGTCAAGGACGAATTGCTGGGCTCCTGGCAGGAGCAACTGCCCGAGGATATACCCAACTACTTCCTGATCAATATTCGCAGCGACGATATCGAAGCCGTCGGCGCCTTTATGCAGCAGCACCAGATCGACGCTTCCACGCCTTATGCGTTGGCGCGCGCACGGCTGTCTCAGATCAACTCGGTCGATGTCGGAAGCATCGATTTCGTGCACCCGGGTGCGCATCATATGACCAAGCACACTTTCAATATTACCCATGCTCGGGAAGTTCCCGAT
This sequence comes from Olavius algarvensis Gamma 3 endosymbiont, assembly GCA_001735895.1. Classification (GTDB taxonomy): domain Bacteria; phylum Pseudomonadota; class Gammaproteobacteria. Next base: position 44,476 of record DS021201.1, on the reverse strand, counting down.
CAGAATGAAATTATTGCCGGGAAATGGCTCGACCCCGACAGTCCTCGAGCCCAGCTTTCGGTAGAGCATGGGATGGCGGATAAGCTCGGCCTCGATATTGGTGACGAACTGACCCTGAGCGTGGGCAGTAAAACCCTGCGCGCGCCGGTTACCAGCATCCGCAGGGTTCAGTGGGAAAATTTCAAACCCAACTTCTACCTGATCGCGAATCCCGAGTTGCTGGCGGATTTGCCGCAGACCGGGTGGCTGAGCGCCTTTATCGGTGAGCGCAACAAAGCCGACCTCAAGCGTCTGCTGCAACGATTTCCGTCGATTACCTTGCTCGATGTTACCGAGT
>DS021201.1:15448-44089 GCA_001735895.1 Olavius algarvensis Gamma 3 endosymbiont | reverse complement strand
TCAATCGGTCGGCACGAACGTGAGATCGAGTCTTCCTTGCTACGAGCGTTGAGTGCGCACACCAACCAGCTGTACCGGGTGCATGTTCTCGAGTTCACCCTGATGGGGGGCTTGATCGGTTTTTTCTCGGCCTCTATCGCCACCCTCGCCGGGTGGGCGATCAGCGTTTATTTTTTTAATATCGAGTTTCATTTTTCGGCCGCGGTGTGGGCCTATGGCCTGCTGTCTTCCAGCCTGGTACTGACGATTGCGGGTACTTTGGTTAGCCGTAAGGTTTATAATGTTTCGCCCATGAAAATTTTACGCTCCTGATACTGCCGATGATGAGCACCGACGCACAAAATCCCTTCATTGCCGAGACCACCGCGCGTTTCGGCTGGGACGAGCAACTCGCGGCCGCGTTTGCGTATGCGGCGGATTCGGTGCCGTCCGACAAGAGTCGGCCGCATTGTACCGATGTGGCGCTACGCGTGCTCGAAATGGGCAACGATCGCGATGCGGTTATTGCCGCCTTGCTGAGCGCCCCCGATCTGCGGGATGCGTTGGACACCACGGCCATCGAACAGCAGTTTGGCAAAACAATTGCCCAGCTAACGCAGGGGGTGAATCGGCTCAACAGTCTCAAGGACGGATCCCCGGCGCGCATCGACAGCCCCGAACAGGCCGAGAAACTGCGGCGCCTGTTGATGGCGATTATTAGCGACGTGCGGGTGATGCTGATCAAACTCTGCTATCGAGTGGAACGGCTGCGCCTGTTGAAACATGGCGATTACGAACTGCGCCGCCGCATCGCGCAAGAGACCCTCGATATCTACGCGCCGCTGGCCAATCGGCTGGGCATGGGATTGCTCAAGTGGGAGCTGGAGGACCTCGCCTTCAGGGCGTTGGAACCGTTGGTTTACAAACGTATTGCCCGGCTACTGGAAGAAAAGCGCAGCGAACGCGAAGCTTTTATCGACCAGTTCACGACGCAGTTGAAAGACTTGCTGCAGGCACAGGAAATCGACGCCAGCGTGCAGGGTCGGGTGAAACATATCGTCAGCATCTGGCGCAAGATGCAGCGCAAGAATCTCGAGTTTCATGAGCTCTTCGACGTGCGCGCGGTACGTATCCTGGTGGAATCGGTCGCCGACTGTTATGCGGTGCTCGGTGTGGTGCATACCACCTGGCAGCATATCCCCAAGGAATTTGACGACTATATCGCCAATCCCAAGGAAAACGGCTACCGTTCGCTGCATACCGCCGTGGTTGCCGCAGACGGCAAGATCGTCGAGGTACAAATACGCAGCTATGAAATGCATGAAAATTCCGAACTCGGCGTGGCTTCGCACTGGCGTTACAAGGAGGGCGCCAAGCTCGATAAACGTATGGAATCGAGCATTGCGCAAATGCGCGATCTGTTACAGGGAACGGCGGAAGAAGTTTCCGACGCGATGTCCGAAATTTCGACTGAATCGAGCAGCGACCGGGTTTACGTGTTCACCCCGACCGGACAAATCGTCGATATCCCGCAGGGCGGCACGCCGCTGGATTTTGCCTACAGTATCCATTCAGAGGTAGGGCATCGCTGTCGCGGCGCCAAGGTCAACGGTCGTATCGTCAATTTGACCACGGTATTGCAAACCGGCGACGAAGTGGAAATTCTGACGACCCGGGAGAGCCGTCCCAGCCGCGACTGGATGAATAAAAACCTGGGCTTCATCAAGTCGGCGGGAACGCGTTCCAAGGTGCGAAACTGGTTCAACCATCAGGATTTCGAACAGAATGTGCTCGATGGAAAATCGATTTACGATCGAACCCTGAACAAATACTCGATTCACAACGCCGACCTGAAACAGCTGCTGGCGCATTTCAAACGCAAGGATAGCGATCATTTTTTCGCCGATATCGGACGCGGCCTGATTACCGCACCCCAGATTCTGGGTTATCTGCAGGCCGCAACAGACCAAGACCCTTTCAAGAAGATTAAAAAAGAGCGCCCAGCGCCTGCTGTGAAAGATCAGGTCAGTATTCATGGCGTCGGCAACCTGATGACGCAGTTTGGGCGCTGCTGCAAGCCGGTGCCGGGAGACGAAATTATCGGTTTCATTACGATCAACAGCGGCATTACTATCCACAAACGCGGCTGCTCCAATATCCTGGCCTTGCCGGAAGCAAAACGACCGCGTCTGATCGAAGTCGAATGGGGTCAGCAAAGCAGTTCGGTTTACCCAGTGGAGGTCAGCATGACCGCCTACCAGCGGACCGGATTAATGCAGGATATCAGTACCATCTTGGCAAACCTCAAGATTAACCTGTTACACATTAACGCCAACACCAATCAGGCTGAGCAGATGGTTTACACCCGTATGACCATGGAGATTCACAGCGTCGACGAGCTGGTGACAATCATCGACAAGCTTTCCCAATTGCCCAACGTGCAGGACGTCCGGAGAATCGCCTGAATGCCGGCGGCCGATAAAGCCCAGCAGCCGAATCCCGACCGGCTGCCGCTTAACCGGCGTTTCTGTATTGCGCCGATGATGGATTGTTCGGATCGTCACAGCCGATTTTTCTTGCGCCTGTTTTCGGAGCGGATTCTGCTCTACACCGAAATGGTTACGGCCGCCGCGATTGTACACGGCGATCGTGATCGCCTGCTTGGCTTTAATCGGGAAGAACATCCGCTGGCGGTGCAACTGGGCGGTTCGGACCCGGAGTTGCTATATCGTGCGGCCCGCATCTGCAACGACTATGGCTATGACGAAATCAACCTCAACTGCGGCTGCCCCAGCGACCGGGTGCAGTCCGGCAGCTTCGGCGCTTGCCTGATGCTGGAGCCGATGCGGGTAGCCGATTGCGTGGCGGCGTTGAAATCGGCGACCGCGGTAGCGGTCACGGTTAAACATCGCACCGGTGTCGACCGGCAGGAGGGCTACGAAGATTTCGCCGGTTTTGCCAAGGCGCAAATCGATGCCGGCGCCGAAGCCTTGATCGTGCATGCCCGCAACGCCTGGCTGCAGGGGCTAAGCCCAAAGCAGAATCGCGAAATCCCGCCATTGAAGTACGACTGGGTCTATCGTTTGAAGCGGGACTTTCCGAATAGCGAAATCGTCATCAACGGTGGTATCAAAACCATGCCTGCCTGCCTCGAGCACTTGCGCCATGTCGACGGGGCCATGCTCGGTCGCGAACCCTACAATAATCCTTATGTTTTGCACGATGTCGATGCGGTGATTTTCAATTGCCGCGCGCGCGCGGACATCGATCGTTTCACCCTGCTGCAGCGTGTATATCCGTATATCGAGGAACAACTCGGTCGCGGCGTACCCTTGACGCGCATGCTGCGGCATTTGCTGGGGCTGTTCAACGGCGAGCCCAACGCGCGCCGCTGGCGCCGGTACCTGGGCGAACATGCGCATTGCAAAGGCGCTGGTGTCGAAGTTCTGCAGCGCGCTGAAAGCCTGCTGGGTTAACCCACGATGGCAAAACATTTGCGTTATCTGATTCTGTTGCTAATCCTGTTGTTTGTGGCGGTCAACGAAGCGCTCAACAAGATGCGAACCACCAGCTGGGACCACCCGCTGTGGGTACGAATTTACGCGGTCAACGGTGACGGCCGCAGCGCTACCGACCAATACATAGATCGTCTGGAAGCGCGCGATTTCGATGCGATCGAAAAATTCGTCAACCGTGAAGCCCGGCGCTACGGCGTCTCCATCGATGCCATCGATGTCGAGTACAACGGGCGCCTGCAATCACACCCGCCGCAACCGCCTTCGGGACAGAGCGTGCTGGAAAATATCTGGTGGAGCCTGAAGTTCAGAGCCTGGGCTGCGCAACGTGCCTGGAACAGCGACGCTGATAGCGGGGACATCGAGTTGTTCGTCAGTTACTACGACACCGCGACCACGCAATCGCTGCGCCATTCGGCGGGATTGCAGGGCGGCTTGATCGGAATTATCAATGCCTTTGCCGATAAATCCTACCGCGGCTCCAACCAGGTTGTGATCGCTCATGAAATGATGCATACCCTGGGGGCTAAAGATAAGTATGACGCGGCTAACTTGCCGATTTATCCGCAAGGGTTCGACGCGCCCTACCGCCAGCCGCTATACCCTCAGACCAGGGCCGAAATCATGGGCGGGAGGATACCGATTTCGGCGCTCAACGCGAAAATGCCGCAAAACTTAGGCGAGGTTTCGATCGGTATCTATACCGCGGCTGAAATTAACTGGCCCATCGACGCCCAATAATTGGCGCTGCGCCCTCGAACTGCCGAACAATTAAACGCGCAGATAAACGTAACTGGCGCCGGCGGCGCCGTCTCGCGGCTGTGCCGGGCACCAGGCCAGCACCTGTGACTGGCTGGCGAGCCAACGCTGTACTAGCGGCTTGAGTACGGCGTCGCTTTGTGAGCGATAGCCTTGCCCATGGATGATGACGATCAGGCGCAGCCGCCGCTGCAGGGCGTCACCGAGAAACTGTCCCAGCGCCTGCAACGCCTCGTTTTGCCGATAGCCATGCAGATCCAGGCTGGCTTCGGGCCGGATTTGTCCCTGGCGAATGCGGCGCTGCAGTTTAGTCTGCATCCCACTATTGAAATGGGTATCGCGTTCCGGCGCCGCCTCGGACGGGAATTCTGTTTGGATTACGGCATCTTTGTCCCGTGTTCGTGGTTTAATTTTTTCAGCTTGGCGCTGCGAATACACATTAATGCGATCGCTTCGCAGTCGCTTGACGCCTGGAATCAAGTCGGCAAATTCGGAATCATCGTCGTCGTTCATGGATTTATCGCCGGGCAAATACCTGTTTTCGTCAATATTATCCGAAAATGCGCGCCAAGCCAGTTTCAAATCGGATAGAATTCCTTACCGATGCATATTCTCATTACCAATGACGACGGTTATCTCGCCCCCGGTATCAAAATCCTCGCTCAGGAACTGTCACAGGTCGCTGACGTATCCGTGGTAGCACCCGATCGAAACAAAAGCGGCGCCAGCAATTCGCTGACTTTGACGCGTCCGCTGCGGGTCGAGCTATCTGCCGAAGGGTTTTATTATGTCGACGGTACCCCCACCGACTGCGTGCACCTGGCGCTATCCGGATTGCTCGATCGGGCACCCGATATGGTCGTGTCCGGAATAAATGCCGGCCCTAATCTTGGCGACGACGTGCTGTATTCGGGAACCGTTGCCGCTGCAATGGAAGGTCGTTACCTGGGATTGCCGGCAATCGCGGTGTCGCTGGTCGGTAGTCCGGCCAAACATTATCAGAGCGCCGCGCAAATCGCCCGCCGCGTGGTCGAGCGACTGACGCTGAAACCCTTACCAGACGATACTTTGTTGAATGTAAATGTGCCCGATTTGCCGGCCGGCGAAATCCCGGTAATCCAGGCCACTCGGTTGGGTTTTCGGCACAAATCTGAATCTATGGTCAGGCAGAGTGATCCGAATGGTCGACCGGTTTACTGGGTCGGCCCGCCCGGTGAAGCTCAGGACGCCGGCCCGGGCACCGACTTTTATGCGGTGGAACACGCGACCGCATCGGTCACGCCGATGCAGATCGACTTGACCCGCCACCTCGGTATCGAACCGCTGCAACAATGGCTGGAGCAGCTTTGATCGCATCGGGTCGAAATCATCAAGGCATTGGCATGACTTCGCAGCGCACGCGCGATCGGTTAATTAATCGGCTGCAGCAGCAGGGCATATACAATGAGCAGGTGCTCGACGTTATGCGACGGGTGCCGCGGCATCTGTTCGTAGACGAAGCCCTGGCGCATCGCGCCTATGAAGACACCGCATTACCGATCGGTTATGGGCAAACGATATCGCAACCCTTCATCGTCGCGCATATGACCCAATTGCTATTGGAGGACGGTGACGTCAACTCGGTGCTTGAAATCGGCACCGGTTGCGGTTATCAAACCGCGGTGCTGGCCAGTATTTTTCCGCAAGTCTACAGCGTCGAACGGATCGAGGCTCTGCACCAGCAGGCTAAGAAACGCCTCGCCGAGCTGGATTTCTACAATGTGCAGCTGCGCCATACCGACGGTACCGAAGGCTGGCCCAATCCAAGCTATCGCTTCGACCGCATCATCATGACCGCGGCCTGTACCGAAATACCGCAGGCGGTGGTAACCCAGCTGGCAGAAGGCGGCGTCATGGTGTTGCCTTTCGACAATGGCAGAGATCAAACCATGACCAAAATAACCCGCAACGGGGATGATCTGGTAAGCGAAGAATTGGAAAAAGTTATCTTCGTGCCGCTGTTGCCGGGGTTGGGTTAGTGCCGGTTTTTGAGAGTATTTATCACGGGGTGATACGTTTTTCGCGGCGCAGCGACGCCAGTTATTATCTCTCCCTGCTCAGTTTCGTCGAATCGTTCATTCTGCCCTTCCCCCCGCCGGATGTAATGCTGGCGCCAATGGCGCTCGCACAACCGCGGCGGGCGTTGTATTTTGCTGCTTTGACCCTGTTTTTTTCCGTGCTTGGAGGATTGGTCGGCTACCTGATCGGGGCTTTTCTGTTCGATCTTGCGGAGCCACTGATTATCGAGTGGGGTTACCAGACCCGATTTCAAACCGTGATGGGCTGGTTCGATCAATGGGGCTTCTGGGCAGTGCTGGTGGCGGGATTCTCCCCCGTGCCTTACAAGATATTCACGATCGCCGCAGGTGTTCTGAATCTCGCTCTTTTCCCGTTTCTGATGGCATCCGTTATCGGTAGAGGTCTGCGTTTCTTCTTGCTGGCCTGGTGCCTGGCAAAATTCGGAGCTGCGATTGAACCCCGGCTGCTGAAATATATCGAACTCATAGGCTGGGCAATCGTGTTCGCGCTATTGCTGGCAATCGCCATATATTATATTTAAAACCTAAGATTCGAGACGTGAGACTAGTTATTGCAACCGCCCTTGCCGTGACGATGTTGGCTTCCTGTGTAACGGTTAAACCGCCGATCAATCAATCGCGCGGACCGGGTTGGTACACGGTTAAAAAATCCGACACGCTTTATTCGATCGCCTGGCGCTACGGGCTCGACTACACCCAGCTAGCCCAGTGGAATCGGATCGACGTCAATTCACCGATTCATCCCGGGCAGCGACTGCGATTATTACAAGCTGCCGAAAACCCTGTTGCTGCAGCTGCCGACAATAAAACGAATTCGACAAAAACACCGTCAAAAGCCAAAGGCAAAGCCGTCACCGGCAAGGGTAATAACGCGAGTCGCAGCGCTAAGCGTGATCCGAAAAAATGGATTTGGCCGACTAAGGGCGCACCGCTGAACACTTTTCTCGCTTCCCGACTGGATCGTCGCGGCATCGATATCGCCGGCGAACTCGGTCAGTCGGTATACGCGGTTGCCGACGGCATGGTTGTATATAGTGGTAATGGTTTGGCTGGTTATGGTAATCTGATCATCATTAAGCACAGTGATACCTATTTAAGCGCTTATGCATACTGTCAAAAGCGTCTGGTGCACGAAGGGGTAGCAGTGAAAGCCGGGAACGTGGTAGCAAAAATGGGACGCAGAGACAACACGGCGAAACTGCATTTTGAAATTCGACGAAATGGCAAACCTGTAGATCCGATGAAATATCTACCCAATCGATAAAGGAACCTCTGGATGACCAAATCTACCGATAAGTCACTTATCGAAGATACCGAAATACCACCTGAAAATCTGGTGGAAAACCTTGTTGAAGACTGAAGAGGCGGCCGATCTGGCGGACGACGACGATGACGATGATGGTCACGCAACCATAATCGAAGGCGACGGTTCCGACGACGACGATACGACCGAAAGCGAAAAGTTTGTCGAGCGACGCAAGCCTCAAGACCGTCGCAAGGTAGGAACGCGCCGTTCCTCCGATGCCGATCCGACTCGGCTTTACCTCAAGGAAATCGAAGTTTCCCCGCTGCTGACAGCCGAAGAAGAGGTCTACTACTCGCGCCTCGCGTTAAAAGGCGATAATGCCGCGCGCGACAAGATGATCGAATGCAACCTGCGGCTGGTGGTCAAGATTGCGCGGCGTTATATGAATCGTGGGCTAGCACTGCTGGATCTGATCGAGGAGGGCAATCTGGGCCTGATTCGCGCGGTTGAAAAATTCGATCCGGAACGCGGGTTCCGCTTTTCAACCTATGCCACCTGGTGGATTCGTCAGACCATCGAACGCGGATTGATGAATCAAACGCGCACCATTCGCTTGCCTATCCATGTCATCAAGGAATTGAATACCTATCTCCGGGCCGCGCGTAAGCTAACCCAGGAATTGAACCGCGAGGCGACCCCGGAAGACGTGGCGAGGCTGCTGAAAAAGCCGGTCAAGGATGTCGAGAAGATGTTCAAACTGGCAGACCGGGTTTCTTCCTTCGATATTCCGATGGGCGGTGAGGGCGAGCGCCCGCTGCTGGACGTGATCCCCGATGATAGCAATGCCGACCCTTCAAGCATTTTGCAGGATGAAACCGTCATCAAACACCTCGACAGCTGGCTCGACGAGCTCGACGCAAAACAGCGTGATGTCGTCGTGCGTCGCTTCGGTTTGCGCAATCACCCGCGCGGCACCCTGGAAGAAGTCGGACTCGAACTCGGCGTCACCCGCGAACGTGTGCGCCAGATCCAGATGGATGCCCTGCGCAAGCTGCGTCGCATCCTCGAACACAGCGGCTACTCCCGCGAAAACGTTATGAAGAATAGGCTTCGAAGGGGACAGATCTCTAGATCTGTCCCCAAGGGTCTTAGGCGTCGAGAATAACGGCGGCGGTGACGGCGCGGTCTTCGGCCACCAGGATGTTGAAAGTGCGGCACAGGGCGCCGTTGTCCATCACTTCGAGACCGATACCCTGTTCGCCGAACAGCGCGAAGGTTCGGGCGTCGGGAAAACGTTGTTTTTCGCCGGTGCCGAGCAAAACCACCGCCGGGTTCGTGGCGAATATCGGCGCCAGGTTTTCGGAGCAGAGATCTTCCAGTGAGAGCGCGGGCCAGGGGCAGAGAATATCGCTGGCGGTCAGTATCAGGCTTTGCCTATAGTCGACCTCGTTGATGGTCACGGATCCGGGGCCATATGAGGTGAAGCGATGGCTGCTGGTTACGATATCTTCGGCGAGAGGCATGCCCCGCAGAGTAAATTAAAACATCGGGCCGATCAATATCGTTTGCCGTTGCTCGTGGTTGACACCCGAGTATCTATTTCTTATGGTTGCGCGTTCGATTAACCCGCAGACAATAGATTGTCTCCGGGTTAGTGAATTCCCCCGCATTGGCTTCTGGAGATTCGAATTGAAACCGGTAAAACTGGGTTTGCTCGGCGTCGGTACCGTTGGTGCCAGCACCGCACTGGTGTTAAGGAATAACGCGGCCGAAATCGCGCGCCGCGCGGGCCGCAATATCGAAATAATCCAGGCCTCCCGGCGCAATGTCGGCGCCGGAATGCCGGCCGGCAGCGGCGAGATTGAACTGGTTAGCGATCCGTTTACGGTCGTCAATAACCCCGAGGTCGATATCGTGATCGAATTGATCGGCAGCGAGGACCCGGCGCTCGAGTTGGTGATGCGGGCCATCGAAAACGGCAAACACGTGGTGACCGCCAACAAGGCGTTGATTGCATTGCATGGCAATCAAATATTCGCTGCCGCGCAGAGCCGGGGTGTTAACGTAGTGTTCGAAGCCGCGGTAGCCGGTGGGATTCCGATCATCAAATCGATCCGTGAGGGTTTGAGCGCCAACCATATCGAATCGGTCGCCGGCATTATCAACGGTACCGGTAATTTCATCCTTAGCGAGATGCGCGACAAGGGTCGGGATTTCGAGGATGTGTTGGCCGAGGCGCAAGCCCTGGGTTATGCCGAGGCAGATCCGACCTTCGATGTCGAAGGAATCGATGCCGCGCATAAACTTTGTATCCTGTCATCGATCGCGTTTGGAATACCCTTGCAATTCGAAGCGGTGTATACCGAGGGCATCAGTGGCGTTTCCACCGAGGATGTCGTGTTTGCGGGCCAGCTCGGTTATCGCATCAAACACCTTGGGGTTGCGCGCCGCAGCGACCAGGGTATCGAAATGCGGGTACATCCGACCCTGATTCCCGAAAAGCGTCTGATCGCCAACGTCGACGGTGTCATGAATGCGGTATTGGTGCAGGCCGACAAGCTGGGGCCGTCGCTCTACTACGGCGCCGGGGCCGGTGCCGATCCGACCGCCTCGGCCGTGATTGCCGATATTATCGATGTCGCGCGCACGATTACTACCGATGCACAAAATCGAGTCCCGCACCTGGCGTTTCAGCCCGATCAGATTGTCGATATTCCGATATTGCCGATTGCCGAAATTCAAACCGCTTATTACCTACGCATGCGGGTCGACGACCGCCCGGGCGTGATGGCGGAGATCACCCGAATTATGGGTAATAACGATATTTCCATCGAGGCGATCTTGCAGAAAGAGCCCGAATCCGGAGTTACGCGGGCGACGATCATCATGCTGACACAAAAGATTCGCGAGCAACGGATGGACGACGCAATAAGCGCGATTACCCGGCTCGACGTGGTGCATGGGGACGTCCACCGTATTCGGGTCGAGACCCTGGATGGCGATTAAATCGGGAGTTCGGGGAATATGCCGCTTGGTCCGATAGTTTGGCTGCAAACCGAGCATCTGGATCAACTCGAAGCCTTGTTAATCGGCGCCGGACTGCCGGCTGAGGATTGCGCTCTGCAGGGCGATATTTTTTACGGTATTTTCGACCGGGATGAATTAATCGCCGCCGGCGGGCTGGAAGCGGCAGCTGAATACGCGCTGTTGCGCTCGATCGTGGTCAAGTCGCATTATCGCGGCCGCGGCCTGGCGCGCTCGATTTGCGAGTTTCTGCTGGAACGGGCCCGTTTACAGGGCAGGGTCGCGGTTTACCTGCTGACCGAGACTGCCGCGGAGTACTTTCAAAATCTGGGATTCGAGCAGGTCGCACGCGCTGGGGTGCCCGCGAGCATCGCTGCGAGCCAACAATTTAGTTCGCTTTGCCCGGATAGTGCCAGTTGCTTGTTGATGAATTTGTCATGCGACCCAACGACATCAAACGGCGCACAATGAACCCGCGCGCCAGCACCTCCCCGGCTTTAGTCGAATTCGTGATATTGATCGCGCTGATCATTTCACTGGTTGCGCTGTCGATCGATGCAATGCTGCCGGCATTGCCTCACATAGCGGCCGACCTGGGTGTAACCCGTATCAACGACAGCCAGTATGTAATCACGGTATTTTTCGCGGGTATGGGGATCGGGCAAATCTTTTTCGGACCCTTGTCGGACTCCATCGGCCGGCGCCCCGCGATCCTGTCTGGATTGTTGCTGTTTGCCGCCGGTTGCCTGTTATCGATTCTCGCGGTCGACTTCACCCAGATGTTACTGGGGCGTTTTCTGCAAGGGCTGGGTGCCTCCGGGCCGCGTATCGTTTCGATTGCACTGGTGCGTGATTGCTTCAAGGGCCGCGAAATGGCGCGGGTCATGTCCTTCGTTATGACCGTATTCATACTGGTGCCGGTGTTTGCTCCCGCAGTGGGTCAGGGTATTTTATTAATCGCCGACTGGCGCCTTATCTTCGTCATGTTTCTCGGCTTGATCGTGGCGGTCGGGTTCTGGTTTTGGCAGCGACAGCCTGAAACCCTGACGCGGGATAAGCGCATCGCGTTTTCCGTGGCGCAGCTGATCCATGACACCCGGGGGATTTTGCGCCTGCGCGCGGCATTCGGATACACCTTGGCGATGGGGCTCGTGTTTGGCGCTTTTATCGGTTACCTCAGCAGTTCGCAGCAAATATTTCAAGTGCAGTACCAGCTGCAGGATCTGTTTCCACTGTACTTCGGGATTCTCGCCGCGGCGATTGGCTGCGCTTCGCTGGTCAATGCACGCCTGGTCATGCGTTTCGGAATGCGTCGGTTGTCGCGAATTGCGTTGTCGGCGATCTGCCTGCTGTCCTTTCCCTTCTTCCTATTGGCCCTCGTTTTCGACGGACACCCGAATCTGTACCTGCTGATGCTATACCTGTTGATTGTGTTTTTCTGTTTCGGCGTCCTGTTCGGAAATCTGAACGCAATGGCGATGGAGCCCCTGGGTAATATTGCCGGCCTGGGGTCGGCCGTGGTGGGCTCGATTTCGACGCTGATCTCGGTCGTGTTCGGGGTTATCGTGGCAAACGCTTATGACAACACCGTGCTGCCGCTGGTGCTCGGGTTTGCGGTTTTAGGTCTGATTGCGTTACTGGTAATGCGTTGGACCGAGGCGGGGCTCGCGCCGGAAATCTGAGCTAGCCCGCAACCACTGCTATATCCGGCCATGGCAGCGCCCTGTGCGCGCGCCGGCAATGGGATAGGACGTCAGGCTAGGATTCGAGAAACTTCAGAATTTCGTCTTCTATCGCCTGTTTTTCGACCACAGCAGGATGCATAACCGGTTTTTCGAACAGCGCGGCGATTCCCGCCGGCACGTCGATCTTGGCGCTGGCCGCAATCGAAGCCAGCGCGGCCTCATCGGTATGTCCTCGATCACCGTTGATTGCCGTATCGACGACCGCTGCAAACTTGGTCCACTCGGCGGTCGAGTAAATGATATTTACCTGCTGCGCAAACGCGGCCGAGCGGCAGGTTTTGAAGCAGGTGGCGGTATGGGGGTCCAGCAGGTAACCCTGCTCGAAGGCCTGCTTGATGAACGCCATGCTTTCCTCATCGGTACAATAGTCGGCGGCGAATACGGCTTTAATTCGATCATGTTCCTCGGCGCTGAGCTGGTACCAGCCGTTAGCGTCGAGTCCTTGCATTAGTTCGCGCGTGCGCGCCGCGCCGAACAAGTCGAATAACACGCGCTCGACGTTGGATGATTTGAGAATGTCCATCGCCGGCGAGGTGGTGGCAACCAGATCGCGCTTGCTGAGATCGTAGCGTCCGCTATCGATCCACTCGGTGAGCACGTTGTTGGCGTTCGAGGCGATGACGATTCTGGCCACCGGAAGCCCTAGTCGGCGGGCATAGTAAGCGCCCAGCGCATTGCCGAAATTACCGCTCGGAATATGTAAAACGACCTCATCGCCGAGCTCGATTTCCCGCTGGCGAACCAGGGACAGATAGGAATGAAACTGGTACAGCATCTGAAAGATGATGCGCCCGAAATTGACCGAATTCGCCGCGGACAGCGAAATATCCAGATCCTGCAGGCGTTGTTTGAAAGTCGGTGAAGCCAGCAACGACTTAAGCGCGGACTGCGCGTCGTCGAAGTTGCCATGGATGCCGATAACTTTTAGATTATCTGCCGTTTCGGTGACCATTTGCAGGCGCTGAACGTCGGAAGTGCCGCCATCCGGGTAGAGGCAGGCAACGCGTATATTGGCGCGATTGCGAAAGGTCTCCAGCGCCGCCGGACCGGTGTCGCCGCTGGTCGCGGTCAGAATCAGGAATTGCTGGTTTTGGCGCTGGGCGAGCTCCGACAAGATCAGGCCGAAAGGCTGTAATGCCATGTCCTTGAAGGCGCGGGTGGGGCCGTGGTAGAGCTCACTGACAAATAAATTGTGATCGATTTTCACGACCGGCGCCGGGTCACTGTCGTCGTCGAAGCGGCGATACAGCGCGAGCGCCTGTTGCAGCACCGGTAGCGGGATATCGATCGCGAGATGCCGCAATAACGCGAGCGACATAGCCTGGTAATCGCTATTTATATGGCGGGTCAGAAAATCATCCGGGATCGGATTTAATTCGGCGGGGCTGTAAATTCCCCCGAATGAGGCAATCGGTGACAGGAGCGCCGCAGCAAAGCTGACGCTGGCATCGCGAGTGCCGTCGTTTCCGCGGGTTTCGGTAAAGATCATCTGGGGAATGGCGGTCGCGTTTGACCGATAAAAACGCGAATTATATCCGGCTACCCCGGCCTAACAAGTTGTTTTGCTGCAAAATCAGGACAAATGCCGGCAAATACCTGCCAAGAGGAAGCATTTCACTTCTACTGAACTTGATTTATGCGTAAAATTCGTCGCTTGACCCGGCTGCCAGTCATGGCCGGGGTATCTTGATTGGCTGAGCCAGAGTACCTGAATTCAATCCGATGTCGGTGACCGCAAAAATTAACTTACTCGATTATAATCGAGCCGCGCTCGAGGCGTTTTTCGTCGCTAACGGGGAAAAACCGTTTCGCGCCAGGCAATTGATGCAATGGGTGCATCAACGCGGAGTGACCGATTTCGCCCAGATGACCGATATGTCCAAGCATTTGCGCGCGTTTCTGCAGCAGAATTGCTGTATTGAAGGCCCGCGCATTCTGACCCAGCAGCAATCCGCGGACGGCACGCGAAAATGGCTGCTGAGCGTCGATGACAGCGACAACGCCGTCGAATGCGTCTTGATTCCTGAAAAATCGCGTATGACGTTGTGTGTCTCTTCTCAGCTGGGCTGTACCCTGAATTGCAGTTTTTGCTCGACCGCCAAACAGGGGTTTAACCGCAATCTCACCACTGCCGAAATTATTGCCCAGGTGCATTTCGCGCACCACAGCCTGCTGGCGCAAGGATACCGGCACGGAGTTACCAATGTTGTGATGATGGGTATGGGCGAGCCCCTGCTGAATTTTGACGCCGTGATCGCGGCGGTAGACATGATGTGCGATGACTTCGGTTATGCCTTGAGCAAGCGCCGGGTCACCATTAGCACTGCCGGAGTAGTACCGGCAATGCGCCAACTGGAACAGGTAACCGACGTCGCGCTTGCGGTATCCTTGCATGCACCCAACGATCGGCTGCGTAACCAATTGGTGCCGCTTAATCGCAAGTATCCGATTCGCGAACTGTTGCAAGCCTGTCATAGTTACATCGACGGTTACAAGAGCCGCAAGATCACCTTCGAGTATGTGATGCTGGACGGTGTCAATGACAGCCTCGAGCACGCGCGTCAACTGGTCGGCCTAATCGGCGACATGCCCTGTAAGCTGAATTTAATACCCTTTAACCCCTATCCACATGCCATTTATCGCTGCTCGGATCAGGCCACCATCGATCGGTTCCGGGATTATACCGCGGGCAAAGGAATTGTGACCGTGACCCGGCGCGCCCGCGGCGACGATATCGATGCCGCCTGCGGGCAGTTGGTAGGTGCTTTTCACGATCGTAGCCGACGCAGCGCCAGGTATCAACTAAGCCTCAACGAGATCGAAGGGGTGCCGTTTGCGCACTAAAAAAATTATCGCAATGGTTTTATTGCTGTTGCTGCAGGCTTGCGTAACGGTAGACCCGGGCAAAGGCAAAAACGAAAAAGCGAGCGCCATCAATGTGCAATTGGGCATCGGCTATTTGCAGCAAAACAATCTCGAACTCGCCAGCGAGAAGTTGACCAAGGCGTTGCGCCAGGATCCGAAATCCGCGGCGGCCCACAACGCCTACGCCATTTTGCAGGACCGCTTACAGCAACTCGACACGGCCGAGTATCATTATAAAAAGGCGACCAGCCTGAATCCCAAGGATTCGCAGGCCAACAACAATTACGGCGCCTTCCTGTGCCGCAATGGGCGCGAACTCGAGTCGGAAAAATATTTCATGGCGGCGGTGAAAAATCCCCTGTATAACACGCCGGAATATGCCTATACCAATGCGGCGATCTGCCTGTTGAAGGCCAATTTGAAAAAGCCGGCCGAGCAATACCTGAGCAAGGCGCTGGCTGCAAAAAGCGATTTTTCCCCGGCACTATTGACGATGGGAGAACTGCAGTTCAACGCGGCCGATTACGGCAATGCCAAAATTTACCTCGATCGCTATCATCTGGTAGCGCGGGCCAGCGCCAAAAGCCTGTGGCTAGCAATCCGCAATACCCTCGAGCTGGACAGCGAAACCGACGTTTCCGAGTTGAGCCAGCGACTGGCGACGGAGTTCCCGGATTCGCGTGAATATCAGGACTGGCTGAAATTTAAATAACATGACGGTAGTGGACGACAAGGCGGTAAACGAGTCTCGGCCGACGGGTATCGGTCCGGGCGAGCGGCTGCAGGCCGCGCGGATACAAAAGGGTTTGTCGCTGGAGGATGTCGCCTCTCGTATGCACCTCAGCGCCAGTATCCTCGAGGCCATAGAAGAAAACAACTTTGAAGAAATCAGTGCACCGATTTTCGTAAAAGGCTATCTGCGCGCCTATGCCCGGATCGTTGCCCTCGAAGAAGACGATATGATCCAGCAATATACGGATTATTACTCTGAAGAAGATCCGCCGATATCCACCACCAGTAACACGATCCCTGAATTGTCGGTCGCCGATGCCCGTATTAAATGGACTACTTATCTGGTTATCCTGGTGCTGGCGGCGTTACTGGCGGCCTGGTGGTGGAACAAGGGACAAAATGACGAGCCGACAATTTCGCTCGATACCCAGGGCTCGAGTTCCGATTCCGTAGTTCAGGCCGATACCCAACGAGCGGGAAGTAACATCGAGGCTGCCTCGGAAACGCTGCTCGAAACACCCGAGCCGAGCGCGGCGGGTACGCCGCAGCCAGTTACGCAAATGCCGGACGCAGGCGAAGCCGTGGTCAGCCAGCCCGTCGCCGCCGAGCCGGCCGCAACCGAAACGGTTGTCGCAGCCGATCAGCCTGCTGCGTTGGAGCAGCCGGCTGCGATGCAGCAAGAGGATTCTAACGAGACCGGTGCGGACGAGTCTTCCGGCGCGGCGCCGGCCTCCGCCGAACTCGCCGAGGATTTCCCAGGACTGATCGCTCCCAGCGGCTCGGACAAGCTGCGCATTCGGGTCAATGCCGATACCTGGACCGACATCAAGGACAGCACCGATTATCAGATGGTTTACGATTTATTGCGTGCAGGTCAGGTGCTGGAATTAACCGGCGCTGCACCCTTCTCGGTTTTCCTCGGTAACGGCCATGGCGTCGAAATCGGGATCAACGGCGCCGAGTTCGATTTTGCTAACCGTATCCGGGATGACAACACCGCGCGCCTCAAGATAGGTGGATAACGAGAGGTCGGGCGTGGCAGAATTACTACAGGTTATTCGCGGAATGCACGATATTCTGCCCGCCGACATGCCCGTCTGGCACCAGCTCGAGGACGAATACCGGGCGCTGGCGGAATCCTACGGCTATCGCCAGATTAGAACCCCGATTGTCGAAAAGACTGCATTGTTTGCCCGCTCGATCGGCGCCGTCACCGATATCGTCGAAAAGGAAATGTACAGTTTCGAGGACCGTAACGGCGATTCGCTGAGCCTGCGACCGGAAAATACCGCGAGCGTGGTGCGCGCCGGCTTACAGGCCGGAATGCTGCAGGATCAGCAACATCGGATGTGGTATTGCGGGCCGATGTTTCGGCATGAGCGCCCGCAAAAGGGACGTTATCGGCAATTTCACCAGCTGGGAGCGGAAACTTTCAGCATCGCCGGCGCCGATATCGAAGCCGAGCTGATACTGATGGCGGCTCGATTCTGGAAACGGTTGGGTCTCGACGAGATCGATTTACAGATCAATAGCCTCGGCAGCAGTGAATGCCGGCGTCGATTTCGCGGCATTCTGGTTGACTATTTTCGCGATCATACCGCGGCGCTGGACGAAGACAGCCGGCGTCGACTGGAAACCAATCCGTTGCGCATACTGGATAGTAAAAACCCGGATATGCAGGCCTTGATCGAGGCGGCGCCGGTACTCGGAGACAGTCTCGATCAGGAATCGCGCGATCATTTTGACGAATTGACGGATATTCTGGATAAAACCGGGGTCCCATATCAGGTGAATCAACGCCTGGTGCGCGGTCTTGATTATTATTGTCACACCGTTTTCGAGTGGGTGACTGAAACGCTCGGCGCGCAGGGTACCGTTTGCGGCGGAGGTCGTTACGACGCTCTGGTGGAACAGCTCGGCGGCAAGCCTAACTACGCCGCCGGATTTTCGATGGGTAGCGAACGGCTGGTTTCTATGCTGCTCGATCAGGGTAAGGCCCGTGAGGCGGACGGCTGTGACGTTTACCTGTTGATGCGCGGCGCAAACAGTGTCGCCCTTGCCCAGCAGTTGGCCGAGGCCATGCGCGACCACATGCCGCGATTGCGACTGGTCGTGCATGCGGGCGGCGGCAGTCTTAAAAGTCAGATGCGCAAAGCCGATAAGTCGGGAGCGCGCATTGCGCTGATACTCGGTGAGGCTGAAATCGAGGCGGGTACCGTGGCGCTGAAGTTTTTACGTGAAGACCGGCCGCAGGCCGAAATCTTACAATCCGAAATAATCACGTGCATGGCGTCGTTACTGGGCAGCAACTAGAGAGTTTAAATGGAAACCGAAGAAGAACAGGTCGAACAATTAAAAGCCTGGCTGAAAGAAAACGGCCTTTCGATTGTGTTGGGAATTATCATCGGTGTCGGTGGCATCGGCGGGTATAACTACTGGAATCACGTGCAGGAAACGACCGCGGTCGAAGCCTCCGGTCACTTTAGCGAAATGATTACCGCGCTGGAAGCGGGCAACCATCAATCGGTAGCCGAACATTCCGCGATTTTGATCGATCGATACGCGTCCACCGATTACGCCTTGATGGCGCAGTTGGCATTGGCCAAGAGCCATATTATAAATGGTGAATTCGATCAGGCGGAGTCAGCCTTGCAACAGGTAGTCGGCAGCGGCGCACAAAAGCCGCTCGCCTATGTCGGGCGCACGCGTCTGGCTGCAATACAAATACACAATGGGAAAATCGACCAGGCTTTGACCACGCTGGACGCTGAATTTCCGGAAGAGTTTCTCGCCCTGGTCGCCGAATTACGCGGCGATGCCTATGCGCAACAGGGTAAGGCTGCACAGGCGATCGAAGCCTATCGCAATGCGCAAACCGCCAAACTCGGCGCCGCCGACCCGGCTTTTTTACAGCATAAACTCGACGATCTGGGTGCCCGGAATTGAAATCAGCGCCCCTACTGGCGTGCTTGATCCTGGCGGGATTGCTGGCCGCCTGTTCATCCGGTACGGATAACAGCGAGCAGCCGGCAGCTCTGACCAAAATCGAAGACAAGTTGCCGCTGATCGTCAACTGGAAGGTCGATACCCGGGCCGCTATCAATTCCGCCTCCTACCGGTTGCGGCCTTTGCAACTCGGCGACCGGATTTACAGTATCGACACCGCGGGTTCGATCGTCTGTATCGATGCGAACTACGGAACGAGTTTATGGCGCTATGAGACCCGACTGCCGGCCATCGCAGGGCTAAGCGGGCTTGGTGATCGGCTCTTGGTGACTTCCCGCGATGGTGATGTAGCAGCCTACCAGCTGTCCGGGGACGGTCTGGAAGAGCTGTGGAAGATTCGTATCGATAGCGAAATACGTGCGCTACCGGTACTCGATCGGGATCTGGTATTCGTGCGCAGTGTCGACGGTAAATTGCGCAGTCTAGCGATCTCCGACGGCAGCCAGCAATGGATGGTCTCGCGACGTGTGCCGGTGCTGTCGTTAACCGGCAATAGCGAGCCGCTGGTAGATGGAGACCGGGTTATTGCCGGTTTCGATGACGGTAAGCTGATTGCCTACGATCGTGTCGATGGCGAAATCAGATGGGAATCGACCATCAGCGTACCCAGCGGTCGCACCGAAGTCGAACGCCTGGTTGATCTCGATGGCCGGTTTGTGTTGCGCGACGGCATCATCTACGTAGCCTCGTTTCAGGGGCGCCTGGCGGCGGTGCAGGCGGTTAGCGGGGATTTGCTCTGGTCGCGCCAGTTTTCGAGTTTTCAGTCGATTGCAATCGATGACGATGCCCTTTATCTAAGCGCCGAAAACAGTGACTTGTGGTCGATCGATCGACGTACCGGATCGGCCTTTTGGAAACAGGATGTCCTACATGCGCGCAAGATAACCGCGCCTTCGATAATCGGAAACCGGGTTGTCGTAGCGGATCTCGACGGTTACCTGCACTGGTTCAACCGTAGCGATGGCAAGCTGGTCGGCCGAATCCGCATCGGGGCGTCGAGAAGTTATGTGCAACCGCTTATCCGCGAGGCTTCGGTCGTGACGCTGGACAAGTATGGCCTGCTGGCCTCGGTTTCGCCGCAACCATGATTCCCGTTATTGCGTTGATTGGCCGGCCGAATGTCGGAAAATCCACGCTCTTCAATGTTTTTACTCGCAGCCGTGACGCGATCGTCGCCAACCAACCCGGTTTGACGCGCGATCGTCAATACGGGGTCGGCGAACGCGCCGACAAGACCTTTATCGTGGTCGATACCGGCGGCCTTAGCGGCGAAAAACAGGATCTGGACGACCTGATGGCGCGCCAGACCAGACTCGCCATGGAAGAGGCGGATGAACTGGTTTTCCTGGTCGATGCGCATGATGGCCTAACCAATGGCGATCGCCTGATCGCCGATCTGGTGCGCAAATCCGGCAAATCCTGCCACCTGGTGGTTAATAAGGCCGACGGTCTCGATCAGAATCAGGCCGCTGCCGATTTTTATGCCCTGGGATTCGATCGCCTGCAGTCGATATCCGCCGCGCACAGAAAGGGCACCAGCGCTTTGCTCGATGAGTTACTCGCGACCTACCCCGTGGAGATGGAACCGGCCGCCGTTGATTGCGGGCCTTCGATCGCGGTCATAGGCCGTCCCAATGTGGGCAAGTCCACGCTCATCAACCGGCTGGTCGGACAGGAGCGCGTGGTAGCCTTCGATCAACCGGGTACAACCCGGGACACCATTGCGGTACCTTTCGAACGGCACGGCAAGCCCTATACTCTGATCGATACCGCCGGCGTGCGGCGCCGCGGCAAGGTTCACCAGGCGGTCGAAAAGTTCAGCGTTATCAAGGCGCTCGAGGCAATCGAAAAATCGCAGGTAGTGATTCTGGTGATCGATGCACGCGATGGGCTTACCGACCAAGACCTGACCTTGATGGGCTACGCTATCGACGCCGGGCGAGCGCTGGTCATTGCGATCAACAAATGGGACGGTCTCGACGCCGATCAGCGCGACCTGAATCGCAGTACACTGCAACGCCGGCTCACATTTGCATCCTTTGCGGAGCAGCATTTCATCTCCGCCAGGCACGGCACCGGCGTCGGCGAATTAATGGCCGCGGTTGACCGGGCCTATGCGTCGGCTTGCCGGGATTTGAACACCCGTTACCTGACCGATTTGCTGGAGGAGGCCGTGTTCAAGCACAATCCGCCGCTGCATCATGGGCGGCGCGTCAAGCTGCGCTATGCCCACCAGGGTGGCCGCAATCCTCCGGTTATCGTTATCCATGGTAACCAAACCCAGCACTTGCCCGATGCCTACCTGCGCTACCTGAGTAACTTTTATATCTCCAAACTAAAACTCAAGGGCACGCCGTTGCGACTCGAGCTGAAGTCGGGTAAGAACCCTTTTGTCGATAAAAAGCGTGCTAAAAGGCGTAATAAATGAGATAAAGGTAGAAAAACGACTATAAAAACGCAAATATTCCGAAAAAAACGACCTTTTAGACATAGACTTTAATTCTATGGGATTACAGCGCATCATGGTGACCAACGCCAAGGGCGGTTGTGGTAAGACGACGCTTGCCACCAATATCGCATCGCATTATGCGCGCCTGGGTAAGAATGTGCGCCTGTTCGACCACGACTCCCAGGGTTCGTCGCTGGCGTGGATTAATCGACGCTCGGAAGAAGTCGCCAAGATTACCGGGGTCGATGCCTCCAAAAATTCCGACCATCGCCTGACGCGCTCTTTTCAACTGGGTACCGCCGGAAACCGACGTAGCTATCATTGATTCACCGGCCGGATCCGATATAACCGAACTATCCACTCTATTCCAGCAAAACGATTCGGTGCTGATTCCGGTGTTACCGTCGCCGATCGATATTCATGCCACGGCGCACTTCATCAAGGCCTTGCTGACCACCGGCAGGGCGCGCCAGAAAATGATCCGCCTGGCGGTGGTGGCGAACCGGGTTCGTAAAAACACGCTGATGTATCATTCGCTGGAGCGGTTTTTATTCGGTTTGAACATCCCGTTCATCTCCAGCCTGCGGGATACCCAGCTCTACGCCAAAGCGATCGAACTGGGAGTCGGCGTGCAGGAAATTCCGACTTCCCGCAACAAGGTCGACAAGGAGCAGTGGGCGCCGATTATTCGCTGGCTGGATACGCCTGTCGTCGACGGGTCGGCGCCGGTCACGCCCTTGTTCAACCGCTACGAACAATAGGTTTTCCCGCCCTTAGGCCAGCCGGGTTAAGGCAACTTCGATTTGTTCTGAGCTTTTTTAACAAGCTCTAAAATAGCGATTTGGCAGCGCATTCGCGCCAATCCTTATGCTATGATTGCGCGACTTTTTTAGCTCGGTATTACCATGAAACAGTTCCGTCTGATTTCCATTTGCCTGCTTTGCGGAGCGCTTATGTCGACAGCCAGCGCCAACGATTTCGAAGCCGCCTTGAGTAAGGAAACGGCGCAGTTTACGTTTCGCTCGGATTCCAGCCTGATCGGCTGGGGCGGGTCCGATTTGGCCGTGGGTTTGTTTTACAACGAGGATAGCGATTTCATTGCGCAGGCCGGCCTGTTGCAGGTGCGCCAGGCGTCCGAGCAAAACCCGCTGACTTTCGGCGTCGGTGTCAAAGGCTACCTCGGCCAGCTCGACGATCCCGACCAGGACATCTTTGCATTTGGCATCGGTGGTCAGGTCAGGTACACCATTGCCGGCACCACGCCCATGGTGGCTTACGTGGAGGCCTACTATGCGCCCGAAATCACGAGCTTTGCCGATGCCGAGCAAGTGATCGACTACAGCATCGGTTTTCAAATCGAAGCCTTGCCGCAAACCGTTGCCTTTATCGGATTACGCCATCTGGAATTCGAAGTCGACGGTGGCGACTATGACGCCGATGACGACAACATCCATTTAGGTATACGCCTGACTTTCTAGCCTGCCGGCTGGTCAGTCGCTGAGGAATAAAGCCGGATCGATCCAGGTCCCGTTCAAACCCAGGCTCCAGTGCAAATGCGGTCCGGTAACGCGGCCGGTGGCGCCGACCTTGCCGACGACCTGGCCTTTTTCGATTTTTTCACCGAGTTTGACGTCGATCGCGCTGAGATGGGCAAACATCGAAATCAGACCTTGACCATGGTCGATATAAACCAGGTTGCCACTGAAAAAGAAATCGCCGAGTTCGATTACCTTGCCCGCACTGGGACTAACTATCGGAGTGCCGGAAGCCGCCGCGATGTCCATGCCGCTGTGCGGTCTGCGTTGCTGGCCGTTGAATACCCGACGGCGCCCGAAACTGCCGGTCCGGATGCCGCTTAGCGGAAGCAGGAAATCGACGTCGACCGGTGTGCTTGTGTACCGGTTGCGGGCCTTTTGTTTGCGCGCCTTCTCGGCCAGGATGCGATCCATATCGCTGGCGTAGGGATTGACCTTGCGCTTGTCGGTTACCGTAATATGCTGGGTCGAATATTTCTTGTCCGCGACCTGGAAGAATTTTTTGTGTACGCCGCCGGATAGGCGCGCTTCGATAAAATGCTCGCCCGGTTTCAGGCTTAGCGGCAGGCCCACCAACGCGTTTGGCACGCCGTTGACGCGGGTCACCAGCACCGGTTTGCCGCGAAATCGGAAATCGCGCGGGTCGTCCTGGCCGAGCTCGATTACGGCGATACCGCCGGGCACCAGCGATTGGCGGGGTTGCGCCGCGGCCGGAATCAGAGTGAGCGACAATATTAACAGCAGGGCTATGCGCAAGTGACTAAAGCCTTGAACAAAGTGATTACGCATGCAGTATGCGAACTTTTCAGGCCTGGTCAAGGTCGGATTAAGGCTTGGCATTTGCGAATCGAATGGAATACTACAATAGCCGGTAACATCGATAATATTTCGGGATAAAAATGTCTGATCTTGGAAACATTCTGGATAAGCTGCTGATTTTCGGCGGCCCCTACAGCAATCTCGCGGCCACCATCGCGATGCGACGGCGTGCGGAGGAACTCGGGATTCCCGCCGCGCGCGTCATCTGCACCGGAGACCTGGCTGCTTACTGTGCCGAACCCGGCCAAACGCTGGATATGATTCGTGACTGGGGCATTCGCGTGGTCATGGGTAACTGTGAAGAATCGCTGGCTTTCAGCGAACCCGATTGCGGCTGTGGTTTCGAAGCCGGCAGCGACTGTTCCGCGCTCGCGGTTACTGGTACCGCTACGCCGATCAGCGCATTACGGCGCAGCAGCGGCGCTGGATGCAAGCACTACCGCGTTACATCGATTTTGAGATATCCGGCATCCGTTGCAGGACCCTGCACGGCAGCCCGTCGAGCATCAACGAATTCGTGTTCGCATCACAGGACGGCGCCTCCAAGCTGGCGCATATCAGGCTAGCCGGGGTCGACGCAATCGTCGGCGGCCATTGCGGGATTCCCTTCGGGCAGCAGCTCGAGACCAACTATTGGTTAAACGCCGGTGTCATCGGTATGCCGGCCAACGATGGCGGCCGTTATGGCTGGTATATGCTGATCGATCCCCAAGCTGACGGCATAAGCGTCAGCTGGCATCGACTCGATTATGATTACGAAACCAGTCGTCAATCGACCATCGCCGCCGGCATGCCCGAATACGGCGCGGCCCTGGGCAGCGGAATCTGGCCCAACATGGACATTTTGCCCGCGGCCGAACGCCGGCATGCCGGTCAAGCGCTAGACCTTCCGGCTATTCAGATTTGGAGGCCTCGAACTGCTCGACCCAAAGCAGGGTAGCGCCGGCGACGGCGACCGGCATAGCGAAGAAATTGACGATCGGGATGCTGGTCATGATCATGACGCCACCGCCGAAGCCGAGCGAGAGCCCGCGGCGCTCGGCCAGACGGCGTTTCTGTTCGGCGAAGACAAGGTCGTGATTACCCATTGGGTAATCGAAGTATTCGAGCGACAACAGCCACGAACCGAATATCACCCACAGCACCGGCGCGATAAAATTAATCACCGGAATCAAGCTCACCAGAAACAGGGCCAGCGCCCACAGCATGATGTAAACCAGCTTGCGTAACTGCGAGCCGATGGCGTCGATTGCCATGCGCATGAAACTGATATCGGAGGAGATCGGCCGCCCGGTCAGCCGCGCTTCTATTTTTTCCGACATTAACGCATTGAAGGGTGCGGCGACGATATTGGCCACCGGGGTGAAGGCAAAAAACAGGGTTACCGCCGCCAGCACGCCGAAAAACAGCCAGATTAGGGTTTCGACAAAATCCAGAAAACCGGGGACGAAGGACATCAGCCAGGCGACGAAAGGCGTGAACAGGCTGTAGCCATACCAGATCAAGGCGCCAAATAGCAGGAAATTGACCAGTAGCGGAATAATCACGTAGGGCCGCACGCCCGGCTGTCTGAGCAGGTTAAAAGCGCGCGCCAGCGCCCGGGTACCTGTCGCGATGTCGGCCAGCATAACGCCCGACCCTAGGGTAGATCGACCGGTTCGGGCGCGATCCAGCCGCTGGCGCGATGTTCGACGGCGACGCGGGTATAGACTCCCCCGCGTACGTTGAACTCCGCGTTGATGCGCATGAAGCGGGGCGCCACCGCTGCGACCAAGTCAGACAGGATCTGATTGGTGACGGCTTCGTGAAACGCGCCCTGGTCGCGATAAGACCAGAAATACAGCTTCAATGCCTTCAGTTCCAGGCATAGCTGATCGGGTACGTATTCGATCTCGATATTGGCGAAATCCGGTTGTCCGGTGAGTGGACACAGACAGGTGAATTCAGGGGTATCGATATGAATCGTGTAGTCGCGTTCCGGATTCGGATTATCAAACGTTTCCAGCGATTTTGAAGGTTCGGTGCTCATAGGTTCGGTTCACGGTTTGTGCGAGTGGGCGCTGCTTTGCGGGCCACGGCGCGCCATTATATAGCGGCGCGCGGAATAGGCAATTATTTGCGGTGAAATACTGTTGGCGGGTATCTCAGATGGTATAATCCGTCGGCAAAAATCTACCCTGGAATTTCCCGCTCGAATGCGTCTCAGTCAAATAAAAATTGCCGGCTTCAAGTCGTTCGTCGACCCGAGTAAAATCGCTTTTCCGGTGAATATCACCGGCATTGTCGGTCCCAACGGTTGTGGTAAATCGAACGTTATCGATGCGGTGCGCTGGGTCATGGGCGAATCCTCGGCCAGGAACCTGCGGGGCGAGTCGATGGAGGATGTCATTTTCAGCGGGTCTTCCAGCCGTCAGCCGGTGGGGCAGGCATCGGTCGAGCTGGTGTTCGACAATTCAGACGGTCGCGTGACGGGAGAATACGCCAAGTACAATGAAATCTCGGTCAAACGTATCGCTACCCGGGTCGGAAAATCCAAGTATTTTCTGAACAATACCCGTTGTCGCCGGCGCGACATTGCCGATATTTTTCTCGGCACGGGGCTCGGTCCGCGCAGCTACTCGATAATCGAGCAAGGCATGGTGAGCCGGGTGATCGACGCCAAGCCCGATGAACTGCGGGTTTATCTCGAGGAAGCGGCCGGGATTTCAAAGTACAAGGAACGACGCCGCGAAACCGAGACCCGAATCCGGCATACGCGCGAAAACCTCGATCGTCTGATCGATTTAATCGAAGAGATCGACAAGCAATTGACCCGGCTCGATCGGCAATCTAAAACCGCGGAAAAGTATAAGTCGCTGAAACAGGAACAGCGCCGGCTCGAAGCCGAAAGTCTGTTGTTACAGAAACGGCTGTTCGATGCTGAAATTGAAGTCCAGAAACGCAAACTCGCCAGCGCTGAAACCGCGCTGGAGGAGCGTACCGCGGGCCTGCGCGAGACCGAGCGTGAGATCGAGCATATCCGCCAAAAGTTGGCCCGGGCCAGTGAACAACATAATCAGGTGCAGGGGAGGTTTTACCAACTCGGATCGGATATTTCGAGCAAGGAACAGGCGATCGAACACCAGAAAAACCTGCGCCAGCTCAATCTCCAGGAGCTTGCCGGCCTGGAGCGATCGTTGCAGAAAGCAAACAAGATGCAGGCCGACGACGAGGCCCGGCTACAGCTGCTCGAGCAAAAGCTCAAGGCGGTTACGCCGGTGCTCGAGGCCAGCAATGACAGCTTGCGGCAACAACAGGCGACGCTGACACGAGCCGAAGAAAAAATGCAGGAGTGGCAGGAGTTGTGGGATCAGTTCCGGCGTGAATTTCATCAGGCGCACGAGGCCGCCCAGATCGAAAATCGTGGCATCGAACATATCGAACGCCAGCTGGGGCATACCGACCAGCGGCGCGAGCGCCTGCAGCAGGAACTCGATACCCTCGATGCGTCCGCTGCGGTCAGGGAAATCGACGAGCTCGCCGCCCGGGTCGAAGCTAGCGCCGAGGAATATGCCGCAACCCTGGCGCAGGGACAAACCCGCGCCGACGAAATTCAACAACTGCGCAGCAGCTGTGAAACCTTTTCCAGCCAACTCGATGAAAAACGTAATCTGGTGCAGACCCAACGGGGTCGGTTGAGCTCCCTGGAAGCATTGCAGCAGCACGTGCTGGCGGAAACCAGTGATGAAATCAAAGACTGGCTGGCACGCAATAATGTCGATTCGGGCCGGCGCCTGACCGGCTTGATCAAGTCCAAGGGCGATATCGACAAGGCGCTTGAAGTCGTGTTGTCTTCATTTCTCGGCGCCTACTGCCTGCGGCCCGGAGAAGCGATACCCGATGCATTGGTGTCGAATCACAAACTGTCGGTTTTCGATTGCGAACCCGTGCCGGCGCGGCCCCTGGAGCGGAACTGGCCCCGCTTGAGTGATTTTATCGATTGCGAAGTCGATTTGACGGCCCTGCTCGAGGGTATTTATCTGTGCCGGGATTTAGCCGATTTGCGCGGCAAGCGGCCGCAGCTGAAGTCGGGCGAAAGCCTGGTTACGCAGCAGGGACTGTGGGCCGGCGGCAATTGGATCCTGCAATTGGGCGACAAGGATCCGCATGCCGGCATGCTGGCACGGGCCCAGGAAGTCGAGCAGATTCGAACCCAGCTGACCAATGTCACTCAGTCTGCAGTGGCGATGAAATCGCGTTATGACGGCGATCGCCAGCGTTTGCAGCGACTCGAACAGGAATGGGATCAGGATCAGAAATCGCTGGCGCAACTGCAGCGTGGACTTGCCGAATCGCAGCAGCAGTTGCGCGATCGGCAAAGTCATGCGGAACAGGTGCAAACCCGGCGCCGGCAATTGCATAGAGAACTGGCCGAACTCGAGGATCTGAAAACCGGACACTCCAACGAGTTGCAGTCCAATAGCGCCAAACGTAACGAATTTCTGCAGCAGATCGAGCAAATGTCGGAACTGGAAACCAGCATGCTGCAGCAAAAGGCGCAATTGCAACAACGCTTGGTCGCAAACCGGGACGAACTGCAGCAGGCCCGGGAAAGCAACCATCGACAGCAGATCGAACAGCAGGCACTGGAATCGGAACAACGCGCGACCGCGTCGAATATCGATCGGCTGGCGCTGCAAAACGAGCAATTCAGCAAACGTATTGCCGAGCTCGACAGTACGATTAATGCTGCCGAAGACCCGATTGTCGAACTCGAATCCAGACTGCAGGAACTGCTGCAATTACGCAATCGGAACGAGCAGGAACTCAACCAGTCGCAAAAAACCGTGGGTGAGCTCGACCACCGGCAGCGTGAGTTCGAGGCTGAACGCAGTAGCCGGCAGTTACGC
>DS021201.1:10461-11701 GCA_001735895.1 Olavius algarvensis Gamma 3 endosymbiont | reverse complement strand
GAGGAATGTTCGCCTTCGACCGCAGGCTACGCGAAAAACTGGAGCATGAATCGCCGTTGGCCTATTGCGCCGAGCCTAAGCTCGACGGGCTTGCAATCAGTTTGCTGTACGAGGCCGGCGAACTGAAACGAGCGGCCACCCGGGGCGATGGGCGTAATGGCGAAAATATAACCGCCAATGCGCGCACCATCGCGTCCATCCCGTTGCGCTTGCTGGGCGATGGAGTGCCCGATCGCATCGAGGTCAGGGGCGAGGTATATATGGAGCTTGCCGGATTCCGGGCGCTCAATCAGAGTCAGGAAGAAGCCGGCGGCAAGGTTTTCGCCAATCCGCGTAATGCCGCCGCCGGCAGTTTGCGGCTGTTGGATTCGCGCATCACCGCGAGCCGGCCATTGACTTTTTGCAGCTATGGTATCGGCCTCATCGACGGCGCCGAGCCGCCGGGGGGACAATTCCTGCAAATGCAATACCTGCGCGATATCGGGGTTCCGATAAGTCGGCAGATCGAATTACTCGAGTCGATTGACGACTGTTTGGATTACTATCGCCGCATACTCGAGCGGCGCGACCAGCTGGCCTTTGACATTGACGGCGTGGTGTTCAAACTCGACGACAGTCGGCTGCAGCGTCAGGCCGGCTTCGTGTCGCGCGCGCCGCGCTGGGCGATCGCCTACAAATTTCCGGCCCAGGAGGTCATGACAGGGTTGCTCGATGTCGACTTTCAGGTTGGCCGAACCGGCGCCCTGACTCCGGTGGCCAGGCTTGAACCGGTCGCCGTCGGCGGGGTGATGGTCAGCAACGCGACTTTACACAATATGGACGAAATCGAGCGCAAGGATATCCGTATCGGCGACGTGGTAATAGTGCGCCGGGCCGGCGATGTTATCCCGGAAGTCGTCGGGCCGGTGCTGCAACAACGCCAGGGAGATTTGCCACGGCCGCAGATGCCGCAACGTTGTCCGGTGTGCGAATCAGAAGTGGTGCAGTTACCCGGGCAGGCGGCTTTTCGCTGCAGCGGCGGGCTGGTCTGTGCCGCCCAACGCAAGGAGGGAATCAAACACTTCGCCTCGCGTAAAGCAATGGACATAGAAGGGCTTGGCGATAAACTGGTGGAGCAAATGGTGGAACAGAAACTGATCGACTCGGTGGCGGACCTCTATGATCTTCAGCCTGAACAGCTTGCCGGGCTCGAGCGCATGGCGGAAAAATCGGCGGACAAGCTGCTGCAAGCACTGCGGCA
>DS021201.1:0-9965 GCA_001735895.1 Olavius algarvensis Gamma 3 endosymbiont | reverse complement strand
ACCTGGATTCTATCGGTTATGTGGTGCTCCCGCTGGTAACCGTTTGGCTTATATATCGGATAGCGCGCGGCTGGATTTATCTCGTCGACGGTAAGACAATGTACCCGCAAACAACAGGAGAGAACAGTGAATGACGACCAGCCATGGCGCCAAAAACCCAGCGCGAAAGAAGTTCGTTTATATGGACCCGGCGACAGCAGGTATGCGCTATTGTCTCATTTCCGCAGCGCTGAATTTCAAGGACGGCGGCAATGAATGAATCTGATTTTGACCGGCTCGCCGAAGAAACCCTGGTTGCGGTGGAGGAGGCGCTCGACGACTGCGGCGTCGACATCGATTACGATAACGCCGGCGGCATTCTGACGCTGGAGTTTACCAACGGTAGCCAGATCATCATCAACAAGCAGGCGCCCCTGACCCAGATCTGGGTCGCGGCGCGCTCGGGCGGTTTCCATTTCGATTACGATGCCGCCGCAGATTGCTGGCGCTTGGCCAACGGCGAGGAATTATTCGACTGTCTCGAGGTTTATTGCAGCGACCAGGCCGGCGAAGCGGTGACGCTCAAGCAGCCATAAAACTTACTCAGAGTAAATTCTATAGAATTTACTCTGAGTAAAATCTCCTCAATTTACTCTGAGTAAGTTTTCGCGGATTCAATATTCGCGGCGTTCGCCTTTATAGAGTTCCGATTCGATGCCAAAAGGTACTTCGCGGCCGACGATTGCCTCCAGCAATTTGAGTTCGGCGTCGGTGTGGTTTTTAAACGGCGCCGGGCGGATCCGGCTATTGCGCACCTTTTTGTCGGTGATGTATTTCGGCGCGTCATGATGGGTGGCGGTGATTAGTTCCGAATCGTTTAAATCTTGATTGGAATAAAGCCCGACCTGACCGTAGCAGGTACACAGGTAAGTCAGTCCCGGTTCGGATTCCATATAGACCCCGGTGCTGCGGATACCGATGGTTGCGGTCGATGAGTTCACGGTCAACAACTGGTTCGGCTGGCGTTTACCGAAGACCGATAACACGCTGCCGGTTAACATCCGCAGCGTATCGACGAAAAAACCGCCGCCCTCGATTTCCATCTCGCTATTGCTGCGCAGGATAAACGAATCGCTGCCCACGGCGAAAACCACTTCGCTGTCGCGACTGGTTTTGACGACATCGCCACCGCTAATGCGCGTTTCGAGATTCGCCCGCCGGCCGTTCACGCGCACGTCGCCCTCGAGGCTGAAGATCGACTTGTCATCGGCCAGTTTTGCAGGGGTGCTGCCCCAGAAGGCTTGCAACTGCTGCAGGGGCGTCATTGTCAAGGCGCCGATCGTCAGCAACCTGACCAGGTATTCCCGGCGTTTCGCATCATCCGGATGCAGTTCATCATCGCTATTCATTAGACTCTTACCCGGTTGTTTTTATTGGCATTAATGAGTCTAGCCAATATAGGCAAGATTTTTTGCCTAAATACTGAATGCCATCACAGACACAAAGTAAAAATTTCATTGTATTTCCCGTCAAGCTACTACACTTAAGCGATATTCTCGATATCGCCAAGATTAGTGAGATTAAAAAAAATAATAATTGTTGGAGTCACTGCCAGCACCGCTTTGGTGATGGCGAGCGCTGCGCATGCGCAACTTGCGGGCGGCAGCGGCCCGATTACCGGTTATCACGGCAATCCTTCCGAATGCACCAGCTGCCACTTTTCCAATCCGGCCGCTTTTACCGCGACCGCAAACATTACGGGACCGGTGTCGGTGTTGCATGGCCAGCTGTCGAGCACCTTTAGCCTGAGCGGCACCGGCGGTACGCGGCGCGGTTTCAATATCGCGATTTACCGCGTTTCCGGCAACGTTAAGCAAACCACCGCTTTCAGCAACCTGAGCGCGGGCATCAATACCCCGACCAGCAATGAGCTCCAGCACACGGTCGCCGAAAGCCGGACCAGCTGGAGTTTTCGCTGGACCGCGCCCGCGACCCTGGGCAGCTACCGCGTTTATGCCTGCGTCAACCCGGTTAATAACGACGGCAATGACGGCGCGCTCGACGGCAATGCCGCCTGCGATACCTATAATTTTTCGGTCACCAACCAAAATCCGAATGCCCTCAACGATTTCAATATCATTACCGTCGCCGAAGACAGCGGGCTATCGGGTACCTTCAACGTATTGACTAACGACGTGCAAACCCAGGGCGACGCCTTTTCCTGGGATTCGACCAATACCGCCGGCTTGAGCGGCAGCCTGCAGGACAATAGCAACGGCACCTATCGTTTCAATCCGAACGGCCAGTTCGAATCGCTCGATAGCGGGGAGTTCGGATCGACCACCTTTACCTACACGATAGAAGAGAACGCCTACGCGGGTTACACCGATACTGCTACCGTAACCCTACGCGTAAGCGGCGCCAACGACGCGCCGGTGGCGGCCCAGGACGGGGCCGTCGGCGCCGGCAACGGTCATGTTACCGTCAACGAGGGTGCGGTGGCCAATAACGTCGGCAACCTGCTGGCAAACGATAGCGATGTCGATGTGGAGTCCCTGACTTCGAGCCGCGCCGGACCCGGCTGCGCCGCCGTCAGCCCGGGCGAGGCCAGTGCGTTCACGCTGAATACGGACGGTACCTTCAACTATACCCACGACGGCAGCGAGCCGCTACAGGATTCGTTCAGCTATTGCGCCTACGACGGCACGGCCTATTCGGCGGCGCGCACGGTTTATATCGATATCGCGCCGGTTAACGATCCACCGACGATTTCCGGCTTCGCCGGCAGCGTCGGATTCACCGAGCAAACCCCGGTGGTGATCGATAACAGCATTAGTTTCAGCGACGTCGACAGCAGCCAGATCAATCGGGCCCGGCTCACCATATCCGCTAATTACGCGGCGGGCGACACGCTCGCCTGCGGCGCCTTGCCGGCCGGCATCGCCTGCAGTAGTTTCGATGTCCCGAGCCGCAGCTTGACCTTGTCCGGGGTGGCCAGTTACGCGGATTACTACAGCGCCATCGGTGCGGTAAGCTTCAACAGCACATCGGATAACCCGAGCTTGAGCGCCCGTACCGTCGATCTGGATGTGCGCGACGAAGACCTCGGTACGTCGCTGGATGCACAAAAAACGGTGACCATAACCCGCAGCAACGATCCGCCGACCCTGGCGCCGATCGCAAATCAGGTCGCGCTCGAAAACACCGGGGCCGACCCTTACACCTTTACCTATACTGCGGTCGCGAGCGATGTCGATGTCGACGATGATATTAATAACGGCGCTGGCAGCTTGAGTTATTCGCTGTCCGGCGCTCCTGTCGGAATGACCGTCTCGAACGCCAGCCCGACGCATGGCCGGATCAGCTGGAATCCGCCGCAGACCGGCGTGTTCGGCCAGGTCTACGGGCCGATAAGCGTGCTGATCGAGGATGGCGATGAGGATGTTTCGGCGCCCAGTTCGGTCAATTTCAATGTCACGGTTAGCCCGCCGGACGGCGATGGCGACCTGGTGGCCAATTATAACGATTTGTGCCTGACCGTTGCGGATGCGACCAATGCCGATAACGATGGCGATGGTACCCCCGGCTCCGACGGCGGCGCCAACGACGGCGGCGATGTCTGTGACCTGGATGACGATAACGACGACATGCCCGACAGCTACGAGATTGCCAATTTCTTCGATCCCTTCGACCCCGCAGACGGCGCGCCGACTGCGGATGCGGATGGCGATGGCATCCCCAATGACATTGAATTCTTAAACGGCAGCAATCCCAGGTTTGCTGACGAGTTAATCGACTCCACCGGTTACCTCACCCCTCATGAATTGCAGCCGCCGAGCCCGAGCGCGGTTCACCCGATGGCAACTACGGCGGTAGCGAGCGATTACGGGCCGTATCGTCCCGGCCGGCATATCATCACCTGGACCGGCGCCAATAGCATCAATCCCTCGCTCGGCACCAGCGATCAAACGCTCGATATCCAGCCCCTGGTCAACTTTGCCGCCGATCAACTCGCCGAGGAGGGTAGTGCAGTCACGGTTAATATTACGCTGAACGGCGATGCGGTATCCTGGCCGACGACAGCGGTTACGGTGGATTACTCGGTCTCCGGCAGCGCCGCCAATCCCGCCGATCACGACGCCTTGCCCAGCGTGGTTACTTTCAACGATCAAGTTTACCAGCAATCGATCGTATTCAACGTCGCGGCCGATGGGCTCACCGATCCGGATGAAAGCGTGGTGTTTACTATCGACAGGGTAAACAATGCGGCAATCGGCAGCAGCAACAGCCATCGCGTCACTATTGTCGAGGCGAACGTTGCGCCGCAGGCCAGCCTGGAGTTTGATCAGGGCGGCCCGTTGCTGGCGGCCGTCTATGACGGCGACAACGGCGGCAACGTCAACATTGCCGTTAACGCAACCGATTTAAATGCCGGTCAAAGTTTGAGTTACGACTGGTCGGGAAGCGATAATTCGCTGGTACCGCCAGGCAACACGGCGACCTGGAATCTGGTCGGGGTCAGTGCCGGCAATTATCTCATCGACGTCGCCGTCACCGACGACGGTACACCGGCGCGTTCCACCCGCGTGTCCAGAATTCTAAACGTCCTGGCCGGCGCTTCGGCCGCGCTGGGCGCTGCCGATTCAGACAACGACGGACGTAACGACAACGATCCGCTGGAAGGTTATGGTGACGACGATGACGATGGTATTCCGAATTACCTCGACGCCAACAGCAACGGCGGCAGCGAGAGCAACCTGATTCCGGACCAGACGGTCGATATGTCCAACAGCGTATTGCTGCAGACCGACCCGGGTTTACGCATCACGCGCGGTAAAACCGCCCAGGCCGCGAACAATTTCGGCACCCTGTTAACCGATAGCGAGATCGCGCAGTTCGGCAGCGCCAGTGGAACCGCTCCATTGAATGCCGCAGATAGTTCGCAGCATATCGCCGGGATATATGATTTCGAGGTCAGCGGGCTGGTGCCCCGCGCCAGTGCCCGGGTTGTGATTCCGTTGCTGAGCGGCATTCCCAGAAACGCCGTCTACCGCAAGTTTAATCCGGCCACGGGATGGAGTGATTTCGTGATCGATGCCAATAACGGTATCGCCAGCGCCGTCGGCGCCCTGGGCGCCTGCCCGGAGCCCGGCAGCAGCGCCTATCGCAGCGGCCTGAATTACCTGGATAGTTGCATCGAGTTGCGAATTCAGGACGGCGGACCCAACGACACCGATAATAGTGTCAACGGCATCGTCACCGATCCGGGAACGATTGGGGTACAACTCAGCGATCCACAAGCTTTCGAAGTGGAAGAGGGCGGGGGTCGCATGTCGCCAACGATGCTGGCGGTGTTGCTGTTGCTGAGTTTTATGGCAATCCGCCGCCGTGGAAATGGCGGCATGACCGATTAGTGAATGTATACGGTCCGGCATAACAAAAACTAAAAACCCAATGAAAAAAGCAATCTTAGTCCTGTGTATGGTCTTGTGCATTATCACATCGCGAAGTTACGCGGCGGAGCGGCAATACGGACCGATTAAGGCCAACGAAACGCTTTATCGAATCGCGCTCAAGTATCGCCAGCCGGGCATGACCTTAGCGCAGCTGATGATGACTATTTTCCAGCATAATACCGAGGCTTTCGAGCAGGGGAATATAAATCGGCTCAAACTGGGTTCGGTGCTCAAAATTCCCGAGCTCGATGGAGTCGGCGGCATCGGCCGCAAACAGGCCATTCACAAAGCCACTACGCATATCGAAACTTACCAAAAGGAAGTCGCGGATCTCAAGCTACAGCGCGGGGGGTTAACGCCGCTGAGTCAGGCGCCGCGGGATCCAGATCTGTTAACCGGTACTGTGGTGGCCGCCGGCGTAACCACGCCGGATTCCGGGCAGATCGAGAAATTCAAACAGGTGCTTGCCTACGATCAGCAGCAACCGCAGCCAATCAGTTTACCCGAGCCCAAGCCCGCCAGTCGCAAGCAGAGAAAGAAGTCCGCCGGGCCGCTGTTTCGCTACAGTTACGATTTGTCCATCGTCGATGACGATAATGTGCGTCTGGCACAGGAAGACGAAGATATCCGTTCGGATTTGATTGTGAGCCCGACGATCAAGGCCAGGGCCGGCAAGAAGCTGGATAGTTTTACCATCTTGAACTACGGCGGTAGTCTCAGCTACAACTGGTTCGAAACCTTCGACGAGTTAAACAATTACGAGTTTGATATCAACACCCGTTACCGGTTTGCGCTCAGCTCGGGTTTTACTGCGCCGATATACTCGCTTTCGGCAAAAATCGGCGGACAGGAATTCGAATCCGAAATGCGCGATTCGAGCTTTTTGTCGCTATCGGCCGATCTTAACAAATGGATGACCAATACCATCAATATGACCGCCGGGTTCGGTTTAAAGCGGCGCGAATCGGTGAGCGAGGTCTTCGACAATAGCGAGGCCAGGCTGTTCGTCAACTTCGATACCGAAATATCCAAAGCCGACCTGATTTACACGACCTTCACCTGGATAAGAGGGGATACGGTGTCGAGCGCAACACCGTCGCTGGAGATCATCAACGCCGCCGATGCGATTGAACCCGACGATGCTTTCGGCGGGATTGCGGGCAATCAGTTTGCCTATCGAATCGAGGCGAACACGGTGGTGTTAACGCTCGGATACAATCGCATTCTGACGCCTAAGATGTCGTTCGACATATCGGCTAGATACGTCAAGTCAGAGGCCATAGACGATGACGATATCGGCTACTATCGCACCATTATCAGAGCTAGCTTGCTCGGGAGATTCTGATCATGAAACCATTGCGGCACAAGATCGGGGCATGGATTGCAATTCTGGCGACGGCGACCTTGACCGCCTGCGGCGGCGGCGATGAGTATGAAGGTTTCGACGCTTCGGTCAGCAGCTCCACGCCCAATAAATATCTCACTTTTTTCAATCGCCAGGGCGATCTCGCCGCGGGTAACTATACTCTGGTAGCGGCAACCGCAGTCGCTGCGGAAATCGATACTTTCAGCCTGTCGATAAGCTATAGCAATGGCGGTACCGAGGCGATCAACGGCAACTGGACCGGCTCCGGCGGACTCGACCCTGACCCCACCTGCGGCAGCGGTAATCGCTGCTACCCAATCAGTCTGCGGGATGCCGGCGGCATAACCGCCACGCTCAGCTCCGCGGTCGATACGGCGCTTTACCTGGTAGACGATAGCGACACGCCTCGAACCGTCGCCAGCGCCAACGCCAGCGGTGCGGGCTTGCCCGAAACCCTGAGTTTTTCGGAGTCCGAAATTGACGAAACCGGTTTCGCGACGGCTTATTACGCCGCGATCGATCCGATGAACGCGCGCGACACCGCACAAAAATACCGGGCGTTGCACGGCCTGGACAATCCCGACGAGCATGTCATATTCCGCGATTCTAAGGATCTCGGCTACGGCCGGGACATGTACATGGTAAGCTACGACAATTTCGCTGCGGGCAGTAGCTGCGGCCCGCCGGGCGCGGTGACAATCGCTTTTTTTGTGCGTAACTTTTCGGTGCAGATTGTCGATGGCTTCGCCTATGGGCCGGTGAACCTGGAAGCCGCCATCGCCGAGGACTTGCAACATCATGTCGGCTCCAACGCGATCGAATTCGGATACGGGCGGGATGATGTCGGCGATACCTGCAGCCCCGAACCCATGACCAAATATTACACCTTCGAGCCGGTCTACGATTCACCCGATGCACCACATCCGCGCCGGCTGCGGGTCGATCTGGATGCGCGCGGTCAAAAGGCCATGCCGCAACCCTGCATCTCCTGTCACGGCGGCAAGCTGCGGCCGCTCGACCGCTTCGGCAGATTTGTGGCGATGCACGCGAATGACGCTCAGGCGCAGATCGGCGACACCAAGGCGCGCCTGCAGGCTTTCGAAGTCGACAGTTTCGAATACTCCGACGAAGTTGGCCACCGGCGGGCGGACTATGAGGATGTCTTACGCAGGCTCAACGCGGCGATTTATTGCACTTATCCCGGCAGCCAGGGGCATGCCGCCTGCACCAACTTCGGTAACGGTGTGGCGCCGCAGGCCGATATCGGTGAGTGGAGCGGCGATTTCGGCCGGGAAATGCTGCTGGGTTGGTATGGCAACTCGCTGGAAACGGCGAACACAGTCTATGACGGTAGTTACGTCCCGCCCGGTTGGACGCCATCGGTGGGCGGTCCGCCGGTTGGCGCCGACAGCCTGTTCACCAAGGTGGTGGGTCCCAATTGCTTTGTTTGCCACGGCAAGCGCGGCAACGAGTTGGGTAGCGATACCAATCTGGGCGGCGACGGCAAGGACCTCGATTTTCGCAGCTGGGACAAGTTTATTTCGCATGCCGATGAAATCGAACGCCTGGTTTTCAGCGACGGCAGAATGCCGCTCGGGCTGCTCAATTTCCAGAACTTCTGGGGCGACCCGGAAAAGGCGGAATTGCTCGCCAGTTTTATTGCGCCATACGTTACCGATTCGGCGCAATTCCGGCAGCGAATCAGCGATGCCGAGGGTAATATCAGGCAGCCGGGGCAAGCGATCGTCGCGCGCGCCGGCCCCGATCGGGTAACCCGCAGCAATGCGGCGATCACTCTCAGCGCGCAAGCGAGCCTGTTTGCCGACGGTTATAGCTGGAGGGTTGTTAGCGCACCGGCCGGGTCGACCCCGAGCCTGTCCGCCAGCAACGCCATGCGCACCGATTTCAGCGCCGATCTCGAAGGCGAGTATATTGCGCAATTGACCTCGTCTTCGTCGGAAACCGGCGCCAGTGTCAGCGATACGGTCACGATTCAGGTTGACGATACCTTGGCGACGGCGCCCAGGGATCTCGACTTCTACGGTGATATCGCCGCGCGGCTCAACACTTGCGCGGGCACCTGTCATTCCAACGGTGCACAGGCCGGTATTCCGGTGTGGTGGGTGGCGGACGCTTCGCAGCCGTCAGGCGTACCGGCTACTGTGGCGGACCCACCGTCGCTGGGTTTTTACGAACAGGTGATGGCGCGAGTCAACCATGAAGATATCGAGGACAGCCTGTTGCTGAAAAAGCCTTCCGGCGTGCATCATTACGGCGCTCAGCGCGTCGGTTTCGATACGACGCTCGACGCCGGGGCCGCCGGCCGCGCCGACTACGACATGTTCCTCAACTGGATTGCCGAGGGTGCGCCCTGCGGCGGTACGCCGAATCAATGCGTACGATAATTTCCGGACATGGCGCAACGTAAGTATCTTGAGAAATCACTCAAGTATTTTACCGTAATATTCGGGCTTGGCGTTTTATACATACTAATCGACTTTGCGGTGGATCTGCGTCCCGCGAGCGTGCACAGTTCCTACCGCTTTACACTCGACGACTTGCGCCCTGACCAGGCCAGGATATTGCGTCAGGATAATTTGTCGATTCTGGTGATCAGGCGTTCCACCGAGACCATTGCACAACTTGAGCAGCCTGTGGTTGAACTGCAGGATCCCGAATCGTTGCGCAGTAAGCAGCCCGGATTTGCAAAACATCCACTACGCTCGAAGTACGCCGAATATTTCGTCAGTTACGCCATCGGTACCGATCTCGGCTGTCCGCTTGCGGTGCTTGAAAATCGTTTGACCGAGACTTGCGGCAATGCGGCTTACGATTTCGCCGGCCGAGCGCTCCGGGGCGATAATGAGTTTCAGAATTTGGCGATCCCGGATTATAATTTCAGCGATGAGTTCAACCGTTTGACGATCAACCCCTGAAAGGGAATAACTGCCATGCCTTCGTTTGATGTAGTTTCCGAAGTTGACCACCACGAATTGAGTAACGCCCTCGATCAGGCGAACCGGGAAATTGGAACCCGTTATGATTTCAAGGGCTCGCATGCGCGCATCGAGTCGGCGGGCAACCAGTTGACCCTGGAAGCCGAATCGGAGTTCCAGCTAAATCAAATGCTGCCGATTCTGAAAGAAAAAATGTCCAGACGCGGG
>DS021200.1:590423-591316 GCA_001735895.1 Olavius algarvensis Gamma 3 endosymbiont | reverse complement strand
TCTGTGTTTGAGAAGGTTGTGGGCTGGAGCATGAGCCCTCGGATGAAATCGCAGTTGGTCTGTGATGCCTTGAAGATGGCCGCCTGGCAGCGCCGACCCAAGGCAGGTTTAATCCATCACTCGGATCGTGGGTCTCAGTATGCCAGCAAGGCATTCCGAAAATTACTCAGAATCAACGGGTTCCAGGGCAGCATGAGCCGTAAAGGTGACTGTTGGGATAATGCGGTGGTCGAGAGCTTCTTTGGCAGTCTGAAGCAGGAGCGGGTGCAATGGCGAAATTATCAGACTCGATATGAAGCACAGCAGGATATTCTGCAGTACATATCCAGCTGGTATAACCCACATCGATTACATTCGACGCTGAATTATGTCAGCCCGAATGATTATGAAAAACGACTACTCGAAACGAAGCATGCCGCTTAACTGGGGTGTATCAAAAAGTTTGACCACGTCAAGGTTCGTCGAGTAAAACAATGGGTTTGTTTTCCATCAGAGTCCTCGCCAGGGCGGTTCTTTGTCGCATGCCGCCCGACAATTCATGCATGCGTTTATGGGTATGTTTCGATAAACCTACCTGCTCGATCAATGCATCGGCGCGTTCCAGGTTGCCGGCTTCGCCTCTTAAACGTGAGTCCAGCATGACGTTGCCGCGCAGCGTGAGCCAGGGAAACAGTAAATCCGTTTGCCCCATATAGGCGATGAGCGATTGCGCGGCCATGCCGTTACCGGCGGTTATTTTGCCTTCGAATTCACCACCCGTCCGCAGGCCCGCGAATAACCGCAACAACGTCGACTTGCCGATTCCCGAGGAACCCAGTAAACAAGTCCACTGCGCCGGCGCCACTTCAAACGGTAGATTGCTAAACAGCGTTTGATCGCCGAGATAAAACACC
>DS021200.1:589132-590373 GCA_001735895.1 Olavius algarvensis Gamma 3 endosymbiont | reverse complement strand
CGCCGTGGTAATCGCGCGCAAACGCGGTAGTGGACAGGTTATCGATGCGGCTCTCGATCCATTTGACCGGGCGCCCGAGCACGATCGAAGACACGATCGCGCATACGTAACCCGGGTAGACACCGACCTTGTTGCCGAAACCGCCGCCGATATCGGGCGAGATGATGCGTACCTTGCTCTCGGGGATGCCCGACAGCAGGGTGACCACGGTGCGCACGATGTGCGGCGCCTGCGAGGTTATATGAACCGTAAGCGCGCCGTTGACCTTGTCGAATGACGCGACGCAGCCGCAGGTTTCGAGCGGACTCGGGTGCACGCGCGGGTTCAGAATGTCTTCACGCACGGTAACTTCGGCATTCTCGAAAGCCCGGTCGGTGGCGTCTTTATCGCCCACGTCCCAGGTGAAAATGTGGTTGTTATGGCTACGCTTACCCTGTCCGGCTTCATCCTTGCCAACCAGGTCTTCACGGATGATCGGCGCGTCCGCGTCCATCGCCTTGTGCGGATCGACCAGCGCGGGCAGCTGTTCGTATTCGACTTCCACCAGTTCGGCGCCGTCAGCGGCGATGTAGCGGTCGTCGGCGATGACCATTGCGACTTCCTGCATCTGGAAACAGACTTTTTCGTCGGCCAGCACCGCCTGAGTATCGCCGGCGAGGGTCGGCATCCAGTGTAGCCCCAGCGGTTTCAGGTCTTCCGCGGTAATGACCGCATGCACGCCCGGTAGCGCGAGCGCTTTTTCCGTGTTGATGGAAACGATTTTGGCGTGGGCAAAAGGGCTGCGGACCAATTCACCGCAGAGCATGCCGGGTAGTTTGACATCGTCGACGTAGAGGCCCTTGCCTTGGATGAAGCGCGGGTCTTCTTTACGTTTGCGCGA
Organism: Olavius algarvensis Gamma 3 endosymbiont; assembly: GCA_001735895.1. Lineage (GTDB taxonomy): Bacteria > Pseudomonadota > Gammaproteobacteria. The sequence goes on along the minus strand of DS021200.1, from coordinate 589,493 downwards.
GCATCCGATGCCCTGCAGTTGATCCTGCCGTTCCATTGTCTCTGGTGCTGCTGACATAATTATTCCCCTCGCTCTATTCGGTTTGCGCGCCGGCATCCGCGTTCAACGCGGCCGCGGCGGCCTGGATGGATTTGACGATATTCTGGTAACCGGTGCAGCGGCACAAATTACCCGCCATGCCGGTGCGAATTTCTTCTTCGCTGGGATTCGGATTTTCCTGCAGGAAGCGATAGCCGCGCATTAACATGCCCGGGGTGCAGAATCCGCATTGCAGGCCGTGCTCATCCATAAAGGCTTGCTGCAACGGGTGCAGTTCGCCGCCGGCTGCCAGTCCTTCGAGCGTCATTACGCTCGCGCCCTG
>DS021200.1:577633-588903 GCA_001735895.1 Olavius algarvensis Gamma 3 endosymbiont | reverse complement strand
GGCGCCGCAATGGCTGGTTTCGCAACCGATGTGGCTGCCGGTCAACTGCAGTTGCTCGCGTAATACGTGAATCAGCAGTTCGCGCGGTTCGACCAGAACATCGACGTCCTGGCCATTCAAGTTAAAACTCACCTGTGTCTTTGCCATGTCTAGTTACCCCCGGCGCGTTGGATCGCCGCTCTGATAGCGCGGCGCGTCATTTCGCCGCCCATATGTGTCTTGTACTCCGCGTCACCGCGCAGATCTTCCGCCGGATCGCATATCTCCATCGCCTTGACCGCGGCCTGGTTGATCAGGTCCTCGTCGATGACCTGGCCCACGAGTGCGGTCTCGGCCGCACTCGCGCGCATTGCGGTCGCGCCCAGGTTGGTTAATGCAATATTTGCGCTCTGACAGGTCTCTCCCGACAGGCTTATAACCACGGCGGCGGCGGCCGTCGCGTAGTCGCCGGTTTTGCGTTTGAGTTTTTGATAACTGGCACCGGTATTGGCAGCCTGAGGTGCAAGCCGGACTCCGGTCAGGATTTCATCGGCTTCCAGCGCAGTAAAAAAAGTGCCGAGGAAAAAATCACTCGCCGCAATCTGGCGCGACCCGTTGGGTCCGACCAAGGTGAAAGTCGCGTCCAGCGCTAGCATCAGTGCCGGGTGGTCGTTACCCGGGTCGCCGTGTGAGATATCGCCACCGATGGTACCGCGATTGCGTACCTGTGGGTCCGCGATCATTCTTGCGGCCTCCGGCAACATCGGGCATTTCTCCGCTAGCAGGGCGGAGGCGATCAATTCGTTTTCGGTGGTCATCGAACCGATCACGATTTCGCCGTTCTCCTCGCGGATTCCTTTGAGAGCATCGATATTTTTAAGGTCGACCAGGTGTTCGGGTTCGGCGAAACGAAGTTTCATCATCGGCAGCAGGCTGTGCCCGCCAGCGAGGATCTTGGCTGCGTCGCCATATTGGCTCAGTAAGGCGATGGCATCATCGACCGAGCCCGGCGCGTGATATGCAAACGACGGGGGTATCATGTGGGCTCCTCCAGCTTAGTTATAGTTTTGTGCAACCGATTATATACGGTTCATCCGAATAAAGAGATCATTTTGAGCGTGCTGCGGCTAAGAGCTGGATCGAATGGCGATAGTCCGCGGTGGCTGGTGCGATCTTGCCCTCGGGTGTCACGGTCTTTCCGTTTGCTAAGGCCAGGGTCCATTCAGAGCAACCCCCGGTTTCGTTGATTAACTGAGGTTTATCTATAAAGTTTTTTTATCAATACGTTACAGCATATTCATAAATCGTGATTGGTAATTTTGTCTCCCATCTCGAGCGGAAATCGAAGGCAAAAATATTTTTCAACAATGACTTGAAATCAAAATAACAAACCCATAAATTTACCGCGCTTACATTCTGTTCATGCAGGGGTATATACCCCGGAAACATTAGAGGAGACTTGGACACTATGCTTACGCGAGCTTCAATTCCAATTTATAAAAAGCCACAAATCTCAAAAAACCATCACTGATTGCCCCGAATTTAACTGGAGGTGTTGCATGCGTCCATTTGATTACTTACCGGGTCAATCCAGGACCGTTTTCCGTCACAAGAAGAGGGCTGCGGTTTCCCCTGACGACGGCATTACCCGCTTCTCGATCCTTTCTGCCCTCTATTTGCGGCTGCGGCCAGAGGCGCTGATCCGATCGTGTTTATACAGATTGAAAATTAACCACTCACCGAGGAGTATCCATGATTAAGATCGAAAATCTTACGCGTGCCTATGATGACTTTCTGGCGGTTAACGACGTCAGCTTTAGCATCGATAAAGGCGAGATTGCCGGGCTGTTGGGCCATAACGGCGCCGGAAAAACCACTATCATGAAAATGATCAGCGGATACCTCGAGCCCGGTTCGGGACGCATCGAGATCAACGGTATGGACATTGCCCTGCATCGTACCGAGGTGCAACGCTCGATCGGGTACCTGCCCGAATCATTACCGGTTTATCCGGAAATGAGCGTAGCGGATTATCTCGACTACGCGGCCAAACTTAAAGGCCTCGGCACGCTGCCGGCACGGGATGAAATCCGCCGCGTGATCGGGGCCACCGATATCGGCGCCAAGTTGTTGGCGCCGATCGCGACGTTGTCGCGGGGTTACAAACAACGCCTCGGAGTGGCTCAGGCGATCCTCGGCGATCCTCGGCTGCTAATCCTCGACGAACCCACCAATGGCCTCGATCCGACGCAAACGCAGCACATGCGCGATTTGATCAGGGAACTCGCGCAGGATGCCACCGTAATTCTCTCCACCCATATCATGCAGGAGGTCGATGCCCTGTGCGACCGGGCTCTGATCCTGCGTTCGGGCGAACTCGCGCTGGACTCAAAGCTCGAGGATTTGCGTCGCAGCAACCATCTGCTCATTCGCAGCGACATCGCGTTCGAATCGGTGCGCGATCTTTTGCTTGCGCTCGACGGCGTCGAGGACCTGGCTTTGCGGGATGACAATCGCTATCTCCTGACGCTCGAGGAACAGGGTGACGCGGATGCAATCGGCAACCGGGTTGCCCGGGCCCTGGTTGAAAACGACCATGGCCTGTTCGAATTGACCCGTGAACGGCGCGATCTCGAAAGCGTGTTTCGCGAAGTCAACGAACAGGTTCAAACGGAGGTGCGCCATGCTGCTTGATAACACCATGCGGCGTATCGCCGCCAAGGAACTGACCCTGTTCTTCGCTTCTCCGGCGGCCTATCTCTTTCTCGCTGCCTTTGCCGCGGTAACGCTGTTTATTTTCTTCTGGGGCGAAACCTTCTTCGCGCGCAATATCTCCGATATCCGGCCGTTGTTCGAATGGATGCCGCTACTACTGGTGTTCCTGACCAGCGCATTGACCATGCGCATGTGGAGCGAGGAACGTCGCAGCGGCACACTCGAACACGTGCTCACCCAGCCGGTCGGCATCTGGCGCTTCGTGCTGGCTAAGTTCCTGGCCTGTTTTGCGCTGTTGGCGATTGCGCTGGCGATGACACTGACCTTGCCGTTCACGGTGGCCTTCATCGGCGACCTCGACTGGGGGCCGGTATGGAGCGGATATCTCGCCACCCTGTTGCTCGGCGGCGCCTACCTCGCCGTCGGCCTGTTCGTCTCGGCGCGCAGCGACAACCAGATTGTCAGCCTGATTAGCGCGACCGCGGTCTGCGGATTGTTATACCTGATCGGCGCGCCGGCGTTGACCGACTTCTTCGGCAACCGGGCCGGTGAATGGCTGCGTGCGCTCGGTACCGGAGCCCGTTTCGACGACATCACGCGCGGTGTCATCGATTTGCGCGACTTTGTCTATTTTTTGAGCCTGATCGCAATTTTTCTGACCCTGAATACCTTCAGCCTCGAACGCGAACGCTGGGCGGCGACCGGTGACAAGTCTCATCACCGGGCCTGGCGCTTCGGCACGGCACTGCTGGTCGCCAACGCGCTGGCGATCAATCTGTGGCTGGGCCAGATCAACATGCTGCGTCTCGATACCACCGAGGGCAGGCTTTACTCGATATCCGAAGTCACCCGCGGATACCTCGCACAATTGCGGGAGCCGCTGTTGATTCGCGGTTACTTCAGCGCCAAGACTCATCCGTTGCTGGCGCCGCTGGTGCCGCAAATGCGCGACCTGATTAGCGAGTACGAGGTGGCCGGCGACGACCGCGTGCGCGTCGAATTCATCGACCCGATCAGCAATCCCGAGATCGAAGAGCAGGCCAACCAGAAGTACGGAATCGAACCGGTACCCTTCCGGATCGCCGATCGGCACCAGGCGTCGCTGGTGAATTCTTATTTCAACGTGCTGGTTCAGTACGGCGACGAGTACGAAGTGCTGGGGTTCCGCGACCTGATCGAGCTGCGTGCGCAACATGACACGGACCTGGACGTGCGTCTGCGTAATCCCGAGTACGACATCACGCGCGCGGTTAAAAAGGTCTTGCTGGCCTACCAGTCGCAGGGCAAGCTGTTCGATACCGTCAAGGGCGAGCTGTTGTTTACCGCCTATATTTCCGCGGATGAAAAACTGCCGCAGGAACTTAAAAATTTCAGGGTCGAACTCGGCAAGGCACTTGACGAGGTCAAAGCTGACGCCAACGGCCGTTTCAAGGTCGAGTTTGTCGACCCCGATGTCAATAATGGGGAGGTCGCCGATCAAATTCTCAACGACTTCGGCTTCAGGCCGATGGCGGCAAGCCTGTTCGACAGCAAGCGGTTTTACTTTCACTTGACGCTGCGTAAGGACGACCTGGTGATACAAATTCCGCTCGGAGATTTGACTGCAAGCAGTTTCGAACTGGCGCTCGAATCGGGAATAAAACGTTTCGCCAGTGGTTTTACCAAGACGGTTGCACTCGCGACGCCCGGGATCGACCCGCAGCTGGCGCAATACGGTATGAGCGGTCCACGCTTTACCCGGCTGGAACAGGCGATCGGAAGCGAGCTCAATATCAAAAGAGAGGATCTTTCCGATGGCGGCATCGACGGGGAAGCGGACATCTTGCTGCTCGCCGCGCCCCGAAATCTCGATGAAAAACAGCTGTTCGCGGTCGATCAGTTCCTGATGCGCGGCGGCACCGTAGTCGCCGCAACTTCTCCGTTCAGCGCCGCCCTGAGCCGGGATCGCATGAATCTCGCACCTCACGAAAGCGGACTGGCCGAATGGCTGCAGCATCACGGCCTGCAAATCGAAAAACAATTGGTTATGGATCCGCAAAACAGCGCCTTTCCACTGCCGGTTACGCGACGTGTCGGTTCGCTGCGTTTTCAGGAAATGCGCATGATCGACTACCCCTACTTCGCCGACCTGCGTGGCGATGGCCTGAACCAGGATAACCCGATTACCGGCGGCCTCAATCAACTCAGCATGGCCTGGGCATCGCCGATCACGGTGGACCGCGAAAAAAACGCCGAGCGTGAAATCACCGAACTGCTGCACAGCTCGGATGATTCCTGGCTGTCGGGCTCGCTCGATATCATGCCGAAGATCGATGCCGCAGGTAAAAGTATCGCTTACCGGCCATCCGGCGAACAGGGGCGGCAACTGCTCGGCGCCATCGCGCAAGGCCGCTTCGATTCATTTTTCGCCGGCGAGGAATCCCCATTGCTGAACCCCGACGAAGGGTCCGAAGCAAAGGATGGCGAGGTCGAAGCGAAAGAATCCGTCATCAGCGGCGTAATCGAACGTTCGCCGGAATCGGCGCGCATCATCCTGTTCGCATCGAACGATTTTCTCAACGACCAGGTGATGCAGCTCGCCAGCGGCATTAGCGGTACCGAATATCTGGGCGGAACCCAGTTGATTACCAACACCGTCGACTGGTCGCTGGAAGATCAGAGCCTGCTCGGCATCCGCTCGCGCGGCCATTTCAACCGCAGCTTGCCACCCATGGGACAGGACCAGCGACTCTTTTGGGAGAGCGGCAACTACGTGCTGGCCATTGCCATCCTGTTGGCCCTGGCGGCGGTTCAGCATTATTACCGTCGCAATAAAGCGAAACGTTACTTTAACGAATTAACGGTTTAAAGGAGATTGCCATGAATCGTTTTAATCAAATACTCATTGTTGCGCTGGCGGTTCAACTAGTCCTCGCCGGCGGTATCTACTTCGGCGGCAAGCCGATGGCCACCGACCAAATCCGGACAGCCTTGCTCGATACCGATCCGGCGCAGGTCAATCGTATTAGCATCGTCGGCGAAGACGGCAAGCAGGCGGTGTTGAGCAAAACCGACGATCGTTGGCAACTGCCCGAGTATCACCAGCTGCCGGCCAATGAAAGCAAAGTGCAGCAGGCCCTGGACGCGCTCGCCTCCAGCAACCGGGGCTGGCCGGTCGCGACCACCGATTCCGGGCGTGAGCGTTTCAAGGTGTTGGATGACAAGTTTGACAAGAAGATCATCCTGGAGGGAGCCGAGGAATCCCCGCAAACGCTGTATCTGGGCACTTCGCCCGGTTATCGCCAGGTGCACACGCGCCTTGCCGGCGAGGACGAGGTCTACGCGGTCAAGCTCAACGGTTACGACTTGGCGCCGCAGTCCGACGCCTGGCTGGATAAGACCCTGCTGCAACCTGATGGCGAGATAACAAGCCTTAAGGGTCCGGACTTTGAGTTGCAGAAGACTGACGGAGCCTGGAAATCGAGTGCGGGCGTAGGGGAGGTCGATAGCGAAGAGCTTGCGAAAGTCACCGGCACCCTGGCGCGGCTCAGGGTAAGCGCGGTCGCGAACGAGCCCGCCGCTAACGTCGACTATGAATTGACGCTGAAATCCGCTGATAACACCCTCACCTACCTTTTTTTCAAGGCGGACGAGAATCACTATGTCACCCGCGACGACTATACCCAGTCCTTCGAAATCAATCAGGCCGATTACGAAAAAATCGTCAAGCAGACTGCAACCCGGCTAATCCAGGAAATCGGGGATGGGAGCGAGACTTCCGCTGCCTCAGTCCGCGACGACACGAAAATTTTGGACACGAGTAAAACAAGCGAGGAGGTGATGCGTAACGAAGATGGCTAACGCCAGCACAGCTTGAGCTCTCCTGACCGGGCGTTGGCTAATCCCGGCAATTTTGCACAAAAAACGATGGTATTAGGCTGAGCAGGATCAACTCTATTGACGTGAAAGACGCGCAAAATATTACTTGTACATGCGTCCTTATTTCAAAGCGACACATATTTTATTGCATTTATAGAGGAAATCGACATGAACATAGAAAAGCTTAAACCCTGGAACTGGTTCAAACATGAAGCAGCCGGAAACGGCGGCGGGCAGCCTGTCCCCGTCAGCCGAGCCCAGGCCGAGAGTCTTCCAACCAGCGGTGCGGGATCTCTGATGAGCCTGCATCGTGAAATGGATCGCTGGTTCGAGGATGCATTCAAATCGTTAGCCATGCCTTCATTCCCCTCGAGGCTTGAATCGGCAGGCGAAGCGGGTTCGAAACTACCCGGCTTTTATCGGCCGCAAATTGATGTATCCGGTGACAATAATTGTTACGAAATCAGCATCGACGTCCCTGGAATGGCCGAGTCCAATCTGTCCTTGGAAGTAAAGGATGACCTGTTGATCATCAAGGGCGAAAAAGAGGAACGTAGCGAAGACAAGGACAAACATTACTACCGTGTGGAGCGCAGCTATGGCTCGTTTCAACGGACCTTGTCGTTACCCGATGACGCCAATGCCGACGAAATCAAGGCAAACCTCGATAAGGGTGTGTTAAGGCTGGAAATTCCTCGCCGAGCGATCGCGGAGCAGGAGGTCAAACGTATATCGATCGCATCTTAAGGAAAACCCTGGCCGGCTGCTGAGCAGCCGGCCTTTTAGTGCTACCAACCGCAAAGGACTACTCGAAAATGAATAATATCAAGAGTTTATGGGTTCTGTTGCTGCTGCCGGCATTGATTCTTGCTCCGGCATATGCAGTTTTGCCAAGCGTCACGGCGCAGGGCGAGCCGTTCCCCACGCTGGCGCCGATGCTCAAGCAAGTCAACTCGGCTGTCGTCAACATTTCAACCTACTCCAAGCGCGAATCCCAGTACAATCCGCTTTTGAACGATCCGTTTTTCCGACGTTTCTTCGATCTACCCGAGCCGCCCGGCTCCGGGGAACAGATACCCGAAAGACGCCGGCAAAGCGCCGGGTCCGGCGTTATTGTCGATGCCGATGACGGTATCGTGATGACCAATTACCACGTCATCAGAAATGCAGACGAAGTACATGTATCGCTTATTGACGGGCGCAATCTAGGCGCCGAGGTAGTGGGCACGGATCCCCAGCTTGATGTCGCCATTTTGCGCGTCGATGCAAAAGACCTGACCGAGGTGCAATTCGCGGATTCGAGCCTGCTCGAGGTCGGCGATTTCGTGGTGGCCATCGGCAATCCTTTCGGCCTCGGTCAAACGGTGACAACCGGCGTGGTCAGTGCCTTGGGCCGAAGCGGGCTCGGTATCGAAGGATATGAGAATTTCATTCAAACCGATGCCTCGATCAATCCGGGCAACTCGGGGGGTGCGCTGGTGAATCTGGCGGGTGAACTGGTGGGAATCAATACCGCGATTATATCGCCGGCGGGCGGTAATGTCGGTATCGGGTTTGCGATACCGGTAAACATGGCAAAAGCCAGCATGCGGCAGATAATCGAGTACGGCGAGGTCAAGCGCGGGCAAATCGGCGTTGGCATACAGGATATTACTCCGGATCTGCGAGAGGCGTTCGATCTGAAAAAGGGGCAGTTTGGGGTCCTGGTTACCAATGTCTTCGAAGATTCTCCAGCCGCCCGCGCCGGTATCGAATCGGGTGATATTATCATCGAGGCTGACGGCAAAACGACCCGCTCTACTGCCCAGCTACGCAGTCGAATCGGTGTCAAGGAAATTGGTGAGGAGGTGCGCCTCTCAATCTTACGTAACGGTGAACCAATGCAACTGACGGTCAAGATCGGCGCTGCTATATCTCAACAAAAGCAGGCCGAAAATCTTGCCCCGCTTCTGCAAGGGCTGCGAGTCGAGAACAACCCGGATGGCGACGGCGTACTGGTCGTGGCAGTAGCACCCAATTCGCCAGCCGCTTATAGTGGATTGCGAGCTGGAGATGTGATTGTGGGAGCCAATAAGCGCAAAGTGTATGACATCGAATCGTTTAAGGCTGCACTGCAACGAAGCAAGTCATCCGTGTTGCTCCGAGTCGATCGTAATGGCGGTTCGTTGTTTATCGTTATTAGATAAGTGAAATTAACGAGATAAACCCCACACTTATGTGTGGGGTTTATAACCCTAGACACCTACTTTTTTTTGGTTATTCGCCTTTGGTGGAAATCTTTTATTTGTATGGAGTGTTTCCAGGGAGCGAATCGAATTTGCAAAACAATGGAAAGCCGAATTATCTCGTCTTAGAGCAAACTAGGGCCTCATACATACACATAGTTGTTTAAAATCTCCAATGTCTTTAGGGTGCCTAGCTTATGAACCTATTATTTGAATTTCGTTCTATTTGACAATGTTATAATATATATTATAATTTTCTCTGTTTAACAAATGTTACCAGGATTCTGGATATGCACGCTTTAAAACTTCGTAAAATTGGCAGTTCTACTGGAGTTATTCTTCCTAAAGAGCTATTGGATAGCCTTCATCTTCAAGAGGGAGATCAGTTATTTGCAGATTACAATCTAAATGGCTTGCTGCTAACGCCTTATGACCCTGAGTTCGAAGAAACAATGCAAGCATTTGAGCGTACACGCAAGAAGTATCGAAATGCTTTGCATCAGCTCGCGAAATAGTGGCCAAATGGATTCCAGAATCCGCAATTGTTGCCATGCACGGACAGCTAATGGCTGAACATGGAGGTTTGGCCGGACCAATAGATCAAGATAAATTGAATTCAACTTTAGCTCGCCCACAGAACTTGGAAGCATACTCAACCTCATCTCCTTCTTTATTTGAATTGGCCGCGGCATATGGTTTCGGTTTTGCAAAAAACCACTGTTTTGCAGACGGCAATAAAAGAATAGCTTTATCCGCAATAGATGTTTTCTTAATCCGAAACGGATTTGAACTAGCTGCTGGGGAAGCAGAAGCAGCCTCCATAATCCAGGGGTTGGCTGCTGGAGAGATGAGTGAGCCAGAATTAGCTGCCTGGATAGAAGCTTACTCACAAGAATTCGATATGTCTTAAGTAATTCAAATGAGATAATCGCTGTCTTGATGTCCAGTTCCCGCTTTATTCCGGCGGCGATTCATAATGACTGACCGGACCAGCGATCGAGCCGGGCGCAAAGCAGGCCGACCAGCATGCGCAGTAATATCGTGAAGCCGCAAAGTGTAATCAGGGCGGCACACATTAAATCGATTTTTACCCGGCCGTTGGCTAGCAACATCAGATAACCGAGCCCCTGCGAAGCGCCGACCCACTCGCCGATAATGGCGCCGATCGGCGCATAGACGGCGGCCAGGCGCAGACCCGAGGAAAGCGCCGGTAGGGCCGCGGGTAGGCGCACATAAAACAGGATTCGCAAGCCGCTAGCCTGCATGCTTTGCGCGAGGTCCAGATACCCGCCGGGCGTCGCCCGCAATCCATCGAAAAATGTCGAGGTAACCGGGAAGTAGATAATCAATATCGTCATGGCGATTTTCGAACCCAGCCCGTAGCCAAGCCACAGGATCAGTATCGGCGCCAGTGCAAATACCGGTACCGTTTGGCTTAATACCAGAATCGGCATGAAAAAACGCCGTGCAAACGGCGAGATCATCAGGTACAAGGCGCTGATAGCGCCCAGAACAACCCCGAAAATCATACCCAGAATTACTTCGATCGCAGTGACTCGGGCATGCCACGCAATTAGGAGCAGATTGTCCGCCAGCGCGGCCGCGACCGCGAGCGGGCCGGGAAGAATGTAGTGCGGCACGCCGGTTAGCCATACGATAGTCTGCCATAAGCCAAGGATAAGCAGGATAGAGGCGGCAAAATCGCGCAACGGGGTTGTCCCTTCATCAGACATGCGCGCCGGCTCGGATTGTTTTTTGTCGCCGCCGCTCACGAATTAAGCGCCAGCAATAACTCCGCCTGGGCGGATAGCGTTGCACGGTGGTTGACCGCGCGGGCCGGCGGAGATTGCGGTAGCGGGTGGGGCGAGACACCGGACTTGTCCATGACAAAAAGCCGGTGCGACAAGCGGATGGCTTCGGTGGGATCGTGGGTTACCAGCAACACTGTTTTACCCGCGAGCGCTTCGAATGCCAGTGCCTGCATTTCGCTGCGTGTTTTTGCATCCAGCGCCGAGAAAGGTGACATGGTCCAATAGATTGATACCACCCAGTTAAGAGATAATGAAACTTAACTGAGGTAACGATAGATGACAACGAGAAAGAAATATACGAAAGAATTCAAACTGGATGCAGTGAGCCTGGTAACTGATCAGGGCTACAGCCGGGCGGAAGCAGCGCGAAGCCTGGGCATCAATGCCAATATGCTGTGCCGATGGGTGCAAGAGGAACAATCGGGTGATGGCCAGGCTTTCCGTGGGAACGGCAAGCTGACACCGGATCAGGAAGAGAACCGTCGACTTAAAGCTGAAATCAAACGCCTGAAGATGGAGAAAGAAATCTTAAAAAAGGCGACGGTATTCTTTGCAGCAGAAACGAAATGAAATACTCGTTTATCACCCAACACAAGAATACCTTTCCCGTTCGCCTGATGTGTCAGGTGCTGNGTGTGGACCGGTCATGTTATTACCACTACCGGCGCCAGATGGACACAAG
>DS021200.1:567176-577184 GCA_001735895.1 Olavius algarvensis Gamma 3 endosymbiont | reverse complement strand
AGCTTCAGGCCTATAGCCATCGGGTTATGCCGTGTTACCCAGGCGAATACCCATGGACCAGAAATCGACCTCTAACCGGGTTGCGGTATTAAAGCTGCGACACAAAGCGGGCCAGCGTGGGTTCGCCTGTGGATCCGTCCCCAGTTTTGCCAACGCGACCTGCTCGATCAACTCAGCTACCGCATGGCAAGCCGCGACGTAATCCGCAGATGCATAGCAATCGATCCACTCCCGGTACAGGCGTGGCGCGGCGCTGCAGTCATCGAGTTTTGCACCGATCTCGGCGTAGCCAAAAACGCAAGGCGCCAGCGCCGCCAGTAAATCGAGTAAATCGCCGCTTAAACCGGCATCCATGACGTAGCGCGTATAAGCCACATTCTCGGCTGCCTCCTCCGCGTCCAGCAGGGATTGTTCGGAAATACCCTCGCGTTCACAGACACCGACATGCAGCTGAATTTCTTCATTGATCAACGTGTTGACGGTGGCTGCCGCCAGGCGCATTTGGCCGATATTGTCGGATTTCACCAGCGCCAAAGCCCAGGCCCGCGAGTAATGTAACAGGTAGATATAATCCTGAACCAGGTAGGCTATAAAAGCGGCTCGCGGCAGGTCGCCCGAACCCAGGCCGACGACAAATTCGTGCTCGACATACCCTTGCCAGGTTTCACCCGCCGCGGCGCGCCAGGCCGCGAAAGTTTTCGAACCGAAATCATTCATGGCCGGGCGCCGAGACATCGAGCGCGATTTTATCCGTGGTGAAGGTTTTGTCGATCAAGCCGGCGTCTTTGAGAAAGGCCTCCATGCGCTGGTAGCGTCCTGCGTCGAGGGCGGCCGGGCGCAAGGCGAAACGGGGAAGGGTATCGCGCCAGGCGAGCCGGTTGAGTTCATCCTGCAATTCCTTCGCGGTGGCGGAAAACATAGCCCAGCTCTCCTCCGGGTGATTGATGATGAACTGTGTCGCCTTTTCGGTCGCGGCGAGAAAACGTCCAATCTTATCTTTGTCCATGCCCTTGGGATTGGCCACGTAAATCAATTCGTCGTAGGCCGGCAGACCCTCTTCTTCGAGGTAAAAACACCGCCCCCCGACACCCTCGATTTTCATTTGATTCAACTCGAAATTGCGAAAAGCCCCGATGACCGCGTCAACCTGCTTCGACATTAACGACGGCGACATAGACCAGTTCACATTCACCAGCTCGACGTCATTCATGCCCAGGCCATGGGGTTTCAGGATCGCGCCCAACAGGGCTTCTTCGACGCCGGCGACCGAAAATCCGACCTTCATGCCGGCCAGATCGGCGACGCTTTTAATCGGCCCGTCCGCCAGCACCAGCAGGCAGTTCAATGGCGTTGCCACCAGCGTGCCCACCCGCACCAGCGGCAGGCCTGCGTGTACCTGTAAATGCAGTTGAGGTTGATAAGATACGGCGATGTCGGCCTTGCCTGCCGCGACTAGCTTGGGCGGATCGGCGGGATCGGCCGGAGGGATGATCTCGATTTCGAGACCCGCGTCTTTAAAATATCCCTTTTCCCGGGCAATGATTATTGGGCCGTGATCCGGATTGACGAACCAGTCGAGTATCAGGGTCAGCTTGTCGTCGGCCAAAGATTGAACAGGCAAGCTTAGCAGCAGTAACAGATACAGATTTTTCATTTTTTCCTTGCACAATATTTTATAAATCGGATGGCCATTCAGGTTTTACGATAAGCCGACGTTGAGGCTATCCAATGCCTAACCCGGGCTTCGGGGTCGGCATTTAAGGTAATATCGGTTACGACCGAGACGCTATCGGCGCCGGCTCGAAGCACGCCCTGCGCCCGCTCGAGATCGATGCCGCCGATGCCCACCAGCGGTATGTTGCCGATCCGTTTTTTCCACCGGCCGACTTCGCCCAAGCCCTGGGGCGCCCACGGCATTTTTTTCAGGATGGTCGGGTAAACCGGGCCCAGGGCGACGTAGTCCGGCGTCAGCGATAAAGCACGCTCCAATTCCGCGTCGCTATGAGTGCTAATTCCAATCCCGATCCCCGCCGCCTTAATCGCCGGGACATCTGCGGCCTCCAGGTCTGCCTGCCCCAGGTGGATAAAATCGCAACCGAGATCGAGGGCCAGTTGCCAGTAATCGTTGATCACCAGTTGGCAGCCGAATCGAGCGCATAGCGATTTGGCGGTTTGGATTTCTGTACGCAGCTCGCAGTCCGGCTGGTCTTTGATACGTAACTGCAACAGCTTTATACCGAGCGGCAATAAAGCGGCAAGCCATCGGCTGTGATCGAAAATGGGATAAAAAGGGTCTAGCTTCACGTTAGAAATGCCTTGCCTATTTCGGGGGTCGACGGCGCCGCCATATCGCTCATTTCAATTGGGTCGGCATGAAACGCCGCCTGCCCGGCCGCCACCGCATCGGCAAAGGCTTTTGCCATGGCGACCGGGTCGCCCGCTTTCGCTACGGCGGTATTGAGCAGCACCGCATCGCAACCCATTTCCATGGCTTGCGCGGCTTGCGACGGCAATCCGATGCCGGCATCGACGACAATCGGTACTCCTTTGAAATGTGCGCGTAAACTCTTCAGGCCGTAGGGGTTGTTCAAGCCACGGCCCGTGCCGATCGGCGCGCCCCAGGGCATCAGAACCTCGCATCCGACCTGTAGTAATTTATCCGCTATGACGAGGTCTTCGGTGGTATAGGGGAATACTTCAAACCCTTCGTTGCAGAGAATGCGCGCGGCCTCTATCAGACCGAGCACGTCGGGCTGCAGGGTGTCGGAGTTGCCGATAACCTCCAGCTTGATCCAGCGGGTTGCAAACACTTCCCGCGCCAGTTGGGCGGTTGTTACCGCTTCTTTAACCGAGTAGCAACCGGCCGTGTTCGGCAATACTTTTACCGGCAAGTCCGTGATCAATTCCCAGAAACTCCGGCCTGCTTGGCCTCCGCCTGCCTCGCGCCTGAGCGACGCGGTCACGACTTCAACCCGGGATGCCCTAATGGCTGCGGCAAGTACGGCCGGAGACGGATACTGAGCCGTACCGAGCAATAAGGGGTTAGTCAAATTGACGCCATAAAAGGAAACCATGATTAGCCCCCCGCCGATCGGGGCGACAATTTCGATCCGGTCGCCTGGCGTCAATTCGGTTTTGCTGCGATCCTGGCGATGAACAATGCAGCCATTCAAAGTGGTTGCGATTGCCGGGTGCCGATAATCCTTTTCGATCAGGAGCTGCGCGAGCGTGGTCGCTTCGATATCGCAGATCTCGCCGTTTAACAGGATGCGCATGACTCAAGCTCGCTGAATAATTGCTCGTTCAAGATGGCGTCGGCGGCCTGTCGAGCCATGGCGGGGCCCAGCAGGAATCCGTGACGAAATAAACCATTCACAAAAATAATATTGTCTTTGCGGTAAAGCCGGGGCAGGTTGTCGGCATAGGCGGGACGCAGATCGACCCCGGCTTCGACTATCTCGGCTTCCGCGAACGCCGGGTGCAAGGCATAGGCGGCGCTGAGCAATTCGAGCATCGAACGCGCGGTAACCGAGCCTCTGCGCTCGCTCTCGATCATGGTCGCTCCCAACATGAACAGATTATCCTCGCGCGGGACGACGTAGGTCGGATACCGCAGATGCACCAGCCGCACGGGTCTGCTAAGCGAAATTTCCGCGGTTTCCAGAATCAGCATTTCGCCTTTCACGCCGCGCAGTTCGGGCAGCCGATCCCTGGCGCTGAAACCGCGGCAGTCGATTACCCGGTCGCAATCGCAATCCTCGGCTTGAAGCTCCGTGTTAAATTGAATTTCGACGCCACGCTCGAGTAAATAAGCCGCCAGCTGATGCATCGCCCGACGCGGGTCCAGGTGGGCTTCTCGCGGGTAAAACAAACCTCTTTCAAAGCGATCCGCGAGCTCTGGTTCGAGCCTGCCGATGGCGTTGGCATCGAGCCATTGATGATGCCTGGTAAGGCGCGCAAAACGCTCGATATCGCGCTTATCCCGCTGCATCGACAACACCAGGCTGCCGCATTTTTGAAAACCGTCGATGTGCATATCCCACCAGCCCTGGGCTTCCACGCCGAAATCGGCCACCGGCTGCTCGGCGGATTCGCGTTCGCACCAGGGTGCGATCATGCCGCCGGCGTACCAGGAACAGGCCGCCTCGCCCAGCTGGGCGGAGCGTTCGTAAAGCGCGACCGATATACCGCGATCGCACAATTCACAAGCACAGGTTAAACCGGCCACACCGGCGCCTATAATAGCCACCTTCACCGGTTTACCATTGCCGGTGAAAGTGGTGCACGGGGCCATGCCCCTGCCCGATTTGCAGGTTGTCGGCCGCCTTGATCGACGCTTGTAGATAGCTATGCGCACGTTTCACCGATTCGTGCAGGGGCAGGCCGTTAGCGAGAAAAGCGGCTATCGACGCCGATAGCGTGCAACCGCTGCCGTGGGTATTCCTGGTATCGATTCTCGCAGCCCGATAACTTTCGACCGGGTTTGATCGGGTAACGAGCAAATCGATGCATTCGCTGCCGCGGCCGTGCCCGCCCTTCACCAACACGGCGCTCGTGCCCAGTTCCAGCAATGCCTGACCCTGCGCCAGCATCGATGCCTGATCGGTTGCCAAGCCGCAACCGAGTAGCTGCGCCGCTTCGGGTAGGTTCGGTGTTATCAGCGATGCCCGCGGCAGCAAGTCCGACTTCAAACTTTCGATGGCGGATTGCTGGAGCAGCAGGTCACCCGATTTAGCCACCATCACCGGGTCGACCACAATCGCGCGCTCAAAATCGGTGAGCGCATTGCAAACCGTTTGAATAATGTCCGCCGAAGACAGCATGCCGATCTTGATGGCGTCGACCTCGAGGTCATCCAGCACGGCTCGAATCTGGGCAAATACCATGTCGACCGGAATTTCATGGACCGCCGTAACGGAACGAGTGTTTTGCGCGGTAATTGCCGTGATTACGCTGGCGCCGTAAGCGCCGAGGGCCGAAAACGCTTTTAGATCCGCTTGTATGCCGGCGCCGCCGCTACTGTCGGAGCCGGCGATGGTTAAGGCGATAGAAGTGGTATCAGGGGCTGTGTTACTGCGGGTTGGCAATTCCGATTCCTCGTTGTTTAAGCAAAAGAATCAGAACTATCGAAAAACATCAGTCACCGTTTCCTTCGCCGGCATTATCCGGGGCAGGTTCAATGGGTTGACTCGCGTCTCTCAGCCTTACGGCGCCCCAAGGTGCGTGAACAGTAACAATTAAGCGGGGGCCTTGCAACAGGTCCGCGCCGGTCGTTCAATCGATGAGCTGCAAACAAGCAATCACCGTGAGGCTCGCGTTTCAGCTCCCCAGGAAAACTTTTTTCACCATGTCGTTATCGATAAGATCTTCGGCATCGCCGGTAATGACCAGTCTGCCGCTTTCCAGAACATACCCCCGGTCCGCCATACTCAAAGCCAGCCTGACGTTTTGCTCGACAAACAGGATCGAGATGCCCTCGGCGACTATATTTTTGAATATTCCGATCAAATCTTTTACCACCATCGGAGATAGCCCCAGGAATGGTTCATCGACCATCAGCAGTCTGGGCAAGCCCATCAAGCCGCGCGCGATCGCCAGCATTTGCTGCTCGCCCCCGGACATGGTATGCGCCAATTGATTCGAGCGAGCTGCCAACTTGGGGAACATCCGGTAAACCTTTGACAGGGATTGCTGGCGGGATTGTTTGGCTTGTTGATGCCAGGCGCCGAGAAACAGGTTTTGCAGCACGGTCAAGTGAGGAAAAACTCTGCGCCGCTCGAGCACATGGGATATCCCCATAGCGGTTCGCTGAAATGTGGGTCGGTCGCTAATGCGTTCCCGGTCGAAATAAATATCGCCGGTCTTGTGATCGATCAGGTTGCTTATCGTATTCAGGATAGTGCTCTTGCCCGATCCATTCGGTCCGAGCAGCGCGACCATTTCTCCTGTCTTTACCGATAACGACAAGTCCCAGATCACCTGGAAATCGTCGTACAGGACGTCGATATTCTTGATATCAAGCAACATCGACCCGTCCCAGATAGGCATCGATTACCTGCTCATTGTTTTGTATATCCTTAGGTTTGCCGTAAGCAATATTCTGTCCCTGGTCGAGCGCCAGAATATTATCGGAAATCTCCATGATGATATTGATGTTGTGTTCGATCGTGGCGATGGTGACGCCCGATGCTTTCATTTTAAGAATCAGTTCCACCAATCCGGGAATGGTTTTCTGGTCGACGCCGCCGGTCACTTCGTCCATCAATAACAATTTCGGTTCAATCGCCATGGCCCTGGCGAGTTCGAGCCGCTTGCGCTGGCCGGTCGATAGCTCGCGCGCAAAATGATGCCTTTTTTCGATCAGGTCGACAAAATCGATGATTTCCAGCGCCTTGTCGCGCGCCGCCTTGATGTCGGTTTCTTTAGCGAAAGCGCCGATCATGACATTTTCCAATAGTGTCAGATCGGCAAAGGGTTTTAGTTTTTGAAAGGTGCGCCCGATAGCCAGGTTACTGATTTTGTCCGGGCGCAGCCGGGTTATGTCATTGCCGTCGAAGGTCACTTTGCCGGTATCGGCCCTGGTGTAGCCGGTGATCAGATCGAACAAGGTCGATTTGCCCGCACCGTTGGGACCGATGATACCGAGGATTTCTCCCTGATCGACGGTAAACGAAATGTCGTGGTTGGCGCGGATGCCGCCGAAAGATTTACCCAGATTTTCGACCGATAAAATACTCATCGCTGCTTTTCCCGTTCGATCAGGTGTTTCGGCAATAAAGATATCAGCCCGGCCGGTCGAAAAACGCAAATCAGCATTAGTATCAGGCCGTAAAAAATCAAATCGATCGCGCCGCCGGTGCCGCCGAAATATATTCGCGTGTATTCCGAGATGGGGATCAGTATCGCCACCCCGATTAGCGGACCCCAAATATTACCGATGCCGCCGAGTACCGTCATCAAGAGCACTATGATGGATATTTCCAGGTTGAACATGCGGTCCGGATCGACGATTAAAATATACTGCGCGAACAAGCTTCCCATCGGCGCCATGATGACCGCCGAGATGGCGAAAGCGATAATCTTGTATTTAGAGATTGCGATGCCGAGACTCGAGGCCGCCTGGTAATCGTCGCGGACGGCGCGCAATCGGAATCCGATTTTCGAGGTGCTGAGCCGCCAGACCGACAGGTAGCTTAGGATAAAAAATCCGAGAAACAGGTAATAGTAGGGGACTTTGCTGTCGTGAAACTGCAGCGCGAACCAGGAACTCTCCTCGGTGAGCGGAATCCATAATCCCGATGCTGCGCCCACCATTTCCCAACGCTGGAATACCACTTGAAAACTGATGCCGATCAGTAAAGTGGCGATGGCGAAATAGTGTCCACTCAGGCGCAGCATGGGAATGCCGATCGAGATCGCGACTAGGGCGGCGAACAGCATACCCGCCAAGATCCCGAGCCAGGGAGTAACGCCGTATTGCACATATAAAAACGAACTCGTGTAAGCGCCGATACCGAAAAATGCGCCATGTCCGAGGCTGATCTGGCCCGATAATCCGGCGATTACGTTCCACGACTGCGACATCACCGCGTACATGAAAATCATGATCATCAAATGCAGGTAAAACGGGCTCGGTCCAAACAACGGAAACACAATCAGGAAAAACGACAACAATCCAAGCAAGGAGATTATCTCCTTGCTGGTGTTCCAGACCGGTTCCTGCTTGGCGTGGGTTAACAAGTTTTCCATCAATACCTGCCAAACAGTCCCTGCGGTTTGTAAATGACGACCAGCAGGTAGATTGCAAACACGTACAAGAGCTTGAAAGACGGGTCGATCAACAGCCCGCCGAGCGATTCGACCAGGCCGATAATAACGCCGGCATACAGGCAGCCGATGATGCTGCCGAATCCACCGAGGGCGACGGCGACGAAGGCAAACAACGCGAAATTGACGCCGACGTCGGTGAATACGAAAAAATAGTTGGTCATCATGCCGCCGGCCACGCCGACGCAGCCAAGCCCTATGGCCCAACCCAGGGCGAACATTCGATTGGATGGGATCCCTAAGATTTCGGCGGCTTCGCGATCCTGAGCCGTGGCTTGCAGCGCAAGCCCGGTTTCGGTCCGGGTAACGAACAGGTACAGCATGAAAAAGGCGAGCAGGCAAGCCACGGCCGCAAAAAATTGCGGTTGTCCGATGAACAGGCTGCCGAGTTCGATTCTTCCCTCGAGCAAGGGTTGGTCGACGTTTCTGAAATCCGGGGTCCATAAATATTGCGCCAGGGCTCGAATAAAAATCGACAGGCCAAAGGTGGCGCAGATTTGAATCAACATCTTGGCTTTCAGGATGTAGCGGATCAACAGATAGTGCGTGAGTACGCCGCAACCGGCCATTAACAAAATGGTGATCGGAATCGAAAACAGCGGATCCAGGCCCAGCAACGACCACAGCCAGAAGGATGAGAACATGGATACCATCAAGTGCTCGCCATGCGCGAAGTTGACGATATTCATCAACCCGAAGATCAGACTCAGCCCGGCGGCAATCAGGGCATAAATCAAGCCCATCAACAAACCGCTAACAATAGCCTGCAGGATGATTTCAAACGTCATAGGGCTGGCGGGGTTTTATTTTGTTGGCTCGCTCACTATTCTTATCGGGCTTCTTGATTTGGCGTCTTTGTAAATCGAGAAGGCTTGTGTTATCTAGTGCAGTGGAACAGAAGATACAGCCACGCAGCATAACTCAAAGAGGACTCATAATGAAAAAGATAATACTGTCAATGTTAGTGACGCTGGCTTTCACCGCCGGCGTAAACGCGGCCGAGAGTGTCAAGATCGGGGTGCTCTATCCGCTAACCGGACCGGTTGCCCAGGTCGGAAAAGATGCGGTGGCCGCCGTAGAGACCGCCATCGATATTATCAATAACAGCCACGATATCGATATGCCCTTAGCCGGCGAACGGGGGCTGCCGGGACTCGGCGGCGCCAGGATTTCAATCGTGGTCGGCGATCACGGCGGCAAGGCTGAAATCGGAGTTGGCGAAACCGAGAAAATGATTAACTCCGACAAGGTGCATGCCATGTTTGGCGCCTACTACTCGTCCGTAACCGGGGCGGCCAGCCAGGTCGCGGAACGCGCGAGAATCCCCTGGGTAAACGGCGAATCGACCTCGCCGAAACTCACGACACGGGGTTTTAAATACTTTTTCCGCGTCACCCCGCATGACGGTGAATTCACGCAGTTGATGTTTGAATTCATCAACGATTTCAACAGCAAGAATAATGACAAGATAAAAACCGTCGGCATTATTCACGAAGATACGCTGTGGGGTTCGGATAGCGGCGGCACGCAACAGAAGATGGCCCGTGAGCAGGGCTTCGAAGTCGTCGAAAAAATCAGTTACAAGGCGAAAACCACAACCTTGAGTTCGGAGGTTCAGCGGCTCAAGGCGAAAAACTCCGATGTGTTGCTGCCTTCGTCCTATACTTCGGACGCATTTCTGTTTCTGAATACCGCCAAGGAGCTCGACTACAACCCCAAGCTTCTGGTCGCCCAGAATGCGGGCTATACGGACCCGAAATTCATCGAAACCATGGGCAGCAAGGCCGAGGGAATCATTACCCGGTCGCCGTTCAATACCGACCTGGCTAAAACCATTCCGCTGATCGGAAAGGTGAACGCGTTGTTTAAGACCCATTCGGGTGGGCGCGATCTGTCCGATGTTCCCGCGCGGGCCTTCACCGGTTTCATGGCGCTGGCCAATGCCATCAATAATGCCGGCTCGACCGACCCCAAGAAAATTCAGATGGCGCTGCAGCAGCTGGATATGTCCGCGCGGTCGTTAATCGTACCTTATCGGGGGATTCAATTCGGCAAGGACGGTCAGAACATGAAAACCCGGGGCATTTTGATGCAAGTGCAAAATGGAAAATATTGTACGGTTTATCCGTTTGAACTGGCCGCCTGCAAGTTGATGTACCCGATGCCGAACTGGTCGCAAAA
>DS021200.1:564734-567126 GCA_001735895.1 Olavius algarvensis Gamma 3 endosymbiont | reverse complement strand
AAAATTGATCTTCGATTGTTTTTTCTACTTTTATTGCAGCGACATGATTCTCTGAGCGGGCTGTTTGAATTCATGCGCGTCGCCAAAGCGTTCTCGTTGCCTGTCGATGGAAATCGCGAAATACCGTTTCCAGGTCTTGGAAATTGCGGAACTGCGGCCGGGCGGTCGGTTTCCCGATACCGTTATTTGGATCGAATCGGCTCGACGGAGGAATTGCGTACCAGATTGATAATACCCGAGAAATCCTTGCTTCCGTTGCCGGCCTCGAAATAGGAGGTATAGAGCGATGCCGCCAATTTTGCGACGTCGACCCGGGCGCCAGAAATTTCCGCTGCCTCGAGAGCCAGTCTCATACGGTTGTTTTCATGTCGCCGAAACTGGTCACCTGGTTGCCGAGCGTTGCCTACGTGAGGTGAGCGATTATAGGCGGGGCCAATGGCCTCGCTTGGCCGAACGGAAATAAGTTTTTACCCGTCCGTGCTGCCAACCGACCTAGCGGGATATCCCCGCCTACGGGGCAACTCCGGGGCAGATAACCGGTGCCGATCCTGGCTCCCATCGACCTGAACGGAATCGATCCGCGTCAAGCTAAGCCACTGTCGATTGCAGGCTAATTCTGTGGACTTTATAGGGACAGACTATTATTCTGATGCCGAACCGGATTAACCCCCGGATGACAACAAAATTAAGAAGTACGGAGTCGATGGAAGTTCATATCTCGAGCATGGTAGTGCATGCCAGTCCCGCTGGTTTGCCTGCCGTAAAACAGAATATCGAAGGCCTCTGCGGTGCCGAAATCCATGGCGAATCCGAGTTCGGCAAACTCGTTGCCGTGTTGGAAACCGATAGCCAGACGCACATCACCGACATCATCGAGAAAATAAACGGTTTCAAGCATGTGCTGAGCACTTCGCTCGTCTACCACCAGATCGAGCAGTTGGATACCTAGAGGAACGATTACATGAACTTGTCCAGACGCGCTTTTATCAAGGCGAACGCCGCCGCCTCGGCCGCCGCGGTCGCCGGAATCAGTATGCCCAGCGTGGCTACCAACCTGATCGTCAACGAGGAAAAAACCAAGATTAACTGGGACAAGGCGCCGTGCCGTTTTTGCGGCACCGGATGTTCGGTCCTGGTGGGCACCCAGTCGGGTCGGGTCGTCGCAACCCAGGGCGACCCCGAGGCGCCGGTTAACCGCGGGCTTAACTGCATCAAGGGTTATTTCCTCTCCAAGATCATGTACGGCAGCGATCGACTGCAAACGCCGCTATTGCGTATGAAAGACGGCAAGTACGATAAAAACGGCGATTTCGAGCCGGTCTCCTGGGATACCGCCTTCGATATCATGGCCGAGAAATGGAAAGCGGCGCTGCACAAGCGCGGTCCCACCAGCGTCGGCATGTTCGGTTCGGGCCAGTGGACCGTGATGGAGGGATACGCGGCCTCGAAAATGATGAAGGCCGGATTTCGTTCCAACAATATCGATCCCAACGCGCGCCATTGCATGGCATCCGCGGTGGGCGGGTTCATGCGCAGTTTCGGCATCGACGAGCCCATGGGTTGTTACGACGATTTCGAAAACGCCGACGCCTTCGTGTTATGGGGTTCGAATATGGCGGAAATGCACCCGGTATTGTGGACCCGGCTGACCGACCGCCGCTTGAGCAATCCGGACGTCCGCGTGCACGTTATGTCGACCTATTATCACCGCTCGTTCGAGCTGGCCGATAACCGCATGATTTTTACCCCGCAAACCGACCTGATCATCGCCAATTTCATCGCCAATTACATCATCCGGAACGACGCGGTGAATTGGGACTTTGTCGACAAGCACACCCACTTCAAGCGCGCCACTCCCGATATCGGCTACGGCCTGCGCGACGAACACCCGCTGCAACAAAAGGCCGCCAATCCGAATTCCGGCAAGATGAAAAGGATGTCGTTTGCCGAGTACAAGGCCGCGGTTTCCGACTATTCGCTGGAAAGAACCGTCAGAGAATCGGGCGTTTCCGAGGCCAGTCTACTGGCGATGGCGCAGGCCTATGCCGACCCCGAAACCAAGGTCATGTCGCTTTGGACCATGGGGGTCAACCAGCATACCCGCGGCGTCTGGCTGAATAGCCTGATCTATAACATCCACCTGCTGACCGGCAAGATATCCGAACCCGGCAACAGCCCCTTCTCGCTCACCGGTCAACCGTCGGCCTGCGGCACCGCGCGCGAAGTCGGTACCTTTTCGCACCGGCTGCCGGCCGACCTGGTGGTCGCCAAGAAAGCCCACCGCGACATCGCCGAAAAGATCTGGAAACTGCCCGCGGGCACAATCCCGCCTAAACCCGGGTTTCACGCCGTGTTACAGAATCGCAAACTCAAGGACGGCGAGCTCAACGCC
>DS021200.1:542248-556944 GCA_001735895.1 Olavius algarvensis Gamma 3 endosymbiont | reverse complement strand
ATCGTCGGCGGCATTCTATTCTGGGGTGCGTTTAACACCGGCATGGAAGCGACCAATACCGAGGCCTTTTGTTCCGGCTGCCATGCCCCGATCGTCGCCGAGATCCGCGAGACCATTCATTACTCCAACCGATCGGGGGGTGCGGGCGATTTGTTCGGATTGCCACGTACCGCACCCCTGGACCGATAAAATCGTGCGCAAGGTTCAGGCCAGCCGGGAACTGGTCGCCTATGCCATCGGCACGATTGATACACCGGAAAAGTTTCGCGCCCGCAGAGGGCACCTGGCCGACCGCGAATGGCAGCGCATGAAAAACAACGATTCGCAAGAATGCCGCAACTGCCATGACTTCGAATTCATGGACTTTTCCGAGCAGGGCCGGCGCAGTGTCGCCCAGCATTCCACGGCCCTGGCCTCGGGCGATAAAACCTGCGTCGACTGCCACAAGGGCGTCGCGCACCGCTTACCCGATATGAGCGGGGTCGAAGGCTGGCAATGAGCGTCACACAGGATTCATGAGTACTCTCGAAAGCATCTTTTGGCACGTCATCGGCTATTCGACCATGCCGTTCATTTTCATTGCCGGCTTTGTCGCCGTGGCCGCTGCCGCTCTGTGGGTTTTATCACTGGGTGTGGATAAAGACGGCTAAGTCTTCGCGGCCGCCGCTGCTTCGCCGGTCATCCGGGCTCGAGTTAGGCGGTGTTTTGCGCCAACAATGAAGCATTGCCCCCGGCAGCCGTGGTATCGACGCAGATGTGGCGTTCCAGCACGCATCGATCCGCCATATCGGATTCGCCGATCAGCGGGATAATTACGCCTTCGCGCGCCGCCAAAGCGGTTCTCGCCTGGGACAAATCATCCCCATGACTCCATAGAGCGACGGCGTCGAATCCATGCAGGTCGGTCAGTTCCCGGCGCTCGAGATAAGCGTCGATTGAACCCGCTTGCTGCGCGTCCGGGCATACGATCAACGTGGCACAGCCTTGACTTGCGGCAATCCGAGCCTGCGCTTCGGCCGCTGCAAGACTCGGACCCAGGCACAGAATCTTGCCTTTGGGGAATAGCGACAGCTGGTTCGATTCACCGGTCGCACCGGGCAACAAAAAATTCTGCAGTACGCGCCGCCGCGGGCTTGCGAGCCGCTCGAGTTCGGCCTGAACCTGCGCTTTGTCGGCCGTGGGCCCGGTGGCAATCGAAACTTCGCCTGCGCCGTTAGCCCGGCTGAAACGTTTCACATAATTGGGGCCGCCCGCCTTCGGGCCGGTGCCGGATAGGCCTTCACCTCCGAACGGCTGCGAGCCGACGATGGCGCCGATTTGATTGCGGTTGATATACATATTGCCGACGTTCAAGCGGGAAGTGATTTGCTCCACGCGATCGTCGATGCGGGTATGCAATCCGAAAGTGAGGCCGTAACCGCTGTCGTTAATTTGATCGACCACGGTATCGATTTGATGCGACTTGAAAGTGGCTAGGTGCAACACCGGGCCGAATACTTCTTTTTCGAGATCGGCGATGCCCCCGACCTCGATGATGGCCGGGCCGACAAAGGTACCCTGCGGCGGCGCCTCGAGTTGTCTCAGCAAGCGATTGTCCGCTTTGGCGGTATCGATGTAATCGACGATTTCGGCGCGCGCCGTTTGGGTGATGACGGGACCGAGATCGGTCGCGAAGGACCAGGGGTCGCCGACAACGAGCTCGTCGAATGCGCCGTACAGCATTTTCACGAATGAGTCTTTGATGTCTTCCTGCAAATATAGCAGTCGCAGCGCCGAGCAGCGTTGACCGGCAGACTGAAAGGCCGAAACCATGATATCCCGCACTGCCTGTTCGGGCAGCGCGGTCGAATCGACAATCATGGCGTTCAGGCCGCCGGTCTCTGCGATCAAGGGCGCTCCCGGGTCGAGGTTTTGCGCCATCGAACGGTCGATCGTTTTTGCGGTGCGCAGGGACCCGGTGAAGCAAACGCCGCCGATGCGCCCGTCGGCAACCAGCTTGGCGCCCACCACGGAACCGCTGCCCGGCAGCAGTTGCAACACCGACTGCGGAATGCCGGCTTGATGCATCAATTTAACCGCGATAGTTGCAACCAGCGGCGTCGGGTCGGCGGGTTTTGCCAAAACGCCGTTGCCGGCCGCCAGCGCCGCGGCGATTTGACCGGTAAAAATGGCGAGTGGGAAATTCCATGGCGAAATACAAGCGACGATGCCGCGCGCCTGCCGTTCCGCGAGGCTTTCGATGCGGGTCGCGTAGTAGCGTAAAAAGTCGACCGCCTCCCTGATCTCGGCAATCACGTCCATCGGACTCTTGCCGGCTTCGCGGCACAAAACCGCGAAAATCTCGCCGTAGTTGGCTTCGTACAAATCCGCGGCCTTTTGCAGCGCCGCGGCGCGCTCCGCTCCGTGCGTTGCGGCCCAGCTTTGCGCCGCGCCGATTGCGGCCTCGACGTCTGCGGGCGTTGCCTCTTGCAGCGTTCCGACGATATCGTCGGGCCTGGCGGGATTGAAAATTTCGCTCGGCGCGCTGCCCTGAAACGGCACCGCCATCAAGGGTGCCGCGACCCAGCGATGGGTTGCGAATTTACCGCGTGCCTGCTCGATCTGCTCGAGGTCTAGTTCATCGTGCAGATCCCAGCCGCGCGAATTGATACGCACGGGTGCGTACAGGTTTGGCGGCAAGCTGATGTGGCTTGGCGTTTGTCGCAGATCTTCATCCAGTACTTCAAACGGATCGACGGCGATTGCTTCGACCGCGACCGACTGATCGACGATCTGGTTGACGAAGGATGAGTTGGCCCCATTTTCGAGCAAGCGCCTTACCAGGTAAGCCAACAGATCGCGATGCGCGCCCACCGGCGCATATATGCGGCAGCGAAGTTTCGCCCGCTGCATTAATTTGCGGTGCATGACTTCGCCCATGCCGTGCAAGCGCTGGAATTCAAACGAAGCATCGCTATCAGCCAGCCTCAATACGGCGCAGGCCGTGTGCGCATTGTGCGTGGCAAACTGGGGATAAATTCTGTCCTGCATCGCAAGTAACTGTTCCGCGCAGCAGATATAGGCCACGTCGGTCATCGATTTGCGACAAAACACCGGAAAATTTTTCAAACCTTCGTATTGCGAACGTTTGATTTCGGTATCCCAGTAGGCGCCTTTCACCAGCCTTACCATAATTTTGCGATCCAGCTGTGTGGCCAGGCCGTATAACCAGTCGATCACGTCTGGCGCGCGTTTGCTATAGGCTTGCACCACGACGCCGAAACCGTCCCAGCCCGCCAGCCGCTCGTCCGACAACACCGCCGCGATGACATCCAGCGATAAGTCCAGTCGATCCGACTCTTCGGCATCGATATTGAATCCCATGTTGGCTTGTTTGGCGAGTAGCGCCAGGGTCAGCGTCGGTCCGACGAGCTCGTCGAGAATGCGTTGTTTTTGCCCCACCTCGTAGCGCGGGTGCAGGGCCGACAATTTGACCGATATGCCCGGATTTTCCCGGATGTCCTTCGACATCGAACGCCCGGCCAAGGTCTTGATCGAATTTTCGTAGGCGTTGAAAAATTCCTGCGCATCGCCTTGCGTCAACGCAGCTTCGCCGAGCATGTCGTAAGAATAGGTAAAACCCTTGGCTTCCTGTTCCATGCCGCGCTTGACCGCCGCTTCGATGGTTTCGCCGAGCACGAACTGGTTACCCATTTCTT
The DNA here is from genome assembly GCA_001735895.1 of Olavius algarvensis Gamma 3 endosymbiont. Taxonomy (GTDB): domain Bacteria; phylum Pseudomonadota; class Gammaproteobacteria. Next base: position 553,246 of record DS021200.1, on the reverse strand, counting down.
TCATCGCAAGCCTTACCGCGGTTCTGATGGCGGGTTCTCCCAGGCGCTTGACCGCGGTGCGCAGCGTACCCGCCAGGCCGGCGCTGCTTTCGTCGTCCAGTACCTTGCCGGTCAGCATCAAGGCCCAGGTCGAGGCATTGACCAGCGAAGAGGAAGACTTGCCCAAATGCTCGCCCCAGCTGGACGGCACGATCTTGTCTTCGATCAATTCATCGATGGTGTCGGCATCGGGTACGCGTAGCAGCGCCTCGGCGAGGCACATCAAGGCGACGCCTTCATCGGTGGAGAGGCCGTATTCGGCCAGGAAAACCTCCATCAAACCGGGTGAGTTATCGTTGCGAATGTCGTTGATCAGGGCTGCCGCATCGATCGAAACCTGTTGCCGGTCGGCCGCGGTGATGTTTGAACGGGCCTGCAGTTGCGCGGCGATATCCGCTTCTTCGGCCAGATGGTTTGCGCGCATTTTGTTACGGATTTGATTAAGCGTTGTCATGACAATGCCCTCGCTATGGATAAGTACTATCTTATCAACTACGGATCTCTATTATTTCTCGATTATGCTAATATTTGATTATACATGTATTGGAATTGAGCCTTTTTACGGTACAAAAGATGAAAATATCGATAAAAAACGGGCAATTAGACCGATTCGAAATAGCCATGTTGAACCTATTGTCACGCGACGGCCGAATATCCTTAACCGATATGGCCAAAAGCATCGGTCTTTCCAAGAGTCCTTGTCAAGTAAGGTTGAAGCGGCTCATACAGCAGGGTTATATATTGGGGTTTCGGGCGGTGCTCAATCCCGAGAAACTCGATTCGGAGCATATCGCCTTTACCGAGGTGAAATTGTCGGACACGCGTGAGCCCGCGTTATCCGCATTTAACCAGGCAGTCCAGGAAATTCAGGAAATCGAGCAATGCCATATGATCGCCGGATCGTTTGATTACCTGCTGAAAATCAGAACCCGGGACATAACTGCCTACCGGCGCATACTGGGTGAGACTATCTCGACGCTACCCAATGTTGCCAATACGTCAACCTTTGTCGCGATGCAATCGGTAAAGGATAACGCTTATTAGTTATCGAGTTTAAGGAACCTCTGCAAAATGCAGGGGTTCCTTAATTTCTCCGAGCTGGCGCGCCAGGCCCGGCAAAAATCAAGCGGCGTCCCGGCGCAATGGTTGACACATGCAGTGCACGCCGCCGCCCGCCCAGGTAAACATTGTCATATCGGGGTCGTAGACTTGCAGCCCGAGGGCGCGCATTTTCTGGTTCAAGTCGGTCGCCGCGCGGGTCGACAACACTTTTTCGTTGCCCAGCGCGACGACGTTGCAGCCAAGCGCCATGGTTTCCTTAAAACTGGCCGGCACGATTTCGATGTTTTTCTGCTTGAGCCAGTCGACGATTTCATCGTCGGTCGTTTCGAGGCAGACAGCGGCGCAGTTTTCAGTCAGCATGCACACCATTAAATCGATGTGGACGTAGAAGGGATCGATCGGCGCGAGTTTTATTTCCCAGCCTTCATCGATGAACCAGTTTGCAATCTGGCGGGCTGCGACTTCTTCGCTGCGCTGACCGGTATAACCCACTAATGCCACCCCGGGTTTGATAATATTGAAATCGCCGCCCTCGAAATTCCCGCTCGACACCATGTCGTAAATGGGTACATCGTGATCGAGATAAAAGCGTAACGCCGGCGCATACTCGCTGCGGCGCCGCGGGTTTGCCAGTTGGCAGATGACCGCGCCGTAGGGCGTCATGAACGATGAATCGCGGGCATAAACCTGCATCGGGGTCCCTTCATCGACCGGCAGGAAATGACATTCAGTGCCGGCCTCACGGTAAGCTTGAACCATTTCCGCATGTTGCCGGCGGGCCAGTCCCGGATCGTATTGACGCCCGCGGCGCAGCGAGTCCCTGACCAGGGAACTGAATTCGGCATTTTCTTCGCCGAGCCAGCGGAAACTGTCGACCGGACCCAGCAACACGTCTCGTAACGGCCCGGTTTCGGATTTTAAGTACCAATCGGTCATGACTTCCGTGCCGCCACCGGTTCTGCGTTCCCGCAGCGGGTTTTGTGCCGCGCCGACCTCGCTCATTTTCGCGCTCATGCCATCGTTCCTCAGGTTAGTCAGGGATGCATACTCGGATCATTTTACGCAACCAGGCGATTGCTTGCCCAGCAAAACCTTTGAGTTCCGAACAGGCGGTATGCCGACAGTGGCGGGATACTTGCCGGCTCAGCGGGTAATGCCGTGCTACCGAATACTAAGCGACGGATATAAACTCGGCGAAATCGGGACAGAAGGCTGCGCGATGCCGCAACCTCATCGACTGGTTAACAAGCAGGCTCTTCACGCTTTCCGGTTGCGCCCGAGCCGGGTGAGGCGCCGGCAAAATTTATAGCGCCGCCGGCTTCGGATTTTCGTACCCCCATCCATGGCTCGAACCGAGTGCTCGGATGGTCGCGCCCATCCGAATCCAGACGGAACGAGTTGACGTCAAATACTGCATGATACGGGCGCCGAGTCAGTTAGTTGATCAGGCGGGCGCTGCTCATGTGCGCCGCCGCCGGTAATGAGAGTGCGGCATATTTCGCCGATATGACGGTAATCGGTACCGCAGCATCCGCCGACCACATTCAGATTTGGCAGCCGTTTTTTGAGCAGGGCGTAATCCTGTCCGAACTCCTGTGGATTGCCTTCGTCGAGCTCGGTGGCTTCGTCCAGTTCCGCGTGGCTCATACAGGATGCGTTGGCGCGCACGCCGTAAATTCGCTCCAGCCAGGATTCGTTACCGTCGAGCACCGGCGCGAAATGCGAGGGATGCGCGCAGTTGATCATGTAGTAAACCGGCGCGGCGTAGGTGCTATCGTCGGTTATTTCGATCGCTTGCTGCAGACTCATGCCGTTCGGCAGGCGACCGTCGGTTTCGACGGTAAACGAAATCGCTACCGGGATTTCGGCCTCGCAAGCGGCGCGCGCGAGGCCGATCGCTTCTTCCGCATAAGTAAGGGTGAGCGCGGTGATCATATCGGCCTGGGTGCGCGCCAGGACTTCCACCTGGTGGCTGTGATAGCTGTGCGAGGCGTCGATGCTCCTCAGCGTATTCGGGTCGTAGCCGTCATCCTGCGGACCGATAACCCCGTTGATGACAATCGGCGTATCCGCGGTCGCGCGGCGCTCGCGTATTTCGGCCGCCAGGTCGATGCTGGCTTCATTGAAAAACTGGATATCGACCGCCGAATAACCCAGCAGGTTGCCCCAGCCGTGACTCGCGCGCCAGGTCGGCGTGTCGAGAATCATACCGGCCTTATGCTGTGTAGCTATATCGAGGTAGGGTTCGAAGTAAGCCTGCAAATGCGCCAGGCCTTCGTCGCTGTCGATCAGCGGGAAAGCGGCAAACATGGGAAGCTCCAGTTCGCGCAGAAATAACAATGTAGTCTCGAGTCCGCCGTCGGTGATAAACAGCTTCGATCCCAGTTGGGGGAGGTTGTTACGATACAGCGCGGGTTGCTTGCTCATGGTTAGGCTCCTTGCTCATGTTAGGCCATTTAAAGTGAGAGTATGCTACGAGGGCGGCCGTGGTAATCCTTTAAACTCTCGCAGTACTTACAAGTTTAATTGATAAAGGATCGCTCGCGCAAATTCCAGCCGCCGATCGGAGCCGTGCTCGAAATCGCGAAGGCGCCGCGGTACGACTTTTTCAAACCGATGTAGTGCTCCCAGACTCCCGTTTTCATCCGGGTTTGCGCTTGCGCGCGGACAGGCTGAAAAGATAAGCCAGTGTTACCCAGATCACTTTTTAACGATGAAATCGTGCAGGTGTTTAATCTTCCCCTTATTTTTTGGCGCCAGACCAGATGCGTTTTCGGCCGGCGGGGAAGATGAATTATTATTTTCGTGTCAAATATAGTAATCGCATTTGAGCGCGAATATCAATTATTGTACGGGTGCCTCGATCGATTTCGTTAATTTGCCATACCGATTGCATCGCATTGGCTAAGCGCCGAGCTTGCCCCGACTCGCGGCGGTGGGTGTCTCTTTGGCTTTAGGTTGTGGAAAGGCTCGAGCTACTGCTCTCCTGCCGGGTGACGGCACTCAGAAAGTCGTCCACCGCCACCGGCCGGCCGAACAGAAAACCCTGCATGATATGGCAACCCAGGCTCTCCAGGTATTCCGACTGGATGCTGCTCTCCACGCCTTCGGCGATGACATTGATGCCAAGCCCTTGCGCCATGCCGACGATGGCCGCCACCAGCGCCGCCCCCTTTTTCGAATGCTCGATTTCGGAAACGAAGGAGTAATCGATTTTCACCGTATGCACGGGTAGTTCCCGTAGATAGTTGAGCGAGGAAAAGCCGGTGCCGAAGTCGTCGATGGCAATCGATATGCCCTTGTTCGACAAGACTTGCAGCTTGTAAATACAGGCCTGGATGTCGCTCATGAACATGTTTTCGGTAATTTCGATTTCGAGTCGACTGGGTTTGATATGTAAATCTTCGATATAGGTCACCAGGTTTTCCGGGAATTCTTTTTGACGGATATCGGTGGCCGACAGGTTGACGCTGACCTTGATCGGACTTTCCTGGAAGGTCTTGTCGCTGAACAAATCGACCGCCACGCGATTGAGCACCCATTCGCTGAGCTGATCGATAATGCGGGACTCTTCCGCGTGGGTAATAAAATAATTGGGCGAGCGCAATCCGAGCTTCGGATGATTCCATCTGAGCAGGGCTTCGACCCCGACGATTTGCTCGGTTTTGAGGTCGATTTGCGGCTGATAAAACATTTCCAACTCGTCGTTTTTAATCGCGTTTCTGAGCCCGCTCTCGATGGATATTTTTTCGGCGGCAGCGTGTTCGAGCTTGTCGTTATAAAAGATATATCCGTTTTTACCGGATGACTTCACTTCATACATGGCCATATCGGCATTTTTAACCAGAGTATTGATGTCGTCCGAATCGTCCGGGAACACCGATATGCCGACACTGACATTGACGTAAACTTCCTTGTTCTTCAGAAAGAAAGGTTGCTGCATGCTGGTGATTAATTTTAGCGCCACCCGTTGCGCCTGTTCTCTCGAAGTGGGTTGCGGCAGCAGTAGCATGAATTCGTCGCCGCCCAGCCGGGCCAGGGTGTCACCGGTTCGGGTCTCGGCCTTGAGTCGTTCGGCGACCTCGATCAGCAGTTGATCGCCCACCACGTGGCCGAAGCTATCGTTGATCAGCTTGAAGCGGTCGAGGTCGAGAAACATGATGATCAAGACTTCACCGGTACGCTCCGCCTGTTTGATGGCGAGATCGAGACGGTCGTAAAGCATAGCCCGGTTGGGCAGTTTGGTGAGCAAATCGTGATAGGCCTGGTAGGTGATCAGTTTTTCCGCTTCCTTACGGCTCGAAATATCGCGTGCCACGCCATAGGTGCCCTGATAGGTGCCGACTATTTTCGTATCCTTGGAATCGGCCGAGTAAATACCCATCGAGTTCAGCTCAATCGGGCAGGTCGTGACCTCGAAAGGACGCACGGGATCCAGCGGATTACATTTCAGCCGCAATTCGATATTCCGGTTGGAGCGGCTCTCGCGGCGGCGTTCGTTAAACACGTACTCTGCTTTCAGGCGGTCTTCCTCGGCCAGAAATTCGCTGTAATGCTTGCCCATCAAGTCGGATTTTTCGTAGCCGAGCAGCTTGGTCACGCTGTCGTTGACAAAGGTGAATTTGCCCGCGAGATCCAGAATGTATATCAGGTCCGGTGAGTTATCGACCATGTAACGGTGCAATTGCTCGGAATGCTTGAGGCGGCTCTGGATCTGCGATTTCTCATCCTCGATGCGCGACTTGTCCAGCGCATTGCGAATCGCGTGTTCCAGCTCGTCAAAATTATAGGGCTTTCTGAAAATGTCATAAGCGCCAAGCCGTAAGGCTTCGGTGACCTTGTTGATGGACGACTCGCCGCTGATTACGATGACGGGGGTGGTTATCTTTTTATCCCGAATGAAGGCCAGTACTTGATCGCCCGTCTTACCGGGCATGTTGAGGTCCAGGATGATCAGATTGAATTTCCGTTTTTGAATCAACCCGATTGCCTGGTCGCCATCTTCGGCTTCGGTGATGTCGGACCAGTTTCGCTGCAGCAGCCTGATCAGGCCTTCGCGGGCGCGTTGCTCATCGTCCACCACGAGGAATGAGACCTGCTTTTTCAGGTGGCGGGTAGGTTTCTCAAAATCGATCAACGGAGTCTCCATATTAGATATGCAATAGGCTTACTGTTTGAGTGACAGTGGGATCGACACTTCGAATAAAGCGCCGCCAACTTCGTTTTTCATGTATTTAACCTGGCCTTTGAAGGCCCGTAAAATATCAGCCACCACCGACAATCCGAGTCCCCGGCCCGCGCCCTCTTTGGTGCTTATCAAGGGTGAAAACAGCAGGTTTCGGGTCTTGGTGTTGATGCCTCTACCGCGGTCCGAAATAGTAAACTGCGCATAAACCCGGCCGTCGATATTGGTGAAATTGTTGCTGGATACCATAATCGCGGCATCGTCGGTCTGAGCTTCGATCGCGTTTTTCACCAGGTTGAGTACGATCTGGCGAAAAGCATCGCGCGTAATGTCTATCTCGGCATCGTTTCGATCGAGATCCCACATGATCTGGATTTCCAGTCCCGGGCTGACGGATTTGACGTACAGCGGAATGCTGCTTTCCAACTCGGCATTCAGCATGACGGCCTCGGGCTCGGGCTCGTTGCCTTCCTTGAAATTCAAAACGATATTGCGCACGCGCTGCAGCTCTTCCTTTAGTACCCCGATTTCCTTATCGCTGCCGGTGCCGCCCGATCTGGCATTGACGATATCGATGTAATTGCCGATCACGCTCAGCGGATTGCTGATTTCGTGGACCAACTTGTCGATTTCTTTTTGCTCGCGTTCGCTTTTGGCACCGCGTCCGCCTCGCCCGGGCCTGTGATTCACCCAGGTCTCGGCAATATCTTCCAGATAGCTGGATATGATATCAGACAGTTTATCCAGGTTGTTGCGCTGCGTTTTATGACAGCCGACCACGATCGTGCCAATGGCTTCGTCGGCATGGATAATTGGAAAGCAAAGCGCGACGTGGTGTTTTAGGCGATGAATGATTTGACGATCGGGCATCGGGGATTTCTGGTGGTCGGAGCCTTCGACTTCGATCCAGGTCAAGCGTTTTTCGAGATAGCTGCGCACCGCCCGGCTAGCGCTGTTTTCTAGCGAGAACCGGCAGGGCGGATCGACCGGCCTGACTTCATGCAGACTCAAAGATTCCGGAGTCTCGGGGTCATGGAACAATAGCGCTAGATGCGAGATCGAAAAATACAGCTGCATGTCGCGTGCGACCTTCGACAGCAATTTATCGGGTGAATTCAAGGCTGCCGGGTAAGCTTCCTCGGCGCTGATCACTTTGATCAGGGAGGCATCCCTGATTTTACGGGCGAGCTTACCGGTTTCGCGTTCGATATCCTTCGATAATTGTGCCTGGGTCAGGCTAGTCGAACGCGGCAGGAAAATACCGAGCTTGTTGGCGGTCTGGGTGACCGTGTCGTGCACATGGACGTAAATGTTATTCAAATCCTTGTGGTCGATCAGGGACGAGCGCCATTGTGCGTCGGCGCTTCCGGCCCGGCACCAGTGGCGCGCGATCTGGCCGGCTTCGGCCACGATCCGGCACAGGATGTCGCCGCCTTGCAATTGCCGCTCGTCTTCGTGGTGAAAACGGACCGCATCGGCGATCGCCGGACTCAGGCTGGACCAGTGCTCGATAATTTCGGCGCCCAGCTCGGTATGGCTAATGCCGAACTTGGAGATTTCCTGGGCGATGGTCTCGGCCTCGCTGGTCGAATTGATGATCTTGATGTATTGATCGTGATATTTGGCGTCGAAAACGATTTGGCCGATATCGTGCAACAAGCCCGCCAGGTATGCGTCCTGGGGGTATTTGTAGTCCAGCGCAATGGCGATATCCCTGGCGAATACGGCGCAATAAATGGAATCCAGCCAGGCGGCGCAGATGTATTTTTTCTGGGATTCGATCAGCCCGGCGAAGAGTTGCTGTATCGACGCGGTCGTTACCATGGTTTTGACCTGCGCATGGCCGATCAGCGTCACCGCCTGTTCCAGATTTTTCAAAGACTGGTTGATCGCAAAAGCGCCTGAATTAGCGGCCATGATCAGCTTGCTGGTGAGGGCGGCATCGATACTGATCAAATCGGCCAGATCACCCAGAGAGCTATCTGGATCGTGGCAAATATCGAGCAATTTGCACAGGACATGGGGAGGACTAGGTAGTCTCACCAATTCCATTGATTCCAGTATTGATTGTGGCGGACTTCCTAGTTCATACATTACGGAGTATTTTATTTATAGTCTCGAGGGAATTAGGAACCGCGATACTATACTACAATTCGACGCCCGATTTGCGCCCGGTCAGGACATTTTGTCGTGAATTGTCGGCAGTTAACCGGATGGCTTTTGACAGGGTTTTTACAAAGCTGCGCTAACAGATTGATCGGCCTGGATTTCCGCTGTTCGGGCGTCTGACGGGTTCGGCAACAGCTCGCGAAGACTTATCAGAAGCATGACCGGGTCGAGCCGCCCGAACTCGCTTAAGATCCCGAAATCCGAGTCGTCCCAGTAATCTGGGGCAGCCCCCTAGTCGGAGTCATCCCCAAAATTAGAGTCATCCCCAAAATTTAGAGTCATCCCCGAAATTTAGAGTCATCCCCGCGCAAGCGGGGATCTTGCAACAAACGCCACAATGTCGAGATCCCCGCTTACGCGCACTGCTGTCCGGAATAAATTAAGTTGGTGTATTTGAAAGTGTTGCAGTGCCCGGGTTTTACGAATAAAACCATAAGCGACAACTTAATTTCAGGACACTGCAACATGTATACAAATACCCGATTTGGCGAACTTTTGAAAGTCCTTCCTAAAAATACTTTCAAACGCTGCGTTGAACAGCATCGGAGCGATAAACATAACAAGGGTTTCGACAGCTGGGGGCAGTTAATCAGTCTGATGTATGCTCAATTGTCCGGTTGTCGGAGCTTGCGCGAGTTGGAGGTGAGCTACAATAGTCATTCCGCGCATCACTATCACCTGGGCTGCGGTCCGATTAAGCGCTCGACTTTATCGGATGCCAATCGCCAACGAGATGCCGGGGTATTTGAATCATTCTGCCAGCAGCTGATGGGCCGGGCTCATCGGCGAGTACGCAATGAGATAAAGGACTTGCTCTATCTGTTGGACTCGACGCCGATCTGTCTGCGCGGCCGGGGTTATGAGTGGACGCAAGCGCGTAGTATGTCACGCATTCCGGGCCTGAAGATTCACCTGCTGTATTCCCCCGACAAGCAGTTGCCTTGTGACGCTCGGATCACGGCATCGACCCAGAACGATATTGAGTATGGACGCAATGTTGAAATCGAGAAGGGCGCTAAGTATGTGTTTGTAAGGGATATTGCGATTACAATTGGTGGCATCAAATCGACCAGGAGGGTGCTTTCTTTGTGACCCGGTTAAAGCGTAACGCATCGATCAGGGTGCTCAAAAGCCGCTCGACCGAAGGAGATATACTGTCGGATGAGGTCATTGAGTTTAAAAACAAATGGCCTGGCGGCGGCCGGAAAAACAACTACGTCAAACCGTTGCGGCGAATAGTGGTGCATCGAGAGGATCATGTGGACCCGCTGGTACTGGTAACCAACCTGATGGGGGTCCCGGTTGAAGAAGTTGCAGCGCTGTACAAGCAGCGTTGGGCGATCGAACTCTGGTTCAAGTGGGTCAAGCAGAACCTGAAAATCAAAAAGTTTCTCGGTCAAAGCGAGAATGCGGTCAAAATCCAGATACTGGTGGCATTGATCACGTATCTCATCGCCGATCTATACCGGCAACTTTGTGGATCGAGACGCGGTTTTTATCTGTGGCTGGCGGAACTCAAATCGACTCTATTCCAGCGACCCAGACTCGAATTCGAAGTACTTAAACGACGACGAAAATGGAAATCCGATTTCCAAATACATCAAGCACAGTTGGCATTATGATTTATTCCGGACAGCAGTGCGCTTACGCGAGAATGACAATTCTTGGAAACATCGCCGACCGCATGCGGCTTTAGGCCCTGCGGGTCCCCTTAGCGGTAGTCCGACGTAACGGGATCTTGTAACGAGGCGCCATTACAAGATCCCCGCTTGCGCGCACTGCTGTCCGGAATAAATTAAGTTGGTGTATTTGAAAGTGTTGCAGTGCCCGGGTTTTACGAATAAAACCATAAGCGACAACTTAATTTCAGGACACTGCAACATGTATACAAATACCCGATTTGGCGAACTTTTGAAAGTCCTTCCTAAAAATACTTTCAAACGCTGCGTTGAACAGCATCGGAGCGATAAACATAACAAGGGTTTCGACAGCTGGGGGCAGTTAATCAGTCTGATGTATGCTCAATTGTCCGGTTGTCGGAGCTTGCGCGAGTTGGAGGTGAGCTACAATAGTCATTCCGCGCATCACTATCACCTGGGCTGCGGTCCGATTAAGCGCTCGACTTTATCGGATGCCAATCGCCAGCGAGATGCCGGGGTATTTGAATCATTCTGCCAGCAGCTGATGGGCCGGGCTCATCGGCGAGTACGCAATGAGATAAAGGACTTGCTCTATCTGTTGGACTCGACGCCGATCTGTCTGCGCGGCCGGGGTTATGAGTGGACGCAAGCGCGTAGTATGTCACGCATTCCGGGCCTGAAGATTCATCTGCTGTATTCCCCCGACAAGCAGTTGCCTTGTGACGCTCGGATCACGGCATCGACCCAGAACGATATTGAGTATGGACGCAATGTTGAAATCGAGAAGGGCGCTAAGTATGTGTTTGATAAGGGATATTGCGATTACAATTGGTGGCATCAAATCGACCAGGAGGGTGCTTTCTTTGTGACCCGGTTAAAGCGTAACGCATCGATCAGGGTGCT
>DS021200.1:540532-542186 GCA_001735895.1 Olavius algarvensis Gamma 3 endosymbiont | reverse complement strand
AAATCCAGATACTGGTGGCATTGATCACGTATCTCATCGCCGATCTATACCGGCAACTTTGTGGATCGAGACGCGGTTTTTATCTGTGGCTGGCGGAACTCAAATCGACTCTATTCCAGCGACCCAGACTCGAATTCGAAGTACTTAAACGACGACGAAAATGGAAATCCGATTTCCAAATACATCAAGCACAGTTGGCATTATGATTTATTCCGGACAGCAGTGCGCTTGCGCGGGGATGACGTAAAAAACGGGATGATGACAGAAAAACGGGATGACAGGTTGACGGAGATAAGGTCAGTTCGACTCCTCTCTCGATTCTCGGATGAAGGTCACCTCGTCGATGCCCTGGCGCGGTGGTTGATAAAATCCCGAGTAATAGTTGAATGCGTCCTTGACGATGTCTTCGCCGGAAAACGAGTTTACACCGCAGCGTTTGAGAAAAGAGATCTGGTCGGGCAGGAAGTCGCCGCTGACCTCGAGGTCACCGTCGAATCCGATTTTGTCGCGCAGCAGTCGCGCCAGCCCGAATACGCGGCCGTCGGTAAAGCTGTCGATTTCGATGACTATTTTTTGCGCGTCGAGCAGCGCGGGCAGCTGCGGATGATCCGCCGCCAGGCTGGTATCGATTACTACCGTCGTTTCATAGGGCCCGGCGGCCGGATTCGAGCGGGTGGCCACGGCATGCACCGTCAACCACTCTTCCCAGCTCACTCTGAGTTGCTTGGGGTCGGTCTTTTGCGGGCTCGATATTGGTTGTGTCATGATGATTTCCTCAATAGTGAATACGCACCCTGTTTGAAGGGTTCGAGTCCGAGCCGGTCCAGTGCCTGCAGAAACGACTCGCCCTCGCGGCGCAGTTCGACATAGGTTTCGATGATGCGCTGAATGGCATCGGTGATATCTTTGCGCGCGAAGGCGGGGCCGATTCGCTGCCCCAGCCGGGCATCCTCGTCGGCACTGCCGCCGAGCGTCAATTGGTACCATTCTTCGCCTTTCTTATCGACCCCGAGCACGCCGATATGTCCCACGTGGTGGTGACCGCAGGCGTTCATGCAGCCCGATATTTTAATCTGAACGTCGCCGATGTCGTACAGGCTCTCGAGATGAGCAAAGCGCTGGTTTATCTCCAGCGCGATCGGTATCGCGCTCGCGTTTGCCAGGCTGCAAAAGTCGAGTCCGGGGCAGCAGATGACGTCGGTCACGGTGCCGATATTGGGTGTATCCAGGGCGAATTTCCGGGTCGCTTTCCACAGGTCGAACAAATTGGCTTCGAGCACGTGCGGCAGCAGCAGGTTTTGCTTATGCGTGGTCCTGGCCTCGCCAAAGGAATAACGCTCGGCCAAATCGGCGACGGCATCGAGTTGCTCCGCGGTGATGTCTCCCGGCGCCTGTTTGGGCGCTTTCAGCGACAGGTAGACCGCGCGGTAACCGGCTTGTTTGTGAGCTACCGTATTTTGCGTGAGCCAGCGCCGGAACTGCGGGTTACGGGTTAATTCGAGATCCTGCGACGAGGCATCGAGCCCCTTGACGAATGGCGGGTCCCGAAAATGTTCGACCATGTTATCGATTTCGCGTTGATGCAGCTGCAGCGAGGTTGCGCGCAGATGCTGCCATTCTTCATTGACCATCTTGCGAAAACGCTTGATACCGC
>DS021200.1:520967-540482 GCA_001735895.1 Olavius algarvensis Gamma 3 endosymbiont | reverse complement strand
TGACTCCGGCCTCCCGCATCAAATTCCGCGCCTTATTCCGGCTCACCGGATAACCCAGACAGTTCAGGGCCCGTTTCATACGTCGGCTGCCGTAGGTATGATCACTCGCATCATCAACCCGCTGAACCCACTCCAGCATTTCCTCATGCTCGGGATCAGGCGGTCTTGTGTCCATCTGGCGCCGGTAGTGGTAATAACATGACCGGTCCACACCCAGCACCTGACACATCAGGCGAACGGGAAAGGTATTCTTGTGTTGGGTGATAAACGAGTATTTCATTTCGTTTCTGCTGCAAAGAATACCGTCGCCTTTTTTAAGATTTCTTTCTCCATCTTCAGGCGTTTGATTTCAGCTTTAAGTCGACGGTTCTCTTCCTGATCCGGTGTCAGCTTGCCGTTCCCACGGAAAGCCTGGCCATCACCCGATTGTTCCTCTTGCACCCATCGGCACAGCATATTGGCATTGATGCCCAGGCTTCGCGCTGCTTCCGCCCGGCTGTAGCCCTGATCAGTTACCAGGCTCACTGCATCCAGTTTGAATTCTTTCGTATATTTCTTTCTCGTTGTCATCTATCGTTACCTCAGTTAAGTTTCATTATCTCTTAACTGGGTGGTATCAATCTATTGGACCATGTCATTATTATACGGCCAGATCTCAGGCGTCCGTAGCCTGAGAGAGCTCGAGACGGGTTTCAACGCCCAGGCAGCCCATCATTACCATTTAGGCACGGGGCCGATCCGGCGTTCCACCCTGTCGGATGCCAATCAACGCCGTAATCCGGTTTTGTTCAAGACGGTGACAGAACAAATTGATGGCGTTTATGCATGGCAAACAGCGCCGCGAGCTAACTGAGCTAACCTATCTACTGGATTCCACTCCGATTCAGCTCAAGGGACATGGATTTGACTGGGCCGAAGCCAGCGCGACTTCCCGTAATCAGGGGCTCAAGGTTCACCTGATGATTGAACAGCGGGGTCACACACCGGTTTATCTCAATATCACCTCACCGACAGTGAACGATGTCGTCGATGCCCGACACCTCCGATTGGAAGCGGATGCAACCTACGTCTTTGATAAGGGCTACTGCGACTATGGCTGGTGGCAACAGATTGATGAGGCCGGGGCGACTTTCGTGACCCGGTTTAAGCGCAATGCGGCGATCCAGGTAGTGGCACAGAATCCATGCGATGGCAAAGTCATCCTGTCTGACGAATGGGTCGAATTTCGCCACCGCAGTAACCGAGCAGGTCATAAAAATGGCTATCACGGCCTGCGGTTACGCCGCATCAGCGTGTATCGTGAAGGCAAGTCACCCCTCATCCTGGCGACCAACGATATGGACAGTTCAGCCAAGGATATTGCTGAACTTTATCGCAAGCGTTGGCAGATCGAGCTGTTTTTCAAGTGGCTCAAGCAAAACTTGAAGCTAAAGCGCTTTCTGGGCAAAAGCCAGAATGCAGTCAGCCTGCAAATTTACGCGGCCATTATCAGTTATCTGTTGTTATGGCGCCGAATACATCGTTACACCTGCTGTTGGTGGAAATACGAGAAACCCTGTTTACTCGTTTACCAACCGGGGTACAGCTGATGTATCGACGAAGACGACGAGAACGCGCGGAACTGATCGAGAAAACACAGTATGTTCTTTCCTATTAACTTTCCCCGGACAGCTGTGCGCTTGCGCGGGGATGACATAAAAAAAGGGGGTGACATGAGGGGTGACATGAAAAGGGGTGACATGAAAAGGGGTGACATGAAAAGGGGTGACATGAAAAAACGAGGGATGACACAACAGCGGGTGATGTTGCACAATTAAGGAAATCAATTCCCGGATGCAACGGGCTGACGCCGTCAGCTTGGCAACAAGATCCGATACGAATTGAAGGTAATACCAACGCTTTTCGCAATGGATGATACGCAGGCAGCGAGTTGGAAAAATAAAGACCAACTGATCAGGGAGATGTAATGGAAGACAAAATCGGCAATCGGCGTTTGGGGCTGGCGTTATCGGGGGGCGGTTTCCGCGCATCGTTTTGTCATATCGGGGTCTTGGCGCGGATGGCCGAGTTCGGCATGCTGCGGCATGTGGAATCGCTGTCGACGGTTTCCGGCGGATCAATCGTCGGCGCGGCCTACTATCTGATGCTGAAGAACCTGCTGGAAAGCAAAACCGACGATGAGATCACCAACCAGGATTTCGTCGATCTGGTGCAGCGTCTCGAGTTGCACTTCCTGGGCGCGGTACAGCAAAACCTGCGCATGCGAACTTTCGCCAACCCGTGGAAGAACCTGAAAATGTCGAAGCGCAACTACTCGCGCTCCGATGCCATCGGGGAAATCTACGAAAAGTATATTTACGATCCTCTGCTCAAAGTCGGCGATCGTCGGCTTACAATGGGTGATTTGTTAATTAAACCCAAAGGCGTCGATGGCCGTTTTCACCCGCAGGACGGAGCCGTCGGCAACACGGTACGACGTTGCAAGGTGCCGGTGCTAATCCTGAATGCAACCAGCCTGAACAGCGGCCACAACTGGATTTTTACCGCCACCAGCATGGGCGAAGTGCCACCGCGTAATTTAAACTTCCGCGATATCGACAAGAAAGATCGCTACCGGCGGGTGCGTTACGATGAAATTACGACGCGCGCCCCGAGTTTCAAGCTGGGCAACGCGGTCGCCGCTTCGGCCGGGGTGCCGGCGCTGTTTCCGCCGATGGTGGTATCCGGTTTGTACCGCGACCGGCGGGTGCAACTAGTCGACGGCGGGGTTTACGATAACCAGGGTATCGCCGGGCTACTCGATCCAGAGCCGGATTGGCTGTGCACCGATTTCATCGTCAGCGATGCCTCGGGGCAAAGCGATGCAACCGACAACCCCGACACCAATGCCCTGCCGGTATTAATCGCCAGCAGCGGGATCATGGGCTCGCGCGTGCGCGAAGAGATGGTCAATAGTCTGGAGCTAACCCACGACGCTGAAAATGTCGCCTATTTTCATTTGACCCGTGGGCTGTTTGCGCGCGATATCGAGTTCAACAATGGCGAGGACTCGAAACAAGCGGGCAGCAAGATGAAAGCGGGCATCGTCGCTTGCGAAACGGAATTTGAAGTCACCCAGGAGGCGCAGCGTAGACTCGCCCATATTCGCACCGATCTGGATTCGTTTACCGATGTCGAAGCCGGCTGCCTGCAGGCGGATGCCTACCAGATGTCCGCAGCGCGTCTGCTCAAGATGAAAGATTACCTGGCCCTTGAAACGCTTGCCGGCAACTGGCAATTCAGCCGCTACCTGCCGGCGCTGAAAAACGGCGATGCCATGGCGTTGAAACACCTGGACCTCGGCCGGCACAAGTTCCTCAAACCCCTGCTTTATGTCATCAACGGGGCGACTGGTTGGGGCCAGGCGCTGGTTTTGCTGGTGGCCAGCCTGCCGCTGATTGCGAGTCTGGCGGTGATTTTCTGGCTGCTCGACTGGGGTTTGAAACATTATGCGGGCATCGACGTTTTCGGCATACTCGCCGATGTCGCCGAATTCCAACTGTTCATGGGCCGTGCCGCGCCCGCGATTTATGCGATCGCCATATCGTTCATTCTGTCGAAGCTGGCCGATCTATTGATTCGCGGCAGCGGCAAATGGGCCTGCAGGATTCAGAAATGGTTGAAAAGCCCGATGTCGCTGATATCCGGCATTTTCGTCCGGGCGCTGCTGCCGGTGGTATTCTTGATACCCGTTATCATTTATGTTTACACCATCGACCGCTACTTTATCCGGCAGATGGGTAAGCTGGAATAGGGTGCACGGGGATCTCGGTCCCGATTGAACTTGATTCGGTAAAATCGATCAAAGGCCCTACAGCTAATAGGGAGGGGCCGGTGAATCAACATGCGCAATCCTTGGGCACGCCGAACAAACATAATCAATGCTGCGGGCTCGAATACAAGCGAATCCTGGTGGTCGAAGACGACCCGGATATCAGCCATTTACTGGAAATCCATCTGCGCGACAATGCCTACCAAGTCGATGTCGTCAACAATGGCGTGGATGGCCTCGAGCGCGCCAGCAACCGGGTTTATCAGCTCATCGTGCTCGACCTGATGCTGCCCGGCATGGACGGCCTGCAACTCTGCCGCAACCTGCGCAGCCAGTCGATCACGATTCCGATCCTGATGCTGACGGCAAAATCGTCCGAGCTGGACCGCGTGCTCGGTCTCGAACTCGGTGCCGACAATTACCTTACCAAGCCGTTCTCGATTCTTGAACTCCAGGCGCGCGTCAGGGCAATTTTGCGGCGCAGCGAACTTACCGCGCAACAAGGAGCGGACCAGGCCGATGAAAGCATCGAGCTGAATTCCCTCGGCATCGACGTGTCGGGGCGTAACGTTACGATAGCGGGTCAGGCGGTCGAGCTGACCGCCAAGGAATTCGACTTGTTATTGTTTTTTGCACGTAACCCGGGGCGGATTTTCAGCCGCGGGCAATTGCTCGACCGAGTCTGGGGTTACAGCCACAATGGCTATGAGCATACGGTCAACTCACATATCAACCGCCTGCGCAAGAAGATCGAGCGCGTGCCGGGGCAAGCCCAATATATCGAGACCGTCTGGGGCGTCGGCTACCGCTTCCACGGGAATTGACGATCCATGTTTAACAGTTTGTACGTCAAGCTGGTGCTGGTGCTGTTCCTGCTGTTCCTGGTCGTCGGTGCGGTGTTCGTCGGTGTCGCCATGTATACCGCGCCCATGTACCAGCAGGAAATCAGCCAACAACTCAATCGCGATCTCGCGAAATACATTGTTAACGAACACGTGTTGATTGAAAGCGGCGAGGTGCGGCGCGATAACCTGGCTGAATTGTTCGAAAACGTCATGATCATCAACCCTAGTCTCGAACTCTACCTGCTCGATGCCGAGGGCCAGGTCATCGGTCATTCGATGGCGCCGGACAAGGTCAAAGACCGGCAGGTGTCGCTGTCCCCGATCAATGACTTCCTGACGGATCCCGGCCGCGGGTTGATCATGGCGATAATCCGGGCTTCGAGGCGCGTCAGAATAGTTTCAGCGTAGCGCCGATCGACATCGATGATGTGCGCCAAGGTTATATATACGCCATCCTCGGCAGCGAAAAAATCAGCGTTATCACCGACGTTCTGCAGCGCAGCCTGATTATGCGCTGGAGCACCACCATGGTGGTGACCGCGCTCGGGTTTGCCTTTGTCGCCGGGCTGCTGCTATTTTTTTTCCTGATGCGTAAGCTGCGCGTGCTGAGCCAGGCGATGCAAGCCTTCAAGGATAACAACCTGCAGCCCGCGGACCCGCAATCGAAGGGCGACAAGCGCGCGCTCGACGAAATTGACAATATGACTGCCACTTTCCAGGAAATGGCCGCGCGCATTCACTCGCAGATGAATCACCTGCAGGAGATGGAATCGACGCGGCGCGAAATGGTTGCCAATGTTTCGCATGATTTGCGTACCCCGCTGTCGTCGCTTAGCGGTTTCCTCGAAACGCTGCAGCTTAAGTCCGACGAACTGACCGAATCTCAGAAACAGACTTACCTCAAAATCGCGCATGAAAATGCGCAGCGCCTGACCCGTCTGGTCGAAGAGCTGTTCGAACTGGCCAAACTCGACGCCAACGAAACCCGGCCGCGCGAGGAACCGATTTCGCTGGCGGAACTGGCCTTCGACGTGTCGCACAAGTTTTACCTGCGCGCGATCGAAAAAAACATCCATTTCGATGTCGTCGTCGATGAAACCGTGCCGCAGGTATCGGCCGACGTCGGCATGATTGAACGCGTGCTTGATAACCTGATCGATAACTCGTTCAAACATACCCCCGACCAGGGTCACATCCGCCTGCAGGTGGCGCCGCGCCAGGATGGTGTCGAAATAGCGGTGTCGGATATCGGCTACGGAATTCCGAGCGACGAATTACCGCATATCCTGAAACGTTTTTATCACAAGGCCAGCCGCGGCAGCGGCGACGAATTGCAGCCGGGTCTGGGTCTCGGGCTTGCGATTGCGTCGCGCATCGTCGAATTGCACGGCAGCCACCTGTCGGTGGACAGCGTGTTACACCAAGGGACAACCTTTCGCTTTTCGCTGCCCGCCAATGCCTAGCTTAAGCTATGTATTGGCGGGCGACCGTTCAACCTTGTTTGCCAGACTTCCCCTGACAATATCGCGGGAAGCGGATTTGACTGCGCACCAGAGCGGCCGTACGGAGCGCAGGATGCCCGGAGTAGTCCCGTACCCTGCACGCAATAAGCAGGCGGGTGTGATAGAAATTTTATAATTTCGTGAACTGTATGTGATATCGGTTTCCCATAGTCGCCGCTCTTGTCCAGGAGGAATGACTATGCTCAACCCTATTCAAAAATTACTCGGCGCGGTGCTGATCACCAGTCTGCTGTCGATCGCCACCACGGCCTCTGCCAGTGGTTCGGCCGTTTACCACGTTACCATCACCAATGTCACCTATGGGATCAACTTTACGCCGATCCTGGTGGCCAGCCATCGGCGCAAGCTGCCGTTGTTCGAGCTGGGTAGCGCCGCCGATAGCGATATCGCCGCGGTTGCCGAAGGCGGCGACACTGCGGGACTGGCAACCACGCTGGACGCCAATCCGCAGGTGGTCGATATTCAGAATTCGGGTGGGTTACTGAAACCGGGCCAGTCGGTTACGGTCGTGGTAAGCGCGGCCCATGGCGCCCGGCGTATCAGCTTGGCGGCAATGATGCTGCCGACCAACGATGGTTTCATCGCCCTGCAAGGGGTGCGGGCGCCGCGCTACGGCACCGCAGTTTACTATTCGCGGGCCTATGACGCCGGCTCCGAACCGAACGACGAGCTCTGTGCCAACATCCCGGGGCCGACCTGCGGCGGTAGCGCACTTTCGCCGGCAATCGATGTTAACGATGAGGGATTCGTACATGTCCATCGCGGGATCAAGGGCATTGGCGATCTCGATGTCTCCAGACACGACTGGAACAACCCGGTTGCCCGGATTAGCGTGACCCGCGTCCGCGGTCGCTACTAATCCCCCAGTATTGAATAACCGCTAGCTTTCAGCAGGGCCGGGTGACCGGTCCTGCTGTCTTTGTTTTGGTCGGTAGCGAACGACGCCGAGTGCAGCAGGCAATTGAATTCGTGTTAAATGCCGCAAAGACCGCGCCCTGCGCTCAGTTTAACCAGCTGTCGTCCTGGCACACGATAACCAGGCTCGGGCAGGCAAGCTCCGCAAAGACGATTTCAGTACCTCGCAATTAAAAATTTACTCAGAGTAAAAATTGACCATAGCTCGGCATTTAACCCCACATGACAGACCAAATTTACCGCTTAAACTGGTTTCTATCCAAAGTTTACTCTGAGTAAATTTTAGGTTTTTGCAAAGGTAATAACGTGGATTGACTGTCATTTGGCACGCGCGAGGCGGCGTTGCCGCTGTCCAGCAGCGCAATGCAGGATATAATCGAAATCCGATGGGACTACGGCGGCGATAAATGAAGTTCGGACAGGTGGTTGGATCTTTGCTCGGTTTGGGTATCTGTTTGATATCGTTTTCAACCGCGGCGGAATCCTGGCAGCCGCACCGGCTGCTCGAGTTCACTCTCGAAACCTGTCGCGGCTGGCAGGCAAACAAGGCCCCGGCGCCGGGATATGGCACTGGGCAGGCCAATCAATCGGATATTATTTTTGGCGAGATGCGGGCCGGCACCCGGTTTCGCCTGCCGGTGGATGCCAGGGCGACGGTCGAGCTCGACGTGTTCGAACGCGGCAGCCGTCCCACCCGGTTTGTCGGCTCGCTGTTCAATCGGTTTGGCGATCCGCTGGTGCTGTTGGCGCTGGATTCCGGCTGCGAGCTGCAGGTCGGGCGACAAGTCAATTACAACGAAAAGGGACAGGCGACCAGCATTGTTGCGCTCGATTCCAAGCTTAAGCCGCGCGGCGAGCCGGATTGGCTGAATCCGCCGTTCACGCTATTCGAACGCGACCGCAGCACGGCGCTGAAGCGTCACGCTGACGCGGCGCCGCTGCGGGTTGGCCTGGTCGATTCGGGGGTCAATTATCAACTACCGGAGATCAACCGCCGGCTGGCGCTCGATCGGGACAATCGGCTCATCGGTTATGACTTCTGGGAAATGGATGACTTGCCGTTTGACGCGCATCCGGTTAATACCGGTTTTTTCTTGCAGCGACACGGCACCCGCACCGCGTCGCTGCTGCTGCGTGAAGCGCCCGCGATCGAACTGGTGCCTTATCGTTATCCCAGGCCCGATATGTCACGCATGCGGGCCCTGATCGAGCACGCCGCGGCCCATGGAGTCGATATCCTCGGCATGCCGCTCGGCAGCAACCGGCCGCAGGACTGGAATGCCTTCGAGCGCAGCGCGCGCGAACATCCGGACATGCTGTTCGTGGTGCCGGCAGGCAACGACGGACGCGATATCGATGCCCGCCGGGTTTATCCGGCCGCGCTCGATCTCGATAACCTGCTGGTGGTGACTTCGGCCGACGACTTTCTGCGCCCGGCCCAGCGTACCAACTGGGGTCGGATCTCGGTCGACTACCTGCTGCCGGCGGAAAACCTGGTGGCGCTGGATTTTTCGGGTGAGCCGGCCCGCGTTTCCGGATCGAGCTACGCGGTAGCGCGCATGACCGCGCTGGCCGCGCGTATCAAGATGGCGCGGCGCGAGCTGCGTGCCGCCGATATCGTCGCCGAACTGCGGCGGCGTTACGGCCAGCAAGGCCAGGCGGCACTCGCCTGGGTCAGCAGCGGTTATATCGCCGACCCGCTGGCGGGTGCGCCGCTAAAGTTTGAAGTCTTACCGCCGCCGAAGATCAGTCGGGCCAACAACGAGGCCGGTCTCGTGTTAGCGCTCGATGTATTGTTGCTCGACCCGCGCTGGACGCAGGCGGCGGTGCATGAGGCGCTGCAGGCGGCCTACGACATTTTGCGGCAATGCGGCATCGGTGCCGGCGAGATATCGCTACGCGCCTTTAGCGGCCCCGATTACCTGCGCGACCTGTCCACCGGCAGCGCGCATACGCTGCTCGCAGCCGCCAATACCAGGCACGCGACGGTCGTATTCGCGCGCGATACGCGGATGCAGGCACAGTTTACCGGCGAGGCCTTCGGCCTTGGCAATACCCGCAGCCGGCCGTGGCTTGCAAACAGCCTGTGGTTGATGCGCGATGTCGACGATCCCGGTATTGCACTCGCGCACGAACTCTATCACCTGCTCGCCAACAGCGGCGCCCACGTCGAGGACGGCGCCAACCTGATGCAGGGCCGCACCCGTCCGGGTAGCACGGCGTTGACGCCGCAGCAGTGCAGCCTCGCCCGAACCCGTGGGGTCGCCAACAGCTTGCTTGATTGACGGCGGAGCGAGCGGCCGCCGCGACGAGAATTCGAATCGCCTGACCGGCTGCAGTAGAATGCTGTGCTTGGCGATGCAATCGTTAAACCACGCACTCACCGGAGACCGGCATGAATAAGCCACCCGCAGACGCGGCCGCACGACGGGCCGCAAGCCCACTGATCTGTTACCAGGTCGAGCAATTGCCGCCCAACAATCTGGCGCTTTATCAAACGGCGCGCGCCGGCATGAGCCAGGTCACGGAATTGACGGTGCCGCCGCGCGACGCGGCCAGCTTCGAAGTGCCGGCGGGATCGTTTTTCCGTATCGTCAGCATCGAAGGGCCCCAGGTCGGAGATTTGAACCTGTGGAACACGCATGATATTAGCGAGCGGTTTTTCAGCGGCAAGACCCGCCAACTGCATGCCACTCACGTCAGCACCGGTGACCGCCTGTGGAGTACGCTGCCCGGCTTACGGCCGATGGCGACGATCACGCGGGATACGCTCGACTGGTATGGTTGGGATGCCGACGGCGGCGGCGTGCACGACGTAATAGGTACCCGCTGCGATCCTTATACCAACCACCTGCTAAAGGGCGTCGATTACCACTATTGTTGCCATTCCAACCTGACGCGTGCGTTGGCGGCGGCCAGAAACATGCCGCCGGAGCAAGCCGAGCTGCAGGTGCACGATGTCATGAACGTTTTCATGTGTACCGGGTTTACCCTCGATAGCCACCAGTATTTCATGAAGGCGAGCCCGGTGCGTCCTGGCGATTACATCGAGTTTTTTGCCGAAATCGACTTGCTTTGCGCCTTGTCCACCTGTCCGGGCGGCGATTGCGGCAGCAGTCATTCCGATGACAGCACCCCCTGTTATCCGCTACGGATCGAGATCTTCGAGCCGGCAGCCGGAGCCTTGCAGGACTGGCAACCGCCGCAACGCAGCGCCTATTCGGGCCGTCACGGGCTCTAGCCCATATAACTCGGGGGAGCTCTGAATCAATCAGAGTTTTCTTAGCGTAAACTAATTCTACGCGGACCTCGCCCCGGTGCGTAGCTATTGCACACCGGGTTGAGCATCTCGCCACCGAGTCTCTGCAACGGGCTCGTGACGTAAAACGGTGATATAAACGGGCTAGCTTTTAAAAACCCGGCATGACCCCATTTATAGTCGATTCGCCGTCAGCGGCGGCAATCGGAAGATCGGAAATCGATGACTAAAAAACGCGCAAACATGTCGATCGCGGACGCGGTGATCGACTTCATGCAGCTGGCGTCGGCCGGCGGAATACTATTATTGCTTGCCGCTATCGTCGCCATGCTGGTCGCTAATTCGCCGCTGTCGGGTCTCTATGACAGTCTGCTCGATACCCCAGTGGCGGTTCAGGTCGGGGCCTTGTCTATCGATAAGCCGCTGTTGCTGTGGATCAACGATGGACTCATGGCGGTGTTCTTTTTCCTGGTCGGTCTGGAGATCAAGCGCGAAGTTATGGAAGGCGAACTCGCCACTTTTTCGCAAATCATTTTACCGGGCATGGGCGCGCTCGGCGGCATGCTGGTGCCCGCCGCGATCTACGTTTGGTTAAACTGGCAAGACCAGGTGGCGCTCGACGGCTGGGCGATTCCGGTAGCAACCGATATCGCCTTTGCGCTGGCTTTGCTCGGCGTCTTCGGTGCGCGTGTGCCGACCGCGCTCAAGGTGTTTTTGTTAACCCTGGCGATCTTCGACGATCTCGCGGCGATCGTCATCATCGCGATATTTTATTCGGGCGACCTGTCGCTGACGGCGCTGGGGATCGGTGCCGCCGCACTCGCGCTCGGTGTCGCCATGAACCGGATGGGCGTCACGCGTCCGACCAGCTACATTCTACTCGGCATCGTGTTGTGGATAGCCGTGCTCAAGTCGGGCGTGCATGCCACGCTGGCCGGGGTATTAATCGCATTTTGTATTCCGATGCGGGATCGGGAAGGGATTTCGCCGTTGCGCGAACTCGAACATGATCTGCATCGCCCCGTCGCCTTCGCGGTATTGCCGATATTCGCCTTCGCCAACGCCGGCCTGGCGCTGGGCGGCATGTCGAGCGCGGACCTGGTGCATCCGGTGACCCTGGGTGTCATCCTGGGGTTGTTCGTCGGCAAGCCGCTGGGCATTATAATCTTTGTCGGACTCGCGGTACTGCTACGCTGGGTGCGGCTGCCGCCCAGTATTAACTGGCTGCAAGTGCTGGGCGCGGGTTTCGCCTGCGGCATCGGTTTTACCATGAGCCTGTTCATCGCCGGACTAGCCTTCGAGCACGGCAGCGGCGAATACTTCAGCGGCGACCGGCTCGGGATTCTGCTGGGCTCGGTCCTGTCGGCGCAGATGGGTTATCTGCTATTGCATTTGAGCTTGCCTAAGGCGGTGCTGGAGAGCTGAGCCCGTAACCTCCGAGGCCGGCCTCGTTGCTGATTAGACCCGGGTGTGTTGCGGGCTTTTAGCTTGCTAATGCCCGCGCGGCCTTTAATATAATGCGGTTAAGCCATTTGAATAGCGAGAAAGTCCATGGATAGTCTCAATCAGCAAAGTTGCGAGGCCTGCCGCGCCGACGCACCCCAAATCAGCGATCAAGATTTAGCCGCCCTGCTACCGCAAATCCCCGACTGGAGCACGATTGTGGTCGACGGCGTGATGCAGCTACAGCGCGAATTCGGTTTTCCGGATTTCGCACAGGCGATGGCCTTTTCCAATCGCGTCGGCGACCTTGCCGAGGCCGAAGGGCACCACCCGGCGATTCTGACCGAGTGGGGCAGGGTGACCGTGACCTGGTGGAGCCACAAGATCAGGGGTCTGCACAAGAATGACCTGATCATGGCGGCGCGCACGGACTCGGTTCATGGGGGTTAGCGGCAAAGCGCTGGTCGCAATATTCATCGTCTTGATGGTCGCGCTGTCGAGCACGCGCGTGCTCGATGATTACGTCGATGAATACACCAACGCGTCGATCAAAAGCGCCGCCCTGACCTACGCCACCGCGCGCGGCATCAACGCCTTGGTGTCGATGATGCAAAGCAGCGAGGTCGAGGCCGGGATCGGGGTCGTTTCCGGTTCGATGACGATCGGCGAACTGCTCGATCCGATCAACGATATGATCGAGCGTTTTTCCACCATCATGACCTGGGTGCTGGCCTCGCTCGCTGCGCAAAAAATATTACTGCTGCTGGCTTCGCACGAACTATTCCTATATCTGGTGGCGGTGCTCGGCGTGAGCGCCCTGTTGCTGCTGTTTTACGGTCCGCCGCAGGCGCAAAATCCGATATTCCGGGCTTTCCTGGTGGTGATTTTCGTGCGCTTCGCGCTTGGCATCGCGGTCGCGCTCAACAGCGGAGTCGACAGCCTGTTTCTCGAGCGGCAACTGCAATCCAACGATGCGGAAATCGAGCAATTTCAGTCGAGCATCATCGGCATCGAAGCCGACGGGGAGTTCGACAGCGGCAGCATGCGCGATTCGGCAATTACCTTCTGGCAGAGTTTGAGTCTCGCTGATCTGGAACGCAAAATAAGCGACGGTATCGAAAATTTTATCAACCTGGTGGCGATTTATCTGCTCAAGACGATAGTTTTTCCACTCGGCTTCTTTTACGCCGCGATTTACTTCATCAAGCTGCTGTGGCGAATGGAATTGAACGTCGCGCGATCCGCCTGAGGGGATGTCAGCAATGAAATCGATAATTCTTAGCGCGCTTCTCTTGGCGCTGCATTTTTATAGTGTCTTTGCTGTTGGCGCAGAGGTCGCAGCGACCGATGAGATGCGCGCGGCGCAGCAGTATATGCGCGTGGATATCGATCGTGTCGTGATCGATACCGATGGCTTGACCATCGCCTCGGACAAGCTGGCTAATTCGATCGACCAGCTTGCGCTCTCGATCCGGCAGCTAGCCGCCAATAGCGCGAGCTTGAGCGCCGAGGAAAAGAAAGCCCTGCTGCATGCGGTCGCGAGCGTCGATCAAGCCAGCGTTGCCCTGGCGGAGCTGGCGCAGCAACTACCCCGGACCGCACAGAACCTGAGCGACCAGTTACCGCAGGTGGTCGAGAATGCGCGCCAGCCGATCGCGGAACTGTCCAGCGGGCTGGAATCGGCGCGCGACGGCATTTACGCGATTACCGAAGCGCTGCCGCAGGCATCCGCCAACGCCAAGCTACTGGTGAACTCGACGCTCGATTCGGTGCTGATCCGGTTGACGACCTACAGCATTATTCTAGTTGCCGTGCTGGCGCTGGCGCTAGTCGGGGTCATGTGGTTCGTCTACCGCCAATATCTCGATCCGCTGGCGCAGAAACTCGATTCGCTGGTGGGCGCACCCGAGCATTTTGCGGCCATGTCGCTGCACATGAAGGAAACCTCGGAAAATCTGATCGCGCTGCAGCCGACGTCTGCGGTACCGCCGAAACTCCCGGAACCGCTTCCCAGCGAGCCACCAACCAACGAACCGCATACAGACGAGCCGCCTCCCGCACAAAAGCCCGACTAGTCCCGACTCAGATTTTACTCAGAGTAAAGTTTTAGGTTGGGATCTTTAGCGAAAAGAGGCTGATGCCGGTAATACCGGCCTTCAGGGCCTCCGTCCGCGCAAAACCCGACTAATCCCGGGTAGGTTTTACTCTGAGTAAATTTTTGGTTTAGAGACGCAGCCCGCCGTCGAGTTCGAGGATGCGGCCGCTGTAATAATCGTTTTCGATGATGAATTCGACCGCTTGTGCGAGTTCGTCGACCGTGCCGGTGCGCTGCAGCGGCACCGCACTGGTGATGCGGTCGTGCGCTTCCGGTTTGAGCGACGCCACCATTTCGGTTTCGAAGACACCGGGTGCAATCGCGGCGCTGCGGATGTTGTAGCGCGCCAGCTCCTGTGCCCAGGTTGCGCTGAGCGCGACTACTCCAGCCTTGGCGGCGGCATAGTTGGACTGACCGGTATGGCCGGCGCGGCTGATACTAGAAATGTTGATCAGCACACCGCCCTCGCCGTTGCGGATCATGCTGGACGCCGCTTCGCGCCCGCATAAAAACACCCCGGTCAGATTGATGTCGATCACCTGCTGCCACTGCTCCAGCGACATGCGGTCGATAATCTCGCCGTCCTTGACCTTGACCAGCATGCCGTCGCGCAGGATGCCGGCGTTATTGACCAGCCCCGCGATCGGCCCGAGCTGCTCTTCGATCGAGACGAAGCAGCGGCGCACGCTGGTTTCATCGGCGACGTCACAGGTAAAGGCGTAGCCTTCGGCGCCGGCCTGTTTGCAGGCGTTCAGGGTCCGATCGAGGCGGTCGGCGTTGATATCGAGCAATGCGAGTTTGGCGCCGTGTTTTGCCAGCGTCAGGCTGATTGCTTCGCCCAGCCCCTGCGCCGCACCGGTGATAACGAAAGTTTTATTTTTTATTTGCAAGATAGTTTTCCTTGAGTTCGTGTTTAAGGGTTTTACCGGCGACGTTGCACGGCATTTGCTCGACGATTACGACCTCCGACAATTTCTGGAAGCGGGCTTCGACGCGGTTATTAATCCAGCTTTGCAGCTCTACCGCGGTCAGCGCCACATCGGGCTTTAATACGATTGCGGCCACCGGGGTTTCGCCCCATTTTTCCGACTCGACCCCAAATACCGCGGCTTCGAGCACGTCCGGGTGGGTCAGGGTGACGGCTTCGATGTCCTGCGGGTAGACATTGACGCCGCCGGTAATAATTAGCTCTTTTTTGCGGCCCGCGAGGTATAAAAAGCCGCCTTCGTCGAGGTATCCGAGGTCGCCGCTAAATAGCCAACCGTCGCGAAACGCTTCGCGTGTCAGCTCGGGTTGCCGGTAGTAACCGGAAGAAAGTATCGGACCGCGCCCGACGATTTCGCCGATCTGGCCGGGCGCGAGGTCTTCTCCACGATCGTCGACGATGCGGATATCGTAACCCGGCGGCGGGCAGCCGACCGAACCGGGCTGCTGTTCGAAGTCGTTGCGGTCGAGGATGGTGACGAAGCCCTCGGTAAGCCCGTAGAGTTCGTAAAAGCGGCCGGGAATCACGGCGTTGACGGCTTCTTTGAATTGCTGTTGTAGCGGCGCGCCGATAGTTAGCAGCATTTCCATCGATTGCATGTTGTGGCTGTTGAATGCAGGGCTTTGCAGCAGCGCGACGATTTGCGACGGCACCATCATGATATGGGTCACGCGTTCGCGCGCCACGGTTTCGATCAATGCCGCGACGTCGAAATGCGGGTGTAGGATATAACAGGCGCCGAGGAAAAAGCAGGGCATTAGCGTAACGAAGGCGCCGTTGAACACGATCGACCCGGTATGCAAAACGACGCTTTCGGGGGTCATGCGGAAGGATGCGGCGAAATGGCTGCCGTAGTTGGCGCGCACCAGATGGCTGTGCATGATGCCCTTGGGTATTCCGGTGGTGCCGCTGGAATAAACGATGTTGAACAAGTCCTCTTGCTGCAGCTGCGGGTAGTCGGGCGGCGTGTCCGGGCTGGCGGCGATTAGATCGGCGTAATCCGTTGCGCCGCCGCCGACGATAATGTAATTGTCGCTCGTGATGCTCGGATTTTCGGCGCCGCGGTCGCCTAATGCAGCCGTCAGCTCCGGGGTCAGGAACGCCAGGCAAACCTCGGCATTGTCGAGCAAATTGATCAGGCCGGTTGCCTTTAGCAGCGGGCTGAGCGGCACCAGTACCGCTCCGATAGAAATCGTGGCCCAGTAAATCACCAGCAATTCCATACTGTTGGGTAGCGCGGTCGCAAGCTTGTCACCCTTGCCGATGCCGCGAGCCTGCAGCGCGTTGGCGAGGCGATTGACGGATGCATTGAACCGCGCCCAGGTCAGACGCTGGTCGCCAAAGATGACCGCAATCTCATCGGCCCGATAACGTGCGTGTCGCGCGATCAGTTTTTCAAGTGTTGTCGGCAAGCTGTGCCCCAGGTATCGGGCCCGATTCTATGCGACCCGGGCCGGGATTTCACGGGCAATCGAGGCGGGATTGATACGCATCAATGCAAAAGCGTGTCCGCAGGCGTAACTTAATGGGTGGAGGTTGTCATGACACATGCAGCGAAAGTACTGGTGATCAACGGCTCATATCGCGACGACGGCATCACCGACCAGGTGGTTGCGGCGGCAGTCGAAGCCTTAAACGGCGCCGGCGCGGAAACCGAAATCGTAAACCTGCGCGACTATCCGATCGAGTTTTGTCTCAATTGCCGCGAATGCACCCAGCAACCCGGCGCCGCTCCGGGGACCTGTGTGCTCGACGACGGCATGCATGAGCTGATCGATAAAATAGAAACTTCTCAGGCCTATATTCTGGCATCGCCGACTAATTTCAGTTCGGTTACCGCGCTATTCAAGCGTTTCATGGAGCGCCTGGTGGCCTACGCTTACTGGCCCTGGGACAATCCTTATCCGAAATCACGCAAGACCGAGACACCCCGCAAAAAAGCACTGCTAATTTCTTCGAGTGCGGCGCCCTCATGGATGGGACGCTGGTTCTACGGCAGCGGCCGGCAGCTCGATATAGCCGCCAAGACCATCGGCGCCAAATCGGTAGGCACCTTGTTCACCGGCTTGGCCAGCGCGGAAAAGCATCAGCGCTTAACTCCGAAGTCCGTGGCGCGGGCACGCTCGCTCGCAGTGCGTTTGATCGAGGCCTGAACTCATTGGCACTCGCTTAACAATATGAAGTCATCCCCGCGAAATAGTGTCGACCCGGCAGCTTATCGTCATCCCTGCGCCTTATCGTCACACTAGTACCTTATCGTCACACTCGTACTTATCGTCATCCCCGCGCAAGCGCACTGCTGTCCGGAATAAATTAAGTTGGTGTATTTGAAAGTGTTGCAGTGCCCGGGTTTTACGAATAAAACCATAAGCAACAACTTAATTTCAGGACACTGCAACATGTATACAAATACCCGATTTGGCGAACTTTTGAAAGTCCTTCCTAAAAATACTTTCAAACGCTGCGTTGAACAGCATCGGAGCGATAAACATAACAAGGGTTTCGACAGCTGGGGGCAGTTAATCAGTCTGATGTATGCTCAATTGTCCGGTTGTCGGAGCTTGCGCGAGTTGGAGGTGAGCTACAATAGTCATTCCGCGCATCACTATCACCTGGGCTGCGGTCCGATTAAGCGCTCGACTTTATCGGATGCCAATCGCCAACGAGATGCCGGGGTATTTGAATCATTCTGCCAGCAGCTGATGGGCCGGGCTCATCGGCGAGTACGCAATGAGATAAAGGACTTGCTCTATCTGTTGGACTCGACGCCGATCTGTCTGCGCGGCCGGGGTTATGAGTGGACGCAAGCGCGTAGTATGTCACGCATTCCGGGCCTGAAGATTCACCTGCTGTATTCCCCCGACAAGCAGTTGCCTTGTGACGCTCGGATCACGGCATCGACCCAGAACGATATTGAGTATGGACGCAATGTTGAAATCGAGAAGGGCGCTAAGTATGTGTTTGATAAGGGATATTGCGATTACAATTGGTGGCATCAAATCGACCAGGAGGGTGCTTTCTTTGTGACCCGGTTAAAGCGTAACGCATCGATCAGGGTGCTCAAAAGCCGCTCGACCGAAGGAGATATACTGTCGGATGAGGTCATTGAGTTTAAAAACAAATGGCCTGGCGGCGGCCGGAAAAACAACTACGTCAAACCGTTGCGGCGAATAGTGGTGCATCGAGAGGATCATGTGGACCCGCTGGTACTGGTAACCAACCTGATGGGGGTCCCGGTTGAAGAAGTTGCAGCGCTGTACAAGCAGCGTTGGGCGATCGAACTCTGGTTCAAGTGGGTCAAGCAGAACCTGAAAATCAAAAAGTTTCTCGGTCAAAGCGAGAATGCGGTCAAAATCCAGATACTGGTGGCATTGATCACGTATCTCATCGCCGATCTATACCGGCAACTTTGTGGATCGAGACGCGGTTTTTATCTGTGGCTGGCGGAACTCAAATCGACTCTATTCCAGCGACCCAGACTCGAATTCGAAGTACTTAAACGACGACGAAAATGGAAATCCGATTTCCAAATACATCAAGCACAGTTGGCATTATGATTTATTCCGGACAGCAGTGCGCGCAAGCGGGGATCTTATGACAAGCGGTACTAACCGGTCACATAGGTAACACATTAAACCGGGCACATGGGTAACAGGTAATAATGCATTGGCGCCGAAGAGGATAAGCCAATGCCCTGGAAAGAGACCTGTGCCATGAATGAACGCCAATTGTTTATCGAAGCCTGGCTAGCGTCAGGCGAGAATGTCCGGCGGCTGTGTCGCCGCTTTTATATCTCACCCAAAACGGGCTACAAGTGGATCAACCGGTTTAAGGCCGAAGGCTTTTGTCGTTAATGGAGCAGGTTGTCCCTCGTGTATTAGGTAACCCAGTCGTGCAGGCAGGGTTTGGTGGTGCTCTGCTTGGTATAGCAATTAGTAAAAGTTTTGGGCAAGAGATTGCTAATGCGATTGACAAAGTCAAACCGCTACCCCATGTCAAGCAGGAACAAGAGCGAGCCCAAAAGGAACAAAAACAGGCTCCAAGGACAGGCCTGAATCCACAACCGCGACTGCCGCGACGTTTGCCGTAGCCGGCGCCGTCTGAAGCGAGCGGATTGCTGGAGCGCGACAGACCGTATTAAATATAAGTGGATCAGAATGTGCAAACGGACTATGTGAATCGCCCCGGGTTTGTCGGAGGCTCAATTTCTTGAGAGGATTGGGTAATGAAGACAAACAAAAGATATTCCCCGGAAGTCCGGGAACGGGCGGTTCGTATGGTTTTCGAGCATCAACATGAGCACGAGTCCCAGTGGTCAACCATTGAATCGATATCATCGAAAATAGGATGTACAGCAGAAACGCTACGCCGCTGGGTGAGACAGTCAGAGATTGACCAGGGGAAGCGTGGCGGCATCTCTACGAGCGAGCGAGATCGCCTCAAGGAACTGGAACGCGAAAATCGAGAGCTCAAGCAGACCAATGAAATTCTGCGCAAGGCTTCTGCCTATTTCGCCCAGGCGGAGCTCGGCCGCCGACCGAAATAATGGTGTCGTTCATCGACGATCACCGGGTCGATTACGGAGTCGAGCCAATCTGCAAGCGATTGCCGATTGCTCCGTCGACCTACCATGAGCACA
>DS021200.1:473323-520738 GCA_001735895.1 Olavius algarvensis Gamma 3 endosymbiont | reverse complement strand
CGAGACTGGGTCTGAGGGGTGTAACAAGAGGTCCAAAGAACTGCTGGACGACCATCGCTGACGATTCCCTTGCCCGGCCTGCTGATCTCGTGAATCGTGAATTTAGCGCGATTCGGCCCAATCAGCTGTGGGTTGCCGATATCACCTTCGTGCCGACCTGGTCGGGATTCGTCTATGTCGCCTTTATCGTCGACGTATTCGCTCGATATATCGTCGGCTGGCGCGTCAGTCGTTCGCTGAAGGCAGAACTGGTTCTCGATGCCCTGGATCAAGCCGTCTGGTCAAGAGCGATTGCCGGCGATCTGATTCACCACAGTGACCGAGGCAGCCAGTACTTGTCGATCCACTACACCGAGAAGCTCGCGGAGGCCGGCATTGATGCTTCTGTCGGTAGCGTCGGTGATTCTTACGACAATGCTCTCGCTGAAACGATCAACGGATTATACAAGACTGAAGTCATCCGAAAGCGTGGTCCCTGGAAGGCACTCGACGATGTCGAATACGCCACGCTGGAATGGGTGGACTGGTTTAACCATCGACGATTACTCGAATCGATCGGCGATATACCGCCGGTCGAGTATGAGCTGATGTATTATCAGCAACTGGAAGAGTCATTCGAGGCAGCATGACTCACACAAAACAGCCTCCGGAAATCCCGGGGCGATTCAAAGTGATTTTTTAACTATATAGACTCAAGGATAATGGATTGCTAGGAGCTTTTAACTTTGAATGTCTGCCGACTGAACTGTCGCCATGATCAGGCCGCTATGCATTGAGTTCTCGAGTGACGGTTATCACTGATAGAGAGAATATGGGGTCAAGGTTGTGATGTCAGGCTTGTGTTTTTTGGGTATTCTGCAATGGCCGATTCACCGGCTGGGCGGCAGTTCGTCGGGGCTTTATCAAGCGCGGTGAAAATCGCAGACTTAGGTCGTTTCGCGCGGAACCACAATGAAAGCTTCGAATGCGGCACGCAATGCCTTATAATCCATTTGCCGGAATTCGCGAATAATAAAAAAGCAACTAAAATCTAATAAACCAGAGGCCCTGGACATGGGCGATGTATCGCAAATAAAGGGTCAGTTTGACGAAAACGGTGACAGGGGTTTCATCGTTTACGACGATTTCAACTGTCCTTTCAGCTACGCGTTAAACCAACGTCTGTACGCGATGGGCCTGGATCATCGGGTTGAATTTCGTGCGGTCCAGCACGCGCCTGCAATCTCGAGTAATCAGGCCGATTTTGAAATTCTCAGTGCGCTTATCAGCGAAGTCGCCGAAATGCGCCGCCGCGCACCGCGGATCCAGATCAACGTACCCCTGTTCCGGCCTAATTCGGCCGCCGCCGCGGCTTTGGTTAACAGCGTCACTCGGGTCGATCCGATCAAAGGCAGGCAGTTACGCCACCGAATTTACCATTCGCTGTGGATCGAAGGGCTTGATATTTCCGATCCTGAACTCCTGGATACTCTGTTGCGGGACCTCAAAATCGAGGCGCCCGATGATGCCGCGCTGCAGCGCGAGGAATGGCAAGCCTGGCAAGACGAGTGGGACAGCAACCCGGAATTCGATCGCAATCTGCCCATCGTTATCAGCGACACTGGCGAGACCGTCGTCGGGTTTCCGCTCGAACCCGAGCTCGACGCATTTTTGCAAACCGGCTCGATGGTGTCGGATACCCTGGTGCGCGGCATGGGCGATCAGGAAGAGCTGCAGCGGATACTGGTGCTGGACGATGATGTTTCGAGCCTGCAAATGATCGTCACCCAGATGCAGGATGCACAGGTCGAGGTCGTCAGGGATTTCGCCCGCTTGGTGGATTCCGCGGTGAATTTCGGCATGCCGGATCTGGTCATCGTCAATACCGCGCAATTGGGTGGCGTCGATTGCACCGACTGGTGGCGCAACTCGACCGATTCCGATCTGGAAACGGCAGTGCCGGTGATCTTCATCAGCGATGACAAGACCACCGAAGCCGAGGTCGCCGCGTTTGAAGCCGGTGCGGCCGACTTCATCGCCCGGCCATTTCATCCCAGGGTGTTGCGGGCGCGGCTCAAGATGCACTTACAGGCGCGGCGTTCGCAGCAGCAACTCAATAATATAGCACGCGTCGACGCATTGACTTCGGTGTGTAACCGGCGCGAGTTCGATATGCGGCTGCTGGCTGAGTGGGGCCGCGGTGCGCGCACCGGGCAGTCCGTGGCGCTATTGATGATCGATGTCGACAAGTTCAAGGAATATAACGATCAGCACGGTCATTTGCGCGGCGATGAATGCCTGGTCGAAGTGGCGCGGATACTCGAAAACTGCATGCAACGTTCAGGTGACCTGATCGCGCGTTATGGCGGCGAGGAATTTGTTGCGCTCTTGCCACAGGCGGAAATGACCGGCGCCATGAAAATCGCGCAGGATTGTCTCGATGCGGTGATCGACGCTCAGATCCCGCATGTGTCGTCCTCGATATCGCGCTTTGTTACTGTCAGCATCGGCGTTGCGGTGATGTTGCCGATTTTCGATAAAAGCAGCACGCTGTTAATCGAGCAGGCCGACATTGCGCTTTACCAGGCCAAGCATAGCGGCCGCAATCGAATCTGCACTTTCCATAACGTCGTTTGACGGGATATTCGATTCGGCAATGAGATGTGCCGACTCGTCGGACTGCCGCGCGATAGGCAACCGCGGAGTAGGGTACCGGTGCGCCGTCAACGCAGGCGATCCAACAGGTAGTCCGCGATCCAGCTGCCGGGGCGCGGTTGCGCCAGATAGCCATAGGACTTGTGCGGATTGCGCTTTTCCTTTTTGCGGTTGCCGGCATGGGTCACCACTTCGAAGGGATTGTGCAAAGCGGCGTAATCGATGCTGCGGAACTTTTTATTGGCCGGGAACAGCTTTAGCTTACGCATCGGCCGGTAAAAGGTTTCGTCAAAGTTTTTTTGATGCGAAACCACGTCGCCGAGGCAGGCGTAGTTGTGCCAGCGCTCGATATTGGTCGGGAACTGGCGCCGGCTGTGATCCTGGTGGTGCGTCGCAAACAGCAGATTTCTAATGCTGGCATCGCCGAGCGGCGAACCCATGGTGACAAACATTCTGACGCGCCGGCTATTGTATTGCCTGAAGCCCGCGGTCTTGCGATGGGCGAAGCGCCACAATACGTCATAACCGATGAAACTACCCATGCTGTGGCTCAGGACGATGGGTTCCTGTCCCGCATCCCAGGCCTTGCGCAAGGCTGATTCCAGCGGTGCGCGAAATTGGTCGGCGATGTATTGATCTTGATCGTAAAGTTCGGTTTCGCGCAGCAATCCGGTCATAACGTCGTCCTTGACGGTAAGCGCGCCGGCCAGTAGCTTCACCACATCGAGGCCGCGATCCTTGAAGAAGCTGCCGAGTTTTTCGCCCATGCCGACGTGAAATCCGTCCCTGGCCGCACGCCGCTCGTCGATCACCTTGTCGACCTGGATCGCCAGTTTGCGGCAGTAGCCGGCGTCGTCGGGAATATGGTGCGGTACGGCATCGGCCCAGTAGGCGGACTCGAACAGTTGCGGATTGGCGTCGAGGCGCTGCGCCAGCCCGCGATGGCCGACGCGGATGTTCTCGATCAGGGCTTTACACCACAGCGCGTGGGTCACGTCCCGTGGCGGCTTCGAACCCAGGCCATGAATCATAATTATTTTTTTATTACTCAGATCAATCGCCATACCAGCCCCCCGGATGTCCAGGCACATTTATACGATAGTTATCAGGCGTAATCAATCGCTCGGGCGGCGACCAGCAATTCCTCCGCCGCCCGGTCGGCGCCGTCGTGGGTGTAGGTGAAAACGCGGGTCTCGCCCTGGCCCTGCTTTTCGGTTTCGGCGAAATTGCCGATCTCGATATAGTCGGGTTTCGGATAAGCGCCGATGCAGGTCGTGCGGATACTCATGGGCGCCTGATAAGGGAAGCCGGCGGCCGGATAAAAGGCTAATTAACCCGGCGGAGCTGATAAAATGTCGCCTATGTTTTCAGCCTTAGTCGATTTCATCGCCCGCCACGAGCGCCTCTTCGTACTAACCGGGGCCGGGGTGAGCACCGCCTCCGGAATTCCTGATTATCGAGATGAAACAGGTGAATGGAAGCACCAGAAACCGATGGAGTTCCGCGAATTCGTTACTTCGCATCGCTCCCGGCAGCGCTACTGGGCACGCTCGTTTATCGGCTGGCAACGCTTTCGGCGGGCGCAACCAAACCCGGCGCATCGTGCGCTGGCCCGCTTCGAGCAACAGCAGCGGTTGGTGCGCACCGTCACTCAGAATGTCGATGGCCTGCATCAGCGTGCCGGCAGCCAAAAAGTCACCGAATTGCACGGCTCGCTGGCCGCCGTCGAATGCCTGGGCTGCACCGCGGTTATGCCGCGCGCGACCCTGCAGCAGCAATTACTTGCGGGTAATCCGGAGCTCGCCTATTGGTCGGCGCAGGCGGCGCCGGACGGCGATGCCGTGTTAAGCGGATACGATGAAACCGAGGTTCGGGTGCCCGACTGCAAGGCTTGTGGCGGCATCCTAAAACCCGCGGTCGTATTTTTCGGCGAAACCGTGCCCGCGGCGAGGGTTGCATCCTGTTACGACGATCTGCGACAGGCCGATGCCATGCTGGTGGTCGGTTCTTCCTTGATGGTTTACTCCGGATTTCGCTTCGCCCGCGCGGCGGCGCAGGCGGGGCTGCCGATAGCGGCGATCAACCGCGGTAAAACCCGCGCCGACGATTTCATCGAATTGAAGCTCGAAATCGACTGCGCCACGGCCCTTGCAAAGTCGGCATTCGATATGAGATCCCCGCTTACGCGCACTGCTGTCCGGAATAAATTAAGTTGGTGTATTTGAAAGTGTTGCAGTGCCCGGGTTTTACGAATAAAACCATAAGCGACAACTTAATTTCAGGACACTGCAACATGTATACAAATACCCGATTTGGCGAACTTTTGAAAGTCCTTCCTAAAAATACTTTCAAACGCTGCGTTGAACAGCATCGGAGCGATAAACATAACAAGGGTTTCGACAGCTGGGGGCAGTTAATCAGTCTGATGTATGCTCAATTGTCCGGTTGTCGGAGCTTGCGCGAGTTGGAGGTGAGCTACAATAGTCATTCCGCGCATCACTATCACCTGGGCTGCGGTCCGATTAAGCGCTCGACTTTATCGGATGCCAATCGCCAACGAGATGCCGGGGTATTTGAATCATTCTGCCAGCAGCTGATGGGCCGGGCTCATCGGCGAGTACGCAATGAGATAAAGGACTTGCTCTATCTGTTGGACTCGACGCCGATCTGTCTGCGCGGCCGGGGTTATGAGTGGACGCAAGCGCGTAGTATGTCACGCATTCCGGGCCTGAAGATTCACCTGCTGTATTCCCCCCGACAGCAGTTGCCTTGTGACGCTCGGATCACGGCATCGACCCAGACGATATTATAAGGGATATTGCGATTACAATTGGTGGCATCAAATCGACCAGGAGGGTGCTTTCTTTGTGACCCGGTTAAAGCGTAACGCATCGATCAGGGTGCTCAAAAGCCGCTCGACCGAAGGAGATATACTGTCGGATGAGGTCATTGAGTTTAAAAACAAATGGCCTGGCGGCGGCCGGAAAAACAACTACGTCAAACCGTTGCGGCGAATAGTGGTGCATCGAGAGGATCATGTGGACCCGCTGGTACTGGTAACCAACCTGATGGGGGTCCCGGTTGAAGAAGTTGCAGCGCTGTACAAGCAGCGTTGGGCGATCGAACTCTGGTTCAAGTGGGTCAAGCAGAACCTGAAAATCAAAAAGTTTCTCGGTCAAAGCGAGAATGCGGTC
This sequence comes from Olavius algarvensis Gamma 3 endosymbiont, assembly GCA_001735895.1. GTDB lineage: Bacteria > Pseudomonadota > Gammaproteobacteria. Next base: position 514,910 of record DS021200.1, on the reverse strand, counting down.
AAAATCCAGATACTGGTGGCATTGATCACGTATCTCATCGCCGATCTATACCGGCAACTTTGTGGATCGAGACGCGGTTTTTATCTGTGGCTGGCGGAACTCAAATCGACTCTATTCCAGCGACCCAGACTCGAATTCGAAGTACTTAAACGACGACGAAAATGGAAATCCGATTTCCAAATACATCAAGCACAGTTGGCATTATGATTTATTCCGGACAGCAGTGCGCTTACGCGGGGATGACGAAGAAAGCGCGGGGATGACGAAGGAAACTCCGGGATGACGAAGGAAACTCCGGGATGACGAAGAAAACTCCGGGATGACGAAGAAAACGCCAGGATGACGAAGAAAACGCCAGGATGACGAGGGGACTTTTAAATCGCGGTGCGTTTCGAGGGCGGCGAAATATGTTTGTTAAGACGCGGCAGCCCGGTTGCCGCGTTTCATCGCGAGGTAAACCAGTACCAGGAACATGATGCCGCCGATGATCGAAACCAGTCCGCCGAATCCCATCTGGCCCAACCCCAGGGTCTGTTCGAGACCGCGCTCGACCTCGGTAGACTTGCGCGCGACGTTATAACCGCCGGACCAGGCCAGCCCGACGATGTGCATCAGCTGGCCGCCGCCGTAGATGCCGGGCTGCCAGCGCGCCGCGCGCCCGCTGACCTGGGCGAAGCCGAGCCGCGGCAGCAGGTGGTAGGTAATGCCCATGAAGGCGATGGTGATGCCGACGATGGAGCCGTGATAATGCGCCGGTACGGTGACGGTGCTGCCGCTGATCATGAAACCGATCAGGCCGCCGACCCCGAATAACAGGATCGAGTACAGCAGGGCGTTGCGTTCGACTTCGAAACCGGGAGCCGGACGCCATTTTTCGAGGATTGCCAGGGTGACGGCCAGGCCGATCGGCACCGCGGCGATGGCGCCGCCGTATTTCATCAATTGAATGAACCAGAACAGATGGTCGCCCGCGCTGACCTCGAAAACGATGTAAATTATCGGCGCCGCCAGCACCGGCTGCAGCCCGAGGATGAATAAAAACAGGGTCGCGCGCGGCGAGATGCGCAAGTGGGCGGCGCTTACCGTGGCCAGCCACAACCAGGCGACCAGCATCAGCTGGGTGTGACTGAACTGGATGATATGGCCGCTGCCCCAGAACAGGCGGTCGAAATAGGCGAGCCCCTCGAACCCGGCATCGATGCCGAGATAGGAAGCCAGCAGCGCGCCCAGCGCGAATAGCGACGCCACCATCGCGACAAACAGTCCGAAGCGCAGGCTGGTTTCGCCGCTGGTCTGATTGTCGCTGTCGAAGGCGGTCAGGCAGCCGCGGATAACCAGCAGGCAAAAACCGAGGCCGAATACGATCAGGCCGGTAAAAAACACCGGGTTTTGCAGTACCGGCACGTAGTTGTTCATCAGCGGATAACTTTCTCCGGTAAACGGGGAAACGACGATCACCAGCGTGCCGAGGCAGCACAGCGCCAGCGCGATCCAGCCGCAGGCCAGGCAGCGGGTCGAACTGGTATAGCTCCAGAATACGCCGGTAAACGCCAGGAACCAGACCAGCACCGTGAGGTTGACGTGCACCACCAGTGCGGTGCGGAAAAAGTCGACCCAGGGAATGATTTCCTGAAAATAGGGCGTGCGCGCCAGCAACACCAAAATGGTGAACAACCCGCCGACGACGAGCGCGGCGAGGCCGAGTAGCAGCCAGCCCGTGGTCAACTTACGGGCATTGCTATCGGGGACAGGTAGCGTAAACTGATTTAACAGCATTGACTCTCTTCGTTAAACGCCTTGAATAAAGAAACCGTCGCGTATACCGAGCAACCCGTTGCCGCCAATCCGCCTGAGCAGAAAGACCCGCTGATCGTGTTTTTCGGGATAGGTATAGTTATCAACCTGGTGCTGATTACAGCGTATTTTATCTGGGCTTACAAGCAATGGAATAAAACCGGCAAACCCGAGGAATAAAGGTCGCGGCCGGCGGGCCTTTACCCGCTGCCGGTAAAATACGCCGTGATTTTACGATACTGCGATAATAGGGTCGCGGCATAGTGCGGCTGCGAAAAGCTGGCCACCAGCCGACCCGCCGGGTCGACCAGGAAAATGGCGCTGGTATGGGCCACCAGGTACTGCCCGGGCGCGGTTTCGGCTTCGATCACATAATCGGCGCCGAACTGCTTGGTGAGGCGTTCGATCGCGCCCTTGCCCGCAGTCGCGCCAATAAACTTCCGGTTAAAATGATTGACGTAGCGGGCGAGGTTTTCGGTGCTGTCGCGCGCGGGATCGACCGAGACGAAAATCACCTGCATATCCTGCGGTTCGGCGCCGGTTTCATCCGCCAGCAGGCTGCGGAACGAATTCAGTTCGTGCAGCGTGTTGGGGCAGACGTCGGGGCAGGACATGTAACCGAAGAAAATGAAACTCCACTTGCCGCGCAGGTTGGCCGCGGTGATCGGGCCGTGGCCCCGGGTCTGCAGCTCGAAGCCGCCGATCGGACGGAATTCCTGGCGCAGCACGCCTTCCAGTTCGGCCGGCGGCGCGGGCGGTTTCACCAGCAAATGGGTGGCCAGCATGACCAGCCCGAAGATGAGACCGATAACCAGGCTGCCGACCGGTATGATCCGCTTTTTCTTCATGGCGGATACCGGCTATCGACCGGCCCGGGGTTCAGGGGTTTGCAACATGGTCATACCTGATGATGTGCTCGTTGATCACTCCGGGTTTGATCAATTCGAGATGGTCGTTGCCGAGTTTGATGGTGCAGGGTGACATCGCGCCGCATTCGAAAATGATGCGATCCTGCAGGTAACCGTATCTTTCGATCTGGGCGGTCGCGGCTTCGCTCAACAACCCGTATTTGCCTCTCACGATAGCGGCGCGGGGAGCCTGTTTTTTCACGGCCTTGAAAACCCGGTCGATCACGTCGTTTTCGACTTCGCTCGCGTAGGGGTAGGGAATGAATAACATGCCGACCCAACGGTCTTCAAAAAACTTGATGTAGATATTGTTGCCGGCGGTTTTGGCCGGGCTGGCGTTGTTGCCCGCACGCGCGTAATAGCCGGAGAGACTCTCGCCATTGCCGGTTTGCTGGGCCGACAGGGTCACTGCCGGCACCAGCAGGCAGAACAGCAGCGCAAGCTTAACGAATTTTCTAACTGGGTCGGTTCTGTCCATGGAGTAATTTCTGTTTGGCATTTCGAATCAGGGTTTTCAGGGTAGACTGGCTCACCGGTTCGTGGGAGCGCATGCCGGCGAGGTTATGCAGGCGCGAATCGTGGGTCTTGAAATGCAGCTGGAACCATTCCGCCAGCTTATGCTGGAATTCGGCCCGGTCCAGTTTGACCGAGGCCTCGAATTCCTCGGTGATATCACGAATTTCGTCCAGCAGGCGTTCGTGGTCCGCCCGGTGCTGCGGGTAGTGGTCATATTCGTGGCGCAGCATCATCTGTTCCTCGAGCGCGAAATGGGCCGATATACTGCCGTAGATTTCACCGAGGCCGTCGATGACCGTATCCTTGTCGGCCTGGTTTTCGACCAGCCGGTAAATCGAGTTAATCTGGTTGATGAGCTGTTCGTGCTCAAAATCAACGCCCTCGATTCCGGTGCGGTATTCGTCTCGCCATTCAATCAATGCCATCGGCAGGTTCCAGTCAAGCTATTCGGTGGGTCGGCACGCCAACTTAACACGTGAGCTTGGCGCGCAAATTGATCATTGTCAAACCTCCAGGAGCAGCGCGTCAAACCGCGTCCTGCAGGCGTTACCGCCCGAAAATCCTATTTGACTTATATCAAATCAATTTTGCCTTTGCTTGGGTAATCTGCCGGGTAGTAAAAATTCCACACCGTTTGTGGCCGCTTTTCAAACGCATTCCGTGACCAGGCTGGTCGGAGTGGCTAAGCCGCAACAGTGATCAACCGGGCTTGATTAAAATAAAGAGGTTTGCCATGTCACAAGAAGATCCGATTCCTACACCCGAGAGAATTCCGTTCTTTCAACGGGTGCTCGAAAATCCTTTCCTGCTGCTGTTCCTGGGGATCGTGATGCCCACCGTGTTCTACATCCTGTGGGGCATCATGGAAATAGCCACCATTCCGGTGGCCCCTTAACTCTTTAGGAGACTATCATGAGTTCATTCTTACCCCCATCGGAACGGATCTGGTGGAATACGCCGATCGGTAAAGAGGAAGTTCTCTGGATCGGAATCGCGCTGGTCTGGTGCCTGATCATGTTTTTCATGATGCCTTACTGGCACATCTACGGAAAACAGAACCTGTCCAACGAGGCTTATCAAACCACGCCGGCAAGGTTTCAGTCGCGTGTCGACGAAATGGTTAGCCAATTCCAGGTGCTCGACGACTAGGGCAACCCGAAGGTCGAGGCGGGCATTCCGGTCGTCAAACCACCCGCCGGCAGCGATGTCTACATGTTGGGCCGCCTGTGGCAGTGGTACCCGATCCTCGAACTCGAGAAAAATCAGTCCTACCGCCTGCACCTGTCCTCGATGGACTGGAATCACGGCTTTTCGCTCCAACCGGTTAATATCAACCTGCAAATCATTCCGGGCTATGAAATGGTGCTTACGGTGACGCCGGATCAGGCGGGTGAATTCACGGTGGTGTGCAACGAATACTGCGGCATCGGCCATCACCTGATGCTCGGCAAAATCTATGTGGGGGAGAATTAAAATGGCACAGTTCAGAGTTTGCCCGGATTCGGGTTTCTATTTTGACAGGTCAGCCGAAAGCCTGATGAAAGCGAATGCGGTCGCCGGTGCCGTTTCACTGTTGATCGCGGGTATCCTCGGCCTCGGGGTTATCCTGACCCGCTGGCAGGAAGTGCACCTGCTGCCGGCCGACCTGTTTTACCAGGTACTGACCGGTCACGGCATTAACGCGCTGATTTTCTGGATCATCTTCTTCGAGATGGCAATTCTTTACTTCGCGTCGTCGACGCTGCTGCGCACACGCCTGGCCGCGCCGCGCTGGGCCTGGCTCGGATTCGCGCTGATGATTATCGGCATGGTGATGAACAACGTCGCGGTGCTGCAGGGTAATTCCAGCGTCATGATGACATCCTATGCGCCGATGCAGGCGGCTCCGCATTTTTACCTCGGGCTGATCCTGTTCGCCGTGGGCGCACTGATCGGATGTTTCGTATTCCTCGGAACCCTGGTTATCGCGCGCGACGATAAAACCTACGAAGGCTCGATCCCGCTGGTGACTTTCGGCGCGCTGACCGCCTGCATTATCGCGGTCTTCACCATCGCCTCCGGCGCCATTATCCTGGTGCCGACCTTCCTGTGGTCGATCGGTTACATCGGCCATATTGACGCCGCGATGTACCGCGTCATTTGGTGGGGCCTCGGACACTCGTCGCAGCAAATCAACGTCGCCGCGCACGTTTCGGTCTGGTATCTGATCGCCGGCGTCCTGTTCGGCGCCCGTCCGATGTCGGAAAAAGTCAGCCGCTTCGCGTTCCTGCTTTACATCCTGTTCCTGCAGCTGGCGAGCGCGCACCACATCCTGGTCGACCCGGGCATCAGTTCGGAATGGAAGGTGTTCAACACCAGTTACGCGATGTACCTGGCGGTACTGGCGAGCATGATCCACGGCCTCACGGTGCCGGGTTCGGTCGAGGTCGCGCAACGCGCCAAGGGTTACACCAAAGGCATGTTCGAATGGTTGCGCAAGGCGCCCTGGGGTAACCCGGTATTTTCAGGCTTTTTCTTCTCGCTGATCATTTTTGGCTTTATCGGCGGTATTACCGGCGTGGTCATGGGCACCGAGCAGATCAACCTGATCATCCACAACACTATTTACGTCCCGGCGCACTTCCACGCCACCGTCGCGGTCGGCACCACGCTCGCTTTCATGGCGTTGACCTACCTGCTGATCCCGGTACTGTTCCGGCGCGCGCTGTTTTTGCCGTGGATGGCCAAGTGGCAGCCCTATGTGTTTTCGGCCGGCATGACTTTGATGATCCTGTTCATGCTCGGCGCGGGTACGCTCGGCGTATCGCGGCGGCACTGGGATATGGACTTCACCGGCGCGCTGCTTAGTTTCGAGTATTCGGGCACGGCTTACACCATGATGGGTGTCGCCGGTGTCGGCGGCGTGCTCGGCGTGCTGGGCGGCGCTATGTACTTGATCGTTACCGTGGGTTCGCTGTTGTTCGGCAAGAAACTCGACGAGTCCGCCGGCCTGTTCCAGGGCTTTGGCGTACCGCTGGCGCCGTCGTCTTATAACGTCAGCCAACCCGAGCGTTTGCCGATGGCGCCGAAGCTAGCGGTCGAGCAGCATGGCTCCGGCGGCATGGAAGCGCCCGGCACCTTCGTGCTGGCACTGGCGCTGCTGGTATGTTTCGTCGTGTACTACTTCATCAACTGGGATTATCTGGCCTCGGTATGGCCTCTCAGTTAGCCAAAATGCCGGCTGGGCGCGGGATGGATTACGATCTGTCTCGCGCCGAAGCGGACGCGGGCAGAGGACTGAAGACTGTTTTCGGTCAGTTAGTCAATCTGCTCAAGTTGCGCATCGGCGTAATCATGATGCTGACCGCCCTGGTCGCCATGGTGGTTACCCCGGGCCCGCAACCTGGTGGCTTCGAAATGCTGGTGTTGTGTTTCGCGGTACTGATTTCGGCCGGCGCCGCCGGTGCTTTCAACCAGTACTACGAGGTCGATATCGACCGTGAGGTAGCGCGCACCTGCACCCGGCCTTTCGTCACCGGATATTTTCGCAAGCGCCCGCTGTGGCTCGGCATCATCGGACTATTGCTGTTGGCGGGTGTGGTACCTGCGGCCTTGGTTCTGAACCTGTCCGCCGCGTTTTACATTTTCCTCGGCGCGTTTTTCTACGCCATCGTCTACACCGTGTGGTTGAAGCGCCGTTCCTGGACCAATATCGTCATCGGCGGCGCCTCCGGCAGCTTTGCCGTGCTCGCCGGCGCGGCCGCGGTCGATCCGAGCCTCGGGCCGGTGCCGATCCTGCTGGCGCTGGCGCTGTTCCTGTGGACGCCGTCGCATTTCTGGAGCCTCGCGATTGCTAAAAACAAGGATTACGCCAAAACCGGCGTGCCGATGCTGCCGGTGATTATCGGCAACCATCGTTGTGCCAAGGTGGTGATGCTCAATACGCTGCTGTTGGTCGGCATTTCGATCCTGCCGTTTTTCTATGGCATGAGCTGGATTTACCTGGCCGGCGCCGCGGGCGGTGGGGGTTATTTTATTTACCACAATTACCTTATGATCAAGGACCCGACTCCCCGGGTCGCGATGAAGAGCTTCTTCGCTTCACTGCTGCAGCTGGTGCTATTGCTGGTTTGCGCGGTGCTTGACGTTCTGCTGCTCGGGTAGCTAAACCAATGCGCCATATCACTCTCATATGTGGATTCATCCTGCATATGGCGCTGTCGCCCCTCGCACAGGCCTATACGGTAACCCCGGAGCCGGCCTTCGACTACGATACGGCGCTCGCCACCAGTCAGGCGGCGGTCGGCAACTCGGTGGGCGTGCACCGGTTTACCGATATCGACGGCAATCCGGTTAGACTGGATCGACTGCGCGGCAAACCGCTGCTGGTATCCATGATTTTCACCAGTTGCTACCAGATTTGCCCGATGACTACGCGCCACCTGGCCTCGATGGTGGAAAAAGCACGCGATGCGCTGGGCGTCGACAGCTTTAACGTCGCGCTGATCGGTTTCGATAGCGCGGTGGATACGCCCGACGCGATGCGCTTCTTCGCCAGCAAACAGGGCGTTTACGACCGTGGCTGGCATTTGCTGAGCGCCGACGCGCAAACCATCGAGGCGTTGTCACGCGATCTCGGGTTTTTGTATTACCCCTCGTCGAACGGTTTCGATCACCTGATCCAGACCAGCATTATCGACGCCGAGGGCAGGGTATACCGCCAGGTTTACGGACAGGTGTTCGATACGCCGCTGCTGGTTGATCCGCTGATCGAGCTGGTGCTGGGGCGTTCGCCACCCGAGCAGCCGCTGCTCGCCAACCTGGTTAATCGCATCAAGCTATTCTGCACCACCTACGACCCACAGCGCGACGGTTATTATCTCGACTACTCGCTATTTCTCGGCATGTTGATCGGCGCTACGATCATCGCCATTGGCGGCACGGTCGTGGTACGAGGCATGCGGCACGGCTAGCGGCACGGCTAGCGGCACATTTGACTTTAGTCAGATCGCCTGCGGCGGGTTTCGGTTAAAGTCTAATTTCTGTTTCATCCAGCTTTCAAAGCTCACATAGAGAAGACGATCAGGTGATAGTCAATCCGGTCAAACGCGCCTATCTGGCGCTCGAGTCATGGTTCAATCTTTCCTTCGGTACCGAGTGGAACCCGTTATACCATTTGGGCACCTTGTCGTTTTTCCTGTTCTGGGTAATCCTGATCAGCGGCATCTATTTGTTTATCCCATTTCACGGCAGCGTCGAAGGCGCGCACGCGTCGGTGGAGTACATGACCCACGAGCAGTGGTATGCGGCCGGCATCATGCGTAGCCTGCATCGCTATGCCTCGGATGCCGTGGTCGTGACCGTGCTGCTGCACATGTTCAAAGAATTCGCCTCGGGTTCAAAGAATTCGCCTCGGGCCGTTATCGCGGTTTCCGCTGGTTTTCATGGGTCACCGGCGTGCCCAATCTGTGGATGATCGTCACTCTCGGCATCACCGGTTACTGGCTGGTGTGGGACGAACTGGCACAGTACATTGCGGTCGGTTCGGCGCAGCTGATGGATGCCCTGCCGATATTCTCGGGCGCGATGACGCGCAATTTCGTCTCCGGCGGGATGACCGACCGTTTCTTCATCCTGATCGAGTTCCTGCATCTGTTGGGGCAGCCGTTGATCCTGGTGTTCATGCTGTGGCTGCACGTTTATCGCCTCTCCAACGTCAACATCAATCCGCCGCGCGGTCTCGCCATGGGCACATTTTTCGCGCTGCTGGTACTGTCGATTTATCAGCCGGCCCTGAGTCACGCGCCGGCGAGCCTCGACAGCGTGCCGCGGGTACTGCATATCGACTGGTTTTACCTGAACGTTTACCCGTTGCTCGAAATCTGGCCGGCGCAACAGGTCTGGATCGTGACCACGGCGATCACCCTGTTGTTGATGGCGTTGCCGTGGCTGTTGCCGAAAAAAGACGGCGCTAAGGCGGTGGTCGACCTTGATAACTGCAACGGTTACGGCATTTGTTTCGAGGATTGCCCCTTCGACGCCATCACCGTGCAGGCGCGCACCGACGGCGCGCGTTACGAGCACGAAGTGGTGGTCAACCCCTCGCTCTGCGGCGCCTGCGGGATATGCGCGGGTTCTTGCCCGGCGTCGAACCCGTTCCGCTCCTCGCGCGAAACCCTGAAGACCGGGATCGACATGCCGCAATTGCCGGTCGATGAAATGCGCCGCCTGACGCGTGAAACCGTGGCGGCGATGTCCGGTGAGGTAAAAATTCTGGTGTTCGGCTGCGAACACGGTTTGAGCGTCGACCGCCTCAATCGGGCAGACACGCGCGGCGTGCGCCTGATTTGCAGCGGGATGCTGCCGCCGACGTTGGTCGAGTACGCGCTCAAGCAGGGCGCCGACGGCGTCATGGTAACCGGCTGCCGCCAGAACGACTGCTATTTTCGCTTTGGCAATAGCTGGACGCGCCTGCGTTTCGCCGGCGAACGCAAACCGAGTCTGCGCGCCCGCGCCGAGCGCGAGCGCATCCGCATCCACGGCGCGGCCGAACCCGATCTGCGCTCGGTCGAAGCTGACCTCGCCGAGTTCCGCCGGCACCTGATCGAGCTCAACCAGTCCGCCGCCGACGCGGTAACAGGGACGGAGCGATGACGGAATTCAACAACAAGCCGCTGCGTTTTCTGTTGCAGGCAATCAACTATACGGTCTTCATGGCGCTGGTCTGGTACTTCGCGACCTCGCCCTCGGTGCGCATCATCGCCGATGACGAAGCCGTGATAACCATCGCTTTCGCCCATGCCGGTCAGCTACGCGAGCCCTGCCGCCGACTGAGCCAGGAAGAACTCAATGAACTGCCGGCAAACATGCGCAAGCTCGAAGACTGCCCGCGCGAACGTTCCCCGGTGACGATCGAAGCCCTGCTCGACGATGAACCTTTCTTCAGCGCCTCGCTGCCACCGCCGGGGCTGTTCGGTGACGGCGGCGTCGACGTTTTCCATAAAGCTAAAGTCCCAGCCGGAGCGCATCGCCTGAGCCTCAAAATGAACGATAGCGTGCGTATCGAGGGCTTCAATCACCAACTCGAGCAACAGGTCAGCATCGATCCAGCGCAGATTTTGCTGGTAGGCTTCGAGTCCGACCAGGGTTTCGTGCTCAGCGGCGGCCGCAAGTAGCTTCCCGTTGTTCGGGTTAATAAAATTTCAATTCCGCGCTATCGGAGTATCGTTGGCGCGACCGCCAGCCTAACGCGACAAGCAGTCTGACCTTACCTACCGCCAGGCCGCGTATGCGAAGCAGTATTTGGTGACCGCGTCGAACCAAGGTCCGGTCCAATTGTTTAGGGTCGCAATATTTCACCGTTCTTCTTCTCGAGAAGGGATTTTTAAGACAGGGCGTCGCTTTGTCGGTCGATTTTAGCCTTTACCCCGATAAGCTTAATTTTGACAATTATCTGTCATTGCGGCTTACTTCCGACATTGATAATCATAGTATTTGGGCGATATCACGATGAACACCAACCTTCCTCGCGAGATTACCGCGAACGAAATTGCAAGCTACCAGCGAGACGGCGTGGTGCTCATACCCGGAATGTTTGACGCGGACTGGATTGCGCTGCTGAGACGAGGGCTGGAGGTGAATTGCAGGCGCCCTACGGATCGTTCGAGGGTGTGGGACCGGGATGAGACAGGGCGCACCATGTTCTGGGACAGTCAGGCATGGTTAGGCATAGAGGAATACCGGCGGTTTGTCTTTGATTCCCCCGCCTCCCAAATCGCCGGTATGCTGATGGACTCCAGCCATATCAATTTTTACTTCGATGCCGTGTTTGTGCGCTCGGCCGGCAGCCAGTTCGCCACGCCCTGGCATCAGGACGAACCCTACTGGTCGGTAAGCGGCTATTGACACCTGTACCATCTGGATGCCGTTGGTGCCGGTTAAGCGGGAAAACGCGCTGGCCTATGTGCCGGGTTCGCATCGCCAGGATTCGGTATTCAATCAATATAATTTCGGCGCTTTGAATCCGGACGGCAAAACGGATGTCGATCAGGTTGATTTCTCGAAAATCGCCGAACAATCAATCCCCGATATCGACGCCGATCCGGAGAGTTTCGGTGTGGTGAGTTGGGATATGCAACCGGGCGACTGCGTGGTCTTTAACAGTCGTATCATGCACGGTGGCTCGGGTAAACTGGACGCGGATCGCGAATTATCGGTGTTTACCACCAAGTGGCTGGGCGATGATGTGCGCATCGAGTTCCGCGAGTGCGGTATGGATCCGGATCACAGCGCCGTCATGACCGAACATGGCCTCAAACCCGGTGATCGGCCCGGAACCGATTTGTATCCGCGGGTCTGGTCGCGAGCCCGGGCTTGCTGACCGGTTTGGCTCGGGCCGTCTGGAGTTGAACCGGGCAAATCAATTGCTAGGCGCGCAATGCTCCCACGTTGCTATTGGCGATATTGGGGCTGTTAAACGACCCGCCTGCACCGATTTGACAACCAGGCCATGGGTCATCGGCAGCGGGGTAGGGGTATTAAATCGGCCTTTTGTCGCAGGCCGGAAAAGACCGACGCAGTCCTAAAAGTGTGTGCCGGGATTGGAAGTTCGCCCGACTACCGGCCCCTGTTATACGCAGGCCCACCGCGCGTGACTTTTACCGCGGCGGCGGAACCCGGGGTGTCGGTCGGATATTGTCTGCTAACCTAAAATCGGAGGATAGGAATGGGTCAGGATCTGGAGGCAAATAAAAGCAACGCAATCGCGTTTTACCGAACGGCTTACCTCGGAGATCCAGCCGGAGCGGTCGAAGATTATGTCGGTGCGGAGTACATACAGCACAACCCGTTAGTCGCCGACGGCAAGCAGGCTTTTATCGATTATTTCAGCGCCATGGCCGCGGAATATTCCGATAAAAGCATTGAATTTGTGCGTGCGGTGGCGCAAGGCGATCTGGTGGCGCTGCATACACTCCAGACGTGGCCGGGTAACGAGCAACACGTCACAATGGATTTTTTCCGCTTCGACGATCAGGGGAAAATTGTCGAGCACTGGGATGCAATTCAGGAAATCCCGAGTGAAACCAAAAACGGAAACCTTATGTACTAGGCATACTCTTGATAAACCGTGTCGGCGTCGTTAAGCCATATAACCATTTTGACTAGGTTGTAGTTTGCGATGACCTGGAGCAGATATGCGGTTTTTATCGCGGCGTTCTTGCGTTCAGGATAGACGAGGACGGCAACTGCACTTTCTGGGTTATATTGCCGTCTGTGCTTCCAAGCCGTGCCGGTATGGCAGTCGAGATCGAATCCTTTTTTAGTCAACAGGGCAATCGCTGATGATTATGAAAATGGTGCTATATTTCGCCGCATTTTTAGCTTTCGGGATAGGAGTGTTTCATTCGCTGCTCGGAGAAAAATTCATACTCATGCGGCTTTTCCGCCGCGTAGACATTCCGCATTTATTCGGCAGCGCGGACTTTACTATCCGGACGCTTTGATTTGCATGGCATTTGACTACCCTGGCCTGGTGGGGGTTTGCGGCGCTATTGATATTAATGGCGCATCCGCCCTTAAATTTGAAATCTGTAGCGACCGTTATCGGCTTTACATTTATTGCCCATTTCCTGGTTGCCGTGGTGGGCACCAGGGGCAGGCATCTATCATGGATCGTATTTCTGGTAATTGGAATCAGCGCTTTCTTGGTAACGGGCAGCTGACTCCGGCCTGGCTCGTCACGGGGCGGGCAGTGCATCCAGCATGGCGCCGCCGTGGGGAGTAAATCGTTAAATTAAAACTGGCTGGACAGATGCGACGGGATGTCTTCCCTGGTCATGCCGATGTCATGCAAATCCGCATCGCTCATGGTATAAAGACGTTTCGCTTGCTGTTCGACGCGTTGCGCATTTTGCAAATGGGCAAAGAATCCAGGTAGTGTGTTGAGTATGCGAGTAATGGGAGCGCGCTCTGTTGTATCTGCCAAATCGACCTGTTGTGAGCATATCGTGTCTGAATTCATATCTGTTCTCCGATACGGTTAAACGAATTAGGAATAATATAGAGGCTAGATACGCTCAAAAATGCGATGGCGGCCTCATTGGGATAAGGAATAAATACGGTCGATGTCAAAGTTTAGAAGTGAGTCGCATTTTGGATGAGAACTGGTTCAAGTTCGGCCTGAGACGCAGATCTATTGTGATTTGGGCTTTAAGGATTGCATTACTCGTCGATTTCAGTCGCGGATTCGTTACGCCGGGTTAATAGTTTACCGGTCGTCTTCGGCCGGGCTCGCAAGCCGGGCGATTCAGAGCCCGTTGCCGCGCTATGCCAGTGGAATTGTTCCCCCATAATAGCACACTAACTAGCGCGCAGCTACCGCCCCGGAAATTTTCATCTTCCTGTGATCGAGGTATTATTAGTTTTTTTTTGCCAGCGCACTATCGGTTGCAGATTCGGGTATCCGTAAATAATGAAACAGCCTATCGTCGGATATCACAAAGATGAAGAAGATCATTGGGTGGCGGAGCTGGCATGCCGCCACAACCAGCACGTGCGCCACAATCCGCCGCTGGTAAGCAGGCCCTGGGTCGTAACGGAAGCCGGCAGGGAATCCATGCTGGGTTATGAGCTGAACTGTAAAAAATGCGATCAGGATTTGCCGATAGACAATAAATAAAAACGCCCGGGCGCAGCACGTACGGATCACGCGAGCCGTGTGGACTGGCTGACTTCGTTCAGAATCCAGGCGCGGAACGCGGCGACCCGAGGGTGGCGCCGGCGCCGCGGCGCATAGGCCAGATAATAGGCGACGTCGCGGCCGGCCGGTAATCCGAGGTCAAACAGCTTGATCAACCGGCCCGCTTCGATATCGGCTGCGACCAGCACATTGCTGACCAGTGCGATGCCGTGACCGTCGACGGCAGCCTGGATCGCCATACTCTCCATGCTGTAGCGTATCCCGCGTTCGGGATCGACATTATCGACCTCGGCCGCCTGCAGCCACATGGCCCAGTCGAGCGGCAGCGGCCCCGGCGACTCGTCGCGGTGCAGCAGGGTATGCCGTGCGAGATCCGCGGGTTTAGCAACCGGTTTATGCGCGAGCAACGACGGGCTTGCCACCGGGATGAATTCTTCATCCAGCAGGTAATCGGTTTCGAGGCCCCCCATTGTCCCGGCCCGAAGCGGATGCCGAGATCGAATTCTTCGCGGCGCAGATCGACCAACCGTTGGGTTGCATCGAGGCGCACGTCGATGTCCGGGTGCAGCGCGCGGAATTCGTCCAGGCGTGGCACCAGCCAACGGGCCGCAAAGGAAGTGCAGCTGCTGATTATCAATGCGCGCTGCTGCTCCAGTGCCGCGAAAGCGTCGACCGACTCGGATAAGCGGTCGAAACCGTCGGTCACTCCCGCTAACAGCAGGCGTCCCTTTTCCGTCAGGGCAATCGCGCGGTAGCGCCGTTCGAACAGCGCCTGATCGAAATAACTTTCCAGCGCCTTGACCTGGTGGCCGACCGCGGCCGGGGTTACGTTCAGTTCGGTCGCGGCATCGGTCAGGCTTTCCAGGCGACCTGCGGCTTCGAACGCGCGTAACGCGTTCAATGGTGGTAGACGGCGTTTTATAAATTTAGATTTACTTGATTTACTCACAAAAATACTCGTTTGAAGAATGCACGGTATAACAAGATAATCAAACCTTCCATCCCGTAGTAGTGCAGTTTAGGCGATTCAAATAATTTGAGGAATTCTACAATGATTAAGCAATGCATACAAAACCTGTCCGGTCCCCGATACTGCGTCTGCTCCGAGTGCGAGGAATCGCATTATTTGCCGGTTGGCGGTGATTGGGGTTGTTTGGCCGGAGCCGTTCGCGCTCTGCGCGACTATGTCGCCGCGAGCTTTCGCCGGCAGGCGCGTGTAGCCGAAGATCGCAGGGCGATCGAACATCTGCAGTCGCTGTCCGACGCACAACTGCGCGACATGGGGATCACCCGCATGGACATATCGCATGCGGTTAAGTTCGGCAAGCAAGATCGCTGAATGGTTAGTGGTTGGACATACTGGGGTTAGACCCTCGAGTCCCGAATTTCGGTAACTACCAAGGGAAGCAGCCATGATGGGCGTATGCGGTTAAAGCAACAGTTAACAATGGCGCTTAAATAAGGCGTCATACCCGGCTGTATGCCGTCCATCCAACGGGTATAGCTGTAAAGCGCTCGGCGCAAGATATCAATACGGCTGAGTGCGCTTTCGCGGCAAGAACAATGTTTATTAGCAAGCGCCATTGGCGGCGGTTAACCCAGTTTTGAAGCGGGTTGACTGTCGCCTCGACTCCATTCACGCAGATCCGGTGACAGATTTTTTAGCGGCTTGTCGGCTGGCGCCGTTACCGGGTCAGATTCCAAATACCGCCGGCGGCGCCGCGCGTCCATTTGCCGGTCAGCAAATTAGCGTCATCGCTGATCACCCATTCACCTTTTATTTCGCCGCTGGTTATCTTGCTGGGCAGGGTATAAAAATTAATTGTGTTGCCTTCCCGGGTACCGATCAATTTCAAATTGTATTCACTGTTGCTGCCGGTGATATTGGTACCCTCCTGTTCGAGGGTAATCGCGATACTGCGGGAACTTTTCTTTTGAAACGTATAATTACCGTTAGTTGTGATGCTGGAAACGTAGGTGCCTGAGACTGCCGTCCCGGACGCGGTCGGCGCTGCCGACTGGGTGGAAACCGCGCCGGCCAACTCAGAACTCGACGGCGCCGTGATCATATAAGCGGCCAGTTCGTAGACCAGGTCGCGTTTCAAATTATTGAGATAGCGGCGGGAGTTACTGTCGTTTAACAACCCAGGCGTAGCATTGCGAATAATCACGGCTGATTCCTGCAAAACCACTTCCAGTTTCACTGCACCCTTATAGCGCCCCGTGACCCGCTGCGGATCGATAGACCAAATCTCGTAGTTGCGTTTGTAGAACGCCCGGATTGCAGCCAGGCGGAACTCGGCCGCACTGGGTTTCCCCGCTTTCAGTTCGAGCGACATTTCCTCTGCGGTTACCGGCAGTGAAGCGGTCAGCATAACCAGGCCGAGTAGCATCCATCGTACGTGCATATTTTATTCCTCTTGGGGGGTAACTCTAGTTAATCTGCTTACACCGGGTCTCGCGTAGAAACAGGCCGGCGACGAAGGCCGCCAGGTTGAGCGCCAGCAAGCTAATAAAGGCGTTAGTATAACCTGAAGCCGAGTAAATCCGAGCGCCGTCGACCATTTCTCCGCTCCAGCCGAGATCGAGCAACCAACCGATCAGCGGCTGCATCACCGCGCCCGAACCGACGATACACATGTTCATCAAACCCAGCGAAGTGCTACTGTAGTTGAGGTCGTTGAGTTCCTTGACCGAACCGAAACATACCGTCATCGCGCTGCCGCCGGCGCCGACGATGAACATCAGCAGCATCAACAGGCTGGTACTTTCGGGGGTCGCATAGAACAGTGCAGTTAGCGCAACCAACACGATTAGCACGCCAACCTGCTGGATGATATTGCGCCGGCCGATGCGATCCGACAACCAGCCGCATAGTGGCGATAATATGGCCCAGCCGACAAAGATCATCGAGCTGACGGCGGCGGCCTCGGTTTTACTGTAACCGTGGATGCTGTTTAGCCAGGGTACCGCCCAGAGACCGCCCAGGGCGAGCATGGACGAAGCCATGCCGAAGCCGATAATCGAGCAAATCCAGGTTTGCGGGTTGGTCGCAACCGCGTGTAACCCCTGCATGATTCCGGGCTGCGGTCCGTGATGTTTTTGTTCGCGCGAGCGTTTAGGCACCAGTAAAAACAGTAATAGCGCCAGCGCCAGAGCGACTACCGCGAGTACATTAATCGTGCTGCGCCAGCCGATCGATTCAACCAGCTGTCGCAACGGCGCCTGTCCGAATATACCGCCGCACATGCCTGCGGTTTGCAGCAATCCCGCTAGCAGCGCGTATTGCGCCGGTTTGAACCAGTAGCCGGCGATGGCCAGCGTGCCGACGAAAGCGAAGGCGACGGTGCCGCCAATCAGCGCGCGCCCGATCGACGCGGTCAGCAGCGAATCGCTTAAGGCGAAACCCACCGACGCCAGCGCACACAGCGCCGCGGTAAAGCTCATCAGTTTGCGCGGACCGAAGCGGTCGGTCAGCATGCCTACCGGCAACTGGATCGAAGCATAAGCGTAGAAGTAAAACGCCGATAGCGACCCGAGCGCCGCGCCGCCGACCGCGAACTCGCGCATCAGCTCGCCGGTCATGACGCTCGGCGAAACGCGTTGCACGAAGGCATAGCTGAAAAACAGCGTGCCCAGCGTAAATGCAATAATCGCCTGTGAGCGGCTTATCGAAGCAGCTTCGGGTTTTGACATGGAAGAAATTCGGTTGTCCGTCAGCCTGCTAAATTAACAGGATCCCGCAAAATTCCAAGCAATGATTAGCACCGGGACCGCGTCCTCTCCGTCTGTTGGATTACGGCTAGGAAGCGGTGGTCAACATTTCGATGGCCTTAAATGAGGTAAGCGCGAGCACCAGGATGATGACGAAAAATATCAGTGTGCGCTGTTCGAATCGCTCGCCGCGCAATTTTTCGACCTGACCCAGGATCCAGTCAGACAAAACATAGAGGATGAGCCCGGCAAGGGTGTAATAAACAAACTCCATCAGACCTCCGCCGCGGCATAAATATGAAAGCCCAGAATATATATAACGACGCCCGTGATCGACACGTAGAGCCAGATTGGTAGCGTCCAGCGCGCAATCCGGGGGTGGCGCGTGAAGTTGCCGGTTGCCGCAAACCAGACCGTCAGCAGCACCAACGGCACGATCACGCCGGCGAGTACGATATGTGACCCCAGCAGCGTGAAGTAGAGCGGGCGAATCCAGCCCTGGCCGGCGAATGGGGCGTATCCGACGAGATTGTGATAGGTCAGATAGGAAACCAGGAACACGGCCGACACCGCCAGTGCGGCCACCATGCAGTTACGGTGCATGCGACGGTTTCCACGGCGGATGAAATAATAACCGGCGACCAGCAGCAGGGTGGCGACGGTGTTTGCCGCTGCCTGGAATGGCGGCATAAACGGGATCAATTGATCGAGTGTCATATATTGATCTTGCCGAGCATTGCGTTCGGGTACGATTTGTATTCTTTTAGAATTGCCAATATTTCCGTCATCGCATCATTTTAAATCGAATTTACCACTTGCGCGCCATATGCGGGCTAGTGGCTGGTTCCCGCGGAGCGCGTGATCTTATTGTAAACGTTGTACTTGCCGGAAGGTTTGTTCATCGGCAGGCGTTTTACTTCTTCCAGTGTCGCTGCATCATAAACGATAACGGCTCCGTCCGGATCCCAGATGCTTAACAGCGCATACCTGCCGTCGCGGGTGAATTCGATATGGGCGGCGGTCTTGCCGGGCGCGGGGCGCAGCGTCTTGACGATTTCGAGGCTGCGCTTGTCGATTACGTGCATCGCATCCTTGTCGGGCCCGAAGAATACGTCGACCCAGGCGTAGGGCGTATTTTCGTGGCTGCGCATGAAAAATCCGGGTCCCAGGGTTTCGATATGTTTAATCGTTTCCCAGCTTTCCATGTCGATGACGCTGACATTGTTTGCACGCAGATTCGGCGTGGCCAGCACGGTGCGTCCCTGGTATTCCCAGGTAATGCCTGAACCGAGGTGGGGCATGCCCGGCAGTGCCAGGTCGGGCACGATGACGCGGCCGACGTCGAGGTCGACCACTTGTCCCTTACCCTCGCGCGATGCGCCGATGATGGAGACGTATTCCTGGTCGAAGAAGAAATCGTCGAGGTAGTCGTCGACCGGGATGCGGCGTACCGGGAAGGTTTCGGTTTCCGCTTTTTCGCCCGATTCCGGGTTGTAGTCGTGCATCCACTGGCCGAAGCCGACGGGCGGGCTGTCGCCGTAATGGATTTGCCAGACTTCGGGGATATCCTTGAGCGCGGCGATAAAGCTGTTGCGCGGCGGTGCGGTATATACCGCGGAGATACGCGAAGTTTGGCCCGCGTTATTTCTGACGTCGTAGAGTTTGATCGGTTTCAGGTCGACGGCGTCGAGCAACACCAGCGAATGCGGCAGGTAGTTGGCGACCATGACATAGCGGCCGTCATGCGATACCGCAAGGTTGCGGGTGTTGATGCCGGCGCGTATTTCGGCTATCAGCTTGAGGTTGTAGATATCGTATTTGCTGATCCAGCCATCGCGCGACGCGAAGTAGACAAAGCGTCCCCGATTCGAGTATTTGGGCCCGCCATGCAGCGCGAAGCGCGATTTGAAACGATGTATCGGCTCCAGGCGGTCGCCGTCGAGCAGCGTGACGTGGTGGTCGCCGAGCTCGACCACGAGAAACAGGTTGAGCAGGTCGTTGACCTCGAACACAGGCTCGTCCGACAGCTCGGCTTCGAGGTGGTGCTGAATGTGACTGGCGTTGATTTCATCCAGACCCCAGACGATATTATCGCTCGCGGGGGTGTAGATGTATTCCGCCAGCGCCTGGATTTCCGGCGCGGACAGGGTTTTTGCGAATGCCGGCATTTGGGTGGCGACGCGGCCGTCGCTGATTACCTTGACCGCCGCTTTTTTACGCAGACGTTTCAGATTGCCGGGTAGCAAAGCCGGGCCCATGCCGCCGAGGCGTTGCGCATTGTGGCAGACGGCGCAGTGCTGTTGGTAAAGCGCCGGTGCGTCGGCGGCCATCGCGGGTGTAAATAAGACCGGCATCAGGCAGAGCAGGGCGGATTTCAGGGTTACACCGGTGGGTGACATGTGTGGCCTCGGGTTGCGGTTTCGCGCTGAAAGCTTTATTCGGTTACCGTTACGGTGCCGGTCATTTCCGGATGCGGCCCGCAGCGGTAGGGAAAGGTACCAGATTTATCGAATGTGCGCGCGTAGGTATCTTCGGGGAACAGGTAATCCGCGGGTTCCTCTTCGCCCAGCGCCTCGAACCAGACGCTGTGGTATTGGCGTTTTTCGCGGTTTTCCCAGGTGATGGTTTGTCCCGTCTTGACGGCGATGTGCTGCGGCACGAACTTGAAGTCCTTGATGGTAACCAGCGCCGCGGTCTCGTCACCCGCGAACACGGCGGTGCTGGTCAGGAACAGAGTTAGTGCAATGCTGAGCAGTCGATTCTTCATGGATAACCTTTACACTGCGATTCGATTACTGCCCTATGGCATTAATTTCTGCATCCTCGTCGTCGAATCCCAGCTTGAACCCGAGCGAGACATGATGGAAGCGGCTGCTGGTGTAATCGTCGTGTAGCGCGAAGCCGATATTGTACCAGTTATCCTTACTCATGCTGACGTCGCCGGGCATGTCGGAAGTCAGCTTGCGCACCATCTCGATGGTCCAGACGCCATCCGTGAGGCCGCCGCTGAAGCTGACACCCTGGCCACCGGTCATAACGCGCCGTTCGAGAATGTGGCCATCCTCGGACTCGCCGGTTCCCGCCTTGTAGCGTAGTAAGTCCATGAAGGCGCCGTCAGCGAGCGCGGCGTCGATTTCGGCCTGCTCCCTGAGCTTGTCCCAGCCGCCTCGCAGCTTACCGTCCTTGCCCTCGATCTCGATCTCGCTGCGGCTTTCCTTGAGGTACTTGGTGACACCCTGGCTCAACTCCAGCCGGGACGCCAGCGGGCTGCTTGCAAGCGTCGCCTCGTCCGGCTGATGCGGCATGTAGTTGGCATCGTGGTGACAAGTCTGCCAGCAGCCGGAACGTTCGGCGTATTCGACCTGCGGGTTATCCTCGTCATCGGTGCTGAGCATTACCGCGAGCTTGATCGGATTTTCCGGGTCCATCTTGCCGCCATCGACGAATGGAACAGGCGTATGTTCAGCGTCTTCCCACTGGAACTGCATGTAGATATTATCGGCATCGTAGGCCGCCTTGATGTTGACCAGGATACTGCCGCGCTTATCCGGAATCGGGCTGTCTTCTACCTTTTCGCCGCTAACGACGAGGTCGCCGATATCGACTTCTTCCTCTTCGTGGCAGTCGTAGCAACGGTCGCCGGTAACGAAGGCCCGCTTACCGCCGTGGTCGCTGCCTTTCAGAACCCATTCCATCGATGCCTGGCCGGTATAAAACAGGGTCACCGGGTAGGCTTCGATCGGCGCCCAGTCGACGCTGCCGCCGGCAGCGGCGGGTGCGGCTGCCACTGCTGTTGTCGCCGCTACCTCGGTACCGGCCTGTTCGACCTCGGAAGGTTCGGCGGTGGCGGTTTTTTCCATCGCCGGTTCGCCATCAGACCCGGGTTCGGCGGCGGTTGCGCTTGCCATGGCAACCTTGCCATCTCCGTTGATGCCGGCGATGAACGCCTGCCACTGGGGTGGGATCGGCCGCTTGTCTTCGGTGCGCGGTTGTTCCATCGCCACTAGTTCATCCTCGCTGAGCTGATCGTGTACCTTTTTATGCGCGACGCCCTTATGGCAGTCGATGCAAGTATTACCGGCTTCCATACCCAGGATATGCTGTTTGCGCGAGCGCTTTTTCTGATTCTCGGGATTCATCGAGTTGAAATCGTGGCAGTTGCGGCATTCGCGGGAATCGGTCTCCTTCATCGCCCGCCACACGTTTTTGGCCAGCTGCAGGCGCTTCGCGTCAAATTTTTCAGGGGTATCGATCGAGCCCAGCAGTTTGTGAAAGATTTCGTTGCTGGCCTCGACTTTGCGCACTACTTTGTGCAACCAGGGATCGGGCACGTGGCAGTCGGAGCAGGTGGCGCGCACACCGCTACGGTTGCTGTAGTGCACGGTGTCGGTGTATTCGCGGTAAACGTTTTCTTCCATTTCGTGGCAGGAAATACAGAATTCCATGGTGTTGGTGGCTTCCATCGCGGTATTGAAGCCGCCCCAGAATATGACGCCGACGATCATGAAGAACAGAGCGGCGCCCAGCGTCGTTCCCAACACGACCTTGCGCGACATCATGCTAAATTTTCGAGATGAATCAGCCATGTTTTTATTACCTTTCGTTATTCTGCTTATTTCTTAAAGATCCCGCGGGGTGTTTAAGAAATACCCGGTTTGAAAAAGGGCGGACATACTTTCAAAGCATGCCCGCCCTGGACTACATCACGCTGTTCCTGTTAGAGACGAATCAGGTAACGTGATTGGTACGGTTGTGAACATTGAACTTGCCGGTCGGAGTCGTCAGACCCTTGATACGCTTGATTTCCTTAAGCGTCTTGGAGTCGTAAACCACGATTTCACCGGTCGGGTTGCTGTTGTCCTTTCGATTCCAGACTGAAACCCAGACTTCAGAACCATCGGCATTGAACTCGATATGAACCGCAGCCTTGCCGTCTTCCTCGGTCACCCGAATGGTTTTGGCAACTTTACGCGTCTTCTTGTCGATGACCTTGACACTTTGCTGAACCAAAGGCTCGGGGTGCTTGGTCTGGTCAGCCCATACGTACTGAGACTTCGGATGGGTGCGGATGAAGACGCCCGGGCCATCGGTGTCGACGGTGTAGCAAATCTTCCACGCGTTGGCCTTGTGACCCTTGGGATCGTTACCCCAGACGGTGACCTTGCCTTCGCCCAGGTGGGTGGTGCTGCCTACCGGTCCGCATTGCGCATCGTTCCAGTTTGCACCGGGTCCCGGATGCGGCAGCTTGGCGGTGTCGATCATGGCTTCGAGCTTGCCGGTATTGGAATCGACGATAACCATCTTGTTAGATGCGTTCGCGGCGATCTGGAAGTAACGGCCGGTCGGGTCGAAGAAGCCATCGTGCAGGAACTTGGCTGAATTGACCTGCTTGATGTTGAGGTTTTCGAGATCGGTGTAATCCACCTGCCACATCTGGCCGAGTTCCTTCATGGCTACCCAGAAAGAAGACTGCTTCGGAGTGGTGTAGATAGCCGCCACGCGAGACTCGTTGACATAGTCGCCATCGACGTTGACACCGCGAGTCGAAACCACCTTCAGCGGTTCCATGGTAACGGCGTCGAGGATAACGAAATGCGGCGGCCAGTAAGCGCCGCCGATTACGTACTTGCCATCGCCGGATACGGCGACGTCACGTGCGTCGTAGGCCATTTGCGCTTCGGCAACCAGCATGCTGCCGGGCTTTTGCCAGAGGTCGATCTTGGTCATCTTGCCGTCGCGGCCCTGGGTGTACCAGAAGCGTCCAGGAACGCCGCCAACCGGTTTTTCCAGGTCATGGTGCTCGGTCGCTTTGATGACGTGTACCGCGTAGCCGGTATCGATATGGTCGACGATTTCATGCTTGTCGCCGTCGACGATCGCGATCTTGCCGGCGTCACGTTCGATAACCACGAAAAAGTTTTCCCAATTGCGGCCGTGCAGCGGTTTGGTCGGATAATCTTTGGGCTCGATAAATACCTTGTGGCGTTGTTTCATCAATGCCAGCGACATTTCCGGCGGAACCGGCGGTTCCATCTGGATGTAGCGCGCCAGCAGGTCGATTTGTTCGTCGTTGAAGATATCGTCGAAGTTGTTCATGCCGCCTTCGGTGCCTATCTTGATGATTTTGGCAAGCCGCTTGGTGCCCAGCTTGAGCGTACCCTTGGCTTTCTTTTTAGGATCGCCCTTCGGCAACAGCCTCTTGCCCGTCGCGCCTTTTCTCAAGACCCCGTGACAACCGGCACAACGCTGGAAATACATACTTTTTGCCTGCTCGAATTCAGCCTCGTTCAACGGCTCGAATTTCTTCTTAGCGGCAAAAGATACCCCCGTGGTTGTAGCCAGTCCGATACACGCGGCCGCGAGAAGCGCACCCTGTATGGTTTTTCGTTTAATACTCATTGATCGTGCTCCTGACTAATGATTAGCGATTCATTTGCATGAATCATCGAATAAAGATGTTGTTTCAGGACGTGACATTATGCTTCTGACCACCAGCTTTCCTTGACTTTTGTCAAGGGCGGTCGCCGCATACGACCGCAGGCGGCAGTGAGCTGACATGCATCAGTATTGCCGATTTAGATGGCAATCTGGCTCCGGGGTATCCCCGGCCCGAGGGGATTTTAAGCGGGCAAGGGGAGTGCCTGGGGCGCGTGGTCGCGGCCGCTATCGGACAAAACGGAAGGGCCCCGTGAAGCGGGGTTGCGGGGCGTTTACTGTGGGACGGTCGAGGTAAAATCCGGCTCGTTTCCCGGGCGCGAATCGGGCGTCGACAACTGTTCCTTGACGCGGGCGATGAAAGCGTCGGTGGAACTGCGCGATTTATCTTCTTTTTTATCGGTGCTTGGATCGGGAGGGATGATGACCGTCTGAATAAATTCATCTTCCTCCGGCTCTTGCTTGCCGTCCGCTGCAGCTTCCCCGGAACCGAGGCTGATGTCGACCGGTGGTATCGGCGGGATCGCCTTCGCCGCTGCGGCTTCGCTGGCGGCCGGTTTGGGCGAATCCATCGATGGGATTGGCGCAGATCCGAGCGGCGCGACGGGAACGGGTGAACGCAGCGGCTCGGTTGCCGGAATTTTCTCGGCTGCCGGAATCGGCGCGGATGCAAACGGCGAGGGTTTGTCGAATACCGCCGCCTCGGATTTATCGACCTCGGCCGGTGTTTCGGCCGACGGAATCGGGGCGGACGCAAACGGCGAGGGTTTGTCGAATACCGCCGCCTCGGATTTATCGGCCTCGGCCGGTGTTTCCGCCGGCGGAATCGGGGCGGACGCAAACGGTGAAGGTTTGTCGAATACCGCCGCCGCGTCGGATTTGTCGATCGCGGCGGGTTTTTTAGCCGGTGGATTCGGCGCCGAGGCGAAGGCTGAAGGCTTGTCCAATGCGGCCGGTTTTTTGGCCGTGGCGCTTACTGCCGCGGGTTTCGAAGGCGGTGTCGCCGCGTCAGGTTTTTTCGCCCCGAGTTTCGGCGCGGGCTTTCGCGCTTGCGGTTTCTGGGGTTTGGCCGCGCTCGCCGCCGCGGCCTTGGCAGCTTCCTCGATCGCGGCATGGTCGCGCGCGGGTTCGAAGCGCGCGGTATCGCGTGCCGCGCGGGCGGCGCTCGCGGAAGGGGCAGGTGACTGGGGTTGCTTGAATGCTGCGGCAACGTCGCCAACGCCAGTCGCGAATTTAGGTGCAGAAAACTGACTCAGGTAGGCATTCAGGTTCGGCCTCAGGCCGTAACCGTCGGCGGTAGCATTCAAACGGCGATTGAGCAGATACATCAATTGCAGGGCAATCAACCTGATGGGTGCGTCGTCGTTGCCGATGCCGAGCATTTCGCGATTGCTCAGCGCCAGCGGTGCGGCGTTGCGCCAGGCGAAACAGCCCTGGGTGGCGATAACTGCGGGCAGTGCTTTCATCGGGGTGACGATGCCGTCGTTTCCCCGATTTTTGATCCACAGCTCGATATTTTCTTGCAGCTGGCGGTAACTGTACTTGATGCCGCTGAATCCGAACACGAAACCCGGCGGGCGGCCGATCAGTTCGAAGCGCCCGGTGCGCAGCGGATCGTCATGAATAAACGTTTTATTGGGACCGGGTCTTAAACCGTTTTTCTTGGCCAGTTTTACCAGAACGACCTTGTCCAGATTGGTCTCGAGATGCGCCAGCGAAGCACAGGCGTTGAGAGACTCAAAAAAGGTTTTCCGGATAAACTTGGCTCGAATCGCAAATGTCGCCAGCACCGATTCATACAGATAGGTATTGTACGAGCCGCGCATGCCGATACGGGGGAAATCCCGGTTGTAGACGATGGTATCCAGGTATTCAGAGCAATTACCGAAAGCATCGACAATGCGACCTGATCCGATTCCGTAATTTTCCGGCAAAAAAGGTTCGAGTACGGCTCGCACAAATGCTTCGGTTGCGGCCTTGTCGTCCAGTTCGTCTTTATCGATCGCCGCTATGTAATCGGCTTCATGCGCCAGATTTTTAGCAATGAGTTGTGCCCAGTCTTCGTAGTTCTTCATGATACCTTTCGCCCAGAAGCGCTCCTCTAAGGTAATTATTTAGCAGATTGGAGGGGAAATTCTACACTATTCAGTGCTTTAGTTAAAAAACACAGAATAAACATTACCTATAGCCCCGAAATACGGTTATCTCAACTGTGTTTTGCAATTAGTTGCGGTATTATGATTTTTTTAACAGTTTCAACAGTCTATGCGACTAATCGATCCCGCGAACACCGATTTTGATGTGCTGCGCCGTGATTTCAAGTGGCCGATACCGGCCAAACTCAATGTTGCCCAACAAGTCTGCGAGCGTCACCAGGGGCAGGCGCACCGGGTTGCCGTGTTTTACGAAAACGCCGCCGGTGATAAGGCCAGCTACAGCTTCGCGGATCTGAAAAACCTATCGGATCGATTCGCCAACGCATTGCGCGCCTCGGGGATCGGGCAGGGCGATCGCGTCGCTATCGTATTACCGCAAACCATCGAAACCATCGTGGCGCATCTCGCTATACACAAGCTGGGCGCGGTATCGTTGCCATTGGCGGTTCTGTTCGGACCCGAGGCGCTTGAATATCGGTTGCGCGACAGCGGTGCGAAGGCGGCGATCGTGCATGCCAGCCGCTACGCTGACGTCCGGCAACTGCAACCCGAACTACCCGATTTGGGTCGCGTCATCGGCTGTCGCTGCGGTATACCGCAGGATGAGTTCTGGACGCTGTTGGAACAGGGTTCCGATGAATTCACCCTGGTGCAAACCCTGGCCGATGATCCGGCCTGCCTGATTTATACCTCCGGCACCACCGGCCCGCCGAAGGGGGCGCTGACTGCGCATCGCGCCTTGTTCGGCAACTTGACCGGTTTCGAAATGTCGCAAAATTTTTTCCCGCAGGCAGGCGATGTTTTCTGGACGCCCGCTGACTGGGCCTGGACCGGGGGGCTCTGGGATGCCCTGCTGCCGGCCTTGAATTACGGCATGCCGATCCTTGCCTTCGAGGGCGGCCGCTTCGATCCCGAGCGGGTGTGTCGCCTGATGTCCGACTATGCGGTAACCAACAGTTTTTTTCCGCCGACCGCGTTGAAAATGTTACGCGCGCTGCCCAATCTGAATTCCACTTATGACTTGAAGTTGCGCGCCATCATGAGTGCGGGAGAACAGGTTGGCGAGGAACTGATCCATTGGGGGCGTGAAAACTTGGGTTTGACCATCAACGAAATGTGGGGGCAAACCGAGTTTAACTACCTGGTCGGTAATTGCTCGGCGATCATGCCGCCAAAACCCGGCTCCATGGGCAAACCTTATCCCGGGCACCGCGTCGATGTCATCGATGACGACGGCAACGTGCTGGCGGACGGCGAAGAGGGCGAACTCGCCGCCTGGTGCGACGATCCGGTGATGTTTCTCGGATACTGGAATAATCCGCAGGCGACGCAGGCCAAGATCACCGCCAACTGGTTTCGCACCGGCGACGTCGGTTATCGCGACGCGGAAGGATTTCTGTGGTTTGTCGGGCGCAAGGATGATGTCATCAGCAGCGCCGGCTATCGGATCGGCCCGGGCGAAATCGAGGACTCGCTGTTAACACACCCGGCCGTGCTGCAGGCCGCCGTAATCGGCAAGCCCGATGAGTTGCGCGGCCAGGTCGTCAAGGCCTTCGTGGTGCTGGCGGACGGATTCCGCGCCTGTGACGAACTCGCCACCGAAATTCAGAAAACGGTGCGCAATCGGCTCTCCGCACACGAGTATCCGCGCGAAGTCGAATTCATCGACAGCCTGCCGATGACCACCACCGGGAAGGTTCGCCGCACAGACCTGCGCGCCCGCGAACAGACCACCTGACCGGCAGTCCGCTATTGCGGCGGATTCAGCAGGTTGTGGTGACCGAGGTTTTGCAACCGGCGTTCGCCGCACAGCGCCATCGTGGTGTCCAGTTCGCGGTAAATGATGTCGAGCGCTTGTTCGACCCCGGCCTCGCCGCGGGCGCCGAGACCATAAACAAAGGCGCGGCCGATATAGGTGCTGCTGGCGCCGAGGCAGATTGCCTTGAGCACGTCTTGCCCGGAGCGGATGCCGCCATCGAAATGCACCTCGATGTCCTTGCCCACCGCAGCCACGATTTCGGGTAGTGCGCTGATCGATGAGCGCGCGCCGTCGAGTTGGCGGCCGCCGTGATTGGAAACGATGATGGCGTCGGCGCCGGTCTCGACCGCCATGCGCGCGTCTTCGGGATCGAGAATGCCCTTGATGATCAGGGTGCCGCCCCAGCGTTCCTTGATCCAGTCGATGTCTTGCCAGGACAGTTTCGGATCGAACTGTTCGGCGGTCCAGGAAGCCAGCGACGACAGGTCGCCAACGCCCTTGGCGTGACCGATGATGTTGCGAAAGCCATGACGCCTGGTGGTCAGCATGTTCAAACACCAGCGCGGGCGGCTGATGATTTGCAATGCAGCATTCAGGGACGGCTTGGGCGGCGCACTCAGGCCATTGCGGATGTCGTTATGCCGCTGGCCCAGGATCTGCAGGTCGAGCGTCAGCATCAGCGCGCTGCAACCGGCGTCTTTGGCGCGGTCGATCAGGCGACCGATGAAGTCGCGATCCTTCATCACGTAGAGCTGGAACCAAAAGGGTTCGCTGGTGTTTTCGGCGACGTCTTCGATCGAGCAGATACTCATGGTCGACAAGGTAAAGGGAACGCCGAATTTTTGCGCCGCGCGGGCCGCTTTGATTTCGCCGTCGGGATATTGCATTCCGGTCAGGCCTACCGGCGCCAGCGCTACCGGCATGGCAACCGGCTGGCCAACCATTTCGGTCTTGACCGAGCGCTCGGTGATGTCGACCGCGACCCGTTGGCGCAGCTTGATGTCCTGGAAATCGGATTCGTTGGCACGATAAGTCGATTCGGTCCAGGAACCCGAATCCGCGTACTCGTAAAACATGCGCGGCACGCGGCTGCGCGCCATTTTTTGCAAATCCTTGATATCGCAAATCGTTGGCATGGTTGCCCCCTGAGTCGGATCACAGTTTACTTATTTACCCGGGCAAATCCATGGCTGCCGGGAAAACGTAATATAAAGTATTGTGTCTCGGGAAATTCGGTTAGCATCATTCCCCATGCTTGCGATCAACAAACTGTATAAGTCTTACCAGTATGCTGAAGTGCGGCAAACCGTGCTGCAGGGCCTCGATTTCAGGATGGACGCCGGCTCGTCGATTGCCCTGCTCGGCGAGAGCGGCAGCGGTAAGTCTACTTTGCTGCATTTGATCGCCGGGCTCGATCGACCTGATAGCGGTCAGATTCTTTTTGCCGAACAGTCGGTTCACGAGGCTTCCGAATCCGCGCTGGCCGAGCTGCGGCGGCAACGGATGAGCCTCGTATTTCAGCAATTTCATCTAATTTCGACGCTGACGGTGATCGACAATATCCGCTTCCAGGCCGCTTTGTGCCGGCGCTTTGACCCGGACTATGAAATTGAACTAGTCGAGCGTCTGGGTCTCGTCGATCAACTCGACAAGTATCCGTTTCAGTTATCGCGCGGGCAGCAGCAGCGGGTCGCGATCGCACGCGCGTTACTGCACAAACCGGAGCTGGTGCTTGCCGATGAACCTACCGGCAACCTGGACGAGGCCTCCAGTCTCGAGGTCATGGGCCTGTTCAGCGATTTGGTCAAGCGTGCCGGCAGCAGTCTGCTGATGGTGACCCATAGTCGGGCGATGGCCGGGTTTATGGATCGACGTGTGAATCTGCATAATGGCGGGCTCGCGGAAATCATATGAATGCGGGGTTTTTCTGGATACTGAAAGCCTTGTTAAGCCACTATTGGCGACATCCCTGGCAAACTTTGTTTCTATGCGTCGGGCTGGTTGCCGGGGTCGGTCTATGGTCGGCGGTGCAAATCGTCAACCAGCATGCCGAGACCAGTTATCGGCAGGCGCAAAGCCTGCTCGGGGCGCAGGCTAGCTACTGGATTCGCAGTCGTCGCGGTCAGGATATCGAGCAAGCGCTGTATATCGACCTGCGGCGCGCCGGGTTCCGTCAAATATTCCCGCTGATCGAACTCGAGGTCAGCACTGCATCCGGAATTTCCATCAGCATTATCGCGACCGATTTGCTGGCCCTGCCCGATGATCCTTACAGCGGTAGCGACGATACTCAGGACTTTAGCGACAGCTGGCTGGAGATGGTGCAGGCGCCGTATCGCGCCTGGGTGCCTGCGGTGTTGGCGCAGGAGCTCGGGCTCAAGCCGGGAGAACGGCTACGCTTGCGCGACGGCAGGCTGTTGCCGCTGGCGCTAATCCAGGCGCGCGAACAGCAGGGGCGGCGCGTGTTGCTCGATATCGGCGCGGCGCAGTCACTGGCGCCAAGCGATGGCTTTAGCTACCTGGCGGTAGGGTCGATCGCTCCGCGCGCATACCAACGGCTTGCGGCCAGCTTGCCCGATCATCTCGAGTTGATCGAAAACCAGCAACATATCGATTTGCAGGACCTGACCGCGTCGCTGCACAGCCATTTAAGCGCGATGAGCCTGTTGTCGTTCGCGGTTGGGCTTTTCATCGTTTTCAATGCGGTGCGTTTTTCGCTCTGGTATCGGCGTGCGACCTTACTCGATCTGCGACTGCTGGGTTGCGCCAGCGCGCAATTGGTGGCGGCGATACTGGCCGAAACCCTGGTTTGGAGCTTGCTCGGAACTGCGTTGGGATTTGTCCTCGGCGTCCTGCTGGCGCAGGCCTTGCTGCCGGGGCTCGGCGCCAGCCTGCAAAGTCTTTACGCGGCGACGGTCGAAGCCGAGCTCGGCTTGAGCTGGATCACCTTGCTGCAGGCCTGGAGCATCACTTTACTGGGTTTGATCTGGGCCTTGAGCTGGCCGCTTTACCGGCAATTGCGTCAATCCAGCTTTAGCGCCGCCGGCAGCGAGGGGCTGCTGCGAAGCGAGTCCCGAACACGCCGTTGGCTAGCTTTGACGGCGTTGCTGCTGGCCTTGATTGCCGGCCTCGGCTACGGGCGCATTGCCTCCGTTACCCAGGGATTTTTCGTGCTCGGACTGATGCTGTTCGCCGCGGCCTGGTTGTTGCCGATATTACTCGCCGCCGGGCTGCGTGTCGCCGCCGGGCTAGTGCCGCGCGAGTCTTTGACAATGCGCTGGATGATCAGCGATGGCTGGTCGCAGCTGCCGGCATATCGCAGTGCGATGATGGCCTTGCTGTTGGCGTTGACCGCGAATCTCGGGGTCGGCACGCTAGTCGATAGTTTCCGCGGCGCCTTTGTCGGTTGGCTCGAGCTGCGCCAGAGTGCGGACATCTATCTGCGGGCCCCGCATTTGGACTTACGGCAGTTGGAATCCGTGCCCGCGAATGCTTCCTGGCTCGCCGCCAGCCATCATCGTATCGGTGTCAGCACGCGCTGGCGCGGCCGCCCAAGCCTGATCCGGGGGGGCGATACCGGGGCGCCGGATAGCCTGGCGTTGCCGTTATCGAAATGGCAGGGCGAATCCGCGGCCGCGGCGCTGCAAGCCTGGCGCGAACGACCGGATACGGTGCTGGTCAACGAGCAGGTTCATTTTCTTGCCGGGGTCGAGCCGGGAGAGCGCGTCGCCCTGGAGACCGACAACGGATTAAGAAATTATGAAGTGGTTGGCGTTTTTTACGATTATGGTAATCCATACTTTCAATTCTATCTGCCCGAGCAGGTGGTTGCGAGTCAATGGAGTCACTACTACTCGCGCGGTATCGCACTCTGGTTAAAGCAAGACAATAACGCAGCGATGCAACAAGCCGAACAAAGCCTGAAAGCGTTGGGCGCACAAGCGGGAGACTGGATTTCGCAGGCGCAGATCCGCAAACTATCCGTCGGGATCTTCGATCGCACCTTTGCGATTACGGCGGCGATGAACGCCTTGACCATGATTGTTGCCGCCATCGCCCTGCTGGCGTCGCTGCTTGCGATTCTGCAGGAACGCCTGCCGCAGTTTGCCCAATGGCGGGCACTCGGATTACGCCAGGGCGAACAGCTGTTGCTGGTGGCAATCCCGTTGCTGATCTTTTGCGCCATCGCCTGGGTATTGTCGCTGCCGCTGGGAGCTTTGTTAAGCTGGATCCTGATTCACAAGCTCAATATCATCAGTTTTGGCTGGAGCATGCCGCTGGTATGGAAATTCGCGCCATCGCTGCAGCTGGCCGGCATCGTCCTCGTGATCTGCGCCCTGACCCTGTCGCTGGTCTCGTTTCAATGGCGCCGCAAGATGCCGCGGGCGCTGGCCCAGCTCGGAGAAACGATTTGAAACGCCTGTTGCTACTGATTTGCTGCCTTTGGCCGGTCCAGACGTCGCTGGCGCAGGATGTACTCGGTGATCTGCGCGATCAGGGCCTCGGATTCGCCCAGGTCACCCCGGGCAAAAGGCTGCAGTTTCCGCGCGACCATGGCGCGCATCCGGACTATCGCATCGAATGGTGGTATCTGACCGCAAACCTGACGGATCGAGAGGGCCGCAACTGGGGCTTGCAGTGGACGCTGTTTCGCCAGGCTCTGAGTCCGCAGGCGGTCGAAGTCGGCTGGCACAGCAATCAACTGTGGATGGCGCACGCGGCGATTACCACGCCGCAGGGCCATCACCATGAGCAGCGTTTCGCGCGCGGCGGTATCGGTCAGGCCGGGGTAAGTCTGAGCGGCCGCGACGGCTTTTTCAACGCCTGGATGGATGACTGGGAATTGCGTTCGAACAGCGCGGCCTTACTGCCTGCCAAACTCAAGTTTACGGTTGACGACCGTGAAATAATTTTACTGCTGGAAGCGACCGGTGAACTGGTCGCCAACGGGGTCGACGGCTACAGTCAAAAGTCGGCGCAGGGGCAAGCCAGTTACTACTACAGTCAACCGCATATCAAGGCGCGCGGTTTCGTCAATCAGGGGCTGGATAAAACTTATTTAAGCGGCCAGGGTTGGCTGGACCGGGAATGGAGTTCGCAAGCGCTGGCGCAGAATCAGCAGGGGTGGGACTGGTTCTCGCTGCATCTCAACGATGGGCATAAGCTCATGGTTTACCAGTTGCGCCACGACGACGGCGAACACTGGCTCAGCGGCAACTGGATCGGTCCTCGCGGCGAAACCCGGTTGCTGGATCGCGGTGCGATCGATCTGGACTCGACCCGCGTGCGCCCGGTTGCCATCGGCGACAACCGCGTGCGCAGCCTGCCGCTGGAATGGCAGCTGGCGCTGGCCGAGCCGCAGCGCCGCTGGCGCATCAAGCCATTGTACGATCAGCAGTGGATGGATACCCGCATCCCCTACTGGGAAGGCGTGGTGCTGGTGGAGGATGAACAGGGTGCATCTGCCGGCATAGGCTATATGGAACTCACCGGTTACGAATAACCCTGGGCTAAGGCTTATCAATAACCCCTAGACGAATCTATTTTCCTTGAATTGCTGCTGAATTTTCTCGACTTCTTCGAGATTGTGGATCAAGGCCTCGACGCATTCCTGGTCGAGTTTTTCACCGGCCAGTTTTATGAGTTCCTGGACCGCGTCTACGTTAGACCAGGCATCCTTGTAGGGGCGCTTGCTGGTGAGCGCATCGAATACGTCTGCGACTGCAACGATCCGGGCTTCCAGTGGGATTTCTTCACCTTGTATGCCAAGCGGGTAGCCCCTCCCATTTATCGATTCGTGGTGAAACTCGGCAATGTTACGCAGCATATTGATTTGCCCGATACCACTGAGCCCAAAATTTTCAAGCAGCTCGTCGATCATTTTGCGTCCCAGCTGCGTGTGTGAATTCATGATGGTCCTCTCACTTCGATTCAGCCTTTCGGATTTAAGCAGAATTTCATCGGGGATGCCGATCTTGCCGATATCGTGCAGTGGTGAAAACATGAAAATATGCTCGATGTAATCATCGTTGAGTTCGTGTTTGTCGGCGATAGTCCTGGCAATGAGGCGACTATAGCGAGACATACGGTCGAGATGACTGCCTGTTTCAGGATCGCGGAGGTGGGTTATGCTGCTGGTTGTCTTGAGCGCGGCCGCCAGTGTGCTAACGGATGTCAGTTCATTCATAACCATTAGCGATATCAAATGACCAAAAATGTCTACCTGGCGTAAGACGCTTTCGTCAAAAACGTCCGTTTTATCGGAGTTAAAAAAGATAAAGCCAAAAAATGCGCCATTATCGAACATCGGCATGGTATAGCTTGCGGCGTAGCCCTGCCGCCCGATCCGGATGGTATGTTCGTGTTCGCCCGACTCAAATGTCACCATGTTATTTATTACCCGCGGTAATCCGCTTTCCAGCATTTTTTTGAGAGATGGTGCATCGTCAATCGACGCTTGATAATGTTCGAGAGGATTATCGCCGTCGCTGCTGTGCAGATAGGTTTTGAGTAGGCTTGTTTCCGGGTCGTAAGCGGCAATAGCAATGCGCACGATGAAGGGAAAAAATTCGCTGATCGACTTGTGGGTGGCGATCAGCTTTTCGTGCAGCGGAATGAGTTTATTAAGGTCTTCGAGCGCATCGTTATGCTCAGACATATTTCTGCCGGTAATTCGATTCGATTGACAAAGTATAGTTGTATTTGACGATAAATGAGACCTTGCCGGAAAGCGGAAAACAGGATTGCTTGATGATAGAAAGGCTTAACGGGTCGCGCGATTGGTGTATCATCGCGAGCTTTTGAAGCCTGGGGGAAATTTGATGAATGTAATAGTCGATATCTGCGTGGTGCCGATGGGCGTCGGAGTTTCGGTTTCGAACTACGTGGTCGAATGTCAGCGTATTTTCGAAGGCGCCGGCTTGAGCCATGAAATGCATTCCTACGGCACCAATGTCGAGGGTGAGTGGGATAAGGTCATGGCGGCGGTTAAGCAATGTCATGAGAAAATGCATGAAATGGGCGCGCCGCGCTGCAGCAGCTCGCTACGGGTCGGCACCCGCGTCGATCGCGAGCAAAGCATGCGGGACAAGCTGCAAAGCGTTTACTCGAAAATGGAAATTTGAATAAAATTGACTCAGAGTAAAAACTCTTAAGAGTTTTTACTCTGAGTCAAAGCGCGTGATGGGAGGCGACCTGGATTAGCGCCGCCTCGATCTCGTCGGAGAAACAGGCGAAGATTACTTCCTCGACATGTTCGCACTGGCGCAGCGCGGTTAGGGTCGCTTCGATTGCAATGGTCGCAGCCTGTTCGAGCGGATAGCCGTATATTCCGCAGGATATCGCCGGAAAGGCGATACTTTTGAGTTCATATTCCTCGCCCAGTAAGATACTCTTGCGATAGCAGCTGGCGAGCAACTCGGCCTCGTTATTGACGCCGCCTTGCCACACCGGACCCACCGCGTGAATCACGTGGCGCGCCGGTAACTCGTATCCTCGGGTGATTTTGGCGTCGCCGGTGTCGCAGCCGCCCAGGCTTTGACACTCGGCCAGCAGCTGCGGCCCGGCGGCGGCGTGGATCGCGCCGCAGACCCCGGCGCCGTCAAGCAGTTGCGGATTTGCTGCGTTGACGATCGCATCCACGTCAAGCTGCGTAATATCGGTTTGTCGAATATCAATTTTCGCCATCGGTTTCCTCCATGTCATCCCAGAATTCCGACAAGGATTGTTCCAGTGATTCGGGGCTGTTGCAATACTGTGCTTGCCAGTGCCGGGGAAGATACTGCGCATAATCGGACTGCCGGAAGCGGCGCTCCAGCAACACCACCACACCGCAGTCCCGTTCGCTGCGGATGACGCGCCCGGCGCTTTGCATTACGCGAATCAGGCCGGGATAGCGAAATGCATAATCGAAACCGTCGAGCTCTAGCGCTTCGAAGTCCTGCTGTATCAACTGTTGTTCGCTATTCGCCTGCGGCAGTCCGACGCCGACGATGATGGCGCCGATCAGCGCATCGCCCTGGTAATCGATACCCTCGGCAAAACGACCGCCCATGATGGCAAACCCCATCTTGTTATCGCTTTCGAAAAAGTTGGCAAGAAACTCCTGTTGTGCCGCCGCGTCGAAATCGCGCTGTTGCAGTCGGGTTTCGATCTCCGGGTAGTTTGCCGCGAAGTGTCGATGCACCAACTGTATGAAGTAATAGGCGGAAAAAAACACCAGGTAATTTCCCGGCCGGGCGCGGTAACAGGCCGCAATCGATGCGCTGATAGAGCTTATGTGTCGCTCGCGCTGACGATAACGCGTGTCGACATAGCCGCCGATGCGAACCCCGAGATGCGCCGCCGGGAAAGTCGAGGCCAGGTTCAGGTTTTTGCAATCCCGTTCTAGCCCTAGCGCCTGTCGGAAATAAGTCGCCGGCGACAGGGTTGCGGAAAATCCGCAAACCGCTTGAAACAGCGGATAACAATCACGCAGATATTCGAATGCATTCAAGCACAGCAACCGCATTTCGCGTTTCTTCAGCGCTTTGAAACCGAGCGCTCGATGGTGTTGGGCAAACAATTGACTGATGTGTTGAAAACGGAAAACTTGTTTCGAGAATTCGAGGGTCGCCCCGGCGATGCGTTTGTTGGTAAAGATATCGAAACCCAGTTTCTCGCTGAATCGCTGGCTCGCTTGCAGCAGGTTTTCAGGTGCCTCTGCGGCAACCGATTCGTCCGACTCCTGGGACAGCAGCTCGCGATCGAGCGTGCGCAGCATCGAATTCAAAGCCGCCGTGATTGCGCGGCTGTTACCTGCGGCTAGCGCTTGTTTGATTTGCCTGCGCGTCAGGCTCGCCGAGTACATGCCGCGCGCGCGGTCGACCAGATTGTGCAGTTCGTCGATCAGCAACAGCTTGCGGCGCTGGTCGTTACGAAAATATCCGAGCTGTGCCAGCGGGTCGAATACATAGTTGAAGTCGCAGATTACGACCTCGACCCAGGGCAGCATTTGCAATGCCAATTCGAACGGGCATAACTGGAACTCGGCGGCGACAGCCTGAATTCGGGCGACGTCGAGCCGCCGCAACCGCAACAGTTTTTCGCGCGCCTGCGGCAGGTGCTCGAAAAATCCGAGACAGCGCCGGCAGCGGCCTTCGGCGTCGATCTCGGCGGCGTCGAAATTGCAGGGACAGCTGCGGGCCTTGGCCTGGATCACCAGGTAGGAAACGTCGGTTTGCATCAGCTCGATGGCAGTCACCGCCTGCTGCTGCCCCGAGACCTTGGCCGACAGATAAACGACCTGGTCGCATTGGTCTTCGCCAATCGCCTTGAGTGCCGGGAACAGGGTGCTGATGGTCTTGCCCGATCCGGTCGGCGCTTCGACCATCAAGCGCTGCCGGTTTACCATCGCGCGGTAAACCTCGGCGGCGAAATAGCGTTGCTGCGCGCGAAACTGGCCGAACGGAAACTCGAGCGCGCGCGCCTGTTGCCGGATTTGCCGCCGAAGCGCTGCGACCTGACGCTGCCAATGCAGATATTGCCGTAGCGTCGTCTCGACAAAGGATTCGAGTTCCCGGCGCGGGAAAACCTTGGCGTGGCGCTGTTCCTGGCGTGAAAACAGGTTGACCAGGTTGAGGCTGAGATTGACTTCCTCGAGTGCATGTTCGCGCGCATAACAGGCGCCGTAGCACTTGAGCTGCGCCCAGTGCAGTGGGTCCGATTCGAGACCGGGCGCATAAGTGTACACGGTTTTGATTTCCTCGATGCGGGGCGGTGTTTCGTCGGCAAACAACAGGTCGATGCGGCCACCGAGTTCGATTTCGATGTCATCGCTGCGGCCGAGCCATTTTACCGCGACTTCGGAATCGGCTTGCGACCGATAGCGCTGCTGAATCTTCTGGTGAGTTTGCAAGCCTTGCAGTGCTTTAACGCCCGGGCTGCCGTCATATCCCAGATCTCCGCTGCGGCAACAGAATTCGACCAGTTCGCGTACTCCGAGTATCAGCTTGTCCGCCATGCCACCCTGGCGAGTCGATGTGGGATTCCGTGCTCGTGAAAATACTGCATCCAACGCTGTTGGTTCCGTTGCAGGCTGTCGCCCGGAGCCTTGACCTCGATCAGGCAGTAACCGCCGTCGGCTGGGAAATGTACCAAGTCGGGAAAGCCGGCGCGGTTAGCGCTTAGGTCGCGCAGGATACGCTTGAAAATAACGCACCAGTGGGTGAACTCGATGCGTTCGAGCGCAATCCTAATAATTTCGAGATCGAGATTCTGCCAATTGACGAGCGGATTCATGAGTCCCTGTTTCCGATGCCAGCGCCGCTCGACAACATGCCAGATATCTTCATTCGTTTTGATCGAGTTCCAGGTTTGCGCCAGCAAATCGATACGCCGTTCGCAAAAGTCGGGCGCATGGAAATCGCTGGGGCGATACTGAAACGGATTGAAAAAAGCGCCGGGCAGCGGGGCAAAAACGGCATCCCAGATCAATAATCCGAGTACCCCGTTGAACAGGCTATTTTCGAGGAAGTAACAGCGCGCTGTCGGGTCGAGTGTAGCGTAGTGTTCGGCGACGGCGGTTTCGACCGAGTCATGCAACTCGAGTTCGAGGTCGACGATCTCCGGCTGGTGAGTAATGCGCTGCAATTCGACCGACTGCGGGCAGTCGAATCCATGGCGTCTTGCCAGGCGCGCGGCGAAGTTGCTGGCAAACTGGACTTCGGTTTCATCCAGAGGCGTTGCGAGAATGTCGAGACAATCCTCGAATGCCTGCCGGTATTTTTCAAGTTTGTCATGAATACGTGCGATGCGCTCGCGACTCGGAGGTTGCGGGCATTGCCGGTAAAGCCCGAGCGCGGTGTCAGGGTCGCCGAGCCGTTCGAATTGGCGCGCGATCTCGAAACGCAGGCGCTCGCAGCGACGATGTGCGGGCGCCTCGGTTGCGATATCGCCGGGGATCAGGTCGTTGATTTCGTGCAGCAGTGCCGGGTCGCAATCCTTGCCGAGCCCGAAGCGCGCCTCGAGCTGGTATAACTGCCAGTGTTGCTGAATTTCGAGGGTGGAGCGATAGGGCCTGTGAGTCTGATCGATGCTATAGCTTTCGAATTGATGCAGACCTAGATCGCGCAGCACAAAGTCGGTCATGGACTGGTTCAGGTTGCCGAAGAACAGCATCTGGCAAATTTGGTAATCGTCGCGCCGCAGCACCCGTATCAGGGTATCGCCGGATGCCAGCCGAGTGAAATAATTCATGTCGTCCAGCGCCAGCAGGGCGGCTTCGAGTTGCGCGCGCCGTAGTTTGTCGAGACCCGCATCGTCGTCTACGGCGGCGAGTAATTCCGCTTTGGTGAAGATCGATAACAGGTCCGGGTAATCGATGTTTCCGTCGAGTTCGACGAAACCGGTTTGCGCGAGTTCTGCCAGGCTGGCTTCGATCGATGCGATTTCCGGGTAGTTCAAGCGGGTGGCGCGAAACCAGTCGGAATTACGATTCAGCAGGCGGATACATAGCTTTTGCGCATCCGGGTTCAATTCGGCAAAGTGCTGAAGAAATTCGAGCTGCGCCGTTTCGAGTATATCCGCGTAAACCCGGGAAACATGTTCGAACAGGGTTAGTACGTTATCGAGGTAATAGGATGGGGGGAGTTCGGGCTGCATTGGGTATCGTATTTTACACTAGGGCCTGTTAATAATATATAACTCTGTTGCATGCAACGCTGTTATATACTATATTCATCCCATGGAATCGCTCACCGACATCCAGCAGGCTGTTTACGACTATACCCGCCAGGTTTTACAGCAGGGCCAGCCGTTTCCGTCATTGCGCGATATTGCCGCGCGTTTCGGTTTCCAACACACCACGGCCCGCTTTCACCTGAAGGCGCTGGAAAAAAAGGGCTATATCCGGCAACGCTCGCAACGGGTGTCGGATTATATGCTGGCCGACGATATCCAGCATAGTGCTGAAACCTTTGATCTGGTCGCGCGGATACCAGCCGGCGCCCCGCTATCCGTTTATGATGAAACTCCCGAATCGTTTTCGGTCACGCATGATTTTTTTGGCGGTGGCGATATCCTCGCCGTGCGAGTGATTGGCGACAGTATGTCGGGTGATTCCATCGCCGACGGCGATATGGCAATGATCAAGCGCCAGCCGGAGGGCAACAAAAGCGATATTCTGGCGCTGCGTATCGATGGTGAAATTACGCTCAAACGTCTCGAACTACAGGGAGACCAGGCTCGTCTGTTGCCGTCAAATCCGGAACATGACATACGCTCAGTGCCCGCCGGGCAGCTCGAAATTCTCGGCAAGTTGGTCGGCATTATCCGCAAACTTTAATCTGCATATTGCACGCAGGCGGCACAAACTCAGGAGTAAATCCATTGAATATCAACAAATTTCATAGATTGTACGCAACCACATCGGATGACAGTTCGTACCTGATCGAAAGCAGAAACAATTCGCAGGATACCCGGAGTAATTTCGTTCTCTTCATACGATATACAGGTTAGGCGGTTTTACGATCATGGCTTCAATTCCTGAGCAATTTACCGAATCCTCGCTGCAGCATCAGTTGCAATCCGCGCGCTCGCTCAAACAGCAACTGCAACACCAGCCGCAGGAACTGCATTCGGGTATCGAGGCCCTGGACCGGTGTTTCGAACAGATCAAGCCGGGCGATCTGGTCGAATGGGGTATTCCCCCCGGCCTGAATGGTCGCCTGATTCCATTGCAGTTGCTTAAACACCGAATTCCCCTCAGTCTGTGGATTTATCACCACCACGGCCTGGGCGTATTTGCTTCCAGCTGGATCAGTCATGGGGTTGATATGCAGCGCCTGTTTTTCATCTGCTCGGATAACCCGGTCAGAGAGTTAAGGCCTATTTTTCTCGAGGATACTTTCAGGCATATTATCATCGATTCTCCGCGCCGATTCAGCACTGGCGACATGGCCTTTGTCAGCCAGCAGGCGCGCAAACAGGAGCAGATCGTTTTTCTGATCCGGCACTACTTTCTGAGCCCGAAGAGCGGCAATCCTTATGCCGGCCTGCGTATCAACACTTGGCAAAGCGGCAAGCGCGCGTTTTCGCTGCAGCTTATCAAGGGGCCTAGTACCGGCAGGATTACCTTGCCTTATGCTGCCGTGGCCGAAGAGCATGACTGTTACCACTGAAATTCAAGCCAGCGTCATCGACCTCGCCGAGCTACGTGGCCGGAACGAGTTTCCGGCCTATGCGGCGATCTATAGTTCGAGCCCGGATCATCTCTTCGCGCTGTCGCCGACGGTTATGCGCTGGAGTGAAAGCATCAGTTTATCGCGGCTCGAAGATTGCAAATCCTTCTGGCTCAATCAGAAAAAAAAACTGCGCTGTAAGCTTAAGGATTTGTTCGATCCATTGCTGAAATACCACTATGGCGAAGACTATGTCGCCGTGTTCGGTGAGCATCCATGGCAATGCCTGTGGTGCCTGGAATATCAACTGCAGCACCAGGCGCAGGGATTATTTTTGCTGCAGGGCCGTCTCAATCTAAATATTTACAAAACGCTTGACTGGGAGTGCTGGTTCGGCGCACAGGCTCGGCTGGTAAAACATTGGACGGCGCTCAACGCCGCGGGCTTTCGCACCGAATCCTTAACGCCCA
>DS021200.1:468570-473273 GCA_001735895.1 Olavius algarvensis Gamma 3 endosymbiont | reverse complement strand
TGGTCAACTGGAGCGGGGGATGCAGAAAAATGGCATCAAACCGGAATTTGCCGAACAGATCCTCGGCCAGATGAAGGGTTTCGCCGAGTATGGTTTCCCCGAATCGCACGCGGTTTCATTTTCGTTGATTGCCTATGCTTCCTGTTACTTGAAGCGCCATTACCCCGCGGCGTTTTTTATTTCGGTATTGAATTCTCAGCCCATGGGGTTTTATTCGCCGCATGCCTTATTACAGGCCGCGAAACGAGAGGGTATCGAGCTACTACCGATCTCGTTGAATTGTTCCGACTGGGACCACCAGCTTGAAATGCCCGCGCAGCAACAACAGTATTCGATTCGTCTCGGCTTTCGTCTGATTAAGGGTCTGGCCGAGAGTAGCGTGGCAAGAATAATTGAAAATCGAAGGCGCTCGGGCGGCTGGAACAGCTTCGAGGGTTTCAGCCGCGACTGTGAACTCGCCAGAGATGACATTACCGCTTTGGCGGCATCCGATGTATTCAGCGAGTTTGGCGACTTCCGCTCCGACGCACTGTGGCAGGCCGAGGCCGCGCCCTATAAACCGCTGCTCGATAATACCGATGATGGTATCGCCTGGATTAAAGAAGCCAAACTGGAGTCGATCCAGAAGGATTTTCGCGCTTTCGGGACCAGCTTGAAGCAACACCCGGTAGCCGTCATCAAGCTGGAGCAATGGCCATATTCCGTGGCGCTGGAAAAGATTATCTCCGCCCGGCAATTGATCGAGTTGCGCGCCGATGCCGATGTCTTTAGCTTTGGTATGGTGCTGGTTAAACAATCTCCGGGATCGGCCAAGGGCATGGTATTTGTCACGCTCGAAGATGAAACCGGTTTCATTAATCTCGCCTTTACACCGCAGGTATATACCCGGTTTTATCGACAGGTCGAGCAACAAGCTTTTTTATGTATTGTCGGAAAGTTACAACGAGTGAATGAATCGCACTCGATTCTGGTAAAACGTGTGTTCGATCCGGATCCGAATGCCAATTTGCTCAAGTTGCGCAAACCGATATCGGAACAGCAGTCAGGTATCTCGCTGGAGCTGGTCAAGCCCAGGGCCTTTCATTGAAGCTATTCCCTGGCTCGCGGTTTTTTGCGTGGCAGTATGATTCTCAGCACTGCGCCGTGATGCGTACTGTTTTCCGCCCAGATTTCTCCCTGGTGCAGTTTAATGATTTCATGGCTGATGGAAAGCCCCAGCCCGGTCCCGCCGGGTTCATGGTTCTTACTTTGTGCGAACTTGTCGAAAATTATCTCCAGGTCATCACTATCGATACCGTCTCCGTCATCGGTCAGACACATCTCGATGGCATCGGTTTCCCCTGCACTCGAATGCAAGCGGCGATCCGCGAATTCAATTTCGATGACGCCGCCGGTATGGCTGAATTTGATCGCGTTGCTCAAGAGATTTCTGATCACCTGGAAAATCTTGCTCCGGTCGCATTCGATTTGCGTATCGACCCGGGTTTGAGGTTTAACGATCTCGAGCGACTTTTTACCGATCTCCGGTGATTGCTCGTCGATGCAGCCGTTTAATATTTCGAGCAAATCCGAGTTTTCATAAACCAGTTCGAATTTACCGGCCTCGAGTTTCGACAGGTCGAGTAAACCATTCAACAGGTTAAGCAGGCGCTTGCCGCTGATCTGGATATTTTCGAAGTAGCGCCGTAGTTTCTCGTTACTGATCGAGTCGATGCGATCCTTGCCGAGCTCCGCATAACTGAGTATGCCATGCAGCGGGGTGCGCAGTTCGTGTGACATATTCGCCAGGAAAATCGATTTCGCCTGGTTCGCGGTTTCGGCCGTTTCCAGGGCATGTTTGAGTTCTTCGCTTTTCTTGATGTCGGTAACGTCGGTGGCGATGCCGCAGATCGCATAGGTTTCGCCATCGAGGTCCTTTAACGGGAACTTGGTGGTGATGAAAGTTCGCATTTCGCCATCGATTTCGAGTTGCTCCTCAACGATGATCGGCGCATTTTTTTCGATCGCCCGATGATCGTTGGTGCGAACCAACTCGGCGTTTTCCGGCGAATGCAGATCGAAGTCGGACTTACCGATTATTTCGCCGATCGGCAGCCCGCGCTCTGTTGCATGGGCTTGATTAACGTGTAAGTAGCGGCCCTCCATATCCTTGATGAAAATGACCGCCGGGGTATTGTTAATAATGTCATCCAGCAAACGTTTGTTTCTGAGCGTCTGCTCGAGCAGTTGCTGGTTACGGGAGTTCAAGCTGCGCAGCGACTGGCCCCCGACCAGCATTTTACCCACGGTCGGCTGGACCAGAAGATAAGTAAGAAATATGCCCAGAACCATGACCAGCATAATGCTGATAAACAGATACCAGGTATCGGTGCGGGCCCGGCGCAGAACCTGGCTAGCTTCGGCCTGAAAGATCAGTTGCCAGTCGGATTGTGGAATTTGCAGCTGAACAAAAATGTGATCGACATTGCGATCGTCCGCTATTCTGTGTATCCCCTGCCCTATCGTCGCGCCCAGCCGCTGCCGCAGCGCCGATTCGCGCGTGAGAGCACTGGAATTCAGTGCGGCTCTGCCGAATTGAAAGAATTGCAGCCGACCACCCTCCGGGACGGCGAATAATACCCGGTTGCCATATTGAAACTGGTTCGATAGCGGTCGACAATTTCCATGGTCCCGGCGGTGTCGAAAAAGATCAGGTCGGTGCCAATGCGCTCTCCGTCAGGCGTCATTATTGCCGCGGCAACGGTAAGTAACTCACGATCCCGCTGCCTTGCCGGCAATCCCAGAGATATCGAGTCGGCTAAATATTCATCGGGCCACAGCGTCATCGACAGGGAATCGCCGATCCGGACGACGGACACATGCCGCCGATCGAGACGCGTAATACCCTTTATTTCGGGCGATAGCCGCATCGCGTCGATTAACTTAGGTTCGGATTCGGCCACGAGCCTGGCCAGGCTGATTTCGTCCCTGTTGTAACGCTGTAACAATTCCCTGATATGACTGCGGCTAGTGATTTGCCGGGCGATGCTCTTGTATTCGTTGAACTTATTGCCGAGGGCGAGCGTACCGAATTGAAGATCCTTGTGCAGCCGGTTGATGAACGATTGCTGGCGAAACTGGTAAAACTGGAAGCTTGCAAAACCGCCCACTACTAGCGCGGTTACCAGGATTCCGCCAAACACCTGAATTCTCAGCCGACGTCGCAAGCGAAACGATTTT
Organism: Olavius algarvensis Gamma 3 endosymbiont; assembly: GCA_001735895.1. Classification (GTDB taxonomy): domain Bacteria; phylum Pseudomonadota; class Gammaproteobacteria. Next base: position 470,054 of record DS021200.1, on the reverse strand, counting down.
TTGGATTCCGCGGTGTTATGATGATCGGCGATATCGGACATTGAATCGAATTATATAATGGCTACCAGATTTACCATGGTCTCTGCGATGCCCCATATCGATTCAAATACAGGCACCCCGAGAAAATGCAGTACAATCAGGCTTAACAGAGCGTAAGAACCATAACGCTGATTGAGCTGAAGATATTTACGCGCGGTTTCTCTGGGCAATACGTAAGGTAGGATGTAGCTGCCATCGAGCGGCCCAATCGGCAACAGGTTAAATAACATCAACAACATGTTGATACCGGCCAGAAAGGTGAAAAAAAACTGGCTTGCCCCGGTTTGAAATATTTCGATTCCCGCGGATTGACCGATTCTATAAAAATTGATCAGGACGATTGCCAGCAGCAGGTTCATGCCCGGCCCGGCCGCGGCGACCAGCAAGCTGCCCCAGCGAGTGTTGAATTTACGCGGATCTGCCGGCACCGGTTTGGCATAGCCGATCCCGATCAGCAACACCATCAACAATCCGACCGGGTCAATATGGGGAATCGGGTTTAATGTCAGTCTACCGGCCTGCTTGGCGGTATCGTCACCGATTAGCGAAGCCATCTTGCCATGGCCGTATTCATGAAAGGTGAGTGAAAAAATCAATGCAAAGGCGATAAAAACGAACAGCAGATACTGCTGCTGGAATAGTAACTGGATCATTAATTATTGGGTCCTTGCCGGCTTACATCGCTAGTATACACCGCGGCCAATCCCGCGACTGCTTCATTTAGGGTACGACACCAATGACTTCTTAAGGAACCTCTGCAAAATGCAGGGGTTCCTGCGGCACAAGGATGTGCTGCCATTTTTCAATCACTTACATGATTAAAAAATGAAGATAAACACAAAATCGCATTTTGTGTTTATCGTGCTCTGCTAAGTCAGGATGACTTATGCAGAGCTTCCTTAAGTAAGTGCCTTTCGGGTGCGGTATCCCGGTTGACACGATCAGCGCCGCGCTGAGATATGACATGGTCCAACAGATTGATACCACCCAGTTAAGAGATAATGAAACTTAACTGAGGTAACGATAGATGACAACGAGAAAGAAATATACGAAAGAATTCAAACTGGATGCAGTGAGCCTGGTAACTGATCAGGGCTACAGCCGGGCGGAAGCAGCGCGAAGCCTGGGCATCAATGCCAATATGCTGTGCCGATGGGTGCAAGAGGAACAATCGGGTGATGGCCAGGCTTTCCGTGGGAACGGCAAGCTGACACCGGATCAGGAAGAGAACCGTCGACTTAAAGCTGAAATCAAACGCCTGAAGATGGAGAAAGAAATCTTAAAAAAGGCGACGGTATTCTTTGCAGCAGAAACGAAATGAAATACTCGTTTATCACCCAACACAAGAATACCTTTCCCGTTCGCCTGATGTGTCAGGTGCTGGGTGTGGACCGGTCATGTTATTACCACTACCGGCGCCAGATGGACACAAGACCGCCTGATCC
>DS021200.1:404718-468106 GCA_001735895.1 Olavius algarvensis Gamma 3 endosymbiont | reverse complement strand
TTCAAGGTGACCACGAACAGCAATCACAAACAACCGGTGTACGACAATCTGCTTCAGCGGCAATTTGATGTGCCCCAGCCTGATCAGGTCTACGCAGCGGATGTGACTTATGTATGGACCCAGGAGGGCTGGCTTTACCTGGCTGTCGTGATAGATCTGTGTTTGAGAAAGGTTGTGGGCTGGAGCATGAGCCCTCGGATGAAATCGCAGTTGGTCTGTGATGCCTTGAAGATGGCCGCCTGGCAGCGCCGACCCAAGGCAGGTTTAATCCATCACTCGGATCGTGGGTCTCAGTATGCCAGCAAGGCATTCCGAAAATTACTCAGAATCAACGGGTTCCAGGGCAGCATGAGCCGTAAAGGTGACTGTTGGGATAATGCGGTGGTCGAGAGCTTCTTTGGCAGTCTGAAGCAGGAGCGGGTGCAATGGCGAAATTATCAGACTCGATATGAAGCACAGCAGGATATTCTGCAGTACATATCCAGCTGGTATAACCCATATCGATTACATTCGACGCTGAATTATGTCAGCCCGAATGATTATGAAAAACGACTACTCGAAACGAAGCATGCCGCTTAACTGGGGTGTATCAAAAAGTTTGACCACGTCATATTTCGTCTCCATAGGTTTTCGGGGTATGTTTCCGGCAATCGGATCGTCCCTCGATCGTGATCTGTAGAAATTAAATATCAAGGGCTTGTTTTTGCTTAAGTAAATAATTAACAAAATTATATAAATCATTGAAAAATAAGTATATATACTATAATTATCATCGATTTTCCTGGTTTTAGTAAGCCTATCCCGACCTCGAAGGTGCAAGCCATGCAATGTAAAGCAAGACCGCTATCACCCGGGGATTGAAATTTGGGCTATACATAGTTTGATACAATAAGGACATGAGTCTAAGAGTCACTCTTCCAAAATACGAAGATTGAAGTCAGGATGTAAATTTTGGCTATACAGAAAAGGTTACGAGCGTGTCACAAGACCTGATTAACAGGTATAAAAAAACTGCCCGACTTCAGTTCCAGAATCCAGAAACCGAATCCAGGTATCGGGATACGGAGGAGACACGAGGCCGAAGCTCAAGTGCGTTTGCATTTGCGGCGCTGTTATTGTTATGCACTGCCTATGCCTATCTGGAGTCACGCGCCTTCGGCCACGAGGTTGCGATACCGATGTATGGTTACATCCTGGCGGCGGTAGCGGCGGCTGCCAATCTTTTACTCAGCAGATTCTCGACCGACCTCTATTACTATCAGCTGCGCCTGATCGGGAATGGTGTGCTGGCTATGGGCACCGTGGTCGTGGCGGTATCCCTGCAAAAATATAGCGCCTATCACGCCATAGAGTTCATCCTGTTTGTAATTTGGGCTTGATGGCGTTTGCTTTTATCGGCGCCATGTATGTAACCGATATTTCGGGATTCTGGATCTCCCTGGTTGCCGTATTGTTGGGCGCGGCCGTTTTGCTGGGTGGTTATATCGGTTATCTGACGGAGCGCGCCCGGCGTATGCTGTTCCTCGAAACTGAAATTAACAAAAGCATGACCAATCGACAGGAGTTATGGGCTTTCACGCTAATCGATCTGGACATGGGTTTGAGCGGCATCCTCGATTTCAAGGAATTGATCGCGTTACTGAAGAAACACTTGGAGCCGGTAATCGAGTTTGATTCCTATATCCTGACGTCGCTGGAAGGGCAAGGCCCTAAACCGGTCGCCGATAAAATTGAGGGCGAATTGTTCGAGAATGATGACCAAACTCTGTGGTCGCAAGATTTACTCGGTAAATTGACCCAGACCCGACAGGCGACGATTAGCGCCGAGCACGAGACGGAGAAAGGTTTTTTCGGCATGGAAAAACAAAGGTTTACTTCCTACCGTCTCGATGTACCGGTATTCAACGATTCCAAGATGATGGGCGTGATCAGCCTGCGCCGCGATTCGAAGCCGTTCGACGATCTCGATATGATCGCCAGCGTCAGTATTGCAGCCCAGGCGATGTTGATTTTCAAGCGTTCCACCCGTAGCTCAGCCGTTGTCCTCGATCGGACCGTACCCGATTCGGTAATTCGACCCAAGAAAGCTGGAGATGTCACATCGACCACGTCCTTGTCTTCCTCGGAGAGCAAGGATATGGAGGTTACCGATCACGGCTTTGCCGAGTCCGATCAAACTCTAGTGCCTAAAAATGTGATGAACCACATCAAAAAGGAAGAGGCAACGGCGAAGAAAACCATTACCCTGATGAGCCGTGAAAATGCCGATAAGATCGCGGTCGACCGTTATCGTACCGCCGCGGTGGAGAGCGAACCGCTTTCGATACTTATTATCGAGGTTGATGGCTTGTCCAAGCTGCGCGAGCAGGATGGCGATGAAGTCGCCTACAAGGTATTTGCGGCTATCGTCAAATATATATTTACCAAGGTCGATAAGGAAAAGGATATCCTCGGGCGATACGGGCAAAATGGGTTGAGTTTGCTGATGCCCAAAGTCGACATGAACGCGGCGGAAAAATTTGCCGAAACGATTCGCCAGTTCGTCGGCAACGCAAGTTATAAAACTGCCTACGGCGAAAAGAATGCCACCTTGAGTATTGGTGTGGCGGCGATTACCGACGATACCGGGGATTATGGTTCGATGGTCAAACACGCCGATATGGCCTTGTTCGTCGCCAAGAAAAACGGGCGTAACTGCGTTAAGGTCCGCCTCTAGCGAAGCAGACTTTACTCCTCATCTTAGCGGCGTGAATATGGTCGATAAACAGAACTGGCTGGATCGTTGGAACCAGAATCGTATCGGTTTTCACGAATCCGCCGTCAACCGTTACCTACGGCAATACCTGCCGGAATTCGGGCTTGCCAGCGGCGCCTGCGTGTTCTTACCGCTGTGTGGAAAAGCGCTGGATATTGCCTGGGTTGCACAGCAAGGTTACGAGGTAATCGGCGTCGAGTTATCGCAACTCGCCATCGAAGCGTTTTTCGAAGAGCAGCAACTCGATTTCGAGCACTACGACTCGGATCGTTTCGGTGTTTACCAGTCAGAGCGCATTCGCCTGCTACAGGGTGATTTTTTCGATTTGTCCGCTGCGGATCTCGCCAGCTGCAAGCTGGTATACGACCGCGCCGCCTTAATAGCCATGGATCACCGGGATCGCAGGTCCTACTGCGATCACATGTTATCGATCATTCCTGCCGCTAGCGATATGTTGTTGATTAGCTTCGAATACGATCAGGCGCAGATGCTGGGGCCTCCCTTCTCGGTGCCGGCCGATGAAGTTTACCGGTATTATTCAAAGGCTTTTTCGATTAATCTGCTGGAGACTAACGACATCATCGATGAGCGCCCTCGCTGGCGAGATGTCGGTTTGACGGCGCTCCGTGAATCGGTGTTTCGATGCGACAGCTGAGAAACGTAAACTCAGGATTGTAACTGCGTTAATCCGGCCGGCGGGGGCACGCCAGGTCACAGCGAGTATATCGGCGTGCGCAGTAGAAGAGGGGTGAGAAATGCAAGCTCAGGGCAACCTGCACAAGATGTTTACCAAGGCCGGCAGCCCGGTTGACTATCGCCTCGAATTGGGGGGCCGCCAGTTGGCGCTAAATGACTGGCTCGGCAGGGATATCAGCATCGAATATCTGCAGCAGATCGAATGTGTACACTGCGGTCGCCCGACCAGGAAGAGCTTCAGCCAGGGTTACTGTTATCCTTGTTTCAGCAGTCTCGCTCAGTGTGATCTGTGCATCATGTCGCCGGAGAAATGTCATTTTCATCTCGGAACTTGCCGCGAGCCCGATTGGGCAATGTCACATTGCATGCAACCGCATATCATCTATTTGTCCAACACTTCCGGCGTGAAGGTCGGCATCACTCGCGAAACCCAGCTACCCCATCGCTGGATCGATCAGGGCGCGGTTCAGGCGATTCCGATTCTGCGGGTTTCGAAAAGGTATCATGCGGGCTTGATCGAGCATGCTTTCAGACAATATGTCGGTGATCGCACCAATTGGCGCAACATGCTCAAAAACGAAGTCGAAGAGGTCGATCTCTTGCAACTGTTTGAAACCCTCTGGCCGCAGGTGAGATCAGGCCTCGACGCCGAGTTGCTGGACGATGCGAAAGTCATCGCCGAGGCCGACGCCGCGCTGCGGCTGGAATATCCCGCGCTGCGCTATCCGGTCAAGATCAACAGTTTCAATCTCGACAAACAGCCGCTGGTCGAAGGTAGGCTGGAGGCGATCAAGGGGCAATACCTGTTGCTGGATAACGGCGTCATCAACATCCGCAAATACGGTGGATACCTGGTATCCATGTCCTGCGACTGACGAGCCGGGTTAACCTGCATGAAGCTTAGGATATTATTTCGGGCGCTGCCCTATCTACGCCGGTTAGTGGATCCTAATGGATGGATTACGGTTAAAATATGATTCCATCACCTTGCGCACATGCGGCGGATAATCCAGCGCATCCATTTCTTTCATGCCTTCGGCGAAAAACCCCGGCGCCTCCTGCGGCAGATAAATCAGAAATTCGTCAAACGCCTGTTTTATAGTTTCGAGGTCGTGTGTGCGGGTTGCGACGATGCCGCGGTTGATGTGCAATAGGCGCCAGGGGCGAAATTCTTCACTATCCCCCTGGTCCTTTTTAAGTTCCAGCGAGCAGTGGTCGACCACCTCGGCGATTAGTTCCGAAAGCGCCAGCAAGGCTTCTTTTTCCTGCATCAGGTTAGCCAGTTGGGCAATTGCGTTGACGACGGGCTCGAGGTAGTTGATGGTGCCGTTGTAACTGATGGTCCAGCGCACGAATACCAGAGAAATCTGCTCGATCTCTTTGCGCTTGTGCGGTAGATCGAGCCGCTCCATCAAGTCGATTAATTTGAGCAATAAGACGAAACCATAGTCGCTGATTTCGGTAGCCTCGGAGGCTTCGAGGACTTTATCTTCATGGGCGCGCAAATTGACACTGGCGACGACGTTGAAAAATTCTTCGAACTTGTCGAGTAGATTATTCAGTCCGCGCCGATAATCTTCATCCAGGTACTCGTCGAGCTGCTGTGGAAGATTCAACAGATAGTCTCGAGCATCCTTAAGAGAAACCATCGCATCCATCTTTTTTATGGCCTCCGGGTTCGCGGTTTTATTACAGCGATCGGGTAATCCTGTTTACCAGACCGGGACCGCGGTAAATCAAACCAGTGTATAACTGGACGAGTTTGGCGCCAAGTTCAAATCGCAGTTTGGCTTCTTCGGAGGAATCGATTCCTCCAACTGAAATTATCGGTATATCCTCCCCCAGTTCCCGATAAAAGTCGCTCAGAACCTGCCGGGAGAGATCACGTAGAGCAGCACCGCTTAGTCCTCCGTTTTCGGCAGCTAGGCGATGATCTTTAACCTTCTCCCGTGAAATCGTGGTATTGGTTGCAATCAAGCCGTCTATTTCATGCTTACGCAGCAGATCGGCAATTATCGGCACGACCCGCCGGTCGAGGTCTGGCGATAATTTAAGCGCCAGCGGTCGGCGCAGCTGATGGCGATCTTCGAGTTGGCGGCGCAGCTGACCAATACCGGCGAGCAGATGCTCCAGCGCCTCTTCGTGTTGTAGATCGCGCAGGCCGGGAGTATTGGGAGAAGAAATATTAATGGCGATATAATCGGCGCTCAGGTAAACCTTTTCGAATCCCAGGCTATAATCCGATAGTGCCTGCGCCACCGGAGTGTTCAGGTTTTTACCGATATTAATACCCAGCACAAGATCGCGCTTTTTGCCGTCGACACGCTCGAGCAGGTAATCGACGCCATTGTTGTTGAAACCCATGCGATTGATCAGGCTCTCGTGTTTTAATAATCGAAAGATTCGCGGTTGGGGGTTTCCCGGTTGGGGTTGCGGGGTCACACTGCCGGTTTCGATAAATCCGAAACCGAGCCTGGAAAGACCGTCTAGATAATCCGCGTTTTTGTCGAGGCCGGCGGCGAGGCCGACAGGATTGGGAAACTCTAGCCCCATCACCCGGACCGGCTTGTCGATGCGTCGGTTCGGAATCAGGCGATGGAATTGTTGCAACATTTCCAGACTGATATCGTGTGCCAGTTCGGGATCGACCGCGAACAGCAGGGGCTTTGCCAGGGAATAAAGCATTAACTTGAAGTGATCAGCGCGAGTAGTTCAGGGTATTGTTCTAAGTCTTGCAGCGTATCAATATCTCGCACAGTTTCAAGCAAACAGACCCGATAGTTCAATCTGCTCGCGTTCGCCAGGGTTTGCGCAAGTACCTGGTCCGTGCTCCAGGCCACATCTCTGAGCAACTCCGGATTGGCATGGCTGCAACCGATCAGAGCATAGCCGCCGTCGAAGGCGGGTAGCAGCACCAACTCATGATCGGTTAGCGCCTGTGCCGCCGCCTGTATATGCCCGACGGTCAAATCAAGACAGTCGGACCCTATTATTATCGCGCCCTCGCTCTTGGCGTTGATGAGTTCGGCGAAAGCATGCAGCATGCGTGCGCCCAGATCCGCGCCCTTCTGTAGGTTGTACTGTTCATACTGGAACAGTTCGTCGTCGCTGTCCTGGCTTAGGTAAATCTGGTAATCGAGACCGCAGTGCTGTGTAAGCAGCAGTGCATGCTCGAGGCAGAAAAGGTAAACTCGGGCCGCTTTGCCGGCGCCGATTTCCGGTATCAGCCGGGTTTTGACCAGGCCCGGCAGCGGCGGCTTGGCAAAGAGCGCTAGTGAAATCATCGCAAAGCTAGCCGCGTTGCGGGTAATAAATCCGCTGCAGACGTGCCGGATTTACGCCCAGCCAGAAGGCGAGCCGTAGCGACCACATCAGCAGCACGGTTTTAATAACACCCTGCTCCTGCCAGCGCCGGCTCGAACTGACAATCGGGGAGGCGACAATAAGCGGCGGCGCCATTCTTTTCGCTTTTTTACAAATGGCAATGTCTTCCATTAGCGGAATTCCGGGGAAACCCCCCAGGGCCGCAAAGAATTCGCGCTTGAAAAACAGACACTGATCGCCACCGGCCACTTTACTGAGGCGGGTGCGGAGGTTGATAGCGGTTTCTATTACCCGGTAGACACGGCTGTCCGAATTTAGTCGTATACTGAAAAAGCCCCATTCATGCCCGCTTTCGATCAACTCGCCGAAGTCGTCGGGCAGCATACTGTCGGCATGCAGGAAAATCAGAACCGCGCCCAGCGCGCCGCGACTCGCAATATTCATTTGTCGGGCTCGACCCGCTTCGCTGTAGACCAGCTTGCAACGGTGGCGCCGGGCGATCTCGAGACTGCCGTCGGTGCTGCCCCCGTCGCTGACGATAATTTCGCAATAGGCCTTAACCCAACGCCGTTGCAACAGATTTTCCAGAGTTTGGTCGAGACAGCCCGCTTCGTTCAGAACCGGAATGATAATGCTGGCCCGGAGTTGATCAGGCAATGGCTCCGCCACAACTACTGCCCTGGCCGGCGGTGCAACCGTAACAGTGATCGGCGATACTGACCGGGATGTTTTCCAGGCAGGTTTTCAAGACTTCGCTGATATGCAGCTTGTGCCGCTTGACCGGATGGCGGATATTCATATTCAGCATTTGATTGAAATCGCAATCGTAGACATAACCTTCCCAATCGATACTGAGCTGGTTGAGGCACATCAGCCCCTGCATGTTGGCGGCACTGAACGAATCCTTGAGCAGATTCATATAGTTTTCAAATTCGCCTTTGGATAGCAGGGTGCTGCCAAAGCGTGCAATCGGCAGATTCTGTTGAAAAACTCTCGATTATGACTCGGCCATGAGATAATCGAGTTCGGTATCCACTTCATTAGGAAGTCTCCCATGATGGGACAACTACCGGCGCAGCAGAACGCATTGTTTTACGAGTTTTGCCTGGAAAAGCACATTCCAGACGAGCATCTTCTCCGCCAGATAGATCAGTTTCTCGACTTTGATCAAACCCGTGTCCACCTTGACCCCTTTTATAGCCATACCGGCAGGCCGTCGATTGATCCTGAGCTCATGATTCGGATGTTATTGGTCGGCTATTGTTACGGCATCCGGTCAGAGCGACGGTTATGTGACGAGATCCGATACAACCTGGCCTACCGTTGGTTCTGTCGTTTGGGTTTGGAAGATAAAGTACCGGATCATTCAACATTTTCCAAGAGCCGGCATGGCCGCTTCCGGGATGCTGACCTGCTGAGACTGGTCTTTGATACGGTGGTGCAGCGCTGTAACGATGAAGGGCTCATCAAAGGCGAAGGCTTCGCCACCGATGCCAGCTATATCAAAGCCGATGCTTCCCGGCAGCGTATGGCCGATGGTCCGGTTGACTGGCAACCATCACCCACACAGTCACGGGCGGTAAGAGAATATCTGGATGCGCTAGACAACGATCCTTCAGCAACAAGAACACAGAAGAAAGTGTCTACCACCGATCCGATGGCACAGTGGGCGGGCGACAAAGGACCAGGCCAGTTTTATTACAGCACCAATTACCTGATCGATATTGAACACAATGTCATCATGGATGTCGAGCCTACACCGGCTTATCGAATCGCTGAGGTCAGTAGCACTCGAACCATGATTGACCGGGTCGAAGAGAAACTGGCAATCAAACCTGAACGACTCATAGCCGATACCTCTTATGGCTCTGCGGAGATGCTGGATTGGGTGGTGGAGCAAAAACAGATAGAGTTGGTCGGGCTGCATTCACCTGGGATAACGAAGCCGATTGTTATTATTGCCCGGCGAACAAGCTACTGAGATGCAGAAATCGCCCATTCAAAAAACCGCGTTCACCCGTTACCAAAGCCAACACGATTATCTATCGCTCAAGTCAGCATGACTGTAAAACCTGCGAACTTAAATCCCGGTGCTGTCCGAATACTAGCCACAGAAAGATCGCCCGTAGTATCTATGAATCATCTCGTGACGTTGCCAGGGATATTTGCGAGACCACGGAATATTTACAATCCAGGAAAGACAGAAAAAAGGTTGAAGTGCTGTTCGCCCATCTTAAGCGAGTAATGAACTTTGACCGTTTACGATTGCGCGGTATCACTGGCGCACATGACGAATTTTTACTGGCAGCCACAGCGCAAAACCTGAAGAAGTTGGCGCAACAACGATTTAAACCGCCTGATTACAGGATAGGTGCGCCTGCTTTATGCTAAATCCGATCAAAAGCAACTAAACCAGAACAAAATCCACGAAAAATGTGGATTACCGAAGTGATCCAATCATCGCCGTGATTTGGTGCGCGGAAATCGGCCATTTAATAACCGAGTTTTTCAACAGAATCGGCATATTGGTGATGGTGAATAACTGATTGAATTCGATGTCATATTTTTGCGCCAGAAACTGTTTGTAATCCTGTTCCAGCTTGTCCTGTGGCGGAGGCAGATAGGGGCCGGTAGGATTGTATACCAGGGTCAGGGTGAGTTCGCTCCCAGCTTTACCATAACCAAGCTGATTCAGTTGTTTCAATGCCTGCATGCTTTTTTGATAAACCCCCTTGCCGCGTTGACCGTCGACATTGTCCTCGATATAACAGGGCAGCGATGCGACGATCTGGACTTTGTTGGCGGCCAGGAATTCCGCAGTGTCTTCAAAGCCGGGCTCAGTCAGGATGGTCAGATTACAGCGATCGATTACGGTGGTATCGAGTTGACGAGCGGCGCTTACCAGGTCGCGGAACATTGGATTCATCTCGGGCGCGCCACCGGTTAGATCGAGAGTATGCACGGTCGGCTTGCGCAGGACTTCGATGATATGTTTGATGTTTTCCTGCTGCATTAATTCCTTGCGTGTGGGTCCTGCGGCCACATGACAATGCAGGCATGACTGGTTGCATAAATAGCCGAGGTTGACCTGCAGTACTTCCAGGGAGGCTCGGGAGACATTGGGGAAGTCGGTGGTCTTTAACAGGGGCCAGGTGTCACGCATAGTTTTAAGCTTATTGATTGATCCACGATAGACTCGCAATATAACATAGAGTTCAATTTCCAGACGATGCGCCGCGGAGGCTTTTATTAACACCAGCAGCAATACGGTCGCCTGTGCGGTAGCGGTAGTCGTAACCAGTCAACAACGGGTATTGTTTGGCAAACGCACCACCGGATCAAGCGGGTTCGAATGGCAATTACCGGGGGGCTGGATCGAAATCGGGGAGTCGCCGCAACAGGCGGCGCGGCGCGAAGTGTTCGAAGAAACCGGTTTACGCCTGCACGAGCCCCGTTTTGTCGGCATCAGCAGCAACGTGTTTTCCAATCATGAGCATTCGATATCGATCTATTTTGAGGCAGAATGCGCTAACCCGGAGTCATTCGAAAACAACGAATGCGACAAATGTATCGCCTGGGAGTGGAAGGACTGGTCGCGCGTAAATAAGGGCCTCTATTTGCCGTTGCGACAGTTTAAAAGCACCGATTATCAACCGTTTTTAGAGGACAGGCGCCGGACCTATGTCTCAATTTAGATTTTTATAGTTTTGATAAAGGCTTATCGTCGATAAACTAGAATTAAATTTATCGATACTGCTATAGTTGATTGGGCGCGATCCGCGAATAAAAATACAATTTAGAATGAAAATAGAATTTGATATTGCCAGCGATCAGATAGATGGTGCACGCGACTATCAGGAAGACGCCTACATGGTCAATCAGCTGGGCGAAGCCGAAAACGGTGACATCTGCTCGCTGATAATCATGGCCGACGGCATGGGTGGGCATGCCGCGGGCAATGTCGCCAGCAACATGGTGGTTGCAACCTTCAACAAAACCTTTCAGGCCAAATTCCCGACCCCCGAGGTCGCGGAAGTATTAACCGATGCGTTGAATCGCTCCAACGATCAGATCAGAGCCTCGGTCAAGGAAACCCCGGCGCTGCGCGGCATGGGTTGCACCATGGTTTCCGCCTACCTCCAGGATGACAATCTCTACTGGGTCAGCGTCGGCGATAGTCACCTTTACCTGATCCGCGATCGGGAATTGATCAAGCAAAACGCCGATCACAGTTATGGCGCCTATCTCGATATGATGAAAGAGCAAGGCATGGAGATCGACGAACAGGCCGGCATGTCGCGCAACATGTTGATGAGCGCAATGACCGGCGAAGAGATAAGCAGTATCGATGTCTCGGAAAACCCGGTCAAGCTGCGTCCCGGCGATCGCGTTATCGTCGCCAGCGACGGCCTCGATACACTGGGCGCCGGCGCGATCATCCAGTATTCGTCGTGGTCGGCAACCGCGAAGGAATGCGTTTACTCTCTGCTGAAAGCGGTCGAGGATGCGAATAAGATCAATCAGGATAACACCACGCTGATTGTGGTCGATATCAAGGAGCGTGAGGCCAGATACGAACCCGAAGCCCCGGAAGTTGCTGCGGCCGCCGCGGAACCGGCCGCGCGTGTCGACGATGTGCAAATTCCCGAAGAACCGTCGGAACCGCGCTCCTTTAAATGGCTGATCTGGCTTATTGTGCTCGGGGTACTGGGCGGCGGTGGATTTTTCGCCTGGAAAAAAGGGTTTATCGACAATGCCGTGCAAAAAGGCGGCGAACTGGTTGAATCCACAACCCAGTCGATAGAGGCCGAACTGGAAGCCGAGCCGCAACCCGAACCCGAACCGGCGGTCGAGGTCAAACCCGAACCGCAACCCGAGCCCGAGCCGGAACCTGAACCGGAACCCGAGCCTGCCTTCGTCGATCGGGCTGACGCTTTCAGAGACCGCCTCAAGTCGGGGGGCCATGGCCCTACGATGATCAAGCTGCCAGGCGGAAACTATCGCATGGGTGGCGCATCCTCGATCGTCGCGCCAGACGAAGTGCCGCGACACCAGGTTAATGTGCGCGCCTTCATGGTTTCCGTCTACGAGGTGACTTTTGCCGAGTACTACCAATTTGCCAAGGCTACCGGCCGCAAGCGACCGAAAAATAACGGCTGGGACGTCAAGACGCATCCCGTAGTCGATGTGTCTTGGGATGATGCGCTGGCTTATACCCGTTGGCTGAGCAAGCAAACCGGAAAGCGTTATCGCTTGCTTTCCGAGTCGGAATGGGAGTACGCCGCCCGTGCCGGCACGACGACGTCTTACTGGTGGGGCATCAAGCCCGGCGTCGGCAATGCGCACTGTTTCGATTGCAAGAGCGATTACAGCACCAGCAAGCCGGCCAAGATAGGCACTTACAAGCCGAATCAGTTTGGGATATACGACACCGCGGGCAATGTCTTCGAGTGGGTGCATGACTGCTACCATCGAAACTACAAGGATGCCCCCGACGACGGCTCTGTCTGGGAAGGCGGCGACTGCGATGTCCGGGTAGTGCGTGGCGGCGCCTACCGCAGCCCCGCCAATTCGATGCGGGTCGAAAACCGGGAAAAATTCAAGAGCGGCAAGGGCCAGTATAATGTCGGTATCCGGGTTGCTCGCGATCTTTAGATTGCGGGCGAATTTCGGGGACTTTCTGACGAGGGCCTGACAAGTGATCGACTGGCAAGGCATCGAAACGGTGCTGCTCGATATGGACGGTACGCTACTCGACCTGCACTTCGACAATTATTTCTGGCAGGAGTATTTACCGTTGCGATATGCCGAAATCAAAGGCATGGACCCACAAACCGCGAAACAGCACATCGTTACCCAAACCAGGAAAATCGAGGGCAGTCTCAACTGGTATTCGACCGATTACTGGAGTGAAATGCTCGAAGTCGATGTTGTCGAACTCAAGCACGAAGTCAGCCACAAGGTTGCAATCCGGCCCTATTGTATCGATTTTCTGGATGCCTTGCGCGCCGCGCGCAAGGATGTGGTTATGGTAACCAACGCGCATCACGATAGTCTTTCCTTAAAAATGGATAAGACTCGAATCGCGCACAAGTTCGACCGGCTGATTACGGTGCACGAATTCTCATTGCCCAAGGAAGATCCGCAGTGCTGGCACGAAGTTCACAAGCGGCATCCCTTCACGGCGGATAAAACGCTGTTGATCGATGACAACTTGCACGCCCTGCAGTCGGCGCAGGAATACGGTATTGCCACCCTGCTTGCCATTTATCAGCCCGATTCACAGGCGCCGCGGCGCGAGATCGAACATTTCAATGCGATCCATTCCTTTGACGAAATAATGCCGATATTGGAGGTTTCGAGTGAGCGCTGATAATTCGAACAAGCTGAGCGGCGGTTGCCTTTGCGGCGGTCTGCGTTATGAAATAACCGGACCCCAGAGGAATGTCGTCAATTGCCATTGCGAAAATTGCCGCCGCACCCACGGTAATTATGCCGCCTATACTTCGCTGCATCGGTCCGATTTGCGCTTAACCGGACAGCAGACCCTGCAGTGGTATCACGATCGGTCGCCGAATACCTACCGCGGATTCTGCAATCGCTGCGGCGCAAGCCTGTTCTGGGATGCGCGCGATGGGCGTGACCGGATAGCGGTAGCTGCGGGATCACTGGACGATAGCGCGGCGTTGAAAACAATTGGACACATTTATGTATGCGAGGCCGGACAATACCATTAACCCGGCGACAATATATGTCGTATTCAGGGGCCAAGAAAGCGTCAGATCAAGGCGCGACTCGCCGCCAATGGCCATTCCATTGGCAAGAGTTGCAACGCGGAGCTGGCGCTTTCTTGGGCCCCCTAACAAATTGATATTAAACAAGAGAGGCCATCGCGTGTCTGCCCACAGACGGCGTTATCAGAACTTGCTGCAGAATAACTGCAGCAAGTTCTGATGCCTTGCTGTGAACAGACACGCGATGGCTGAATGCAACATATATTGTCGCCGGGTTAATATGCAATCAATGATGGATTGCCGCAGTTTGAAAGCGGCAGTAACGGTGCACTCGAAGGCGACGGCAGCGGTTGACCTTGGCTCTGGAATGAGTTAAAAGTTTTGAACCACAACTGATAATTCGGGTGGCGCCCGGGCACGGCCATAACCAAAGCACGCACCCGGAGCGCGGAAATTCCCCCCCGACTACCCTGAGCACTTGGAGCAAATGTCAAAACCCGAGAAATTTGATCCGTTTAGACGTTCGGTAGGCCACGTGCTCGATATCATCGGCGAAGGCTGGTCGATACTGATTATCCGCGAGGCTTTTCTCGGTACGCGACGTTTCGAAGAGTTTCAGAAACGCCTCGGGATAGCGCGTAATATTCTGACATCGAGACTGAAAAATTTATGCGCCAACGAGATTCTCGATCGTGTTCCGGTCAAGCAAGGCGCCAAACGGCATGAATACATCTTGACCAAAAAGGGTAAGGACATGATGCCCCTGCTGGTGTCTTTGACGCAATGGGGCGACAAGTGGGTGTTCGGTGAGGGCAGCGAGCCGGTTATTTTTCTCGATCGCGAGCACGGCGATCCGATATCCCGCATCCAGGTATATTCCGCTAGGGGCGAAGTGTTGCGGCCGCGCGATATCAAGGTCAAGGTTGGCCCCGGCGCAACCCCCGAGGCCAGGGAGCGGATCGAAGAATTAAACGAAAATGAGTAAGCCGGGGAAAACTAAGCCTAAATGTCCGGTCGGCGAGACCCGCTGCGAATGGCTGGACGAAATCGGCAAATTGCGTCAACAGGTAGGTGAATTGTCGGAACTGGTGTCTACCGACGCCCTGACCGGCCTGTTTAACTTCCGTCATTTCAAAACCATGCTGCAGGCGGAAATGGACCGCTCCAAGCGTAGCGGCATACCCACCAGTCTGGTAATGGTCGATGTCGATCATTTCAAAACGGTTAACGATACCCATGGCCACGAAGTCGGCAACCAGGCGCTCAAGCATCTCGCCGACATCCTGAAGGGTGAAGTCAGGACCACCGATATCGTCTGTCGCTACGGGGGCGAAGAGTTTGCGATCGTATTTCCCGAGACACACCTCAATCTTGCGGTCAAGGTGGCGGATCGTATCCGCGAAGAAATTGCCTCCAGACCGTTGCAGCTGATCGATGTCGAGATCGGTTTGACCGCCAGTATGGGCGCCAGCGTCTATATGAAAACCAGCGTGCTGGATATCGAGGAGTTTATCGATTCGGTCGACAAGTATCTTTACGAGGCCAAGCAGTCAGGCCGCAATTGCATCTGCCATATCGACTATTCCGAACTGCGCGCCGTCACCGAAGTCGGCGCTGACGAACGCGCTATGTTGCTAAACAAGGATTGAGGTCCGGGGTCCCATCGAAGCGTCGCGGGACATCATTCAGATTCGGCTTTGTAGCGGTCGATGGAGTCGAGGATTTCCTGTTTTGCTTCCTCGGCGCCGACCCAGCCCTCGATCTTGACCCATTTGCCGGTTTCGAGGTCTTTGTAGTGATCGAAAAAGTGGGAAATCGAGTCCAGTAGGGGTTTTGGCAGGTCGCGGGCGTTATTGATGTCCGAGTAAATGCCGGACAACTTGTCGATCGGCACCGCGAGGACCTTCGCGTCCTTACCCGCTTCGTCGCTCATACATAGCATGCCGAGCGGCCGAACGCGAATCACGGCACCGGTGATTACCGGGATCGGGGTGACCACCAACACATCCACCGGGTCGCCGTCCTCGGATAGGGTTTGGGGAATATATCCGTAGTTACAGGGGTAGTGCATCGCCGTTCCCATGAAACGGTCGACGAACATCGCGCCGGTTTCCTTGTCGACCTCATATTTGATCGGATCGCTGTGGGACGGGATTTCGACGATGACGTTGACGTCATTCGGTACGTTACTGCCGCTGCTTACCCGGTCTAGAATCATGACTATGCCACCTCGATAACGGGTTCGGAATTATAACCGACTGACCGGGTTTGAATACGATATATATTGCCGCCGGGTTACTGGAAAACGAAATCGCCGAGTTTCTTGTCCACCAGCTCGTTTTTGAGCACTACGTAACGCGGCATGCCGCGCTCGTCGTATTCGGGATAGGCTTCGCCCTGGATCAATGGATAGAGATATTCGCGACATTTCGCGGTGATGCCAAAGCCGTCGTCGTTGATGAAATCGAGCGGCATCGTTTTTTCGACGTTGGCGACGTCGGCGAGAGCGGCGCTGCCGATTTGCCACCGGTAAGGCTTCGACGAAATCCGCTCGATTGTCGGCATGATCGAATTCTTGCCGGCCAGCGCCATCTCGACCCCGGCCTGGCCTAGCGCATAGGCCTGTTCCAAATCGCTGGCCGATGCGATATGACGCGCGGAACGCTGCAGGTAGTCAGCCACCGCCCAGTGAAACTTGTACCCCAGCGCTTGTTTGACCATATTCGCGACCACCGGGGCGACGCCGCCCAGCTGAGCGTGGCCGAAGGCGTCGCGGGTGCCCTGTTCCGCGAGGAAGGAGCCGTCGGCGTTACGCGCGCCCTCGGAAACCACGATGGTGCAGTAACCATGGGTTTCGACCTTGCGTTTGACCGCGGCGATGAACTTATCGTGATTGAAGTCGACTTCGGGAAAAAGCACCAGTACGGGAACACCGTAGTCGTCGATCAGGCCGCCTGCCGCCGCGATCCAACCTGCGTGCCGCCCCATGACTTCGAGTATGAACACCTTGGTCGAGGTTTTCGCCATCGAGCTGACGTCGAACGAGGCTTCCAGCGCCGATACGGCGATGTATTTGGCAACCGAACCAAAACCGGGGCAGACATCGGTGATCGGCAGGTCGTTATCCACGGTCTTAGGAATATGTATCGCCTGCACCGGATAACCCATGGTGGCGGATAGCTGCGAAACCTTGAAGCAGGTGTCGGCCGAATCGCCGCCGCCGTTGTAAAAGAAGTAACCGATGTCATGCGCCTTGAAGACTTCTATCAGGCGCTCGTATTCCCGCCGATTCTCTTCCAGACCTTTTAGTTTGAAGCGGCAAGAGCCGAAAGCACCCGCCGGGGTGTTTTTCAGGGCCGCGATATCGGCGTCGGTTTCGCGCGAAGTGTCGATCAACTCTTCACCTAAGGCGCCGATGATACCGTTGCGTCCGGCGAGTAGCTTGCCGATTTTGTCGCTATTCTTGCGGCTGGTTTCGATGACGCCGCAGGCGCTGGCGTTGATGACCGACGTAACCCCGCCGGACTGGGCGTAAAATGCGTTTTTGAGGCTCATGGTTTAGTTTTTAACTCGATGCTGGAATTAGGGTTAGTTCTTGTTGGGGCTCCTGGTAGTACCCGCAGCTGTTGGTCTTATTGTCCGCCTGCAAGCTTAGCAGCGCGATTGCTCGATTTGGGTTATGTCTTGGTTGAGCACTTTTTTGACCGGGTTTGATTCAGGGCTGGCAGAATACCGCAAAATCTCGGAGAAAACATTTACCCTGGAGGGATAGGAAAACCATGAATCACCTCCGGGCAGACCTGCGCCGCTTCGGCGGACCGTGTTCTGACAATTCAGGATGAATTGTTCAGAGCTTCCCTAATTGTGATATTTCCGGTTTAGCCCAGTAACGGGGCAATAACCAGACTGACGATCGCCATTACGTTAATCAGGATATTCATCGAGGGTCCCGAGGTATCCTTGAAGGGGTCGCCGACGGTGTCGCCGACTACCGCCGCCGCATGGGTGTCGGTACCCTTGCCGCCGAGGTTGCCCTTTTCGATGTACTTCTTGGCGTTGTCCCAGGCGCCGCCGGCATTCGCCATCATTAGCGCCATTAATACGCAGCCGAGCAGCGCGCCCGAGAGCATGCCGCCGAGCGCCTGGGCACCGATGACAAAGCCGACCAGCGGTGGTGCGCTGACCGCGATCACACCGGGTATGATCATCTTTTTCAGCGCCGCGGTAGTCGCAATATCGACACAGGTCGCGGTATCGGGATCGGCTTTGCCTTCCAGCAAACCTTCGATATCGCGAAACTGACGCCGAATCTCCTTGATCATCTCGAAGGCCGCGTCACCGACCGCGGTCATCGTGATCGAGGCGATGATGAAAGGAATAATGCCACCGATGAATAAGCCGATTAGCACGTCCGGGTTACTCAGTTCGAGCGCGAAGTTTTCGATATTGAGGGAGACGGTTTCGATATAGGCGGTGATGATTGCCAGCGCCGCCAGCGCCGCCGCGCCAATCGCAAAGCCCTTGCCGATGGCGGCCGTGGTGTTGCCCAGTTCGTCCAGCGAGTCGGTGATCTTGCGCGTATCTTCTCCGAGGCCGGCCATTTCCGCGATGCCGCCGGCGTTGTCGGCAACCGGGCCGTAGGCGTCGATCGCCATCGTGATGCCGACGGTGGCGAGCATGCCGACCGCGGCGATTCCAACACCGTAAAGGCCGGCGTTGGCGCTGGCGATCCAGATGATGCAGCAAATCGTCAGGATCGGAATCGCCACCGACTGCATGCCGATTGCGAGACCACTGATCATGACGGTTGCCGGACCGGTTTCACCGGCTTTGGCAATATGCTCGATCGGTTTGCCCGCAGTGTAGTATTCGGTAACCAGCCCGATGATAATACCGCCCACCGCGCCGGCCAGCACCGCAATCCAGATACCGCTGGTCAGCCCGAGTATGGAAATTACGAAGTAAGCCAGTGCGATAAACAGGATCGACGATCCCATGGTGCCCATACGCAGCGCTTTCTCGGGAGACTTGCCGGCGTTGACTTTGACGATCAAGATGCCGCCGATGGAGCACAGCAATCCCAGCGAGGCCATCACCAGCGGCAGGAACATCATCGCCTGCTGGCCGCCCATGGCTTCGGCCGTGGCCACCGCCATGGTGGAAGCAATCGCGATCGAGGCGATCATCGAACCGCAATAGGATTCGAAAATATCGGAACCCATGCCGGCGACGTCGCCAACATTGTCACCCACGTTGTCGGCGATAACGCCCGGGTTGCGTGGATCGTCTTCTGGAATGCCGGCTTCGATCTTACCCACCAGATCGGCTCCGACATCGGCGCTCTTGGTGAAAATTCCGCCGCCGACGCGCGAAAACAAAGCGACCACCGAGGCGCCCATCGCGAAGCCATGGATAGCGTGTAGCGATTCGATATCGCCGGAAAACAGGAAAAAACAGATGCCGAGGCCGAGCAGGCCGAGAGAAGCAACCGCCAGGCCCATGATCGAGCCGCCAAAAAAGGCCACGGTCAGGGCTGCCGCTGCGCCTTCCTTGTGCGCCGCGGTCGTGGTCCTGACGTTGGCGCGGGTCGCGGTGTTCATGCCGATATAACCGGCCGAGCCGGAGGCCAGAGCGCCCAGTACAAAGCAAAAAGCAGTGCCGGCACCGAGAAAGACGTACAGCAGAATCAGCAAAACCGCGGCAAAGATAGCCAGCATCTTATATTCACGCTTCATGAAAACCATGGCGCCAAGATGAATTTGATTGCCGATTTCCACGACTTTGCCTTCGCCTTCGGGATATTGCTTGACCGCCGCATAAGTCATGGCGGCCGCGACCAGGCCAAAGGCGCCGATAATCGGCGGCAATAGGTTACTAAGCTCCATACTAATTCCCCAAGATGTTGATGGTGTTATTAAATATTTTGTCCCCGAAGCTGCCGGGGTTTAAAAAATCGCGTGCATGATATCGGGTTTTAATGCCATATTGAAACTCTTTACATTTTTTCAGGCCTTTTTTGGGTGATTTTCTGGTATTGTCCGCACATCTGCCAATGACTCGTAACGCGCAAGGTTAATTCCGTTTCAATGTCGAAGCGAGAACAGCTAAAAGACGATTTCCTCGAAAACAGACTGATCCGGCGTCGCCTGGCTCTGGCCGCGCTTTTTATTGTCATTCTGCTCAGCATGGTGCTCGGTCGGCTTTATGTATTGCAAGTCGTCGAGTACGAGCATTTTTCGACGCTGTCCGACAGCAATCGCATTCGCATCAAGGCGCTGCCGCCGACCCGCGGGCTCATCTTCGATCGCCATGGCGTGGTAATGGCGGACAATCTGCCTACTTATCGGTTGGAAATCGTGCGTGAGCAGGTCGCAGACCTCGATGCCATCCTGGCACAGTTGCGCCAGTACGTCGACTATAGCGAGCAGGATCTGAAACGTTTCAAACAGTCGTCGAAACGGCGGCGCCCGTTCGAGAGTATTCCGCTGCGGCTCAACTTGAGCGATGAGGAAGTGGCGCGGCTGGCGGTCAATCTGCACCAATTCGAGGGTGTCGAAATCAACGCTCGTCTAACGCGTAATTATCCCCAGGGCGAGCATGCCGTGCATGCGCTGGGGTACGTCGGTCGCATCGACGAACGCGATCTCGGCGAAGTGGACGAAATCGACTATGCAGGCTCTACCCATATCGGCAAGTTGGGGCTGGAAAAGTTTTACGAGCACGAGTTACACGGCACGGTCGGCGTGCAGCAGGTTGAAGTCAATGCCAATGGCCGCACGCTGCGGGTGCTGAGCGAATCGCCTCCGATCCAGGGTAATAATCTGCATTTGACGATCGACTCGCGCTTGCAGCGGGTCGCCGAAGAAGCCTTCGGCCAGCAGTCCGGCGCCGTGGTAGCCATCGACCCCAACAACGGTGAAATTCTGGCGCTGGTATCGATGCCGATTTTTAACCCGAATTTGTTCGTCAACGGCATCAGCTTCGAAAACTATAACCAATTGCGCGATTCACCCAGCCGGCCGTTGTTTAACCGTGCGCTATCTGGTCAGTATCCTCCGGGATCGACTACCAAGCCGTTTTACGGGTTGGCGGGACTCGAATCCAAGGTGAACAAGAAAGACCAGGAAACCTTTTGTATCGGCTACTACCAACTGCCGAACGAGCCGCGCAGATATCGGGACTGGAAAAAGGAAGGTCACGGGCATATGGACCTGAATGGTGCGATTACCCAGTCCTGCGACGTGTATTTCTACGATCTGGCTTACCGACTCGGTATCGACCGCATGTCCTCGTTCATGCAGCAATTCGGGTTTGGCGAAAAAACCGGGGTCGACAGCACCGGCGAACGCGGCGGATTGCTGCCGTCGCGCGAGTGGAAACGGCGTAACGAGGGTATGCCCTGGTTCCCGGGCGAAACGCTGATTACCGGTATCGGGCAGGGTGCGTTGCTGGTCACGCCGTTGCAATTGGCCAATTCGACCGCCGCATTTTCGATAAAGGGGACGCGCTATCAGCCGCATCTGGTGAAATCGGTCGAAAAGATTCCCGATTATCACAAGATCGAAATCGTGAGCTGCGTCGCCGGTCGTTACGATCTGCTTAAACCGAAGAACTGGGAGCATGTGCACAAGGCCATGGTAAATGTCGTTCATGGCTTACGCGGCACCGCATTTCGCATCAGTCGCGGGATGCAGTATCGGGCCGCTGGAAAAACCGGTACCGCACAGGTATTCGAAATTGGGCAGGACAATGAGTACGACGAGGAAACGGTCGCCGAAAAACTGCGCGACCATGCGCTATTTGTGAGCTATGCACCGGCCGACGAACCGCGCATCGCAGTCGCGGTCATCGTCGAAAATGGCGGGCATGGCAGCTCTGTAGCGGCGCCCATTGCGCGCCGAATCATGGATGCTTTCCTGGTGGAGCAATCATGAATCAGACCTGGGATATCGATTCGACATCGATCACGCGCCGTATCCTCGATGCGCTGCGGTTGGACCCGGTTCTGCTGTCCCTGCTGCTTATTCTCGCCCTGTTCGGTTGCATGGTTTTATTCAGCGCCAGCGGATCAGACAACGCGATCGTAATCCGGCAACTGACCCGCATTCTGGTGGCGCTGATTTTATTGGTAGCGGTGGCCAATATTCCGCTGCGCATGTTACGTAAAATATCGATATGGCTTTACCTCGGTGGCGTCGGCCTGCTGGTGGTGGCGGTCTTTTTCGGTGAAGTCGGCAAAGGTGCGCAGCGTTGGCTGGATCTGGGATTTATCCGCTTTCAACCCTCGGAAATTCTCAAACTCGCGGTACCGATGATTGTCGCCACCTATCTTGCCAATCGGGTATTACCGGTCGGGTTCAAGGAACTCGTGGTTTCATCGGTACTGGTATTGATTCCGGTAGTGCTGATCGCGCGCCAGCCCGACCTGGGCACCGCGATCCTGGTTGGTAGCGCCGGTTTCTTCGTGTTATTCCTGGCCGGCGTGCGTTGGCGAATCATGATTATTCTCGGCGTTTTGTTTTCGGCAATGGCGCCGTTGTTGTGGAAATTTGCATTGCACGATTACCAGCGCAAGCGCATATTGACTCTGTTGGACCCGGAAAGCGATCCGCTGGGTTCCGGTTATCATATTATCCAGTCGAAGATAGCGATTGGTTCGGGCGGTGTTTACGGCAAGGGTTGGCTTAACGGCACGCAGTCGCAGCTGGATTTTATCCCGGAGCGGTCAACCGATTTTATTTTTTCCGTGTTTGGCGAAGAGTTCGGATTCTTCGGCAGCGTCGTACTATTACTGATTTATCTGGCAATTATCTTGCGAGGCCTATACATAGCCGCGCATTCCGACGAAAATTTCGGTCGTTTGCTGGCGGGTGCACTAAGCCTGACGTTTTTTGTCTACTTGTTTGTCAATACCGGTATGGTTGCCGGTATGTTGCCGGTTGTTGGCGTGCCTCTGCCGCTGATCAGCTATGGCGGCACCTCTATGGTAACCCTGATGATGGGGTTTGGTTTAATTATGTCGATTCGATCGGCAAAACGGTTTTTAGTTTGATGAAGAAACTTGTTCTTATATTGGGTTTGGCGATAACACCAATGGTGTCGGCGCTGGAGATTACCGCTGGGGATTATCAGGGGCGTGCGGATGTGATTGCATTCGTGCAACGCGTGGCTGCCGAGACTGACTACAGCGAAGCCGAACTGGTGGCGCTGTTTGCCGAGGTCGAAAAACAGGAGCATCTGTTCGCGAAACTGGACAAACCGGCGGAAAAAGAACTCGAATGGTACCAGTACCGCAGAATTTTCATTAAGGATAAACGAGTTGCTCTGGGGGTACAGTTCTGGCGGCGGCATCGCGAACTATTGTCGCAAGTCAGTGAACAAACCGGCGTACCGGCCGAAATCATCGTGGCGATTATCGGCGTTGAAACCTTTTATGGCATCTACAAGGGGAAGGACCCCGTGTTCGACAGTCTGGTGACGCTGGCCTTTGACTACCCGCGCCGCGCCAAGTTCTTTACCCGGGAACTGGAACAGTTCCTGTTACTGGCCAAGGAACAGGGCTTCGACGCGCGCGCTCTGCGGGGCTCTTATGCAGGCGCCATGGGGATACCGCAGTTTATCTCCTCCAGCTATCGTAACTACGCCATTGATTTTGACCAGGACGGTCAGACCGATTTGTTCGACAATATCGCGGACATCGCCGGCAGTGTCGCCAATTATTTTGTCAAACATGGATGGCAGCGCGAGGGGCGCGTTGCGCGACCGCTGGTGGCGAGCACCGATAATTCGATTGATTCCCTCGAGCCCGGAATCAAGCCGGATTACAAATGGGCCGATTTGAAGCGCAGCGGGTTGGCGTCTGATTTCTCGATCCCCGAAGATACCTCGGTCGCGTTGGTCAAGTTACAGCAGCGCAGTCATCCGGAGTATTGGGCCGGGTTCCAGAATTTTTACGTGATCACACGCTACAATCATAGCGAGCTTTATGCGATGGCGGTGTATCAACTAGCCAAGCTGATCAGTCACCAATACAAAAAGGCGACATGAAAACCCGACTGCTTACCTGCTTGACGATTCCACTGTTGGTTAGCGCCTGTACCTTCGGGGTGCCCTTCGGCGAACGCGGCGAGTCGCAGGGATCGTCGGGCAAGAAATCGAAGTCGGGAAATCCGTCGTCTTATGTGGTTTTCGGCAAACGTTATCACGTGCTCGATAGCGCCGACGGATTCGTACAGCGCGGCATAGCTTCCTGGTATGGAACCAAGTTTCACGGCCGTAAGACCTCGAGCGGCGAAGTCTACAGCATGCACGCCATGACGGCGGCGCACAAGACTCTGCCGCTGCCGAGCTACGTGCATGTGAAAAATCTCGACAATGGGCGCAGTACCGTGGTTCGCGTCAACGATCGCGGGCCTTTTATTCAGGGGCGTATAATCGATCTCTCCTATGCTGCGGCCAAGAAACTCGGGGTAAATGGGCCCGGCACCGCCAAGGTCGAAATCAGCGTGGTCAAACGGGGGCAAACCCAGCCTAGCAGCGTGGTGCGCGCTATTCCGCTGACTAGCGACGCGGCAAAGGACGTGCCGCTCTTTATTCAGATGGGTTCTTTTTCCAGCGCGGCAAACGCCAGCAGCCTGATGCAGGATTTACATGAAGCCAACGAGTCATCGGCAAAAATATCGCAACTGCAAACCACCAACGGACTGTTTTACCGGGTCCGGGTCGGGCCCCTGTTCGATATCGATGAAGCCAATGCAATTATCCTGCGACTCAGGGGAAAGGGCTTTCAAACCGCGCGTATCGTGGTGCAGGATTGATTCGCCGGTTGCCGGCGCGCCCGATAATCCTTGAGAGCAATAGCCGTGATCGCTACAATCGCGACACTTTTCACGCCCACCAAACACCAGGTTAATATGAAGATAGTTTCGATTTTTCTCGGTATTCTGGCCGCTGTAATTTCGGCCGGCGGCTGGGCTGCAGCCAAACCCATCCCTAATCCGCCGACGCTCAATGCCAGCAGTTATTTCCTGATTGATTTCGATTCGGGCAGGGTGCTCGCCGAAAAGGATCCCGACAAACCGATCGAACCCGCCAGTATCACCAAATTGATGACCGCTTACCTGGTGGACAAAGCCATCGCCGATGGCGACGTCGCGCTGGATGAGTTGGTGACCATAAGCGAAAAAGCCTGGCGCATGAAAGGCTCGAAGATGTTTGTCGAAGTCGGCAAGCAGGTCGCGGTTGAGGATTTGCTCAAGGGTTTGATCATTCAATCCGGCAATGACGCCAGCGTGGCCCTGGCCGAACACATCGCCGGCTCCGAATCCGCTTTCGCGGGGTATATGAATCATCAGGCGCAGCTGCTGGGTATGAGCAATACCAATTTCGTCAACGCGACCGGCTGGCCGCATGAGGAGCATTACAGCAGCGCGCGCGACATCGCAATCCTGACGCAGGCGGTAATCCGTGATTTTCCCGAATCATATCGTCACTACAAGGAGCGCGAGTACACCTTTAACAAGATACGCCAGTTCAATCGCAATCGCCTGTTGTGGCGGGATGAAACCGTCGATGGGGTGAAGACCGGTCACACCGAGGCCGCCGGGTTCTGCCTGGTCGCTTCGGCCGAGCGTGACGACATGCGATTGATTTCAGTGGTGCTGGGTACCGATTCGGACAAGGCGCGCACGCAAAGCAGCCAGTCCTTGCTGAACTATGGCTTTCGGTTTTATGAGACTCACAAGCTTTACCGTGCGGAAGAAGTGCTGAAAACCGCGCGTATCTGGTATGGCGACCTGGAACAGGTCAGCCTCGGGGTCGGCAAAGATATTCATATTACGATTCCGCGCGGCCGCTATCGTGACCTCGATGCATCGATGGAAATCGATCGTGAAATCTCGGCGCCGATCGCGCGTGGACGGCAGCTCGGTCAGGTCAGTATCAAACTCGACGATGAACTGATGCTGAGCGAAGACATTGTCGCGATGCAGGATGTCGCCGAAGGCAGTTTTTTCGTGCGTGCCTTGGATAGCATCAAGCTGATGTTTCGTTGATGAACGGACCGGCGGAATCAGAGGAGTCCGGGTTAGCGCTAATCCGGTATCCCGACCGTTTCCCGCTCAAGGTGGTCGGCATTCACTGCGATGAATTCGAGACCGCCGTGCTTGAACTGGTACGCGCGCGCTGCCCGCAGGCTGAGCATATCGAGGTGCGTCGGCGCAGCAGCAAAGGCGGCAAGTACCTGGCATTGACGCTCACCTTCACCGTATACAGTCAGCAGCAACTGGAGGAGATATATCAGGATCTGTATGACTGTGAACACGTCGTGATGTCGCTCTAATACCATGTCGGAAACGTCGATCCTGGT
The DNA here is from genome assembly GCA_001735895.1 of Olavius algarvensis Gamma 3 endosymbiont. Lineage (GTDB taxonomy): Bacteria > Pseudomonadota > Gammaproteobacteria. The sequence continues at coordinate 442,230 of DS021200.1, read as the reverse complement.
TAAAAATCTGGGTCGTTCCGACTATCGGGAAACTTGGCGTGCGATGCAGGACTTCACCGATTCGCGCGGCCCGGATAGCGCCGACGAACTATGGATTGCCGAGCATGCCCCGGTCTTTACCCAGGGTTTGAACGGCAAGGCCGAGCATTTACTGGCACCGGGCGAGATTCCGGTAGTGCAGGTCGATCGCGGTGGGCAGGTTACCTATCATGGTCCGGGTCAGCTGGTGCTCTATTGCCTGCTCGATATCGCGCGGCTCGGACTCGGCGTCAAGGGGCTGGTCGGCTTGATCGAAAAATCGGTGATCGACCTGTTGCAGGGGTATCGCATTACCGCCGAGGGTCGTCCCGGGGCTCCCGGGGTCTATGTTGGCGAGGCCAAGATCGCGGCGCTTGGATTGCGTATTCGAAAAGGATGTTGTTATCATGGCTTGAGCCTCAACGTCGATATGGACCTGGAGCCGTTTACCCGGATCAACCCTTGCGGCTACCGGGGTCTCGCGGTTACCCAGTTGCTTGACTTTGGCGTAGACGCCGGCGTCGAAGACATAGGCCGACAATTGGCCAATATCATTATTGGAAACTTAAGTGAAAAAAAATCGGGTAGAACAGGGCGTTAAACTCAAGGGTGCGGACAAGGTCGCGCGCATCCCGATCAAGGTTGTGCCATCGAAAACGGTGCAACGCAAACCGCCCTGGATACGCGCTAAGGCGCCAACCGGCGATCGCGTTAAACAGCTCAAGGCGCGTCTGCGTGAAAACAGCCTGTATACTGTCTGCGAAGAAGCGTCTTGCCCGAATCTGGGCGAATGCTTTTCCAAAGGCACTGCAACCTTCATGATCATGGGCGATATCTGTACCCGGCGCTGCCCGTTTTGCGATGTCGGACACGGCCGGCCCAATCCGCTGGATACTGCCGAACCTGCCAAGCTTGCCGCCACGATACAGGCCATGGACTTGCGCTATGTCGTAATTACCTCGGTTGATCGCGATGACCTGCGTGACGGCGGTGCCGGCCATTTTGTCGAGTGCATCCGCGCTACCCGCGAACTCAACCCCGATATCCAGATTGAAATTCTAACCCCCGATTTCCGCGGTCGCATGGATGTGGCGCTCGAAATTATGACCCAGGCCGCGCCCGATGTATTCAATCACAACCTCGAGTCGGTGCCGTCGCTGTACAAAAAAATCCGTCCCGGCTCGGATTACGAGTGGTCGCTGGATCTGTTGCAGAAATTCAAACAAATGCACCCGCGAGTGCCTACCAAGTCCGGGTTGATGCTCGGACTCGGCGAGGAAATAGATGAAGTCAAGCAGGTGCTGCGCGATATGCGCGCGCATGGCGTCAACATGCTGACGCTGGGGCAATATCTGCAACCCAGCCTCGATCATCTTGCGGTGGAGCGGTTCGTCACCCCCGCGGAATTCGACCAGCTCGGCGCCTATGCCGAATCGATCGGTTTCGACCAGGTCGCCAGCGGCCCGATGGTGCGCTCGTCCTACCACGCCGACCTGCAGGCCGAATCCGTCCTCAGTTCCTGAATTTCCCGGTTGCTTCGACGCCAACCGCTGCGATTATTGAAAATTCAGCGCGGCACAGTTCAATGCCGCAATTCGTGGTTTGTTTTTGAGGAAAGCCCTATGGGCCTTGTTCCAGCGTTTCCACAAAAACGTTTTTCCGTTCGCGAAAAAGAAATGAACAGGGGAATACCAGTCGAGTTTTTCGGCTTCGATATTCAAGCGTACCGCCAGGCATTGGCGCAGCGCACGATGCTTTAGATTACCCCTGAATTTCAATGCGGCTCGGGCCTCGTCCAGCGTCGAGATATACTGGTCAAATACGCGTACCGGTAAAAAACCTTGCAAGGTCTCGGCATCGAAAGTCGGCTATACCGATACGCGTCACCCAGAGCCGCTTCGAATTCCAGCGTCCAGAAAAAAGCGCTACGGGGATTGTCTATCGGTTGGTCTAATGGAAACGGCGCGTTTGATGGGGTGATGAAGAGTTGCGTTGTATAGGTCTGCGGTAGCCCGGGCGGCTCGGCGAAAGTCAGTTCGACAAAAAAACCCTTCCAACCCGTATCCGGCGGTACGATTTGAGCGGCATACTCACCATTCTCGGATGTCAGGGGCGTAGGGACCCAGATAGGGCCCACTTCATCGAAGCGAAAATCCCGCGCCGTCGGATTCGTGGCTTGCCATAACAGGACTTGCACCGGGTTGGCTGTTGTCGTTACGCGAAAACTACCCCCCGCGTCAAACGTCCAGTCGATTTGCGGTCGCGGCGCATTGAAAACGATACTCTGATACCAGGCAAGAAGATTTTGCAGTGCCGTGTCAAGCCCGCCACTATCACCGCCGTGATTGGTATTGGGTAGATAACGAATCAAGGTTTCGTCTGGTAAGGCGTCCAGATAAAATTGTGACGAATTCGGCGGGAAAAATTCATCGCCGGAGGAGTTGATAATGAATTTCGGTATCGTGAGCCGGTCGCGATATGAGTAGGGATCGATTACCTGGAGTAAATCCCGGCCTTCCGGGGTACGCAGGCGATCCAGTATATCGAATTCCGTGTAGTCTTCGAGGGCATCTGAAAATATACCGTAGGACGCCCTATGATTTTCCAGCGACGGCGCCCAGTTGAGTGCATCGAATACGCCCGGCGCGACGGCAATTACTCGATTGTCGACCGCCGCCGTCAGCCAGGCGGTTGCGCCGCGTTTAGAAAAACCGGTAACGACAAATTGATTTACGTCCAGCGCGGGGCTGGTCACGGTTGGCACGAAATCTTGCACGACATCCATGGCGCGGACGACGCTTTTGACCATGGGTAAATAAGCCGCCCAATTGTAATCACCGGTTCGAGTCGCCCGGTCAAAGGTAAATGCCACCAGTTCGTCTTCTCGACGCTCGTTGTCGTCGCTCGGGTCGTTTGCAAAAACCAATGGTTGATTGGGGACTTGCTGGATAACACTCACTACAGTGCCCGACAAATTTGCCATCAAGGCCAGGGCCTGCGCATCCGCTGAGCTCAGGTCCGGTGGGCCGTCGTCGTTGTCGCTACCGATAACAAACATTAAATTAATATCGGAAACCAGATTGTCGGGTACAAATATCGTGAGATAGTGCTGCCATAAAATTCGGTCCACTTCCTCGGGGCTGCGCCAGGTTTGCGAAGTGACGTGCAGGATGTGAGCGGTTAGTCCTGGCAGGGGTAACGGCGGGCCTACCGGGGTATAGTCGAATTCCGGATCCGGCTGATTGACGTAATCTTCGAGCGCGGTATCCAGTTCGGCGATTACGGGGCGCGCCATGAGTGCGCTGGCGATGAACAAAGCGGTGGTGACCGCCGTAAGGATGCGCAGATTTTCTCCGCGTGGAAGCAACTTATTCACAATCGACATTACGCATCCTTACGTAGTGAGGCAGGCCAGTATAAGCAACCTTTGCCGCAATTTCCAACCAACAGTAGACAGGAACTTGCGACGCCCTGCGGTGAGGTTACAATGGTCGGGCCGCAGGGTTAGCTCAGTTGGTAGAGCGTCAGCTTCCCAAGCTGAATGTCGCGAGTTCGAATCTCGTACCCCGCTCCAGTTTATGTATCTCGCCGGGACCTGGCGACAACTAATCGTAGACGGTCGCGATCGGTTGACGTTTGTGCGCGGTGCTGACGTAGATTTGAATCAGGCGTTGCTCGGCCTCGGCGTCGATTTTTTTGCCTTCGAGGAAATCGTCGATCTGGTCGTAGCTCAACCCGAGCGCGTCTTCGTCGGGTTTTGACGGGCTGAGGGTTTCAAGGTCGGCGGTCGGCGCCTTGGTGATAATGGTTTCGGGCGCGCCCAGATGAGCGGCAAGCTGCCGTACCTGACGCTTGTTGAGTCCGAACAATGGCACGATGTCACAGGCGCCGTCACCATATTTGGTATAGAAACCGGTAACGTTTTCGGCCGAATGGTCGGTGCCCAGCACCAGGCCGCCTAGCAGGCCCGCAATTTCATACTGCGCCGCCATCCGCATGCGCGCCTTGACGTTGCCTCGGGCGAAGTCCTGTGCGGTTTCGCTCTGGTCAGCCAGGCCCTGCGCTTCGAGTGCGGCCAGTGTCGACTGGTGAATGGCATCGGTGCCGGGCTGCACATTGACGCTGATGCTGTGACTGGGCTGGATGAAATCCAGCGACAGTTGCGCATCGGCTTCGTCGGCCTGGGATGCGTAGGGCAGGCGTATCGCGACAAACCGGTAGCCGCTGCCGGACTGGTTGAGTTCGTCGATGGCGAGTTGCGCCAGTCGGCCGCAGGTGCAGGAATCGACACCGCCGCTGATGCCGAGCACCAGGGTTTTCTGAGCGCTGAGTTCCAGTTGATATTTGATGAAATCCACCCGGCGACGGATTTCATACGCGACCTCGATTGCGGGCAACACCTTCATTTCGGAAACTATTTCTGATTGGTTCATGACTTGGCTAATAGGGAATGGGATGACGACCGGTAAAGCTCGGCGGTATCGATGAAGTTGACGCCATGGCCGAGCGCATAATCGATCTGCGCCTGCGCTTCGGTTGCGTTGTTCTCTGTGCCCCAGGTCATCGAACCCAGGCAAATTTTGCTGACCCCAGGATCGCTGCGGCCGAGTTTGCGGTAATCCATCAGGAACCGCTTTTATAGTTTAACTCGATGATTAGCCGGGTATCCCGCGCCAATTCTTCCATTTCCAGCTGGCGGTAAGCCTCGAGCTGCAGTTCGAGCGTTGACTGGATGACACTGGAACCCTGGTAATTCTGCAGGATAAACCGGGTTCGGTTGGCGACCGCGACCCAGGCCTCGCGCGATGCGTAGAAACGGGCAGTCTCGAAATCCGCCTTGGCGAGTTCGTCGCGCAGGTAAATCATGCGTTTTTTGGCATCCACAGCATAGCGGCTGCCGGGAAAACGCTGCAGCAACAATTTGAAATCATTGTAAGCAACCAGCATCAGATTTTTATCGAAAGCGGATAAATCGCGTTCGACCAGTACATCGAGGATTGTTCCGCCGCGCCCGAAGTTGCTCAAGCCTTTCAGATAATAGGCGTAGTCTACCGACGGATGGCGCGGATGCAGTTTGATGAAACGGTCGAGCGCGGTGATCGCCGAATCCGGTTCATTAAATTTGTAATAGGCGTAGGCGACATCGATTTGCGCCTGGGTTGCATATTTGCCGAACGGGAAACGCGATTCCAGCGTTTCATAGTACTCGATTGCCGTAAGGTAATTCTTTTTAGCGAGTTCATTGCGGGCTTCGCTGTAGAATCGTTCCACGCTCCATTCGGCGGTGGGATCGATATCATCTTTGGCCGGGCCGCATGCGGCCAGGTTAAGCGCCAGGGCCAGGTATACAATTAAACGCATCTTTAGTAACTAAATCGGTAAGGTTGGAGTACTTGCTGAACTGCCGAACAAGCAGTATAACCAGCGCATGAAAATAATTCAGCAAAGTTTTCAGATCGAAAAGCAAATGGCTGGAAACCGCCTGGACCAGGCGCTGCATCAATTGCTGCCCGACTATTCACGCAGCAAAATCCAACAATGGATTCAGCAGGGCTTCGTCTGTATCAACGATGAACAGTGTAAACCTCGACAAAAAGTATTCAGTGGCGACCAGGTTGAGCTCGATGTTCCGCAGCAAATCAAAATCTCGGACCCGCCGCAGGCGATAGAGTTCGAAGTTTTGTATCAGGATGAGGATATTATCGTGGTCAACAAACCGGCCGATCTGGTGGTGCACCCGGCTGCCGGCCATCGTGACGGAACTCTGGTCAACGGTTTACTATTGCGGGATCCGCGGCTCGAACAACTACCGCGCGCCGGCATCGTTCATCGTCTCGACAAGGATACCACCGGGGTAATGGTGGTGGCGCGCAACCTCAGTGCGCACAGTTGGCTGGTCGAGCAATTACAATCGCGCCAGGTGAAACGGGAATACGTCGCGCTTACCCAGGGCGTGGTCACTGCCGGGCGCAGCGTCGAGACCGGAATTGCGCGACATCCGCAAAACCGAAAAAAAATGGCGGTTCGGGATAATGGCAAACCGGCGCTCACCCATTTCCAGGTTGCGCGCAAGTTTACCCATTACAGTCTGATCCGACTGCAGCTGGAAACCGGACGCACCCACCAGATTCGCGTTCACATGGCGCATATCAATTATCCGCTGCTTGGCGATCCGGTTTACGGCGGGCGGGTGCGCATCCCGGCTGGGATAGATGACGCCCTGGTTGACGCGATCCGAGGGTTCCGGCGCCAGGCGCTGCATGCCGAGCGGCTCAGCTTCATCCATCCAAGCAGCAGGCAAAGCGTCAGTTACGAAGCGCCCCTGCCGCAGGATTTGCAACAATTGCTGGATGCTCTGATCGAATATGATTGAAATGATTCAGCCACAGTGGCCCGCACCGGCCCACCTGTCCGCCTGCTGCACTACGCGGCGTGGGGGTGTCAGCCAAACCCCGTTCGACAGTTTTAACCTGGCGCTGCACGTGGGTGACGACGCAGGCCGGGTAGACCGGAATCGGCAGGCACTGCGTGCCGAATTGCAGCTTCCGGCCGAGCCGGGCTGGATCAATCAAACCCACGGCACACGGGCGGTCGTACTGGAGCAAGACGACTGTCGGGACGCCGATGCTGCGGTAACTCGCGCGCAGGGTCAGGTCGCCGTGGTGATGACCGCCGACTGTCTGCCGATCCTGCTTTGCAACCAGGCGGGTACCGAGGTCGCCGCGGTGCATGCCGGCTGGCGCGGATTGCAGGCTGGCGTTGTACAGGCGGCGCTTGAGGCGATGCGGTCAGCCAATGATCAACTCATGGCCTGGATCGGGCCGGGGATATCGCAGCCGCATTTTGAAGTGGGCGAAGAGGTGCGTGCGGCCTTTATCGATTCCGTGCGGGGCGCAGCCAAATTTTTTACGCCGCATGGTTCCGGACACTGGCTGTGCGATCTCGCCGGGCTCGCCGAGCGGGTGCTGCATCAGCAAGCCGTCAGCCGCGTGTACCGCGATGCGCATTGCAGTTTTCGCGACGACGAGCTATTTTACTCGTATCGCCGCGACGCCGTCACCGGGCGCATGGCGAGCTTGATCTGGATCAATCAATCCGCGCCCCCGCAGGGTTGAAATATAGCGGAACACACCTACATAACCCCATAATTTTTAATGTTTAGAGGACTGTATCAATGCGTATGGATCGCTTGACCAGTAAATTCCAGGAAGCGCTGGCCGACGCGCAGTCGCTGGCGGTAGGGCGCGATCACCAGTTTATCGAACCGGTGCATTTAATGACGGCCCTGCTCGATCAGCAAGGTGGGTCGGTACGGCCGTTGTTTGCTCACGCCGGCGTCAATTTCAACCTGCTGCGCTCGCAGTTGGGCGAATTGCTCGACAAGTTGCCGCGAGTCGAGGGCGCCGCCGGTGACCTGCATATTTCGAATAGTCTCGGCAAGTTACTCAATGTCACCGACAAGCTGGCGCAGGAACGCTCCGACCAGTTCATTTCCAGCGAACTTTTCGTGCTGGCGGCGATGGATGAAAAAGGGCCGCTGAGCGATGCGCTGAAGTCAGCGGGTGCCGACAAGCAGGCGATCACTGCCGCGGTCGACGGTATTCGCGGTGGCCAGACGGTGGATAACGCCAATGCCGAAGACCAGCGCATGGCGCTCGAAAAATACACTATCGACCTGACCGAACGCGCCGAGCAGGGCAAACTCGATCCGGTCATCGGGCGCGACGAGGAAATCCGGCGCGCGATCCAGGTGCTGCAGCGGCGCACCAAGAATAACCCGGTTTTAATCGGCGAACCCGGCGTCGGTAAAACCGCGATCGTCGAAGGACTGGCGCAGCGTATCATCAATGGTGAAGTGCCCGAAGGCTTGAAGAACAAGCGCGTGCTATCGCTCGATATGGGATCGTTGATCGCGGGCGCCAAGTTTCGCGGTGATTTTGAAGAGCGGCTTAAGGGAGTATTGAACGACCTGAGCAAGCAGGAAGGCCAGATCATCCTGTTCATCGATGAATTGCATACCATGGTCGGCGCCGGCAAGGCCGAGGGTGCGATGGATGCGGGCAATATGCTCAAGCCGGCATTGTCGCGTGGCGAACTGCATTGCATCGGCGCCACCACGCTGGACGAGTACCGCCAGTACATCGAAAAAGATGCCGCCCTGGAACGACGCTTCCAGAAGGTGCTGGTGCAGGAGCCCAGCGTCGAGGATACGATTGCGATTCTGCGCGGTTTGAAAGAGCGCTACGAGGTCCATCACGGGGTCGATATTACCGATCCGGCGATCGTGGCCGCGGCGACCTTGTCCTACCGCTATATCACCGACCGGCAACTGCCCGACAAGGCGATCGATCTAATCGATGAATCCGCCAGCCGCATCAGAATGCAAATCGATTCCAAGCCGGAAGACATGGATCGTCTCGAACGGCGCCTGATCCAGCTCAAGATAGAGCAGGAGGCGCTGAAAAAGGAAAGCGATGCGGCCAGTAAAAAACGCCGCCAGGCGCTGGAAGACGAGATCGGTAAACTGGAACGCGAGTATTCCGATCTCGACGAAGTCTGGAAATCGGAAAAGGCGGCGCTGCAGGGCAGCACGCATGTCAAGGAAGAACTGGAACGGGCGCGCCTCGATCTCGAAACCGCGCAACGCGCGGGCGATCTGGCGCGCATGTCCGAATTGCAATACGGGCGCATCCCCGCGCTCGAAAAGCAGCTCGATCTCGCCGCCAATGTCGAAATGCAGGATATGAAGCTGTTGATCAACAAGGTGGGCGAAGAAGAGATCGCCTCGGTCGTGTCCCGCTGGACCGGGATCCCGGTCGCCAAAATGCTCGAATCGGAGCGTGAGAAATTACTCGAGATGGAAGCCCAGCTCGGGGCGCGCGTGATCGGCCAGGAAGAGGCGGTAAAGGCGGTTTCCGACGCGATTCGGCGCTCGCGCGCGGGGTTGTCGGATCCCGCGCGGCCCAACGGTTCTTTTCTATTTCTCGGGCCTACCGGAGTCGGAAAAACTGAGTTAACCAAGGCTTTGACGAGTTTTCTGTTCGATACGGAAGACGCGATGATTCGCATCGATATGTCGGAATTTATGGAAAAGCATAGCGTCGCCCGGCTGGTTGGCGCTCCCCCCGGGTATGTCGGCTACGAGCAGGGCGGCTACCTGACCGAAGCGGTGAGACGACGTCCCTACTCGGTTATTTTACTCGATGAAATCGAGAAAGCGCACCCGGATGTTTTCAATATCCTGCTGCAGGTGCTGGACGACGGCCGCCTTACCGATGGCCAGGGGCGTACGGTCGATTTCCGCAACTGTGTGATCGTAATGACCTCGAACCTCGGCTCCACCGAGATTCAGGCGCACGCCGGGGAACAGCACTACGATGAAATCAAACGCGCGGTGATGGATCAGGTCGGGCGCCATTTCAGGCCCGAGTTCATTAACCGTATCGACGAATCCGTGGTTTTCCACCCGTTGACGCTGGAGCAAATTCGCGCCATCGCGCAAATCCAGCTGCAGTCGCTGACGGCGCGTCTGAAAGAGAAGGAAATCGGTTTAACCGTCAGCGATGCGGCCATGGATACCTTGGGCGAGCTTGGATTCGACCCGGTATACGGTGCGCGGCCGTTGAAACGGGAAATACAGCAGGCGATCGAGAATCCGGTGGCCAGGTCGATTCTGGCGGGCGAATTCGAAGTCGGCGATCTCATTTCCGTCGATCTCGATGAGTCCCGACGCTTTAGTTTCGCCAAGCAACGTCCGCACTGAGAGCCGTTCCATATAAATTAGAAGCAGGCGGGCGTTTTTCGACCATTTTACGGCTATAATCCTGTCAATTGATGCAGTTCTCACGTAGGCGAATGTCCTCCCTTCTGTTCAAAAGAACACTAAAGCAGTTTCTCGATTGTGATGATCTGGAAAGTGCCAAGGGCGTTGCGCTGATCGAAAAACTGCGTAATTCGGCCAAGGATTCGCTGCAACATTTAATCCAGGTAATCCCTGAGACTTCCGGCTTGCATCAGGCGATGTTAACCGAGATCTGCCTGGAAAATGTCGACAGCGGCGGTGAAGAGCTATTCCTGAAAAGCCTCGATAACGACGCCACCGATGTCCGGACAACCGCCGCCTCGATTCTATCGCAGACCGATCAGATAAGTCCCAGCAAACTGTTCAAGAAATTACACGAATCGGATGTTTCCCAGGCTGAAATTATCGATATCCTCTCGTTTCAACGAGAAGTGCTTAAACCCGAACAGATTATAATCAACGCGCTCAAGCTCGACAAAACCCACGCTGTGCAATTGATCAAGTTGGCGCAAGACTCCAAACAGCCGCTCGACCTCGAAGTCCTGCGTATCGAACCGGGCGCAATCGGCAGTCCCTCGGTCAAGATTACGCTGTTGCGTTATTTCGCCCAAGTCGATCAGTCCGAAATTGCGCCGGTGATCGTGAAGTTTCTGAACGACGAAAACAAAACGGTTGTTATCGAGGCCTTGAAAACCCTGAAAAATCTGCCGGCTAAATTCGACGCCTCGGTGCTGTTGCCGTTTGTCGAATCCATGTCCGAAGTGGAACGCGAAATGGCGCTCGAAATTCTGCAGCTGCAGGCGGATTCGGAACTGGCGCCGAGACTCGCGCCCTGGACCTGCGGCAAGTCGGATGAAATTCGAGAAATTTTTGTCAAGTTGTTCATCAAACATGTTACGCCGGCAGGTCTCGAAACTTTTTTACGATTGCTCGATCAGCAGGAATGGTGGGGCAAGGAGCAGGCCTTGAAGTGTTTGCAAAAATTCGGTAACGACAAGCTGTATGCGACGGCTGAAGGATTGACCGATCACGACAATGAATTCATCCGCGAACAGGCGCAGACGTTTGCGGCGCAGAGCAGCGATCCGGCCGATCTCAAGCAACTATGGGGAAATGCGCTGCACGAAAACTGGCAGGTGCGCGAAAGCGCGATCGAAGCCATCGGCAAATCCGCCCAGCGCGAATCGATCGGTATTCTGAAAAAAGTGATTGAAACCCATGTGGAGTCAGCGCCCGCGGTGCTAAGGGCCGTTGGCGAACTGGGATTTAGCAAGGGACTCGAGATCGCCTTCGCCTGCCTGCGGATGCAGGAGGCGCTGGTACAGCGCGAGGCGCTCGAAACCATCGGCAAGCTCGCCACCAAACGGCATGCCAAGACGATTCGCGACAAGCTGATGCAAAAAGTCCCCAAACTGCAGGCCACGGTGCGTGATACGGCTGGCGAAGTGGTTAATCGGTTGACCGTGGAATTTGAGTTACCCGCGCTTAATGTCGACCAGGAAGCCTATTTCGACACCCGCTTGCTCAAGTTCGATACCCAAATGGTCAACCAGGCATCCGCGGACGGAGCCGCCCCGATGGTTCCACAGTATCAAAACATCGAAGAATTCAAGCATGGCGATCTGTGGCTGGAGCGTTACCACATCGACAAGGAAATCGGCCGCGGCGCAATGGGCCGGGTCATGCTCGCCGAGGATGAAATGGTGGGCGAGTCGCTAATCCTAAAATTCATGCATCCCGAGTTGACCGCGGAAGAGGCATCGCGCGAGCGCTTTTTACGCGAGGTCAAGTACTCACGCAAGGTCAGCCACCCCAACGTCATTCGTATTCACGATATGTTGAGCAAGGATAATTTGAGCGCGATATCGATGGAGTATTTCGAAAGCCGCGGTATCGATGAATACCTGCGGGAGCAAAAATATTTTAGTAACAAGCAAGGGCTCGATATCCTGTTGCAGGTCGCCAACGGCATGGCCGCCGCGCATAATCAGGATGTTATCCACCGCGACCTGAAGCCGAGCAATATCCTGATGAATGACGACGGTCTGGTCAAGGTCGTCGACTTCGGGATCGCTTCGGCTTCATCCGATACCGAGTCGACCCTGACCCAGGCCGGATCGATTATCGGCACCCCGGCGTATTTGTCGCCCGAACGCGCCAAAGGCCAGGAAGCGGATCATCGCAGCGATATATATGCGCTCGGCATTATTGCCTATGGCATGTTCACCGGGCAGTTGCCCTACACCGGAGAGCCCATGTCGTTGCTATTTCAGCATCTCGAGGGCAAGGCGGTGCCGATACATGAAATCCGTAAGGAAATCGGGCCGCGCGTCAGTCTGCTGGTGCGGCGCATGATGGCGGTTGAGCTCGAAGACCGGCTACAGACCATGGAAGATGTAGCCGAAGCAATCAAGGAAGTTCAGCAAAAAGAACCTTAAGCAATGGAAACTATTTAGATGTCGATTCAGTCCACAATTGAACAAAAACTTGCCGGCGTGTTCGATACCGACTACCTGCAGGTTGAAAATGAAAGTCACATGCATAATGTGGCGCCCGGTTCGGAGTCCCATTTCAAGGTCACCATCGTCAGCGATTCTTTCAGGGATCAAATGCTGATCAAGCGACACCGCATGGTTAACAAGACGCTGGAACAGGAACTGCGGCAGATACACGCACTGGCCCTGCATACTATGACGCCGGAGGAATGGCAGACGCGCCAGGGCGTGGTCGCCGATTCGCCGCCCTGCCGCGGCGGCGGTAAAAACCAGTAACAAACCCGGTCAAGCTTTTATAGCACCCCTGCGCCGACCGGATTGGTGTTGTAAATAACCGCAAGTATCTTCAGGAAATCGATTTCGAGCTGCTCGGACAGCGCCATGGCGTGCTGCATATACCAGGCCATATAACGCGCCGGTAGCGGGTGGCGAATGCCGAAGGCGATCAGGTTTTCGTAATCCTTGACCGGCATACACAAGGTTTGGCGGTTAAATACCAGGCGTAATTCGCGATAAAAAAGTTTGAAGTCATGCTCGCTCTCGATCAGCAGGTTGTAGGCGAGTGCGCCATGTTCACCGAGTCGGCGATAAAGCGCGTCGGTGTATTTTTTGTCGAGCAGCCAGCCGGGCGTCTGCGCTCCGGTGAAAACATCGGCCAGAATCAAGTCATAGCTTTGATCGCAGGATAAAATGAACCGAGCAGCATCGCCGTAGACATAGGTCAAGCCGTCGCCGGCGGCAGGCAGCACCTCCATGCGCAGCATTTTTTCCACCAGTTCGACGTCGATATCGACCGCGGTGATATCGGTTCGAGGATAATAATGGGGCAGGAAATGTAGCAATGAGCCGGCCGCAGTTCCGAGCATCAGGACCGACTTTGGCTCGGGAATGAAAAGCAGTACCGACATCAGATGTTCGAGGTTTTTGAGGCCGAGTTTTTGCGGGCAGTTCAAATCGATGACACTTTGCAGCGCGTTGTCGTGGCTGCGCAATTCCAGACGCCCTCCCTGTTGATGCAAGTTGATGCGGTTGTAGGCGGTTTTAATCTTGAAATTTTTGATTTCTTGTTCCATAAATTAAAATGTATGAAAAAGTGTCCGGAATGAAGTGCCGATGAAAATCAATAAACCATTGCTGATTACCAAACTAAAAGCAACCGGTGTACATCTGAGCCTCAGCATCGTGGTATTCATATACCTGGCTTATAAGATTTATTACCACTGGTATCCGCAGCCTTATTTTTCGATCGATGGGGGCTGGCAAGGGATTCGCCTGGTCGGTGCGGTCGATCTGGTGTTGGGACCTTTCATTACCTTCCTGATATTCGATCTGAGAAAAAAGCGCAAGGCGATTATATTCGACCTGGTAACGATTGCCGTAATTCAGTTTGCGGCGCTATTTTATGGGGTTTCGTTGACCTATAACCAACGCCCTGTAGCCATTGTTTTGATCGATGAATTCATGGTTTCGTCAATCATGGAACAATATGGCGGCAAGCTGGAGTCGGAGGCGGTCCTGCGCCAGTACAGCGACGAAAAACCGCCGATTATTTATGCGCATATGCCGCGTGTTCGGGAAGCCCTGGCCGAGGTTCAACGCATTAAGATTGACGAAAAGGTACTGGAACATGCCCAGATGCAGCTCTATTGGCCCAAGGAGGATTTCGCGCAGGGGCTCAAGGAAAAGCAGACCGTGTTCTCCGACCGAATGGATTTTTACGAATCCAGGGACGCTTATGAAGCCTGGCTGCAGACAAACGGCAAATCCGAGGATGAAGTACTGGTAGCCCGCTTCTCCGGGCGTTACGGTTCGACCTGGCTGGTATTCGATCTCGACGGCAAATTACTGTCGTATTTTTAACCGAATGGCGGTCTTGCGGCTGAATAGCGCCGTGGTTTCTAAGGCGTTGCTGTTGGAATATACGCCAGACTATTATAGAATCCCGTGCCTTTTTGAGTGAGCCGGGTAATCGTCGGGCTAGGCTCACAGGACCGTTGATCGGAGACATCGATGCCAATTTACGAATATGTATGCTGCGAATGCAGTCATGAATTCGAAACACTGCAGAAAATGAACGATGCGCCATTGCGCGATTGCCCTGACTGCCAGCGGCAATCTTTAAAAAAGAAAATTTCAGCGCCTGGTTTTCGCCTAAGCGGCGCCGGTTGGTATGAGACCGATTTCAAGTCGGACAAGCAGAAAAACCTGTCGCAGGGGGATAGTGCCGACAAGAATACAACGAACAAGTCTGACAAGACCGACAAGCCGGCCGACGGCAACAAGATCAATTCCAGCACCGCCAAAAAAGAGGCCGCCGCCTAAGCCCCGACCCGGCAACGCGGGTTTTTAATCAACCAACAATCATTCGGATCAGTCATTATGCGCACGCATTATTGCGGTGAACTCAACCGGCAACATATCGACCAACAGCTAAGCGTTTGTGGCTGGGTAAACCGACGCCGCGATCACGGCGGCGTCATTTTTGTCGATCTGCGCGATAAAAAAGGCATGTTACAGGTGGTTTTCGATCCCGATGACGCGGCCATGTTTGCCGCTGCCGAAACCCTGCGCAACGAATTCGTGCTGCGGGTCGAGGGTAAATTGCGGTTGCGTCCGGAGGGCACCGAAAATCCGGAAATGGCGACCGGCGAGGTCGAGTTACTGGCGCAAAAGCTTGAAATTCTGAACGCATCCGAAACTCCGCCGTTTCAGCTCGATGAAGAAGATGTTCACGACGATAACCGTTTGCGTTATCGCTATATCGATTTGCGCAAGCCTGAAATGCAGTATCGCATGCAGCTGCGCGCGCGCGTCACTCATTTTCTGCGGCGTTGGCTCGAGGATGCCGAGTTTCTCGATATAGAAACCCCGATGCTGACCAAGGCGACGCCCGAGGGAGCGCGCGACTACCTGGTGCCGAGCCGTACCCATCCGGGTAGTTTTTTCGCATTGCCCCAATCGCCGCAACTATTCAAGCAACTGCTGATGATGTCGGGCATGGATCGCTATTACCAGATTGTGCGCTGCTTTCGCGATGAAGATCTGCGCGCCGACCGTCAACCCGAATTCACCCAGCTCGATATCGAGACTTCGTTCATGGACGAAGAGGCCATCATGAACCAGATGGAAAACATGATGCGCGCTCTGTTTGGCGCAGTACTGGAAGTCGATGTCGACGGCCCGTTTTTACGCATGACGCATGCCGAGGCGATGGAGCGTTATGGTTCCGACAAACCCGATTTGCGCATCGACCTGGAACTAACCACCATTTCCGACCTGCTCAAAGATGTCGAATTCAAAGTGTTTTCAGGTCCCGCCGGCGATCCCGAAGGTCGGGTCGCCGCCTTGCGCCTGCCCGGGGGCAACGCGTTGACGCGTAAGGAAATTGACGACTATACCGATTTCGTCGGGCGCTATGGCGCCCGGGGCCTGGCCTATATCAAATGCAACGACCTGTCCCGAGGGCGCGAAGGCCCGCAGTCTCCCATACTCAAATTCCTGCCCGACGAGGCGATCCAGGCAATCCTGGAGCGTACCGGCGCAGCTACCGGCGACCTGATTTTCTTTGGCGCAGACAAGGCCCATGTCGTCAACGAATCGCTGGGTGCGTTGCGTATCAAGGTCGGACAGGATCGTGGGCTGGTCGAGCCGGGTTGGCGTTTCCTGTGGGTCGTCGATTTTCCGATGTTTGAACACGACGCGCGCGAAAACCGTTGGAATGCGCTGCATCATCCGTTCACCGCACCCGCGACCAATGATCCAGAACTACTCGAGGCCGATCCCGGCGGCACCCTGTCGCGCGCCTACGACATGGTGCTGAACGGTACCGAATTGGGCGGCGGTTCGGTGCGTATCCATAATATCGATATGCAGCAGTGCGTGTTCAAACTGCTCGGCATCGATGAGCAGGAAGCGCAGGAAAAGTTCGGCTTCCTGTTGACCGCGTTGAAATACGGCTGCCCTCCGCACGGCGGTATCGCCTTCGGTCTCGATCGCCTGGTGATGCTGATGGCCGGGGCAAATTCGATACGTGACGTCATGGCATTTCCTAAAACGCAAACCGCTGCCTGCTTGTTGACGCAGGCGCCGGCGCCGGTCGCCGAGCGCCAGTTGCGCGAGCTATCGATTCGCCTGCGTAAACCGCAGGCCGAAACCTGAGCAGGCCGATATAACCCTACAGAGTGTGTTTGGCAGTCGAATCGGCAGGTGATAGAATTTTCTATTCGTCTGACAAATCGAGCTAGCCATGGCTGCCACCGCGATTGATTTACAACCCTACGCATCGTTGAACGATGCGGATTGCGACAAGCGTATCACCGCCGCCAAGCAGGCACTCGGCGAGCGGGTGGTTATTTTGGGTCATCATTACCAGCGCGACGAAGTGTTCAAGCATGCCGATTTTTCGGGTGACTCCTTAAAGCTGTCGCGCCAGGCCGCTGATTCCAGGGCCGAATACATCGTTTTTTGCGGGGTTCACTTCATGGCCGAGGTCGCCGACATCATTTCGCGTCCCGAGCAGGTATCAATTCTGCCGGATCTGTCCGCCGGCTGCGCCATGGCCGACATGGCCGACCTGGAACAGGTCGAGCGGGCCTGGCAGGAATTGAATAGCGTGCTCGAGGCCGATGAATTCGTTACCCCGGTTACCTATATCAATTCGGCTGCGGATCTGAAGTCGTTTTGCGGTCGGCATGGCGGTATCGTCTGTACCTCCACCAATGCGCAAAAGATTCTCGACTGGTCCTTTGCGCGGCGCGAAAAGGTACTGTTTTTCCCGGATCAACACCTCGGTAGAAATACCGGTTACAAAATGGGTATTCCACTCGATGAAATGGTGGTATGGGATTACGACCTGCCCATGGGCGGGTTGACCGCGGAACAGATCAAGGGCGCCAAAATGATCCTGTGGAAAGGATTTTGCTCGGTTCATCAAATGTTCAAACCCGATCAGATCGAAAATTTTCGGCGGGACCATCCCGTAGGCAAGGTCATTTCGCACCCCGAGGCCAGTTTTGAAGTCTGCCAGCTGTCGGACTATGTCGGTTCTACCGAATATATCATCAACACCATTACCGCCGCCGAGCCCGGCACGCAGTGGCTGGTAGGCACCGAGTTGAACCTGGTCAATCGCCTGCACCAGACGCTGGCCGGCGATAACAAGACGGTACAATTCATGTCGCCCATGGTATGCATGTGTTCGACCATGTTTCGCATCGATCCGCAGCACCTGGCCTGGGTGCTGGAAAATCTGGTCGAAGGTAATGTGGTGAATCGGATTTCGGTCGCAACGGATGTCGCCGATAATGCGCGCATCGCACTGCAGCGCATGCTCGATATCTAGATTATCCCGCAGCTGGAATCAACGATCGAGAACCGGGTCGATGGCTGACGAAGAAAACGCCTATACCTTCACTACCAGGGCAACCCGCCATATTACGCTCGGCAACCTCCCCGCGGACGGTATGCATCTGTGGCGCGGCGAGCGCCTGCCCGAAGTCACTTTGGCCTACGAGAGTTGGGGCGAACTCAACCCCGCCGCGGATAATGCGATCATCATATTCACCGGACTTTCGCCGAGCGCGCACGCGGCTTCCTCGGCCGAGGATCCGTCACCCGGCTGGTGGGAATACATGGTCGGGCCCGGTAAGGCCATAGATACCGAACGCTTTTTCGTGGTTTGCGCCAATTCGCTGGGCGGTTGTTACGGCAGCACCGGACCGGGTTCGCTCAATCCGAATACGGGAGAGGCTTATGGCGCCGACTTTCCCGATGTGACGGTCGAGGATATTGCGAGTTCGGGTTACTACCTGATGCGGGAACTCGGGGTCGAGAAAATTCATGCGGCGGCCGGCTCCTCGATGGGCGGCATGTCGGCCATCGCCTATGCCATGCAGTATCCCGGCGCGATCAAGTATCTGATATCGATTTCGGCCGCCACCCAGGCGCTGCCGCTGACGATTGCCTTGCGTTCGCTGCAACGTGAAATTATTCGCAGCGATCCGGATTGGAACAACGGCCATTATAGCGATGCTCACCGGCCGCTTTCCGGTATGTCGCTGGCACGCAAGTTGGGCCTGGTGTCATACCGCGCCGCGGACGAATGGAATTCCAAGTTCGATCGTAGTCGGTTACCGCCGGAGAAACTCAGCGGCAAGCGCTTCGAGCGCGAATTCGAAATCGAAAACTATCTGGAATATAATGCGCGAAAGTTTATTCACAGCTTCGATCCCAACAGTTATCTATACCTGTCGCGCGCAATGGACTGGTTTGATATTGCCGAACATGGCGAGTCGATCAGCGATGGCATGTCGAAAATCGATGTCGAAAAAGCGCTGGTCGTCGGCGTAACCACCGATATCCTGTTCCCGGCGCGTCAGCAACGGGAGATTGCCGACGCGATGCGCGCCACCGGCACCGATGTCGATTATATCGAAATCGATTCGGTCAACGGCCACGATGCTTTTTTGATCGACGACGAGCATTTTTCACCGGTCGTAAAGAATTTTCTCGATGGGACTGTTGCCTAGAGATTGGGTAGATCCCAGATAGCTTCGAAGTAATCAGCGCCCGGTTTCGGGACTATGATCGGCCAAGTAGGAAAGTGGCGACGAAAGCCGGAGTCTGGCCCCGACCTCCCCGAGGTTTGGAGACTTGGGTTGGGTCAGACCAAAATGCCGGCAGCAATCACTGCCATTGCCTCAGTTAAATCGACGTTTGCTCTGTCCCCCTCAAAGGGATCGAGGGAACTTAAATACTTTTGAGATTCGGCGCGCGGGGCGCTTTCCTTACCGGGGTCAAGCCCTGCTCGATCAGATCCTGGTAGCAATAAACCGTATTACGAGTGGTCGTCTTGCAATAATAAAGCGAATTATCGGCCTGGCTGATCAACTCATCCATGGACAGGCTAGTATCGAAGTGGGTGTAGCCGATGCTTACCGTCACCTGGCTGATATTGGGGAACTTGTGGTTGGCGATTTTCTCCCTGAAACGATCCAGCGTTTGTTGCGCCTGCTCCGGCGTGATATCCATCAATACCATGGCGAACTCTTCGCCGCCATAGCGGAACAATAAATCGTTGTCGCGAAAGGATTCGGTCATTTGCTGCGCCAGCAAAAGCAGTACTTCGTCGCCGAACAGGTGGCCCATGCTGTCATTGATCGATTTGAAGTGATCGATATCCAGCATTACGAAAACCGTCGGCGAATATTGCTTGGCGCGGCGTTTGTAGTGGTTGGACATGTCGAGTAGCTGCTGAATTTTTTCGTTGAAGGCGCGCCGATTGTAAAGCCCGGTTAAGGCGTCGCGGTAGGTGCCCTGTAACATTTGTAACTGATGACAGTAAAAATGAAACAGGAACTGCAGATAGTCTTCTTCGATTAACTTGTCGGGGTCGCTGGATTTTACTAAGAGTACGAAGTGTTTGGTTGATAGCGGTTTGTAACTGCAAAACCAGCCTTCTATTTCGTTATCGTAATACCAGCTGCCGGTGTCCTGCGCTCCGAATTTCTGGTTGAGCATGCGCAGGACCCGCTTGGGGATCTTCTGGTCGAGTCCGCCGCTGCGAGTCAGGCGGTTCCAGCGCTGGTCGCTATACTCGAAAACCTCGACTTCGATTTCGTCGGCGTGTCCCGGCGCTATCTGTTGCTGAAACGCCTCGTACAACAGCTCCGGGTCATTAATCTTCGCCAGCGCGTAAAAAGAATAGTACTTGCATTCGACCATATTGCCCTCTACCCAACCACAGGTTTGGGAACAGCCCGGGGATGGAACTTTCGCCTCAGTTCGAAACGATTTTAGAGATCGACCTGACTAATGTCAAAATGCGGAGTTGAGAGCCGTTTGAAACGCTTAGCGCTCCAGGTACTGCAGCTTGTCGGGCACGCCGTCCCATTCGGCGGCATCTTCCGGATATGGTTTGCTGGCGGTGATCACCGGCCATATCTGTGACAGTTCTTCATTCAGCTCGAGGAATTGTTCCTGGCCGGGCGGCATGTCATCTTCGGCGACGATGGCTTCCGCCGGGCATTCGGGCTCGCACAGGGTGCAGTCGATACATTCTTCCGGGTCGATTACCAGAAAATTGGGTCCTTCGTGAAAGCAGTCGACCGGGCATACATCGACGCAATCCATGTATTTGCACTTAATGCAGTTTTCGAGAACGACAAATGTCATTGCTTACCCCTGAGCTAGGCGGTTTGAAGACGCCGCAGTCTTGGCCTTGTTAACAGGCCCAAGACTGCGGTAGTAAAAATCAAGCTGAATATCGTAATAGAGTTTCACGGTTTGGCAAGCTGTTTTAAATGATAAATCAGCTCCAGCGCCTGTTTTGGGCTGAGTTCATCGGGATCGATGGCCTCCAGCTTCGCCAGCAGTTCGGGTGATGCTAAATCTTCGCTCGGCGGTAACTCGGCGAACAGATCGCTCTGAGTTTGCAGCGACTGTTGTTCGAGCACCCGCAGTTTCTGCCGCGCCAACTGAATCGCCGGCGCCGGAATGCCGGCCAGGCGCGCTACCTGCAGGCCGTAGCTCTGGTTGGCGGGACCGGGTTTGAGACGGTGCATGAAAATGATGTCGTCGCCGTGCTCGATCGCGTCGAGGTGTACGTTGGCGATATTCGGGTATTGCTCGGGTAACTGGGTCAGCTCGAAATAATGCGTCGCGAACAGCGTCAGGGCGCCGGATTTTTGCGCCAGGTGATCGGCGCAGGCCCAGGCCAGCGCGAGGCCGTCGAAAGTGCTGGTGCCGCGGCCGATTTCATCCATCAGCACCAGGCTGTTGGCGCTCGCGTTGTTAAGAATGTTGGCGGCCTCGGTCATTTCAACCATGAAGGTGGAGCGGCCGCTGGAAAGATCGTCGCTGGCCCCGATGCGGGTGAATACCTGATCGATCGGCCCGAGCCGGGCGCGCCGCGCCGGCACGTAGCTGCCCATGTAGGCGAGAATCACGATCAGCGCCGTCTGCCGCATATAGGTCGATTTGCCGCCCATATTGGGACCGGTAACCAGCAGCATGCTGCCGCGCTCGTCGAGGTAGGTATCGTTGGCGACGAAGGTCTGTTCGAGCGATCGCTCGACCACCGGGTGCTTGCCGGCCTCGATGTCGACCAGACGCTCGGCGGTGAGTTCGGGTGCGCTCCAGCCGTATTCGTCGGCAACGATTGCGAAACAATTGAGTACGTCGAGCTGTGCCAGCGCCAGCGCGCACTGCTGCAGGCGCGTTAAATCCTCGCCAAGTTGCTGCAATAAGGTTTCGTAGAGATATTTTTCGCGCGCCAGGGCGCGTTCGCGCGCGCTTAACACCTTGTCTTCAAACGCCTTAAGTTCCGGCGTGATATAACGTTCGACCGCCTTCAGCGTTTGCCGGCGCAGGTATTCGGGCGGGACCGCGTCGCTGTGCGATTTGCCGATCTCGATGTAAAAGCCGTGCACCCGGTTGTAGGCCACCTTGAGGGAGTTGATCCCGGTTTTTTGCTGCTCCTGCGACTCCAGATCGATCAGGAACTGGTCGGCATTGGTGCTGAGTGCGCGTAAATCGTCGAGCTCGGGATCGAAACCCTTTCTGATCACGCCGCCGTCGCGAATCAGCATCGGCGGTTCCTCGATAACGGCGGCGTCGAGCAGGGCGACCACCTCGGGGTGGCTGCCGATAGCGCCGGCCAGCTGCTGGATTAGCGGGCTGTCGAGGTCGGCCAGTTGCTGTTGCAACGACGGCAATAGCTGCAGCGTCGCCGACAGGGTCGACAGGTCGCGCGGCCGCGCCGACAGCAGCGCAATACGGGCGAGGATGCGCTCGATATCGCCAATCCCGCTGAGCAGCTCGTTCAGGCCCAGGAATTGATGGTTGTCCAACAGGCTCGCGACCGCATGGTGCCGCCGGCGTACCCGCTGTTGATCGCGCAGCGGCTTTTGAATCCAGCGCGTCAGTTCGCGATGCCCCATGGCGGTGCGGCAATGGCTGATAATGCCGAGCAGGCTGTGTTGCGCGGTGTTTTCGTTGAAAGAGCGTGTCAATTCGAGGTTGCGGCGGCTATTGGCGTCGATCAGCAATAGCTCGCTGACCTGCTCGAGGCGCGGCGGCTGCAAGTGGGAAACGGCAGTTTTCAGCGTATCCTTGACATACTGCAACAGGCAGCCGGCGGCCCCGATGGCAAGCTCCGACTCGGCAATGCCGAAGCCCTGCAGGTCGCGCGTGTGGTATTGCTCGCACAGCAGCCGGGTCGCCGCCTCGGTCTCGAAATACCAGGGCGGCATCGCGTGCCCGCGCTCTGCCTGGCCGGCGTCGAGCGCCGGATCCTGGTCTTCGCAGTAAATGATCTCGGCCGGGTTGAGGCGCGCGATTTCGGCGCGCAGCAATTCGTCGTTCTCGAGCTGGCTCAGACCGAAGCGGCCCGAGCTGATCTCGAGTGCCGCCAGGCCCCAGGCGCCCGCTTGCTGAAAAATACAGCACAGCAGATTCTCGCGGCGATCCTGCAGCAGGGCCTCGTCGGTCAGCGTACCCGGGGTGACGACGCGCACCACCTTGCGCTCGACCGGGCCCTTGCTGGTCGCCGGGTCGCCGATCTGCTCGCAGATCGCGACCGCCTCGCCGGCCCGCACCAGTTTACCGAGGTAGGAGTCGACTGCGTGGTAGGGCACGCCGGCCATCGGAATCGGCTCGCCGCCGGACTGTCCGCGCTTGGTCAGCGTGATGTCGAGCAGGCGTGCCGCCTTGCGCGCATCATCGTAAAACAGCTCGTAAAAATCGCCCATGCGGTAAAACACCAGCGTCGCCGGATAGTCCGCCTTGATGCGTAAATACTGCTGCATCATCGGTGTATGTGTTTTAGTTTTGGTGTCTGTCGGACTCATAAATTCGGATTTGCCTGCTGCTTTCCGATAGCAGGCCAAGCGTCGCTAATTGTACTTAAGTTGGCGCTCGCGCCCAACCGATTCCTGAATTGTGGGTGTCACGGTAATGGAACGGTAAAGTCTGTGTTCTTTTCCAATATTGTCAACTTTGGTTGACATTTATGTAAACTTTAGTATACACTCTATCCGTGTTTGAAATAACCCAAAGCGAGACTTTTTCAAAGTGGCTCAAGGGGGTAAGAGACCGTAGGGCGGTTGTCAAGATCGCAGCCAGGTTGGGTAACTTCGAACTTGGTAATTTCGGAGACATAAAACCCGTTGGCGAGGGTATGTCGGAATCACGCATTGATTACGGTCCCGGGTATCGGATTTATTTCAAGCAGTATGGTTCGGTGGTGGTAGTTGTATTTGCCGCTGGGACCAAGCGCACTCAGGAGAAGGACATTAGGAAAGCAAAGAAATTGGCTAAAGAGTACGAATCTTAACAGGTGAAGTGGACAGGTAATGGATAATGGCAGAGCAATTCAAAAAATGGGATGCGGCAGAGCATCTTCGAACCGAGGAAGATATTCTTCTCTACCTCGAAGCATGCATTGATGAAAACGGCAGCGATCCAGCATACATAGCTAAAGCACTTGGCGATATCGCCCGTGCTCGCAATATGAGCCAACTGGCGAAGGATGTTAATGTAACTAGGGCAGGTCTATACAAAGCCCTCTCCGGAAAAGGTAATCCGAGCTTTGAGTTAATCTCAAAGGTGGCTAATGAGCTTGGTTTGCGAATCGAGTTTACTTCTGTGACCCAATAAAATGGCAGCGATGCGTAAAACCAAGGAATTGTATTGCGGGAAATATACAACGAATAATGGGCGCCCTTTATGTTTTATTGATACAGCTGGCGTTTAATCTAGCTGCACTTCGCTCTGGCCGATTACTTTTTAGTGGCAGTGATATCCACCTGTTTTATGATTGTGATGGCAGCCAGCACTATCGGTGCCACCAGAGTGAGCAAATACTGATGTAACTATCCCAAGCGTTATCAGGACCGCAAGAATGATTTTTTTCATCCCTATTCCCTAAGTTGATTAATGTCGAAAACATTCTCTGCCGTGCTCATTTAATAGTCAAACTTTAGATAATAAAGATTGACGCAAATCAAAAGTCTTTTATCAGAAATTCTGGAATATGAAAAGGTTAGCCCTGCCATGGCATTTCCGATCCGGTGTTCGCTAGCTCAGGTTGCGAACCAGTAATGCCTTATCAATTGCTGCGGGGTCTAGTCGGTTTTCTGCGCTAGCGGGCAGTGCGATATCGACCCGGTAACCGGAACCCGGCGCGACCTCGAGCGGTTGATTGCCGCCATGTTGAAACATGTTTTGCAAGCGAAACGGAATATTGCCGGCCGGCGTTAATAGCAGCAGGTCGTCTCCCAGGGAAATCCTGTTCTTGACCGCCAGCGACAGGCGCCGTTGCCGGGTATCGACCCGTTCGACATCGGCCACGAATTGCTGTTTGAGCGCCATCGAGTTGCCATTGGTATAGTTTTGGTAATCGGCTGGCGGGTGGCGGCGATAAAATCCCTCGGTAAATCCCCGGTTCGCCATGCCTTCGAGTTCATCCATAAGTTGCATATCGAAATCCTTGCCTGCCGCGGCATCGTCGATCGCGCGGCGATAAACCTGCGCCGTGCGGGCGGCGTAGTAATAGGATTTGGTGCGCCCTTCGATTTTGAGCGATTCGACCCCGATTTCCATCAATCGCCGGACGTGTTGCACCGCGCGCAAGTCTTTCGAATTCATGATGTAACTGCCGTGTTCGTCCTCATATGCCGGCAGGTATTCCCCCGGACGACTTTTTTCCTGCAGCAGGAATAGCGGGGAGGTCGCGGTTTCATCCGTATCCCGGTCGGAGCTACCGGATTCGAGCGAGCCTGACCCGGCCGCGGCGACGATTTCGCCTGCGGGGGTCTGCTTTCCGGCGTGGACCTGATATTTCCAGCGACAGGAGTTGCTGCAGGCGCCCTGGTTGGAATCGCGATGGGTCATATAACCCGACAACAGGCAGCGGCCCGAGTAAGCGATACACAGGGCGCCGTGAACGAATACTTCCAGCTCGATCTCGGGGCAACGTTGCCTGATTTCCTCGATCTCATCGAGGGCGAGCTCGCGCGATAATATGATCCGCCGCAAACCCTGTTTCTGCCAGAAGCCGACCGTGGCCCAGTTAACCGCATTGGCCTGCACCGACAGGTGAATCGGCATCTCCGGCCAGCGCTCGCGCACCATCATGATCAGGCCGGGATCGGACATGATCAGCGCATCCGGCCGCATCTCGATCAACGGCTCCATATCCTTTAGATAGCTCCGTAGCTTGTTATTGTGCGGGCTGATGTTGCTGGCGATATAAAATTGCTTGCCGAGTTCGTGCGCCCGGTGAATCCCCTTGTCAAGATTTTCCAGATGACCGAACTCGTTTTCCCTGACTCGCAGGCTATAGCGCGGTTGCCCCGCGTAAACGGCGTCCGCGCCGTAGGCAAAGGCGTATTCCATGTTTTTCAGGGAACCGGCGGGCGACAGAAGTTCAGGTGAATTCATAATTAAGAGAAGTGACCGGGTTTTATGCCGGCCCGCGTTGTTTACTATTTCTTGCGGCGCTGCTCGGGGTGCAGACTCTTGCCGAGGATATGTTCGCTATTGGCGATGGCGTGATCGCTGGTGGTGACGATAAACGGATCCGACTGGCCTACGGTTTCCTCGTCCTTGTCGTCGTAGTTCAGCGATGACAGGAAATGGCGCATGCAATTCAGGCGCGCGCGCTTTTTGTCGTCCGACTTGATGATGGTCCAGGGTGCGTCGGCGGTATCGGTGTAGAAGAACATCGCTTCCTTGGCCTCGGTGTAGTCATCCCATTTGTCGATCGACGCCTGGTCGATGGGCGACAGTTTCCACTGCTTCAGCGGATCGCTTTTGCGCGCCTCGAAGCGCCGGCGCTGTTCTTCCTGGGTCACCGAAAACCAGTATTTGAACAGCAGCACGCCGGAGCGCACCAGCATGCGTTCGATTTCGGGACACTGGCGCATGAATTCGAGATAAGCACCGGGATCGCAGAACCCCATGACGCGTTCGACACCTGCGCGGTTGTACCAGGAGCGGTCGAGCAGCACGATTTCGCCGGCCGAAGGCAGGTGCTTGACGTAGCGCTGGAAGTACCATTGGGTCTGTTCGGCGACCGTCGGTTTTTCGAGCGCCACAACCCTGGCGCCGCGCGGGTTGAGATGTTCCATGAAACGTTTGATCGCGCCACCCTTGCCGGCGGCATCCCTGCCTTCAAACAGGATGACGATTTTTTTGCCGGTCGCCTTAACCCATCTTTGCACCTTGAGCAGCTCGACCTGCAGTAGCGCTTTTTCCTTTTCGTATTCCGACTTTTTGATCTTGTCGGTATAGGGGTACATGCCGTTTTCGAAGCGGCGGATCACTTCCATGCGATCGACTTCATGCTGTGGCAGGCTGGTCTCCGCCAGTGTCTCGCTTTCGAATTGCGCAGTACCGCCGGCTTCCACGGCGGCGGCTGAATCGGAACTGGTTGTGTCGGTCATGTCGGCAAACGGTGATTGTAATTATCCGCATTATATCAATCACAATGCGGGTAAACCATGCGCGCTAATCGACAATTGATGCAGGTCAAACACAGCGGGCCGGTATCGGTCAAAGGCCGATTGGGTATAATGCGCGCATGAAGACCGAAGCCGCACAACTGACGGCCCGGCTCGCCGAGCTGCTGCTGGCTGCCGGGCACAGGGTTTGCACCGCCGAGTCCTGTACCGGTGGCCTGATCGCAAAAACCCTTACCGATCTGGCGGGCAGTTCCGACTGGTTCGAACGCGGTTTCGTTACCTATAGCAACGCGGCCAAAAACGAGATGCTGGCAGTGCCGGCCAGCGTCATCGAGGATTACGGCGCCGTCAGCGAACCCGTGGCGGCGGCGATGGCGAAAGGGGCGCTCAGCCACAGCCGCGCCGACTTTGCGCTCGCCGTCACCGGGATTGCGGGACCCGGCGGCGGCGGCGCGGAAAAACCGGTGGGTACGGTCTGGATTGCCGCTGCTTCGGCCCGACAACTGGTTGCCAGGCTGTATCGGTTTGACGGTGATCGTGCGGACGTACGCGATGCTAGCCTGATTGCCGCGCTCGAATTGTTGCTCGATACGATGGCGTCGGAATAGCCTGGATCAAGCGCGGCTATCGGTTGTATGCCGAAGCGCGAAGCGTGTGAAAACCGGTCCGATTATTTCAAACACGACGGTGGAGGCGATCACGATCGGCAGCATGATCTGGCGGTACTCGGGAAACCGGTTGGAGGCGACCAGCGCCATGCCGATGGCGACCCCGGCCTGCGGCAGTAGCGCGGCGCCCATCCAGTGTCGATTACCCGGCCCGGCCCGGCTCAGGGTGGCGCCGAGCCAGGCGCCGAAATATTTGCCGGCCGCGCGGCACAGGATGTAGACCACGCCGACACTGCCGATGAGCGCGAGCGCGCCGAATTCCAGCGAGGCGCCGGCAAGCACAAAAAATACCACCATGAAAAGCGATTCGATGCCTTCGATCGCGTGAAACGGGTAATCGTGATGGCGCGCCAGATTGGCGATTACGGCGCCCATTACGATGGCGGCGATCAGGTAGGAAACGTTCAGCCAGAGCGCCAGGCCGCCGCACAGGAAAACGATGCCGAGCGCTTCCGACAGCACCGGTTTCCCGGGCTTGATGCGCCCGCTCAGGTAGGCCGCGGGCAGCCCCACCACAACGCCCAGCAGTATCGCCCCGCCGAGTTCATATGCTATCAAAGTGGTGAAGCCGAGGTCGTTCACCGCGCCGTTTAGCGATGTCACGACGGCCATTCCGACCCCGAACAGTAACAGCGCCCAGACATCGTCGAGCACGACGATTAAGAGTAGTAATTCGCTGAAACGGTTTTTAACCCCCGATTCCTCGACCACGTCGAAGATCGCGGCCGGCGCCGTGGCGGCGGCAAAACATCCGAGCAACAGCGCGATTTCGATGGCAACTCCCATGACGACCATGCCCAGGCAAACCACGGCGGCCGGGATCACCGCGGCGCTGAAGGATATCGCAAACGACTTGATGCTGTGGTCGCGAAGCGAACTCGTGGTCAGCTTGCCGCCCAGCAGGAAACCGACCATCAGCAGGGTGATGTCCGCAATTAGCTCGAAGCGTTGCGTAAACAGCTCGGGGATCAGGTCGAGCAGGCTATCGCCGATGATGGCGCCGAATATCAGCAACAGCGTGGCGCGCGGCAGGAAGCTGCGCTGGGCGAAGGCAGAGAACATCAATCCGACCAGCAGAATGATGCCGATGGTCAGCAGGAATTGTGACGAGATGTCGGTCTCGGCCGGGCCCATGGCTGCTCAGTGGCCGACCTTGCTTATGCGGCACAGGTGGGTCTTAAGGTTGGCTTGCTGCGAAATCGGATCCAGGCGGATGCCGGTCAGGTGATTGACGCTCGAACTCGGGTGGTAGGGTTGTTGCTCATCCCAACCGATCGGAATGAAGATGCTGCTGGGTCGGATGCCGCGATGCAGCCAGGCGCGCGCGACAATGCTACCGTTGACGGTTTCGATAGCGACCTGGTCCCCGTCTTCGATGTCGAATGCGGCGGCCTTTTGCGGGTGTATCTGACAGTAGAGTTCGGGCCACATTTCCTGTGCCTGCCAGAAGTAGTGGGTCCAGGAGTGAAAGTGGGGAGCGGGCGGGCGGCCGGTGACGAGCTCGGTATCGAAGGCGGCATCGCGGGTAACGTGTTCGTTGACGATCTGTCCCGGGTAAACCAGCGTTTCGCGGCTGAAGAAACTGGAAGCCAGCGGCTGGTCGGCGTACTTGATATACGGCAGGCTGACCAGCTGTTCCGCCTCGGTATAGAATTCGGGTAACGCGGACAACCCCATGGTTTCGAATTTTCTGTCCTGTTCGGGCGTCCAGAATTCGAGCTTGCCGCTGAGGGTCGGATAGCCCAGGCCGGCAGCGGGATTACGGCGCATGACCGCCGTGACATACACCGGGTCGAGCTCGCCGTTTTGCGGCTCGAAGCAGGGCAGCCGCACAGTGCGGTTGGGCCGGCTGCAGAGACGCTCGGTAGTGGCCTCGGCCAGGTCCGGGGTTGCCCTCACCAGCACTTCGTCCCATAACTTGCGCGGATCCTTGTATTCGTCCTTGAGCACATCTTCGAAACCGAACTTTTTGCCGAGCTCGATCCAGAACCAGTGATCCGATTTGGCCTCGCCGGGCGGGTCGATCAGACGGTCGTTCCAGACGATGCGGCGGTCTTCTGCAAAGCGGGTGGTGCCGCCTTTTTCGATGCCGCTGGCCATCGGCAGCACATAGTCGGCGTAGCGCGAGGTGGCGTTTTTGAATAACTCGGTGTGAACTACCAGGTCGAGCGCCTGCACCGCGCGGCGCGCGCGGTTTTGATTCGGCCACTGCGCCAGCGGATTATTGCTGGTGATCAGCGCCTTGATCGGGTAGGGCCCCTCGTCGAGCATCGCCGTCATCCAGTCGGACGGATTTTTACCGATCGCGGCCCGGGTCCAGGGCCGGCGCTCTTTCGGTACGCGCGGCGCTTTCCAGTTCATCTCCGACGACACATTGAAATATCCGCCGCCAGGGCGCCCCCAGTTGCCGGTCATCGCCGCGACGAACATGAAGACGCGGTTGGTTTGCACCGAGTTGGTGTGCTGATTGATGCCGCGGCTCAGAAAAATCATGCAGCCGTCCGCGCCGGCGATCGTGGTCGCCAGCATTTTAATCTGCTCTGGCGCCAGATCGGTTACCCGCGCGGTCCAGTCGAGGTCGTAATCCTGATCGATGATGAAGTCGCGCCATTCGCGCCAGCCGACGATCCATTGCTCGCAGAAGGCCTGGTCGTGCAAGTCGTTGCTAAACAGGTAATGGATGATACCGAGGCCGAGCGCCATATCGGTGCCCGAGCGGATCGGCAGCCAGGCGTCGGCCTTGCTCGCGGTAACGGTCAGGCGCGGGTCGACGACGATCATCTGCGCGCCTTTTTGCAGGCGCCAGTCGTTAACCAGGCCGAAATTGACCGGCCGGGTTTCGGCCTGGTTGTCCCCGATGTAGACATAGGCCTCGGCGCTGCCGATGTCGTCTTGGGTATAAACGTTCGCCATCAGGCCGGTGCCCTGCGTCAGACCGAGGGCGAGACCCTTGCCCAGATCGCAATAAGGCTCGGTGGCGGCGACGTTGGCGGTGCCCCACAACGCGGCGAACATCGGAATCGCGCCGATGATATTGAGTACGCCGGTGCGCGAACCCGACTGAATCGCGAGCGCCTCGCTGCCGTACTGGCTGCGCACCGCTTCCAGTTTGAGCGCGATCTCGCTCAGTGCCTGGTCCCAGCTGATCGACTTGAATTTATCGCTGCCGCGTTTGCCGATACGTTTCAGCGGGGTAGTCAGCCGGTGCGGATTGTTGTACATCTGCAGCGTCATTTGTGATTTCGGGCAAATCCGACCCTGGAATACCGGATCCTCGTCGTTGCCGTAGATATTGACGACCTTGTCGCCGCGCAGGTGATATTTGATCGGACAGCCGTTGAAGCAGATATTGCAGCCGCCCGGCACGATACGTTCCGCTTGCTCCAGTAGCTCGGATTTCTCGGTTTGGCGATAGGAGCCGCGGGCGATATCCGATTTCAACGAAATTCGACTGAAGTGATCGGACAGCAACGCCGGCGTGCTGCGCACCGGCGACGCCGCGGTGCCGGCAGCGACGTCGCGCGGGCGGCGCAGATAAATCGTCGCCGGTTGCTGCAGGAAGTGATCGGTATCGAGTATTTCGCGTCGCTCCCGTTGCGCCTGGTCGAGCAGCGTGGCGCGTGCACCGTAGCTGATTGCGCGCGTCGGGCAGACAAAGGCGCAAGCCGGGCCGAGATCCTTAGCTCGGCGCTCGGCGCAGAGATCGCACTTCACCGCATGGTGTTGTTCGGCGTTATAGCCGATGGCGCCGTAGGGGCAGGACAGGGCGCATTCGCCGCAGCCGGTGCAACGGTTTTCATCGATCGAAACCACCCCGGTAACCGGGTCCTTGGAAATTGCCTTGGGATAGACCGGGCAGGCACGCAGGCAGGCAGGGCGCTCGCATTGCTGACAGGTGACGGTCAGAAAATCGAGGCGCGCCGGTGACGGTTCCCCGGCTTCCGGCTGCTGTTCGTCAAACCACATGACGCGGTTGCGATAGCTATTGGGCCCGAGCGCATTGGTTTGCTTGCAGGCGGCTTCGCAGCTTTTGCAACCGGTGCAGCGCTCGAGATCGATCATCAATGCCAGCTGGGTTGTCGCGTCGGTCATGTTTCAACCGCCCCAGGCGGTGATATACCACCAATCGATGGCTTCGCCGCCGGCGGCATACCCGGCGAAGAACAGCATCACGATAACATGCGCCAGCAGGCCCAGGTAAAATCCAAGCGCGAGCAGCATGTGGAAACGTCGCGACCAGCCGAGTTCGACGCCGGCGCCGGCACGCGCGCCGACCAGGCGTGCCTCGCGCTCGGCCAACCATTGGTAGCGCAGGCTTAACTGCGGGTGGCGCAACCAGTGTTTCAGCGCCGGTGAAAAAAGCGCTTCGTCGGCGCCGGGATCGAGTTGTTGCAGCAAACCCGTTTTGGCTTCGATCAATTGCCGTAGCGCCGGCTTATCGAGCTGCGGCGGGGCGCTAAATCCGGTCGGCAAGCAGTTGCGCGCAAACAGCCGGCTGAAGCCTCGCGCGAAGATGACGCGTAACAGGGTGCCTTGCAGAATTAACAACAGCAATGCCAGCAAAATCAACCCGGGTGGGGTTAGCCAGTCGCCGCCGGCGACATGGACGAAGATCAGCGTGCAACCGAGCATCGACGCCAGCACGTGCGCAATAAACCAGGCCGGCGGGCTGGCGCTCAAGCCCGAGCGTTTCGTGACCAGGAACAGCAGCGGCGCGAGCAATAACAGGCTGCCTGCGGCGGCGCACAATTGCCCGCTGACGGAACCGGGCGCAGGCCATCCCGGTTGCAGCAGGATCGGCGCCGCTGCGGCGATCACTACCGCCAGCAGTAGCAGGATATGACGTTCGGATAGGTCAGGGCGATTGTTATTGTGCACGGGGTCGTCTGCTAATTTAGGTAAAGACTATCGCTGTCACCGGGATGGTTCAACCGGCAAGCGCGAAATCTTTTTCTAATTTAGAATAAACAGGCTCACGCTATGAGCCACTACACCCCGATAATGGACCGCATATTACGATTCGGCCCGAGCGAGAATTTTGAAATAACTGCAAAGTTCTCTTTATGTTCTCGTTCGGCTATGTGATAATTCGTCAACTCAATGCATAGGTAGGTAGGATGGACGACAATAAACAGAAAGCGCTCGCAGCGGCCCTGGGGCAAATCGAGAAACAGTTTGGCAAGGGATCGGTCATGCGCCTCGGCGACGGCGGCGTCGATATGACCATGGGTGTGATATCGACCGGATCTCTGTCGCTGGATGTGGCGCTCGGAGTCGGCGGTTTACCGCGCGGGCGCGTCATCGAGGTCTATGGTCCGGAATCCTCGGGTAAAACCACGCTGGCTCTGCAGGTGGTCGCTGAATGCCAGAAAGCGGGCGGTGCGGCCGCCTTCGTCGATGCCGAGCATGCCCTCGACCCTAGTTACGCGGATAAACTGGGCGTCAACATCGATGACTTGCTGGTCTCGCAACCCGATACCGGCGAACAGGCGCTCGAGATTACCGACATGCTGGTGCGCTCCGGTGCGGTCGATGTGGTGGTGGTCGACTCGGTTGCGGCGCTGACCCCGAAAGCGGAAATCGAAGGCGATATGGGCGATTCGCACATGGGTCTGCAGGCGCGTCTGATGTCACAGGCGCTGCGCAAACTTACCGGTAATATCAAACGTTCGAATACGATGGTGATTTTCATCAACCAGATCCGGATGAAGATCGGGGTTATGTTTGGCAATCCGGAAACGACTACCGGGGGAAACGCTTTAAAGTTCTATGCCTCCGTGCGCCTCGACATTCGGCGCATCGGGGCAATCAAGCGCGGCGATGAAGTGATTGGCAATGAAACCCGTGTCAAGGTTGTAAAAAACAAGGTGGCGCCACCGTTCAAACAGTGTGAATTCGAGATTCTTTACGGCGAAGGTTCGTCGCGCGAAGGTGAACTGATCGATCTTGGCGTCAAGCATGGCATGATCGAAAAATCCGGCGCCTGGTACAGCTACAACGAGGAGCGCATCGGTCAGGGTAAGGACAATGTGCGCAAATTCCTCAAAGAACATACTGACATGGCCGAAGACATCGATCGCCGCTTGCGGGATGAATTGCTACCCAAGCCGAAGAATGCGGCCGACCCAATTGACAGTGAAGCAACAGGCTCCGACCCAAAAGTCGAATCCGAGCTGGTGGAAACTCCCTAGCCTACCTATCCCATTCCACCTCATGTTATTAACTGGCAGTGCCTCTGGAGCTTATCCCCTCCAGAGGCTTTTTTTTTCGAGGTTAAATGCAGAATGTGTCAAGTTCTCGAAAATAAAGAGTCATTCCCGCGCAAGCGGGAATCTTGCAACGAGTGCATTGCAATTATTCCAATATCGCGATACGTCGGACCGCCATTCGCGCGGGTATGACTTCATTGACTAATGGAGGAACAAAGTCAACAAGCCAATATACGCAAGAAGGCGATGGATTTGTTGGCGCGTCGTGAGCATTCCACCGAGGAGTTGCGGCGCAAATTGAAATCCCGTGAATTCGACAGCGACACCATCGACGCGGCGCTGCAGTCATTGCGGCAGGGTGGTTTGCTATCGGACGAGCGCTTCGCTGAATCCTACGTCAATCGTCGTTTCAATGCGGGTGTCGGTCCGCTTAAAATTCGGTTTGAGCTGCGGCAAAAAGGGGTTGCCGATTCAGTCACGGACGAGTTTCTCGAAGCCTATGCGGAGCGCTGGGATCAGTTAATGCGCTCACAGCGTAGTCGTAAGTACGGGGACGTAATTCCGGCGGATTATGGCGAGCGCATGAAACAGGCGCGTTTTTTGCAAAATAGGGGTTTTTCTCCCGAGTCAGTCATGCGATTATTTCGTTAACCCGCATATCTCAGCTTCATTCTTGTTAATTTCGGACGCGGTTATTGCGATATGCGGATCGGTACGCCCGTGAGTTTGCGGGCGTTATTTGTATCTGTTTTTGATCAATATAATGACGACAAGCGCCGAATTAAGGGAAAAGTTTCTCAAGTATTTTGAATCGCATGGTCACACCATCGTGCCGTCGAGCCCCCTGGTGCCCGGCAACGATCCAAGCTTGTTGTTCACCAATGCAGGTATGGTGCAGTTCAAGGATGTGTTTCTGGGCAACGATAAGCGCAGCTATGCGCGGGCGACCACGTCACAACGCTGCGTGCGCGCCGGGGGCAAACATAACGATCTTGAAAATGTGGGGTATACCGCGCGCCATCATACCTTTTTCGAAATGCTCGGTAATTTCAGCTTTGGCGAATATTTTAAAAAGGATGCCATTCACTATGCCTGGGATTTTCTCACCAACGTCATCGGTCTGCCGGCCGATAAGTTGTGGGTTACCGTTTATGCGGATGACGACGAAGCCGCCGATATCTGGCTTAAGGATATTAAAGTCAACCCCAGTCGCTTCACCCGCATCGGCACCTCGGATAATTTCTGGTCGATGGGCGATACCGGTCCCTGCGGCCCCTGCAGCGAGATTTTTTATGACCATGGCCCCGAAATAGCCGGTGGACCCCCGGGGACCCCGGAGGAAGACGGCGATCGCTACATCGAAATCTGGAACCTGGTATTCATGCAATACAATCGCGATGCGGCGGGCAATATGCTACCTCTGCCCAAGCCCTCGGTTGATACCGGCATGGGCCTGGAGCGGCTCGCCGCTATATTGCAGCAGGTGCATAACAACTATGACATCGATTTGTTTCAGGTTCTGATTGCGGCGGTCGCTAAACTGACCGGCACCACTGACCTGCAAGATAAATCGCTGCGCGTCATCGCCGATCATATTCGATCTTGTGCTTTTTTGATTGTCGATGGCGTTCTGCCTTCCAACGAGGGTCGCGGTTATGTGCTGCGCCGCATTATTCGCCGGGCGGCTCGGCATGGTCATCAACTCGGATGCAAGCAACCGTTTTTCTATAAGCTGGTTGCCGCGCT
Organism: Olavius algarvensis Gamma 3 endosymbiont; assembly: GCA_001735895.1. GTDB lineage: Bacteria > Pseudomonadota > Gammaproteobacteria. The sequence goes on along the minus strand of DS021200.1, from coordinate 406,830 downwards.
CGATCAGGAAATGGGTAACGCCTATCCCGAGTTGCACCAGCATCGAGGACATGTCGAGCGCGTGTTGCTGAAGGAAGAACAGCGTTTTGCCGAAACCCTGGAGCAGGGTATGCGAATCCTCGAGGATGCCATTGCCGCGATGCAGGGCGATACCATCGATGGCAAGACCGTATTCAGGTTATACGATACCTTCGGTTTTCCGCTGGACCTGACCGCCGACGTCGCGCGTGAAAAGCAGCTGTCCATAGATCAGGCGGGTTTCGATGCAGAAATGGAGGCGCAAAGATCGCGTGCCCGCGCCTCGAGTCAGTTCGGCGCGGTTAGCGACGATTTAAAACTCGAGAACTACCCCGCCAGCGAATTTCTTGGTTACCAGCAGTCTGCGGCCGAGGCAAAAGTGATCGCAATCCTGCAAAACGATGCCGTTATCGATCAACTCGAAAACGGCGACCAGGCGATCGTTATTCTCGACCGTACGCCATTTTATGCCGAGTCCGGCGGTCAGGTCGGTGACACCGGCAGCTTGTCTATCGGCGATGAGACCTTGTTTAAAGTGAGCGATACCCAAAAACAGAATGATGTTTTTCTACATATCGGCGCCTTGAGCAGTGGTGAGTTAAGTACCGGTGATCGGGTCAATGCCGGCATCGATGAAGATTATCGGCGAGCCGTCATGCTTAATCATTCGGCAACTCATTTAATGCATTCCGCCCTGCGCCAGGTACTCGGCGAGCATGTACAGCAAAAAGGTTCGCTGGTGGACGCCGAAAAACTGCGTTTCGATTTTTCGCACTATCAGCCGGTCGAGCCGGAACAGATTGTCGAAATCGAGACCCTGGTTAACGACCAAATCCGCGGTAATTTGAAAACCCGGGCCGAACTGATGGATATGGCCGCCGCTAAAGAATCGGGCGCCGTTGCCTTGTTTGGCGAAAAATACGGCGATGTCGTGCGCGTGCTCAAGATCGGCTCCGACTCGATCGAACTCTGCGGCGGTACCCACGTGCCGCGGGCCGGTGATATCGGACTATTTAAAATTTTATTCGAAACCGGTATCGCCTCGGGTATACGCCGAATCGAGGCGGTGACCGGTGAGGCTGCCGTCAAACGTTTCATCGAAAGCGAAAGCCGTCTCGAAACCGCCGCGCGCAAACTCAAGGCCGGTCGTGACGATCTGCTGCCGCGAATCGAACAATTGCAGGCTAGCAACCGCGCGCTAGAAAAACAAATCGAAGCATTAAAATCCAGACTGGCATCGCAGACCGGTGGCGATCTCGCCTCTCAGGCAAAAGAGGTAAATGGTATCAAGGTGTTGGCAGCCAGTCTCGATGGCGCCAACGTTAAGACCTTGCGCGAGACCGTCGATCAATTGAAAAACAAACTCGGCGCCGCGGTCGTGGTGTTGGCCAGTAGCGAGGACGGCAAGGTGTCGATTATTGCCGGGGTGACTAAGGCGGAATCGGAGCGTATCCGCGCCGGCGATATCGCCAATCTGGTGGCCGAGCAATGCGGTGGACGCGGTGGCGGGCGACCCGACATGGCGCAGGCCGGAGGTAATCAACCGGAAAATCTCGGCGCCGCGCTGAATTCGGTACTGCCCTGGGTAAAGGACCAGCTCTGACCCATAATGTCATCCCCGCTTACGCGCACTGCTGTCCGGAATAAATCATAATGCCAACTGTGCTTGATGTATTTGGAAATCGGATTTCCATTTTCGTCGTCGTTTAAGTACTTCGAATTCGAGTCTGGGTCGCTGGAATAGAGTCGATTTGAGTTCCGCCAGCCACAGATAAAAACCGCGTCTCGATCCACAAAGTTGCCGGTATAGATCGGCGATGAGATACGTGATCAATGCCACCAGTATCTGGATTTTGACCGCATTCTCGCTTTGACCGAGAAACTTTTTGATTTTCAGGTTCTGCTTGACCCACTTGAACCAGAGTTCGATCGCCCAACGCTGCTTGTACAGCGCTGCAACTTCTTCAACCGGGACCCCCATCAGGTTGGTTACCAGTACCAGCGGGTCCACATGATCCTCTCGATGCACCACTATTCGCCGCAACGGTTTGACGTAGTTGTTTTTCCGGCCGCCGCCAGGCCATTTGTTTTTAA
>DS021200.1:387547-398705 GCA_001735895.1 Olavius algarvensis Gamma 3 endosymbiont | reverse complement strand
ATCACTGCGAGTGAATTGAGCGCGCGCGAGGTCTCCGGTAACAATAAAATAGTCAAGATCTCCATCGTCGGGGTCGGCATGCGTTCGCATGCCGGTATCGCCAGCCAAATGTTTGAGGTATTGGCGAAAGAAGGCATCAATATCCTCATGATATCAACCTCGGAAATCAAGATTTCGGTAGTGGTTGACGAGAAATACCTCGAATTGGGAGTGCGCGCTCTGCATGAGGGCTTCGAGTTGAAGAAACAGCCCTAGAATTTTAAACTGGCTTATGGCTTATGGCTTAGCGCGGGTCAGTTGGGTAAAATGGCCGGCGGCCCGGAGCGATAAAGGCAACATAAAAATATAAAGCGTGGTGCCTGTCAGGATGGCAGGATGAGATTACTGTGATTTTCGTTGGGAGATATAGGAATGCTGATATTAACGCGGCGTGTTGGTGAGACCTTGATGATCGGGGATGACGTTACCGTCACCGTCCTCGGTGTAAAAGGAAACCAGGTAAGGATTGGCGTGAATGCCCCGAGAGAAGTGGCGGTGCATCGTGAAGAGATTTACGAACGCATCAAAGCGGAAGAAGGGCAGGATCAACTCGGAAATACTACGGAAGGATAAACTCCGGCCCTTATCAAAGCGAGTTTCATCGCTTTTTGTTGACCATTGACAATGCAATAGTCTTGTTTATTAAACTATTGCATTGTAGTTTATAGACACCCGGAGAGATGGCTGAGAGGTCGAAAGCGCTCCCCTGCTAAGGGAGTATACGTTAATAGCGTATCGAGGGTTCGAATCCCTCTCTCTCCGCCAGATATAGCCATAACTTTTTAATAGTTAGGGCTTTTTTTATTTATCAGATAATACATCCCAGCACTTAACCCCCCGCCTGCTCCTTGCTACAAGTTATTTGAGGATGATTTGCTTCCCGATCATAAAGGCTTCAGTTCAAGTTCAAGCTGACGTTCACAGTGCGTGATTCAAATGACAAGAACCGCCACATACTTGTCTCTGGCGAATGAGCAGTTACGCCAGCGATGCATGCTGAATTGGTTGAATCCAACGTTATTAATGTAAACAGCTATCTGAATCGCCCCGGGAATGCCGGAGGCTGTTTTGTGTGAGTCATGCGGCTTCGGATGACCCTTCCAGTTGCTGATAATACAGCAGCTCGTACTCAGCCGGCGGAATGTTTCCAATCGGCTCCAATAATCTTCGATTATTAAACCAATCCACCCATTCCAGGGTGGCGTACTCGACCTCATCGAGTGCCTTCCAGGGACCACGCTTTCGGATGACTTCGGTCTTGTACAGGCCGTTGATCGTTTCGGCCATTGCGTTGTCGTAGGAATCGCCAACGCTGCCAACGGATGATTCGATACCGGCCTCGGCCAGGCGTTCGGTATAGTGAACCGAAAGGTACTGGCTGCCGCGATCGCTATGGTGGATCAGCTCACCGGTTTTGGTTCTGGACCACAGCGCCTGCTCCAAAGCATCGAGCACCAGATCAGTCCTCATCGATCGACTGACACGCCAACCAACGATATACCGGGCGAATACATCGATGATGAAGGCCACATGGACCATTCCTGACCAGGTGGCTACGAAGGTGATATCGGCGACCCACAACTGATTCGGCCGCGTCGCGCTGAATTCGCGATTCACCAAATCAGCAGACCGCGCCAACGAATCATCGGAGTTCTGACGTGGTCAAACTTTTTGATACTCGATTGTCGCCCACTGGGATTCATGTTCATGCCGATGCTCGAAAACCATGCGGACTGCCCGTTCCCGGACCTCCGGGGAATATCTTTTGTTTGTCTTCATTGCTCAATCCTCTCAAGAAATTGAGCCTCCGACAAACTCGGGGCGATTCAAGGTGCCCTTTCGCGATCTTGATGCGCTCGAAGCTGAACTGAAAAAGGGTGATGTAGCCGCATTTATTTTAGAGACCATACCCGCCACCTACGGATTTCCAATGCCTAGCGTTGCCTATCTCAAAGCTTGCGTCGAACTTTGTAGAAAGTACGACGCCATGTATATAGCCGATGAAGTGCAAACCGGGTTGCTACGTACCGGGTATATGTGGGGGTGGCAGGCATTCGGCATACAGCCAGATATTTTCGTAACAGCCAAGGGAATAAGTGGGGGAATTTATCCCATAAGCGCTGCGGTAATGACAGATAGATGTGCAGCCTGGCAGAGGGAGGATGGCGCGGCCCATATCACAACCGCTGGTGGATCTGAACTAGGTTGCGTAGTTGGGCTAAAGGTACTGGAGATTTTGCAGCGGCCCGAAGTTGTGGCCAACGTGCATGCGGTAGCTCAATTCTGACGTGGTCAAACTTTTTGATACACCCCAGTTAAGCGGCATGCTTCGTTTCGAGTAGTCGTTTTTCATAATCATTCGGGCTGACATAATTCAGCGTCGAATGTAATCGATATGGGTTATACCAGCTGGATATGTACTGCAGAATATCCTGCTGTGCTTCATATCGAGTCTGATAATTTCGCCATTGCACCCGCTCCTGCTTCAGACTGCCAAAGAAGCTCTCGACCACCGCATTATCCCAACAGTCACCTTTACGGCTCATGCTGCCCTGGAACCCGTTGATTCTGAGTAATTTTCGGAATGCCTTGCTGGCATACTGAGACCCACGATCCGAGTGATGGATTAAACCTGCCTTGGGTCGGCGCTGCCAGGCGGCCATCTTCAAGGCATCACAGACCAATGACGTGGTCAAACTTTTTGATACACCCCAGTTAAGCGGCATGCTTCGTTTCGAGTAGTCGTTTTTCATAATCATTCGGGCTGACATAATTCAGCGTCGAATGTAATCGATATGGGTTATACCAGCTGGATATGTACTGCAGAATATCCTGCTGTGCTTCATATCGAGTCTGATAATTTCGCCATTGCACCCGCTCCTGCTTCAGACTGCCAAAGAAGCTCTCGACCACCGCATTATCCCAACAGTCACCTTTACGGCTCATGCTGCCCTGGAACCCGTTGATTCTGAGTAATTTTCGGAATGCCTTGCTGGCATACTGAGACCCACGATCCGAGTGATGGATTAAACCTGCCTTGGGTCGGCGCTGCCAGGCGGCCATCTTCAAGGCATCACAGACCAACTGCGATTTCATCCGAGGGCTCATGCTCCAGCCCACAACCTTTCTCAAACACAGATCTATCACGACAGCCAGGTAAAGCCAGCCCTCCTGGGTCCATACATAAGTCACATCCGCTGCGTAGACCTGATCAGGCTGGGGCACATCAAATTGCCGCTGAAGCAGATTGTCGTACACCGGTTGTTTGTGATTGCTGTTCGTGGTCACCTTGAATTTCTTGCGATGACGTACCTGAACTCCGATAAATTCCGCGCCTTATTCCGGCTCACCGGATAACCCAGACAGTTCAGGGCCCGTTTCATACGTCGGCTGCCGTAGGTATGATCACTCGCATCATCAACCCGCTGAACCCACTCCAGCATTTCCTCATGCTCGGGATCAGGCGGTCTTGTGTCCATCTGGCGCCGGTAGTGGTAATAACATGACCGGTCCACACCCAGCACCTGACACATCAGGCGAACGGGAAAGGTATTCTTGTGTTGGGTGATAAACGAGTATTTCATTTCGTTTCTGCTGCAAAGAATACCGTCGCCTTTTTTAAGATTTCTTTCTCCATCTTCAGGCGTTTGATTTCAGCTTTAAGTCGACGGTTCTCTTCCTGATCCGGTGTCAGCTTGCCGTTCCCACGGAAAGCCTGGCCATCACCCGATTGTTCCTCTTGCACCCATCGGCACAGCATATTGGCATTGATGCCCAGGCTTCGCGCTGCTTCCGCCCGGCTGTAGCCCTGATCAGTTACCAGGCTCACTGCATCCAGTTTGAATTCTTTCGTATATTTCTTTCTCGTTGTCATCTATCGTTACCTCAGTTAAGTTTCATTATCTCTTAACTGGGTGGTATCAATCTATTGGACCATGTCATTCTTTGCTGAAGGTCTCGGCGAAATTCAAAGAAACAATAGTGATGTCTTTTGCGGAATACGCCAGAAAGGTGTGATTCTCGGGCTTGAATTCGAGCATCCCGAGGGCGCTGTTTTTGCATCACAGGCGTTGTACGAAAACGGAATCTGGGCGATTTTTTCCTCGCTAGACAAGCGTGTATTGCAGTTCAAGCCAGGCGTGCTTCTCGACGCGCCTTTATGCCAGGAGATTCTCGACCGGTTCAGCGCGGCGCTGCCGCTTTTGCGTCAAAAGTTGTCAGCAGTTTAGAGAAATGGCATAGGCGAGGGTAGTTGAAATGAATGAACAACAAACAATTCAAAGAATGCAGTCGCCCGATGTCGATGCCGCGCGCGCCATTCAAATTCTCAATTCTGCGCAATGGGCATCCGAGCGCTACTCAAAAATGAATTTTTCCTCGGTTCAATCGATTGCGCGAGCGGTCGCGGACGCCGGTTTTGCAAAAGCCAAGGAATATGCGGAGTGGGCAGTAACCGAAACGGGATACGGACGCATCGAACACAAAATCGTTAAAAACGAGGCTTGTTCAAAGGGGATTTTTGACCAGTACGCTGAAGTTGACTTTACTTCGCCCCGTATAGATCGAAAGAACAAGATTGTCGAACTTCCGCGCCCGGCGGGAGTGGTATTCGCTTTAACCCCGGTTACCAATCCGGTTGCAACCGTTTACTTTAAAACAATGCTGTCGATATTGACTCGAAACGCGATCGTTATCAGTCCCCATCCGGGAGCGAAAAACGTATGTTCCGACGCGGCCAGGACCTTGTCGGAGGCAGCAATTGCAGCGGGCGCTCCACACGGCGTGGTGCAAGTGATCGACGAACCAACGATTCCGCTGATTGACAGGTTCCTGAGCAGCGATTTGGTTGATCTGATTGTCGCAACGGGTGGCCCGGCAGTTGTTAAAGCCGCATATCAATCCGGCAACCCGGCCATTGGCGTGGGTTCCGGAAATGCACCGGTACTGGTTGATGATTCATGCGATTTGCAGAAAGCAGCTCGCTATATAGTTGGTTCAAAAAGTTTCGACAACTCAATTTTGTGTACCAACGAGTCGACTATCCTGGCTTACGACGCTATCGCAGATCAGCTGTTGACCGAACTCGGAAGGGCTAAGGCATATATTTGTTCACCGAGCGAAGTCGATGCGCTGCGAAAGATTTTGTTTAATGACGGTGAATTTAACATGGAGATGATCGGTAGGGACGCCAGTGTTATCGCGGCGGAAGCCGGTATCAGCGCCTCAAATGCTGAAGTGCTTGTAACACCTGTAGATTTGATCCAGCCAGAAGAGCCCTTAGTACGTGAAAAACTCTGCCCGGTACTGGCGTTTGGCAGAGTGAAGGATTTGACTACGGGAATAGCTGCAGCGAGGTCGGTAATGCGTAAATCCGGCAAAGGTCACTCCGCTGTCATCCATTCAAGCGACGAAAAAACCATACTGGCTTATGCCGATGCGGTTCCGGCACTGCGGATTGTCGTGAATGTCGGCTGCTCCCTGGGCGTGGCCGGGTTCGAGACGCATTTGGGCCCAAGCATGACAATTGGTACCGGATTCGTCGGTGGCTCTTCAGTGGGCGATAACCTGAAACCCGAGAATTTCGTTAATATGGCCCGGATTGCCTATAACAGTGCGGTTTCGGAATCTTTTGGGAATTTCGAAGGTTTACAGCGAAAGACAATCCAGCCTCTGGAATCGGTCCTTGTCGATTTTCCGCAGGCGACATCGATGTCAGAGGATAATTTGCAGGAGAGTGCGCGTGCTGAACTGCGACGCATAATCAGGGAAGAGCTCAAGGCAATTTTGGCGGCGTAAAATCGTAATGCCTGATCTACGTTCATTTATTTATATTGACCAGCTGCAGCCCCAGACTTTGGCATACGTGGCTACCTGGATGCGAGGTAGTTTGCCCAGGTCCAAGATGGCGGCTCAGATTATCGAGATTGCGCCGGGATTAGATATTGAGGCGCTAACAAATGTAGCGCTAAAAAGTGCCAACGTTAAGGCTGGCCTTTTGGTAGTTGAACGGCAATTTGGAACTCTCGAATTTCACTCTAGAGAGACCGCTGAAGTAAAGGCGGCAGCCAAAGCTGTACTGCAGGAATTGGGTGTAGAGCAAGAGAACCTGGAGCCTCCCAAAATTCTGGCCTCAAATATTGTAAACAGCATCGACCATCAGCATGCTTTTTTGATAAATCGCAATCGCCTGGGATCGATGGTGTTAGGTGGCGATAGCCTATACCTTCTCGAATGCCAGTCGGCATCCTATGCGATGCTAGCGTGTAACGAAGCTGAGAAAGAGGCCAATATCAAGGTTATCGATTATCGAATGATCGGTCCCAATGGTCGTCTATATCTGGCCGGAGACGAAGCTGAGATCCGCAACGCGCGAAACGCCGCCGAATCTGCACTTAAGGCCTTAGGGTCAAAATCATGACTGAAATGCGAGCCCTTATTAGAGAAATCATATTCGAAGAGTTTGGCGAAACCCTATCGAATTTAAAGGGCTTATCACGGGAGCAGGTATCAATAAAGACTGACAGTGACTTGAATGATTTCGCGAAAAGGATCTTGGAGCTGTCGCGGGATAATGAAGTGGCTAGCTCTATTCTTTCCGGTAGCTATTTATTTACATTGTCAAATACCGTTTCACCCGATATCAGGACTTCGCAATCTATTTCACAGCCCGTGATGTCATCGGCAAACGCATCGCAGGTAGCGGCATCACCAGACCCCTTTGAGATTTCGGAGGGGCTTATTACTGAGCGCGACGTCGAAAAATTACCGGCAGGTACTCGTTCCTTAGTCGTTTCCGAGGCTGTGCGGTTAACACCTCTGGCTCGCGATGAAATTGGACGATTAAAAATCACACTAGAAAGGACAGATGCATGATTTTAGGCAAGGTAATCGGTCAGGTTTGGTCAACGCGGCATATTGAAAAACTGCCTCAGGGCGCATTTCTGAAGGTTGAAATAGAAGGCGGTAATATCGTCGCGTTTGATCCCTTGGGATGTGCAGACAAAGAGACAGTCTTGATCACCCAGGGCTCTGTTGCCGCGGCATTCTTCACTGATTATAAGGCACCAATCGATGCCCTGATAATCGGATCCATTGACGAATAATAATTGAGCATATTTCACATATTTAAACAGGAGATCAAAAATGGCTAATCAAGCGATAGGAATGATTGAAACGAAAGGCTATGTTGCCGCGCTAACTGCGGCGGATGCTATGGTAAAAGCGGCAAATGTTGAAATTGTCGCTAAAAATGAAATTGGCGGCGGCCTTGTATCAGTTGTGGTTAAGGGTGACGTTGGTGCTGTGAAATCAGCCTCGGAAGCCGGGACAGAGGCGGTAAAGCACATTGGAGAAATTGTGTCCGTCCATGTCATTGCGCGCCCTCATGAGGACCTCGGTAAATACTTTGAGGCTGCAAAGTTAAAGTAACCGATTAAGGCGACGGGCGGGAACAATGACTGATCTCAGGGTGTATTTACCCATAGAAAATTTACAACCCCAATTTTCTGCATATCTTGCGACCCCTATGCGCGCCAGAGGTTATCCGCCAATTGCGGGTCAGCATAGTCTGATAATCGAAGTCGCCCCTTCGCTTTCGATACATCGAATTGTCGACTTGGCACTTAAGGAGCAGCCGGATCTCGAGCCGGGCATTTTATTTACTGAAAGAAATTTTGGCCTGCTTGAACTTCATGCGGATTTAATGCCCGAGATCGAAAAAGCGGGCGCGGCAATACTGGCGGGGCTAGAGGCAAGACCAGAAGATCAACTTGCCCCCAGAACACTGTTTAACGACATCATTACGGATCTCGCAGACCAGCATGCGATTATCCTAAATCGTTCGCGCGACGCTTCGATTCTGGTACCCGGAGTATCCCTCCTGATATATGAAATGGAGCCGGCTTTGTTTGCATGTGTTGCCGCAAATGAAGCAGAAAAATCAGCGCCGAATGCGGTTATAAATGACGTTCAGATGATGGGTGCTTCGGGTCGGATATTCCTGTCCGGGACGACTGACGAGCTGGAGGTAGCTAGAAACGCAATTACTAATACACTTGAGGCAGTTGTGGGTCGGGGGACTTAATAGTTAACCAGAATTATTCCATTGCCGAGCTTGTTCGACGATTTGAACTATCAATTCTAAAATTTATCGGAGTGCTCTTCCTACGGTATTAGGCCAGCAATTTGCTGGTCTTTTTTTTGGAATCGGGTCTGTCATTTGGAGGAACTTGCGCAGGCATCGCCATTCCATGGAGATGGTTGCCCTGGTCGCGCCGGGCCGCGGTCCGGAATGCCAGATCCTGCGATGTGGCGGATTTAGCGTGAGATCCAGGCTATCTGAGTACCCGGCGGCTAATGATTTTCGGCTTTATCTCGCAGCTCGACGCGTCTTATCTTGCCGGAAATCGTCTTCGGCAGGGATGCGCAAAACTCGATTTCGCGTGGATACTTGTAAGGCGCGGTTTGTTGCTTGACGAAGTCCTGGATTGAGCGGGCCAGATCATCCGACGCTTCATATCCCGGAGCCAGAATGATGTAAGCCATCACGATTTCGCCGCGGGTTGCGTCAGTTTGGCAACGATCGCTGATTCTGCAATGGCTTCGTGTTCCATCAAAACGCTTTCCACTTCAAACGGGCTGATGCGATAACCCGAAGAAGAAATGATGTCATCCGAGCGACCGACGAACCAGATATAGCCGTCCTTGTCGCGAGTTGCATTGTCACCCGTGTAATACCAGCCGTTGCGAAAGGATTGGGCAGTGGCTGCTTCATCCTTGAAATAACCGTCGAACAATCCCGGCGGGTAGGGCGTGGTAATTCTGATCGCGATGTGACCGATTTCGTCATCCGCGACGATGTTGCCGTCATCGTCAACTACATTGGTATCGATGCCGGGCACGGGTTTGCCCATCGAACCCGGACGTATCTCCATACCGGGAATATTGGCGACGATATTGATCGTTTCGGTTTGACCGTAGCCGTCGTGAATATCGCAGCCGGTGGCTTCTTTCCAGGAGCGCATGGCTTCCGGGTTGAGCGGCTCGCCCGCGCCGACGCAATGGTGCAGCGAACTCAAGTCGTAACCGGTTTTATCGGTCTGCGCCAGGATGCGGTAAATGGTAGGCGGTGCGCAAAAGATGCTGACCTTTTGTTGTTCGATGATTTTCAAATGCTGCTCGGCATCGAAGCCTTCGCCGTCATAGAGGATAATCGTCGCCCCGGCGAGTAGCGGAGGATAGAGCAGGCCCCAGGCAGCCTTGGCCCAGCCGGTATCGGTCAGGGTCCAGTCGATGTCGTCCGAACGCAGATTCTTCCAGTATTTGCCGGTGATCGAATGCGCCATGGCGTAGGCGTGATTGCGACCCACCATCTTCGGCATCGCGGTGGTGCCCGAAGTAAAATAGATCAGCATCAATTCGTCGGCGCGGGTCGGGGGAAGCGCCGCGCGATCGATGCTATCCGCCGCCTGCTCGCAAAGCTCCTCGAAACTGGACCAGCCGTCGCGCTTGCCGCCGACCAGGATCAGCTGTTCGAGCGTCGGGCAATTGGCCCTGATGGACTCCAGCTTGTCAGCATGTTCCGCGGTCACGATGGCGAATCTGGCGCCGGCCTGATTGATGCGGTATTCGATATCTTTGGCGGTTAGCAAGTTGGTGCCCGGCATGGCGACCACGCCGAGTTTTTCGCAGCCGAATAAAACGTGGTACCACGCGGCGATCCGGGGAATCATGACGAATGCGAAGTCGCCCTTGGCCGCGTCCAGCTGCAGCAGCGCATTGGCAAAACGGTTCGAACATCGATCCAGATCGGAATAGCTGTGGTGGACGATCTCGTCGCCCCTGCGATCGATGCAGATCAACGCTGTCTTGTCATTCTCGCGCGCGCGTTTGGCGACGACGTCGAATGCGAAATTGAAATCTTCGGGGATTTCGAGATTGAATTCGGCGCATGCTTTGCCGTAATCAAAGAGGGGGAATTTTTCACTCATGGGTCTCCTCCGGCCCGATTTTGTCAGATTGGAAGACGGTTTTTCGAAATCATCGGAAGTGCCGGGCGCCTGAATCAGGCCGTATTTGTTTTCACCCGGAAAAGACGTCCGCCATGTTGTTGGTTGCTTCGCGTTGCCACTTGTCGATCAGCAGCGGGTTGACGCCATGCTTGGCGCCAAGGTCGGCCAGGGTCAACTTGCCGCTCATTGCTTCGAGCACCACCTTGGCCTTGAATTCGGCGCTATGACCGTCCGCTTCCGCCGCATCGCTCTCCAGTTCCTGCGGGCTGCTTGCCTCGGCCGGCGTATTGTCGGCATACACCGCGTCGGTATGCACGATCGCGTCGAGTTCGATTTCGACCATCATGCCCGGTGTCGTCAGGCCGGCCTGCACGCCGGTTAGCGTGGGTTCGATTCCCTTGAAGATTTCACCGTGTACTTTGATGAAACCTCCGGCATCGCGCATATCGGTCAGATAAGCCCGGGTGCGCACCACATGGGATAATTCGGCGCCGACCGCATGCAGCGCTTCTTCCATTCTTTTTAAGATGTACTCGGTTTGCGCCGCGGTGTCGTAGGGTGCATAGACGGTCCCGTCGGACTGCATGGACGTAGTTCCGGAGACGAAGGCAAAGGGCCCCACGCGCTTGGCGCGTGCATAGGATGCTATTTTCTCAAGGCGTCCGCCGCCTGATGCTTTTGAGATAATCATGAATACTGTATACAGTATTCGGTCGCCGAGGTAAAGTACTTTACTGCATCGGCACAATCAAGAAGTGCCTGGCGGCAGGGGGCGTAAAACGTTCGCGCCGATCCTCGCTGCCGCGCTCGGAGGGCAGGGTGTACATTCGAATTACGCGTTGGTAATTGTGCTAATATGCTGTCGAAAACCTATCCGGCCGATCGTGAAATGCGCTTAGGCCTGGTGCTCCAGCGCTTTGATCTGCAATTCCAGACCGTCTTCGATATGGTCGATGACGGCCCGGGTTACGGTATCGAGATTTCCGGTTTCGATAGCCTCTACCAGAATAAGATGATCGCCCAGCGATTTGGAAATGTCGATTTTTTCGATCTCGGCAAATATCTGGAATGACGAACCACGATTCCAGATATTGTCGAACAGCTCCATC
>DS021200.1:343717-387420 GCA_001735895.1 Olavius algarvensis Gamma 3 endosymbiont | reverse complement strand
TTCCGAAGCCGATCAAATGTCGGATCGGATCGAAGTTCAATCCTGCTGCCGGTCGCTGGAAATAATCAGGATATCGGCGGCGCCCGCGATGTTGCCGACAAGCACAATGTGAGAGACCTACAGGGCACGCATGGCCTGGGGCATGCCCGGTTGGCGACCGAGAGTTCGGTATTGCCAAACGCCAGCCACCCGTTTTGGGCCAGACCCTTTCCCGACGTGGCGATCGTGCATAACGGCCAGATTACCGATTATTTCTCCTGGCGCGAAAGACTCAATCGGCGGGGCTATCGCTTTCTGACCGAAAACGACAGCGAATTGATCGCGGTCTGGGTCTCGGATCAAATCAAGGCGGGGCTTAGCATGGAGCAGGCTCTGACCAAATCGATCGATTCGATCGATGGGGTTTTTACTTACATGATTGCGGACCAAGACAGAATCGGCTTCGCCAAAGACCGCTTTGCGATGAAACCGCTGGTGGTAGTTAATCAGGATGGCGATCTCGCGGCGGCTACCGAGGAGCAGGCGGTGCGGCGAATTTTTTCGGCTGAATGCAAAGTCATCAACTATGACGGACCCGGATTAACCGGGATTTGGAATGCTTCCGGCAAGAGGTTTGCGGCATGAACGATATCGTTATCGACGTTGGCGAACGTCACATCAAGGAAATCAATCGTGAAATTCTCGGCGCCTGCAGCGAAGGTGCGAGCATACGTGTCGTGAATCCTCTGTCGCGCCACAACCTCGGCATCGGCTTACCTGCCGGCGTCGACGTCAGCTTCGAAGGCAGCGTCGGCTATTACTGCGGTGGATTAAATGCCGGAGCGAATATTTCGGTCCGGGGTAACGCGGGCTGGGCGACCGGCGAAGGCATGTCCGGTGGCTTGGTCACGGTTGACGGATATGCCGGCATGTCTACCGGCGCTGCCATGATGGGCGGCACGATCCACGTCAAGGGCGACAGCGGGCCGCGTTGCGGCGTCGCCATGAAGGGCGGCAACATCGTGGTCGAAGGCAAGATCGGTTACCAGTCCGGATTCATGGCCCACAGCGGCAAGATTATCGCCCTGGGCGGGGCCGGCGCGAGTTGCGCCGATGCGCTGTGGGAAGGCGAGGTCTGGGTTTCAGGGGACGTCGAAAGCTTCGGCGTCGACGTGAAAGTAGTTGAACCCGTGGCCGAAGAGGTTGCAGAAGTAGACGCTATTCTCGGGCCGCTGGGGTTACAGGATAGTGCGCGAGATTGGCGCAAAATGATTTCAGGTCAGAAACTTTGGTATTTTGAAAGTCGGGATGCAAGCGCATGGCTAATGATATGAACGATTCCTACGAGTATCCGTTTGAAATGGCGGATGAAGCCGAAATTCGTTTTGGCGAAAACGCGATCGATGGCCGGCCGGCCGGGGTGCCCGGATCTTACGACGAAGGGGGTTCGACGCGCTGGACGCCCGATGCAATCGCCGAAGTGCATGCCCTGGCACAGTTGGGCCGCTATCAGGTTCGAGGATACAACACCTTTAACAAAAGAATGCCGACCTTCGACGACCTGACATTCGTGCCCGCGACCATGACGCGGTTGCCGCTGGAAGGATATCGCGAGAACTGTGAAACCAAGACGGTGCTTGGGGGCGGGCGTGGTCTGGTGGAGAAACCGCTGGAGCTCAAGATTCCGGTGTATATCGCGTCGATGTCGTTTGGTGCGCTATCGGCAAACGCCAAAGCCTCGCTGGGGCACGGCGCCTCCAAGGTCGGCACCATGACCTGTACCGGTGAAGGCGGAATGTTGCCGGAAGAGCGTAAGGCACCCAAACATTTGCTGTATCAGTTATCGCCGGCCCGATACGGCGTCGATCTCGAGCACATCAGAGCGGCCGATGCCCTGGAGCTGGTTGTCGGGCAGGGTGCGAAACCCGGTACCGGCGGTCTGTTACTCGGGATGAAAGTCAGTCAACGAATTTCTTCGATGCGCACCTTGCCCGAAGGTGTCGATCAACGCTCCACGATCCGGCACCCGGATTTTCTGGGGGCTGACGATCTCGCCGTAAAAATAGAAGAATTGCGCATTGCAACCGATTTCCAGGTCCCGATTTTTATCAAGATGGGGGCGACGCGTCCACGCTACGACGTAGCCATCGCGGCCAAGGCCGGAGCCGATGTCATAGTAGTGGATGGCGCCGAGGGCGGTACCGGCGCCTCTCCCGAATTATTGCTGAATCATACCGGAATCCCAACGATGAGCGCGATTCCCGCCGCGCGCGAAGCGCTCGACGAATGCGGCATGTCGGGCAAGGTCAGTCTGGTTGCCGCCGGGGGCATTCGCTCGGGGGTGGACTCGGCCAAATGCCTCGCACTCGGTGCCGACGCGGTAATGATCGGCAATGCGGCGATGGTCGCGATCGGATGCAATTCGCCGCAGTATCTCGAGGATTACCGGAAGCTCGGAACCTCGCCGGGCGCCTGCCATCACTGTCATACCGGGCTGTGTCCGATGGGAATTGCGACCCAGGAGCCCGAGCTCGAGCAGCGCATGAATCCCAGGGCCGGAGCGGAGCGAATCGCGCGCTACCTGACGGCGATGACGATGGAGATAACGGCATTGGCCAAGGCTTGCGGCAAGTCGTCGGTGCACAACCTCGAACCGGAAGATTTACGCGCCATGTCGTTCGAGGCGTCGGCCTTTACCGGTGTCAAGATGGCGGGCATCGATCGCCCCTTCAACTGGTAGTTAACCTGCTGTTGAGCATTGGCAATGTTATCGACTAGCCCTTTTTGGTGGGAAGATTCGGGCAAGCTGGAGCTACCTGCAGAGAATGCCCTGCCGGCGGAAGTCGATGTGCTCGTGGTGGGTGCGGGACTCACCGGGTTGTCGGCCGCCCGCACGCTGGCCAAGGCCGGGAAACAGGTATTGGTACTGGATTCCGGGATACCCGGTAGCGGCGCGAGTTCGCGCAACGGCGGCATGATCGGCGGCGGTCATCGATTGTCGATCAAAGAAACGATATCGCGTTACGGACTCCAGACAGCGGTATCGGTATTGCGCGAGTCGCATATCGATTCGAACGATTTTGCAAAGTCATTGATGGCCGAAGAGGCGATCGATTGTGACTATGCCGAGTCAGGCCGGTTTCGCGCCTTCTGGCGCGACGCCGAATACAATCCCGCGGCGCGCGAGCTGGAACGTTTGCAAAAACTCATACCCGTTGAAGCTGAAATGCTGCCGGCGAGTCGTCAACGCGAAGAAGTTGCAACCGACGTTTATAAGGGTGGCATAGTTTATCGCGACCATGGGGGTATCAACCCCGCCAAATGGGTCACCGGGATACAGCGGGCCGCGCTGCGCTGCGGTGCGTTGGTCCAGGGAAATACCGCGGTCGAGAATTTACGGCGCGAAGGAAATCACTGGCTGGTCGGTAGCGCGAGAGGGAATATCAAATCCGGCTCGGTTTTGATGGCAACCAATGGCTATACACCCTCGAACTTCAGCCATCTGGTGCGCCGGTTGATCCCGGTGCCGAGCTACCTGATTGCAACCGAGACCCTCGGAGCGGAACGGGTGAAAAGACTGTTTCCGAACCAGCGCATGATCGTCGAGACTCGGGATCGGCATTGTTATTACCGCCCCTCGCCGGATGGAACCCGCGTCGTATTCGGCGGACGCACCGCGATGATCAAAGTGCCCGGTGCATTTGCCGAACACGGTTTGCGAGGTTTACTCGGCGGAATCTTCCCCGAGCTGAAAGATGTCGCTTTCACCCACAGCTGGAGCGGGATTACCGGAATGACGTTCGATTTTTTGCCGAATGTCGGACGGGTTGGCGGAGTTTGGCACGCGCTTGGCTACTCGGGCAGCGGCAACCAGATGGCGCCCTACCTGGGGCATAAGGCGGCATTACAAATTCTCGGAGATCCCGCAGGTGAAACCGCTTTCACGCAAACGGATTTTCCGACGCGTTGGTGGCACCGCGGATTTCCCTGGTTTTTACCTTTTGCCGATGTTGTTTATCGGTTCAAGGACGGTTTGAACAACCTGCGCCGACTTGCATGAAGCAACGAAATTCGAGTACCTGGAGATTCGAGAGCAGGGTGGTTATTAACCTATGACTAGACGATAAGGAGGGGACGAACATGCTTAAACAAGCCTATGTACACGGTAGCAGCATTACTCCATTGATCGGCGAAACGATTGGTAACAACTTCGATGCATCGGTCCGTTGGGGCCGTGTTGTTCGATGGAGCCGATAGGCACGATGATGCCGTCCGATTGTTTTAAATAGGTTTCAACTTCTTGCCATGTGGCGGTTAGTAGGCGCATGTGTTTCTCTCTGATGATGAACGGTCCTGGACAATTCAATGATTTGGATAGCGGGTTAGAAGGGCGGCATGACCTTCAATGCAAATTCTATCGGTGCCACAAGCGCTGGATTTTCGCATCATGTATTCTGATGCCATTGCGAAAATTTTCTGAGGTAGATTTTCGCCGCTCCCAGTAGCAAGCGCTCCTGTCGCTGCATGATGGCAACGGCCGGCACCGTGCTTGCCTCGACGCCGGGCAGGGTTTTTATCAGCTCGGCGGTGACGACCCGGTCGTGCCAGTCGCCGAGTAATTGCTCCAATACCTTTATCTGTTTCAATTCCGCTTCAATGTGACGATGACCGGGACAAAAAGCAAACGCGTCGAGCACATGGCGGTAGCGTTTAAGCAGGATTCGCTGTTTATGCCTTGCACCGGCGCTCATTCTGCCGGAAGTCGTGAGAATTTTCGATAACCATCGATTCAACACCAGCGGTTTATGCCGCGTTATCGCATGGGCCGATATGCCGGTTGACTTGATGGTCGGCATTCTGATCGACAGCCGGCCCTGCGCACGGCTCATTTTCTGGAACAGCCGATAATCTCTATTGGCCTTTAAGCGCAGGGCTTTGATCAGATTCTTCGAATCCTGCGGGTTGATTTCATCCAGGCTGCCGATTGTCTCGACGGCGATATCGCAGTCGCGAATGTTACCGATCGATTTCGACAAAGCGCGATACGGCTTGATTAGGCGTTTGGCGTTCAATTCGGGGTCGATTTGATTGAGAAATAAATACAAAGCGGTAAGTCGTTTAATTCCTACTCTGAAATCATGCACCGCATCAGCTTCGTTTGTCGTGACGATGATGCCGAGGTCCCGGTTGATTTCGCGGATCAGCTTACTGCGGTATTTTTCCAGACAATTCATTTATATCGATACCTTGACGGTCATGCCTTCACGCTGTGGCTCGATGAGCGGCCGCTTCGAGTCTGTGATTTTCGTCGACGTTCTGAAACAGGATTCGTATCGATACCAAAGCGATTACGGAACAATCAGCCGGATTACCGCAGGTCGGCGATTGCGTAGTTATAGGTCTGGCGGGATGCCCTGTTGCCGCCGAATTGCTGCGCCGGAAACAGTTTATCAATAGTGCCGATGATCGGCACGTCAAACTTGTGATTTAACCGCAAATAACGTCTGGCGGCACGGTCAGTCCGATATGACAGGGTTTGCGTCGGACAGGAACTATCTCGATGTCAGCTGTCAAACCCAACCCGGAGAAATTGAACTTTTTGTGTCGAGGCGCCGGTAAATTGCCCGTCATCCGGGTCGGGTAGCGCGAGATACTAATGCTGGATAATGTGATCTGGCAGAGATTTTTGTGTTGAAAGAAGATGTATCTTTATTACTTCCAAGACCGTCAACCCAGGCAACGCCTGACATGAATACACTGGATGCAACCGAGGTAATCGACAAACTCGGGATTACTTATTTACAGGATCTCTCCACTTTCGGTGCACTTTCCGAAGCGGTTGTCCTCGATCTACTGGAACATGGCAAGATCGAACGACTCGAGAAAGGCGAATTTATTGCGCGTTTCGACGAGAAAGCCGAGGATTTTCAAGTAGTGCTGCAGGGAGGGCTCGCGTATTACAAACGTTTCGAAGGTCGCGATGTCTTGACGCGCCATTATGGGGCAGGCGAGCAGTTGGGCTTCGATGAAATGATTGGTTTGATCTTGCGCGATGGCACCGATGTCGCCGCCGAAGATAGCTTGATTCTGAATATCAGCCGAACTCAGTTTTATAACCTGCATGTCGAGCATCCCGCCGAGTTTGGCATTTTTATGATTAACCTGGCGCGCGAAATGGCGCGTGAAATCGAAATGCTGGAGAACGTGATCGGTCAGGGCACCGGCTGGCAGGGCGAGACCGCAAGCCAAGCAGGCTAACGCCTAGCCAATCGTTCGACATAACCGTGTTTTTTACAAAATCCCTGTCGGCGCTTGCGAAAGTTGCTGGTCGCTTTAGCCGCGGTCGTTTTTAGGTGAATCTAGCACCATGTAGGTCGTGATCGAATTAACTTGGGACAGGGATCCCAACACGTCGGCGTGAAACGTCTTGTAGGCTGCGATATCGGCGACTTCCACGCGTAGCATGTACTCCACCAGCCCGGTTATGTTGTGGCATTCACGCACTGCGGGGCAATCCCGCATCGCGGTTTCGAAGGCCGTCTGCGATGGCATGGTGTGATCCGACAGGCCGACCGCTATATAGGCGATCAAACCCACTCCCAGCGCTTCGAAATTGATGACCGCGCGATAGCCGCTGATGATGCCGGACTTTTCCAGTTCCTGCACGCGCCGCAGGCAGGCCGATGGCGACAGGCCGATGCGATCGGCCAACTCGATATTACTGATTCGACCATCGGCTTGGAGTGCTTGCAATATTTTGCTGTTGTAGGCGTCAATAATAACCATTAGTTGTTAATTTTCTGAAATCTGGACATTATTTGCAATAAAATTTCCATTGAATCGGTTTAAAATTGTCTTCGTGGATATCGAATTGTTAATCGCGCTGGTGGCTTTTGCCTTTGTCAGCTCGGCGACGCCGGGCCCTAACAATCTGATGCTAATGGCATCCGGCGCCAATTTCGGCGTGCGGCGCACGTTGCCGCATATGTTCGGCGTGGCATTCGGATTCGTACTGATGATAATCCTGGTTGGAACCGGATTGATGCGGGTATTCGATGTTTACCCCGTCGGCTACGAACTATTACGCGCCTTCAGTATTGTTTATCTGCTTTATCTGGCGTGGAAGATCGCGACTTCAAGCAATAAAAACGCGCCCTCGGCAGGCGCGCCGCTCAGTACGATTCAAGCCGCCCTTTTCCAGTGGGTTAATCCCAAGGCATGGGCCATGGCTTTGACCGGTGTAAGCGTTTACGCGCCGTCCCAAAATTTGGTGGCGGTTGGCTTGCTGGCGTTGATTTTTGGCGCCATCAATCTGCCCTCGATTTTTGTCTGGGTAGTGATGGGGCAAAAAATGCAGCGTTTCCTGAGTCAGGGCGTAAGGTTGCGGTGGTTCAACTATTCAATGGCGCTATTGCTGGTGGCAACCCTGTACCCGGTGTTGTTCGTCGGGCCCTAGTCAAGCCCGCCGCTGATCGATAATTTCGGCCAGCAGGCACAGAATTTCAAACATCATCGTTACCGCCACCAGCGCGGTGTTGCCAGACGGGTCAAACGGCGGCGAGACTTCGACGACATCGCCGCCAATCAAGTTGAGTCCTCGCAGACCGCGAAGCATCCGTTGTGCGTCATAAGTCGTAATGCCGCCGATTTCGGGGGTGCCGGTGCCGGGCGCATACACGGGGTCCAGCGCGTCGACGTCAAAACTGACGTAGGCTTTAGCGTCGCCGACCACGCGTCGCGCTTCGGCGATAACGGCGTTGATGCCAAGCTCGTTATATTCCTCGATTTCGATCACACGAATACCTTGTTCAAGGCCCCAGTCCTTGTCGCTGCTGCTGTACAACGCGCCGCGAATCCCGATTTGCACAGTGCGTTCAGGATCGAGCAGTCCTTCCTCGATGGCGCGCCGAAATGGCGTGCCGTGGGTGTACTTCGATTCGCCGAAGTAGCGGTCCAGGGTATCGGTATGTGCGTCGAAATGCACCATGCCGACCGGCCCGTCCCGGCACAGCGCGCGCATGATCGGCAGCGTGATCAAGTGATCGCCGCCGGCGGTCAGCGGCACGATTCCCTGCTTGACGACCTGCGCATAAAAATCCTCGACCCGTTTCAGGGTATCTTCGATATCGACCGGGTTGACCGGCGTATCGCCGAGGTCGGCGCAGTTACACAATTCGAATGGCGTGATGCCGGTGGCGTGGTGGGCGTTGCGCGCCATCGTCGACAGGTCGCGAATCTGGCGCGGTCCGTGGCGCGCTCCGGCGCGATTGGTGGTGCCGCCGTCCCAGGGAACGCCGATCAAGCCGATGTCGACTTCGTCAGCCTCGGTTGCTGCGATGTGGGGCAGGCGCATAAAGGTGGCGATGCCGGCAAAGCGCGGTAATTCATCCCCGGGAATCGGTTGGTAGGATTTGGGTATGTTCGCCATGGTTAGCTAGCTTATACGATTGATCTGGCAGCAGTATAACGATATCGCGTCGAAACAAAGCGTTTTTATTCGATTCCTGATATAACGGCGTCAGTCAGCCTAACTCGACAGTGAAGCCCGATTGCCGTGCCCGAATCATCCGCATTCAAGCCCCCGCGACATCTGCGCAATGCGCATCTGCAGACCGTGCTCAACAGCCAGGGGCCGCGGCGCCTGCGCGCGCGCAGGATTTTGCAAACGCTAAGCACGGAGGCGTTAATCCTGCCGGCCGAGGACGGCACGCGCCTGCTGGCCGAGCTCGATCGCGCCCGGCACGACAGGTCGGCCCTGGTGGTTCTGCTGCACGGTTGGGAGGGTTCGAGCCGCTCCTCGTATATGCTTACCACGGCCGCGCGCCTGCTGGCGCAGGGATTCGACGTGTTGCGGCTGAACCTGCGCGATCACGGCGATTCGCATCACCTGAACCGGGAGTTGTTCAATTCGACGCGTTCCCCCGAGGTCGCGAGCGCGCTGCGGGGTTTTGTGAACGGCCGGGACTATGCGCATGTTTTTTTGGCCGGATTTTCACTCGGTGCCAGTTTCGCGCTGCGGGTCGCGGCCGACGCGGGCGAGGCGCTGGGGCTCGATGCCAGCATCGCGGTTTGCCCGCCGGCCGACCCGGCGCGTGCGATGGATGCCCTGAACCGGGGTTTCTTCGTTTACGAGCGTTATTTTTTCAAGCGTTGGCAGCGCTCGCTGCAGCGCAAGCTGGAGTGTTTTCCGGAGCACGATTATGCGGCGGATCTGGCGGCCGCTAAAACGATCGACGATTTGAATCGACTATTCATCCCCAGTCACACCATCTACCAACAGGTCGAAGATTATTTTGCCGCCTATGCGCTAGTGGGCGATCGCCTGTCATCCATGGCGATGCCCGCCTACCTGATCGCGAGCGAAGACGATCCGATTATTCCCGTCGATGACCTGGCGCGTATCGACCCGACCGAAAATTTGCATGTCGAAACCCATCGTTACGGCGGCCACTGCGGCTTCATCGAAAGTCTGGCCGCGCGCAGCTGGGTCGAAGACCGGATTTTACAGCTGCTGCGGTGGCATTGCCGCTGATATCGAAGCTGTGTGAGCCCACCGGACAAGCGCTTACCGTTACTGGCGAATCTGCGAGGAATTCAGGCAAATGTAATATATATCATGCGTACGGCTAACAGCGTCAATAACCAGCGCAGAAACGTTTTAAACGGAGCTTCGGGGATACGATAGCGGATGTGGGTGCCAAGCCAGGCGCCGGCAATCACGCCAAGCGACATGCCGGCAATGATTTGCCAGTAGGCCACAAACGAAAATCCGAGTATCGCGAACAGGATAATTTTGATCAGATGGGTGAAGGTCATCATGACCGCGGCGGTGACCACCTGGGCGTCGCGCTGCAAACCGCGCCGCAACAGGGCCGCCTGTCCCATAGGCCCGGTAGCCCCGACAATCATGCTCAACCCGGTCTGCAGCGCGCCGATGACGACAAACTCGCCGGCGCCCGGGATTTCGAGCTTCAGGGGCGGACCCCAAAGGTTGTAGAGAATATAGGCAGCGATGAATAGCGGGCTGTACTCCAGGTTGATATGCTGCGTAATTCCGGCCGCCGCAATGCCGCCGAGGCAAGCACCGCCGATAAATCCGGATACCAGTTCGAGGCGCATAAAGCGCCAGCCGAAAAAAGCGCGGCTGGTATTCGATACCAACTGGACCGCACCGTGCACCGGCACGATCGCGGCTGCGGGTAAAAATCCAGGGATCAGGGCGATCAGCAACATGCCGCCGCCCACGCCGGTGATCGCGGTCAGCGTCGAGGTGCCGAACGCGATCAGAACCAGCAAGATGTCATTAGTCATATGGTAATTGCAGCCGTAGCGCCGTCACGGCGCCGGCCCGGCAGGGAAAAAAAACAGTGGGGCATCGAGGCGAAGCCGCGACAGAACCCCGGGAGTCTGTTCGGGGGGTTAGTTGTAGCCCAGAATCACGACCTGCTCGACGCCTTCTTCGTCGGTCTTGTCGCGTTCGATATGCTCCAGTCCGTGCTGTTCTTTTTCGACGTAACGGGGATCGCCGTAATAAGAGTTGTCCGGTGACATGCCCCAGGGGGTCGAGATCAGTGTTTCGAACTTGGGAGCCCTAGCTTTCTTGCCCATGAGTATCCTAGCCCTATATGTCCTAAGTTAGCCGATAAATCTATTAACTTACTTCTAATGTTGAGCATATCTAGCTGATAAATAAAAACAAGTGTAAATATTATAATTTGTACTGAGAATTGCAGATTTCGGGAATTGGGTCACAATTCCTCGAATAAATCCATCTGTCCGCTGGCGTCGGTCAGATCGAGCAGGCGAGCGCCGATACCCAGCAGTCGCACCGGCACCTGGCCGCGCTGCCAGGCTTCCTCGCATAACATGGCATAGTCGGCGTAACTCGGTTCGGTTTGCTGGCGTTCGATCGTGGTTTGATTGAAGTCGAAAAACTTCATTTTGAGGAAACAGTTTTGAATGCGGTAATCCTCGTCGAGCCGGTCGAGTCGCTTTTGCAAGGATTCGAGCAGCGCCGGCAGCCGTTGCCGACAGCTCTCCAGGTCGGGCAGGTCTTCTTCATAAGTGTGTTCGACGCTAACCGACTTGCGCCGCCATTCCGAGATCACGGGCCGATCGTCGATGCCGTGGGCGAGTCGATGGATGTGCTCGCCGAATTGACCGAATTGCTGCACGAAATGATAGATGTCATAACGGCGCACATCGCCGCAGGTTTTTGATGCCCTGTTGCTCGAGCCGTTGCGCGGTTACCTTGCCCACGCCCCAGATTCGATTAACCGGCAAGGTTTCGAGAAAACCGTCGATCTGGGTTGGCGTTACCACATACTGCCCATTGGGCTTGTTCCAGTCGCTGGCGACCTTGGCGATGAACTTGTTGGCTGCGATTCCGGCGGATACGGTAATGCCGATATCTTTGGCGATGCGGCGGCGAATCTCCTCGGCGATTAGCGTTGCGCTGCCGCGGCAGCGAGGGCAATCGGATACGTCGAGAAAGGCTTCATCCAGCGACAGCGGTTCGATCAGATCGGTGTAATCGGAAAATATTTCATGCATTTGGCGTGACGCTTCGCGATAAACCGACATCCGCCCCGGAATCAGTATTAACTGGGGGCAACGCTTGACCGCGGTTGCGCTCGCCATCGCCGAGCGCACCCCGAACTTGCGCGCTTCGTAACTCGCGGTGGCCACGACGCCGCGGCGCAGGGCGCTGCCGCCGACCGCGATCGGCTTGCCCTTGAGTGCCGGATTGTCGCGCACCTCGACCGCGGCATAAAAACAGTCGGCATCGATGTGGATGATCTTGCGATTGGCTGCTGCGGTCGAATTCACGGGTTATTGACTTGCTTCGGGCTTCCGGCTGAGTAAGAATCACCGCATCCCAAAAGACCGAGCGCTAGTCCAGACGATGACGGAAAAAGTATTTTACCAAGACAGTTACCAGAAGACACTGGCCAGTCGAGTGGTCGAAGTACTCGACGATGGCGTCATTCTAGCGGCCACCATATTTTATCCGCTGGGCGGAGGGCAGCCCGGCGATATCGGCCGGCTGACGATAAACGGCCGGGAATATAAAGTGGTGGATACGCGTTATGCCCCGGACCGAAACAATATCATTCACTTTATCGAAAGCGAGGATTTGAGTGCGATCCAGGCGGGCGCTGCGGTCGACATGGAGATTGACTGGCAGCGGCGTCATCGACTGATGCGCATGCACACCAGTATGCATTTGGTGTGTTCGCTGATCACCGCGCAAGCGACGGGGGGCGCCGTTGGCGAAACCGAAAGCCGGCTCGATTTCGATCTGCAGGGCGAGGTGGTCGACAAGGAGGCGCTGACGGCCGGGCTGAATGCCCTGGTGGCAAAAGCTATTCCGGTAACCGTCGGTACGATTACCGACGATGAACTCGATCAGAATCCCGGCCTGGTGCGGACCATGTCGGTGCAACCGCCGCGCGGGCAGGGCAGCGTGCGTACCATCACTATCGCGGACACCGACTACCAACCCTGCGGCGGTACCCACGTTGCCAACACCGCCGAGATCGGCGAGCTCGTGGTAACCGGGCTCAAGAATAAGGGCCGGCAGAACAAGCGCATCAGCCTCGCCCTGGTTGAACCCTGACCCGCGCCGGGTGTCATAGTTTTGAAGTTGATCCGAATGCAATCGAGACCCCTACCAGTACCCTGTTTTATCAATCCCCGTGGAGTCGCCAGTTAATGAAAGCCAGCGCAAGGATTTGCCTGATCGCCCTGATACTTTTGCTACCCCGTCTCGCTTTGGCGCAGAGCGAACCCGCGGCAGGCAGTTGCGCGCCGCATGTTGCGCAATGGCTCGATCCCAGCAGCGGTGAAACTATCAGCAGCGAAAATTTATTCGAGCGCCTCTCCGAAACGCGCATCGTATTATTGGGTGAAGCTCACACGGCGACCGCCCATCATCGCTGGCAACTCTACATGCTGGCGGCGCTGCACTCGCGCAACGCCAATCTCATGCTTGGATTCGAAATGCTGCCGCGGCGGGCGCAATCGGTGCTCGATGCCTGGAGCGCCGGTGAGATAACCCAGGCCGAATTCCTCGAGCAATCCGATTGGCGCGAAGTCTGGGGTTATGACCCCGAACTCTACTTGCCGCTGCTGCATTTCGCCCGCCTCAACCGATTGCCGACACTGGCGTTGAACATCGATCGCGAGCTGGTAGCGCGTGTCGGACAGGAAGGTTGGGACGGTATCGAAGCAGAACAGCGGCTGGGATTGTCGGATCCGGCACCGGCCAGCGAGGCCTATCGCGAATCGCTGGCACAATTGTTTGCCTATAAAAGGACGTTCAGCAAGGCGGCGAGCGAGCACGACGGGGACGATCCGCCAAGCGTCGTTGAGATCAGAGACAGCGATGCCTTTGCCAATTTTGTCGATGCCCAGCTTACCTGGGACCGGGCCATGGCCGAAGCCCTGGCCGCCGGCCATCGGCGAGATCCGAAGGCATTGCTGGTCGGCATCATCGGCCGCGGCCACCTCGAGTATGGTTACGGTATTCCGCATCAACTGGCCGATATGGGTATCGAGGATGTCGACGTGTTGTTACCGTTGGATAGCAGGGACGACTGCGATCCGCTGCCGCTGGATCTGGCGACCGCGGTATTCGTGCTCGATGCCGCCGCCGAACAGGCGCCAGCGGCGCGCCCGCAACTGGGTATCCTGATCGAAGACGGCGCGGACGGCGTGCGCGTGATGCGGGTGGTCGACGATAGTGTCGCCGCCGCCAGCGGCATTCGCAAGGGCGACGAGATTCTGGTGGCGGCCGGATTCGATACCGCAACGACCAGCGAGCTGATCGCGGTTATCCAGCGTCAGGCGCCGGGAACCTGGCTACCGCTGAAACTGAAACGCGACGATAAAACAATTGAGATCATCGCCCGGTTTCCGCAAAGCTTTGAATAGCTTGCCGAGATTGTTAGCCGCCGCCACGTTGTTGCTGGCGAGTGCCGCCTTGCCGCTACAGGCCGCCGCTCCACCGCTACAACACAGGATCGCGGTTGCGTTGACGCCGTCCAGCGGCGAGATTCGGATCGACGACAATCTGGTAGTGACGGGGCGCGAGCGCTATCGGTTTCGCCTCGCCTCCTGGCTCGTAATCGAGAAGCTTGCTATCGACGGCATGCGGGCCGAGGCGCAACGACAGGGTCATGATTATGTTCTGGCTTTGCCCGATGCCGGTCGGCATCGGCTCGATTTCGTCTTGCGCGGGGTCGTACCGCCGCGCGGCGCGGGGCAGCGTCCCGCCAGCGCGCGTAGCAGCAGCGGCGAGGATGGCGCCTACCTGCCGGCATACGATAGCTGGATTCCGCAACCTACTGCCGAATCCATGTCCTATCGGTTGCAGGTCAAGGTGCCGGTGGCGCAGCGCGCGGTTGCAACCGGTAAACTGATCGATGAAGACTCCGATGCGGAGTTTTATCAGGCGGTATTCGAGGCTACCCGGCCGACGGAAGCGCCGTCGCTATTCGCCGGGCCTTATCAAATACGTGAGCAGCGCAGCAACGGACTGCGGCTGCGCAGTTATTTTCATCGAGAATTGGCTCCCCTGTCCGAAATCTATCTCGCTGCCGCCGCCGCTTATATTCAGCGCTACGACAGGGCCGTCGGCGCCTACCCCTACGCCGACTTCCACATAATCTCCGCGCCCTTGCCGGTGGGTCTCGGTTTCCCCAACCTGACCTATGTCGGACGGCAGGTGCTGCCACTGCCATTCATGCGCGGCCGTTCCCTGGCCCACGAAGTGCTGCACAACTGGTGGGGCAACGGAGTCAGGGTCGATTACGCCACCGGCAATTGGTCCGAAGGTTTGACTACCTACATGGCCGACTATGCGCTTGCCGCAGAGCAGGGGGCCGATGTCGCCCGCGGGATGCGGATCAAGTGGTTGCGCGATTATGCCGCCCTGCCCAGCGAGCGCGATCAGCCGGTGCGCAGTTTCATATCCAAGCAACACCAGGCCGCGCAAGTCATCGGCTACAACAAGGTTGCTTTCATTTTTCATATGTTAAGACTGGAAATCGGAGGGCTCGAATTCGAGCAGGGTTTGCGTCATTTCTGGCAACAGAATAAATTTAAAACCGCCGGCTGGGGTGAATTGCAGCAAGCCTTCGAGCATAGCGCCGGGCGCGGCCTCGACTGGTTTTTCCGGCAATGGCTGGATCGGAGTGGGGCGCCCCGCCTAAGTATCGGAGCTCACCGCGTGGATCGGCTCGCCGACGGTTTCCGTACCAGCGTCGAAATCCTGCAGCCGGTTTCGGGTTACCGATTCAAGCTTCCGCTGTTGTTGCAAACCGCGAATGGCATCGAGCGTCACGAAATTTCGATTAGCGAAAACCTGACCCGAGTCGAGTGGGTAACCAGCGCGCAACCCCGCAGCCTTCATTTCGATCCGGACAGCGACGTGTTCCGCCTGTTGCAGCCAAACGAGGCGCCGCCGATTCTGCGCGACGTTACCTTGAATGCCAAAACGGTTAGCGTGGTCGGATCGGCAGACGCGGAATTCAACGGAGTCGCCCGTGATCTGGCCGCCAGGTTGATGGATGTCGCGCCCCGGTTCGAGCAATTGCAGCTGAGCCGCGGCATCGAGCACCCCTTGATGTTGATCACCGGCAGCGCCGATCTGGCCGCTCAATTGAGTCGACTAGGGTTACGGCAGCCGCCCGAATTAAGCGATTCGGCCTGGTCGGCCGCGGCCTGGACTGCGCGCCTGGCGAACGGTAATCCGGTGTTAATCATCAGCGCCGACGATGCGGCCGCGCTGCAATCACTGCAGCGACCGCTGCCGCATTACGGCGGGCAAAGTTACATCCTATTCGCCGCCGCCGGGCGTGCCGTCGATAAGGGTATCTGGCCGATCGAGCGCGGGCCCTTGTACGTAGATCTCAGCGGCGCTTAACCCGCGGCCTTTAATTTGCGGGCAACCCATTGGTGAAAATGGTGGGTGGGATTGTCCATCACCGGTGAAAACACGCCGCCCGTGTAGCCCGGGGAAAGCCTGCCGCGCTGCATGCCTTCGGCCGCGTCGATATCCTCGCTGAACACCATGCGCCAGGATTCGAGGGTCGCGCTCCGGCTGGCGGCATGTTCGTCGCTCAAGGCTTCTGCGCCGACGTAAAACAGGCGCAGATGCTCGATCGACCGGTCGCATTCCAGTGGTTCGATGATCATCGCAAACGCGTGGTCGGCCTGAATGCCGAGTAATACGTTCGGATAAAGCGCGACATACTCGGCTTGCTCGAGCTTGTCTGCGGGCCATTCCGGGAAGCGCGGCAGCGCGGTACCGGCCTGGTCGTAGAGGCGATAGGCGTAACTGCCCTGGCCGCCGAAATCGTCGCCGTACATGATGTGATAGTGATCTTCCAGTCGCGAGTAGGTATTCAATCCGGGGTGAATCCAGGGCAGGTGATAACTCTCGCAATAGTTTTCAACCGCGAGTTTCCAGTTGGCCTTAACTTCGATCTGCATGCCTTTACCGTTGGCTGCGGTGCGCAAGCGATTCAACCCGGTGGTGCCGAGGAATGTGTCCCACTGTTCGGTCAGCGGCCGGGTGTGAGCCTCGAAATCGGGGGCATCGCCTGACAGGTTGATGAAGATGATATCCATCCACACCACCGACCGTACCGCTTTCAAACCATGATCGCAGTGATTGAAACCGTCCGATTTTTGTTGGCCGATTCCGCCCAGATGCGGAGTTCCCTTGAGCTCGCCATCGAGGTTATAAGACCATGAATGGTACTTGCAACGCAGCGCCCCCTGAACCTCCATTTCATCATGCACCAGCAGCATGCCGCGATGGCTGCAAACGTTATGGAATACCTTGATTTCGTCCTTTTTGTTGCGCAGGATCACCAGCGGCAAACCCATGAAATCAACCGGCTTGACGTAGCCTTTCTTCGGCAAATCGCTGGCAAACCATAATCCGGCCCAGCTCCTGCCGAGCACCTGGTCGCGTTCGTAGGCCAGGAATTCATTGCTGACATAGGCGTGATTAGGCAGACCGGTCGCCTTTTCGATCGGTTGCAGAATTGCATCCAGCGCGATACTCGGAGCGGCCGTTTTATCCATAGGTCTAATCCTCATTATCAAGCCCTGGTGGAGGCGGTTGCTTATGAATGCTAAACATTGCGCCGAATCCAAGGATGACGTGGTCAAACTTTTTGATACACCCCAGTTAAGCGGCATGCTTCGTTTCGAGTAGTCGTTTTTCATAATCATTCGGGCTGACATAATTCAGCGTCGAATGTAATCGATATGGGTTATACCAGCTGGATATGTACTGCAGAATATCCTGCTGTGCTTCATATCGAGTCTGATAATTTCGCCATTGCACCCGCTCCTGCTTCAGACTGCCAAAGAAGCTCTCGACCACCGCATTATCCCAACAGTCACCTTTACGGCTCATGCTGCCCTGGAACCCGTTGATTCTGAGTAATTTTCGGAATGCCTTGCTGGCATACTGAGACCCACGATCCGAGTGATGGATTAAACCTGCCTTGGGTCGGCGCTGCCAGGCGGCCATCTTCAAGGCATCACAGACCAACTGCGATTTCATCCGAGGGCTCATGCTCCAGCCCACAACCTTTCTCAAACACAGATCTGAATCGCCCCGGGTTTGTCGGAGGCTCAATTTCTTGAGAGGATTGGGTAATGAAGACAAACAAAAGATATTCCCCGGAAGTCCGGGAACGGGCGGTTCGTATGGTTTTCGAGCATCAACATGAGCACGAGTCCCAGTGGTCAACCATTGAATCGATATCATCGAAAATAGGATGTACAGCAGAAACGCTACGCCGCTGGGTGTGACAGTCAGAGATTGACCAGGGGAAGCGTGGCGGCATCTCTACGAGCGAGCGAGATCGCCTCAAGGAACTGGAACGCGAAAATCGAGAGCTCAAGCAGACCAATGAAATTCTGCGCAAGGCTTCTGCCTATTTCGCCCAGGCGGAGCTCGGCCGCCGACCGAAATAATGGTGTCGTTCATCGACGATCACCGGGTCGATTACGGAGTCGAGCCAATCTGCAAGCGATTGCCGATTGCTCCGTCGACCTACCATGAGCACAAGGCGCGAGAACTGGACCCAGATCGCTGTTCGAAGCGATCAACTCGAGATCGACATCTCAAGGCGGAAATTAAACGCGTCTGGGAAGAGAATTTTGAGGTGTACGGCGCTCGCAAAGTCTGGTGCCAATTGAAGCGGGAGTGTTTTGTTGTGGCTCGTTGTACGGTAGAGCGTCTGATGCGAGAACTGGGTCTGAGGGGTGTAACAAGAGGTCCAAAGAACTGCTGGACGACCATCGCTGACGATTCCCTTGCCCGGCCTGCTGATCTCGTGAATCGTGAATTTAGCGCGATTCGGCCCAATCAGCTGTGGGTTGCCGATATCACCTTCGTGCCGACCTGGTCGGGATTCGTCTATGTCGCCTTTATCGTCGACGTATTCGCTCGATATATCGTCGGCTGGCGCGTCAGTCGTTCGCTGAAGGCAGAACTGGTTCTCGATGCCGGTCAAGAGCGATTGCCGGCGATCTGATTCACCACAGTGACCGAGGCAGCCAGTACTTGTCGATCCACTACACCGAGAAGCTCGCGGAGGCCGGCATTGATGCTTCTGTCGGTAGCGTCGGTGATTCTTACGACAATGCTCTCGCTGAAACGATCAACGGATTATACAAGACTGAAGTCATCCGAAAGCGTGGTCCCTGGAAGGCACTCGACGATGTCGAATACGCCACGCTGGAATGGGTGGACTGGTTTAACCATCGACGATTACTCGAATCGATCGGCGATATACCGCCGGTCGAGTATGAGCTGATGTATTATCAGCAACTGGAAGAGTCATTCGAGGCAGCATGACTCACACAAAACAGCCTCCGGAAATCCCGGGGCGATTCAGTAACCCCAACTGTCCATATCCGCGAACATGCGCGCGCGTCCCATATCGACGAGTTCATCGGCGAGCAAGACTTGCAGGTAACAGACTGCATTTTCTTCGGCTTCGTCGCTACCGGCGTCGGTATCGAGATTCTGCCGGCGGACCGCATCCATGCAGATGAAATGACCGCTTTCATGCAAGATCGAATGCAGCGGTGTGTCGGCGCGCGCATATAGCCGGTTGGTCTTGAGACCTGCTTCTTCGCCGCCCCAGTAGCTAGCGGGGATCGGGTCGGCGGGCGGGCATAAGCACAGGCTCAGATCGAAACGCGCCAGCAGTTCGCGTAGCGGCTTGGTATCGATATCGGCCAGGCGTAAGACGTCAGTCAGCATAGGCTTGCAGCAACTTGCCGATGGTTTGCTGCAGGCGCCACCATTCCTCGGTCTTATACTGCCGGGAATGTTTGCGGGTGCGAATGACCAGGTAGTTGATAGCCGCGCCGAAGACGCCCAAGACACCGCCGATATCGATCGTCGGCTGATGATAGTATTTACGGATTCGTTTCACCAATTCCATGCCGCGTTCGCTGCGTGAGCGCGCCAGCGCGTTGGTCAGATTGTTGTGCTCGGACATTTCCCAAGCCATGATTTCGAGCGCCAGGGGGCGCGACTCGAGGGCGGAAACATAACGATTGAGCAGAGTTTGCAGGTACTCAGGCAGTGCGATCGCGGTGCACTCGCTCACTGTTTCGGTCATGATTTCATCCACTTCCCACCACAGGTTAGTGGTTTCGGCAAATGCCAGCAGTAGTTCGTCGAATCCGCCGAAATAACGATAAATCAATACCTTGTCACAACCCGCCTGGCGCGCAATGGCATTGATGCCGACCGCCGGGTAGCCTTGCTCGAGTAATAATGTGCCAAGCGCATCGAGAATGCGTTGTTCGGTTAGTAACCTGCTGCGAGTCATTTTTGCTACCCGACCTTGTTCTTTGAGTCCTGCCAAAAGTTTTCCATCTGTTCGAGCTGTTGTTGCTCCATCTCGATGCCCGCGTCAGCCATTCGTCGCTGCACATAGGCGAAGCGGCGCAGGAATTTCCGGTTGGTGCGGCGCAGGGACATTTCGGCGTTGACCCCGGCATGACGCGCAAGGTTTACACAGACGAAAATCAGGTCGCCGAGTTCATCGCCGATCGCGTCTTTGTCGCCGCTGTCGAAGGCATGTTTCAACTCCGCCAGCTCTTCCTCGAGCTTGTCGAACACCGGTTTGATATCCGGCCAGTCAAATCCGAATCGCGCCGCTTCTTTTTGTATTTCCCGCGCGCGGTACATCGCCGAGTTGCCGCTCGAGTCCTGCCCGATTGGGCTCGTCTCGCGGCCGTCTTTTTCCCGGTTTTTCATCGCCTGCCATTGTTGCGACAGGGTTTCGTCGCTGAGTTGCTGATCGCGTTGATCGCCGAAGACATGGGGATGTCGGTTCCGCATCTTGTCGGTAATCCCCTGGGCGACATCATCGAAACTGAACTGTCCTTTTTCTTCGGCGATACGCGCGTGAAACACGATGTTGAACAGCAGGTCCCCGAGTTCTTCCTTCAAGTTTTCGGTGTCGTCGCGTTCGATCGCATCGAGTAATTCATGGGTTTCGTCGAGCGTGTGCGGCGCAATCGAGGCGCTGGTTTGGCGGATATCCCAAGGGCAGCCGTTTTCGGGGTGGCGTAAATCCTTCATTACCTGTAACAGGTTTTCGATAGCATTCATCGGTTCTATTGCGTTTGACTGAATAAAACCCCGATAATACCGGCCTTTTAACAGGATCGCAGCCGCTACCGCCCTATGAGCGCAAGATCGACACTATTGCAAAACTGGCTGCAGCAGCTGGGATATCGGGATTATCGCCTCGAAGCGGCATCCGAAGACGCCAGTTTTCGCACCTATCTGCGCCTGTACAGCGCCGCTGAAACCTGGATAGTGATGGATGCGCCACCGGACAAGGAACCCTGTGACCGGTTCATCGCGGTGGCCGACAAGCTGCGGGCGGCCGGATTGAATGCGCCTGAAATCACTGCGCGTAATCTGGAATACGGGTTTCTGATTCTGACCGATTTCGGCAGCAGCGATTATCTCTCAAAACTCAGCCCCGAAACCGAAGCGCCACTTTATGGCGATGCGCTGGCGGCCCTGCTGCTGATGCAAACGCGCGTCGATGCCGAGGATTTACCGCGATACGACGCGGCACTGTTAAACCGTGAAATGGATTTATTTCACGACTGGTTTCTCGGTCAATTGATGGGCGTTACGCTGGACCCGGCGCAGCAGGCCATCTGGCAATCGGTCAAGCAGGTTCTGGTCGACAACGCGCTGGCGCAACCGCAAGTGTTTGTGCATCGCGATTATCATTCGCGCAACTTGATGAAAACCAAGCAGAAAAACCCGGGTATTCTCGATTTTCAGGATGCGGTTAAGGGGCCGCTAACCTATGATCTGGTCTCGTTATTGCGTGATTGTTATATCGCCTGGCCGGCACCGCGGGTCGAACAGCTGGTGCTCGATTATTTTGAACTCGCACGCGTTAACGAGCTGATCGATGTCGAGACCGCGCAGTTCATGCGCTGGTTCAATTTGATGGGCATTCAACGCCATCTGAAGGCGATCGGAATTTTTTCCCGGCTCAAGCTACGCGACGGTAAGACGGATTATCTCAAGGATATCCCACGAACGCTCGGATATCTGCGGCAAGTCAGCGCCGGGGAAACGTCGATGGACGGATTGTTTTCGATCATCGAGCAATTGCAGCTGGGTGCGCGCGTTAGTGCGCTGGCGGCGCGGTGATCCGGTCGTGAAAGTGATGATATTGGCTGCCGGGCGCGGCGAACGCTTGCGGCCGTTGACCGACAGCGTGCCAAAACCGCTGCTCGAATTGCAGGGCAAGCCGCTGATCGTGCATCACCTCGAAGCGCTGTCGCGCGCCGGTTTCAGCGAAATCGTCATTAATATCAGCTGGCTGGGGGAGCAGATTCGCGCGCTACTCGGCAATGGCCGCGAGTTCGGGCTGAATATCGAATATAGCGAAGAGCCCGAGGCGCTTGAAACGGCGGGCGGGATAGTGCAGGCGCTGCCGCTGCTCGGCGAGCGTTTTCTCGTAATCAATGCAGATATTTTTACCGACTACGATTACGCCGATTTGAAAACAACCGACAGCGCGGCGCACCTGGTCCTGGTCGAGAATCTGCGGCACAATGCCGCTGGGGATTTCACCCTGCAGCAAGCGGTTGTCGGCACCGACGGATCTCCGCGTTACACCTTCAGCGGGATATCCCGCTACCATCGAAGTTTCTTTGCGGGCCTGCCGCCGGGGAAGCGAAGCTTGGCGCCCTTGCTGTATGCGGCGGCGGCCCAGCAACGAGTTAGCGGAGAATTATTCCGCGGCGCCTGGACCGATATCGGTACCATGGAACGCCTGGCGGGACTGAACCGGCATACTTAGCCGCCGGGTTAAGATGATCGGACTCGCGTCAAGCGCGTGCCGATGATCGAGTCTCCAGTTCTTTTTGATAATATAACAGCTGTTTACCCTGATAGGTCCGTTGGTCGAACAATTGATACCCGAGTCTGGAATAGACCTGCCGGCCGCGTTCGTTGAAATCAAATACATCCAGCCAGATGCGACTGCGCTGCAATCGATCGCGGCAGTATGTTTCCATTGTATTGATTGCGCGCCGCCCCGTGCCTCGGCCCTTGTCGGCGACCACGATTCGTCGAAATTCGACGCTGCGCTCGTCGGAATCCAGCGCCAGGATAAAGAATCCGCCGAGTTCGCCCCGATCATAAATCGACAGGTAAATAATTTCTTCGCGCGCAAACGCTCGGCGATGCTGTTCAAGCGTGGTAGGCAGGACGTAGGGCGCGGTATCCGGGTCCCGTTCCAGCTCGCAAAACAGCGCTAACTGTTCGGGTAACGCGACTTGCAGCTCGATTTGCGACCTCCGCCCGGTTGCGTTGCTAGCGGACATATTAACCCGGCGACATATATTGTCGCCGGGTTAATGGCCGTTGCTTGAACAGGCTGGCTGCCCGGTGCCAGGATTCCCGATACTGCATACCATCGATTAACGCCAACCATTTGCCGGCCTCCTGTTCGGCGGCACTCTTTTTCTGCGGCGAGGCCTGGCCGAATGCCGGTAGCAGCGCCAGTAGAAGAATCAGTATGAACTGTGGCATGAGTTTCATGGTAACCCGCGGCGGATCGGGTTGCCAGATTGCGGCCTGGATGGCATCACAGGAAGTTGCTTCGATCGCCGAAGACCGGCCGTATAAATCAGCTGCTAGCCGAAATCTTGGCGCGGGTCGGAATGCGGGCAATGTTGTCGCTGACCGACTTGTTACGTCGCAGGCGGTTGCGCAGCTGTCCTGCGGCTTCGAGGATCGGGTAGGCGACTGCCGTCAGGTGCGAGTTGATGCGTTTGAGGTCGCGCAGCACGTCGAGCTGTAGCGCGCTCAACCTCGAATCGTAAGCGGAGTCGTCGCGGATTTTCTGCAAATGGTTCATTACCGCTTTGCGTTCGCGTTTGACGAACTTGTACTTGCGGGCCAGTAATTGGCGCGCCATCGCTACGTCACCCGAGGTGAACACGCTCAGCGATAACTCGAAGGCTTTTAACACCGGCTGATACAAATTGTTTAAATCTTCGCGGTCCTGCAGTGACATCTTGCTGCGGGTAACCAGCTTTTTTTGCTGTATATTACGGATCAAATCGCCCGAAATTATGTCTCCGATATGCTCCAGATCGGTTGCAAAGGCGAGAATCTCGTTACATCTGATGCTTTCTTTCTTGCCCAGGGTTTCGCGCGCCAACGCCGTCAAATATCCTTTCACCCCGTCGTAAAACTCGTTGACCAATAAATCCATTTCCCGGGTCTGCTGTGCCAGCGCGTAGTCGTTGCGTTTGAGCGCGATGAAGGCGTTGCGCAGCATGCGTTCTACCACTTCACCCATGCGCAAGACTTCGCGCTCGGCGTTGACCAATGCCACCAGCGGAGTTTCGAAGGCGCCCTGGTCCAGCTCCCGGGGTTCCATGGCATCGCTTACCTCGGTGTCCCGCGGTAGGATACGCGCGGTAAGTTCGACCATGCGGTCGATCAGTGGAAAGCAAACCACCGCCAGGGCGATGTTGAACAGCATATGGAAGGTCGCGATCTGGCGCGCGTTGCTGATTTCGAGCAGTGACAACTGGTTGGCGATCAGGCCGATGAACGGTAACGCGATAGCAACCCCGCAGATTCGGAACAACAGGTTGCCGAGCGGCGGTTGTCGCGTGCTGCGGTTGGCGCCCAGGGTGGCGATGAGCGGCGGAATTGCGCTGCCGATATTGGCGCCCAGTACAAAAGCGAAAGCAACCGTAGTACCCAGTACGTTGGTGCTGGCGAGAGTTATCACCAACAGCACCGTGGCCAGGCTGGAATGCGAGGCCCAGGCGATGATTGCGGCAAAAACTGCGGCCAGCACCAGATCCTGGCCGAGCGCAACAAATATCTGCTGGATGACCAGCGACTCACGCATCGGCAGCGAGGCGGCGACGATCAGCTTCAACGCCAGTAGCATCATGCCGAGTCCGAGCAGCAGGCGCCCGGTATCGCGCATGCGTCCACCCGGGGAATAGGTGAACAATGCCACCCCCAGTGCGATTAATACTGGGGACAATGCCGATAGGTCGAAAGTCAGAATTTGCGCTACCAGCGTGGTGCCGACGTCGGCGCCCAGCAATATGGCGAGCGCGGTTGCGGTCGTCAACATACCCTGACCGCTAAACGATGCGGTCAATAGGGCGGTTGCGCTGCTGCTTTGCAACAGCATAGTGACCCCGAGACCGGTTAGAAACGCTTTGAAACGGTTGCTCAGACTGGCGCCGAGCAAGCTGCGGATTTGGCTACCCCAACTTTCCGAAATACCGATGCGCGCCAGGCGCAATCCCCATAACAGGAGGGCTACGCCTCCGATGAGGTTGATCAGAATTATACTGCCACTAATGGCCGGACTCCTGTCTTTTTCCGGCAAAATGCCGAAAAAATTTTAATTAAAACAAGATTATAGTAGTAAAGTCCGGAAAATCGAGCTGTATATACATTTATGTGAAACTGTATACACAAAATATATACATTAAGTCGAAACCGATAGCACCGATGATTAGTTTCTGAAGGCTAGCCAGCGGTTTAACGGATAATCGGTGCGCTTTGCTGTCAGCGGTAGCGCAGCGAAAAATCGATCGCGCGCAGGTTTTTGGTGAGTGCCCCGATAGATACAAAATTGACCCCGGTGGTAGCGATTTCTACCAGATTGTCGAGGTCGACATTGCCCGAGGCTTCGAGTTCGATCGCGCCGGCGGTTAATTCCACGGCGCGGCGCATTTCGGCCGGTGAAAAGTTATCCAGCAGGGCGCGTGCGACACCGGCGTCGACCGCCTGCCGCAATTGCTCGAGATTTTCCACTTCGACTTCTAGCAATTTGTCAGGATGTAACTGCCTGGCGCGGGCTACCGTCGCGGCGATCCCGCCGCTGGCGGCTAGATGGTTTTCCTTGATCAGGAAAGCATCGAACAGTCCGATTCGGTGGTTATTGCCGCCGCCGCAGAGTACCGCGTATTTTTGTGCGACACGCAGCTGCGGTATGGTTTTCCGCGTGTCCAGAATACGGCATTCGGTGTGCCGGATAAGCTCGCAGTATCTTCGTGTCAGGGTCGCAGTGCCGGACAGGGTTTGCAGAAAATTGAGCGCGCTGCGCTCTGCGGTTAACAGGCCGCGCGCCGGACCGGAAACTTCGCAAACGACGCTGCCGGCGCCGATCGAGTCTCCATCTCGCGCCTGCCAGCGGGTGACTATCCTGGAATCGCATTGACGGAAGACTTCGTCGAACCACTGGATACCGCATAACACGGCTTCCTCGCGTATCAGCAGTTCGGTTTCCAGATGGGCCGACTCATCGATCAACTGCGCGCTGATGTCGCCACTGCCGACATCTTCGTCGAGCGCGTTGGCCACTTGGTTTATGATCACTTGATATAAATCCATGGTTTAAACCTCGTATTCTTCGCGCCGCAATTCGTGGCCGGCGTCGAGGTAGGCATTGATAACCACCGCCTCGGGAATCGCGCCCAGGTAGCGGCCGCTGGCGGAATCGATCAATGGAATGGCTTCACCGATGTAGCCACGCATGGTTTCCATAGCTTCCCAGATGCTGGTGTTTTCATTGAATTCAGGTCCTGTTTCGAGATCGATTCCCGCCACGCTGGAACTATCCTGTCGGTCGTGCAGCTGGTGTTGCGTTACCAGGCCCAGGTAGGTGCCGGCCGCGTCCACAATCACGGCCGCCGCGGTCGATTTTTCCACCATACTCCTGCGCAGATCGGACAGGCTGGCATCGCGCTGCACCACCGGCAGGGAGTCGGTTAACAGATCGGCGACGGTATGGTGCAGCAAGTAGGCGCGTTCCCGCCCCTGCGACAGATCGATACCGCGTTGGCTCAGTTGAAAATCGTAGAGCGAGCGGCCAACCCATTGGTAGGCCACCAGATTGGCAAACACGATGGCAACCATCGCGGCTATGGTTATTTCATAGTTTCGGGTAAGTTCGAATACCATCAATAAAGCGGTCATGGGCGCGCCGATTACCGGGCCCATGATCGCGACCATGCCGCAGACCGCATAAACCGACAGCCCCGAATAGTCGCTCAGCAATTGACCGGGAACTAGTAGCGCGAACAGAGCGCCGAACAGCACACCGATCAGTAGCGCGGGGAAAATCACGCCGCCGGCGAAACCGAAACCGATGCACATCACCGTCACCAGTAATTTCGCCACCAGGATCATCAGCAATGCATCCGCGGCATATATCCCGCCCTGGGCGGCCTGGCTAAATACCATCTGTCCCGCACCCAGAACCTCGGGAACCTGCAGCGTCACCAGGGAGAGAATAAATCCGGCGATCATGGGTTTGATCGCCGCCGGCGTTTTAACGCGGTGCGCCAATTGCGTGCTGTATTGCAGCAGTTTCATGAACAGCACGGCCAATATGCCGCAGGCTATACCCTCGAGCGCGAACAGCAAGAATTCGATCCAGCGAAAGCCGCCACCGAATTCGATCAGAAACAGCGGCGGGTGCTCGAAAATTACATTGGCGACGAGGTAACCGCAAGCGCTGGCGACCGTGACCGCAGTGAACATGCGCAGCGAGTAGTGGCGCAGAATGACTTCATGAGTAAATATTAACGCGGCAATCGGCGCGTTGAATGCAGTCGATATCGATGCCGCGACGCCACAGGCAACGGCGATACTGCGGACATCGCTCAAGCCAAACGGCAGTCGATTGGTCAGCTGCCCGATCAGCGTGCCGAGATAGACCAGCGGCCCGTATTGACCGACCGAGGCGCCGCAGCCCAGCGATAGCACCGAAGCCGCGGTCGATGACAGGCCCGACAGCGTGGATGGTAGTTTTTCGTGGAGCTGGACCGCATATATCGTATCGGCTGGACCGGTTTGGGTACCGTTCTCGACGCCGTATCTTAGCGTCAGTCCGACCACCAGACCGCCAATGCTCAGCACCGATGCGGTAATCAACCATAACCGGCCGCTGTCGAGGCCGGTGCGACTCGATGCGCTAACGTACAAAACATCGTTGAGATAATGCACCAGTTCGACGAAACCGATGGTTGCGAAAGCGGCCGTCAAACCAGCCACCAATCCTACCAGCGAAATCGCCGCCATGCGTTTGATGGCTTGGGTGGTCGTTTTATTCATTCGGCGAGATCATCGCGGTATCGAAATGACGCGGCGTTCGATTGCTTCAGCGTCGCCGCGAGGAACCTGTGCCAAGGGCGCTGCGCCGCAAAGATTTCGCCCTCTAAGCATACCGCGCTGCCGGCTGGCCGACCCTGGGCGCCGCGGTAGCGGGATTGGCTTGCCATTATCGCTTCATCCGTTTAGCCACGGATCCCATTCGTTGACTTCGATTAGCGTCGGGCGGTCGGCTTTCAATGCCGCGGTGACGGCATCGGTCAAATCTTGAGCGTTGTCGATCCGCAGCGCGTGACACCGGCAGGACTGCGCCAACCCGATAAAGTCCGGATTGATACCGGTAACTCCGACGAGTTCGATCTGGCGCAGTTTCATATCGTCCTGAATTTGCTTCAAGCCGTCATTGTTCCACAAAATGAGCGGTAGCGGCAGCTTGAGTTCTGCCGCGGTAACCAACTCCTGGAGCGTGAACATGAATCCGCCATCGCCGGCGATGGCGATCACGGGCCTATCGGGTAAGGCCAGCTTGGCGCCGATCGCGTCGGGTAAACCGCAGCCCAGCGTGCAGTAGCCGGCCGGGTAATGCCACAGTTTGGGGGCGGCGACGTTAAAGGCGAAGGCGCCGGTATAGACCAGCTGGCAGATATCGCCCATAACGATCGTATCGGCGGGTAAGGCGGCGCGCAACACCGCCAGAGTTTTGCAATGGCGCTGTTCGCTGGCGCTCAGCCTGTGTGAAATGTCGTTACGAATGGCTGCAACCTCGGTGGCGGTTTCCGCCCTGGCATCGGCCTCGCCAAGCCGACTGGCGATGGCTTCGGTGGTCGTTTTGGCGCCGCCTATTATCGCGACCTCCGCCGGGTAAAGATCGTTCATTTTGTGCGGGTCGAGATCGATCCGAATGATCTTAGCGTTGATTTCCAGGGTTTCGACAAAGCTGTCGACCTCGGACAATTCGGTGCCGACCGCAAGTACGACATCGGCGTTTTTCAGGTATTGCTGGACTTCTGCGCGGGCGCTGGCGGCAGATAAACTAAGCGGGTGCGAATCGTCGACGATGCCCTTGCCGGCGGAGCTTGCGATGACCGCCGCACCGAGTTTTTCCGCGATTCCGGTAATCGCTTCGCCGGCAAGCCAGGCGCCGCCGCCGACGCAGATCATCGGTTGCCGCGCGCCGCGCAATAAATCGCAGGCGCGTTCGATCTTCTGGGCCGTTGGCGCCGGCCTGCTGGGTAATTCGATCACGTCCCAGTCGCCCGCGGCCGGCAGCGCCAAGACGTCGATCGGGATCGCGATATGCACCGGCCGTGGCCGCTCGCCGGCAAACACCGAAAACGCGCGCGCAATCAGGCCCGGCACTTCTTGCGGACTCATCGCGGTCGCGGAAAATGCGGTTAACGGCGCGGTCGTGCCGGTCAGGCTCGGTACTTCGTGCAGGCATCCCCAGCCTTTGCCGAGGGTGTAGCTGGCCGCGTCGCTGGAGAGCAACAGCACGGGAATGCTGTCGGCATAGGCCTGGCCGATCGCAGTCAAGGCATTGGTGACCCCGGGCCCCGATATGACCAGCGCTACCCCGGGTTTGCCGGAGGCGCGGGCGTAACCGTCCGCCATAAATCCGGCACCCTGCTCATTGCGCGCCTGTACGTGGCGGATACTGCTGAGGTTCAATCCCTTGCAGAAATCCAGCGTATGCACACCGGGAATGCCGAATAGCGTATCGACGCCATATTGCTCGAGCAGTTTGATGGTTGCTTCACCTACGGTCAGGTCGATGTCTATATTCATGGTTGTCCTTTGTTCCCTCGAGTTAGCTGGCAGGAGGGTCAATAGTTTTGTGCCGCGCTCATTATGTTTTGCGGGCTAGCTTATAGCCGATCCGGCGTCAGGTAAATCTTAGCGTTACAGCCTTTTCAGGCAATCGAGGTAAGCGGTCTCATCGGGGTTGTTCTGCGCGCTGCGTTGCGCGCTCCATAACGCCTGCCCGAGGCACTCCATCATCGCGTGTTCGGCCTCGTGCCGTCCTTTTGACCCAACCAGTCGCTGGTATAACGATTTGATACCCGCGGGGCGGTCGGCCGCGGCCTGTTCGCGCAGCGCGATGTGCATCCCCATGTGCAGAAAAGGATTGGTCTGACCCTGCTCCGGGGTGAATTCCCGCTGCTTGACAGCGTCGCTATCGGTCAGCAGCGAGTGATACTCGGGGTGGATTTCGAGCACATCGGCGATCAGCGCCTCCATCGGTTCGAGTAGCCGTTGTTGTTGCATCTTGTACCAGACGTCGAGGTAAATCTGGCGTACTTCGTCGCGTGACTGGAACATTGTCAATCAATATTTTTCTGTTTGAATTCGCACAGGTCTTCGATGATGCAACTGCCGCAGCGCGGTTTACGTGCGATGCAGGTATAACGTCCGTGCAGTATCAGCCAGTGGTGCGCGTCGAGTTTGAATTCATCCGGCACGAATTTGAGCAGTTTGTTTTCGACCGCGAATACGTCTTTGCCAGGCGCGATCCCGGTGCGGTTCGAGACGCGAAAAATATGGGTGTCTACCGCGATGGTCGGATGCCCGAAAGCGACATTGAGGATTACGTTGGCGGTCTTGCGCCCGACGCCCGGCAGGGCTTCGAGCGCGGCGCGATCGTCGGGGACTTCGGAGTTGTGCCGCGCGATCAGTATTTCGCAGGTGGCGATGACGTTTTTGGCCTTCGAATTGAACAACCCGATGGTCTTGATGTATTCTCGCAGGCCGTCCTCGCCCAGCGCGAGTATTTGCTCGGGCGTGTTCGCCACCGGATAGAGTCTGGCGGTGGCCTTGTTGACGCTGACATCGGTGGCCTGTGCCGATAGTAACACCGAAATCAGCAGCTCGAAATTCGAGTGGTACTCGAGCTCGGAGCGTGGTTGTTTGATGTGCTCGCGCAGGCGCGAGAATATTTCCTGCCGTTTTTGCGGATTCATAAACCTTCGGGCACGGCGCTAACGGGCTCCGCTCTTTGTACCGGCCGCAAATCCAGCCAGTTCTTGGCGACGATCAGCAGCGCCAGCCCGAAAAAGGCGCCGGGCGGTAGTATCGCAAGCAAGAACCCGCCATAGTCCGGGTTCAGCGTGATGGTTAGCACTTGCGCGCCCTCGCCGAACATCAGTTCGGCATTGGCGAACAGAGTGCCGAAGCCGATCACTTCGCGCAGGCCCCCGAGCAGCGCGAGTACCACCAGGAAACCCAGACCCATCATCAAGCCGTCGAGTGCGGCCGGCCCTACCGGATTGCGCGATGCGAAACCCTCGGCGCGGCCGATAATCGCGCAATTGGTGACGATCAGTGGAATAAATATGCCGAGCACCAGATAGAGATCGTAAAACATCGCTTTCATCGCCAATTCGATGATCGTTACCAGCGATGCAATGATTAGCACGAAAACCGGCAGTCGAACCTCTTTGCGCACAAAGCCGCGAATTAACGAAACGATGGTATTCGACAGCACGAGCGTAATTAAGGTCGCGATGCCCAGGCCGATCCCATTGACCACGGTGCTGGTGACGGCGAGCAGCGGGCATAAGCCGAGCAGTTGCACCAGAGCAACGTTGTTGCC
The DNA here is from genome assembly GCA_001735895.1 of Olavius algarvensis Gamma 3 endosymbiont. GTDB lineage: Bacteria > Pseudomonadota > Gammaproteobacteria. The sequence continues at coordinate 356,164 of DS021200.1, read as the reverse complement.
CCACAGGCCGTTGCGGGTAATCTCGGCGTTGTCGGTCATGCCCTGTCCTTCATTTGAAAATCATATCAACGTTCTGCCGATAGTACAGCAGCGTTTTCCTGACGGCCGCCACGATTGCGCGCGGGGTGATGGTGGCGCCGGTGAGTTGGTCAAACTCGCCGCCGTCGCGCCGCACGCGCCAACCGGCGGTATCCGGATTGTCCAGCGAGCGGCCGTCGAAACCCTTAATCCACGGGGATTTCCTGATTTCGATGCCGTCTCCCAGTCCCGGGGTTTCGGCATGCTTGATGACGCGTACGCCGGCCAGGCTGCCGTCGACGTTTACACCGACCAGTAAATGTATTTTGCCATTGTAACCGTCGGGCGCGATGCTGTTGAAGATTACGGCCACGGGTTCGCCCTGACGGCGCGCGCGGTAGGCGGTGGTTGTCAACTCGGTACCGAGCAATGCTGCTGCCGGCAGTTGCAGCGTATCGCCGGCAATATCGTTGTCGAGCCGGGCGGGCGGCAATAAGGCATACAGGTTGCGCAACAACACCTGGCGCTCGTTTTCGACAATTGCTGCGGCGGTGGTGAACTCGGTGACCGCAACCAGGGTTGTGCCGGCCACCGCGAACAACCACAGGAAAGCTCCGGAAATCAGGATTTGACGGCGGTTGACTGCGATCATTTCTCGCCGTATACGCGCGGCTGCGTGTAGTAGTCGATCAACGGTACACACATATTGGCGAGCAGCACCGCGAAAGCGATACCATCGGGATAACCGCCCCAAACTCGAATGATATAAATCAGGCTGCCGATCATCAATCCATAATAAATTCTGCCGCGGTCGGTGGTGGCGGCGCTGACCGGATCGGTGGCAATAAAAAAGGCGCCGATGACGACGGCGCCCGACAACAGATGAAACAGGGGTGAAGCGTAAATCGACGGATCGATCAGATAAAATATCAGCGACAGCAGCATCACCGCCGAGAGTAGCGATAGTGGAATATGCCAGCGAATGGTTTTTGTGATCAGCAGGTAGACTCCACCGACGAACCACCACAGCGCAATCCATTCCCAGCCGACGCCGCCAAAGTTGCCGAACAGCGGCGCTTGCCGGTTTTCGTCGAGCGGGATATTTTGCCCGACGCCGGTTTTAACCTGATCCAGCGGTGTAGCCGAGCTGAGCGCGTCCCATTGTCCGATATCGACGCTGCCAAAGCTGTAGGCGATCGATTCGGCCAGGCTCAGCGTCTCGCCGCTGACCGCGGCCGGCAAATACCAGGTCGTCATCTCCCGCGGAAAAGAAATAAGTAACACCACGTAACCCACCATCGCCGGGTTGAACGGGTTGAATCCGAGCCCGCCGTATAAGTGTTTGCCCGCGACCATGGCGAAACCCATACCTAACGCAACCAGCCACCAGGGCGCATGCATCGGCAGGCACAGCGCGAACAGCCAGGCGGCCACCACCGCGCTGAAATCGGTCAGGAGCGGCATTACCGGTTTGGCGCGAAGTTTCAGGATTCCGGCTTCGAAGGCCAGCGCGAAAATAATCGCCAGGACGATATTGACGATGAGGCCGGGTCCGAAAAACCAGACATAGGCGATCGTGCCGGGCAGCAGCGCGACCAGAACCTGGAGCATCAATCGCTTGAGCGAATTGCCGGGGGCGACATAGGGCGAAGACACGATAACGCTGGTCACCGCGCCTCATCCTCTACCGCCTTCTTGCGCACCTTGACGCGCTCCAGCGCCGCCTGTACCGGATCCGGCAGCGCCTCGGCGTCGCCGCTGCGCGCCTGTTTCTTTTTCAGTGCTTCGCGTTTAAGGCGTCGCCGTTCCTCGTCCGCCTGCTTTTTCATTAACAGGCGTTTTTCGCGAGATTCGAAACGCACGCGCGCACGATCGGATTTGAATTGCGCCTTTTGCGCCGCGCGTATGTCGCTCTTGGCAGCGCGATAGTATTGCACCAGAGGAATTTGGCTCGGGCAAACCGCGGAGCAGCAACCGCATTCGATACAATCGAAGAGCTTGAATTCCTGGGTGCGATCGTAGGCCTTGGCGCGCGCATGCCAATAGAGTTGCTGCGGCAGCAGCTGCGCCGGGCAGACCTCGGTGCATTTGCCGCAACGAATGCATTCGTCATGATAGCCGGGCGTATGCGGCACGGTTTGGTCACGCATCACCAGGATGCAATTGCTGGCCTTGACGATTGGCAATCGGTCGCTGGAAAGTGCGAAGCCCATCATCGGACCGCCCATGACCAGATAGCTATCGTCGGGGTTTTTATAACCGCCCGCCTGTTCGATCAGGTGGCTGATTGGGGTGCCGAATCGCACCTCCCAGTTACCCGGCTGTGCAACATTGTCGCCGCTACAGGTGACGATACGCGAAATCAGCGGCTGGTCCTGTTCGAGTGCGCGGGTGATCGCGGCGCAGGTGCCGACGTTATGGCACAACAAGCCGATATCGAATGCCAGCTGTCCATGGGGGACTTCCTTGCCGGTCAGAATCTGGATTAACTGCTTCTCGCCGCCGGAGGGATAAATCGTCGGGATCGCGATAATCTCGGTATTTTCCAAAGCATGATCCGCCAGCGCTTGTCGCATCGCTGCAATCGCTTCCGGTTTGTTGTCTTCGATCGCGATAAGTGTGCTGCGCGGCCCCAGAATTTGCTGCAGGTAGCCGCTGCCCCGGATCACCTCCGCCGCGTAGTGGCGCATCAGCATATCGTCACAGGTAATATAGGGTTCGCATTCGACCCCGTTGATGATCAGCGTGTCGACTTGATGCAGCTTGCCGCGCGCCAGTTTGGGCGAGGTCGGGAAGGCGGCACCGCCGAGACCGACGATACCGGCGCGACAGATTCGCTGGATTATCTCTTCGGGGTCCAGGCTGTGCGGATCGACGATGTCGACCATACCGGCTTCATCCTCGCCGTCGACATCGATGACGACGCAGTCGTCCCGCAGGCCGGTTGGATGCGGCACGGGATAACTGCCGATGGCGCTCACGATGCCGGAGGTGGGGGCGTGCACCACGGCGCGGATGAGTGACGTATTGGCGGCGATGACGTCGCCCTTCAGCACCCGATTGCCGATTTCGACCAGCGGTTTGTTATAGACCCCGATATGCTGCCGCAGCGGCAGGATCAATTGTTCGGGCAGGCTCGCTTCGCGCAATCCCCCTGCCGTCGACTCGGTTTTGTGCCCGTCGAGATGCAGCCCGCCGTGGAAACTGAATAACTTAGCCATCCTGTGCCAGCTCCGGCTGGTCGAGCGGGCTGGTCCACTTCCAGTCATCGAGGGTTTGCCGCTCGGGCACCATATCGATACAGTCGACCGGGCAGGGCGGCAGGCACAGTTTACAGCCGGTGCACTCGTCGGCAATGACCGTGTGCATATGTTTGGCGGAACCGAGTATCGCGTCCACCGGGCAGGCCTGAATACAAAGCGTGCAGCCGATACAGGTTTGTTCGTCGATCACCGCCACCAGCGGGACTTCGAGGTGCTCGCCATGTTCGGCGTTGAGTTCTAGCACCTCGGTATCGAGCAGATCGGCGAGTGCGACAATAGTCGCCTGACCCCCCGGCGGGCACTGATTGATCGGGGCTTCGCCGTTAGCGATGGCCTCGGCGTAGGGGCGACAGCCCGCGTAGGTGCACTGACCGCACTGGGTTTGCGGCAGCAGTGCATCGATCTGGTCCACCACCGGGTTGCCTTCGACCTTGAAGCGGATCGAGGCATATCCCAGTATCAGGCCAAACAGTCCAGCCATCAGGCTGATGGTGAAGATCGCAAGCAGCATATTTCAGACTTTTACCAATCCGCCGAGACCCATGAAAGCCAGCGACATCAGACCCGCCGTTACCAGGCCTATCGCCGAACCCTTGAACGGCGTCGGCACGTCGGCGACGTTGATGCGTTCACGCATGGCGGCAAACAAAATCAATACCAGCGAAAATCCGAGCGCTGCGCCAAAGCCGTAAATCACCGATTCGAAAAAGCTGTTTTGCTCCTGCACGTTGATTAAGGCGACGCCGAGTACGGCGCAGTTGGTGGTGATCAGCGGCAGGAATATCCCGAGCACGTTGTACAGCAGCGGGCTGGTTTTATGGACTACCATTTCGGTGAAATTGACGACCGCCGCAATCGCTATAATAAAAGCGATGGTGCGCAAGTATTCGAGTTCGAGCGGTGCCAGTATCCAGCTATTGATCAGGTAACTCAGCACCGCGGACAGGGTTAACACAAAGGTGGTCGCCGCGCTCATGCCAATCGCGGTTTCTACCTTGCGCGATACTCCCATGAACGGGCATAACCCGAGAAACTTGGCCAACACGATGTTATTGACGAACACGGTGCCAATCAAAAGTAACAAATACTCCGACATGCGCGCGATTATAAGGCCTGACCCCGGTTAAAAATACTGAAAAACCCAGAGGTCTTTAATTAAAACTTTAAGGAACCTCAGCAAAATGCAGGGGTTCCTGCGGCACAAGGATGTGCCGCCATTTTTTAATCACGTAAGTGATTGAAAAATGAAGACAAACACAAAATCGCATTTTGTGTTTGTCGTGCTCTGCTAAGTCAGGATGACTTATGCAGAGCTTCCTTAAATAGGCCCGGACGCCGTGTCGGGTTGTTTCAGTCGGCGTACTCGCCCGGTTCGAGATTTTGCGCTTGTCCGATGAAGGATTCGATGCTGATGCTTTCCCGCAGATGCCAATTCTTCGAACTAAGGCTGTTTTGGTATCTGGCCGTCGGACTGAAATCGTCTAGCAGCGTTTTCAGTTCCGGGCTTTGCAGAATCGAGGGTAGCGCGATCGGGCTCGCGATCAGAACCGCGAGAACAATACTGCGGCTTTTTTTCAGGTGCGATATGTGGATCAGATAGAGCGCAATGGCGCAGGGGACAATCGCCAGGTACCAGCCGAAACGGAACAGAGTGGCCGGCCAGCTGGCCGTAAATAAGTAATTCAACAGGTCAGCGCAACCCGCCGAAAAAAAGTAAAACAGGTACATCAGCGATATCGACGTAACCAATTGCTTGATTTCCCAGCGATTAACCAGCAAGCGTTCGAGGATCGACAGCGCTAGTACAAAGGCGCCGATAGTCAGCACGGTCTCGCGCAGTACATATTTGAATAAATCGCTCCATTTGATGCTGTTATAGGAATTGAGGTAAAACTCGAGACCACCGATGACCAGGCAGGCCAGCACCAAAACTACCGCCCAGGAGATATGCCCGAACAAATGACCGGGACGATCGCCGCCGGCCAGCGGTCGGGTCGTCGCCACATTGTAGTCGTGCGGTAACAGCTGCGCATGTACACGACCGATTTCGAGATTGACGGGAAATTGTTCGGTTACCAGCGATGTCTGCCGGTACCGGTTGATTCGGGTCGGATTGACGTCGGTCAAGTTGACGATTTCCACCGAGCTGTCACCATAGCGGATGATTTTCAAATGGTGGGGCGCCACCGTCGGATCGGAGAGTATGATGTCGTTGTCCAGGGCGCGCCCGATGGTGGTGACTTCGTTTTCGATCGGCAGGTATCGATGCAGACTGCGGGTCATGATCTCGAGTATCAGGGGCGCCATTCGGTATGCTCCAGAAACTTTCTAATCAGCGGCAAGCTTGACGTGAATTCAACCCCGCTCATGATCAGAGTCACAAAAAATCCCTTGTTTTTATGACCCGTTAGCGCGGCGGTAAAAAGCACATCGCTCATACCCGGGTATTCGACGTATTCGCGTCGGCAGAGATTGGATTTCAGTTCCTGCCCCGATACCTGGACGAACCAGGTTTCGCAATTGTAATTGCTGACGATATCCCGGCCCAATTTGGAGTCGATCTGATCCTTGTTCAGATTTTCATACAGGTTGTAAAACTGGATTGAGTTCAGTTCTTCGGATTCTAGCCAGAAGTATTCGTAAATCAGGTCGCCGACGAATCTGTTGTCGGCATCGAGATACACGTGGTTTTTATTGGCACAGCGTATCTGATAGCGTTTGTAACGCGCGATGGCGCCGAGTTTGGCGCTGTTGTCCCAGCAGCGCACGGTCGGCGAAATCACCCCCGGCAGGCTGAACTGGCGCAAATCGAGTTCCGGCCATTCCCCGGCCAGTAGCTGCTCAATGTAGTTATTTTCATAGGCGAGTACCTGGCGCGCGACCTCGAGTTTGAGGTCATCTGCCGATTCGAATCCATCGTCGGCGGACAGGTCGATCAATTCAGTCAGAAAACGTGACGGCACGATAAAACTGATGTCGTTGCGCGCGGTGGCTACATTGATGCCGATTGCTTCTCCCCGGTCGTTAAATGTCGGTCCGCCGCTCATGCCCGGATTGAGGCTGCCCGAGAAAAGAATGCGGCTATCGTCGGTTTGATTCAAAATGCCGCCGTTGGTGCCGACCGCGATACTAAGCCCCAGATCCAGCGGGTTACCCATCGCAAATATCGGCGCCCCGCGCGGGGGTAGGGGGCTGGTTTTGATCGGTTCGCCGACGACATTGTCTGCACCGAGCAAAGCCAGATCGCGCGCGACGTCGAGGCCGAGCAATTTGAGTTCGCCTTCGCGCCCGTCTTTGCCGATATAGGAAATGTAAAACACATCGGGCTCGAGAATAACCTGGCCGATGACATGGTAATTGGTCGCAATCTGCTTGCCGTCGCCGACGATGAAACCCGAACCGATACTGGATTTCTTGCCGGTTTCACGGTTGAGCACGCGAATCTGAAACACGCGGTCCTGGTTGAGTTGGTATATTTTTTTGGAATCGAGCGCGCCGGCGGGCGAGCTTGCGGCAGCCGCCAATAACAGGCCCGCGACTAAAATACGGAAAAGCAAGCTAGAGCCTGTTATCACTATGCGGATGCCCAGCGTTGGTCCTCAACTGACTCGCATTCCCGGTTTGGCGCCCGCATCGGGATTGAGAATATAAAGCTCGGTGTCGCCGCCGCCGGCTGCCAGTACCATACCCTCGGAAACCCCGAAACGCATTTTTCGCGGCGCCAGGTTGGCTATCATGACGGTCAGCTTGCCTTCCAACTCTTCCGGCTGGTAGGCGCCGGCAATACCGGCAAACACGTTGCGGGTTTCGCTGCCGATATCGAGCGTCAATTGCAATAGCTTGTCGGACTTTTCGACGCGCTTTGCGCCGACGATTCTGGCGACACGAAAATCGAGTTTGGCAAAGTCGTCGTAATTGATCTCCGCTGCGATCGCTTCATGCGGCGAGTCGCTTTGACCCTGTTGAATTTTTTGTTCGCTGGCGAGATCTTTTTTGGTGGCTTCGATTACGCGCTCGATAAACACCGGTTCGATGCGGGTCATCAAGGGCTGGAAGCGGTTGATCGCGTGGTCGAGCAGGTTATCGCCGAGGTCGGCCCACTTCAAATCTTCGACCTTGAGAAACGCTTCGGCCTGCTGCGCCAGTTGCGGCAACACGGGTTTCAGCAATATTACCAGCTGGCGAAAACGGTTCAGACCTGCGCTGCAGACTTCCTGTACTTCTTGCCGGCGCGACTCGTCCTTGATCGTAACCCAGGGCTGCTTTTCATCGATGTACTGGTTGGCCTTGTCCGCCAGCGCCATGATGTCGCGCATGGCCTTGCCGAATTCCCGATTTTCGTAGTAATCCGCGATCGCGTCGGCGGCCTCGAGATACTGTTGATTCAGTGTTTCGTTCGACAGCCTCGGGGCGAGCTTGCCGTCGAAACGTTTATTGATGAAACCCGCACAACGGCTCGCGATATTCACCAGTTTGCCTACCAGGTCGGAATTGACCCGGGTGGTAAAATCCTCGAGGTTCAAATCGATGTCGTCGATTCCGGGGCCCAGTTTGGCGGCGAAATAATAACGCAGGTACTCGGGGTTCAAGTGTTCGAGATAGGTGCGCGCCATGATGAAGGTGCCGCGTGATTTCGACATCTTTTGCCCGTCGACGGTGAGGAAGCCGTGGCAGTGCACCGCGCTTGGTTTGCGAAAACCGGCGCCATGCAGCATTGCGGGCCAGAACATGGTGTGGAAGCGCGCGATGTCCTTGCCGACGAATTGAACCAATTCGGTCTCGCTGTCCCTATTCCAGTAATGGTCGAAATCGTGGCCGGTGGTTTCGCACCAGTTCTTGAAACTGGCCATGTAGCCGATGGGCGCGTCCAGCCATACGTAAAAATACTTGCCGGGCGCATCGGGAATTTCGAAACCCCAGTAGGGTGCGTTGCGCGAAATGTCCCAGTCCAGCAAGCCTTCGTCGAGCCACTCGTTCATCTTGTTGGCAATCTCGGTTTGCACGTGGCCCGCGGCAAACCAGGCTTTGAGCATGTCTTCGAAGTCTTCCAGCTTGAAAAAATACTGTTCCGAATCCTTCTCGATCGGCGTTTCGCCGCTGACAACCGATACCGGGTTCTTGAGATCGGTGGAGGCGTAGGTAGCGCCGCAATTTTCGCAATTGTCTCCGTATTGGCCGCCGGAGCCGCAGTTGGGGCAATCACCCTTGATGAATCGATCCGGCAGGAACATTTCCGCCTTCGGATCGTAGGCCTGTGAAATCACGCGTCTGCGAATATGCCCGGCCTCGCGCAGTTGGGTATAAATGTATTCGGAGAAGAAACGGTTCTCTTCCGAATGGGTACTGTAGTAGTTATCGAAAGCGACCCCGAAGTCGGAAAAATCCCGCAGGTGCTCCTGGTGCATGCGTTCGATCAGTTGCTCCGGAGTGACCCCCTCGGCCTGCGCGCGCAGCATGATCGGGGTGCCGTGCGCGTCATCGGCACAAACGTAAATACAGTCGTGGCCGCGTAATTTTTGAAAGCGCGCCCAGATGTCGGTTTGTACATATTCGAGCATATGACCGATATGGATCGGACCATTGGCGTAGGGCAAAGCGCTGGTAACGACAATCTCGCGGGATTCGGAGCTCATTAAACGGGTTTGGCTGCTAAAAGCAGGTTATTTTAGGGTCTGGGCCAGACCCTGTATAGAACATTCATACAAAAACTAAGTGATATTTAATGTCCGGCTCGGGTAAAATGCGCGCTCTTGGCGCATGCCCGAACCGATTGAATTACGATGGCGATAGATAAATCACAGATTGAAACCAGACTGGGTGAAATTCAGGATCCGTATATGGAAACCGACCTGATCGCGAGCAAGGCGATCAAGTCGATCGAGCGGGATGGCGATAACTGGAAAATCGAAGTGCAGCTGGGCTACCCGGCCGCCGGTTTTTTCGATGAGTTGGCACAGGAGATCAAGACATCGCTGGCGAGTTTGGAGGGAATTGGTCAGGTCGAAGTCGGAATTAGCAGCCAGGTCAAGTCGCACGCGGTCCAGCAAAACCTGAAACCGCTGGAAGGGATCAAGAATATAATCGCCGTCGCCTCCGGTAAGGGTGGCGTCGGCAAATCCACCACGGCCGTCAATCTGGCGCTGGCGTTACAGGCCGAGGGCGCTACGGTGGGCATTCTCGACGCCGATATTTACGGACCTAGTATTCCGCGCATGCTCGGTTGCCAGGGCCAGCCCGAGTCGGCCGACGGCAAGAGCCTCGAACCGATGATCGGACACGGTGTTCAATCCATGTCCATCGGCTACCTGGTGGAAGAAGATACACCGATGATCTGGCGTGGGCCGATGGTGACCCAGGCGCTCGAGCAACTGCTAAACGATACCCGCTGGAGCGGCATCGATTATCTGATCATCGACTTACCTCCCGGCACCGGCGATACCCAGTTAACCCTGGCGCAGCGCATCCCGGTCAGCGGTGCGGTCATCGTGACCACGCCCCAGGACATCGCCTTGTTGGATGCGCGCAAGGGATTGAAAATGTTTGAAAAAGTGGAAGTGCCGGTGCTCGGAATTATCGAGAATATGAGCATTCATATCTGCAGCCAGTGTGGTCATAGCGAGCATATATTCGGCGCCGGCGGCGGTGAGCGCATGTCGCAGGAGCACGGCGTCGATTTGCTGGGCGCGCTGCCGCTCGATATCCGCATCCGCGAGCAGGCGGATAGCGGAAACCCAACCGTGGCGGCGATGCAGGATAGCCAAATCAGCACGATCTATCGCGGCATCGCCCGCAAGACGGCAGCCAAACTTGCCACCAAGGCGCGCGATCATTCGGCGGCTTTCCCCAACATCGTAATCCAGAACAATTGACAATCGGAGGCAAACCTGAACCAGGTTTGCCTCCGATTGTCATCCCCGCGCAAGCGCACTGCTGTCCGGAATAAATCATAATGCCAACTGTGCTTGATGTATTTGGAAATCGGATTTCCATTTTCGTCGTCGTTTAAGTACTTCGAATTCGAGTCTGGGTCGCTGGAATAGAGTCGATTTGAGTTCCGCCAGCCACAGATAAAAACCGCGTCTCGATCCACAAAGTTGCCGGTATAGATCGGCGATGAGATACGTGATCAATGCCACCAGTATCTGGATTTTGACCGCATTCTCGCTTTGACCGAGAAACTTTTTGATTTTCAGGTTCTGCTTGACCCACTTGAACCAGAGTTCGATCGCCCAACGCTGCTTGTACAGCGCTGCAACTTCTTCAACCGGGACCCCCATCAGGTTGGTTACCAGTACCAGCGGGTCCACATGATCCTCTCGATGCACCACTATTCGCCGCAACGGTTTGACGTAGTTGTTTTTCCGGCCGCCGCCAGGCCATTTGTTTTTAAACTCAATGACCTCATCCGACAGTATATCTCCTTCGGTCGAGCGGCTTTTGAGCACCCTGATGATGCGTTACGCTTTAACCGGGTCACAAAGAAAGCACCCTCCTGGTCGATTTGATGCCACCAATTGTAATCGCAATATCCCTTATCAAACACATACTTAGCGCCCTTCTCGATTTCAACATTGCGTCCATACTCAATATCGTTCTGGGTCGATGCCGTGATCCGAGCGTCACAAGGCAACTGCTTGTCGGGGGAATACAGCAGGTGAATCTTCAGGCCCGGAATGCGTGACATACTACGCGCTTGCGTCCACTCATAACCCCGGCCGCGCAGACAGATCGGCGTCGAGTCCAACAGATAGAGCAAGTCATTTATCTCATTGCGTACTCGCCGATGAGCCCGGCCCATCAGCTGCTGGCAGAATGATTCAAATACCCCGGCATCTCGTTGGCGATTGGCATCCGATAAAGTCGAGCGCTTAATCGGACCGCAGCCCAGGTGATAGTGATGCGCGGAATGACTATTGTAGCTCACCTCCAACTCGCGCAAGCTCCGACAACCGGACAATTGAGCATACATCAGACTGATTAACTGCCACCAGCTGTCGAAACCCTTGTTATGTTTATCGCTCCGATGCTGTTCAACGCAGCGTTTGAAAGTATTTTTAGGAAGGACTTTCAAAAGTTCGCCAAATCGGGTATTTGTATACATGTTGCAGTGTCCTGAAATTAAGTTGTCGCTTATGGTTTTATTCGTAAAACCCGGGCACTGCAACACTTTCAAATACACCAACTTAATTTATTCCGGACAGCAGTGCGCGCAAGCGGGGATCTCGAAATGCGCCGTTATTGCAAGATCCCCGCTTGCGCGGGGATGACCGAAGTACCGGGGATGACCGAAGTACCGGGGATGACTGAAGTACCGGGGATGACTGAAGTACCGGGGATGACTGAAGTACCGGGGATGACTTCTAAAGCTCTCCTCAAGCCTTGGCCCGCACCTCATGCGGGCCTTTTTTAATTTCGGTGTCGCGGCGCAACAACAGGTAAAGTTCGTGCACCAGCCGCTCATTGGCCTGGATTTCAAGCCATTTGTCCTTGGGCATCCTGCGTTTGACCAGTTCGCGCACGACCTTGAGCGTAAATGCGTCACTCTCGAGATTGGGATCGGGGTGGCCGGAACTGATGTTCTGGATAGTGCGGCTCAAAATGAGGGTAGTCGATTCGTCCGCATCCTGGTACAGGCGGAGGCGAATACGGTTATCGGCCAGCAACTCTTCGGTGACAACACGTTGGTTGCGTACCTGCAGTATCAGCACGGCCAGCATTCCTAGCGTGAGAATCGAAAGCAATGTGACAACTAAGTTCATGGCGATTAACTGCAAGTCGAATATTGTTGTATTGTTGTGGTGCAAGTTTAGCAGCTAAAAGTTCGACCGGGAGGGATTGTGAAATGTGTCGCATTTTCAACCACATGCCGTTATTCCAAAGGGGCTATGTTCAGCCCTGACCAGGTGGACTATATTGTCGATTCGCATGGTACGAACTGCCTTGGAGGATTGCGATATGGGACGTTTCGGAAACTGTCTACAGATTATCGGGCTGGTCGTTTCGTTAAGCTTTGCGCCCATCGTCGACGCCGCCGAAACCGCTGCCCGCGGGCGAATTACCGGCGGGGTCGCGCACCAGGCGCCGGACTGGTTCAAGCAGAGCTTTCTCGAAATTGCCGACGATGTCGACGAAGCCAACCAAGCCGGCAAACACGTTCTGCTGTTTT
>DS021200.1:341923-343040 GCA_001735895.1 Olavius algarvensis Gamma 3 endosymbiont | reverse complement strand
CCCAGGTGATAGTGATGCGCGGAATGACTATTGTAGCTCACCTCCAACTCGCGCAAGCTCCGACAACCGGACAATTGAGCATACATCAGACTGATTAACTGCCCCCAGCTGTCGAAACCCTTGTTATGTTTATCGCTCCGATGCTGTTCAACGCAGCGTTTGAAAGTATTTTTAGGAAGGACTTTCAAAAGTTCGCCAAATCGGGTATTTGTATACATGTTGCAGTGTCCTGAAATTAAGTTGTTGCTTATGGTTTTATTCGTAAAACCCGGGCACTGCAACACTTTCAAATACACCAACTTAATTTATTCCGGACAGCAGTGCGCGCAAGCGGGGATCTCGTACAGACGGCGCGTTATAAGATTCCGATACGTCGGACCGCCGCCTACGCGGGAATGACTATTAATCAGCGAGGATCTCGCAAGGGCTCCGTGGTTCCTAGATTCCGATACGTCGGACCGCCGCCTACGCGGGAATGACGATTAATCAGCAGGGATCTCGCACAGACGGCCGTTACAAGATTCCGATACGTCGGACCGCCGTTTACGCGGGAATGACTGCGTCGGTTCTCCCCTTTATCGCGAAGCGATAAAGGGGCCTGCCGGGATCAAAACCTGCCGCGTTGGTAATCGCTGAAAGCCTGGCGTATTTCGTCCGCAGTGTTCATGACGAACGGCCCACCGCGGGCAATCGGCTCTTGCAGCGGTTTACCGGCAACCAGCAGGAATCTTGCGCCGTTAGCGCTCGCATGCACCCGCACCGAGTCTCCCGGTCCAAGCACCGCCAGTTGTCCAGGTTCGAGTTCCAGCGGCTCATCGCCGCCGTCTGCCGGAGACAAGCGGCCTTCGATAATGTACAGAAACGCATTGTGCCCGCTGGCTAGCTCTTCGATTAACTCGGCACCTGGCTCGAGCGCTACGTCAATAAACAACGGGTCGGTTAGCGGTTGACTGACCGGTCCCCGGGTGCCGGCGGAGGTTTCGCCGGTGATTACCTTGACTAGCGCTCCATTCCTGGATTCGCAGGGAATACTCGCCGCATCGAACTCCTGGTATTGCGGCGCGACCATCTTGTGCGTGGCCGGCAGGTTGATCCAGAGCTGGAATCCCTCGAGTAG
>DS021200.1:328330-341791 GCA_001735895.1 Olavius algarvensis Gamma 3 endosymbiont | reverse complement strand
TTATCTTCGGGCTCGTCCGAGCGGAATGCGTCCAGCAGCAGGAAGGGGTCCAGATCCATGAGTGTGGGTTGACCGATGACCCGCAGCAGTTCGACGCCGGCGCCATCGGTAGCCGCCTGGCCGCGGATTACCTGTGTGACCTGACGCGTATTCATGCCATCTCCTGGGTCGCCGCGGCCGGATAGGTTTGATCGATTTGCGCTTGCGCCCTGGCAATACTCGACTGCGCGTCACGGTTCATCTGGTCGGCGCCGAAAATGTTAGTTGCGTCGATACCGATGAAGGCAAACACCTGCTTCAGGTAGCCGCTGACAAAATCGACCGCGCTCCCCAGAGGGGCGCCGCCGGTAGTGATGACGATATCGGCGCTCTTGCCGGCGAGTAAACCCTCGGGTCCGTTTTCGGTGTAGCGAAAGGTAACACCGGCACGGCACACCTGATCGATCCAGGCCTTGAGTGTTGCCGGAACCCCGAAATTATACATGGGTGTGGCCAACACGATATGATCGGCCCAGTTAAGCTCCCCGATCAGTCGGTCCGACAGTCCGAGAACCTGGTTTTGAGTCGCACTGCGATCGTCGGCGGCAGTGAAGTTGGCCTCGATCCAGCTGCCGTCGATAAAGGGCGCGGCAAGATTCAAATCACGGCTGCGGACTTCGATTTCCTGCCCGCGTAGCCGGATTTGCCGTATCAGTTTATCGGCCAGCTTGCTGCTGTCGGAAGCCCCGGTATTAGCGCTGGCATCGAGTCTCAGAATACGAGTTTTTGGTTTTGTCGTTAAGCCGCGATTGGCTTTGTTTGAATTCATTGAAGTTGTCTCTTAGTTAGCGTTACGGTTATTATTATTGTTCTGAAATAATTATAAATATGTTATTTATGATTAAACTGTTGCTAAATTAAGAACAATATGAATCGCCTTGAAGAGTTGGAAGCCTTCGTCGCCGTGGTCGACTACCGGGGATTCGGCAATGCCGGTGAAAAACTGGGTGTCGCCAAATCGATGGTGAGTCGACGCGTCAGCGAACTGGAGCGCCGGCTGGGGGTGCAATTGTTACAACGGACCACTCGCCGACAATCTTTGACCGATAGCGGCCGGGTGTTTTATCAACGAGCCACGCAGATACTGGCTGATTTGAATGAGGCCGAGCAGTATGTCACCGATGTGCAATGCCAGGTTTCGGGTCGCATCAGGTTGGCTCTGCCGCTCGGTTTTGGCGTCAGCCAAATGGTGGCGCCGATTAGCGACTTCTTGGCTGAGCACCCCGATATCAAAATAGATGTCGATTTGAACGATCGCCAGGTAAACCTGATCGAGGAAAATATCGACCTGGCCATTCGAATCGGCGAACTGGAAGATTCGAACCTGATTGCGCGCCGGCTCGCCAGCGTATCCTTCGCCACCTGCGCCAGTCCGGGTTATCTCGCGCGCTACGGTGAACCGCTGCATCCCGCCGAGCTGTCGGATCACGAAGTGCTGGTTTACAGTAATGTTGCCGCCGGCCGGCAATGGTCTTTCGAGGAGGGCGGCAATGCGGTTAGCCCGCGGGTTAAATATCGGCTCACGGCGAACAATGGGGAATTCCTCGCCGCTTTTGCCTGTCAGGGGAGCGCCATCGTTAACGGACCGCTAGCTCTCCTGCGACGGCACATCGATGATGGCGACCTGGTGCCGATACTAGAGCAACATACGCGCGCCGCAGTCGGCATGTACGCCGTCTATCCTCCGGGCCGGTTGATATCGAGGCGGGTAAAGGTTTTCAGTGATGCATTGTTTGCTCATTTTCACGCGCGCGGGCTCTAAGCTATCTCACCGCTTTCCTGTTGCGGGCGCCACGGCGTCTTGGCAATACCCCCGCGACCTAAAACGGTGGAATAAGCGGTCTAGCTAGCTTTGCGGGGGCTGAATTCAGCCGCAGGGAAGTATTTTTTCAACAGGCGAGCGAGCTGCTTTTTAACAAAGGGTTTGGCGATGAAGTCGTTCATGCCAGTGTTGATACAGGCTTCGCGGTCGCTATCCTGTGTATTTGCCGTAATTGCCACGATCGGGATGCTGCCTTTTCCGACCCCCAAGGAGCGAATTTGGCGGGTGGCTTCGAAACCATCCATGTCCGGCATTTGAATATCCATTAAAATCATATCGTAGTGGCGGGCTTTAACCGCCTCAACGGCATCATTGCCATTGGTCGCCGAATCGGCCAGGTAACCCAGGCTCTCGAGCATTTTTCCGACCACGAGGAGATTCACTAGCACGTCGTCCACCACCAGAATCCGCAGCTGAGCCCCGGTTTGATCGGTCATGAATTGCTGTCCCGGCAAGATCGTGATGGTGTCGTCATCTTCTCTATCCAGAGCATTCGGGTCGGTTAGCGGCAGTTCGACCTCGAACCAGAAAGTGCTGCCTTCGCCCTCGACACTGTCCACCCCGATCTCACCGCCCATAGCTCCGATGAGCTTACCACAGATGGCGAGCCCAAGTCCGGTACCGCCGAAGCGGCGTGAGGTGGAGGCGTCGACCTGGGTGAAACTGGTAAACAGGCTGTCGATGGATTCGACCGGAATGCCGATGCCGGTATCGACAATATCGGTGCGCAACCGGGGACGGTTTGCGTCACCACCGATGCGCTCGATGTTTATCGTGATCGAACCCTGTTGAGTGAATTTGATGGCATTACCCACCAGGTTGACCATGATTTGCCGCAATCGTCCATAGTCGCCGAGATAGCTCGCGTGCGTGTCGGGGGCGATATGGTAAATAATTTCGATACCCTTTTCGCGCGCCTGCGGCATCAGGATGTTGACCACGCCTGTTACTAGGCTGGCGTATTTGAATTCCGTCTGCTCCAGGGTTATCTGGCGCGCCTCCAGCCGGGACAGATCCAGGATGTCGTTGATTATCCGCATCAGCGCGGTTCCCGATTCCTGGATGATTGCCGCATAATGCCGTTGGTTTTGATCCAGCTTGCAATCCATCAGCAAGTCCGTTATGCCGATAATACCGTTCATCGGGGTGCGAATCTCGTGACTCATGATCGCGAGAAACTCCGACTTGGCGCGATTGCCCTGCTCCGCCGCTTCCTTGGCTTCGATCAGATTCTGTTGCGCCTGGTAAAGTTCGGTAAAATCCGAGCCGGTGCCCCGGTAGCCAATGAATCGTCGATGGATGCCAGCTAAAGGTTTTGTCAGACAGGCGACGTAAAAATACAGGCCGGCGCCGGCGACGATGCAAATCAGCAGCGTCAGGCTTGAAATTCGTAACAGGAAGGCATCGAGTTCGCGCCAGATTGGGGTTGCGTCCATGCGCAATAGAACATCAATGGCGGCACCTGTTTTTACCGCGGGCAGATAGATGTCGTAATGACTGTTGCCATCGAACAGGCCGGTCTGGAAAGCTTCCGTCGAGGTCGGTTGCAGTGCAGGAGTTTTGCCGTGACTCGCAAAAATCCTGCCCGAGGAATCGATTGCGGATGCCCCGATTATGCGTGCATCGGCAGCCAATATAAGTGCCAGCCGGTTATTCGCGTGCAGTTCGGGGTTTTGGCCGATTCGCCAGCGCTACGCTTGCCGCGACCCGGGCGAGTTCGAGATAGTTGGCGAGGAGTGCGGATTTTGCGTTTTGATACGATGGGTAGGCGATAGCGAGCTCGAGCCCCGGGATGGCGCCGGACACGACCAGGAGCAAGCGTCGTGCAAGGCGGAATCGCAACATTTGATGGGAAATGATCGCCGGTCGCAATTGCGGGATATCGGTCGAAGTTTGTTTGGCCACATTGGTATTATCGGCAAAACTTGCGAATGCCTTAGGGTGAATGGCGGGCTTGCAGAGGTAGGCATGAGGCGAAATTGTCGCGCGGCCGGGCGGTTGCGATTCGACATCGACGGCTGTACCCGTGAACAGATATACTGCGCATTTTTCAGGGTGGCCTGTGAGTATCAAATCTGATCGATGGATCCGCCGCATGGCGGAAACCGAGCGCATGATCGAACCTTTCGAAGCGGGACAGGTGCGCGAGTCGGCCAACGGCCGCATTATCTCCTACGGCACTTCGAGTTATGGCTATGACGTACGTTGCGCCAACGAATTCAAGATTTTCACTAATATCAATTCTGCGATTGTCGATCCGAAGAATTTTGACGATGAGAGTTTTGTCGATATTCGATCCGACGTCTGCATTATTCCGCCCAATTCGTTTGCGCTGGCCCGCACCGTCGAATATTTTCGCATACCGCGCAGCGTGCTGACGATATGCCTCGGGAAATCCACTTACGCGCGTTGCGGCATCATTGTCAATGTGACCCCGCTGGAACCCGAATGGGAAGGGCACGTGACCCTCGAATTCTCCAACACCACGCCGCTGCCGGCTAAGATTTATGCCAACGAGGGTGTGGCGCAGATGCTGTTTTACGAATCGGACGAAGTCTGTGAAATCTCGTACAAGGATCGCGGCGGCAAGTATCAAGGGCAACAGGGGGTTACTCTCCCCAAGGCTTGAAGTTCCGGCGAGGCGGGATCAGAACTGTGCCGACTGACACCCCGGTCGGACTTATCGCAGGTCGATGACCTTCCAGTTGCGGGTCTCGGCGATCGATTTTAGCTGGTCGTCGGGGTGAACCACGATGGGATTGTCCACCTCTTCCAGCAGCGCCAGATCATTGATCGAGTCGCTATAAAAGTAACTGCCCGCGAGCTTGTGGTCGGTGGCTGCCAGCCACTCGCGTAGTACGGTTACCTTGCCTTCCTGATAGGTCGGTGTGCCGAGGTAGCGACCGGTATAGCGATTGCCGACCATTTCCGGCTCGGTGGAAAGAATGGTCGGCACCTGCAGTAATTCGGCTATCGGCGCGGTGATAAACAGGTTGGTGGCGCTGATAATCAGCAGCTCGTGGTTTTTCCGCCGATGCTGCTCGAGCAGCGCCGGCGCACCCCGCAGGATGATCGGTTTTATCCAGTTTTCGATGTAATCGTCCCGCCAGGCATACAACTCCTCAACGGGGTAGCGCGTCAGTGGCGCCAGGGCAAATTCGAGGTAAGTATCGTTATCCAGCCTTCCGCGCTGGTAATCCTCGTAAAAGATCTGGTTTCGCTGGCGATATTCCTGCTCATCGACAATCTGGTTTTTTACCATGTATTCGCCCCACAGGTAGTCGCTGTCACCCGCTAGCAGGGTGTGATCGAGATCGAAAATGGCAAGTGTCATGAATAGCTTTCCCGGTATTGGCTTGATGGGTTCTTGGCGTCTATGTCAGAATGAGCGGCTCAGATTCTAAACGATTAGTGGTAATCAGCGAAATGATCGACGCAGATGGCTACCGTGCAAATGTTGGCATAATACTGTGCAACGCCACGTCCCAGGTGATGTGGGCACGTCGCATCGGACAGGATGCCTGGCAGTTTCCGCAGGGGGGGATCGGCGCGGACGAAGATCCGAGAGATGCGATGTATCGCGAACTCTGGGAGGAGACGGGGTTGAGGCCGGGCCATGTCTCTGAGCTGGGGGCCACGGAAAGCTGGTTACGCTACAAGCTGCCCAAAAGACTGATGCGCCGCTCCGAACCCCGTTGCATCGGGCAGAAACAGATGTGGTTTCTGCTGCGACTGGAGTCGGACGAAGAGAGTTTCGATTTAAGCGTATCGAAGACGCCCGAGTTCGATCACTGGAAGTGGGTCGACTACTGGTATCCGGTTGAAAACGTGGTGTTCTTCAAGCGTCGAGTATACCAATGTGCCCTGGCGCAGCTGGAATCGAACCTGCCGTCGCCAGATCCGAGTCAGGCCAACTGACATTTTCCCCAGTAGGAGACATCTACTGTGGCATCGATGATCCACAGGCTGCAGCGAATCGTTCAGGAGGTCAATCGAGCTCCCGGTATCGATGGCGCGCTGGTGTTAATCACCAAAAGCCTGACGCGCGATCTCGCCGCCGATGCCTGTACTATCTTTCTTGCCAGCAAAGATAACCCCGAGGTAATGATACTCAAGGCCTGTAGCGGCTTGAATCCGGATATCATCGGCCGGGTCGAGCGCAGCATGGGTCAAGGCCTGATTGGCACCATCGCCGCGCGCGCGGAAGCCTTGAATCTGACCAATGCGCCCGAGCACAAAAAGTTTTTACTGGTGCCCGATTCCGGTGAAGTCGATTTCCCCATCATGTTGGGGGTGCCGATTATTGCTCACCGCCATGTGCTCGGGGTGATTTCGGTTCAACGCGCCGAAAATGCCTTCAACGAGGATGAAGAAGCTTTTCTAACGACACTGGCCGTACAGCTGGCGACCTCGATCGAGCGCGCTGAAAGTCAGGGACGATTCAGCACCCCGCAACAAACCCACTTGGTCAAGGGTGTGGCCGGCGCGCCCGGCATGGCAATAGGCGTGGCAATGGTGTTGAACCGTGGGGTCAAATTAGAATCGGTGCCGGACAAGAAAACCACCGATATCGACGCTGAGCTCTCCAGCTTCCAGGAAGCGGTGAGCACGGTTTGCAGTGAATTGATCGAGCAAGCGGAAAAGATGCGAGTCGCCTTGCCGGAAGAGGAATGCGCTTTGTTTTTGGCATATGCGCAAATGCTGAGCGGCGGGTCACTGATCGATGACACTGTAAAGAATATCGCTGCGGGAAACTGGGCGCCTTCGAGCTGGCGCGATACGGTGGAACAGCATGCCCACGTATTTTCGCAGATGGAAGACCCTTATCTGGCCGAACGCGCCAATGACATTAGGGATCTCGGTCTGCGGGTGTTGCGCAAGCTAATGCTCGGACAGGGCGCATTTCTGGACTTTCCGGATCAGACTATCCTGGTCGGAGACGATGTGACCGCCACCGATCTGGCGGATGTGCCAACCGACTGCCTTAGCGGCATCATTTCGGCGCACGGCAGCAGCTCTTCGCATGTGGCGATTTTGGCGCATGCCCTGGGTATCCCCGCGGTCATGGGTGTGCCGAACCTGCCGGTCAAACAATTGGATGGCGTCAAGCTGGTGGTGGATGGCTATAACGGCTCGGCGTTTATCAACCCGGACAAATTGGTTCTCGACGAATATAATCAGTATCTCAAGGAAGAGGCCGCGATCGAGCAGGATTTGATCGGGCTAAAAAATGAGCCCACGATTACCACCGACAAACACCCCGTTTCGCTGATGGTTAACTCGGGCCTGATGTCGGGTCACACGCCCTCGCTGCGCAGCGGCGCCGAAGGCGTGGGTTTGTATCGTACCGAAATTCCATTCCAGATACGGGACCGTTTCCCGAGCGAGGAAGAGCAGTTCCAGATATATCGCAACGTGCTCGAGACGTTCAAGGGGATGCCGGTAGTGCTGCGCACGCTCGATGTCGGGGGCGATAAACCCTTGAGTTACTTCCCGATTCATGAGGCCAACCCATTTCTCGGTTGGCGCGGTGTGAGAATCACGCTGGATCATCCCGAGATATTCGTCACCCAGGTGCGCGCCATGATTCGCGCCAACCGGGGACTCAACAATCTGGAGATACTGTTGCCGATGATCAGCGGCAAGGCCGAACTAGACGACTCGCTGATTTTGATCAACCGGGTGCGCGATGAAATCGAGGAAGAATACGGCGAACAAATCAGGTTGCCCAAGATAGGCGCGATGATTGAAGTGCCTTCCGCGGTTTATCAAATCGAGCATATTTGCGAGCTGGTTGACTTTGTATCCATAGGCACCAACGACTTGACGCAATATCTGCTCGCGGTTGACCGCAATAATGAAAATGTCGCCGAATTGTATTCTTCGATGCATCCGGCGGTGCTCAAGGCGATCTATCAGATAGTCGAGGGCGCAGCGAAGAATGAAACACCGGTAAGCGTTTGCGGCGAGCTGGCCGGTGATCCGCTCGGCGTAATGGCGTTACTCGGGATGGGTATCGACAATCTGTCGATGAGCGTTGGCAGCTTGCTGCGTGCAAAGAAGGTTATCATTTCATTTAGCCACGCCGAATTGATCGAAATGCTGCAACGGGCGCTGGAAATGCCCGATGCCTTCCTGATACGAGAAATGTACGCCTGCAAGCTGGATGAACGCGGTCTCGGAGGTTTGATCCGCGCCGGCAAATGACCTGAGGCGAGAAATCAGGTATCTACCTGATTTCTCGCCTCAGGTCATCCCGGAAGTTGCGACAGCAACTATCCGGGATCTCGAGCGGCACCGTCGATTCCACCCGCGTCTCGGTTACGCAGGCCTGGTTCCATGCAGGTCATCGCGGAAACGCGCATGCTGATAATCTTGTTGATTGAGATTGTCTTTAGTCGCTTCGAGGGGGACAGAGCTGAAGGTCTGTCCCCTTCGAAGCGAGCAAAGCATTTCAACTCCACTCAATTTCCGGCGAACCCGGAGCTGGACTATCCGCGTTAAAACGGCTTCACTACCGCCAGAATAACCACGGCGAACAACACCAGTACCGGCAGTTCGTTAAACCATCTATACCAAACGTGAGAATGCCGGTTGCGGTCGTTGGCGAAGTCGCCTACCAGCTTACCGCAGTAAAAGTGATAAACGACCAGGGCCGCAACCAGCGCCAGTTTTACATGCAGCCACAACATGTGCGAATAAGCGGCCCAGGCGTAATCGAACAGCAGCCAGAAACCGAAAACCAGAGTCAGCAGCATCCAGGGGGTGATGAACCGATAAAGCTTGCGTTCCATTAACTTCAGACGGTCTCTGACCGCGTCCTCTGCGGCCATTGCATGGTTGACAAAAAGGCGCGGCAGATAGAACAGTCCGGCAAACCAGGCGACCATGAAGATTATGTGAAATGCTTTAATCCAAATCATTATAGATTCTCTTAGAGAGCTGTGCTAAACCACTGTAGATTATTACTTTTTAATGGTCTCGATATTTGAGCAATGTATAATGCTGCGTCCATTTTAGCGGCTCCGAACAGACATTAGAATGATTAAGCTTGGAATAATAGGCGGCACCGGTTACACTGGTGTTGAATTGATGCGGTTACTGGCACTGCATCCCGTTGCGCGCGTGGAAGTGATTACTTCTCGTTCGGAAGCCGGGAAACCGGTCGCTGAATTATTTCCGAATCTGCGGGGCCTGGTCGACCTGGTTTTCGTCGAGCCCGCGATCGACACTTACCGCGACTGCGATCTGGTTTTTTTCGCCACACCCAACACCACGGCGATGTCCCAGGCAGAGGCCTTGCTCGCCGCCGGAATCAAGGTGATCGACCTGGCCGCCGATTTTAGAATCAAGGACATACCGACCTGGGAGCAATGGTATGGCGCGACCCATGCCTGTCCGGCGTTGGTCGAGGACGCCGTGTACGGATTGCCGGAAATGAATCGGGCAGCGATAGGTAAAGCCCGCCTGGTCGCCAATCCGGGCTGCTATCCAACCTCGGTGATTCTGGCTTTGCTGCCTTTACTGGCAAACGACTTAATCGATCCGGCGTCGATCATCGCCGATTGCAAATCCGGCAGCAGCGGGGCCGGCCGTAAGGCCAGCCTGGGCACCGCGTTTGGCGAGGTAACCGAATCGGTGAAGGCCTATGCTGTGGACGGCCATCGTCACCTGCCCGAAATACGCGAAGTGCTGCGTTCGCTCAATGCTGACGCCGATCTGGTATTTACGCCGCACCTGATGCCTATGGTGCGCGGCATCCACGCCACCGTATATGCCACCGCGAGCGGCCCGGCGGATCGGGTTCAGACGGTTTATGAGGATTATTATCGTGACGAGCCATTCGTAGACGTCATGCCCGCGGGATCGCATCCGGAAACCCGCAGCGTGCGCGGCGCCAATGTCTGTCGCATTGCCGTACATTATCTGCCGGCGGCCAACAGATATGTGGTGCTGTCGGTCGAGGATAATCTGGTCAAGGGCGCGGCCGGACAAGCGATCCAGAACATGAACTTGATGTTTGGCCTGGATGAAACCACGGGCCTGGAAGCCCCGGGGATCATGCCTTGAGCGACCTGCACCGAGGGTTTCAAGTCCGACAGTACAAGCCATGGAAAGTCTGGCTTGGTATCTGCCTGTTGATCGCGCTGATGGCCCTGTCCTTTTACTTCGGTAAAGATTACCAGTCCTATCAGCTTAACCGCCTTCAGCTGGAGCGAGAAGCCCTGGTGAGTCGCATCGACGAACTCGAAACCAGGAATCGTAATCTGGTTAAAAAAAATGCCCACCTCGCGGGCAGCAGCAAAATCGAACGCGACGCTTACGAGTTGGCGAACCAGGAGCTGGCCCGGTTACAACAGGAAATGTTGGCGCAGAAAGAAGAGCTGGTGTTTTATCGTGGCATTGTCTCGCCCAAGGATGCCGCCCTGGGCGTGAACTTGCAGTCTTTTGTCGTGCGTAAAAAGAACATCCAAAATCTTTATAGTTACAAAATGATCTTGACTAAGAGCGGAAAAAGCACCAAAAAGATACGCGGTGGCGCCAAAGTCGTCATCCGTGGCGAGAATGGCGGCAGCGTCAGCGAATTGAAAATGACCGACCTAGTGCTTGAAAATCCGGGTAAAGCAACCAAGTTTTCGTTCAGATATTTTCAGGTTTTTGAGGGCGATATCGCAATACCGGAAGGTTTTGAGCCTTTCGAGGTGGAAATAGGCATCAAACCTACTACAAAGAAGGTAGAGTCTTTCACAGAAACCATTTCGTGGACGAGAGTATTGTCCGAGGGTGTATAAATGTTTGGTAAAAAAAAGGGGTTTAGCGCGGCCCGTATTGACACATTGGTAGGTCAGGGAACTGAAATCAATGGCGACCTGGTATTTTCCGGCGGTCTTCACGTAGACGGAAAGATAAACGGTAACGTAGTCGCCGAAGAGGGTAGCGCCGCACTTCTTATTCTGAGCGAATTCGGGCGTATCGAGGGCGAAGTCAAGGTGCCCAATATGGTGCTTAACGGGAAAATCGTCGGCGATGTCTATGGCTCGACCCGCGTAGAGCTGGCGCCCAAGTCCAGAATCAAAGGCAGTGTTTACTACAACCTGATCGAAATGGCGATTGGCGCTGAAGTTAACGGCGGGCTGGTGCATCAACCGACCGGCGCCCAACAGCCCAAGCGACTGGAAGATAAGTCCAACAATCGTAGCGGCACAACTGCCGAGCCGGTGACGGAAAGCTGATTGGCGTGTTATCCTTGTCTGCCTGAGTCGAAAACGTAACGAGTAATGTCATGGAAGTAATCATCGATGCCAATTTTGGTATGGCACTGGGCCCCAGCCCCGGTGAAGTCCTGCTTGAGTTTTCCGATTCCGCGGTACGCAAGCTGAAATCGTTGCGGCAGGAGGAAGACAATCCAAACCTGATGTTGCGGGTGTCGGTATATGGCGGCGGCTGTTCCGGGTTTCAGTACACCTTTTCCCTCGATGAAGAGATTAAACCGACCGACAAGATTGTCGAAAAAGAAGGCGCGACCCTGATCATCGATCAGATGAGCTATCAATATCTGGCGGGATCGGAAGTGGATTTCTCCGAAGGCTTGGAAGGTGCTATGTTCGTCGTCAATAATCCGAATGCAACCTCGACTTGCGGTTGCGGGGCGTCTTTCTCGGTCTAGCTTTGCGGTCTCCGCGGTAGGATATCGGTGAGTTATGCGGGCTAGAAGTTGAAATAGCCGTTCAGGAAAATGCCGTCGTATTCCAGGTTTTTGTCGAGGTTTTCGACTTCATCCAGTTCCAGCGAAAAAGACTTGAAACCCCCCCCTCGACGCCAAGTCCGCTACCGGAGTCATAGCCAAGCATGATAGTGGAATCCTGGGCACTGCTTTCGCTGAGACCCAGATCGATGAAATTGGCGTTGATGTTAGCGCCTACATAGAAACCGCTATTCGGCAAATCGTAGCGCGCCGACAGGTAGAACAGCGGTATCGTTTCGTCGACTTCCACGCTGGCGCTGGTATCGCCGTCGAGTGAAATTTCACCATCGAAGCTTTTCAGTTCAACTCCCAGATCCAGATTGAGCCGATTGTTGAGCAATTGGTAGTAGAGCACGATGTCGTTGTGCGACAGGTCGTAAGTCGAAGTTACTGTATTGCCCGAAGAAAAAGTCTGGCCATTGAAGTTGATATTCGAATCCAGGGTAACGCGATTCGATGAGTCCAGCTCGTAACTGCGGTACTTGATGTTCGGCAGCGCCTTGATCGGATGTTCCAGGATAAGCACCATCGAAGGCCGCGACGGATCTTCAAGCTGCAGATCGTCAACCAGGTCGATACTTCTGGAAGCAGAGTAGGTATTGCCATGGTTGAGCCCGGGCGGCCAGTGGCTGGCGCCGATGTCGAGGCCGATGAATTCTGCATTGGCTGTGCCGCTCGCCAGCCATGAAATGGCTGTTAATGCGATAACACTGCGCATGCTGTTCATCGAATTCCTCCCTGGCAAGCTGATACTGAGTCTAGCATCATTCGTTTGACTAAGACATGATGTAACCGTCCGGGTTCAGTGAATTTGATAACTATGTCACATAACGGCCGGCGATTAATCGGCCAGGTATACTCCGCCGAGGACCGCTGCGCGCGTCGCGTGCGTAACCGCGGGTATGTTGCCGGTTCGCGAATTAATGCGTTCCCGCGCCAGCCAGGCAAAGGCTGCGGCTTCGACATAGTCCGGGTCGAGCCCCAGAGCGGAGGTTGTCTGCACGCCGCATTTGGGGATAGCCGATGCAATGCGTTCGAGCAAATAGCGATTGTGAGCCCCCCCGCCGCAAACATAACAATTTGTCGGCATCGCGGGTAACCCGCGAATTGCTTCGCCAAGCGTGATTGCGGTGAGTTCTACCAGCGTGGCCTGCACGTCTTCGGCTGCATGGTTGTCGCTCAGGAAGGCTGCCAGCCAGTTGGGGTTGAAATACTCGGTTCCGGTTGACTTGGGGGCGGCTAAGACAAAATAGGGCTCGCCGGTCAACATCTGGTTGAGCAGACTATCGATTGGCTTGCCGCTGCGGGCCCAATTGCCGTCATGGTCGAATTTTGTGCCCAGATTGCGCTCACTCCAGAGGTCGAGCAGGGTGTTGCCGGGTCCGGTGTCGAAACCGAGGATTGCCGTCTCGGGCTTGGCCGGCAAATGAGTGATATTGGCTATTCCACCGATATTGATTATGACGCGCTCCTCGGTTTCCGAGCGAAACAGGTATTGATGAAATGCCGGTGCCAGCGGCGCCGCCTGGCCGCCGAGGGCGACATCCTTGCGTCTGAAATCGGTCACCGTGGTTATTCCGCAAAGCGCGGCCAGCCGGTTAGGATCGCCAATCTGAGCGCTATAGGCGATCGTCGTGTCGGGGCTATGGCGAATCGTCTGACCATGGCAGCCCACGGCCACAATGTCGTCGCGACTGAGTGCTGCAGCTTTCAAGGCAGAGTTCACCTCGGCCGCATAGTGCTCGCCCAGTTGCGCATCGAGCGTGTAGAGGGCATCGAGCGAAGTTGATTGCGATTGGCACAGTTCCCGTAACGTCTGACGCATCCCGTCGGGGTAGGGTCTGGTTTGACAGCG
>DS021200.1:325231-327921 GCA_001735895.1 Olavius algarvensis Gamma 3 endosymbiont | reverse complement strand
CCGTCGCCCGATGCCCTGACCGGCGTACCGCGCTTGGCGGCGTAATCGACACCCTTGTGAGAGCGCCATTTGGATAACACCGGATGCCAGCGCTTGTTACTGAAGCGCGAGCTGATACGGGAAAACTCAACCGGGCTGCGCAGAAATGCCTTGCGCATGCTTTTGCCTTCGGGCGTGAAATAATCGCTGTCGCCTTTCGGGTCGGTGTAATAAACCGCGCGATAAGTTTTACCCTTGTTGATGAATTCGGCCGACAGGATACGGCCGTTGCGGATTTTGACATCGTCTTTATACAATTCCTCGTAGACGATGCCGAAGCGGTCGCCGCTGCGAATATCGAGCGAGAAATCGATATCCCAGCCAAAAATCCCGACCAGATCCATGATGACATCTTCCGGAATGTCCGCGTTTGCCGCGGCTTCAAATAACGAAGTCTCGATTCTGCCTTCGCGATAAACCGGGTAAGCATCGAGTTGATAATTGATGATCTGGCTGCGGAATGACTGATCCTCCGTGCGCTGAATCAACAAGGTGCTGGTAATGTCGGGAATGTACTTCATCTGGCGCAGGTTGCGATTTTCATCCAGCAGCAACTGAATTTCCTGGCCTGGTTTGATATAACGTAGTTTTTTGGTTTGTTCGTTCAATCGGGCTAATTTGTGCGTGGTCGCCGATGAAACGCCTTTTTTGGACAAAATCGAGGCCAGCGTATCCCCGGATTTGATGATAACGCTTTCCCAGGGCGCAGCTTCGATTTCGGCTGCCGTTTCCTCGAGCTCCGGTTGAGCTGTGTTTACCGGGGTGGGCAGCGGCAGCGTATAGTGTAATCGCGCCAACTTGAGAGTAGAATCCGCAGCTTTGGCCGAGGGCTGCCAGTTCGATACACTGAAGCCGAGTAGCATGACCACGGTTGCGATCAATAGTAATTTGATCAATAGACCGGGATGAAAAGCAGGGCTAGTGGGCGCAGAGTTTTTATACCTCGGCATACAGGCGTGCTCAGATTTGAAATCAAGATCTTGAAAACTCATTAAAAAATACGTCTAAGTTATTGGTTAAATAGAGATAATGGGCCCGAATTATTATCTCCAAACAGGTATATAGCATGAATTCCGAAAAAGATGCAATGCAGCTGATAAAAAGAGGATGCGATGAAATCCTGCTTGAGGCTGAATTGCAACAAAAATTATCACGCGAAAAACCTTTGAGAATCAAGGCTGGCTTCGATCCAACGGCGCCGGATTTGCATCTTGGGCACACGGTTTTAATCAATAAAATGCGCCAGTTTCAAGAGTTGGGACACCACATCATGTTCTTGATCGGTGACTTTACCGGCATGATCGGCGATCCCAGTGGGAAATCGGTGACTCGGCCGCCATTGTCGCCCGAGCAAATTCAGCAAAACGCGTTGACTTACCAGGAGCAGGTTTTCAAGACTCTCGATCCGGAGACAACGGAGATATGTTTCAATTCAACCTGGCATGGACCCCGCACTTCGGCCGACATGATCCGGCTGGCCTCGCGCCACACGGTTGCGCGTATGCTCGAGCGGGATGATTTTTCCAAGCGTTACAAAACTAACCAGCCGATCTCGATTCACGAGTTTCTCTATCCCTTGGTACAGGGCTGGGATTCGGTCGAAATGCGGGCCGACGTCGAACTCGGCGGTACCGATCAGAAGTTCAATCTGCTGGTTGGCCGAGAATTGATGAAAGCTGAAGCCATGGAGCCGCAGGTAATCCTGACGATGCCGATTCTGGAAGGTCTGGACGGTGTACAAAAGATGTCCAAGTCGCTCAATAATTATATCGGCATCGACGATGCACCCAACGATATGTTCGGCAAAATCATGTCGATCAGCGATGACTTGATGTGGCGTTATTTCGAATTGCTCAGTTTCAGGCCGATGCAGGAGATCGAACAGTTTCGGCAGGATATCGAAGCGGGGGCCAATCCACGCGACATCAAATTCCTGTTGGCGCAGGAAATAATTAGCCGCTTTCATGACGCCGCTGCGGCTCGGGCCGCCCAACAGGATTTCATCACGCGTTTCACCAAGGGCGCCATGCCGGACGAGATGCCGGAGATCCGGCTTAAGCTCGAGCACGACAAGATCTCTATCGCGGCGCTGCTGAAACAGGCCGGACTGACCAGCAGCACTTCGGAAAGCTTGCGCATGATCCAGCAGGGCGCCGTCAAACTCGATGGCGAGAAAATCTCGGAGCGCGGACTGGAACTCGCGCGTGGCTCGGTACTTGTGGCCCAGGTGGGCAAGCGTAAATTTGCGCGTATCACCCTCGAGTAATAAATATTTTAAATAGCGCTTGACGCAATATTAATACTGCCTATAATGCGCGCCTCGTCGAGCCGAACCGGCCAGGTTTTACAAGGGCCGAATCGATTAATCGACGCGAATTAAAAGCCTCGTTAAATCAGGCAGATATCGACTAGTCGGCATTTATCCCGATAAATGCTGCGGAAGTCGTTGACGCCGTGAAAAAAGGGCTTATAATGCGCGCCCTCGCTGTTAAAAACGTCCGGTTATCCCAGGATTGCCGGCATTGCGGGGCGGGTCTGAAAAGACCGCAACCCATCGGGCGTTCCCCGATGAAACGATCTTTAACAATTGATTAGGTAATTTGTGTGGGCACTCATGTCAATGATGATCTCGTATCATTACGATTTGAGTG
>DS021200.1:316600-324342 GCA_001735895.1 Olavius algarvensis Gamma 3 endosymbiont | reverse complement strand
AAGCACTTTCATAGAGACGAAAAGCTTAGGGTTAATAACCCTGAGTCTTGACTTAACCTATAGAAGAAGCACCGGCTAACTCCGTGCCAGCAGCCGCGGTAATACGGAGGGTGCAAGCGTTAATCGGAATTACTGGGCGTAAAGCGCTCGTAGGCGGTTTGTTAAGTCGGATGTGAAAGCCCCGGGCTCAACCTGGGAACTGCATTCGATACTGACAGACTAGAGTATAGTAGAGGCAAGTGGAATTCCGGGTGTAGCGGTGAAATGCGTAGATATCCGGAGGAACATCAGTGGCGAAGGCGACTTGCTGGACTAATACTGACGCTGAGGAGCGAAAGCGTGGGGAGCAAACGGGATTAGATACCCCGGTAGTCCACGCCGTAAACGATGTCAACTAGCCGTTGGGGGTCTTAGTACCTTTAGTGGCGCAGCTAACGCATTAAGTTGACCGCCTGGGGAGTACGGTCGCAAGACTAAAACTCAAAGGAATTGACGGGGGCCCGCACAAGCGGTGGAGCATGTGGTTTAATTCGATGCAACGCGAAGAACCTTACCAGCTCTTGACATCCTGCGAACTTTCTAGAGATAGATTGGTGCCTTCGGGAACGCAGTGACAGGTGCTGCATGGCTGTCGTCAGCTCGTGTCGTGAGATGTTGGGTTAAGTCCCGCAACGAGCGCAACCCTTGTCCTTAGTTGCCAGCACGTAATGGTGGGAACTCTAAGGAGACTGCCGGTGACAAACCGGAGGAAGGTGGGGATGACGTCAAGTCATCATGGCCCTTATGGGCTGGGCTACACACGTGCTACAATGGGCTGTACAGAGGGTCGCTAACCCGCGAGGGGGAGCCAATCCCACAAAGCAGTTCTTAGTCCGGATTGCAGTCTGCAACTCGACTGCATGAAGTTGGAATCGCTAGTAATCGTAGATCAGCATTGCTACGGTGAATACGTTCCCGGGCCTTGTACACACCGCCCGTCACACCATGGGAGTGGGTTGCAAAAGAAGTGGCTAGTCTAACCTTCGGGAGGACGGTCACCACTTTGTGATTCATGACTGGGGTGAAGTCGTAACAAGGTAGCCGTAGGGGAACCTGCGGCTGGATCACCTCCTTAAAAATATACGACTCATCGTGGTATGGGTGCTCACACAAATTACCTGATCAACCAATCCTGGAATTGCTAGGTTTTGAATTCCCCCTTGTTCTTCATTCAGGCGGGGCAAGACCTTACCTGCACCGGGTCTGTAGCTCAGTTGGTTAGAGCGCACCCCTGATAAGGGTGAGGTCGGTGGTTCAAATCCACCCAGACCCACCAATTTTGTCCAGCTTGAACGAAGCCTCACCCTCGCATACTGGTGTATGCTTCGGGATCGCCTTCGTCCAACCTGAACAAAATTTCAATTTCGTGCGGCAGCTGCGCTGCCTGGAAATTGAAATTATGAGTGGGGTGAAAGACTTAAGTAATCCTGCGACGGTATCTTTAACGCAGGATTTTTTCCGCCAGGCAAGGCGCATTTGCCCCGCGCTTGGTCACATAGGCACCCCTATGCTCCCGGCGCGCGCGTCAAATGCGCCTTGCCTGGCGAAAAAAAGACAAGTTAAAGGGGCCATAGCTCAGCTGGGAGAGCGCCTGCCTTGCACGCAGGAGGTCGGCGGTTCGATCCCGCCTGGCTCCACCATTTGCCTGGCTCGCCCGAAGCTTCCGGCTCATGTGCACTAGCACACTACGCATAAACCTTCGACCGACCCAGACAAATGGTGACAAAGAGAGCTTGAGTGGCAACGAAAATATAATTCCAGGGGTCAGAACTGAATCATCCGCGGATGCTTCAGTTCTGGCGTAACCAGACGTTCCGAAGTTTGGGGCGATGTTCTTTAAAAATTTGAATCTGTAATAAAGAAGTAACCAGCATGACATCGTGAGTTCTCTGATGTTATGTCTGTTAATGTTGCATCATGTACAGCGCGACATATAACTTTTGGACTTTTTGTTATCGGCATTGGACGCTCCCATAGTCAGGAGCCCCGATAAAGGTAACAACAGCGATTGAAGTTTCATCGTTGTTTGGTTTTAACCAACGTTTCATACAAAAGGCGTTGGCCCGATCATTCGGACCATTTACATTCTCCTGAATGTTTTTGGCGCCGAGATTTTTTCGCCTGACAAGGCGCAGATCGAACGAGCAAGGGAGCGTGGTTCCACCACGTGACCGCCGCGAGAGAGAGCTGCAACGCAGGCAGGCGGAAAAAGATCAAGCCAAAAAAGGTTGTTTGGGGTTATATGGTCAAGTGAATAAGCGCATACGGTGGATGCCTAGGCGGTAGTAGGCGATGAAGGACGTGGAAATCTGCGATATGCCTCGAGGAGCTGATAAACGAGCTTTGATCCGGGGATCTCCGAATGGGAAAACCCACCCTGCTTGCAGGGTATCGTTAACTGAATACATAGGTTAACGAGGCGAACCTGGGGAACTGAAACATCTAAGTACCCAGAGGAAAAGAAATCAACCGAGATTCCCTTAGTAGCGGCGAGCGAACGGGGACCAGCCCTAAACTCTTTATTTACCTAGCGGAACAGTCTGGAAAGTCTGGCCATAGTGGGTGATAGCCCCGTACGCGAAAGGTGTTTAAAGATTATTCGAGTAGGACGGCGCACGTGAAACGTTGTCTGAACATGGGGGGACCATCCTCCAAGGCTAAATACTAACTACCGACCGATAGTGAACCAGTACCGTGAGGGAAAGGCGAAAAGAACCCCTGTTAGGGGAGTGAAATAGAACCTGAAACCGTATGCATACAAGCAGTGGGAGCAGACTTGTTCTGTGACCGCGTACCTTTTGTATAATGGGTCAGCGACTTACTTCTCAGTGGCAAGCTTAACCGTTTAGGGGAGGCGTAGGGAAACCGAGTCTTAATAGGGCGTCATAGTCGCTGGGAGTAGACCCGAAACCGGGCGATCTATCCATGGCCAGGTTGAAGGTGCAGTAACATGCACTGGAGGACCGAACCCACCTATGTTGAAAAATGGGGGGATGAGCTGTGGATCGGAGTGAAAGGCTAATCAAGCCCGGAGATAGCTGGTTCTCCTCGAAAGCTATTTAGGTAGCGCCTCGCGTCTCACTCCTGGGGGTAGAGCACTGTTATGGCTAGGGGGCCATCCCGGCTTACCAAACCATTGCAAACTCCGAATACCAGGAAGTGCAATCGCGGGAGACACACGGCGGGTGCTAACGTCCGTCGTGGAAAGGGAAACAACCCAGACCGCCAGCTAAGGTCCCAAAATTACAGCTCAGTGGGAAACGATGTGGGAAGGCACAGACAGCTAGGAGGTTGGCTTAGAAGCAGCCATCCTTTAAAGAAAGCGTAATAGCTCACTAGTCAAGTCGGCCTGCGCGGAAGATTTACCGGGGCTAAGCTGTATACCGAAGCTGCGGGTGCGCGTCATTTATGGCGTTGCACGGTAGAGGAGCGTTCTGTAAGCCTGTGAAGGTGTGCTGTAAGGCATGCTGGAGGTATCAGAAGTGCGAATGCTGACATGAGTAACGATAATGCGGGTGAAAAACCCGCACGCCGAAAACCCAAGGTTTCCTGCGCAACGCTAATCGGCGCAGGGTTAGTCGGTACCTAAGGCAAGGCCGAAAGGCGTAGTCGATGGAAAACAGGTTAATATTCCTGTACCGCACATTACTGCGATGGGGTGACGGAGAAGGCTAGACGAGCACAGCGATGGTTGTCTGTGTTTAAGCGTGTAGGCTGAGATCTTTGGCAAATCCGGGATCTCTTAAGGCTGAGACGTGATGACGAGCACCACTATGGAGCGAAGTCGTCGATGCCATGCTTCCAGGAAAAACCTCTAAGCTTCAGGTCATGTGTGGCCGTACTCTAAACCAACACAGGTGGGTGGGGTGAGAATCCCAAGGCGCTTGAGAGAACTCGGGTGAAGGAACTAGGCAAAATGGTACCGTAACTTCGGGAGAAGGTACGCCCTTGCCGGTGATCGGATTTACTCCGTAAGCTGGTGGGGGTTGCAATAAACTGGTGGCTGCGACTGTTTACTAAAAACACAGCACTCTGCAAACTCGTAAGAGGACGTATAGGGTGTGACGCCTGCCCGGTGCCGGAAGGTTAATTGATGGGGTTATCTTCGGAGAAGCTCTTGATCGAAGCCCCGGTAAACGGCGGCCGTAACTATAACGGTCCTAAGGTAGGGATTGCTGCCTTAGTAAAATTTGGCTATATGCTGGAAACTCCGAGTATCCGTTAGTACTCGTTCAGAATTATTCTGTTCAGTAAAAATCTACACGGTGCGGACAATCAGCAGGAAAGACTGATCAATCGCGATCAGAATCCTCAGAGACTACACGCCAAACATCCAAATTCTTTTGGATGAAGATATAGTCCCATCTGCATGGCGATATGCAGGAGTGACAATTTTAAGATGTCACTCGGCTTACCATGGAGGTAAGTCAAGATAATCGAGCGAAATTCCTTGTCGGGTAAGTTCCGACCTGCACGAATGGCGTAACGATGGCCACACTGTCTCCACCCGAGACTCAGTGAAATTGAATTCGCAGTTAAGATGCTGCGTACCCGCGGCTAGACGGAAAGACCCCGTGAACCTTTACTACAGCTTCGCACTGAACTTTGAGCCTACTTGTGTAGGATAGCTGGGAGACTTTGAAGCGTTATCGCCAGATTGCGTGGAGTCAACCTTGAAATACCAGCCTGGTATGTTTGGAGTTCTAACCTAGGTCCATTATCTGGATCAGGGACAGTGTGTGGTGGGTAGTTTGACTGGGGCGGTCTCCTCCGAAAGAGTAGCAGAGGAGCGCGAAGGTACCCTCGGCACGTTTGGAAATCGTGCTATGAGTGCAATGGCATAAGGGTGCTTGACTGCGAGACAGACACGTCGAGCAGGGTCGAAAGACGGTCATAGTGATCCGGTGGTTCTGTATGGAAGGGCCATCGCTCAACGGATAAAAGGTACTCCGGGGATAACAGGCTGATACCGCCCAAGAGTTCATATCGACGGCGGTGTTTGGCACCTCGATGTCGGCTCATCTCATCCTGGGGCTGAAGCAGGTCCCAAGGGTATGGCTGTTCGCCATTTAAAGAGGTACGCGAGCTGGGTTTAGAACGTCGTGAGACAGTTCGGTCCCTATCTGCCGTGGGCGTTTGAGAATTGAGGGAAGCTGCTCCTAGTACGAGAGGACCGGAGTGGACGAACCTCTGGTGTTCCGGTTGTCACGCCAGTGGCATTGCCGGGTAGCTATGTTCGGAAGGGATAACCGCTGAAAGCATCTAAGCGGGAAGCCCCTCCCAAGATTAGTTCTCACTAGACTCTTGAAGTCTCTAAAGATCCCTCGAAGACTACGAGGTTGATAGGCCAGGTGTGGAAGCACAGTAATGTGTGTAGCTAACTGGTACTAATTGATCGTGCGGCTTGACCATATAACACCCAAACAACTTTGCGGTTGTGTGTTATGTCGCGTCAGACTGATGCAACATTAACTTCTATTACAGATTTCAAATTGGGACGATTGGGGACAGATCTACAGATCTGTCCCCGGTTATCCAACCGAATTGCTTGGCAACCATAGCGTTCTGGACCCACCTGATCCCATCCCGAACTCAGAAGTGAAACGGAACTGCGCCGATGATAGTGTGGGGTCTCCCCATGTGAAAGTAGGTCATTGCCAGGCATTAAACTCAAAAGCCCCGATCGTTGGTTCGATCGGGGCTTTTTCTTTGTAGTGAATCGGATTTGCCCATTTGATCACCCCTCGCTAGACTCGATCTCCACTTTAGAGTCGCATGGAAGCGAATTGACATGGTCCAATAGATTGATATCTCAACCAGTGAACGAGAGCGCCTCAAGGAATTGGAGCGAGAGAACCGAGAACTCAAGCGAGCGAATGAAATTTTACGAACGGCTTCAGCTTTTTTCGCCCAGGCGGAGCTCGACCGCAAACTGAAGTAATGCGTCTGGATGGAATCCGGCAAGCGCTCGATCCTGATGAGGCGATTAACATTCAGTTCACCAGCGGTACCACCGGTGCGCCCAAGGGTGCGACGCTGACGCATGCAAACATCGTTAATAACGCACGTTTCACCGTGGCCGCGATGGGATTTACCGAGACCGATAAACTCTGTATCCCGGTGCCGCTATACCATTGTTTCGGCATGGTGCTGGGGTCGCTGGGTTGCGTCACCTGCGGCGCGGCTATGGTATTTCCGGACGAGACTTTTGCCGCCGAGACGACCCTGCAGGCGGTTCAGGATGAAAATTGTAGCGCGCTCTACGGCGTGCCGACGATGTTCGTCGCCCTGCTCGAGCAGCAGGAGGTCGGTAACTACCAGGTTTCGTCGCTGCGAACCGGCATGATGGCGGGCGCGCCCTGCCCCATCGAGATTATGAAGCGTGTGGTCGAGGATTTGCATATGAGCGAGGTCACGATCGGTTATGGTATGACCGAAACCAGCCCGATCTCGTTCCAGACCCATGTCGACGACCCAATCGAGAAAAAGGTCGCACCGTCGGACGCATTCATCCGCATGTCGAAGTAAAAATCGTGGATAAGCAGGGGGCGACGCTGCCGCTCGGCGCAAGCGGTGAGTTGTGCACCCGGGGTTACTCGGTGATGCGGGGTTACTGGAACGACGAAGAGCGCACCCGGGAATCGATAGATGCTGCCGGCTGGATGCATACCGGCGACCTGGCAACTATCGACGAAGCCGGGTATTGCAACATAGTCGGTCGCGTCAAGGATATGCTGATTCGCGGTGGCGAGAACGTTTATCTGCGGGAGATCGAAGAGTTTCTATTCCGCCACCCGAAGGTGCAGGAGGCACAGGTATTTGGCGTGCCCGATGAAAAATTCGGCGAGGAAATCTGCGCCTGGATCGTGACGCGGGGCGACGCGAAAATGAGCGCAGACGAATTGCGGGAATTTTGTAAAGTGAATCGCCCCGGGTTTGTCGGAGGCTCAATTTCTTGAGAGGATTGGGTAATGAAGACAAACAAAAGATATTCCCCGGAAGTCCGGGAACGGGCGGTTCGTATGGTTTTCGAGCATCAACATGAGCACGAGTCCCAGTGGTCAACCATTGAATCGATATCATCGAAAATAGGATGTACAGCAGAAACGCTACGCCGCTGGGTGAGACAGTCAGAGATTGACCAGGGGAAGCGTGGCGGCATCTCTACGAGCGAGCGAGATCGCCTCAAGGAACTGGAACGCGAAAATCGAGAGCTCAAGCAGACCAATGAAATTCTGCGCAAGGCTTCTGCCTATTTCGCCCAGGCGGAGCTCGGCCGCCGACCGAAATAATGGTGTCGTTCATCGACGATCACCGGGTCGATTACGGAGTCGAGCCAATCTGCAAGCGATTGCCGATTGCTCCGTCGACCTACCATGAGCACAAGGCGCGAGAACTGGACCCAGATCGCTGTTCGAAGCGATCAACTCGAGATCGACATCTCAAGGCGGAAATTAAACGCGTCTGGGAAGAGAATTTTGAGGTGTACGGCGCTCGCAAAGTCTGGTGCCAATTGAAGCGGGAGTGTTTTGTTGTGGCTCGTTGTACGGTAGAGCGTCTGATGCGAGAACTGGGTCTGAGGGGTGTAACAAGAGGTCCAAAGAACTGCTGGACGACCATCGCTGACGATTCCCTTGCCCGGCCTGCTGATCTCGTGAATCGTGAATTTAGCGCGATTCGGCCCAATCAGCTGTGGGTGCCGA
>DS021200.1:293290-316550 GCA_001735895.1 Olavius algarvensis Gamma 3 endosymbiont | reverse complement strand
GTGCCGACCTGGTCGGGATTCGTCTATGTCGCCTTTATCGTCGACGTATTCGCTCGATATATCGTCGGCTGGCGCGTCAGTCGTTCGCTGAAGGCAGAACTGGTTCTCGATGCCCTGGATCAAGCCGTCTGGTCAAGAGCGATTGCCGGCGATCTGATTCACCACAGTGACCGAGGCAGCCAGTACTTGTCGATCCACTACACCGAGAAGCTCGCGGAGGCCGGCATTGATGCTTCTGTCGGTAGCGTCGGTGATTCTTACGACAATGCTCTCGCTGAAACGATCAACGGATTATACAAGACTGAAGTCATCCGAAAGCGTGGTCCCTGGAAGGCACTCGACGATGTCGAATACGCCACGCTGGAATGGGTGGACTGGTTTAACCATCGACGATTACTCGAATCGATCGGCGATATACCGCCGGTCGAGTATGAGCTGATGTATTATCAGCAACTGGAAGAGTCATTCGAGGCAGCATGACTCACACAAAACAGCCTCCGGAAATCCCGGGGCGATTCAAAGATCGAATCGCACACTATAAGGTGCCGCGTTACATCCGCTTCAAATCGTCGCTGCCGATGACGGTAACGGGAAAACCGCAAAAATTCTTGATGCGTGACGCGATGATCGAGGAATTGGGTCTGGTAGAAAACCCGACTGCCTGAGATTAGGTGGTGGCGCCATGCCTTAGTAGAGGGTAAATTCTGTCCTGAAGGTTTTCCGGAGAGTTGGCTGCCCGCTTCCGAGTTGAGCCGGTGGCGGATCGATTCTTATACCGACTAAGAGTTGTTTAACGGCGCCTTGATCGAAATCCGGGTTCCCTCGTTTGACGAATCAATCACAAAACTCGTGCCGACCAGATTGAGTCGTTCACGGATGCTGAACAAGCCGAATCCGCCTTCGGCCGAGACTTTTGTTCCAATTGCCGAGCTATCGAATCCGATGCCATTGTCGGTTACGCGCAAATCCAGGCAATTGGCATGCTCGCGCCATTCGATGCTCACCTTATCGGCCTGGGCATGTTTCGCGATATTGACGAGCAGTTCGCGAACGGTTTGGAACAGCACCACCTTGAGGTCATGCGCCAGCACGATCTTGGTTTTTCCGGGGTTGAAATCGATCTTGATACCGGTGCGTTGCTTGAATTGTTCGGTGAGCCAGACTATTCCCGCCTCGAGCCCGAGTTCATACAAGACGGGTGGGCTCAGGTCGAAAATCAAGGTGCGGGTTTCACTCAGCGAAGAATCGAGCAGCTCGGTGATTTCGTCGATAAGCTGTTTCGATCGATCGGCGCGAAGGCTTTTTCTCAGCGCGAGTATCTTCA
Organism: Olavius algarvensis Gamma 3 endosymbiont; assembly: GCA_001735895.1. Taxonomy (GTDB): domain Bacteria; phylum Pseudomonadota; class Gammaproteobacteria. The sequence goes on along the minus strand of DS021200.1, from coordinate 315,226 downwards.
TCCGGGCAACGACCAGATTCTGGATGGTGCCGTCGTGCAGGTCGGATGCGATGCGTCGGCGTTCGCTTTCTTCGGCGAGCGAAATTCTACCGGCCAGTGAGCGCAACTCGTCGCGGTATTCTTCCAGACGTTTCGACGAGATGATTTCGTCGGTTGTATCCTGGTAGGTCGTATAAACTCTTGACCAATCGCGAGTATCTTCAGCGACGATTTCGGATGTGATCCGTACCGGGATCGATGAACCGTCCTCCCGGTCTGCTTCGGATTCAACGATCGCCCGGCGCTGCCCATCTAAAAAAATCTCGATCCGATCGAGCAATCCCGATTCGCATTCCAGCCACGGCCGGTTCTGGATACTGTCGATCAAGTTCTGTTTGTTTCTTGTTCCGAAAAGCCTCAGGGTTTCCGCATTAACATCGATTACCTTGTAGACGTCGGCCTCGCGGCCGATCTCCTGCGGATGCATTCTGATATATTCGATCACGTTTTCATGGCCGTGTTCCTGCAAACGGTCGATAAGCTGTTTAATACCGCTCCAGTCCTGTTCCCACAAAGAAACCGGCGCGGTTTCGAACAATTGGCGGTAACGCTGCTCACTCTCCGCCAGCTCCAGTTCGATGCGCTTCAGTTTGGTTATTTCGGTATTGATTAGCCCGGTTCCGACCAGTTCGCCTTCCGCTGTCAGGATTGGGAAGCGAGTGACGAACCAATGCTGATCGCGATCCCCGATATGGCTCCTCAGGTAGTATTTGCGCGGTTTCCGGGTTTCGCGAACCAGCCGTTCCTCCTGTTCCGCCAGCTCGGGGTCGACGTCGATACGGTTCCAGAGCTCATTTTGATCCTGGAATTGCTCTTTGCTGACCCGATAAAGCTGTTGGTATCGCCGGTTGACGAAAATATACTCGCCCTGCGCGTTTTTAATCGCTATGACGTCCGGGGTATTGTCCATAAAGGCATTGAACTGGGCGTTACTTGCGCGCAGCGCCAGTTCGGCCTTTTTCTGGTCGGTAATGTCAAACACGATATATTGAAACGCGGTATGCTGGTTCCATTCGATGAGGCGCACTCCTATCAAGACATGAATGACGCTGCCGTCGTATCTGACGAGATCGGTTTCATACTGAGTTGGCGCTTTGGGATCCAGTTGCAAGCGTCGGTCACGGTACTTCTGCATTCGTTTGAGCTCGTGCTCGGGAATGCATTGGGTCCAGTTGTTGCCAACCAATGCCTGGGTGTCGGGATAACCTAAAATGCTCGCGAGCGCCGAATTGATATACTCGATTTTCCAGGAGGTGTCGAATACCGCAAACCCCTGCAGCGATCCTTCCGCGAGGTTACGGAATTTCTCTTCGCTTTGCAGTAATGCCTCTTCTGCGTGCTTGCGATCGTCGATATCGAAATTTGCGCCCACCATGCGGGTTACCCGACCGTGCTCGTCGCGCTCGGCCGCGAGGCCTCGCACCAGCATCCATTTATATTCGCCCGATTTGAGCCGAGTGCGAACTTCGCATTCAAAAAACTCCGATTTGCCCTTAACGTGATCGACATAGGTATCGAGTGCTTTCGGAAAATCGTCCGGATGGCTATGCTCGCGAAACCAGGCGGCATCGATTTCGATTTCTCCGGGTGCGTAACCGAGTTGCTGCATCAAATTATCGCTGATCCGGACTTTATTAGTAGCGACGTTATAGTCCCAGCCGCCGCTACCAACGGCTTCTAAGGTCAGGCGATTAATATCCTCGCTTCTGCGCAAGTTTGCCTGTTGTTGTCTGGATTCGGTGATATCGATAGAGATACTACAATTGGCAATCATTTCACCTCGGGTATCCTTCACCGGGAACCGAATCAGGCTTATCAGTCTTGGCCCGGTGGGCGTTTCCATCCAGATTTCATTGCGCCATATACGGCCCGTTTCCAGGCAGTATCGGTCGCTAGATTCGATTTTCTCGGCGATTTCGGGGCTAAAAATCTCGCGCGGAGTATGGCCGATTACTTGGTCCACTGTTAAACCGTGAAAATCGAGAAAATGGTCGCCGACATGGGAATAACGACCCTCGCAATCCTTAAAGGCGATTAAGCTGGGGCTGTGGGCGAGGAAAGCCTTAAACAGCGCCTCGTTTTCACGGGCCAGTTTTTCCCTTTCAATTTGGCCGGTTACGTCCGCCTGGGTTTCGGTATATCCGCCATCCGGCGTTCGATAGCGCCGGACTTCGAGTATATATCCGTCCGGCGTTGTGTGTCGTTCGAACCGGGGTATCGAACCGTCCCGATATTTTTGGTAACGTTCCTGTGCAATCTCGGCCGGGTCGCCCGGGCCGTGCCAGCCGCGCTCGGCCCAATAAAGCAGCTCTTCGTACAGGGGCTGCCCAACTCGCTCCTGACCGCTCGCCGCGGCATAACCTTCCCTGCCGCTGCTCCAGACTTCGAGGCGAAGGTCTTTGTCGTAGCGCCAATAACGTTCGTGGATCGATTCCATGGCGGTGCGCCGCGCTTCGGTTGCCTTCAGCAATGCCTGCTCGTCGCGATACTGTTGCGCTACCACTGCCCCAAATACCGAGATTCCGATTGCGACGATACCGAGATAGGCCTGTAGCGCCAGTACTTGTTGATAGACACTGTCTGCATGGGCGACAAAAGGGCCGAGTCCCAGTTTGGCATTCACCACCGCCAACAAGGTAATGATTAGAGTCGAGAGGGCGGCGATGAATGGCCCGAATCGCAGCGCGGCCCAGATCAGCAGCGGTACGATCAGGTAGGGCGAATCCGACAGTGTTTGTGTGGGGGTAGCGCTCAGCACCGATTGGCCGATAGCCAGCAACGCGAAAAACAGCAGTCCAAATTCGATAGTCCAGAATCTGCGGGTGAAATAGGGCCAATCTGAAATTCCGCGTATAGCCATTATTGGCGGCACGAAAACCAGTACTCCCAGGATGCTTGAATACCACCAAAGTAGCCAGGTCGCCCAATAGGTGGATTCCGGATGCGTCACCATCACCCCAGGGGTGGCGAAGAATGCAGCGAGCGCAGTGGGGACCAGGCCGCCCAGCACCACCAGCGCGATAACGTCGCGCAGCGACCCCATATCGAGTCTCGAGGCGACGAAACGCCTTTGCAAAAATGCGCCGACTATGCCCGCCACCAGTTCGGCGCTGGCGCTGAGCAAGAAAAAAGATAGGCCGCCTGGGTAAATGATCAGATCGGTGATAGCGCCGGATACCAGGACGGCGGCGCTCAGAAACAACCATTGCCGATAACGGCTGGCAAGCAGGACCGCCAGCAACAGGCCGCTGCCGGGCCATACTGTTACAACGGTTTCCGTGGCGAAGAAAAAGTAGTCGCTCAACCATTGCGTGCAAAAATGAACAATAAGAAAACCCGCAAACAACCAGGGCCCGGAAACCTGTTGAATACTAAACCTCGTTATTCGATCATTTTGCATGGCAGGATCCGGTCTGGGCTGAAACTGGCGCCTGGAAAAGTCCTAGTCTATCGAAATTAGGCCTTACATGTTATTGGGTACGAGCGATTTTGCTGAAATCGCCTCAGTTTGGTCGATTGCGCAGTCCTTATTTAATATCGGATACACTAAGCGTGATGGCGCTAAAACGGATAATGCGCTATCGCTTGATTGGAATTAAGTTTCCGATGATCGATTCAATCCCTTTCCCAGCCACTGCTTGCCAATCGATATCGATTGAATTGCGTTGACTAGTTCATCCTGCACATTGTCCTTAAGCAGGTATCCGAGCGCGCCGGCATCCAGCATACTGTCGACGTACAGGCTGTCCGGGTAGGCGGATATCGCCAGTATTTTAACTTCCGGCCAGGCGGATTTCAGTTCTCGCGCAATTTCGATGCCGTTCATGTCGGGTAGTGACACATCCAGCAAGATGAGGTCCGGGCGTTTTTTTAAAGCGCTCGGTATCGCGGCTTTGCCATCAACGGCGGTGTCGACGACCCTGGCAGTCCAGGAATCTTCAATCAGGTGGGTGAGTTCGTTAATTACCACCGGCTGATCGTCGACAATCATTACCTTGATCATAAATTACTACTCGACACTCGCGGTAAACGGCGCGCATCGATCCTAGTATCTGATCTTGACCTGCCCCGGCTGTAATCATGCATCAGGCAATCCCTCGAATTTTTAATATGTAATTTCATTGAAAGAAGGAGAATCTTGCCGCTCAGGCGCTGTGCTCAATTTTTGGCTTTCTGCGTGCGAATAGGGAGACGGGCTTACAGATTCCGAAGCCTTGCGCATAATCCACGCCAATTTCACCAAGTATTTGTAGTATTGCTTCGCTTTCGACAAACTCGGCGATTAGTTTTTTTCCGGTGGCATGCCCGATATCGCAAATCGACGCGACGATGGAGCGGCTGACCGGATCTGCAGCGATATCCTTCACAAATTCTCCGTCGATCTTTATGTAGTCGACTGGAAAATCTCGTAGGTAACCGAAGGACGAGAGTCCACTGCCAAAATCGTCAAGTGCAAAGCGACAACCCAGCTGGCGCAGACCCGCCATCATCGACAGGGCCATTTTTTTATTGGCCACAGCCGCGGTTTCGGTAATTTCAAAACAGATGCGACTAGCCGAGTGCCGGTTCGTTTTCAGCATTTCGAAAATATTATCTAGAAACGCCTGTTGTCCCATTGTCTGTCCTGACAAATTTATAAAAAACAGGTCGATGTCGTCGAAATCCTCGGGTTGTTGCTCCAGTAGCGTAAGCAAGGTTTTAACTACCCAGGTATCGATTAAAATTGCCTGATGATATTGCTCGGCTACCGGTAAAAAGGCGCCCGGCATTATCGTTTGATCGACGCGGTCACGCATTCGGATTAGCAACTCACACCAGTTTTCAGCTGGAGTCAGCGAATCTATCGGCACGATCTTTTGTTGTTCGAGGTACATCCTGTCTTCCTGGATGGCTTCGGGCACCTCGATCGCCCACTGCACTTCAAGATTTCGTCGGGTATGCATGTCGTCGTTGGCTTGATATATGTACACCTGGTTCCGGCCGTTTTCCTTCGCCGTACGCGCCGCGCTTTCGGCGGCAATCATGAGTTGCTGCAATGATTTGAGCCCGCAGCTGGTGGAAGCCAATCCGATACTCGTAGTCAGCCGGACATTGCGGTCATCATGGCAGAAGTGAAAATCCTGGACCGCCTTACAAAGTTTTGCCGCGATTTTCGTCGCTTCGTCGATGCTACAGTCTCCGAGCAGGATACCGAACTCGTCGCCGCCGAGCCGAGCAATCGCGTCTTGTTGGCGCAGGCGCGATTGAAATATAGCGGCGATTTGTTGCAGTATTTCATCCCCCGCGGTATGTCCGCAGGTATCGTTGACAATTTTAAACTGGTCGAGATCGACGTATATAAGCACATGTTCGCTTAAATCATACGCAGTTTTATAGGCGGTATTTTGCACGATCACTTCGAATTGCTGGCGATTGAAGACACCGGTCAGGCTGTCATGTTTTTCCAACTGGGACAGCTTGTTGGAAAGCAGGAACTGATCGCTTATATCGGTAATAAAGCCATCGATGGCGACCAATTCTCCAGTCTGGCCATATACCTTGCACCCGCGTTCAATGACCCGCCTTTCGTTGCCTTGCGGGGTGATCAGGGTGTACTCGTGTTGAAAAGTCGCATTGGCGCCCATCGTGCGAAATTGGCTCGTGGCAAAGCGGCGGTCATTGCTGACGAGTAGGTCGTGAATGCAGGATTTACCTTGTTCGAATAATTGGTCGGCCGTCAACCCTAAAATGTCTCGGCAGCCGTCACTGATAAACTCGAATGACCATCGATCATCGTTGACGGCGCGATACGCCATGCCGGGCAAATTACCTAGCAGGTTCGAGAGCGTGGTGCGATGTTGTTCGGTTATGTTTTCTGCTTTACGACGTTCCTCGACTTCATGCTTCAACTCGTTTAATCGTTGCTCGGATATTTCCTTTTCAGCGTAGAGTTCGTGCACTAGCTGCTCTTTTTTGTGGCTCAAATGAAGCCAGTGATTCAGCTGGTTTCTGATACCTTGTGCTGAAACGAGTAAAAAAACAGCGTAAATCATCGTCAGAATTGCCAGTATCGGACCGATACTATCCCCTCTAATAATGAAAGCGACGGAAATGGGTGCCAAAATGCCAACCGTAAAAAACGCGAACACTCTGCTGAAAAAGCCGAGCGACGAGATCGCGCCCGCGCTGATGCCTCCGATCAGGAAAGCGACAAAGAGTTCGGTGCCCGAATAACCTTGCACCATCGAGATTGCCGCAGCAAGTCCCCACAGAACACCACTGAAGGCCGCCACGATTTTGAAGGTCAGAGCCCAGTATTGCTGGCATTGAAAACGGTTTATTTCTTCGCGTACTTTACGGGCCAACCAGACTCGGAATAGATATACTGCGACGATAACTAAAATCGCTACCAGTTGAATTACGCTGATGTGCGCGTAAAGGATGCTGGTGAATCCGCAAAGGATGACGACGACGAGGGCGCTGCTCGCTTTGGTCTGACCTGCAACCAGGAGCATGCGTTCGTTCGAGAGTTGCTGATCTAAAATTTTGCCATCCACTTGGCCGGGCGCAGATATGGCATCCATAGGTAGTTTGAATAGTAATTACGGAGGCCTACTCTATAAGTCAATCCGGGTTATGTCATTCGGGGAGAATACCTAATTTGGTGCGGGTTTATGCGGTAAGTGCGTAATGGAGGATGTCTCGATAAAGTGATTTTGCAGTCAATTACGTCAGTTCCCGGCGATTAACATTAACCCGGCAGGATCAGTCATCCAGGGATGTGATGCCCTTGCGAATGGCATATTTTGTCAGTTGAGCGATGCTGCGTAGTCCGAGTTTGTCCATTATGCGCTTGCGATGGGTTTCGATCGTGCGCTCACTCAGGCTTAGCTTGTTGGCGATCTGTGCGGTCGAGCGACCTTCGGCGACCAGTTGAAGCACCTCGCGCTCGCGGGTGCTCAAGGCGTCATAGTCGGGGCCAACTTCACCTTTGACACGTTGCAGATAGTCTTCTACCAGGGTGTCGCTAACGGAAGGGCTGACATAGATGCGCCCATTGGCGACGGTTTTGATGGCGAGGATAAGTTCCTCGGTCGCGACGTCTTTCAATAGATAACCTTTGGCGCCGGCTTCGAGCATACCGGTAATAAATAATCCGTCGGGATGTCCGGATAGCGCCAGTACCCGCGAGTCAGGATTCTGCCGTGCAATTTTCTGGGTCGCGTCGACGCCATTCATATCGGGCATCGCCACATCCATGACGACGACATCCGGATTGAGTTTTTTGGTTAGCGATACGGTTTCACGGCCATTTTCAGCCTCGGCCACTACGTCAATCTGACCTCCCGACTCCAACAGGCTTCTCAATCCGGCGCGAACAATCTTGTGATCGTCTGCCAAAATAACCTTAATCGTCACCAATAATCCTTTTATCTCGCTCCAAAGGCCCGGTTACATTCTAACCTAAAAAAACGGTGCCGGACCCTAAATTTTAACTGGCGCCTGCTCGCCTGCGGCCTGGGCTGTCGAGCGGTTTGGCGGGACGAATTCCGTTTTTGATGACTGGTATGCCGGTCTTGCTGCGATTTGTAATCGCGCATTAGTCCGGCAATATCCGGATGCCGTTGACCAGGCGTTTGTATGGACGACGGCAAAACGAGCTTACGAAAACGCTTGGCTTCTGGCGCCTACCGTAGCAGAATTTAGTTGGTTAGCTGCGGATATTGTGTTGCATCCCGGCTTGATAGATAACTTGAAACCGGGAAGTCTCGGATATTTCAAGCTGATTCGAGAGCTCCCCTGAACTGAGCGGATAACTATGCCGGTTTCGGAGATCATCTACGTCCTGGTGGTACTTCTGGGTATCGCCATGCTGGTCACGGGCACCTGCCGCAAGTTGCCGGTTCCCTTTACGGTTATCCTCGTCATTATCGGTATGCTGCTCGGCAACCTGTCGCAGCAGCTGCCATTTCTGGCGCCGCTGCGGGGCTTCAGTCTGAGCCCCGAAATCATGTTATTCATATTCTTGCCGGCGTTGATTTTCGAATCCGGTTTTGCACTGGATGCGCGCCAAATGGTCAAAGACTTGCCGCCGATTCTGATACTCGCGATACCCGCCATGCTGATGTCCACCTTCGTCGTCGGACTCGGGATCTGGTGGGCGCTGGATATCAAGCTCATCGTCGCGCTGGTGTTCGGCGCGCTGATTTCCGCCACCGACCCGGTTGCGGTGGTTGCATTGTTTAAAGAACTGGGTGCGCCGTATCGGTTGAATGTATTGGTCGAGGGCGAGTCGCTGCTGAACGATGCTACCGCGATCGTAACCTTCTCGATACTGCTCGGCATTGCGGTAGAGGGTGGTGGCATTGCCTGGTCAGATGCTGATAACATAATGTTGGAATTCCTGCGGGTTTTCATCGGCGGCGCCCTGTTCGGAGTCGTTATGGGGTTCATTGTCTGCGAACTGCTATTTCGCATGAAAAGCGGGATCGAAGTGATTCTGACTTCCTCGGTTATCATCGCCTACGCCAGCTTTGTGATCGCCGAGCACAGCTTACACGTTTCCGGCGTTATGGCGGTCGTGGGATCCGCAATCGCGCTGCGCCGCTTCGGCGTCACACGATTTCGTCAAGATGCAACCCACTCGATAAGCGAGATTTGGGAGGTCATCGCGTTATCCTGTAATTCGCTGCTGTTTTTGCTGGTGGGTTTATCGGTGAGCGTCGGCGCGTTGTTTAACCAGCTAGTCCCCATCCTGATAGCGATCGCCCTGGTGTTGAGCGCCCGGGCGTTGTCGGTCTACGGCGTGGTCCCGCTCGCGGTAAAGCGCTTTCGGCTACCTCACATCAGCCTCAGTGAACGTCACATCATGTGGTGGGGCGGCCTCAAAGGCGGTCTCGCGATTGCCGTGGTATTGTCGATCCCGGCCAGCCTGCCGGAGCGGCAGATGCTATTCGAGATAACCCTCGGCGTGGTTTTGTTCACGCTATTGTTCAGCGCTCCCACCATCCGCCCGCTGATGCAGTTTCTCGGATTGAGCAAAATAACGCGGGGCGAAAGCCTGGAATATCGCAATACACTGCATCATGCCGGCGAAACCTCCGGCAAATACATGTCGGATCTTGCCGGGAGTAAAATCATACCCAGGGCTGCGGTTGCCGCGTTACGCGAACAGGGGTTAGCGGCTTTTTCCAGCGGTGTCGAAGGCGCCGACACCGGGAATCACGAGGATGACGAATATTTCGCCGAGTTTCGCGCGCGCCGGGTCGAGCGGGAAGTGTTGAAGTCGCTCTACGAGACCGGCGTCGTAAATCAGTACATTTACCTGGATATGAATAATCGCTTGGAGGCAGTGCAGGAATCGCTGCGGCTCGGCGAAGGCCGAATCGGCGAGGAAAGCGTGACCGAGGATACCAGTCTGTTTGAACGCCTGGAGGAATTTTTGTTAGGCAAGATACGCGAAAAATCGCGTTTCGCCGGGCTGCTTTCGAAGTTTCAGGAAGTTCGCATGGTGCAGCAGGTGCAGCGCGATCTCGCCCATATCCTGTTATGCGATGGGGTGACATCCATGCTGGAACGGCAGGATGACTTGCTTGAAGAGGCGGTAAACAAGGTAAGGTCGGTCTACAAAATCCGTAAAAAACACTACCGCAGGCAGCTCAAGCAAATCAGGGTACATTACCCCGACTTTTATATGCAGTACGTGGAGCGCTTAACCGCCCGCGCGATGATTAGCAGCGGATGGAACCGGGTGAAATCGGAGTACGCGCACGGCGATCTGGGCGCCAAGGGATTCAATCTGATCCAGCACAAAGTGGAGGCCGTGCTGGCCGATGTCGACAGTTCGCGCCTGGCATTCTCGGCTACCGTGAGCACGGTTTTCGAATACCTCGAAGACCTCGATCTGTTTAACGAATTGATCGAAAAGGATTTCGAGTACCTGGAGCAAAATTCTTCATTGGTGACCTTTCTGGAGGGAGATACGATTATCGGCCACTATGACCAGGGGGAAGATTTTTATGTTCTGGTCGACGGCATCGCGACCGTATGGATTCTCGATAATTTTAATCGCAACCATTTCATGGCCGAATTTCTGGCGGGGGATTTCATGGGCGAATCGGCCTTGTTGGAAAAACAGAAAAACCGCAAGCACAAGCGCTCGGCGACCGTCAGGGCGGAAACGCCTTGCACCTTAATCCGGATCGCGCTGGACGCGATGTCGACTATTTTGTGGAGGTATCCGAAAATCCATAAAACGGTACGTGAGATTAACGAAGAGCGAGTCAGCGTAGTGCCGAAGATCACCGACAAATTGCGGCAATACGAACCCGGTAAAAAGTCCGGTAAGCGATAAGTTTCGATTTTCGTTGGTTCGGTCGCCGGGTTAATGGATTCACAGGGTCCATGAGCTACCTCATGGACCCTGTTCGTTTAGTACCCGACATCGATGCCGGCAGTAAAAGCCGGTCAGTAATCCTCAGACGTTGTCTGCTTGCGCCTGATTATCGGCTGCGGTCGAGGCATCCTCGGCGTCGGAATCTTGCTTCGGCTCCAGTTTCCAGATTGTCCACCCCATGTAACCGTATAATAGAGTCACAATGGGTGAGAGCCAGCAAAAGAAAGCGAGGGGCGCGTAGGCGATGGTCGCCACGCCCAGCGTTGCCGCCTGATAAGCGCCGCCGGAATTCCATGGCACAAGGTTGGCGGTAACCGTGCCAGAATCTTCGACCGCACGCGACAGGTTTTCGGGCGCCAGGCCGCGCTCCTCGTAGGCCTGGGCATAGGTGCGCGCGCCCATGACGATAGCCATGTACTGGTCGCATAAAATCATATTGGCGCCGATGCAGGTGAGGACGGTCGAAGTGATGAGACCACCGGTGGATTTGGCCAATGCCAATACCTTGTCGGCGATCGCCTTCAACTGGTTGGTGCGCTCCATCACACCGCCAAACATCATCGCAACCAGCACCAGGCTAATGGTGTACATCATCGAACTCATGCCGCCGCGGGACAATAAAGAGTCGACATCCTCGTTGCCGGTAGCAGCTTCGAATCCGCTGAATGCGGCGTTTGAAACGGTGCTATAGTCGGCCCCTTGCAAGCCAAAAGCCAGGATGACACCGGTAATCACGCCCAGCGTAATCCCGGGAATCGCGGGCATTTTCTTGTAAGAAACCACCACCACGACCAGCGGCGGTAATAACATGGCGACATTGATGATGAAGTTATCGTCCAGCAAAGCCAGAATCGTCGAAATTCGTTCCAGATCGCTATCGCCGCCGCCGTACTGAAACCCGATCACCAGTTCGATTATGAAGGTCAGGCCGAAAGCCACGCCGGTGGTATAGGACATGTGTTTTATGTGCGTAAACAGATCCGTTCCCGCGAGCGCGGGCGCCATGTTGGTGGTATCCGAGAGTGGCGACATCTTGTCGCCAAAGTATGCGCCGGACAGCACTGCGCCGGCTACCAACGGCAGCGGAAAGCCGAGACCGGCCCCAACCCCCATCAACGCCACGCCTATGGTGCCCGTTGTCCCCCAACTGGTTCCGGTTGCCAGTGCTGTGATCGCGCAAATAATGAGCGTCGCCGGCAAAAAAATCGAGGGTGAGAGAAAAGTCAGCCCGTAATAAATCAGAGTAGGCACGACCCCTGCTAAAACCCAGACGCCGATCAATATACCCACGATGATCAGGATTATGGTGGCCGGTAGCGCATTGGTGATTCCGCGCACCATTCCATTTTGAATGGTGTGCCATTTAAATCCGCATCGCAATGCGACAATTGAGGCGACGATAATGCCCAGCAACATTGGAATATGCGGCTCCAGTCCGTAAATCACGATGGACACGCTGATGCCGACAACTAGAGAGAACAAGGAAATCGTTGCCTCCCAAAAATGCGGTGCTCTTGCACCGGGTGGAATTGCTGTATTCATTTCTTCCTCCTGACCCCATGGTCATTTTTTTGGTCTATGGTTTTAGCGGTAAAATCTAAAAATCGCGTTAATAAACCTACACCCATCCAAGCTTCGACAGTCTAAATGAGCGAAGCTCATCGAATGTCGTTAGGTGGGAACCCCCTGCATGGCGCACCACGTCATGCTCATGCCCGGATCCAGCCCATGTGCGAGTTACGATAATTGTCCACAGCAAACGGCAACTCGATTCACCGGCGAGACATATAGTCAATTCATAAGTGTTAGAAATCCGATATCGTTCGATTTAACCGGCGTACAGAGAGCCGGTAGTCGTTGTTAAAAAATCGTCTAGCGGGATTTGCTCTTGTTTGAGGAAACCTTGATTAGGCAAGGTGCCGTCGCGCACCATTTCAATCACCGCAACGACCGAGGCGGATGTGGTCCAGGCGATAGCTGTGCTTAACTTGCCTGCGGCAACGATTGGCCGATAGGTTTTGACGAACTCTTTGCGGCTAAGATTGCCGTTCTTAACGCCTTCGGCGGCCACGTGCACATATACCACATCGTCGTCAACCGGCGGTTTGGCGTTAATTAGAATCTCGCCCGCCTGTTCACGTCTTTCCCGCATTAACAGTTCGTGGAAAAAGAAATTCATCATTGCCATATGCCCCGGGTAGCGCATGGTTTTGTAATCGATATTCTCAACTCGCCCCAGGTAGGTGTCGCACATCGTACCCAGGCCCCCGGAGGTGGTGAATGCCTCCAGTTTTACTCCGTCGATGTAAATCGTTTCATGCCACTCCATCGGTGACACCCATTTGCGTTCGCCGTCTTCGATGACTTCGCAATCGTTTAAATACTCGTTTACCACGCCTGCCGGCGACCAGTTGAAGGCATAGCCCATTAATCCGGTCGGATTCTGCGGCAGTGCGCCGACGCGCATTCGGCATGATCTGCAACTGTCAAATTGGGTAATTAAGGAGGCTCCGACGATTCCGGCAAACCCGGGCGCCAAACCGCACTGTGGCGCCATTAATCCTTTTGATGTCTTGCTTAGCTCGAGTATCGAGTTTGTCGTAGCCACGTCTTCGGTCAAATCGAAATAATGGATACCCGCTGCGTGGGCGGCGGTTGCGATAGCTAGATTTAACTGAAACGGCAGGCAGGAAAGAACTGCGTCGACGCCGGCCAGAACGGTTATTATGCTTTCGCCGTTACCGAGGTCCAGGGCATCGACTGCAAACGGAAAATCTTCCGCGGGCAAATTCTGATCGTAAGCCTTCACCTCAAAACCCGAATCGTGCAAAAGGGCGGCCGCCAATGCTCCAACCTTGCCCAAGCCAAGTACCGCAATGTTATTCATGTTTGTATCCCGAAGATCGAATGAGGGTGACGACATCGTTTGTGGTCATCCGGCAGTTTAACCCGCCGGGCGCCACTAGGCGTTCGTTATCTGAATCTTTACCGATGTCATACCCTGTAATCATAAGGATTAAACACGATTCCAAGGCTAATCAAAATACTAATTTAATTGACAAATAGTTAAATTAGTAACAAATTGATAAGTAAATTTCTTTATATGGGATAATTCGTGGACAATCTGGATCAATCGCTATTACATTTGCTGACCAAGAATGCGCGCATGCCGGTTAGCGATCTCGCCAAATCCTTAATGGTGTCCCGCGGCACGGTGCAGAATCGAATTGCCAAATTGCTACAAAGAAAAGTGATACATCGGTTTACGGTCCAATTGGGAGAGGCGGATGTAGATCATCAAATCAACGCTTTTACCCTGGTTAAATTCAGGGCGAATAGAAACCTGCCCTCGCTCTCCGCAATTCGTAAAATCTCTGGGGTCATCGATATTCATTCATTGAGCGGCCGATTCGATTACGTCGTCGAAATTCGCACCAGTTCATTGCCGCAACTGGATGGGGTGTTAGATGATATTCGGGCAATCGAAGATGTGGCCGAAACGCAAAGTCATCTGCGCTTAGCCAGCGTCAAGTAGGCGCTTCGTTGGAGGCTTGTTAAATGCCTGTTTCTGTCAACTCCTTGGCTGCGCCTACCAACCATTTGCGGAATGCGGAATTCGGCGGATACTCCATTTTGTCCGTGGGCGTAACCAGGTAGTACCCGGACTCATCCTTAAAGCTGACATCCGATATCGCAACCAGCTCTTTTCGATCCATTTCCCCTTGAATTAAAATGGTCGGTAACAGCGCGGCCCCGAGTCCGGTCACTGCGGCCTGGGCGATGGTGGAAAATTCTTCGAACAACATGCCCTGTTCGGCGGTCGGTTCGAGACCATTGTGCGACAGCCAGTTAGCCCATGCGTAAGGTCGACTTTCGAGGTGCAGCAGCGGCATCCCGAGCAGCTTGTCCAGGGTCATGGGGCGATATTGTTGCAGGAGTTTCGGCGAGCAAACCGGGATCGCCTTTTCATTCATAATAAATGTGCTGACGGTATCGTTCCAGTTTGGGGTGCCGTAGTGAATCGCGCTGTGTAGATTCTCGGTCCGAAAATCGAAGGGCGACAGCTTGCTGACGAAATTAATGGTTATCTCGGGATGCCTTTCCAGGAATTGCGGTATCTTGGGCATCAACCAACGCGTGCCGAAGGTAGGCAAAATCGCCAGGTTGAGAATACCGTTTAGCGGGCTCGTCATCGCGTTTAGCGATGCACTCCGTATGCGTTGCAGTGCGCCGTGAATTTCCTGGGCATAGGCTCTGCCGATATCGTTTAGCTGAACCGTTTTTTTGGTTCTGGTGAACAGGGTAACATCTAGCTGATTTTCCAGCGCGGCGACCTGGCGACTAATTGCGCCCTGGGTCAGATTGAGTTCCTTGGCCGCCGCCGTAAAACTGCCCGTTCGCGCCGCCGAATCGAACGCCAACAGCATGCTGGTGCTCGGAAATACACGTTTGTGATAAATCATTTAATATTACCATTGCTCACTAGTACATGAGCTTTGTTCGATTGAGAAAGTCCGGTTGCCCATCTAGGATTCGTTATTACACATAGTATATATAAGTTTAGTAGTCGCATATAGGGAAGTGTATTCTGTGCTTCTATTTGATGTTTAGGTGAGTATAAGGCATGTATGGAAGTCAAATTGAATCTAACCAGGCAGATTGAGAGCAAATGACAAAAGCGGATAAATACCAGCCCTCCGAAAAAGGGCAGGCGTTTCTGGATACGGTCAATAACGGCAAGTATGACCGTCAAATCATAACCGGCATGAAAAAGTTCATGGAAGGCAATGCGCCGGAGGATATGAAGTCTTTTTACACGACGGTGGAGCTGCAAGCCATCTCCGATTTGAAGGGCACTGCCAAAGACGTCGAAGCGCGCATGCCGGTAAAAATTACGCGCCACTATTTCGAGTTGGCAAAAGACAGCAAGCCGATTCAAGTGTTGGTCAAGGCGAGCCCGAAAGAAACCTATGACCTCGATGGCGCCGCGGATCCGGGGAAACAAATGGATTACAGTCCGGTCGAAGGCTTGATTCACAAGTATGAGTTAGGCTTGATTTATGTCGCGTCTACCTGTTCCGCGCACTGCCGCTTTTGCTATCGCGAAGAATTAATCGCCAGAAAAGAAGTCGAGCGCCCCGACGGCACCGTCGCGCCGAAAGGCCTGGCGCAGATTCGTGAGATCGTGGATTATATTCAGGACCACAATGCCAAGGTGCAGGCTAACGGTGGACGCCATCCTGAAACCGGACGCGAAAAACTTCGCGAAATCTTAATGTCCGGCGGCGATCCCATGGTGCTCAGCAATCGAAATATTGCTGCCTGGTGGTCGGCGCTGGCCGAAGCGGGCATCGAATCTATTCGCCTGGGAACCAAGGAACTGGCGTTTTTCCCGAATCGATTCGACCCAAGTTTTTTCGATATGATGGACAAGTTTCACAGTAATTACCCGGGCACCAAAATCCGATTGATGGTGCACTTCAATCATCCTGATGAATTTCTGCTGAAAGACGCCGACGGCGACTATATTGAAAACCCGCAAGGCGGCCTGGAGTGGCATCCCGATACCCGGCGCGCGGTGGAGGAATTGAAACGGCGCAACTGGCTCAACATCGACAATCAGGCGCCGATCATCGCTGACATCAATAACGACCCGGACGCGCTGCGCATCATGCAGCGAGAATTGAAACAAAATGGCGTCGAGAATCACTATTTCTTCTGCGGCCGGGATATCGTCGGGCACAAGGCGTTTAATGTTCCCATCGAAGAAGCCTGGCGCATATTGAATGAATCGCAGAAGGGTTTGTCGGGTGTGGAAACTCACGCGCGGCTGTCGATCACCCACTACAAGGGGAAAACCGAGGTGTCGGCGGTTACCAGTGATCCGCTGCCGGGCGTTGCCGGCGCCGAAAACGGGTTCGTCGTCATGAAACTATTGCGCGGTGCGGCCGATGCGCCGGATCGCGGCAAGGTCACTTTACTTGGCCGTAATCCCGATGCGATCTGGTTTAGCGGTTACGACGATCGAGTGCTTTTTGATGAAGCCGGTTTATTTACCAATGCACGGAAAACCACCGATGCCGAGGCGGTGCAAAAGGCATCTTGATTGTTCTGTCGTGTCATATTGAGTCAACTCATCCGAAAATAATGCCGTATGACCTTTGTTGTCGTAGAAAACTGTATTAAGTGCAAGCATACGGATTGTGTGGATGTCTGCCCGGTCGATTGTTTTCACGAAGGGCCAAACTTTTTAGTAATCGATCCCGATGAATGCATCGACTGTGATTTATGCGTTCCGGAATGCCCGGTGGATGCAATATACGCGGAAGATGAAGTGCCCGCGGACCAAAGGCAGTTTATTGAGCTAAACGCCGAACTTGCGGCCATCTGGCCCGTGATTTCCCAACAGATAGACTCGCCGGAGGACGCTGATGAATGGGATGGTGTTGCTGACAAACTCGCTCTATTAGAGCGATAATTACGGTCGCCGTGTTTGGCAGGATTTGAAATGATTGACAAGCAAGTGGACTCCGCCGCGCAGGCGGTCGCCGATATCCCCGACGGAGCAACCATTCTGATCGGAGGTTTTGGAGAAGCCGGCAGTCCGATCGAACTCGTGCATGCCCTGATCGATCAGGGTGCAAAACACCTGACGGTCGTCAACAATAATACCGGCAGCGGCCAGGTTGGGCTGGCCGCCCTGATCAGGAACGGGCAGGTCGCTAAAATGATTTGTTCGTTTCCACGAACCGCCAATTCAACCGTATTTGGCGATCTTTATCGCAACCGCCAGATTGAACTGGAGCTGGTGCCCCAGGGAACCCTAGCCGAGCGAATCCGAGCGGGTGGCGCCGGTATTCCCGCATTTTATACTGCCACCGGGGTCGGAACTCCGCTGGCCGAAGATAAAGAAGTTCGCAGTTTCAATCAACGCGACTATGTGCTGGAACATGGCCTGGTAGCGGATTTTGCGCTGATAAAAGCAAAAAGCGCCGATCGCTACGGCAATTTAATCTTCAACAAAACCGCGCGCAATTTTGCCCCCATAATGGCGATGGCGGCGGCGGTCACCTGTGTCCAGACCGAGACTCTGCTCGCGGCGGGTGAAATAGATCCGGAGTCCGTCGTGACACCGGGAATTTTTATAGACCGAATCGTTACGGTTTCAGATCCGGTGCACGAATCCCATTTGGTCAACACGAGACAAACCTATCCATGAATACCGATCCAGCGGTGGCCGAGGGCCAGGTTGAAACTGCCGGCTGGAGCCGCGATCAAATGGCGCAGCGTGTGGCGCGCGATATTCCGGATGGATCCTATGTGAACCTCGGCATCGGGATGCCGGAAAAAGTGGTCTCCTATGTGCCCGCAGGCCGTGAAGTTATCTACCATACCGAAAACGGATTGTTGGGTATGGGCGCTGAACCGGCATCTGGTGAAGCGGATCCCGAACTGATCAATGCCGGGAAAAAACAGGTATCGGCAATACCGGGAGCGGCCTTTTTTGATCATGCACTGAGTTTCGCGATGATTCGCGGCGGCCATATCGATATTTGCGTGTTGGGCGCGATGCAGGTCGCCGCCAACGGCGATTTGGCGAATTGGTCGACAGGCGCGGTCGACGCCATCCCGTCGGTTGGTGGCGCGATGGATCTGGTCGCCGGGGTAAAAACCATCTTCATCATTACCCAGCACTGCACCAAAACCGGCGAACCCAAGCTGGTCGAATCCTGCACCTATCCCTTAACCGGCACCCGGGTCGTGAGCCGTGTCTACACGGATTTGGCGGTTATCGACATAACGCCTGCCGGTTTCGGTTTGGTGGAACTCGCGCCGGGGATTGATTTCGAGCAAGTGCGGCAAAAAACTGCGGCGCCGTTGACCGACCTGCGCCACAGTTAAACATTCGACCCGAATATCGAGCGACTCAAACAATGCCAATCGGAATTACCGCAAGACCTTCAACCAGCGCTAAGTTATACGCACGCGCCTGCAAATCCATGCCTGGCGGCTGCAGTCGAAACACGGTATTGAAAGAACCCAATCCCTTGTATGCCGAGCGCGGGAGCGGCTGCTACGTCACCGATGTGGAAGGCGCCGAAAGAATCGATTTTGCCAACAACATGGCATCCCTGATACACGGTCACGCTCACCCCGAAGTCGTCGGGGCGGTCTCCAGGCAGCTGCAGAAAGGCACGGCATTCACGCTCGCCACCGAAGTCGAAATCGATTACGCCGAACACATCTGCTGCCGTAATCCGTCCTTCGACAACGTCCGATTCGTGAACTCCGGTACCGAGGCGGTAATGAGTTGCCTGAAAGCCGCTCGGGCCTTTACCGGGAGGGCGAAAATTGCCAAAACCGAAGGCGCCTATCACGGGTTGTATGACTATGCGGAGGTCAGTCAAACAGCCAATCCTTCGAATTGGGGCGATATTGAAAATCCGGCGAGTGTTCCGGTCGCGCATGGCACGCCGGCGTCGGCGCTGAACGATGTCGTTGTGATTCCCTTCAATGATCCGCCAGCAGCGATCGAAATACTGGATCGGCAGCGTGACGATTTGTCCTGCGTCCTGCTGGACTTGATGCCGCATCGGATTGGGTTGATACCGGCCAGTCAGGAATTCGTGCAGGCAATTTACGACTGGACCCGCGCCAATGGAGCGCTATTGATATGTGATGAAGTGATAAGCTTTCGTTCCCGTTTCGGCGGTGCCCAGGAATGGTACGACGCCCGGCCCGATTTAACCGCCCTGGGCAAAATGATCGGAGGAGGCTTTCCGGTGGGCGCCATAACCGGACGCGAAGACGTGATGAGCGTCATGAATCCGTTGGCGGAGCCGGTGCTGTTCCCACACTCGGGTACTTTTTCGGCGAATCCGGTTACCATGACCGCGGGACTGGTGAGTATGCAAATGTATGACCGCGCCGCCGTCGGCTACCTCAACCATCTGGGTGAAAAAGCGCGTGCGGGTATTGCCGAAGCGATAGGTATCACGGGAATTCCCGCCTGTGTCGCGGGAGCAGGCTCGATGTTCAGGCTACATTTGAAAGAAAACCTGCCCACTACTTACCGTGAGGCCTATGTTACACCGCAGGAATCAAAAATCATTAAGGTTTTGCTTAATCATCTCTTCGACCATGGAATCATGCTAATCAATACCTGCAGTGGCTGCATGTCTACGGCCATGACGGAAAAAGAAATTAACTTGCTGACGGAAGCCTTTGTCGGCGGGTTCAATAAGATTAAACAGCTGCTATGAGCCGTATCACAATTGTTGACTGCCGGCCTGTCGCCTCGCATCATGAGGGTTCGCTCCGGCAAAACGCCCGGAATTATCGAAATCCTAATCCCGTTTAAATCCAATCTTACCGAGAAAAAACGAAATGAAGCACAGCGAAATCCTTGAAAAATGCGGTTTTTCCATTGATGAACTCAAGCATGGCGGGCTGGCTGTATCGACCCCGATCGACGGATCGGAAATTGCGCGGCTCGAAATGCATTCCGTGGCCGAGGTGGAATCGATGGTGAAAAAAAGTAGGGCGGCCTTCGCCCAATGGCGTTCCGTACCCGCGCCGCGCCGGGGAGAGTTGGTGCGCCTGATTGGCGAAGCATTGCGCGCCGAGAAGGCGAACCTGGGCGCCCTGGTCACCCTCGAGTGCGGCAAGATCCTGCAGGAAGGTTTGGGGGAAGTGCAGGAAATGATCGATATCTGTGATTTTGCCGTTGGTCTCAGCAGGCAATTGTATGGCTTGACCATCGCCTCTGAACGGGCTGGCCACTCGATGCGCGAAACCTGGCATCCCATGGGGCCCTGCGGCGTTATCACCGCGTTTAATTTCCCGGTCGCGCCCTGGTGCTGGAATGCCGCGCTGGCCCTCGTTTGCGGTGATCCGGTACTGTGGAAGCCGTCGGAGAAAACGCCACTTACGGCGCTTGCGGTGCAAAAAATTTGCGAACGAGCGATGCAGGCTTTTGGCGATGCTCCCGCAGACTTGATTCAAACCATAGTCGGCAAGCGCGATGTCGGTGAGGCGATGACTACCAATCCGGCTGTGGCGGTGGTATCCGCCACCGGCTCCGTTCCCATGGGAAAAGCGGTTTCGCTCGAAGTTTCGAAACGACTCGGACGCAGCATTCTCGAACTGGGCGGCAATAACGGCATGATTGTCACCCCGTCGGCGGATCTCGAGATGGCTTTGCGCGCGGTTGTATTTTCAGCCGTCGGTACCGCGGGCCAGCGCTGTACGACCCTGCGCCGGCTGATTGTTCACGAAAGCGTTTACGATGAACTGGTTCCCAAGTTGATCTCGGTTTACGAGAATCTGTCGATCGGCGATCCGCTGGATGACGCGACGCTGGTCGGACCGCTGATCGATACGGCGGCACTCGATGGGATGGAGCAGGCATTAACCCAGGCGCGGGCCGATGGCGGCGTGGTGCACGGCGGCGCGCAAGCGCTACAGGAACTCTACCCCGATGCGGCCTATGTGCAACCCGCCATCGTCGAGATGCCAGGGCAAACGGATATCGTCTGCCACGAAACTTTCGCCCCCATCCTGTATACGATGAAATACCGTAGTCTTGACGAAGCGATTGCGTTGCACAATGGCGTTCCTCAGGGGTTATCATCCTGTATTTTCTCTACCGATGTCAGGGAAACGGAATTATTCCTGTCTGCGATCGGATCGGATTGCGGTATCGCCAATGTCAACATCGGACCGTCCGGCGCCGAGATCGGCGGTGCATTTGGCGGCGAAAAGGAAACCGGTGGCGGCCGCGAAAGCGGGTCGGATGCCTGGAAGGCTTATATGCGTCGCCAAACGGCTACCATCAACTACTCGCGAGAGTTGCCGCTGGCCCAGGGAATCAAGTTCGAGTTTTGAGCGGCGCCGGCTTAGGCCGGGTCTTAAGCTTTGAATCCCGGTCCAAATCTTCGGGCAGGTCAAGCTTGCGGCGAACGATCCCCGTGCGCGCTGAGCGGGAACTGGGATAGCCCGCTTACGGTTCGATCGAGCATGATCAATTCATGTAAATAGCCATGGAACCGCTGCCGTATCCGGGGATGTCGACCTGGAATCCCAGTCGCGTCGCGAGCATATTTTTATGCCGGATAGGCTTACAGTTCGTTACAAGAAGTTACAAAACGTTTACACACGCATCGAATTTCAATCTCTATACTGGTTTCTGTCGAAACAAGTAGAGGGAAAGAAAATGAAAGTGGAAAATCGAAAACGACAAATGTTGATGGCTTTGGGTTTTGTGTTCTGGATAGCTGTGCTGGGCTCTCAAGCTGTTAATGCCAAGGCCAACAAAATGCCTGAACCGGTCATATGTGGCGTCACCCACCTATGTCATGGCTATGCCCCTCCCTGGTGGCATCCTCCTATGACCGGCAAGCTAAATCGTTAAAACATCCCGCTAGTAGTCGGGAACAAAAAGCCTCGCCATTCGGCGGGGCTTTTTTTGTACCCGCCGGGTTTTCAGAAATAGTTTTTTTTGGGTTGTGCTTGCCGATTTC
>DS021200.1:280067-293240 GCA_001735895.1 Olavius algarvensis Gamma 3 endosymbiont | reverse complement strand
GCATTGCTGTAGCTGGAATAGCACATATTGCAGAGATCGCTGCACATAAAACTATTTTTTTCATTGGATATTACCTCAGGAAAGTATTTAATAAACATCGAACAGTGTTTTTATGCATTTTTGGGAATCAAAACTGGTCTGAATCAACCGCTATTGCAAAAAAGCACAGAAAAATTGTCTGTCTACAAATGGAAGTACAGTTCCATAGCCAATACGTTTAAAATTTGACATTTATCAAAACATCAAAAATTCAATTTTGATGCTTGAAATTACGAATGCTTTATTGCGCGATCATTTAAAGGAAAAGCTGCGGGCGCGGTCCCCCCTGCGAAGATCGCCTGACCTTCATGAAGGCGCAGATTGTTTTTTTGCTGTTGTCCGCTATCGACGGGCATGCGAAGAATTTCTCGATCTTTCTCGGAAAAGGAGACGGAGGGATTATTATTTAACCAGTTGCGGTTGTTCGCATCGATCTGGCGCAGATACCTGCCGGAATCGGCTAGATCGAGTTTGTGCAAATGATCGGCCAGCGCTAGACTCGGCGGTGCATTTGGCGGCGAAAAGGAAACCGGTGGCGGCCGCGAAAGCGGGTCGGATGCCTGGAAGGCTTATATGCGTCGCCAAACGGCTACCATCAACTACTCGCGAGAGTTGCCGCTGGCCCAGGGAATTAAGTTCGAATTTTGAGCGGCGCCGGCTTAGGCCGGGTCTTAAGCTTTGAATCCCGCTCGAAGTCTTCGGCCGGGCAGGTCAAGCTTGCGGCGAACGACCCCCATGCGCGCCGAGCGGGAACTGGGATAGCCCGCTTGCGGTTCGATCGAGCATGATCAATTCATGTAAATAGCCATGGAACCGCTGCCGTATCCGGGGATGTCGACCTGGAATCCCAGTCGCGTCGCGAGCGTATCGAGTTCTGCCTGTTGTGCATAATCGAGGGTCTTGTCGAGTCGCAGATGCGCGCTGGAATCCGACATCAACAGCTTGGTGCAAATATTCATGACTTCATGAAAATTCCCGGAGATTGCCTCCGAGATCGAATTCTCGGCAATCATATCCTGGGCCCCGCCGGCCGGTATCATCGCCAGCGCGGCGCCCGAGTAGACGACGAATTCACGATCGCAGACACAGGCCGCGACCAGCTCGTCGTCGTCGTTGATGAAGGTCGCAATCCGCTGTCCCGAAACGCTGGCGCTATCGAGGTCGCTGGCGTTCAGCTCGTCGCCATAGATCATTGCCAGTAACGAGATGACCGATGCCGCAGTCGGTTTGACATAGGTTTCACTCATCGGAATCTTCAGCCGGGCTAGTTGATGAATTTGCCGAGCGCTTTTTCGAAGGATTCGGCGGTAAATGGTTTGGAGATCAGGAAACTGGCGCCCGATTCGATCGCCTGTTTGCGCACCGATGCGGTCGATTCGGTGGTGATGAATCCGAAGGTCACGTTGATTTCCTCGGCGCGCACCGCTTCGAGTAACTCGATGCCGGTCATGTTGGGCATATTCCAGTCGGCCAGCACTATGTCGGGGACACTTTTGATTATGCTGTCCAAGGCTATCTTTCCATCCTCGGCCTGCTCGATGTCGAGACCGGAAAACCCGGCCTTGCGCAGCGTGCTGACCACCATCATGCGCATCGTCGCGCTGTCGTCTACAACCAATACTTTCATTTGCATTACCTCTGCAATCTTTTTAATAAATCTTGCCCGCCGGCGCCTTGCGCCAGGGTATACTGTTTCACTATCCGCTATCGGCCAGCCCCGCCAATGCTTTAGGTTTCGGCGCATCGGAGCTGTCCGATTTCAGGGCGTCGATCAGCTGCGGGCGGCCGAATGCATTCATCAACGCGGGCATTCCCCGCAGCGAGCAGGTTGTTGTCACGCCGCCCTGTTCGAGGGCGCGTCCCGGCATGCCGAAGACGATGCAACTGGCCTCGTCCTGCGCCACGGTAAAGGCGCCGGCGTCGAATAATTCTTTCATCCCGCGCGCGCCGTCGTCGCCCATGCCGGTCATGATGATGCCCAGCGTTTCACGGGGAGCGGCCTGCGCTACCGAGCGAAACAATACGTCCACGGAAGGACAGTGGCGGCTGACCGGGGGGCCTTGCCGGACGCAGACGCGGAGCTCGCCGGCGTGGTTTTCGACCTCCAGTTGCTGCCCGCCCGGTGCAATTAACGCCAGGCCTTTTTCGATCCGGTCCCCGTTTTCGGCTTCCTTGACGCGTATTGCGGAAATCTGGTCTAGGCGTTGCGCGAAAGCACCGGTAAATGCCTCGGGCATATGCTGCACCACGACTACACCGGTCGCATCCGAGTCGAGCCTCGACAGTGCGAACTCCAGCGCCTGGGTGCCGCCGGTTGATGCGCCGATCGCAATCAGCTTGGCTGATGCGATCCCGAGTCGGGCTGCGTGCTGCGCCAGCGTATCGCCTGCGCCAGCGGCCTCGGGTGATGACGTGATTTCGCGATGACCCTCGTGAGATTCACTCAGTTTGGCTTTATTGACGGATTCACCCAGTCTGTTTCTATTGACACCGGCAGCGACGCGGATGGCATTGACGATTTCACGGTTCTGCAGTTGCAGGTCGTGTTTCATATTGACGAGTGGCTTGCCCACAACTTCGACCGCGCCCAGGTGTAACGCACGCAAACTCTCCTGGGCGGATTTCTGCGTCAGTTTCGAGCACATCACTACCGGAATCGGGTTTTCGCACATCAGCTTTTCGAGGAAGGTCAGACCATCCATGCGCGGCATTTCGATATCCAGCGTGATGACGTCCGGTTTGATCTTTTGCAGTTTCTGCTGAGCGAAAATCGGGTCGATTGCGGTATCGATCACTTCCATGCCCTCGGCACGATCGATGATATCGCTTAGCACCTGCCGCACCACCGCGGAATCGTCGATAATCATTACCTTGATATTTTTCATTAGCCGTTCCCTGCAAGATCAATATCGGAGGCTTGCCTGACGTCCCCTACTACATGGGGATGCCGCACCCAGACGTGACCGGTGGAAAAGTCCATGACGATGCGCTGGTGGTGTACCTCGCCTACGATCGCGGCCTTGATGTCGATCTGCCTGATGGATAACAATTGTTTCGCTTTCGCTATATTGCGCTTGCCGATGTCTTCGGAGGTTGACGTCTTATTCGCGTTGGAGTTGGTTCCGCCGAAAATTTTGGCATGGTAATCCCTGTATTCGGTATGGTGCAGCTTGACCGCCTGGTCGAATAGCTGCATCGCTTCGTCCCCGTACCTGCCTTCGAGTTCGGCCGAGGCGGCGGTACCCGGCGGGCGCGTAGGCAGCACGTAGTGACACATGCCGCCGATGCGCAGTAGGGGATGCCACAGGCAGATCGCGACGCAGGAGCCGAGTATGGTATGGACGTGGGTGCCGGGTTCGGCAAAAACCAGTTCGCCCGGGTGCAGGAAAACTTTGCGTTCGGCATGTTTCATGCTTCGGATTCCAGTTTGCGATAGGCTGCCGGCGCGATCGTTTCCAGCGGCAGGTCCATGCGTTTTAACGACTCGGAATGACCGATAAACAACAGACCGCCCGCAGACAGTTTTGCGAGCAGCGCGCGAATGATGAGCTCCTTGGTTTCATCGTCGAAGTAGATCAGCGCGTTACGAAAAAAAATAACTTCGAACTGACCTAGATCGGGCAGTGGTTTGACCAGGTTGACTACTTCGAAACGGCAGCGGTCGCGCAGCCGGTTATCGATCAGGAAATAACCATTGTATTTGCCGATACCCTTGAGACAGTAAAGCTTGCGATATTCTTCTGAGATCGCATCGATACGTTGCAGCGGGTAGAGGCCGGTCTGCGCCTGCTTGACCACGCGCTCGCTGACGTCGGAACCGAATATTTTCCAGTCGAAGCTGTAGCCGTAATGTTCGCTCAACACCATCGCGATGGTATAGGCTTCCTCGCCGCTCGAACTGGCGGCGCTCCACAGGCGCAGCGGCTGTTTGCGCGGATGCGTTTTCAGTACCTTTTCGCGCAGTACGTCCAGGTGCTGCGATTCGCGGAAGAAATAGGTTTCATTGGTGCTGAGCAAGTCGATTGCGGCCTGGCGCTCGAAGGTATTGACCGGGTCCGCAAGCAGGTGGATGTATTCGTCAAAACTGTTCAGCTTGCAGCTTGCCAGTCGCTTACGCAGACGTGCGATAACCAGCATTTGTCGCGATAGTCCGATATCGATGCCGGCTTCCTGGTGAATATAATCCCGAATCCAGCGGTAGGCTTCTGCGGAAATCTGATCCGAATTGATGGTGGATGACAACTGGGAGCTCATCCACGGACTCCTCGGATCACGGCCTGCATTGTCCATCCGTATTGCAACCTGCGAGCCCGAGCTCCGGGCGCCTGCCTTATCATCGGGCCAAACCGGTCAATTGCCCGGCCAGTCGACCTAAAAACGCTGGAACTGGCTTTCATCGATTGTTTCCTCGTGCATTGCGTGGCATAGTTCGGATAAGACGGGTCCGAACCGTTAGACTTGGCCGCTGGTTGCGGCGTTGCCGGGGGTGCCGTCACGACCGCTGCGACCGGTTCGGATACCGGGGCCGGCGCCGCGGAAACGGCCGCGCCTGTGCCCAGGCGGAAAAACGAAATGACGTCGAGCAGCATTTGGGTCTGGCTGCGCATTTCCTGCGACGTGGCGGCGAGCTCCTCGGAGGCGGCCGCATTTTGCTGGGTTACCTGGTCGAGTTGCTGCATAGCACCGGAAATTTGTCCGACTCCGCCGGCCTGTTCCCCCGAAGCGGCGCTGATTTCCTGGACCAGGTCCGCGGTGCGGGCGATGTCCGGCACCATTTTTTCGAGCAGATCGCCGGCTCTTTCGGCTACCTTCACGCTTTCACCGGTTAATTCGCCGATTTCCGAGGCCGCGACCTGGCTGCGCTCGGCCAGTTTCCTGACTTCCGCCGCGACTACCGCGAAGCCTTTGCCGTGTTCTCCGGCGCGCGCCGCTTCGATGGCCGCGTTCAAGGCGAGCATATTGGTTTGATAGGCGATATCCTCGATGATGGAGATTTTTTCCGCGATATTCTGCATCGCCTGGGTCGTCGCGAGCACCGATTCGCCACCCTCGGTGGCGGCCTTGGAGGATTCTGAGGCGATACCGTCGGTAATCCTCGCGTTTTCGCTGTTCTGGTTGATCGAGGCTCCCATTTCCTCGATCGACGCACTGGTTTGCTCCACGCTCGACGCCTGTACGCTGGCGCCCTGACTTAAGGATAAGGCCGTACCGCTGACTTGTTCGGAACCCGTTGCCAGGGCGTCGGAACTGGTCTTGACGTTGCTGACGACCGCCCTCAGTTTGTCCCGCATCGATTTCATCGAGGTCAGCAATTGCCCGATTTCATCCTTATCGTGAATTTCGATACTCGCCGTCAGATCGCCTTCTGCGATTGCTTCACAAAAACCGACCGCATTGCTTAGTGGCGCGGTAATGCGTCGATTAAGCAACACCGAGGCCAATACCAGAATTATGGACGAGATGACGACGACCAACAGGATGCCGCGCTCGATCTGGCTCATCGCCGCAAACGCCTCCGATTCTTCGATCTCGGCGAGAATCGCCCAGTCGAGACCGTCGAGATCAAGCGGCGCGAATGCCGATAACGCCGAAGCGCCGCGGTAGTCGGTCACGATTTTGGCGCCGGATTTACCGGACAGCGCGAGTTTCGCCGTCTCGGAGTCTACGCGTTGCCGGATTATCGTGTTTTCATCGCTGAAGCGCGATTGCGAACGCATCAAATAGTCCTTTGCCACCAGGAAACTTTCTCCGCTCTCGCCCATGCCGTCGTTGATCTGCATAATCTCGTTGATGCGGCCGACGGGCATCTGGAAAATCAGGACGCCAGCCAATTCGTTCCTGTCGTAAATCGGGGATGCGATGAAGGACGCGCCGGCGTTATACGAAGGCAGGTATTCTTCGAAATCGGTGATGGCGACGCCGTCTGGATCATTCAGCGTTAGCGCACGTCTGAATACTTCGGCGAAATTTGTGTCACGGTAGGGGCCGGTCTTTAGACTGGTGCCGAAATCCAGCTCCTTAAAAACCGAGTAGACGATGTAACCGTTCTCGGGCTCGACCAGGAAGATATCGTAGTAACCGTATTTTTCGAGAAAGCTTTTGAACATCGGGTGGTACTTCTTATGCAGGCTGCTATAGATACTGCCGTCGTCCGCACCGAGCAATTCCGATTTCTGGCCCAGCGGGTGAGGATTTCCGCCGATGTAAAGATATTGCGCGACCAGTGAATTCTCTGCGCTCGGGATGAGTGTATCGACTCCGACCGACTCACCGCTTTGCGCGCGGAATTCCTTGCCGAACTCACTGTGATAGTAGTTTTCGACCTGCTTTTCGAAACCCGCTTCAAGCCCGGCTTCAGCCGCCGTTAGCTGCGAGAACTCGTAACCGAATGCCTGCATCGCGACGACTGTGGTCAAGTCTTCGGACAGGAACTGTACCTGTTTGTTAATCGTTCCGAAGTAATTCTCGATTTGTAGCTTCTTGATGCTTCTGACCGATTCGAGCTGGCTGAAAACATGGATTTTCAATTCCGAGTTGATGTAGTTCAACGAGTAGATCCCGACGCCCAACATCGGCAACAGCCCTGCAGCCATCAGGCTAACGATCAGCAAGTGTTTGAGTTTTAAACGTTTCATTTAGAAAACCTCGCCCCTATTGCTCAAGGGCCGGTGCGGGACCGTCTGTAGGAGTAACCTGCGCCTCCGCGATGGCTGAAATCTCGCTGATCGCGAGGATGTGATTGATATCGAGCAGGACCATCAATTGATCGTTGACGCGCCCCATGCCTTGGATGAAATCGGTGCGAATCCGGGTGCCGAAGGTCGGCGCCGGCGCAATTTCGTCGGCGTCGAGTTCGATCACTTCGTTGACGTTGTCGACGATGATGCCGGATTCGACGATGCTGTCTTCGCCGGTTTCGATTTCAACCACGATAATACCGCTGCGTTTATCGATTGCGCGCGGCTGTTGGTCGAAACGCAGCGCCAGGTTAATTACCGGCACGACATTGCCGCGCAGGTTGATCACGCCGGATATAAATTTCGGCATCATCGGTACTACGGTGAGTTCGCCGTACTCGATGATTTCGTGAATCTGCAAGATGCCGATGCCGTAGATTTCGTCGTTCAGACCGAAGGTCAGAAACTGTTGGCGGTTGGACTCGGTTAACGAATCTTCGACCAGCGGCAGATTGGTTGCGCTTGACATACTGTTATCCTCGAAATGGCCGCCTGCGGGAATCGGCGGCAATTGGTCTAATTGTGGTTTCGTCTGGAGGCATCGCCTTTGCCGTGTTAATTGATCGAGTTCGTGCCGCGGCTGTTGGGGTTGGCGCTGGTAACCTGCGAGATCAGCGCGGGCACGTCGATGATTATCGCAACTTCGCCGCCACCGAGTATCGTGGCGCCGCTAATGCCTTTTAAATTTTTGAACACCGGCCCCAGCGGCTTGATCACTGTCTGGTGTTCACCCAGTAAATCGTCGACCACCAGACCGGTTTTCTGGCCGGCCCACTGGACCACGACAATATTGTTGCGCGGCTTAATCTGTTGGTCCGGCAGCGCTTCGCTAAACACGTCGGCGAGGTGCAGGTAAGGCATGACCTCACCGCGTAAATCGATGTATTTACCGCTTTGCGTCGCGCCCTGCATCGAATCCAGTTCGATGCATTCATCGACCAGATCGAGCGGAATAACATAGGAGGAATTGCCGACCTGGACCTGGAAGCCGTCGATGATCGCCAGGGTCAGCGGCAGGCGGATAATAAACCGGGTACCGACACCGAGTTCGCTTTCTACCGTTATCTGACCGCGCAAAGCATCGATGTTGCGGTTGACCACATCCATGCCGACACTGCGGCCCGAGATGCTGGTGACTTCGGCCGCAGTGGAAAATCCGGGTGCGAAAATAAGACTGTGTATTTCGCCGAGGCTAAGCTGCTGGTTGGGCATGATAACGCCGTTTTCGATGGCTTTAGCCACGAGCACATCCGGGTCTAGGCCCTGGCCGTCGTCGGCCAGCTCGATCACGATGCTGCCGGAATCGTGGTATGCCTCGAGCGACAGCGTCGCGGTTTGGGGCTTGCCCTGCGCGAGCCGTTGGTCGGGGGTCTCGACTCCGTGATCCAGCGCATTGCGAACCAGGTGCATCAGCGGATCGCTGATGCGCTCTACGACGGTCTTGTCGAGTTCGGTATCGCCGCCCGAGATTTGCAAATCGATTTTCTTGCCGAGTTCCTTGCTAGTATCGCGCACCACGCGTTTGTAGCGGTTGAAGGTGTCGCCGATTTGCACCATGCGCAGGCTTAGGGTCGCATCGCGGATTTCCTCGACCAGTCGGATCAGATGTTCGGTGGTTTCGATCAGCGCCGTTTGACCGGTCTGACGCGCCCTGAGTTCGGTATGCGCGCTGGAGATGACCAATTCGCCAACCAGGTTGATCAGGTCGCCGAGTTTTTCGGAATTGACTCGTACCGAGTGATGTTCGGACTGCTTGGGGTCTTTGGTCCGGTTTTGCTTTTGGGCGGCGGCCCCCGTGCGCCCGGCCCCGGCGACCTTCTCATCGTCCGGTTTTTGAACCGGTTGTGGTGCGGCTTTCGCCGCGACCGGTTCGGCGGCGTCTTCGATTTCACCACCGTTCCGCTTGGGTTTTGGCGCAAGCGCCAGCTCCAGTTCTTGCGCAGTCAGGGCGCCTATCGCGACCAGGATATCTCCGAGCGGCCGGTTTTCCTCTGGCAGCGCTTCAATCATCGAGCGGTACTCGGCCAGCCGGGCATGCGGCGGCAGAATATGCAGCGTGCATTCCCCGCGCATGAAATCGAATACCGCCGCAATCGCTTCTTTGTCGGCGCTGGATTCGAGTTCGATTTCGAAGCCGAGGTAGAGTCTTTCGGGTTGCATCTCGGCCAATGACGGCAGCTCGGCCGCTAGCGTGGAGAGGTTCACGATCTCGCCGACGGTTGTCAGGTAGTTGAGGAAATAGATCGGGTCGAGACCATGCTGCAACGCTTCGGGCTGCATGCGCAGCGATATATGCCAGTGATCGTTGGCGACGCGGTCGGCGTTATCCGTAGCGGGCTTGGCGGGATTTTCCGCAGGCGCGCCCGGTTGGTCGACGGTTGCGTCTCCGTCGAGATACTGTTTCAGCGACTCGATCAGATCGGCGCCGGTTTGGGCAATGTCGTCGGCGAGCGGCTCGCCGGACGCATCGACGGCCTGGCGGATCAAGGCTCGAGTTTGATCGCAACTATCCAGCAATAGGCTCAACAGTGATTCGTCGAGCGCCAGTTCCTTGTCGCGTAAGCGGCCCATGACCGATTCGGCGATATGGGTGAAAGCGACGACGTCGTCGTAGCCGATGATACCGCCCGAGCCCTTGATCGTGTGCACGGTGCGGAACAGTTCATTGATCAAGTCTTCGCTGTCGGGCTCGTCTTCGAGTTTTAGCAGGATCGCTTCGAAATCTTCGAGCAATTCTTTCGATTCTTCGTTGAAGATCTGTCGGACTTCAGCCAGAAATTCTTCTTCGCTCATATGCCGGGCCTATTTCTCGGTTTCCCAATTGAACTGTTGCCTGATCCGTAGCAACTCCATCGCATCGGTTATCGCCGTGGGGGCGCTACTCAGGGTCAACCGCTTGTCCGCTGTACTGTCGGAGTGCTGCAATGCGAGTAGCAACTGTATGCCGCTGCAGTCGATTTCTTCCAGCGCGGCGAGATCGATATCGAAATGTCGGTACTGGTCGAACAGTTTTGCCAGCTCGGCATGATTTTGCGCGACCGTCTCGATGGTCAGGTCGCCGGCCATGCTGAGCTTGCAGCGCCCGGTTTTACTGTTACATCCCCTGCGTTTTTTAATAGTCATTGGTTCTGGTCGGCTCGAATGGTTTCGATTAGATCAATCCTACTGTTATTACATGTCTTATCTTGCAATTCGACACTGTCCAGTGTTTCGGCCGCCGCCCCGGTTTCTTGAGCTGTAGTAGCGTTTTTTTTCGGGGGATTCGGTCTTGCCGTGGCGCTGCGCTGAAGAGCGGCGTGCTTGGCTGCGAAATTGATGCGGCCGCGCAGTTTGGCTGCTTGCCGGGTAATATTATCGGATCCGCGGTTTCGCCCGCTCGGAGAGTCCTTCTAGCCCGCTTAAAGACGCTTCGAAGGAGGGGTTACCGGGGCGCTCTGCTGCTCTTAGTCGCAGGCGATTTCCGTCGGTGTAGTAAGTGCCATCGCCGATGGGCCGGAAGAATGATATAAATTAGTTTCAGATTGCAACTGAAGTAGGGAATAGATCCGATTTTCTTCTCAATGAGGACTCAAAAACCGGATCCGCCTCTTTAATGCTCTTAGGTTTAAGCCTACTATAATCGGTCCTGGCAATCGTTCCAAGCCGATAGCGGCTGAATCTCGGCGCTCCCAAAGTTCGCCCGCATCGGTTATCGCAAGTTAAGGGGAATTATGAAAAATTACAAATATACCTGTATCGGAGCCGGGCTGGCATGCCTGATTTTCCTGGGCGCTGTGATCTTCGATGCCGATCTGTTTGAAGCGTTCATTGCAGTTCTCAGTTCACTCGAAGACCACGAAGTGGACGAAGTGATCATTCCGCTGATTATCCTGTTGTTATTTGCCGCCTTCGATTTAGTGCGCAAGCAGCGTTCGCTGCGCGTCGAGCAGGAACGTATCAAGATTTACCACGCCACGCTGGAATCGACTAGCCACGTGCTGGACAATATTGTGCACCAGTTGCAAATGTTCAAGATGACGGCCGAACGCACGCCGGGATTCGATTCGCGAGTTTTGAGTTTGTATCACGTGGTGATGGAAGATGCTTCCTTGCAGCTCGATAAACTGTCGAATCTTGACAGAATCGACGAGGATTCGATCCGTTCCGCCGTTCCCGCCAGGCCGGGGGCGGCCGTGCATGGCCCGGTCGGTAGCATCGCAACGGAATAAGAGCGGAAAAAATTAAGGCGACGGAATTCTGCTAGGGATTTAGTTCCAGCACCCAGCGCACGTTGTTATCGACCTCATCCGCACTCAGATAAGCCAGGTAACGCTGGTGGGACTCGACCAGTTCCAGCAAAGCCGCGCGGGATTCTACTCTGCGCGGCGGTTTGCCCTTGCCGGTAAATACGCGCTTGGCCCAGTAAGCCTTCAGCTGGGCCGGTGATTTTTTCAGCACCAGGCGGGCAAAGCGGGCGAACGCGGGATCGGCAGGGTCGAGGTCCAGCGGCACGACTTCCGCGCCGCTGGGATAGCGGGTGACCTTGCCGAGGAAAATGCGCGCCACATCATCGACGTTCAATTCTTCGACATTCTCGCGCGCGGTTATCACCACCAGTTTATCCGCATGTGCCTGGGGGCAGGCCAGCGACCACATGACTAGCGTCAGCAACAGCTGTAAAACCAATATCGGCTGGCGATTGCGCATGACTAGAACAGGAAGTCCACGACAAAGCTGAACAGGTTATTGGTCAAGTCGAATTTTTCGTCCCTGATGTATTGGTATTCCGCCTTGATGCTAACCGGCTGGGCGAAGTCGTAGCGCAGACCCAAAGTATAACTGGACTGTTCGGCCTCCAGCGCGGCAATGGCCTGATCGACGCCGCCGGCCAGTGCCAGCAAACCCGCGTTACCGGGGGAGCCGACTATCGCCGCCAGCTCCGCTATCGGTTGTGAAAAGTCGTGGTCGGCTTTGCGTTCGAGTTCTCCGTAAGTAAGATGCGCCGTCCAGGGACCGAACCGCCGGCCGCCCATGATGTACCATGCACTGGCTTCCGGTACCAGGCCGCCATCGAGCGGCAGGTGGATGACTTCGGTATTGAAAAGCCAGTTTTGGTAGTCGATGCCCGCCGCAAAACTGAATAGTTCGCCTTCGAAGCCCTTGTTCTCCATCGCATCGGCCACGCTGCTGAAACCGGCGAGTCTTAAGTTGTCGAACAAAGTCTCCAGGTCTTTAGAGGATTCGACGTCGATGTCAGGGCTATCGTGATAGCCGAATTGCAACGACAACCAGTCCATTTGAAAATCGAGGATGATGCCGACGTCGTCGCGAGTCTTGAAGTCGCTGTCTTCGCCGGAATTAATTTCTACTTCGCCGGACGATTGACCGACGTAGATCTCGGTAGTGATATCCCAGCTACCCAGACGGGTCGTGTACAGCAGGTCGATCGCGTCCAGTTCGTCAAATAGTTGCGTATCTCGCCGGTATACCTCCAGCGGCGGTCGTATCCAGGGATAGACGTAACCGACCGGTAAGACATCCGTCAGCGCGAAAAACGGCCGCCGTTGGCGGCCCGCGCGAATTTTAAGGTTTTTGTTCGGGTCATAGCTCAGGTAAGCCCACTCGAGTTCGGCATCCTCTTCCTCGGCGCTGTGGGCGACAATTTGCACGGTGGCGCTGAATGCGTCGTTAGCGAAAAGCGTGCCCTGGACGCCGAGCCTGGAATCGACATCGAACTGGAGATCCTCGTCGAAGAGATTGTGCGGATTCGCATTGGTTTTATTAATAGAATTATCGTCGAGCAACCCGGCGCCGATGCTGCCGAATCCGTCCCATTCGAATTCGACTTCCGCCTGCAAACCGCCGGCGAAGGCGAGACAGAACAGCAATGACGCGATTCGAGCCCCGGCGGGCGGCGAATTTTTCTGTTGCTTAATTGGCATTGATCACTCTGGGTGTTTTGGTTTGTTGTTGCATGAATTCCCGGAACCTGTCGGCCGGCATCGGGTGCGCAAACAGATAGCCCTGGGCCTGATTGCAGCCCATTGCTTTCAGTTCTCGCAATTGCGCCTCTTCCTCGACTCCTTCCGCGACTACCGAAAGCTCGAGTACCTGCGCCATCGCGATAACACCGCTGATGATGGTGGTCCGAGTTCCTTCCTGGTTTAGTTCGGAGATGAATCCGCGATCGATCTTGAGGCTGTCTATCTGGCAGAACTTGAGCAGCGACAGCGACGAATGCCCGGCGCCGAAATCGTCCAGCGCGACGGTCACCGACGATTCCCGCAGCTGGCGGATATTTTCCGCGACGGATTCCATGTTTGTCAGCGCCGAGGTTTCGGTGATCTCCAGTTCGACGGAAAAGGGCGGCAGGCCGTTCGCCGTCACCGCGTCGCGCACAATACCCACGAGGCTGCTG
>DS021200.1:222324-280017 GCA_001735895.1 Olavius algarvensis Gamma 3 endosymbiont | reverse complement strand
GCCAGTTTGGCGGATATGTTAATCGCGATCGGCGTAACGGGCGTGCCGGCTTCACGCCATTGCCGGATTTGCCGGCAGGACTCGTGAATCACCCAGTGATCGAGTTCGTAAATTAAATCGCTGTGCTCGGCCAGAGGCACGAATCGCGCCGGCGATATCCAGCCAAACTCGGGGTGCTGCCAGCGTAACAGTGCTTCGGCACCGACGATCTCGCCGCTGCCGATATCGTATTTCGGCTGATAATACAGCTCTAGTTCAGCGTTGTGCAGCGCCTGCCGCAGGGCGGTTTCGATTTCGGCGTCGAGGCGGGCGGCGTCTTCCAGTTCGGCATTACAGAAACAGTAATTGTTTTTGCCGCGGTTCTTGGCCTCGTACATGGCAAGATCCGCCTTTACGGTTAATTCTTCCGCGGTCGCGCCATTATCGGGATAAACGGCGATGCCGATGCTAACCCCGATCTCGATTCCAGTGCCGTGCAGATCGAACGGCGTCAGAATAGTCTTGCGAATTCGTTCGGCAACGGCCGCAGCCTCCGAAGTGCCGTTAAGATCGGAAATTACCAGCATGAATTCGTCGCCGCCCATACGCGCGACCAAATCCTCCCCCGCCGCTAGCACACCTTCGAGATCATGTGCGATGAGATCGCCGCCGCGCAGGGTTTGTTCGAGGCGACGGGCAACCTCGCAGACCAGGGCATCCCCTGCGTCGTGACCGAGCCGGTCGTTAACCAGCTTGAAGTTATCCAGATCGAGAAACATGACCGCGAGGGATTTCGACAGTCGGCCACAGCGCGAAATCTCGGCTTGCAAGTGTCGATTGAAGAGCCGGCGATTCGGCAGGTTTGTCAGCGAGTCGGTAAAGGCGAGCCGGCTGATTTCGCGGGTCGATTCGGTGGTGATGCGTTCCAGCCGTGCAATAAAACGGTTGAACCAATACGAGAGTTCGGCCATTTCATCGTTACCTTCGACCGGTATCCGAACACTCATGTCGCCGTCTTCACGCGCAATGGTACGCAGGGTTTTAACGATGTGGTTGATGCGTGCGATAATCCAACGGCTGGTGATCAGAGCCAGTGCGAACAGCAGCAATGCGGTGACGAGACCGACGCGAAAGCCGATCCGGATTATAGAATTGGCCTGCTCGGTGACGTGGTTGACCGCATCGGTAAAGGTTTTCAATTCGTGCGCCTTGAACAGTTTCAGCTTGCGGGTCACCTCGGAATAGAGCACGGCGTTATGTGCGCCCTGTCGAGCGCTGCTGGCGAAATCGCGGTTGCCTTCGATCAGATCCCGGGCCAGGCGAAAACTCGCGTCGTAATAGGCGAGAAAGGCGGTTTCGATATCGTCCACAATCGGTGCTTTGGAGGGATCCAGGCGGCGGACGGCCATGATCGATGCGAAAAACTGGTCGCGTAACTGCGTGGCTTCTTCGAGGCTTTCGATTTCGCCCGTCAGCACCGCGTCCTGCATTTCCGCCTGCAGTAGGCGCAGCGCAAACAAACCCTCCTGCAACTTCGCCTGTAACGGATATCGCGTGTTGCGGATGTCTTCGAGCAGGGCGGCCTGGGAATTGAACTGCATCTGGTTGAAGCCGAGATAGGCCGCANAGGCGAGCGCGGCGATCAAGGCGATCACCGCTCTAGTCCAATCCCTGTTCGAAGTGCGATCTTCAATACTGGTTGACGACGGGACTTCCGCTTCTGGCTCGAAACGTTTCGACATGATGAAAAGGCCCTGTTACCGAAAGAACTTATGCAATTTTGT
The DNA here is from genome assembly GCA_001735895.1 of Olavius algarvensis Gamma 3 endosymbiont. Classification (GTDB taxonomy): domain Bacteria; phylum Pseudomonadota; class Gammaproteobacteria. Next base: position 278,254 of record DS021200.1, on the reverse strand, counting down.
GGTAATCCAAATATCCTGAAATACAGTTTCTAGTAACCCGCTTCGAGAGTCGCCCACCGCCGGTTTCATCGACCTGAATGCTTATATCGGCCGTTCGTGCTCGTTGTTAAGTCGATTCGGAATAAAATCCTGGCGCGAATTTCCATTTTTAAAAACAGATAGCCGTGGGCGCTCCCGGATTGCTTTCCTGTTCCCTATCGCTCGGATCACGACCACCGGCACGCTACGATATTTAGTCGGGTGACTGATAAATTACGTGGCAAATGCTCACGAAGGCATGCTTGGAATTGCATTAATTTCAAAAAAAATTAATATATGTGTAAATAATGCATATAAAGACATATTAAAACATGCAAGACTTTGGCGCTGCTTTTGGATTGGCGTTTTCACTGGTGTTCAATGCCGATGCCGATCTGGTAGAAATAATCCTGTTGTCGCTGCGCGTCAGTATCGGCGCGGTCGCCTTGGCGGCCTTGATCGGCTTCCCGCTCGGCGCTTTGACCGCAGTGGTGGCCTTTCCCGGCCGCCAGGCGATCGCGGTCCTGTTGAATGCGTTGATGGGGTTGCCGCCGGTGGTGGTCGGATTGCTGGTTTACATGGCTTTGTCGCGGGCGGGACCCTTCGGCTGGATGAACTTGCTGTACTCGCCGGCGGCGATGATTATCGCACAAACCATACTGGTTACCCCCATCATCGCGGCGCTGACCCGCCAGGTGGTCGAAGATATGCACCGCGAATACGACGAACAGTTTCGTTCGCTTTGTATTCCACCGCGACGTGTCATCGGGGCGCTGATCTGGGATTCACGTTACAGCTTGCTGACCGTAACCCTGGCCGGCTTCGGCCGTGCGATTGCCGAGGTTGGCGCCGTCATTATCGTCGGCGGCAATATCGACCATCTAACCCGCGTCATGACGACGGCGATTGCGCTGGAAACCTCGAAAGGCGATCTGGCGCTGGCGCTGGCACTCGGATTTATCCTGCTGGTGCTGGCCTTGTCGGTCAACGCCGCGGTCTACGGATTGCGCTTGAGCGCGCGGCGCCTGTCCTATGCCTGACGCCGGCGCAGCCTGGTCGCAACGGCGCGATACGGTGCCGCTTCCGCTGCAGGTCGACGGCCTATGTTACCGGGTGGACGAAGAGACCCTGATCGACAATATCAGCGTCAGCATCGATTCACCCGGCATTAGCGTGATTCTGGGTCCCAACGGTGCCGGCAAGAGTCTATTCCTGCGACTGATACACGGGTTGATCGATCCGTCTGCGGGCGACATCCGTTGGCGGGGAAGGCCGCCGGACCTGGCGCAGCGACGGCGCCAGGCCCTGGTTTTTCAAAAACCGGTGCTGCTGCGTCGTTCGGTCGCCGCCAACATCGATTTCGTGCTGAAGCCCCTGGGGGCGGGGTATCGCGAGCGGCGCGATCAAATACTGCAAGCGGCGGGCCTGTTCAGGTTGCGCGACCATCCCGCGCGCCTGCTCTCGGGGGGTGAGCAGCAAAAACTCGCGCTGGCGCGCGCGTTAGCCACCGACCCGGCGGTGCTATTGCTCGACGAACCCTGCGCCAGTATCGACGCGGGAAGCACGCTGCAAATCGAGACCCTGCTGGAGCAAACCAGTGCGCGCGGCGTCAAGATTCTGCTGGTAACCCACAATATCGGTCAGGCCCGACGGTTGGCGGATGACGTACTGTTTCTGCACCACGGCCGCCTGCTCGAATACAGTCCGGCCGAAGCCTTCATGAAATGTCCGAAAAGCCCACCGGCACAGGCTTTTATAGACGGGAATATTGTTCTTTGACCCCAGCTATCATCATCAGGAGTATTATCGTGAAAACAGGTAAAAAGCAGGCACTGCTGGCAGTCGCGCTGATTGGACTGATCTCCGGGTCCGGCATTGCCGGGGAGCGGTCGATCATCGTGCAATCGACGACTTCTACCGCAAACTCGGGGCTATACGACCACCTGCTGCCTCAGTTTAAGCAAGATACGGGTATCACCGTCCACGTGGTTGCGGTGGGTACCGGGCAGGCGATTAAAAACGCGAAGAATTGCGATGGTGACGTGTTGCTGGTGCATGCGCGCTCGGCGGAGGAAAAATTCGTCGCCGAGGGTTACGGCCTGTCCCGTCACGATGTTATGTACAACGATTATATTTTTGTCGGCTCGCCCGCCGACCCGGCCGGAATCGCAGGCGGCGGTTCCGCCACCATCGCCTTGAAAAAAATTGCGGCAAGCCGGTCCAGATTCGCCTCGCGCGGCGATAATTCGGGTACTCACAAGAAAGAGATGGCGTTGTGGAAACAAACCGGTATAGACCCGACCGCGCACAGCGGCGCCTGGTACCTGGAAACCGGCTCGGGCATGGGCGCCACGCTGAACGCGGCGGTAGGCAGCAATGCCTATGGCATAACCGATCGCGCTACCTGGATCAGTTTTGCCAACAAGAGCGATTTCGATATTCTAGTCGAAGGCGACGCTGCATTGTTCAATCAGTACGGTATCATCATGGTCAATCCCGCCAGGTGTCGCCAGGTCGAGCGCGAGTCGGCGCAAGCATTTATCGACTGGATATTGTCATCGAAGGGTCAGGCCGGGATCGCGGCTTACCAGCTTACGGGCCAGCAGCTGTTTTTCCCGAATGCGAAGCCCTGAACCGGCTACCCGGGAAACTGCCTCAAATCGGGCTATTGTAATGCACCCTGAACTGGTCGGTGATATCGTAGCCGACCAGTTCCAGCGCGTGCCGCTGCAGCTCGGCCGAACGGCAGAAGTGTATGAAGGATTGCCAAGTCGGTTCAAACCAGGCGCGTCTCTGCACCAGGAGATCGTAGCGTTCGCTGATGATCGGAACGAATCCCATGCGATACTGGCTGGCCAGGCTGGCCAGTCCGAAGGTCGCGTCCGCACGGCCTTCGACGACCTCGATGACCGCATCGGTCTCGCTGCGTGCGGCACGTTTCCAGTTCAGGGCCGCACTGTCGATATCGCGGCTTCGCAATAGCGCCTCGAGCAATACCTGGCTGCCGGCCTCGGCCTGGCGCGGCACCAGTTTTTTCCCGGAAAGGCTTTCCAGGCCGGCATAATTTTGGGCCTGTTCGGGTTTGACGATAATGCCGCGTTCGCGTTTGGCCCATTCGACCAGCACCACGGGGGCGCGGGCAAAGCGCGCTGCTACCTCGTTGCGGTTCCAACTATCGGATTCGGCGTCGTAGAGATGCAGGCCGCTGGCGATCCCCGCACCTTCGGCAAAGCGTTGCAGGCCGTCGAGACTGCTATCGAAGTAAGTGGCCAGTCCGCAACGCGACTCACGCAATGCCCACTCCAGCAGCGGATCGTGGCTGCCAACCAATACCAGCGGCCGCGCCGCCGCCGCCGGGGCGTTCGAATTCCCCGCCAGCCAGGCGTCGATCGCCTGGCGCGGAAACAGCAATTTTCCGGTAGCGCGGGAACAGGGTACTTCTCCCGAGGCCGCCAGGTCATAAACTTTGCGCTGTTTGATGCGCAGAAGCGCCGCGAGTTCGCTGGTGGTGAGGTATTCGGTCAATTCAGGTAGCGGGTTGCCTAGTTCGGATCAATCTAACACAGAGCCGAGGTGTGCAAAAGCGCTTGCCCGAGCCGGCGGGAACCACCGCTCGATATCAAACAGTCTAATAAAACAAAAGATATCGTGGTAAGCCGCGGCAGCGTATACACTGCATTTTTCCTGAACCGGGGTTCGATGCATGTCGCGCTACCAGAATAACAACCTGCTCGGTATTGGTTTTATGCTGCTGGCGACATTGCTGTTCGCGGTTATGGATGCCATGGCCAAATGGCTGGTTACCGCGGAAGTGTCGCCGGTCCAGGTGATCGCCGTGCGTAGCTGGATGATCACGCCGATGATCCTCGTGATGCTAATCGCCCGCGGCGAGCTGAAACAACTCGCGACGCGGCAGCCGGTGCGGCATCTGGCGCGCGGAATGATCGGGTTTCTCGCTCCGATGTCCTATTTTGCAGCGCTCAAGACCCTGCCATTGGCCGATGCGTCGGTAATTTTCTTCAGCGCCGCCTTCATGCTGACGGCAGCTTCCGCGCTAGTATTGAAGGAGCGGGTCGGCATCCATCGCTGGAGTGCGGTCGCGGTCGGCTTTGTCGGGGTCATTATCGCCATGGATCCGTCCGGCGGCGGCGGTATTGTCGCTTATCTGCTGGTGCTGATCGCGGCGATGATTTATTCGTTGATTTTCATCTGGGGCAAGCAGTTGTCGCGCCGGGATTCAGTCATTTCGCTGGTCTTTTCGATGAACCTGGGCATGGGGATCGTCGCCACGGCCGTCTCGCCCTGGATATGGGTACCGATCACGCCGACGATGCTGATCGAACTTGCGCTGATGGCCGGTTTTGCGCTGGGCGCACACTATGTTTTTGCCGCGGCCTTAGCTCGTGCCGAAGTTTCCGTGCTGGCTCCGTTTGAATATTCGATGCTGCTGTGGACCGTCGCCATCGGTTACCTGGTCTGGGGCGATCTACCGACCCTCGAAATCTGGATCGGCGCTGCCTTGATCATTGCCGCCGGTATTTACGTGGCCCGCCGCGAAGCCTTGCATCGAAGCGGCCGGTAAGCGACCGGTTTACGCTGTCGGGGAACCCTGTTAGTTCGGCCCAAACCCGATAACGCTCATGATCGGGCGGCGGTTTGCAATCGAATGCGGCGAGTCGTATACGCGACTCGCCGCGGGGGCTAGCTGGATAAGGAGCAGCGCAATCGATGCAACCGCTACGGGATCTGGATTACGCTCCGGGTCGATCGCCCTAACGACTGTAGCTGCCCCGGTTATATCCGCCGATTACCTACTGCGGTCATAGGCGCCGTGGGTTTCATAGTAATCGTCGTACTTTTTCTTAAACGACATCTTGTCGTCGAAGAAACGCTTGAAATCCGAACTCTTACCCTTGTGCTGGCCGTAAACCAGCTCGGCCTGTTGTTTCCAGTTTTGTAAGTCCTGGTCGGACCAGGTGCTGATGTGGACGCCCTCTTCCCTGAACTGCTGCAGCGCTTCCATATCCAGTACCTTGCCCCTCAGGGTTGTTGTCAGGGCGAAAGACTTCATTGCTGTTTCGAGAATAGCCTGGATATCGGCAGGCAATTGCCGGTAAGCCTCCTGGTTGATCAGAAAATCTCCCAAAACGGAAGGCTGCCATACGGCCGGCGCAATAATATGATCGGCCCTGACTTTTTCCGAGTGATGGAATTTCATCTTGATGGTTGCGCTGGGTACCGTCCATTCGATTCCATGTATGCGTCCCGATTCGAACGCGTTTTGGATATCGGCGCTGGGAATAGTTACCGTTCTGACCCCGGGGGCCGCCTGCTTTAAGGTTTCATTGGGAATCCCGGGGCCTATGCGAACCACCTTGCCTTTCAAGTCGTCCAGGCTCTTGATACTGCGTTGAGTGATGAGACCGAGCTCCATCCCAGCCCACCAGGCCGGCCGCCAGATGATGCCGTCTTTGTTGGCCAGTTCGTTGGCAAACTTGGTTCCGTTGCCGATAAAATACCACATCATCGACGCATCGATATTCATGAATCCGTAAGGTCCGGATTGCAGCGCGTTCCATGCGGAATTGGATTGATGCCACCAATTCGGCCAGCCGATGGCCATTTGCACCTGATTGTGTTTCACCGAGCTATAAATACCCGCTCCCTTCGACCGGCGGTCGGGGCTGTCACCGGCAATCGGAGTAATAATCAGGCGGCCATTGGTCATGGCATTGACTTCCTTCGCGAATTCTTCCACTGCCTGAAAGTCGGGGTTGACTGCCGGTGCCTGCGATTGCAGCACCCATTCGGTTGCGGCCAGCGCACCGGATGAATAATAAAGCAGACAGGCCAGGGCGAATATTTTCAGTTGGTTCATTTCGTTACCTCTCGCTAAGCGGATTTATCGATGTATATCGACTTGATTCCGGGCATCGGCTGGTGGATTGGAAACTTTAGCCCGCGAACTCAAGTTTTATCCGAGCCGCCGATACAGTGAGCATAATCTTCCCCGCAAACCGGGGCAGACAGGATAACGAGGTTATGCATAGAGGATTCCCCGCAGCCGATCGAGACAGGTATTTCACCGTCGGACATCTGCCACAAGACCGTCTGAGCTTCCGACTGCGGTCATGTTATTTATGGCCAGGGATTGCCGGCCGCCTCGGCTTAATTAAACAGACTGTTGGAGTTCGTATCCATGCCGCTCAATAAAACCATTGGGTTTCGTTTATTACGTTATGTCTTCGGATGTTATTTCGCGGTCGCCGTGGTGGTTACTTCGGTCCAGTTGGTTTCGGAATATGTCAACGTGAAGGAAAACATTTTCAATGAATTGTCGCATCTGGGCAAGACACTGGAAGACAGTCTTGCCCGATCGATCTGGAATTACAACATCGAGCAGGCGCAGGCAACCTTGCTGGGTATCGGGAAAATCGCGATGGTATCGGGTACTCGGGTTACCGGCATCGAGGATGAATCTTTTGCCAGCTCCGGACTGGAATTGAAGGACTCGGATAATGTTACCATCGCCCAGGAAGGAGGAAAGTTTGGTACGGGCAGGATACGAAAAATTCACTACTTTCGGGACGGCCAGGAGAACACCTTATACGAGTATAAGTTTCCACTGCGTTACGTCGACGAAAATGGTAGTGTCGATGAGCTGATCGGTTACTCGTATCTCTATGCGAATCATTCAGTGATTATCGACCGGGTAAAATACGGATTTATCCTAATCATAATAAATTCACTGATAAAAACGGCGGCCCTGTGGTTCATATTCCTGTTTTTCACCAAACGCATCGTCGCCAAACCGCTGGGATTGCTAACCGATGCCACGCGCGCGCTCGATCCAAGTAATCCCGCTGCGCTGCGCAACAGCGGTGAACTGGAAAGTTTGCCGCCGACTAAAAATGACGACGAGATAAAAATCCTAACCAGCAGTTTTCTGAAAATGCGCGATGCGATCGCCGAGAAAATCGACGTGATCGAAGATCAAAATGCCACCCTGGAGCAACGGGTGGCGACCCGCACCGCTAATTTGACCGAAGCCAATACCAAACTGGAACAGGAAATAGTGCAGCGCAGCCGCGCCGAGAAAAGCCTGAGAATATATCGGGAAATTATTCTAAACACCAACGAAGCAATCATCGTGTGCGGAGCGGATGGCCGGATAATCAAGACCAATCCGGCCTGCGAACAAAACACCGGTTATAGCCGGGATGAATTGCTTGGCCAGTATCCCGATTTCCTGAGATCGGATCATCATGACGACGAATTTTTTCACCAAATACAGGAAGTCATCAGATCCGAAGGCCACTGGGATGGCGAAATCTGGAATCGCAAGAAAAATGGCGAAGAGATTCCGCATTGGGTTGTTATCAATCCGATTTACGACGAGCAGGGCGAGATCTTGCATCTGATCGGCCTGTATCGTGATATTAGCGAATTGAAGCAGACCGAAGCTCGGCTTTCGCAGGCACAGAAGCTCGAGTCCATCGGCCAGTTATCGGCCGGTGTGGCGCATGAGATCAATACGCCGACCCAGTTCGTGGGCGACAATATCCGTTTTCTCGAAACTGCATTCGAAGACTTGTCGGAGGTGCAGCATGCCTATCACGGGTTGTATGAGGCGGCTAAAAACCAGGCGGATACGACCAGCCAGATAAAACAGGTCGAAACCGTCCTGGAGCAGGCCGATAGCGAATATCTCGCCGAGGAGATTCCCGTTGCCATCCGGCAATCCATCGACGGCGTCTCGCGCATCGCCAAAATCGTTGGTGCGATGAAGGCGTTTTCGCACATGGGCGCCGAAAACAAGGAGCAGGCCGACCTGAATGCCGCCATTAGCAATACCCTTACCGTGGCCAGCAATGAGTGGAAATACGTGGCTGACATCAATCTCGATCTCGACGAGGCGTTACCGACGGTGCCTTGTTATCCGGCCGAATTCAATCAGATCGTACTCAATCTGGTGGTCAACGCGGCGCATGCGATCAAGGATGTGGTCGACGACAGTAGCGGTGAAAAGGGCGTTATCAGCATCAGTTCCAGGCTGCTCGAGCATGAGGTGGAAGTGCGCATCGGCGATACCGGAAGCGGTATCCCCGAAGCGGTGCGGGACAAGATTTTCGATCCCTTTTTTACGACCAAGGAAGTCGGCAAGGGAACCGGACAGGGGCTGTCGATCGTGCATTCGACCGTGGTGGAGAAACATGGCGGTGCGCTCGAATTTGAAACCGAAATCGGCAAGGGGACCACGTTCGTTATCAGGCTGCCACTGGCGCAGGGCGAAATAGTCCAGGAAGACAAGGTCGCGCTCGCGTCGGCATAAGCCCGACTCGGCCGAAATTACGCCGTTCCTCAGCAGGAGGAAGTTCGGTCTGGCCTTGAGTCTTACGGAAATTCAATCCAGTTCGCGTCCCTGCCGAAGCGATGAATTGGGCATTGGCTTTGACGCGAGACAAAGCGGTAGAATTCCCTCGCGAAAATCTGATTCAGCACTTCGGTACTAAACTTTCCTATAAACTTTTGTCATTTAATGCCCGAAACCACCGGCTATGCCGGTGTGAATAACCAGGGCATTGCCGATTAAGCATTGAATCGGAACGAAAGAGTGACGCCGGGACTTTAAAAAGACTCAAACTTTCGAGTCGGAACAACTCGCAACCTATAGAGTCATCCCCGCGTAAGCGGCGGTCCGACGTATCGGGATCTTGCAGTGTCGGCAATTTATATCACGAGCTATTTGGAGATTCCGATACGTCGGAGCCCGCCGGGACCCACAGGGCCTAAAGCCGCGCAGGCTTACACGGGAATGACTAGAGCTGGGATGAGGTTTAGCTAAATCAGGACGATTGGCACTGGACCGATAGCCCCACTGGGGGCTTAATTCAAACTACCGGCATAGCCGGTAGTAGGTGAGTTCCTGGTTTATCACCGACGGCATGTTGAAAAATTACTGGTTCTCTGCTTAAAGCTGGCGCTTGCCTTTGCGGGCGCCGCGGATTAGCGCGGATGCAGCCAGGCCGGCAGAAAACTGTACGGGTCGCGCTTGATATTTTCGTTGAAAGGGATGTTGTATGTCTCGAGTTTTGCCTCGAGTTTGCCTGCCTTACCGACATCGAATAAATCGGTTGCGCCACCGATGAATTCATCGCCGAGATAGATTTGCGGAATAGTCGGCCAGTTATTGCGCGCACTCAACACCTCGAGGATTTTGCCGCCGCGATCGCCATGCTGATAGGCGACCGAGTCGAGATCCACTGTGATGTACGGGATTTCGCAGGTATCCATCATTTTGCGTACCGACCAGCAAAACTCACACCATTCGAGCGAAAACATGACGACCTTACCGTGATTATCTGCCAGGGTAGAGTCGATTTCGGCTATTGCCGCCGGATCCAGCGTGACTTCCGGTCTCTCCGGTTGCGCGGCTGCCTCGTGGGCTGCGGAAGCCGCGTCGCCGCTATCGAAGCGGTAACCCGCGGTCGAGCGGGATATTTCCATTTCTTCGGCATTCATGTCTTCGAGGATGCCGTCGAATAACGCGGTAGATAGGTAGCGTTCGCCGGTATCGGGCAGCATGCACAGGATATTGCTGCCGGCGGGGGCCTGCTCGGCTACCTGCAATGCACCTGCGAGGGTCGCACCCGAACTGGTGCCGACAAATATCCCCTCTTTTTGCGCAAGGTCAAGTGCGCACTGCATTGCGGTATTACCGTTGATCGCGAGGAAATCGTCGATGTGTTTGGCCGCGGTTACCGGTTCGACCAGCTCGGGAATGAAATTTGGCGTCCAGCCCTGCATCAGGTGCGGGCGAAAATTGGGATGCGTTTGATGAATGTCGCCGCCGCTGCGCGGTTGCGTGATGCCGCTGCTCAGTAATTGTGAATTGTCCGGCTCGTACAGCATGATGCGGGTCGACGGACTCTTTTCCTTGAGGACGCGTGATACGCCGTTCAAGGTGCCGCCGGTACCGAATCCCGTGACCCAGTAGTCAAGCCCGATATCGGCAAAGTCCGCCAGAATTTCCTGCGCCGTGGTGCGCGCATGGATATCGGCGTTGGCGGGATTTTCGAACTGGCGCGATTGCCACCAGCCGTGGGCCGCAGCCAGTTCCTGGGCCTTGCCCACCATGCCGGACCCCATTTCCGAGGCAGGCGTTAAAACGACCTTGGCGCCGAGAAAACGTATCAGACGACGGCGTTCAATGCTGAAGTTTTCCGCCATGACCACAACCAGCGGGTAGGATTTTTGTGCACAAACCATAGCCAACCCGATACCGGTGTTGCCGCTGCTTGCTTCGACCACGGTTTGTCCCGGTTTGAGTTCCCCACGCTGTTCAGCGTCCTCGATGACGCCGAGGGCGAGGCGGTCCTTGACCGAACCCATCGGGTTAAAGGCTTCGATTTTAACGTAAAGGTTGACCTGATCCGGGGCCAGATTGTTAATCCTGACCACAGGGGTATTACCGATTGTTTCCAGTATATTCTGGTAGCGAGTACCCATGGCGGCTTCCTCCTCTGCTGCGGCTGGCGACTCGGTATCGCCATGCGTTGATGTGATGGCGGACACTCAACCGCATCGGCGATGCTGACAGCCAAGCTGATTGGAGTGCTAAACCGATAGTCTACCATCAGCAACCCGGCAGCCGGCAATCGCGAGTCCGGTATCAATGGCGTGGGCTCCGATTTGTCGTTATGATCGGGCGCAGCCCGACGCTATATGATAAAGCATACGCAGGCAGAGGACATATCAGGCAGCACGGAGGATATAAGACATGACTTACCGCATCGGATCCTGCAACCTGGAAAACCTGTTTGCCCCCGAGAATTTTGCGCAACGCGAACCCCGGATTGCCAGTGCGATGAGATCGGATCTCAGGGGATGGGACGGGTACAGCGATCATTTTCCGGTGTCGGTGAAGGTGGCGGACGGCTAACGTCACGCAGCGCCCGCAGCCGAAACTGGTGGGGTTTTTTGCGGCTAGTTCGAATCAATCAAGGGAGAAAGGCATGGCATATGTACTGGCGGTGACTTGGTCCGCGAGGCCGGGAAACGAGGAAAAGGTGCATCAAATTTTGCAACAACTGGGTACGGCTTCACGCCAGGAACCCGGCTTGATCACCTATACCACACACGTCGATCCGGAAAACCCCTGCGAATTTTTCATCTATGAGAAATACCATGATGCCAGTGGGCTCGAGGCGCACCAGGCGACCGAGCATTTCAAAAAATACGTGCTGGAGCAGGCAGTCCCGCTGCTTGAAACGCGAGTGCGTCGGCAATTTATCGAATTTTAAAGTCAATGCCAGATCAACGGTAGAGCGACGGCTGCGGCAGATGTCGGGTCGAAGTCATATCGAGGCCGCTTAGATATCTGCAATCGAAGACGCTATGCAGGTTTGATCATCGGCTTGATACTGGGCGCCGTGGCAATGCCCGGCCGCGCGCAGCAGCCCTTCGCCGATGTCCATGTGCACTTTAACTGGGATCAAAAAGAACTGATCAGCGCCCAGCAGATCGTTGCCAAACTGAAACGAGCGAATATCGCGTTTGCGGTGGTCAGCAGCACCCCGTCGGCACTGGCGCTGGAGCTAAAACAGGTGGGCGGCGATCTGATTGTGCCTTTCTTTTCCCCCTATACTCACGAATTGGGTAGAAAGGACTGGTATTTAAATGAACGCAGCTTGCAGCTGGCAGAAGAAGGTTTGCGCGACGGGCGCTACCGGGGAATCGGCGAGCTGCATTTCATGGCGGGCTTTCGGCCGGCAGTCGACAATCCGATATTTACCGGCCTGTTAGCATTGGCGCAACGCTATTCCGTTCCGGTACTGATTCATATCGACGCGGGTAACGAACAAAAATTTACCGCGATCTGTCGGCAAAACCCCGGGCTGAAACTCATCTTCGCACATGCCGGCGGCAATCTGTACGCCAGCCATATTCGCCGCGTACTCGAACAATGTGATGACAATGTCATGATCGAGTTTTCAGCACGCGATCCCTGGCGCTACGGCGGTTTGACCAGCGCCGACGATTTGCTGCAACCCGCATGGCGCGAGCTGGTACTCGATTACCCGGAGCGTTTTCTGGTTGGTACCGACCCGGTGTGGAAGGTGACGCGCACCCAAACCTGGGATCAGGCGGACGATGGCTGGAATTATTTCGAACAGTTGCTGGCCTATCATCGCAACTGGATAGCGGCGTTGCCGGCGGGGGTTCAGCGCCGCTTGAGGCTCGACAATGCACGTCGATTTTTCGATGTCAAGTAGCCGTGGACTGAAGTGGGTTGCCCCTGTTCGCGGTTTCGAGTGCCGCAGGCCGCCCTCCATTTAACAGCTTGGCGCCAATGTTTCAGATGCAATCCATATTTCACTAATAATTCGAAAAATACGAATAATGTAATTACTTTATTCGGCTTTTTTAGTAAGGATTTTGACGCTAAATTATTTTGCAATAAAACCTAATCGGCAATGATGGTGAAGACAATGAAGATAGATACGCGGGCGCTTAATTTTACCTTGCTCCCCGAGCAAATCGGGTTTATCGAACGACGCTTAAAATCCACCCTGGGCTCTAACGGCAATCGTATCAATTTCGTTGAAGTATATTTAACCGACATTCACTCACCGGATTACGCCAGCGACTACCGCTGCCTGCTCCGGGTGGAACTGGAAAGCAATACAATGATCGTCAGCGAAAGCATCGATTCGGATCTCAAGCTTGCGATTCATCGGGCGGCCGATCGGGCCGGCTGGAAGATTGCGCGCTGTCTCGGACGACAACAGAGGCAAACCGGCGCGCTGTTGCCGTCGCCACCGAGACCGTCCGAAAGCAGGCTACGCTGTGGATACCTGCCGCTATGATGGCCTCGATCGTGCCACTGGCGCGTGCCGAACCAAGCCGCTCATCGAAGCGGGTACCCGGTACGAGATTTAGCACGGCCCTCTCCTGGAAACATTGCAGTCCTCCCTGTCTGCAAATGCAGGTTCCCCCATTTCCTGCGAACGACTCCAGGTGATTGTTACGCCCCGCAAAACGATGCGGGGCTTTTTTTTGCCGCCGTCTTTAATTCTTCCAATTCGCTTTCCAGTGAAAAGAGTTCTTCAACCTAGCTGAGCACCAGTCTTCCGGTTTCGATCGGTTCCAGGTTGCTCCCGACCTGGTATACAGCGCTTCGCCCTGCAGTAGCGCAAATGTTTGTCGTTAGCGGTGGCATGGTATGGCTTCGTAAAAATCGAATCATACTTTAATAATATTCGAATTTTATTTAATTGCATCTACCGCTACCTTGTGTTCTGTAAATACAGGAAGAGGAAATGACAATGCAAATTGATATCCAAAGTCGCAAGTTTTCGTTGACCCGAGCGCTGCGCGTCCACGTCGAACGACGTCTCAAATTTATCGCGGGTGCCCGTTACGAAAAGATTAAACGCGTGTTGGTACGCCTGTCCGATACTAACGGTCCCCGCGGCGGTAACGACAAATGCTGCCTGATCCAGGTAAAACTGTCGGGGCAGCCGGACGTGGTGATCGCCGATACCCGCTCGGATCTCTACCAAGCCATCGATCGCGCTTCGGCGCGCGTCGGTCGTGCCGTGTCGCGCCGGTTGAAGCGACAGCGACGCAATATACGGAGCAGGTCCGCGCCAGGAAGCTTGCTGCACTACCGCCTGGGTCAATACGCCTGATATACCGGAGTTATTTCATGAGTACGAATATTTTGAATCAAGCCAGGCAGGCGCGATCGAGTGGAGTTTCATCCAACAAGGTATTGCGCAATACCTACGGCTTGCTCTCTATGACCCTGCTTTTCAGCGCTTTTACGGCGGGCGTTTCGATAGCGCTGAATCTGCCGCAGCCGGGACTGCTGCTGACGCTGGCCGGCTATTTCGGCTTGTTGTTTGCGACCACTAAGTTTCGCAACAGCAGCCTCGGTCTGGTATTCGTGTTTGCGCTGACGGGATTCATGGGTCTAACCCTGGGCCCGGTTGTTAACAGTTATCTGGGTCTCGCTAACGGTGGCCAGATCGTCGCGACCGCAATGGCTTCGACCGGCGCCATTTTCCTTGGGCTGTCGGGTTACGCATTGCTTAGCCGCAGGGATTTCAGCTTTATCGGCGGTTATCTTATAGTTGGCATCCTGGTTGGGTTTCTGGCGGGGTTGGGCGCGATTTTCTTCGAAATGCCCGGCCTGTCGCTGGCGGTATCTGCGATGTTCATTGTGTTGATGTCGGGTCTGATACTGTACCAGACCAGTAGCATCATCCGCGGCGGCGAGACCAATTACGTCATGGCGACGGTGACGCTTTTTGTGTCAATCTTCAACCTGTTCACCAGCCTGTTGCATTTGCTCGGCTTCGCCAACGGACAGGAATAACAACGGAGGCTTGAAACAGGGCATCTTTATCCGCCTTCGAAGGCGGACAGCAGCGTCAGCTGAGCCCCTGCTTCGACCAGTTTCTGATCCCAGTGCCGAGCCGGAATGACCGTATCCCGTGCCATCAATACGAGGCCTGCATCGTCGTCGATTCCGGCGGCCTGCAGGACTAGCCGCGGGGTCGTCGGAGTGTCGATTTCGAGCCGCAGCTTATTGTCGCCGCCGAAGCTTGCCGGGCGTTCTGCACCGAAGCCGAACAGGGTAATTTCGATCGCCATGCGGGTTGTATCAAAGCGCCAGGCGATCGAGGGTGGCGGCCAGCGGTACGCCGTCCTCACCCCAGCCGCGCAATTGGTAGTATTCGTTAAGCATGATCGACAAATCGGCCACTTGGCCGCTGCCTGCCCCGCCACGCGCGGGTTCGGTGACGGTGCGCTCGGGCAGTCGATCGTCGGACTTGCTGAATCCCGCCGCCAGGTTGAAGCGCCGTTCCAGATTCCAGATGCGTTCGCCGACGCGGTGTAAGCGCTGCAGATCCCAGCCGCCGTCACAGGCGGCGTTGAGCATTTCGGCGAGCTGCTCGGACGGGAACATGGCATTGGTAAACACGCAAATGCCGGAACTGTCGATCGCAGCCACCAGATCTTGCGTGGTTTTGACCATTTCGGCTTTGCCCTCGGTGGTGACATTGGCAAAATCGTCTACCAGAGGCCGCGCGCGCATATGACAGCAGCTGCGGTTCGATGTCGCGTAAGCCAGTGCCATGCCTTTCAGTGCCCGTGGGTCGTAACCGGGGAACTCCTGGCCTTTGACTACCATTGCCAGCTCCGGACGGCCGTATTTCCGGCACAGCCGGGCGGCCCCGAGACCGATGTCGGCGCCGATGCCCGCGCCGATAGCAGTCAACTCGGCGGCGCGCACCAGTGCCTCGGCACTGGCGAAGCGCAACTCGAGCCCGTCGGTATCTGCGAGCGTTATGGCGCCTTCCTCGAATAATTCCATCGCCGCGGCGATCGAGACTCCAAGCGAAATCGGATCCAGGCCCTGTTCATTGCTGAGAAAGTTGACGTAATTCAGCGCGTCCAGATCGTCGACCCCGCACATCGGGCCGAAGGCATAGGCAGTTTCATACTCGAGACCGCCCGAGGGTGGGCGATAACGCGCGCGGTCGGCGCCCTCGGGGTCGTTACCGTTCACCAGCGGGGAAGCCGGATCGATGGTGGCGATGCGGCCACAGCCGATGGTGCAGGCGAAGCAGGCCTTGTTGCCCTGCAGGCTGGGTTTGCCGTCGCTGCGGCGCTTTAGTGTAACCGCATCGGCATTTATCGATGCGACACCCTCGAACTGCACGTCGCGGCAATTGCGCGTCGGCAGGGCGCCAAAGCGGTTGGTGACATCCATCATGTTGTGGGTGCCGCGCGTGGTGAATCGCTTGCGCACCGGGCTCGGCTGCATCACCGCCATGGTGTTATGCACAGCCTGCTGAAATCGTTCCGGATCGCGTACCTGCACCCCGCAGGAGCCGCGCACGGCGATCGCCTTGAGCCGCTTGGAACCCATTACCGCACCGACCCCGGAACGCCCGTAGGCGCGGTCCATGTCGTTGACGATACAGGCGTACTTGACGCCGATTTCGCCGGCGCGTCCGATGCTGGCAATTTTCGCCTGGGGTTCACCGAGCTCGCGCCGCAACCAGGGTTCGGTTTGCCATACCGATTGCCCCCACAGCGCTTCGGCCGAACGCAGTTCGACCTGTTCGTCGCGAATCCATAAATAGACCGGCGCTTGCGCCTGCCCTTCGATAATCACTAAGTCATAACCGGCCTGCTTAAGCTCGGCGCCGAACATGCCGCCGGTATTGGATGCGGCAATTGCACCGGTCAGGGCGCCCTTGGTAATCGCGGAAGAGCGTCCGCCGGTGGGCGCAGAGGTTGCGGTCAGGGGACCGGTGGCGATGATCAGCTTGTTTTCCGGTGACAGTGGGTCGACGCGCGGGTCCACTTCCTCGGTGAAATATTTGCTGCCAAGGCCGCGTTGACCCAGGTATGCCTGTGCCCAGTCAAGCCGCAGAGCTTCGACAGTACAGCTGGCGGTGCTCAAATCGACGCGCAGAACTTTATTTTGCCAGGACATCCGATGACTCCAGTTCCAGCCGCATGGCGGATATTATTGCGGTCTCAATATTAACCGGGATTGGCACGGTTGTAACCCGTATCCGGGCAAGGGTAAGTCTGGGCGGGGCTGCTCGCGCCGCTTTGAATCAAACCGGTAAATCTCCCACGTGGCTGGAGTTGAAGGTGATCAGGCTGCCGCCGGGTTCACGCAGCTCGAAGCAATCGTGAATCTGTCCACGCTCGATTGCGCCTGGCGCCAACCCCAATAGGGTAAAGCGTTCGTGGGTAGCGTCTAGGTCGTCAACCATGAGGTCGAAACCTCCCCCGATGAGGTTGGATTCGGCATCCGAAGTCACTACCAGATGAGTGCCGCCGCGCATTTCGAGCACCGCGAACTCATCGTCGCCGGCGATTAGCCGCATCCCGATTAGCTGCATGAATTCGCTCGATTCGCTAACCTTCGGACTATGCATCGCGACATGCCCGACCCACAGCGGGGGACGTTCGTCGCTGCTTGTCATGTCTCGTCTTGACCCGAGGCGTCCGCCACCGCACGTTGCACCAACGGCAGCAGCGACTCTGGCAGATTTATCTTGCCGGAGAGCGCAAAATCATGCGCGGCGGAGGACATCTTGCGCCAGGTTTTTTGAATGATTTCGATCCATTTTTCCTCGCTGTAGTCGGGGTGTTTTCCGACAAACTCGAGCATGTAGTGCTCCATGAACACCAGGTCGGTTACGTCTTCGAGCAATTGGGTGTCGGCACTAGCTTTGATGTTCTTTTTGGCCACCGAATTGCGCACCCGCTCGATAACCTCGTCGTCATAACCTGCCTGTAACAGTAATTTGGCCGCGGTGTTGGCCTGAATCTTGTACAAATCCTTGCGCCATTTGAGATAGCCGATACGATCCATCGGGTAGTCGCTGCGGGGAGACTTCCAGCGTTCGATATGCTGGGCGCGGATGGCGAGCTTCATCGGGTCATCGGCATCCGGAGCGTAGCGCTCGAGCATATCCGACATGCGTTCGGAATAGAGTAACTCCTTGGGCCATTCCTTACCGCCCGCGGATACCTGATTGGGGTCTGCGCCGTTGGCGGCGTCGATAAGCGCCAGGGCCTTGGCATAGGTCGATTGTGTTTGAGGCATTGCAGGTATCCCTTTGAGTAGCTGTAAAAAAACGCCGATTATACCCAGTCTGGTCGGAGGGTGTGAGTGCCTTCTGGAGTGGCTGCGTAGTGGTTGTCGAATCGCCACGGCGCATGAGTTACTGCCTTACCGTCAGATGCGATATTTAAATAATTTCTGTTTGAGGATAATCTGTCGGTCTCGACACTCTAACTTGACATTGATTGGGAGGTCATCGTTCTTGCTGCGGGTAATTCTCTGGAAAATCGGATGTGAGCTGGCGCATGTCAAACGCGCACTGTGGCCGCGCTTCGCGCGCAAAGTCCATTACTTTGCTTTTGGCGCAAACCTCAGTCACGCGGTGCTCGAGCAGCGCCGCATCAAGATTTTCGAGAGCTTCGATTATGTGCTCGACGACGTTGGTCTATGTTTTACTCAACCCGGATTCTACCGGGATCACGGTTATGCCTCGGCCGACGCCGCCGCAGGAGAAGCAGTATACGGCCGCATGTACCTAATCCTCGAACGCGATGTGGAGCGTATGGATTATTTCGAGGGCGTTCCCTTTTTCAAGGTTCACGAAAAGGTAAAACGGCGGGCGCAAGGGTTCGAATTTTATTTCTACCGCGCCAGGCGCGCGGTGGACGGCTTGAAACCGACCCGGGAATACCTCGACTATCTCATCGAGGCCTACCGCCAAATGCCCGCAGTGCCGGCCGAATATCTGGCGGCGATCGAGTCGACCGAAGTGCTCGAAGTTTTCGAACCCCTGAACGAGACTGGGGTTTTCGTTACCGATATCGATCGCTGGCCGGTCCGGCTCCACCCTTGGTTGATTTTGTACGAAAGATCTTGTTCGCGTACCGTCGAGTATCTCTGGCACCGGTCGCTACTGCAGTGGATGATAAGAAGCTAGCGGAATCAGGTCGGCAGCCAGTTGGCGAGGTAAACCAGCGCGGCGTAACGCAGGGTCTTGCCGGTTGCGACCAACAGCAGGAACAGCCACAGGCGCACGCGCAGGATGCCGGCGATCAGGGTCAGGGCATCGCCCCCAATCGGAATCCAGGCAAACAAAAGCGACCAGAATCCATAACGCCGGAACCAGTCCTGGGCGCTATCGATCTGTTGTTTGCTGAAGTAAAACCAACGGCGGTCCTGAAATCGGCGCAGGTATAATCCCAGCAACCAGTTAACCACGGCGCCCAGGGTATTGCCCAGGGATGCGACCGTGACCAGCAGAATCGGGTCGCCGCCTGCACGCAGCATTGCCACCAGAAACAGTTCGGAATAGAAAGGCAGTATGGTCGCTGCCAGGAAGGCGGAACCGAATAGCAGCAGGTAGGAAATCATTTACCGATCCTTGCCAACGGCCGCCGCAACGCGGCCGTCCCTAGGACAGACGAATACAGGTCAGTTGGTTTTGAGTTTTTCGATCACGTAACCACCCGAACGTTCGTCCAGAGACAGGCTCAGCAATCCGCGGCGCTCGGCTTCTTCCAGCAGATCGCTGAACGAACGGACGCCATAGTAGCTTTCGTTGAACCCCGGGCGCCGCCGCTTCAATGCCTGCTTAATCATCGAACCCCAAAGTTTTTCGCGATCGCCACGCTCCGCCTGCAGCGCTTCGGTGGTTTCCATTACCAGGCCGATGGCTTGGTCGAGTTTTTCATCCTCGGATTTGGCGCTGTCGGCCGGTTTGGCGTCGGTGGTTTTACTGGCGGCTTTTTTCTTTACCGCCGGTTTGCGTTGACGCTGCTTGCTGGATTCATCTTCACGCGCGAGATCGTCATAGAAAATAAATTCGTCGCAATTGTTCATCAGCAGGTCGGAGGTCGAGCTTTTGACGCCGACGCCGATCACGGTTTTGTTGTTCTCCCGGAGTTTGCTGACCAGCGGTGAAAAATCCGAGTCGCCGCTGACGATGACGAAGGTGTCGATATGGTGTTTGGTGTAACACAGATCGAGGGCGTCGACCACCATGCGGATATCGGCCGAATTCTTGCCCGATTGCCGGGTATGCGGTATCTCGATCAATTCGAAGGCGGCATCATGCATTACCGCTTTAAACTCCTGATAGCGATCCCAGTCGCAATAGGCTTTTTTAACGACGACGGTGCCCTTCACCAACAGGCGTTCAAGCACCAGCTTGATGTTGAATTTTTTAATTCTCGCGTCCCTGACGCCTAGCGCCACGTTCTCGAAATCACAGAAGATCGCCAGGTTCTGGTCCTGATTTCCAGATGACATGTATTTTCTCCCGGGGCTTGTGCCCGTTAGGGGTTTGACGGCGGTCTTGTTCAGCTGCCGGATTGGCGACAGAATAAACGTTTTCAGACACAAAACCTATCCGCATACGCTTATTCCGGTCGACAAAATCCGCTACCGGCCGCAGGGCCGGCTAAACGTAGAACATGTCCCGATACATGCCCTCGGCCCAGGCCAGGCTCGCCTGGCCCCCTGCGCGTCCCACTGGTCGATCAGATGCGTGCGATCGAAGGCGAACAACCCGGTTTGCCGGTTGAACTTGTAGTAGGTGATGATGCTCATGGCCCTAAGGGGCTCGATATCCACTGCCGAAAAACACATGGTTTGCGGGCTGCGCCAAAGAACCTCCTTGTCCAATGCATGCGCCGCGATAACTTCGGCGACATACTGGGCTTCGGAATGGGCCGTGTGCCCGCCTTTCGAGAATGGCTGCGAGCGAGAGTCCCCGGTAACGTAAACGCGTTCGTCGCCGATCAGATGGTAGCGGAACGGGTCGGTGTCGGCCGCCTTTTGCGGGCTGTAGGGATCGGTGATGCCAGCCTCCTCGAGCAGGCGCGAGGCGCGTACCGGCGGATAGATAATAGCGTCGTCGAACGGGTATTCGTCGAACTCGGTCTCGACCCTACGACCCTCGATATCGACATTGCTGATCAACGAACTGGGCAGGTACTCGATATAGTCGCCATAGAGCTGCTCGAAGGCGCGCGAGAAGCCTGCTTTTTTAATTTTAATTTCGCTGTTCATATCGAGTAGCAGGATTTTGGCACGTACCCGTCGGCGCTTGAAGACAGCGGCAACCATACAGGCGCGTTCATAGGGAGCAGCGGTGCAGCGGTAGTCGCCGTCGGGTACGTTGAGCAAAAATGTGCCGCCTGGAAAATGGTGGATTTTATGCTTGATGGTCAGTAGCTCGGAACTGGTCACGAAGCCCCCGGGATAACGATGAAATAACAGGCTCTGCGCCTCGTCGTCGTCGACGCCGATACGCGGGTAGTCGTATTCGATGCCCGGCGCCAGTACCAGGTAATCGTATTCGACGTAACCGCGATCGGTATAAACCCGGCGCGATTCGCCCTCGAAACCCAAGGCGGTAGTCTGCAAGAAGTGATAGCCATGGTTGTTTGCGGCGTCGAAAAAGCTATGGCTCAGAAAATCCAGGCTCACCTGGTCGGCCAGCCAGGCGTTGCTCACCGGGAAGGAAACAAAAGCCGATTGCCGGTCAATCAGGAGGACGTCGAATGCGGGGTTGAAACGGCGCAGGTACTTGGCCATCGTCAGGCCTGACCAACCGCCGCCGACGATCACGACTCTGGCACCCTTGGACGCGGGGATCGAAGCCTTGCGTAATAGTTTATGCAAGGCCGGCGGGGTCTGCTTTGCCGCGTCCCCGGCTGCACTAGAAACGGCGGCGGCCGGCGCCGCATTCGCTGCCAGCACGGCGCCGCTTGTCTGCAGAAAGCGCCGCCGGCTAATTTTGTCGATATTTTTCATAGCCCTTATTGCTGGAAATCCGGGTTACGCCATTGGGCGTCCGGCGCGAGGTCCGCCGTTGGAATCGGTAAATAGGAAACGTAATTCAGCACCTTGTCGAACTCCTCCGTGGTGAGTACCCCGAACAGTGCCGCCATACTCGGTTCAACCTTTCGCAGGTTGTTTCTGACCAGGCGCGCCTGGCGCGCCATGTAGGCATAGTGTTGCCCTTGAAGTCGTGGATAGGATAAGTCGTTGTTGCCCTCACCGGATTTGCCGTGACAGCCGGCGCAGTACTTGTGATAAATTTCGCCGCCTTCCCGGTATTGAACACTGTGCGCAGGCCAGGGGCCTTGCGCGTGCGCGGGGTTCATCGGTAGCGTCGATATGTAGGCGACTACGTCGCTCAGATTTTGATATCCGCCGATGGTGCGTTGCTGCACGAAGGGCTGCATCGCCGGGTTGACCCGTTTTCCGCTGCGTATATCGAGCAGCTGTTTCATCAATACATTGACATGCTGGCCGGCCAGCTGCGGATAGGTGCCGTCGTTATTGCCCCAGGCTTCGGGCAGGTGACAGCGGGCGCAAATATCGAAGATACGGCGGCCGTTTTCGACATTGGGCAAGAATTCGAGCGTCACACGAATCGGCTCGAGCGCGCTCAACTGGGTGGAGAATGACAGGATGGCGGCCGTAACGAAGCGGCAGCAAAGGTAACGAGCGATCTTCATACGCGAATCTGATTACACTGAATTAGCCTGAATCCTCACAGCTTAGGTATGTCGGACGCTGCTGTCCTTGATCTAAGGCAATAATCATTTCGTGGCAGGTTTCGATTCCGACGCTGCCGACGGCCGGCATAAACTTTCGTCCCGGGTTTTAATTGATCTGGATCAGCTTAGGAGAATTTAGCCAATTTTGAGGATTGACTATATAAGTAAAAGTAAATATGCTAATGAGAATCGTTCTCATTAAAGCTTATGAACAAAAGCTATAATTTAAATCAACCGTCAGCCGGTTTTCAGGGTGTCGTTGCCCGTATCGGAGGAGATAAAACCTTGCGGCGTAAGCTGATGAGTCTAGGGATTCGCGCAGGGCAGGCGATATTGGTGTTACATCAACGCCAAAACGGAGTCGTTGTTTTGAGCAACGGTAGCCGCGTCGCGCTCGGCTCGGGGATCGCCGCCAATATATTCATCGAACCCGTGACCGTTCCGCTCGGCCGGGCGCGGTCAGAAGCGCCCGCGGCATGACCGCGATAGCAATTGCCGGTAATCCGAACTGCGGCAAGTCGGCGCTGTTTAACTGTTTGACCGGGATTCGGCAGACCACCGGTAACTGGCCCGGGGTAACGGTGGAGCGCAAACAGGGCAGCCTCAGCCTCGGCGGGTACGGTAAGGTAACGGTTGTCGATCTGCCCGGCATCTACAGCCTGGACGCGCTGTCGCTGGACGAGCAAATCACCCGTCGATTCCTGCTCGAGTCCGAAGCCGACGTCGTCATCAATGTGGTGGATGCCGCCAACCTCGAAAGAAATCTTTATTTGACCGTTCAATTGCTGGAAATGGGTGTACCGGTGGTGCTTGCCCTGAACATGATGGATGTCGCCCGCAAACGGGGCATCGAAATCGATGTCGATTTGCTGGCGCGGAAACTGGGTTGTCCGGTGGTTGCCGTAGTTGCAGTTAACGGCGCGGGCCTTGCCGAGTTGAAACAGGCCTTGATCGAAGTTGTGGACAAGCCGTTCAAGGGTGGATTCAGTCTGGCCCAGGATTGCGAGATCGAAGCCGCCATCGCCGAAATCAGGCAGCATCTGGGCGCCGCCGATGATAGCGCCAACAGCTATTGGCAGGCATTGAAACTGCTCGAAGGCGATGCGGACGTCGCCCAGCAGATTATCGATGAGTCGACCTTGGAACGGGTCGCCCACTGGCAAGCCCATATCCGGAACATTAGCGGCGAATCGGCCGACGTGTTTATCGCCGACTCGCGTTTCGGCCATGCGCATGCGCTAACGCAACTCGTGCTGCGGGTTAAAGGCAAGGCTAAAAGATATCTGTCGGACCGGATCGATCAAGTGGTCTTGCATCGTTTTCTGGGCGTGCCGATATTCCTGCTGGTAATGTATTTGATGTTCATGTTTACGATTAATTTCGGTGGCGCCTTCATCGATTTCTTCGATGGTGTCGCCGGCGCGCTGTTTGTCGACGGGCTAGGGCAGGTTCTGACGGGCCTCGGTTTCCCACAGTGGGCGATTTTGACTCTGGCGCAGGGGCTTGGCGGCGGTTTGCAGGTAGTCGCCACTTTTATCCCGATTATTGCCTGCCTGTATCTATTTTTGTCGCTCCTGGAAGACGCGGGTTATATGGCGCGCGCGGCCTTCGTAATGGATCGATTCATGCGTGCCATCGGCTTGCCGGGCAAGGCCTTCGTCCCCATGATCCTCGGCTTTGGCTGCAATGTCCCCGCGGTGATGGCGACGCGCACCCTGGAGAGCGCGCGTGAACGCAGGCTGACCATTTTGATGAACCCCTTTATGTCATGCGGCGCACGCTTGCCGGTGTATGTGCTGTTCGCGGCAGCTTTTTTTCCGACTAATGGGCAAAATCTGGTGTTCGGGCTCTACCTGATCGGTACCGCGATGGCGGTCTTGACCGGCCTGGTGATGAAGCATTCGCTGCTGTCGGGAGAAAGCAGCGGGTTTCTGATGGAAATGCCGACCTATCACCTACCCACTTTGAAAGGGGTCTTGCTGCGCAGTTGGGATCGGGTCAAGTTGTTTATCCGTGACGCCGGACGTGTCATTGTCGTTATGGTGCTGGCGCTGAACCTGCTCAACAGCATCGGAACCGACGGCTCTATCGGCAATGAAAACAGCGAAAACTCGGTGTTGAGCGCCGTCGGGAAATCGCTGACGCCGGTGTTTACACCGCTGGGTATCGAAGCGGATAACTGGCCGGCGACGGTCGGGATATTTACCGGCGTACTCGCCAAGGAAGCGGTGGTCGGCACACTGGACGCGGTTTATACGCGGATCTCCGAACAGGATTCGGCGCCCGGTGAAAAGCCGTCTTTCGATTTGCTGGAGACGCTATCGACGGCTGCCGCGACTATCCCGCAAAATTTGACGGGTCTGTCCGAACTCATTCTGGATCCGCTGGGCCTGGATGTCGGCAATATCGAAGATACCGGTTCCGCCGCTTCCGAGCTGGAAGTCGGGCGCGGAATTTTTGGGGTGATGGCGAGCCGTTTCGATGGTCAGGCGGGCGCCTTTGCCTATTTATTGTTTATCCTGTTGTATTTTCCCTGCGCCGCCACCATCGGCGCCATCGCGCGCGAGGCGGGTATGCCCTGGGCCGGTTTCGTCGCTTTCTGGACGACCTCGGTAGCCTATGTGGCGGCGACTCTGTTTTATCAATTCGCGCGCATCGGCGAGCATCCGCTACGGGCACTGGGAACCATCGGCCTGGTTTCGCTGTATGCCGTCATGTTATTTATCGGATTGCGAGCTTATGCCGGTCGGCGCCGGCATGGCCTGTTACAGACCGCATGATATTGAGCGACCTCAAAAATTACGTTAAATCCCGCCGACAGGTCAGCCTACGGGATGTGGCGCTGCATTTCGACGTCGAGCCGGAGGCGATCAGAGGCATGCTGGCCTTCTGGGTCAGCAAGGGGAAGATTTCCAGATACAGCAATCCACAAGCCTGTGGCGGCGGCTGTGCTTGCAGTTTTCAGGCGGAGCGCGAACTGTATATGTGGAATCCCGAGCTGGGTAGAATTTCTATCGAAGTCCGTGACCCTAGCGAAAATTCTCGGGATCTTGATTCGAGTAATTGAGGGGGATGGCTAAGGCGAATCCGCCGGAGTTGAGAATTTATGCGTTTAGCCGGATACTGGCGCTCCCTGTTCGGTGTTAGGCAACCATGTCAATCAATGCAAAAATCGTTACCGATCTGGTAACCAACAATGTGTCTTTCGTCACCACCGTACCCTGTAAGCAGTTGGCCGGGGTAATCGACGGTATCGAGCAATGCGAGCAGATATTTCATATCCCGTCGAATAAGGAAGACGAGGGCATGGGGCTTTGCGCCGGCGCCTACATGGGCGGCAAGCGTGCGGCGATCATCATGCAGAATACCGCCATCGGCGTTACCATCAACACGCTCGCGACCCTGATTCAGTATTACCATATACCGCTGCCGATGCTGATCAGTTACCGCGGCGAGATCGGTGAGCCGGTCGCCTGCCAGGTAGAGATGGCGGTGCATACCAAGGCGCTGCTGGCCCAGCTCAACATTCCCACTTATCATTTTCATCAAGCGGACGATATCGCCGAGTTCGACGGCATCTTAAAATACTGTTTCATGAGCAAAAAACCGGTCGCGATTTTAACCGACGCCAGTTTCTGGAAGGGGGCCTGAGATGATTCGTAGCGAGGTGCTGAAGAGCCTGATTCCGGTTATTACCGATCAACTGGTGGTTTGTAATATCGGACTGCCGAGCCAGGAATTGCATCAGTTGGACGACCAGCCGAGTAACTTCTACATGCTCGGCACCATGGGTCTGGCTTCGTCGATAGGGCTGGGGCTCGCGTTGGCGCAACCCCAGCCGGTGATCGCCATCGACGGTGACGGTTCGATATTGACCAATTTCGGCACCCTGCCGACGATAGCCAACAATGTCGCCGATAATTTTATCCTGCTGATCATCGATAACGGCAGTTACGGTTCGACCGGAGACCAGCCGACCTACGCCGGAGGGAAGACATCCCTGAGCGCCGTCGCCAGCGCTTGCGGCTGCGAACGGGTGATCGAATGCCAGGCGGAGCAGGCCGCGGCAACGCTGCAGGCGGCGTTGGATGCAAATGAAATGACCGTCATCGTCTGTAAGTGCGAATCGGGCAACATCACGGTGCCGGTCATCGAAATGGATCCGGTGGTGATCCGCGATCGCTTCATGAACGAAGTCCGGACCCGCAATAGCTGAAGCCGAATCTGGGCATCCGTCCGCGAAGGCCTTGAGAGGGTGGTTATGAATCCGGTGTTAGTGGTGCAGGGCGCGGGCGATTTCGACGCGGTACCGCGCCTGCGCGAACTGCAGGACCAGGCTGAAATTCGATTTGCGACTTCGACCGACGAACTGCAAGCCGCTTTACCCGGCGCCGACGCCCTGCTCGGTTGGAATTTCCGCGCCGACAGCCTGCGGCAAGCCTGGGATAGCGCCGCCGCCCTGCGCTGGGTCCACTGGTGCGGCGCCGGGGTGGATGCCGCCCTGTTTCCCGGCCTGGTGCAAAGCAGGGTCGAGTTGACCAATGCGCGCGGAATCTTCGATTTACCAATGGCCGAATGGGTGCTCGGCATGATGCTTAATTTCGCCAAGCGTTTCCCGCAGACCCTCGAGTTCCAGGCAAAATGCGAATGGAATCACCGGCTTTCGGAAACCCTGGCGGGCAAAAAGGCGCTGGTGGTCGGTGTCGGTTCGATCGGGCGCGCGGTGGGCCGGCAGCTGCAAGCGGCCGGTTTGCAGGTCGACGCCATCGGTCGTAGCGCGCGTGACGGCGGTTCTGATTTCGGCCGTATCCATGCGATCGGTGATTTGCATGCACGGCTAAGCCGTGCCGACTACGTCATCCTGATCACGCCGCTAACCCCCGAGACGCGCAATCTCTTCGGCGCCGCCGAGTTTGCGGCGATGGCGCCGCATGCGCGTTTTATCAACATCGGCCGCGGCGCGCTCGTGGTCGAGGCGGATTTATTGCAGGCCCTGCACGACGGCCGTATCGCGGGCGCGGCACTCGATGTGTTCGTCGAAGAGCCGCTGCCGGCGGAAAGTCCCTTTTGGCGGGCGCCGAATTGCCTGATATCGCCGCATATGTCGGGTGATTATTATGAATTCGAGACCGCGATGGCGGACCAGTTTCTGGCTAACTGGGCGCGCTATCTGGCGGGCGAGCCATTGTTTAACATCGTCGACAAGGCGCTCGGTTTCGTGTCTGGCTCGAGCGGTTGACTGCGTATCTGCTTGCTCGCAGTCAGCAGAGATTTGGAATACGCAAGGAATGCTTTATTCGCCTGCGGCGCCTGGAATCGGCAGCCGGGTAGAGTTACCGGCTGTCGACCGCGGGTCTCGATGACTGTTTTAGTTCCGATAGGTATGCGGCAGCGCGTATCTGTGACCCAGAAACTCGCCAAAAACTTCGGGAATCTGGGGGTGATTCACCGGCTCACCGGTTTCGTCGATCAGCAGATTTTGCTCTGAAACATAGGCTTCGTATGACGTGGATTCGTTTTCGGCGAGCAAATGATAAAACGGCTGATCCTTGCGTGGGCGCAGGTTTTCAGGAATCGCGAGCCACCATTCCTCGGAGTTGTTGAACTCCGGATCGACGTCGACAATAACGCCGCGAAAGTCGAAGATCCGGTGTTTTACCACCTGGCCGATCGCGAATTGGGTGTTGGTTACGCTCATACTTATTTTACCGTTACCTATTAGAGAGTATATCAACAGATCGGAAAACTGCATTTGAACTGCTTCACGGCGCCGCGAATCTGTCCGAATGCATAATCCTGCGGCAGCGGAAGCCTGCTATCGCCGCGCGGTAGTCGGCCTAACTGCGCCGATGCGGGCATTCAGTGTCTAGGGTTCGTCACGATAGCTATCTAGAAACTGCCTGACTTCGGTCAGGTACGGCACGATCTTGGACATTTTATCCATCGGGAATTGTTGACTCACCGCTTCGAGGTCCGGGGCGATGTCGATTATCGCCTGATCGCGAAATTCGCGGCCCGTCGCGGTAGTGAATACACATTTACTGCGTTTATCCTTCGGATTGGGTCGCATCTCGATCAGGGCGTGACGCTGCAGTACCGCAAGTGTGTGCGTCATTGTCGTTTTAGGTATCTGGAATGCGCGCGCCAATACCAATGGCGTCTGCCCTTCCTGGACCCTGATCAGGTGATTCAGTACCGCGAAATGCGATATCAGAAAACCTTTTGGTAACTTGGCTTCGAGCAGAGTGCGGATTAGCTGTTCGATAATGCCGATTTCGTTGAAGAAAACAAAATATAGCCCGAGATCCCGTTTATCCATTGACCAGTTTTTCCTCAAGCGGCCAGCGCGGAGTTGGCCCTACCGTCGGACCGTAACCCAGGCGCCCCAGCATTTGCACGGTTTCGCCGTCGCTGGCGAGCAGCTGATGGCAGCGTCGGTATAAGTGCGACATTTCCGGATACTCCTGTAGCCTGGCTGACCGGGTGCAGCGCCAGGCCCAATTCGGTGGTCTTGAGATTGAGGCGCAGCCAGGCGGCGCCGGCCTCGATCTGGCTGATTCTGTCGTTTTTGACGCTGGTTATCACGGCGTAGGCGGGGGTCGACATCAGCATGTTTTGGTATTCGGCGAGAAAGGACTTAGTCGCTTCGCTATTGCCGTCGGTCAAATCAGCGCGCGTCATTATACCCAGTAACATGAGCGATTCCAGCATCGGGCCTCCGACATCGATGCCGTCCGGTTTTGCATTGATTTCGCATTTACCGATGCGCATCAGGTCGGTACTTTCCTGATAGGTATTCGGGGTTGCCATTTCGACCTCGAACGCCTGCCAGGTAAGCTCGCGTAGGGTCTCCAGGCGTTGCGGCTCGGTCACGATGGTTGCATAGTTCTGTAAAACGCCAATCCGCGATTCCTCAATTGCCGTCATTTGATACGGCTCTTTGCAGGAACGACGCTCGAGTATATGCGCCGCCAGTGGATCGGGTTTTGCCCCACTGGTAAATCTGGCGATTGCCACGGGCCCGTTTTCTCCCTCGGGAAAAAGATCCAGATCAACGCGATGACCGCTTGCGCTGGCAGCGATAGTCATTTGCTCGAGAAAACAGCCGAGACCTATCGTGATTTGACGGGCAAAGGGATCGGTATGGGGCAGTATCCGATTCGGATCACGGAAGAGGATAACTTTATCCGGGCCGACAAGTTGGACCATCCATGGCTGCAAGTTATGCGGATTGGGTGCCAGAATTGCATAAGACAGGGCCTGTTTGCGCGGATCGGCGTAGTCGCCGGCACTGTGCCAGGGTGCCAACGCCCGGTGCGGGCTGCGGGAGCCGGCAAAACCGGCCGCACCCAGGCCGGTCGCTACGATAAATCCGCCGCCGAGCAGCGCCAGGGTTTTACGTCGGGATAAATTCATAGTTGATTCCATGTTAGTTCGATTTCGAACAATATAATACGATATCGAACTAAATGCAAATATAATTTTCCTGTCGTTGATCGGGGCGGTGCGGTTTGTTAGTCGAATATTGACGATACATAACTTGGGTGGCTGCGTTATAGTTAGCCGTTGCGCCTCAATTCAGCCTGAAAACTTGTCGAATCTGCAGCTCAATATCCGGTTGTATCCCTGGTTTCGTGCCGTATCCGACGGACACGCCTGGATTACGGTGTTTTTCCTCTACATGAGCCAGAGTCTGCCGCTGGAGCAGGTGATCGAATTGTCGGCGGTTTATTACCTTGCGGTATTTGTGCTGGAAGTGCCATCCGGTTATTTCTCCGATCGAATCGGCCGGCGTACTACTTTGTTAATCGCCGCAGGGTCGCTGATTACATCCTATTGCTGTTTTATCGTCGGTGCTGGGTTCTGGTGGTTTGCGGCGGGGCAATTCCTGCTTGCCGCCGGGATAGCGATGCAATCGGGCACCGATACCGCATTTCACTACGACTCGCTCAAGGCCCTGGGACGCGAACGCGAATACGCGCAGCGAGAAGCCAACGCCGAGCAATGGGGCTTGATCATGCTGGCGCTGGCGACACTGTCGGGCGGGCTGCTGGGATTGATCGATCTGCGCCTGGCTTATGTATTTTCGTTGATCAGCGCGAGTCTGATGGCGCTGCTGGTATGGCGATTCGCGGAACCGCGGCATGCCGAAGAAACCACTGCCTTGCCACCAAGCTTCGCCAGGGTTTTGCTGAGCTGTCTTAACCGCTTGCGTGATCCTTTGCTGGGCTGGATTTTCCTGGTGGTGATTGTGCTCTACTCCCTGGCGCATATCGTCTACGAATTTTATCAGCCTTATATCACGCTGTTGCAGCTGCCGCTGCTCGAAGCCTCCGCGCATGCGCCGCTGATTTCGGGGCTGGTGATATCGGTGTCGATGTTTGGCGGTGCACTGGGCGCGCGGGCGAGCATTTCCTGGCAATCGAAACTCGGACTGGTCGGTGTGCTCGCGGTAGCGATGTTCATTCAACTGGGCCTGGTCGCGGCGATGGCGATTGCGCTAAGCCCCGCGGTGCTCGCGCTGGTGAGCCTGCGTAACTTTCCGATGGCGTTGGTGCATGCGCCGGTCAGGGCTGCGATTGCACCGCGGATTACGCGTGGGCAACGCGCTACCTACCTGTCGCTGCAGGGTCTGTCCGAGCGCCTGGTGTTTGCGCTGTTACTATTGGGATTGGCCGCCGGACTAGAGCCAGGGGCGGCAATTTCCGAGTCGACCCTGCGCGGCATACTAAATTCCACGCTGTGGCTCGGAGTTATTCCGGCGGCGCTACTGTTCCTGTTTGGCCGGCGCATGCAACGGCGGTCGCAGCCGGACTCCAAGCCCGATAACTCAGAATAAAAACTAAGATTTACTCAGAGTAAAAACTAAGATTTACTCAGAGTAAGAATATTTACTCTGAGTAAGGTCTTCTATCGGATGCCGCAGGCGGTGGTTTATAAGGAATCTTCGGTTATCGGCACCAGAGACAATTCAACCCGGCGATTCAGGCTGCGGCCCTGCGCGGTACCATTGTCGGCAATCGGGGTGGTCTCGCCAAAACCGGCGGAGTCGATACGCGCTGCGACCACGCCCTTAGCCAGCAGATATTGCGCCACCGATTCGGCGCGCCGCTCCGATAAGCCTTGATTGTATTGATCCGAACCTCTGCTATCGGTATGTCCGGCGGAAACGATGATGGTTTTGTTGAATTCCTGCAACACGATAAAGACCGAATCCAGCACTTCGTGAAAGTCGGCGTTCAGTGCATGCCCGGCGGTGACAAAGGTAATATTGCCCGGCATGATCAGGTTAATGTTATCGCCGTCACGCTCGACGCTGACGCCCGAGTCGCGGAGCGTTTTTCTGAGCTTGGCTTCCTGGGTATCCATGTAATAACCGATGCCGCCGCCTGCGAGCGCGCCGATACCGGCCGCCTCCAGCATACGCTTTTTGCGTTTTTTACTGGATTTGTCCTTGTTTTTAAGATAAGCGAGCACCGCGCCGACACCCGCCCCGATGCCTGCACCCTTGGCGGTTTTAGATGTTTTCTTTTCGCCGGTATAAGCATCATAGGTTTGGCAACCGGAGATGGCGGCCAGACTAACGATAGTAGGCATGATCAACAATTTTTTCATCTTGTGTCTCGGTAAAATACGGTGGTCGATGTTATTAACCCGGCGACATATATTGTCGCCGGGTTAATAGAGGAGCGGATTATAGACAAAGGGGTCGAATCTGAATATGACAATATTTCACAAACCAGCAGCCGTCAGGAATTAGCCGGACTCGGGCAATCGGTAGGCTTCCAGGTCGATGGTTTTGAGCGCCATGCCTTCGAGCACCAATTTGCCCTGGTAGCGCCGCGCTCCCGTGGACGAGAATTCAAATTGATAACTGCGGCGGAAAACCAGTCTGCCGGCAGGTCCGCGCACCGGTCTGAAGCCGACAATTACCATGCTTTGATCGAGCAGCTGGAGGCCCAGTTGGCTGCAGTGCGCGGTCGCCAGCGCGCGCGCACGACCCTTGAACAGGCCGCTCTGCCACCAGTAGAACCCCAGCAGGCCGAGCAAGGCCAGGCCCGTCAGATTTATCAGGCTGAACATCTTGCTTGTGTGCCAGCGGCGCCGGGAGGGGAGCGCCTGTGCATAGTGCTAACAGGCCCTAGGCAAAAGTCTCAATAATCGCTTTCATTTTATCGGCGGCAACCTCGCTGCCGTGGTCACGCTGCCACTCGATGTACTGCGAGCAGAATGCCGCCACCTCGGCCTTGCCCGAAAGCGCCTCGAGGTCGGCCGCGGTGCGCACGCCGAAGCCGACGGCCAGCGGCAAGTCGGTATGCCGCCGGATTTCGGCGATATAGTCCTGAAACCTTTCCCCCCACTGGGTCTCGTGGCCGGTAACGCCCATGCGCGAAACCACGTAAATCATGCCACGTGAAGCACGGGTAATTTTTTCCACCCTGGCGGGTGCGGTATTGGGGGTTACCATCAGGATCGGCGCCAGACCCAGCGCGTCGAGCTGCGGCAGCCAGGGCTCGATTTCCTCAACCGGCCAGTCGGGCACGATCATGCCTTTGATGCCGGCCGCCGTGGCTTGTTTGAATAAGTCCTCTAGACCATAGCGGTAAAGCGGATTCAGATAGCTCATCAAGACGAAAGTCACCTCGGGGTGACTGGTGCACACCCGGGTCGCCAGGTCGAGCGTTGCCTGCACCGAGCCGCCGTGTTTGAGCGCTTCGTAACAAGCGTTGACCAGGGTGTGGCCATCGGCGACCGGGTCGCTGAACGGCACTTGCAGTTCGATCAACCTGACGCCGGCTTTTGCCAGCCCGGCGATCGCCTTTTCGTTTTCCTCGAGGCTGGGAAATCCAACCACCGCGTGGGACATGATTTGCAAATCGTCATATTGCGCGGGAAACATGATTAATGCCCTCTCTTTTGCGCCAGTAGCTCGGTCGAGCGGGCGGCTTCGCGTTGCAGAAATTCGGTCCATTCACGTTGCGGAAAGGCGCGTGCGATGTTGAAGATATCCTTATCGCCGCGGCCGCTCAGATTGATGACGACATTTTGTTCGGGCCGCATCTGGCGCGCGCGTTTGAAGCCGCCGGCCAGGCCGTGCGCCGACTCCAGCGCGGGGATAATACCTTCGGTTTTCATCAACAGAGTAAAAGCCTCGGTGACTTCGTCGTCGGTGGCCGATTCGGGGATCACCCGACCTTGCTGCGACAGATAGGCGAGAATCGGTGAAACGCCGACATAATCGAGCCCGGCGGCGATGCTGTGGGTATCGCCCAGCTGACCGTCAGCGTTTTGCAGGAACAGCGTTTTGTAACCCTGCGCGATACCGGTTTCCCCGGTATCCTGTGACAGCCGCACCGAATGCTGGCCGTCTTCTAAACTTAAGCCACCGGCTTCGACCCCGACCAGCGCCACCTCGGGCGTTTCCAGAAAGGCGCCGAAGGCGCCCATCGCATTCGAGCCGCCGCCGACACAGGCGACGATTTCGTCGGGCAGGCCACCCATTTGGGTTTGCGCCTGTTGCTTTATCTCGTCGCTGATAATGCTCTGGAAGTATGAAACCAGTTCCGGGAAGGGCGCCGGACCGCAGGCGGTGCCGAGCACGTAATGCGTCGTCTCGACCGATGCGGCCCAGTCGCGCAGCGCTTCATCGAGCGCCTCCTTCAAGGTTTGCGCCCCGGTAGTGACGCCGACCACGTCGGACCCGAGCTGGCGCATCCAGAATACGTTGGAGTATTGGCGTTCGATATCTTCGGCGCCCATATAAATAGTCGCCTCGAGGCCGAGGCGCGCGGCCATGATCGCGGTCGCAAGCCCGTGTTGTCCGGCGCCGGTTTCGGCAATGACACGCCGTTTACCCATGCGCTGCACCAGTAAGCCCTGGCCCAGTACGTTGTTGACCTTGTGCGCGCCCGAGTGATTCAAGTCTTCGCGCTTGAGCCAGATCTGCGCGCCGCCGAGCTGCTTAGACAGGCGTCGCAACGGCGTCAGCGGTGTCGGCCGGCCGCTGAACTCCTGGCACAGGGTTACGTATTCCTGCCAGAACTCGGGATCGTCGCGCAAACCGAAGAACAGGTCTTCGAGTTCGGTTAATGCGGGTAACAGGATCTCGGGGACGAAACGTCCGCCGAATTCGCCGAAATATCCATTGTCGCTGCGAATCATCTTGGCCTCCGGGTGCAAAACGCGATTGGGTGGTGACATATACTAAACCGTTTAGTATAGTTTGCATAATTTATCAGGATAATCAAGCCCCGCATGGCGCAAAGATCTAAAAAAGACCATATCGTGGCCTGTGCATTGCCACTTTTCCTGGAGCACGGATTCAAGGGTACTTCGATCGATATGGTGGTCAGGGCCAGTGAAGTGTCGAAGCCGACCGTGTACAACCATTTCCCCGATAAAGCGGCATTGATGCTGGCCGTTATGCTGGCCTGGATCGAAAACAACAAACCTTTGATCATGCCGGTCAAGGATATGGACGCGCTTGATGCGTTTATTCGCACCCATTGGCTCACCGACCAGGCAATCAGGTTATATGCCCTGGTTATCGGTGAAGGTCGCCGTTTCCCGGCGGCGCGCAAACTCTTCTGGGAACAATTCGATCGACTCTGGCAGGTGGCATTCGGTTACGTGTGCGAACGCTCGCCCAATCTCGAGCGGGCCGTTGTCGAACCGCGATTGCAGCGGCAATTGCTCGATCGGTTGAGGCAACAGTAGCCCCCGGAACTTTTGTCGATCCACGGGGCCGAATAGTTTTCGATCATACAACCAGGAAAAATAATGAAGAAATTATTGCCGGCCGTATTTGCGCTGATATTCATGCCGCTCGCCGTGGCGGGAAAACCGATAACTTTTGCCACCGGCGACGGCGCAATTCGGGGTTACGACCCGGTCGCTTATTTTACGCTGGGCGAGCCGACACGCGGACGGGACAAATACGCCACTAAATGGCAGGGCGCCATCTACAAGTTCGCCAGCGCCGATAATCTGGCGCTATTCAAATCCGAGCCGCAACGATATGCACCGCAGTACGGTGGATACTGCGCCTATGCGGTATCTAAAGGAGCCACGGCGACGACCGATCCCGATGCCTGGACCATCGTCAACGGCAAGTTATACCTGAATTTCAGTCCGGCGGTGAAAAAACGCTGGAGCAAGGATATTCCCGGGCACATCCGCTCAGCCAACAAGAACTGGCCGGACGTCCTCAACTAGTCGAGGCTCCGATTTAGCGCGAGCCGCTGTGTCTGAGCACGATCCGGCCTTGTCGGCAGGGCCGGTAAACCGGGTCCGATTTTTAATCAAGCAGGCAAGCTATCGGCACTATCGGCGTTAGGCTCGAACCGGTGTTCATGGGTAATGCGGATCAAGTCCTTAGCGTAAAGTTCGAGTTTGCGCTCGCCGATACCCGGGATCAGCGCCAGCGCTTCGATGCTGTCGGGACGCTGTTCGCAAATCGCGGCCAGGGTCTTGTCGTGCAGGATGACGTAAGGCGGAACCCCCTGTTCCAGCGCAAGTTGTTTGCGATGTAGACGCAACGCCTCGAATAGCGGCGTATCGCTGTCGCGTAGCTCGGTCGCTTGCTTTTTCGCCGCAGGCTTAGCCGCCCTGATCGGCTTTTCGAATTTGCGCAATAGTAGCCGTGTCGCTCCGGCCAGCAGCGGCTTGCAGTCAGGGGTCAATTTAAGCGCGCCGTAGTTGTCGATGTCCGCGTACAGGTAGCCGAGTGCGATCAGCTGGCGAAACAGGCTGCGCCATTCATTCTGGTCCAGATCGCCGATGCCGAAGGTGCTGAGCTGGTCGTGGCGGTTTTGTAGAATGCGGTCTTTGGCATTGCCCATCAAGACATCGACGACGTAATTGGCGCCGAAACGCTGGCCGGTGCGATACACGCAGGACAGGGCCATGCGGGCCGACTCGGTGGCGTCCCAGGTCGCCGGCGGTTCGAGACAGTTATCGCAGTTGCCGCATGGCTCGGCCAGGGTTTCGTCGAAATAGGCCAGCAGCGTCTGACGCCGGCAGCCGGTTTGTTCGCAAAAGCCGAGCATCGCTTCCATCTTGTGGTGCAGCACGCGCTTGAATTCTTCGCCGGCATCGCTTTGCGCCATCATTTGCCGTAGCGTGATGACGTCTTGCATGCCGTAGGCCATCCAGGCGTCGGCCGGATCACCGTCGCGCCCCGCACGGCCGGTTTCCTGGTAGTAGGATTCGAGATTTTTCGGCAGATTCAAGTGCGCCACGAAACGCACGTCGGGTTTGTCGATACCCATACCAAAGGCAATTGTTGCGACGATGATGACGCCATCCTGCTGCAGAAAAATGCGTTGGTGTTCGGCGCGGGTATTCTTGTCGAGCCCGGCATGGTAGGGCAGGGCGAGGCGACCCTTGTCACTTAACCAGTTAGCGGTCTCCTCGACCTTCTTGCGCGACAGACAGTAAACGATACCGGCGTCGCGGGCGTGATTGCCCTGGATAAAAGACCACAGGCGCTGGCGGTTGTTGTCGCCCTGGGCAACACGGTAGAAAATATTGGGGCGGTCGAAACTGTGTACGAAACGCGCGGCGCCTTCGAGCCGCAGCTGCTGCTCGATTTCGCGCAGGGTACGCCGATCGGCGGTCGCCGTCAGCGCGATGCGCGGAATACCGGGAAAGCGTTCGTGTAATTGCGTCAGCTTCTGATAATCGGGCCTGAAATCGTGCCCCCATTGCGATACGCAGTGCGCCTCGTCGATCGCGAACAGCGCAATCCGGCAGTCGCTTAGCAGCTGTAGGAAATCCTCGTTTAGCGCGCGCTCGGGCGCGACATATAACAAATCGATGTCGTTGTTGCGCAGGCGCCGCCTGACCTGTTGCTGCTGTTCGACGGTCTGGGTCGAATTGAGGAAGGCCGCGCTGAGCCCGTTCAAGGCGAGGGCGTCGACCTGGTCCTGCATCAGCGCAATCAGCGGCGAAATGATGATGCCGACGCCCTCACGCAGGATTGCGGGAATCTGGTAACACAGCGACTTCCCGCCGCCGGTCGGCATCAGCACCAACGCGTCGCGGCCGTCGATCAGGGTGTCGATAATTTGCTGTTGCTGGAAACGAAACTCGTCGTAGCCGAAACGGCTGCGTAAAACCTCTAGTGCATGGGACATGATGATATATTAACCCGGCGACATTTTTTTTCGCCGCGTTTATAGTACTCCTTTTGTCGATAGTTTATGAACTGTCCTTGTCATTCCGGTCGAGCTTTCGACCTGTGTTGCGCTCGATTTATAACACATGACGAACCGCCTGCATATGCCGAACAGTTGATGCGTTCGCGTTACACAGCCTACCTGCTCGAGGATCTTGAATACCTCAATGCGACCTGGCATCCGGATTTCAGGCCGCTCGAGCTGGCGCTCGATGCCGATGTTCGCTGGCTCGGTCTCGAAGTTCTCGCCTGCGAGCAGCGGGCGCAACGAGCGACGGTCGAATTCGAGGCGCGATTGCTATTAACCCGGCGACAATATATGTCGTATTCAGGGGCCCAAGAAAGCGTCAGATCAAGGCGCGACTCGCCGCCAATGGTTATTCCATTGGCAAGAGTTGCAACGCGGAGCTGGCGCTTTCTTGGGCCCCCTAGCTAATTGATACTAAACAAGATAGGCCATCGCGTGTCTGCCCACAGACGGCGTTATCAGAACTTGCTGCAGAATAACTGCAGCGGCGTTCTGATGCCTTGCTGTGAACAGACACGCGATGGCTGAATGCGACATATATTGTCGCCGGGTTAATGCTACAGGGTCGCGTGGACGCAATTCATGAAAACAGTGCATTTGTTCTACTACGGGGCCGATGGCTTTACACCGATGGCGAAGTTCTGGCGCCGAGTTTTACCCCGTGGAAACCTGGTCGCAATCAGGCCTGCCCCTGCGCGAGCGGCAGGAAATTCAAACGCTGCTGTGGCGCAACTTGAGCTGGAGGCGTGCTATTTGCTGCCGACCTAAGGTGGATAAGCGGGGTGGGTCCAGGGTTTTAACAGGTAGCGCCAGGCGATGCTCCAGTAGCCGGGGTAGCGATAGTTGCCGTTGCTTGCGAGCGCCAGTTGACGCTGTTCCCGCGCCGCCGCCGGAATTTGATACCAGGCCAGTTCGGGATAGCGGTGGTGAATCCAGTGATAGTTATTGTTCAGAAACAATAATCGGGTCAGCGGGCAACCGTCGATCAGCACGGTGCGGTGGGCTTCGTCCGGATCGTAACGATGTTCGAGGAAGGATCGGATCATCATCATACTGCTGCCGGGCCAGGCGAATGCGAGCAGGTATAGGTAAAACGGCATTTCGCAAATCGCCAGCAACCAGTACAACAAGACCGCGAGACTTAAACCATGCCGCAGCAAGATGCCGACATCTTCGAATTTACCGTGACGCAGTTTGGCCAGCTCGCCATGGTAGAATCGGCCGGCCGCGAGCCAGGGACCGATCAACATGCGGCCGCTAAAGCTATTGTTGAACAGGAATACTCGCTGCTGCCAGCGACTTAAGCCCTGCCATTTTTCCTGCCCCAGATAAAACGATTCCGGATCCAGTTCGGGGTTGGTCAATTCGCTGCGATGATGCAGCAAGTGATTCCTGACATAGAATTCCAGCGGTAGCCACAGCGTTAGCGGCGGCCACACCAGCGCCAGGTTTAACCGGGGGTTACCCGTCGGGTGGCCATGCAGGGCTTCATGCTGCAACGAACTGTGGAGGGCCACGGTGTAGCCGCCCAGAAACCAGAGTAACCAGCCGGGAACGGCGCTCCAGTTAAACGTGATGCTGATCCATGCGGTGTAGGTGATAACCAGTAATAGCCAGGTAGGCCATTCGAATGTCGCAAATTCCAATTTCGCATCGCGAACCTTGCTGGTTGTCATAAATGCATATACACCTAATTCTTTTTGAGGATAGTAATCTAGAATCGACAACTTGTTTTGTCTATGTTTTTATAGTAAGCATAAATGAAATAATGATTTATAAAAAATAAAACTGTAGTATTTGCAAAACAGATTGTTGGGAACTGCTATGAAAAAACAGGAAATTGTCGGGATTTTCCGTAAACGCCTGCTCGAATCGATGCAGACAAGAGGCTTGAATCAGTCCGCGCTGTCGCGTGAAACGGGGGTCGATCGTTCGACCCTGTCGCAGCTGCTGGCCGAAGAAAACCTGCGCATGCCGCGCGCCGATACGGTGGCGTCGCTGGCGCGTTCGCTGCAGGTCAGTACTGACTGGTTGCTGGGATTGAGCCAGGACAGTCGTTTCGGGGCCGAGATACTACGCCAGTCGTTCGAAGTTGCGCCGCACGAGCAAAGTCCCGCGGACGACAATTTGAAGCGCTGGTATGAAGAAGCGGAAGGTCTGAAGATACGCTACGTTCCGGTACAGTTGCCGGATGTCGTCAAAACCGATCAAGTGCTCGAATACGAATACGGCGAGGTCGCAGAGCGCCCGGTCAGTCGCGCCAAGGAACAGGCGCGTTATCACCTGAATTTCAGTCGCGGCCCGGACAACGATCTCGAAATTTGCATGCCGCTGCAAAACTTGCTTGGATTCTGCCGCGGCGAAGGGCTGTGGCGGGATCTCGGACGTGAGGCCCGCGCGGAGCAGATCGATGCCATGCTGGAGACGCTGGAGGAACTCTATCCCAGCGTACGGCTTTACCTCTACGATAGTCGTAAGCGTTACTCGGTGCCCTACACCATTTTCGGCGCGCGCCGGGCGGCGGTTTACGTCGGGCAAATGTATTTCGCGTTCACCACCACCGAGTATGTGCGCGTCCTGGTGCGGCACTTCGACAACCTGGTGCGCAACGCCGAGGTACACGCGCATGAGGCCGTGGATTTCCTGAAATCGCAGGCTATCTCATCCTGATACGAGCGCGACGGTTACGACTCGGTATCCGGGTCTGCGCTTACTTCAGGCCATCGAGTACGCCGACCAGCACGATGTCGGTGTAACCGACGACTCCGATAACGCGTTTATTTTCAACCACCGGGGCTCGCCCGATGCCGAAGTTTTCGAACATGCGCGTGCAGTAACGGATATCCATTCCAGGATCCACATGGATTGCGGGTTTTGCCATGATTTCGTAGATATTGACTCGTCCCGGCGCCCTGTTTTTTGCCGGCACCTGCTTGGCGATATCGGATAGCAGGACAATGCCGTACTCGTCGTCTTCGACATCGATGCTGAAGGTGATGGGTTCGCTGTACTCGGGCAAACTGCCGGTTCTAAAAAAAGCCCCTCACTTTAAGTGAGGGGCTTTTTGTCAGCGGATTAGCCGCGGGAAATATCAGCTTTGCTTGCTTGCCTTTTCCGCTTCACCGATATCGTCGACGCCACGCTCTTCCAGCAGTGTGGTCAACCAGTCCGGATCCATTTCTGGCACCGACGACAACAGCAGGTCGGTGTATTCGTGATGCGGCGGCTTGAACATTTCCTCTTTCGGGCCCTGTTC
This sequence comes from Olavius algarvensis Gamma 3 endosymbiont, assembly GCA_001735895.1. GTDB lineage: Bacteria > Pseudomonadota > Gammaproteobacteria. The sequence goes on along the minus strand of DS021200.1, from coordinate 237,643 downwards.
AACCACCTTGCCATACTGCATTACCACGACTTCATCGGCGATTGAGCGCACGGTTGCCAAGTCGTGAGTAATGAACATATAGGACAGGTTCAACTCGTTTTGCAGCTTGTCGAGTAATCGCAGAATGCCCTCTGCAACCAGTTGATCGAGCGCGCTGGTTACCTCATCGCAGACGATAAAGGTGGGTTCCGCCGCGAGCGAACGCGCGATTCCGATACGTTGTTTCTGGCCCCCCGAAAGCTCCGGTGGATAGCGGTTATAATACTGCGAAGAATCTAACTCGATCAGATCGAGCAGTTCATCGACGCGGTTTTTTAGGGCAGGACCGCTTAGACCGCTGTAAAATTGGGCGGGTCGCCCGATAATTTCGCTGATTTTTACCTTGGGATTGAGTGCGGTATCCGCCATTTGGTAAATCATTTGCGCCTGGCGCAACTGGTCCTTGCTTCGATTCCGGTAATCCGGCGGTAGCGCCGAACCCTTGAACAGAATTTCGCCTTTGGTCGGCGGTAACAGGCCGGTAATACACCTGGCGGTGGTCGATTTGCCCGAACCCGATTCACCCACCACGGCCACCGTTATGCCCGGAAAAATGTCAAACGAGACATCGTAGAGTACCGGGGTATCGCCATAGGAGGCATCGACGTTCTTTACCGAAATCAAGGGTACGCCTTCGGTCGGCCGCGGTTTCTGATCGCGTTTGAAATCGCGTACCGCCCATAACGACTTGGTGTAGTCATGCTGGGGATTTTCCAGCATGGAGCGGGTATCGGCCTCTTCGACTTCGTCGCCCTTAAGCAATACCTTGATGACATCGGCCATCTGCGCTACGATTGCGAGGTCATGGGTGATATAGATTGCCGCGGTATTGAATTGATCGACGATGTCGCGAATTGCCGACAGGACTTCGATCTGCGTGGTTACGTCGAGCGCCGTGGTCGGCTCGTCGAAAATGATCAGATCGGGCCGGCAGGCCATCGCCATCGCCGTCATCGCGCGCTGCAGCTGGCCGCCGGATACCTGGTGCGGGTAGCGAAATCCGATTTCCCTGGGATTGGGCAGGCGCAAACGCTCGTACAGCTGCATTGCGTCTTCCTGGCTTTCCAAACGCTTTTGAATGCGATACTGCAACGGCGCCTCGGTATGCTGATCGATCAATTTATGTGCCGGGTTGAACGATGCCGCAGCCGATTGAGCGACGTAGGCGATGCGCGCGCCGCGCAAGGACTGCAGGTCGGCTTGCGGGGTCGTGGTCAACTCCATGCCGTCGAATTCGATCGAGGAACCTTCCGAAATTCGACAGCCGTCACGGGTAAATCCCATCGCCGCCAACCCGATGGTGGACTTACCGGCGCCCGACTCGCCGATCAATCCCATAACCTCGCCACGATGCAGCGTCAGGTCGATGCCGTGCACGATTTCGATCCAGTTTTCATCCGAGTATCCTTCGATACGCAGATGCTTGATTTTCAGTAGTACGTCTTTGTTGTCAGTCATTTCGATTACTCCTTCAGACCGGACGACCGGTACAGCATCCAGTCGACCACAAAGTTAACCGCTACGGTAAGTAGCGCGATCGCGGCCGCCGGGATTAGCGGCGTGAGTTCGCCAAACGATATCAGGGTTGCGTTTTCGCGCACCATCGAGCCCCAGTCAGCGGTCGGCGGCTGGATGCCGAGACCGAGGAATGAGAGGCCGGCAACCAGCAGGAATACGAAACAGAATTCGAGGCCGAATTCGGCGATCAGCGGCGCGGTCGAGTTCGGCAGTATTTCCTTGCGAATCAGGTACCAGGTACCTTCACCTCTGAGCTTGGCGGCTTCGATATAATCCATGACCACGACGTTGCCGCCCACCGAGCGCGCCAGGCGGAATACCCGCGGCGCGTAAATGATGGCGATGACGATTATCAGGGTAGTGGTGTTGGTGCCGAAAATACTCAACAGCAGCAGCGAGAAGATCAGCGACGGGATCGACATGATGACGTCCACCACCCGGCCCAGTAACTGGTCGAGCTTGCCGCCCTTGGTGGCGGCATACAAACCCGCGGTCGCGCCCATGATAAATGCCAAGATGGTAGCCAATAGCGCCAGCCCGACGGTATTACGGGCGCCGTAAATGATGCGGCTGAACATGTCACGACCCAGCTGATCGGCGCCCAGCAGCATGTTTTCATCGGCGGGTGCAAAGGCGGATGAAATAACCGCGGCTTCGCCGTAGGGTGCGATTATCGGCGCGAAAATACCGGAAATCGCGTAGGTGAATATGACAAACAAGCCGAAGCCGGCGGTTAACGGCGCGGTGCGCACTTCCTTGGCGGCGTCAGGCGGCAGAATAAGGACCAGGAATTCCCGGAACGAGTAGGAAACACCCGCGGCAAAGGCGATCATGCCCGCCATAATCGTCACCGCCCACAGCATCGCTTCGCCGCCGACGATGCCCATGATGAAGGACACCAGGGTTAATGAGAACAGCAGCAAAAACGCGGTACGTTTTTGATAGTAGGCGGCCAGCGAAGAGGCGCCGATGACGAGGGCGTAAAAACCGATAATAAAATAGTTCATGATGCCGCCCTCACTTCGGATGACGCAAACGCGGATTGGTCAGGATCGACCCCACGTCAGCTGCCAGGTTTAACAGAATGAAAGTTGCCGCGAAGATCAGGCAACAGGCTTGCACCACCGGGAAATCCCGTTTGGTCACGGCGTCTACCAGCAATTGCCCGATACCCGGGTACACGAATACCACCTCGACCAGCACCACCCCCGTTATCAAATAGGCCAGGTTCAGGGCGACGACGTTGATAACCGGCGCCCAGGCGTTTGGCAAGGTGTGTTTGACGATGACTTTCCATGCCGGTACGCCTTTGAGACGGGCCATTTCTACATAAGGCGAAGCCAGCAGATTGATGATCGACGCGCGGGTCATGCGCATCATATGCGCTACCACTACCAATACCATGGTTAATGCGGGCAGGAAGGTACGGTCGAGCTTCTCGAACAGCGTCATGTCATCATCGAGTTTGGCGATAGCCGGAAAAAAACCACCCTTGACCGCGAGAAACAGGATCAGGACATAGCCGAGAAAAAATTCGGGTGACGATATTGAAGTCAGGGTTACGACGTTCGCAACCCGGTCGAATATCGAGTTTCTGAACAATGCCACGATCACTCCCAGTATGATCGCAACCGGAACCGCGATGATTGCCGCGTACAGGGCCAGGAATAGGGTGTTGGCGAATCTTGTACCGATGGCTTCCGATACGGGCGTTTTGGAAACCAGGGAATTGTCGAAATCGCCGGTCAAGGCGTTACCCAACCATTCCATGTAGCGCACCGGGGCGGCCCGGTCGAGTCCCATCTCTTTGCGCAGTGCGGCGAGGTTGTCTTCGGTGGCGCCCTGTCCGAGCACCGCCTGAGCGATGTTGCCGGGCAACAGCTCGACCGCAAAGAAAATAATGATTGAAATCACCAGCAGCGTAATCAGCCCCAGCCCCAGTCTTTTAGCGACTATTGTCAAGATATCGCCCATTTCGGGCATCCTCCTTATGCGGTTATTGCTACCGCATTGTGATTAATTATCTAGGCTTGGCGGGCATCCGTTGGGTCGGATACCCGCCAAGCCTATAATACTGCCGGTAAAACGGTTTGCCTACTAGGCAAACCACCAGCGATGATAACCGCGGCCGCCGTCGAGTTCCCAACTCGCTGCCAGGCTGGGTCCATGCATTACTTTCTTATTCCGTGCATATACAAAATTGGCGAAAAACGGTATCACGGTGCCGCCGTCATCGCTCGCGATCTGGCACATTTCACGATACTGCGCGGCACGCCTGGTGTCATCCAGTTCCGCCTTCGCCAACAGTAGCAATTCATTGAATCGCTTGTTCTGCCAGTGCGCCTCGTTCCATGGTGCATCGTCCTTGTAGGCCAGGGTAAACATCTGATCGGGGGTCGGGCGGGCACCCCATTTGACGAATACCCAGGGTTTTTTCAACCAGACATCGGACCAGTAACCGTCGTTCGGTTCACGCACGGCATTAATCTTGATGCCAGCCTTCTTGGCGTGCTCGCTGTAGAGTACGCACATATCGACCGCACCCGGGAGTACGCTATCGGCAGCAGATAGGTTCACTTCGAGATTGCTCATGCCGGCCTTCTTCAGGTGGAACTTGGCCTTGTCGGGATCGTAGGGTCGCTGGGGAATATCGGTCGGCGCATATGGCATTCCCGGGGACACGTGATAGTCGTTGCCCACGGTGGCCGTGCCGAACATAATTTTCTCGACCAAATCGTCACGGTCGACGGCGTACTTGAGCGCCAGCCGCACGTCTAAATTATCGAACGGCGCGACATCGCAAAACATCGGCAGTGTGATCGCCGATCCACTGGGCACGTTGTCAACCTCGATTTTCGGATTGCGGCCTAGCAAAGCTGACGTTTTCAGGTCGACCGAGGTGATCGCATCGACGTCGCCGGTAATCAGCGCCGTTTGACGTGCATTGGGATCGTTGAGTCCGATCATCTCGATTTCGTCGAAATAAGCGCCGTCACGATGCCAGCCGCTGTGGCGTTTGAGCGACGTGCCGATACCGGGCTTGTGTTCGGTAATAATATAAGGTCCGGCGCCGATGCCGCTTTCCCATTCAGCGCTGCCATCCGCCTTGGCCGGCAGCATTGTCAAGTGGTAATCGGTCATTACCCACGGCAGGTCGGCAAATCCCTGGTTGAGTTCGATCACGATAGTGTGTTTGCCTTTCGCCTTGATATCGGTGACCGTGGTCAACAGCGCCTTGGCCGCCGAGGTCGAATTTTCGCCGCGATGGTGGTTCAGCGATGCGATCGCATCTTCGGAGGTAAACTTTTTACCGTTGTGAAAGGTCGCGCGCTTGTTGAGCTGAAAGGTCCAGACCTTGGAGTCGGGCGATGCGCTCCAGGAGTCGGCCATGTCGGGGCCCAAGCCGTTTTCAGGCGTAATTTCGGTCAGATAGCTGCGATGGGTGTGTGCCAGCTGAATCTGTCCCACGCTCAGGTAGGTACCGGGGTCATGGGTGTCGGACGTGTTCATGTCATGGACGCCAACGCGGAACTCGCCGCCTTGCTTCGGCGTGGCCGCAGCCACCTCGCTGCTCCAGAGTCCGGATGCAAGCGGCACGGTCATGCCGGCAGCTACTGCGAAACGCATAAAATCTCGTCGCCCCAGTTTGCCGCTTTTCGCGTCTCGGGTAATTAACTCCTTAAAATCTTTTTTAGTTCTGTCGGTCATCGAATTTCTCTCCTCGGTTTTATATCTTACATGATGTCAATACCATCTACAATTCTTGTAGTGGCGCAGCATGTCGACTATACTGGCTGCATTTTGATGAACAAAATGACTATTATTCATAATATTCATCGATTTTTATCATTCGGCATCCAGACAAACACAGCTGCGCTCTTCGAATACTACCCGATTAGAATTAAAAAAACGATTGCCAATACTATTCCCGCATGAAAAACGCATTTTCGTTTCTCCGAGCTCTGATAATTCAGAATGTTTTGTTCAGGACTTCTTTAAGCATAATCCGTAGCCGCAACAGCGAACCGGAGTTACTCGACCGCGGCTAGCGAGGCGATGCCGTTATTGCGATTCAGAAAGCGAATCGCCTTGGTTTCGGCGTCGCCGCCGAACAGAAACATGGTCGAATGTTCACGCCAATTGTGCAGATAAAGCTCGGCATCGATCCCGGCTGCCCGCAACGCCGTGTAGTAGTCGGTGGACTGATCCGCCTTGACCAGGAAATCGAGCTTGCCGTGATACAGGAAAACCGGAGGATCGTCGCTGGAAATATGGGACGCCGGCGAGGCTTCGGCATAGCGCTCGGGCATTTCGTGCCGGTCGCCGCCCATGAAACGCATGACGATGGGGCTGCCGCTGTATTTACGCAAATCCGAAGGAATGCCGCCGGCGACGACCGCACGGATACGCGGTAGATCGGCGCTGTCATCGGTTCCATCGAAGGCCCCGAGCAAGGCCGCCAGATGCGCGCCTGAAGAATAACCCCAAGTATTGACGCGTGTGATATCGAGTCGGTACCTGGTGGCGTTGTCGTTTATCCACCGTAGCGCCTGGTTAAGGTCGTGCAATTGTGCGGGGTAAATGTAGCGCGGAGCGAATCGGTAGTTGACATTGAAGACCGCGTAGCCATGTCGTGCGAGCTTGCGACTAATGTCCGTCATGTCGTAGCGGCTGCGATTTGCCCAACCGCCGCCGTGCACCATTAACACGACCGGGTGCGGGCCGTTTTTCTGCGGCAGATACAAGTCCCCGAGTAATGGCTGCGGCCAGTCGTCAGCGGTAAATACGATGCCTTCGATGGCGCTGTCGATGCCGTATTTCTCAAGGGCCGAGGGCGCTTCCGCTGGCTGATTCATGTGGCTGTAACAACCGCTCAGCAGGAGCAGACAGATTCCGAATAGCAACGAATGATTAAGCATGAATAGAGCCCGCCGGCACTGTTGGTTTTTGTATCCGGTTGTACGCAGATGGCGGCTTGCTGGATCAATTGCGCCCTGAAAATCAGTTAAAAACGTGATGCGTATCAAATTTGCGCTGCACCGAACAGCTAGTCTGTTGCAGCTATAATGAGCTTGTAATAATGACCAAAGAAAATCCTACCGTACCGCAATTTATTTTGGCGATCATGCTGATCGGTTTCCTTTTTCTGCCGCTATTCGCGACCGTCAATGCCGGACACCAGAGCCCGCCCGCTGCTGAATGCCCGCAACCCCGCCTAACCGATAAGGCGCCGGGGGCGATTTACGATCGCGCCAATCCGCTGGCCGCCAACCGCAAGAATCGCAAGGCCGGGCGCAATATTTACCAGGATTTGTCCGTGCCCGGCTGTGCCGTCTGTCACGGAGAAAAGGGCGCCGGCGATGGGCCCTTAGCCGGACAGTTCAATCCCCGGCCGCGAAATTTTGCCTGTCCCAATACAATTCGAGGCATTCCCGATGGCCAGCTGTTCTGGATAATCAAAAATGGTTCGGCGGGAACCGCGATGCCGCGCTTCGATTATCTCAGCGACGATGAAATCTGGCAGCTGGTTTTATACCTGCGTTCGCTAAGCGGGCACGATTGAAAACTGTAGCCAACGCGGCCTGATTTCGGCGCCGGCGGTGACGTGGTCGCGCCAGGCGGTGATCACCCCGGCGCCGCAGACTCAGTCGAAATGCCGGCTTGCTGCAACCGGATCCATCTTCGCAGCAGCGTTCGTGCTCAACTATCGGCGATATGAACCGCCGACAGCATGTAGTTAACCGCGCTCCGATTGCTCAAACGAAATTCCCGGGTAAACGGATTGACACTGACGCCGGTGGTCGCGGATACGGTCAAGCCATCGCAGGCGAGCATTTCGCTCAACTCGGCCGGGCGTACGAATTTTTTCCAGCTGTGGGTCCCACGGGGTAACCAGCGCCGAATATATTCGGCGCCGACAATCGCGAATAACCAGGACAAGGGGTTGCGATTTATGGTAGCGATAAACAGAATTCCACCGCGCGCCAGCAGTCGATTGCAGCAGGTCATGAAACGCGGCAAGTCGGCGACGTGTTCAACCACTTCCATATTGAGCAGAACATCGTAGTCTTGGCCGCGTTCGACCATTTCTTCGACGCTGACAATTTCATAGTCGATCGGTAAGCGGCTGAGCCGGCTATGCCGGCGCGCCACCTCGATACTTTTTTCCACCACGTCGATGCCTTTGACGCTGGCGCCGAGTATCGCCATCGATTCGGCCAGGATGCCGCCGCCGCAGCCGATGTCGAGAACGCTAAGCCCTGTTAACGGGGCCGCGTCTTGCGGGTCGCGTCCGAAATGCTTACAAATCGACTGCGCCAGGTATTCGCGGCGTAATTCGTTGAGCCGGTGCAGCGGCCAGAACTTGCCCGACTTATCCCACCATTGCTGCGCCAGCCGATCGTAATAGGCCAGTTCGCGCCTATCGATAGTCGGAGATTCCATTTCGAATCAGGCGAGGAATTCGGCGCGGGTCTTGTGCCGTTTCTTGAAAATGCCGCCTAGCGCCGTGGTTTGGGTACGTGAATTCGCATCCATCACGCCGCGCGCCTTGACGCAATAGTGTGTGGCATCGATGGTGACGGCGACGTCGTCTGTTGCCAGCAGGGTTTGCAGGGCTACCAGTACCTGTTGAGTAAGACGTTCCTGTACCTGCGGACGCCGCGCGAAGAAACGAACGATACGATTGATCTTGGACAGGCCGATTATTTTGTTCTTCGGGATGTATGCCACCTTGGCGCTGCCGTCGATAGTGACGAAGTGATGCTCGCAAGTGCTGGTGACGCTGATATCGCTTACTTTCACCATTTCTTCGACGCCCATTTTGTTGTCGATGACGGTGATCTTAGGGAAGTTGAAATAATCGAGACCGGAAAACATTTCGTCCACATACATTTTGGCGATACGATGCGGCGTCTCGCACAGGCTGTCGTCGCTTAAATCTAATCCCAGGGTCTTGACGATTTCAGTAACGGACTTTTTGATACGCCGATACTTTTCGTCGCGTTGGTATTGATGCGGCAGTAGCGGCGTCTCCAGCCCGCGCTTGCGCAGCGCATGACGAACCTGGTCGGCGGCCTCGGAAAACGGGGACGGAAATTCGGTTGCAGACTGAGCGAGATTGTTGTTCATGATCTTTCCTTGGTATTTTTATTTAAGCGGTGGGTTATCGGCAATCAGCCGGCCCGGGCCAGGTGACGGCCGCCGTCCAGGGCGATGGTCTTGCCGGTCAGGTAACGACTATCGAGTAGATAGCGAATTGCGTTGACGCCCTCCGATTCGCCGGGGGCGGCATTCAGCAGAGATTTTTTGGACGCCTTTTCCCGGTAGGCGGCGTCATCGCCGTGATTGAACATCAACAGCGCCGGCGCAATACTGTTGACCTTGACCAGCGGCGCGAACTTGCTGGCGAAAGACAGGGTAAGGTTGTCCAGCGCGGCTTTGCTGGCGGCATAGGCAATATGTTTCCTGCTGCCGCTGCTGGCGACGTAATCGCTCATATGGATGACGTCGGCGTAACCATGCTTTTCTCCGTGCCGGCATAGCAGCTCACCGCAAACCTGGTTCAGCAGAAAAGGAGTGGTTACGTGGATGTTGAACATTCGTTGCAAGACCTCGCCATCGGATTGCTTGCCACCCTCGGCGAGCCACTCCGATGCATTGTGAATCAGTGCCCGTAAGCTACCGTAGCGCGTTCGCAGCTGTTCCGCGAAGCGCAAAATGCCGTCTTCGTCGGCAAAATCGGTGTGTATTGTTTCGATTCCTTGCCGCCGCAGCCGGGCTAAGACCGGGCGCTGCTTACGATAGCTAACGACGACCGGGTAGCCCGCTGCGCGCAGCGCCTGCGCGGCCGCCAGACCAAGCCGCCGGGAGCCGCCGGTAATGATGATCGGGGAAGTCTTGGCGGTCATGTCAATCCGCTCTGCGCCGGTGGGCGCTAAGGGTTACCGAAACCGAGTCGGCGAAGCGTAGCGCATGCGGTTTGTCGACCCTGACTTCGGCATAGCTGACCTGTTGCGCTGCGGACGCGATAGCCAATAATTCCGCGGTCAATTTTTCCAGCAGCTGAAAGCGGCCGTTTTCAATGTGTTGGATCATGCGTTTGGTGATATTTTTGTAGTTGAGCGCATCGGCTGCATCGTCGCTGGCGCAGGCGAGATCCGCGCGATACCAGATTTCAGCGTTGACAATAACACCCTGCTGTTTGGTTTTTTCTTCGGGATTAAAACCGATGTAAGTGCGCAAGCGCAGGTTGCTGATATTGATTTTGGCTTCGCTGATTTCGGCCGGCCCGGCCGGCGATAATATTGTTGAAACGGAATTCATGAGCGTCGGGTTGTCTGCTGTCTTGCCAGTATTACGAGTTAATTCCAAATTCGGATCACCCAATTGTCCGGGTTCAAGCGCTCAGATGAATGGCCAGCATGGAGGCGGCTGCAATCAGGGTCAGCAGAACCCGCATTTTACGATAGGCGACGGTCAATTCCGGGAAGAGTCCCGAAACTATTTCGGTGCACAGGATTGCGATCAACATGACCGCGGCAGCCAGTGGCCACCAGAAGGGCGCGAACACAAAGATGACTAGCGCCGTCAGAAAGTAAAGGTTACTAAACCACAAGATTTTGGACGAACCGCTGTCCAAGGCCGCGCCCCACCAACTGCCGCAGAGAAAGCTGGTTATGCCAAAGGCGTAAACGCCGGCAAAAGACAGTGCTTGTTGCGCGTATTCAGAAGCGGAAGCGACGAGTAGCGCCGGGATAATAAAAGGAATCAAACCGGCGTAACCCAACAGCCGGATAGTGCCCGTCGAGTTATTCATCGCGGGCCTACATCCTCAAGCTTCGCACGATATCTTTTTCCAGCGACCCGCCCGTCGGTTTTTTCGTTGAGCCATAGTGCCTAACCGTCTCGCCGCCGCGGTCGATCAGGTATTTGTTGAAATTCCAGCCCGGTGCGCTACCGGATTCTTCAGCCAGTTGCCGGAACAGCGGATTGGCGGCGCTGCCGCGGACCGAACTTGGGGCAAGCATGGTGAAGCTCACGCCATAGTTGACGTAACAGACCGCGGCGGTTTCGGCTTCGTCGCTGGCCTCCTGATAAAAATCGTTCGAGGGGAAGCCGACGATTTCGAGTCCCTGGTCCTTGTACCTTTGGTAGAGCGTTTCCAGGCCCTCGAATTGTCCGGTGAAACCGCAGTGGCTGGCGGTGTTTACTATCAGCAGCACTTTGTCGTCAAAACTTCTGCAAAAGTCGACCGTCTCATCGGAACGTAGCTTGCGCGTTTCGAAATCCAGCAACGAACCGCAAGCTGCGCTAGCGCCGTTGGCAATCAATGCGAACGGGATGATGAACATTAATCCGGGTAGTTTCATGATTTCTCCTCAAACTGGGTTACCAGGGTAATCGGGCTCCATCCCAGGTCCAGAAGTTGCCGCTTTGGCCGGGATCGAGTTGCGATAAAAGCTTGACCAACCGGGACGCGGTGTATTCAGGATTAAACAGCTGCTGCGGATTCACTCCGGCCTGAAATGGCTTCGACATTCGAGTGTCGTTGGTGCCTGGATGCAGCGCCGCGACGCAACCGCGCGGGTGACTGTGTTGCCATTCGATGCTGAGTGTTTTCAACGCCATATTGAGTGCGGCCTTTGAGATCCGGTAGCTGTACCAGCCGCCCAGACGGTTGTCCTCGATGCTGCCGACGCGGGCGGAAATAGTCGCCAGGATGGGACTTCCACTCTTTTTCAGAGGCGCCGAGAAATGTTTGGCCAGCAATAGTGTCGGTAAGGTATTGACGCGCAGGTTTTCCAACAGAAAATCCGCCTCTAGCGAGCGAATATTTTTCTCGGGACCGCCGGCTTCACCGTGCAGGTAGCCCGCGCAGTTCAGCAACCAATCGACCTGGCCGAAACGAGAAGACCATGCCGCGATAGCTCCGGGATCGCGGATGTCCAGCCGCTGCCAGGCGATGCGGTCGTGTTCGAACGGGATGTCACCGCGGTGATGGGTCGCCGCTATCCGGGCCCTCGGAAATCGATCCAACAGGCAGGCAACCAGGGCTCGGCCGATGCCGCCACTGGCGCCGACAACGTTAATTTGACGCGTAGCATCAGGTATGGATTTAACGGACGGGAGCGGCATGCCGGGTTATACGTCGCGCGGCAGGTTCCGGATCAGTTTGTCGGCGGGCAGTCCTGCCGGCAATAAAACTGTGCTGTTATTCGACTCCGAGAATTTCGGCTAACGGGTTCACGGTTAACCCGCGGGTAATCCTAAAACGGTATCGAACCAGCGCTTGCGAGCATACCGAAATTCCAGCATTCCACCAGGTCATGGCCGCCGAGTGCAAAGCGCTGCACATTCAGGTCGGGCAGGGATAATATCATGCAGCTGTGATTGAAAACGGAACTCCCCGGGTTGACGACAAAAACATTGCCCAGCGGCAGTGCGTATACCTGGTGGGTGTGACCGACGATCAGTACATCGCAATCGACTTCGGACAGCCTGACAATCCAGTCCTGCCTGCGCTCCTCGATTACGGCGCCCTGCTGATCGAGTAGCTTGATACCGCCGTGTTGCTCGGCAGGCGGATTAGCGTGCACTACCAGGACCTTTTTTTGTTCGATTTCGAGCTCGATAGTCAGCGGCAGTTGCTGCAGGTAGGCGCGCGCGCTCAGCTCATCATTGCGTGCCGGTTGGGCGAGATAGGATTGGTCGTGATTGCCCAGCACGGCTTTGCAGCCCGACTGCGCCAACAGTTCGGTGGTGGGCAGCACGGTTTTATAGTAGCCGGCGATGTCGCCCGCGCAAATGATGTCGTCGACTTCTTCACGCGCGAAAATATCCAACGCCTGGGCGAGCGGCCCCGGGCTGGAATGAACATCGCTGATGAGTCCGATTTTAGTTGGCATGAGGGTTGTCGAATAACTGGTTTAACCCGAAAACCGGTTAGCGCAGGTAGCTGCGGTTTTTGGTCGCGCTTGCATGCTGGCGCTTGAGCGCATGGATTTCCGCCTGCGGTTTCCACCGATAGCCGGGGTCTCCCAGGGTCGGCGCCCAATACAAATGCCCGGAGTTACGCCAGGGATCCAGGATCAAACCCTGGTGCAGCGAGTTGCCGCGGGCGCTGACGACAAGCGTGCTGTGCTCGAGTCGAAACCGGGTTTCGTAATTGGCGACCGCCCAGTGCAGGTCGAGGCTGTGAAACTCTTCCTGTTTCATCCGCGCGAGCAGATCGCGGGTCCAGTCGACGCAGAGCCCGCGCTGTTTAATACCGAGATTGACTTTGATGTTATGCACTAGCGCCGACCCCGTGGTTTCGTATTCACGCGCCAGTTGGCGGCTGTAATCGATAGCAATTTTTGCCGCGCGCCTGGCTTCGTCGGCATCGACCCCGTCACCCAGGGCGAGAATCGCCAGATTGAGCTCGTCGAGGCGTTGCTGTTCGACCTCTAGGGGCAGTTCCAGTTGCGGCGTTTGGCCGGCGCAGCCGCCGAGTAACAACAGCAGCAGGGTGTAGGCGCAAAGCAAGCCTGTTACGCGCGCTTCGGGATTCATCGGGCACTCCGTTTATCTAGGCGCCCAAGGTATCCCAAGCAGGGGTATTTTGTCGAGTATGACCGCCGCCGGTCTTCCCCCGCCTGGGCTCGAGCGGACACCGTCACGGGGTCGTATCTTGAGATGCCGTCGTGCCGGATAACGAGCATTCCAGTTCAACTCTGCTACACTGCGCGCCTGCGACCGTTACATTGATATCGTTATGAGCAGTTTGACCGAACGCCTCGATAATAATGAGATTTTGCTGCTGGATGGAGGCGTCAGCACCGAGATCCGCCGGCGGGGAGTGGCGCTGGACAAGAATGTCTGGAGCGGACTCACTACCAAAACGCATCCCGACCAGGTGCGCGAAGTGCACGAAGATTACATCAGGGCAGGCGCACAGGTTATCACCGCAAACACTTATTCCACCGCCCGCCATGTGCTAGAGAGCGTCAACTTGGGCCACGAATCCAAGTTACTGAATTTCAAATCGGTACAGCTGGCGCAGCAGGCGCGTGACAACGCGGCGCGGGAAACGGTATATATCGCCGGTTCGATGTCGAGCATGCCGCCCTTGACCAGTCATTATGAAGTCGCTACCGGCGAGCATGTGGCCGCGAGTTACCGGGAACTGGCCGAAACCCTGGCGGAGGCCGGGGTCGATGTCATCATTGCCGAAATGATGCGCGATATCGAAAATGCCAGTATCGTCATCGAGGCCGCGGTAGCGACCGGACTGCCGGTCTGGATCGGCTACAGCGCGATGATGGCCGATAACGGCGTCGACGTGCGCAGCCTGCGCTGGAAGAACACCGACGATACGACCAGTGCCCATGATTTCGGAGAAATGGTCGAAACCCTGAATGTGCTCGGGGGGCAGGCGGCGGGTATCATGCATACCCGGGTCGAGGATACCGCGCCCGCGCTGCAGGTGCTACGGCAGCACTGGTCGGGGCCATTGCTGGCCTATGCCGAAACCGGCAAGTTGATGTTGCCCGAATGGCGCTACGAGGAAGTCAGCACTCCGGTCGAATATGCCCGTGAAATCGATGGCTGGATCCGCGCTTACGGGGTACAGATCGTAGGTGGCTGCTGCGGTACCGGTCCCGAACACATTCGCGCCCTGAAGCAGGTTTTGTCGGAGCGCGAAAACTGATTCCCGTATCCGCTACCAGATCTACAAGCGCAAAGCGACAACCCGCAGTTGTAAGTTTTTCGGCCATCGGGTAAGCGCCCTTTATGCGGTTAGAAATTCGGGCAAAAGCCGCTATAACTCTGTCGCGAGCTGATTTGGATCAGTTATTATCGCAACGCGCTCGCTAAAATCTGCTGCCATGTATGCATTACTCGGAAACTCGGATGCCGGGCTCGATTGATCTCGAAACCCGGACCGTAAACACGGTCGCCCTGCTGGGTAGCGACTACCGCGGCGTTAATTTCGAAATGCTCTGTGCAGAAGGTGACGCGGTTCAGGCCGGCGCCGCGGTGATGCGCGATGCACGCCGACCGGATCTGAAATTCACCGCGCCCGCGGCCGGCAGGATAGCCCGCATCGAACGCGGGGCGCGGCGCAAGCTGGTGGCGCTGCAAATCGAGATCGACGCGACCGCGGGTTGCGCGCAATACCAGCCGCCGGCCGGGGACGACCGCGACAGCTTGCGTATTTTCATGCTCGAAACCGGCGCCTGGAGCAGCCTGCGCACTCGGCCCTTCGGCAACATACCCGATCCGCAGAGCGAGCCCGCCGCGATCTTCGTGACCGCGCTCGATGCCGAGCCGCTAGCTCCCGACCCTGCCCCCATCATTGACGCCAGGCTGGATGAATGACGTGGTCAAACTTTTTGATACACCCCAGTTAAGCGGCATGCTTCGTTTCGAGTAGTCGTTTTTCATAATCATTCGGGCTGACATAATTCAGCGTCGAATGTAATCGATATGGGTTATACCAGCTGGATATGTACTGCAGAATATCCTGCTGTGCTTCATATCGAGTCTGATAATTTCGCCATTGCACCCGCTCCTGCTTCAGACTGCCAAAGAAGCTCTCGACCACCGCATTATCCCAACAGTCACCTTTACGGCTCATGCTGCCCTGGAACCCGTTGATTCTGAGTAATTTTCGGAATGCCTTGCTGGCATACTGAGACCCACGATCCGAGTGATGGATTAAACCTGCCTTGGGTCGGCGCTGCCAGGCGGCCATCTTCAAGGCATCACAGACCAACAG
>DS021200.1:218365-222274 GCA_001735895.1 Olavius algarvensis Gamma 3 endosymbiont | reverse complement strand
GCAGATTGTCGTACCCGGTTGTTTGTGATTGCTGTTCGTGGTCACCTTGAATTTCTTGCGATGACGTACCTGAACTCCGGCCTCCCGCATCAAATTCCGCGCCTTATTCCGGCTCACCGGATAACCCAGACAGTTCAGGGCCCGTTTCATACGTCGGCTGCCGTAGGTATGATCACTCGCATCATCAACCCGCTGAACCCACTCCAGCATTTCCTCATGCTCGGGATCAGGCGGTCTTGTGTCCATCTGGCGCCGGTAGTGGTAATAACATGACCGGTCCACACCCAGCACCTGACACATCAGGCGAACGGGAAAGGTATTCTTGTGTTGGGTGATAAACGAGTATTTCATTTCGTTTCTGCTGCAAAGAATACCGTCGCCTTTTTTAAGATTTCTTTCTCCATCTTCAGGCGTTTGATTTCAGCTTTAAGTCGACGGTTCTCTTCCTGATCCGGTGTCAGCTTGCCGTTCCCACGGAAAGCCTGGCCATCACCCGATTGTTCCTCTTGCACCCATCGGCACAGCATATTGGCATTGATGCCCAGGCTTCGCGCTGCTTCCGCCCGGCTGTAGCCCTGATCAGTTACCAGGCTCACTGCATCCAGTTTGAATTCTTTCGTATATTTCTTTCTCGTTGTCATCTATCGTTACCTCAGTTAAGTTTCATTATCTCTTAACTGGGTGGTATCAATCTATTGGACCATGTCAGAATTCAACGCCGCGCTAAGCGTATTAACAAAGATTTGCCAAGCGCCGCTTTATCTTTGTCAAGCTCCCGGTGATGCGCCGGAGCTCGCGCAAATCGACCGGCTGCGCCGCGTTGCCTTTCGCGGTGGCTACGAAGCCGGCCTGCCCGGCGTGCATATCAATACCCTGTGCCCGATCGGATTCGGCGGCGGCGAGGTCTGGCACCTTGGATACCAGGATGTTATTTCACTGGGGCAGCTATTGCTGCAGGGCAGGCCCTGGTTGCAGCGCGTAATCTCAATCGACGGCGACGCGGTTAAAAATCCGCGCCGCCTGCTGGTTCCCGCCGGCGCCGCTATCGACCAGTTGCTCATCGATGAACTGATCGATGGGCCGACGCGGATTCTTGCCGGATCACCTATCTCTGGACGACCGTTATCCCGTGGGCAGGGATTTCTGGCTGCCGGACAGCGACAAATCACTGTCCTGGCAGGTCTTGAGAATGGTCCCGAAACCGCGCGCGCGGGCTTTTTGATTCCCAGCGAAAAACTGGAACGGTTGGTGCCGCCCGGCATCTATCCGGTGCCCTTGATGCGTGCCCTGCAGCTCGGCGATGCCGAACGCGCGCGCGAACTCGGCGCGCTCGAGCTGGTGGAAGAAGATGTGGCCGCACTCAGCCGCGCCTGCGTTTCCAATTGCGACTACGGTTTGTTGTTGCGTCGCGTGCTGGACCAACTCGAGATGGCGTATCGATGAGCGGCTTGCTTTCCATTTTGAATAACGCCGGCGGCGGTTATCGACGCGTTCTTCGATTGCAGTTGTTGGCGCTGCTGCCGGTCTGCATCGCTGCCGTGGTTAACGGCGGTTATCAGTATTTGATCCTGCTCGCCGCCGAGCCGGGGCGCGGCGGCGATGATTTACGCAGCAATTTGGCGCAGGCCCTGGGCGCCAGTCATGAAAACCCAGGGCTGTATGATTTCCTCGCCGCCGGGATGGCGCATTTTTTACCGATGTTGCTGCTGGCGCTGGCCGTCGGCGGTTTTTGGGAACGCATCATTGCGGCGCGGCGTGAGCGGCCGCTCGAGCCCGGATTCATTCTGATCGCGTTATTGTTCACGCTGATGTTACCCGGCGCAGCGGCGTTCAGTCACGTCGTCTACGGCATGAGTTTCGCGATCCTGCTGGGCAAGGGAATTTTCGGCGGCGACGGCAAGACTTTTCTAAGCCCGGCATTGTTGGGTCTCGCCATCGTGCAGGTCAGCTTTCCGAGCGCCTCCGGCGAGCATCCGCTGTGGCAGGGGCTCGCGGGTTATTCCGGTAGCGATGCCATCGCGATGTTCCATCGAGGCCGCTCTGGCCGACGCCGGCATCACAGTATGGTCGGCATTTCTGGGCGGCACCAGCGGGACTCTGGGCACCACTTCGGTTTTGGCCGTGGCGCTTGGCGCCGCCCTGTTATTGTTTGCCCGGATAATCTCATGGCGCCTGCTGCTGGCGCAATTGATCGGATTGGCCGTAGCCGCCACGCTGTTCAATATTGCGGGCGCGGTAACGGGCGCGGATTCGGGTGCCGCGATCATGCCTGTCCACTGGCATCTGCTGCTCGGAAGCTTCGCTTTCGGCGCGGTTTTCATCGCCTGCGATCCGGTGGCCTCCTGCTGCACCAATCCCGGCCGCTGGATACAGGGATTTTTAATCGGCGCACTGGTGGTGCTGATCCGGGTCGCAAACTCGACCCACCCCGACGCGGTTATCCCGGCGCTGCTGTTGATCTCGATTGCGGCGCCGTTAATCGATCACGCGGTCATCGCCTGGAATATTCGCAAGCGGGCGCGTCGCCATGTCTGAAACCGCCGTCAAAGACAATACCGCGAAGGCGCTCGGCGTAGCGCTGACGGTTGCCTTCGTCTGCGCGTTGTTGGTTTCGGTGGTCGCGGTCGGCTTGCGGCCGATTCACATGGCGAATATCGAGGCCGAACGTATTGCCCAGCTCGAGCTGGTATTAAGCGCTTTATCGGATATCGGCCAGGCTCAGACCATCGACGACCTGGAAGGGCATCTGGTGCGGCTTGACAGCGGTGAATTCGATGCCAGCGTCGATCCATCCGGCTTTAACGCGGAACGCGCGGCCAGCCGGCCGACCACCAGTGTTGCAATCCCGGCCGAGCTCGACCACGCCGGTCTCAAGCGTCGCGCGCTGTTGGCACAGGTTTACCTGGTGCGCGCGGCGGATGCCGCTATCGATTTGATTATCCTGCCGGTATCGGGGCGGGGATACCAGTCGACGCTGCGCGCCTGGCTGGTGCTCGATGGTGACGCCAGGACAGTGCGCGCACTCAAGTTTTACCAGCATGGCGAAACCCCCGGCGTCGGGGCTCGCATCGAAGAGCCCGAGTGGGAACAGCAGTGGCGTGACCTGCCCGCTTATGATGCTGAAGGCGTATTGCGAATCGGCGTCAGATCGCATGCCGGGGGCGGTTTGAGCGACGATGCCGAATACCAGGTTGACGGTATTTCCGGCGCCACGCGCACCGCCCAGGGCGTCGACGGCATGCTGCGTTTCTGGCTTGGCGAGTTCGCCTTTGGACCTTTTTTACAACGCATACGCGAGGAGCGGCTCTAATGCAGGACAGTAACTGGCGCTTTCTGACTCGGCCGTTGATCGACGATAACCCGTTGACCCTGCAGATCCTCGGCATATGTTCTGCGCTGGCGGTGACGACCTCGCTGGATACGGCGCTGCTAATGAGTTTTGTTGTAATCTGCGTGCTGGCGCTGGGCAGCGGTTCGGTCAGCCTGATTCGCAAGCAACTGCCGCATTCGGTGCGCATCATCGTACAGATCACTATCATCGCCTCGTTGGTCATCGTCGTCGACCAGCTGCTGCAAGCCTATGCCTTCGAGCTCAGTAAACGTCTGTCGGTGTTCGTTGGTCTAATCATCACCAACTGTATCGTGCTCGGGCGCGCCGAGGGTTTCGCGATGCACAATGGTTTCGTCGCCAGCACGCTCGACGGTATCGGTAACGGGCTCGGTTACTCGTTGATCCTGATCATCGTCGGCGCGATCCGTGAATTTTTCGGCAAGGGTAGCCTGCTCAATGTGCAAATCCTGGTTCCGACCAGTCAGGGCGGCTCTTTCGAACCGTTGCATTTGATGCTGTTGCCGCCAAGTGCGTTTTTTATTATCGGCGGCATTATCTGGTATATCCGCCGCAAGCGC
>DS021200.1:158669-218315 GCA_001735895.1 Olavius algarvensis Gamma 3 endosymbiont | reverse complement strand
CCTCGGTATGTGTACTTTTCTCGCGGTTTCGAAGCGCGTCGACACCGCCTTCGGCGTCGGCCTGGCGATGATGTTTGTGCAAACCGTGACGATACCGGTCAATAATCTGATCTATGTCTGGTTGCTCGCACCCGGAGCGCTGGAATGGGCTGGCCACGGCGACCTCGATCTTTCGTTTTTGCGCCTGATTGCATTTATCGGGGTGATCGCAGCGATGGTGCAAGTGCTCGAGATGACGCTCGAATTTCACTTGCCCAAGCTGCATCGCGCGATGGGTATTTTCCTGCCGCTGATCACGGTTAACTGCGCCATCCTCGGCGGCAGCCTGTTCATGGTCGAACGCAGTTACAGCTTCAGCGAAAGCCTGGTGTTCGGATTTGGTTCCGGCTTCGGTTGGGCCTTGGCCATCGTCATGTTCGCGGCGATCCGCGAGCGCCTCAAGTATGCCGATATCCCCGACGGACTGCAGGGCCTGGGCATGAACTTCATCATTGCGGGCATCATGTCGCTCGGATTTCTCGCCTTCGCGGGGATGGGTTGATGTTCGAAGCGACCCTCGGCATCCTGTTCTTTTGCGGCATCGTGTTGCTGCTAACGCTGTTCGTGCTCGGCGCGCGCCACCTGCTGGTACCAAGCGGCGAATGCCGGATCGAAATTAACGGGCGCAAGATCGTGCAGGCCGAGATCGGCCAGCGCCTGCTCGGCGTTTGTCAGCAAGCCGGCGTGTCGCTACCGAGCGCCTGCGCGGGCGCGGGTACCTGCGGCTTATGCAAGGCGCGCGTGGTTAGCGGCGGCGGCGAGGCCGGGCCGCAGGAACTGGCGCATTTGAGTCGGCGCGAAGCCGCCAGGGGCGGGCGTCTTGCCTGCCAGGTACGCGTGCTGGGTCCGATGTCGATCGAAGTGGACGAAGCCTATTTCGATATCAAGACCTGGCAATGCCGGGTCGAAAAAACGGCCAATGTCAGTACCCTGATTCGCGAAATCGTATTGCGCTTGCCGCCCGGGGAACCGATGGATTTCCGCGCCGGCGGATTCGTCGAGCTGACCAGCCCGCCGTATCGCCTCGATTTCAGCGAGCTCGATATCGAAGCCGAGTATCGCGATGTCTGGGACAAGATGGGCCTATGGCGTTTGCAGGCCGGCAGCGAACGCGAAGTGACGCGCGCCTATTCGATGGCAAACCATCCCGCGGAACAGGGTTTGATTATTCTTAATATACGTATCGCGCTGCCGCCGACCGGGCAGCCTGCAGCGCCGCCGGGCGTGGTTTCGAGTTGGTTGTTTTCGCTCAAGCCGGGAGACCCGGTGACGCTGCGCGGCCCCTATGGGCATTTCGCGGTCGAAGCTTCCGAGCGTGAGTTGGTGTTTATCGGCGGCGGCGCCGGCATGGCGCCGCTGCGCGCGCAGATACTGGATTTGCTGCAAACCCAGGGCGCCGAACGCCGCATGAGTTACTGGTATGGCGCGAGCTCGCGGCGCGAACTCTACTATGCCGAATTATTCGAAGAGTTGCAGCGGGAGCACGACAATTTCACCTGGCATCCGGCGCTATCAGAGGCCGAGCCGAGCGATAACTGGCAGGGTTTGAGCGGCTATATCCACCAGGTCGCCTACGACAATTATTTGCTTCGCCACCCGGCTCCCGAAACCTGTGACTACTATTTATGCGGGCCACCGCTAATGGTGCAGTCGGTGCTGGCGATGCTCGATTCGCTCGGCGTCGCGCCGGAGAATATCCATTATGACGATTTTGGCAGTTAACCAAGCCCGGGGAGTTCCGAGATGACGACACTGATTATCGCGATACCTTTGTTCCTGCTCGCGGTTGCCGGACTGGCGCTGGGAGTGATCCTGAGAAAGCGGCCTTTGTGCGGCAGTTGCGGTAACTGCAGCGAATGTATTATGCGCAGGGCCGGATCATGAGTCACGGTATCGAAGACTATATGGCGACCGAGCTGCTCAGCTTCGGACCCGATGACGATATCGTCGCAGCCATGCGGCAGCTGCTGGAGCGGCATTTTTCCGGTGCGCCGGTGCTGGATTCCGAGCGGCGCTTGATCGGCCTACTATCGCAAAAAGATTGCCTCGAAATCGTTTATAACACCGCTTACCACCAGGACTGGGGCGGCCGGGTCGAGCAGTACATGAGCCGCGAGATCGAAACTATCGACGCCGATTGCAGCGTGCTCGAGGCGGCCGAAAAATTACAGGCCTCGAAGTTCAGACGTTTTCCGGTGATGCGCGACGGCCGACTTGTCGGTCAGATCAGTCGCCACGATGTGATGCGTGCTTTGGATGAAATCTATCTGCAAAAGACGCCCTGAGTTCAATTGCCGCGCTTAGTCGAGTGCGCGGTAAACCGCGTTGCGGAAATCCAGCCTGCCGGCGTGCTGCAGCGATGGTAGATACTGTTGCATCAAAATCGCCACCAGCTGCCGTTCGGGATCGACCCAGCAGTAGGTGTCGGCCATGCCGCCCCAGCCGAAGTCGCCACGCGAACCGGCCGCGGCCGTGTTGGCCGGGTCCATGTTAATGCAATAACCGAGACCGAAGCCGTAACCGCTGAAAGCGCCGGGGGCGACGCCGTTAAAGCTAAGCGGCAGCAGGTTTTCCGATACCTGATTGCGGGTCATTGCGGCTACGGTGTCGGCCTCGATAATCCGGCGCCCGTCCAGACTCCCGCCATTCAACATCATCTGCGCAAAACGCCAGTAGTCCGCAGCGGTAGAAACCAATCCGCCGCCGCCCGACTGCAGCCTGACCGGGATTCCCGAAATTGCCGAGATGAAAGGTGAAGTATCGTTGCTTTCGAGCTGGGCCAGGGGATCGTCCGCGCGATAGCCGTAGAGCGTGGCGAAGCGCTCGATCTTGTCCGCGCTGACTTCGAAGGCGGTATCGATCATTTCCAGCGGGTCGAAGATGGTTCGTTGCAGATAGTCGGCCAGCGGCATGTCGCTGATCAGTTCGATCAAATAACCGCAAATGTCGGTTGCGATACTGTAGTTCCACAGCGTGCCGGGTTGCGCCACCAGTGGAAATTCGAATAGGGTTTGCAGCAATTGTTCGAGGGTCTGATCCTGGATGCGGCCGCGCCAGACTTCGGCATAGAGTTCGTCCACGGGATATTGCTCGGGCAGGAAACCATAGCTGAACCCCGCGGTGTGGGTTAACAATTGGCGAATCGTAATGTCGGATTCGAGCTTGCCCTGGCGGTAAACTTCGAGCTTTGCCAGTGCCGGAATCCAGCGTTTGGCGGCATCGTCGAGTTCGAGATGCCCGCGCTCGAGCAGGGTCATCAGGGCCACGCTGGTAATCGGTTTGGTCATCGAATAAATGCGGAACATCGTGTCCGGACGGATCGGCCGGCCGCTGGCGATGTCGGCCTTCCCGCGGCAGGACAGCTGGGCAATCTGGCCGTGCCGACTAACCAAGGTCAGCATGCCGGCGGATTTACCCGCGCTGACGTAGTCCCTCATCAGGCGGTCGATGTCGGCCAGACCGGAGCGGGTGAATCCCGCCGCCGGGTTATCGTCGTTTGCATTCATAACTGCAGTTGGGGCAAGGCGGCATCGATGGCGGCCAGCGCCCGGTCGGCGTCGTTTTTGGAAAAGGGTAGCGGCGGCCGCAGTTTCAGCACCTGGCCGTAGCGTCCCGAAGTTCCGGTGACAACGCCCTGTTCGACCAGCAGACTGCCAAGGCGGGTCATTTGTTGTCGGGTCAGGGGATCTCTCGTTGCGGGATCGGCGACCATGTCCAGACCCCAGAACAGGCCGCAACCCTGGACGTCGCCGATCGATTCGTGGCGGCTCGCCAGCTGCCGTAATCCCGCCTCCAGATAGGCTCCGGTCCGATTGACGTTTTGCAACAAATCCTCGTTTTCGATCACCTCGATGACGGCCTTGCCGACCGCGGCCGATACCGGGTTGCCGCCGAAGGTGTTGAAGTAATGATGCTGGCGCGAGTAGTCTTTAATGATAGCGCGCGTGGTCGACATCAGCGCCAGCGGATGCCCGCCGCCCATGGGTTTGCCGCAGGTCAGAATATCGGGAGTGATCCCGTAATTGTCGCTGGCCCACCAATTCCGACCGCTGCGGCAATAACCCGATTGCACCTCGTCGGCGATCACCAGGCCGCCGCGTTTGCGAACTTCGCTGCACAAACCCTGCAGGTAATCCTTAGGCGCGATCAACGGTCCGTTGGAATCCCAAATCAGGTCGATCATGATTGCCGCGGGCCGGTAACCACGTTGCTCCAGCCGGTCGAGTTCCTGGCGCGCCAGCTCCAGGTATTTGCGTCCCGCTTCCGGATCGTCGCGGCGATAGGGTCCGCGATAAAGATTGGGCGGCTCGATCACAGCCAGCCATTCGGGTCGGTCTGCGCTTGGGTAGCTGTCGGTGGAAAGCCGCCGCGTCAGCTCCGAGACGCCATGATACGAGGCTTCGCTGACGATGACGCCCTGCTGCCCGGTGACCTGGCGTGCGATCTGGACCGCCAAATCGTTGGCCTCGCTGCCGGTGCAGGTAAAAATGCAGACTTCGATTTCGCCGGGCAATCCTTCCACCAGTTTTTCGCCGAGTTCGACGACGCCCGCGTGCAGGTAGCGCGTATGCGTGTTCAGGGTGGCGGCCTGATTGCACAAGGCCTGGACCACATGGCGGTGACAGTGCCCGACTGAAGCCACGTTATTATAGCAATCGAGATACTCGCGGCCGTCGGCGTCCCATACTGCCGTGCCCGCGCCGCGCACCAGGTGCAAGGGTTGGTCGAAAAAATTCTGATAAGTAGGACCAAGCGTCTTACTGCGGCGCGCGATCAACTTCTGGTTGTTCATGTTCGGCGATTCGCTAAGTGATGTTTCAGTCGATGCCGATCCGGGTCGCGCCGCCCAATACCGGTTTGTCGAGGCTGATGCGCATGCCTTCCGCGGCACAGACGCTGCGCGTCGGCGCGTGCTTCGATTTGAGATATTTTTCGTTTTCGATCTGAATTTCATCGAGTTCCGAATCGCTGCGTTCGGGATCGTGGTGAAACATAACCAGCGTGCCGACCTCGGCATCGGTGGCCAGCTGCCGCACCTGCGAGATTAGCGAATGCCCCCAGCCGTGTTTATGCGGCATGTCGTCCTCGGTGTATTGCGCATCGTGAATTAGCACGTCCACGCCGTGCAGATAATTGACCCATTGATCGTAACGGGTGGTGAGTTTTTTCGGCGGCTCGAGTTCATTGTCGGTGACATAGGCGCAACTGGCGCCGTTTTCGTTGATGCGGTATGCGACGCCTCCGCCCGGATGATTGAGCGGCTGTTTAACCACCTGTATGCCCTCGCGTTCGTAGAGCTCGCTTTCGATGCCCTTGAATTTCGGGAAATGGTTCGACGGCAAGTCCTCGGCCCTAACGGGAAAATGGGTACCGTCCATCTGGGAGAACAGCGTGCTCAATAATTTTCGACCCGACTGCACGCTGATGTAAACGTGGATATCGCGATCCGGTTGGTAAATGGGATCGAAGAAGGGGTAACCCTGAATATGATCCCAGTGCCCGTGCGATAGCAAAATGCTGGCCGGGGTCGATTTCTTTGCGGGTTTATGTCCCAGCGACCGGATGCCGGTACCCGCATCGAGGATCAGGTCGTGGCCGGTTTCCAGCTCGATGTGCACACAAGAGGTGTTGCCGCCATATTTTACGGTCAGCGGTCCGGGCGCCGGGGTTGAGCCTCGCACGCCGTAAAATGTAATGATCATTGCAAAGCATCGCTACTGAGATGATTCGGTACTTGGGATTGCGCTGACTTCATCGGTTTGATCTCCATCATCCGGACTGACCAGTAACAATCCGAGTAGCATAACGATCACCGATGTCCAAATCCAGAGAGTATGTTGCTCCGAAAAAACAATAATACCCCAGATTACACCCGAAATGGTTACCACGTAGGCGCACTGGCTTGCAAATACCGGCCCCGAGACCTTGATCGTGTAGAAAAACATGGCGTATGCGATCGCGCTGCCGAAGGCAATGCCGCCGATCGCCAAGCCCGCTTTGGTGACGAGCCAGGCCGGCGCCTGGTCCACGCCGAGATAGATGGCGAGGGGAAACTGGACCAGGCAGGCGACCAGATTGGACGCGAACAGCAGTTCGCGAATATCGATCCGGGGCGGAACGCCGCGGCCGATGTAGACGTTTTCGACTGCGTATAGCAACGCGCATAGCAATACCAGCAGAATCCAAAAACTGGCGTCGTCACTGCTCAGCCCCTGATCGGGAACAACCAGCAGCAGAATTGCGATCATGCCGAGCACGATGCCGGCGAGGCGGCGTGAGACTACCGACTCGAAGCGCAGTACCAACATGATGGCGTAAGTAAACAAGGGTACAGTCGAAACGGTAATCGCCAGGATGCCCGCCGACAGAAAGGGCGCGGCATAGTAGTAAAGCAGATTTGGGACGGTGATGCCGATCAGCGCCAGCACCAGGTAGTGGCGCAAGTTTGTTAGCTTGAAAGCTGTTACTCGCCCCAACAGGCAGGCCGCCAGAAAAAATATCGCGGTCAGCGCTACCTGCCATGCGGATAGCCCGAGGGGATGCGCACCCCCGGCTGTGGCGATCAGGGTCAGGGAAAAGACTCCGCCCCAGATGGCGCCGGCGCCGAGAATCAGCAGATAGGGAAACAGACGATGCTCGATCATGCGGTCGTCGAAAACTGATCCGGGTACTGGAAAACATCGATTATAGTGAGCAATTCGGGGCGCCGATACGTGTTTTTACAGCGCGTCGCACACAATCGATTGGAGGAATCGCAGCGGGGATGGAGGCTGAAGCCGCGCGGACCGCAATACCGGATCAAGTTCGATTCGAAAGTTTAGGGATTTTTAAGAATTTACTTGCACAAACAATCGCATCGCGGCACATTTCACATTCCACTACAGATTCGATCTTCCAGGAAAGCAACAGCATGGACCACCTCAAGTTTTATATCGATGGCGCCTGGGTTGACCCGGTAACCCCGGCCACGATCGACGTCATCAATCCGGCGACGGAAAAGGCCTTTACCCAGATCGGCGCCGGCAGCCCCGAGGACGTCGATCTGGCGGTTGCCGCGGCGCGGCGCGCCTTTGTTGACTATTCGCAATGGAGTGTACAACAGCGACTCGAAGTGCTGGAAAAGATACGCGCCATTTACAAGGACTATTTTGACGACATCGCGCAGGCGATTTCGGATGAAATGGGCGCCCCCATCGACCTGGCGCGCGGTTCGCAGGCCAAGCTCGGTCACGCCCACATCAAAAGCGCGATCAAGGCGCTGTTGAATTTCAGTTTCGAAACAAGCGAATTCGATGTGATTTTGCGCTACGAGCCGATCGGGGTCTGCGGCATGATCACACCCTGGAACTGGCCGATGAACCAGGTCGCGGTCAAGGTGATCCCGGCGCTGGCCGCCGGCTGTACCATGGTTTTGAAACCCAGCGAGGAATCCCCGCTGGACGCGATGATCTTCACCGAGGTGTTACGCGAAGCCGGCGTTCCCGCGGGTGTGTTTAATCTAGTCAATGGTTATGGCCCGGTAGTCGGGGAAGCCATGGCGAAGCATCCGGGTATCGATATGATGTCTTTCACCGGTTCCACCTGCGGCGGTGTCGCGGTGGCCAAGGCCGCGGCGGACACGGTCAAGCGCGTCGCTCAGGAGCTGGGCGGCAAGTCCGCCAATATTATCCTGAAGGACGCCGACATCGCCAAGGCGGTCACCGAAGGTGTGTTTTACATGATGGACAATAGCGGTCAGTCCTGCAATGCCCCGACTCGCATGCTGGTGCCGAATGTCAGAATGGAGGAAGCGATCGAGGCGGCGCGGGCGGCGGCGGAAAGCGTTGCCGTCGATGACCCGAGCAAAAGCGGTGGACATATCGGACCGGTCGTTAACCAGATCCAGTTCGATAAGATTCAGTCGCTGATTCAGCAGGGTATCGACGAGGGTGCAACCCTGGTTACCGGTGGCTGCGGTCGCCCGGATCATTTGCCGACCGGCTATTATGTCAAACCGACGGTATTCGCGCATGTCGATAACCGGATGACAATCGCGCGCCAGGAGATTTTCGGGCCGGTGCTGGTGATTATCGGTTACGATAGCGAAGACGAGGCGGTGGCAATCGCCAACGATACCGACTTTGGTCTCGCCGCCTATGTCTGTTCAACCGAAATGGAGCGCGCCAAGCTGGTTGCCCGGCGCTTGCGTGCCGGACAGGTTGCGATTAATTACATCGGTGGCACCACCGATACGCCGTTTGGTGGTTACAAGCAGTCGGGGAACGGTCGCGAAAAGGGTAAGTGGGGGCTCGAGGAGTTCCTCGAGTTAAAAGCCATCACGGGCGCACGCGCCAGGGCCTGTTAACACTATACCAATGAAAAAGGCATCTCTCCGGTTTGATTTCAGCCAGTATCGTGTGTTGATAACCGGCGGAACTTCCGGTATTGGCGAGGCTAGTGCGCAGGCCTTTGTCGAAGCCGGAGCGAAGGTGGTGATCACCGGCCGCGACCGGCCGCGCGCGCAGGAAATCATGCAGCGCTGCAAGGGCGCAGGGGGCGACATTGCATTTGTCGCGGGCGATATCCGAAAACGCAAACAATGCGACATGATTATTACCGAGGCTGCGGGTATACTCGGCGGACTCGATATTCTGGTTAACAGCGCCGGCATTATTTATCATGCAACCGTCGAAGAAACTACCGACGAGCAATGGCTGGAGACGATGAACGTCAACGTCAACGGCATGTTTTATCTATGCCGGGCTGCACTGCCGCATTTGCGCAGCAGCAAGGGAACGATTATCAATATCGCCTCCGATGCGGCCTTGAGCGGCAGTCGTCACCTGACTGCTTACTGTGCTAGCAAGGGCGCCGTCTTGCAGATGACGCGTGCCATGGCGCTCGACTACGCGCGCGAAGGCATCCGCATCGTGCCGATATGCCCGGGCGATGTCGATACCCCGATGTTACGCGGAGAATTCCGTGAGCGCGGCCTCGAAGCCGAAATCGGACTCAGGGAATCCGCCGCGGGGGTGCCGTTAAACCAGGTCTGCAGTGCTGCAGAAGTAGCCGCGATGGTGCTTTATGCCGGCAGCGAATCAGCACGTTGCATAACCGGCTATCCGCTGGTGCTCGACGGTGGTAGCCGCGCTTGAAGCAGGAGCGCTAGCCCTCAGAATTCGATTTGTTCGCTAAGCAGGGTCATCACCCGGCGCCAATGCTTTTCCGCCACGGGCCCCAGCTGTTTGAAAATTCCGTCAAAGCGCGACGTTGAACCTCGGTCAGTTCATACTTGAGCTTTGCGCCTTGCGGCGTGAGGCTTAAACGTTTTACCTGCCGCCGAGGAATGTTTCCTGAGCGGAACCGGAGCCGAGTTGATTGCGGTTAATCGCATCGATGCGCATGTATTCGCGGCCCGGGAAACGCCACTGCTGCCGGTCCTCGCCGAAACATTAAAAAATAGAATCGCGCGTTACTGCGGGAAGGGTTAATATGGGGTGCTTACCACCCGGGGAGGTCGCCTGTGAAAATTATCGTTATCGGTGCCAATGGTGCCGTCGGCAAAACTGCGGTTGACGCCCTGTCGCCACGGCATGAAGTCATCAAAGTTGGTCACAGCAGCGGCGATTTGCAGGTTGATGTCGAGGACGTCGACAGTATTCGCGCGATGTACCGCCAACTGGGAAAGGTCGACGCCGTAGTCAGCGCTATCGGGCATGGCCATTTTGGCGCCGTCGACGCGATGACCAGCGAGCAATTCATGCAAGGCATCCTGCACAAGGTTTTGCCGCAGGTGAACCTCGTGTTGGAAGGTTTCGACGCTATCAATGACGGCGGTTCGTTTACGCTGACTAGTGGGGTATTGAATCGGGATCCAATCCCCGGGGGTTCATGCGGGGCCGCGGCCAATGGCGCACTCGATGGATTCGTGCTCGGCGCCGCGGTCGATATGCCACGCGGTATTCGCATCAATTGCGTCAGCCCGGAAGTGCTCGAAGTTTCACGCGAAAAATACGACGGCTTTTTCCGCGGTCACGCCCACGTGTCGAACGAGGCGGTCGGGCTGGCTTACAGCAAGGCGGTCGAAGGCTGCCTGACGGGCCAGGTATTTTGCGTCGATTAAATCCGGCCGGCTGGTGTCAAACATGCAAAAAATTGCCTACCGAATTTAACGACAATAAGGTCGATTTTGTTGAAATCGGCGTCGATAGGCATGCCCACAGGGAACGGCCTTGTTAAGGCCGCAGAAATCTACGGCTAGCCCGCAACCCGGGCGGCTGTACCCCGCGCGGGGTAACGACTCCGCGCTGAAAAGGCAGTTAAAAGGCTATTGAACAGCTACTAGGGTGATTCCCAAGTCCCCCGTTCATCCTGCCGCGATTGAAATTTCCCTAGGTTCACGATTTTAAACTCGGCTGCGATAAGCATAGTAAGCGAGCGCCGAGGTCAGGAATATATATCGCCGCGCCGATGGCCAGGCTGTTCATGCCGGTGCCGATATCGATTTGCCAACCTATGACGAATGGGGATAAGGCGGTGCAGAAAACCATCGCAGCGGCGCCCAGCGATTTGATCGCGCCGAGATGCCGGCTGCCGTACATCTCCGCCCAAAAGGGCGCGGTGGCGGTCGATTGGGAACCGGCCGTGATGCCGGTCAACACCAGGAAGACAGCTGCTCCGACCAGGCTGGTGGAATAGGCCAGGACGACTAATCCGACGCCCATCGGCAGCGCCACCAGCGGTACCATGCGAATTGCGCTGTAGCGGTCGATCAGCAGGCCCGTCACCAGCTTGGCGCCGTCAGACCGCCTGAAACGATTTTTCGGCTCTCGTCAATCCGTCTGGGTATTCATGCCAAAACAACCCGGTCGAGCCGACCGGGTTGTCCAGCTACCCACAATCCTCAACTACAGCATGCTTTTGATATCGGCCGCGAAGGTCGGAAAGGCGTACATTTCATCGCCCAGTTGATCGGCGCTGATGCCGTGGCGCATCGCCAGCGCGAACAAATGCACCAGTTCCTCGCCGTGGTGTCCCACCAGGTGTGCGCCGACAATTTTTCGACTGCTCTTTTCGACCAGGATTTTGGCCCAGGCAACCGTTTCGGCATAAAAGCGTGCCGAGAACCAGCCTGACATGTCGGAAGTTAACACTTCGACATCGATTCCGGCCCGCTCAGCCTCGGCCTCGTTCAGACCGACGCTGCTTAATGCCGGTACCGTGTAGACCGCGCTCGGTACGATGGAGTAGTCGGGTTCCAGCGACGCGCCGGCAACGATATTTTGTCCGACGATGCGTCCTTCATAGGTCGCCAGGGGCGATAGTTGCGCCGAATGCACCAGCGCATCGCCCGCAACCCAGACTGCGGGGTTGGAAACCGAACGCAGGGTCGAATCGACTTCGATACGAATGCCGTCATGCTTTACATTTGCGGCCGCTAGATCGAGATCGGCCACATTGGCGATTCTGCCGCTGCCATTGACGACTCGGTCGGCCGTGACGAATTGTCGTTCGTCGCCATCCAGATAATGCACCTGGAAACGATCGCCGGTTTTTTCGACTGCTTCGACCCCTACTCCGGTTTTGATCGTGATGCCAAGGCGCTCGCTCTCGGCGCGGATCGCCGCGACCGCGTCGGTATCGTGGCGCGGTAGTACCTGCGGCGCCATTTCGAGGATTGTGACGCGGGCGCCGGCGCGGGCGTAGACATGACTGAATTCCATCGCGATGACCCCGCCGCCGATAAACACGACCTGGTCGGGCAATGTGCGCTCGGTCAAGACGTCATCCGAAGTAATCAGATGCTCGGCACCGGGTATTGCCAATGGGCGGGTAATCGATCCGGTGGCGATAACGAAATTATCGGCTTCGATGCGCTCGTCGTTGACCTCGATGGCATCGGCAGCGACGAATCGGGCTTTGCCCCGGAATACCTGACCGCGGCTGCGCGCGGTCTCTTCCATTGCGCCCGGGATAAAGTCGATCATATCGTTTTTGCGACCGATAAGTTTCGCCCAGTCGAGTTTGGCGGGACCGACCTCGATCCCGTGTTCGGCGGCGAGTTCGATTTCGTGCAGCGCATTGGCCGCGGCTACCAGTACTTTTTTCGGAGTACAGCCGCGGTTCGGGCAAGTGCCGCCGAATTCGTCGGACTCGACGAAGGCGATTGATTTACCGGCGGCGTGGGCCACCTGGGAAACTCCGAAGCCGGCGTTGCCGGCCCCGAGAATGACGATATCGTAACGTTTTGACATAACATTGACCCTTGTTGTTGAATAGTTGACCAAATGGTCATAAACTAGTTGAAAATTGAGGCTGCGAAGCAGGCATGTTTCAGATAATATTATTGACCAATTGGTCAATAATAAGTTCAAATTAATTTATAGGAATATAAAGATGGCGCGACCCAGACAGTTCGACGAGACCGAGGTAATCGAAAGTTTGATGAAGGTGTTTTGGGAAAAAGGTTACGAGGCGACTTCGATGCAGGACCTCGTGGCCGCATCGGGGCTGCTCAAGGGGAGTCTTTACGGTGCCTTTGGCGATAAGCATGCACTCTACCTCGCGGCGCTCAAGCACTACGATCGAACCCGAATTCAGGCAGGAATCGATATGCTCGACGGTGACGGCAGCCCCAGACAGAAGATCGCGCGTCTATTCGATAGTGTAATAGAGTCGACCAAACGAGGTATTTTTGCCGGCGGTTGTTTGCTATGCAACGCGAGCCTGGAAATGGCGGCAATCAATCGCCCGGTCAAAAACGAGGTTAAAACCACAATCCGCCGCTTGAAGCTGGCGATCATGGAAGCGCTGCGCGCGCAAGTTGCCGACGAGGACCGGGCGGCCTCGCTGGCGGCTTTCATTGTCAGCGCCTATTTCGGCGTACGGGTACTCGCTAAGGGAGGTGCGCCCGCCGCGATGATTGGCGACACGCGCGACCATTGCCTGCAATTGTTGCCCTGATGCGTAGCAGCAAGCCTAGCGGCTCGGCCCGCGGCATCGCGGTCGACTGTTTGAAAAGTACGGCAGGATCAATATTTGTTCTCTATTTCGCCCTATCCGGGTTAAATTATCCGGATTCCTTCAGCCAGCCCCTTTTTATAAATGCCTGAATACAGCCGTAACGGAAGTGCATACCGGATCAGCGGGCCAAGCGATGCGCCGGTGCTCGTGCTGGTCCACGGGCTGGGTTTGAATCGACAGCTTTGGGACAGTTATGCGGCGCGATTTGCGCATCGCTACCGGGTTTTGAACTACGACCTGTATGGGCATGGGGAAAGCGCGCCGCCCCCCGGGAAGCCGTCGCTGACATTGTTTTCCGAACAGTTGTGCGGTCTGCTGGACGAGCTTGTCATCGAGCGCTGTTCGATTGTCGGGTTTTCGCTGGGTGGCATGATCAATCGGCGTTTTGCGATCGACCATGGTGAACGCCTGCGGGCTATGGCGATACTTAATTCTCCGCATGAACGTGATCCGGTGGCGCAGGAACGGCTCGAAAAAAGCGTGTTTGATGCCGCCGCCGGCGGGCCGGGTGCAACCCTCGACGCGACCATCGAGCGCTGGTTTACGGCCGAGTTCATAAGCGCCAATCCCGACTATATTGCCCAGGTTCGCAGCTGGGTGTTGGCCAATGACCCGGAAGTTTATGCCCAATGTCGGCAAGTGCTGGCATCCGGCG
This sequence comes from Olavius algarvensis Gamma 3 endosymbiont, assembly GCA_001735895.1. Taxonomy (GTDB): domain Bacteria; phylum Pseudomonadota; class Gammaproteobacteria. Next base: position 204,619 of record DS021200.1, on the reverse strand, counting down.
TGATCGAATTGATTCGGCCGCGGCCGCCGATTACCCATCCGACCCTAATCGTCACCTGTGAAAACGACAGCGGCAGTACACCGGCCATGAGCCAGCACATCGCCGCGGAAATTGACGGATCGCAGGTAATCGTGGTGCCGTCGTTGCGGCACATGGGACTGGTAGAAAATTCATCTTTTTTCATTACCGCGATCGCGGAGTTCCTCGAATCGCTTTCCGACTAGCCTGACTGGCCGTAATTCCCCTGGCCTGATCGAACCAGTCGCCGAGTCGCGTCAACCAGGGCCAGGCTTGCGCCACCCTGTCGTTGCAAATCAAATAGGTATGGCGGGTAAAGACCGGCGTGTCGGCGATCAGGTGTAACTTACCGGCCGCCAGACCGGGTGCCGCTATCGATTTCGGCAAATAGGCCGAGCCGCCGCGATCCAGCAAAAATTCCAGGGCCCAAACCGAGCAGCCGAAGCTGACTTTCGCGATACCCGCATCGGTGTAGGCAGCGGCGTGTCGGCGACCGAAATCCTGTCCCGCGTCGACATAGATGTAACCGGGATCGGAACGCGCCGGGCTGCCCGCACGGGTTGAAACCAGCACCAGGGTTTCACTGCCCAATTCATGACTGCTCAAATGATCCTGACTGATCGGTTGAAACGTGAGGGCGGCGTCGATCAAACCGGTAGCGAGCCACTGCTCCAGTTCATTATGTTTACCGGGCCAGGCGGAGAGCGCCGTTAGCGGGTATTCCCGGTGAATCCTGGCCAGCAAGTGCCGACCCAATATCGGCCACAGATCGAATTCGCTACCCAGATTGCAAACCGCATCGATACCCTCGGGCATCGAGGTTTCCTGACGCGCCTGCTGCCACAAATCAGTCATCGCTTCGGCGTAGCGTCTGAATTTTAGTCCGGACGCAGTAAGCAAGACGCCGGATTTGTGGCGGTGAAACAGCGATTGACCAATTTCCTCCTCCAGTTTTTGCAACCGGGCGGTAACTGTCGACTGACTCACGTGCAGGCGTTTTGCAGCCCGCGCCAGGCTACCGGTTTCCAGTATTGACAGGAAAGTTTGCAGGGTCACGAGATTCATGAAAGATTATTAATTCGAAAAAATCGAATATATAATACAGAAACTTTCGCTTTTCAGATACCTATGCTATCTGGCATATTAGGCTTCGGTGATTTCTGCCACTCGCAGGTGGTCCTGTATTCTTGAATTCGAGGCGGGTTCAAGCCGACCGGGCGTGGCTCATCGATTTATTACGGGGGGCGATTCCACTGTCGACGGCGGCAGTTTCGAAAAGCAACCCATGGAGTAGACCTCGAGCGTTGTATGAGTCCGCTGTCCGCCGAGGCGCAGCTGTGTAGCAGGTAAACAAAATGAAATTTCAGTTAGCAATCAATCTCGAACGCTTGGACAACAGCAGCGATATGAGGGATGTCGCCCGGCACACGCTGGAAATGGTGCAGATGGCCGATCAGGCCGGTTTCAGAATTGCCTGGGCCGCGGAGCACCATGCGCTGGAAATGACGATCGCGCCGAATCCCTTTCAGATTCTTACCTGGTGGGCCAGTCACACCGATAATATTCGCCTCGGCACTGCGGTCGCGGTCGCGGCTTACTGGCATCCGATCAATCTCGCGAGCGAAGCTGCGATGACCGATTTAATCAGCGGTGGCCGCCTCGAGTTCGGCATCGGTTCGGGCGCTTACCAGCGTGAATTCGATCGCATGCATCCCGGGCTCAAGCAATCCGACGCCTACAAATACATGCACGAAATGCTGCCGGCGCTGAAGGCGCTATGGGCCGGCGACTACGAACACAAAGGGGAATTCTGGTCTTTTCCTACCTCGACTTCGGTGCCGAAACCGCTGCAGCAGCCGCATCCGCCGATCTGGGTTGCGGCGCGTTCCCCGATTACCTTTGATTATGCGATAAAAAACAATTGCAACGTCATGTCGTGGCCGTTGACGCGGCCCTTCGCCGAGGCCGAATTGTACAAAACCCTGCTGGATGATGCCGTCGCCGCCAATCCCGACTCGAATCGCCCCAGTTTTGCCTTGATGCGTCATACCGCCCTGTATGACGATGCCGCCGGTCGCGATGCCGCGATCCGGTCGATTCAGACCGTCCTGGGTCAGTTCGAAAATCTGTTCCGTAATCTGGGCGATGTCGACAATGGTTTCCCGAAACAAATTCCGCTGGACGAATTGACCGAGCGCGAACAGTACAATGCCGCAATGCTAGAGGAAAACCTGATGTTCGGTTTCCCCGAAACGGTTATTGCCAAACTGAAGTCGTACCAGGCGCTCGGCGTAGACGAGTTTATTTACTACGCCAGCATGGGCCTCGGGCAACAGCAACAGAAGCGCTCGCTCGAGTTGTTTTGTACCGAAGTAATGCCCGCTTTTGCCTGAGTCTGGGCCGTCACGGCGGCGACGGTTACTGGGTTTGCGTCGCCTGCGCGCGCGACTGGTAGTCCTGGTATTGGGGTATTGCGATGGCGGCGAGGATGCCGAGGATGAAAACCAGCGGCAGCATCCAGGCCAGGATTTTGACGCCGAGTGAGTTTGCCACCGGCGCGTGACCGTAGTTGTTATCCCCGGCGGTGCCCGGGAAAAACACCAGGTAAATGGCGAGTAACAGATTCGCCAGCGGGATAATGAACAGTAAAAACCACCAGCCGCTGCGGTTTAGATCGTTTAACCGGCGCTTGGCGAACATCACCGACACGACGATGGTCACCAGGTAGAAAATCCCGATCGCGGCAATCCCGAGAACCGACGTGGTAGGATCGCCGCCCATCACCGCGGATGCGCCCAGCAGCGGACCCATTACCATCATCAAGGCCAGGTTGATACCGATTCCGTAAGCCAGGTAACGCAGTCGGCCGATGCGTCCATTGAAGGAAAATACCTTGGGCTGATAAAGTATTTTCTGCCCGCTATCCAGCGCCGCCTCGGGTGCGGTATATGGATTCGCTTCACTCATCGGAATTCCTCGCGTGAATTGGGGATATCACTAAAAAAGCATAGCACAGGAAATCCATTATTGAATTTCACTATCGCTGATCGAGGTTTACGGTTTCTGTCACTAGCATCTCGGTTTGCGACTATGCGGGGTAATCCAGCGAACGCGCGCCCGAGGGCGGATGCAAGACCTGAAATTCCCCTCCGCTTTCTCGCCAGCGGTCGAGTTGCTTAATCCTTGCGGTGAGGCGGGCTGTCGCCCAGCAGATAGCGCGGACCGGGACCGAGGCCCGCAGCCTCGTCATCCGTATTGTAAAGACTGCAATTTTTCATCGACAGGCAGCCGCAGCCGATACAGCCATTGAGTCTGGTGCGTAAATTCTGCAGTTCGGCGATGCGCCGATCCAATTGTTTGCCCCAGCTTGCCGCAAGTCGGCTCCAGTCCTTTTTGGTCGGCGTGCGATTTTTCGGCAGGCGCGCGAAGGCGTCGCCGATTTCATGCAAACTCAGTCCCAGCATTTGCGCGATGCGGATGATGGCTATACGGCGCAGCGTGGACCGGTGATAACGCCGATGATTGCCGGCGGCTCGCAGTGAACTTATCAAACCGCAGCTTTCATAAAAACGCAGGGTGGAGGTGGCAACGCCGCTGCGCGTTGCGGTTTCACCGATGCTAAGCAAACTGCTGGGAGCGGTCATATTTTGTCCTGGATTTACTGCTGCTTGACTTCAAGTTAACTTTAACTTCTATACTGTTGTCAATTTTTAATCGGGTGCATGCAATGGCAAAGTCACAAAGCAAAACTGGCGGCGATGAGCGAGACTGGCAGTTATTGATGCCGCTGGCGGAACTCGAATCGCGAGCGGTGACGATGAAGCGTGTCGCCGGTAGACAAATCGCCGTGTTCAAGACCGCCGCAGGCCCGAGGGCTTGCGATAATCGCTGCCCGCATGAGGGTTACCCGCTTTCGGAGGGCAGCCTGTCGCCGGAATGCATTCTGACCTGCAACTGGCATAACTGGAAGTTTAATCTAGAGACCGGCGAAAACCTGTATGGCGGGGATCGGCTGCGTACCTATGCGCTCGAAATTCGAGCCGACGAAATCTGGATCGATATAACCGAAGCACCCTATGAGTCAAGATACTTGTCGATTACCGGCAGCCTGCGCGACGCCTTCGATGATTACAGTTACGATCGCGTCGCGCGCGAGATTGCACGCCTCGGGCGTCTCGGCGCCGATCCGCTGGACGCGTTGCGCCTGGCCATCGACTGGTCCTGGCAGAAAATGGAATTTGGCTGGACGCATGCCTATGCCGGCATGGCGGATTGGCTGCAACTCTACGACGAACACCCGGATGACGCCGAAATACAGCTGGTGTGTCTGGTCGAAAGTGTCGCGCATATAGCTTTTGACGTGTTGCGCGAACCCGAGTACGAATACAGCGACGAGGTAACGGCTTTCGACGCGGATCGGTTGGTGGCAGACATCGAAGCGGAAAACGAAAACGCGGCGGTAGCGGCTATTCGCGGCGGCATTCGCGACGGGTTGAAGTTTGCGGATTTCGAGCAGGCGCTGACGCGCGCCGCCCTGCAGCACTACAATGATTTCGGGCACTCGCTGATTTACGTAAGCAAGGCCGGCGCGCTGATCGAACGTCTGGGTAATGGGGTTATGGAACCCCTGTTGCTGGCGCTGCTGCGCGAGATGGTTTGCGCCTCGCGCGAAGACAAAATTCCCGAGTTTCGCGGCTATCGCGGCCAGCTGAAAAAATGGGGCCGGCATAAAAACCAAAACCCGGTTCCCGGATTATGGCGACGGCAGGGCATAAACAAGTCGCTCGAGGCGACGATCGACTGCAGCGGCTGTCCGCCGCAACAGATTTATCATGCGTTACTGCTGGCGAACGCGAATAACCTGCTTGCTTTCGATATTTCGCAACAGGACAAGATTCATGTTTCGGTGTCCGGCAATGTCGGTTGGCTCGATTTTACGCATGGCCTGACCTTTGCCGCCGCGGTGCGTCAGCAATGTTTGCGCTTCCCTGAATTATGGCCGCAGGGCTTGTTGCAGATGGCCTGCTTTAACGGTCGCAATGCCGCCTTTACCACCCCTGATCTTGCGCTCGATCAATGGCGCCCCGACGATGTCGGCAGCAAAATGGAAAAAATACTGAAACAAGTGCTGGATCACGGCCAGGGTGAGCATATCGTTGCGGTGCATTTACTGAAAACGGCGCTGGCGGTACGCCGTGAAATCCACGGGCTCGAGCAGTCCGATGCCGAACTTCTAGTGGTGGCCCTGACCCGTTTCTTCGAGTCGCCGCTGAAGCGCCGCCAGGCCCGGCGCACCGCATTTCAATCGTTGCAGTTCGTGGCCAAGGAATAGGCGCTAGTCGAGCAAGCGTTTCAATTCCGCTACTTCAGCCTCGAGATCGCCGAGGCGTTGTTCGAGCTCGGCGATGCTGGAAAGTGCGGGAGAATCGGCGGTTTTGCTTACCTGAACCGGTTTGGCCTGCACGGTCATGTCCACCGGTCCGCTGAACAGGTGCATATATTCCGAATCCTTGCGCCCCGGCGTGCGCGGCAGTTTCACCACCAGCGGATCGGCCTGAAGTGTGTTCAATGCATCGAGTGACTCGACCACCGCTTGGTTGTCGGCGAATTCATGCAATCTCCCGCTGCGCGCGCGCAACTCACCCGGCGTCTGCGGGCCGCGCAGCAGCAGCAGGCATACAATGGCGAATTGGGGGGCATCGAACTGCAACTCGCTGAAGGATGTATTACAGAAACGTTGTGAATACTTTTCCGTCCCGCGTTTGAAATTATCCTCCACCCGCAGTAAATGCCGGTCCTCCAGTTCGCGTACCGTATGCTGCACCGCTCCCGGCGCCAGCGACATCACCGGGTTGCGCGAGGATTTCTGGTTACAGGCGTTGGTTAGCGAGTTCAGGCTAAGCGGATACTGGTCCGGCGTGGTGACGGATTTTTCCATCAGACAGCCGATGACCCGGGCCTGGTTCGCGCTTAAATCCGGTGGCAGCATGCGAAACTCTTTAGATCAGGGACGACGTTGTTATTCTAGTGTTATTTTGCGCGCATGGATATTATGTTCGACGGTTCGATACCAGCGCCATCGCGCAAGGCGGCAGCGATCGGCGCGCTATGACCGGGACCGATGTGCGGTTTTTTACCGGCCGGCGAGTCGCGCCTTGATCTGACGCTTTCTTGAGCCCCTGAATACGACATATATTGTCGCCGGGTTAATAGTCCGCCGGCATAAACACTGTTAGCATTGATCGATTACAGCTGCCGGGAGTGATGCCCATGAAGCCGATAAACATCCTGACTATGCTGGCGTTGGCGCTGTGTTTTCCCACGCTCGGCAGCAGTGATCAAACCGACCAACGCCTGGTGCCCTTGTTCGAGGCGCTGCAAAGCAGTCGGGATCAAAAAGTCTTACAGGAAGCCGAGGCGGCGATCTGGGACCTCTGGTTCGATAGTGGCGCGGCCGAAGTCGACGAATTGATGCAGCAGGCCGCCGTGCTGGTCAGGGGCGGCGAACTGGCCGCCGCGGAAGTCATTTACTCGGAGGTGATTACGACCTTGCCCGGATTCTCCGAGGGCTGGAACCGGCGTGCTACGGTACGCTTTTATCGGCGCGACTTCGAGGGCTCGCTGGCGGATATCGAACAAACCCTGAGGCTTGAGCCCAGGCATTTTGGAGCAATCTGGGGCTTGGGCATGATTCTCGGGTCGCGGCGTGATTTTCAACGCGCAATAAGGGCCTTCGAACGTCTGCTCGAAATCAAACCCAATGCTGCCGATGCGCCGCGCCGCATCGAGTTATTGAAACAGGAAATGGCCAGGGAAACGGTTTGACGCTAGCCCGCATGCATCACCGTTGTTAGAGGTGGGGTTTATTGAGCAGGTCGGGACCCTGTTCATCGATGATCTGTCGCGCCTTGAGCATCGAATGCTCGATCGCCGCCTGTAAATCGCTATTTTGATCGGCCCGGATAAATTGAACCCGCTTGGGTTCGCCGTCGATTTCGCCGCTGATGAAGCCGGCGGTGCGATACTTGCCATCCTCGTTGATCGGGGCGGCTTCGATCGCATAACCCGCGTATTCCTCCGGGGGAGTCGGCTGCGGTTGCTCGTCTCCTCCGGCTCCGCCGAACATAGATTTGAAAAAATTACCTAGCGCCATGGCGGTTCCTGTTAGTGCATGCGATGCCATATCATAGCAGAGACCGGGTTCAGGGTTTGAACCGCTCTGATGCCAGGCATGGGCGCTGCCATCGAGTGGCGGCGAAGGCGGGCAGCAGCCACCAGGAAATTACCAAAATTCCGGTCGTATGCATCGATAGTGCTCCGCTTTGACGGCTTGTCTTAATGATAAAACCGGTAGCGTCTGCAAGGTCAAGCTGATCTTCATTCTTTGATTGACTCTGTAGTCGGTACAGGACTTATTATATCTAGGGAATCTCTGCAAAAGTCATATTAGCGGGATAAAATACGTCGAACAAGTTTTCAGAGATTGAATGATGAAACAACCGAGCTTTTCCGATCTTGAATATGCCAATAAGAAAAAGACGACTCGACGCGAGCGCTTTCTTCAGGAAATGGACTCCATTATTCCGTGGGGATTACTGGTAAAGCCAATCAAGCGGTTTTATCCGAAAGGTCATACGGGCAGGCCACCGATCGCATTGGAATCAATGTTGCGAATCTATTTTTTACAACAGTGGTATGGACTGAGTGACCCGGCTGCAGAGGACAGTTTGTACGATACGGAATCCATGCGCCGGTTTGTGGGCGTAGATCTGGAGTCGATACCGGATGAAACTACAATCTGTCGATTTCGCCATCGGCTGGAACGAGAGGGTCTAACCACAAAGCTGTTTCAGCAGGTTGAAGGTTATCTGAGCGATCATGGTTTAATCGTGAATGAAGGCACGATTGTGGATGCGACTATCATTGGTGCCTCGGGCTCGACCAAGAACAAGGAGAAGCAGCGTGATCCGGAGATGAGGCAAACGAAAAAGGGTAACCAGTGGTACTTTGGGATGAAGGCGCATGTTGGCACGGATACGCATGGCCGGGTGCACAGTGTCGCGGTGACGGATGCAGCGGTTCACGATTCCCAGATGATGGAGGAACTGGTTCATGGCGAGGAGCAAGTCGTTTATGGTGACAAGGCTTACGCAGATGCCGAGAAGAAAGCCCGATTTGAAGAGTCTGGAGTCGAGTGGCGAATCAACCGTAAAGCGAGGCGAGGGAAGAAACTGAACATTGCGGATCGGTCGTTTAACCGGAAGAGCAATCGAACCCGCGCCAAGGGAGAACACGCCTTTCGAATCGTGAAGGATTTGTGGGGCTATAGCAAGACTCGCTACAAAGGAATCGAGAAAAATGCAGCGCAAGTATTTACCCTGTTTGCGCTGGCAAACCTGTATCTGTGCCGAAGGGAATTACAGGCACTGCAGGGTTAGTGCGCCCTGAATAGGGAAATGATGATGACATTCAGAAGAAAATACCAAAAACCAGAAACTTATCCGAGAAACCCTAGGAAAAAATATCACCCGGTTGTCGGCGATAAGAATTTAACGGGTTCTTCAGAGGTTCCCTAGATTGTTTTTCGTAGACTATTTATGTTTGGTAGTATTTCGATTCTACCGGCGCTCGGTTTCTGGAGCTGCCGTCACAGCTGCCGTGCCAGCGCTAAAAACACTTTCTAGTGTCTTTTCGGCTGTGCGCTCGGCGATTGGTACCATCGCCTTTTTTCAAATCAGTGAAACCGGTGCTGAGAATTATGATACTCGCGATCATCAACGGCCTGCTCGCCAGCATCGCGCTGGAAACGGTTATTATGCTTAAAAAATGGGGTGAGGCCTGCCATCAGATTGGGACACGATCATGCTGACTCGAGGCAAACTGGCATCCGCGACCGGTTGCAATATTGAAACCATTCGCTACTACGAGGCAATTGGGCTGATACCGATGCCGGTGCGCACGCAGTCGGGTTATCGCAGCTACAGCGACGAGCATCTGTACCGTCTCAATTTTATTCAACGCGCCAAAGATCTGGGTTTTTCCAGCGAGCAGATTAAGGAATTGCTCCAACTGACCGACCCCGGCGGTAACCATACTCGCGCTGATGTCAAATCCCTGACCGAGAATCACATCGATGAAATTGCCGCGAAGATCCGGGATTTGCAAAAAATAAAAAAGCGCCTGAGTCAGATTTCGTCATTTTGCGACGGCTCGGACAAGAGTGCCGATACCTGTCCTATTCTGGAATCGCTGTTCGATGTGCAGCAGCGCCGCTGAGCCAGCATTCGTAATGCGCTGCTACAATCTATTTTTCACTCCGGCACCACTATTTTATCTCCGGGTTAATAATATTATTGGATTTCGGCTATAGTCTCGGTACATGGGAATAAGAGTCATAATAGCCGACGATCATGAAAGTCTGCGCGCGGGCTTTCGCGGAATTCTCGAGTCCGACGACAATATCGAAGTAATATCCGAAGCCGGGAACGGCCGCGATACCGTGAAACTGGTTTCCGAATTGCAACCCGACGTGGTAGTTATGGATGTGGCCATGCCGGGCATAAACGGCGTCGACGCTACCCGCGAAATCACCCGCTCCGCGCCCGAGGTGCGGGTGCTCGCCTTATCCGGTCACAACGACGGCTTCTTCGTCAAGGGCATGCTCGAAGCCGGCGCCAGGGGTTATTTGCTGAAAGACGCCGCCAACAGCGAGCTGGCGGCGGCGGTACAAACCCTGTCGGAAGGGCGTATTTATGTGAGCCCGACGGTAGTCGACACCCTCACCTACAGCTTCCTCAGCACCATGTCCGAACTCAATGCCAGTCGCGAAAAGCAGCAACAATTGCTCGATGAAATTCGGGTTAAAAACCAGGAGCTAGAACAGCAAAATGCCGAGCTCGAACGTTACACCTATTCCGTTTCGCACGATTTGCGCGCACCGCTGGTCACCATCAAGGGTTTTATCGGCTTGCTGAAGCGGGATATCGAAGGCGGTAAAGATCGCAGCATCGAATCCGATATCAAGCAGATATCCGACGCCACCGATCGTATGGCCAGGCAGTTAGACGAACTGCTCGAGCTATCGCGGGTTGGGCGCCTGGTGAACCCTCCAGTTGAAATCAATCTGTCCGAGATGGCCGCCGCCGTGGTCGCGATGTATTCCGGGGCTATCGCGGAATGCGATGTGGATGTGAAAATCGATGCGACAATGCCGATCGCCTATGGCGACGAGGGTCGGATATTTGAGGTTTTACAGAATCTAATCGGCAACGCGATCAAGTTTGTGGACAACCATCGGCAGTCCCGTATCGAGGTCGGCGCCGAGATTTCCGACGGGCAAGTGCTGTGCCATGTGCGCGACAATGGTATCGGCATCGAAACCGAATACCTGGAACGTGTATTTAACCTGTTTGAAAGGCTAAACCCGCAAATTGAAGGGACCGGTATCGGGCTCGCCCTAGCCAAGCGGATCGTCGAGTTTCATCAGGGCAAAATCTGGGCCGAATCCGACGGCCTGGGGCAGGGTAGTACCTTTCTGTTTTCGATTCCCGCGATCGAGTAGTCCTATGGTGATCTGTCGAGAGCAAGGTCGAGGTAATCGATGCGGTGCACCCTGGTCTCTATACTGCCGTCGGAATTGAGCCTGAGATGACGATAACCGGGAGCTTCATCGCCGATGGCAAAGGTCTTGCTGCGCGGTTTGAACTGGACACAGGTCGATGGCGTTGACATCCATTCGACACCGTTGATCCTGCGATGGAAATCCTGGTGTACATGCCCCCATAACACGGCCCTGATATTGCCGTGTTGCCCGATACGATCGAGCAGACGGTCCGCCGCGTCCAATCCCTTGTTGTCGAGCCAGTCGCTGCCGGTATCGAGCGCCTGGTGATGCAGGCAGACCAGGGCATGCTTGTCGGGATGCTGGCGCAGGCTGGTCTCGAGGAAGTCCAGTTGGGATGGCGCAACGCAACCATGGACTTCGCCCGGGATAGTCGAATCCAGCATTACAATTTGCCAGGCGCCCGCCACGATATGTTTGCTCGCATCGATATTTATGCCGGTGAAGTTTTTTAACATGACCCCGACTGCGTCGTGATTGCCGGGCAACCAGAAGACGGGTAGTTCGAATTCATCGAATTGTTGCGCCAGGTATCGATAGGAAGCGGCCGATCCGTCCTGCGACAGATCGCCGGTTGCCAGCAGCAGATCCGTATTATCGCCGGATTCGAATACGGCCTTTTTCACCGCCTCGAAACTGCGACGGGTGTTAAGTTCCTGCAGAATTCCTTGCTCGGACTCGAAAATGTGACAGTCGGTGATTTGCACCAGGTGCAGCGTGCGGTGCGCGAGCGGAACCGCTGGTCGCCCTGGTTTTTTCTCATTTGATTGTTCTGCAGTCATTTATCCTGGTCACCATTGACAGCTGGCTTTGGTTTGTCTGACAGTGAAATCCCACCCTGGATTTGACCTTATTGCCGGGCACTGACGATATCAATTTTCAAAAGCGGCGACAAACGCCGGCACACTCAGAATAAGGCAATGCGGCTAAAAACCCGGGAAACTATCGAAATATGCGATGGACTTCAGCCCTGTGGCCGGGGTAGCAACGGGTCGATATAAAAAATGCGTTGCATAGCCGAATACCAGTTTGTACTCGACGACCCGCAGGAGATTGGTGTAAATTACCCGCATTCTTCGAGGTTTTGCCAAATCAGAACTCACTTCGGCGCCGCGAGACGGACTTGGGTGATCCAGCCGGTCTGTTAGAGAACCGAGTTGTAAGGAGCGTCCTCATATGTTTTCCGTAATGCTGGTAGACGATCAGCCCGCAATTCTAGCCGGTTTGGTCACATTGGTCGAGAATACCGGCATCGCGCAGGTCGTTGCCACTGAGACCGACGGCGAAACTGCCATTAGTACGGCGCTCGAACAGAGACCCGATCTAATCTTGCTGGACGTTTCACTGGGAACCACGTCGGGGGTCGACATTGCCCGCAAGCCGAAACGGAAATGGCAGGATGCGCGCCTACTGGCGGTATCGGCGCATGCCAATTCGGTTTATGTGCGCGGTATGATCAATGCCGGTGCTAGCGGCTATATGTTAAAGGATAACGGTCCCGGCGAAATCCTCGATGCGATCATGACTATCATGCAAGGCGGCCAATGGATCGGCACCGGTCTTTCCGTCGATCCGGTATAAATAGACTCTGAATCTCAAAGGCTTGCTCGGACTGTCTGCTCGGCTGATTTAATTATTCTATCGGCCAAGAAACTGCAAAAAATTCTATTAGCTGATATGCTATTTTGCTATTGATTCCCGCTTTCGATAGTGCTCGAACGTTAATGAAAACCGAAGAACTTCAGCAGCTGGTTCTCAATTCCCTGGGTGGTTGCAGCTGGGAATACGATCTGCCCGCCGACGACCTTGCTTTCAGCGACGAATTTTTCGAATTGATCGGCTACGCGCCTAATGAAATGGAAATCGACAGGGACTGGGTCGCAGGCAATATCCATCCCGACGATTTGTCGCAATGGCAACAGTGCTATGCCGGCAGCATCAAGGGCCACAGCAGATATTTTGATTGCGAGCTCCGCTTCAGACAGAAGAATGGGCAATATGTGTGGCTCCAGACTCGCGGTGTCGTTAGCGAGCGCGATGCCCAGGGTCGGGCGCTACGTATCCTCGGCATGGTGTTCGATATCAGCGAACGTAAAGCCGGCAAGGAAAACGAGCTACTTTACCAAATGTTCCTGGACAATATTCCGGACGCGATTTCGCTCAAAGATCTGGAGGGGCGCTTCCTCTACGTTAACCGGCAGTTTCAAGCCTGGCTCGGTAAATCCGCCGACCAGATCTACGGCAAAACGACGCAAGATGTTTTTCCACCCAATACTGAAAATATCGAAATCGTGCAGCAACACGAGCGTCGGGTTATGGAGCAGGGTGAGACCATTTCGATGGAGCGGCGGTTTCTGTGGACCGCGGATAACATAGTCCGGCATGCAGACATCACCAAGTTCCCGGTATTCGGCGACGACGGAGGTATCCTGGCAATTGGCTCCAGTAGTAGCGATGCTACCGAACGCCACCGCGTGCAGGAGGCCCTGCGCGCCAGTGAGCGGCGCTACCGGCGTCTGTTTGAATCGGCCCCGGTAGTACTCGCCGAAACCGACTGGTCGCGGGGCAGGGCTCTGGTCGAAGATTTGAGTCGGCAGGGCGTCGACGACATTAGACTGCACCTGATCGATCGTCCGGAGTTACTGCTGCATCGGGGCGATATTATGGAACTTTTAACCGTAAACCAGGAAGCGTTGCGGGTACATAAATCGGAATCCAAGGCGTCGTTAAGGGATTTTCTGGAGCAGGCGCTAAATCCGTTAGAACGACTCGCGCTAATCGACGATCTGGCCGCATTTGCGGCCGGCAAGTGGCGCAGCACCGTGCACACCTGGGCGCGACGCCAGGATGGCGAGGAATTCCCGATTATTCGCGATTCGGAATTGCAGGGTCACGATCCCGACGACTGGACGCTGGTCTTGATTACGATCAGGGATGACAGTGCGACCGAGGCGGTGCGACTGAGCGAACAACGCTACCGCAATCTGTTCGAGTCGGCGCCGGCGGTTCTGTGCGAAACCGACTGGAGCGAGGGCAAGAAAATAGTCGACGCGCTGCGGCGACAAGGCGTGGAAGATATTCGACAGCACTTGATCGAACACCCCGAATTGCTGCGGCGGCAAGATCAGGCCATGAGGGTTTTGAGGCTCAACCGCGAAGCCGTACGGGCTTACCGGGCCGAGAGCGAACAGGAGCTCATCGATTATGCCGCGAGCGAATTGAATGAATCGCAACGACTCACATTAATCGAAGAATTGACCAATCTTGCCAGCGGCCAGCGCCGCTCGACGATTCGCTCTAGCAACTGGCGGATCGACGGTGAAGAATTTCCGGTGATACGCGTGGCCGAAGTTTATAGCTCAGATCCTGAAGACTGGTCGCAGGTCTTGCTGACGGTCCGGGATATTAGCGCGGAAGAAGCGGTGCGCATGAGTGAAATGCGCTATCGTCGATTATTTGAATCGGCGCCTGCCGCGTTGTTCGAATCCGACTGGTCGAATGGTAAAGCCCTGGTCGATGACTTGCGCGCACAGGGAATCGAAGATGTCGCGGCTTACCTGAACCGGCATCCTGAACTGGTGGAGCGGCGTGACCGGATTATGTGCCTAACCAATCTGAATCGCGAGGCGCTTAAGGTTTACCAGGCGAGCACGCGGGAACAGTTGATCGAATATATCGAGGGGCCTATGAATGCGGATCAGCGCGCGGCCATGATCGAGGTTTTGGGTAAATTCGCCGCCGGGAGCCGGCGCGCGAGCGTGCGCTGCGGCAGCCTCAGGGCAAACGGAGAAGCGTTTACCATGGTGCGTGATTCCGGGCTGATCAGCAGCGACCGGGATGACTGGTCGCGGGTACTGAGTTCGATCCACGATCTGACCGCCGAGGTGGAAACCGCCGACCGTTTGCGCAGTTACCAGGAAGAACTGCGCTCCCTCGCCGGCAAGATTTCGGCTGCCGAAGAGGGCGAGCGGCGGCGGATTTCTTCGGAGCTGCACGACGGCACCATCCAGAACCTGGTGTTGGCGCGAATTCATCTCGCCAATTTGCGCGCGACGCTCGAATCCGGGCAGAGCGAACAGCTTGCCGACAGTATAAACGATTTGCTGGAGGCTTCGCTGCGGGAAACGCGCTCGCTGATTTTTGAAATCAGCCCGCCGGTATTGTATGAGCTGGGACTGGAATCAGCCGTAGAATGGCTGGCTGAACATTACCAACAGCGCACCGGGTTGGTAGTCCGTATTACCGGCGACGAACGCAGCACCCGGCTGGCCGAGGAGATGAATATCGTCGTGTTCCAGACGGCGCGCGAGTTGCTGGTTAATATCGCCAAGCATGCGCAGGCGCAACAGGTCTCGATCGACTGGTCGCATAATGCCGCTAGCGTAGTATTGACCGTGCAGGACGATGGCGTTGGATTCGATGCCGAGACTTCGCAGGCCAAGCGGGCGACCGAGGGCGGTTTCGGCTTATTCGCCGCCAAAGAGCGGCTGCGACTGCTGGGCGCTGAGATCGATATCGAATCATCCAAACAGGGTACCCGCGTCACCATCACCGCCCCGGTCGATCCCGGGCAAGGCAACCAGCTGACCGCAGAAGTTATCTAACTTCCTGCGCGACCGCGACGATACAGAGCAAACCTTTCCCGGGGCTTTCAATACAGGCATTAATATTCTATGAACACCGACCATAGACCGCTCAGATTCATACCCTTTCGCCGGCGCGATATTGTCGAGATGTGCCTGCAAGAGAACCGGCTCCCAGCGCTGGCCGATGATTTTCGCCAGTTGAGCTATATGCTGGATCAAATTTTCCATTTCGAATTCCACCAGGTGATCGAAGCTCTGAAAAACGCCTATGCCGATCTCGATCCCGACAGGGATACGCGGCGTCCGGATATCGTGCATCAACCGGCTTCGCAATCGTTTGTAAAATTACTCGATGGATTGTTGGAAAAAGCCAACTATGAGCGCATTACCGAATCCGATTTGAAACAGGCGCTGGCGGAGTCATCGCTGTTCAAGATCCGCTTGCATGTCGAGTTTGCGGATTTTTCCGAGATTTCCCTGTTCGCCAGAGGTGTATCGAGTCGACGCGAAGAGCTGCCGACCTGGTTTGGTCTAGGCACGAAAACAGTCGAATTCACCAACTACGATCGCGTGGTCTTATATATCAGGATTCGTGACGGCTACCAGCACTCGAAACACGATTTCGCCAGCTGCCGTGCCGGCGCCACGCTGCTAAAGCTGTTTCGCAACGTGCCCAAGGCGGATCTCGAAATGTTATTCCCAAATACGCGGGTGCGGATGCGCCTGATGGACAAGCTGTTAATCGGTATTCCGGCGCTGGTTAGCGGCGGCATCGTGTTGACCACTAAGCTCGGCGCTTCCCTGGCGCTGCTCGGTTCGTTGTTGGGTTACTGGCTCGGAGTCAGCAACCAGCCTGTGCAGCTGAATCAGGCCGGGATCGTGGTGCTGTTGGCTGGGTTGGTGGCATTGGGTGGATACCTGTGGAAGAAGTTTAGCAATTTCAAGAACCGCAAGCTTCGATTCATGCAAGCCTTAACGCAAAATCTTTACTTCAAGAATCTGGACAATAACGCCGGGGTGTTTCACCGGCTCGCCAATGACGCCGAAGAGGAAGAGTCGAAGGAAGCGATTCTGGCCTATTATTTTTTACTCACTGCCGAACAGCGGCTGAGCAAATCGGAGTTGGACCGAGCGATAGAAAGCTGGTTTGAAGCACGCTGGAATTACCGTGTCGATTTCGAAATCGACGATGCCTTGGGCAAGTTGCTAGTCCTTGGACTGGTGCAAGAATCGGAAGGACGGCTGGCCGCGGTCGCCGTCGAAGATGCCATCCGCTTACTGGATCGCCGTTGGGATAATTATTTCGTCGCGGATGCCTAATCGTCGATCTCACGGATTTCCTGCCGCGGCGACCTGATGCCGCTAGCCGCCTGGTTTGCATTCGGTCGACGCGCTCCGTCGAGTGTTGATACTGCCGGCGCGGCCAGGGCTCGTGAAAATACGACAACGCGCCGGCTGGCGCCTCCCCGCGACGCGAATCGGTGAGAGATAAAGGTGGGTAGGTTAATATCGCGGCGCTGTATTTCGAACGCAATTTTAGGTATATTTTTGTCGCCGCCAGTGGCGCGCAGTCATCGCGGAATAGTAACAACATGAGCATCTTTCCCAGCGTCAAAGAACACAGGGTAGTGCCGCCGGATCGCGTGCTGCGAACGCTGTTGATCGATGTTAGGGCTTGATGCAATCAGCGATCGAAGGCTTGGCTCGAATGCAGGACCAAGCCGCTGTCGGTGAAGTCCGGGAGCTGCTTACCGATATGGAGAGCTAAGGCTAATTCGATATGGAAAACAATAAGGGCGCAAGCCCAGGTGGAACGAACTTGATGTCAAGGCCTCTCTGGATTTTACTGATTCTGTCCCTGTCGACGGGCTGCGCCAGCTTGATCAGTTCCGCGACCACGCGCATGGCGGACAATATTTCACTGGCAATTCTAAACCAGGATGATCCAGCCACGGTGCGGGATGGCGCGCCGGCCTATTTGCTGATGATCGACGGCCTGATCGAGGGCGACCCTGAAAATACCGGCTTACTGTTAACCGGGGCGCGGCTCTATGGTTCTTATGCCGGCGCCTTCATCGAGGAAGAGTCCCGGGCGCAACGTTTGGCGGGCAAGTCACTGCTCTATGCTCGCAAGGCGCTATGCCTGCAAAATGCAAGCGCCTGCGCGGCCAGCGAAGACCGGCTCGACGTTTTCAAGCCTGCGCTTGCCGCAACCGGAAAATCCGGACTGGCGGCGCTCTACGCATACGGCGTGGCCTGGGCCTCCTGGGTACAGATCAACTCTTCTGACTGGAATGCCGTTGCCGACCTGGCGAAGATCGAAGCATTGTTCGAGCGCTGTATCGAGCTTGACGAATCCCACGATGGCGGCGGTGCCCATGTTTATCTCGGCGTAATCAAGTCGTTGCGACCGGCTGCATTAGGTGGGAAACCGGAGCTTGCGCGACGGCATTTCGAACGCGCGATCGATATCTCGGGCGGCGAAAATCTGATGGTCAAGGTGTTAATGGCAAAACATTACGCGCGTAACGTTTTTGACCAGGAATTGCATGATAGCTTGCTGGTTGCGGTCAAGGCGGCAGCAGCCGATTATTCCGGTTATACGCTGATCAATTCGTTGGCAAAACTCGAAGCCGACAGGTTGCTGGCGGAATCGGCCGATTTTTTTTAGGAAACTATTACCGAACCAAAGGCTCCAATCATCGATATCAGGATTTCACCTTGAACAAATTCGTAAAGACATCAGGCCTGGCTATTGTGTTGCTTACTATCAGCACCGGTATCCATGCAAAGACGCTCAAAATAGCAACGCTCGCGCCGGCCGGCACGACCTGGATGAAAGAAATGAAGGCCGGAGCCAAATCGATAAAGCAGCGTACCGAAGGTCGGGTTAAACTGAAATTCTATCCCGGCGGCGTCATGGGTAACGATCAGAGCGTGCATCGCAAGATCAAAATCGGTCAGTTGCACGGCGGCGCCTTTACGCCCGGCGGGCTAGCCAATATCGATCCCAGTATTCAATCATTGGGTTTGCCGATGTTGTTCAAGTCGCTCGCGGAAGTCGACTATGTGCGTGCCAGGATCGACGCGGTACTAAAGCAGCAGATGGAAAAAAACGGTTTCGTCATCCTGGGTATATCCGAAGGCGGTTTCGCGCGCATACTTTCCAAGCAACCGATGCAGGACCTGGAATCGATTCGCGCCAGCAAAGTCTGGGTTCCCGAAGGCGATCGGGTCGGGCAAACCGTATTCAGAGCGCTCGGCATCTCTCCGATTTCATTGCCGATATCCGATGTATTCACCGGCTTGCAGACCGGACTGATAGAAACGGTTGCGGTCAATCCGACATCGGCCATCGCGTTTCAGTGGCATACCAGTACCGCCTATATGACCGACCTGCCGATAATCTTCATCATCGGTGTGTTGGCGGTGCAGCAAAAGGCTTTCAACCAATTGTCGGCGCCCGACCAGGAGATCGTCAGACAAGAGATGAGCGAGGTTTTCAAACGCCTGGACAAGCTGAACCGTGACGATAATCAGGCGGCCAAAGCGGCGCTGGCGAAGCAGGGGATAACTTTCGTCAATCCGAAGTCCGGCGAACCCGAGCGTTGGCGACAAATATCGGATCAATCGATCGATAATATGATTACTGACGGGGTTGTTTCCAGCGATGTTGTCAGCCAGGTCAGGAACCACCTGCAAAACTTCCGCGACAGCCAGTAATGCAAGCCTAGGTAGAGAGACTGCATCGCGTCGAGGATGCGTTGCTGGTCACCCTGTTGACGGCGATGATTCTGCTCGCCAGCACACAGATTCTGCTACGCAATTTTTTTGATTCCGGAATCGTCTGGGTCGACCCGATATTGCGGGTCTTGGTGCTTTGGCTGGGATTGATCGGCGCTACCGTTGCTACGCGCGCCAATAAACACATCCGCATCGACCTGCTGTCACGGTTTTTCGAACGCAACACGCATCGCTTGCTGCAGTCGTTCGTAGGGCAGGTCAGCGCCTGGACTTGTCTGGTAATCGCCTGGTATGGATTCAAATGGATTCATCTCGACTATCTGGACGGCGTGCCGTCGTTTGCCGGCATTCCCGCCTGGATGCTGGAGGTGATTATCCCGCTGAGCTTTGCGTTGATCGGGCTGCGCTATCTGATCCTGTCCGCCAGTTGGGCGCAGCGATATATACGGCATCGTAAGCTTGCTCGCAGGGCGGCGAAATGAGTTTTGCCGCACCGCTGTTATTGTTGCTGGCGATTCTGCGAACCCCCCTGTTCGTGGTTATCGCACTCAGCGCGATGATCGGCTTCTACAGCCAGGAAGTGGACTTGTCGGTCATCAGCATCGAAATTTACCGGCTCGCCGAAATGCCGGTGATGATCGCCATCCCGCTGTTCACTTTTGCCGGCTACCTGTTGGGCGAGGGCCATGCGTCCACGCGATTGGTGAACCTGAGCAATAGCCTGCTGGGTTGGATGCCGGGCGGGCTGGCCATAGTCGCTATTTTTAGCTGCGCGCTGTTTACCGCGTTTACCGGCGCCTCCGGAATTACCATAGTCGCGCTCGGCGGATTACTGTATCCGGCCTTGAAAGAGGCCGGCTATCTGGAAAACTTCAACCTCGGACTGATCACCAGTTCCGGCAGCCTCGGGCTGTTATTCGCGCCCTCCCTGCCGCTCATCCTCTATGGCGTGGTCGCTCAGCAAATGGATCTGGATCAACCCGTTGGCATCACCGACTTGTTCCTCGCCGGTATTTTCCCCGGCCTGTTGATGCTGGTCATGCTTTCGGTTTACTCGATGCTGCAACCGCGCGTTCAAAGCCAACGCACGCGTTTTGAATGGCCGGCAGCGATAGCCGCTATCAAGGCGGCCAAGTGGGAAATCCCGCTGCCGGTGCTGGTGCTCGGCGGTATTTATGGCGGTTATTTTGCGGTCTCTGAAGCCGCCGCGGTAACCGCCCTCTACGTGCTGATTGTCGAAGTGTTGATCATCCGCGAAATCAAGGTCTCCGAATTACCCAATATCATGCGCGAGGCCATGATGCTGGTCGGCGGCATCCTGATCATCGTCGGGGTTTCGCTGGCGTCGACCAACTACCTGATCGACGCCGACGTCCCGACGCGCATGTTCGAATTCGTGCAGCAGCACATCGATGAAAAGCTGACGTTTTTGATAGTGCTGAATCTGTTTTTACTGGCGCTGGGGATGATGCTCGACATCTTTTCGGCGATTGTCATTATCGTACCGATCATATTGCCGATCGCCGTCGGTTATGGCATTCATCCGGTGCACCTCGGTATTATTTTTCTCGCCAACATGCAGTTGGGCTATTTCACACCACCCGTCGGAATGAATCTGTTTATCGCCAGTTACCGTTTCGAAAAACCGGTAATGACCCTCTATGTGGCGACTATCCCGTTTTTCGTCGTATTGCTGATTTCGGTGCTAATCATTACCTACTGGCCAACCTTGAGTCTGGCGCTACTGCCCGATTAAATTCCGGGTAGCGCGCCTGACTCGGGGTGATCGTCGTCGGAGTTCCCGCGGTCTCCGTTAAGCCCCGCTCGGGTTTAGCGCGAAGCTCCCGTTGGCGCCGGCTTTAGGGGCGGAAGTATTTGAAACAGTTCGGTTTGATGACTTCCCATCCGCGGTCCAATATGTCGAGTATTTTCTGATCCAGCGGCGCATGCCCGCAGGCCACCATGTTTTGCGCCAGATGATCGGCTTTGCTGGCGCCGAGGATAATGCCGTCGCCCCGTTCGGCGTCGAGCAGCGAGTGATTGACCAGCCAGCCCAGCGCGACATCGACCGGTTTCAAGCCGAGTTCACGGCAGGCATTCGCGAGGTCCCGCAATACGTCGAAATAATCCTCGCGCCAGTAACGTTCGAGGTAGCCGGGCTCCGTACTGAAGCGCCCGCTGTCGGGTAAGACGTCATGTGACAGATGTTTGCCGGTCAGCATACCGCCGGCGAGCGGGTTGTAAGCGTAAAAGCTGATGCCGTAGTTGCGCAGGCAAGGGAACAGCTCGCGTTCGACGTCGCGCGTCAGGGCGTTGTACATGCCCTGGTAAACTCGGGGCTGCATCCAGCCGTGGCGGCGACAGGTTTCGACCACTTCGGCAACTTGCCACGCGGCGTAGTTGCTTAAACCGAAGTCTTTGAATTTACCCTGTTGATACAGTTCGAAGCAGGCTTCCAGCGTTTGCGCCACCGGGGTTTCGAGATCGGGCGAATGCAGATACAACAAATCGATGTGGTCGCGGCCGAGGCGGCTCAGAATTTCGTCGAATTGTCGTTTCACCCGTTGCGGCTGAAGGCCCTCATCATTCCACGGATTGACCTTGGAGGCGAGATAGAAATCGCTGCCGGATAGCAGGGGAAAAAGCTTACCCAGCATTTCCTCGGTCTTGCCTTCGCAATAGATATGCGCGGTGTCGAGTTCGCGGTTGCCGGCGGCGCTAAATTGCTCGATCAAGTCTTGCGCGCTGTCCTGATCGACTTGATCGCCGAATGTCATGGTGCCTAGAATCTGTTTCATACGAGCTCTCTTGTTAATTACCCGCCGGATGATTAGTTGATCGAGTAGCCGCCGTCGACCAGGTAACAGGCGCCGCTGCAATAACTCGATGCATTCGAGGCGAGAAACACCGCTAACCCGGCAATATCCTCCGGCTCGCCGATTCTGCCCAGCGGAATATTCGTTTCGAAACGTTCGCTTACCTTGTCGTCGAGCCAGAGGGCTTCGCTGAAACGGGTTCGGATCAAGCCGGGACAAATCGCATTGACGCGGATATTGTCGGCACCCCAATCCTGCGCCATCGCCTTGGTCAAACTGATGATCGCGGCTTTGCTTACGCTGTAAATGCCGATGTCGGGCTCGGGCTTGTGACCGCCGATCGAACCGATATGGATAATCGAACCGCCACCGCGCGCTTTCAGAATCGGGTAGGCCAGCTTGCACAGTTCGAATGGCCCCTTCAAGTTAACGTCGATAATTTTATCGAAGGCGCGCTGTTCCGTGTCTTGCAGCGGACCGAAAACCGGATTGGCGGCGGCGTTGTTGACAATGATATCGAGACCGCCGTAAACCCCCACCGAGCGCTCGACCAATGCCTGAATATCGTCTATGTTGCCCATGTTGGCGGCGATTCCGGTGGCCTCGAGGCCGCTTTCATCAAATTCTCCGGCGACGTTGTCGAGCGTTTCCTGGTGACGGCCGCAGAGCACGACCCTGGCGCCAAATTCGGCCAGTCCGCGCGCGATCGACGCACCGATACCCCTACTGGCGCCGGTGACCAGCGCTACCTTGCCGTCGAGTTGAAACATGGATTGCATCGTGTTTGGCATTTTCTACCTGGGACGAAATATCGGGCTAGCGGTTAGTCTAGCATGCAGGACTCTGCAGCTGGGAGTACCTCGGCGTAATGCGGTTTGAGTTGGATGCCGATCGCCGCTAGCCAGTAGTTTGTGTTGACTGTATTGGAATTTTATTCAACCTTTTGGTTGACAAATAATTTAGATCTATATATATTCAACTATATGGTTGAATCAATTGATGATACGAAATTATCCCGGCTGCTCAAGGCGGTTAGCGATAGCACCCGCCGTGCGTTGTTAACCCAGGTTTGCCAGCAGGGAGCGAGCCGGGTTACCGATCTCGCCACGCACTACGATATGTCGCTTAACGCCATTTCCAAACATATCAAGGTACTGGAGGGCGCCGGGCTGGTAAAGCGCACAACCATAGGCAGAACCCATTTAATCGAAGCCGACCTGAGCCAGGTTGAAATCGTGTCGAATTGGTTCGCTTCGCTCAGATCGATTTGGGCGCTCAGCCTGGATCGACTCGAAGACGTTTTAAATACTGGAGAAGAAGAATGACCGACTTGACCGTAAACTTGAAAAAAACCGTAAATGCGCCGATTGACCGCGTATTCGATGCCTGGCTCGATCCGGCAATGCTGACCCGTTTCATATTGCCGGATCCCAGCATGCCCCAGCCCGAGGTTGAAAACGACCCGCGCGAGGGCGGACATTTTACGATTATCATGATTGCGGGTGACGACAGGCTGCCGCATACCGGCAGCTATCTGGTCATCGAACGCCCGCATCGCTTAAAGTTTAGCTGGCAGTCGGCTTATTCACCGGAAGACAGTACCGTGACGCTCGATTTTACCTCCATCGACGCCGATACCACTGAGGTGGAGCTAACCCATGTGAAGTTTCTGCACGAGGAAGCGCGTTCGGACCACGAGGGCGGCTGGGGCTGTATTCTCGATAAGCTCGGCGATGTCATATAGTTGGAATTGCCGAACGGGAAGTCCATTCCCCACCCATCGTCGCGCCCTAATGCGTGCCTGTGCCCGGGCTTGCAAATGGGTCCCGGGTTTGCATACTCGAGGCATGAAATTGTCGAATGCCTGCGCACTGCTACTGTTGTTTGCGGGGCCGCTTGCGGCGCAGTCGCAGTTTTCGCTGCAGCCGAAGGCCGGGTCGCAACAGGTACCGGAATCGATGCTCGGGATCTGGGGTACCGCCGAACAGTGCGCCGCCCATGCCGCGGGCGCAGGTGACAATCCCGCGCTGTTGCCATACCACATGACCGGCGACTGGATCAGGCAGGGGCATATCTATTGTTATTTATCTTGGCGCGGGCAGGATAATAACGGCGCGCGCTTGCGGGCTTACGCTGTGGCACAGTGCGGCGAGGATGACCTGCGAGAGTACCGGTTAACCCTGCGCTTGCAACAGGACAGCTTACGGATTCGCTGGTCGGATGATTTCGTTACCCGCGAGTTGATGGCCTGCCGTTAGTCGACCAGATTGTCGGCGCGCACCTTGGATTCGGCGTGCGCCCCGGTGGTTTTGCCGTAGAGGTTTTTAACCCGGGCCTTGCTGCCGACCATGCCCGGTTTTTCGCTGAAGGACATGATCAACAACAGACGGTCGCTGTCGCCGCTGTTTGCGGTCACCTGGTGCAGTGAATAACGGCCCAGGAAGAACTGTAGATCGCCGGCGTTTAGCTGCAGGCGTTTGACGCGGCCGCGGTCGCCGTCCAGCACCGCCTTGACCTCGTCGTAGCATTCGTCCGCGGCGCTGCGCAGGTTCGGAACATATTCGAATATTCCGCCCGCGGCGGCGGCTTGCAACAACATCGTGATGGTGAATTCGTTGGTATCGAAATGCCAGTTGAACTGTTGTCCGGGTCGGCCGACATTGACGATCATGTTCGACACCGGGTCTTCGTAGATAAACAGTTCCTGCTTGTCCAGGCATGCGGCAAGAAAGCGCTTCAGCGGTTGCCAGTAGTAAAGCCGGTGAGCGGTGGTTTCGGCGCCGAACAAATCGGCCGTGATAAAGCCATTGCTGCGCGGCATAAAAACGTTGAGCGGATGGTCTTGCGCAAAATTGGCTGCACCGTCGTTGAGATAGGCGTTGCAGGATTTGCGTGGCGAATAATAGGTTTTTGCCTTGCGCTGGTTTGCTTCGGTCCGCAGCGCCTGCAAACCGGCCGGGCTGAAGAAATTGCGAATCACAGCGCAACCGTCCGCGGCCAGCTCCGACCTGACCTGATCGACTACTTCGCGGCAGACGGGATTTTCGATTTCGTCGATTGGATAGTCGTCGTGGTTGATTACTTCGCGGCAGCTGAGGCTGGCTGACATGATCGATTTCCCGCTGTGGTCTTAACGCAGTTGGCTATCCTTGCTGGCGCGGCGATTAAATCCCGCCTGGGCGGCCTGATCGCGGTCGACTTCCTCCTGACAGGCCACACACAGGCGCACCCCGGCTATCGCCAGCCGCCGCGCCTCGGGTATATCGTTACCGCAGTCCTCGCAATGGATCAGGCTTTGCCCTTTGGGTAAACGGCTGCGCGCCAGTTCGACCGCGTCTGCGACGCTGGCGTCGATCTGATCCTGAACCGCCCCGTCGCGTGCCCAGCCTGTGGCCATGATTGCCTCCGCAATTCGCTTAAGTTGCTTATTTTGCACCGGTAGTCGGCGCAATTCAATCCGGATCTACCGCTTCGAGTGCTGGATTTCGCGCTTCGATATCGCCCGCCGCGGCAAACAAAACGTCTTCGCGAAACCGTGCCGCCACCAGCTGGACCCCCATGGGGTCGGCGCAGTTACCGCTGGTTGTCACCGCAATCGCCGGCAGGCCCATCAGCGGCAGCGCGATTTGCGTCATCTGCGCTTCTACTACGCGCTCGAAGGCTGCCGCCGACTCGATATCCAGCTGGTCGGGGAAGGGGGGGTCTGCGGAAACCGGACACAACAATAGCGGATACTCGGTCAGGAATAACTGCCAGTCTCGCGCTAGCGTGAGGCGGCGTTGCAATGCTTCCATCAGGTTTTCCATGGTCGGTGTTGGGCAGCGTTCGCGCAATTGGGCATAAACGAAATTCGCATCCGGATCATCTTCGCGCGCGACCGCCGTACCGCCGTTATAGGCATATTCGGACATCCATAACAACAGCTGCAGCTGCATCGCCTCGCGCATCGGCGGGATTTCGACTTCAACAATTTCCCAGCCGGCCTCTTCCAGCTGGCTGGCGGCATGACGCAAGGCTTGTTCGACTGCGGCGGTTACCGCGAGACCGTCGGGTGCGATACACAGCGCGATTCGTTTCGGCGGTGCGGGCTGCTGCAACGGAGCCGGCACCCACCAGGGGTCCAACGGACTCGCTGCCGACAGCGCTTCGAAACCGAGCCTGAGATCGCCGATGCTGCGTGCGATCGGGCCCGACACCGCGGTCAGTTGTGCGCCAATGTGGCGCTCGGGTAGCGACAGATTGAATGCCGGAACCCGCCCGTGGCTCGGGCGAATGCCGTGCAGTCCGCAGGCGTAAGCGGGATAGCGGATCGATCCGGCGATGTCGGTACCCTGCCCGATGGCGCAGATGCCGGCTGCCACCGCAGCGGCAGCGCCACCCGAGGATCCCCCCGGGGTCAATTCCGAATTACGCGGATTTCGGGTATGCCCATGCAGCGAGTTACGGGTGAACCAGCGCATCGAAAACGCGGGGGTATTAGTTCTGCCGACGATGATTGCGTCCGCCAGGCGCAAGTTTGCGACTATCGGACTGTCCTGTTGCGCCACCAGATCCTGCTGCAGGCGGATGCCGTTGGTGTTTGCAAATCCCTGCTGATCGATATTGACTTTGATCGTTACCGGTACCCCGGCCAGTAATCCAGTCGATCCACCTGCCACGATGCGCTCGTCGAGCGCGCGCGCTGCGGCGAGCGCCCGGCCGGGCATCTGCTGCACCACGGCGTTGATTTTTGGGTTGACCCGCTGTAATCGCTGCAGCGTGCTCTCGATTATCTCTGTGGCGGATAGATCGCGCTGTTTAACCCGCGTTGCTATTTCAGATGCGCTCAAGCGCCATAAATCGGTCATCGATGAATCTCGTTGGTTGCCGCGAAGACAATAACCCGGTCAAAGTCCGAGGCCGGCCTGTGGCATACATCGCAGCGCCCGGTCGAGCGTGACGAGTTTGACGGCGTTTCGAGCAGGCTGCTCGTGAGGTTCATGTCCCACTGCCGACTCGGGAACGGCTGCTGGCCGGATGCGGGTTAGACAAGCTACGGTCCGGCGCTTAGCCGAGCATGTTGGCGCCGACAATTAATACGACGGCAAGTACCGCGAAAGCGATGAAGGTGATCGCCATGTGCTTGGTGGTGGTTTTATCGTCTTGATCCGGATTCATGTTTTGTTCCTCCTCGGATATTTATTCAAGTACTATATAGTGCCGAAGCCGGAGAATAATTGCCACCCAGTATGACCGATAACAGCTATGCTACGCTCGCGCTGGCAAATCCCCGCCCACAGGTTTTGCAGCTCAGTTTGAATCGACCGGATAGCGCCAATGCCTTCAATACGCAAATGGCGACCGAGCTGATACTCTGTTTTGAAACTCTCGCGCTGGACGCGGGCGATACTCGCTGTATCGTATTGACCGGCGCCGGCGAGCGCGCGTTTTGCGCCGGCGGCGATCTCAAGGAGCGCGGCGGCATGAGCGACGCGGCCTGGCGGGCTCAACATCTGATATTTGAGCGCATGATCCGCGCGGTCATCGATTGCCCGGTTCCGCTGATTGCCGCGGTCAATGGCGCCGCCGTTGGCGGCGGCTGTGAGCTGGCTTGCGCGGCGGACTTTATTTATGCCGCCGACAGCGCCCAGTTTGCGATGACCGAAACCAGCCTCGGGATCATTCCGGGCGCCGGCGGCACGCAAAACCTGGCGCGGGCGCTGGGCGAGCGTCGCGCCAAGGAATTGATTCTGTCGGCGCGGCGCTTCGATGCGGCGGAGGCGTATCGATGGGGCCTGGTCAACGAAGTCTTTGCAGCGGATAAATTGCTCGAAGAAGTCCTGCAGGTAGCCTCCGAAATTGCCGGCAATGCGCCGCTTGCCGTGCGCCAGGCCAAGGCGGCTATCCATCGCGGTTTGCAAATGTCGCTGGCCGATGGGCTGGCCTTCGAAATAGAAGCCTATAACCGCACCGTGCCTACGGCGGATCGGCGCGAAGGGGTGCTGGCGTTTAACGAAAATCGAACGCCGAACTTCAAGGGGGAGTAGACGTCCATGGTCGACGAAGTGATTCTGACCTGCGCGGTTTGCGGCGGTCACAACAATCAAGGGAAACATCCCGATTACCCGATTACACCCGCGCAAATTGCCGCTGATTGTATCGCCGCCGCCGGCGCGGGCGCCGCGATCGTGCATATTCACGTGCGCGATCCCGAGAGCGGGATGCGCTCGGGCGATCCGGCGCTGTTTCGCGAGGTAGTCGAGCGCATCCGTGACTCCGGTAGCGAGGTGCTGATCAACCTGACTACCAGCGAGGGTGCGCGTTTTGCTCCCGGACAAGAAGACGCCGCAGTCGGCGGTCCCGGGACCACCCTGGTGCAGCCGCTCGAGCGTTTGCGTCACATCGAGGAATTACAGCCCGATATCTGTACCCTCGACGTCGGCAGCTTCAATTTCGGCGAAACGATTTTTGTCAACACGCCGGCGCATTTGCGCATCATGGCGCAGCGCATCCGCGAACTCGGGGTGAAACCGGAACTGGAAGTATTCGAACCCGGGCATATCATGTTCGCGCGGCGGCTGATCGAGGAAGGCTTGATCGACGGCGCGCCGATGTTTCAGCTTTGCCTGGGTATTCCACATGCTTCACCGGCGACTCCCGAAATACTGAGCGTGATGAAAGGCTTGCTGCCGCCGAATGCCGTCTGGAGTGCGTTCGGGATATCGCGCAAGGAGTTTCCGATTGTCGCCCAGGCGGCCAGCCAGGGCGGCAATTGCCGCGTCGGTCTGGAAGACAATCTCTATCTCGACAAAGGCGAATTCGCTACCAATCTTCAACTGGTCGAGCGCGCGGTGCGTATCATTCGCGAACTCGGTCGCGAACCCGCTACGCCCAGCCAGGCCGCATTGCGTCTCGGAATTAATCGCTAACGATGGCAAGCTTGTAACTGATCCGGATCGATCATCTACCCTACGAGCGGGTGACCCGGTGACGAATTACTCGCTTTCGAAGCCCGAGTACTATTGGTCTCGGCAGCAATGCCCGGCAGGCATCCGGCCGGGATCGGCCGGTCGTGCCGTATAGTTACATTTCCATGGCTTCGGCGATTTCGACCGACCCCCGCGCCTTCAGGATGGGGCAATCCCTGGCGATTGCGGTCGCCTGCTCGATGTCATCGGCCTGGATCAGGCTGTAACCGCTCAATGGATTTGGGCCGCCGTCGCAGGAAATCGTCCCGTCGCTTTGCACCGTCGATGACGGCCCCACCGCATTGCCCCCGTCGACGACGGCGTCACCCATGCCTTCGAACCAGGCCGTCCATTCGGCCATGACCTGTGCGCCTTCTGC
Source organism: Olavius algarvensis Gamma 3 endosymbiont (assembly GCA_001735895.1). Lineage (GTDB taxonomy): Bacteria > Pseudomonadota > Gammaproteobacteria. The sequence goes on along the minus strand of DS021200.1, from coordinate 175,508 downwards.
TTCGGTTTCCGGCATGTCACCGCCGTGATATGCAAATATGTACTTAGGCATTATCTTGTCCTCACTCAGGTTATGCTGCTCGGACAACACAGGATACGAAATCTGGTGCCGATAATCGACCCACGCCCGTTTATTCTAGTAGCCTTACGGGATATTGAAATCGGCTCAATCGATTTGGAAAGATACGGCAACCGAAGTATAACGAACCATGAAAGCCGTTAAATTGGGTAGAATTCTACCCCCCCCCCGTTTGGCTTTAGGGCTTGTTGCGGAATTGATCCGGGTTTACGCCAATCCCAGTGCCTGTTTTCTTTGATGCGCCCAGGTGCGCAATATTTGATCGACCGCCAATCCTATAAAAGCGACACACAGGCCCAGCATCAGTCCATTGCCGATACCGTGTTTATCCGATAGGGACTTCAAGATAAGCTGCCCCAAATCATCGGTTCCGATCATCGCGCCGATGATTACCATAAATAGTGCAAAAACCACGGTTTGATTGATACCCAGCATGATGTGGGGAAAGGCAAGCGGCATTTCTATCTGCAGCCATCGCTGGATTCGACTGACGCCCGACATGGTGCCGGCATCCTGCAGGGATTGCGGCACATTGCTGAGTCCTTCCACCGTGTAGCGAATCGCAGGGATGGTAGCGTAAATAACGACGGCAATTAACACCGAAGTATCGGTGACGCCAAAGAGCATGATAACCGGAATCAAATAAATGAACGACGGGAAGGTCTGGAAGGTATCGCAAAGCAGGAGGATAGCTCTTGTCGCGAATGAGTTCTGTGCGCATAAGGAACCGGTCACCGTGCCAATTACTACCGATACCAGCACCCCAAAGGTTGCCATATAAGCCGTAATCAGCGCTCTGTCCCACCATTCGGTGGATGCGATAAATAGCAGTAACCCACCTACGACTAAAGCCGATCTAAGGCCGCCCACGATGTAGCCAATCCCCATCACCAATACAAAGGTTGCTGCTACCGGCATGCTCAGGTAAGCATTTTTCATTGGCACCAGCAGGTTAATAATCAACCCCTTGTTGAAGGCTTGCAGGCTCGCATACCAATTTTCCACCATCCAGTCGACGCCGGATTGCCAAAAGTTTTCCGTGGTAATTCCCTGGTTGTGCGGGATGAGATAAAAATAATTGATCTCGTTCTTGAAAATCAGGCTGCCGATGGACGCCAATAACACGCCTAACACCAGGATCGCAGCCATCATGAGAGGGTACTTATTGCGTTGGCTGAAAGAGAGGTCGGCAAAATAGTCGATTTGCTTGTTAGCCCAGCCCAGCGATAGCTTATCGAGAACCACGGCAATCAATACGATACAGATACCCAGTTCCAGGGCTTGCCCTATTCTGAGCTGATTCAGTGCCAGCAATAGATTGAAGCCAAGGCCTTTGGCCCCGATAAATGAAGCAATGACCGCCATTGCCAGGCATTGCATGATTACCTGGTTTACCCCTACCAGAATATCGTGCCGGGCCGTAGGTATCAGCACCTTGAACATGAGTTGAAGCTTGTTGCAGCCGTTCATCATGCCCGCTTCGAGCACTTCCGGGGATACCCCTTTGAGGCCTAATAAGGTCAGCCGAATCATCGGCGGCGTTGCAAAAATGATGGTCGCGATGGCGCCGGCATGGTCGCCCACACCAAAAAATACGGTTACCGGCACCAGATAGGAAAAATGGGGCATGGTCTGGGCTACGTTGAGCAATGGCATCAATGCGCTTTCAAAAACTCGAAACTTAAAGGCCAGAATAGCCAGGAAAACTCCGAGCAAGACCGAGGCCGGCGCCGCAACCAATACGAACGAGAGCGTTTCCATTGCGGGTTCCCATTGACCGAAAACAGCAATATAGGTAGTCGCGCAGCCCACCAGGATTGCAAGCCAGCGCCCGCTGAGCGCGTAACCCAGGATAATTGCGACCCCGGCGACGACGGTCCAGGGCAGTGCCGGCCAGACCGCCCACTCATTTTCGCTGACAAAGTCCCAGCTGGTGAAAGCGACTATGGTTTTTTGGCCGCCCACCAGAATTTCGCGGATTAATTCAATCCCGAAAAGCACGGCGCGCGATATGGATCGGGTTACTTCAATTAATAGCGCCGAATCTTCGTAATCTTCGATTTCCGGGTTATAGGTTTGAATCGGCATCCATTCGAACATCGCGTATTCGACTGAACTATTCAGCATCTCGGGGACGGCGGCCAAAAATGCGGGCAGACGCCAGAGGATGTTGTTTTCCGACGGATCGATCGCAAAACATAAAATGAAAAACACGACCAGCAAAGCTGCAAATTGTGTGAGTTGCAGATGCCTGGAAATATTATTCATCACATCATTTGCCCGCCCTGAGAAGGTCTTGCGATGTTCCCGGTTGGTCCTTGCTAAACAGTACGTGGATTACGTGGGACGCATGTAAGCTACCTACCGCTTCATTATTTTCGTCTACGACGGCAACCGGTTTCTCCTCGCTCAGGATCGCTTCGGCAACCGTTTCGATAATTGCGTCTCGGCTGACCTTTAATTCACTCAGATCGGATGCGGTAGCGATATCTTCCATGACGTTGCCGCAAGTCAATACCTTTTCGCGCGGCACGTCGTTGGTGAACTTTGCGACATATTCGGTGACCGGATGAAGAACAATATTCGCCGGCGTATCGCATTGTTCGATTACTCCATCTTTCATGATTGCAATTCTGTCAGCCAGTCGCAGGGCTTCGTCGAAATCATGCGTCACAAATAGAATCGTTTTATGCAGCATTTCCTGCAGACGTAAAAATTCATCCTGCATTTCTTTTCGGATCAGCGGATCAAGCGCTGAAAACGGTTCATCCAGAAACCAGATATCCGGCTCTACCGCCAGGGATCTGGCAATACCAACCCGTTGCTGCTGACCACCGGACAATTGTCTCGGAAAGTAATTCTCACGCCCGCCGAGATCAACCAGCTCAACCATTTTCATGGCGCGTTGCATACTATCTTTTGTGTTCGTGCCCTTAACCTGCAACGGGAAGGCGATATTTTCGAGAACGGTTTTATGCGGCAACAGCGCGAAACTCTGAAATACCATGCCCATCTTGTTGCGACGGAGCTCGATCAGCTGCTTTGGATTCATCGCCAATAAATCTTCGCCATCGATGTATATATTGCCGGCGGTGGTGTCAGTCAGTTTCGAAATACAGCGTAACAGCGTTGATTTTCCGGATCCGGACAAGCCCATGACGATGAGCATTTCATCTTTGTGAACTTCAAAGGATGCATTGTTGACGCCAAAGATACACCCCGCCTGCTTGAACGCTTCTACGTCAATCCGGCCGTTTGCTTGTTGCATCAATTCTGTGGTGTTTTCACCGAATATCTTAAAGACGGAATCACACTTGATAACGGGACGATCGTTGTCGGTATGGGCGGTATCGCTAGTATTGCTGGTTTCGTTAGTCATTTTTGTTCCTTGGATTCATCTCAAAACGGAGTCATCTCAAATTGCTGCTGCGGTAATCCGGCCATCTCAGCCTATCGACTAAAACAATACAAACCTGAACGAGTGCGATTATAACAAAGCGAGTCTGGTTCCCTGTATGGCGGGAACCGAAAAAATCCCTCCCAAGACCACGCACGTCGAGGGAGGGTCGGAGCTCAACGATGCTTCGCCTCTATGGGGTAACGAGCACCGGTACTGCTAGTTATTATTGGGTAAAAGGCATCCAGACGTCTTTATTATCGGCCAGCCACTTCTTGGCGGCGTCTTGATGACTCATTTTATCGACGTCAACCAGTGCGGCCATTTGCCCGATCTGAGCGGTCGTGAATGACAGTTTGGAAAACGCGGTATAAGCGGCCGGGTGGGTCTTGGGGAATTTATAGTTAGCCGCTTTTTTGAGCCAGCCGTTGGGTGAACCACAAGCTCCGTCACCGCCGTCAACCACGCGGCAGCCATCGGTATATCCCGGAAACTTGATGAATACGAAACCTTCCGCATCGGTAAAGTTCGGCGTCCAGTTAAAGGTAATGATGCCGCAGCCTTCTTTCTTGGCCGACGCCAGTTCCGCCCAGATTGCATCGGCGCCGCCGGCGAATTTGACGACATAGTCGTCTTCCAGGCCCAGTGCTTTAACGCGCACCGGCATCAGGTCGCCATGCCAGCTTTGCGGGCCTTCCAGCCAACGGCCTTTGCCACCGGAATCAGCGGTCGAAAATACGTCTTTACAGTTTTTCAATGCTTCCCAGTTGGGTAGGCCCGGGCAGAGATTGTCGTCAATCACGTACTGCGGGACACCCATTTCTTCAAGTGTCGGCGCAGCATGCGTGCCGGCGTCGATAACTCCGCCTTTGGCCATGGCGTTATAAAACGACTTGCCGAAGGTTGATTGCCAGACTTCGTGCGAAATGGTGATATCACCGAGACGAATCGCTTCGTATACAGCCTGGGAATCCGCCGGTTTGTACTCGACATTGTTACCCATGCTTTCGAATATCCCGCCAATGACATAGGCCATTACCACCTGGCTTGACCAGTTGTGCGTAGGAATCACGATTGGCTTGCTGGAGTCTTTGGCCCATGCCTGAGTGCCGATACTGGCAAATACCAGTGCAATAGCCCCGGCCATCATTTTATTTCTAAGTTTCGAGAAATTCATTTTTCCTCCTCAGGATTATGAATTGGTTGTAAATACGGCTGCCGCTTCAATCTTGAGGGCGCCTTATAATTCGAATGTTTTTATAGAATTCCGTTTTAGATTACTCGCCGGCGGCAAGGTCGCCGCTGCGGTAGCAATAACGATTATAATTAGTGATTAAAAACCGTGGATTTCAAATTGTTAACAGAAAAAACAATCGGTTAATATCGGTTAACATTTCATTAATCGAAAAAGTATTTTGAAAGTGGTTCGTATAGTCCGCGTGGGAAGTATCTGATACCATCCTAGGCCTTCCAGGGGGTCATCCTGAAATAAATCGCGATCAAAGTGGCTGATACCAACTTCACTCATCATGTGCTAATTGTTGAGGATGACGCTGTCACGCGGGCCCGAATCGCGGCCTATTTCGAGTCCGAAAATTATCGCGTTAGTCAGTCGGAAGATGGCAATGACGTCGCGCGTATGGTTACAGAGTCGGCCATAGATGTGGTGTTGCTGGATATTAAATTGCCCGGCAACGATGGTCTGCAAATTGCAAGAGAGCTTAGTGAAAAAACCGATGTCGGCATTATTTTGGTGACGGCGCGTGACGATGAGGTCGACCGCATAGTCGGCCTCGAAATCGGCGCCGACGATTACGTCACTAAACCTTTCAACCCGCGCGAGTTGCTGGCACGGGTAAAAAATTTGATTCGACGCAAGCAGTCCGACCAAAGCCGACTGCATAAGCAGCGCAGCAAGACATTTTCAGGTTGGACGCTGGATTTGTCTCGCCGCTGCCTGTCATCGAATACGCAAGATAAACTGTCACTGACGCGTGGCGAGTTCGAATTGCTGGTGACCTTCCTCGAGCATCCCGGTAAAATATTGCATCGCGAATGGTTGATGGAAAAAGTAACCCACAGGGTATGGTCGCCCAACGAACGGACTATCGATGTGCTGGTTTTGCGTCTGCGCAATAAAATCGAACAGGATAGCCACGCACCGCAGATAATCTTGACGGTGCATGGTGAGGGATATTTATTTGCCAGCGAGGTATTTTAGTCGGTAGCCCGGGTTAATTATATGAAACCCGTTTCCCCGATGGTTTGCCCTGTTGCGACAGGTAAATGTCAAGCGCGGCGACGGCCGCGTTATATTCCGTCTCGAATCGTTTACGTGAGGCAGCCGTTACGGCAACGCCCTGGCCGGCCTCGGTTTCGATCCCGGCCAGCAGCGCACATAATCTTTCGAGACCAAAGTTGCCGGCCGCGCCGTTCATTTTATGCGCCAGTTTTTCAATTTTTTCGAAATCACCCCGATTCAGCGCCGCGATCAATTCGGATTTCAGTTGTTCGGCGGATTGAAAAAATAATCCCGCCAAGCGCTCGACGTTTGCCATACCCAGCCGATTGATATCAAGCTCGATCATCGAGGTATCGATTTGTTTCAGGCGGCTGTAGTCTCTCGGTTCGCTGCTTTTGGTGATAAAAGCAGCGTCCCCCCTGAATGCTTTTGCAATCGCTTGTTCGAGATCCTCCATCGAAAACGGCTTGCCCAGAAAACCGTTCATGCCGGCACTTAGATATTGATCGACCTCTTCGGTAAAAACATGTGCCGACATCGCTATCACCGGCAAATTCGCAATTGTGGCGTCGGCATGGGTGCGAATGTATTTTAGAATCGTCAAGCCATCGATGCCGGGCAAGCTGATATCGAGTAGCACCAGCGACATACCGCCTTCATCCAGCAGCATTAACGCTGCTTCGCCGCTCTCAGCGGCAGTCACATGGTGCCCCAGCTGTTGCAGGTAATTGGCGGTAACCATACTGTTGGTGGCATCGTCTTCGACCATCAGTACCCCGACTCCTTCGATGATGGCAGCTGTCGATACCGGATTCGGTTGCGCCGGAGAAACCGATTGGCTGATTTCCAGATCGATTTCAATGCCGATGCTAGTACCTTTACCGAGTTCGCTTTCCAGTATTATTTTGCCGCCCATCGCATTGACCAGCCGTTCGCAGATGGCGAGGCCGAGGCCGATACCGCCATAAAGCCTGGCGCTGCTGGTATCGACCTGGGTAAACGCCTGAAAAATATCTTCCTGTTTCTCCCGGGCAATACCGATACCGGTGTCGACTACCGAGAAACGCAAAGTCATCGATTCCGGGCGATCGTTAGGCAGCCTATCGACTTGCAGTATTATCCTGCCGTTATCGGTAAACTTATTGGCGTTGCCGATCAGGTTGATCAGGATTTGGTGCAATTTGCCCGAATCGCCTTCCAACCAGCGTGTTGGCAGGTCTTCCATTTGTAGCTGCAAACTATTGTTTTTCTCACGCACCGAGACCATCATTAAGCCAATCACGTTGGCTAGCAGTTCGGTCAGATCAAAGCGCCTGTTTTCGATATTCAACTTACCTGCTTCGAGTTGTGAGTAACCTAAAATATCATTTACGATATCCAGCAAGCTTTCATTGGCCGCACTAATGATGCGTACGTAGTCGAGTTGCAGCGACTGTAAATCAGTCTCCGAAAGTAATCTCAATGTGCCTAGCGCCCCGCTCAAGGGCGTGCGCAATTCATGGCTCATGGTGGCGAGGAATGCCGTTTTGGCTTGGTTCGCCTGCTCGGCTTTAACGCGTGCCAACGCATGATTCTGCACTTCCTCGGATAACATCTGGTTGGTTTCCCGCAACTGTTCGGAGCGTTCTTCAACCAGTTCTTCCAGATGCGCCTTGTGCTGGCGTAGTTCTTCATCCAGCTTGCGGTTGTGGATTGCATAATTACGGAAACCGCGCAGTGCCATGCCCATATCGGTTAACTCGTCGTGGCCTTCGACGATGATATCGACGTCGTAATCGCCGCGGGTGATCGAATGCGTAGCCGATTGCAGCGACAACAGCCGCCGTACCACATTGCGCTTTATAAACCACCATAAGATGGCTGCAGCGACCAGTATCGAAACAATCGATATTCCGCCGAACAATCGGCGACTGCTATCGAGTGAATCCTTTGCGGTCGTCGAAACCCGGTTAATCAATGCGCCGCCGGTCGCGTTTAATTCATTGACGATACCGTTCAGTGCTTGCGAGGCCTGGGCCGTTTCAAGGGAAAGCCGGGTCAGGGAATTGTCTATTTCCAGTAAGGAAATGCGCGTTTCGAAAATACCGTAGACATAGAGCGGCCCATTGTCGATTTCCATTGCGGAAAGCAGTCCGGTTGCCTTGTCACGCCTTTGCGGGTCGTTGATCTCACTCACCCGGTGTTTCAGGATCGAAATGGTTTCCGCGGTGCGTCGGCGCAGGAGATCCAACTCCTGTAAATCGGATTCCTTCGCTACCCGGTTAAACAGCCCATTCAAATTTGCACTACGCAGCCGCAGTTCGTACATACGTTCCATCGCGTCTAGATCGACTTCGACCAGCCTGTCGAAAACCTGGTAAAGTTGTTGCTTATTGGCGTCGTCCTCGACCATGTCATACAGATTCGAGGTGATTGCAGTGGTGGTCGCCGCGGCATTGGCAACCAAGGAATCCGCCAGATCGTTTAACTCTTCGGTAGTGGCGATCAAACTGGCGGCCAGTTGCGTGAAACGCGCCTGCTGGCGAATTCGTTGACCAACCAGATCGTTTTGCCGGCGCAGCATGTATTCTATGTTGCTCACCGTTTGGCGTAGCGACTGCAATGATCCCAGCGAGAATCCTTTTCGCTCGAAATCGTCCAGTAATGCATTGACCTGAGCGACTTCGGAGAACAAGGCGGCACTGATCTCGATACGTTCGGTTTCGTTGTTGCTGCGCAATAGCTGTGCGGAGGCAGCCCCGATCGAAGCATTCAATGCGGACAGCCGATGCGCCTGTCGCAATCCGGGAATCGCCCGGTCGATGACCGAGTTTTGCGATTCAGTGACACGCGTAAATCCCTTCCAACCGATGGAAGACGCCACTACCGCCAGTAGGAAAATCCCACCGAAGGCCAGATAAATTTTTGTCGCAATGCCGAGCTTACGCATTTCAAAATGCTGCACCTTGCAGTCGCAAATTGCAAGGGTACAATGTTTTCACCTCAGGTTTTACTGTCAGGAAAATATTGAAAAGCTTCTATTTTTTTCCAATTCTTGCCTGTCTTTTAGTCATACTAATCGCAGCCCCTACTGCCAGGGCCGAGGTTTGGAAGCTCGAAACCTGGGCGACACCGTTTGACTATTCCAGCGATAGTCGAATGATCGATTATCAACCGACCACCGCAGCCAGCCGGAAATGGCATCTCTGTATTTCCTACCCGCACTTGAAAGACGCCTATTGGTTGAACGTAAACTACGGCATGGTGCAGGAAGCACGCCGACTCGGTATCTCGTTTACCCTGGTCGAAGCGGGTGGTTATCCCAATCTCGAACGCCAGCGGCAGCAAATAGAACAGTGCACTACCCAAGGCGCCGATGCCTTGATCGTCGGTACGGTTTCATTTCGGGGACTCAATCGAAGCATTACCAGGATTGCCAAAAAAATGCCCGTATTGGCGACCGTAAACGATATTGAAGATACCGGAATTAGCGCAAAGTCCGGCGTATCCTGGACCACTATGGGTCAGGTAACCGGCGAGTATCTCGCGCGCAAACACCAAGCCGGAAGCGAACCGGTAACGGTGGCCTGGTTCCCCGGACCGCAGGGTGCGGGTTGGGTCGATTTTATCGAAACCGGATTCAAGCAGGGCCTGAAAGATAGCGCAGTCGAGATTGTCATAACCAAATGGGGTGATACCGGTAAGGAAATCCAGCGAACCCTGGTACAGGAAGTGCTGGAAAGTCACCCGCAGGTTGACTATATCGTCGGTAATGCGCTGATGGCCGAAGCGGCTATCAGTACCTTGCGCAATCGCAACCTCAATCGTCAAATCGAGGTTGTTTCGACTTATTTTACCCCGGCGGTATATCGCGGCATTCGGCGTGGACGCATTCTCGCCGCACCCACCGACGCACCCGTGATGCAGGGTCGTATTTCGATCGATCAGGCAGTGCGCATCTTGGAAGGACGCGATCTCCTGAGACACACCGGCCCGCAAATCCAGATGATCGATCAAGCTAACTGGCAGGCATTCAATATATTGGATTCGCTGGCGCCGCCTTCTTTTTCGCCGGCCTTTGTCTGGCCTTAGCACTTGGATTTAAATCAATCCGGCCACTCTTGTTGGCTGGAGTTAGAGACTCAAATTCGAAATCCAGCTGTCGAGCACTTGTCGAGGCGTAATTCGGCTGATGTCGGGCTCGGAATTTTCAGCCTCTCCGGTGATGACCGCTACCGGGCTTTGGCTGCTGATCGGGCGAAACCGCCCCGGATTTGCCTTGCCGAATAACACGACTAGCGGGCAGTTGAGCGCGGCGGCGGCGTGCGCCGGACCGGTATCCACCGAAATACAGCTGTGCGCCAGGCTCAGCAGGGCCAACAGGCGCCGCAACGGCAGGTCTTGCGCGGCCGATTGAACCCGATCGCTGGCCTTGCAGTGCGCTAAAATGGCATCACACATGTCGGCCTCGGCCGGCACGCCGCACAGCAGCACTTGCGTTTCGGGTTTATGTTCGAGCAGCCCTTCGATCACCTGCGCCCAGTTGCTTTGATGCCAGAACTTGGTATTACTTTTGCGGTCGGCCTTACTGCGGCGAGTGGTGCGCTTGCTGCCGGCCTGAATGCAGACTATCGGGGCGTCCGGGTCCAGGCCGCGCCGCCGCAACCATTGACGGCAAGCCTCGACTTCCTCGTCACTGACAAACAGCTCGGTATCGAGGTTTGGCGGCGCTAGTTGGGGATATTCGAAACCGGCGGGTGACAGGTTCGCCAGGCGCAGCCATTTTTCACAATAGTGTTCGGCCTTTACCGCGGCCAGATCGAGTTGGGTTGCACTGCTGCTGCGCTTGATGCCGGCCCGCGCCAGCAAACGATAAGAGCGGCTATCGGTTTCGCAAATCCAGGCGAATAGATGCCGCTGTGCTTTAAGCGTAGCCACCAGCTCGCGTTGGCCGGGGTTGATCCAATAGGGCCTGGCGCGTGACTCGATGGTGAATACCTGACGCACATATGGCATTTGTTCGAACAATAATCGGTTCCAGGCCCCGATGGCGACAATATCGCAGGCCAGACCCGAGCGCCGGTAGAGGTGCTTGAGCAAAGGCGTAATCATAACCATGTCGCCGAAGGCACCGAAGCGACAAACCAGGGGATTGGGTTCTGGCATTGGCGGCAATGCCGTTACTGGTAGTCCTGGTACGACTTTTCCTCGACGATACTCGAGTTCAGGTGCAGGTTAACCTTTTTTTTGGCGTTGGCGCGTTCATCGTTGGTGACATATACCGCGCGCGCCAGCTCGATGAAGCGCTCGCCGAAACGTTTGTTGCGTTCCTCGTCGCGGATATCGTCCTCGATTTCCCACAATGCCTCGTTGATCGACTTGAGTTCGGCGGTAAGCGCGATGATTTCGGCGTCGGCCGCGACCGCCTGATGCCAAACCTTGCTCAGCATATCGAGTTCGGTTTTGACATTCGCTACCTTGGCCGCATCGCTGATCCGTTCCGCTTTGATCTGCAAAATGGTGATCTTGTCGAGTAACTCGCCGGGAGAAATCGGAATCTGTATTTCGTTCATGGTTTGACTGGCCGTATTTTCGAAGCCGGCAATATTAACCGCGCTACCGGCTCAGCTCAACCGGAATCGCGCGATCAGGATCGGCAGTAGCATCAGGTTGGCGATGAGCGCGGTAACCATCGCCAACCCGCTCAATATTCCGAAATAGATCGTCGGGATGAAATTCGACAGCGCCAGGATCGAAAATCCCAGCACCACGGTTACCGAGGTGTAGTACATCGCGCGCGCGATACTGTTATGGCAGCGTTTGATCGCTTCCCAGAAATTACGGTCCTGTAAGAATTCGCCGCGAAAGCGGTGGATATAGTGAATCGAATCGTCGACGCCGATGCCGATATTAATCGCGGCGATGGTAATCGTCATGATGTCGAGCGGGATGCCGATCCAACCCATCAAACCGAGGATCAGGCCGGCGGCGATAATATTCGGCACGATCGCGGCCAGCGATAATCGCACCGCCCGAAACAAAGCGATGAACATCAGCAGGATCGCGCCGAAGACCGCGCCCAGGGTCAGAATTTGCGAGCGAAACAGGCTTTGCAGCAGATTATTGTAGAGTACCGCCATGCCCGAGATGGTGACCTGCTCCGGCGCGAGTCCGTACTCGTTGGTCAGGTCGAAGTATATTTTCTCGATCAACTCCTGGCGGCGCAGCGATTTGTCGGATTCGTACAGGCGGATGCTGAAACGCAGCTGGTTGCCGTCCGCCGACAGATAGGGCGTTATCAGCGCCTGTTTCACATCCTCGGGCAGGCGCTTGTAGACCACCGCGAGCTTGAAATCGTTATAGGGCTTGCCGTCATTTAACGACTCCAGCATTTGCATGGCGGTGTGCACCGATAACACCTTGCCGGTTTCCGGCAACTCGTCCAGGTACTGATGAAAGCGGGCCACTTCGCGCAAGCCGTCGCGATTGAACCAGTAACTGTTCGAAGTGATGTCGGCGACGTCGTAAATCTCGTCTTCCGTCAGCACTTCGTCGGCCGGTGCATCGATGATGACGTCCATCGGCGTGGTGCCGCCGAGCTTGGTGTCGATCAGGGTCATGCCCTGATAAATCTCGGTGCTGTCCTTGTAATAGTCGATAAATCGGTTTTCCACCGAAAGTCGCGGGATTCCGGTTAAGGCGACGATAATCAGCCCGACGAAGAGCAGCAGCGTGGCGCGGGTGCGGTGCTGGATAAAATGGGCAATTCCGGCTGTTACCGCACCGGTCATGTCTTTCTTGCTGCGGGTGTTGAGCCGCGGCAGCAGCATTAGCGCGGCCGGAAACAGCGTGAATGCCAGCACGAAGGACAGGCTAATGCCGATGACCATCATCCAGCCGAAATCGATGACGGGGCGAATCCCGCTGACCAGTAATGAACCGAAGGCCACCATGGTGGTAATCGCGGTATAGAAACTCGGTGTGAACTTGCTATGCACGGTTTCGCTGACCAGTTCATATTGCTCGGCCTCGGGTTTGATCATCGCGAGTTCGCGGTAGCGCACCACCAGGTGAATAATCAGCGACAGCGTGATGATTAGCAGCAGCGAGATGAAATTCGACGACACCACCGTTACCGACCATTGCGCCCAGCCGAGGTAACCCATCATCGTCATGGCGCTGGTCAGACACACCGCTAGCGGCAGCACCACCCAGCGTAAATTCCTGAACGAAAACGCCAGGATGATCACGATAAACAGCACCACACCGGCGCCGAAAACCTTGAGATCGCTGCGGATGAACTCGATCGAATCGGAGGCGATCATCGGCACCCCGCCGAGGTAAAGCGTGGCCTTGCCGCGGTACCGCTCCATCACGGCGCGAACTTCGGCAATGGATTTTTCAAGCCGCAGCTTTTGCGCCAGGTTTTCGATCTTGATCTGTGCCGACAGTTCGTCGAGGCGCGCGCGCGCCTCCGGATTAGTGCCCAGTTTGGCGTATAAGCTGTCGCGACTATTGATCAGATCAATCAGTTTTCGATTGCTTACCAGATTCAACTGCATCGCGGTGGTATCGCCCTGACTGTTGACCACCAGGTTTTGGTAGAGCGGGCTATGCCGCATTTCCCGTTCGGCAAGCCCGATATCGACGTCGTCGCTTTCCAGGGTGCGCACCCGGCGCGAGATTTCGCTCAGCGTCATCGGCGGGCTGTCGACCAGCGGGACATCGAGCAGGCTGACTACCGAGTCGATTTGCTCCAGCGCGATCAGTTCGCCGCGCAGCCGGGTAATATCGGCCAGCACCTGCGGGCTGAAGAGTTCATCCCGCGGGCTATAGGTGACGATCAGGAAGTCGTCGGAGCCGTAACGTTCACGCACGCTGCGGTAGTATTGCAGGCTAGTGTCGTTTTCCAGCACCAGTGAATCGGCCGAGGCGTCGAGTTCGAAGTCGGGGATAAACAGCAGGAAATAGACAATGACGGCGGTCAGGGCGATCAGCGTCGCCAGCGGCTGCTTCAGCACCAGCCGGTCGTAGGCCCAGATAAACTTGGAGAGCATGTTTTTTTTATCCTTATTTCGCCGCGGCGTAAACCCTGGAATCAAAGCGGCGATAGCCCCATTGATACTGCGCCAGTTGCCGCCGCACCAGCGCCTCGATCCGATCGTTCATGTATTGCGCGCTCGCGATGTCGTCCGCCGCCAGCCGCGCATGTTCCAGCGGGCGGATCTGCAGGCTGAATTCGCCCGGCGGCTCGCTGCGGCACATGTTAGCAATGAATACATCGCAGTCTATCTTGCTGCACAGATTTTGCACCAGCGTGGTGGTCGGCGCGCTAAAACCGAAAAAGCGGGATTCGATGTAAGCCTTTTTACCGCCCGGTTTCTGATCCGGCAGTATCATCAGGCTCTTGCCGTCCTTCAACCCGATCAGTAGCTGGCGCAGGCCGCGTTTCTTGGTCGGTACCAGACTGCCGCCGCTACGCGCGCGCGCCTGCCGGATGAAGCTGTCGAGCTCCCGGTTTTTACGCCGCTTGTACAACATGATCGCGTTGCTGTTATGGCCTAGCCAGAGCGCCAGAGTTTCCCAGCTGCCGAGATGGGGCGCCAGGATAATGCGGGCGCGGCTCGAGCGCAGGAATTCATCGCAAATATCGGTCGAGGTGATTCGCTCCAGCACCCGTTCCACCGGCCAGCACCACACGGCCGCCAGTTCGGTCATCGCATAACAGGTATGGCGCATGACATCGCGATACAGCACCCGCTGCGCTGAAGGTTCCAGATCGGCGAAACACAGGCGAATATTCGCGCGCGCCTGGCGGGAAACCTGGTTCGAAGTATTGCTTAAGAACAGGCTGATCAATTCGGCCAGCCGGTACTGGTTTCGCAGCGAAAAACGCGACAGTAGCTCGAGCCAGCGTTGAAGCATCGGTTGCTGCAATTTACTGCGCTTGCCCGATCTTCGCCCAACTGTCGCGCAAGGTCATGGTGCGATTGAAAATCGGCCGTTCGACGGTCGAATCATAATCGCTGACGAAATAACCCAGGCGTTCGAACTGGTAGGCGAGCGGGTTATCGGTCAACTCGATCGCGGCTTCGAACTTGGCGTTATCCATGACGACGCGGGAGTCGGGGTTGAGCACCCGATGCAAGTCAGCCGCCGCACCCGGGTTCGGCACGGTGAACAGGCGGTCGTAAAGATTGACCGTCGCGTCCACCGCGTGGCGCGCGCTAACCCAGTGAATCGTGCCCTTGACCTTGCGACCGTCGGGACTGCTACCGCCGCGGCTTTCCGGGTCGTAGGTGCAGATTAACGACTCGATTTCACCGTCGGGATTTTTAATGACTCGCTGGCAGGTGATGTAATAGGCAAAGCGCAGTCGTACCTCGCGACCCGGGCTCAGACGGAAAAACTTACGCGGCGCATCCTCCATGAAATCGTCGCGTTCGATGTAAATCTCACGCGCGAAGGGTATCTCACGGGTGCCGTAATCCGGGTTTTGCGGGTGGTTAGCGCCTTTGAACACTTCTTCCCGGTCCGCGGGATAATTTTCGATTACGACCTTAAGCGGGTTGATCACCGCCATGCGCCGTACCGCGCGGGCATTGAGATCGTCGCGCAGCGCGGTTTCGAGCACCCCCATTTCGATGGTGCTGTCCTTCTTGGTGACGCCGATCATATCGCAAAAGTTGACGATCGACTCCGGGGTAAAACCGCGCCGCCGCATGCCTGAGATGGTCAGCATGCGCGGATCGTCCCAGCCGCTGACGTGGCCCTCGCTGACCAGGGCGTTGAGCTTGCGTTTGCTGGTCAAAGAAAACTCCAGCTGCAGCCGCGCAAACTCGGTTTGCCGCGGACGGGACGGGGTTTCGAGATTATCGAGAATCCAGTCGTAGAGCGGGCGATGATCTTCAAATTCCAGCGTGCATAGCGAATGGGTGACGCCTTCGATCGCGTCGGACAGGCCATGGGTAAAGTCGTAGAGCGGGTAGATGCACCACTTATCGCCGGTATTGTGATGGGTCACGTGGCGAATGCGGTACAATACCGGATCGCGCATATTGATATTCGGCGACTGCATGTCGATTTTAGCACGCAGCACATGTTCGCCGTCGTCGAATTCATCGTTCCTCATCGCCTCGAACAATTGCAGGTTTTCCGCGACGCTGCGATTGCGGTAGGGACCGTCTTCGCCGGGGGTCTTCAGAGTGCCGCGTCCGGCACGGATTTCCTCGGCGTTCTGGCTGTCGACATAGGCCTTACCCTGTTTGATCAAGTCGATGGCAAAGCCGTATAGCTGATCGAAGTAATCCGACGCGAACGGATTGCCGTGCCACTCGAAACCCAGCCACTCGACGTCGCGGCGAATCGAGTCGATGTATTCCTGCTCTTCTTTTTCCGGGTTGGTGTCGTCGAAACGCAGATTGCAGTAACCGCCATAATCGCGCGCGATGCCGAAATTGAGACAAATGGACTTGGCGTGCCCGATATGCAGGTAGCCGTTGGGTTCCGGCGGAAACCGGGTAACCACGGTCGATACCCGGTTCGCGGCCAGGTCGGCGTCGATCATATCGCGGATAAAATTGGAACTGTCGCTTGCGTCAGCGCTGGATTCGGACATTGAATTTTCAGCCAGGAAATCGAATCGCCGGATTTTAACCGATCCGGGACTAAAGCTGAATCGGTTTGCCCGCTAAACGGCCCATCCCCACGAATCACGTCATCCCGTCATTGCAAGGTCCCCGCTTGCGCGCATAGCTGTCCGGGGAAAAACTGAAGAAGGAAGTAAAGGTCTTGCTGTTCCTAATGTTTGGGGTTACAACCCCGAGTGCGAACTCAAAAACAAAAGGAACAACAAGGTGTACAGTAATACTCGATTTCATCAACTTTTAGAAGCCCTTCCGCGTAATTTGATTGATCGAATTTCGTCTAGCCTCCAGGCTGGCCGTTACGATAAATCCTTCAAGCCCTATGACCACCTATTGGCATTGTTATACGGCCAGATCTCAGGCGTCCGTAGCCTGAGAGAGCTCGAGACGGGTTTCAACGCCCAGGCAGCCCATCATTACCATTTAGGCACGGGGCCGATCCGGCGTTCCACCCTGTCGGATGCCAATCAACGCCGTAATCCGGTTTTGTCAAGACG
>DS021200.1:133684-158172 GCA_001735895.1 Olavius algarvensis Gamma 3 endosymbiont | reverse complement strand
GATGGGGGTCCCGCGTTGAAGAAGTTGCAGCGCTGTACAAGCAGCGTTGGGCGATCGAACTCTGGTTCAAGTGGGTCAAGCAGAACCTGAAAATCAAAAAGTTTCTCGGTCAAAGCGAGAATGCGGTCAAAATCCAGATACTGGTGGCATTGATCACGTATCTCATCGCCGATCTATACCGGCAACTTTGTGGATCGAGACGCGGTTTTTATCTGTGGCTGGCGGAACTCAAATCGACTCTATTCCAGCGACCCAGACTCGAATTCGAAGTACTTAAACGACGACGAAAATGGAAATCCGATTTCCAAATACATCAAGCACAGTTGGCATTATGATTTATTCCGGACAGCAGTGCGCTTGCGCGGGGATGACATCACATATAGGGGATGACAAAATATACGGACGCGGTAAGCGCCGCGCGTTACGCTTATTCCCAGTAACTTAGGTGATTCGACACCTCGGGAATCGGGCGTGGTGGAATATCGAGCGTCGGCGTGCCGAGGTAGATAAAGCCGATGATACGTTCATTGTCCGCCAGTCCCAACTCGCCGCAAACGTAGCGGTCGTAAGCGTTGGCGCCGGTGAGCCAGATCGAACCGAAGCCGAGCGCATTGCTGGCCAGCAAAATGTTGTGGGCGGCGGCGCCGGCGCTCAGCATTTGCTCGATTTCGGGAATTTTGGGGCTTTCGATCAAATGCGCTACCACTACTACGATCAATGGCGAGCGCAACGGCTTGTCTTTTTGTTTTTTTAGGTAGGCGGCATCCACTTCCGGTTCGCGTTGCTGGATCGCGCGACCGAAGATTTCCGACAGCCGGTGGCGCCCCTGACCGCGAATGCTGATGAAACGATAAGGATGCAGGCGCCCATGGTCAGGCGCGCTCAGCGCGGTTTTGAGGATTAATTTCAATTGACTGTCATCGGGGGCCGGTTCGTCCAGCGCTTTTGCGGGAGTGGAGTGACGGTCCAGATGTTGCAGCAATTCGTTCATAGTTCGGTGCCGGGATGATTTGGTGTCAAAGCCGCCAATGATACACTTCGGTTTCGTTTTTTGCGCAGTTAATGCAGATGATCAGATATCAGATTACCAGTCTCGACCCGTCGAGCCACTATTTCGATGTTTCGCTGCGGATCGATGATCCCGATCCAGACGGGCAGCGGCTGCGCTTGCCCAACTGGATTCCGGGCAGTTACATGATCCGCGATTTTGCCCGCAATCTGGTCGAATTGCGGGCCAGTTGTGTCGCGGGGCCGCTCGCCATCGAACAAATCGACAAATCGAACTGGCGCGTCGCCGCCTGTGCCGACGTCCTGACCATCGACTACAAGGTGTACGCCAAAGACTTGTCGGTGCGCAGCGCGCATCTCGACCATACCCACGGTTACTACAACGGCAGTAGTGTTTTCCTCGAAGCGATGGGCCGCTCGGAGCAGGCCTGTGAAGTGCTCATCGACAAACCGCCGCGCGCGGCTTACGACAGCTGGCAATTGGCGACTTCACTGCCACGCAAACAGGCCGAGCCCTGCGAGTTCGGGCTCTACCAGGCGCTCGATTATGACGATTTGATCGACCATCCGGTCGAAATGGGCAATTTCACCCGCATCCCCTTCGAAGCCTGCGGAGTGCCTCACGATA
The DNA here is from genome assembly GCA_001735895.1 of Olavius algarvensis Gamma 3 endosymbiont. Taxonomy (GTDB): domain Bacteria; phylum Pseudomonadota; class Gammaproteobacteria. Next base: position 156,536 of record DS021200.1, on the reverse strand, counting down.
TCATCCTGACGGGGCGCTTTGCATGCGATCAGGCGCGCCTGGCGGCCGACCTGAAGACCATCTGCGAGCACCACATCCGGTTTTTCGGCGAGCCGGCGCCGATGGACTACTACCAGTTCCAGGTGTTGCTGGTGGGCGACGGTTATGGCGGGCTCGAGCATCGCGCCAGCACCAGCCTGGTGGCGACCCGCGACAGTCTGCCGCAGCCCGGTCAGGATCAGATCGATGACGATTACCGGGATTTTCTCGGGCTCTGCAGCCACGAGTATTTCCATACCTGGAATGTCAAGCGCATCAAGCCCGAGGCTTACCGGCCTTACGATTTGCAGCAAGAGGTTTACACCGATTTGTTATGGGCCTTCGAAGGCATTACTTCGTATTACGATGACCTCGCATTGCGGCGTTGCGGGCTGATCGACGCGGACAGTTACCTCGAACTGCTGGCGCAAACCATGACGCGGGTACAGCGCGGCCGCGGGCGTAGCCGGCAGTCGGCGGCGGAATCGAGTTTCAACACCTGGACCAAGTTCTATAAACAGGACGAAAACGCGGCTAACGCGATTGTCAGCTATTACGCCAAGGGCTGCCTGATCGCGGCCTGCATCGATTTGAAGATGCGTGAATTGACCGCTGGACAAAAAAGTCTCGACGATGTAATGCGACAGCTTTGGCGTGACTTTCTCGAGTCAGGCAAAGGCGTCGAGCCCGACTCCATTCAGCGGCTGGTGGGTGAAATGACGGGTGCGGATCTGGGCGATTATCTCGAGCAGTTGATATACGGCACCGGTGAATTGCCGCTGCCCGGATTACTCCAGGGCGCCGGGGTCGAAGTGGTACTGCGCGCCAGCAGCAATCTGCAGGACAAGGGCGGTAAGGAGGTGAATGGCGAGTTGCCCGGCGCGGATTTTGGCGCCACGCTCAAAGCCGGTGAAGGCGGGATTTCGATCCAGCGTCTCAGCGAAGGCGGGGCGGCGCAGAGTGCCGGCCTCTCGGCCGGCGATCTGATAATCGCAATCGACGGGCTTAGACTCGATCTCGGCAAATTCGAAAACAAACTCAAGCGCGCCCAGGCGCGAGATATCTGGCAAGTGCATGCTTTCCGCCGGGACGAACTGTACCGGTTCGATGTCGAGTTGCAACCGGCGGTGGCCGATACCTTCGTGCTGAAGGCGCAGCAGTCATCAAGCGCGCAACTGCGTGACTGGTTGCAACTTTAATGGCCGCAATACCGCTCGATCAATCCGCGGCGAAAAAGCTAGCGGCCGATCATGGGCTCGATTGGCATTACAGCGATGAAACCGAATCCACCAATGCCGATGTGTTGCGACATTTCGAGCGCTACCAACGCGAAGTATCCGCGGTCAGCGAGGCGCAAATAGCGGGTCGCGGGCGGCGTGGCCGGCAATGGCATTCGCCTTATGCGCGCAATATCTATTGTACGATCGGGCTGTGCAAGACGCTGCCGGCCAATCGCCAGGGTCTGTTAAGCATTGTGACCGGCATTGCCCTATGCCGCGTCTTGCAGCAAACCGCCGCGGCCGCGGTCAGCTTGAAATGGCCCAATGATTTGCTCGCCGAGGGGCGCAAGCTCGGCGGTATCCTGATCGAATCGCGCCCGCAGGGCGGCGAGCGGTTCTTTTTCGCGATCGGGTTCGGTCTTAATATATTTATGCCCGGCGAGGATCTCGAAGCGATCGCACAACCCGTGACCAGTCTCGACCGGGTTGCGCTGCGGCCCATCGATCGCAGCGAGGTTTTGATCGCCGCGATCGACGCCGTAGTGCAATCGATTCGTAATTTTGACCCGGCGCAGACTCAGGCCTTGATCGCCGAATTCGAATCATTCGATGCCTTTCATGGACAGCAAGTCGAAGTGATCAGCGCGGGCGATCGTATATGGGGTATCAATCGCGGTATCGACTCGGACGGACTGTTGCGGCTCGAGACCGATCAGGGGCTGCAGCTGCATTCGGCGGCCGAAATTTCGTTGCGGGCCGGCGCGTAATGATACTGCTCGATTGCGGCAATAGCTCGCTCAAGGCGCAGCGCTGGGATTCCGCCCGCTTGCAGGCCAGTTTTGCCAGCTCTTATGATGCCGATTGGCAGCGGCGCCTGGCGCACTGGCTAGACCGAAATCCGGCGACCGAGTGTTACCAGTCTTCGGTGCTCGATTTCGAGCGCCAGTCCAGGCTGGATGACTGCCTGGCGAAATTCGGCGCCAACCTGATCCGTTTCGAATCGACGGCGGACGCCGGCGGTGTGATCAATGGCTACCGGCAACCCGAACGGCTCGGGGTGGACCGCTGGCTGGCCTTGGTCGGCGCCGCCGACCTGGTCGACGGCGACTGTATGGTAATCGATGCCGGCAGTGCGATTACACTCGATCTGTTACTTGCCGACGGCCGGCACCTGGGGGGTGCGATTCTGCCGGGTTTGTGCACCTCAGCCGAGCGTTTCCGGCAGATTTTCAGCCACATCGATTTCAACGATCCGCAAATCGCCGCAAATAGCGAGTCCGGATGTTCAACCGAAGCTGCGATTCAGATAGACTACCCGCTGGATTCGATTGGCCGATTGCGGGAGCTGGTGACAAGCTGGATGCAACTTCTGGATCATGATGCAAGTATTTTGCTTGCCGGCGGCGATGCGCCCGGGGTGCAGGAAAGCCTCGGGCGGCCTGCCCGGATCGTGCCTGAACTGGTGTTTCGGGGTATGTCCAGGCTGGTTGCGGGATGAAAGTATTTTTCGGACTACTGTTGATAGCTAATATTGCATTCGCGCTGGCACAGTGGTTGTTGCCTTACGATCAGATTTTTGTCGAACAGAAAAAGGTTCCGGCCGCGGAACAGCTACAGATGTTGACCGATGCCGACACTCAGGTCGTCAGCGAAGCCGAGGTGGTCGCCGAGGTCGAAGCCGAGACCGATGCGCTGGACCAGGCGGTGGCGAGAGTCGAAAAAGAAGCCGAGGCGCAGCGTTCGCAACTCGTGACCGAGGATAACAGTGACAAGCGCGTGTGTTATACCATCGGGCCGATCAAGGACAAGGCGCGGGCGATCGAAATCAGCGGCCGCTATAGCGGCAGGAAAGTGGTCACCGCGCTCAAGTCCAGCCTGGAAAAGGAATACCAGGGGGTCATGGTTTATATCGATGGGCATAAATCCCGCGCCGCCGCGGTTAAAACCGCGAGCCGGCTTGCCAGCCGGGGGATCACCGATCACATCATCGTCAACAATTCCTCCAAATCCAATATCCTGTCGCTGGGTGTGTTCGGCTTGAAACGTAACGCCGATCGGCTCAAAGCGCGTGTCGAAAGAATGGATTTCAAGGTCAAGTCCGAGGCGCGTTACCGCGAGCGCACGATTTACTGGCTGTACGCGGAGCAGTCGAGCGAAAGCGACATCCTGCAGTTACTCGAATCCAGCGATAATGAAAGCGGAATAAGCCAGATCCCGACCCGCTGCCTGCCCGGTTAGCTGGGTTTAACGCGCAGTCGCCTCTTAGATCGAATTGCGGGCCCGACATTTCCCGCTGGCGGACGCGGCCGGCTTGAAAGCTTGCCAATAAGGGACAAAAACAATAAAATTCGCGCCCTTGGCAAACGACAGTAATAGTCCGGCCAAGAGGCCGCGGAGGCGGCTATTTGAAGTGAAACTGCCGGCGTAGCTCAGTTGGTAGAGCAACTGACTTGTAATCAGTAGGTCCCGCGTTCGATTCGTGGTGCCGGCACCATATTCAAAGCCCCTGCTTAAGGGGCTTTTTCTTTTTTCGAATGACGACAAATTTGGTATCGTGTTCCGACATTAATCCTCGAGATCACGGCTCCTGGCGGGATGAAACAATCCTCCGAAATCTGCCTACCCGATTCCCGCTCGACCAGCAGCCCCCGAGTAAATCGGTTAGAATTTGGGATCCCTGGAACCAAAATTAAACCCGGTCAAGCCTTGAGCGATGCTAAATGCCCGAATATCAGATCGATAGCAAAAACTCGTTGTTCTATCTGCACTTCCCACCGGCCATAGAAGATGTGCCGACGTTTGTTTTCGTCAATGCTATGACTGGATCGACCGATCATTGGGAAGCGGTCGTTGCGCCGGGCATGCGCAATCATGGGTTTGGCACGCTTTCATACAATTTCCGCGGTCAGGATAAATCGAGCTTCGACCAAGGGCTCGAACTCGACAACGCACTCATCGTCGACGACCTGGTTCTGTTGATCGAATCGCTTCGACCTTCGAGACCGGTGCTGGTAGGGCTTTCAATAGGCGGGCTTTACGCTGCCCAGGCCTATGCGCGCGCGCGCCAGGCTGCCGGCATCGTGCTGCTCAATACACTGCGGGAAATCAACCCGAGAATCGCCTGGATCAACGATGCACTGCCCCATTACGTCGCCACCGGCGGCGCAGCACTATTCTTGGGATTGATGATGCCCTTGTTGACCAATCCCGAGTTCGCCGCGAAGGCGCGGCCCAATTTTTTAACCGGCCCCTACGAGCCGCTGGACCCGACGCGGGGGCACGCCAATCTGATGCGCAACTCGGTGAACACAGACTGGGGCTTCGATTGGGCCTCGCTCGATTTGCCGGTACTCAACATAACCGGTCTTCACGACCGGGTATTCCGCGACCCCGAAGTGATCGATCGTCTGTACGCAAAGCTTGCAGATGCACGCCGTGAGGAGTGGGACGACGCAGGGCATCTGCTACCGCTGGAACGCCCGGATCGGCTGGTCGAGCGGCTCGTTGCCTTTGGCCGCGAGATTGCAGGATGAACATCCCGGTTCGCTGGGCTTATCTGGCTGTTTTCATTGGCGTCTGCGGTCACGCGAGCTCGGAGTTTTTTGCCAAGTTGACCGGCGTGGCGGGGCCGGAGGTTTCGGTCTGGCGCTACGTCATCGGTGCCATCGGTTTGTTGCTTTGGTCTCTTTCGAGATCCGATAGCCGAGATCTGCTGACGCCGTTGCGTGAGGATTGGCGCGGCCTGATTCCGTTGTCCTTGCTCGGTGTCTCCGCAGCTTATCTGTTCTTTCACTGGGCACTCGACTTTGCCAGCGTGATCCAGGTTGCTACGCTGGTCACGACAATCCCAATCTTCGTAGGACTCGCCAACCTGGCGGTAAACCGCACACCGATTTCGACCGTGAAGATTGTCACCGGCGCGTTGGCGGTTATTGGCGTCGCAATTCTACTGACCGACGGTTATCTCGATGTTCTTGCTGAAGGCTCGTCGTTGCAGGGCGTCTTGATGGCTCTCCTGTGCGCGGTCCTGGCGGCCGGTTATTCGGTGCTGGCGAAGCCGATGATGCAGCGACACGGCGGGATGCGAGTCACGACCCTCGCAGTGACCATCGGCGCAGCCGGGCTGTGGTTGTTGGTCGGTGCCCTGTGGGGCATCTGGGTGAATCCGTTGACGCTCTTCTCAATGCCAGAGGTCGCGTTCTGGTCACTGATTGTGCTGGGTATCTGGAACACGACCATCACCCAGTTGCTCTGGCTCGGCGGCCTGGCCTCGGCGCCGGACATGACGCGCGCTTCTTACCTCTTTTTCCTGAAGCCGGTGATTGCCGCCATTCTCGCGATCGCTATTTTGGGTGATAAGCCAACCTGGCTGCAAGTGAGTGCGATCGCCCTCGTTTCCGGTTCGGTGCTATTCGAGATTTACCGGCAGCGCTTGATTCCAGCGCGCAAGTAGAATAAGTGAGTTCGCGGGCATGTATGAGGACATCATTCGAATAAGTGCCCACCGGCATGGGGAAGTTCATGCCTGCAACAAAATCCATCCGTTTACTGGGGGGTCTCAGGCCACGATTAGAAACCGGGCCCAAATTTAGCCGTTTTTACTCGGTCGTAGCGCAAGCTTTTAACGGTGCAGCCAATTTATGAATAAACTGCTCCAGAACACTGATTAAACAAGGGTGTCTGCGGGGTATTTTATGAAAGTAAAATTTGTAAGTCATTGATAAGTATAAAATGTTACGCAGATTTGTAATCAGTGGGTCGCGCGTTCGATTCGTGGTGCCGGCACTCATTCAAGGCCCCTGTATCAGGGGCTTTTCCTTTGTCTAGTCGGTTGATCACGCGCCTTTAACTCAGAGGGCGGGCGCTACTCGCCTGATAGTTGCAGCTCGTTGGGCCCGGGCGAATTAAAGCAAAGCTGGCATGTGCCTGCAGGATGTATTCATTCTGGATATGGTAGGCTTCTCGTTCGCGCATCAAGCTGTCCTCGCAGGAATGCGAGTCGAATCGACCGCTAAGGTGTTGCAAGTGATGCACCAGTTCGTGAACGATCAGGCTGGCGACGAACCTGGAGTCGTCGTTTCGATACTTCGCGTCGATGTAAATGACGTCTTCGTCATTGTACCAGCCCACCGCTTTGCACTCGCGACCGCCACAAACGCGTTCCACGAAAAAGCTGTGGGGCTCAAAACTAATCGACGGCGGTTCTGCCGGCTGGGCGTATCCCGACAGGTGCACCGCCCAGCTCAGCAGTATCGGTAGCGTGCTGGCAATGTCCACAAGCAATCCTCTCGACGTGCATCCGACATCCCGTTCGCGGAGTGCTAGATTTGCACTTGTATAGACTGAATCGGCAGGCACACCGAAAACTGGAATCGCGAGACCCTGTACAATACCCGGGCGCATCGCTTGGCATTTGCTTACCTCCGAGTCGCCACTGCAGTGGATCGTCGTAATATTCGCGATGATCCTCACTTCATCTTGCTTGTAACTGGGAGGACGGACTGATGGAGACTCGTACGGCCGTTGACCGCAAGGCCGCTGAACCGCTCAGCATTGAATCAATTACAGGAAGGCCCGAAGGTCGGAGAGGCCATGGCGGAAATTTAGGCGACCGAGGTCTATTGTGGGTCCTAAGAAGTCATCAACCGAGAAAATTCGAAAGTCTGTTTCGCCTAGTTTTTCTAGAAATGTATGAATAAAACCTCCCAAAGCATTGATAAAACAGGGGTGTTTCAAGGTAAGCGTCTGCCGAACCGCACCTGTTAGTTTCGAGGCCGATTGGTAATCTTGTTTCCTTTTGCAGGAACCAGAGATGCCAGAGCGCAAGTACCGCAGCGAGGCCGAATGGCAGGCGCTGATCGCCGCGCAAGTAGAGAGCGGCCAGAGTGCACTGGACTTTTGCCGCGATCACGGGCTATACGCTAAAACCTTTTACCAGAAACGCAAAGCGCTGAGGAAGAAAGGTCTGGTTCCGGTCGGTGATGCCGGTCGCCGCGAGGCGTTCGTCCAGGTGAAGCCGACACCCGTTCGACGTATGGCGCCGCAACCCGGATCGGTATTGCAATATCAGGGTAGCCGATTGCATCTGTCGGCTGCTACCGATCCGAAGTGGCTGGCCACGCTAATGAAGGCGTTACCATGAAGATGTTCGTCGACCCCGGTGCGATCTATCTGCACCGGGAGCCAGTGGACTTCCGCAAGTCAATCAACGGACTGGCGCTGATCGTCGAGCAGGAGATGAAGCTTTCTCCGATATCGCCGGCCCTGTTCGTGTTCTGCAACAAGAACCGTGACCGGGTGAAGGCGCTGTACTGGGACCGGACCGGGTTTTGCCTGTGGTACAAGCGCCTGGAGAGGGACAAATTCAAGTGGCCGCTGAAGTATCCGGGTCAGACCATGACCCTGAGCGAGGTGGATTGGGAACGCCTGCTGTCGGGCTACGACATCCTCGGGCATCGAGCACTTGCTGTATGCCGGATTAATCGGCTGAGTCTCAGATAAGGCCCTGATTTAGTTCGGCTTTCTGGTAGAATGCCGTTCATGCGAACGACATCAGATCGGCTCCCCAAAGACCCTGAACAACTCCGCGAAATCATTCTCGGATTGCAATCCACCGTCGCTGAGAAGGACGATCTTATCGATCGGCAAACGGCGCATATCGACGAGTGGAAAACGAAATACCAGCAAATCCTGGAACAGTTCCGCCTGGCCCAACAGCGCCAGTTCGGCAAAGGCGGCGAGGCCGCCAATCAGCTGGGCCTGTTCAACGAGGGCGAGGAGATCGATACCGCCGCGACCGTTGAGGTGGACGCCGAGACCGAAACGATCACCTACACGCGCCAGAAGCCAAAACGCAAACCCTTACCCGACCATCTGCCGCGGGAAACCATCGTTCACGATATCGAGGACAAGGCCTGCGAGTGCTGCGGTCACGACCTGCACCGCATCGGCGAGGAGAAGAGCGAGCAGCTCGAGTTCATTCCCGCCCAGGTCAAAGTGATCGAGCATGTCCGGCCGAAGTATGGCTGTCGACACTGCGAGGAGACCGGCACCGAGGTCAAGATCAAGATTGCGCCAGTGCCGCCAACACCGATCCCGAAGAGCATCGCGACGGCATCGCTGCTGGCGCAAATCATTAGCAGTAAATACCAGTTTGCGCTGCCGCTGTACCGCCAGGAGCAAATGTTTAAGCAGTTCGACATCGACCTGAACCGCAAGACGATGGCGGAATGGATGATGCGTTGCGGTGAGTTGCTGGAACCGGTGGTTCAGCGCCTGAAAAACAGGCTGTTACAACAATCCGTGATCCAGGCGGATGAGACCCCGGTTCAAGTGCTCAAGGAAGATAAGCACCGCTGTTACATGTGGGTGTATTGCACTGGCAGCGACTCGCCAGCCACCCGCAAATCACAAGGTCCGCCGAATATCGTGCTCTATGATTACCAGGCCTCGCGGAGCGGGCAATGCGTGAAGGGCTATCTCGATGGATATCGCGGCTACCTGCAGGTAGACGGCTATGCCGCTTACGAGCAAACCGAAGCGACGCTGGTGGGCTGCTGGGCGCATGCGAGGCGCAAGTTCGTCGAGGCGAAGAAGGCGCAACCGAAGGGCAAGACCGGCAAGGCGGACTGGGCGATCAGTCATATCCAGAAGCTGTACCGCATCGAGTCGGAGATCAAGAATCTCGAATCGGCGGAAAAGCAGCGAGTGCGCCACGAGCAGGCGCGACCGTTGCTCGATCAGTTCAAGGCATGGCTCGACAAATCCGCGAACCAGGTGCCGCCGAAGACGGCGCTCGGCAAAGCCATTGTTTACACGCTGGGCCAATGGAAAAAGCTCGAGCGTTATCTCGAAGATGGCCACCTCAACATCGACAACAACCGGGTGGAGCGCGCGGTGAAACCCTTCGTGATCGGTCGCAAGAATTGGATGTTCTCGAACACCGGCAATGGCGCCAGGGCCAGCGCGATGCTCTACAGTATCATCGAGACGGTAAAGGCGAATGGACTCATCCCGTTCGATTATCTCCGCAATGCCCTGCAGGCGATTGCAGAGAATCCGAAAGACGTCGACGCGCTACTGCCCTGGAACATTGACCTGCCAAAATCGGCCACCGATTAACAGGTGCGGTTCGCCAGACGCTTACGTTTCAAGGGAGTTTTGTGAATTTAGTATTTATAAGTTATTGATTTATAAAGATTGTTGCGTAGATTTATAATCAGTAGGTCTGGGGTTCGACTCTTCGTGCCGGCACCATTTTTCCATTTATAAGAGTTTCCATTCTAGCCGCGACAACGACGGTTTTCCGGGTCGTAAAACGCAGTCTCAACAAGCATTGCGTCGCAACGTGAGCCCAGGATTTCGATTTCGAGTGGGGCATCAATTGGCTCTGCGGCTGCAGCGATATATCCAAGTGCCAGCGTCTTGCCGATGCGAAAGCCATAACCGCCAGAGGTGACGTAACCGATACGATTACCCTGCGCCAGAATCGGATTGCCAGGTAGCGGATCCGCTTCGGGGTTGGCGACCAGGAGTCTGACGAAACGCCATTCGGGTGCAGACTGGCGTTGGCGCAAGACCGCGTCCCTGCCGATAAAGTCGGGCTTATCGAATGCAACGAACTTTTCCAACCCGGCATCGAACATTGTGTACTCGGTGCCGAAATCGGCACCCCAGCCATGGTAGGCTTTCTCGATACGCATGCAGTTCAGCGCGTAGGAGCCGAAATCTGCCAGTCCGAATTGTTTCCCGATCTGGCAAATTTCGGCGTAAAGTCGCGCCAGGTGTTGCGAATCGAGATGCAGTTCCCAACCGAGTTCGCCCACATATGACACGCGCATCGCTGTGCAGCCGATTCCGCCAATATCGATTTCCGCTACCGACATCCACGGCATGGCTTCCGCCGACAGGTTGCTATCGGTCAGCCGCGATAACAGGGCACGTGACTCTGGCCCCATTATCATCAAAGTCGCATCCCTTGTACTGCCTCGGGTCAGCTCGGCCGAGCCGTCTTTCGGCAAATGGCTGCCCATCCAGTCATAGTCGCGCAAATCCGCCAACGTCGGACCACACAATAGAAATCGGTCTGGATCGAGGTGCGCAATGGTTGCCTCGCTCCAGATTTTACCCGTCGGCGTCAGCATGTAGGATAGTTTTACCCGTCCTGGTTGCGGCAGATGTCCGCAAAACACACGATTGAGAAAAGCCCTGGCGCCGGGGCCGGTTACCTCGTACTTGGTGAATCCCCCGTGATCCATGATGCCGACCCGGTCGCGTACGGTTTTGCATTCCTGTTTGACCGCTTCGCGCCAGGGCTCGGCGTTGCGAAAGCTCAAGGCTTTCGAGTCGTAGCCACTGGTGCGATCAAACCAGAAGGCTCTTTCCCAACCACCGATCTGGCCAAACACCGCGCCCTTACTCAACAGTTCGTTATATAGTGGAGTGCATTGTAGTGGTCGCCCTGAATCGATGATGCGATGGGGGTAGGGGATCGCATATTGCAGATCATAGAGTTCAATAATTCGCTGCCGAGCGTATTCCGGAGTCGTCCAGTCACCGAAGCGACGAGGGTCCCAGGCGGCATAGTCCCATTCGGTTTCACCCTCGGTAACCCACTCTGCAATTGCTTTTCCGACGGCCGCAGAATGGGTGATGCCGATCTGAATACCGCAGGCGTGATAAAAGTTCGGTAATCCGTTGGCCGGCCCGCATAAAGGCAACGCATCGGGAGAATAACTGATGGGCCCATTAACGAATCGCTGGATACCGGCTTCACCGAGTAGAGTTACGTGTTGCATTGCCAGCTCAAGTAAATCGACCATGTCGTCGACTGAGTCGTCGAATAGTGCATGGGCAAACTGACCCGGAATACCATCCTGAAATGCCAGCCGTCCCGGATGCCCATAGGATCCAAACAGAAAACTGGCTCGTTCACGGCGTAAATAAAATCGAATATCAGGATCACGCACCAATGGAAATAGGCGTGAATCCCTTTCCAGTGCATCGAGTGCATCGGTAACCAGGTATTGATGCTCCAGCGTAGCCACGGGAATTTGCTGCCCGACCATTGAAGCTACTTGCGCACCGTAAAACCCACTCGCATTGACAATGATTTCACTGCGGATATCTCCCTGATCCGTGGTGACGATCCATTCCAGGTTCCGATTACGATTAATACTTCGGGCCGGATTGAAACGACTGATTTCGGCCCCCGATTCCCTGGCATATCGCGCCAGTGCCTGCGTTAGCTGGCTTGGGTCGATGTCACCCTCGTATGGATCATGTATGCCGCCAATAACAGAGTCACCCGCAGAATAATAGGGATGCATCGATTCCATTTCGGACGGGGTTAACATGTCCAGTTCGAATCCGGCCGATTTCGAGACCCCGACCAAATGCTGAAATAAATCCATTCGATCACGCGTATGTGCCGGCCAGAAGGCTCCGGTGTGACGATAGGTGATCGGTGATTCCTCGCGTTCTGCAAGTTCTCTATAGAGTCTCCAGGTATAGTTGCCGGCACGCATACCCAGCCAGCTGGTGGCATAGGTTGGAATATTGCCGGCCGCGTGCCAGGTAGATCCCGAGGTCAATTCGTCTTTCTCGAGCAGAATACAATCGGTTACACCCGCCTGGGTTAAATGGTACAGACAGGATGTGCCGACGACACCCCCGCCGATGATCACCACCTGCGCATGACTGCGCATGCTTAACCCTCGTGCAGCAGGCGGCCGTAGCCCGGCACCGAATCGTTGATGCCCGAAGCGCGCAGTGCCTGCCAGTAAAGCGCGGCGTTACAGGCGACGACGGGCTTGCCGGTCTCGTGCTCCAACTCGTCAATCAACTCTACCACGGGCAACGCGGTACCGACCTGCGCAATCGCGTCGCAGTCCGATTCGGCGAGTTGGCGCACGAGGTCGCGGATCTGGCTCAGCGGCGTTTCACAAATCGCGGGCAGGCTCGGCGCCTCGGTCCCTTCGATTGCTATCACTTCGAAACCACCGGTTTCGATATTCTCGCGCACGATCCGGTTGACGTCGGCATCGAACGGAGTCAGCACGGCGATCTTTTGTGCTCGCAGCAGGTGCAATCCTTTTTGCGTGGCAATCGAGGCATTGCATACCGGAATTCCGATACGCTGCGCGAGCTGGTCGCAACGTGCTGACAGTTTTTCGACGCCGCCCGGACCGGCATCGGTGGTGAGCCCGACCGCCATTGCCACCGGCTTGCAATCCATTAGCTTTTCGGCTTCGTCCATTAGGTCGTCCGATATTTGCTCGCCGCCGAGACGAAAGCGTTGCATTTGGTTGGTTACGCCAAGCGGGCGCAACAGTTCGAGTTCGGGTTGGACCACGGTATTCATTGCCGGGGTCATAACGCCGATGATGGCCTTCGGTGCGAGCGTGTCAGTCATTTTTTTGATCCTGCATGAATTGATTCAGCGCGAGTTGTGCAGCGCGATAAATACCGTCGCCGACAATGCGTTCGAGTTCGTCGGCGACGTCGGGATTGCAGTCGAATTCCCCTTGCCAGATACCGAGTGTTTTATTGCCCTCGGTAATTTCGACAAAGCGGTGGCAGGAGACGTAGTTACTGCAGGGCAGGGGGCTCTCGAGAATGTCGTAGCTGTAAAAATGTTCGAGGTCGGAATGCGCTAACAGGGTTTCCCGAAACACGGAGTCGTCGACAATATCGAGTTTGCGCACCGAGCCGACCTCGGTAGGTGAACCGGACTCCATTTGCGCCATGGTTACGCCCGGATTCCAGGCAGCGACGCCGTCGAAAAGGCGCACTACCCGCCAGACGCGATCGATTGGCGAATCGATGATGATGCTACGTTTTACTTGCATTGGGGTTTCCTCTCAGTTTGATATCGAATAGCTCGCGAATTTTACGGTCGGCTGCTGGCGTCAGATGGCCGGATGGCGGCTCGTCGAGTATCTCGTGCACCTGCGAGCAAGCCCGTTGCCAGATTGTTTCGGCGCCAGCGTCGAGCCAGTCGGCAACGGATTGACGGTCACCGAGTTCGGGGTACAGATATTCGCTTTTCATCAGTTGCAGCGTTTGCGGCTCGCCGAGATAATGCCCCTCACCGCAGACCACGCGCTCGATGCTTTCCAGGTCCAGCATTTCATCGGTGACCTCGATACCGCGAACCGTACGTAGAACCGCACCGCACATATCATTGTCGATCAGCAGCGATTCGGGCGAAGCCACCATGATCGACCCAAGCATACCGACGGAAAGATTGATCATATCGGCTCCCGCCTGTGCCGCGAGCGCGACGCTGTATCCCTTCTCATAACCGGCCTGTACATCTTCGATTTTTGAATCGGTCATGCCAGCTGAAACCGTGGCCGGCATTTGCAGGCGGTGGAGTAGCTGGGCGGCGGCGGCATTGGCAATCGCAGATTCACCGCTGCCGCCTGTCATTGCACCGGTTCTGAGGTCTGAAATAAAAGGCAGGAAGGCATAAATACAGGGGTGTCCTGGTTTGATCGCATCGACGATCAGGGTACCGGCAATGGATTCAGCGAGACCTTGCGCCAGCGCGCCGGCGAGGGAAGCGGGACTGGTGGCCCCGGCCTGGCCCGCGGTACAGATTTGTAATGGCATGCCGGCCTCTATCGCAGCGCGCATGATGTCCACGCCTTCCGTGGAAAAGCGCAAAGGTGAAACGACATGCACGATGACCCCGAAACAGAAGGGCTGTCGGCGAAATCGATTTTCGCCCCCCAGAGCCAGGTCGAACAATCGGGTAACCTGTGGTACATGCGCGGCACTGTGAAAGCTGGTGCCAATCGGTTTTTGGGTGGCTCTGAGGCAGGCATAGGCCGTGTTGAGGTCAAGATCCAGCGGTGTGGTCATATCGCGCGCAACCAGCGGGCGAATACCGTAATGAACATGTTCGCATCGGTCGAGCACTCTCATCATTCGATATAAATCCGACAAGGTCGAATTTCGATACTGACCGGTTTCGGCATCCAGGGTTTGCACTGCCGCGCCACCGGTTCCAATGTGCACACAGGCGTTACCAATGTCGAGTCCGAACTGTTCATCGAATCCGGGTAAGCTGACCCGATGACTGGCACGTTGAAGCGCGGCTTCGATCCGACCCGGATCAAAGGTGATCCGACCATCTTCGCGCTGACGAGCACCCCTTTCGATGAGTTGACGTCGCAGCCACTCCGGGGCTTCGGCAATGCCGATCTTATGCAGTATTTCAAACGCCGAAAACGTAATCTGCTCACACTGCGAATCGCTGAGAGGTCGATAAGCGCCCCCCTCAAAGCGAGCAGGTGGTTCCCGCTTGATCGCCTCGATCGATGGTGTTCGCCGTCGATGGTTGCGCTTTGTGTTCACAGCTCTTGCCAGACGCTATCCAGTGCGATACGCAAAATTTTCAGTGCCTCGTCGATCTCGGATTTTTCGATAATCAGCGGTGGCATAAAACTGATACGATCCGGCGGGATGGATCGCAGGTACAGCCCGTGGGCATGTGCGGCGTCCTGTACGCGCTGGCCTATCTTGAGTTCGGGAGCAAATTGTTCGCGGGTTTTCTTGTCCTTTACCAGTTCGATCCCGCAGAACAACCCGATACCCCGGGCATCTCCAACCAGCGGGTGGTCCATCAGCGTCCGGCAGCCGTCGAGAAACGGTTCCGATACCTCACGAACGTGACCGATCAGGTCCATTTCCTGGTAAATGTTCAATGCTTCCAGCGCGATCGCGGCGCCGACCGGATGGCCTGAGTATGTAAAGCCATGGCCGAGAACGCCGACTTCATCTGAATTTTGCATCATGTCCTGATAAAAATCTTCCTTGAACATCAGCGCCGACATCGGAAAAAATGCCGCAGTTAGCGCTTTGGCGCAGGAAGTGGAATCGGGCTGCAAGCCGAAGGCCTCGGCTCCCCACCAGTATCCGGTGCGACCGAACCCGCAGACGACTTCGTCGACGTGAAAATGGATTCCGTATTTTTGAATAACGGCCTGCATCGCCGGCCAGTAACCTTCGGGCGGCAAAATAGCGCCACCACCGCTTTGCATCGGCTCGGCGAAAAATGCAGCAATCGATTCTGGGCCGGTGGCTTGCACCAAGTCGTCAAACTCTGCCGCCATGCGCGCAGAGAACTCAAGTTCGGTTTCACCGTCCTGATGGAAATGGTAGTAATTCGGTGTCGACAGTTTTAAAAAATCGTCCATCGGCAAGCCGAATCGCGCATGCATATGGGGTTGCCCGGAAAGACTCACGGCAGCCACGGTATTGCCGTAATAACCTTTCCAGCGTGATATCAGTTTGCGTCGTTGTGGTTCGCCGCGGGCAATATTGCGATACCACAGAAACTTGATCATCGCGTCATTGGGTTCCGAACCCGAACACTGGAACATGATGTGATCCATCGGTACGGCAGCCATCTTGACCAGTCGCGCCGCCAGTTCGGCGACTTTGGGATGCGATCTGCCGTAAAAGGTCGGTGCGAACGGTAGTAAATCCATCTGGGCTTTGGCGGCATTGGCCAGGCGCTCGTTGTGATAACCGAGTGAAGTACAGCCAAGCCCGGAAAATCCGTCGATTAGCTCACGACCGTCCACCGTTTTGATATAGACACCGTGACCCTCGTTCACCATCGCCGAGGGGCCTTGCTGTTGGTGCAGTCGCATATTGGTCTGACCGTGCACATGGTGTTGCCGGTCCCGCTCCTGCAACGAGTCTGTGTTTGCCATATCCATAACCTGTTGTGCGGTGAGGATACGATTTTTTATGATATATTAGTGAATATCAATCACAAAATCTTCACTAATTGATGAATAGTATTCACGAATTGAGAATATGAATCGACCCGCACTCGACATCAAGCACCTCGAAATGATTGCTGCCCTGGCCGATACGCCGCGCGTGACCGAAGCCGCCGAAAAACTGCGTATTACTCCCTCGGCTTTGTCGCACCGGATACGTGAAGTGGAACGCAGGCTCGAGGTTCCATTGTTTATGCGAGTTCGTAAACGGTTACGTCCCACGCCGGCAGCGGATTACCTGGCACAGGTTGCCAAACGTTTGCTGGGGGATATGACGCGGGCAGAGAATGATGTTCGAAAGATGGCTGTCGGTGTGCGCCACGTGGTGCGGCTGGCGGTCGAGTCCTATAGTGCCTATCACTGGCTGCCTCCTTTCTTACGCTATTTACGGGATCATGAACCTGATGTCGGTATTGAAGTAGTTGCCGCGGCTTCAAAGAACCCATTATCCAGTTTACACGAGCGCAGCGTGGATCTGATTGTCATTTCCGGCGAGGTCAATCGCAGAGGGATCGAGCTGCAATCGCTGTTCGAAGACGAGCTGGTATTTATTATGCCGTCGGGACACCGTCTTGCAGGCAAGAACCATGTCGAGGGTAGCGATATTGTTGGCGAGGATTTCATTACTTATACACGCATCCCTGAACCGGACCGGGAATACGCGCGCTTGTTCCGGCCGAGCAATTCTTATCCGAATTGGACCGAGACGGTTGAAGTGCCCGAGGCGATCGTCGAAATGGTGGCCGCGGGACTGGGTACTTCGGTACTGGCGGGTTGGGCAGTGGAGACCGCGACCGACAGCGGCCGTATCGTCGCCGCGCGCGTCGGCCGGAATGGCATCCGGGTTCCCTGGTACGCCGCTACGCGAACAGACGAAGGCAATGAAGATAAACCTGACCTGCGGGTTGCCGGGCACCTGGCCAAATGGTGTCGACAGCACGGCAGTTTGAGCGGAGGTAAGTGATGAAAATCGGTTTTATCGGTCTGGGTGCCATGGGATTGCCGATGGCACGATGCCTGGTGCAACGCGGTCAAGACGTTTGCGGGTGGGACACGAATCCCCAGAACCTCGACCAGTTCGAAAACAAAGCAGAATCAGCCGAACAGTTGGCTTCCGACGGCAATGTCTTTGTCACGATGTTGCCCGAAGCCGGGGACGTAACAGCAGTCGTGGATCAATTGCTCGAGCATTGCTGCGAGACGGAATGTCTATTTATCGATTGCTCGACCATCGATGTCGAAAGTACACACGAACTCGCTGCGAGGCTGCAGGCGCTGGGTCATGGATTCGTAGATGCGCCGGTATCCGGCGGTCGCGAGGCAGCCACGAATGGAGCTTTGAGTTTTATGATCGGCGGTCAGATCGACAATATTGCTCGCGCCAGACCAATTTTACAGGATATGGGTAGCAATCTGATCGAGTTCGGTACGGCCGGCAGCGGCCAGGCGGCCAAGGCCTGCCACAATATGATCTGCGGAATTACCGCGCTTGGCGTATGCGAGTCTTTCGCACTTGCGGATGCGCTCGGTCTCGACCTGGAACGTTTCTTCGAGCTTTGCCGTGGCGCCGCTGCGCAAAGCTGGATTCTCGAAAATCGCTGCCCAGTGCCGGGGCCTGTGCTTGCGGCGCCATCTTCGAACGATTATGCCCCAGGCTTCGCCGCACGCCTGATGGCGAAGGATCTCAGACTCGCACAACAGGCGGCGCAGACCACCGACCAGTCTACCGAGTTCGGTGCCGCGGCCGCGCGCCGCTTCCGTGAATTTGTCGATAGCGGCAACGGTGATCTCGATTTCTCCGCCATTTATCGCAGTATTCGAGAATAACCGGCAAACTCAAATTGCACAAAATAATCACCTAAATGCTTGATAAATACCCCGTAACTCGCAAAAATTCACAAAATGATAGCGTCTAAGCCGTTGATTTATAAAGATTGTGCAGGTGGCTTGTAATCAGTAGGTCCCGCGTTCGATTCGTGGTGCCGGCACTAATTCAAAGCCCCTGCATCAAGGGGCTTTTCTTTGCCCGAGCGGAAGTCAGGTAGGGCGTAACCTATGGTTTTAGCAAAATCGCAAAATCGTCGTTTTTCCTAGTCTAAACCGAGGTGAATCGATCGACGTGCGTTACATTTGATACTGTTTGCGTGGATAGTGAAGAAAAGACGCCATGTCTGACATTGAGAAAACTTCCGTGCAGTTAACTTCGATGCGCGAGAGGCGCCTGGTTTTTGCGATAATTCGGCGTGGGGATTTGGGGACAGACCACGATTAGAAATCCTTACTCCAGTAATTAGGATGTGGTAAGCCCCTAGTTTCCTAGACAACGGATAGCTTCTCAAAATACTGTTCTTCGTATTTTACAGGTGATTTGAACCTGTCCATGGAACAAGGGTGCAACCTATACTATTCTCATTCTGAATTATAATTTTTCGAACATGGCCAATCCTTCAATTCTAATAACACAGTGTCTGCAAAATGATTTTGTCGCGTCAATATCGGTGGGGGAATCCTTGCCAAATTTGTTACATATAGGGCACGAGGAATCACAACGCTTGCTCGGTCTCGACGACGAAGGACCGATAGGACAAATAATCAATTGGGCCGAGGCTCAGCCGCAGAGTCGTCTCGAGTGTATACATGTTCGTGATTGGCACGATGTACTTGCTCCTGATCAAAAGTCCCATTTGGAACATTTCGGACCGCACTGTCTGGCCGATACCTATGGAGCACAGTTTATTTTTAGTTTTGAGAAAGCTGCGAATAAACACATCGTTAGTAGCACTACTCTTAATGACTTTGATGATACTGTAATGCCTGAATTACTCGATCGGTATAAGGGAGAGCCGATTCGCGTTGGAATCATAGGCGTCTGGACTGAAGCTAAAATTCTGTTTCTTGCATATGAGCTGGCAACCCGCTACCCGAGTTTTCAGTTATCTGTCTGTAGCGCACTAACAGCGAGCTCCTCGCGTAGTCAGCATTTTTATGCGCTTGAACAGTTAAAACGGATCGTCGGTGTCAAGGTGATCGAATCTCTGGGCGAATTTGTTGAATTCCTGGGCGGCAATATGCAGGACTCTCTCCCGAATTCGTTTAATCATAGTCTCGAAATCTCAAATGCGAATGAAATCGCTTTGAAGAATGCCGATGAGCAATTGCTTCGATATTTGTTCCGCGAGTGCAAATCACTCAAATTACGCATTCTTGATGGGGGTTTCTCCGGGAATCTCGTTGCAGGGGCCCACAGTATAGATTTGCATGGACAGGGCCAGGCGCCGCATGTTGTTAAAATTGGTCCCCGGCAAGCTATGGCACATGAGAGAACGGCTTTTGAGCAAATAGAAGGAGTATTGGGTAACAATGCTCCGGCAATTGCCGACTACGCAGATCTGGAAGACAGAGGAGCGATCAAGTATCGATACGCATCTATGGGATCGGAGCAGGCAACTACTTTCCAAGCGGCATACCAGCAAGGCGCCGAAATAGATTTCCTGGAAAAAACCTTAACAGATGTATTTGGCGATCAATTAGGTCGCTTTTATCGTGCCGCGACCCGGGATAAACTGGATCTATTTGAATATTATTGCTTCGATTCCTCTTGGGCCGGCTCGATCAAAAATAAGATTTCCCACCTGATAGGGCAATGCCCTGATGAAGGAGAGTTATCTCTACCTCTAGGTGCAACATGTCTCAACCTTTACAAATTCTACCGCGAGGAACTGGATCAATTGTCTCCTACGGTGGGTGACTATCCGGTGTCATATGTTCACGGAGATCTCAATGGTGCCAATATTATTATAGATGCAAAAGTTAACGTCTGGCTTATCGATTTCTTCCACACGCATCGTGGTCATGTACTCAAGGACTTTGCAAAATTTGAAAATGATCTGTTGTATATCGCAAGCCCCTGTGATGATGACGTGAATCTAGAGGTCGGGTATCGGTTTATTGATTTTTTGCTGGGAAATCAAAATCCCCTGGTTGTGCAACCGTTACCCGCTGAATTTAAACAAACTCCATATGAAAGGACATACCGTTTAATCCAACGGCTTCGGACTATCGCACTATCTTACATGGACCAACACGAGCGCGAACATTTGCTTGAGTGGCTGGTTGCCCAGATGCGATATTCTGTGCATACCATTGGATTCGATGAACCGAACGAACGACAGCGGCTCCTTGCGCTTTACACCTCTGCCAATCTGGCTTCGAAAATCAAGTCGTTACTCTCAAATACTTAAACGACCAGTTGACCCTGCGCAGATTGCCAGGCCGATTGAGGCAGCGGTACCGCTGTTAAACTCGATAAAATCGTCGATCATGCCATCACTAAAGATAACTCCGTGACTTGCCATCTGGGAGTTGACCGTCAAAGCTTGTCCCGTGCTAATGGTTCCACACACCACTTCAGTGCCCGTGAGCTGGCTAGGGAAAGGTTCTCGAACGGCAAACCGCAGTTGGTCGCTGTCCCAGTCAAACGAAGGGTTCCGGCTCTCCAGCTTGCCAACAATCATTTCCGCCCCTCGATGGACGCTGGTAAGCCAGCCGGTACTACCAAGTCCGGTCGACACGATAAGTCCGCTTGAAGACTGAACCTCCCGCGCTCCGTTGAATTCAATTTCATACCGGGCCGAAATCTGATAACGGGGACCGATAAACAGGTCATTTACTGCAGTAATGCTCTGACCGTCATTCAGGGTCGCGGTTGCCATGGTGATTCCCATTGAATCGAAATTTCCTGCGGCGACGTCCGATATAACTGCTGTTACATCATCAATACCAAATGGTAAAAGCATACCGTCGTATCGATTTGGGTCCGGGTTGATGGCTACCACAGGCTGACCATCTAGATATTTCAGAGTGTTGGCAACCAGGCCGTCCTGACCGATCACAAGCACGATATCATCAGGTGAAAACATGAAATTGGGGAGAAACTCTCGATCGACCGATTGTAAACGGTAATCCAGCGTCAGGTATTTCTCAATTGTTCCGATTGCCTGTACATAGCTGGTATGTTCAATCTTGTAGTCACTAAAATCCTGCCCACGGCTTCCAATAACGAAGGCGGCTTGTGACTCAGTGTTGTACTGAGACACAAGCTCCTCGTATCGGGTACGACGTTTTACCAACACAACTTTTCGCTGCGTCGACATGGCTCAGGCCTTTGAGCTTAACTGGCCTGAGATCGCCTGCAGCAGATCGGGCGCCAGGTTGAGTTGACCGATTCTCTCCGCACCGCCAGCCAGTTCTCGAATTCCCAGCGCGAGTAGCTGTTGTGGGTCCAGCCGGGCCATGGTCATCGCTTCCAGCACTTTGGCATCGACCCTGGAATAGGCATCCATAGTCGCGGCAATTTCATAGGCATTGACATCGGCCTGTTTGCGCTCATTTTCAGTAGAGAGCTCAATCAGGTCTTTGCGCTGTTCTTCCTGAGCGATATCTGCTTCAAGATCGATGCGTTGCATATCGCGACGTTGCTCCTGTAACACGCGTTCCGCGTTTAACTTGGCTTCATCAATTTCACGTTGCTTGGTCTCTACGGCAAGGTCGGTATTAAGTTCGTTTTCCTTAACCAATCGTTCTTGTTCTATCGATGCATTCCGGCGTCGATATACTGCCTGGTCCGCCTCTTCAAGAAATTGCTCTCGCACGGTCGCTTCGAGTGCTCTCGCAGTTTCTGGGGTGGGTTCAACGACCAGAATATTGAGATCGACAATTTCGATTCCTAGCTTTTGCAGCACACTTGATTTTACGAGCGCCAATTTGACTGCATCAACCATCTCGCGAGCCGCTCGAATCGCTTGCCTGAGATCGAGTTGCTCTACCGAAGCCTGGGTTTTAACCTGTACCAGGTTGAGAATACGATTTTGCAATTTCGTCGGATCCTCCGATACGTAGCGCTCGGCTTGAGAATCGAGCGTGAAATTAAGCATGGCTGCGAGTTTTTCCGGGTCGGCAATTCGGTAAATCACCTGACCCTGTACGGTAACTTCTTGAAAATCGCGAGTGGTTTCCTTGAAAATGAAAGGTAATTCCGTCGTTGCCAGTGGAATCGCGACCAGAGAAGTAGTCGGCGCGAAGTACCAAAAGGCCAGGCCGGCACCATTTTGTTTCAGGCGACCACGCGTATATCGCAGGGTATATGTGGTTGGTTCGGTTTTGATATATTTGAGATTAAACATAATAAGCTCCTTAATAATGTCTCAATCAAGGCCGGGTCTATCCCGAACCTGTCAGGTTAAAGTGCGGCGTTGGCACGTACGGTTTCGAAGTCAATTTCCTGAATTAACTTTCCGTTACTGAAAATCGTTTCGAGCTTGTTGGCTTTGTTTGACGTGGTCAAACTTTTTGATACACCCCAGTTAAGCGGCATGCTTCGTTTCGAGTAGTCGTTTTTCATAATCATTCGGGCTGACATAATTCAGCGTCGAATGTAATCGATATGGGTTATACCAGCTGGATATGTACTGCAGAATATCCTGCTGTGCTTCATATCGAGTCTGATAATTTCGCCATTGCACCCGCTCCTGCTTCAGACTGCCAAAGAAGCTCTCGACCACCGCATTATCCCAACAGTCACCTTTACGGCTCATGCTGCCCTGGAACCCGTTGATTCTGAGTAATTTTCGGAATGCCTTGCTGGCATACTGAGACCCACGATCCGAGTGATGGATTAAACCTGCCTTGGGTCGGCGCTGCCAGGCGGCCATCTTCAAGGCATCACAGACCAACTGCGATTTCATCCGAGGGCTCATGCTCCAGCCCACAACCTTTCTCAAACACAGATCTATCACGACAGCCAGGTAAAGCCAGCCC
>DS021200.1:130487-133634 GCA_001735895.1 Olavius algarvensis Gamma 3 endosymbiont | reverse complement strand
TCGTTGTCATCTATCGTTACCTCAGTTAAGTTTCATTATCTCTTAACTGGGTGGTATCAATCTATTGGACCATGTCAGTTACCGGTTTCATGTTCAGGTATCGTTTTGTAAACACCTGAGCTGTCTTCGATGACAGCAAGACGTCCTTTCTTAGATCGTTTACCACTATCGGTAACCGGGTCTTTATAAACCTCACGCCATTCGCCATTGACTTTGACGGCACTGGCTTTCATCGCGAATTTAAGTGTGTCGCGATTGACTTTCTGCAGTAGGGCGCCTCCCATCCCGAAGGCTACGTTGTCGGCGCTCAATCCTCGTGCCTCCATGGCGCCCAGAATCGCGTTAATCGAGTTTTCGTCTACGCCATCTCCTTGAATCACACGCACATAAGAAGGCAGTTCTCGATAGCCTTTGGAATTGGTTACATGGCCAAAACATGCCATTAACCGTTCCAGTGTTTCACAAACCACTTCGACCGGGTTGCCGCTATCGGGGCGAACCACCAGAGTACCTCCTGTGGAAATGACTCTATCCTTCAATTCGTCTCCCCAAATGTGGTCAATTGCGTGCCATAAGTCGTAAGAGTCGCTGACGACTGCAACCAGCTTTCCTTCCCCTGAAAACTGGTCAAGCATGTTGCGATAAGCATCGGCTTCACCTGACTTGCCCCACGCGGTGACGGTGCTGTGTTCTGCAGCTGGTATCGAAAAACCGGCCATTTCGGCGTTGTAGTAACGCCGGGCATTGAGCAGGCCGCTCATCGTATCGGTACCCCAGAAGTTAACCAGATGAGCAACACCCCCGATGCCGGCTGCTTCTCTGGAAGTCGCACCCCGGGCACCGAAATCATGGAGTTTGAATACAACCCCATCACTGGAATCGGCGGTCATCTTGAGGTACCTGGAAATGATCTGTTTACATCTATGAGAGACTGTTGCCACCGAGGTCGGGTACCAGATCGCGCGCAACAAAGCTGTTTCAATGTAGCTGGTGAGCCAGGCGCATTCCGGATCGGTATTAACGACCTGTACCAGGGCATTTTGTACAGCGACCGGAGTTCCTTCTGGAATTGCCTGTATCGTGATGGGCAGATATCCGCTGTGTTTACGTAATATGTGTTGCCAGCCTGCTTCATTGAATGGCAGGCCGTGGGCCACAATGATTTGACGGGCTTCTTCAATGTCCGCGGCCGTTATCGGTGTGGTCAGATATTCCTTGATGAACATTTGCAGACCGAAAAAAACTGCTTGGTCATATGGTCCTCCACGGGCTTCGATATAGCTTGAAACATGGGTCGTACTGGGCGGGTACTGCAAGTAGTGTGATGCCTTGTAGCTATCGGTATTTAAGATCAGATTTTTATGCATGATGGAAATCCTCCACTCACGTTGAAAAAAGAGGCCAGGTCTATCCCCGCCTCGGTTGAAATTGTTTATAGGCCGGCCAACTCCTGAATGATGAAGTAGTGATCTTCATAGATACTTGCGGGATCTAGTTCAGCTAAGGGTATCCAACTGGCATGCCTTGCGTCGTCGCTCCCTTTGACCTTTGGTAATTTACTGTCAGGTGTCAACTCGATGTAAAACGCGTGCGTTATCGTGCGACCTCGGTCGGAGCGATGAGGATCGTCGAATACCATCTGGTGTTTAATGGAGCCTTTTAGCACCGGAGCAGGAATTTTGAGGCGGGTTTCTTCGCGTAGTTCGCGTAAACAGGCATCGATCAGCTTCTCACCGATACCTACAAATCCTCCGGGCAATGCCAATTGACCACGTCCCGGGCGTGCCTTGCGTTCAATCATCAAAACATGTCCGCTTTGCACGACCACAGCATCAACGGTGACAAAAGTTGGCGGATAGGGTGATGTTTCCCAGGCTGACTTGTACTTTTCTATGAAAACTTGCTCGTTACGGATGTACTCGAACATTTCTGTTTGAGCGAAATCCTTCAAGTTTTCGAGTACTTTTTCAGGCAGGTGATCTATCGCAAACTGACTCAAATAGTCAGGACTGTCCTCTGAAAAAAAGGCTTGTCGAATTAGGGTTGCATCGACACCTTTATGATTGTCGGCTTGGACCGCACCCCATTGTGGAAACAGGTTCAGGTAGTAGGAGCTTTTATCCTTGCTATGTCCGATCAGGCCGATTTTAGCTTTGCTATGTGGTTTTCCGTGGTGTGCTGTTACGACTCCGTTGACTGTCATCTGAATATTACTAACCCAGGCTTCGTCGTTGTAAACGATATCCATTAGCGGCATGACATGTACACGTTTACGGTCGGCTTCATTAAGTGATTGTTGAATCATCTGTTCACGTTCATCAGTACTCCAGGGATTGCGATTTGATCTGGGTCGATGAGCTGAGCCACATAGAATGACTAAATGCTCAGATTTTTCGAGGGCGGTTTTGACTACACTGAGGTGCCCGTGGTGGAAGGGCTGAAAGCGCCCGATAAATACGAGGAAATCATACTCTTTGTTCATGGCAGCAAACCCCTTGCTGTAGTTGAATTAAAACGGGTCTATCCCGACTTAAAAAGCTGATGCACTTGTGTAAACCCTACACCTAGCGCGTATTAAAATAGATAGTGGCTTAAAGACACTAACTTGTCAAGTTTTTCCTTCCCATTTTTTACACAACAGGTATTCTTCTTGTTCGTAGGTTTCGATTGCTCGTTCCCTGGCTGCACGCACCTTCGTAATGGCCACCGCCGGATCTTCTCCCATTTCGATCAATATTCGAGCTGCAATCATGCCCGTACGTCCCAGGCCACCGCGACAATGAATGACAATACTTACTCCTTTTTGGAGTTGACCAAATAACCAGTCTTTCTTCTTGAGCCAGGCTATCTCAAAGGATTTGTTTGGTATCGCCATATCTTGAATGGGCAAATGGATCCAGATTAAACCGCTCTTTTTTGAGGCAGCGCCTATTTCGGATACACCCAGTAAGCTGAACTCAGATTTTTCCATCAATGTAATCAGAACTTGACCGCCCCAGTCGAGAATCTGTTTCATATCTGTTTCCAGTTCTCTTTTCCATTCGCCCGCATACAATCCGCTTCCTTGCTTTCCGGGGCAAATCGTCATCCCGATACGACCTATGCATCCGTACCCGGTGACGGAATCAATTCTGAGGGGATGCTAAG
>DS021200.1:117940-130130 GCA_001735895.1 Olavius algarvensis Gamma 3 endosymbiont | reverse complement strand
TCAATTGGCACCAGACTTTGCGAGCGCCGTACACCTCAAAATTCTCTTCCCAGACGCGTTTAATTTCCGCCTTGAGATGTCGATCTCGAGTTGATCGCTTCGAACAGCGATCTGGGTCCAGTTCTCGCGCCTTGTGCTCATGGTAGGTCGACGGAGCAATCGGCAATCGCTTGCAGATTGGCTCGACTCCGTAATCGACCCGGTGATCGTCGATGAACGACACCATTATTTCGGTCGGCGGCCGAGCTCCGCCTGGGCGAAATAGGCAGAAGCCTTGCGCAGAATTTCATTGGTCTGCTTGAGCTCTCGATTTTCGCGTTCCAGTTCCTTGAGGCGATCTCGCTCGCTCGTAGAGATGCCGCCACGCTTCCCCTGGTCAATCTCTGACTGTCTCACCCAGCGGCGTAGCGTTTCTGCTGTACATCCTATTTTCGATGATATCGATTCAATGGTTGACCACTGGGACTCGTGCTCATGTTGATGCTCGAAAACCATACGAACCGCCCGTTCCCGGACTTCCGGGGAATATCTTTTGTTTGTCTTCATTACCCAATCCTCTCAAGAAATTGAGCCTCCGACAAACCCGGGGCGATTCACTTTCTTACCGACCAACTCTTTGGCCGCAGCTAGCTTCAAGGCGCGAGGCGCGCTTGGTTTTTGCGAAAATTCGACTTATCAGGCCTCGCTGGTAGAGCATCCAGGCGGCTGCCGTTGCTTATTCAATTGACGATACCTTGTCGGCTTCACAAGGGTAGTCCTCACGTAAGACCTGGTAGACGAAATTCCGCGCGAGCGGGATATCGGTCTTGAAATTCGTCTGCTCCAGCTTACCGATGACATGATCCACCACCTCCGCCAGCGGCACCGGCGCGCCAAGGCAGAATTCGGCATAGTAAGAGGCGCCGAAGCGGTCAAGTTGTCTACCCACACGCGTGCGCGCTGCGCGCTGGCTAAATGATTCTTGCTGCTCGTACTCGGCCGCTACGTTGAGAGACACGCGTTCATCGGTGGCGACTGCTCCGTCGATGAATCCCTGGATATAGCGCACGCAAAAGATGCCATCGGCGCCGTCGGGCGCGTTGCGGTACTCGATGCAATGCGACGCGAATTCATCGCTAGACAAGGGTTCGACGGCCCGGGTCTGATTTATCGGGAGTACGACAAGCAGGACCAGGGCCGCCGCAGTCAGTATCTGATTTAACATGGATGGACTCCTTCCGGTTCTGATTTCATTAACCGGTTTCGTTGCGGATGGACGCAGGCATATGCATGCGTCGTTGGGGAAGATTTTGCCATTGCCGGATCGGCCTTCGATCATAGCTTTTGGAGGCAGTGAAGTTCTGGCCGACCCGGACAAGACGATTGCTCGAAAAAATTCAACAAGCCGGGCCGGTAAAACTGGTCCCTGCCATACCGGATTACCCGGTACGCGAGGCTTATCGCAGTAGTCATTTCACTTGTCGCCGGCATGCGGCGGAGCCAGGATTTCCGTCAGCTGCAATCCGGTCGAGCCTTGAATGCTGAGCCACAGGAAATAGATAATGGCGAGCATTATCAACAGCGACGGCAGCGCGATTACCGGATAGCTGATCAGGGTTAAGCGCCCCAGCTCCTCGTTGAAAGCCGCAGTTCCCGAAGGGCTGGTAACAATCCACCTGGCCAGCAGGTAGTTCAGCGCGGCCGAAACGAAAAAGCTTGCGCCCAGCAGGTAGGTGGCATTATCCAGGCGTGCCCCGAATGCGGCTTGTTGCCCGCGTTCAAGCAGAATCCGGTCAATTTTTTCGGTATCGAGAATCCTAGGGTTGTACAGCAGTACCCTGATTAGCGGGTAGCCGAGCCAGACCGAGATCAACACCGCAGATCCGAGCAACGCCGGTATCGCGGCTTCCTTGACCGCCAGCCACTGAGCATCCAGTTGCCAGAGACCGATGCCACCGGTCAGCAGCACGCTGACCAGCCCCAGCAAGGCAATGAAATTGGCGCTGCCGAAACGCAGCAATTCGTACAGGCCCAGGGCAACGGGAAACGACAGCGCGACGATGAGCGCCCAGTGCGCACCCAGTGCTGCTGCGTCGCTGAAATTCATTAGAACCAGCGAAGGGATGACGATGCTCAGCAACAGATCGGCCAGAGGGCGGGGTTTGCGGGTCATGTCGGCCACTCAGGGTTATTGCGCTTCGGCAGGCGCGGCTTCAGCGGGAGTTTGAATGCCTTCCTGAAGCGGCTGTTCTCCGGAGAGGTAACCACTAGCCCGGTCCAGCAGTCCGGCAGCTTTTTGTCGGGTATGCTGCAATGCCTCGCCGGCCGATTGTTTCGCTTCCTCGACTGAATTGGCTTGCCCGATTTCATCCAGTGCCTGCGCGGCGGATTGCTTGGCATTTTCGACCACATCGGTGGCGGCTTGTCCCAATTGTTCGCAACCGGTCAGGCCGGCCACGGAGATGCCGCAGACGAGTAACAAGGCTGGGGAGTTGAGTTTATTCGTGATCACGCTAAAGCCTGGTAGCCGTTGCCAATCATTTTGAATTGCCGGTTCAGCAAGCCCGCTTGTTGATGCATAAGCGTGCGCGCCAAGGTCCAGCCCGCGTCATCCACCGCACGATAGATCGCGGT
This sequence comes from Olavius algarvensis Gamma 3 endosymbiont, assembly GCA_001735895.1. Lineage (GTDB taxonomy): Bacteria > Pseudomonadota > Gammaproteobacteria. Next base: position 127,517 of record DS021200.1, on the reverse strand, counting down.
ATACAGATTAGCATGCGTACTTTCGACCTCCACATCGGGATGAGTTCCTAGCCTGATTAACACTAGACAGCGTATATCCCCGACCTTGTCCGAAACGTTGGCACCATCGACGAACACGCTGACCAGGCCGATCTGGTCTCTGAGCGCGTTCAGGGCGAGATCGGCCCGGCGCCTGATGAAATTATGCACGTCCTTGTTCGATGGAATCCCTCTGGCCTGTATTTCAATATTCATTAATATCCCCATATAGCGTTTATTCGACGTTGCTTATGATAAGGATGCGGTTTTTGAAAAAAAATCCGAATTATATAAAATGTTAGTTCGTATTTTTCGAGTATTGGAGAATGATCAATTACAAACATTTGCACTACTTCTGGGTCGTGGCAAAGCAAGGCGGTGTCGCCCGTGCCAGCGAAATCCTGCATCTGACCCCGCAGACAATCAGCGGTCAGATCAACCTGCTCGAGGATAATTTGGGACAAGCCCTGTTCCGTCGCAGCGGGCGCAATCTCGAGTTGACCGAAATTGGTCGTTTCGCGCTGAGCTACGCCGATGAAATTTTTTCGCTGGGCTCGGAGCTCGAGGAAAATCTGCGTAACGAACCCGCGGACCGGCCACTTCTGTTCAAGGCCGGAGTTGCCGAAGTGGTGCCCAAAACAATCGCGTACCGGCTGCTTTCGCCTGCCCTCGAGATGCCGGAACCAATGCGGATCCAGTGCCGCGAAAATAACCTGGAAACCCTGTTGGCCGAACTCGCCCTGCATCGGGTGGACGTGGTCATTGCCGACGGCCCGATTCCGCCCGGTATCGACGTGCGCGGTTTTAATCATTCCCTCGGCGAATGCGGTATCGGTTTTTTCGGCAAGGCGGAACTGACCCGGGATCTGGCCGCCGACTTCCCACACAGCCTTGGCGGCGCGCCGCTGCTGATTCCGAGCGGCATCAACCGCGTGCACGATCGCCTGCTGCAGTGGCTCGAAGGCAAGCGCGTATATCCCCGTATTATCGGCGAATTCGACGATAGCGCGCTGATGAAAGCCTTCGGCCAGGCCGGCGTCGGCATCTTCGTCGCACCGACCGCGATCGCGGACGAGGTCAAGAACCATTACGGAGTCGAGCAGGTGGGTCAGACCGACGCGGTACGCGAGCAGTTTTACGCCATCTCGGTCGAACGGCGCATTACGCACCCGGCCGTGGCGGCGATCACCGAGACGGCTCGACGCTGGCTGAAGTAAATCATAGTAGCATAGGGTCAGTGTCGATTGATTTTCTTTAAAAATCAATCGACACTGACCCTTTCCTTTCTCGGTGTACCGATATCCAGATCGACATTTCAGGCATTATAATCCAGGCGGATTCTCGGACAGCAAGAAGCCGACATAGGGCGCATAGGTTAAAACCGCGCCTTGGCGTGGCCCCAGGTCGTCGAATGCCTCGATCAATCGATCTAAACAGGATTCGTTTTCCGGGTCTTCTTTTAGTGCTTTGAGGGCAGCGAGCAACGCTTCGATCTCGCCGGCCTGCAGGTGCTGCTCCAACATCCGGATTGTTTCGTCGACCCTTTCGGCAATCACCGGTTCGACGTTTTTACCGGTTCGAATCCGCCCCGCTTCATCATATTCCGGTGGCTCCTCAAACACATTCGCAGCCAGACTTTCAGGCTGAGATCCGGCCTTGAGCCCGGCAAAGGCGCTGTATTCCTGACGGGCTCGCTGTTTGAGTTCATCGACAAAGGCGTTAAATTCTTGCGAGTTGGGTTTATCTAGTAGCAGCGACAATAACGGACCGCATTTGACGCGGCTGTGAAATTCCAGGAACGGCACATTGACGACGGGTTCCGGGTTGAGTATTGACAGGTCTACGGTCAATTTTTCTTCTTTAAGCAGCGTCTTCATTCGAAAATTAACGACGTTATCTGCAATTTCGAATTCTCTGGTGCCTTTTAAAAGCTGAGTTTGTACAAGTTTCATGGTCAATATGGTTTTTCGTCGTTCGGATTTCAGTTATTGCGATGCCTGATCGGTAAAACAATCCCGACTTCGCGGGATTGACAGGGAACGCATAATGCACTGATCGTCGATCTCATTCAATACGATGTTCAGTGCATAAATAGGTCTGATGGGACATCCGGGCTATTATTGATATAATTCCAATCTGGTAAAGCCGGAAGTGACCCCGGGTGGCCTTAAGGAACAGATTCTCGTGCCGACCATCCAGGACGAATTTCAACGTCATAAATTTAAAAAGGTGATTTGTGAGCGAACAAAAGAAAGAACGACCCAAGGTTCCCGAAGGTAAGTCGCGTTATCTCGTTACCCGCCAGATGGAAGCCAATGAAAAGGGCTTCGTCGGTTACGAAACCATCTGGGAATCGTTTCAAAAAGAGGTCAAGTACGAAACGCCTAAACGTCCTTGATCCATTCGGTCGCGCTAACCCACAAGCTTGAGCGCAACTTCTTAAATCAAGGCAGCAAACTGCGAAAAACGGCGGGGATTAAAGTCCGCGCCGTTTTTTTTGCCTTGCACTCGCGACCGCCAAAAATTCAATTTTTTTGCAATGAGAAATTTTTGAGCCGGGACCTTGCTGTATTCCCGGGCGGTTCGAAATTCAGCGGGTTAATCCGGGTTGAAGGTGTAGAGTTTATTTTGGGGGATGACGCCGCGTACCCCGCCTTTCGGATTCTCCACGTCTCCCCGGTAGCGCGGAATCACATGGATATGTAGGTGGGGTATCGACTGTCCGGCCCAGATGCCGACGTTGATGCCGATATTGTAACCGTCGGGATTATACTTTTCATCGGCTAGTTTCTTACCCGCGGCGACGAGCTGCCACAGCTCTGCGCGTTCTTCGTCATTGATATCGAAGTAGTCGGAAAAGTGGCGGTAGGGGATGACGATGAAATGCCCCGGGCTGGCCGGATGCCGGTCCCATGCGGCAAAGCCGTACTTCCCCTCGATCATAATGCGGCGCCCGGGTTTGGTGAGACAAAAGCGACACTCCTCGCCTTCGGTCAATACGGTTTGTTCAATCATGCTGTTCTCGCGACATCTGGCGGGCTAGTGAATCGGCACCTGGGTGACGCCTTCGAGATCGGGGCCTGCTTCAACTTTGCCGCCATACTGGATTTCTTCATCCGTCGCGTCGCGCACCAGCAATATTTCCAGGCGAAAGACGACCTCGCGTCCACACAGTGGATTGTTGCCATCGATGATCACCGTCCTGCGGTCGACATGGGTAACTAGAAAAGACTTGGTCTGCCCCTGTTCGTTCTCCATCAGGATGGACATGCCGACCTCACGATATTCTTCGGGAACGTCTTGCGTACGTTCGGTAATCACCAGGGATTCGTTCCGCGGCCCGTATAGCTGACTGCAGTCGATAGGGACTTCAATCACTTCCCCGGCGGTTTTGCCTTCGAGCTCCGCCATGACCGACGGCGCCAGTATCTCGTTGGTGCCGTGCACATATCCCAGCGGGTATTCCACCTGTGTCAGTACGCCGCCGGAACTCTGGTCGATGACCTTGTAGGTTAGTTCTACATACTTGCCGTCTGCAATCGTTTCGTCACTCATAATCACTCACCTTTAAAAAATGGAGGCCGCGAAAATCTTGACCTCACCTCTTTCGTAACCGATAACCAGACGTCCCAGCCATTCGCCTGCTTTCTTGGTGCTACGTACTCTAAACAGGCATGTGACGTGTTCGCCGCGACGGATATAGCCTAAAAAATCGTACTCGGGCGAAAGGCTTCGGGTCAATTCGCTTTTGACAAATTGTTTGCCGACTTCGACCTCGTTGAGACCCAGCAACAGGTCATAGGAAAAGTTTCGAATGAACTTACCGTATTGCCCCTTATTGGAATACTTGATCAGGTCATCCCACATGGGGAAAGCAATTGCCTCAAGCTCTGCATCGGTCTTGTCGATAATATTCATACGAACTCTCTCAAGTATTCAAGCGTCAGTGCCGCCAGTCTTGTCTCGTGGGGGGAGCAGGATTTTATCAGACGGTAATGTCGTAAATAAAAAAGATCAACAGTCATGTTGATCTCATTTGTCACCCGGGGAGGCATGGTCGACGCCGCCCCGGCTGGCCCAGTGACGCTTGAACCCGTGTTTCTCCCATGCCCATAGCCAAAGCTATGGTTTTCGGCCCAACCCGGTCTTCAGCCGTCACTCGGGGCGCTTATGCAATCTCCGCGCTAGAGGGTTGTCCCTCCTCGGCGCTAGCGGGTTGCTCGTCTTTTTCGCTAGCGGATTGCTCGTCATCACCAACGATGTGGTAGCAAGGCGCCTTTTCCATGGTGTATTCGCCGGTCTTTGGATCACGCCGGGAAACGGTCAGTACGTGCCAGTTCTCGTCATCCAGTTTCAGCGCATCGCCGCGGTAGTAGTAACCCGGCCAGCGGGTTTCCTTGCGGAACAGTGTGTGCTGCACCACGGACTCGGAAGCCAGATGACGATGCTTCAGTTCCCATGCGCGCAACAGCTCGTGGATGTCCTTGGCCGCAACCTTCTCGAGGTCTTCTTCCAGCAGCTTCAGTTTCTTCAGACCGATATGCAACAGCTTGTCGTTGGTCATGTAGTTAACCGTGGCACCGCCGGCGTACTCGTCCATCAGCTTCTGCAGGCGATCCAGGCCCTGGCGCGGGTTGATGTAGTTGGGATTAACGTCACCGGCAACGATTTCGTTACGGAAGACCTTGTAATGTTCCATCGGCTTGAAGATCTCGGCCTTGCGGCGATCGATCTGCTCCTGTGAAATGCTAATGCCCTCGGCCTTGCCGTCGTCGATGTATTTACAGGCGGCCTTGGCGGCCAGGCGACCTTCGGTGAAGGAACCCGAAGAAAACGCATGCGGCGTGCCGCCGACGGCGTCACCGGCGCCGAACAGGCCTTCGACCGTGGTCATGCGGTTGTAACCCCAGAAGTACTCGTCGGGAGAAACGTCTTCCGGCCCGGAGCACCAGGCGCCGCTGCCGGTCGCGTGCGAACCCATGACATAAGGCTCGGAGGTTGTCAGTTCCGGGTTTTCGTACTTCGGATTGACGTCGGTTGCGGCCCACAAGACGGCTTGACCGACGGTCATGCCGAGGAAGTTGTGCCAGCCGATCTCTTCCAGATGCGGATCCTGAAAAGCTTCCATGGTCACCATATGGATCGGACCGCGACCGGCATTGATCTCATTGATCAGTGCGTGATTGCGCAGGCAGGTCGGGATGGGTCGATGGGTCAGGTGCGAAGCTTCCGGATCCAGGTATTCCTTGCCCACCATTTTCTGTAGACCGGGAAACCATTTGGACTCGTACTCTTCGCCGTTACAGTTCTGCGTGTAAGTCTTCAGGTGCAGGAAGTAAGCGCCGACCGGACCGTAACCGTCTTTGAATCGCGCCAGTACGATGCGATTCTCCATCTGGGTCATTTTCGCGCCCGCGCCGATCATCAGACCATAGGCCGAGCCCGACGACCACGGCGCATACCAGACGCGTCCCGCACCTTCACCCACCGAACGCGGACGGAAGATGTTGGATGCGCCACCGGCGCCGACGATGACGGTCTTGGATTTGAATACGTGGTAGTCACCGGTGCGCACGTTGAAGCCGACGGCTCCGGCGACCCGGTTTTCCTTGGAATCGTCCATCAGCAAATGGGTGACGCAGATACGATTGAATACCTTGTCGGCCGACTTCTTGGCGGCCTCGGCCACGATCGGCTTGTAGGACTCACCGTGAATCATGATTTGCCAACGCCCCTCGCGCAAATAGGAGCCGGATTTGGGATCGCGCATGATCGGTAAACCCCATTCCTCGAACTGGTGTACCGTCGAGTCGACGTGCCGCGCCATGTCGAACAGCAAGTCTTCGCGCACCATGCCCATCAGGTCGATACGCGCGTAGCGCACGTGATCTTCGGGGTTATTTTCGCCGAAACGGGTTCCCATGTAGCAGTTGATGGCGTACAGGCCCTGCGCCACTGCGCCGGAACGATCGATGTTGGCTTTTTCGGCGATAACGATATTCTTGTCCTTACCCCAGTAGCGCGCCTCGAAAGCGGATCCGGTACCGCCGAGGCCTGCGCCTGCGATCAGGATGTCGATATTGTCTTCTACGATAGTTTTAGCCATTAGTAGTAAACCCCCGATTTCATTTGCAGGCCGTTAGATTCCAGGGTATGCAAATCACCGTCGTCCATGCGGACATACTTCGGCTCGTTGAATAACAATTGGCTGTCGCGCATTTCCTGGGAGGGTGCCGGCACATCGGCCAGTTTCGGGATGCCCTGGCCCCAGGGTTTGGTCGTGATCGGCGCCAGTAGATTCATGTCGGTTTCGCCGTTGCGAGATTTGATCCGCCAGGCGATGACACCTTTTTCCTCGTCGCGGATCACTCGTACCGAGTGGCCCAGCGGGGCGAAGTCTGCATAACCGCGAACGTCGATCGCGTTGTGCGGGCAAGCCTTGACGCAGGAGTAGCACTCCCAACACATGTTCGGCTCGATGTTGTATGCGCGGCGGGTCGTTGTGTCGATGTGCATGATGTCGGAAGGGCAGATATCAACGCAATGTCCACAACCGTCGCATCGAGTCATATATACAAAAGTAGGCATAATATTTCTCTTTCTAAATTAATCGGTTACACAGATTTAATAATGGTTTGGAGATTCACGCTTGATACCAAGCCCCATATAAGCTGGTGTTTCACCCATGTATGTCGGGATATCCGGATACTTGGCTTGCAACTCTGCATCCGTCAGCTCGCCCAGATCGGGCAGGTTCTCTTGCGAACCATCCGCCTTGGTGACTTTTTTCTGGTAGGCGGCTGCCGGCTTGAAGAACATGTGAGCAAATTTGGACCACAGCACGGTGGTAAACAGCACGGTGCTCGAAGTAACGAACAGGATGAAAAACAGAGTGCCCCAGAAGACATAGGAGTGCCCGAACGACCACGCCAGCGCGAAGCTAGTCGTGGCGAGTAGCGAAACGATGAACAGGTCGGCGCGCACCAGCTTGTACCAGGGCTTACCCTCGGAATTCACGTCGCAGCGGATGAAGAACCAGAACCAGTAGCCGCCGACACAGACCATCAGGGCGCCGATATGCCATAGAGTCACCAGTATCCCGGGAGTGGCTTCGGCGGGAGTCGGGTAACCGAAAATCAATGTCACCGTAGTAACGACGAAAATAATGAAACCATACATTGTCAACAGGTGTGACATGCGGCGCTGGGGATTGCAAAATTCGGAAGAAGTCAGTACTTCGTTGGTCAGAGTAGCAATCGCCAATGAGGCTTTTTCACCGCCGCTTACGGTACGCCGGGCCGATTGCTGAGCTTTTTGAGCGTTTTCAAAGAAGTACTTGGCGCTCTTTTTGTGGATAGTGTCGATGATGGTACCGCCGATCACCGCCAGGAACATGAGAACGATATAAGCCTGCATGATGGCGGGTGTCAGGAAACCTAACAAATCGTGAAAAGGATTGGTATCGAACATGGCGGCTCCGGTAGCTTTAACTTCAACGCGTCTATGCTAATGATGCTCGCTAGAATAACCAATCAAGTTTCTTTCTTGGGTGATCAATCAATTTAATTACTACAATAAATGTGTGGCTTAGTTTTTACGGAATCGATGCAATTAACCCGGCGACAATATATGTCGCCGGGTTAATTAGAGCTGTGGGCATTGTCACTACCTTCGCTTGACAGCCCGCGGTTCAATGCGGTTTGGGCGATTATCGACACATTATTCAGAGGCGATACGCGCGCGTTATTGCAATAACCGGCTGCCGACGGGGTGGAAGGGCGGCCGCAAGCTGCGGTAAGACCCGAGCACCCTGAAATAACGCAAACAGCCGTCGTCCCAGCGTCTGTGCATCCCGTTCGCGGCGGGATTCATCGATCCCGGTTCAATTATATATTGCAGCTCAATGCCGCAATCACGGTCGGATAGCTACTCCTGCCCTGTGATAATTCCGTTATAAAATTGTGATCGAATGATGACTATTCGAAGCGAACGTCTTCGCTGTGCCTTTCTCCAAGATTGACCCGGAGCACAAATTCGTGCGGGGGATCTAATAATATTCAAACCAGGAGTGAACGCATATGAATACGAAAAGCATCGCGGCTATTGCCGCGGCGTCAATAATGGCTAGCCCGGCCGCCATGGCCGTGGAAATTACCGTCAATATCACCAATCTGACACAAGGCATGGCATTTACACCCCGCCTTTTGGTCGCCCATACCGGAAACCTCGACCTGTTTGAACCGGGCAGCCCCGCGTCGGCCGGCTTGACGGCGATCGCCGAAGGTGGCGATACCAGCGTGCTGGCGGCGGCGCTTGATCTCGATCCGACCAATCAACGCAATCAAACCTTTGGCGGCTTAGTAGGACCGGCCAGCACCAGTGCCGACTATACCTTCGAAACCGACGATCATCCTTTTCTGTCGCTGGCGACCATGCTCATCCCGACCAACGACGCGTTTGCGGGGCTCGATAGCTGGACGATACCGACCACACCAGGTACCTATACGGTGACCTTGAACGCCTACGACAGCGGCACCGAGGCCAATGACGAGATTAATCCGGCAACCAGTACCTTAACCGGTCCGGGCGGCTCGGCACTGGGTGGTACGGGCGCACCGGGTATGGCCGGAGCCGGTAATCCGCTCTCCGGCATTACCACGTCCGGTGGCACCGGGGTTGCGATTCAGGCAACTGCCAACGAACTGCCTGACACCGGCGAAGGATTTGTCCACATTCATCGTAACGTGCTCGGCGATACCAACGCCACCGGCGGCGCCAGCGATCTCGACGCAACCGTGCACCGTTGGCTGAATCCGGTTGCACGCATGACTATTACCATCAACTAAGCGGGGTGCCTAATGAATTATTTAACCAAAATCGGTGCCATTACCGCCTGCATGTTATTGCTCGGCGCTTGCGGTAGTAGCAACGACGACGATGACGATACGGTAACCGATGCCGAATTTGAAGCACGCCTCACCAACCTGACCAACGGGCAAACCCTGTCTCCGGTCGCGGTCATGATGCACAAAAGCGGGTTCAACAGCTTTATCGATGGCGAGGCATCCAGCCTGGCGTTGGAGCTGCTGGCCGAGGGTGGTGACAACACGGACGTGCTCGGAGAGGTTCAGGCTGCAACCCAACATGTTGCTTCCGCGTCGACGGCTGGCGCCGTAGGCCCGGGCGTCATCAGCCCAGCGGTGACACTAACCGTACCGAATGACGATCTGGGCGACTTGCAGCTCAGTGTGATCAGCATGTTGGTCGTCACCAATGACGCCTTTACCGGACTCAACGCTACCGATATCAGCAATATGCAGACCGGCGAGAGTCGAACTTTCAACGGTCCAACCTGGGACTCCGGAACGGAAGCCAATAGCGAAACAGCGGCAACCATTCCGGCTTTGGCCGGAGAAGGGTTCAATCCTGTGCGCAACGATCTTTTCGATCGGGTTCGTTTCCATCAGGGAGTCGTGACCAATGCCAGCCCGGAATTCGGCCTTGCGACCTCGGCGCTGACCGAAACCCATCGATTTCTGAACCCCAGTTCGCGAATCGT
>DS021200.1:61201-113389 GCA_001735895.1 Olavius algarvensis Gamma 3 endosymbiont | reverse complement strand
AATTCGACGCTGAATTATGTCAGCCCGAATGATTATGAAAAACGACTACTCGAAACGAAGCATGCCGCTTAACTGGGGTGTATCAAAAAGTTTGACCACGTCAATTTGATGTGCCCCAGCCTGATCAGGTCTACGCAGCGGATGTGACTTATGTATGGACCCAGGAGGGCTGGCTTTACCTGGCTGTCGTGATAGATCTGTGTTTGAGAAAGGTTGTGGGCTGGAGCATGAGCCCTCGGATGAAATCGCAGTTGGTCTGTGATGCCTTGAAGATGGCCGCCTGGCAGCGCCGACCCAAGGCAGGTTTAATCCATCACTCGGATCGTGGGTCTCAGTATGCCAGCAAGGCATTCCGAAAATTACTCAGAATCAACGGGTTCCAGGGCAGCATGAGCCGTAAAGGTGACTGTTGGGATAATGCGGTGGTCGAGAGCTTCTTTGGCAGTCTGAAGCAGGAGCGGGTGCAATGGCGAAATTATCAGACTCGATATGAAGCACAGCAGGATATTCTGCAGTACATATCCAGCTGGTATAACCCATATCGATTACATTCGACGCTGAATTATGTCAGCCCGAATGATTATGAAAAACGACTACTCGAAACGAAGCATGCCGCTTAACTGGGGTGTATCAAAAAGTTTGACCACGTCATAGAAGGCGGCAATGGCAGAAGAAACTCCAGGGAAATCCTATCTATAAAATTGAGAGTCCGCTTGATCTCACTGCATTGTTGGCAACTGCGACTGCGAAATCTGATGGTGATATGTGTTCCGAAGAGAAAAAAGCGCTGTTAAGTCTTTTTCAAACGGAGTTCAGCATGAGTAAAAAGGATTCGGCGGAATTACTAATATCCAGCGCCTACTTAATGAGAGACGGAGAAGAGCTACGAGCGAATTTGGAGAAAGTCATCAATCCTAGTCTTTCAAATTTCACTCCGGAACAAGCGACCTCGGCGGCTAAGCTACTGGATAGTATTTGTACCATCGATCCCTCTGAAGCAGAACTCAAGCGCGAATTTGCAGAAGAGGTTAAAAGCATATTGAGCCAACATTTTCAACCCAAGGGAAAATGGGATAGTACGAATAAGATATAAGATAATATCGCCGGGAAAGGTTCCAACCCATAAATATGCAGAAATATGGATCAGGTCTTGTATCTAACCTGGCTTTTAAAGTTTAGAAATACCGTAAGCTAAAAACTAGACCTGACCCGAATGGCACTTAATTAACAGGTTTAGGGTCATTTAATGCCCGAAACCACCGGCTATGCCGGTGTGAATAACAGGGGCATTGCCGAGTAAGCATTGAATCGGAACTTAAAGAGTGACGCCGGGACTTTAAAAAGACTCAAACTTTCGAGTCGGAACAACTCGCAACCTGCAGAGTCATCCCCGCGCAAGCGGCGGTTCGACGTATCGGGACCTTGCAATGGCGGCGTGTTACAAGATCTCGCCCCATCAAGTCATCCCCGCGCAAGCGGGGATCTTGCAATGGCAATTTATATCACGAGCTATTGGGAGATTCCCGCTTGCGCGCACTGCTGTCCGGAATAAATTAAGTTGGTGTATTTGAAAGTGTTGCAGTGCCCGGGTTTTACGAATAAAACCATAAGCAACAACTTAATTTCAGGACACTGCAACATGTATACAAATACCCGATTTGGCGAACTTTTGAAAGTCCTTCCTAAAAATACTTTCAAACGCTGCGTTGAACAGCATCGGAGCGATAAACATAACAAGGGTTTCGACAGCTGGGGGCAGTTAATCAGTCTGATGTATGCTCAATTGTCCGGTTGTCGGAGCTTGCGCGAGTTGGAGGTGAGCTACAATAGTCATTCCGCGCATCACTATCACCTGGGCTGCGGTCCGATTAAGCGCTCGACTTTATCGGATGCCAATCGCCAACGAGATGCCGGGGTATTTGAATCATTCTGCCAGCAGCTGATGGGCCGGGCTCATCGGCGAGTACGCAATGAGATAAAGGACTTGCTCTATCTGTTGGACTCGACGCCGATCTGTCTGCGCGGCCGGGGTTATGAGTGGACGCAAGCGCGTAGTATGTCACGCATTCCGGGCCTGAAGATTCACCTGCTGTATTCCCCCGCAGAACGATATTGAGTATGGACGCAATGTTGAAATCGAGAAGGGCGCTAAGTATGTGTTTGATAAGGGATATTGCGATTACAATTGGTGGCATCAAATCGACCAGGAGGGTGCTTTCTTTGTGACCCGGTTAAAGCGTAACGCATCGATCAGGGTGCTCAAAAGCCGCTCGACCGAAGGAGATATACTGTCGGATGAGGTCATTGAGTTTAAAAACAAATGGCCTGGCGGCGGCCGGAAAAACAACTACGTCAAACCGTTGCGGCGAATAGTGGTGCATCGAGAGGATCATGTGGACCCGCTGGTACTGGTAACCAACCTGATGGGGGTCCCGGTTGAAGAAGTTGCAGCGCTGTACAAGCAGCGTTGGGCGATCGAACTCTGGTTCAAGTGGGTCAAGCAGAACCTGAAAATCAAAAAGTTTCTCGGTCAAAGCGAGAATGCGGTCAAAATCCAGATACTGGTGGCATTGATCACGTATCTCATCGCCGATCTATACCGGCAACTTTGTGGATCGAGACGCGGTTTTTATCTGTGGCTGGCGGAACTCAAATCGACTCTATTCCAGCGACCCAGACTCGAATTCGAAGTACTTAAACGACGACGAAAATGGAAATCCGATTTCCAAATACATCAAGCACAGTTGGCATTATGATTTATTCCGGACAGCAGTGCGCTTGCGCGGGAATGACTAGAGCTGGGATGAGGTTTAGCTAAATCAGGACGATTGGCACTGGACCGATAGCCCCCCACTGGGGGGTTTAATTCAAACTACCGGCTATGCCGGTAGTAAGTGAGTTGACATGGTCCAATAGATTGATACCACCCAGTTAAGAGATAATGAAACTTAACTGAGGTAACGATAGATGACAACGAGAAAGAAATATACGAAAGAATTCAAACTGGATGCAGTGAGCCTGGTAACTGATCAGGGCTACAGCCGGGCGGAAGCAGCGCGAAGCCTGGGCATCAATGCCAATATGCTGTGCCGATGGGTGCAAGAGGAACAATCGGGTGATGGCCAGGCTTTCCGTGGGAACGGCAAGCTGACACCGGATCAGGAAGAGAACCGTCGACTTAAAGCTGAAATCAAACGCCTGAAGATGGAGAAAGAAATCTTAAAAAAGGCGACGGTATTCTTTGCAGCAGAAACGAAATGAAATACTCGTTTATCACCCAACACAAGAATACCTTTCCCGTTCGCCTGATGTGTCAGGTGCTGGGTGTGGACCGGTCATGTTATTACCACTACCGGCGCCAGATGGACACAAGACCGCCTGATCCCGAGCATGAGGAAATGCTGGAGTGGGTTCAGCGGGTTGATGATGCGAGTGATCATACCTACGGCAGCCGACGTATGAAACGGGCCCTGAACTGTCTGGGTTATCCGGTGAGCCGGAATAAGGCGCGGAATTTGATGCGGGAGGCCGGAGTTCAGGTACGTCATCGCAAGAAATTCAAGGTGACCACGAACAGCAATCACAAACAACCGGTGTACGACAATCTGCTTCAGCGGCAATTTGATGTGCCCCAGCCTGATCAGGTCTACGCAGCGGATGTGACTTATGTATTGTGTTTGAGAAAGGTTGTGGGCTGGAGCATGAGCCCTCGGATGAAATCGCAGTTGGTCTGTGATGCCTTGAAGATGGCCGCCTGGCAGCGCCGACCCAAGGCAGGTTTAATCCATCACTCGGATCGTGGGTCTCAGTATGCCAGCAAGGCATTCCGAAAATTACTCAGAATCAACGGGTTCCAGGGCAGCATGAGCCGTAAAGGTGACTGTTGGGATAATGCGGTGGTCGAGAGCTTCTTTGGCAGTCTGAAGCAGGAGCGGGTGCAATGGCGAAATTATCAGACTCGATATGAAGCACAGCAGGATATTCTGCAGTACATATCCAGCTGGTATAACCCATATCGATTACATTCGACGCTGAATTATGTCAGCCCGAATGATTATGAAAAACGACTACTCGAAACGAAGCATGCCGCTTAACTGGGGTGTATCAAAAAGTTTGACCACGTCAATAGCCACCATATATGCAGGTATAGCGCAGGCTGATAATTGGACCCACTATAGTGCCAGCGATCGACTGGTTAATGCGGTTAATGTCCACAAGGTTCGCTTGCACCAAAAATGGTTTAGCTTTTTAGCTTCGGGTGATCCCGAGACGCGGGCATCCGGTACTCCGGGTTACGATAACTCGGTCAAATACGTGGCCTGGCGGATGAAACGAGCAGGTTACGATGTGCAGATCCAGGATTTCGATTTTATCAGTTACCGACCACTTGGCCCGTCGACTTTATCAAACTTGTCAAACCCGCCGTTAGACTATGTGGAAGACGTTGATTACACGCTGATGTCGCAAACCGAGCCCGGTGATGTATCCGGGGACGTGAGCGCGGTTGATCTGGATTTAGGACCGGGTAATGCCTCGAGCAGCGGTTGCGAGCCCGAAGATTTCGTCGGCTTCCCCGCTCCCCCCGCCAAAACAATTGCGCTGCTGCAACGCGGTGCCTGCGCCTTTCGGGTTAAGGCTGAGAATGCCGCCGCCGCGGGTGCGGTCGGTGCGATCATTTTCAATCAAGGGAATACCGAGGATCGCAAGGGGCTCATCAATGCCACCTTGTCGGCTGATTATATGGGCGGTATTCCGGTATTCTTTGCCACCTACGACCGTGGCGTCGAATGGGCCGGAACCGCCGGTCTCGAATTAAGCATGATTGCCGATGTGTTGCGCGAAGAAGTGACTACCAGCAATGTCATCGCCGAATCGCGAGATGGCGATCCGGATAATGTGATTGTCGTCGGCGGGCACCTGGATTCGGTCATTGAAGGACCCTGTGGTTAGCGGTACCGGGGGCGAAGGCCATCCAAAACTCCTGATTTGTCGTTAAAAACGGGAATGCCTCCAAAACGGAAGGGGCAGAATTTAAGGGGACGCATTTATTTTTCAAGCTTTCAAAGGCATGGCGAAAATCGGAAAAATAGATGCGTCCCCTTTTCGTCTAGTTATCCACAATCCTGAGGTAATCGGTACCGCGTAAAGAGGTTTTATCGTAGGTTTCGGCTTTCAAGCGAATCGTGTAGCTGCCTGGCTTGACGCGAAAGCCGGTAGTGCGCACATCGCAAACTAAATCGGTGTGGCCATCGGCATCGATATCGATCTGTTTGCACAAGCTCTTGTCCGATTTGCCGATCAGCATCAGGTCGACGCCCTCGAGTGAAATCGTACGCGGATTGATGGAAACCACCTCGAGCGCCGGCGACCCCATGATTGCAACCGGGATAACTCGGCCCGAGTTTCGCTTTATGATGTTGGTTTCGGTGTCGGGTTTGATGTCGATCCGCATCGATGATGTCGGGTCCGCACCGAACAGTCTGCTCGACTGAGCGAGCTGCAAATCGGTTGATGCGGCCGACGAAGCCGCAGTGCATTGAGCTAATACTAGACCAATCAAATAGACCATGAACCGAGTTTTCAATTGCTTTTGCCGGTTTATTCTCGAAGTATTATTACCTGTTAATCTGCTAGTTATGGTCGTCAACGTGAATCTCAATGGCGCACTCTGGGAATAGTATACCCGTTTGCCCGTTGCCGGCATCGTCTGACAAATAAACAAAAGGAGTAGGTTGCTTACTTAACTGCGAAATTAGATGGTATCGATCTTGATCCGGAAACAGAGTGTTCATGTATTCCATTAACAGCGCGGTCGGCAGTCCCACCAGCGAGCTGACAATCGCCACGGCAGCACCGGCTTTGATATCTCCACCCTGACTCAGTGCCAGATAGAATCCCGCAAACGTACCGATAATCCCGAGCAAAATGATCATGAAAGACGCCCTGGCCAGGATGCCGGCAATCGCCTCCGATTCGAAGAACTTGAAGGTCGTGCCGAAGTGCGGATTCCGGTCGAGCGCGATGCGGCTGATCATTTCATAATCCGGCGCCTGACCATAACCCTGATCCTTCACTTCGTTGGTCGTCAAGTCGATAATCGCTTCCGTGCCTTCTACCATATTGAACCAGCGGTCGAATAACTTGGGTTGCTCGCCGGTGGCCAGGTTTTTCTCCACCAGGTCTTCCTGGGTTTTTTCCAGCAAAATATTCGCCTGGGTATCGAGATGGCGTGATTCGAGCTTGAGTTTTTCCGCTTCCTTGATCTTGGCCCGTAATTCTTCGAGATAGGAGTCGTTTCCCGAGTACAGTGAAACGGGAATTGCCAACTGGGAAGCCGTTAGCGTTGGGTCGAAGTTCGCGGCCAGGGCAACCTCGGCCTGCTCGCGCACACTGTCGACATAGGACAGATCCGAAGGTGTCGTTTGAACTTTCTTATACTCGAAAACCGAATAGTAGAATGCCGTCGCGAAGCGGTTGAGCGAAGCGATTTTGTAATGCAATCCAAACTTGAATATCAAAAACACGACGAAACAACTCCCGATACCGCCGACAAATAGTCTTCCGATCATCTGATTGGTGAGCTGCATATCGAAAAAGAATACGAAATACACCGTCGCCGCCAGTATGGCCAAAAATACGTACTTAAACATTTTTGCTCCCTAACCCGTAATTCGGATCAAAATAGAGTTTTACTGTTCCGAATGTAATCGGAATTCGAAAATAGATGCCTGCTCTTTCTTACAATCGTACTCGCGGCAAGACGC
Organism: Olavius algarvensis Gamma 3 endosymbiont; assembly: GCA_001735895.1. Classification (GTDB taxonomy): domain Bacteria; phylum Pseudomonadota; class Gammaproteobacteria. The sequence continues at coordinate 106,625 of DS021200.1, read as the reverse complement.
CCGCTGTCCCACCAGTTCCTTGGGAACCGGCGCTGCATTTTGATAACCAAGCGCGGAAATACCCAGATCGGCCTTCAACCGCGCCCGGTAATCGTAATCGCCCATTTCTTCGCTATCGAAAATGAAGTTATACATGGCGAGTGCCCGATCGTTACTCAATTTCATATTGTATTCGTACGCCTCTTCCCCTTCCTCGGTCGTATCGTTGATATCGAAATAGCGGCCTCGGAAGATGGGCGATGTCATACCCGAAATTTTGAGCGACTCGACCTGTTTGGCCGCGCTTGAATTCTCGTAAATGCTTTTCGCATATTTCGGAATCATGACCTTGAGTAAGTCTTTCATGCTGCCTGAAAGCTCGGAGGATCCTCGCAGGAAATAAGATTCCTGAAAGTTAATCCTGACCTTGCCGGTCTTTTGGTCGATGTTCACATCGCCGTCATCGGAATCCTTGAAGTTCTCGAGGAGGTTGTCGACGATTTGCTTCCTGGCTTCCTTTGCCTCTTTCCTCTTTTGCTCAGCCTCGAGAAACGGCTGTATCTCCGCATCCTTCTGTGCCTCGAGCTGGGCCAGTTGCTCAGTCAGCTCTTGCGCGTGTTCCGCTTCGACTTCGGCTTGTGCCTGTTCTTTAGCTGTCTTTAACACTTCCCTCTCTGTTGCCTCGGCTGCTGCTTCCGCCGCTTGCTGTGCCAATTTTCGTGCCTCGGCTTGCGCAGCTTTCAGTTCCTGCGCCTTTTGTGCCTCTAGCTTGGCTTGCTGAGCGGCTAATTCTTGCGCCAGTGCCTGCTGTTTGGCTGTTTCTGCGGCTGCTTGCGCCGCTGCCAATTCCTGTGCTTTTTGCGCCTCGAGTCTGGCTTGCTGAGCGGCCAGCTCGCGTGCAAGCGCCTGTTCAGCTTCGGCTGCCGCCTGCTGCTTGGCGGCCTCTGCGGCTTGCTGTGCGGCCACCTGCTTCTGTGCTTCGAGTTCCATTTTTTGCTTGGCCAGAGATTCGGTCCGCTGTTGTGCCACCTTGGCCACTTCTACGCGTTTTTGTTGTTCGAGCGCTGCTTCCTGCTGATCCAGATCTTTTACACGTTCCAGTTCGGCGGCAATGATGGCCTGCGTGGTGGTTTCGAGCTGCGCCTCCTTGGCCTTAACGACTTGATTGAATTCTTGTTTAGCCGACGATACTTCCTCCGAGACGAGGAAGCGGCGCAAGAAAGTTTTATCGAGGCGATTGTTCGATGAACAAACAACAAACAACTCGCTTCCTATCGGGATTTTTTTCTGTAGCTTATAAGATGTTAGGTCGCCTTTCCGCTGGGGTTGATCCTATCAGGCACTCGGGGAATACTTAGGGTCGCATTTTACCCAGGTTGGAGGAATAGTCAGAATGAGCAGGTGAGTCGGATTTATCAGGGGGCTAGAATCTAGACCTGACTCCAGGGTTGATCCTGAAAATCGAATCAAAAAAGGGGTTTTCCCGGCAAATTCATAAGATTTCCCGGCTACTGGGGAATGGTCTAAAAGGTGCGGTGGTACTCAGTATTCTATAAAAGTTAGCCTATACTCCTCAACAGCAATAACAATTGATCACATTATTCTTTCTCTCTCAACAAATATGGTGCGTGGATTGTTTACGTTTAACTGTGTGCCGGGTATTTCTGATCGACCTGCGGAAGTTGTTGCTGAATTAAATTTTAATTCATCTGTTTCAAGTGGGTGCTGGAAATAGATTGAATAGAAAATGGTGGATTAGGTGAAATCACAAGCCCCTGGCAATTTGGATTCCGTCGACCCAAAGTCAAAGGATACGGATAAAAAATCGGATAGCGCAGTCGATCCAAAGTCAGATAAAACCCCTAGTAAAGGTAGGGAAACCCCTTCCGAGGATGGTCGGCAACCCAGCGAGGCCGCGCCTTTGATTTTGGTGGCGGATGACGACCCCATGATTCGTTTTTTGGCACAACAAGCCCTCGAGAACAGATCGTTTGAAGTCGAACTGGCAGAAAACGGTGGGGAGGCGCTTGAAAAATTCGAGGCAAGAACTCCGGATTTAATGTTGTGCGATGTAATGATGCCGATTGTTGATGGCTTCGAGTTGTGTACATTGATTCGGGCGATGAAGCAGGGTGAGCATATTCCAATTGTCATGCTGACGGGGCTCAACGATGCGAATTCCATCGAAAAAGCCTTCTCTGTCGGCGCTACCGATTATTGCGAAAAACCGATGAATTGGGAATTGCTCCCCTACAAACTCAATTACATATTGCGCGCCTCTACCGCATTTCGCGATTTGCAGGTGAGCGAAGAGCGATACAGTCTGGTAGCCCGCGGCGCCAACGACGGGCTCTGGGACTGGGACTATAAAGACGACAAGGTTTATCTTTCCCCAAGATGGAAATCCATGCTCGGCTACGAGGAAGAGGATATCGGTAACGATCCTCTGGAATGGATCGGAAGAATCCATCGTGACGACAAGAGCCGCGTGATTACCGAACTCCATGCACACAAAACCGCGAAAACTGACCTTTTCGAAAGCGAATATCGGATCAAGAATGCCGAAAATAATTATCGCTGGATGATGTGTCGCGGACTTGCGGTCAGGGATGACGACGATGTGGCGTATAGAATGATCGGATCGCAAACTGATATTACCGACCGCAAGCAAGCCGAAGAAAAACTGGTATTCGATGCGGTTCACGACGCACTCACCGGCTTGCCCAATCGAATCCTGTTTCTCGACCGGCTCAGTCATTGTATCGAACTATCTTCTCGGCGTGAAAATTACAATTTCGCCGTGCTTTACCTGGATTTGAATCGCTTCAAGGTCATCAATGACAGTCTGGGCCACCTGCTCGGAGATAAGTTGTTGGTGGAAATCGGCGCACGCATCAAGCAGGTCATTCGCAAAGGTGACACGCTGTCGCGACTCGGTGGCGATGAGTTTGTAATCCTGTGTGAAGATACTTCCGACATAACTATGGCGACAAACCAGGCTGAACGTATCCATAAGGAATTATTGCGGCCGATCGACCTGGAGGGGCAAAAGGTGGTTGTCAGCTGCAGTATCGGAATAACAGAAAGCAGCATAGGCTACAAACGCCCGGAGGATATGCTACGCGACGCAGATACTGCAATGTACCGGGCGAAAGTCCGCCCCAGTTCGCGTTATGAAATCTTCGATTCGACCATGCATGAAAAGGCGATGAGTATTTTGCGGATCGAATCCGATCTGCGGCAGGCGCTCGAGGAAGGACAATTTGATGTGTACTACCAGCCAATCGTCGAGATTTCGGAGGAGACGGTATCCGGTTTTGAAGCCCTGATTCGATGGAATCATCCGAAATTGGGAGTGCTAATTCCGGATGACTTTCTCGAGGTGGCAGTTGAATCCCGCTTGATTGTGCCTATCGGCAGGTGGGTAGTAACCGAAGCATGCCGCCAGATGCAGACTTGGAAGGAGCAATGGGCAGAGGCGAGAGACTGGACAATCAGTGTCAATTTGTCAGCGCCGGAGCTGGCCCAACCGGATCTGATCAGCGCCATTAACGATATCCTGGATAAGACCGGCCTCGACCCAATATTCCTGAAACTTGAAATCACCGAGTCTTCACTGATTAAAAATAGTAGCCATGCCCTTCAAACGATGAATACCTTGCGCACGCGGGGCATCCATTTATCCATCGACGATTTCGGCACTGGCCATTCCTCTTTTAGCTATCTCCACCAATTCCCATTCGACGAGCTCAAAATCGATCGAACGTTTATCAGTGAATTGGATAAACGTGCGGACAAGCAGCAAATCGTTAACGCCATTGTTTCACTGGCGCATAATCTCGGGATGACGGTGGTCGCCGAGGGTAGCGCTTCAGGCGCTATTTACGAAAATCTGCGAGGAGCCTCCTGTGAGTATGCCCAGGGATTTTCGATCATGGAACCCAAGCGGGCGATCCAGATTTCGCGGTCTATTGCGTTCGATGTCGATCGTACCGACATTACCGGATTCAACACAGATTAATCCGATAAGGAGTTTTGTATGATTCAAGCCGCCGCCAGTTCGCCTAAAAAACTAAAGGCTTTGTTAGCAGACGACGACGCGGGCATCCAGCTGACTCTAGGCGCACTCCTGGAACAAAAAGGATATGTAGTTTCGACCGTTAATAACGGAATAGAGGCGGTTGAGGCATTAACGCACGACGAATTCGATATTGTTTTATTGGATATCAGAATGCCTCAAATGGATGGTTTCGAAGCTTGCAAGTCTATTCGCGAACTGGAAAAAGGGAAAAACCTGCCCATCCTGATGCTCACCGGGCAGGACGATACCGAGTCGATAAAAAAGGCTTTCGAAGTTGGCGCCACCGACTTTGTCGCAAAACCGATCAGCTTCGTATTGTTGGGATTCCGAATTGACTATATTATGCGCGCCTCAAATATCGCTGAAGAACTCAGAAACTCCCAGCAGCGATCAAACAATGCACAGCGAATCGCGGACCTTGGGCATATTGAGTGGAATGCGGATCGTGAAATTGTCCACTGCTCGAATGGAATCCGTGAAATTCTTTTATTGCCGGAGCAAGCGAAATTCACCCACTTCGATCATTTCATCGACTGCGTTCACCCCGACGACAAGGACCGGGTCGTTGCTTCGATTTCCCAATCGCTGTTAAACGGTAATGCGCTAAATCTGGAGCATCGGGTAGTTCGGTCGGATGGCAGCGTTCGATTTGTTTTGCAAATATCGGAGGACCGCTTAGGCTCAAAAAAACCGGATCGAATGGTTGTGACGCTGCAGGATATCACCGATCGAATTGATACCGAAAAGAAACTACACGAACTTGCTTACTACGACGACTTAACGGGTCTTCCAAATCGTAGCCTTTTAATCCAGCACCTGGATCGCACCTTAAAAAGCGCCTTGCGCTACCAAACTACGACGGCCGTAATTGTGTTTGGCGTCGAAAAATTCGACAAGCTGGTAGAAAGCCTGGACCACGACTCGGCTGAGAATTTGATCAAGATGATTGCAGAACGAGTCAAAAATTCTTGCCGGGAAAGCGACTTATTGTCTCGCGAGTCGGTCGGGAATCAGGCCGGGGAAAACATCAGTTACCATCAGCTTACTGCCAAGCTGAGGAACGACGAATTTGTCATTGTCCTTTCTGAAGTCAGCAGCCCGCAAGCTGCGTCGATGTTCCTGCATCGGCTAATGGAGCAGTTCGAGCAGGCATTTCGGGTAAATGACAGGAAAATTTACGTCAAGACCACGGCCGGCATCAGCCTCGCGCCGCTCGACGGGAATTCAACCAACCAGCTGATTAAATTTGCTGAAATAGCAAAAGGATCCGTAAATAATGAAAACCCTGAGGGCTTCAGGTACTTTAAGCGTGAACTAAATGATCAGGTGACAAGAAATTTTTCGCTCGCCCATGACTTAAGAAAAGCGTTGCAACAGGAGACGCTCGAAGTCTACTATCAGCCCAAGGTTAGCCTGCTCGACAATACATTGGTTGGGGTGGAAGCCTTGTGTCGATGGAACCATCCAACCTTGGGGGAGATTTCACCAACCGAGTTCATCGCAATCGCCGAAGATGAGGGTCTGATAGGTGAGTTGGGCGGCTGGGTGTTGAGAACCGCCTGTAATCAGTTATTGAAATGGAAAACGGAATTTGATTATGACTTCGGTGTTAGCATCAACATTTCACCGAAGCAACTCCTCGACGAACAGGCGATGAAACGTATCGTCGATTATATTTCGGCTAGCCCGATCAATAATGAAATTATCGAATTCGAGTTAACTGAAAGCACTTTGCTCGCGAATTTTGAATCCAGCCTGAACATTTTGAATCAGTTTATAAAGATGGGATGCGGGCTGGCAATTGATGATTTTGGAACGGGGTACTCTTCGTTGTCCTATCTTGGGAAACTTCCGGCAAAGACCCTGAAAATCGATAAATCGTTTATCCATTCGATTGATCCGAATAACCAATATACGGCTATCGTAAGCGGTATTGTCAAGTTAGCGCATAGCTTAGGCATGACCGTTATAGCCGAGGGTGTCGAAACCGATGTGCAGAAGGCTATCCTGGCTCGAGCGCATTGTGACGAAATTCAGGGAAGCCTTGCCAGCTTGCCCTTGTCGCCACAGGACTTTGCTAACTGGTTGAACAGCTGGGAAGTGCGGAGGATGGATGCCGATTCAAAGAATAAAATACGTGGGCCGATAACTAAATGGCACTAAAACTGTATAACTCGATAAGTTCGAAGATTGTCTTTCTTATCAGCCTGGTACTCGTTGTTACCGCGACGAGCATTATGTACTTCACGCAGCGGGATGTCGGTAAGACGATGTTTGATGCGCAACAGAAGTCGGCGCGCAACGTACTCGAACTTGTCCGCTTGAATATTCGAGGCGGATACAACCGACTCATTGCCGATAAAATCGACATACTCAACCGGATGAAGACCGATCTTAAAAACGTCGGTCATATCAGTTCTTCCGTTTTTCGGGAATTCGAATCTCTAGCCGGCGAACAGAGCCGCAATGGTATTTCAGCTAAGCAAAGAGCTTTGAGCTGGTTGTCTAATGTCAGTTATGAGCAGATTCTGTTGAAAAACTCTCGATTATGACTCGGCCATGAGATAATCGAGTTCGGTATCCACTTCATTAGGAAGTCTCCCATGATGGGACAACTACCGGCGCAGCAGAACGCATTGTTTTACGAGTTTTGCCTGGAAAAGCACATTCCAGACGAGCATCTTCTCCGCCAGATAGATCAGTTTCTCGACTTTGATCAAACCCGTGTCCACCTTGACCCCTTTTATAGCCATACCGGCAGGCCGTCGATTGATCCTGAGCTCATGATTCGGATGTTATTGGTCGGCTACTGTTACGGCATCCGGTCAGAGCGACGGTTATGTGACGAGATCCGATACAACCTGGCCTACCGTTGGTTCTGTCGTTTGGGTTTGGAAGATAAAGTACCGGATCATTCAACATTTTCCAAGAGCCGGCATGGCCGCTTCCGGGATGCTGACCTGCTGAGACTGGTCTTTGATACGGTGGTGCAGCGCTGTAACGATGAAGGGCTCATCAAAGGCGAAGGCTTCGCCACCGATGCCAGCTATATCAAAGCCGATGCTTCCCGGCAGCGTATGGCCGATGGTCCGGTTGACTGGCAACCATCACCCACACAGTCACGGGCGGTAAGAGAATATCTGGATGCGCTAGACAACGATCCTTCAGCAACAAGAACACAGAAGAAAGTGTCTACCACCGATCCGATGGCACAGTGGGCGGGCGACAAAGGACCAGGCCAGTTTTATTACAGCACCAATTACCTGATCGATATTGAACACAATGTCATCATGGATGTCGAGCCTACACCGGCTTATCGAATCGCTGAGGTCAGTAGCACTCGAACCATGATTGACCGGGTCGAAGAGAAACTGGCAATCAAACCTGAACGACTCATAGCCGATACCTCTTATGGCTCTGCGGAGATGCTGGATTGGGTGGTGGAGCAAAAACAGATAGAGCCGCATATTCCGGTTTGGGATAAGTCTCACGGTAAACCGGGCATGTTTGGTCGGGCTGCATTCACCTGGGATAACGAAGCCGATTGTTATTATTGCCCGGCGAACAAGCTACTGAGATGCAGAAATCGCCCATTCAAAAAACCGCGTTCACCCGTTACCAAAGCCAACACGATTATCTATCGCTCAAGTCAGCATGACTGTAAAACCTGCGAACTTAAATCCCGGTATCTATGAATCATCTCGTGACGTTGCCAGGGATATTTGCGAGACCACGGAATATTTACAATCCAGGAAAGACAGAAAAAAGGTTGAAGTGCTGTTCGCCCATCTTAAGCGAGTAATGAACTTTGACCGTTTACGATTGCGCGGTATCACTGGCGCACATGACGAATTTTTACTGGCAGCCACAGCGCAAAACCTGAAGAAGTTGGCGCAACAACGATTTAAACCGCCTGATTACAGGATAGGTGCGCCTGCTTTATGCTAAATCCGATCAAAAGCAACTAAACCAGAACAAAATCCACGAAAAATGTGGATTACCGAAGTGATCCAATCATCGCCGTGATTTGGTGCGCGGAAATCGGCCATTTAATAACCGAGTTTTTCAACAGAATCAGCAGATAAATGTTTTTGTGTTTGACAGCAGTGGAAAGGTTGTTGGTTTCTCGGACGTCAACAACACTTTCGAAGATTTTGGTTCCGTCTACGATATAAAAAGCCGACGCCTAGTCGAGGTAATGAATAATAAGAATCTTGATGAAGAAGGGGAAATTGCGGTATTTCACTGGCAGGCCGAAGGACAACCAGAGGTCAAGAAATTGGCTTATTTCATTCCGCTGCGCGAATGGGACTGGACCATCGGGGTTGCCATTGACTTCGACAACATAGAAAAGGAGAGTGAACGGGTACTCAATAACATTGTCAAGCTGCTCGAAAAAACCTTTAGCAAAATTAAAATCGCAAGTACGGGTTACGCATTTCTATTCGGCGGAAACGGGGAAATCCTGATAGCGCCGCCTGGCCTTGAATCCGCTGAATTTGGCGGTGTAATTAATGCCAGTACCGGGAGCTTATTGACCAGCGATCTCAAGAATGCCTATAACGAGAAAATAGACTCTATCCGCTATCCGGATCCTAATAGCGACAACAATGAACTGCTCGAGGCGCATGTCAGTTATTTCAAGGCATTCGACTGGTATTTTGCCGTGGTTGTCCCAGTAGAAGAAATTGAAGCTCCGGGAAAGGCGGTGCTGCGGCGGCAAATGTTGGTAATCGGCCTTATTTTCTTGGTCAGCACGGTGTTCACCTTCGTTTTCGTTTCCAAGATTTCGAAACCGTTGAAAGTACTCAGCGATTACGCAAAACAATTGCCGAAAGTCGATTTTACCAAGGAGTCAAAATCCTCGGATCAGATTGCCAAATTACCATTGAAGTACCGAGACGAAGTCGGTCGATTGGCCCAGTCTTTCGTGTTCATGGAAAAAGAACTGAAAAAAAATATTACTGCAGCCATTGAATCGACCGCGGCGAAAGAGCGTCTGGAGCGGGAGGCCGCGGAAGAGGCCAGTCGCGCAAAGGGTCAGTTTCTGGCGAATATGAGTCACGAAATTCGAACCCCGATCAACGGTATACTCGGCATGATGGAGTTACTGACACACACCAATCTGAATAGCCGCCAAAAAGATTTCTTGGCCACCTTACGGGAATCGGGTAACAGCTTGCTGTCAATTATTAATAATATTCTTGATTTTTCGAAGATCGAGGCCTCGAAAATGATACTAGAGGCAACTCAGTTCAGCCTGGGCGATCTATTGGAATCCTCGGGAGCCATGTTCGCGGAAATGGCGCAAAACAAGGGCCTGGAACTCGTCTGCTCACCCGAGCCGGAGTTATTTCAGGACTGTTATATGGGCGATCCGTCGCGGGTGCATCAAGTCATTACCAATCTGTGTGGCAACTCAATCAAGTTTACCGAACAGGGCCATATCGAAATATCAGCAAGGATTATTGACAGAAGTAGTGACCGGGTAACTGTCAAGGTGGTAATTCGAGATACCGGAATCGGACTCGACAAGAATGTACAGCAACAGATATTTAATTCGTTCTCCCAGGCCGACAGTTCAACCACGCGACGTTACGGCGGAACAGGTCTTGGTCTTTCGATCTGCAAACATCTGGTTGAACTGATGGGGGGTGAAATTGGCGTTTCCAGCAAGAAGGATGAAGGCTCCGCGTTCTGGTTTACGATGTCACTGCAAACTACCGCAGCAAGCCAGCCATTCGAGCAGCCGAAAACCCCGGCCCAAAAGATCCTATTGGTCACCGATTCCGAGGTACTCGGCGCTAGTCTCACTGTGAGAATTGCGGCAGAACAGGGATTGCCGCCTACCGTGATCAGCTTCGATGAGATTCCGGAGTTTACCCAGCAGCGTAGAACGCGTGCCAAACGTTTTGACCCCATCTTATGCGATACGGGTTCACACCAGGACTTATCTGTATACCAGGACAAAATTGCCGATTTGCGAAAGTTCACCGGCGCCGACTCCCTGCGCTGCGGGTTGCTGGTATTACTAAAGCACAAGTTTGACGATGGGATCTCGGCATTGGAAGGGGTGGACTTCGCCATCGCTAAACCGGTACCGCGCGTGGCGATTCAGAGAATGCTTTCCAGCGATACCCAATTTTGGCTCGATCGTAACGAATCCCAGGCCGGTGAGCAAAGTTTTACCGGTACCCGGATCGGCGCCAACATACTGGTAGCGGAGGATAACCCGGTCAACCAAAAACTCGTTACTGAAATATTACGGATTTTTGAATGCGATCTGACCCTGGTGGAAAATGGAAAAGAAGCGGTTTCCATGAACGAAAAAAATCGATACGACATGATTCTAATGGACTGTCAAATGCCCGAAATGGATGGTTACCAGGCCACGCGAATAATTAGAGACCAGGAAAGAGAGTCGGGTGTGGAAGAGGGCGTCGTTATCGTGGCGTTAACCGCGAATGCGCGCAAAGAGGATCGGGATAGATGCCTGGCTTGTGGCATGGACGATTATCTCAGTAAGCCGTTCACGATGGCGCAACTGAGGGATGTGATCTCGAAATGGCATCGAGCCGAGCAAGGATTCGACCCCAATTCTAGCCAAGTGCTGGCACCGGCAGCCGCGGAAATCGAGAGTCCCGCCGAGCATGACGAAGATGAGCTATTGGATATCAACACTTTAAACAGCATCAGGGCCTTGGAGAGTCCGCAGTCATCCAGTATCCTTGCGCAATTATTAGAAATCTATCACAACACGGCACCCGAATTAATTAATAAACTCAATTCGTCGATACAAGATGGATGCTGCGAGTCCATTCGAGACTCGGCTCACAGCCTGAAATCGGCAAGCGGGAATATCGGAGCTCGAAAGATATTCGAGTTAAGTGCAAAGCTTGAAGATATGGGCCGGGATAAAGACATAAATGGCGCCGGAAAAATTCTCGAGGAAATAGAAGCGCTATTTCCAAAAATTTGTGAATTGCTGGAACAGGAAATACAACGCACGGCAGCGTGATACTTCCGTTTGATGAACTCCTGGACAAACATCTGAATGACTATTACCAATTTACGTGCCCTGCGAAACACACTCGATATCGAAATCGTCAAGGCGAATTGTTTTGGCAATAACTTTTTGATTTACGATGGAACCGACGAAGGAATTCTTGAGGAAATTCATTTTTCCGAATTTGCGCGACAAATCACCGATCCACAATTCGGTATCGGTGCTGACAATTTTCTTGTGATTCAAAATTGTAGCGCAGGCGATCTGCTGGCAATCAACCAGGTTCACAATTACTGGAAAAAAATTCCCAAATGCAAGGCGGACTATATATTTAGAATGTTTGAACCTGATGGGCAGGAGGCTTTGTGTTGTGGCAATGGACTAATGTGTATTGCGAACTATATGTCCGAGAGACATCAGGTGGAAAGTGCCAGCATCATGACTGAGATTCCCCTCGCGAAGGTGAATGTGACGGATATCGGTTATTCGCAAGCTAAATCCTACGGTTGGGTTAATCTTGGCATTCCACGAAAGTTCCCCGAGGATATTCGGACAGAAATTTCTTCCGATAGTAGCGTTGGCGAAGTTCAAACCATCAATGATCTGTGCGTCAAATTTAGACATCATGACCTGGAGCCTTACTCTTCAGAGATAGAATTATCCCTCGCAGGTCATTTAATATTTACCGGCGAACCGCATCTGGTTTTTTTACTGGACGATGAAGACTCACCGTTGGCGGGACTTGCCGATGCGATTTTTGCCAGCACGGAAGGCGACCGGGGAGCTGGACCCTTGCTACAGCGCAGGCGTGGATTCGGCACCTGGTTAATAGATCATATCGGGCAATATGTTAATACGCACTATCAGGACAGGTTTCCCGCTGGCGTAAACGTTAATTTTGTCAGGCAGGATCATGGTACCGCTTCGATTGAATTCCGTTGCTATGAGCGCGGTATATACAAGGAAACGCTGGCTTGTGGTACCGGTGCCGTCGCCGCTGCCTATATAGTGAATTATTTTCAGGGATATGAAGGAAACGGAGTGAGAATTTTGCCCCATCGCTGCAGGTGGTTCAAACCGAACGCCCTTATGGCAGTGAAAAATAGCAAACACGGCTGGGTACTCGAGGGGCAGCCGGAAATAGTGGCGGAAATCGATTTTCGATTTGAGCCACCCATCGGTAAAACAGATTATCTGCCCCCTCCACATGCAAAACAGTTCTAACGACGCAAAGTCTTGAACCTAGACTGAAGTCGCGATCCTGATATGAAGTTTAAGCTCGCAATCGGCTCGGCGGTTTTATTGGCATTCGCGTTTATTGTCAATACCGCTTTTCTTAGATCGGCGCTGACGGACGGCTATCAAGTTTCGGAAATAAAGCAATTCCTGATTCCGACGGAGTCGGCGAGCGACGCGATTGAAAAGTCACTCGGCAATAATAAACGCTTGTCGGTTGATGAAATGCGGGAACTCCTGGATCGTCAACGCCAGCTGATAAATAGCCATTGGGAGAAATTAAAACGCCCCGCTCCGGATGGCCAGAATTTACCTTTCGGTGGACTAGTTCATTTGTCGCTGGTGCTAAAAAGCGGCTCCAGATTGGTAACGACAGCGAGTGAGGACCTGCAAAGCGACACATCGCCCGTGCTCGTAGAGCAGATGCTGGAAATTGCAAACGGCGAAACTTCGGCCGGACTGGAGTTTGTAGAAGACAATGACCATTATTATGTCCCGCATTTACTATTCGACAATCAGGATCGTTGGATTGTCAGTCTAATCTTTCAGTTCCGGAAAGAAGCCTTGAGGCACACCGTAGCCCCCAGGTTGGACGAGCATATTTTTCCCACGATAGTCGTTGGAGCCTTTAGCGTCTTTGGCATTTTGTTTCTGTATTTCCAACTGGCATTTAAGAATCGGGTAACCAGGAAAAAAGATTTCGTCGTTGACTTCGTATTGATAATGTTGGCGTCGCTCTCCTGCTCTTTACTTGTCAATGCCGTAATTTTTGAACGCCAGATTCTCGAAGCTTCCATAGACCATGCGCGTGAGACCACGACTGAAATATCTGCCAGGCTGAATCAGCGACTATCGTTGAAACAATCAGGCCAGGTTTCGAGCATACCGAAGTTTGGCTTTAGTGAAACCTTTTCCCGATTTGATAATTTCGAGGCAATCATACTCACCAATACACGCGGGAAACCAGTTTACAGTCATCAGGACGAGCGGGGTCGGGAGTCGAGGATCGAGGCGGCGGTTCAAACCGCTGTAATAGGTCGCTTGCCGGAAAAGGAGTTTCGTATCGCTGAACAGCTAACCGGGTTCAATCTGGCGGAGAAGCCCATCGGGACCGCCGTTATTCGTATTTCGAAAGAAGATATTTTCAGGAACTGGATATCGCTGCTGATCAAAGGGATCACCATTCTCTTTATTACCACTTTAGTCGTGGTCGAGTGTATGTTGCTCTACTTGCATTTGCTGGTTAAGCGCAAGACTAGCGTGCGCTATCGGGCGCGTTACGAAATAGGATTTGTTCGGCCAGCCATGTTTTTATTCTTGTTCGCAATCGATCTCTCCATGTCGTTCGTGCCGCTTCACATGCAGTCGTTTGACGCCGAGTTGTTCGGTCTATCCAGAGACATCGTGTTAGGACTGCCTATTTCGGCCGAGTTCCTATGCGTTGGGATATTCATTTTAATTGCAGGCGTATGGATGGATCGCAGGGGCTGGCAAGAGCCCTATTTTATAGGGTTATTTGTGGTTGGGATCGGCTCCTTGAGTTCCTGGATCGCCACCGACGCCCTGACGTTTATTTTTTCCAGAGGGCTGGTAGGTGTTGGCTACGGCTTGTCACTGATGTCGGCGCAAGGCCTGGTTGTTAGTTTTGGTGGGATAAATGGGCGTGCTCGAGGCTTCGCCAGTCTTTTTGCCGGACTTTATTCCGGCAGCATATGTGGCGCGGCGGCGGGCGCATTCCTCGCCGAAAGATTCGGTTATGAGAAAGTGTTTTTTATGGGGGCGATAGTGATGCTGGCCTTGATTGTGTTTTCGTGGAAATTTATGCGTTCCCTCGGCGACCGGAACGATAGCGACTCTGCTCCCGCGGACAAACCGAAACAAAGTATAAAGCTCAGGCCGCTTTTAAGGTTTATCGGTAATCCGGTTTTTATAGCGCTCTCACTATTAAGCAGCCTGCCGGCATCGATTGCGGTTGCTGGCTTTTTGCATTTTTTTACGCCGGTTTACCTGGATCAAATTGGAGCGAGAGAGTCGACAATCGGCCAGGTTTTGATTCTTTACGGTATCTGTCTGATCTACTTCGGGCCCTCGATAGGGCGATTAATCGATCGGTCGCAAAATAAAAGGTATTACATGTTGGCTGGTGGATTATTGGGGGGGCTGGCATTCGCGACATTCAATACCGAATTCGGTATTGCATCGATGATTGTTTCCGTGTTCCTGCTCGGTTTGTCGAGCAGTTTTGTACTATCCTCCCAAAGTACGATGGTATTGGAGCTGAAGGAATCGCGTGCATTGGGCGAGGGAACTGCGCTTGGCATATTTAGGTCGATTAGCCGCATCGGCCAGGTCGTGGGTCCCGTGATATTCGGTTGGGTACTGTTATCGGGTGATTTGACCGAAGTCATCAACTATCTCGGATATTCCTACATTGGCGCAATGTCGATACTTGCAGTTTTCGTTATGAATCGCACAGGGACCCAGGGAAATCAAAAAGCCGCCCTTTCAAATTAATAAACCGGACTCGATCGAAACCTACCTGCTCGCTGTGCGGGAGATTTTGCCGGCGGTCGATGCATTGCTTGCGCGCTTCGAATCGGCCAAATTACGCGATTACGTCGCGCAGCTGGAGCAGCCCGATAGCTTCGCTTTTCAAGGCAATCAGGACTTCATTACCGAAATTGCCGCCTATACCCGCGAAACACTAGGGTCCGATTTAGCTGAAGCGATATCAGGGGAGCTGCGGGAGAGGCCGCAAGTGTTAACCGCCAATCATCATGGTATCGATACTTTCGCGCAATCCACGCAATCGAATCTGTTGTTTTCAATGCGCAAAAGGTTGGACGGCAAACCGGTAAAAACGGTTCCGGTATTGGCCTGCGGAAGCGTACCGCTGAATAATCTTACTTACCCACGCGGTCTTCTTGTCTATGCCGGAACCTCGGTGCCTGGAGATGGCGGGATATGCAAACTCCCGATATTTCCAGACAGTTACAAGCGAAAACTGGTCAGTGTCGTGGGGCCGTTTACTGCAGAGATGTTATGCCGCTCTCGAGATAGGGCTAACAGGCTGGTTGCAGATTATAAACTGGGAGGCGCTCTCGAGGCCGCAATTAATACGGTATTCGATGACTTTGCCAATGTTGGCCAGGCGTTCATCGGGTATGGCAGGCAAGCGACGGTTGTCAACCACCGATTTTGGCAGCGCCTGTTTCGAGGCCGGTCTTGCCGCTCGGAACTGGTGTATATCGAAATCGAAAGTATTGTCTCCCGGCTATTGGAGAAGGACTTGTTTGACAAGTCTACGATTTGCCATCAACTCATGTTCGATCCGGAGTTGCGGCGGCAACTAATCGAAAACCTGGATGGGCAACGGGGGTGCTGGCAGTACGAAAAGCTATTGCGACGTTGCTCCGCCGCGGCAGCCGTGAAAGGTTTTAACGAGGCAGATTCGGCCCAGGGGACGATGTTTTTTTGGGGTGTTGATGCAAAGGGAAGAAAGATTCCCCTTTGTATCATGGAAGATGAAAACGCAACGGGCGTTGAGTTGCGTGGTTTAGACGATAGCGGACAACTGTGGGCATACCCGTTTACCGCGGCAGATATGACGTGGGCTGCAGGAAGGTCGTTTGTTACCATCAATATTCACATCATATCTTCTTATATCTATTGCCAGAGGAGTTAGCTGCATCGGTGGCTATTACCAGGCTGACTATTTGCCCATCATGCAAAATGCCGTCATTGAAATCCTGCGCGGCAGTTCCGGGCAAAAGCTTAAAACCCTTGGGACCGGAAAATCAGGCCCGGATCTTTACCTGTCCGGCATGCAGGCGATTGGATTGAAAACCGACGGTCAGCTGCTACCGGCCGGGCCGCTGGAAATTATTGCCAGCGGGGGACTGGATACGGAGCAATACGAACGGATCGGAGAGGTCACGGTAGGACAGTCACATATTGCTTCTTTGTACGACACAATCGTGGATGTCGTTCCCCGGGACAGCGATTTTAGTCGGGCAAAAATAGAAATTACAAAACTTGCCCATGCAGCGGTGGGTGGAAAAATTGTAAGCATTTCAATGGATTAAAACCTCAAATTGCGAGAAAGACGTCAGTCGGTGAGTTACGCAAAGTACAAGTTGGGCATAGCTTCGGTGGGCCCGTAAATACCGGTTTGAGAAAACGAGGAATAGATCCCAAAAAAAAGTAAAAAATCTATACAAATCAATATAGTTGCCTATACTCAATAGTTGTCATCTTTGCCAATACTCAATCGTATTTATAGTTGCCTATAGTCTGTAGAAACTGCCTGAATTTTGAAATTCCCTGATACCATCAGGCGGTAAAATTCACCTAGGGAATCTCTGCAAAAGTCATATTAGCGGGATAAAATACGTCGAACAAGTTTTCAGAGATTGAATGATGAAACAACCGAGCTTTTCCGATCTTGAATATGCCAATAAGAAAAAGACGACTCGACGCGAGCGCTTTCTTCAGGAAATGGACTCCATTATTCCGTGGGGATTACTGGTAAAGCCAATCAAGCGGTTTTATCCGAAAGGTCATACGGGCAGGCCACCGATCGCATTGGAATCAATGTTGCGAATCTATTTTTTACAACAGTGGTATGGACTGAGTGACCCGGCTGCAGAGGACAGTTTGTACGATACGGACTCCATGCGCCGGTTTGTGGGCGTAGATCTGGAGTCGATACCGGATGAAACTACAATCTGTCGATTTCGCCATCGGCTGGAACGAGAGGGTCTAACCACAAAGCTGTTTCAGCAGGTTGAAGGTTATCTGAGCGATCATGGTTTAATCGTGAATGAAGGCACGATTGTGGATGCGACTATCATTGGTGCCTCGGGCTCGACCAAGAACAAGGAGAAGCAGCGTGATCCGGAGATGAGGCAAACGAAAAAGGGTAACCAGTGGTACTTTGGGATGAAGGCGCATGTTGGCACGGATACGCATGGCCGGGTGCACAGTGTCGCGGTGACGGATGCAGCGGTTCACGATTCCCAGATGATGGAGGAACTGGTTCATGGCGAGGAGCAAGTCGTTTATGGTGACAAGGCTTATGCAGATGCCGAGAAGAAAGCCCGATTTGAAGAGTCTGGAGTCGAGTGGCGAATCAACCGTAAAGCGAGGCGAGGGAAGAAACTGAACATTGCGGATCGGTCGTTTAACCGGAAGAGCAATCGAACCCGCGCCAAGGGAGAACACGCCTTTCGAATCGTGAAGGATTTGTGGGGCTATAGCAAGACTCGCTACAAAGGAATCGAGAAAAATGCAGCGCAAGTATTTACCCTGTTTGCGCTGGCAAACCTGTATCTGTGCCGAAGGGAATTACAGGCACTGCAGGGTTAGTGCGCCCTGAATAGGGAAATGATGATGACATTCAGAAGAAAATACCAAAAACCAGAAACTTATCCGAGAAACCCTAGGAAAAAATATCACCCGGTTGTCGGCGATAAGAATTTAACGGGTTCTTCAGAGGTTCCCTAGCTTAAGCAGGTCGCACAATGAAATTAAAATCAAAATTATTAGTATTTATCAGTCTTTTCCTGATTTGGCCGGCCGCCAGCTTCGCCGCTGAACCACTCTTCAAGGTGGATCCGACCACCAATAACGGCGAAAAGTGGCGCATTGGTTACTACGAAGGCGGCGCGTATATTAACTACCAGAAACAGTTAACCGAGACAGTCAAAGGCTTGATGCAACTAGGCTGACTTGAGACCGCCGAATTGCCGAAGCAAAGCGGCGAGGCAACCGATATGCTGTGGGACTGGCTTAGCACGAAAGTGAAGAGCGATTACATCGAATTTGTCGCCAATGCACACTATAGCGCTTTATGGGAAAACGATAAGCGCGGTAAGGTGGAAGACGAGATTGTCTTCCGATTAAACAACGATAAAGATATCGATTTGATGATCGGGATGGGCACCTGGGCCGGCAAAGGACTGGCTAATTATCGCCACAGAACCAATACCCTGGTGTTTTCGACGAGCAATCCGATCTCCTCGGGGATCATCAAGAGCGTCGAGGATTCGGGTTTTGACCACGTGCACGTGCGGGTCGACCCGAAAAGAAACGAACGTCAACTCAAGGTATTCCACGAGATGATCGGGTTTCATAAATTGGGTATTGTATATGAAGACAGCCTTACCGGGCGCAGCTATGCGGCGATCGATACCATCGAGGCTCTGGCTAAA
Source organism: Olavius algarvensis Gamma 3 endosymbiont (assembly GCA_001735895.1). Classification (GTDB taxonomy): domain Bacteria; phylum Pseudomonadota; class Gammaproteobacteria. Next base: position 88,111 of record DS021200.1, on the reverse strand, counting down.
ACGCATGATTTCAAAATCGTGCGTTGCCATACCAAAAGCGATACCAGCGACAAGGAATTAGCCGAAAAAGGCGTGATTAAATGCTTTAAGGAACTGGTTAAAAAAGCCGATGCGATTTATGTTACCCAACAAGGTGGTGTTAGTGGCAGAAGCATTCCGACTCTGGTCGAGATTGCCAACGAGCACAAAATACCGACATTTTCCCAATCGGGTGCCAGAGAGGTCAGCTATGGCGTTCTTGCAAGCCTGTCCCGGGCCGGGTACAAATACGTTGGCAGGTTTCATGCCGAGACCATCGCCAAGGTGCTTAACGGCGCGCAACCAAACCAATTGAACCAACTTTATGAAGAGCCTCCGAAAATCGCGTTAAACCTAAAGACCGCGGAAATTATCGGTTTTGATCCCCCCATCGTTCTAATGGGCGCAACGGATGAATTTTTCGAGGAAATTAATAGTAATTAAGTCTAATTCTTGAACGGGCGACTCGCCAGAAGCCAACCACCAAACTATAAATAATTATAGCCTTTCAATCAGGACAGATGAATGCGGAAAAAGATGCATTACAAAATTTTAACGACCGTTTTTCTTTGCATACTAAGTGCATCAACTTGGGCCAAAGAAGGCTTCGACAAAGAAGCGCCGGAATACGAATTCACCCCCAAAGTGACCCCGGCCGCCGAAATCGCTGAAAAATTCGGTACCTCGGCCGTACTAAACAACGGGAAAAAGTGGCGGGTGGTTTTTTATGAAGGGGGGCCTCATGCCAATTATTATCACTACCTGGAAGCAACGATTCGGGGTTTGATGAATTTTGGCTGGATAGAAAAATCGGATCTTACCAAAATCCAGCGTAAGCGAAAGGATACAAAAAGACTATGGAACTGGCTGGTTAATAAATCGGAGAGCGAGTACCTGGAATTCCTCGAAGACGGCTATTATTCAGCCAATTGGGACGATGATCAGCGACAGACGAACAGATCCAAGCTACTGGATCGTTTGACGTCGCAAGACGATATCGACCTGGTCATTGCCATGGGAACCTGGGCGGGACTCGACCTGGCTAATGATGAACACTCGGTGCCAACAATTGTCATGTCGACGAGTGACCCCGTGGAATCGGGAATCATAAAAAGCAAGGATGACTCGGGGTACGACCATGTTCATGCGCGCGTAGATCCATACCGGTATGAACGGCAGCTCAGGATCTTTCACGACATCATCAAGTTCAAAAAGCTTGGCATAGCGTTCGAAGACTCTATTTACGGGCGCAGTTACTCGGCCATCGACACGGTCGAAAAAGTAGCGGCAGATATCGGATTCGATGTCGTGAAATGCTACACCAAAAGCGATATATCGGATACTGAAGTTGCATCGAAGAGCGTTATCCGGTGTTTTGACAAGTTGTCGAAAAAGGTCGACGCTATTTACGTGACGATTCAAGGCGGCGTCAATACGGAATCGATACCGAAACTCGTAGAGATCGCCAATAAAAATAGCATACCCACATTCTCGCAACTGGGTGCAAAAGAAGTTCAACAAGGATTTCTTTTCAGCATATCCCGACCGGGTTTTAAACCGGCGGGTTTGTTTCTTTCCGCAACCATTGCGCAGATACTCAACGGCGCCAAACCCCGGCAACTGAAACAAGTGTTTGAGGAAACTCCAAGTATTGCGATTAACCTGAAAACGGCTGAGATCGTTGGTTTGTATCTGTATGCCGATATCCTCGCCGCGGCCGATACTATCTACCGGGAAATAAAGAATCCCTGATTGTCCTTGCCTGGGGTGGCCTTGTTATTAGTCTGGTCTCGCAGTTGGATCAAACGCCCGCTTACGCGGGAATGACAGTCTTAAGTAAGCGCCATTCTAAACTTTCACCTTATTGCAACTCATCGCTATCGTACCGCCGAAAAAAACCCCTGCCCCTTTATCGGCAAGCGGAGTTCATGGCAGATTAAAATTAAGGCGATCTCAAGAAAGCACCTGAACACTCCTCGCTGGATAAATTTACGCGAATCGGTGACCACTGTTTGGTCGAGCATTATCGGTCGCGTTGTTTTGACCAGCTGTTCGCTGAATTGAACGTCCTCGAGAATAGAAACTTGGGGATAGCCGCCAATTTTCCGGAATAGATCTCGGCGCACAAATAGCGCCTGATCACCGTAGATAATCCCACCTCGGGAAAAACGCCAGTTGTGAAGGCGCGATATTAGCGATAACAAAAAATTATTGCCCGAGAAACGGTGCCGGAAACAACCCGCCTGGACCGAAGAATTTGCATCTAGTGCCAATATTTCATCCGCTGCATCCTCTGGCAGAAGCGAGTCGGCGTGTAAGAACAGCAACCAGTCGCCGCAGGCGACATCGGCGCCCGCATTCATTTGTCGTGCTCTCCCTCGATCTGCGGAAATCAAGCGCACACGGCTGACCGCCGCGGCAATCTTTTTGCTCGCGTCGGTGCTGCCACCGTCAACCACTATGAGTTCCGACTGGCCTGCCAGTCGCTCAACGCAGTCGAGTGTTGCTGGCAGCGCTTTCGCTTCGTTGAGCACCGGGATTATGATCGATAGCTTCATGCGACTTTCAGGGGCGTCGATTCGGGCTGAAAAAATTCAGGCAGGCTGGATTCGAATTCTTTCAGATACTGTAACGGATCTTCATCGAAATGCTCAAACAACGGCGCCACCGATTCGATAATGTTTTGCAGCTGGCCATAATAATCGTCGAAATGTGTTCTATTGGTTTCCACAGCCTCGGCCTCGCCGGCAAAGAAGGCCAAAAAACGTCGAATCCCAAAATTATGATGCGCGTCTTCCTGGCCCAGGACCATCCGTCTAATCCGCGAGAAGCCGATACCCCGTGGACCACAGCCATCACTGATATGTTGCAAAGCGACATCTCCCAGGCCTTCCAGAATAATCTGCATACCCAGTAGACTTAGCGCAAGATCGCCGCCTGCCAGCGCGGACTCGAGTTGGTTTCGATAGGATTCCATCGCCGCATTTTTAGAAAATCGACCAATTCCCTTAGGTGCTAGAATTCCGATGCCGCAGCGAAATACCCGGGCATGGAATTTCTCTTGCCGGGCCTGGGTCGCGAAGAAGCGTCGCGAGATGTCGTCCGGGAAAATTTGCGACTGACGTAAAGCGCAATCAAATGCCAATTGCTCTCCCTGCAGGAAGAAGTTAAACAAGCGAGCAACTTGAATCCTGTCCCCAGGCAGAATCAGCACATGGATTCTCGCGAGCTATCCATCGCCTCGTTTACCGTTCAGCCGCCAATCGTAAGCAAGATATCCGACCTTTAACGCGTCAGCCTCGAGCTTTTGCACTAGCGCTGGGTCTTTCACGTACTGGGCTAAATATTTTTGCAGCGATCCCGAATGTGTCGAAAAGTCCTTTTCAAACCATTCGAAAATCCTGGATACGTATATCTGTTTACCGTCAAAATCGTTTTTATCGGAATTATTGATAAAGCGGCTGGCGTTTTCATTGAGCTGCCGCTCCAACTTGCTTGCGATATAAGCCTCCGAGCGCAGCGCGGGGCAAGATAGCGATGCACAGACAATTGCAAAATGAATACGGGGTTCGCCGAGCGGAATGATTATTTCATGCTCCAGGTCGTAAAGATTGATGCGCTGTCGGGCAATATCGTATTGCACCGACTTAAAGTATTTGTAGCGTCCGAACAAGGATTTGGGCGAATGTCCGTCGATGATGCCTTTTATCGCAAGCGCATTATAGGCATTGATCCAAAAGGCCAATTTTTCCGCCCGGCTCGATAATCGATCGGGATCGAAGTTTGTAATTAAATCGAGATACCGATTAAACCGGGTGTCGAATTGAATCGCATCGTAATCCACCCGACCGTCACTGACATGCGCTCTCAGTATCTGGTCGAACAATTCATGAACCGCGTCCCCTTCATTTGCAGCAAAGCTGTTACTTACGGTTAGTAATGCGAATAACGGCAACAGGTTTTTCAAAATTTTCATGGCATTCGATCGGAGTCGATAAATAGGCTTGCGAATTTACTTTAGGACTGACGATCGTCAGGTTAGTTCTAGGCTGCGACTCAGCTTGTTAAAAATTTCCGTTAACAAAAAGATCGCAAGATTGGGGAAAAGCGCGATTAATATTCTTGCTGCGAATTATGGTTCCTTAATTGTCAAGCTCGATATCGTGGTCCGAAATTGCAGTCCAAGGCGTCCCAGTCCGATCCGGCAACGCGATCCTGGAATACCCGGCACAGTTGCTCGGTTCCAGTTGCCGAACCTCCGTTAAAGTCCGGCTTATCGCCCATTGGGTATCGTGCGATGAAAAAAAACGATGCTGCCGTCGTACTCGATCGATTCGGGTGTTTTCGTCCCTGCGGGTAATGGCGTAGCGCCGGCAAAAAAAACCACGCCCGTGGGCGTGGTTCGTAAAAGCTTGCACCACTCCGTTATTCAGGGGCAGGTATCGATCGGGTTTGTCACCGAGGCGTCGAAGAAGGCCGTATCCTCATCGCAGAAAAACAGTGGATTGCCGTTCATGTTAGTGTCGTTGATATCGACCACCGACGGTTTAGACGCACTGATAAGATTGGTCACCGAAACTCCTTGCTGCACGGAAAGGAAACCGTTTAACAGCACGATGGCACCGTCCAACTCGCCGCCGCTAAGCTTGGCCACCGAACCTTCGGTCACATTGGTATTTGCCAGCGTCGAATCGAAAGATTGCAGGTTTGAGTTGCCGCTAAAGAGGTTACTGCCCTGGTTTTGTATGACTCCGAACAGTTGCGCAGACGAGCCCTGTTCGAGGTCGAGATTACCCGCCAGGATGCCGCCCAGCATGGCCAGCGTCGAATTGGAGCGCATAGAGGCGTTACCCCCGATATTAACCTGGCCGCTCTGGCGAATGCGCAGATGGCTGTTGTTCGATGCGGCGACGGCCCTCGGAAACGGGAACTGGTCGCCCGGCGGCAGGCTGACGGTAACCCCGCGGCGAAAATCCATGTTGCCGCCGCGATAAAGCTCGAGGCCAATAATAAAATTGCCTTCGGTAATCGAGGTGGCGATATTGACCTGGCCGCGGGTCGTCACCAGCGAGTGATCACCGGCGCTAATACCGACATTGAGAAAATCGGTCACGTTTACCGTGCCCTGCAGCCGCACGACCGCGTCGCGGAACGGGTTGATGCCGTATTCGCCGCCGAGAATGTCGCTGTCGATGACGCGCACAAAAGCGTTCCGCGCGTAAACACCGGCCGATTCGGTTCCTTCGTTCACAACCGAATTCCAGGCCAGGGCATCGATAGTCAGATTACGAATTTGCAGGTTATGCGCGCCGTCGCCGAAAACTGCGCCGTTGGATGCCGCGGTTGCATCGCCTGGCGGTAACACGATGGCGGCATCGGGGGAATTGCCTTCGAAATAAACCTCGTCCTCGGTGACGTATAGCGGCCCGTTACAGCGGCCGACGAGGCCATAGGTCGTATTGTCGGGAAAATAGCCATTGATCGGCGGATCCAGCAGCGCGTTCGGATTAAGATTGCAATCGACCAGAACGAAATCGCGCGAACCGTCATCGCCGCTGCCGGGGGGCGCCGCTTCAAGATCGCTGACGCGCTCCTCGAGTCCGATCAAGTCGGTGCGAGCGCCCTGAAGTTGCTCGAGATTACCCGCGATGTCGGCTGCATTGTCCTGGATTGCCGCGGCGCTATCGAGGATGTCGGCCATGTTGGCGGCGGATTTGTCGGTATTGCTCTGGATGCCGGCGGCATTGGCGCCGATGCTGGTCGTATTAGCGCCGATTTTGCGCTTGTTAGACCGGATATTCCACCTGTTCTGAATGACCCTCCATTGCAGGCGTTTAACCTTTTTTTTTGAGTTGGGCAATCGCCCGGTCGTCGTCGTCCGCATAAGCGATCGAATAACCGCCGCTGCCGAGCAGCAAGCCGGTGGCCACTAGGGTGATTAATATTATTCTCATTACGATGCTCCTTAAAATTTCCACAATAAAGCGGTGGCCGAATTCAATCGGACCCTGCGGGGCGATACGTCGACTGGCGTAAAAATACCCAGGCACGGGCGGTTTTCGATCGCGCGCGTCTGTTAAGCTCAGTTTTTAAGCCCGATTGGATTAGGGAAAACCGGTCATCCAGTCCTTGCATCCTGCGGGGGCAGCCGTGGGCGCCAGCTACGTTTAGTGTCAGCCGCGCAGCATCAGCTTTTGTTATTCTTCCACTGCAACCCGCTACGATAGCGGATTGTGTCCCAATCTACCTGGATTTTCGGGCGAGTGCTAATAATTTTCGTCTTTACCGATTGGCACTTTTAAGCAAGGCGTCGATTGCGACACCGGGGCGGGACAGGAATCGGCCCTGGCGGATCGATGTTGCTGCGCCAAAAAATATGACGCCGGGATAGCTGTATATGCGCACTCACCGCGAGCCAAGATAGGCGCCAGACTCCTGTGAAACCAGGCGCGTCGGCGCGTTCGGCGCCGGCGCAATGCCCCGTATAAAATGGCGGTGGCGCCTCGACATATTGCCGTAAGCGATTAAGATGTTGGTTTTAAAATTCAACCCACCAGGAGCCCGCGATGGCTGTGCTTTTTGACCCATTCCAAATCAGGGGGATAACGCTGAAGAATCGAGTCTGCGTTTCTCCCATGAGCCAGTATTGCGCGCAGAATGGTTACGCTAACGACTGGCATTTTGCGCATTTGAGCCGATTTGCCCTCGGGGGTTGCGGCGCCGTGTTTACCGAGGCGACGGCGGTTACGCCGGCAGGCCGCCGCACCCATGGCGATCTCGGTTTGTGGGAGGATGATCAGATCGAAGCACTGGGCCGAATTGCGAACTTCATCAAGCAACAGGGCGCGGTCGCCGGGATTCAGCTGGCGCATGCCGGTCGCAAGGCAAGCGAACGCCGACCCTGGCATGGCGAAACCCCTGTCAACGACGAGGATATCGGGCAAAGGAATGAGCATCCCTGGGTTGCCATGGGTCCCACCGGCGAGCCCTATGGAGCTTCCTGGCCCGCGCCGAAAGAAATGGGCCAGGATGATATTTATAGCGTAATCGAGGACTTCGGCGCCGCGGCGGCGCGCGCGGACGCCGCCGGATTCGAAGCGATCGAAGTGTATGCGGGCCACGGTTTTTTGCTGCATCAATTCTATTCGCCATTATGCAATTCGCGCGACGATTGTTGGGGCGGTGATTTCGCCGGACGCATCAAATTGTCGCTCGAGGTAGCGTCATCGATCAGACGCCACTGGCCGCAGGATAAAGCGTTATTTTTCCGTATATCGGCGACGGACTGGATTGACGGCGGTTGGGATCTGGACGATAGCGTCCGACTGGCAAAGGCGCTCAAAGAAGTGGGCGTCGACGTGATCGACTGTTCGAGCGGCGGTATTGGCGGACCACACCCGGTGCCGCGTTTTCCGGTTGGCCCGGCTTTTCAGGCGGAGCTGGCGGAAAAAGTACGTCGGGATGCAGCGATCGCGACGATGTCCGTAGGATTTATCTGGGATGCCGAGGTCGCAAATTCCGTGATCGAGTCCGGTAAGGCCGATCTCGTCGCCATTGCGAGGGAGTTACTGTCAAATCCCAACTGGACCCTGCATGCCGCCGCAGAACTGGCGGTCGACAACGACTATTCGATGTGGCGGCCAGCGTTTGGCTGGTGGCTGAATAAACGCGAACGCATCATGAAGAAATTGGGATTACGGGATAATAGGTCTTAACCGGCTTCAGGGTAAATTGCGCCTACCGTGCGAACCTGATTTTTCGAAGCGTGCGCCCGATTATTACCGCCGCTGCATTACCATTTTAATGGCGGCATCGATCGATAACATTCGAGGGGTAGACCGGGCTTCAGGCCGAGTCGGCCGTTTTTTGCAGATGATGGGAACCCCAGGCCCGCAGAGCCTTAATCACCGGCAGCAGCGTATAACCGTACTCGGTCATCGAATACTCTACTTTCGGTGGGACTTCGGGATAGACTTTTCTCGAAATCAGCCGGTCCGCTTCAAGCTCTCGTAGTTGTTTTGTCAACATCCGCTGGGTAATTTCAGGCATCAAGCGGCGCAGTTGATTAAAGCGAACGGTCTGCGCTAGCAGATGATGAAGAATAATGCCTTTCCACTTTCCTCCAATCACTTCGAGGGTTGCTTCAACCGGGCAACCCTGGTGGCAATCGTAGCGGGAGTGAGCCATGAACGATCTCCAATGGTATACAAAAAGATACTACATATATTTAATGTGCGTACTTACAAAAAATATCCATATAGCTTAGTCTTGCCACATCTTAATGGCAACAGGTAAAGCGAAATGAACCAAAAATTGACTATCGTCGCGAGAATCGAGGCGCAACCGGAGCAAATCGAATTGGTTAAAACGGAATTGCTCAAATTAATCGAGCCGACATTGGCGGAAGCGGGCTGTATTCAGTACGATTTGCATCAGGACAATGACGATCCGGCAGTTTTTATGTTTTACGAAAACTGGGAGAATCGCGAACTCTGGCAGGCGCATATGAATAATACTCACCTTGCCGAGTACATGAACGCTACCGCGGGTGCGGTTGCGTCGTTTACCTTGAATGAGATGACGAAATTTTAAAGCTCGAACTTAAGCGGAGACCAAATTGAAAGCCGTAGCCTATAAAACCATTGGACCGATAGACCGTGAAGATGCCCTGGAAGACATTACCCTCGAGACACCGAAGACCGCCGGACGCGATCTGCTGGTCAAGATCAATGCCGTGTCGGTCAACCCCGTGGACACCAAGCTGCGTCAACGTCAGGCGCCCGAAGCGGGCGGTTGGGTCGTGCTCGGTTATGACGCTGCGGGCGTGGTCGAGACCGTTGGGCCCGAGGTCAAGAATTTTAGACCCGGTGATGCGGTTTTTTACGCCGGTGCTATGAACCGGCCAGGCACAAACAGCGAATACCACCTGGTAGACGAACGCATCGTTGGTCGCAAACCGGCCAGTTTAAGCGATGCCGAAGCGGCGGCGCTTCCGCTCACGGCGATTACCGCCTGGGAAATGTTGTTTGACCGACTCGACGTCGAACGCCCAACCGCGCAGGGTGGAAACATTATTCTGGTAATTGGCGGCGCTGGCGGTGTCGGGTCCATCACCATCCAGTTGCTGCGCGCATTGACCGATCTGACGGTGATCGCCACCGCCTCACGCCCCGAAACCCAGGACTGGGTGCGGACCTGCGGCGCTCATCACGTGATCGACCATCGCCAACCGTTGGCGCCCCAGGTCGAGGCGCTGGGTCTCGGTGCGCCCGGCTTCGTGTTTTCAACTACTCAAACCGATGCCCATTTCGCCGATATCGTCGAACTGATTGCTCCGCAGGGTCGATTTGGCCTGATCGATGACCCGGCGGAATTGAACGCCATGCCGTTCAAGCTTAAAGCGGTGTCGCTGCACTGGGAGTTGATGTTCGCGCGTTCGTTATTTGCCACCCCGGATATGTCGGAACAGGGCAAATTGTTGAACGAAGTCGCTTCTCTGGTCGACGCGGGAAAAATCCGGTCCACGGTTACCGAAGTTGCCGGCAAGATCGATGCCGCGACCCTGCGCCGGGTTCATGCCCAGATCGAGAGCGGCTCGGCGCGTGGCAAGATCGTGCTCGAAGGCTTTTGAGGAGGCCGGATAAGTCGGATAGTCGCGATGCAAATAGGGAAGCTCGATCACGTCAATCTGCGTACCGTCCAACTCGATTCTATGATCGATTGGTACCGGAATGTTTTAGGTATGCGTGCCGGGGAACGCCCGGATTTCCCGTTTCCCGGGGCGTGGATGTATGCGGGCGATTCCGCGGCCGTGCATTTAATCGGTATTGACGGACCTGCCGGAGTCGGATCGGAGGCCGATCTGAAGCTCGAACATTTCGCGTTTTCCGCCACCGGCCGCAGCCGTTTCGAAGAGAAATTGCGGGCCATGGACGAGCGCTATGAGCGTAACGATATCGCCGCTTTCAATCTTGTCCAGATCAATCTGTGGGACCCGGACGGAAACCACATCCATATCGATTTTGCGGCAGATGAATGAACTCCCGTTCGGACGAACCGCGGCGCATCGCTTTACCAACCATGGCTGCTGGCGGCGCCTCCGTTTATAGCTCCGGAGTAGGGTTCACTGCACCCGGTAGTTAATCACCAGACGCGATATTTGCCCTGATATATGCCCGAAAGCCGGATGCGGCGTACCATTCCACATAGCGATATACATGTCCGAGTTGATATCCCAGGGTTTCAGCAAAAATCCGATATGATTACTTTGACCCAGCATCGAGTTCAAAAATGCGGTTACATCGACGGTGATTCTATTTGCGGCGGGTGAAACCCCGGTAATCAGATTATTGTTCGTAAAGTCGGATAATTCGACGCTACCGTTACCCAGATAACCATGTAAATTGATCAAACCCGATGCGGCACCGTCGATGTCGAGTTCGAGCGAAGCCGAATCGATTACGATATTGGCGGCATTATCGATGACTGTCTGCGGAAATCGAAATTCGTAGACGCCCCAGAAATGCGACCGTTTGGTGAAATCGAGGCTCGTATAACGCCTCACGACCACATCGTCCTGGTAAGCGGTACGAACCCAGAATTCGTCGATCACGCCATCCACGGCCCAGCCGAAATTCGTCCCGCCGTCTTGTCCGTGACCGGCTGTTGCGGGATATACGCTGGCGGACAATGCGCTATCGAGCACCGAAATGCTCAAGGTGGCTGTATTCGATAAGCTGCCATCGCTGACCGAGACGACGAAATTATTGTTGCCAAGGTCGCTGCTGCTCGGGGTACCGCTTAGTGCGCCATCGGCGGCAACGGACAACCAGGCCGGCCCGCTAATTTTACTGAATACAAGGACATCGCCATTCGCATCCGTTGCATCGTCTTCAATACTATTACTGTAGGGTAAATTGACAATTGCCGAAGCCTTGACGACAGGGTCGGACAGGAAAAACGGGGCGGCCGGCAATGTTACTTCGGCAGGAATATAAAGCTCGAGATTATCGATGGCGATATCGCCCGTATAGCCACCGGCAGCGGTCGCGCGGAAACGTACTCTTGAAACGGAGTAGCTACTCAAGTCCACGTCAACGGCGTTATAGGCGCTACCGTTACCGCTTTGTTGCTGGCCGGATATAGACCAGACATCGTTGGCCCAGGCGCCGCCCGACAAAACATCGACTGCAAGTGTACCGCTATTGGCGCCGTACATATGGTATTGAAATTTCAAATGCATGTTGGAGCCGGAAACCTCAGGGCCTTGTAAAATGGCGCTATCGCCCGAGCTGTAAGCGGATCCGGAGGAGGTTTCCAGATACATATAATATAGGCTGCCATCCGCGCCGCTATTTGGCCCGGTACCGCTGGAAGGAGTGCCGCCCGAGTCACGCGTCCAGTTTTTATTGTCGCCGACCGTGACGTTATTCCAGTCACCCGTGCCGGACTCGAAATCGCTACTGCTAAGAATGATCGGTACCGTATTATCGAGCACGGTAATTTCAAGTGTTGCACTATCTGAAAAACTTCCGTCGGAGACTTCAACCACGAAACTGTTCAGTCCGACGTCGACACTACTCGGTGTGCCGCTGAGAACGCCATCCGCGGCGACGAATAACCACGCCGGACCGGAAATTTTACTGAAAAATAAGGTATCGCCATTGGCGTCGCTGGCGTCATTTGCAATGCTGTCGCTATAGGCCTGATCTTGGCGGGCCTCCGCCTTGGTAAATGGATTATTAGTAAACAGCGGGGCGACCGGGCCCGGTATTTCGCCCGATATTTGGATATCGTCCACGGCGATGTCGCCGCAGTAGCCACCCGCCGCGGTGGCGCGAAATCGAATTCTGGATACTGAATAGCTGCCGAGGTCGACATTGGCGCTGACATAGGCCGAGCTGTGGCTGGTATTTTGCTGGCCAAAATTAGACCAGACGTCGTTTATCCAGGTGTCACCCGACAGTACATCGACGGCTAAAGTCCCGATGTTGGATCCATACATATGGTATTTAAACGACAATTGAACGTTGGTATGCGTAATGTCCGGGCCCTGTAAAATAGCAGTATCCCCTGCGGTATATGCGGAGCCGGACGAAGTCTCCAGATACATGTAAAACAAGCTCCCGTTTGCTCCCGTTGCCGGCCCGGTTCCGGACGAAGGAGTTCCCCCGGAATCACGCGTCCAGTTTTTATTGTCGCCGACGGCAACGTTGCTCCAGTTCCCCGTACCGGATTCAAAATCATCGGAAAAAAGCAGCGTCGAGGACGCAGTGCCGGCATAGGCCGCCAGCAAAAAGAAAACCAAAAAGCTGCGAGCCAGGGGAACTTGTTTTTGGTAGCCAGCCATAGCATCCTCCAGGAAGATCGAGATTATATTGATAGTGACAAGCCCACATTAATTCTAGCGGTGTTTAGATTATTATTGCGATTATTTTCCGCATTGCCTGTCATAGACAAGGCCATTGAATGCAGTCATGGCATGCCCTGGCTATAACTGAATTGGGGGGGGGTAAACTGGTGAATCCGTGAGCTGTGGCTTTCGCCGCCATTCAATCCCCAAAACCGCGATTGGCCCGGTTTGCGAAATAGTCGAGATAAAAAAAGCTTCGGCGAATAGCATTTTGGCAGACCGCCGGCTTAATCCGACCCCAGCATTTCCAGTGCGCGCTGTTTGAGGTTGTCGGCATCGTAAACGCCGTTAGGCGTTTCCGAAATTGCCCGATACCAGGTATTGACCAATTGTTTGAGGCCGTCCGCATCCGCTGTGGCGTCGATTTCATCGATTAATTTGGAGACCCGAACGCGATTGCAGTATGTGAGCAGGGTATTGCTCAGGAATTCGCGGGCCTCGGTATTCTCCGCGCCGCCGGGTTGTGTCTGTTCAAGAGGAATCGTTACTTCTTCAGGCGCTGTTTCGACCGTCTGGCCCGCCACCGGTTCGACAAGATTCTTAGCCTGCAGGTAGGTAAGGGTTTCATCGATATCTTTGCAGAGCGATTTTTTAGCCAAAGCCGCGTTGTCGTTACTGCCATTCACCAAAATCAGTACACGTCGTTGCAGTGCCGTCAACTCGTGTTCGTTGGTGTCGACTTCCGTCTGACCTGTTGCCGTTTTTTTAAAGACTGGACTGGAGCTCATAGATAACCGACTCGGTGAAATTAGCTACTATATATATAGCAGTAAAATTCGGTATGAGGTCTGTGATTTTAACATCGGCTGTTCCGCCGATTTGTACAATTAAATAAATCTCCGATTGGCGGGTAACGACAGCCCGGATCGAGAGGCGTTTCAATTAGAAATCGAATCGATGTCGTTTGCATATGTGATGCGGATCAAGTATTCGAATTGCAGACCCGTAAAAGCCGCTAATTTCCGCGGCTCAGCTTTACTTTTAGCATTCTTGATCTATATATAATCGTCTAGACGTAATGCTTACCCGGGGGTTAGCACTGCGGATTTTAATAGCTAAATTGACCCAATGCAGGTCCTGCAGCCGGAACCCAAGTTTGAATTTAATGCCTATGAATGCGAACTCAATCTGTATTTTTGATCTTTGTTTAGATACTCGTTTTACGAGGCCCAAAGCACGGCATCAAAGTCCGGCCTTAGTGGCTGATAGCTGCGGGAAATAGTCACGTGCATGAGGGAATCAATTTAAGCTATATCGGGTTAACCGAGCTTGAGATCAGAGTGCTGAAGAGCATTTTTACGCTGGCCCCGCAGCTTAGCGAAAACTACATGTTGTTACCGCCGGACCAACTGGGCGAAGCCGATCTTGTCCTGGTTAATACCGACGATCCGCTTACCATCCGCCGCTGGACGGAGTTGAAACAAACCAATCCCCTCGTTGTGTCGCTATTGCTAACCGATAGCGACAAACTGAATTGCAACGAAAAAACAATTCAGCGGCCGATCAGAGTGCAGAAACTGATTACGGCGCTAGAAGATATTGTCGATCAGACCTCGGCGGATCTGGATGAAGGCGACAGCGCCGGGGACCTGAGCATTATGGTGGTCGACGATAGTTATCCGGTGCGGAAATACATGGAACACAAACTGGCCGAGTTAGTAAAGATGCCGGTTGATATTCACTTCGCATCCAGTGGCGAAGAGGCAATTCAGAAAAACTCGAAAAAGAATTTCGACCTGATCTTCCTCGACGTGATGATGGAAGGCATGGATGGCTACAAGGCTTGCAAAAGCATCAAGGCCGGTTACGACTCGTTTGTGGTTATGCTGACCAGCAAAAAATCACCCTTCGATAAAGTTCGGGGAACCATGTCGGGTTGCGATGCCTATGTTACCAAGCCGCCGGCGGACGAGCGTTTGCTGGAAGTCATTCAAAAATTTCTTTCGCAGTGTCCGCACTTGACCGGTACGCCGGCCAAAACGGGCGCGAGCTGATCGTAATAGCCTGCAAAATTGATAAACACAGACTATATTTTGATATAGATATTTTTAACAACACCTTTAAACAAGCATTCTTAGGGATGAAACCGGAGTAGATCATGGCCATGAAAAAAGTATTAGTAGTTGACGACACTGCAGCCCAGTTGCAGCAAATGAAGGAAATTGTTTCCGAAGCCGGATATCAGGTTATTACCGCCACTACAGGGCGGGAAGCGGTAGAGAAAACCAAAGCGGAAAAACCCAACCTGGTTTTCCTCGATATTGTGATGGACGATCTGGACGGATACGGCGCTTGTCGGGAAATCACCCAGGATGAGGAGACCAAGGAGATTCCGGTCGTTTTCGTCAGCACGAAAAATCAGCGCGCGGACAAGATCTGGGCGGAAAAACAAGGCGCCAAGGCGCTGATTAGTAAGCCCATCGATAGCGTCGAAATCATTAAGCACCTGGATGCATATATCTAAAAAGCCATGAGTACAGTTCTCGCCGAAAAAACGATAACGATGTTGCCCAGTGAGGCATTGAATCGCGAATTCGATCTGTCGCATGCGGCGCTGTCGGAACTCGGGGCGCCGGCTGAACAACATCAGTCGCTTACGACCCATTCCGTGTTGGTCGGCAATATTGGATTGCTGCTGCCTGAAGACGAAGTCAGCGAACTCGTCGGCATGGCATCCGTATGCCGATTACCCAATACGGCGGCCTGGCTAAACGGGGTAACCACGGTGCGCGGCAACATGATTCCGGTATTCGATTTACATGACCTGTTTGGAATCAGTCATGGAAACGTGAAGCGCAAACTAATTGTTGTAGGTGAAGCCGAAACCGCGGTCGCTTTTTGGGTTAACGACTTTCCGCAACTGATTACGCTGAGCGGTGAAGATAGCATGACCAGTACACCACCAATCCCGTCGCTGATTAAGGACCATTCACGCGAATACTATCTAAGAGACGGGCAGATTTGGGTCGACTGGAATATCGAGTCGTTTTTTACAATGTTGGGTGAAATGCTTTAACACAAGCAACCTACACCGATGCACCCCAAGGTGCCCGGTGACGTGGTCAAACTTTTTGATACACCCCAGTTAAGCGGCATGCTTCGTTTCGAGTAGTCGTTTTTCATAATCATTCGGGCTGACATAATTCAGCGTCGAATGTAATCGATATGGGTTATACCAGCTGGATATGTACTGCAGAATATCCTGCTGTGCTTCATATCGAGTCTGATAATTTCGCCATTGCACCCGCTCCTGCTTCAGACTGCCAAAGAAGCTCTCGACCACCGCATTATCCCAACAGTCACCTTTACGGCTCATGCTGCCCTGGAACCCGTTGATTCTGAGTAATTTTCGGAATGCCTTGCTGGCATACTGAGACCCACGATCCGAGTGATGGATTAAACCTGCCTTGGGTCGGCGCTGCCAGGCGGCCATCTTCAAGGCATCACAGACCAACTGCGATTTCATCCGAGGGCTCATGCTCCAGCCCACAACCTTTCTCAAACACAGATCTATCACGACAGCCAGGTAAAGCCAGCCCTCCTGGGTCCATACATAAGTCACATCCGCTGCGTAGACCTGATCAGGCTGGGGCACATCAAATTGCCGCTGAAGCAGATTGTCGTACACCGGTTGTTTGTGATTGCTGTTCGTGGTCACCTTGAATTTCTTGCGATGACGTACCTGAACTCCGGCCTCCCGCATCAAATTCCGCGCCTTATTCCGGCTCACCGGATAACCCAGACAGTTCAGGGCCCGTTTCATACGTCGGCTGCCGTAGGTATGATCACTCGCATCATCAACCCGCTGAACCCACTCCAGCATTTCCTCATGCTCGGGATCAGGCGGTCTTGTGTCCATCTGGCGCCGGTAGTGGTAATAACATGACCGGTCCACACCCAGCACCTGACACATCAGGCGAACGGGAAAGGTATTCTTGTGTTTATTTCATTTCGTTTCTGCTGCAAAGAATACCGTCGCCTTTTTTAAGATTTCTTTCTCCATCTTCAGGCGTTTGATTTCAGCTTTAAGTCGACGGTTCTCTTCCTGATCCGGTGTCAGCTTGCCGTTCCCACGGAAAGCCTGGCCATCACCCGATTGTTCCTCTTGCACCCATCGGCACAGCATATTGGCATTGATGCCCAGGCTTCGCGCTGCTTCCGCCCGGCTGTAGCCCTGATCAGTTACCAGGCTCACTGCATCCAGTTTGAATTCTTTCGTATATTTCTTTCTCGTTGTCATCTATCGTTACCTCAGTTAAGTTTCATTATCTCTTAACTGGGTGGTATCAATCTATTGGACCATGTCACGGTTAATTTTCGATCTGGAGTAACATAGAGATGTACCTAAAATACCTGTTAGCCATTCTGCTGTTTTGCCCCGGCTTGCTGCTGGCCGAATCCGAAATGAGTCAGGATGCCATCGAAGATGTACTCGACGTCAAGGTCAGATTCGCCACTCATATGGGATATATCCCGAGCATAATCCGAGCGGTTGAAGCGCAAAACAAAGAGGCGCTCTCGTTAGACCAAATCAAGGCTTACGATGAGAGCTGGAAAAATGCCGACGAGGATTCGAAATCCCTGATCCGGCGCATAACGCAAAACGACGTGGCCAAGTATTTCCGGCGTCGCGTGGAAAACAACCCTGCGATTGACGAAGTGTTCCTGACGGATAATCAGGGCGCCAATGTGGCGGCCTACCCTCCGACCAGCGATTACTGGCAGGGGGACGAAGAAAAGTGGACCGAGTCGTTTAGAAACGGCGATGGCGTGATCTATATCGGCCCGCTGGAATTTGACGAAAGTACCCAGAAAACTCAGGTGCAAATCAGCGCGCCGGTTGTCTCCCACAACGAGACTATCGGTGTCCTGGTCCTGGGCGTTTCCGTGGATTATATCAACACCAAACAGTAGCGATCCGGTTCTACGTTCGCATGAAATATTGATTACTTGAGGTTTCAAAATGAATAACGTGAAAAAACATGCCGCGAGGGTAAGACACTTTGGCAAGATCCTATCGCTGGGGTTGATTGTGAGCCTGTGCGGCAGCACTGGCGCGTTCGCCGAGATCGGCGTTACCGGCAATAAAATTGTCATCGGCGGCGTGATGGATCTCGAAGGCCGTTCCCGTGGATTAGGGCAGGGAATGAGGGACGGAATCATGGCGGCGCTCAAGGGTCAGCAGGTCAAGGGGCGCCGCATCGAATACGTCACCCTTAACGATTCCTATAACCCCACCAAAACAGTCGCGGCCACACAGGAACTGGTCGAGCGCGGCATTTTCGCCATGTTGGGTAATGTCGGGACACCGACCGCCAAAGTTTCCTTGCCCGTGCTGGCGGACTCCGGCGTTCCCGCCGTCGGCTTTTTTACCGGCGCCGGCCTGCTCAGACCCGGCAAGGGCGATATTGTTAACTATCGCGCGAGCTATGTACAGGAAACCGCCGCCGTGATCAGTGCCGCGCTCGAGTCGGGCCTCACAGTAGGCGAGATTTGCGCTTATGTCCAAAACGACGCCTATGGCATGGCGGGTATCGCCGGTGTAAAGGCGGCGCTGAGTTCCGCCGGCGGCTCGCAAGAGCTGGTTGGAAAACTCGACGAAATCATGGCGCTGGGCGGCGATAATCCGTTTCGAAACAACGTCGGACCGGTCGGTGTCTACAAACGCAACACCTTCACCTCTCGCGAAGGGTATAACTCTCTGAAGGCTTGGGAGGCGCAAACCGGCACCAATTGCCGGCTGGTAGTCACCGTGGGTGCCTACGCCTCGATCGCCAATTTCATCGGCTATGCGGCCTTGAAAGGCGAGGACTGGGTGTATAGCGCGGTTTCGTTTACCGGGGCGGAAAACCTGAAAAACGCACTCTCTGAATTTGGCGTTGACGACAAAATTATCGTTACCCAGGTCGTGCCGCCGCTGACTTCAAATTTGCAAATCGTCAAGGACGCGCGCAAGGCGCTGGGTTCGAGACTAAATTATGTCAACCTCGAAGGCTATGTCGTCGGGCGCTTCATACTGGAAGCATTGAAGAAAATACCCGGCAAGGAAATCACGCGAAGTTCCCTGCTGGCCACCATCAGCGGCAATAAATTTAATATCGGCGGGCTGGTTCTCGATTACTCGAATGACAACCAGGGATCGGACCTCGTTATCGAGACTTATCTTGAAAATGACCGTTTTAATATCGTCGGCAACGGCGACATGGCAAGGCTTTTTCGTTAAATCTCGCGGCGCGATGAGCCACTTTAGAAACTCTATTTCACGTTAGGATATAAACATCATGTTTAAAAATATCAAAATAAGCCGACGCCTTATTATCCTGATCAGTATTCTAACTCTGATCTTCCTGTCAACCGGAGCGGTAACGCTGGTCGGACTGACGACCTTGACGAAAGATGCCAAATCTCTAAACGAAGCAACGGCGGAATCGGCGGTGTTCTCGCGCATTGCCGGTTCGGTGCGTTTCCACATGGTCGACGTGGGGCAGCAATTGGAGTCCGGCGCCTTGACCTGGGCCGAAGCCACAAACCTGCTGACATTCGGCGCCAGTGAGTTCGATTTACTATGGCTGGATCACGAAGCCTTGATTGCCGGCGATGCCAGTGCACAGGAATTTTTCGACGATACCTTTAGCATAGAAACGGCTCTTGTACGTCAAGGTTTCCAAGAGTTTCTGAAAATCGTAGAGACCGAAAATCGCGGCCAACTGTCGCTATTCCTGCTCAACGATGTCCGCTCTTATTCCGATCCCTTTCTCGACGCAGCAGACGCCCTGGCGTCGCTGAGTTCGCTGGAAGCGCAGGCGATATTCGATAAAGGTGAAGCCGACTCCCGGCTTTACTATTTACTCAGTGTGTTTGTAATGTTGGTCGGTATTCTTTCCGCCGCCATCCTCGGACCGATGATTTATCTGTCGATAACGTCACCGATTAAAGCCATTTCCAAAACCGTGGGACAGGTCGCCAAGGGTGATCTGGAAGCTCGCACCGGTTTAGCGACCCAGGATGAATTGGGTCAATTGGGGCAGGCTTTCGACCAGATGCTTAATGACCGTGTATCGAACATGGCCAGTGCGGCGGAAGAAAACGACCGGTTGAACGATTCGGTAATTCATCTACTCGAGGCCGTATCGGACCTCAGTAATCGTGATTTGACCGTGAGCGTGCCGGTAGCAGAGGATGTCACCGGGCCGGTAGCCGACGCGATGAATCTGATGGCCAACCAGACCGCGAAGGTACTGGCCGAAATTCGCAAGATTTCAAACCAGGTTGCCAACACGGCTTCGACGGTCGAATCCCAGGGTGGCAAGATCAATCAGCTCGCGGATGACGAAAGACAGATCATCGAAGATACCATGACTAAACTGGAAGAGGCTTCTAAGACAATGAACCTGATCGCAAGACAGGCGAAGGCGACTAACGATATCGCCGCGAAAGCGACGCTTTCGACCCAGGAAGCACTCGATATGGTAGCCCAAACGGCCAATGGAATGAATGAAATTCGCGAGACTATCGCCGAAACCGAGAAACGTATCAAGCGACTCGGAGAACGTTCCCAGGAAATCAACGGTGTGGTTGAAATTATCAACAACATCGCTGAACGTACTCATATCCTGGCACTGAACGCATCGATGCAGGCCGCGGCCGCGGGCGATGCGGGACGCGGCTTCGCGGTGGTTGCAAACGAAGTACAGCGCCTCGCGGAATCGTCGCGCGATTCAACCTCTGAAATTGCGGGACTGGTTGGTAACATCCAGGCGGAAACCGCCGAAACCATGGCTACCATGAACAAGGCGATTGCGCAGGTAGTGGAAGGAAGTGAAATGGCACATGCATCCGGTGTTCAGATGCAGGCCACACAGCAGACCACCTCCGAGCTGGTAAACGCGGTAGAAATCATCGCCAAGCGTTCGTTAATTCAGGCGCAGGTCAGTAACAAACTGCGTGATCAGACCGAGCAGGCACAGAAAAGTACCGAGGAAACCAATGCGGAAATTAAACGTCAGGCCGATGAAACCACTAATCTGGTGCAATTTTCCAGACAGTTACTCGATTCGGTGAACGTATTTAAACTCCCGGCGGCCTAGGCTGGATGTCGGTAAATCGTTTGCGACGCGGTTACCCGGTAGCAATGCCGCTTTTATGTTACGCAATATTGGTAGTAGGAAGTTATGACTGACAGCAATTCTGACGCCAGTGAAGCTTTGCTAACCCTGTTCGTTATGGCCCTGGAGGAAATCACCGAGGCCATCGGCGGACTGACGGATGCGAATGCCGATGAATTTCGTCAGATGTGTTGTGCTCATCTCGAAAACATCCTGTGGGCCGCAACCCAGGCGGGCCACCAAGATTTGTATTTGATTATCGATACCTTACAGGCTCAGTTGGGCGACGAATCCGAAACGATCGATGCGCAACGCGCGGCCGAACTGCTGGAATGGTTCACCCAGGCTGGATTATATGTTGAATCGAACGGCAAGCTCGAAAACCCGGAGCTGTTGCTGGCGCCATTGTCGCCGGAATCCCGCGACGGGCTGAGCGCCATCCTGTTCGCCGGCGCCGATCCGGTCGCGGCGGGCTCAGCCGAAACGGCCAGCCCGCAAGCAGGTGCCGACGCCGCCATGCCTGCACTGGACGACGCATTCGCCGAATCTGAAAATGAGCCTTTCGAAGCCGACGATGTGCTTGGCATGCTGGCATTCGAACTCAAGGAAGTATCGCCCGAGCTCGATCAACTGGCCCAGGTGATCGTTGCTAGCGGCGTCGCCGAAGAACTGAGTCAGTCGGTCGACGCCTACAATCAAATTGTATCCCGGGTCGCTAGCGTATCGGAGGAGCTAGGCCTGCAAGGCCTGAACTATATTTGCAAGTTCGTCAGCTTTAATCTGTCGCAGGTAGCCGATAAACCGCCGGCGCAGCGCGCCGTTTCATTGGCGGCGCTGCAAGGCTGGCCGCGGGTGGTGATCGAACATTTGATTCACCCCGATGACGATGCACTCTGCATCGCAGTAATCGATTATCTCGAGAAACCGGAATGGCCCGAGCCGGTGCCCTATCGCGACGTGCACGTACTGATTAAAGGCTTGACCGGAGCGTTTGAAATCAGTAACGACTTCGAAGTCGAAGCGCGCGAAGTCGAGGCCAGCGACGCCGACGTGGCGCTGGAGATGTCGGCCAATGCCAGTCATGAATTGATCGATGCCTTTTTTGCCGAAACGCCCGGACATGCGGAAAAATTCTCGGCTTTGGTGGAAGCGATTAGTCGCGGTGAAGACGTCCAAAAGAACGTCGAAGCGGCACAACGTATCGCCCATACCCTGAAAGGCTCCGGCAACTTGATCGGTGTCAAGGGAATCGCCAATTTGTCGCATCACATCGAAGACATTTTCGAGTATATCGCCAAGCATAGAATGGCCCCGCCCGAGGCCCTGGCCAGAACCATGCAGGAAGCGGCGGATTCGATCGAGAGCATGCTGGAAGCGCTGCAGGGAATGGCGCCTCCACCCACGGATGCACGGCGCGTGCTGCAGGACGTGCTCGATTGGGCCAACCGCATTGACAGTGGAAAAATACGGGGCGAAGACTTTAGCGAAGACGAGCGACAGAAGTCGAAACAAGCGTCGAGATCGCCTGCAGAGTCCGGCGCCGACGATGCAGCCTTTGTTGAGCGACGTAAAGCGGCCGAGCCCGAAGCTGCTACCCCGGCCACAGCTGCCGAAACGGTGCGCGTATCGCTGCGGTTGCTCGATACGATTTTTCGCACCGTCAGTGAAACCGCGATTACCACCGCTCAGATCCAGGAGCGGCTCAATCGGCTCGAAGGCAACGAAAAACTGATACGGCATAACGACGGCGCCTTGCAGCAACATCGCTTCGAACTTGAAAATCTGGTCAGCGTCAGGGGTATGGCGGCCCGTCACTGCGGTGCGGTCGAGGACAGCTCGAGTGATTTTGATTCGCTGGAACTGGATGAGTACGACGAATTTTACGGGGCCACGCATTCCTATATCGAAGTGGTCGCGGATTCGCGTGAAATCCTGCGCGGCTTTACCGGCGAGGTTTATGAGCTCAACGCCCTGTTCCTGGAGCAACAGCGTCTCAACAAGGAATTGCAGCAATTGGTCATGTCGACGCGCATGGTACCGGTTAATATTATTGCATCACGCTTGCAACGTACTCTCAGACAGGTTTGCCGGGCCACTCAGAAAGAGGCGGAGTTGACCATTATCGGTGAAGACTTGCTGCTCGATGGCGACGTCTTGAATAAGCTCGCCGACCCCCTGATGCATATGCTGCGCAATGCAATCGACCACGGAATCGAAGAGCCGGAGCTGCGCAAGGCCAACGGTAAACCGGCCGTCGGCAAAGTGACTCTGAAATTTCAGCAGGAAGGCAATAACGTCGCGGTGATCTGTCGCGACGATGGCCGCGGCTTGAACCTCGAACGAATTCGGGAAATAGCCGTTAAACGGGGCTTGCTCAAGGACAGCGAGATGCTCGACGATCGCTCCTTGGCGAGGCTCATCCTGAAGTCGGGCTTTTCCACCAGCGAACAGGTGACCCATGTATCCGGCCGCGGGGTTGGCATGGACGTTGTCCACAATACGATTCAATCCCTCAGCGGTACGATGGAGATTGAGAACTCGCCCGACGGCAGCGGCACGCAGGTCACATTGCATCTTCCCATCACTTTGCTGACCAGTCACTGCCTGCTGGCTGGCGTCGGCAAGGAAAACGTTTATGCAATTCCCACGATTTCTCTGGCGCAGATACTGTCGCCCGGAACCGGCCAGATTGCCATAGACGACGACAAGATGACTTTCCAGTTGGACCATGACGTGTATGAGGCATACACGTTGAATTCGCTGATCGGCGTTCCCGATCAAAGCCAGCAGGAGATCGTCGAAACCAACAGCGTGTTGCTGATCCAGACCGCCGACGGGGTCGTCGCCGTGACCGTGGAACGCGTTGTTACCAGTTACGACCTGGTGGTTAAAAACATGGGCGCCTATATCAAATCGATCAGCGGCATTGCCGGGGTTTCGATGCTAGGTAATGGCGAGGTCGTACCCGTGCTCGATCTGGCGACTATGCTGCTTACCCGCTCCAGCGTCGATTCCCGCTTTGTTAACAACCTGCCGGCCGCCGAGGCCGAGGAAATCGATTTGCCGCGGATACTTATCGTCGACGATTCCCTGAGCGTGCGTAACTCCCTGTCCCAGTTGATGCGCGATAGCGGCTACCAGCCGGTAATGGCGCGGGACGGGCTCGAAGCGATAAATTTAATCGAAGACGAAACGCCCGATGTAGTGCTTACCGATCTGGAAATGCCCCGCATGAACGGCCTCGATCTGCTCAGTTTTATCCGCAATTCCAAGCAATGGAACAAGCTTCCCGTCGTTATGATTACATCACGCAGCATGGCAAAACACCGGCAACAAGCCGCCAAGGCCGGCGTTAGTCGTTATATCACCAAGCCTTTTACTGAAGATGAAGTGCTGGAATCGATCGACGAACAATTAGCGTCGATAGCGTGAAAATTGGTAATAGCTGAGACTGAGTATGGACGATAACAAGATGGCGATGATTATCTTTGGCGACGTGAATTTACTGTTGCCGCAAAACGCTGTCGTCACGATAGAAATGATTGAAAGCGTCGACAGTGAAGTATCTGTCGAGGGAGCCATCGGAACGTTGAAAGTGGACGAAGGCGAATGGCCGGTTTTTGTGCTGGGCGCCGATTTCAAGTTGCAAACGGATTGTCCGCCCGAGTACAAGTATTGCGTCGCGGTGAGCCAACCGGGACAATCCGCTTTTTCGATTCTTTGCGAAGAAGTCGGATCGGTAATGATTGATCATAGTAGCGAACTCAGGCCCTTGCAGGCTTGCATGCGCAGCGCGATCAACCCGATTGCATCCCTGATGTATAAAGACGACAAACTCATGCTCGTTAGCGATACCGAGTCGATGAAAAACTACTTGAACCTGGGAGCGGCGGCATGAGCCTGAGTAGCGCATGGCTGCTGCAATGCGGCGAAGACCTGTCAATTGCGGTCGGCGATCGGGAAATGGTCGAATTGGTTCAGGGGCAATCCACCCATCCGGTTCCGGGAGCGCCCGCGCACTGTTCGAGTGTTTTGGTCTGGCAGGAAAATATCGTCCCGATCATGGATCTGGCCGTTCTGTATCGCGGGCAGAGTCTCGACCATGAAAGTTCCTATCTTTGCCTATTGAACTATCAGGCGGCGCCCCATCAACCGATCCAGCAAGTGGCGTTACGGGTCACCGAAGCGCCTGAAAGAATTCAGGTAGACGATGGGCAGTTTTGCGAATTGTCTCCAGAGCTGGCTTCAAGCCTGTTCAAACCGGTGACCTTGTCCTGTTTTTCGCACCATGCGAAAAATGTGCTTATTCTCGACATAGCCAGCCTCTGTTCGGCTGAATTCCGAGAGTTAGCCGCCGCTGCTTAATCAAATGCTGCGAGCGGTGCTGTTCTCCGATTCGGCAGCCTGATCCGGTTTGCAGAGCGCGTCGCGCGGCACTGCCAGTTAAACGCCGCGCGCTTGCTGCAACGCCTCGATACAGCGCTCGACATCGTCCGAGTCGTTGTACAGATGAGTCGATATCCGGAGCCGGTCGAATCCGGCATAGGCGCCCCAGATCAGTACCTGGCGCCGATCCAGTTGCTTAATAATCGATTCGAGATCATTCGCGAGAAAACAGATATTGCCGGCGCGCTGCTGCGGGGCCGCCGGCGTCATCAGTTCGAAACCGAGTGCATCGACGGCTTCGTATAACTGCCCGCTCAAGGCCAGGGCATGACGTTCGATATTTTCGATGCCGATCTGCAGCAAATGATCGAGCGCATTGTCGAGAACATAGACACTGATAAAGCCGAAGTTGCCTGGCTGAAATCGGTGCGCCGTCGGTTGCAATTCGAACTGGGTCGGTTGTTGCCAGCCACCGTGGCTTGCAGGACTTTGCCAGCCGACAAACGGCGGCGCGAAATCGGGCAAACGCTCCCGGTTGACAAAAAACACGGCCGCGCCATGCACCCCGAGCAGCCATTTGTAGCAACTCGACACCATAATGTCGGCGAGCCGGGCGTCGACCGGAACCACGCCGGCGGCATGGGTTGCGTCGAGTAACAACAATGCATTCGAAGACCTGACCAGATTCGATAAGGCTTCCAGATCCAGACGCTGCCCGGTGTACATGCTGACATGACTGATGGCGACGACACGCGTGCGGGCATCGATTAACGCGGCGATATCGTCCAGCCCGATAAACCAGTTTTTATTCTTGACGACTCGGATCTCGACGCCCTGCGGTGCGAGTCGGGTCCAGGGAAGAATGCCGGAGGGAAACTCGACATCGACGATAACGACATTGTCACCGGCCTTCCAGTCGAGACCGTAAGCGACGTTATTAATACCTTCGGAGGCATTCGACAGGAAAGTTATCTCTTGCGCATCGACGGAAAACAGGCGGGCACATTTATCCCTCGCCTGATCGACTCGGTCCATTTCAAGCTGCCGCGCGGGTTCGCCGCGCGATTTATCGATCATGAATTGTTCGATTGCCTGCCGGTGCGATGTCAGCATCGGCGATTCGCCGCCGGCGCAAAGATTGGTCATTTCTTCGAGTCCGACAAATTCGGATTTGGGAATAAGCGCTTCGATCAAGATTGTCACCATGAGTTAGTTTAAGAAACCTCTGCAAAATGCAGGGTTTCCTGCGGCACAAGGATGTGCCGCCATTTTTTAAGTCATAAGGATGAAAAATGAAGATAAACACAAAATTGCATTTTGTGTTTATCCTGCTCTGCTAAGTCAGGATGACTTATGCAGAACTTCCTTAATAAGATTACCGGACTTACCAAATAAAAAGGAGATTTTTTTATCCGCAGTAGTCAGGCCGCACCTGCGAAATCAAGTGCCCTAATCACTTTTGGTTGTTTACCTGATCGAGCAGCCATTCGCGGAAGACGCGGGCAGCGCCGGATAGACTCTCCAGGTTTTGGTAGACCAGGTAGTAGGCCTCGGTGCTTGGCACGCCGGGACAGAGGGTACAGGGCTCTAGTCCCAGAATAGCGGCGAAATCGTCTGTGGTCGGCGATCGCGCCAGTGCGATGCCGTAACCCGCCGCGGCCATAGCCAACGCGATTTGAGTATTGTCCGCGAAACAAAGCTGACGGCCGGGCATGGTATCGATCCCGACCGATTGCAGAATCTGGTTCCAGTTGACGCGGTGCGTAGAAATCTGGATCAGCCGATGTTGTAAGAAATCTTCGGCGGAGTCGATCGCAGCGGCTATATCGGTGCAGGCCACCGGATAGATAGTTTCGTCGAACAGCCGATCACACTGTGCCCAGCTGCGATGCACCGGTCCGAAAAGGATTTTCAGTTCCGCTCCGGAGCGTTGATAGTCGAGATCGTGATAGGCGCCGGTGAGGTGCAGTGTATCCGGGGATAGCGGTG
>DS021200.1:51324-60747 GCA_001735895.1 Olavius algarvensis Gamma 3 endosymbiont | reverse complement strand
CACTCGACTGGATGCTCGAGATAGCGCTGCGTAATCTGGCGATCGTACTGCTGGTTGCCGGTGGGCTGCACCTGTTGCTGTTTACCTTTGCCCGCCAGGGAGACGAAACGCGTTTCGACGCGCGCCCGCTGGCGCGTAAGTCGAAAGTCTTTCACTTCGGCAATCAGCTGCGGGACAATATTTTCTGGACCCTGTGCGGTTCGGTGCCGATCGGATCCCTGTGGGAATGCCTGCTGCTGTGGGCCTATGCCAACGGCCACGCCACGCTGATCAGCTTTGCGCAAGAACCGATTTGGTTTATCGGCCTGATGCTGCTGATCCCGATCTGGAGCGGATTTCACTTCTACTGGTATCACCGTCTCGGACACGTCGAACCGTTTTACCGATGGTTTCATTCCTGGCATCACAAAAACATCAACACCGGGCCCTGGTCCGGGCACGCGATGCATCCGGTCGAACACTTGGTTCTGTACTCGGATCTGGCGATTTATTTTCTGCTCGCGAGTCACCCGATACACGTAATATTCAACGCGATGCTGCATACCGTGGCCGGGCCGACGTCACATTGTGGTTACCACCGTGTCAGGTTGACACGGTTCTTCAGCCTGCAGCTCGGCGGTTTCATGCACCAGTTGCACCATCGCTATTTCGATTGCAATTATGGATCCTATGAAACGCCCTGGGACAAGCTATTTGGCAGTTTTCACGACGGTACCGCCGCGGGTGATGCCGCGATCAAGGCGCGCCGGCGCCGCTTGTTCGAAAAGAAGAATCAGGCGGCCTCGCCCCTGGACCAATGAGTCGCATTGCGCCGGCCTGGCCCCCGGTTCGGAGGATTGATTCAAAGCCGCAGGGTTAATTAGGGAAGCTCTGCATAAGTCATCCTGACTTAGCAGAGCACGATAAACACAAAATGTGATTTTGTGTTTATCTTCATTTTTCAATCACTTACGTGATTGAAAAATGGCGGCACATCCTTGTGCCGCAGGAACCCCTGCATTTTGCAGAGGTTCCTTAGATCAAGCTGCGAATATCCGCTGCGGTTATCGACTGGTTGGCGCCGACCGCTTTCTTACGCAGGACTCCCGCTTTATCGACTAGAAAAATCATCGGGGTACCCTTGATGAAAAAGTAGGAGCCGTCTGCCACCGGGACAGCGCCTCGGTCCTGGATCGGGTTTTCGAACAACGGGACATCGAAGCCCTGGGTTTTCACCCAATCCTGGCTCACTTTCGGATCTTCGAGCACGGAAAGCGTAATCAACTGCACCTCCGGTTCGTTTTTGATATTGTCGTATAGTGCCTGGTGCCCGGACCATTTAGCGCGGCAAACGCCGCACCAGGTAGCCCACAGTTTGACCAGCAGCACCTTGCCTTTGTAATCCGACAAGCTCGATTCTTTGCCTGCGGGGTTGACGAACTCGATATCGGGAAATGCGGCATTCATGCGATCGAAGCTTTCGACCGGTGGATTCGCCGCCGACAGGTTGAACGACAGGCTTAACAATATTAACAGTAGGCGGTGCATTTCCGGTTCCCCTGGCGATGGTTGTTATGGCCTTAGGACCGATACCAGCCGCACAAGTTCGGCAACGGTCGTGACGACTGTTACATCGCGCAATTCTTTATTGCTTACAACTGCTAGCCGTCAACTTTCCCTGGCATTACCTGCTCAATTAAGAAAGCTCTGAACAAATCAGAGTTTTCTTAAGCTAAAGCCCTTGATTAGGCTGGAAACTACCACGGCACTAAGCTTGCAGGTAAGAACTGCGGCGATATAGGCGGATTTGCAGCACAGCGGCTTCGTGAACATCGTCGATGCTGCGGATTCCGACGCAGACACGATCCGGCGCCGCAGAAATTTGTAGACCGCGTGAGAGCCTTTCAGGTGCCGCAAAAGGTCTGCCGCACGATCTGATCCGGTTGCGGCGGGGTTGCAAGGTCTGCGTCGCCGGGCGCGTAGTCGAACGGCCGCGTCAGCCGTTCCGTCAGGCGGTGAAACAACGAATAGTCATCCGCGTAAGCCCGTTCTATTGCTGCTTCGACCAGGTGGTTGCGCGGGATCAGGGCCGGATTGATGGTCGTCATCTGCGCATGCCGCTGCGTTGCATTAATGGATTCCCGAGTGCAGCGTTCCCGCCAGCGGGTTAACCACGGCCTAAAGGATTCGGGGAATTCGAACAGGGGTTGTGCCGGCGCGTCGCCAGCGGCTAATTCGCTGAGCCGGCGGAAGGCGAGGGTAAAGTCGCAACGATTGCTTTCGAGCAAGTCGAGAAAATCCGGAATAAGGGTTTCGTCATCCTGCTGCGCCGTGCTAAGCCCCAGCTTATGGCGCAGCACGCCCAGGTATTCCTGCAGGTAGAGTGCCGGGAACTCGTCCAGCGTTTGCTGTGCAATTTCGCCGGCGGCCTCTGCTGCGGGCGCCAACAGCGGCATCAGTGTTTGCGCCAGGCAAGCCAGGTTCCAGTGAGCTATCGCCGGTTGATTGCGGTAAGCGTAGCGGCCGCCGTGATCGATCGAACTGTAGACGGCGGCGGAATCGTAAACGTCCATGAAGGCGCAGGGACCATGGTCGATGGTTTCTCCGGACAGCAGCATATTATCGGTATTCATAACGCCGTGGATAAAGCCTGTACCCTGCCAGCGGGCAATCAGCGACGCTTGTCGGTGCATGACCTGTTGCAGCAGCGCCAAGGCGGAATTCTCCGCTTCGATGTGCTCCGGATAGTGTCTGGCAATGACATGCTCGACCAATAGTTTCAAGCCGTCGTTATCGTTGACCGAGGCAAAAAATTGTAGCGTGCCGATGCGGATATGGCTCTTGGCGACGCGCGCCAGCACGCCGCCGGCGAGTTTTTGTTCGCGGTAAACCGATTCACCCGTGGTAACGGCCGCGAGCGTTCGGCTGGTGGGGATGCCGAGCGCGGCCATGGCCTCGCTGACGATGTATTCCCGCAGGATGGGGCCGAGGGGTGCCCTGCCGTCGCCACCGCGCGAGAATGGGGTCAGCCCGGAACCCTTGAGCTGAATATCGTAACGTTGATCGTCCGCGGCGATTACTTCTCCCAGCAAAATCGCGCGCCCATCGCCGAGGCGAGGATTCCAGCTGCCAAACTGGTGGCCTGCGTACACGGTGGCGATTGGATCGGCGCCGTCGGGCAACCGGTTACCGCCGATAACCTGGACGCCGGCCTCGGACTCCAGCCAGCCGGTATCGATCCCTAAATACTCAGCCAGCGGGCGATTTACCCTGATCAAATCGGGGTTGGCTACCGCAACGGGAGACTGTCGTACGTAAAAGCGTTGCGGCAGGCGGGCGTAGGAATTGTCGAATTTCATGGCGCTGTCTCGGTCGGTGAAGTCACACGAACAATCGGTAAGCAGCTAAATGGGGTAGTTTACCGAAATAAGCAACTATTAACCCGGCGACAATATATATTGTCGCCGGGTTAATGTAAGGGCATACCTTTTGAGGGGGCGGAGATTCGTGCAGCTATTCCGCCCTCCGATGCCTGGCTTGAAAGACGCAGACAAGCGCTAGCGAGACGGCTTAGCCATAATCGATTTTAAGGGGAAACTGGCTTGCAGGCGCAGGATGGAGCGCGATTTACAAGCTGGCTTGTAAACAGTAGGCCGGGGGTTCGCCTCCCTGAATCGGTACCGATTATCGAATCTTCGATCAGACGGGAAAAATAGCCATGAACGCTAAACTTCCGCGCCAACCTGATCCAGGATTGTGGTCACATCCGAAATCTGGACTCGCCGGTCTTTGAAGTACATCAGGTTGTCGGTTTCGAGTTTATCGATCAGGCGGGATATCGACTCGGGCCGAACGCCGATCAACTCGGCCAATTCGCTTCTTTTTACCGGTAGCTCGACGGTTGCCGTTCCGTCTTTGTCCTCATATCCCAAACGCCCGTAAAATACCAGGATGAGATGCAGGAACCGGGATTTCATGGCCATGGTCATGCTTCTGACATAGTCGTTTTCCATTTCGGCGGCGTCTTCCGTGAAGTGTTTCAGAAAACATTCGCCCAGTCGCGGATTAGCTGTTAGCAGTTTTTCGATTTGCACGCGCGTGATGTAACAGACATTGCTGGGGGTCAGAATTTCAGCCGAATTAGAATGCGCCTGCCGGGTTAAAAAAGTGCGATATCCGACCGTCGTGCCCTCCGAGCACAGCTGCAGCAACACGGAAGTGCCGTGCACGTCGACGCGCCGCAAGCCGACAAGACCCGATTGAATACAATAAATGCCGTTACCCGGGTCGCCCTGAGAATAGAGAATTTCTCCCGGTTCGTAGGACTGCATTCGTTTGATACTCATTGAGCCTCCTCCCCAGCTCACCGCCGAAGCGGTAAGCTGGAAGGCACCTAAACCAATAAAGGAGAAGACTCCATGAGATTCTATACTCAACAACATCGTTATTCCTGCGGAATTGACCTGCATGCCCGCTCCCTTTATGTCTGTATCCTCGATCATACCGGACAAATTCTCGTTCACAAAAATATCAAGGCCTCGCCAGAAGCCCTGCTGAAGTCGATTGCCGATTATCGTGATGATCTCATTATCGGCGTCGAGTGTATGTTCTCCTGGTACTGGATTGCCGATTTCTGCGCCGATCACGACATCGAGTTCGTACTCGGCCATGCCCTCTACATGAAAGCCATCCATGGCGGTAAAGCCAAGAACGACCGCATCGATTCCGAAAAGATTGCCCGCCTACTCAAGGGCGGTATGTTTCCCTATGCCTATATCTATCCCCGCGGTATGCGCGCTCATCGGGACCTGATGCGTCGACACATCAAGCTGACGCGCGAGCGCGGCGAACTGATGGCCCACATCAAAAACACACTCAGCCAGTACAATCTGCCCGCGAATACCCAGAATTTACGCTATGCCAAGCATCGCGAACCCCTGCGCTCGGCCTTTCCTGACCCGAGCGTCCAGCGCAGTATCGATCTGGATCTCGCACGCATCGCGTTCTACGATGGCCAGCTGTCCCAACTGAAATGGTATCTCAAACGGACCGCTAAATCGGTGAATCCAAAGACGGTGATTCGATTGCAATCGGTGCATGGGATCGGCGATATCCTGTCGTTGGTCATTTTGTATGAAATACACGACATTGAGCGGTTTCCCCGGGTGCAGGACTTTGTCTCCTATTGCCGCCTGGTGAAGTGCCAGCGCGAGTCTGCGGGCAAAAAACACGGCACCGGTGGGGCTCGGATTGGCAATCCCTATTTACGCTGGGCCTTCGGCGAGGCCGCGGCGCTTTTCCTGCGCGGTAATCCACCAGCGCAGCGCTGGCTCGAAAAGAAAACGCGCAAACACAATAAGGCCAAGGCGATGACCATACTGGCACACAAGCTTGGACGCGCCGTGTATTACATGTTGAAGCGGGAAACCCTGTTCGATCAGGATCGGTTCCTCGCTCAGAGTTAGGAAGGCACGGGCAGAGCCTCACACTTAACTGGTGTCGATACGTGAAAGCTCGCCGCAATATCTTTCTTTATCGGCAGACGATTATCGATATTGCTCAGCGCTGCGTGATAGCCCCTGGCGTTTGATTGGACTGCCCGTGTGCTTCTCCTTGCCGATTGACGTTTAAGGAACTGCACCTGCCCCGAGCCTGTAAATAACTGGACGCTTATATCCAGCCATTGCAAATTGAGTAGGCCGGCATCAGGTTAACTCGAATTGATTCTAGGGCGGCGGAAGAAAATGCTTCGTCACGGACCCTCTATATGTGTTTAGGCAGAACCTTCACAGAGAATCCAAGCCAGGATCTTAACTTCGATCGATGAAACTGTGCGCTAAAGCTGTCGGGCTTCGGTGATAAATTACTTTTGTGCTTGACGCTCGGGCGGCTCATATGTGTTTAGGCAGAACCTTCACAGAGAATCCAAGCCAGGATCTTAACTTCGATCGATGAAACTGTGCGCTAAAGCTGTCGGGCTTCGGTGATAAATTACTTTTGTGCTTGACGCTCGGGCGGCTCATATGTGTTTTTGTCTATCTCCGCCAATTCGCAGTCGCCGAGTACGTCCCATTCGGTAGTGCCCCGCGACGGGCAATCGATACAATTGAATATTTTTTTGTCGCTCGTCATTCTAAAAGATCCTGATATCGTCCTTCGGGGTAGAGTCGGTTTGAACATCGCCGGCATGTGTCGAAATCTTATAGGACAATTTTCCGGTTAATATGACATTAATCAAGGTATATCTATGCTGCGGACTGTCAACATGCGGAAAAATTGTTCTCGGGCCAATCATGCTGTTACTGTCATGACTAAAAACGAGCGGGAAATCCAGAATGCCGCTGATAACATGATCGCAAGATACGGGCAGGATGCGCTCCGGGAAGTCGATCTGAGGATTCTCGAGCTTGAATCGCGGAATCAACCGCAAGCCGTGCAACTATGGCGCAGCATAAGAAAAAGAATTGCTCTGGTGATGATCGATGCGGCAGGCGACACCGAGCACTAGGCCCGGATCCGGTCGTGCGAGCATATGAACCGGTAAAGCGGCCGACGCCGGAATCCCGGGCCGCATCAAATCGATCCAGCTGGCGCCGCAATCCAGCCTAAGGCAAATCAACTACAAGCCGCGGACGAGCCGGAAATTACCGATTTCGAAACCTGCTCGAAAAATGAACGCCGGGCCCGCCGTTCGCGCCGAATCGGCGCTAGCGATTTTCGCACCAGGCGTTCCGGCAAAAGGGCTGGGCCGGCGTCGCAGCTGCCGCGGGCCGACGTCAAACCGCTGCCATAGTTTGGTACCGTAAAACGGAAAAGTGTTTTAATAATCCGGCTCTATCGAGCAATACCTGCGATTGACGGCTTTAAACGACAATGGAAACGAACATTAGTAACGAAATATTTAGGCTTGCCGAGCGCCTGTCCGGGAAGCTCGACCTGCCGGGCATCGCGGGGCTGCATTTGCCCGAGCTGCAAGCGGATGATGAATTTCGCGACGAATTCGGCTTCGTATTTCTGGATGATGGTACGGCATCTCCATTTTACGTTTCGCTGCCGGGGACCCTGGACAGTCTGCACCGACGCTTTCCCGATCCACGGCGGGCCCGGCTTTCGCTGCGGCAATGCCTCGCGGGTTTCGGCGAGCCGCGCTTAGCCGAGCGGGCCTTGGCCGTCGGCGCCTGGAACGCCCTCAGTCATCATTTGATGCGGCGCGCCGGCTACCATTGCCCGGCGCGCGGCAACACGGCAGCAAACCAACCGCAAGCAGGCGAACGGGTCGGTATGGTCGGGTACTTCTGTCCGGTCATAGATCGGCTAGTCGAACGCGGGGTGCAAGTCCTGGTGGTCGAACAGCAACCCGGGCGGGTTCCCCGGCGCGAACAGGTCCAATTGTCGCAAGACCTCGGATCGCTGGCGGAATGCCGCCTGGTGTATTGCACTGCTTCGACCCTGATCAACGATAGCCTGGATCAGGTGCTGGAATGCTGCGCCAATGGCGCCCAGGTCGATTTGATCGGTCCCAGCGGCAGCGGACTGCCCGATGTTTTGTTCGAACACGGCATTCATGCGGTCGGCGGCGTGAGCTTCGACGACGGCGATGAGTTGCGCGCCGCTCTGGCCCGGCGTGAATCCTGGGGCCGGACCGGAAACAAATATGAATTGACGGCGCTTAATTACCCCGGCGCGGAGGCCTTACTCGCGGCGGCGCTGACAGCGGCCCGGAATTGATCGTTGGCGTCCCCCATTCCCGATAATGTGTAGCTATTGAACCGATTCAATCGGGCGAACTCTTCAAGTATTTTTGCGTGATTTCCAAGTTAGCGGATCCCGGCGGGTAAAGGAAGCCGGATCCTGCAGCCTGACTGCTGTGCTCGAATGCCGGCGTTTTTTAGAAGCTACCGTCGGGGATGCGCACCCAGCCTTCCATCAGCACCCGCGCACTGCGACTCATGATGGCCTTGTCGACCGACCAGCCGCCGTCTGATTGGCTGGCCTGCGCGCCGACGCGCAAACTGCCGGACGGATGGCCGAAACGGACCGAGTTGCGTTCGCCGCCACCGGCCGCCAGATTCACCAGCGTGCCGGGGATAGCCGCGGCGGTAGCGATGGCTACCGCCGCCGTACCCATCATCGCGTGATGCAACAGACCCATCGACAGTGCGCGCACGTTCAGGTCGATATCCGTTGCCTTAATCGCCTTGCCGCTGGATGCCGTGTAGTTTACCGGGGGCGCCACGAAGGCTAGCTTGGGGGTGTGCTGACGCGCGGCGGCCTGTTCGATATCGTCAATTAAACCCATGCGCAAGGCCCCGTACGCGCGGATGGTTTCAAACATGGCGAGCGCCTTGGCATCGCCGTTAATATCGGCCTGCAGCTCGCTGCCGCGGTAGCCGATGGCTGCTGCATCGAGGAATATCGTCGGAATACCGGCGTTGATCATGGTCGCCTGGAAGTTGCCGACCCCCGGCACGTCGAGGTCGTCGATTAGCTTGCCCGTCGGAAAGAGAGCGTCCCCGCCGGCGGCGGGATCGATGAATTCCACCTGCACCTCGGCCGCTGGGAAAGTAACGCCATCGAGTTCGAAGTCACCGGTTTCCTGCACCGCACCGTCGCTTATCGGAACCCGGACGATAATCGACTTGTGGATATTAGCCTGCCAGACACGCACCACGGCAGTGCCGTTTTGCGGAATCCGCGCGGCATCGACCAGGCCGCTGTTGATTGCAAATGAGCCGACCGCGGCCGTCAGGTTGCCGCAGTTGCCGCTCCAGTCGACGAAAGCTTTGTCGATCGACACCTGGCCGAACAGGTAATCCACGTCATGTCCGGGTCGGTCGCTGTTCGACAGAATCACGGTTTTGCTAGTACTCGAAGTGGCGCCGCCCATGCCGTCGGTCTGCTTGCCGTAGGGATCGGGGCTGCCGATAACCCTCAACAACAGGGCGTCACGCGCGCTACCCGGAACCTGTGCCGCCGGCGGTAAATCGGTTAAATTGAAAAATACGCCCTTGCTGGTGCCGCCGCGCATGTAGGTGGCTGGGATTCTGATCTGTGGAAGCTGACTCATGCTCAAATGTCATCCCCGCGCAAGCGCACTGCTGTCCGGAATAAATTAAGTTGGTGTATTTGAAAGTGTTGCAGTGCCCGGGTTTTACGAATAAAACCATAAGCGACAACTTAATTTCAGGACACTGCAACATGTATACAAATACCCGATTTGGCGAACTTTTGAAAGTCCTTCCTAAAAATACTTTCAAACGCTGCGTTGAACAGCATCGGAGCGATAAACATAACAAGGGTTTCGACAGCTGGGGGCAGTTAATCAGTCTGATGTATGCTCAATTGTCCGGTTGTCGGAGCTTGCGCGAGTTGGAGGTGAGCTACAATAGTCATTCCGCGCATCACTATCACCTGGGCTGCGGTCCGATTAAGCGCTCGACTTAT
>DS021200.1:26010-51274 GCA_001735895.1 Olavius algarvensis Gamma 3 endosymbiont | reverse complement strand
TAGGGATATTGCGATTACAACTTGGTGGCATCAAATCGACCAGGAGGGTGCTTTCTTTGTGACCCGGTTAAAGCGTAACGCATCGATCAGGGTGCTCAAAAGCCGCTCGACCGAAGGAGATATACTGTCGGATGAGGTCATTGAGTTTAAAAACAAATGGCCTGGCGGCGGCCGGAAAAACAACTACGTCAAACCGTTGCGGCGAATAGTGGTGCATCGAGAGGATCATGTGGACCCGCTGGTACTGGTAACCAACCTGATGGGGGTCCCGGTTGAAGAAGTTGCAGCGCTGTACAAGCAGCGTTGGGCGATCGAACTCTGGTTCAAGTGGGTCAAGCAGAACCTGAAAATCAAAAAGTTTCTCGGTCAAAGCGAGAATGCGGTCAAAATCCAGATACTGGTGGCATTGATCACGTATCTCATCGCCGATCTATACCGGCAACTTTGTGGATCGAGACGCGGTTTTTATCTGTGGCTGGCGGAACTCAAATCGACTCTATTCCAGCGACCCAGACTCGAATTCGAAGTACTTAAACGACGACGAAAATGGAAATCCGATTTCCAAATACATCAAGCACAGTTGGCATTATGATTTATTCCGGACAGCAGTGCGCGCAAGCGGGGATCTTGCATCAAAGGCACTTTTCCAAGCTTCCCGCTCAGGTAGCTCAGCGTTGGTTTGGAATGGCTGTTTGCCGACATATTGCTCTGTCCCAGTCGTCTAACAGGCGACCGCCGTCGCCTCGAGAAAGTCGTCGGCGAAGCGCTGCAAAACGCCCCCGGCCGCGTAAATCGATACTTCTTCCGCCGTGTCGAGACGGCAGATCACGGGCACTTCGAGACGTTCGCCGGCGCTGCGATTGATGACTAGTGTCAGCTCGGCACCCGCAGCCGGCGCGCCCGCCACGTCGAAGGTTTCACTGCCGTCGATCGCGTAGCGCCGGCGGTTGTCACCAGGCTTGAATTCCAGCGGCAGCACGCCCATACCGATCAGGTTGGTGCGATGAATACGCTCGAAACCCTCGGCCAGGATTACTTCGACCCCGGCCAGGCGCACACCCTTGGCCGCCCAGTCGCGCGACGATCCCTGGCCATAGTCCGAACCTGCGACGATAATCAACGGCTGTTTGCGTTGCAGGTAGGTTTCGATCGCTTCCCACATGCGGCAGACTCTGCCGTCCGGTTCGATACGCGCCAGCGAGCCCTGCCTGACCTGACCGTTTTCCTGCACCATTTCATTGAACAGCTTGGGGTTGGCGAAGGTCGCGCGCTGGGCCGTCAGGTGGTCGCCGCGATGGGTCGCGTAGGAATTGAAGTCTGCTTCCGGCAAACCCATCCGGGCCAGGTATTCGCCGGCGGCGCTGTCGGCCATTATTGCATTCGACGGTGACAGGTGGTCGGTGGTGATGTTGTCGCCGAGCACGGCCAGCGGACGCATGCCCTGCATGCTGCGTTCACCCGCTAGCGCACCTTCCCAGTAGGGCGGGCGCCGAATATAGGTGCTGTCCGGCCGCCAGTCGTATAGCGGGCTGCTGTCGTCGTCGCGTTCGACGGACAGCTTGAACATGGGTTCGTACACCTGGCGAAAATACTCGGGTTTCACGCTGCCGCTTACGATCGCATCGATTTCGTCGTCGTCCGGCCAGATGTCTCGCAAATATACCGGCTTGCCTGCCGCATCCTTGCCGAGCACGCCGTTTTCGATATCGAAACGAATGCTACCGGCAATAGCGTAGGCCACCACCAACGGCGGTGAAGCGAGAAACGCCTGTTTGGCATAGGGATGAATTCGACCGTCGAAGTTGCGGTTGCCGGAAAGCACGGCGGTGGCGTATAGATCGCGTTCGACAACTTCCCGCTGAATTTCAGGATCGAGCGCACCACTCATGCCGTTGCAGGTGGTGCAGGCGAAGCCGACGATGCCAAAGCCTAGTTTTTCGAGCTCCGCCAGCAGCCCGGCTTCCTCCAGATAGAGTTGTACCGTCCTGGAACCGGGGGCGAGCGATGTCTTGACCCAGGGTTTTCGGGTGAGCCCCATAGCGTTGGCGTTGCGGGCAATCAATCCGGCGGCGATGACGTTGCGCGGGTTGCTGGTATTGGTACAGCTGGTTATCGCGGCGATGATGCAGGCACCATCGGGCATTAGTCCGTCTTCGATTTCGTATTCGGCGCTAATGCCGGCCGCGTGTAGCGCGTCGGTTGCAACCCGCCGGTGTGGATTCGACGGTCCGGCAATATTTCGCCCCACCGCTGACAGGTCGAATCTCAATACGCGTTCATAGTCGGCATTGTTTAAACCGTCGGTCCAGAGCCCCGCCGTTTTAGCATAGGTTTCGACCAGCTTGATCTGGGATTCGTCGCGTCCGGTGAGCCGCAGGTATTCGATCGTCTTGTCGTCGATGTAAAACATCGCTGCGGTGGCGCCGAACTCCGGTGTCATGTTGGATATCGTCGCGCGATCGCCAAGCGTCAGATCGGCGGCGCCTGCGCCGAAAAACTCGAGGTAACAAGAGACCACCTTTTGAGCGCGCAGAAATTCGGTAAGCGCGAGCACGATATCGGTTGCGGTGATGCCGGGCTGGCGTTGCCCGTCGAGCTCGACGCCGATGATGTCGGGCAGCCGCATGTAGGATGCGCGGCCGAGCATGACGCTTTCCGCCTCGAGGCCGCCGACGCCGACGGCTAAAACGCCAAGGGCATCGACATGCGGCGTATGACTGTCGGTGCCGACCAGGGTATCGGGAAACGCAACACCGTCGCGCGCATGCACTACCGGCGACATTTTTTCCAGGTTGATCTGATGCATGATGCCGTTGCCCGGCGGAATAACGTCGACATTTTCGAATGCGGTGCGGGTCCAGTCGATGAAATGAAAACGGTCTTGGTTGCGGCGATCTTCGATCGCCCGGTTTTTATCGAAGGCGCCGGGCTCGAAACCGGCATGTTCGACCGCCAGCGAGTGGTCTACGATCAACTGCGTCGGCACCACCGGGTTGACCCTGGAGGGATCGCCGCCCCTGGCCGCGATTGCATCCCGCAAACCGGCCAGGTCGACCAGCGCGGTTTGACCGAGAATGTCGTGGCATACCACGCGTGCCGGAAACCACGGGAAGTCCAGTTCGCGTTTGCGCTCGATGATTTGCAGCAACGCGTCCGTCAACGACGCCGGATCGCAGCGGCGCACCAGGTTTTCGGCGAGCACCCGCGAGGTGTAGGGTAGCCGCTCGTAAGCGCCCGGGCGGAGGGCGTCAACCGCGGCTGCCGCGTCGAAGTAGTCCAGTTCGGTTCCTGCCAGGGGTTTACGGTAATCTTTATTCATGGTCGCTTCCGGAAGTATTCAAGGGTTGGTTCGAAGTCTGCGCCGCGGCTTGCGCGTCGCGGTGAGCTTAATAGGTCTCAACCGGTCTGGTTTCATGCCGTCTGCGCCAGTAGTTTTGTTTCGAGGTTGTTTCTGGTGTAGAGGATGTGGCGCCGCATTAAGATTTCCGCCAGCTCGGCGTCGCGGTTCGAAATCGCCCGTACGATGCTTTTATGTTCATCGAAGGCGGCGCTAACACGCGGTCCGGTCATGCCTAGCTGCACGCGGTACATGCGAATCAGGTGATAAATACCCTCGATTAGCATGGCGATCAAGTGATCGTTTTTGCTACCGAGGATAATGCGGTAGTGGAAGTCGACGTCGCCGGCATCCTGATAATAGTTTTCGCCGGACTGTACGGTTTGCAAATAGGAATCCAGCAGCGCATTGAGATCGCAAATTTCGCCGTCGGTCATATGGGTCGCGGCGAGCCTGGCGGCCATGCCTTCGAGCGACTCTCTGACTTGATAAAGCGATACCAGCCTGGTGGGGCTGAGCGCCACCACTCGCGCCCCGATATTGGCCTTGCGTTCGACCAGATGGCAGGCTTCCAGGCGATTGATAGCTTCGCGCACGATCGCCCGGCTCACGGCGTAACGCTGCGCCAACTCCGTTTCGCTCAGTTTCGAACCGGGCAAGACGACGGCTTCGACAATGTCTTTACGGAGTTGAAAGAAAGTCTTATCTGACGCGGTAACGGCTTGTTCTGAAACCAGAGGCATCGAATTGGTGGTCGGGATTAAAATGATTAATTGTCGACAATATAGATTAAATTAAGTAGGAACTCAATAAATATAACCCAAATTGTCGACAATTTTGAATGCTTCAACCCTATTCCCGATAGATAACCAGCAGTGCAAGTAACGGTGTTTTCACCCGGGCCGTCTAGTCACAGAAATTTTGTCTGTGTCACTGGTACCGCCTGCGTTAAAATCTCCGGACACCGCGTTCGCATTAAACGTGTCTCATATTTTTTAACCGGGTTGCATGCAAAAGTTATTCGGCAAAATTCCGCTGTTGCTGCTGGTCGCGGCCTGCCTGACGCTGGGCCTGGCGCCGTTCCAGCCCGAACCTCATTTATGGGAAAAGCTCAAGCTGCTGCTGAGCGGTGATCTGCTGCGACCGATCGATGTTTTCGATTTATTGCTGCATGGGGCGCCGTGGCTGCTGCTTGTTATCAAGCTGTTTACTATGTACTCAGCACGGCGCAAAAACGGCTAACTCGGGGCGTAGCGGTGAACTTTGTCAATTTCGCCAGATGTCTTTGCCTGGCCGGCTGCTTGCCGTCGCCTGCGCTGGACGCGGCCACATGACATATATCAATTCCCCCGGTCGCTGCGATAGTTATTCTTGAATTCTATATGAGTCTGAGTTTTACCTTCACCCGGAAAAAACGCGGTGTACTGTTTTACAGCACGCTGATTTTTGTATTGCAGAGCCTGGCGCCCGCCTTGCAGGGTGTCATGGCGAAATCGACAGCGGGATATTTCGATACGCTGTGTACCATGTACGGCCCGGTAACCGTATTCGTCAAACTGGACGAGGGCGAGCAACTCGATGATCCCGAATGTTACGAATGTTCGGTCTGCATCCTTCAGGCCAATCTGAACGCCCAGCCCGTCGCCCATGACCTGAGGCTGGAAGCCCGCTATCTGATGGATCAAGACAGTCTGGGAGGGCCGCTTTTCGGAGTTGGCGATCCCCCGCAATACCTCAACTTTCTAACTCGAGCACCACCCGCCTGAGCTCAGATTGCGCGCGGATCCGGTCGGGTATACCGGGATTGAGCGTATCGAGCATGAAAAAAATCAGTACCAAAGAGGAATCGAGCCGACAGGTTCGATTCCGCCGAATGTGTCGTTTAAGAGAGTTTGAGAATGAAACTAAATATTAGCCGTGCCCTGGGTACCGTATTGTTATTGTCCTGCGCAGCCTCCGCTGCCGCCGGGGGGTTGAAAGTGATCGATCCCTGGGTAAGATCGGCGCCGCCGAATGCACCCGCCCTGGGGGTCTTCATGACCCTCGAAAACCATTCCGCCGCCGATCGTGCGGTGGTCGCCGCACGCAGCTCGATGACGGTCGACCGCGTCGAGCTGCATCGCACGATGATGGCTGGCGGTGTTATGAAAATGATGCCGCAAAACGCGATCCCCGTGGCTTCTCGTAGCGCCACCGTGCTCAAGCCGGGCAGCTGGCACATCATGTTGATAGGCCCCGATAAAGTGCCAGCGATGGGTGACAAAGTGAGGCTGACCCTGGTCCTCGACGACGGAACCGAACAGAGCTTCGAGGCGATCGTGCGTCACGGTGAGATGAATATGAA
This sequence comes from Olavius algarvensis Gamma 3 endosymbiont, assembly GCA_001735895.1. Lineage (GTDB taxonomy): Bacteria > Pseudomonadota > Gammaproteobacteria. The sequence goes on along the minus strand of DS021200.1, from coordinate 45,593 downwards.
AACCCAAGATCATCAAATGAAGCATGAATGACGGTCGGTCCGGTGCAAGCACCCGCTGCGTTTCATGAAAGCGGTGACCCCGGCCTGCCGAAGGGCGGGCCAGGGTTACGGGATCGCCCGCAGGTTCGTGCTGCCGTTGCGCTACCGGGAAACCGTTATGCCGATCCCCGAACCTGTTGAGAAAATCACACCATGAGCATAAAACTGTCTGGAAACAAACTTGCCCTGCCGCTTTTGCTGCTGGGTCTCGCATGTCTAACCGCGGCCTGCGAGCGCGGCCCGCGGGCGCCGCAAATCGAGTCGGCCTTCATGTTGCCCGAAGCGGCGACCATTGCGGATTTCAACCTGAGCCATCTCGAAAGGGGAAGCTATGATATCGAAGACGCCCGCGGGCAGTGGTCGTTGCTGTTTTTCGGCTATACGCATTGTCCGGACGTTTGCCCGACCGAACTCTTTATGCTGGCGGAAATGATGCGCGGCATCGAGAACGGCGCCGGGGCCGGACCCGAGCCGCCGCAAGTCGTGTTCGTCTCGGTCGATCCCGAGCGCGACTCGCTGCAGCATTTACAGCAGTATGCCGGGTTTTATCATCCCAGCTTCATCGGTGTAACCGGCGAACAATCTACGATTGATCGCTTATGCGAATCGATCGGGGTGTTTTACGAGAGAGTCTATTATCGCAATGGCAAGCAGGTGATCCCGGACGCGTCGGGAACCGTGCCCGCGGGCCTGGAAGATTCCTATCTGATCAACCACTCTGCTTCTATTTTTCTGCTTAACCCGACGGGTAAACTGCACGCGATCTTCACCGCGCCGCACGACCCGAACACGATGATCCGCGATCTGGCCGCAATTCAGGCCGGTTGGCGTTCGTGATGGCGCTTCGACGTCTGATACCGATAGCCTTGCTGTCAGCGGCTGCGGCAGGCGGCCTGCTGGGATATCGATTTCTGAACGATAAAACCGAGATCAAGCTACCGCTGGTGGCAGGCTGTGCGCTGCATCTCGAAGCCTGTACCGCCGATTTACCCGGAGGCGGGCAAATGACCTTCGAGATAAATCCCAAACGGCCCTCGCCAACCGACCCGCTGCGGCTGAATGCCAGTTTCGAACAAGTGGAACCTAAGGTCGTCGGCGTCCGATTCAAAGGGGTCGATATGAACATGGGTTACCTCGAACATTACGTATTCGATCTCGAGCGGGACGCAACCGGAGCCAAAGCCGCTTCATTCAGCGGCAATGCCGGGGTATTTGTTTGTTCCAGCAACCTGATGCAGTGGCTGGTGTTGGTCAAGCTGCAGCTTGGCGCAACCCGTTACGAAGTACCCTTCCGCTTCGAAACCCAGTTGCGGGGTTAGCCTCGCAGCCGAAATCCGGGAGGCGATTTGCGACTGTCATGGGTCAGCGCTACCCATGATATGAATCATGTCGGCCTTGATCGAAACGCCGAGGTCGGCACCCACGCAAATCTCGTTGCGTTCGGCGACATGGGTCGGCAGCGAGCAGTGCAGGGGATGTGCGTCCGGATCGTCGACTCGCAGCGTGAGTTCCGTCGTCTGGCCGAAATGGAACACTTCGTTGACCACGCCGAATACCGGGTTTTCGTGTTCACCCCGCGACGGCCGATTGCGCCGATGAACCACGATGCCGTCCGAGGGGATGCACCAGGTAATTGTTTGATTCGGTTCGAATCCGTCCCGGTAGCTCGTTTCGAGTAAGGTATTGCCCCATTGTAAATCCAATCTGGCATGCTGCCGGTCGATTTTCGCTATTTTGCTATTGAATATATTGCGAATGCCGACCAGTCTCGCCACCGCCGTGTTGACCGGCGATATCGATAATTTCTCGTGCGCGGCCATTTGCAGAATGCGGCCTTCGTGTAATACGGCGATGCGGTCGGCGAGACGCGCCGCTTCCTCGATATCGTGGGTGACCAGGATAATCGGGATCGACAGGTTCGTGCGCAGTTCGACCAACTCGCGCTGCAGGCGCACGCGCGTGACCTTGTCGACCGCCGAAAAGGGCTCGTCCAGCAGCAATACATCCGGCTCGCGCGCGAGCGCGCGCGCCACCGCGACCCGCTGTCGCTGCCCGCCGGACATTTGATCGGGACGGCGTGCGCCGAGGCCTGCGAGGTTTACTCGCGCGAGATATTCGTTGGCGAGTCTGATTTTATCGTCCGCCTGCCGGTCGGCGAGCGCGGTCAGCACGTTTTCGAGCGCACTCAGATGCGGGAACAGCGCGTAGGATTGAAATACCATGCCGACGCGCCGCTTCTGCGGCTGCAGCCACAGCTTTTGCCGGCTATCGAACCATTGCTGGCCGCCGACCGTGATTTCTCCGCTGTCCGGTTTTTCGAATCCCGCAATCATCCGCAGTATGGTCGACTTGCCGCCGCCGGAGGGTCCCACCAGGGCCACCAGTTCGCTGCCGCTGGCCTCGAAATCGACATCGAGCGTGACCGGATTCTGTAGTCGGATCGAAACCGCTATGCCATTGGGGGCGGGCATCAGGCTTTAATCCGGGCAAAGGGATTGCGCGCCAGTAGAAAGGTTATGCTGATCGCCAGCACCGAAATTGCCAGCAGGATGCCCGCCATCAGCGCCGCCGACGCATTGTCGAAACTTTGCACCTGGTCATAGATAGCAATCGAGATGGTGCGGGTTTCTCCCGGTATGTTACCGCCTACCATCAGTACCACTCCGAACTCCCCCAGCGTATGCGCAAAGCTGAGTACAGCGCCGGTAAGAATGCCGGGCCAGGCGAGCGGCAGCTCGATGCTGCGAAATGATCGCCAGCGGCTCATACCGCAGGTGGCCGCAGCCTCGCGTATATCGTTGCCGATGCCTTCAAACGCTCGCAGCGCAGGCTGAATGGCGAATGGAATATTGACGATTACGGATGCCAGCAGCAGCCCTTCGAAGGAAAATACCAGTGAATCGTCGAACAACCAGCGCCAAAGTTTGCCGAGCGCATGGGCGTCGCTCATCGACACCAATAGGAAAAATCCCATCACCGTCGGCGGTAAAATCAGCGGGATGGTCAACAGCGCTTCGATGATTGCCTTGCGGCGCGCGGGCAAGCTAACCATCCAACGCGCCGTCAATATCGCCGCCGGCACTAGCAGCAGCACGGTGTAACAGGCCAGTTGCAGCGATAGATTAAATGCACCCCAGTCCATCTAAAATTCAGGCGTAAACCCGTAACCGGACAGAATCTGTTGCGCCTTGGGCGACTTGAGGTATTCGAAAAATGTCATTGTGGTTGCGTCCGAATTTTTAAGCAACACCATACTATGAAGTATCGGCCGGTGCCACGCTTCGGGCAGCAGCGCGTATTGGCCCCGATGACGGGTGCGCTCGGTGGCCAGTAACGAATGCGCGACGATGCCGCCTTGCGCCGCCCCCGAGACGGCAAATTGCGCGGCTTGGGCGACGTTTTCGCCGATTACCAGTTTATCCTTTAGCAATTCCCATAGTCCGGCCGACTGCAACGCTTCCCGCGCCCGCTTGCCATAGGGTGCGTGCGCCGGGTTAGCGATTGAAAATCTACTCACCTGATTGGCAGCCAGTGCCGTGCTCAGCTCCTGCAGTTTTGGGTCAGGGCTAAACGGCGAGCTCAATGGGACAAAGATGGCCAGACGCCCCCGCGCGATAACAACGCCGGAGCCGCGCGTACGGTCGTCCGCCTCGAGTTTTTGAACCAGCGAGTCGTCGGCGGCGATATACATTTCGAAGGGTGCATTGTTTTCGATCTGGCGAAACAGCTTACCCGACGCACCCAAGGTGATGCGGACCTCGATTTCGGTGTCCTGTTTGAAGGCTGTAACGATTTCGCCGATCGCGAACTGCATGCCCGAGGCAACCGCGATTAACGGCGAATCGGATGCCGTTAGCGGTAGCGGACAGGCCAGGCACGACAATAGCGTCAAGCCGAAAATCAGCCGATTACGAATCATGCTGGGCAGTCCGGCGCGAGGAGTAATTGCTTCAAATCGAGATTTCGCTCGTCGATTGTCAATTGAACACCACTATATCTTTGGTTTTGCTTCCAGGAAGCTGTTTCGACTCGGCCTCTTCGAAGTCACCGAGGGTCGGCGTAAGCATGATAGCACCGAAGCTTGCAGTCGTTGCCAGGGGTTATCGAAAGGTATATCGCTTCGCGGGCGGGTAACGTTCCTGGAAGGCAAAGGGTTACCCGATCGAATAACGCACATAGGTACATGAAGGCTGCTTCAGGCTCCGGCAAATCAGGTCACGGTTTGATTTATATCGGATAGATCAGGACGACCTGGCTTTTGTTGAATCACGTTAATGCAGCGGCCCTTAAGAGGTCGGGGTGATTGCGCTTCTTGTGAAAAAATTGACATTTGTCATACCCGGAAAAGACCGGTTTGGTTATGTTGAAGCGTCCAAGATGAATCGCATAAACTGCTTAAAGGCCAGGGAAATGAAATCACAGGCACAGCCGCACTTCGTCCAATTGGAATCCGGTTTCAAACGGGTGTTTGAGCGCTACCCAGCGCTGCTGGCCTACGGGTTTCGCCCTTTCTTTCTACTCGCGGGGATTCACGCGGCGCTTGCGATTCCCCTGTGGATTGCGGTGCTGCACGGATTCGATCTGCCGCGCGGCTACCTGCCGGCCCCGGTTTGGCATGCCCACGAAATGCTCTATGGGTTCGTCGCCGCGGCGCTGGCCGGTTTTCTGCTGACCGCGGTGCCGAGCTGGACTAACCGGCGCGGCTACGCCGGCGCGCCGCTCGCCGGGCTGGTGTTGTTGTGGTTTTGCGGGCGCGTGGCGATGACCCTGCCACTGGGTTTGCCGCCGCTGTGGGCGGCTGTCATCGATCTTGCCTTCTTGCCGTTGCTCGCGCTGACCATTTTGCCGGCGCTGCTACGTTCGGGAAACCGCCGTAATCTGGTTTTTATCCTTCTGCTCGGACTGTTGTTTTTCGCCAACCTGCAGTTTCATTATAACGGCGCGAATTCGGTCGGTCCGCTGTTGCTGGGTCTGAATGCGATGCTGTTTTTGCTGACCGTACTTGGCGGTCGCCTGGTTCCCGCGTTTACCTCGGCCGGCCTCAAGCAACTCGGAATCGACGCCCGAATCAGGCGCTTTCAGCCGCTCGACCGGGCGGCGTTAGCGGCGGTAATCGGCGTTTTGCTAGTCGATCTGGTTGTTCCGGAAAGTTTTTATGCAGCGCTAATGGCCGCGCTGGCGGCGTTGTTGCTGGCCGTGCAATTGAGTCAATGGCAGGGGCATAGAAGCCTGCGCATGCCGATCCTGTGGGTGCTGCATGTCGCCTATGGCTGGCTGCCGATCTGCCTCGCGCTCAAGGCCGCGGTATTGTTTGGCGCACCATTGCCGGCCACCAGCGCCCTGCATGCGCTCACCGCCGGCGCCATGGCGACGATGATCATGGCGATCATGAGCCGCGCCGCGCTCGGTCACACCGGGAGGGCGCTGGTGGCCCCCAATGCCGTGGTGGCGGCTTACCTATTGTTGACGCTGGCCGCCGTGATCCGCGTGTTCGCGCCCATTGTGATACCCTCCGCCGCGGCAATCTGGCCGACGATTGCGGCGCTGTTCTGGTGCCTCGCATTTATTCTTTTTGTGCTGGTGTATGCACCAATACTCTGCCGGCCTCGGCTCGATGGCCGCCCCGGCTGAATAGCGGATGCGTGGTGAGCGATTTAACCGGTTTAGCACGCGACGAGGAAGGCTATTTGATCGAGCCGGAGGACTGGACCCCTGAACTGGCTCGGGCGTTGGCCCGCGAAGAATCGCTGCAACTCGGCGCGGACCACTGGACGATTTTGCGCTTTATTCGAGGCTATTAACCCGGCGACAATATATGCCGCATTCAGCCCTCGCGTGTCTGTTCACAGCAAGGCATCAGAACGCCGCTGCAGTTATTCTGCAGCAAGTTCTGATAACGCCGTCTGTGAACAGACAGGCGATGGCCTATCTTTTTTAATATCAATTAGTTAGGGGGCCCAAGAAAGCGCCAGCTCCGCGTTGCAACTCTTGCCAATGGAATAACCAGAGCCGGCCCCATGAGCGCAGCGAATGCCTTGGGCCTTGGCGGCGAGTCGCGCCTTGATCTGACGCTTTCTTGGACCCCTGAATACGACATATATTGTCGCCGGGTTAATGAATAGGGTGGTGATAATTTAATTTCGCCGCCAAGCGGGTATAATCTGGCGGCTTTCAGACGAAGACGAGCAGGGTAGCCATGAAATTCATTCTCTGGAATATCAGCGTGCTGTTGATTTTGCAGGCCGGCGCCGTTTTTGCGAATGATGGTGATTTATTGATGCGCCGCGCAAACCGCTTTTTCGAAGCCTTGCCCGAAACCATGCCGGGGTCGGAAAACGACAGCGCGGAGCGTATCGCGCTGGGCAAACGGCTCTTTTTCGAAAAACGCTTATCGATTAATGACAGCCAGGCCTGCGCCAGTTGCCATCGGCTCGAGGACGGTTTTGCCGGGGTCGACAACCTGCAGACTTCTCCCGGGGCGCGGGGCGAAATCGGCACCCGCAACAGTCCGACCGTGCTGAATGCCGGCTGGCAGGTCGCCCAGTTCTGGGACGGTCGCGCCGAAGACCTGGTCGAGCAGGCCAAGGGGCCGATCCTCAATCCGATCGAAATGGGTATGCCCGACGAAAACGCGGTGGTGGCAAAAATTCGCGCAATAGATGAATATCGCCGAGACTTTGCGGAAGTTTTTGGCGGCGATGAAGCCGTTACCTACCACAATATTGCCGCAGCCATCGCGGCTTTCGAGCGCACCCTGATCACGCCGAGTCGCTTCGATGATTTTCTAGACGGTAAGGCCGACGCCTTGAGCGCGATCGGGCTTCGCGGCCTGGATAGCTTTCTCGATCTGGACTGTAACTCCTGCCACGACGGCGTTTTGCTCGGCGGCGAAACCTTCGAACCGCTGGGCAAGGAAAATCCCTACGAAAACCAGACCGATCTGGGCGTTTTCGAGCTCAGCGGAAACGAGGAAGACCGCATGTTTTTCAAAGTGGCGCCGCTGCGCAACGTGGCGCTGACGGCGCCTTATTTTCACGACGGAAAAATCGGCACTCTCGAACAGGCGATACGTAAGATGGCAAAGCTGCAACTCGACGAAACGCTCGAACCGCAGCAGGTGAGCGATATTGCCGCTTTTCTGAAGGCCCTGACGGACAAGGATAGAGAACAGTACTTGGAGTAGCGGCCCCCGCGAAACTTGTCCGGATTGGCGGGATCTGCATTTCCCGGCGGTAAAAGTTATTTTTGACCGCTTGTCTATACTTATGCGGGGAACCACCTGCAGCGCTTGTTCGATTATCTCAAGGCCGGATCCCGGCCGGTTTGGCAAGGAGAAGTGGATTTTGATATTGCGGATGATAATCGAGGTCGACCAGACTATATTGGCAGAGCTTGAAGTTCTGCGTGAGATCCCTGGTGCAAGCGTGGGTCTGCAGCTCGCAATCATTAATCAATCCCCCCGGCTGGAGGAGTTATGGAAATTTCGACAATTGTTGTACTGGTGATAATTGGCGCCATCGTCATCTATGTCATTTCAATCTTTAACAAGCTGGTGGCGCTGGCCAATCGTTTCAAAAACGCATTTTCGCAGATCGAAGTGCAGTTGAAGCGCCGCTACGATCTGATCCCCAACCTGGTCGAAACCGCGAAAGGTTATCTGCAGCACGAACGAGAAACCCTCGATGCCGTAGTCAAGGCGCGTAATTCGGCCTCCGATAGTCTGTCCGCGGCCCAGCAAAAACCAGGCGATCCCGCGAGCATGCAGGGTCTGGGCCAGGCCGAGGGCAGTCTCGCCGGCGCCTTGGGGCGGTTTAATCTGCTGGTCGAGGCTTACCCGGATCTGAAAGCCAATCAAAACATGATGCAGCTCACCGAGGAATTGACCAGCACCGAGAACAAGGTGGCGTTTGCGCGCCAGTCATTCAACGACCAGGTGATGCAATACAATATCTACAAGCAATCGTTTCCGCAGAATGTTTTCGCCGGCATCTTCGGTCATGCCGCCGATGCCAGTTTGCTCGAATTCGAGGACAGTGCCGAAATTCAAGCGGCGCCCAAGGTTGCTTTCTAAAACCGTTCGATCCGGTTTAGCTTGAACTTTTTCGAAGCACAGGATAAGGCGCGCAGGAATACGCTGTGGCTGGTATTGCTGTTCCTGCTCGCGGTCGCGGGACTGATCCTGCTGACCAACCTGTTTTTGCTGAGTGTTCTGGTTTATCTCAAAACCGAACAGATAGTCGTCTCCCCGGAAACTCTTTACAACTACTACAGCTGGAAGGAATTTACCGTCGTTAGCGTCGGCGTTTGCCTGCTGATTTTAGGCGGTAGCCTGTACAAGGGCTTGTCGCTCTCCGGGGGCGGACCGGCCGTCGCGGAAATGCTCGGCGGGCGCGTGATTTCGCACGCCACCACCGATTTGCAGCAACGCCAACTGCTCAACGTGGTCGAAGAAATGGCGATTGCCGCCGGCATGCCGATTCCACAGGTTTACCTGCTGAGCGAAACTTCGATTAACGCCTTTGCCGCCGGGCTGTCGCCCGCCAATGCGGTAATCGGGGTTACCCAGGGCACGCTACAGCGCTTGAGCCGCGAAGAATTGCAGGGCGTCATCGCGCACGAATTCAGCCACATCGCCAATGGCGACATGCGCCTCAATATCCGCCTGATCGGGGTGTTACACGGTATTTTGCTGATCGGGTTGATCGGTTATTTTCTGGTACGGTCGTTACGTTTTGCCGGCAGGTCGCGTAGCAGCAAGGGCGGTGCCGGCCTGCTGGTGCTCGCCGCGCTCGGTCTCGGCCTGATGATTATCGGTTACGCGGGTTCGTTTTGCGGCCAGTGGATCAAGGCGATCGTGAGCCGGCAGCGCGAGTATCTGGCCGACTCTTCAGCGGTTCAGTTCACCCGTAACCAGGAGGGTATTGCCGGCGCACTTAAAAAAATAGGCGGCAGTGCCGTTGGCTCGTATATCCACTCCCCTGCCGCGCCGGAATATAGCCACGCTTACTTCGTCAACGGCATCCATAGTTTCTGGCAGTCATTGCTGGCGACTCATCCGCCGTTGGAAAGCCGTATCAAACGGATTTCACCGGCCTGGGACGGTAATTTTGTCGAGTCGGTGGTCAATCAGACTCCGCCGCCGGAAGCCGCCGCGGAACCGCAGTCCGGGATTGAAAAACTGGCTGTGACCGCGGCCATCCTCAGTTCGGCGGAGCAGGCCATCGGCGCGGTCGGAACCCTTAACGAGGAAAATATCGAGTACGTGCAGCAACTCATCGGCGCGACGCCGCTGCTGCTGCGCGAAACCGCGCAGGATGCCTATAGCGCGCGCATACTCGTTTATGCCATTTTGGTTCAGCTGCAAAAAGACCAGGTGGCGGCATTGGAAGTTGTCGCCCTCTACGCCGATCGGGATATGCAGTCGTTGCTGCAAAAACTTTTGCCCGAGATTAAATCGCTGGATGACAAGTACCGACTGCCGCTGCTGGAACTCGGCATTAACGCCTTGCGCGAAATGTCGCCCAACCAATTTGTCCAGTTTAAAACGGCAGTGGAGGCTATCATCGTTTCGGACCGTTCGGTTAATCTGCGGGAATGGATTATCCGGCGTTTCGTGCTACAACAACTGGAGCAGCATTTCGGCTTTCTCAAACCGCCGAAAGCGAGACATGCCAGACTGGAGACGGTGAGTAAGGATGTCGCTACACTACTGTCGCTAATCGCCTGGACCGAACATAAAGATCCCGCGCGGGCGAAGGCGGCATTTGCCTGCGGGGCCGAGCAGGCGCGATTGACCAAGCTGGAACTACAAGCGGTAGAATCCTTCAAACTCGAGTCGCTCGACCGCGCTTTAGATAACTTGATGCGGCTCAAGCCCCTGGTTAAACCTCGCCTGCTGAAGGCCTGTGTCGCGCTGATCATGCACGATGGCAGAGCGACGACCCGCGGCATCGAACTGGTACGTACGATTTCAACCTGTCTCGATTGCCCGATGCCGCCAATGCGCGCGCAGTAATCACGGGCAGTGCGCGCCCCCGTCGGCAAACTCTATTTCAGACTGTCGGTCATGAGCTCGTTGAATAGCGTCACGAATTCCTGCTCACGCAATAATCCCGTGTGTTCTGCCTGAAAGCCATAGACTCCGGTGGCCTCTTGCTGCAATGACCGCGGGATTTGACTCTCGAGTTCGACCACGCCATCGCCCGTTTCGCCGGGCAGGTGCGAAAACACCAGGTGATAGGGAATGTCCGTCGGCCAGGACCAGTCGTGCAGACTTTTTACAAACTCACTCTGGTAAGCCACGTCACGCCAGGCGGGTATCACGATCGGAAAATAGTTAACCCCGTTTTTTGCGCTTTTCAGGCCTTGCATCGGGCTATTGGCGGTCATGACCAGACCGATACGCGCGGGATTGCCGCCATCGAGGTATTTTTTAACGAAGGAGCGCGTGATCAGACCGCCCATGCTATGCGCCGCGACGTAGAATTCCGGGAACCGGTGTCGGCTTTGCAGTTTGTTGACCGCTTTCAAAAGAAATTCGCTGACCACGTCCAGCGGTAAACCACTGGCGTAATAAAACACGACCGGCTGAAAGCGGTTCAGGTCCAGGGCCCTGATAGGCGCCATCCAGTCGACCGGCGTGCCGGTAATCCCGTGCACGAATATCACCGGAATTCGATGCTGGCGGTATTCCCGCAGTAAAAACAGGCCACCACCGACGCGTTCGGTGAAGTCCAGCGGCTGCCACATACCCAGCTGTGCGTTTTCTCTGGAGAACATACGGTCGCGCAGGCTGACCACCCGGCCGCTAGCTTTCAGCGCCTGGTTGGTGTCGTAAACGATGCGCGCCGACAGTTTTGGCGCCAGCGTGTTTTTTATTACCAGGGTTTGCAGACTATTTTTCTTGTTGGCGCGCAGTTCGAAAAAGGAGGGGAGTTTCTGATTCTCTCCCAGATAGGTGGCCGGTTCACTAGTCTGATACTCACCGTCCCGGTTGGCGTCGACGAATGCACCGACCGTGTAAGAACCGGGTATGCCAAAAAACTTGTAGGCGCCGTTGCCCGAAACCGGATAATCGTCTATCCAGCGGACCAAACCATCCTCGCTCTTTAACAAGGTAGCCAGAATCGGGCCACTGCGCCCCGAGCGGTTCACTACCTTGCCCGAAACGCTGCCGCGCTGATCGATGGTTTGGACCTGCTGTCTGACGGCGTCCACTTTTTGTTTTATTTGTTTGGCGAAGGAGCATCCGGAGATCACGACCACGACCAGGATTAACCAGTATTTCATCAGTAGTTTTTCTTGAGCATTGAAACGCAAAGCTTAACTATCGCCTTTAACGGCTTGGCGGTCCAGTCCCGTTTCCGGGAAACCGGAATCAGGGGCAATCGAGGCGGTGGGGAATACGGATATCGGTGGCCGTCATCCAGCGCGCTGCCGGACGGTTAATGACAGGTCTAGTCTCCGGCGCTGTTTCTATCAAAACCCGCAGCCGCTGCGACTACCGGCGGTGGTCGGAGAATTGTTAGTTCCGGCGAGTTAATATTAACCCGGCGATATATATTACTGCCGGTTAATTAGCTCGACAGGTAAACCGCCAGCAGCAGGAGTACGACGGTAATCCCCTGCATACCCACTCGCGCGACCATTAACTCGGTCGAGTGCTTTCTGTCGAATTCGCCGCCGTGGGCCATAGACCAGATGCCGGTGCCGATCACGGCAACCGTTATCAACAGGGCGGCCACTATTACCATGTTTAAGATATTCATAGTACCTCCGGATCAGGGTATATCGATTCTAAAGCGCTGATTCGAACTGTTGTTGATGTGCATCAATGAAGCGTCAGCCGTATTGCTATCGCTGTGACCAACCGAACTGCACTCGGGTCGCTCCATGGAACGCTAGCAGCGGGCTTCACTACCGGGTTTTTCGGTCGATATTCGCTGCAATCAAACCCGGGCGGGCTAGCAAATTCTAGCGATTTTTTAGCGGGCTTAATTTAGAATAGCGCGCTCTATCGAGACAGCGCTAATGCCGGCCCGCACGATATGTTTGAACTGATTACCAACGCGGAAGTTTTTACTCCGGAGCCTTTAGGTTTGAAGCAAGTGCTGGTTTGTGCCGGCAAGATCGCCTTCATCGGTGAGCAGATACCGCAACTCGACGATGCGCTCGACGTTAATCTAACCGACCTCGATGGCGCCAGATTGGTGCCGGGTTTCATCGACGCGCACACGCACCTGACCGGTGGCGGCGGCGAAGCCGGGCCGTCGACGCGAGTGCCGCCGCTGGCCTTGAGTCAGATCACCAGTGCGGGCGTTACCAGCGTGGTGGGCCTACTTGGCACCGACGATCTCACGCGTAGCCCGCAGAATCTAGTGTCGCAAGTGATGGGTTTACGCGAAGAAGGCTTGTCCGCCTGGTGTTATACCGGCGGATACCACGTTCCGGTGACCACGTTGACCGGGTCGGTACGCAGCGACATCGTCAATCTGGAACCGGTGATCGGGGTCGGGGAAGTGGCGCTTAGCGATCATCGTTCGAGCCAGCCCACGATCGATGAAATATTGCGTATCGCCGGCGATGCGCATGTTGCCGGCTTGATGACCGGTAAGGCGGGTATCGTACATTTCCACCTGGGCGACGGCGAACGCGGCTTGTCGATGATCCGCAACTGCCTCGAAATCAGCGAGATTCCGCCGCGGGTCTTCAACCCGACCCACGTCAATCGTAACAAACCCTTGTTCGAACAGGCCTGCGAACTCAGCCGATTGGGATGCAATGTCGACTTGACCGCCTTCCCGCAGGATTCGGATGATCGGGGCTGGTCGGCGGAGGAAGCGGTACAGCGCTTTATCGACCAAGGCTGCGACCGCAGCAAGCTGACGATTAGTTCCGATGGCGGCGGCTGCCTGCCGAGTTTCGACGCCCGGGGCGAGCTGCTGAAAATGGGCTTCGCCAGTTGTTCGGCGATGGCGCAATGTTTCAAAACTTTGCTCGATAACGGCTTAGCCACCGAGGTCGTGTTACCATTTATGACCAGCAACGTCGCACAGCTACTCCGCTTGAGACAGAAGGGCGGCATCGCCGCGGGGCGCGATGCCGACCTACTGGTAGTGGATCAGGATAACCGGGTCGATAGCGTGATGGCCCGCGGTCGTTGGCAAATGAAAAATAAAGCGCAGTTGATCAGCGGTTTGTTCGAAGAATAACAAGTTAGAGAGTTTTATGAGCCCGTCCCCCAAGCGACAAGATACCACCCGCGGTTTCGTAATCCCGATCGGCGGCGCCGAAGAGCGTACCGGTTCGATGCGTGTACTCCGTCGTTTTATCAAGCTTTGCGGCGGGCGCAAGGCGCGCATCGTGATAATCCCCACCGCCTCGAGCCTGGCCGACACCGGCGATCGATACATCGAGATTTTTAACAAGATCGGCGTCGCCGGCGCGGTTTCACTGCCGATCGCCGAACGCGCCGATGCGGATCGCAAGGAGTATATCGATCAGTTGGAGGACGCGAGCGGCATTTTTATTACCGGCGGCAACCAATTGCGTCTGTCGACCATACTGGGCGGCACCCTGGTGGCGCAAAAAGTCAGGCGCCTGAATGCCTTGGGTGTGCATGTGGCCGGTACTTCGGCCGGCGCCGCGATCATGCCCGAGCATATGATTGCCGGCGGCTCGATGGGCCTGTCGGCGCGCGCCGATGGCGTCAACCTGGCGCCTGGCCTGGGTTTGACCAATGCGGTGATCATCGATCAGCATTTTAGTCAGCGCGATCGGCTGGGCCGGTTGTTGACCGCGGTTTCTTATAACCCGTTCATGATGGGCGTCGGCATCGATGAAGACACCGCGATATTTATCGCGCCCGACAACGTGTTCGAAGTTGTCGGCAGCGGCAATGTCACGATCATCGACCCCGAGCATTTAAGTTACTCTTCCATGGATCGGGCCAGGAAAAACGAGTCCTTGAGCTTGCTCGATCTGAAATTACATATTCTGTCGAAGGGCTGCCGTTTCGACATCTACGAGCGCAAACCCTTCCCACCCAAATAGCCGAGGCAACGATGAAGATCACTGCTACCAATGTTTATGTAGGCCCCAATATTTACGCTAATTTTCCGGTCATCCGCATGGCGCTGGATATCGGGGTACTGGTTGACTGGCCCTCGGTTAAGTGCGGCAAGGAATTTACCGACGGCTTGCAACAGGCCTTGCCCAGTCTGCAAGAGCATGGTTGTTCCTACCGCGAGACCGGCGGTTTTATTCGCCGACTGACCGAAGACGAAGGCACCTGGATGGGGCATATTATGGAACACGTCGCGCTCGAAATTCAAAATATCGCGGGTTCGGGCGTCACCTTCGGACGCACTCGCACCACCGGTGAAACCGGCATGTATAACATGGTATACGCCTACAAGCAGCGCGATGCCGGTATCGAGGCCGGGCATTTAGCCCTGCGCCTGCTAATGCAGCTGTTGCCGGAACATTTGCAGCAGCAGGTCGATTATGCGATCGACCCCGAATTCGATTTCGAAACCGAGCTGGAACAATTTGTGCACCGCGCCCAGCGGCGCGAATTCGGCCCCAGTACCCAGTCGCTGGTAGACGCCGCAGAGGCGCGCGATATTCCCTGGTTGCGACTCAACGATTACAGTCTGGTGCAGTTCGGACACGGCAAGTACCAAAAGCGCATCCAGGCTACGGTAACCAGCGACACCAGTACCATCGCCACGTCGCTGGCAAGCGACAAGGAGGGTACGCATAGCATACTCAAGGACATGGGTTTACCGGTGCCGAAACAAAGCATGTTCACCAATGAAGACGAAGCCGTCAGCGCGGTCAACCGCATGGGTTATCCGGTGGTCATTAAACCGCTGGATGCCAACCATGGTCGCGGTATCAGTATTAACCTGACTAGCGATGAACAGGTGCGCGAGGCTTTTCACGTGGCGCGCGAACAGGGCAGGTCGCGCTATGTGCTGGCCGAGAGTTTTGTTACCGGCTATGACCACCGCATGCTGGTGGTCAATAATGAATTGATTGCGGTCGCCAAGCGCGTGCCCGGGCACGTGGTAGGCGATGGCAAAAAGACGATCGCGGAATTGATCGATATCGTCAACTCCGATCCGCGGCGCGGTATCGGTCATGAAAAAGTGTTGACTCGGCTCGAACTGGATGCTCAGGCAAAACGCTTGATGCAGGACGCAGGCTATACCGAGAAAACCAGGTTGAAAAAAGACGAAGTCTTTTTCCTGCGTTCGACCGCAAATTTATCTACCGGCGGCACCGCAATCGATTTAACCGATGTGGTGCATCCCGATAATCGCGAAATGGCGGTGCGCGCGGTGCGTGCAGTCGGTCTCGATATCGGCGGCGTCGATTATTACCGACGACATTACCCATTCTTACAAGGATGTCGGCGGTGCCATCGTCGAAGTCAACGCCGGTCCCGGATTTCGCATGCACGTCGCTCCCAGCGAGGGCGAACCGCGCGACGTCGCCGGCAAGGTGCTCGACATGCTATATCCGCCGGGAACTCCGAGCCGCATCCCGGTGGCGGCAATCACCGGCACCAACGGTAAGACCACCACCACGCGTATGCTGACCCATATCATGAAAACTAGCGGCCATGTAGTGGGCATGACCTCGACCGGCGGAATTCAGGTTGATGGTCGCGTCACCGTGAAGGGCGATATGACCGGTCCGCAGTCGGCCAAGATCGTGCTGCGCGATCCCACCATCGATTTCGCGGTGCTGGAAACCGCGCGCGGCGGCATTTTGCGCGCCGGGCTCGGCTACAGCGAGTGCGACGTCGCGGCTTGCATCAACGTTACCGCCGATCACATGGGACTCGGTGGTATCGAAACCCTGGAACAGTTGGCCAAGGTCAAGGAGACCGTGGTACGCGTTGCCAACGATACCGCGGTGCTCAATGCCGACGATAAACTGTGCTTGAAAATGGCCGACCATACCCGCGCCAGGCACCTGTGTTACGTCACCATGGATCCGACCCATGGGCTGGTGCGCGAGCACATTCGCGCCAACGGCCGCGCCGTAGTGCTGGAGCAGGGCATCAACGGCGACATGATTACGATTTACGACAATGGCGCGCATATTCCGCTGCTGTGGACCCACCTGATCCCCGCGACGATCGAAGGCAAGGCCATGCACAACGTGCAAAACGCGATGTTCGCGGCGGCGATGGCCTATAGCTTCGACAAGGATCTGGACGAAATCCGCAACGGCTTGCGTACCTTCGATACCTCGTTCTTCCAGAGCCCCGGACGCACCAACGTTTATAACGAGCACCCGTTCAAGGTCATCCTCGATTACGCCCATAATCCGGCCGGTTTTCGCGCCATGGCGGAACTGGCCGACCGGCTCGATCCGCCGGGCCGGCGCAGTATCGTTTTCTCGGTACCGGGGGATCGGCGCGACGAGGATATTCGAGAATCCTGCGAAGCCTGTTTGCCGCAGTTCTCGCACTTCATTTGCAAGGCCGATAGCAATCGTCGCGGACGGGGTCACGACGAGCTGCCGCAACTGGTGCGTAAGTATTTGCTCGAACTCGGCGTCGAAGATGAAAATATCACCGTGATCGCCGAGGAAGAGGCCGCCATCGATCACGCACTCAATGCCGCGGAGGAAGGCGATTTGCTGGTGATTACCGCGGATGATTTGAGCCGCAGCTGGAAGCAGATCATCAATCTCAACAGCGACAAGCAGGAATCCAAGGAAACGATACCCGGCACCAAGGTATTTGTGCCGGAAAAAGAAAAACGCTTCGTGCTCGACCAGGACGAAGAACTCATTATCGACGAGCGTGGCGTGCGCCTCGCGAGCAGCGAACCGGAAGACGCCGACTAGGATATTGCCGGGCCGCCATGGATATTCCGCATCCCGACTCCGAATCTCTGATTCTCGACGGTTGCCGTCGCCTGACCGGTCCATCGCTGGTGTGGAGCGACACCGGCGCCATCCTCGACGTGCTGGTGCGGGATATGGATATGGAGCGAGTGCTAGACTGCTGCTATCGGCAGGTCGACGCATTGCTGACGCAACTGCATTGGCGGCAACCGAAGCTAACCCACCGGCGCTTCGAAAACGGCTTCAACCTGCTGCTGGCCGCCCCCATCGATCAGCTCTACAGCGCGGTAATGGTGCTCGAAACCGCCTGGTATTTCTGCGCCTGCGAACTGCTCCAGGTCGCGGTCGAATCACAGGAGCAGCTAATCCAGGATATTTTCGATGAAATACAATCTGAAAAGAATGACTCCCTGGTCGAACTGCAGCACGCGGCCAGCGAGCATGGCGTCGACTTCCTGGTCGACGACGATATCGTCTCCATCGGCCACGGCGAAGGCAGCAGCAGCTACAACGTTGCACAAATACCGCCGGTCGAGCAAATCGACTGGCAATCGATTCACGATATACCGGTAGCGATGATTACCGGCACCAACGGCAAGTCTACCAGCGTACGCTTGCTCGACGGTATCGCGCGCGCCGCCAATCAGATTTCCGGAGTAACCTCCACCGACTTCGTTCGAGTCGGCGACGAGATTCTCGAGCAGGGCGATTTTTCGGGGCCCGGAGGCGCGCGCCTGTTGCTGCGCGATCCGCGATTGCAGGTCGCATTTCTCGAAGTTGCGCGCGGCGGTATCCTGCGTCGCGGTTTACCGCTGCGGCGCGCGCGCGCCGCGCTGGTGACCAATGTCGCCAACGATCATCTCGGGCAATACGGTGTGAATACCCTGGCGGCCCTGACCGAGACCAAGTTTGCGGTGCGTAAAGCCCTGGCCGATCAAGGTGTTTTGGTCGTCAATGCCGACGATAGCGGAATGGTCGAATTTCTGCGCGACGCTCCGCCGCCGAATCTATGCTGGTTTAGCCTCGACAAAAATAATCCTCAAATCAGGCAACAAATCGAGCATCAGGAGCGTTGCTGTTTCTGCGATGACGGCGATATCGTTTTCTTCGACGGCCGAGAGGTCGAACGGATTTGCGCCGTCAATGATATCCCCATGACGCCCAACGGCGCCGCGTTGCACAATATACGCAATGCGCTCGGGGCGGTCGGGGTAGCCAGCGCAATGGGCTACAGCCAGGCGCAGATGGCTGCCGGCCTGGGTCATTTCAATAGCGACGAGCGCGACAATCCGGGGCGGTTCAACCAATTCGAGCTTGCTAACTCGGCCCGCGTAATCGTCGACTTCGCCCACAACGCGCATAGCGTCGCGGCGGTAGCCGATACCGTCGGGCGCATGCCGGCACGGCAGAAATGGGCTTTGTTCGGCTCGGCCGGCGATCGCTCGGACGATGAGATTGCCGCCATCGCCCACGGCGTCTGTGCGCTCGAGCCCGACCATGTCGTGATCGCCGAAGTCGAGGTGTATCTGCGGGGCCGCGAACCGGGTGAAGTCAGTACCATCATGAAACAGGCCTGCTTGGAAAGCGGGCTTACGGAAAATCAGATTGTTTTCGCGCAGTCCCCGTTGGTGGGCGTCGAGTTCGCGGTATCGCGGATGCAGGCCTGCGACCTGGGTCTATTCCTGGTGTTAGACCAGCGCGACGAGGTCATCGACTTTCTGAAATCGCGCTGATTGCTTGCCACATCAGGAAACTCAGATTTAGTCAGAGTTTCCGCGACACCCAGATGTGCCCCATTTAAGAAGTCGTTCCCGTGCAAGTCTGCGCGGCTTTAGGCCCTATGAGTCCCAACGGGCTCCGACGTATCGGAATGACATGGTCCAATAGATTGATACCACCCAGTTAAGAGATAATGAAACTTAACTGAGGTAACGATAGATGACAACGAGAAAGAAATATACGAAAGAATTCAAACTGGATGCAGTGAGCCTGGTAACTGATCAGGGCTACAGCCGGGCGGAAGCAGCGCGAAGCCTGGGCATCAATGCCAATATGCTGTGCCGATGGGTGCAAGAGGAACAATCGGGTGATGGCCAGGCTTTCCGTGGGAACGGCAAGCTGACACCGGATCAGGAAGAGAACCGTCGACTTAAAGCTGAAATCAAACGCCTGAAGATGGAGAAAGAAATCTTAAAAAAGGCGACGGTATTCTTTGCAGCAGAAACGAAATGAAATACTCGTTTATCACCCAACACAAGAATACCTTTCCCGTTCGCCTGATGTGTCAGGTGCTGGGTGTGGACCGGTCATGTTATTACCACTACCGGCGCCAGATGGACACAAGACCGCCTGATCCCGAGCATGAGGAAATGCTGGAGTGGGTTCAGCGGGTTGATGATGCGAGTGATCATACCTACGGCAGCCGACGTATGAAACGGGCCCTGAACTGTCTGGGTTATCCGGTGAGCCGGAATAAGGCGCGGAATTTGATGCGGGAGGCCGGAGTTCAGGTACGTCATCGCAAGANATTCAAGGTGACCACGAACAGCAATCACAAACAACCGGTGTACGACAATCTGCTTCAGCGGCAATTTGATGTGCCCCAGCCTGATCAGGTCTACGCAGCGGATGTGACTTATGTATGGACCCAGGAGGGCTGGCTTTACCTGGCTGTCGTG
>DS021200.1:0-25917 GCA_001735895.1 Olavius algarvensis Gamma 3 endosymbiont | reverse complement strand
AAATGTGTAGCGCTTTGATGCAAGATTCCGATACGTCGGAGCCCGCCGTGCCGCGCAGGCTTACGCGGGAATGACTTCTTAAGCTAAGGGTCGTGTTCTAACAAGCGGGATGAATTGTTGAAAGCTTCTCTAGGTGTGGCCGAAAGAGAGCATGGCGTCGGCGACCTTGATAAAGCCGGCGAGGTAGTCGACATGGTCTTTGTTTTTGCCATACTCGACGCAACTGTCGTGAATTTTTAGCATCGTATCCTGTAGCAGATTGTCGAGTTCCTGCTCGCTCCAGGCGATGCGCGCGCTGTTCTGACTCATTTCCAGCCCCGATACCGCGACGCCGCCGGCATTCGCGGCCTTGCTCGGCGCATAGAGGATTTCGGCATGCTGGAAGGCATCGATAGCGGCTAGTTCGGTCGGCATATTGGCGCCCTCGGAGACGCCGATGCAACCGTTTTTGAGCAGCGTTTCGGCTTCCTCCCGGTTAATTTCATTTTGCGTGGCACAGGGCAGGGCGATATCGCAGGCCACGCCCCAGGGTCGGCCTTCATGGAAGGTCGCCGATTTGTAGGTCTCGGCATATTCGCCGATGCGCCCGCGCCGCACCTGTTTGAGGTCCATGACGTAGGCCAGTTTATCGGCATCGATGCCGTCCGGGTCATGGATAAAACCCGACGAATCCGACAGGGAGACGACCTTACCGCCGAGGTGATTCACTTTTTCGACGGCGTAGGTAGCCACATTACCCGAACCCGATACGCATACGGTCTTGCCCTGCAGGCCGTCGCCGATGCGTTGCAGCATGTTTTGCATGAAATACACAGTGCCATAGCCGGTGGCCTCGGTTCTGATCTTACTGCCGCCGAACTCCATGCCCTTACCCGTAAGCACGCCGACAAATCGATTTTCAATGCGTTTGTACTGGCCGAACAGAAAACCGATTTCGCGTGCGCCGACGCCGATATCGCCCGCCGGAACGTCGGTATCTTCACCGATATGCCGGTGCAGCTCAGTCATGAAGGATTGGCAAAATCGCATCACTTCGTTGTCGGTTTTACCTTTGGGGTTGAAATCGGCACCGCCTTTGCCGCCGCCCATGGGTAATCCGGTCAGGCTGTTTTTGAATGTCTGCTCGAAACCCAGAAACTTGAGCACGCTCAGATTCACCGAGGGGTGAAAACGCAGCCCGCCTTTGTAGGGACCGATTGAATTGTTGAACTGCACCCGATAACCGCGTTGGTTGCGAATATTACCCTCATCGTCGGTCCAGGGTACGCGAAACATGACAACCCGGTCGGGTTCGACCATGCGTTCCAGGATTTGCATCTTGTGGTAAATTGGCTTGTCCGCGATATACGGGAAAATGGTCGCCGCCACCTCCGATACCGCCTGATGGAATTCCAACTCCCCCGGGTTGCGCTTTTTAACGCCATTCATGAAGCGTTTGAGATATTCTGCGGTCTTGGCCATCGTCCATCCCCTCAATGTTTGTTTTGCCTAAACTGTACAGGGTAACGGCATTGGAATCGACTTAATTTATGCGCCGACCGGCTAACGCGGCAGGTGGATGGCAGCGGTCCGAATAGATTTTCGCGGCAGTTGGGCGCGATCCCGTGGGCGACGGTGGATTCTGATATTTAAACTATACTGGTTGCTACCGATCAGCGGGGCCGCCCGATCTCAACCGATCCACCTACCATAACCGTCAAGTTGCAGCAATGCTAGAAATCGAACAAAAATTGCAGGAAATCACCGGGCTTATTTCCCTGCCCGAGGTTTACCTGAAGGTACGTCGTCTGATGGATGACGAGAGGTCGGACATCGACGATTTCGCCCAGGTCGTCTGTGTCGACCCTAACCTGTCGACCCGGGTGCTTAAGATAGTCAACAGCGCCTATTTTGGATTTCCCGAACCGGTGGACAGTGTGGCCCGGGCGATCAATTTGATCGGTATCGAACAATTGCACCACCTGGTGTTGGGTGTTGCGGCAATTTCGAGTCTCGACCTACCGAACGATATCCTGCCACTGAAACCGTTCTGGCACAACAGCCTGTATACCGGTGTGTTGTCGCAGCAATTGGCCGGACGCTTGAAAATCAGCCGCAGCGATCGCCTGTTCATGGCCGGGCTGTTGCATGAAATCGGTCATCTGGTGCTCTGCGCTAAGCTGGCGGATCATGCGCGCGAAACCATCCGGGTAGCGGTGCAAACCGGGCGCCCGCTGCATGAAGTTCAGCAGCAGATGTTGGGTTGCCATTATGGCGACATTGCCGCCATGCTGCTGGCCAACTGGAATCTGCCGACGGAATTGCAAGACCTGGTGCGATATCATCCGAATCCGGCAGCGGCGCCTTCGCAGCAATTGGAAACCGCTGTGCTGCACCTGGCCCATGCCTATGCCGGTCAGAATACCTCCAGCCCGGTCGATGCCGTCGAATTGATCGATGCCGAAATCAGGGCGCTGATCGATTTGTCGCAGGCTGAAATTAACCAATGCCTGGAAACTGCCCGTTCGGTGAGTGTCGAAATCGGTAAAAGTATCCTGTCATGAAGGGGTCGCAGGGCGATTCGATTTACAGATCGAGGGATAGACTGAAAGCGCCGCGTATCTGGCCCGCTGTGTAGCCGCGGGCCCTGTCATCGGGATACTTCAGCCTGAGTGCGGCCTCGACCTCGGGTTTGAGTTCGGCGGCGTGGCAATTCAGGCACAGGCTTTCCACACCCTGCGCCTTGATGAAACGGAAACGGCCGTCGACGATCTCGGCGTAAGCCATTTTCGCGGCGGTCTCGCCGCCGGCCTGGCGTCGATCGAACTGGCGCAATTGCTTTTCTTCCCAGGCGTCGGGGATAGCCGTCTGATTGCGCGCCTTGAGGCTGACGCGTTTCACCATCCAGCCGGTATCGCTGCTGAGGCGCCCGGCGATGGCCGGGGCCTTTTCGGCGCACACGGATATCGCATGTGCCGGGCCGCCGTCCTGAAGTGCCTTTTGCAGTTCGGGCTTTAACGCGCCACCGAAGCTTTTTACAATGCCCATCGCTTGCTGTTTCAGCTGTGCCGAGTCGGCATCGACGCCGTTAGCCGTCTGGATAAACGGGTTCAATATCAGCGGCAGTACAACTATTGCAGGTAACAATCTGGATTTCATCTCTATCTCCTTGGCTCGGGTGGGACAGTGCCCGTTTGACATATGTCGAAGGTAACGGCAATCGCGAAAAATGAATGCTAACGTATATAAGTAAGTGCTAATATATCCACCTTGGGCAGGTCTTTTATGCTAGCGAGGGCGAACAAACCTTGGATATCCCCGCCAATTTTTTTCCAGAGGCTTACCTGTGGGTCGCCGGTGTTTTATCCGGACTGCTGATGCTCGCCGCCCTGCTCTGCGCACCCTGGTCGAAGATTCGCGACGGCGAAGCGCAGCATATATTTTTCGGCACCGTTGTCATGTTGAGCCTGCTGTGGATGATGCGCGGCGGAATTCAGGATGGTCTTGGTTTCCATCTATTGGGCATGACGCTGATATGCCTGATGTTCGAGTGGCAATTCGCGCTGGCGGCGGCAAGCCTGGTGGTCGCGATTGCGACGCTCGCGGGTCCCGCCGCTTGGGAAGCATTTGCTCTTAACCTGTTACTCATGGGCGCCTTGCCGATAACGTTTACCCGCCTGTTTCTATACTTCTGCCAGCGCCGTTTGCCGCATAATTACTTTGTCTACATATTTCTCAATGCTTTTCTTGCCGGCGGCCTGTCGATATTGCTGGCGGGTGCCGCCTCTGCCGGATTGCAGCATGTCGCGGGCGCACAGCCGGCAGGTTCGATTTCCAGGAACTTTATGCAGATTTTGCCGTTGCTGATGTTCGGCGAGGCATTCATCAACGGCGGCGCGATGTCGTTGCTGGTGGCTTACCGTCCGCACTGGGTCGCCACCTTTCACGATCACTGGTACCTCCGCGGCAAATAGCAAAGTTTACTCAGAGTAAAATCTCCGCCTGACCTGAGCGATTGCGGCTGTTTGATCTTATACCATCAGTTCAATCGGCCCGATGCAAAGGCAATAATCTCAATCCCAATTAAAATTTACTCTGAGTAAAAACTACTCCGAGGTGGCAGTTACTCTGAGTAAAATTTAGGCGGGATCAGATTGATTCGAGGTATTTGATCATACGCTGCCGCGTCGGCGCGTCGGGCAGGCTGCCGTAATTGGCACCCATATTGTCGAGCATATGCTTGAGCTTCGAGGTCGCCGGGATAATGCAGGTCACCGCCGGATGCGAAGCGATGAATTTCAGAAAAAACTGTCCCCAGCTGGCGCAATCGATTTCCGCCGCCCAGTCGGGCAAGGGCTTACCCCTGATCTTACGAAACAGGCTGCCGCGCTGGTAGGGGCGATTGATTAACGTTGCAATGCCGCGTTCCTGCGCCAGCGGTAGCAGGCGCCGTTCCACTTCACGGTCCTCGATGTTATAGCTGAATTGCACGAAATCGAGCGCTTGGCGTTGTAATATAGTTTCGAGTTCGGCGTGGTCGCGGCCGTGCGAAGTGGTGATGCCGAGGTAGCGGATTTTTCCCCGCGCCTTCCAGTCCTGCAGGGTTTCGAGATGAATTTGCCAGTCGCGCAGATTGTGAATCTGCATCAGGTCGATTTGATCGACGCCGAGGCGCTGCATCGACCGCCGCATCTGGTCGATGCCTTGGTTTTTACCGTTGGTCCAAACCTTGGTGGCGCTGAACAGCCCCGATTTGTTGCTGACCTTTTGCAATAGCGCCCCGGTGACCGCTTCGGCGCTGCCGTACATCGGCGACGAGTCGATCAACTGACCGCCATTGTCGAAAAATGCCTGCATCACCGCCAGCAACGGCGATTGCGCGGCACTGCTGCTGTCGACATTGAAAGTGCGCGAAGTGCCGAGGCCGATTACCGACAGCTGTTCGCGGCTGGACGGGATCGTTTTCTTGATAAGCGCGGGCCTCGCCGCAGTGACCCCTGTCGGCGCGAGTCCATAAGCCAGGGCCGCCGCGCCGGCCTGTATAAATTTACGGCGGGAACAATTTTTTGCCTGTGTTTTCATATCAAGTCTCCGACAGCAGACTCTCGGACGATCCGGTGCTGCTGTTTTTCTCATAGCGGTTACCGAGGAATAATGCCACCAGCGTCCACAGCAGCGCAATCACCGCCGCGATCATTGCGATCGCGCCGAGGCCGAGGCCGATGCCCTGAGCCAGGCCGGTGTAGGTCCAGCCGGCAACGACATCGCCGCCACGATAGACCACGATATCGATCACCGGTTTGGTTTTGAACCGGGTTTCGCGCTCGACCCCGGTAAACAGCATCTCCCGCCCGGGCCGCGTTATCGCATAGTTACCGGCCCGGCGGATGATTTGCAGCGCGATCAAGAGGCCGAGACCGGGCGCGATCGCCACCGCGACCCAACCGAACACCATCAGCAAGGGCACCAACGCCAGGGTTAGCGCCAGCCCGAAATGAGTCGCCAGGCGGCTGGTGGCAAACACCGCGGTAAATATGGCCAGCGAGTTAACGATTAAATCCATCATGCCCCAATACTGGGAGCGGGTGGCGCGATCGTATTCGACCATGACGTTTTTCAACTCGAAATAAACGAAGGTGCTCATCAGCGTATAGAGCAGGATGAACAGGCCGATGCCGAGCAAAAAGCGATGACTCAGGAAGTCGACGAAGCCCCCGAAAAAATTTCCGCCGAGCGACGGTAGCGAATTGGCTACCGGTTTACCTTCGGTCTCGGCCGCGAGATTCGAGCGGTGTTTCTCCAGATAGTAAATAATCGGAATGATGAATAGCAGCATCAGGGCCGCGATCAGCAGCAGGTTGTAAACGCCGATCGATGCGCCCAGCAGCACCGGTAGCGACGGTCCGACGACCGCGCCGATGCTGGCGCCGGCGCCAAACAGGCCGAACAGCCTCAGGGATTGCGCCTTCGAGTAAATGTCGGACATGAAGCTCCAGAACACCGAGATATGAAACAGCGCGAAGAAACTGACCCAGACGTAAAACGACTTATCGATAAACCCGGTATCGTCGAGCCAGCGGGTGGCCAGGTAGAACAGCAGGAAGGAGCCGGCAAAGAAGATATAGATGCCCGGCACCAGCTTTTTTAACTCGATTCGCGAAACCACAAATCCGTACAGCAAGACGGCGGTGGCGCTGATGAAAAAGTTGAGAGTCCATAACCAGCTTAGTTCGGCATCGGTCCAGTCGCTTGCCATGGCGTCACGCACCGGTCTTAGCACGTAGTAGGACGCCATCAGCGTAAATGCAAATAAAAACGACAGGATTGCCGCGGGAAGCTCCTGCGGTTCAACCTTGATCAGCCGGTTAATAAACCTGTGGAGTGATGTCGGCATGTGCTTAATTCGGGTTCCACGGCCGCTAATTATAACCGAATGACCTCACCCGTGTTGCGCGAGCCCGCTCACCACTTCGACGTTCGCTTGCTGCAGCAGGGCTTGCGGATCCAGTTTGATTTTACAGTTGCGGTTGCCGCCGCCGAGCACCACGTATTCGCATTGCATGACCCGGTCGTCTATCCAGATCGGCAAGTCCTCGGATAGCGCCAGCGGAGTAACGCCGCCGATTTCCATGCCGGTCATGGCGCGGGTCTCGTCCGCCGAGGCAAAGGAAACCTTGCGTGCCCCCATTTTTTTGCGCACGGTGTGATTGGTGTTGAGCCTGGCGGTCGCCAGCAGCACGCAAACCACGAATTTACGGTCGCCCGTTTTGGAGCGCACTAAGATCGCGTTGGCCGAATTTTCCAGCGCAACACCATAGTGCTCGCAAAAAATTGCGGTATCGGCAAGTTCTGGATCGCAGGGCAAGACTTCATACGGCAAGCCGCCCTTATCGAGAAAAGCCTGGATCGCGGGCAGGGTGGCGCTCATTTCATGTCGACTCGGGTATCGGTTGAAGGCACATTATTAACATAGAGCCGCCAGAAATCGAAAAGTTTAGTTTTTCCGGATACAACCGATAACCCGGGTAATAGTGCGGTAGATCCGACATTGAAAAATTACCTTTTGCACCCACATCGATAGTTATGAACATTACCAGTACACAATTTGCAATCGGCCAGGTAGTGCGTCACCGAATTCACGAGTTTCGTGGTGTCATTGTCGATGTCGACCCCGAATACAGCAGCACCGAGGAATGGTGGGAATCGATCCCCGAAGACCAGCGCCCGCGCCGGGATCAGCCGTTTTACCATCTGTTGGCGGAAAACGAATCCACGGCCTATCACGCCTATGTTTCCGAACAGAACCTGCTGAACGATAGTTCGGGCGAACCCTTGCACAATCCGGAAGTTGCCGAGGTTTTTGGTGACTTTCACGGTGATAGCTACGAACTGCCGAGCAGCTACCGCAACTAGCATTCGCCTAAATCGCCGTTTCCAGTGCTATTAGTCCGGGATTGCGCAAAACACCTATGCCTCGAGCTTAAGCAGCTATAGCGTCAATACGCAGATACATCTCCACGATGTTCATCAGGTAGATTTAAGGCAACTCTGAGTAAATCTAGAGTTTCTTTAAGAGTTCCAGCGAGATTTTTAAAATGGAATCTGTTAAAAGTGGACCAAATTCCTGGTGACTCCTATGAAATTATCCGACTTCAAACTGCTGACCTTCGACACCTATGGCACCTTGATCGACTGGGAAAGCGGAATTTACCATGCGCTCCAGCCATTACTGGACAAACTGCCGCTCAAACTGCATCGTGATGAAGTGCTCGAATTGTTCGCCGAGTTCGAAATGCGGCAGCAGGCTGAAACTCCGTCGCGGGTCTACAGTGCCTTGCTGGCCGACGTGGCGCATTCGATGGCGCAAAAATGGCAGATTAAGATCAGCGACCGAGAAGCCTTCGAATTCGGGCGCTCGGTCAAAAACTGGCCGGCATTCGGCGATTCCGCCGAAGCTCTGAACTACCTGCGCCGACACTATCTGATGGCAACCGTGACCAACTGCGACCGCATTAGTTACATGGGCAGTAACGCGCGTCTCGAAATCGAATGGGATGCGATTTACACGGCGCAGGATATCGGCTTTTACAAGCCGACTTTACGCAACTTCGAATACATGTTCGAACGCGCGCGGCGAGATCTCGGCGTGCTGCCGCACGAAATCCTGCATGTCGCGCAGTCGCTGACCCACGATATGGTACCGGCCACCAGCATGGGCATGACCAAAGTCTGGATCAACCGCCGCCATGATCAGGAAGGCCTGGGTGCGACCGCGCCGCCGCAGGGCGATTACACGATCGAACGGGAATTCGACAGCATGGCGGATTTGGTCGAGGCGCATCGGCAGGAGCTGGGGTAACCGGGGATGGCGATCGAGCAACGCGCGACTGGTAAAGGGCTGTATGCATTCACGCCAACTCTGCTCGCAATCTTGCTACTGGTATCCCCGGCTGGTGCCGACCAGACCTCTCTGCTGAGCGGCAATGCGCTGGTCGAAACCTTGCGTGCCGGTGGACTCAATATCTACTTCCGCCACGTAGCGACAAACTGGTCACAAAGCGACGACCTGCGGCAGTGGGACGATTGGTCCAACTGCGATCCGGCGCGTATGCGGCAACTATCGGATGACGGGCATGCCGACGCCGTTGCGATCGGCAACGCCCTGCGCAAACTCGAAATTCCAATCGCGCAGCTGCTGGCAAGCCCCTATTGCCGCACCCTGGAGACGGCGCGGCTGATGAACCTCGGTCCGGCGAAGCCCTCGACCGAGGTCATGAATCTGCGCGCGGCGGAGTATTTTGGCGGCCGCGACGCTATTGTCGCCAGCGCGCAGCGGCTGCTGTCATCGGAGCCGCTTGCGGGTCACAACCGGGTCATTGTTGCTCACGGCAACGTGGCTATTGCGGCGACGACGACCTATCCGGCCGAGGGTGAGGCGCTGGTGTTCGAACCCGCGGGCGACGGCGGTTTTAACTTGATCGGCCGAATCGAAGTGAAGCATTGGTTAGGGTTAATGCAAGCGGGAGATTACGACGAATGATGCCTTTGGCGGGCAGCGAGACCCATAATCATCGCCAGGATGCGCGCCGCCACCAGGGCGCCGCGGCCGCCGATGTCGGCGCTCGGCATTAGTTCGACCAGGTTGAAGCCGACGATAGACGCGCGTGCGGCGGCGGCTTCGATGATTTCCAACAAGTGCCAATAGCTAAATCCGCCGGGTGCCGGTCCGATAACCGCCGGCACCACGGCCGGGTCCATGGCGTCGATATCGAGCGCGATATAGAGGCGAGCGTTTTCGGGGATGGCGGCAATAATCGGATCGATGCCGTCGCGCACGACCTCGCGCATCGGGAATAATCGTGCGCCCCACTCGAGCGCGTCCTTGCGGTCCGGCGGACGAGCGCTGCCGATGCCGCGCGCGCCTACCTGGATAATATTTTCGACCCAAGTCATTTCGGAGGCGCGGCGCATGTTACTCGACAATCCCATGGTTTCACCGCCGACTTCGTCGCGCCAGTCGATATGGGCATCGAACTGCAGAATCGTCAAGGGCCCGTGTTCGCGAAAGGCCTGCAGCACCGGGATCGGGACCGAGTCGTCGCCGCCGAGCACCAGCGGCAGCGCACCGTTATCTAGCACCTGTTCGACAGTTCCGGTAATCGACTCGCGGTTGGCGCTGAAGTCGCTATCGCTATAGCCGAGATTGCCCCAGTCCAGCGCCTTGACGGTGTCGGGTAACAAGCGGCCGTCGATATCGAAATCGTGATGGCCAAGCACGCCGGGCCAACCGAAGGCGGCGCGTATGGCATCGGGGGCGGTGGCGCAATAGTTGCCGACGCTGGGGTAGGGCGTCGCCGCCGGCGCGCCGATGATAATAATATCGGCGTCTTCGGTGGTGCCGGGCGAAGCCATCGGTAGATCGAAAAAACCGCCGCTCGGTGCGTCGCCGAACATCGACCGCATCTTTGGAGAATCGGATTTCATGGTCTTAACCCGTCTTTTGCTCGATCGGCAGCGAGGCCAGGGTATACAGCTTTATCGACCGGGTCTGACCACGGGCGGTGGTTTCCCCGATCGCGGTCAGTTCGTCGGCCGACAGCTGTGCCACCGCCGATTCCGACATCAGCAAGCGCGTGCCGTATTCCTTGTTCATGTTTTCCAGGCGTGCCGCCAGATTGACCGCATCGCCATGTACCGTGTAGTTGAGGCGTCCCCTGGCGCCGATGGCGCCGGCGACGACCGTGCCGGTGTTGATGCCGATACGAATATTGAGTCGCGCGCCGGCGTATTCGCTGCCTTTGACCGAGGTCAACATCGCCTGCGCCGCCCGCACCGCTTTAAGCGCGTGTTCGGAGTCGGCAACCGGCACATTGAAAGTCGCCAGGATGGCATCGCCCTGGAATTGGGTTACCACGCCTCCATGCAGCTCGAGGATTTCAACCATGCGCGAAAAATAGGCGTTCAATACTTCGACGATCTTGACCGGGCCGAGCGTTTCGGTAAGCCGGGTAAAGGCTTCGATGTCGCAAAACAGAACCGTGGCCTCGCTCTGCTGGACATCGAGTCGACCGCCGCCGGCGAGTAGCGAACTGGCGACTTCTTCCGGCACGAAACGACCCAGCGTATCGCGTATCAACTGGCGTTCCCGCAGGCCGCTGACCATGTTGTTGAAAGCTCCGCTAGCCTCGTCCAGTTCTCGGATATGGCTGCCGCTCAACGGCTCGACCCGGGTCAGCTCGCCGCTATCGACCGTGTCGGCGGCGCGTACGATCGCCTTGACCGGGGAACTGACCTTGCGACCGATGATTATCGATGCGACGATTGCAAGCCCCAACACGACCAACCCTGCGGTTAAGGCGCGCATGGCGCGTTCGGTTTGATCGGTGGGTAACAGACTGGTGTTCAGGTATGCGCCAATGGTCCAGGATGCGGGTCCGTAACGCTCGATATCCCGATACAGGTACAGGTAATAATCGTCGCCCCAGGAGATACCGCTGGCTTTAGTGTTTACCAGCACCGGAGAGATAAAGTCTGCATCTTCGTCGGGCGACCAGATGCGGCGTAATACCAGGTCGTCGAGGTCGTTTAGATGCGGCAGCGGTTGCTCGAAATTACCGCTGATAATTTGCGGATGCGCGAGCACGAAGTGGCGGTTGTATAAAATAAACGGCGTCACACCGGTATCGGAATGCGTCTTGGCCAGCAAATCGGAAATTTCCTGTATCGTAATAATCTGAGCCAGTATCCCGATAAACCTGCCATCGGCATCGTACAGCGGCGTGTCGTGCAACAGCGTGGATGAATTGACCGTTTCGGTGAATATCGGGTCGCGCCACCCGGGGGCGCCGGCCGTTTCGACCATTTCCAGGTAGTCACGGAACCAGGGTTTTTGCGACCAGTCTTCGTCGATAACCTGATGCTGCTCGCGATGCCAGCGTCTGCTGCGGCCATCGAGGTCCATGACGGCAATACCCGCGACCTGCGGCGTCGCCGCGAAGCTGCCAAAAATAAGGCTGTCGAATGCCGCCGGGTCGGACAGGTCGTTTATCTCGCGGGCGACCCACAGGGCCTGCTCGCGTATCGGCAACAGGCGTGAATCCAGACTTTGCTCCATGCCGTCGATTAGTGTCTTGGCCTGGTCGGCCCACAATTGACGCGTTGTGTGTACGGCCTGCCCGAAGCCGAGAAACAAAACGACGGCCACGGTAACGGCGAGCAGGCCGCTGGTGCCAAACACGGTTATCGCGGTAATCGGGATGCGAAATTTTACAGACATGCAGTAGCCGACCCATTGGTAGCTTGTCTAAGTCTCCTAACTTAGGGCTATTTGGCAGGGCAGGTCAAGGTTTGTAAATATCGACCTTGTCTTCGCCGTTGAATTTTTTAAACCAGCCGGCGCGTACTTGCGCGGCCGACTCGATGCTGGCCTGTTTGACATGCCCGAAGCCGCGGATTTTTTGCGGCAGGCGCGCGATTTCGAGTGCGCTGTCGTAATTATCCGGATTTATTCCTACCAGCAGTTGCTCGATATCCCGTTCGTAGTCGGCGATTAGTTGGCGTTCCTGTTTGCGTTCGGCGCTGTAACCGAAAATATCGAGTGTACCGCCGCGCAGTGTCTTCAAGCCCGCCAGCAAGCGCAACACCGGCATCACCCAGCCGCCGAACTCGCGTTTTTGCGGGATGCCGGTTTGCGGGTCGCGTTTCGCCAGCAAGGGTGGCGCCAGATGAAAACGCAGTTTGTAGTCGCCGTCGAATTGTTTGGCCAGGCTAGCCTCGAAATCGCCATTGCTGTAAAGCCTGGCGACTTCGTATTCATCTTTGTAGGCGAGCAGAGAAAAGTAGCTGCGCGCCACGGCTTCGGTCAAGGCCGTGTTGTCGCTATCGGTTTTCAGGTCTAAGGATTGTTCCAGTTTTTGGACCCGCTGCACCATTCCCAGGTAACGCGCGGCATATGCCTGATCCTGATAATCGGCCAGGTAGCTGCGGCGATAATCGATGATCTCGTCGAGATCGGACTGCTCGCTCGCCGGCTGATGCGGTTGTTCGAAGCCCGCGGCCTGCCGCACGGCTTCGGCGTCGACGGTATAACGGCGTCCCCACAAAAATGCCTGCCGGTTGTTTTCGACCGCGACCCCGTTCAGTTCGATCGCCTGCAGAATCGAATCGCTCGCCAGCGGCACCAGGCCTTGCTGGTAGGCTACGCCGAGCAACAGGAAGTTCGCGAAAATGGCATCGCCGAGCAGGCTGGTGGCGAGGCGCGTGGCGTTGACGAAGTGACCGTGACCCGGCTCGAGTTCTTCCTCGATGGTCTGTTGCATTTCGCTAACGGGAAATATGGCATCGGTGTCATGGGTGAAATCGGCGGTCGGCGCAAGATGGCTGTTGATTACGGCGTGCGAGTGTTCGCGGTTGAGCTTGGCGAGTGCGTCGTTGGCCGCCGAGACGACGAGGTCCGCGCCTAATACCAGCTGGGCTTCGCCGGATGGGATGCGCACCGAATGGATGTCGCTTTGACGAGCCGCGATGCGCACGTGCCCGGTGACGGCGCCGAATTTCTGCGCCAGCCCGGTCTGATTGAGCACCGAGACCCCGCGCTCTTCGATATGCGCCGCCATGCCGAGCACCGAACCCACGGTCAGAATGCCGGTACCGCCGATGCCGGTAATGAGAATGCTGAAATTGTGGTCGATCGAATGCTTGTCCGGTTCGGGTAAATCGGCCCAGCTATCGTCTTTTGCCGCCGCCCGGTTTTTGCGCAGGCCGCCGCCGTGCACCGTGACGAAACTGGGGCAGAATCCCCGCACACAGGAAAAGTCCTTGTTGCAGGCGCTCTGATCGATCGCGCGCTTACGCCCCAACGGGGTTTGTTTGGGAATAATTGACAGGCAATTCGATTGCACGCCGCAGTCGCCGCAGCCCTCGCAGACCGCGGCGTTGATGAAGGCGCGTTTGGCCGGATCGGGCATGCTGCCCCTTTTGCGCCGGCGTCGCTTTTCCGCGGCGCAGGTTTGCGCGTAGATCAGCGCGGTGCAACCGGCGGTATCGCGCAGTTCGCATTGAATCGATTCCAGTTGACGGCGATGTGAAACCGAAACACCGGCAAATCCAGCAAAGCCGGTCTTGCTGTATGCTTCGGGTTCATCGGACACCAGCGCAATGCGCCGCAGGCCTTCGGCGCGCAATTGGTCGACGATCTGGCCGACCGACAGCGCGCCGTCGACGGGCTGGCCGCCGGTCATCGCGACTGCGTCGTTGTACAGGATCTTGTAGGTGATGTTGACCCCGGCCGCGACCGCGGCGCGGATCGCCAGCAAACCGGAATGGAAATAGGTGCCGTCGCCCAGGTTTTGAAATACGTGTTTGGTGTCGGTAAAAGGCGCTTGTCCCAACCAGGTGGCGCCTTCGCCGCCCATCTGGGTGAAGGTTTCGGTGCCGCGGTCCATCCAGTTGGCCATGTAGTGACAGCCGATGCCGCCGTAAGCGCGGCTGCCCGCGGGCACCACCGTGGAGGTGTTATGCGGGCAGCCCGAGCAAAACCAGGGTTTACGCTCGGCGCGCTTGCGCGGTTTGGCCAGCGCGGCTTCCTTGGCTTCCAGGAAAGCCAGTCGCTGCCGGATCGAATCGCTATCGAAGAAGCGCGAAATGCGTGCCGCGATGACGCGCGCGATCATGCCCGGCGTCAGTTCGCCGAGGTTGGTTACCAGCAGATTGCGCTCCTCGTCGTATTCGCCGACGACCCGCGGCCGGCGATCCACCGGCCAGTTGTAAAGCTGCCCGGTCAGCTGATCTTCGATGACGCTGCGTTTTTCCTCGACTACGAGGATTTCTTCGAGTCCGTCGGCGAACTGGTGGGTCATTACCGGTTCCAATGGCCAGCTCATGCCGACCTTGTACAGGCGAATGCCGATGCGTGCGGCGAGCCGTTCGTCGATGCCGAGATCGCTGAGCGCCTGCAGGGTATCGAGATAGGACTTGCCGGTAGTGACGATACCGAGCCGCGCATTGTCGCTGTCGAGTTCGATACGGTTGAGATTGTTGGCGCGTGCAAACGCGCGCGCCGCGTAAATCTTGTGGCGCTGCAGGCGTTCCTCCTGCGCCATCGGTGAATCGGGCCAACGGGTATGCACGCCGTCCTCGGGTAACTCATAGTCGTCCGGCAACACGACTTCGACGCGCGCGGCGTCGATTTCGGCCGAAATCGCGGCGTCCATGTTTTCGGTAATCGCCTTCAAACCGACCCAGCAACCGCTGTAACGCGATAATTCCCAGCCGAAGATGCCGAGGTCGAGCACTTCCTGTACCCCGGCGGGATTGAGTACCGGGCTGGTGGCGCCGATGAACATGTGATCGCTCTGATGCGGCAGGGTGGATGACTTGCAGGCGTGGTCATCGCCGACCACGGCGAGCACGCCGCCATAGGGCGAGGTGCCGAAGGCGTTGGCGTGTTTGAGTACGTCCATACTGCGGTCCAGCCCCGGTCCCTTGCCGTACCACAAGCCGAAGACGCCGTCGTACTTCGCGCCCGCAAACAAGCCGACTTGCTGGCTACCCCAGACCGAGGTCATCGCCAGGTCTTCGTTAACCCCGGGCAGGAAATGAATGTTATGCGCCGCGGTGAACTTCTCGGCTTTCCACAGCGCCTGGTCGAGCCCGCCAATCGGCGAGCCGCGGTAACCCGAGATGAAGCAGGCGGTGTTGAGGCCGCGATCCAGGTCGCGCTGATGTTGCAAGATGGGTAACCGCACCAGGGCTTCGATGCCGGTCATGTAGGCGCGGCCCTTGTCCAGTGCATATTTATCGTCGAGGGAGACTTTCATGACACCACCAAAGCTGCGCGAGGAAACCAGTAATTTTATACCTATGGATGGAGAAATAAATTTCTCATTTATCGCCGATAAAGAAGGTATTGGAATAAAATTCTATTATATTTAGAAATTTTAGAATAAAATTGCAATTACTGTGAATCTTTCGCCAATCGATATTAAAATTCTGGGGCTATTGCAATGCGATGCATCGCTCAGCGCCGCCGAAATGCCGCGCAGGTCAACCTGTCGGCTTCGCCTTGTTGGCGCCGCATCAATCGCCTCGAGCAGGAGGGCATAATCGAAAAGAAGGTGGCGCTCTTGAATGCGGAAAAACTCGGCATGGGGCTGGTTATATTTTCGCGAATCAGCCTGGCGAAAAACGACGAAACCTCGCTGCATGATTTCGAGCAGCGGGTGCGCGAGTACCCCGAAGTGGTGGAATGTTACACGGTCACCGGCTCGGCGGATTATTTTTTGAAAATCATTACCCGGGACATCAAACACTACGACCGCTTCCTGCGCCGCCAGCTGATACAGATCCCGCTGGTCAGGGATGTCAATTCGAACGTCGCGGTTACGCAAATAAAATATACCACGGGTTTGCCGCTCGAAACCCAGCTATAGGCGCCGCTGCTAGACTGGAATGAAGCGACTTTGCCGCGCTGTCTAAAGCTCGTCGGGCTCGCCGCCAACCCCGCCGCCGCGTTGCCTGGAGATAGCTATCGATTTAACGGCCTGACTTCTCGCCGGGATAAATTGTTACGACATGATTACAAATGCTTGCAGAATAAATCACTTATAGGCTTAATACGCACATCCCAGGGCTGAAGTGGTGCCTCCCATCTATGATCAACAAAATTCTGGTTGCTACCGACGCGTCCACAGTGTCGAGTCGCGCGGTCAGTTTTGCAGCGCAGTTATCGGCAGTACACGATGCACAATTGCTGATTTTAAACGTCATTCGAGATATGCAGTTACCCGACGAACTCAAAAAAGCGCCCGAAATTGAATCCTTTAATAATGCGCGCGAGGATCTGATGCGCCAGATTTCCGACAAGATTCTGGCCGAGGCCAAGAAAAAGGCTAAAAACAGCGGCGCCAAACAGGTGCAAACCGCGATCGGCTGCGGGGACCCGGCCACCAGCGTCGCCGGATTCGCCAAGCGACGCAACGTCGATTTAATTGTGGTGGGGACGCGCTGCCTGTCCAAGCTCAAGGGCGCTTCGATGGGCAGCGTATCGCGCAAGCTGATGGATTTGTCCAACGTCAACTGCCTCGTGGTCCGCTAGTCTGCAGATTGCACGAAGGCGGCACAAACTTCGGGGCAATAGCATAGATATCAAAGTATTAAGTCTATTTCCCCAGAAAATAGCCGGTTACAGTTTGTACCTGAACCAAATGCTCGCACTGTGCCGAAACAGCGCATCCGTGGCGTAAGCCCCTGCGGGGCGGCGTTTACGCGCATCCAAAATCGCTCCAGGCGATTTTGTGCCAGATTTCCCCTGAGTTTCATCCCCTTCATGCAATATCCAGGCTAGTACCCGGCAAATGGAATCTGACTGAAAACTGGCGGGCGCGGGGTAGAGGGTCGAATTCCGGCAGACCCGGTTGACTGATTTCGGCATGGCGGGTCAGGCCGGTATCTCGTAGATTCGCTGCGGTGGAACATAAACCCGGATGGAGTCGCCGGTATCGATGTGACCTTCGCGTTCCACCCAGGCGGTCACTCCACGCCGCCCGACCGCAGCCTGGGCGAATCGGCTTCCGCGCCCCGGGTGATGGCGCTCGATGATTTCACCCGGATACTTGCAAGGACTGTTTTCCAGGTCGACTACCAGCGATGCGCCACTGTCGATAATCAATCTGGTCGACGGCGGAATCTGCGAGAAATTCGGAATCCCGGAAACCAGCAGGTTTGCCCCCAGCCACTCCGGTTGCAGTTCCGGAATACCCATGCTGTCTGCGATAACGGCCAACTCCTCGGTCGACACAATCGAGATCTGGCGGGTATTGCGAATTTCCGTTCCCTGCGGGTATTGATGCCGCACCCGTATACATGACGCACGTACCAGTCCGGAGTGGGACTCGCCTTGCAGCCCCGCGTAGCTCGCTTCAACCGAAGCGATGCGGTGCGATGACAAGTCTTCGTCCGGAGTCGAGTTGACCAGGATCTCCTCGATCCGAGCGTCGATCGTCTTCAGATGCCGCGCCATAACCATAGTTTTATCTCCACCTGTTGTCAGTCAAATCCGAGAAATTTTACTCAGAGTAAAATTTATTCCCAAGAAACGGGGGAGTCAGTTCCATTGCGGGCTCTGCGCCTGATTCGCGAGATTTTACTCTGAGTGAAATTTATTCTCGGGCAATGGGTGATTTCATTGCGTCGGCGGGATGCCGCGCACGCGGGATTTGGCCGGATCGTAAAACGGGAAAGCGACCACTTTCGCCGGCAGGCGCTTCTGCTTGCCGTCGAGTTTGCCCACTTCGACCTCGGTGCCGGCAGCGCTATGTTCGATCTGGATTCGGCATAGCGCGAGGTTTTTACGCAGAATCGGCGAGCGCACCGCACTGGTAATCTCGCCGATCTGATTGCGCCCGATGTCGACACAGTCGCCGCTGGCCGCGAGTTCGTCGCCACACAGTTCGAGCCCGACCAGTACCCGTTGCGGGTTTTCCTTGCGTTTGATCAATGCGTGCTTGCCGATGAAGTCGTCCTCCTTGGTTTTCAGCGGCACGGTAAACGGAATTCCGGCTTCGAAGGGGTCGGTCTGATCGCTGAATTCGTAACCCGCAAAAATCAGGCCGGCTTCGACACGCAGCATGTCCAGCGCTTCGAGTCCAAGCGGCGTCAGATCGTATTCGTTGCCGGCTTCCCAGACGGCATCCCAGACCGCCGTTGCATCCTTGGGATGACAGAAGACTTCGTAACCGAGTTCGCCGGTGTAGCCGGTGCGCGATACCACCAGCGGGATGCCGTGTTCGTCGCCGATGCGCGCTATCGAGAAGCGAAACCACTCGAGCTCTCCAACAGTAGCCTGATCCGGACGGGTCCAGATGATTTTTTCGAGAATATCGCGGCTTTTCGGGCCCTGCAGCTGCAGGTTATGCAACTGATCGGTGGAGTTACGAACCCAGGCCTGCAACCCCAGTTTCTCGGCCTGTTCGCGCAGCCAGATCCCGCCGTCGTCGCTGCCGCCGATCCAGCGGAAATTATCCTGCCCCAGACGAAACACGGTGCCGTCGTCGATCATGCCGCCGTTTTCGTAACACATCGCGGTGTAAACCACCTGGCCGACGGCAAGCCGGCGAACATCGCGCGTTACGCAGGTTTGCAGCAATCGTTCGGCATCCGGACCGGTGACTTCATATTTGCGCAACGCGGACAGGTCGATGACGACCGCGCTTTCGCGGCAGGCCCAGTATTCGGCTAGCGCGCCGTGTTTGGTGTAACTGTTGGCAAGCCAGTAACCGGCGTATTCGACGAAATTACGCGTCTGCGCGGAAGTGCGGCTGTGAAAACCGGTTTCTTTGGTCAATTCTTTGTCTGCATCTGTAGTCATTCTGAATGCCGTCGCTTTGGTAAATGAATTGTCGCCTGAATAAATGCGCATATGGATATCGGTGGGGTTCCAGCCGTTGGCGGCGTCGATGTCGCAGGGGCAGGCGGAAGACACGCACAGCATGTCTTTCAGCGCCCGCATCAATACGTAGTCACCGGGGCGTGACCAGGGTTCGTCGAAGTACATCTGGTTGGCTTCATCGACTCCCGTGTTGAAGAACAGGTTGATCGCCATCCAGCCCTTACGCGCTTCGACGCCGTAGGGTTGCAGCGCCCGATTAAAGTTATCCGAGCAATTGACGTGGCCGGGATAGCCCATATCGTCGTAATACTTGGCGGTGCAGGCAGTGCCAAAACTGTCGTGGCGGCCGCAGGTGTCTTGAATTATCTCGATCATCGGTTCGAAATTTTGATCGTAAAACTTGGAATAGAGCCCGGGCGCCGGGTAGGCGGCGCCGACCACGTGGCGGGTGCCGGTTGCATCGAGGCAGCGCTCGACACCCCGTTCCAGCAGCCGAGCATCGAAACATTGAAAATCCGAACACTCGCGTCCCTCGACGTCGATAATCTGAATAAAGTCGCCCGCCTTGATTTCATAGGCGAATGCGGTACGCGCCGGGATGCGCACATCCCGCAGCGGATCGGCCAGAGGGGCGGGCAGTTTGATGACCGTTTCCTGTTCCGGACCGGGTTGTCGATGAATATAGGCGACCAGATCGGTCGGGGTATCCTGCCGGTCGGCGCGCATATCTTCGCCGGGAGCGGCGACGATACAGGCTAGCTCCTGCTGCGCGGTAAACAGCACCGAATCTCCGGCGCGGGACTGATCGGTGAAAACCCGGGTGGATTGCGCCTGTTCGAGCGACAGGCCGAGCCGCGGCAATGCCTCGGCCAACGCGCGCGAGTTGCCGCTACCTGAGGCGATGATCTGTTTCAGTCCTTCGCAGCGACCATTTGCAACAGCTCCGATCAGGCCGCTATCGCAGCGTCCGTCGCGGCCGAATACACAGATCTCGCCCGGCTGCAGGCCTTGCGGGTTGATGAGCTCGAGTTCGTCACCGGCGGCGAGCTCGAGCGTAACACTGCCGCCGCCCTTTATCAGATAACGTTCGGTGTTGTCCGGTAAGACACCGAGTCCGGGCTGTCGCACGCGCTGGGGCGAGATCAAAGGCGGAGGATTCATGCTTCATTCCGTCTCGAGCAAATCATCGTGCACGCCGTAGAGGTGGTCCTTGATCAGTTTTACGGCGTTGGCCGTGTCGCGTGCCGCGATTGCCTCGTATAGTTTACGGTGCTGGTTGTTGTAATAGTCGATACGTTCGGCGGTGAGCAATTTGGCCTTCATCCTGCGCCATTGCGAATGCCGGCGCACTTCACTGATGCGCTCGTACAACCAGTACATCAGCTTGTTGCGCGAGCAGTGCGCCAGCGCCATATGGAAAGCCGCATCGCCGCGCGCAAACTTTTCCGGGTCGCCGCCGCAGCCTTCGCACTGGTGCAACGCCGCGCGCAACTCGTCCAGTTCCCGCGAGCTCGCGTTGGCAATCGCAAGGCGCACCATTTGCGGTTCGATTGCGATACGAACCTCGTTCATTTCCAGCGGGCTGGTGATGCTGGATATTTCCTGTTGATTGGTCGTTTCCCGATGGATGACATAGGTGCCGCTGCCGATCTGCCGCGTCACCAGATGCTGTTGCTCGAGTATCTCCAGTACCGAACGAATGGTGCCGCGCGCAACGTTAAACTCTGCCGCCAGATTACGCTCGGCCGGCAAGCGTTCCTCATAGGCATATTCGCCCTCGAGAATGCGCTGGCGCAGCAGCGACGCAACTTTACTGGTGGTCACGCCGACGCGGTTGCCTGGATTCTTTCGCACCGATCTGGTCTCCGCTTCAAATGACGCGAGGATACTGCTGCCCAGTGTTTTCACACCCGCGGACTCCTCGTGTTCGTTTCTGTTTATGGTACTTGAAATTGGTACAATATTGCGCTATGTGTCGAGTCGAATCAAGCCTTAATAGGCGATTTATGCATCGATATTCAGAATTCGGTTCCTAAATTGGCATTTTTTTGGCCACTCGCGCCCAACTCGTCACCAGCAGGCAGGGAGCCGTGAGCTGGTTCATCAGTCGTGATTTAAGTAATTGAATTAATTAATTAAATTTGACCAGTTGGCATCTGCACAAGTGAACGAAAGCCTGTGTCGCCGATTGGTCTTGTGGGAATCGGAGCCTGATTTCAAAAATTGGTACAGTATAAATTGCTATTTCCAGTTAAATTGTCCAAAAAAATCAATCAAAGGTCTTGTTTTGACTCGGCCGATAGGTATAACATGGCGGTCTGTCCGGATCGCTCAAGACTCTGGTTGGGCGCGATGATCGGAGGGTTTCGAGCAAATGCGACGGCTCGGACGCCTCCTTATGCAGTACTAAAGAAAAAAATAGACAGGTCTAGAACCGTGGAGGGCAAAATGACCGATTTAGAAGCATGCGTCGAGGCACCAGGCCGCGCCGAGCTGGTTAAGCAGGTTCGGGAAAAAATCAATGAATTAGGCATCACTTACATCTATTACCAGTTTATTTCGGTAACCGGACGTATCGTCGGCAAGGGCATCCCGGCCGATCACTGGGAGCGCACCGCGGAAAGAGGGTTTCAGCTGGTTTACGGTTCTACCGCCAACCTGTTTATCGATCGCCATGGCGACTACATCGGATACGGGCCCGAAGCGATGGAACTGGTCGGCATTCCCGATCCCGAAACTTTTTGTCAACTGCCCTGGGACAAGCGTGTGGCGCGCGTGTTCTGTACCTGTTATCGCAACCGCGAGGAGCGCGAGAATCCGGGCAGAGCGCTGACTTCCGATTGCCGCGGTAACCTGAAACGTTTTCACCGGGAGTTCCGCGAAAAGTACGATATGGATTTTCGCGTCGGCACCGAGCCGGAAATGATGTGGCTCAAGCGCGGCGAAGACGGCAAACCCGATGGCGGCTTCTCCAATCCTTATTGTTATCATATCGATCAGTTCGAATCGCTGCGCCCGGTATTCATGCAGGTCATCGAATACTGTAATGCCATGGGACTCGATATGATCCAGGGCGATCACGAAGATGCGCCGGGACAGCTCGAACTCAACTGGACCTTCGACGATGTGTTGCGCAACTCCGATCGGTTATCGACTTACCGCCAGATCTGCGCCCAGGTGGCGCGCGAAAATAATTTGATCGCCTGTTTTATGACCAAACCGTTCATGGGCGTATCGGCTTCGGGTTGCCATACCAATATCTCGCTGTGGAAAGGCGGCGAAGAGAGTATCAACGCGCTGCACAACGATCCGCTGCCGGCTATGGACGGCGTATTCACCTACCGCGGCGGCGGCGAAAATCTGTTCATGCCGGATACCGACGACATGCAGATGCCGGGTAAGGTCGGCCTGCAATGTGTCGGCGGTATCGTTAATCACTTGCGCGCCTTGACCGCGATCGGATCGTCCACGGTTAATTCCTATCGCCGGCTGTGGGACACGGGATTCTGGGCACCGGTTTTCGCCGACTGGGGTTACCAGAACCGCACCACCGGGCTGCGCATCTCCGCACCGGGCCGCTTCGAATATCGCTCGGTCGATTCAATGTGTAATCCCTACTTGATGGGCGCCGGGCTGCTGAAAGCATTCGAGGACGGTATCGATAACGATATCGATCCCGGCGAGCCCGAGAATCGTAATATTTACCAGGCGATGGAAGCCGGCAAAGAAGTCAAGAAGCTGCCGATGTCGCTGGGCGAAGCGCTCGATGCGCTGGCCCAGGACGAGGTCATCAAGTCCTCGATGCCGGACGAGATGTACAAGATCTACCACTGGTACAAGAACGACGAGTGGGAAAAGTTCATGCATACCACTACCGAGTGGGATCTGGAGATGTATCTCGACTGCCTGCCCTAGGTCGGTGGTCCGATTGCCCGCTGCCGGCTGCGGCCGCTTCGGGTCAAGAATTTAAAGGTTGCCGAGGCGGCCTGGTTGCTAAATATACAAGAGGAAATTTCTATGTGTGGTATTGCTGGACTTATCTGGAAAGGCGGTGTTACCAGCGATATCGGTACCGAGATGACCCAGATGCTGCAGGCGTTGAAGCATCGCGGGCCGGACTCGACCGGTTTTGCGCTCTACGGTAAGGGCGAACAAGGCGTGCACGTGCTGCGTTTCAAGGTTGCCGAGCAGGAAGACATGAAAACCGGCTTCGATATTCATAAGCAGGTTGTCGAACGCAAGGCGGCGGTGGATACCCGGCTCGAGGAAATGGGCGCCGATGTTACTGCGCGTGAAGATGCGACCGAGTATGCATTTCGCTACCACTTCAAGTTCGGCGGTGACTTAAAGCGGCTGATCGACTTCATCGAAGATATCGAAGGGGTCGAGATTCTATCGGTGGGCAATGGCCTCGAATTGATCAAGGACCTCGGCGATGCCGCCCTCGTCTCCGATCAGTATGGTCTGAACGGTTTCGTCGGTACCCACGCCATCGGGCATACCCGCATGGCGACGGAATCCGA
This sequence comes from Olavius algarvensis Gamma 3 endosymbiont, assembly GCA_001735895.1. Taxonomy (GTDB): domain Bacteria; phylum Pseudomonadota; class Gammaproteobacteria. The sequence goes on along the minus strand of DS021200.1, from coordinate 2,529 downwards.
CGTCGATATTCGTAGCGCTCATCCGTACTGGGCCTATCCATTCAACGATGTCTCGGTGGTGCACAACGGCCAGTTGACCAACTACTGGACCAATCGCCGCGATCTCGAACGCCGTGGACACCGCTTCATGTCGAACTGCGACTCGGAACTGATTGCGGTTTACATCGCCGATCGCATCGACCAGGGCGACGAACTCGAATCCGCGATGACGCGCTCGATCGACGAACTCGACGGCGTGTTCACCTACCTGGTTGCCACCAGCGATCAACTCGGCATGGCCAAGGATGTCATGGCGGCCAAGCCGATGGTGCTCTACGAGAGTGACGAATTTGTCGGACTGGCTTCGGAAGAAGTCGCCATTCGCAGTATTTTCCCGCGTGAAATAGACACCTGGGATCCGTATCAAGGGGAGGTAAAAGTATGGGCAGCATGAGTACATCCCATGAAATGGGGCTGCACGAGGAGCAGCTCGCTGGCCGCAGCCAGCAAATGTTTTTCTCGGCGACCGCTGAAGAGAACTATACCTATCCCTGGGCTTATGAAGTCGACACCGATAAGGCAGCCGAATTCGATGCAGCGGACCTGAGCATCTCCGAGATTAATTTTAAGATTCGAGAAGCGATGCAGTCGGGGCACGGCACGATAACCGTGCGCAACCCGCGCGCCAAGCATTCGCTCGGGGTCGGCATTCTTAATCGCCTCAATCTCAACTTCGAAGGCAGCCTGGGTTACTTCGGTTGCGGTTTGATCGATGGCCCCAACGTGCGGATTTCCGGCCGCGTCGGTTGGTCCTGCGCCGAAAACATGATGGCCGGCACCGTGGTGATCGAAAAGAATGCCGGCTCGTTGTTCGGCGCCGCGATTCGCGGCGGCGACCTGGTCTGTAAGGGTCAGGCCGGAGCGCGCGTCGGTATCGACCAGAAGGGCGGCACCATCATCGTCGGCGGCAGCGTCGGCGCCTTCACCGGCTTCATGATGCAGCGCGGCCGCATGATTATCCTCGGCGATACCGGTGACAATCTCGGCGACTCGATGTACGACGGCACTATTTACGTGGCCGGCAAGATCGCGAGCCTCGGGGTCGACTGTGTCGAAACCGAATTAACCGAACTCGACAAAAAATATCTCAAAGGCAAGCTCGAACTGTACGGCATGGAGGCGCCGAACGGCATCGACGGCATCGTCAAGCTGACGTCGGGCAAGCAATTGTGGAATTACGACAACCTCGAGCCCACCGAGAAAAAGCTGGTGCTTTAGGCGCCATCGGGAATTTGGAGAAAAAGATGTCCGAAACAAAGAAAGATCCGTATAACCTCGGCAAGAGCTTTATCTTTCCGCCCGAGGTTATCAACGATATCCACATCAAGTCGGAACTGGGGCGTTACCGTATGCGCGGGTTCTCGCTGTTCAAGAAAATTCCGACCTGGGACGACCTGACCTTCATGCCCGGTACCCTGACCCGATTCGTCATCGAGGGGTATCGGGAAAAGTGTCTGACCAAAACCGTCATCGGCCCCGAAGCCAAACGCCCGCTGGAGCTCGATATTCCGATTTACGTGACCGGGATGAGCTTCGGCGCGCTCTCCTACGAGGCCAAGACCGCGCTCGCGCGCGGTGCGACCATGGCGGGCACCGCAACCTGTTCCGGCGAAGGCGGCATGATTCCCGACGAGCGCCGTTACTCGTCGAAGTGGTTGTATCAGTGTATCCAGTCGCGCTACGGCTTCAATCCCAATCATTTGCGGCTGGCCGATGCCTGTGAATTTTTCATCGGTCAGGGCTGCAAGGTCGGTCTCGGCGGCCACCTGATGGGCCAGAAAGTAACCGACCAGGTGGCCGAAATGCGCTCGCTGCCGGCCGGTATCGACCAGCGCTCGCCGGCCCGCCATCCCGACTGGATGGGCCCGGACGATCTGGCGCTGAAGATCCAGGAAATCCGCGAAGCCACCGACGGGCAAATTCCGATTCAGCTCAAGCTGGGCGCCGCGCGGGTTTACGACGACGTGCGCATGGCGGCCAAGACCGGACCCGATTCGATTTATATGGACGGCATGGAAGGCGGCACCGGCGCCGGCCCGCACCTGGCGACCGAGGATACCGGGGTTCCCGGTATCGCCGCGATCCGCCAGGCGCGCCAGGCGCTCGACGATGTCGGCATGTCGGGTCGAATCACACTGGTGTATGCCGGCGGTATCCGTAACGGCGCCGACGTCGCCAAGGCGATTGCGCTGGGCGCCGACGCGGTGGCGATCGGACACTCGGTGATGATGGCGTTGAATTGCAACAAGGATATACCGGAAGCGGATTTCGAAAAGGAAATGGGCGTCGAAGCGGGCTACTGCTATCACTGCCATACCGGCCGCTGCCCGGTCGGCGTCGCCACCCAGGATCCGGACTTGCGCAAGCGCCTCGATCCCGACGAAGCCGCGGAGCGGGTTTATAACTTCCTGCACACACTAACGATCGAAGCGCAGTTGTTCGCACGCGCCTGCGGCAAAACCAACATCCATTCGCGGAGCCGGAAGACCG
>DS021199.1:1393140-1408964 GCA_001735895.1 Olavius algarvensis Gamma 3 endosymbiont | reverse complement strand
AGCGCGATACCTGCTCGCATGTCATCGCTATATCGAGTCGAACCCGGTACGTGCCGGCATGGTCCGCCATCCTGCCGAATATGTCTGGTCTAGTTATCGGCATAATGCCCAGGGTGAGAGCAACCCATTGATTCAACCGCACGACTGCTACCATTCCCTAGGAATCGATGAGTTGTCAAACAGAAAAGCTTATCGCGAGCTATTTGGAAGCCACTTGGAACCGGGGCAGGTTGATGAGATTCGCTCTGCAACCAACGGTAACTATGTGCTCGGCGACAGCCGGTTCAAACAGCAAATCACCAATGTGCTGGGTCGCCGGGTGACGCGGGGAACTCCAGGCAGGCCGCCAAAAGTAGAAGCCTGAAGGCGGGGAGAACGCAGAAAACGTGGTCTGTCCCCTATTTACTGGTATGATTCTCACTGATCGGCCTTAAAATCTCATTTTCACTAAATTAACCGTCAGGAGTATTCGGAATAGTTATCTGAGAGGAGGTGCGAAATGCAGACACAAACAGGGGGTTCCTTCGGGGATAAAGATCCTCTCTATGCACCTTGCCGCAAGCTCTCTATCGGCGACCCTTTCAGATGGTTGAAGATGGGGTGACAGGATTTCAAGCGCACACCCTGGCCCAGCTTGGCACACGGTTTGGTATTCGTATTTTTCGGTTGGCTGCTGCTTTATCTCGCATGGGCCCATAAAAATAATGCCTTGATCGTCAGCCTGCTATTCGGCTTCCTGATCATGGGGCCGGTGCTCTGCTTCGGTCTTTACGACAACAGCCATCGACTCGAAAAGAAGCGCAAATCGACCTTCCGTCACCAGCGCAAAAAAGCTTTCCATGAAATGAGGCACGAGCGTTTGATTGCGATGATGATGAGCATGCTGATCGTGTTCCTGATCATCGTGCTATCGATAATGGTCGGGATAGAGCCGGCATTCGGGCAGAATACAGGCTCTTATACGGTGGTGTATTTGTTGATCGCCATGATTATTGGAGGCCTGGCCTTTTGCGCCAGCGCGTTCGCGCTACCGATGATTCTGCACCAGGATGCCGATGGCGCGACAGCGATACTAACCAGCATCAATGCGGTGTTGCGAAATAAGCGGGTATCGGCGCTCTGGGCGCTGCTGATCTTCGCACTTACGGCTGTAGGAATCGCAACCGCACTGATCGGTCTCGCGTTGACAATCCCGGTGATCGGTTACGCCACTTGGCACGCCTATCGCGAGACGATTATCACCAAGGGATAAGGAGCAAGCCGGCGTCTTAACAGTGCAGGAAAATCGGCTCCATCGGGGGCCGTTTTATTAGTGACTGAATGTCGGAACCGGGATCGCCCGGCCCCTCGAACCTTAACCTCGATAAACCCGCCATACCGGATCGCGTTGATCGATGCCTTATCACTCTAATTCACTTATTCGGCAGGAATCGCGAATAACACGATAAATATCAAAAAAACCGCTACCGTGGAAAAATTCATGAACCGCAACCAGTAGGCTTTACCTTGGTAGTGATGGCGGTTTGCGATGAGAGCTACCACACATTGCAATAAGTAATACAGTGCGAATGCACGAGAAGCGAGGGCGATGATCTCGAGCAGATTGGCTGTCCATACCAATATGATGGCAAACACCGCAACCATCAGGTAACCCTTGTTGGACGATATTCTCCCCCTGCTCGTTTCACTCGCCAGGCCTCCGGCACCGACAGTATCGGCAACCCCAGCGCTGAATTGACTCATGATTGCGGCCACGATAAGCATCAAGGGTAATACGCCTGCGGTGAGCCCGGTTACGGCCACGATATCTGCAATCCGGATGTGCGCAAGGTCTATATGTTGCACTATCGGCATCAAGACAATGACCGAAATCACATACAGTGCGCCTGCTATCAGCTGCGCCCAACGCATGGTTCGTACCCGCACATCGGCACGATATTTTTCACCCAGAAATCGCGATGTCTCGAACCCCTGCACTACCAGCAATATGCCGGCCAGCATAAAGGCTTTAGTCATCCAGCTTCTTTCCTGAATATCAAAGCTGAGGGATTGTTCAGACTGTATGAAGTTGAAGTCGTATACAGACACCCCAATCAGCAGAGCCGCAACAATAGATAACTGGATGGACATCGCAAATGCTTCGAGTTTCTCGAGCCCGCCCAGCCCGCGCAGGAAACCGATAGCCGCAATAAAGACGATGATGACAGTCGTCAGGATTCTTTCCCAAACGAATTCATCCACAAAACCCAGGTAATTGAGTAAAAAAGACGATAGCAAGGATAGATAAAATGCGACCGCGGTGACGTAAGCCAGGGAAAGTGCGGCATTGGCAACAAAATCGATTTTAGAGATCAGCGGAGGAGCCTTCTCATCGTGCAGGAGGGGTTCGGCATGAATGATATTGAAACGGATCACGCCGCCGATGGCATAGGCGAGAATAACAATTCCGGTGACTGCGATAGGGGAATAAATACCGATCACGCTCGCCAGCATTGGGGCTATGATCAGAAACCCGCTGCCGATTATGGAGGACAGCGGCGTGAGCGTTGCCTGCCAGGACGGATTTTTAAGCAGACGGGGATGAAACATGCACAGCAATCCAATGGCTGCGATGATCACAAGTATTACGTTCAGCATAATTATCTATTCATTTATTTTTTTGCGCAAAGTAACTCAACTCAAGGGAGAAACCCTGCTTATCGTAATTGCATTTCGGCCAGTGCAGCACCCCTCCCTGCTGGACTTGCCAAGACGATAGTCTCAACCACTAGGCACTTTTACGTGTTGGGACAATGAGGACCGGGCAGCGGGATTTACGCAGAAGCCCTTCGCTGACGCTTCCCACAAGAAGTTGATAGACCGCGCCTCGTCCATGAGAACCCGCAACAATCATATCTACGTCCAGATCCGAGGCCTCCTTAAGAATTGTTTCTACCGTTGGCCCGTGCACAAGGAGAGCCGTTGCTTCCAGGCCTTCTTTGCGCAATCGCTTTGCTATCTCCTGGATCTGGCGATGCTCTCTGTGGAATTTTTCCGCAAGCGAATCTCGAGCAGCTTGTGGGTCCGCTTTGAATTCAAGGACGTCCGGTGCCGGCTCCGCGTTATGCAGGATCCATACTTGGGCTGACATTTCTTTAGCTAATGCTTCCGCTTTTTTCACAATTAATTCTGTTGGTTCGGAAAGGTCTAATGCCACCAGAAGCCTCATATCTCTTCTCCATACGTTACGCACCGCAGTACCAAGCTGTATTAGGAGCCAACCGATATATCCATTGCCCGACTGGCTCCTGGACCCGACCAATGGGCAGCCCAATTCTACTATGTCAGACTAACCACCCCAAACCTTTTCGCGATAGGCAAGCTACGGATGTCTGCCGGCAGAAAAGCAACTCGAGCGTATCGTGCTTATAGGAAGAATATTCGGGCCGGCTTTTCCCCGCCAGCTGACGACATGATCGCATCTTTATCGAGGCTGTACAGCTTCTCAGGATGACATCCTGGAAAGATTAGGGGTCGGAGGCACTTAAGAATTTTATTCGTTTGAGGGAATTCTAGAAACAATTTATCCGTTTATACGGAAGTAGCACGGCGACATCTCCTGGTCTCGAATCCGAAGGAATGCGGCACTGCCGAGTTGAAATTCAGCTCGAAAACGACCGCCGGATTACTTGGTACAGACCAGTCAATACCGTGCCGATTAAGCGCAGGGACGGGCCACCGGTCAACCTGGTGTTCAGCGTTACTGTTCCGTCTTTCTGATGATATTCGGCGGCGACCATGCCCCGGGGCGGCGGCGCCCTGGGCACTCGACACCGAATTAAAAGGGTAAAAATGTACGACTGTGTTGACCCTGGCTTACGCCACCGGAATACGCCCTATCGGTGCCCGTGGCCGGCGCGCGTCCCGCCGGGAGACGACGACTGGATGCCCGGCGCACCGCAGGATCATACCTTAAGCCTCGCGATCCATTTGCCAGACACATTTGGAGGCACCGCTGAGGTAAAGAGCAGGCGTTATTTGCTCGCGGCGGTTTTCCGCGCGCTTGAAGATCGCGAGCGTTACAAAAACCCCGCCTATCACCAACAGATGCGCTACCCATACATAACCAAAATAATGTATGGATAAAAATGAAACTGAAAATATCATGCTCCACATCCACGAAAGTACCTGCATCAAATAATGCCCCGACCGCACATCCAGGTGTCTTAGGGGGTTGAAACGATGGTCCATAACGGCCTTCCAGGTCATTGCAATTTGCTTATTCATCGATATTTCCTCCTGATAGAGATAGTTTATACGACACAATGTCTAAATTAGATTAAATTTTTATTAGACATTTAATTAACAAACCGAAACTCACCTACTACCGGCATAGCCGGTATTTTGAATTAAGCCCCCCACTGGGGGCTATCGGTCCAGCGCCAATCGTCCTGATTTAGCTAAACCTCATAATGCTCGATAGCCGCATCAATGACCTCGCGCGGATGCAGCATTTTGCTGTTCAGCGCAAACGATAACCGGGAATGATAAAGACACCAGCGATAATCGTGCGCGCAGGTCATCGCATCCTGAATGCGGCCGAAGCGGTTCAAGCAGTGCTCGCAGAAGTACCTTAACAGCTCGAGCGATTGCTCTCGATTGACCGGCCAAAACAGCGATTCGGCGCGCTCTCCAAAATGTTCGATTCCGGAATTATCGATGCGTCGTAAAATTGGCTCGACATTGTTATCAAAAACCAGCGGTTCAGGGATATCGGGCAGATCGGCCGCTCGGAGCCGATCCCGATTTTCGTCGTCGTAATTCCATTGACCGCCGGCCGGCTGCTCGTCCTCCATCGACAGGTCCAATCGTTTTCGCATCTTGCGATAAAACGTCTCCATGCGATTGTGCTTACCGGCGATGATGTATTGCGCAAATTCCGATTCGGGCAGCAGAAAATGATCACTACCGCATTCCGTAACCGAAATTGCGTTACCCGGTTGCAGTTGACGCAACTGCCGGCGCAGGCGGTACTCGTCCGGTGACTGGAATTCGAACTGCTTGATGCCGTTTCGACTGCAAACTGAACGAACCAACCCGGCGAGATCATCAAACCGAAGGGTTTCTTCGAGCTTCATGTAACACAGGTCGTGGCCACAGGACTCGAGCGAGCCCGCGAATTGCTCCATAGCGGCAAAGAAGGCGCACAACTTCTGGATATGGTGCCTGACGTAAGTCGCCTCCTGACGAAGTTCGGCGATCAGGTAAAGAACCCCGGAATCGTTCTGCTCGAACCAGCGATGCCGGATATTGAGCTGGTCACCAAGGATCAGGCGCAGCGTGTGGTATTGAGGATTAACCCTGGTTTCCGCCATCAGTCAAGATTTGTAAGAAATGTAATCATGATCCCGATGTTTATAGCGGCAATCGTATCCACCCCCTAGACCCCGAATCGAGATCCAGGAAAAATGTGCGCCGCGCTCCTTAGAATCCGGCCCTGCCTAGCAGGCAGGGCCCCGGAAGTGAACGTCATCCGCCGGTACCTGTTGAAGCAGCCAGGGAAGATTGGCCGCCTGGAGCGGGCAGCGGGTTACCGGCGGAGACGTATTGGTTAACGATCGAGCCGCGTCGCGTTAGAGCGCTCTCTCGCGTATTCGCTTTGTGAATGAACACGATCCTTGCCCGGTGCCGGACGCAGGATGCGGTAGAACAGGTAACCAAAGGCTACAAGCAACCCAAGCCGGGTAAGCAGGTATCCAGAGGCCATCAAAGCTATATCATTTCCACATTTCAATCTCCTTAGTTTAGAGTTTTCAGATTGCAGCAATACGCATAGGCGGACTATCCCGCCTTCTTTACCCACGCACTGCACCAACCTCCACCAGCCACCTGTTTCCCGGGGAAAATTGCACAAAGCCCCCATGCTGCATCGGCTGCACCCTGGTAAAGCTGGCAATTCGTGCAAAGATTGTCGGCCTTGGGCGACTCGTGCACGTAGGACAGCGCCTTGGCCTGGGGATCGTTCGGGTCGACCCTGGCGGCATCGCCGGCAACGGCCGACCGGTTGGCTATCAAAATCGAAGGGGTGAAAGCGACAATCGCCGCGGTAGAACCCAGGAACTGTCGGCGGTTTAACTTTTTCATGCTTGACTCCAATGGGTGAGTTAAACCTTATACGTGTCTAATTATTGTTTAGATTTTATTTTATTAAAATATTGGCAATAATTGCGTCTTTGACTAAATTTCCCCAAGTATTGACAATTAATAGTTCACTTCGTGAATGCTTATCCCCCTCTTTTTGCCATGCCACTTGTGGCAACCCCATTTTACCGGGGTGCAGTTCAGGTAAAAAATAGACAGCTAGTAGGGCCAACGCCCCCGGGACCTTCATCGGGGCCGTTTTTCAGTTAGGCCGACTCTTCCCTCAAATCGAAAACCTGCCGCTGGACAAGTTCCCAATCTGTTCAGCTATCAGACGGAACGGAGAGTTTTTCCAGTTCGACAATACGCGCCAAGGCTCGCTCCATCATGCTGCGCGCACGCGAAGTGGTTTTGTGCAGGTAACTATGCAGCGCCGCATCCTCGCTATTACGACTTTCGCACTCGGCGCTATAAGCCTCGAAGTGGACCAGCTTGGATATCAACTGGGCCAGATGCATAGGGCATTCACACGCGATCGCGGAGCTTTGTGCAGCCAGGTAGATTAGTTCGCGATTGTCGAATCGCCGGGAAGGGATCGCCCCGGCCAGGTACTCGGACGACTCGTCGGGTTGCTCCACGAGACCGAAACGCCAGGCGACCACAGCCTCGAGTGCGGCTAAATCCAGGGGCGCGCGCAGCGCGGTGATACGATCGTTCGATAGTCGCTGCAGAGCGGCACGCGCCGCGTATTCATACACCAGTATCAGGTGTCTCGCGTTCAAGCGATTGGCAAGTCGGGTTACCTCGACCGCGGAGTCCGGGTGCAGGCTGGGCCACTCGATCACTGCCACATCCAGACGCGCTGCCGGCGTTTGCGCTCCATAATCCGAAATTTGGTCGAAATGCCCGATTAGTTCAAAAATCCGGCTGGAGCCGCAATCATCCCGGGCAACTTTAAGCGACTCGCCCAACATTACCAGGTTCGGCTTCTCGAAAGTGCCAGCCAATTGCAAAGCAGACCCGGACTGCTGCAAACGCCGTTCCAGTTCGGCATTGTCGAGATCGGCGATCGAGCCAATGGCCTGACCGCGATCGACCAGCGCCTTCAACAGCGAGAGCCGGTTGATATCGCTCTCGCGATAGATTCGTCGTTGGGTCTCGCTGCGCAGGGGCTCAACCACGGCGTAACGCTTTTCCCAGACGCGCAACACGTGCTGGGAGATTCCGGTTAGACGACATACGGCGCCAATACGATAGCTGGGCTCTTCGTTTTCCATTGCGGGCGGCGTATCGGTCATGATGGAGCATCTCCTAAAAGGCGCTTGTCTAGTATTTCTTGAGGATGTATACCGAATGGAATCGGAAAGACGAGGCTTTGTCTAGAAATTTTACCGAATTATAGATTTTTTCATCGAAGCTGTCGTCCGTGGGCCCTCGAGCGTCAAATTGCTAATTAGCGTCGAATAGTTAGAGCGGCTGTCATCGCCATCGATCGACAGCCACACGGCAAGAACGTCATGCGCAACTGCCAGTTCGTAATTGAGTTCGAACGGACCGCTACGATCGAGCAGCCAGACGTTTCGCTCATGGATAAGATCGGACAGAGGATGCTGGCGCCGTTGACCCAGCTGAGTCTCGTATTGCACGGCGTTCAGAAAGACAATCCGATCGATGCCGGCATCTTCCGGGGCAAGACCGTATAGTGTCTTCACCCAATCGGCGCTAACCATTCGCTGTATAAAATTCAAACGCTTGTCCCCCGCGATTACGAGGCCAACCTTTAGGCTGAAGTCGTCTTCGTCGGCTAGCCCCTGGCTACCGGGCCGGACGTTGAGCAGATTCTTCAGCTCGCCCGAAACCGAGATACGCGATACGCGCATGCTTTGCTCGAGCGGGTAGACGATTGGACCGGCGGACTGGTTTACCGAGACCAGCATGCCCGCCTCGCGAAACTCGACCTGATTTGCCGGAATGCCACCGTATTCGAGTAGCTGCCAGTTTTCCTGATCTTGCAGCGGCAATACGACCGCGCCCGCCATAAGCAATGGCTTAAAATCCCACATCGTTAGTTTCTTAGTTCGTAGTTACCATAAGTACGTTGCATCAGATCATGTGGATTGGTTTTTAGTATTCGTTCTCCCGGTTCGTTCGCTCCGGAAATTCCGGCGGCGGCAAAGACCTGTCACCAGCCAGGGGGCTCTGGCCCTCACTTTACCCGCCTCACAACGACGAAGCCTGATGATCCGTTAGCGCAAATTACACGTAAGATAACACATGGACAACGATACCCTTTACTTCGATGGCGCATGCCCCGTTTGCAGCGCGGAAGTCAAAAAACTTGCCCGCTTCTCGAAAGACAAACTAACCCTCAGGGATATACACAAGCTCGAAGGCAACGAGGCCAGCCTCGATAAACAGTTGCTGTTATCCAGGCTTCATCTCAGGACCGCGGACGGGAAATGGATCACGGGTTTGCAGGCTAACATCAGGGCCTGGCACCATACGCCGTTTCGTTACCTTTGGCGCATACTGGACTGGCCACTGATCAATCTGGTCAGCCACCGTTGCTACGAGTTTTGGCTGCGGCATCGTAACCGATCGCGCTAAGTTCGTGGACGCAATTTCAGCACTTCTGTAAGTCGAGGCAAACACGACCAACACAGGCGGCGCATGGTTTGCGATAAAAGAAGCCATCGTATGCCGATTAATTCATGACTTGGCGCAACCAGGTCCAACCCAAATAGACCTAACCATGCAACCTGACCTCGATCCGGACACTAAAGCAACCGCCGGCCGCTTCGGTTTCGGCACGCAGATTCGAAAATCTCCATTCTTCGATGCGACCGTACGCTGGGGCGCCACTGGTTTTTCGGTTTACAACCACATGTATATACCGAGGGATTTCGGTGACCCGGTGGCAAATTTCTGGAACCTCGTCAATGCGGCCACGCTGAGCGATGTCGCCGTCGAACGGCAGGTCGAAATCACCGGCCCGGATGCCCTGCGGTTTACCCAGTTACTCACGCCGCGCGACCTGTCGCAATGCGCCGTGGGCCAGTGTAAATACGTGTTGATCACCAACGCTGCGGGCGGGATCTTGAACGACCCGGTTCTATTGCGGCTGGGCGAGAAGCATTTTTGGCTGTCTCTGGCGGATAGCGATATTCTGCTCTGGGCCCAGGGCGTCGCGGTCAATAGCGGCATGGACGTCGAGATTCGCGAACCCGATGTTTCACCATTGCAACTGCAGGGACCGAAATCGGGAAAAATCATACATACCCTGTTTGGCGAGTCTATTGAGCGGTTGCGCTACTACTGGCTGGATGAGTTTGAACTGGACGGGATCCCGTTGATCATTTCCCGTACCGGCTGGTCCAGTGAGCTCGGTTACGAGATATACCTGCGCGATGGAACCCGCGGTGATGAAATATGGGAACGGATTATGGCCGCCGGCAAACCGTTTGGGCTAGCCCCCGGACACACGTCTTCGATTCGCCGCATCGAAGCGGGCATGCTCTCGTATCACAGCGACATGGACATCGATACGAATCCCTTCGAACTCGGGCTGGAGCGCCTGGTCAATCTTGACATGGAGGCCGGTTTTATCGGCAAGGCGGCGTTGAACCGCGTTGCCCGCGAAGGCGTCAGTCGGCTGCAGGTGGGACTGGAAATCGACGGTGACCCATTGCCGGGCCCGAACAACGAGTTCTGGCCGATTCTGTTGAAAAACTCTCGATTATGACTCGGCCATGAGATAATCGAGTTCGGTATCCACTTCATTAGGAAGTCTCCCATGATGGGACAACTACCGGCGCAGCAGAACGCATTGTTTTACGAGTTTTGCCTGGAAAAGCACATTCCAGACGAGCATCTTCTCCGCCAGATAGATCAGTTTCTCGACTTTGATCAAACCCGTGTCCACCTTGACCCCTTTTATAGCCATACCGGCAGGCCGTCGATTGATCCTGAGCTCATGATTCGGATGTTATTGGTCGGCTATTGTTACGGCATCCGGTCAGAGCGACGGTTATGTGACGAGATCCGATACAACCTGGCCTACCGTTGGTTCTGTCGTTTGGGTTTGGAAGATAAAGTACCGGATCATTCAACATTTTCCAAGAGCCGGCATGGCCGCTTCCGGGATGCTGACCTGCTGAGACTGGTCTTTGATACGGTGGTGCAGCGCTGTAACGATGAAGGGCTCATCAAAGGCGAAGGCTTCGCCACCGATGCCAGCTATATCAAAGCCGATGCTTCCCGGCAGCGTATGGCCGATGGTCCGGTTGACTGGCAACCATCACCCACACAGTCACGGGCGGTAAGAGAATATCTGGATGCGCTAGACAACGATCCTTCATCAACAAGAACACAGAAGAAAGTGTCTACCACCGATCCGATGGCACAGTGGGCGGGCGACAAAGGACCAGGCCAGTTTTATTACAGCACCAATTACCTGATCGATATTGAACACAATGTCATCATGGATGTCGAGCCTACACCGGCTTATCGAATCGCTGAGGTCAGTAGCACTCGAACCATGATTGACCGGGTCGAAGAGAAACTGGCAATCAAACCTGAACGACTCATAGCCGATACCTCTTATGGCTCTGCGGAGATGCTGGATTGGGTGGTGGAGCAAAAACAGATAGAGCCGCATATTCCGGTTTGGGATAAGTCTCACGGTAAACCGGGCATGTTTGGTCGGGCTGCATTCACCTGGGATAACGAAGCCGATTGTTATTATTGCCCGGCGAACAAGCTACTGAGATGCAGAAATCGCCCATTCAAAAAACCGCGTTCACCCGTTACCAAAGCCAACACGATTATCTATCGCTCAAGTCAGCATGACTGTAAAACCTGCGAACTTAAATCCCGGTGCTGTCCGAATACTAGCCACAGAAAGATCGCCCGTATGAATCATCTCGTGACGTTGCCAGGGATATTTGCGAGACCACGGAATATTTACAATCCAGGAAAGACAGAAAAAAGGTTGAAGTGCTGTTCGCCCATCTTAAGCGAGTAATGAACTTTGACCGTTTACGATTGCGCGGTATCACTGGCGCACATGACGAATTTTTACTGGCAGCCACAGCGCAAAACCTGAAGAAGTTGGCGCAACAACGATTTAAACCGCCTGATTACAGGATAGGTGCGCCTGCTTTATGCTAAATCCGATCAAAAGCAACTAAACCAGAACAAAATCCACGAAAAATGTGGATTACCGAAGTGATCCAATCATCGCCGTGATTTGGTGCGCGGAAATCGGCCATTTAATAACCGAGTTTTTCAACAGAATCGGCCGGTTACGGTTTCCGGGGAACGCGCGGGGCAGGTGACCTCGGCCATTTATTCGCCGCGCCTTCAATCCAATATCGCCCTCGCGATGCTGCGAGTCGAACACAGTGCCATCGATACCCGCGTCGAGATCGGTATGCCATCCGCCACCCGTTCCGCGAAGATCGTACCGAAGCCGTTTTATGATCCAGCGAAAAACCTGCCTAAAAGCTGGTAAACCGGAGGCAGGCATCATCTGCGAGAGCGTTCAATGCGACCAGGAGCGGGGGCCAGATTACCGTACTATTATCATCGTTGTCGAATTTGCTGACCGGCATCCACTGAAGTAAAACCTGTTGAACCATTTCGCAAGACCGCTCCGTATACATGGCGACTACTTCAATTTCGCAGCGGAGCATTTACGCATGACCAAAAAATGGGGCGCTGTCGCACTGTTGCTGGCGGCATTCGAGGTGCAGTCAGCCGATGCCGAGCAACTGATGACCGGGCTTGCCTGGGAAAAGCGCGTTCTGCTGATATTTGCACCCGACGCACAGGCAAAGCTACTGCAACGCCAGGACGCCGTAATCGCCGCAGTGCGCGCCGAAATGATAGAGCGCGACATGGCGGTCATTCGGGTGTCAGCGGCTGGTCGCTTATCCATCGATGGCGTAAGTCACGATGATGCGAGCGCGAGTTTTTACCGGCGTTTCGGCACGGCTCGCGACCGGTTCAGGGTTATGCTTGTCGGCAAGGACGGCACCGTAAAGCTTGATCGCCACGGTGTCGTCAGCACGGCCGAGTTGTTCGCGCTCATCGATTCCATGCCAATGCGGCGCTACGAGATGTTGCGGGATGAATGAACCCATACCTGGATTCACCGATCGCACTGAAACTCGGTTTCATTATGGTTCTTGCTTCTCCTTGGCGCTCAACCGGAATATAAGGAATACCGATATAACAATCCAACCATAATGATACGGGAATACGCCCGTGAAGAAAGCAATCAACGATGCAATCAGAACAATAGCCAATAGAACTGAAATCCAATCAAATTTAGTTTTCATGCCTGCTTCAGAGCGATATGCCTACCGAGACCCGGAACCTTTTCCGGAGGCAGTATACCTGGTACGAATACGGTTCCGTTCCGATTTAAATCTCGAGCGAATTCTTCGTGTTAAATCCGTCGCTTTAACCAATAACTTTTCAGAAAACATGATCCGATCAATCCTGATCGGCGTATAGTAATTGCGGGGCGTTTATGATTTCGCATTCGGGGCTGTCCTCTCTGAGTCCTACCCTTGGCTCGCCCTTCTCCCCCTAAGTGAACATGCCCTTTCCGCTTGCGAGAACGCCCCGCTTTTTTTGACCTCCTCGATCCTCCAACCGGCAGTAACTACTCGACACCCCGATTTGTTGACTTTGACCCCAATAGTGAACCAAATCCCCAACCCCTCCGTAAGCACAGTCGCAAACATTGAAATTTCTTTTATCCTGGAGGATATGACATGAAAGTTTTACAAAAATATTTAATCGTGCTGCTGGCCGCTTTACCGATGACCTTTACCGCTGTCGCCGTCAAGGCGGGCGATATCGTCGACACCGCCGCATCTGCCGATCAATTCAGCACCCTGGTTGCGGCGGTTAAGGCTGCCGGATTGGTGGAGACGCTGAAAAGCGATGGACCCTTCACCGTGTTCGCACCGACCAACGACGCATTTGCCGCACTGCCCGCGGGCACCGTCGAGAATCTACTGAAGCCCGAAAACAAGGAGCAGCTCGTCGCGGTACTGACTTATCACGTCATTCCCGGCAAGGTCATGTCTTCGGATATTGCCGGCAAGACCGCCCAGGTAGAGACCGTGCAAGGTAGCGCGCTTTCGATCGATGCCACCTCGGGTGTCATGATCGACAATGCCATGGTCACCACTGCGGACATCATCACCAGCAACGGTGTGATCCACGTGATCGACAAGGTCGTGCTGCCAAACTAATTGGTTACAGAATACGACCTGTTGAGAAAGGCCGGCTTGCGTCGGCCTTTTTTTCGTTTATAAGTTCAAAATTTTTGACCGGATTAGATCCGATAACTCTCGGTAAACGTATCACCAATATTAAACGTCGGGTTTCCTTGAGGTCCAAGCATTTGATGAAGTCAACGCAAGCACGTCCCGCAAGCGCAACCCTGCTCTTTGTCCTGGTGACAGTTGCTGTCATTCTGTTACAGTCCGGTTGCAGCCTGGTAGGCATACGCAGCACCGCGGAACCGAACTATTCGCTGATGCAGAACGAGGGTCGATTCGAAGTTCGTGAGTACGAGGCGCTGGTGCTAGCCGAAACCCTGGTTGATTCGAATTTCGACGATGCCGGCAATATCGCCTTCAAACGCCTGTTTGGCTATATCTCGGGTGATAACGAAGCGGCTTCCGAGATTGCCATGACAGCACCGGTGATGGCCCTCGACGAAAACCGAACTAGCGGCGAGAAAATATCAATGACCGCACCGGTAACTGGACAGGAAACGCCGCGGGGGTGGCGCTTCGCGTTCGTACTACCGTCGGGATACACGCTTACAACTGCACCCGTGCCCGGCAATCCCGAAGTCAGGCTGACGCAGGTTCCCGCCAGTAAGGTCGCGGTGGTGCGTTACTCGGGATCCTGGAGCGAAACGGCCTACCAGGAGAATCTGAAAAATCTGCAGCAATGGATGCGGCAAAACCAACTCGAAGCGGACTCCTTGCCGCGCGTCGCCGGCTATGATCCGCCCTGGACGCTGCCGTTTCTGCGCCGTAACGAGGTCATGATCGATATAAAAAGCTGATGGAAAATACGTAATTACGGGGCAGAGAACAATTGATTCTAATAGTAGAGGGAATTATTCCCTAATCCCTATTATCATAACGTCACATCAGGCCGATGGTTGACAACCCGGACAAAAATACATCTTGCGCCCGCCGCAGGTGTTGAGTTCGATCTTCGTACCTCAATAATGGCACGCCTTAACGGCGCGGCCATAGGTTTTGAAACGATATCGCAGATGCCGCTTCGGACCCGCGCTTTCTGGACCATCAAAACCGATCCCGTGATGTTCCGGGAGAGCGCTTTCAGGTTCTCAGCATCGCGGTTAGCAGGCATGATCGAGTTAGCCCTGGAAGCTTACGATTGGGGCACAAATTCGGCACACTATTTTAATGCTTTCTGTTCATATGCCATTTACCCAAAGCTGACGCCCCCAATGTATGAGCGATATCATCGACACAAAAGACATTGGTACCCACGCCCGTTTTGCATTAGATTAAACCCCCTCTATTTGCGTCGGATTCTCCAACATAAGATACGCGGGGACCCCGAAAATGTTGCCGGAATCGAAGGAGTTAATAGCGATTACAGCGTCGAATAATCAAGTACCCGACCCGGAAATGCTGCAGAGCCTGCAACACAATGGTCTGTTGAGCGACACTAAGACCGCGCGTTTCGAAATGCTGACCGGCGGAGTGTCATCCGATATCTGGAAAATCACCGCCGACGGGCGCGAGTACTGCGTCAAACGCGCGCTGTCGAAACTGAAGGTCGAGGCGGACTGGTTTGCACCGGTCGAGAGAAACCAGTTCGAGGTCAGCTGGTATCGAATCGCCAATGAGATCGCGCCGGGTTCGGCGCCACGCATTCTGGCGCATGATCGCAACGCGATGCTGTTCGCGATGGAATACCTCGATCCGAAAGATCATAAATTGTGGAAATCCGAATTGCGCGACGGCCGCGCGGATGCCGAACAGGCTTCACGAGTCGGAACGATTCTGGGACAGATTCATGCCGGCACCGCAAACCGCGAGGCGGTGCAGGCACAGTTTCCGCGTAAGGACATATTCCAGATGATCCGCCTGGAGCCCTACCTCGAAGCCACCGCGGCGCGGCATCCCGACCTCGAAACGCAGTTATTTGCGCTCAGCCGCAGAACCGCCGACACCCGCCTGACCCTGATTCACGGTGACGTCAGCCCGAAAAATATCTTAATGGGCCCGTCCGGCCCGGTATTTCTCGATGCCGAATGCGCCTGTATCGGCGATCCCGCGTTCGATCTCGCCTTTTGCCTGAACCACTTTCTGCTGAAATGCCTGTGGACGCCTCCGACCACGGGCGCCTTTCTGGAATGTTTCCAATCCATGTCGTCGAGTTACCTGGCCGAAGTCGACTGGGAAGATCGAGACCGCCTCGAAGCGCGGGCCGCGAGCCTGTTGCCCGGCTTGTTTCTCGCTCGGGTCGACGGCAAGTCGCCGGTGGAATACCTGACGCGGGAGAGCGACAGGGAAGAGGTCCGCCGCTGCGCAAGAACACTTTTATTCGATCCACCGGTGCGATTAAATGACGTCGTAATTGCCTGGCAACGGGAACTCGACCATGAGCACTGAAATTTCGAGAATAATCGGGCG
>DS021199.1:1391521-1392603 GCA_001735895.1 Olavius algarvensis Gamma 3 endosymbiont | reverse complement strand
TCGGCGCGCTCCGGCGAGACCGAGGACACGACCATCGTGCACCTGGCCGTGGGCTGGGGTATCAAGCAGCTGAAAGTCGGCTCATTCGCACGCTCGGAGCGCATGGCCAAATGGAACGAGGGGCTGCGCATCGCCGAAAGCCTGGACCAGCGGGGCGGGAATTTATCACCTCGCAAAAGCTTTCCCTGGGATTGAGTTCGGACGGTTCAAATTCTTCTTTCGATCCAGCTCGTCAACCGCGACATTAAATTCTAAACGCGGCCGAATGCTTCACTGAAAAACACTGGCCACGAGAAATTATTATTCAGGGGCAGAATCGAATTAGCTATTTAAGTCACTGTTTTAAATTGATAAATTTGATGCAAAAAGCAGCTTATTACAACATTTGTACCAACAAAAGCATATCGTGTTCGACATTCTACCGCTTTAACCATCGCTTAATTTCTCTTTACATAAAATCGAAAAAGCAGACGCTCGATTGTTATGATTAGCCGCAGAAACCGACCCAACTCGGACTCTGAATCGCCCCGGGTTTGTCGGAGGCTCAATTTCTTGAGAGGATTGGGTAATGAAGACAAACAAAAGATATTCCCCGGAAGTCCGGGAACGGGCGGTTCGTATGGTTTTCGAGCATCAACATGAGCACGAGTCCCAGTGGTCAACCATTGAATCGATATCATCGAAAATAGGATGTACAGCAGAAACGCTACGCCGCTGGGTGAGACAGTCAGAGATTGACCAGGGGAAGCGTGGCGGCATCTCTACGAGCGAGCGAGATCGCCTCAAGGAACTGGAACGCGAAAATCGAGAGCTCAAGCAGACCAATGAAATTCTGCGCAAGGCTTCTGCCTATTTCGCCCAGGCGGAGCTCGGCCGCCGACCGAAATAATGGTGTCGTTCATCGACGATCACCGGGTCGATTACGGAGTCGAGCCAATCTGCAAGCGATTGCCGATTGCTCCGTCGACCTACCATGAGCACAAGGCGCGAGAACTGGACCCAGATCGCTGTTCGAAGCGATCAACTCGAGATCGACATCTCAAGGCGGAAATTAAACGCGTCTGGGAAGAGAATTTGAGGTG
>DS021199.1:1357564-1369579 GCA_001735895.1 Olavius algarvensis Gamma 3 endosymbiont | reverse complement strand
TATGTCAGCCCGAATGATTATGAAAAACGACTACTCGAAACGAAGCATGCCGCTTAACTGGGGTGTATCAAAAAGTTTGACCACGTCAAAATGTATTTGAAAAATTCAGGAGCGTCAGTAATAACTCCATCTACATCGAAAGCAAATTTCATAAGTAATGTTTGTCTCTTTTTTATCATTCCGAAAACTAACGCTAATTAGGTCTCAGCGGATTGATAAACCTGGCTGAGATAGGGTTTTGTTTTGAATTTGAGATATAGTTCCCTAGTTTTGGGGTTTATATTTCAAATTCGGATATAAACCACCGCGTCACGGGATTTTTGTCTTTTGGGACATAAATCCTGCGAGTAGACACTATAGCTGTTTTTTCGTGTGCGATTTTTGAAGTTGTTAAATCAAGGGTATTGATAGCATGGGGGTGATGGATTGGGCAAGGTGGCGGGCGGAGTGGGTTACATTTGGGGATTTGGGGGCTTAGGGAATTGAGGGTGGAAGGGGTGTCGGAATTCGGTTCGGGGTCATCGTGATCTTACGAAAATACAAAGATGCAAGCCTGACCCCTTTTCAAGCGTTTTTTGTTTGAAATGGAACCTCTTAATGATATTCCAGGCAAGAGTTACGGCTATTTGGCAACCAATGAACCAGCAATTATTTCATCATATTCTCCAGATTTTTTTAACATTTTCAGACCCTTATCAAATCTATTGACAATGTCTTGGGCATTCAGAGTCTTTTTGGTAAATAAAATGTACATTGGCTCTTCATTTAATGGTTTTGGGTGGTTTGTAAATAGTGCTGCCTTTTCCGCTGGAAAATTCTGATGGATCAGATTGTATCCAACATATATGTTTGCTGGAAACAACTTTATGCGACCCGCCAGCAATTTTTTAAAACCTGCAATTTCTTCCGTAGTAACATCAAGCTGGAACCCAAAGTCCTCTAATTGTTTCACATGACTGTACCCAGAAGTGCCTCCAATTTTATATCTAAGATCGTTTGGTGTTTTCCAATCAAATTCAAAGTTTTTTAGATGAAAAAATACCTCGGTTTCGTTAACCAACGGCTCCTTGCTTATTATAAATTCCTTGCTCCTTTCATCTGTCTTCGACCATGGAAATGTTCCATCTCCTTTACCAGATTTAACTAGAAAATAACTCCGCTTCCAAGGGTAATACTTGTAATTGACTTTAATGTTGACAAGTTCGAATGCTTTATTAACCAATTTTTCTGCTATTTTACCATCTTTATCAGTTTTTGATGTATAAGGAGCCCAGTCTCCAATCAACATATTGACGCTCTTAGCGGCATAACCACTGCTTGAAAACAATAAAGTGGAAATCAGTACTAAAACTAGCTTGCCCATTTTTCCCCCATAAAGTTTGAAAAACGATTGTTTTTGAGTTTTTAGCACAAAGGAACTTCAAGTATTGCATCAAACGATACATTCCGCAAATAAACAAAAACTTACGGTGGTTTTTCTATCCTAGATTTATCTCAAAAACGTATTTTCACCTGTCGCTCGGATAGGATTAGTCGATTATTCGGATCTGGACAAGGATAACCTATCGTTTGCAAATCGAAGAAAGGAAGTTGTTCAGATTCCAAATTGTGAGTAGCAGGTTGTTGAACTTGTCTTTGTGTTTTGGTCGGCTGCGGTTTGAATGATAATGTCAAAATGAAAAATCTGACCCTCGCGCTATTTTACATTTTGGGATTTGGTGACTTGGGGATTTAGGAATTGAAGGTGGAAAGGGGTGTCGGAATTCGGTTCGGGGTCATCGTGATCTTACGAAAATACAAAGATGCAAGTCTGACCCCTTCAACATCTTAGCGTTTATCCGCTGTGCGGAGCATGGCGAATAAACGTTTGTTGAACTGAGCCGGGATTGGCAGCTTCTTTATATATGGACTTTGTATCGGTTGATCCATGTTGTTGAACGGGCCGGGTGCCCGACTCCCTGGTGATTGTTCTGTGCTCAGTCCTGCTGAACGGTTATTGCACCCCGCTGCCAGTGCCGATTGCGGCGGATTTTGGTTCGTTTTCTGACGACCAACCATAATAGTCCGGTCACCGGTCTCTTGACAAGACCAGCCCAGGGTTTTCGGGCTTGTTCAGTTGGTTAGGGGTTCACGGATAGCACACCTCGTCGTCGTTGTCGTGCTGACAGAATTTCCCCCACGAAGTACAGATACCCCGATTGACATTTTGGACATCGTTCGGGGGATGGCCCGGTCGGTACCGATGCCGGAACGGGTGAGTCAGCTTCGCCGCCAGGGTGCATTGCCAGTTTTAGCCGTATTCTCCTGAGCTGCTTGACCCTGACTCGATTGGCCAGGTATCCATAGTGACGGATACGCATCAATCCCTTCGGTAATACATGCATCAGGAAGCGGCGCAGGAACTCCTCACCCGGCAGCGTCATGATTTTTGTCCGATTATCCCGATAGTCTCTCCAGCGAAAGCGGACCGCGCGTTGCTCGACTGCTTCAATGCGGGATAGACTGATCGCCGTGCGATGCGTGTACCGCGCCAGATAGCGGAGCACGGTGCCCGGCTTGCTGAGGTGGGGCTGGGTATGGATTACCCAGTCCGTTTGCATCAACTGCTCGAGTACGCCATCGACCTGACCTGGCGGTATCCGGTGTAGTTCCCCGGCGTTAAATGCCTGGCGCAGCCGACGCACCAGTTTGCCGCGCAACAGTTTACCCAATACCCGCTGCGGGTAGAGGAAATCGCGCCGGGTTGTCACCCAGTTACCCTGCGCATCGATCGCCCCGCCTGGAATCAGGCAGTGCAGGTGAATGTGCTGGTTGAGGTTTTGCCCCCAGGTGTGCAGCACCGCCGTCATGCCGAGCTTGCCCTCGAGTTGCCGGTTGCATCGACTGTAGGTATCCAGACTTTGCCAGACACAGCGAAACAGCTGCGGGTAAATCACCTCGGGATGACATTGGGCCCAGCCATTGAGAGCATGCGGTAGCGTAAACACCAAGTGGTAGTAGGGCAGCGGTAACAGATCCTGTTCCCGCTGCGCGACCCAGCGCGCGCTGGCGGATGGCTGGCACTGTGGACAATGACGATGGCGGCAACTGTGATAGCGGGGATAATGCGACCCGCAGTCGTGGCAGGCATAGTCGAGACCCCCGAGCACCGGGGTATGGCAGTTGAGGATATTCTGGCAGGTTGCCGCCTGATCGGGACGGAGGCGTTGATATTGCCTGAGGCGCGGTAAAAAGCGCTCGATGATGCGCGCAAAGACAAAGTGATCAGTCATGACCGGCCTCCTGCGATGCGTCGGCCAGCAGGTCGAACTTCACCAGCGGCTTGGGCGGATACCAGTGCAGGTAACGCGCGGTTGTACTCAAGTGGCGATGGCCCAGGATGTCCTTGAGTTGCTGGATCGACATGCCCGCCGCCAGTTGGTGGGTGGCGAAGGCATGGCGTAGTCCGTGGATACCGCCGGAGCCCGAAATACCGGCCTTGAGCCGGGTCTTGCGGTAGTACTTTTGCACACTGTCGATGCATAGGGGCCGTTCGGGGTCCCGACCCGTGAACAGCCAGGACACCGGTCGGAAGGCGCTCCAGTAGCCGCGCAGCATCCGCAGGATGGTGTCTGGCAAGGGAACCTGCCGGTCTTTTTGCCCCTTCGCTTGAACCACCTGGCAATATCCGGCCTCACCGTGAATGTGCGAGACTTGGAGCGCGACCAGTTCCGAGACGCGCAGTCCGCAGGCGTAGCACAACGCCAACATCATCGCGTATTTGGGGTTGTCGGCGTGCTCGATAATGCGCCGTACATCGCCGGGCGACAATAAATCCGGAATCCGTTGGGGTCGCTTTGGCGTGGTCAGTTCCAATTGACACGATGGCCACTTGAGCACCTGCAAGTAAAAGAAACGAATCGCGTTGAGGTAGAGCCGGCAGGTGGCTGCCGAAAGCTGGCGTTCCTTGACCAGGTATAAAATCCAGTTCTGTAAATCCGCTGGGCTCAGTCGGTCGGGTGATCGACGATAGTACCGGGACAGCAAACTGACGGCATGGACATAACTGGCCTGGGTGCGTGGCGCGTGACCTCGCAGGCGCATCTGATCGAGCATGGCTTCGCGTAGGGGATGCATGGGATGTCTCCTGTATCGTTTAGGGACATCCCAGTGTGCGCCTGTCTTAACAGGTCTGGTAAGTGAAAATCAGAAAACTAAAAAGCTACCGCGTAGCGGTTGAGTTCAACAGTGATATAGACAGAATCTGTATTTTCAGTTTGTCTTTGGGGGATTGTTTGCGCATAATTCTTTGGGGTCCTGGATGGACTTGTATAGATAATTTGCTAATGGAATAGCCTCATGGAGGCTAATTCCGCATCCCATTTCTGGGACAAATATATCGCAATTTCAAAGCTTTACAAGGTGAGTGACTCGGCCCTGCGCTGGAAGGAATTTTTCCTGAGTAGAAGCTAACTCATTGGAAAATGATATTCTGAATGTCAGCTCTTTTACAGGCATTCCCCAATCGATCCAACTGCGCAAACCCGGCTGTCGGTCCAGATGGCATTATCGAAGCGAGCTTTCAACAGTAGGGCGTCAGTAAGATTGGCGCCGCGCAGGTTAGCGCCGCTGAGATCGGCATCGAGCAGGCTCACCTTTTGCAGATTGGCCAGCATCAGATTGGCCCCGCGCAGATTCACCGCGTGCAGATGCGCGCCTTCGAGGTTGGCTAACATTAGATTCGCCTCCTTGAGGCTTGCTAATTGCAGAATGGCATAAGACAGATTGGCGCCTTGCAGGTTGGCGCCATCGAGGCGCATCGACGCCATGGACGATTGGCTCATGTCGACCCCTGGCGCCTGCAAACCGATGCGGACCGCGGAGGTGCACTGGGACTCCGGCTCGAGTTTGCAGCGGGTATTCACGTCTTTGAGCAATTCGATTTTGTCGGTCCAGGCATGCGCACCGGCGACGAAAAATATCGCCGTCAAACTACAGACCAGGGCCAGCATTCTAGCGGGTGTTTTCATTATGGTTTCTCCTCTTATTCGGTTTCGGAAGCGATCGCGTAGCCCTGCGTAACAGCGCGCGTGGCGGGCGCGACCAGCTTGGCGGGCGCGACCCGTGCAACAGCAGCCAGTAGGTTGTCCTGGCTGCAAAAACCCGCCAGCGACATCAGCGCGCCGAGCGCCACCATGTTAGTGGAGCGGATATCGCCGAGGCCGCGCGCGGTTTCGCTGATCGGCAGATAGCGGGCCTCGTGGCCGTTCAACTCACATAGCTCCTGCAGCGGGCTGTCGACCAGCACCAGGCTGTCCTGGTTGAGCAAATCATTAGATGCGGTGGCCGCGATAGCGTCCAGTATCACCAGATAATCGAGATCGCTGGCGAGCGGATAATCGACTTCGCCATTGCTCGCGACCAGATCGGCACGACTGAGGCCGCCGCGCGAGGTCGGTTCATAACTTTGCGACTGCGCGACGTTTAACGCCTCGAGTCCCAATGCGTCGGCGAGAATTCGTCCGGCGAGTAGAATTCCCTGGCCGCCGCTACCGCTGATACGCAGCTCGAACTCAGGCATGCTCCCGATCCTGTTTCATGTTTTCGACATAGCGGCGATAGGATTCAGCATACTCGGGGCGGTCATTGCACGCCAGTACGCCGGTTTTTATCACATGCGGCCGAAACGGCTGATCGACCGCGTCTTCCAGGTAATCGGGTCGTGTCGACGCCTTCTGCGTCAACACCATTTCGGCCGAGTTGCCGAGATCGTTTTTACGGCCGAATACCTCGGTGCAGTCCGACATCACCTCGATGAACGAAAACCCAGTATGCGCGAGACCCTGCTTGAGGACATCCTTCAGACCGGGCGTTTGCAGCGTGATCTCGCGTCCCACCAGACCGGCGCCGGCGGCCTGCGCCAGCGCGCAAGCGTCGAACACGGGCTCATGGTTACCGTAGGGCGTCGTCGTGGTGTAGCGATCGTTGCTGGTAGTCGGCGATACCTGCCCCCGGTCATGCCGTAAACCTCGTTATTCAACATCATGCAGGTGATGTTCAAATTGCGGCGGCAGGCATGGATCAGGTGATTGCCGCCGATCGCGAGGCAGTCGCCGTCGCCGGTGATCACGATCACTTCGATATCGGGGCGCGCCAGTTTCAAGCCGGTGGCGGAGGCCAGCGGGCGGCCATGGGTAACGTGAAAGGTATTAGCGTCGATATAAGCGCCGAGCCGCCCCGAGCATCCGATGCCCGAAACGAAGGCCAGCCGGTCCTTGTCGATGCCGAGGTCGTCGATCCCCCACAGCAGCGCTCGCAGCGCGATACCGTGACCGCAACCCGGGCACAGGAAATGCGGAAACAGGTATTCGCGCAGGTAATCGCGGATATCGAACTGCTTGTCAGCTGTGCTCACGGTCGACCAGCTCCTGGATTGAATTTAAAATTTGCCGCGGCGTGATGGTCTCGCCATCGATACGGTTCAGACCTTCGATGCGACATCCGCCGGACCGGTAGCGCTCTATTTCGGTGATCAGTTGCCCGGCATTCATTTCCGCGACCAGCACGCCGCGTTTGCCGGCGACCGCCGATTCGAAGGCCGCCACCGGAAACGGCCACAGCGTGATCGGTCGGAACATCCCGACCCGAATGCCCTGCGCCCGCGCCTGCTTAAGCGCACGCCGCGCGGCACGCGCGGTAATGCCGAAGGCAACCACCAGGTGATCGGCATCGTCGATTTCGATGGCTTCATAACTCTCGATCAAATCCCGGTGTAGCTCGAGTTTATCCAGGATGCGCCGCATATATTGCTCGACCACTTCCGGATCCTGGGTCGGAAAACCGTCCTCGGCGTGCGTCAGGCCGGTGGTATGGGTGCGGAAGCCGTCCCCGGGTCGCACCATATCCGGAATCAAGTCCGCGCCGGCCGCATACGGCCGGAAATCCGAATCCGGCTGCGCCGCCCACTTCCGATCCGCAATCTCGATATCGCGGCCGCCAAGCCTGACCGATTCGATCAGATGGCCAAGGGCTTCATCGTAGAGCATGACCACCGGCACTCGCAGTTGCTCGGACAGGTTGAAGGCGCGAATCGTCTGCGTATAAATCTCGGGCACCGAGTCGGGGGTGATGACGACGATGAGGTGATCGCCGTGAGTTCCCCAGCGCGCCTGCATGACATCGGCCTGGGCCGGTCGGGTGGGCAGCCCGGTGCTCGGGCCGCCGCGCATCACGTTGACGATCACGCAGGGGATTTCGGCGCCGGCGGCATAGCCGAGGTTTTCCTGCTTCAGGGAAAATCCCGGGCCGCTGGTCGCGGTCATCGCCTTGATGCCGCCCATCGACGCACCGAGAATTGCGCCTATCGACGCGATCTCGTCTTCCATCTGGATAAAAACGCCATCGATACGGGGTAATTCGACCGACATGCGTTCGGCGATTTCCGACGACGGCGTGATCGGGTAACCGGCGTAAAAGCGGCAGCCGGCGGCAATCGCGCCCAGTGCACAGGCATGATTGCCCTGCAAGTTGACGGTATCTGGAGGAGCGGAGTCTGGCATCGTCGAGATCATCCGAATCAGTGTTTGTACTTGAGCTCGATCGCGAAATCCGGGCACAGGCGCTCGCAGATGCGGCATAGCGTACACTTATCCGGCGCGTGCAACACGGCGATCTGTTCCTGGTCCAGGCTAAGACAACGCTCGGGGCAGAACTTGACGCAGATATCGCAGCGCTTGCACCAGGCCCGGTTGATTACCGGCAACTCGAATTCGGCCTCGTGCGCCACGGCTTCGATGGGTAGCGGCAGATCGCTGTTACGGTTGGAGTCATAGTCCGCCGGGTCGTGGGTTTCGACCCAGTGCCGGCCCCGCTCGAAGGCCTGCATGTTGATATCGACGGTTTTCGGCGGCGCGAACTGCGCGATGACCTCGCGCCAGTCTCCCGCGGGGAAATCCAGCGTGGTCGACATCATTCCCAGCAGTAGCGTGTTGCCGGCCTTGCTGTTGCCGAGTTGCTGCGCAATCTGCCCGGCGTTGACGGCATAACAATTGGCCACCTGCGCGATGACGTCGGCCACGGTTGCGCGAGCGTAGCCGCTGCCCGCACCATGCCGGCGGTTGCGGCAGGCGAACGGCGGTACGATCTGCTGGGTGTCGGCGATGAAGATTCCGGTTTCCGGCTTCAGGTAGGGTAACCAGCGCAGGCCCTCGGCCCATTCCAGCGCCACCAGCACGTCGGCTTCGCCGAGCGGGATGGTCGGCGAATATACCGTCGCGCCGAAACGCACGTGACTGAACACCGACCCGCCGCGTTTGGCCATGCCGTGCACTTCGCTTTGCTTAACCTGGAAACCCTGTCGCTGGCATAGCGTCGCCAGCACCTTGGACACCATGATCACGCCCTGGCCGCCGACGCCGACAACCAGCACGTTGACGGGGCTCGCAACCGTCTGCATGGCCGGCGACGACTGCGGTTTGTCGGAAGCCCGTCGGGAGTCGGGTTGCCTTGATTCAGCCATGGGTTTCGAAGGCTTCGACGGGCTTGATGCAGTTGGTGGCGCTGACCTGGGCGCAGAGGCTGCAGCCGATGCAGGCGGCTTCATCGATCTTGACCTTGTGATGCCCCTCGAAAAGTTCATCCGACCACGACAGCGCCGGGCAACCCAGGTTCATACAGGTCTGGCATCCGGTGCAGGCCTCTGCATCGACGCGGAATGGGGAGCCTTTGATCTTGACCGGATCGAGTACGCAGGGGCGGTCCATGATAACGACCGCGACGCCCGGATACAGGGTGGCTTCACGCAGATACTGGAACACGTTCCCCATGTTGTAGGCATCGATTTTTTTGATCCAGGTAATGCCGATCGAGCGGATCAGCGCTTCGTAGTCGACCTTGTGTACGGCTTCGCCGCGCAGGTTGCGCCCGGTGCCCGGATGATCCTGGCCCCCGGTCATCGCGGTGATATGATTATCGAGTAACACCACGGTGATGTTTACCCGGTTGTAAACCGCGTTGATCAGCGGCGGAATCCCGGCGTGCAGAAAGGTCGAATCGCCGATGGTGGCGACAATCGGGCGCGTCTCGCTGCCCGCCAGCGCCATGCCGGTGGCGTTGGCGATGCTCGACCCCATCGCCACCGTGGTATCGATCGCCTTGAGCGGTTCCACCGCCGCCAGTGTGTAACAGCCGATGTCGCCGGAGACGCGCGCGTTAAGCGCGCGCAAGGCCATGTAAGCGCCGGTATGCGGGCAACCCGCGCACAATAGCGGCGGCCTCGGCATCGCTTGCACGGCCGGTTCCGGTTTGGGTTTTGAGGCCGGCAGCAGGCCGGCCTGTTCGAGCCCGGCGCGGATCACATCAGGAGAAAACTCGCCCTCGCGCGGAAACAGGGACTTGCCTTCGACCTTGAGCCCCATCAGCTTCATTTCGTTTTCGACGATCGGCTCGAGCTCCTCGATCACGATCACCCGCTCGACCGCAGCGCAAAACTCGCGCAACCGGTTCGCGGGCAACGGGTAGGAGGCGCCGAGTTTCAGGACATGCGCCTGCGGCAGCAACTCTTTGACATAGGTATAGGCGGTACACAGGGTAACGATGCCGACCGGCTCGCTGCCGGGCTCCCAGCGGATCAGCTCGGATTGCTCGAGATACTGCTTGAGCTGTTCCTCGCGCCGGAATAACGCGCTGTGGCGCAAGCGCGCATGCCCGGGGATCATGACGTTTTTTTGCGGGTTTTCGTCGAACCCGCGTGAATCTTTTTCGACCCGTTCGCCGGTCTGCACCAGGCTGCGGGTATGCGACAGGCGCGTCGTGCCCCTGACGATGACCGGCGTATCGAACGACTCGCTCAAGTCGAATGCGAGCCGGGTGAAATCCAGCGCTTCCTGGGCGTCGGCAGGTTCCAGTATCGGCACCATGGCAAGATGGCCGTATATCCGCGTGTCCTGCTCGTTTTGCGAGCTGTGGATACCCGGGTCGTCGCATACCACCAGCACCAGGCCGCCATTGACACCGATGTAGGTCTGCGACATCAAGGCATCGGCGGCGACGTTCAGGCCGACGTGTTTCATCGAAGTCATGGCGCGCGCGCCGGCGAAGGATGCGCCGATGGCAACATCGAGCGCCACTTTTTCGTTGGTGGCCCATTCGGCCTGTAAGTCCTGCGCCGGGTATTTGCCCAGGCTTTCCATAATTTCGGTACTGGGCGTGCCCGGATAGGCCGCCGTGACCTTGACGCCCGCCTCCCAGGCGCCGCGGGCGATCGCCTCGTTGCCCATTAACGGCAGAATTTCAGGCTGTCCGGTTTTTGGGTTAGAACCCCCGTCGCCGGTATCACTAGCCAGCGGTTGCGACCTGGTTTGAGAAGTCATTGGTTACCTTTTTCGGTTTACCGCCAAAATCCTACAAACTATGGGCTTTTATTCATATGACCTTTGTCAATTCACTTTAGATGCCGGCGGCGACTCCAATTCGGTCCTAGCGATAGAATAGCTCCGGCAGGTAGAGCGAAATCGCCGGAATTAACGTAATCAGGGCCAAGCGTACGATATCCGCAAACCAGAACGGCGTTACCCCGCGAAATATGGTGCCGGTTTTGACGTCCTTGAGCACCCCGCTCAACACGAACACGTTGAGACCCACCGGCGGTGTGATCAGGCTGATTTCGGTGACGACCACGACGACAATGCCGAACCAGACCAGATCGAAGCCCAGGCTTTCGACTACCGGGTAAATGATCGGTATCGTCAACAGCAGCATCGACAGACTCTCGAAGACACAGCCGAGCACGATGTAAATCAGCAAAATGATCAGGATGACCACCATCGGCGGCACATCGAAACCGGTGATCAGCTGCAGCAAGTGATCGGGCAAGCCGGCGCGGTTGATGAAATTGGAAAAAATCAGCGCGCCGATGACGACCAGAAACAGGCTCGAAGTTGTATGCGCGGTCTCGTACAGCACCTCGAAGCAGCTTTTCAGGGTTAGCGCCCGCCGCGCCAATGCGATCGCGAAGGCGCCCGCCGCGCCGATACCCGCAGCCTCGGTCGGTGTAAAAACCCCGCCGTAAATGCCGCCCATGACGATTGCAAACAATAACAGAATGCCCCACACGCCCTTGAGCGACTCGAGCCGGGCGCGGGCGCTCACGCGCTCCCCCGGCGGTCCGGACTCGGGTTTGCGCCACACGGTCCAGGAAACCGCGCACAGGTAAAGGCCCACACCGAGCAAGCCGGGCAGGAAGCCGGCCGCGAATAGTTCGCGGATGCTTTGCTCCGACATGATGCCGTAAATCACGAGGATAACGCTGGGTGGAATCAGGATACCCAGCGTGCCGCCGGCGGCGATCGAGGCAGCCGCCAGCGAGTCGCTATAGCCGTATTTGCGCATCGACGGCATCGAAACCTTGGCCATGGTCGCGGCGGTTGCCAGGCTCGAGCCGCAGATCGCGGAAAATCCGCCGCAGGCGACGACCGTCGCCATCGACAAGCCCCCGCGCAAATGCCCGAGAAACGAATAGGAAGCCTTGTAGAGTTCATGCGACAAACCGGCGCGCGTCACCAAATTGCCCATCAGGATAAACAGCGGAATTACCGACAAACCGTAATCCTGCGAGGTATTGATTACGCGCCGCGAGGCCATCGACAGTGCCGCGACCGTGTTGTAGTCGTTTAAATAAAGAAAGCCGAAGAAACCCACCAATCCCATCGCGAAGGCGATCGGGATTCGCAAGAATATCAGCAGCAGCAGGCAGGCAAAACCGGCGACGGATACGGTCATGGCCGACTAGGTGTAATGGCCTGGATGCGGCGCTTCGCGATATTCCGCAAAAGCGCGATAAATACCGAGCGTGACGACCGCCAAAGCGGTAATCCAGCACATGATGCCGATGTAAATCATCATCCACCCCAATGGTATCGCCAGATACTCGGTAACTTCTTCGTAACCGAGCGAGCGTTGCCCGAGCACATAGATGCGTTGCCCCAGAAATACCAACGCGATCGAGATCAGGCAATTGATCAAGATGGTGCGAATCAG
>DS021199.1:1352481-1357514 GCA_001735895.1 Olavius algarvensis Gamma 3 endosymbiont | reverse complement strand
GTCGATGCCGTGATCCGAGCGTCACAAGGCAACTGCTTGTCGGGGGAATACAGCAGGTGAATCTTCAGGCCCGGAATGCGTGACATACTACGCGCTTGCGTCCACTCATAACCCCGGCCGCGCAGACAGATCGGCGTCGAGTCCAACAGATAGAGCAAGTCCTTTATCTCATTGCGTACTCGCCGATGAGCCCGGCCCATCAGCTGCTGGCAGAATGATTCAAATACCCCGGCATCTCGTTGGCGATTGGCATCCGATAAAGTCGAGCGCTTAATCGGACCGCAGCCCAGGTGATAGTGATGCGCGGAATGACTATTGTAGCTCACCTCCAACTCGCGCAAGCTCCGACAACCGGACAATTGAGCATACATCAGACTGATTAACTGCCCCCAGCTGTCGAAACCCTTGTTATGTTTATCGCTCCGATGCTGTTCAACGCAGCGTTTGAAAGTATTTTTAGGAAGGACTTTCAAAAGTTCGCCAAATCGGGTATTTGTATACATGTTGCAGTGTCCTGAAATTAAGTTGTTGCTTATGGGTTTATTCGTAAAACCCGGGCACTGCAACACTTTCAAATACACCAACTTAATTTATTCCGGACAGCAGTGCGCGCAGGCGGGAATCTTGCAATGGTGGCGCTTTATGAGACCCCCCGCATACACGGGGATGGCAAATTAGACGGAAACCGAAATAAGGCCCCGAGAAGCCGTCACAATCTCAACCGCAGCCGCCGGTTTGACTCAGGACAAAGGCCTTCGGTGCACGCAGGCGTATTCTGGTCGATATATAACTACCGAGGATAACCAGGATGCCGATTACAGTTGAATTTAGCGTTAAACACGATGACCAAATTATCAAGCAGGACAGTGTCTCGCTCGCCTCGTCGATAGAGCTGTTCGAATTTATTGCCCCGGGTGGCGACTGTGAAAGAATGCCTTCTGACCTGAGCGAAATACAACTTATTTTGCAGCCTCCGAAACACCCCAATGTGACCAACCCGATAGCCGACAAACGCGTCACGCTGCAGCTTGGACTAGTGTTAGTCACAGGCCCCTTGTCGGAGATCCTGCAGGTTGCGCAAGAATTAATCGATAAGATGGGCCGCGGCGAATTGTCCGAAGCCTTTCTCGCCGCCGCCGCCATCCAATATTGAGCGAAAGAATTTACTCAGAGTAAAACTTTTACTCTGAGTAAGTGTTGGTTATCGGGCTGGATTTCTGCCGGCGTTACCGCATAGCGAGGGATGCATTCAACCTGGATGAAACCGGATCGACTACTATACTTAGTCAATTCCGGCTAATTGTGAATCACATGTCTCGAACAAGCTTAAGCGCCCGGCTGGCGCTAATCGTCTTCGCGCTGGCATCGTTTAACGGCCAGGCCCAGCTTTACAAGTGGGTCGACGACAATGGTAAAATTCACTACTCCGACAAGGAGCCGGGGGAAGCGGCCAACTCCAAGGTCATACCCCAGAGCCACAGCGCCGGCAGCCAGTACCAGCAGGCGGCGGCCACGGCCAAGCCGATTATCAGGCCCTACGAAAAAACCGCGCGCAAGTTGCACCTGCTCGACACCCGCTATCTGTGGAAGTCGGAATCTCATATAAACAAGACCACCAAGATCGGAGTTTTCTACACCGGCAAGGGCTGTATTTCACGGGGCGCGATGACCACCCCGGATATTTTCGTATTTCACAAATCGCTGTTTCCCACCGAGTCCGATCTGACTTACCGCATCAATAAAATAATCAACGGCCTCGACTATGAATCGGAACGTACCGAAAAATACCGCCTGCTCGCCCGCCTCAAAAAAACCGGCGGCTTGAGCCTGCACGCTGAAATCGTGGACATGGACTTCAACGCCTGTGCCCCGGGAATTCGCAAGAGCCAGCGTATTAAAAAGCTGGCGGACATTTCGGCGCATCGATTCAACAAGAACCGCGTCCGGCTGCAGGTCAACTGGCAGCTGCGCACAGACCGTGACCAGGAAGTGATCTACGAAGCGAGTACGCTGGGTAATTTCAACGGTTGGAGTCAATCAACCTCCGCAAAAACGGCGATCGGAAATGCACTCGAGTCGGCGGTGTTGACCTTGTTTTCGGATCAGGCGTTTATCGCTAAAATTCTGGTCGAAGAAGACGGCCGCGGACTCGCGGATATCCAGCATACCAGCTTAAAACCGATCAATTCGGACCAGAAAACCAGGACCCGTAAACTGTTCATCGTCGCCGACGGCAAGAGTTGGATCAAGGACACAAAAGCACAGCAGGAAATCGGTCAGCTGCTGTTCGGCGATAACTGCTCCGCCGGAAAGCCGATGCCGCTAGGTGTCGCGCTGAACCATAAGAAATGGCTAGCGACAGATGCCCGCCGGGCCAGCGACGCAATTATCAAACAAACCCGGCCTTTGGGATATTCGATCAGCCCGGCAACCGGTGATTCGCTGTCAAAACTGGAAAACTCGGGCGGCTATAGCCTCAATGCAAGACTGGTCAAGCTAACCTACGATGCCTGTGCGCCGTCACAATCGGCATCGACCAAGTACAAACCCATCGACAAAATCTCCTTCAAATACCTGACCCGCAATCGGGTGCAGGTCTGGATCGAGTGGACGCTTAAAACCGACCGCAACAGCAAACTGTTGTATCACACCAATACCATGGGTCATGCCGGCAGCCTGCTGACCGATAAGCGCGGCGATGAAGCGATGGCGGAAGCAATCGGTATGGCGGCGGAGCAACTGTTTGCCGATCGTGATTTTATCCGGTTGATTACGCTGAAAGCGCGCGATCCTGCGCCCGCCCAAATCTTTGCCGCCAAGGATAACTCGAAGGTCAAGGGAATTGTCCTGGCGAGCGATCATCAGGCGGAGAAACTGATCATCGTCAGCACAACCAATCCCTGGGGCCGCATTCCCACGGATAAGTCCGTGGGCTTTTACGCTTACGGCTCGGACTGTACGCCGTTCAAGGATCGAAACTGGCCGCAGGCTTTGAACGACCATCCGCGCAGTTTCCCGGATGCGGGGGGAATTGTCGGCGCCGAATCGAAAGTCGTAAAAAGCCTCGGTTATGCTGCACAGGTCGCCGACGAGTACAGCGTCGTCAGCATGAAGCGCAAGCTCGGCGGTTACAGCCTGCATGCCGATATCGTCGACCTGCGCTTCGACTCCTGCGCTCCCGACCTGGGCGAAGACGTCGTTTACTCCAAGCGCAAGATCTCCACCAGTCAGTTCAAACGCCACCGCATTATCGTCAGAATCAACTGGAAACTGATCGGCGCCAGTGACGACCAGGTCCTGTACCAGCAAACCACCGAAGGCGTGGCCGACAGCTGGTTACTGAATGCCAAGGCAAAAAAGGTGTTCAGCCTGGCGGTAGAAAATGCGACTTCGCAATTATTCGCCGAGCAGGCGCTGGTCGCCAGCCTGGTAACGCAATCGCCGCAGCAGGAACCGGGTTTCTTCGGCAATCTGCTGTCGTTTCTGAGCTCGCAGGACAACGCCGAAACCGAGTCGAATTCCGGGCTCGCCAATCGTTTCGTGTTACAGGCACAGGCAGCGCAGGCTTTTTCTGAAATCAGCATACTCAAGGTCGGTTCGCTGGAGCATTACATGATGGAAGGCGACTGGCCGGAAGATCTGTCGGCGATCGGCATTTCGAATGCCACCTTCAACAATAGCGATACCATCTCACACGTGAATCTGCAGCCGGACGGCAGTATCATGGTCGAGCTGAAAGAAAAGTTCGGCAATGACAAAATCATTACCCTCAGCCCCGAGACCGGCGATGGCAACGCCAGTATCGTTCGTTGGCATCGCAGCAGCAATCTCGATTCGGCATACCTGCCGCAAAGCTGCGAAGGCATATAATAACCCGGCGGCTCGGTGTCTCAAATCCGCGATCTCGTCTTCCGGGTCGCATCTGCACCTGAATTCAACCTGGTTTTAGTGCATATTGTCGGCTTCGAATGCTTGCAGACAGCTGATCTATGAGCGCCAACGGATTCTATAGCCAGATCGACGCTTTCGACGATTTTGCCGAAATCGCGAATATCGACAATTACGTCGTCGCGCCGGATGACTGGCTCGTCGTTATTTCCGATGTCGAAGGCTCGACCCGCGCAATCGCCGAGGGACGTTACAAGGAAGTCAATATGATCGGCGCCGCCTGTATCAACGCGATGCTCAACCTCACCACCGGCGGCGAAATTCCTTATGTATTCGGCGGCGACGGCGCCACCCTGTTGGTGCCGGCGGCGCGACTGGCCGACTGTGAAAAGGCGCTACTCGCGGTGCGCCGCCTGGCCGAAGCCGACTTCGCGCTATCGCTGCGCGTCGGCGTAGTCTCGGTCGCGAGCATCCACCGGCAAAGCGACGCGCGGGTCATGGTCGGCAAGTATCGGCTGGGCCCGGGTAACGAGTTGGCGACCTTTTCCGGCGGGGGAATCGAGTTGGCCGAGCGCTGGATCAAATCGGATCCCGCTTATCTGGTGGAGCCGGCGGCGGACGACGGCCCGCCCGACCTGGACGGATTGTCCTGCCGCTGGGAACCCCTGGCGTCGCAGAATGGCGTCATCTTGAGTCTGCTGCTACAGGCCGGTAACGAGGATGAACAGGTGCGTGCGACACTGTACCGTGATTTGATCCGGGACATCGACCGCATCAGCGGCAATTCCGAAAACGGCGGTCGCCCGGTATGCGACGCCAACCTGAAATTTCGCTGGCCGCCGCGCGGGTTACACGCCGAAATCAAGGCCACCGCGGGCAGTCGCAATCGAATCCTGTATGGATTTCGGCTCTACTTCAACAGTCTGATCCAGTGGTGTCTGGATCGTTTCGACCTGACCGCCGGGGGTTACCGCGGCCGGCGCTACCGGGATGAATTACGCCGCAACACCGACCATCGCCGCTTCGACGACACGCTGCGGCTACTGCTCGATTGCAGCCTGTCCCAGGCCGACGAAATCGAAGCCTTGCTGGAGCAACATGCAACAGCAGGTAGACTGGTTTATGGTATCTACCGTTCCAATGCG
>DS021199.1:1347964-1352431 GCA_001735895.1 Olavius algarvensis Gamma 3 endosymbiont | reverse complement strand
TCAGCCCGAATGATTATGAAAAACGACTACTCGAAACGAAGCATGCCGCTTAACTGGGGTGTATCAAAAAGTTTGACCACGTCACTCCAGCATTTCCCCATGCTCGGGATCAGGCGGTCTTGTGTCCATCTGGCGCCGGTAGTGGTAATAACATGACCGGTCCACACCCAGCACCTGACACATCAGGCGAACGGGAAAGGTATTCTTGTGTTGGGTGATAAACGAGTATTTCATTTCGTTTCTGCTGCAAAGAATACCGTCGCCTTTTTTAAGATTTCTTTCTCCATCTTCAGGCGTTTGATTTCAGCTTTAAGTCGACGGTTCTCTTCCTGATCCGGTGTCAGCTTGCCGTTCCCACGGAAAGCCTGGCCATCACCCGATTGTTCCTCTTGCACCCATCGGCACAGCATATTGGCATTGATGCCCAGGCTTCGCGCTGCTTCCGCCCGGCTGTAGCCCTGATCAGTTACCAGGCTCACTGCATCCAGTTTGAATTCTTTCGTATATTTCTTTCTCGTTGTCATCTATCGTTACCTCAGTTAAGTTTCATTATCTCTTAACTGGGTGGTATCAATCTATTGGACCATGTCATCCCGACTTCTGAAAAGCTGTACGAAGGATACCCGCATATCGTTGAAATGGTAGGCGACGCCAAATTGTAAGTCGGCCACCCAGTTTTCCTTGTCGACGCTGTGGCTGTCGCGCTGTGTATTTCCGTCGAGAAAAATATTGTGCAGCATTGCACGAATCTCGAGTCCGGCGAACAGATACCAGTTGGATTTCCGGTTGGGATTGAAGGTTGGAGTGCCTGGGAAGCCAGGCAGTATACTGGGCGGCCCTATATCGTTTTTTAAATGCGTTCCAAAACGCGCCGTAATGCCGACGGCCGCATAAGAGTAAACGTTACCGAGGGTGAAATTGTTGTGCAAACCCAGTTCGGTTTGCCAGCTTTCATCGGTCTTAACGATTTGAAAGGCTATGCAAAATTCTCAGTTCTTCTTCTCGGTATTAACCAGTCCGCTAACGCCTCGCATCAGCGGCTTGCAAAGCGCGTAGAGGTTTGCAAGTCCGGCTGCATGCGCTTGATAGCTGCATTTTTGCTAAAATTTTTCAATTGGATTTACAAACCACTCTATAAATGCACTTAATCTGCCTGAGTGG
This sequence comes from Olavius algarvensis Gamma 3 endosymbiont, assembly GCA_001735895.1. Lineage (GTDB taxonomy): Bacteria > Pseudomonadota > Gammaproteobacteria. The sequence continues at coordinate 1,351,270 of DS021199.1, read as the reverse complement.
TGTCCCCAAGATGATCTTTTTTCCCAGGCTTCCTCTGAAAGGTCGAGTAGCTCTTGTTTTTGAAGTGGTTTGATTCTCATAAGTTCTAGTGCACGTTTCGCCATTTCTTGCAAATAGTCGTCTGGGTGATCTTTGCCGCTTATTCTAATCTGCTGTTCAAGCACTGATTCGACGGCTTTCTTGGAGGCTTCTTCTTTAATTTTTTCCGCTTCTCGTTCTTCTAATAATTCGATTGAATACAGGCATTTTGCAATAAAGTATTTTTGTTTTAATTCAACCCCCTTCAGTGAGCTAAATAATTCAATTAACCGGCTGATGTCCAATTTTTCATCCTCAAGGAGATTCGCAAATTTTTGTACTATTTTGAACTGTGGTTCACATTCTTTGTAAATGTATCTAGGGAACCTCTGAAGAACCCGTTAAATTCTTATCGCCGACAACCGGGTGATATTTTTTCCTAGGGTTTCTCGGATAAGTTTCTGGTTTTTGGTATTTTCTTCTGAATGTCATCATCATTTCCCTATTCAGGGCGCACTAACCCTGCAGTGCCTGTAATTCCCTTCGGCACAGATACAGGTTTGCCAGCGCAAACAGGGTAAATACTTGCGCTGCATTTTTCTCGATTCCTTTGTAGCGAGTCTTGCTATAGCCCCACAAATCCTTCACGATTCGAAAGGCGTGTTCTCCCTTGGCGCGGGTTCGATTGCTCTTCCGGTTAAACGACCGATCCGCAATGTTCAGTTTCTTCCCTCGCCTCGCTTTACGGTTGATTCGCCACTCGACTCCAGACTCTTCAAATCGGGCTTTCTTCTCGGCATCTGCATAAGCCTTGTCACCATAAACGACTTGCTCCTCGCCATGAACCAGTTCCTCCATCATCTGGGAATCGTGAACCGCTGCATCCGTCACCGCGACACTGTGCACCCGGCCATGCGTATCCGTGCCAACATGCGCCTTCATCCCAAAGTACCACTGGTTACCCTTTTTCGTTTGCCTCATCTCCGGATCACGCTGCTTCTCCTTGTTCTTGGTCGAGCCCGAGGCACCAATGATAGTCGCATCCACAATCGTGCCTTCATTCACGATTAAACCATGATCGCTCAGATAACCTTCAACCTGCTGAAACAGCTTTGTGGTTAGACCCTCTCGTTCCAGCCGATGGCGAAATCGACAGATTGTAGTTTCATCCGGTATCGACTCCAGATCTACGCCCACAAACCGGCGCATGGATTCCGTATCGTACAAACTGTCCTCTGCAGCCGGGTCACTCAGTCCATACCACTGTTGTAAAAAATAGATTCGCAACATTGATTCCAATGCGATCGGTGGCCTGCCCGTATGACCTTTCGGATAAAACCGCTTGATTGGCTTTACCAGTAATCCCCACGGAATAATGGAGTCCATTTCCTGAAGAAAGCGCTCGCGTCGAGTCGTCTTTTTCTTATTGGCATATTCAAGATCGGAAAAGCTCGGTTGTTTCATCATTCAATCTCTGAAAACTTGTTCGACGTATTTTATCCCGCTAATATGACTTTTGCAGAGATTCCCTAGATAAGTGCTTATACTGTTCGAGAGTCCGACACCACCTCAAATTTTCTGCCGCATAGTCCCCCATGTGACTTTTCAAGTCCTCCGCTTGTTCTTTCGCGGCTATTCTTACATTCTCTAAATTTAAGTCCATTATCTCTATTGCAGCTAACGCCTCGCATCAGCGGCTTTCAAAACGCGTAGCGTTTTGGAAGTCCGACTGCATGCACTTGTTATGTGTACTGTACTGATTTATTATGTGTATATTATTAACCACTAGTTTTAACCATGCGAACCAATATAGTTATTGACGACAAGCTCATGGACGATGCGTTAAAGGCTACCGGCTTAACTACAAAAAAGGAAGCCGTAGAGTTGGGTCTTAAAACTCTAATTCGATTAAAAAAGCAAGAGAAAATCCGGAAATTTAAAGGGAAGCTTTCTTGGGAAGGGGATCTTTCTGAGATGAGAAAAACCAGATGATACTTGTAGATTCTAGCGTCTGGATTGACTATTTCAATGGCGCTGAGACTACGGAAACCAAGCAACTCGATGAATTTCTTTCCACGGACACAATCTGTATCGGTGATATAGTTCTTGCCGAAGTTCTCCAGGGATTCAGAAGTGATAGGGACTATAAACTAGCTAGGGAGATGCTTACCGAACTCCCAATCTATCAAATAATGACACCTGAACTAGCTTTGATAGGGGCGGATAATTATAGATATCTCAGAAAAAAAGGTATTACTATCAGGAAATCAGTTGACAACTGGATAGCCACTTTCTGTATTAAAAACCAGATTTCTTTGCTTTTTAGCGATAAGGACTTTAACCCCTACGTCGATCATTTGAATCTTAGGAAACCCTGAAGAAACACATAACGCCTCGCATCAGTGGCCGAAAAAAGGCGTAGCCTTTTGGCAATCCGGCTGCATGCGCTTGTATGGTAGTTCTTGTTGTTCTTTCATTGATTTAATTTCTTTTAAAAACGGGTAAATTGAGGCCCACCTTTGACTGCAATCAAAGGCCTTTTTATAACAGCTCGATGCATGCGTGGTTCTGAATCGCCCCGGGAATGCCGGAGGCTGTTTTGTGTGAGTCATGCGGCTTCGGATGACCCTTCCAGTTGCTGATAATACAGCAGCTCGTACTCAGCCGGCGGAATGTTTCCAATCGGCTCCAATAATCTTCGATTATTAAACCAATCCACCCATTCCAGGGTGGCGTACTCGACCTCATCGAGTGCCTTCCAGGGACCACGCTTTCGGATGACTTCGGTCTTGTACAGGCCGTTGATCGTTTCGGCCATTGCGTTGTCGTAGGAATCGCCAACGCTGCCAACGGATGATTCGATACCGGCCTCGGCCAGGCGTTCGGTATAGTGAACCGAAAGGTACTGGCTGCCGCTATCGCTATGGTGGATCAGCTCACCGGTTTTGGTTCTGGACCACAGCGCCTGCTCCAAAGCATCGAGCACCAGATCAGTCCTCATCGATCGACTGACACGCCAACCAACGATATACCGGGCGAATACATCGATGATGAAGGCCACATGGACCATTCCTGACCAGGTGGCTACGAAGGTGATATCGGCGACCCACAACTGATTCGGCCGCGTCGCGCTGAATTCGCGATTCACCAAATCAGCAGGCCGTGCATGTACGAACGATAAGGGGACGCATTTATTTTTCCGATTTTCAGCATGCGTTTGAACGCTTGAAAATAAATGCGTCTATTTGTAGGAGGCCATTAAAGCTTGTAGCGCGCGCTCAGGATCGG
>DS021199.1:1344857-1347593 GCA_001735895.1 Olavius algarvensis Gamma 3 endosymbiont | reverse complement strand
CTGTATTCCCCCGACAAGCAGTTGCCTTGTGACGCTCGGATCACGGCATCGACCCAGAACGATATTGAGTATGGACGCAATGTTGAAATCGAGAAGGGCGCTAAGTATGTGTTTGATAAGGGATATTGCGATTACAATTGGTGGCATCAAATCGACCAGGAGGGTGCTTTCTTTGTGACCCGGTTAAAGCGTACGCATCGATCAGGGTGCTCAAAAGCCGCTCGACCGAAGGAGATATACTGTCGGATGAGGTCATTGAGTTTAAAAACAAATGGCCTGGCGGCGGCCGGAAAAACAACTACGTCAAACCGTTGCGGCGAATAGTGGTGCATCGAGAGGATCATGTGGACCCGCTGGTACTGGTAACCAACCTGATGGGGGTCCCGGTTGAAGAAGTTGCAGCGCTGTACAAGCAGCGTTGGGCGATCGAACTCTGGTTCAAGTGGGTCAAGCAGAACCTGAAAATCAAAAAGTTTCTCGGTCAAAGCGAGAATGCGGTCAAAATCCAGATACTGGTGGCATTGATCACGTATCTCATCGCCGATCTATACCGGCAACTTTGTGGATCGAGACGCGGTTTTTATCTGTGGCTGGCGGAACTCAAATCGACTCTATTCCAGCGACCCAGACTCGAATTCGAAGTACTTAAACGACGACGAAAATGGAAATCCGATTTCCAAATACATCAAGCACAGTTGGCATTATGATTTATTCCGGACAGCAGTGCGCTTACGCGGGGATGACTGAGATTCAGAATGGCGCAGGTCAGGGATTAAGAAATTGCGGTCATTCCCGTGCAAACGGGAATCTTGAAATAGAGGTGTCCCTGCAAGATCGCCGCTTACGCGGGGATGACTGTGATTTAGGATGGCGGCGGATGCATGACAAGCATCATGAAACTTTCTGGCTTCGCCGGGTTCCAACTGTAATATCCGAGAGGCGCCCATGATTGTTCGAAGTCCCATCCTGATTTTGTTACTCGCCGGTCTGATTTGCGGCAGCGGTAACTCCGAAGCGCAAAGCACAGCGCAACCGGTCGACATTTCCGAACGCATGGTGAAGCTGTTTTTCACTCCCGAGGAAAACTGGGACCAGGCTTTCGATACTGTGGTAAAGGATTGGCAACGATCTTACACGCCGATGGCGATCGAAGTTCTGTCCCTGTCGCGGGGCCAAATGGCGCATCGGTTTAGGGAATTGCTACAGCAGAAAACCGGTCAGGATTTCGGTTTCGATACCAACGAATGGTTTGATTGGTGGTGGCAACAGGCGCCGAGCGTCGACGAGTCCTACGCTAGGTTCAAATCGAGACTATACGGTTTGATCGACGAAAAGTTCGCCGGCTATTTTTCGGCCGAACGCAGTACCCGCATCCGCCTCGACGAGGTGCGTTGGGGCGGCGTCAAACAGGATGGCATCCCGCCATTGCGCCAACCGAAAATGATAGCCGCCGACAACGCCGACTATCTCGGGGACGACAATGTGGTTTTCGGCATTGAAATCAATGGCGACGCACGGGCTTATCCGAAGCGTATCCTCGCCTGGCATGAAATGTTCATCGATGAAATCGGCGGCACCGAATTTGCCGGGGTCTACTGCACGCTTTGCGGTGCCGTTATCCTGTACAAGACCGAGTACGCCGTAAGCCTGCGCGGCTTTAGGCCCTGTGGGTCCCGGCGGGCTTACGCGGGGATGACTCTATAGGTTGCGAGTTGTTCCGACTCGAAAGTTTGAGTCTTTTTAAAGTCCCCGCGTCACTCTTTAGGTTCCGATTCAATGCTTAATCGGCAATGCCCTGGTTATTCACACCGGCATAGCCGGTGGTTTCGGGCATCAAATGACGGTTTCGGGTCGTTCTAAGAAGTCGATGATGATTGTTTGCGTATCTCCTTTGCGGTAGCGTCAGTTTATCTGGGGTTTTTGAATACTTGCTACATAGCCTCGCATCAGCGATCGGCCGAAGACCGCGAAACAGACTTTGGGCGATCCACTTGGATGCGCTTAATAGAAATTATTCTGCGCACCAGTTATCTACTGAAAAATAATATGTCGTAAAACATCGGTTCAGTAGCTCTGTTTTCTGAACCTTAGTGGCCAGTCTTTTCAAAGGCTGAAATATAAAATAACTCTAGCCTTCACCAAATGACGCTGCGCATCAACGGGCGACAAAGCAGGTAGCCGCTTGGCATCCGACTACATGCGCTTGCTACATGTCATATGCTGTGTTTGAGAAAGGTTGTGGGCTGGAGCATGAGCCCTCGGATGAAATCGCAGTTGGTCTGTGATGCCTTGAAGATGGCCGCCTGGCAGCGCCGACCCAAGGCAGGTTTAATCCATCACTCGGATCGTGGGTCTCAGTATGCCAGCAAGGCATTCCGAAAATTACTCAGAATCAACGGGTTCCAGGGCAGCATGAGCCGTAAAGGTGACTGTTGGGATAATGCGGTGGTCGAGAGCTTCTTTGGCAGTCTGAAGCAGGAGCGGGTGCAATGGCGAAATTATCAGACTCGATATGAAGCACAGCAGGATATTCTGCAGTACATATCCAGCTGGTATAACCCATATCGATTACATTCGACGCTGAATTATGTCAGCCCGAATGATTATGAAAAACGACTACTCGAAACGAAGCATGCCGCTTAACTGGGGTGTATCAAAAAGTTTGACCACGTCAAAATGTATTTGAAAAATTCAGGAGCGTCAATAATAACGTAAGCGTCCGGTAAACCCCACCTG
>DS021199.1:1339513-1344807 GCA_001735895.1 Olavius algarvensis Gamma 3 endosymbiont | reverse complement strand
GCGGGCGCTTAATCGATAGTCAAGCCGTCGCCGCGCGAATCGATGTGGAAAACGCGTTTTATAGTTTGCTGGAATATCGGCGCAATCAGCACCAACAGCGTGATCAACATAATGGTCAGCGTGATTGGGCGCTCCCACAAAAAACTGAGACTGTCGTCGTTAATCAACAGCGCGCGGCGCAGATTGTCTTCCATCATGCCGCCCAGAATAAAGCCGAGCAGCAAGGGCGCCATCGGGAAGGTCAGCAGGCGCAGGAAAATCGCCAGCGCGCAAATGCCGACCATGATCAGGATATCCATCGTATTGAACGAAACCAGGTAAACGCCGGTGATTGAAAACAGCAGGATCATCGGCACCAGAATCGGTTTCGGAATAATCAGTAATCGCGAAATATAGGGGATTAGCGGCAGGTTCAGAATCAGCAGCACGACGTTACCGAAGTACATCGAAATAATCACCGACCAGAACACCTCCGGATTATCGACAAACAGCCTGGGGCCCGGCTGAATGCCATAGGAAATCAAGGCGCCGAGCATGATAGCAGTGGTGCCGGAACCCGGGATACCCAGCGTCAACAAGGGCACAAAGGAACCCGACGAGGCGGCGTTGTTGGCGGCTTCCGGCGCGGCAAGCCCGCGTAACGAACCGCCGCCGAACTCATCCTTCTTGCTTCCTCTGGCGAGATTACGATCGACGCCGTAAGCGAGGAAGGCGGCGATCGTGGCGCCGGCACCGGGTAACACCCCGACCAGGAAACCAAGCACCGATGAGCGCCCTACCGTGGGCGCGACTTCCTTAATTTCTTCGCGGCTCAACTTCATGCTGCCGAGCTTGGTCATATCCTGCGGTTCGGCGTCTTCGTCGGTACGTTCGAGCACCGACATCATCGCTTCCGCCAGCGCGAAGGTCGCCATCGCCAGCAGCAGAAAGCTGATGCCGTCCAGCAGGTCGATCGAGCCGAAGGTAAAACGTTCCACCCCGGTTGCTCGGTCGGTGCCCACGGTCGACAACATCAAGCCGAACACGGTCATGATCAGGGCCTTGAGAATCTGGCCCTTGCCGCTGAACGCGGCCACCGCGGAAAGGCCGAGCACCATCAACGCGAAATAGTCGGCCGATTGAAAACTGAGCGATACCTTGGCCAGCATCGGCGCCGCCACCAGCAGAAAGATGGCTGAAATCGTGCCACCGGTGAACGATGCGTAGGCGGCCAATGCCAACGCCTTGCCGGCTTCGCCGCGGGCCGCCATCGGGTAACCGTCGAAGGCGGTTACCACTGTGCCGGAGCAACCGGGCGCGTTGATCAGAATCGACGAGGTCGAACCGCCGAAGATGGCGCCGTAGTAAACTCCGGCCATTAGGATGACGCCCGAAGACGGATCGATGCCGTAGGTAATAGGGATCATCAACGCGATCGCGGATACCGGGCCCAGTCCCGGCAACATGCCGATAAAGGTGCCGACGAAGCAGCCCAGCACCACCATCATCAGATTGGTGGGCAAGAGCGCAGTCTGCAGACCCGTGAGAATCCCGTCGAGCATGTTACGACCCTCCGAAAATACGCCCGGGCGCAAGATATATGTCGAGCATCTGCGTCAGTCCGAACCAGAAAATAAATACGAACGGCACCGCGACCAACAACAAAACCTTGACCCGCTTTTCCCCGAGGATGCGAAAACCGGCAATCAGAAACAGCGTCGTGGAAATCAGGAACCCCAGCCAGTCGAGCGCGAAGCCGTAACACAGACTCAACAGCATTAGAAAAATGACCGGCTTCCAGTTCAGATTTGCGGTTAGCGAGCCAAACCCCTTTTGCTTGCCGCTGATCAACAAACTCAGCGAAAACACGATACCCAATCCGGACAATACATAAGGCAGGGTTCGGGCCGTCATCGCTTCGAGCTCGTCACCCGGATAAAGCCTGATATCGCTCGCCAGGTAACCGTAGAGGATGGACAGCATCAGGAAGAACAAGGCGCCGATGCGTTCATTGGAAACTGTCATAATCCGGCTCCTTCTGTCCGGGGAGAGCATGCTCTCGCACAACACACTCGGCGTCTTAAAATACGCCGGGGTGCGTTCATGAGAGCGCCGCCATCATCATGCGGAAACTGACTGCTCGAATCGCGTCACAGAAATCCCAGCTCGCGCATCAAATTACCGACCTGTTCTTCCTGCTGCTCGAGAAAACCGAAAAACTCATCGCCCGGCTTGTAGACATTGACCCAGCCGTTACGGGCGCGCACGGTTTCCCATTCGGGCGTCTTGTACATCTTGCCGAGCACATCGGCATAGGCCCGGGATTCAGCCTTGGAAAGCCCGGGGGCACCGAAAAATCCTCGCCAATTGGCAAATACCGTCGGGTTACCCATTTCGACCAGCGTCGGAACGTCGGGTGCGTCCTTGAGCCGTTCGGGCGCGGTGATGGCGAGTATCCGCACCTGCCCCGCCTTGCTCATTTCCAGCGCCTCGCCGAGGCCGGTCGACAACAATTGAGCTTCGCCGGATAACAGCCCGGCCATCGCCTTGCCGCCGGCATCATAAGGGATATATCGCAGTGTTTTGGGGTCGAGGCCTTCGGCCTTGATCGCGGCCGCGGGGACCAGATGATCGAGGCTGCCTTTAGCGGAGCCGCCGGCAAACTTCATTTTGCGCGCGTTTTTCTTGAACCCGGCGACCACGTCTTTCCAGCTCTTGATCGGGCTGTCATTACGCACCACGAAGGCGCCATAGTCGGCGATGGTGCCGGCAACCGGGGTCAGATCGCGAAACGATTGCGGGAAAACCTTAGTCAAGGAACGCACCACGATCGGAGTCGAATTGACCATCAGGGTGCCTTTTTGCTGGGTGGCGGTTTCGATCAGGTGGGCGATAGCCTTGCCGCCGCCGCCGCCGGAAAGATTCTGGTACGAGGCCTTACCCACCAGCCCCGACTTGGTCAGTGCTTCGCCGGTACCGCGAGCGGTGCCGTCCCAGCCGCCGCCGGCGCCGCCAGGAATCAGAAAATGAATCGAATCGATCATCGGCGCCGCCTGGCCGGCCGGAGACATAACAGCCAGTGTCATGCCTAGTATTCCGCACAGCAATAGAGTCGGCAGCTGCCGTAAGTTAAGTGGGTTAAGGGGTTTCATCGGTTTGCTCCTGCTTCTTATGTATTTAGCCGCCAAAGCATACTCCGAAAACGAGTGCGGGAAAAGCAAGCCGACCAGCGGCATACCGGTTGACCGTTTCCAAATATCAACGAATGACTCAATCGAATCAGTTTCACGTCTGATAAAATGTACCGCTGTTTACATGACACTGGTTTTACAGGTCTAAAAAAAGCAACTGCTTCATTCTCGATTAATACTTCGAAGATGCGTTAGTGAGAAAAATTCACCCAAAATCCGGGGATTAGAAACCGCGTATAAACTTGTTTCAGGCTATACCGCAACCCGCTCCGAGATTTCACCGCAAGGCCGATTCGAGCCGATCGTAAAATCCGATACTATGGAAACCGAGTCTTGGTAGCCGCGAATAATTGTGCCGTTGTTTTGAAGGGGATTTTGATTAGTTGGTAGCGACGGCTAAATTAAGGAAGCCCCAAATAAATCAGAGTTTCCTTAAAATATATTGCCCGAGACGTTGATCAATCAATTGGTAAGCTCAGGTTTGTTGGCGCCGCTTAAAGCGATGCGCAGTTGCGCTCAACCCTGGTAACAATCAGGCGGCGGCGTTGTCGCTCGAACCCTGTGCCTGCTCGCCATTGGCGACGATGCCGAGTTTATCGAACAGTTCGAGATCTTCGTTCTGTTCCGGATTCGGCGTGGTTAGCAGCGTATCGCCGTAGAAAATGGAATTGGCGCCGGCGAGAAAGCATAGCGCCTGCAGTTCTTCGCTCATCGCGGTGCGCCCGGCGGACAAACGCACCACCGAGGCCGGCATCATGATGCGTGCGACTGCGATCGTGCGCACGAACTCGAGTCCATCGAGTTCGTCGGTGCCGTAGAGCGGGGTATTCTCAACCTGCACCAGCAGATTGATGGGCACGCTTTGTGGGTGCTCGGGCAGGTTGGCCAACTGCTGCAGCAGCGCGGCGCGATCCTTGTCGGTTTCGCCCATGCCGACGATGCCGCCGCAGCAGACGTTAATATCCTCGGCGCGCAGGTTTTCCAGCGTATCGAGCCGATCCTGGTAGTTGCGCGTAGTGATGATTTCCTGGTAATACTCGGGCGAGGTATCGAGGTTATGGTTGTAATAATCGAGCCCGGCCGATTTCAGTTTGCGGGTTTGCGCGCGCGTTAACATGCCGAGCGTAACGCAGGTTTCCATCCCGAGATCCTTGACCAGGCCGATCATTTCAATGACCTTGTCGAGATTTTTATCGGTCGGGTTACGCCAGGCCGCACCCATGCAAAAGCGGGTGGCGCCATTTTGCTTGGCGTTCAGTGCCGCCGTGCGCACCTCTTCGAGCGGCAGCAGACGCTCGCGCTCGAGCCCAGTATCGTACTTGGCGCTTTGCGGGCAATAGGCGCAGTCTTCCGGGCAGGCGCCGGTCTTGATGCTCAATAAAGTGCTGATCTGTACCGCGTTCGGATCGAAATTGGCGCGGTGCGCGGTTTGCGCTTGGAACAACAAATCGTTGAAAGGCAATTCGAAAAGCGCTTTAATTTCGCCTAGCGTCCAGTCGTGGCGAATGGATTGCACTGCTTCGGTCATCGGAGCGATCGTCAAAAAGAAGAACGCCAAGTCTATTGCAAGACAGGGAATAGTCAATGTCAGGAAGACTGGTTAAACGGCAAATCGCCGATTTCGTCAACTATGTGTTGGCCCCCGGGCTCTGCCTTGCCTGCGGTTGCGAGCTCGCTAATGCGGACTCGCTTTGCGCTGCTTGCGCCGAGCAATTGCAGTCGGTGCCGAATCCATGCTTGTATTGTGCGCAGCCCAATCCGGTAAGTGGCCGGGTTTGCCCCGCCTGCCTGCTGAACCCACCGCGGTGGCAGCGCATGATCGCGCCGCTGCAGTACCGGGGTCTGGTGCGGGACTACTTGCAGCAGCTCAAGTATTCCGAGGCATTACACCTGGCGAAAACCCTGTGCCGGCAATGTTTCGAACCCTTCCGCCGCTGCGCCCCCTTGCCCGAAGTGTTGTTGCCGGTGCCGTTACACCGCGAGCGTTTGCTCGAGCGCGGCTATAATCAGGCCGAAGAAATTGCACGCTTGTGGTCGCGTGAACTCGACATACCTATTGCGCGTAAAGCGTTGACCCGCCGGCGCGCGACGCCGAGTCAGGCGGGCCTGAGCGCGGCCCAGCTG
>DS021199.1:1334545-1339152 GCA_001735895.1 Olavius algarvensis Gamma 3 endosymbiont | reverse complement strand
GCGCAGACAGATCGGCGTCGAGTCCAACAGATAGAGCAAGTCCTTTATCTCATTGCGTACTCGCCGATGAGCCCGGCCCATCAGCTGCTGGCAGAATGATTCAAATACCCCGGCATCTCGTTGGCGATTGGCATCCGATAAAGTCGAGCGCTTAATCGGACCGCAGCCCAGGTGATAGTGATGCGCGGAATGACTATTGTAGCTCACCTCCAACTCGCGCAAGCTCCGACAACCGGACAATTGAGCATACATCAGACTGATTAACTGCCCCCAGCTGTCGAAACCCTTGTTATGTTTATCGCTCCGATGCTGTTCAACGCAGCGTTTGAAAGTATTTTTAGGAAGGACTTTCAAAAGTTCGCCAAATCGGGTATTTGTATACATGTTGCAGTGTCCTGAAATTAAGTTGTCGCTTATGGTTTTATTCGTAAAACCCGGGCACTGCAACACTTTCAAATACACCAACTTAATTTATTCCGGACAGCAGTGCGCTTTCGCGGGAATGACATACCTGGCGGGAATGATTTATCTAGCGGGGATGACACATTAGTTTAAAACGGCCAGACGATCAGGATCATCGGGATCGAGACCGCTATCACGATCACTTCCAACGGCAGGCCCATACGCCAGTAGTCACCGAAGCGGTAGCCGCCGGGCCCCATGATCAGGGTATTGTTCTTATGTCCGATCGGTGTCAGAAAGGCGCAGGAGGCGGCGATCGCAACCGCCATCAGAAACGGATCGGGGTTGACGCTCAAACGATTGGCGATATCGATGGCAATCGGCGCGGCGATAACCGTGGTCGCGGTATTGTTGAGGACATCGGAGAGGGTCATGGTGACGATCATCAACAGCGTGAGCACGATGACCGGCCCGTATCCCGCGGCGAATTCGATGATTTGCTGCGCGATCAACGCGGTGCCGCCGGAGGCTTCCAGCGCCGAGCCGATGGGGATCATCGATCCCAGCAAAACGATTACCGGCCACTCGATTGAGGTATAGATCTCTTTTAAGGGCACGATGTTGAACCCGACCATGACGATGCACACCAGGGCCAGCGCTTCCGGCAGATGCATGATGCCGGAAGTGGCCGCGGCGATGGCCAGCGCAAAACTCGCCACCGCGATCCAGGCTTTGTGACGTTGTACCACTTGCAGGTCGCGTTCCTGTAACGGCAGGCACCCGAGCCATAGGACGACATCGTCGATGCGCTCGCTGGGGCCGAGTAGCAGCAATACGTCTCCGGCCCGAGTATCGAGCTTGCGCACCCGGTCGCGGAAAGTCTTACCCTTGCGCGACACGCCGAGCAAGGTCACTCCGTGCCGATACAGCAGCCGCAGGCTCAACGCGCTGCGGCCCTCGATACGCGCGTTTTCCGGCACCACCGCCTCTACCAGCGACAGGCCCTCCGCGGCATGGCCGCTGTATTTTTCGCTACCGACATAGTCGAGTCCGAAGCTGCCGACAAAGGCGTCGATATGTTCCGCGTCCGCCTCGATTACCAGCATGTCGCCCTGGCGGATTTGTTCGAGGCGCGCCCGTCCGGGCAGCCGTTTTCCCTGGCGCACCAGGCCGACAATAGCGACATCGGCCTCGTCCGCCTCACCGTCCAGATCGCGCACCCGGCGGCCGATAACGCTCGAGTCTTCGGCAACCCGGACCTCGGCAACGTAATCCTCGTGCGGTAGCGGAAGATCCGATTTACCGTCGTCGCCCGCGGGCAGCGGAATCAGCCGCCAGCCGACTACGACGATAAAGATGACGCCGGCCAGTGCGGTTACCGCGCCCACCGGTGAAAAGTCGAACATGCCGAAGGGCTCGCCAATCGCCTGTTCGCGAAAACTGGCGATAATAATATTGGGCGGCGTGCCGATGAGCGTGATCATGCCGCCGAGGATCGATGCAAACGACAGCGGCATCAGGGTCACGGCGACGCTGCGCTTGGCCTTCTTTGCGGCCTGCATATCGATCGGCATCAGCAACGCCAGCGCGGCCACGTTATTCATCACCGCCGACAGCACCGCCGACACCCCCGACATTACGCTGATGTGCATGAACAGCGAACGGCCCCCGGAAATGATGCGGTTGGCGATCAGTTCGATCGCGCCCGAATTCGACAGGCCGCAGCTGACGATCAACACCAGCGCGATGATTACCGTGGCATGATGACCGAAGCCTGCGAAAGCTTGTTCCTGCGGTACCACACCGATCACTATCGCTATTACCAAAGCGCCAAATGCGACCAGATCGTAGCGAATCTTGCCCCAGACCAGCAGCCCGAAGACAATCCCGAGCAGGCAAAACAGGATGAGCTGGTCGGAAACTACTCCCATCGAAAGATCCTGGCGCCGATGATCAACAAAATAACGCTCGAGATACCGAGTGCCAGCAAGTGATCCGATACCTGCAGGATGCCGGCGCCGTCGATCATGATTTCACGCGCCGCGTCGGTGACATGCGTTAGCGGCAACAGCAGCGCAAACTGCTGCATCGCCGGATGCGCTCCCTCGAGAGAAAACCAGACCCCGGACAGGAACATCATCGGCCAGCTGAACAGGTTCAATACGCCGTTCGCCACTTCCTCGGTGGAAATGCGCGCCGCTACCACCAGCCCACAGCAAATTAAATTGATACAGCCGAGCGTAAACACCAAAAACAGATTGAAATAAGACCCATGCATGCGGAAATCGACGAAATAATCCATCGCGATAAAGATCACGGTATTCACCACCACCAACAGCCACAGCCGCGACAGGATTTGCGCACTTAAAAATTCCATCGCGGTCACCGGCGTTGCACGCAGCCGTTTGAGCACACCGAACTTGCGGTAGCGCACGATCACATAGCCGATACCGAACAAGGCGCCAAACATAATATTCATCGCGATTACGCCCGGGATAACCCAATCGATGTAGCGAATTTCATCGCCTGCCACCAAGTGTTGCTGCAGTCTTTCGCCGGATTCGGCAAAGGCCGCCAACAGCAGTTTTTCGACGATGTAACCGTTGGGCGAGGTCTGGTTGATCCAGTAACGATTTGTGCTCGGGTCGAACAGCATATCGACCTGATGGCGTTCGATCTTGAGCAAACTGGCGGCGACATCGTCGTATTCGATGAAGCGGATGAATCGTGTTTCGCGAAACACGGCGGCCGCACCCTCTAAATTATTGCTCGCGACCAGCGCGACCTTGAATTTTTCCGGGTTGTCGTCGGTAAAGGCAAACGCGAACACGATAATAATCAGCACCGGCAGCAGCACGCTCCACGACAAGGCCGCGCGGTCGCGAAAGAACTCCAGATTGCGCGCGACGAAGAGCGCGTAGATTCGATTCCACATCAGGCGCGTAATTCCTTTCCGGTCAGCTCCAAGAACAAGTCCTCGAGATCGCGCGCGCGAATTCGCAAGCGGTGCAACGGGATCTCGAGATGCAACAGCCGCTCGATGGTCTTGTTGACATCGCCGGTCACGATATGCGCGCTGTCGTTACGATAGGTCGCGTCAAATTCGGCCTCGCCGATTTCGCGCGGAATATCGGCCGCATGGATTTGCACCACGACATCGTCAAAATGCGCCGCCAGCAATGCATCCGGCGCATCGTGCGCGATGATGCGGCCGTGGTCCATGATCGCGATTTCATCGCAGAGCTCATAGGCCTCTTCCATATAATGCGTGGTCAATAAGATGGTCGCACCCCGCTCCTTGACCCGCTGCACCTGTTGCCACAGGTCGCGCCGCGATTGCGGGTCCAGCCCGGTGGTGGGCTCGTCGAGAAACAGGATCTTCGGTTTGTTGATCTGCGCCATCGCCAGCAGCAGGCGTTGTTTCTGGCCGCCGCTGAGCTTGCGCGTATCCTGGTTCAGGAATTCATGCAGGGCGAATTGCTCGGCGAGTTCGTCGAGGCTCGCCGTGTCGGGATAAAAGCGGCTGAACTGAAGCATGATTTCGCGCACCGTGATGAACTCCTGTAACGCGGTGGTCTGGAACATGATGCCGGCCTCGTTGCACAGCTGTCCGGGGAAAGTTAATAGGAAAGAACATACTGTGTTTTCTCGATCAGTTCCGCGCGTTCTCGTCGTCTTCGTCGATACATCTGCTGTACCCCGGTTGGTAAACGAGTAAACAGGGTTTCTCGTATTTCCACCAACAGCAGGTGTAACGATGTATTCGGCGCACACCGACGTGATCGATAGAGCCATAACAACAGATAACTGATAATGGCCGCGTAAATTTGCAGGCTGACTGCATTCTGGCTTTTGCCCAGAAAGCGCTTTAGCTTCAAGTTTTGCTTGAGCCACTTGAAAAACAGCTCGATCTGCCAACGCTTGCGATAAAGTTCAGCAATATCCTTGGCTGAACTGTCCATATCGTTGGTCGCCAGGATGAGGGGTGACTTGCCTTCACGATACACGCTGATGCGGCGTAACCGCAGGCCGTGATAGCCATTTTTATGACCTGCTCGGTTACTGCGGTGGCGAAATTCGACCCATTCGTCAGACAGGATGACTTTGCCATCGCATGGATTCTGTGCCACTACCTGGATCGCCGCATTGCGCTTAAACCGGGTCACGAAAGTCGCCCCGGCCTCATCAATCTGTTGCCACCAGCC
>DS021199.1:1294795-1334447 GCA_001735895.1 Olavius algarvensis Gamma 3 endosymbiont | reverse complement strand
ACAAACCGGATTACGGCGTTGATTGGCATCCGACAGGGTGGAACGCCGGATCGGCCCCGTGCCTAAATGGTAATGATGGGCTGCCTGGGCGTTGAAACCCGTCTCGAGCTCTCTCAGGCTACGGACGCCTGAGATCTGGCCGTATAACAATGCCAATAGGTGGTCATAGGGCTTGAAGGATTTATCGTAACGGCCAGCCTGGAGGCTAGACGAAATTCGATCAATCAAATTACGCGGAAGGGCTTCTAAAAGTTGATGAAATCGAGTATTACTGTACACCTTGTTGTTCCTTTTGTTTTTGAGTTCGCACTCGGGGTTGTAACCCCAAACATTAGGAACAGCAAGACCTTTACTTCCTTCTTCAGTTTTCCCCCGGACAGCTATGGGCCTCGTTGCGAAACTGCGTGCCGAGCGCCTCGCCCTGGTAAAGAATCGTGCCGCTGTCGGGAGTATTGATGCCTTCCATCATTTCGATGGTGGTGGTCTTGCCGGCGCCATTGGGCCCGAGCAGACCGAAACAGACACCCCGCCGGATCTCGAAACTGACATCTCGCACCGCCTCGATCGGGCCGAATGATTTGATCAGGTTGGATACTTGCAGGATGGCGGACATGGCGCTCTCGATCAGGGAGCGCAAAGTATAAACAGCCTTAAAGGTTAAAACTACCTGGCCGGTGTATTGCTTGCAATCCGGCCCAACACGAAGCTAGTCAATCCCCGGACAACTATCCTATACTTGGGCGTCATGGGCGAAGAAATACAAAAGGAACATTTCGAAAAAGCCGACTACGATCGCTTCCAGCAGCAGTTGGAGCGGGAAACCGAATTCGTGCGCGGGTTATTTGCCAAACAGGCTTTCGACAACCAAAGCCGCGTGCTCGGCTATGAACTCGAGCTATGCCTGGCCGATGCCAGCGGCAACCCGAGCAAAAATAATATCGATATCATCGAGGCCACCGGAAATCGGTTATTTACCTCCGAATTGGCCAAGTTCAACATGGAAATCAACGGCAATCCATTCGACTACGAGGGCGATGTCTTCAACCGGGTCGAAGCCGACCTGACTTCACTGTTGCAGCAAGCCACCGATGCCGCGCGGCAATTCGACACCCACATTGGCATGTTCGGCGTATTCCCCAGCGTCACCCCCGATCACCTGAATCCCGACGAATATATGACCGAGCTGCATCGCTATAATCTGCTCAACCGCCAGTTGCTGCGCATGCGCGGCAAACCGATCCACCTGCACCTCGACGGCGACGAGCAGTTGGTGGTCGAAAAAACCGACGTCATGCTCGAGGCGCTCGCGACTTCGCTGCAAATTCATTTGCAGGTTCCCTTCGATGAAATCGTGCCCTGCTACCACGCCGGGCTGTGGTCGAGCATGATGATTCTGGGCGCGACCGCGAACTCGCCGCTGGTGCTCGGTAAATGCTGCTGGCAGGAATCGCGCATCGGTATTTTCAAGCAGGCGGTCGACACCCGTAACGTGCAAGAAATCGAAGACCGCATAATCCCGCGCGTGCACCTCGGCAAGCGTTATATCGATTCGTTGCTCGACCTGTTCGAGGACAACTTTTATTACAGCCCGATCCTGCCTGAAGTGCTCGAGCGGCCGGTCGAGGATCTACACCACCTATGTCTGCACAACGGCACCATCTGGCGCTGGGTACGCCCGATCATCGCGCGCAACCAGGATGATAGCTACCACCTGCGACTCGAGCTGCGCGTGGTGCCGTCGGGTCCGACCCTGGTCGATACCCTCGCCAATATCGTATTTTACGTCGGCCTGACCGAAGGCTTGAAAGCGCTCGGCGACGACTTGACGCAAGTCCCTTATGAAACGCTGGATGTCGACTTTTACCGTGCCGCGCGTGCGGGCCTCGACGCCGAAGTACACTGGCCCGATGGCCGGGAATCGTCGCTCAAAGATATCCTGCTCGAGCGGGCGATTCCATTGGCGCGCGCCAATCTGGAACAGGCCGGAATCGGGGATACCGAGCGCTGGCTCGATATTGTCGAAGCCCGCGTCAAACAGGAGGCAACCGGCGCCCACTGGATTTCTAGTCACTGGAAACGATTCGGCGATAGCGCGCAACTGGTGCGACCCCGGCGCATGATCGATTATTTTGACCGGCTGCACGGTTTGCCCGACGGGTTTTTCGACATAAACATCGACAATATCCGCAGCCTGTTCCCCAACCCGACCCTGATTCAGCTCGACGGCAAGGATACGAATTTCCTATTCGTATCGATCCTGCTGCACGGCAACGAATACTCCGGACTCAAGGCCATGCAAAAAGTGCTGGCCGAATATGCCGAGGACCTCCCGCGTTCGATTTTGCTGTTTGTCGGCAACGTGCGCGCCGCCGAAGCGAATCGTCGCTTTTTGCCGGGCCAGGTGGACTATAACCGCTGCTGGCCGGGCACCGACCTCGAACCGAGCACGACCTCGGGCATGATGCAGCGCGTGGTCGATATCGCCCACGGCTTGCCGTTATTCGCGGCCATCGATATTCATAACAATACGGGCAAAAATCCCCATTACGCCTGCATTACCGATCCCAGTTTCGAAAATCAGAACCTGGCGGCGCGCTTCAATCGAGTCGGCATGGTGTTCAACCACTATGGCGTCTGCACCATGGCCTTTAACGGCATTTGCCCGGCGGCGACGCTCGAATGCGGGTTACCCGGCGACCCCGCAGGCATCGAGCATGCCTGCCGTTTCCTGGAGGACATGTTGACCCTCGACAAGTTGCCGGATAAACAGCCGACGCGGCACGCGCTGCACCTGGTCGAATCGCATCTAACCTTGAATATCCCCGAGGATGTCAGTTTCGAGTTCGACCCGGGCGCCGACGTGGATTTGTGTTTCGAGCCCGATTTCGAGAGCCGAAACTTTACGCTTTTCGACCCGCAGCAGGTATTTGGCTATACCCGGGTCGAGCGCCCGATTTCGATCACCGATACCGATGGTCACGACGTCACCGATGACATCATGCGCGTCGAAGCGGGCAAGATCTATCTGAATAATACGATGATGCCGGCGATGATTACCCGCGACAAGCTGGTGGTGCGCCAGGACTGCCTGTGCCACCTGCTGCAGGACTACCTGCCAAATCACGAGATCGAACTCTGATCCGTTTATTGTCCGCTGATTCAATCGATCGCAGCGACAAGGTATGCTCGTTAAATCGCTAACAATCCAAAGGGCGCTCTAATGACAAATCAAACCATTTTGATCACTGGTGCCAACCGCGGCATCGGCTTGAAATTAACCGAACAATTCGCAAGGGATGGATGGCAGGTGCTCGCCTGTTGCAGAAACCCCGCCGATGCCGAGCAATTGCATGCACTGGCCGAACGAGGCCGGGTCATTGAATTACATGCCCTGGACGTGACCAATTACGAACAAGTGACCGCCCTGGCGGATCTGCTTAAGGGGCGCTCGATTGACATATTGGTAAGCAATGCGGGCATCTATGGTTCGAAAGACGCGGCATTTGGTAGGATCGATGCGGCGGAATGGCGCCAAGTGCTCGAAGTCAATACGATCGCACCGTTCATGCTGGCCCAGGCGTTGGTCGACCAGGTCGCGGCCAGTCGGCACAAGCTGATGGCGGTCATCAGCAGCAAGGTAGGTAGTATTGCCGACAACAGCAGTGGCGGAAGCTATCAGTACCGCAGCTCGAAGACGGCGGTAAACCAGGTCGTCAAAAGCCTCTCCATCGATCTGGCTGAGCGCGGCATTAGCGTCATAAGCCTGCACCCGGGTTGGGTTCAAACGGACATGGGCGGACCCAACGCGGAAATCAGCACGGATGAGAGTGCATCCGGCTTAAAAGCTATCCTGCAATCCGCGGGGCAATCTCAAACCGGGCAATTCATCGAGTATAACGGCAGTATTATTCCCTGGTGACTTCCGGTCGAATAAGCTGGCAGGGGTTGTGCTGCTACAAGCGCGCTTGGGAATTTTACTGGGACACAGCAATAGCGCATGGCAGCAGCTGAAGAACCGTGACAGGTATCCACAGGCTCTTTGTCGGCATCCTTACCGGGAAACGAAGTGAGTGACACGCCAAGTGGTTGCTCACAACGACCTGAAAAATACTAACGCGGATGTCGGACAAGTCGTTTTTTTAAGCCTTCTCGAGAATGATTGAATGCTGCGCCGTTGCTAAACCCTCGTGGTGCGCAAGCGTAACGCGTTGCCGATGACCGATACAGAACTGAAGCTCATAGCCGCCGCGGCGATCATCGGCGATAGCAGCAAGCCAAAGAATGGATATAAAACACCGGCGGCTATCGGCACGCCGACGGAGTTATAAATGAAAGCAAAGAATAAATTCTGACGGATGTTGCGCATCGTGACACGGCTTAAACGCCTGGCGCGCACGATGCCGCGCAAATCACCTTTCACCAGGGTCACGCCGGCGCTTTCCATGGCGATATCGGTGCCGGTACCCATGGCGATGCCGACATGCGCCTGCGCCAGAGCGGGTGCATCGTTGATCCCGTCGCCCGCCATTGCGACCAAGCGCCCCTCGGTTTGGAGCTGTTTGACGATCTCGGCTTTTTCGTGCGGCGATACCTCTGCATTAACCTGGTCGATTTTGAGTCGGGCAGCAACTGCCCTCGCCGTGGTTTCATTGTCACCGGTCAACATGACAACTTTAATACCTTCTCGATGCAGGTCTGCAAGCGCCCCCGGGGTTGAAATCTTGACCGGATCGGCCACGGCGATAAAGCCGGCCGGTCGGTTGTCGATCGCAATATGCATGACCGTCTGGCCTTGCTTACGGCCGGCTTCGGCCTGTGACGAAATGTCGCCCAGGTCGATTCCGAGCGCCCGCATCAACTCCAGATTGCCAAGGGCAACGGTATTTTGCCCCACCTCGCAGGTTACACCCTGACCGGTAATCGACGCGAATCGGCGCGTGTCGGAGAGCTCGATGTTGCGTTCGCGGGCGCCTGCCACGATGGCATCCGCCAGCGGATGCTCGCTGGCGCGCTCGAGACTTGCGGCCAGGCGAAGCACCTGATTTTCATCATAACCATTTTCGACTTCGATTCCGACCAGTCGAGGTTGGCCTTCGGTCAGCGTGCCGGTCTTGTCGACCACCAGCGTATCTATCTTCTCCATCACTTCAAGTGCCTCGGCATTCTTGATCAACACACCGAGCGTGGCGCCCTTGCCGGTTCCGACCATGATCGACATCGGCGTCGCCAGACCAAGCGCACAGGGACAGGCGATAATCAAAACTGCAACGCCGTTAATGATCGCGTGCGCAAGCCTGGGCTCGGGTCCGACAAAACCCCAGGCGATCATTGTTATCACGGCAATCAGCACGACTGCGGGCACGAAGTAACCGGCGACGGTGTCGGCAAGCCTCTGGATGGGAGCGCGCGAGCGCTGCGCCTCGCTGACCATCAGCACGATCTGCGCCAGCAGCGTATCGGCGCCTACTTTTTCGGCACGCATCAACAGACTGCCGTTACCGTTGACCGTGGCCCCTATCAGGCTATCGCCGACCGATTTTGCAACCGGAATCGATTCGCCGGTAACCATGGATTCGTCGACTGCGCTATCGCCGCCGGTGACAACCCCGTCTACCGGAATTTTCTCGCCGGGTCTGACGCGTAAAACGTCCGTCGGTTTAACCTGCTCCAGCGGAACATCGATTTCGCTGCCATCGGCATGCACGATTCGGGCCGTGTTGGGCGCAAGCCCAAGCAATAGCTTAATAGCTGCGTTGGTATGGCTGCGGGCGCGTAATTCGAGTACCTGGCCCAGTAATACCAGCGTGGTTATCACTGCCGCCGCTTCGAAGTAAACCGGAATCGTGTCGCCGTGCAGCATGCTCGGTGGAAATACCCCGGGCAATAGCAGTGCGACTATGCTGTAGCTAAAAGCGACCCCGACACCGATAGCGATTAACGTGAACATGTTGAAATTACGGGTCTTGAGCGACGCCCAGCCGCGCGCAAAAAACGGTAGGCCACACCACATAACCACCGGCGTCGCCAGCACAAACTCGATCCACTGAACCGTTTTCATCGGGAGCGACTGCGGCAGCAACGAAGGCGCGAGATCGGACAGCATGGCCAGTATTAAAACCGGCGTCGAGAAGAATACCCCAACCCAGAAACGGCGAGTCATGTCGGTCAGTTCTTCGTTTTTTTCCTCTATTTCAATAGTACGAGGTTCCAGCGACATACCGCACTTGGGGCAATCGCCGGGATGATCCTGCACGATTTCAGGGTGCATCGGACAGCTGTATTCGGTGCGGGTGACAGGCCCGGGCGGGCCGGATACTTCCAAGGCCATACCGCAGCTCGGGCAGCTGGTAGGGTGGTCCTCCTCGACCTCGGGGCACATCGGGCAAATGTATAACGCACCCGCCACGGCCACCGCCGAGGCGGTGTGAACTTCGCCGCTCAGATAGCCTTCCGGGTTAGAGTTGAATTTTTGCAGACAGCCGTCGCAGCAGAAATAGTAATCTATCGCTTCATAACGAAACTTATGTTCGCTGTCTGTGCTAACCGTCATCCCGCATACGGGATCGACTAACTTGCCTGACTCGGATTTGGTTTCGGTAACGCTCATGGCTTGATCCACTTGAAATCTCACATACAGTCTAAAGCCTGTAGTTACTACAGATGCAAGTACCGTTTGGCGGCAAAATTGATTTCAATCAAAAAAAAGAATCCGATGATTGAAACCGGGCGATGGCTATCGATTTTGGGGCAAAGAGATCTCCGATCTGACACAATTCTCCGAACTGTGCTAAGTTTGACCTGTCTGAGATCGAAGTTTGCAGAGAATCCCCAAGGGTTCATATACGGCGCGATGGCTCACAAAAGAAATCTAATCTACTTCCTGTTGGTAATATGCATCGGATTCATGCCGGCCTACAATCTGGTTGCGAACGAAATGCAACACCAGCATTCGACGTCTACCGATTGCCTCGATTGCGATCCAATGGAAATGGCAGTAGATCTGCCTTGCAACAACGAAAACTGCCCCTCGATGGCCCAGGCTTGTAGTCCATGTTCCAGCATCGGATTTATCCCTGAAAACCCTTCCCATCCATATGGTGAAACACTCCAATTAGCCGGTTTTCTTCCGGCCTATACTAAATTCGGATCGCATTCTGAGAATTCGATATATCGCCCACCTATCGCCTGAACAAAGTCGAGTCACGCAGTTGACTGCGTGTTGTGTTTACTTTACTCAGGATAAAAAATGAAATCTCTAAACGTTCGTATATTGGTATTACTAATGCTCACTTCGGCTTATGCCGCCCCAGCAATATCGGCCGAAGATATAGAAATCCCGTTTAATCTTGCCAAAGGCCAGGTGCTCTATGAAAAGTATTGCAGCTCATGCCACGGACTGCAGCTAAACGGTTCGGACCAGGGTCCACCGCTGGTCCATCCGTTTTACAAACCATCGCATCACGGCGACAAATCGTTTTACCGCGCCGTACTCCAAGGCGTTAAGCAACACCATTGGAATTTTGGCGATATGCCGCCGGTGGCCGGAATGACGCCAAAAAAGATGGATAGCCTGCTGCCTTACTTGCGCTACTACCAGCAACAGAAAAAACTCTTCTAGCGGGGTGCGATTGTGAAAACACTAAACTTATGCATAGCAACGTTAATGCTGCTCACCAGTCAGACGATTGCCGCTGATAACGATCGCTGGTATAGCGACGAACAGGTAAAGCTCGGGAAAGAATTGTTTCGCCAGAACTGCGCCGCCTGCCACGGTCAGGAGGCCGAAGCAACACCCAACTGGAAACAGACCGACGCCAACGGCAATTATCCGCCGCCGCCGTTGAACGGAAGCGCACATGCCTGGCACCACGATTTAAATCTATTGCGCCGCACGGTTCGCGAAGGCGGTGCCAAACTGGGAGGCCAGATGCCCGGTTTCGAGGGCCGGCTCAACGCCGCGCAAATCGACAGCGTGATCGCATTTTTCCAATCGAAATGGCCGGACGATATCTATCAACGCTGGGCGGGTCGATTCGAAACCTCGGACCTGCCTTCGCTAAACGACATCGTGGTAGCCGCCAATAGGCCTCTGACCAACTTGCTGCGACAGAGAATCGGCGATGCCAAAATCGATAATGTCGCGCAAACCTCGATCGAAGACGTGTGGCAAGTTCAAATTGGCAATCGCTATATCTATCTGCTCGACGATGGCAAACATGCCCTGATGGGAGACCTGGTAAACCTGGAAAGCGGTCGAAATATCACCGAGCGGTCTCGCCGGATCGCTGCGGTCGCGGCGATTGCCGAATTTAGCGATGAAGATCTGGTGATATTCGCCGCCAGGGGTGAAAGCAAGGCAACACTAAATGTGTTTACCGATACCTCTTGCCCCTTTTGTCAGAAGTTGCATGGCGAAATAGAAAAATTACAGGAGGCCGGCATTACTGTGAGATATTTGCCTTATGCCCGCGGGGGTAGCAGCGGACCGGGATATCAGCAGCTTAAATCGGTTTGGTGTGCCGGTGACCGGAACCAGGCGATGACCGACGCAAAAAATCAGCGCTTTGATAGTTTACCGGCAGGTGATTGCGCCGCAGCGGCGATGATCGATCGGGGCTACCGCACCGGCAACAAGATTGGCATAAGCGGAACCCCGGCGCTGATTAAAAGCAATGGAGAAAAAATTGAGGGTTATCGGCCCTATCAAGAGTTGATTCCCCAGTTGCTACAGTAATCGAGCTGCGAGTTAATTCTTTGCGATCTCGTTAGCATGGTCTGGCGGGATTTACCCGCTCAAAAAAGGTATCGATGCGCGATAGTATGCGTTTCGTATTTGCACCCTGCTACAACGGTTAAGCAAGGAGAGACGCTCGGGTCAATTCTGAATCACGACCGCGTAATACGGCACGAGTTTTCCATTGGCAATACCGAAGAGCAGGTAAAATATGCGGAAACAATGCGAAAGATGCCGACAATTGTTACCGCTTTAATCGCCTAAACCTCCGTCCCGGTCTTTGTCTCCGTTGCCACTATTGTTAAATGAGCAGCGCTCTCAGAGCGCCCAAAAATAACTTCTTTTTGACTATAGTCAAAGCGATTCCGCCGATTATGGAGCAACCTGTTTTACACGATCTCAAAGGGAGCTGTCGCGATGAAAAAGATCGCCTTATTTGCGGCGAGCGTATTTTTAATTGCAATACAATCAGCGTACGGAGCTCAACAAGCTGTCGCGGGCCAAGGCTCATCAGGTACTGCGGGCGGTGACCCCCGGCAACTGGTATCGATGCCCGCTGAAGCCCGGCAACTTATGCGTCGTGATATGCTCGACCATCTCGCAGCATTGAACGAGATCATAGGGCATATTGCTGCGAACAAGCTTGCTGCAGCTGCCGAGGTGGCGGAAACCAGGATGGGTAAGAGTTCAATGGGGAAGCATCGAGCGACGGGTATGGGACCGGGTAGATTTATGCCGCCAGAGATGCGAAGCATCGGCTGGTCCATGCACCAGTCGGCGACCGAGCTTGCCCAGGCGGCTATGGAAGATGACTTAAAGGCAACGAACATGGCCCTAAACAAGGTCACTGCTGCTTGTGTCGCATGCCACTTCAGTTTTCGAACCCGATGATCTATGAATAGACCGAGTGTCACACTTCCCTAGACCGGATCGCCGTTGGCAACTTCCCGGCGCCACCGATCATTACGGCTGACAGGGCTAATTCGGAGATCTCAGGATTTTCGGGCTTTTTTATCGTAACGCGCCAGCTTGTCCGCCAGGCTATGAATCGTCACCACCCCCAGGTAACGCCCCTCGTCGACCACATAAATGTAACTGGTATCGCTTTGCTCCATCAAAGCCAGTGCCTTGACGGCGGAAGAGCCGGGGGTGACCGATAGATGCGGTTTCTGAACATAGGGATCGATCGGTCCGTCGCAGGTTTCCTTGGCATTCTCCTCGATATCCTGCACGTTGGAGAGCTGTTCGCCCAACACCCTGGCCATTGCCACCAGGTAGTCCGGCAGCCAGGTATTTTTCAAGACATTTTTTAAAGTAACCCGGCCGACTATCTTGCCCTCATCGTTGCAATACGGAAGCCCGGGGGTATTCGCACGCGAACACTCGGCAAAAAACTTCCGAATAGTCATACCCGACCTGGCAACTTTGGTGGGGATCAACACTTTATCTACGTACATCGAGATTCACCCGCGATCGATTTCTACAGGAAGCGGAAATAGACGTAAAAACTGGCGATTCCGATACTCAACAACATCATCGGAAAGGCCAACAACATAAACTTCAGGAAACGGATGCGGTGACCCGCGCGTTCGGCGAAGCCGGCGACAATCAGGTTGGCGCTGGCGCCGACCAGCGAACCGTTACCGCCCAGACAGGCCCCCAGCGCCAGCGACCACCACAACGGCATGAGATTCTCGGCTCCGCCAAAGGTCGGCGCCATGGACTTAATGACCGGGATCATGGTGGCTACAAAGGGTATATTATCGACCACCGCCGAAGCCACTGCCGATACCCACAGGATAGCCAGCGACAGGACGGTTAGATCGGCGCCGGTAAAGCCGATGACCCCGTCAGCAAGAATCCTCAATACCCCCGCCTCCTCGATACCCTTGACCGAAATAAACAAGCCGATAAAGAAAAAAATGGTAATCCATTCGACCCTGCCGAAGGTTTTGTGCACTTCTTCCGATTGTTCGTCGGCGCTGCTTTTTAAATTGGATAATAGCAATAGCAGTCCGGCGCCGAACATGGCGATGGTGGCCGGCTCGAGCCGCAGGGGCTGCGCCATAATAAAGCCCGCGATGACCAGCGCGAGCACAAACATCGATTGCTTCAACAGCAATGGATCCGTGATCGCCTCGCGCTCCTTGAAGCGCATTATACGAGCACGAGCCTGCTCGGTGGCGTGCATGCTACGCCCCCAGATCAGATAAATAATCCCCAGGGTTAGCGCCGGGATGACAGGGATAATGGGCGCCAGGTTGAATAGAAAATCATTAAACGACAGGTTAACCGCCGAACCAATCATGATGTTCGGCGGATCGCCGATTAAGGTGGCGGTACCGCCGATATTGGAAGCGAAAATCTCGGCAAAAAGAAACGGATAAGGATCCATCTTCAGCTCATGGCTGATCAGTAGCGTTACCGGTGCGATCAACAGCACGGTAGTAACGTTGTCGAGCAGCGAAGAAAATACCGCCGTGACCAACGACAGCATTAGCAGTATGCCCCAGGGACTGGCCTTGACCTTCTTGGCCGACCAGACCGCAACATACTGGAACACGCCGCTGCCGCGGGTAATCGCGACGATAACCATCATTCCAGTCAACAGCCCCAGCGTATTGAAATCGACACCGGAGATCGCCGTTTGCTGGTTGAGCACGCCCAGAGCAATCATCAGCGCCGCCCCCAGCCCGGCCACGATCGCGCGATTGATCTTTTCGGAAACGATCAAAGCGTAGGTCGCGATAAACAGGATCGACGATACCCACAGGGGGTCCCAACCGAAAATCACCTGCGATGCAAACTCGCTTTCACCGTGCATTCATTCCCCCTTTCCCGAAGCTGCCCCGAGTTGCCCGGCATAATTCGATTTTCGTTTAGTCCTTTTTTTCGCCGGGCTCGTCGTTAGCCTCATCGCTGATCAGCCGCCCCATGATGAGGCCTTCGAGCACATCCCAATTTGAAACCATTCCCACCAGTTTTTTCGACTTACCCTCGACGACGATGACCGGCAGACTCGAGTCCTTACTTTCATCGAGTAATGAAAGCAACTCGGGAAACGCCGTCTCGGGTGTGCAGAACAACAGTTTCTTTTTCTTTTCCAGGAAATTCTCCACCGGTTGTTTTGCGATTTCTTCCCAGCGATCGCCCATCTGCAAAATCTCATCCGGCAGAAAATGAAGTTCGGAGATGCTGTGCGGACCCAGGGCCGACGCCGCTTTCGGCAACAGCAGATGGCTTAGTCGGCGCAAACCGAATAATCCGATAAAAGCGCCCGAATCATCCACCACCGGAATATTGCGCACGTGTTTTTCATGCATTAGCGATAAGGCATCCGCGACCGTGTCGTTCGGCTTTAACGTAAACAAGCCGGAAGTCATTATGCTTTTGGTAGTCATGCCATTATTCGATGTTCGACCGCAGCGGCCCGCGCGGAAATAATACATGGTTTGTATTGCGCAGCGATTACAGCTGGATGCAAAAGCACTGAAAAAATGCCATTTACTTGATCTAGATTAAACAGAACGGGAATTAGTGGGGGGTAAATACTAGGGAAACGCCTATTCGCCGGAGCCTGCATTGGCATTCCACACGCCCGGTATCAGCCACAGCATCAGCACGGCTAATAGCAGGTTCATGAAATACATAGACTTCTCCCCCGGCCAATCAAAAACCTTGGATTGCCGTTGGGTTATTGTCCCGCATCCGAGTTGCGGAAAGCATGATTTGTCGCCCGTATAAACGAAAAACCACGGCATCGCACTGGAATATGACCCCTCCGGGCTTTGCGGAACACCCGGAGAATCTCACCGAGAGCGAAGTTTTTACGATTTCAGATCCACCGATTGTTCGATCCGAAGCGGCAGTCGACGCCGCTCGAATCCCGGGGCTTGGAAGGCAGACCCCGAGACGATACCGGGTTGCTTCAGCTGAGCTCGCCGCGTGCCGGATAATCTTTTTCCAGCGCGAATTTAAGGCCGCCGATGATTTCACGAAAATGCGGCCGCGCGAACGGCATGGTGCTAATCTGCGCCCAGTAAAGCGTGTTGTCGGGGCGCACAATGAAGATGCCCGGTTCGTTGAACTCGGCGGGCTCCTCGATACCGATCGATGTCAGACCACGGCTAGCCGAGCGATGCAGACCCCAGTCGCGGCACTGCTCGACGGTGACGCCATAACCCGGATTCAGGTTTTTCAATTCCCAATTCTGCTGCGCCTGGACCGCGCGCTCGCGAGTATCGGTGCTCAGCGCCAACACGGAAACCCCGATCTCGTCAAAATCGTTCTTGAGACGGTCCAGCTCACCGATGTACTTGGTACAGATCGGACAATGCAGGCCGCGGTAAAAAACGACCAGGGTAAAATTTTCGGGATTCTGATCGGCCAGCGACCAGGTGCCGTCCAGGGTCTCGACTTCGAGGGCGGGAACGGCTTCCCGCGGTTTTAATACGTTCACGGAGTACTCCTTGGGATTGGATTTGTTGGTATACGACCACCTTAACCAAAAACGGTTCGATCTGTATACCTCTAATAGCAAAACCGGTCGCCGGGTTAATGAGTTGATACGTATCAAGAAGCCGACGCGGGGTCGATGTTAGCTTTAATCGGATAAAAATCACCGGAAAATAGCATGGCCGATACCGCGCAGTTGATCGAGCTGGATACCAGCGAATCCATCTGGGAGAGTTTTTTCACGGTTTTCCCGCTCGTCATCGTCGGAACCCGCGAGGCAGACGGCCGCGACGATTTGGCGCCCAAGCACCTGGCGATACCGATGAGCTGGAAAAATCACTTCGGCTTTGTCTGCACGCCGCGCCACAACACCTACCAAAACATTTTGCGCGACCGGCAATTCGCGGTTACCTACATGCGCCCGTCGCAAACCGTGCTGGCGAGCCTCGCCGCTAGCCCGCGCTGTGAAGACGGCAGCAAGCCGATTACCGAGGCGCTACCCACTTTTGCCGCCGAATCGATCAATGCCTCTTTTGTGCGGGACGGCTACCTGTTTCTCGAGTGCGAGCTGGAGCAGATGGTGGATGACCTGGGAGAAAACTCGCTGATTATCGGCCGCATCGTCAAAGCCATGATCGCCGAGGATGAACTCCGCCGCAACGATCGGGATGACGAAGACCTGGTCTTCAAGGCGCCGCTACTGGCTTACCTGTACCCGGGCCGTTTTGCCGAAATTTCGAAATCCACCAAACTGCCGTTTCCGGCCGGCTTCAAAAGGTAGGCTGCATGGAAGACAAGCGGCAAGTGCTGGCCCACCTGCGCGCCCAGCAAGACTCGATGACGGCACTACTCAGCGATCTGGTAATGATGGAAACCCCATCCACCGACGCCGCATCACAGGCCCAGATCCTGCACCGCCTGAAGGCGGAATTCGAAGCAATCGATTACCGTGTCAACCTGATACCCGGGCGTCTTTCCGGCGGGCATGTTTATGCCAGCGCAAAATACTGCGGCCGGAGTCAACCGGCACAGCTGATGCTAGGGCATTGCGACACGGTGTGGCCGATCGGCACGCTGCAGGGAATGCCGCTGGTAAGGGAAAAAAACAGCTTGCATGGACCCGGGGTTTACGACATGAAAGCCGGGCTGGTGGCAATGATTTTCGCGCTTAGAACGATCGAGTCCATGGGCCTTCGGCCCAGCGTCGCACCGTTGTGTTTCATCAATTCAGACGAAGAAATCGGCAGCCGTGAATCGTCACGTTACGTGCATGCGCTGGCGCAACGCGTCGATCGCTGCATGGTGCTCGAGCCTTCGCTCGGCAGCAGCGGTAAAATCAAGACTGCGCGCAAGGGCGTCGGCCGCTTCGAGGTCACGGTGCAGGGCAAGGCCGCCCATGCCGGCCTCGACCCGGACGCCGGGGCCAGCGCCATTCTCGAGTTGTCGCACGTGATTCAAAAACTGTTCGACTTGAATGACCCCGAACAGGGAACCTCGGTAAACGTCGGTCTTATCGACGGTGGCATCCGGCCCAATATGGTGGCGCCCCAGAGCCGCGCGGTAATCGACGTCAGGGTGCAAACCCATGCCGACGCCGAGCGCCTGGAAAACGCGATCCACGGCCTCGAAACCGAAACGCCAGGGGTCATACTCACCATCGAGGGCACTTTCGGCCGCCCGCCGATGGAGCGTACCGCAGGCAACCAACAACTATGGCGGTTGGCGCAAGAACTGGCGGCGGAGATCGGCCTGGATATCGAGCAGGGCACCGCCGGCGGCGGCTCCGACGGCAATACCACCAGCCTTTATACCGCCACGATCGACGGCATGGGTGCGGTCGGCGACGGCGCTCATGCTCACCACGAACATATCCAAATCGATTTGTTACCGGAGCGTTGCGCCCTGCTGACCCTGTTATTGATGGCGCCGGCGCTCAAAAACTGATACCAGGAGGCTCTCCATGATCCGTCCCTTTCTCGCATCGGTCACGCGCATCTCCGATCTGACGCCCGACAATTTCACGACTACGGCATTGGCGCGCGATCACTGGGATACCGGCGATTACGTACTCGCCAAGGTGCTCGACACGCGCGGCCGCGCAAAGGCGATCGAACTGCCCGGCGGGCGCATGATCGAAGTCATGGAGGACGACCTCGTAATCGGCGCCTTCGGCCGGCGTGCGGCGACGCTGGAGGCGGTTGGCGACTGGCGCTCGATCGATGCGACGGGTGAACTTAACGCGCTAACCGCCGCCGGGCTATTCGGCAAAACTACATCGCTGTCACCGTTCATATCTGCGCCCATGCGACTGCAGTACCAGGGACACATCACGCGCAACGATAACAAACTGACGATGCGCGCTTGCCTGCCGCCGCTCGAAAGGATCGACTTCAACATACCGGTCATCCTGATCGTCGGCACTTCGATGTCTTCCGGCAAGACCATGTCCGGCCGCATCATCGTGCACTTGTTGGCGCAAATGGGACTCAAGGTGGTCGGCACCAAAATGACGGGGGCGGCGCGTTATCGCGACATGCTCAGCTTCCTCGATGCCGGCGCCAGCGCGATCTACGATTTTGTCGATGCCGGACTACCGTCATCGGCGGTTGACAAAGCGGACTACCGCGAAGCCCTGCCCTATCTGTTGTCGCTGATCGCCAGAGACAAGCCCGACGTCGTCGTGGCCGAGGCCGGCGCATCCCCGCTCGAGCCTTACAATGGCGCAATTGCCACGGAAATGATCCGCGACCACGTCAAATTCAAGCTGTTGTGCGCCCAAGATCCTTACGCCGTGGTAGGCATCGAGACGGCCTTCCAGCGTAGCCCCGACCTGGTGGCCGGTGGCGCAGCCAATACCGATGCCGCGATCGCACTGGTGGAGAAGCTCGCCGGCCTGCCGGCGCTCAACCTGATGGATCCATCGAGCCGCCCACAGCTAGCCGCCATGCTACGCAAAGCGCTCGGCCGGTAAATCGAGGCCGCCAAATAAGCGGTACCGAATCCCCCGGAGTTTGCATAAACTATCGCTCTCGTCTTAGTCGCTGGAAAGAGCCTGCGTGAATTCGCAAATCCACATCGCAGTGATCGGTGCCGGAATCGTCGGCTGCAGTTGCGCCCTGTGGTTACAAAAAAAAGGTTTTAGAGTCACCCTGATCGACCCCGCGGAGCCGGGCTCCGGCACCTCATCCGGCAACGCCGGCACCATCGCGGAATACGGCTGCATTCCGGTTAACAGCCCGGATCTGTTGCGCCGGTTGCCGGCACTGCTGTTTTCCAATAACAGCCCGCTGAGCCTGGACCTCGGCTACGTATTATCGCATCCCGGCTGGATGCTGGATTTTTTAATCAATTGCCGCGAGCATAAGGTCGAACGGATTACGCGTCTACTCGGCAAGTTGCTGGCCAAGGTCTATGAAGGACTCGATCCGCTGCTCGACATGGCGCAGGCGCGCGACTTGCTGACGCAACAGGGATTCTTGGATGTTTATCGCGACGAGCGCGAATTCAACGCCGCAAAAAAATATATTCAGACAAGGCGCAGGTACTATTCCGAATTCGTCGAACTGGATCAAGGCGATATCCGGGCGCTCGAGCCCAACCTGAAAATTCCGTTCGCGCGCGGTCTGCTAGCCGACGGCATCAGCCACGTACTCGACCCGATGGCGCTTTGCCAGCGCTACGTCGAGTGTTTTCTGCGCAACCAGGGTCGGCTATTGCGCCAGCGCGCGCTCGAGGTCAGGCACGGAGCCGGCGCGGTGGAGATCCAGCTCGATAGCGGGGCCAATATCGAGGCCGAGCGTGTCGTCGTTGCCGCCGGCGCCTTTTCAAAATCCATCGAGGGGATTCCGACGCAGCTGCTCAAACTCGACACCGAGCGCGGTTATCACGTGCAGTTCGGCGGCAAGCAGCATTTGCTCAGCCGCCCGGTTAGCTGGCGTCAGGCGGGCTTTTACGCGACCCCGATGAACCTCGGTCTGCGCTTCGCCGGCACCGTCGAAATCGCGGGTTACCACGGCGAAATCAACCCAGGTATCATCGACTATCTGACCCGCAAAGCGCAGGAGATGCTGGAACTGCCCGACAAACCCGATCAGGAATGGCTCGGCTTTCGCCCGACCTGCCCCGACGCGCTGCCGGTAATCGGCTTCAGTACCGTGTCGGAATACATAATCTATGCATTCGGACACCAGCACCTCGGACTCACGCTATCCGGAATTACCGGCAAACTCATCGCCGAACTGGCAAACGGCGAAGATCCGAGCCACAATATAACCCCGTTCAGTCCGAGAAGATTTTTATAACGATGAGATTTGACGATAAGAGCGTAGTAATCACGGGAGGAGTCGGCGGCATCGGCCATGCGCTGGTCGACCTGTTTGCCAGCGAAGGCGCCAAGGTTTTGTTTTCCGATCGCAGCGAAGAAGACTGCAACGACCTCAGCGAAGCCATGAAACGCAAGGGGCTGGACACACATTACATGGCAGGCGACCTGCGCCGGAAGACCTATTGCGAGGCTCTGATCGCCGAGGCGGTACTCACCTTCGGCGGCATCGATATCCTGGTCAACAATGCCGGCATTATCCCGCGCGGCAATATTCTGGAAACCACCGACGACATGTGGTTTAGCGCACTCGACGTCAACCTGAACGCGGTGTTTTTCCTGTGCCGCGCAGCGATTCCCTATATGCAGGAGGCCGGCGGCGGCGCGATCGTCAACACCTCGTCGACCTGGGGTATATATCCCGGACCCGATCACGTCGCCTACTGCACCAGTAAGGCCGCGCTGGCGGCGCTGACCAAGAGTCTCGGCCGCGACCATGCGCCCGACGGTATCCGCGTCAATGCGGTTTGCCCCAACGAAGTCAATACCCCGATGCTACGCAGCGGTTATACCACGCGCGGCATCGATCCGGAAAACGCGATAGAGGAACTGGGTAAAACCGTGCCGCTGGGCCGTATTGCAGAACCCGGGGAAATTGCCGACGTCATCGCCTTTCTGGCCTCGCAGGACGCGCGTTACATCTGCGGCGAAACGGTCGAAGTGAGCGGCGCTAAACCGGTTCACTAGGCGATGAGCCTGGCGGGCAAGGTGGCCGTCATCACCGGTGGCGGCCAGGGCATCGGTCTCGGGATCAGCCAGGCGATGCTCGCTGCCGGCGCACATATCCTGGTGGCGCAACGCAGACCGCTACCAACCGAACTGTCCGCGGCAAGCTGGATCGAGGCGGATCTGGCGCAGCCGGATAGTTTCCCCGCCATCGCCGCGGCCGCGCAGCAGGAATTCGGCAGCATCGATATCCTGGTTAACAACGCCGGATTCATGTTCCAACAATCGATCGACGATATGCAACTCGATGACTGGAACCGAATGCTCGCGGTCAATCTGACCGCTCCGATGTTTTTGTGCAAAGCTTTACTGACGTTGCTGCGTTGCAACGGTGGTGGCAGCATAATCAATATTGGTTCAATCGAGGGTTTGGCGGCGAATCCCGAGCACACTGCCTACTGCGCCAGCAAGGGTGGCGTGCACGCGCTTACCAAAGCCATGGCAGTCGATCTCGGCAGCGAGGGTATTCGCCTCAACGCGATTGCGCCGGGCTGGATTCGTTCGGAACTCAGCGAAGATTATATCAACCTGCAACAGGATCCGGCCGC
Source organism: Olavius algarvensis Gamma 3 endosymbiont (assembly GCA_001735895.1). Taxonomy (GTDB): domain Bacteria; phylum Pseudomonadota; class Gammaproteobacteria. Next base: position 1,315,603 of record DS021199.1, on the reverse strand, counting down.
GGCCCGGCAAGGTCTCTACCGAATGCACCCGAGCGGACGCATCGGCGAACCCGAAGATGTCGGCAAGCTTGCCGTCTATCTTGCCGGCGACGATGCCACTTTTGTCACCGGCCAGGTGATCGTCATCGACGGCGGCCGCACCAGCAAACTGCCGCTGCCGTTTTAAAGAACTGACCTGCACCACTTGCTGCTGTTCGAATTGCGGGATGGGAGACATTCATGACACATTTCGAATCTTAACTAGTCATGCCCGCTGGCCATGGACTAGCTGGCAGCCTTTTGTTTGAAGGGGGAATTGTTGACATAGATCAAAATATCATACCTCGAAATAATAAAGTATCGATAGCTTAGTTCGTACGTCTGCCTGAGGAGGCCAAGAATGAAAGCAGCTACCATCGATATCACGCCCATCGACTCGATAAAGAATCGGGAAAAACAAGCAAGTATGCAAAGCACCAGCGAAACAATCAGCGAGGACGAAAAGCAAGCCAAGCTACAGAAGAAGGCCAAGGCAAAGAAAGCCAAGTTGAAGAAGGAGAAGAAAAAAGCCAAGCAGGCGAAACTCGCCAAAGCCAAAGCCAAAGCCAAAGCCAAAAAGGCTAAGCTCAAAAAAGCACAGGCCAAGCAAGCCAAACTCGCCAAGGCCAAGGCTAAAAAAGCCAGGCTCAAAAAAGCACAGGCCAAGCAAGCCAAACTCGCCAAGGCCAAGGCTAAAAAAGCCAGGCTCAAAAAAGCTCAGGCCAAGCAAGCCAAACTCGCCAAGGCCAAGGCTAAAAAAGCCAAGCTCAAAAAAGCACAGGCCAAGCAAGCCAAACTCGCCAAGGCCAAGGCTAAAAAAGCCAGGCTCAAAAAAGCACAGACCAAGAAAGCGAAACTCGCCAAGGCCAAGGCTAAAAAAGCCAGGCTCAAAAAAGCACAGGCCAAGAAAGCGAAACTCGCCAAGGCCAAGGCTAAAAAAGCCAGGATCAAAAAAGCACAGGCCAAGAAAGCCAAACTCGCCAAGGCCAAGGCTAAAAAAGCCAGGATCAAAAAAGCACAGGCCAAGAAAGCCAAACTCGCCAAGGCCAAGGCTAAAAAAGCCAGGCTCAAAAAAGCACAGGCCAAGCAAGCCAAACTCGCCAAGGCCAAGGCTAAAAAAGCCAAGCTCAAAAAAGCTCAGGCCAAGCAAGCCAAACTCGCCAAGGCCAAGGCTAAAAAAGCCAGGCTCAAAAAAGCTCAGGCCAAGCAAGCCAAACTCGCCAAGGCCAAGGCTAAAAAAGCCAAGCTCAAAAAAGCACAGGCCAAGAAAGCGAAACTCGCCAAGGCCAAGGCTAAAAAAGCCAGGCTCAAAAAAGCACAGGCCAAGCAAGCCAAACTCGCCAAGGCCAAGGCTAAAAAAGCCAGGCTCAAAAAAGCACAGGCCAAGAAAGCGAAACTCGCCAAGGCCAAGGCTAAAAAAGCCAGGCTCAAAAAAGCACAGGCCAAGAAAGCCAAACTCGCCAAGGCCAAGGCTAAAAAAGCCAAACCTAAAAAAGCACAGACCAAGAAAGCGAAACTCACCAAGGCCAAAAAAGCGAAGAGCCCGAAAGCCAAGAAGGTAAAATCAAAAAGGAAAAGACCCGCGGCCCTGGCAGCTTAATCGCGTCCGCAAAAAGGAAGTTGTATTGATAACTGAGGATGGGCCCCGAACGGGGCCTGTTCTTATGCTATGCCCGTAACTATTATTTGGATCGGTCGGCTTCCATCAGTGTCGGTTGTGGAAGCGCGAATTCGATTTACAAGTGTCCGCTTGTGCAGGGATTACTCAACAGCAGTATCGGTCATCTCGTAGATCACCGCCCGTAGAGGGCGCGTGGTCAATCAGGCAGGCTAAACCAGGTCGCTTTTGCGGAAAGCGAGATAAGCGATCGAAGCCGTGACTAGGCCTAGCAGCGCAGGGTAAAACAATGCCCAGACGATGTATCCGTTACCGCCAAAATGGTCGAGAATGACATAGGCGGAAGGGCCCAGCAGCACCAGTTGCGGATCGAATAGCATCATCGACGCGGTGCGGAAAACCTGAAGCGGATTGAGCAACGCGAGGGCAACCACGGATTCCGAGTTCAAACCCGTCTTGATCAATATGCCGAGCAGAACCAGATCCAGGAACAGCAGCATGAACAGCCACATCATTAGAGCCAATCCGGTCGCGACCTCGGTCGAGCGCGTCAGCGTCGAAATCAGGAATCCAAAACCGAGGAAGCACAAAGCCAGCGACAGCAGCAACCCCGTATAATAAACCACCGGCATCAAGGGTATCGACAGGCCTTTGAGCGCGCCCCAGATTACGGCCAGGGCCATGGCGACAAATACCGGCAGAAAAACCACCAGGAACCGGCCGACGCATTTACCCCAGAACCAGCTACCGAGCCCTACCGGCAGCGACAGCAGGTACTCGAAAGTCCCGCTCTCGCGATCGCCCACCATGGAGCGCACCGTGGTCAGCAATACGAACAGCGGTAGCAATGCCATCGTGATCTGTAAATAAGTCACCAGTAAACGCGAGAGCCCGGTGAAGCCCATCACCCGTGATTCGGTCAATCCGGAGATGAACAAGCCGACCACGACGGCGCCAAACACCAGCGCATAGACCAGAAACCAGCGGCTGCGGATCGCTTCGCTGATATCGAGCCTGGCGGACAGTAACAAATGTTTCATACGGCTAATCCCGATTATTCGGTTTCAAGGTTTTGGTGTTGATGCGCTTGGCCGTGCCGATGCTCTTTATTTTCCACGGCTTCGATATGCGCTATCGCCTCGGCGAAACTTAGCGCGTCTTTTACTTGCCCCGCAACCGCGCCTAAGCCGTAACCCATCGGGCTGTGCAATACGCGAACATAGCTCGCCTGGCGCGCGTCGAGCCAGTTTTTGTCGTGGTAGTCGGAAACCCAGATTTCGGTTGCGTCGGCGTCCTTCCAGGCTTGCTGTTCGAGCCAGATCACGGCGCAGCCAATATCGTCGAATTTGTATACCTTGTGCTGCGCGCCACCACGAATCTGGGCCGCAAAGCGATTGTCGCCGATACCCATGCTACAGCGCTGACAGACTTCTCTATCCCAGCGAACTTCAACCGGCCCGGTGTTATCCTCGGGACTACAGCCGTAAATCAAAACCAGGCATACAAAACTAAGCAGTACGCGCACCGGCTGGCACCTCCGCAATCATAGTTTCATCGTCCAGGCGCAGACGCTTTAAAATCGATGAGTAACGCGACAGCAGCCCGAGAAATCGCAACCGATCCGCCGCCGCAATCTCACCCCGCCATTCGAGCCCCGCCGACAGATTCGAAAATCCCCAAGCCTCGATAGCCTTGGCAAAGGCTTCATCGGCACGATATAGCGTTAGCGAGCAACTAGCGACGACGTTCAGCTCCGAGGTCGCCTCGACGTGATCGTCGATTGTAACCCGGCCGCCTTCGAGCTCGACCACGCGATTGACCAGCGCGGCGACTTCGCTCAGCCGATGGCTGGATACCAGCATGGTGGTGTCGCTATAGCGTTCGGCCAGTAAACGAAAGAATGCCCGGCGGGCCTTCGGATCGAGATTGGCTGCGGGTTCGTCGAGCACCAGGACGTCGAGATCACGCCCGAGGGCAATGCTGATCAGCAACTTTTGCTTCTGGCCGCCCGACAGGCTGCTGAAAGCCTGGTGAGCGATATCCGTCAGCGGTAATCCCAGTTCGCTCGCAACCTGCTGCATGGCGGTAATATCCGATTCGCAGACGCCGGCGGCAAACCGCAGCAATTGATCCACGGGCATCTTCAGCGGCGGCGGCAATTGCGGTACGAAGCCGACACGCCGTAAAACCTCGGCGCGATTATCACTAACGTTGCAACCGTGGATCTCGATGCGGCCGGTATATCCGTATTCGCCCAACAGGCAGCGCATCAGCGTGGTTTTACCGGCGCCGTTGGAGCCCACCAGCGCGATCCGGTCGCCGGCGCCGATTTCGAGATTCAAATCGTGCAATACCTTGTGGCGGCGAAAAGACTTGCTGAGCTGCTCGATGCGTATCATTGAAAAATATCTCCAAGCCCTTTGAACTTCAAATTGAGTGAACCGGTCGGGCAGGCGTCGACGCAGCGGCCGCAATGCGTGCAGTCGGCCCCGATGTTCATGTTGACATCGGTCGCGCGGCCCTTGATTACCATGTCGAGTACATGCGGAACTTCGCACACCTTACGGCATTCGCCCTCGTGAAAACAAGCATCGAGATAATAAGTCACCTTGAGCGGAGAAAAGGCGCCGACCACGCCATAGGTAAGCCCGATCGGGCAGGCGTAGCGACACCAGGCCCGGCGCGAGTAAAAAATCTCGACCAGCAGCAAGAACAAGACCCAGACCAATGCAATCCCGGGCCCGTAGATGAGCGCGCGACTCAATATTCCGGTGGGCGAAATGGTTTCGAACACGGTGTACCCGGTAACGAAGGCCAATAATGCAAATACCAGCCACAACAAGGTTCTTACCCTGCGATCGAAGGGGTGATCGCGCACGATTTTTTTCTTTTCCAGGTATTCGTGGATCATTTCGGCCCATTCGGCAAGCAGATGATAGGGACAGACCCAGGAACAAAAAGTGCGCCCGCCGAGTACCCACCAGAATATAAGAACCGTGACGGTGCCGATCAGCAAATTGATCAGCACTTGCTTATAGGCCAGCATGACCTGCAGTGCAGAATTCAGGTCCGCCATATGGAAGCCGACAAAACGCGACGCGGTCAGCGCGCCTTCCAGCACCTGAATATCGAGCGAATAGGACAGCACGAACAACAGATTGACGAGGATCAAAACACTCCAGCGCCGGCGGCGCCACTTCTCCGGCGGTTTTCCCTTTGTTTTCTTTTCCTCGAGCTCGGCCAGCAATAGTTGAATGCGGCCCTTATCGGCGCGCTGCACCGCATGCATAGCGTGCGCCTCGATGGTGAAATCGTCGGGGATCGGCTTTTGCGGATCGGCGCCGAGCAGTACTGCGAGTGATTTTTTGAGCGCCTTCATGCCGTGACACCTGCGGACCGATCCCAGTCCATGACAAGCACCGCGGGCTCCACCGGGCAAATCATTTCGCAGACGCCGCAGCCGACGCAACCGTCGTGAATCACCGGCAACAAGCGACCGGCGGCATCGGATTCGAGGCTGATTGCCGGTTTCGGCGGACACTGGTTGGTATCGCCGGACGGCGGCTTACCGGCGTCGCATTGCGCGCGGCGTATTTCGATCGGGCACTGCCGTACGCACAGATCGCACACTTCGAGATCATAGTCGTACTCGCTGACCCGGATCGGATTCCAGCGATCGATTTCGGCGTAACGCAGCAAGCCCTCGAAGGCCGGGCCACGCGCCTGGCCCTTGAATCTCAGACCCTGCGCGGCGAGACAGAGATCGGGCCGCACGACCCGCGCCCAACCCATCTCGGTTTCGTGCGAGTAATTGATTGCATGCGTTAAGGCTCCGGTGGGGCATGCCAACACGCACTGTAAGCCATCGCAGGAAAAATCGCAGGCCTGGTTGCGGGTTTCGATGTATGGCGTTCCAATAGCGAAACCCTCGTCGATATCGGCCAGCTTGATCGCCTCGACCGGGCACACCTGCACGCACTGGCCGCATTTGATGCAGGAGGCCAAAAATTCATGCTCGTCGAGCGCTCCCGGTGGGCGGATGCGGCGCTTGGCGCTACCCAGTACCGGCAGATAACCGAGCAGTGCGCTGCCGATCACGCCGATACCCATCACCGCGGTGCGTAGAAAATTACGCCGGCTGCGAGGCTTTCTGGCACGCTTAGCCGTCATTGCTGCTCCAGGCTTTCGCGCAATAATTCGAGCGAGTTTTTCGGCTGCGTCGGTGTCGCCGGCTCGGCGCTAGTGGTAGCGCCAACGCTAACTTCGAGGCTAGTATTGGGAGCGGTGTCTCTTACCAACAGATTCGGCTCCGAAAACGGCGCCAGCCGTTCGAGAAAATCGAGTACTTCGAGCACCGGAGAGCCTTTGAAAAACTGGGCGTAGGGTTCATCCTTCCATAACCGATCGGCATAAGCATAGAGTTCATAGGGACTGTCGCCGACGCGATCCAGGTCCTCGTCGAAGCCCTGATAGTCGCTCCAGTAATTGCCGCTCCATTCGTTGCGGTTGGCGGTCGCGCCGCCGGATACCACGATCTGGCTCAGGTTATCGACGAAGCGATTGTCAAGCAATCGATTGCCGGTCCAGTCGTTGAGGAAGCGTATGCCGATACCATTGTAAGCGATCAGGTTACCCGCGAAACGATTGATCGTGTCCGGCTGGAACGGCGACACATCGATATAGAGGCCGGTAGCGCAATAGAGAATTTCATTGTCTTCGACGACGACATCCGAAGTTTCCTTGAAGCCGATGCCGACGCCGGTGGGTCCCGACGCGTGCCTGATCTGGTTGCGGCGCAATATGACGCCATCGCTGTACATCAGAAAAATACCGACTGCATTGTTGTAATAAACGTTATCTTCCACCAGGTTGTAGCGTGAATACATGAAGTGCAGCGAATAGCGGCTGTCGCGCACCCGGTTACGCGAGATTTCATTATCCGCCGAATACCAGACCACGGTGTCGCGCGCGTCGCGTACATCGTTGTCGGTAATCTTGTTATTGAAGCTGTACCAGAGTCGAATTGCATCGCCGCGCTGGCCCAGCTGCCTGCTCTTGGAGCTGATACGATTGCGCCGCACGACATTGTTGCTGGACTGCTGCAGATCGACCCCGAACAGACTGTTTTCGATGACATTGTCCCTGATCACGTTGAAATTTCCGCGCACCTGGACACCGGCGTTGATATCGTTGTGGGATTCGCCGGAATTGATCAAGCGCAGGCCGCTGAGGGTTACTCCGTCGGATTTGATCAGGATGACGCTGCCCTTGCCGCCGGCGTCCACCGTAACCTTACCGCCACCGTCGAGCGTGATCGATTTATCGATTACGATGGGCCCGGCGTAAACGCCCGGCGGCGGCGATAACTGCCCGTGCTCGGGGCTTTCGTCTATCATTTGCTGCAGGGTTTTGTCCGCCGCCCAGGCCGGACCGGATACAGCCGCCATGATCAACACAACCAGAGTCAGGCACGGCGATCGCATACTATTCTTCCTGCAGCAGGCGGTAACGCCGATTCGCGGCGAAGATTACGGCGACCGAGTGTAAGGCCATCAAACCGAAGCCGATATGCGGGTAGGAATGGGTCGTGAACTGAGCCACCTTGCCGTCTCCGAACACGGTAGGCATGAATGGTTTAACGGTGAATGCGCCCATATCGTTGAGCGTGTGGCCATACCACCAAAGCCAGGCGGAATAATCGATAATGAAAAACACCGGCAGTAATATCGAGGGCAGTACCAGCAGCCAGTAAAGCGGGCTGTCGTTGCGCCGGGTCGCCAGCAGCAGAAAAATCATAGCTGCCAACAATCCCCAGAATACGATATGGCCGGCGGTCGACATGCCAGCGACCCGCAGCGCGATCTCCGCCGCGACATTAAAATAGCGCGCCAGGCTTTTTTCGTAATGCCAGGACATCATCTGCGCACCGCTGCCGTCCCACTGCAGCCGTTGCGCGGCCGGTTTGCGCTCCTGGTCTTTTTCGAAGGTAACGCTTAGATGTTCCAGGTTGCGCGCCTTATCGCTTTGATTCTGCTCGGCCTTGCCATCATCCAGCTTTACACCGCTGGCTTCGAGCGAAGCCCGCAGCCGGTCGACGATGGCGTTACCGGAGCTGACCACCTGATCGCTGGAAGTATCCTGGTCCAGCGCCGTCACCAAGGCTTCGATATAGCCGGCATTCTGATACTTGAGTCCGTCGGCGGCATACCAGCCGAAATACATCCAGACGGCGAGCGCGGCGAAACCCGCTCCCATGACAAGCGTGCGCCGCTTCGGGTCGACCACCATGAAACTAGCCAGCATAATCCCGAGCAGGCTAAACAGATAGGGTGAGAAGGCGCGCTCGATGACGCCGCCGGCGGCAATCGGATACATGCCCACATAATGATTTATGGTATCCATTTCGTGCACGCAATCGAGCGCCTCGACTTCGGTGATTTCGGTTTTGTCGACCTTTTGACAGCCGTTGAAAACACCGTTGGCGTGAAAATGGATGCGGACGCCGTCGGGAAAGGCTTCCGCGGGATAATTCGGCGCGGTCAAGGATACCCACCAGATGGGCGTGAAATAGATAAACGCCAGCAACAGGATTCCGACGGCGGTCAATCCGCGGTAAATCCAGATCTGTCTGTCTCTAGCCATCAGCTGCGTCATCCTGTGCTCAATCGAAATCCGGATTGGTCCAGTCGGCCGATGGCGCCAAGTCTTCTTTCGGCACCGGAATACGCGATACGTAGTTGATTACGGCTTGCATATCCTTATTGCTGAAACTCTTGATCTGCTCGACCATGTCGGGATTGGCGTTGCGCCGCTTGCCGTCACGCACCCACTCGAATTGACGCAGCATATAGGCATAGTGTTGGCCGTGAATCTTCGGGTAAAACTTTTCGGCGCTGCCCTCGCCGTCCTTACCGTGACATTCGACGCAGTTGTCTTCGTAGAGCTTCTTACCCATGTCGAATTCCGGCGTGCCTGCGGGCCATTCACCTTTACCGTTATCGGGATTCATCGGTAGCTTTTCGGTATAGGCAACCACATCCGCCAGCGACTGCGCCTCACCGATTGCACGCGGCAGCGCGAACGGGTACATGGTCGGGTTATCGCGGTTACCCTCACGAATATCGGCCAGCTGCTTGATCAGCACCGAGCGGTGCTGGCCTGCCAACTGCGGGAAGGTACCATCCTTTTTACCCCAGCCTTCAGGAAGGTGACAACCGGAGCAGACTTCGTAAACATCGAGTCCATTCTCCAGATCGGGCTCCAGGTCCAGCGCTTCGTCACGCTCGCCGCCGCCCTCCAGCCAGGCGGCCGCGGAGCCGCAAAAGGCCAGCGCCGCCAGTAGTGTAAAAATTTTGAATTTCATGCGAATTCTCCTGTTAGTCTAATTATCGCCGGGCTGGCGATCCTGTGATTAAGGTAACCACGGTTTAGTGCCTCTTACCGTGGTCATCCGCCAACGACAACCAAGCCAGTAAATTGTCGATCTGGCGGTCGTCGAAAGCCTGAAATATCTGCGTATCGCGCGCATCGTCGTGAAGCCGTTCGCCGTGCCGGAATAAATCGATCTGGCGCTTCAGGTAAGCGCTGTGCTGCCCGGCCAGCTGCGGTGCCGCGCCGTCCGTCCCGCCATAGCCATCGCTGCCGTGACAGCCCGCGCATTCGAGGGTGTAAAATTTAGCACCGGCGCTGGCCTTGCCCGGGTAACGCGCAATATTGATCACCAGTTTGCTCTGCTTGAGACGCTCCAGCGCGTTAAAGTTATCGACTTCGATTTCGGGCAGCTCGGTCGGCAAGTCGATCGAAGCCAGGTAGGCCGAGATGATTTCGATATCTTCGCCGGGCAATTCGCGCTCGGTCGCGTAGGGCAACATCGGGATATTAAGCCGCGCGCGACTCTTGAAATGATCGATTTGGCGCGCCAGGTATTGCGCGTCCATACCGGCCAGCCGCGGGTACTCGCCATCGAGCGAACCTTCGCCGAATTCACCATGACAACCGGCGCAGGTGTCGTTGATTTCCTCGGCATATTCGCGCTCGTCGCGCGACAGCTCGGTTTGCGCTGCCGCCAGCTGAGGCTCGTTCGGCAATTCATGCGCGACGCCCTGGTGACAATCGATACAGCTGCGGCCATCCAGGCTGGCATCGTCGTGCGCGCGCGCGGCAAAGCGTCCCTGGATCGCGTTTTTCATGGCCGCGAAATCGTGGCAATTACGGCATTCACGCGAGTCGCTCGCGCGCATCGATTGCCAGACACGCTCGGCCAGTTGCGGGCGACGGGCGTCAAACTTTTCGCGCGTATCGATGGTGCCGGCGGCCCAGGCGTATAGCTCCCGGCTGGCCTGCACTTTGCGCAGAACCTGGTGGGTCCAGTCTTTGGGTACGTGACAATCCGCGCACACGGCACGCACTCCCGAGGCATTGCTGTAATGCGCCGATTGCCGATATTCCCGATATACCGTCGATTCCATTTCGTGGCAGCCGATGCAAAAGTCGAGCCGGTTACTCGCTTCCATCGCGGTATTGAAACCGCCCCAGAAAACGATGCCGACTCCCATGAAAAACAATGCCGCGACCACGCCGGCCCGTTTGCTGCGCGCGGAGAAATACTGTCGAAGTTTCTTCACTGCGGGGCAACCGGGCACATGTTTGCGGCATTGCTACGATCCACTCGTGCTTACAAGGTCGCGATGTATTCCGCCAGCGCTTTCATCTCGTCATCGTTGACCAGATGCATCACGCCCTTCATCGCCGCGCTCAAACCGTTGGCGCGGGCGCCGCTTTTAATGTCTTTCATCTGCTGCAGCGAATAGGCGGGATTCTGGCCCGCAATCTTGGGATAAGTATCCAGGATCGGGGTTTTGCCATCCTTGCCATGGCAGGTAAAACAGGTTTTGGTCTTGTAAAGCTGGGCGCCATCGGCAGCGAGGGCGGGGGTAGCGAGCATTATGCTAGCCAGCATTGCCAGAGAAATAATAATTGGATTTACGGGTTTCATATCGACTCCTATCGAAAGGCAGGCTGGCCTCATGGCCAGTTATCGGGTTGAACGGGAGCGATGCCGAAGCATCGCCCCCGCTGGGTTTACTACAAGTATTACTTGACCTTCTTGGCACCATTCTCCTCAAGGTGGGTTTTTGCGCGCAGACCTAGATCTGCGGTCTTGACTTGATACTGCCACCACTGATTGGCCCACAGCATCGCGTTGCTCCAATCCTTCTTGGCGGCGGCGGCTTCGGACTTGGCCTTGGCCTCCTCGGCAAATCCGAGCTGATCGGTGGCATCTTCAACCAGCGCCACAACGGTCGGGAAATCCTTGAAGTTGTGGCTGGTGATGAAGGTGACAACCCCATCGATAACGCCCTGGGTTGCGATGTTGGTTTCGACCTGCTTGCGGTAGTCGGCCTGGCTGTAGGTGGTGCCCTCTTTCAAACTAACCGCCTTGGCCTTATAACCTTTCGGTTTAACCAACAGGTAACCCTGCATTTCCAGATGCAGTGCGGAACAGAATTCGGTGCAGTAGTAGGGATAAACACCGGCTCTGTCGGCGACGAAAGTCGAAGAAGCGGTTTTACCCGGCTCGATCGACAGCTGTACATTGTGGCCGTACATCGCGAATCCGTGTACTTCGTCTTCGGCACGCTCGAGGTTGGTCAGGTGGATCGAAACCGTATCGCCCTCTTCCACTTCGATGATTTCGGGCGTGATATGCGAGCGGATCGTTGTACCGTAAACATGCACGGTACACTTGCCGTCGGCGTCACAGCTGCGCTCGGTCTTTTCACGACCGGCGCGGGTTTTCCACGGCGAGCGTTCGTCCTTGCGGCTGTTCCAGCCCGACTTGTAGCGTACGCCCGGCTTGAGCTTGTCGGAGGCGATCGCCACCGCGTAATGCGGCTCGCCCAACGGAATCGGCATATCGTACAACAATTCCATCTTTTCGCCGCTGATGTCGATCAGCTGATGGTTTTGCGGGTGCAGCGGGCCGACCGGGTTGAACCGGTCGATCGCCAGCTTGTTGAGCGACACCAGGTATTTGCCGTCCGGGCTGACGCTGTCGCCTTCCATCGTCATCAAGTGGCCGACATTGTAGTGTACCGGCAGCTGATGCAGCACCTTGCCTTCGCAGTAGTCCCACTTGGTGATCATCGAATCGACGTAAATCGAGGTGTAGGCGACGCAAGGCTTGGAATCGTATTGCGTATGCAGCGGCCCCAGGCCGACGTTAACCGACTTATGCAAAACGTCGTTGATGGCGATGATCGGCACGCCGTAAGGATCCTTGCCTTCGAACTTCTTGTTGTCGATCGCGGCCTTGATCTTGGCCCAGGAATAAACCCAGGTATGGCTGTCGAGCTTGCCGGAAATAGTCACGAACTTGCCATCCGGGGTTACGTCGACGCCGTGTGGGCTTTTCGGCTCGGGAATGAGGTACAAAATACCCTCGGCAACCGCCTGCTTCATCGGGATCAGGTAGGCGCCGTTTTCCTTTTTCACCTTGCCTGCCGCGACCAGCTCAGCGGCCTTTTTCCAGTTGGTAACGTGCAAAAAGTCGGTGTCCTTGGAGGAACAACCAGCTTCGAACGGCGGGCGGCCACGCTCGTTACCGCCGACATAACGTTCGGAGCAGAACGAGTTGGTGAAGCCCCAGCCGTATGACGGACCTTTACCGGCATCCGAGAGATCCTGGCTATAAGGCGGCAATTCGAAGGTGAAAGACTGACTCGGGTCGAGACGGCCCTTCTCGTTGTCGAACTTCCAGTAGGTCAGACCGCCGCGATAGCGATCGTTAAACTCTTCCAGCGGCACGAAGCCGTTGCTGAGCGGCGCCGCATACTGCGCCGGGTCCATGACATACTCGGAGTTCGGCGTAACGAAGGCGCCGCCGTGCGCACTCTTGAAGAATGGATTGACCACGATCTGCTTGGTTTCGAAATCATGCAGATCGATCACCGCGAGTCGCGGGTTGGCCTTGTCGTTAATGAACAGATAACGTCCGTCGTAATCGCCGTTGGTTTCGGTAATCGCCGGGTGGTGGGTATCGCCGTAGGTAATATCCTTGCCATGGATACGTCCCTGCGCCAGCACTTCCTTGGATTCGTCGTCGAAACCGTAGCCCTGCCAGGGCTCCGGCGTGAATACGCCGATGTATTTCAGGATCCGCATCGACGGTATGCCGTAAACGATGACCTGCCCGCTCTGACCGCCCGAACTGAAGGCCAGGAATTCGTCGCGACCGCCGGTTGGCGTGTAGGTTTTGGACGCCGATAAGACGTCTTTCTCGGTCAATCCCCTGTTTTTCATTACATCTTGCAGCGAGTCCTGCGCGATCGGGCCAGTAGCGGCGAGACCGAGCGACAGTGCCAGGAGCGCTGTTGATACTCGGGTTCTGGATAAAGCCATGAAACTATCTCCCATAAGTGGATTTTTAGAAATTCAAACCGTCAAATGAGAAGATTCTACTGTAGCGATCAGCGCTTATAATTGACCTTTATCAAGCCGGCGGAGCAGTCGTAAACACCCGTCGGGACGGTTATCCCCGGGGATTCAGTCCAGACTAGTAAGGCGTACGCAGGGTATAGGCCAGTACCAGTAACAGGCCGGTACTGAAATGAATGCCGATGGTAATCGCATTGACCTTCAACAGCAGGTAAGGCAGGCGCTGGCGATCGGCATCGTCCTGGTTCCAGTCCTGCAGCCAGCTGGCGCCGAGGCGATTCGCATACAGCAACAACGGCAGCGGCATCAATGCCAACAGCGCGTAGAGCGTGCCGAGGCCGGCGTCGAAAACACCGGCGACGCCGAGCAAGACCACGAAACCGAAACCGAAATAACCCAGCAGCCGGTAAAGCTCCAGCGGGCGTTCGTAACGCACCGTACCATCCTGCATCGCGGCACAGCGTACGACCCAGTTGCACTTGTCTACCAGCCGATCCGCGGGCACGTCCTGGAATTGATTGATCCAGACGATTAGCACCACGAAGACCGCAACCGGTATCGAAGCCAATAGCGCCGGCACCCAGTTCCAGACGCCCGGTACAGGAGTGCTGAGCACATAGTGGGTTCCGAGCACGATGACCGGCCCGAAGCCGATCGCAATGGCGGCCTCGCCCATGCCGTGATAACCGAGCCGGTAGGGCCCGAGGGTATAGGAGGCGCCGAGGAAACAGCCGGCGATACCGATATACAACAGCGGTGTCGCGGCAAAGTAGGAACCTGCGAGTTGTTGATTTAAGGTCAGTCCGATAGCAATCGTGACGGCGAAACACAAAATCGTCGCCAGCAGGACCTTCCAGGGGGCAAGCAAGCCGGCCTGGATCATCCGGCTGCCGCCGTTGAAGGGGCTGGGTACGCGATTGGCAGCATCGTTTCCGGTCACATGGTCGCCATAATCATTGGCCAGGTTGGTGCCGGCATGCGCCGCTACGGCACCGACCACGACCAGCCAGAATAGTTGCCAGTTCCAGGCATCGACCATGCCCGCTTCGCTCAAATCGCCGCGGGCGATAGTCGCCCCGAGCAACACCGGGACTAGCGTGGCGGTAAAAAAGGGCGCGCGCACCGCTTGCAGCCACAGCAACAACCGGTTTTTTGCGGCACTTACGGCCTGCGCCAGAGCCGGCAGGTCATTTTCCGGAAAGTCGAGTGTTTCAAACTGCGCCTCGGCATAAAAATCGATATGCGTGATCTGCGTCGGCTTGACGCGGTAGTATCCGGTGACGCCGTTGGCATTGAGGAACTCATCGTCCATATATTGCTGGAAGGCATCGGTTACCGCGAGAATTTTTTCACGCGCCAGTTTTATTTCTTCGGCTTGCCTGATCCTGAAGCAATTGCCATCGACGCGCAGACCGCGAATACCGTCTTCGCCGGCCGGCCAGATCGTCATCTGCACCCTGGGATTGAAAGCGATCTGGCGCGCCTTGCGGGTCGGGTTAAAAGTAAAAAACAGAAAGTCGCCGCCGTCGCGCGCAAAAAACACGCTGGCGCAAGAGCTGCAACCGTCGACCGAGGTCGCCAGCACCATACGTGAAGTACTGTCGGCTACCTGATTAATCTTATCTCGCAATGTCGTTGTCATCGGCTATCGCATTTAGTGGTGGCGGCTGATCTAGAAAGACAGCAATCTAATATAACTGACCAGCGCCTCGACGTCGGACTGGCTCAGGATACCTTTCCAGGCCGGCATGTATCGTCCCTTGCCGTCGAGAATACTGTTCATCAACTCCCGGTTATCCAGGCTGTTGGTTTCGTTGGGATTGGTATGATCCATCGGCATGATGCCGATCAGATTGGTCATAATCCCATCGCCGTCGCCTTCGACGCCATGGCAAACCTGACAATACTTTTGATACAGCTCGAGGCCCTGTTCCGGATCGCCCATCAGGTCGTGCTTTTTGCGCGACAGGAAACGCAGGTAGGCGATCAGTGCCTGGACCTGCGATTCATCGAAGACGTCCTTCCATTCCGGCATGGTTTCGTTGAGTAAATTGTGCCGCTCGCGCCCGGTGATCGTCTGCTTGCCCTCGCCGGTGATGATCTTCGTCAGGATGGTATCGCTGCGCGAGCGTACCGTGGTCGATAAATCCGCCGGGCTTATCTTCATCGCCTGCGCCAGCGGCCCACCCCCGCGGCCGTCGCTGCCGTGGCACAACAGGCAATAGGAAACGTAAAGTCTTCTGCCTTCGAAGGCGGCGGGAGGATTGGCCGCTGCCGCCACCGCGTGCAGCGCCAGCAAGCCTAGCAACAATTTTCTTAACATGGAAATCGTCCCGACCTCCGGATCGCGCCAGGAAAGGGCGCGATAATAGCAACATTAGACAGACCGGTAAAACCGCCAGTGTCAATTTCGGCGACTTTAATTCTGCTCCCTAGCTGCCGCCATATCGTCTGACGAAACTCTATTTAGCCGCAGATTCCCGCGAAAAATGACACCCGCCCCGCCCACCGAACGGCGCGTTCAAACAACCGATATCGGCCAAATTGCCTGCGCTTACTCGACCTTGGACGCCAGACAGGTTATCGTCCTCATCCGTGGCTAAAGCATTAGGCAACGGCAACTCCAATTTAGTCAGAGTTTCCTAAACTTAGTCGAATCAGTGAATCAACGAAACAGGATCTGGCAGTATGTCGACCACCGGAGTAGATAAATTAATGCAGGGTTACCGTCGTTATCGCGATGGCGACTACCAAAAGAGTCAACCGCTGATCGAGGAACTGGTCACGCGCGGCCAACGCCCCGACGTCGCCGTGGTGGCCTGCTCCGACTCGCGCGTCGATCCGGCGATCCTGTTCCAGGCCGATCCCGGCGATCTGTTCATGGTGCGCAACGTCGCCAATCTGGTGCCGCCGATGGAAGAGGAAGGCACCTATCACGGCACCAGCGCGGCGCTTGAGTTCGCGGTACTCGGACTCGGGGTCAAACACATCATCGTGCTCGGTCACGCGCATTGCGGCGGCATCAAGCTGATGATGGATCCCGATCCTTACGACAGCGCCTTCAAGTTCGTGCCCGCCTGGGTTTCGATGTTGAACGCCGCCCACCGGCGGGTGCGCGCGACCATGGCCAACGCCAGTTTGGAGGAACGCACGCGCGCCTGCGAGCAGAACGCGGTGCTGGTATCGCTGGAAAACTTGACGACCTTCCCCTGGGTGCGCGATCGTATCGACGCCGGCGAGCTGCAGTTACACGGCTGGTACGTCGACATTGCCACTCCGGAACTCAGCGCCTACGACTGGGAAGCCGGCAATTTCACCCCGCTGGCCTGAGGTCGGCCGGACGATCGGCATTGACCAGCCTGGCCGAACCGAATTGTCGGGCATAGCGATCGATGCCGCACACTTGTCTTATGTCGGCGATGCCGGCTGGGAATTGACCTGCCCGGCGGCAGAGGCGCATAAACCTTACCGCGGGTTTATCACCTCGGGAGCAAATCCGGCCGGGTTATTTGCCCAGACATCGATGCGTATCGAGAAACGTTTTCCTGCCTTCGGACAGGGTCTCGATACCGATCTAGACCCGCTACAAGTTGGCCCGGACTTCGCCCTCGCCCTGGTCAAAACGGGGACTGCATCAAGTTTAGACGGCATCAGTGTTGACGTCGATATTGCACGAAGTCAGAATGCCGGGACCATCTTGGTAAATGCCGCGTTCGATCCCGACGGATATCGAATACACTCGCCAGTCAGGTAATCATATGAGTAACGTTTTTCCGCGTAACTGCAAAACCAACGTACCGCTCGCGGTGCAGGGCGACGGCGTTTACATCATCGACCGTACCGGCAAGTATTATCTCGACGCTTCGGGCGGCGCCGCGGTCTCCTGCCTCGGGCATAGCGATGACAGGGTAATCGAAGCGATCAATAATCAGCTCGATCGCCTCGAGTTCGCGCATACCGGATATTTCAGCAGCGTGCCGGCTGAAGCTCTGGCCGAGCAGCTGATCAAGGAAGCGCCCGGCGACCTCGACCGGGTATACTTCGTGTCGGGCGGATCCGAAGCGGTCGAAGCGGCGCTCAAACTCGCGCGTCAGTACTTCGTCGAGATCGGGCAACCCTCGCGCCATCGCGTGATCTCGAGGTTGCAGTCCTATCACGGCAATACGCTTGGCGCGCTCGCCGCCGGCGGCAATCTATGGCGCCGCGAACCATTCGATCCGTTGCTGATCGAAACCTCGCATATCCCGCCCTGTTACGCCTACCGCGGCCAGGAGAAAGGCGAATCCGAATTCGACTACGGGCAGCGGGTCGCCAATGAGCTCGAGATCGAAATCCAGCGCGTTGGCGAAGACCGGGTGATGGCGTTTATCGCCGAGCCGGTGGTCGGCGCCACGCTCGGGGCGGTGCCTGCGGTGGCCGGTTATTTCAAGCGTATCCGCGAAATCTGCGATCAGTACGGCGTATTGTTAATCCTCGACGAAGTCATGTGCGGCATGGGCCGCACCGGGAGTCTCTACGCCTGCGACCAGGAAGACATCACGCCGGATATCATGACAATCGCGAAAGGCCTGGGTGCGGGCTATCAACCGATCGGCGCGATGATATGCACCAGGCAGATTTACCGGGTAATCGAAAACGGCTCGGGATTCTTCCAGCACGGACACACCTACCTCGGTCATCCGGTCGCCTGCGCGGCGGCGCATGCGGTAGTGCAAAAAATTATGGATCGCCGCATGCTCGATCGCGTGCTGGCCCAGGGCGTGCGCCTGCACAAGGCGCTGCTCGACCAGTTCGGCGAACATCCCAACATCGGCGATATCCGCGGCCGCGGCCTGTTTTTCGGACTCGAGTTCGTGCGCGAGCGCGAGTCCAAGGCGCCGTTTCCGCCGGAGCTCGGCTTTCACCGGAAGTTAAAACAAGCCGCCTTCGAGGCTGGCTTGATCTGTTACCCGATGGGCGGCACCGTCGACGGGCAACAGGGCGATCACGTACTACTGGCGCCGCCGTTTATCATCGATATCGGACATATCGATGAAATCGTGAACAAACTCGACACCGCGATCAAGGCAAGCTTGCGCAGTTTATGACTGGCCTCCGCGCCAGCAGGGTGGCGAGATATGCAGGCTAAGGTCATTGTCATGGCGGCGCCGAACGGCGCGCGCAAGACCCGATCCGATCATTCCAACCTGCCGCTTTCGATTGAAGACACGGTCGACGAAGCAGTCCTGTGCCATACCGCCGGCGCCGGCGTATTGCACGCCCACGTGCGCGGCGCCAATGGCGAGCACCTACTCGACCCTGGGCTTTATCGCGAGCTGATCGCGGAAATGGCGCGCCGCGCTCCTGGCATGCTGGTGCAAATCACTTCCGAAGCCGTTGGCGTTTACAGCCCCGCACAACAGGTCGACTGCATCCGGCGGGTAAACCCTGAAATGGCGAGCATGGGCCTGCGTGAAATCAGTTCCAATTTCGAACAAACGGGCCAGCCGCGGCAATTTTTCGAGTGGTGCGATGAACACCGGGTCCATATCCAGCATATCCTGTTCTCGGCCAAGGATCTGGAACATTTCTCGACTATCGTGAACGCGGCATTATCCCCGCCGGGCAGCGTTGCGTGCTGTTTGTGCTGGGGCGGTATAACATCGACTTCCAATCCGAGCCGGCGGACCTGATACCTTTTCTACAATATGACTTGAGTAGCCTCGACTGGTTTACCTGCGCCTTCGGCCGGCGCGAACAGGAATGCGTGCTGAGCGCCGTCCAAGCCGGCGGTCACGCCCGTATCGGATTCGAAAATAACCTCTGTCTGCCGAATGGCGAACTGGCGCCCAATTCGGCCGCGCTGGTGGACAGCCTGATTAGCGCGCTGCGGCAACAGGATCGTGTAACCGCGGCCGAGGTTCGTCAACTGCTCGGAGTTCGCAGCGCGTAAATCAGCATCAAGGTTGCGATTACGCAAAATCCGGCGAGTAGCAGGGTAATCGTCACGAAAGTCACCTGCCATTGCAGCAGCGTGCCGACCGCGGCTGGACCCAGCGCCGACGAAAACACCATTACCGCATTGGTCAGCGATTTGATGGCGCCCAGATGCCTGGCGCCGTAGAGTTCGGCCCAGAGCGCGCTCATGCCGGTAAAATATAAACCCGATGTAATTCCCTGCAACAACATAAAAGGCCATACCGTGAATTCGTGGCGGGACAGGTTGATCACCACCAGAGAAAGGGCCAGCGGTAACAGAAAAAACGGCAGCACCCGGCGGGCACTGAAGCGGTCGATCAAGACCCCGGAATAAATCGTGACCGAAACCGACACCATCGAGTACAACCAATAGTTGCCGGTCACCCAGAGACTGCTCCAGCCCTTGGCGCGGGCAATCTCCGCCGGGAAGAAAAATAAAGCGGTACCGATCATCGGCGTGGCAACTATGGCCGGTAACATGTAGTAAAACCGGGGCTCGGTAAGCATCTGGCGGCGCGTATAGTCACTCTGTCCGATACCCAGACTGACCTTTTGTTGGAGAGCGGCGGCATGCGCCGCATGCCGCAGGCTATGCCCTTGCAACAGCCACAGCGCCGGCGCAAGCGCGGCCAGCACGGCGACGGCCACGACATAGAAAGTATGGCGCCAGCCCCAGAGCTGCGCCAGGTATAGTCCGGCAACCGGCAGCAAGGCTTCACCGAAGGAATAACCAATCGCCGCCAGCGCTATCGCCTTGCCGCGATTGTTATCGTAATAACGCGCCATCGAAGTAATGCCGGCGTGACTGGCGAGGCCCTGGCCGAACTGGCGCAGCATAAAAATGGCGATAACCAGCATCGTTAGCGTACTGACCGAGCCCATGACCAGGCAGGCGCAGCTCAGCCCGAGCAGGATCAGTCCGGTAAACAGGCGCAGATCGACGCGGTCGATAAGGCTGCCGCTCCAATTGATTACCAGCGCCGAAGCCAGGGTACCGAACATGTAGAGGCGACCCCAGCTACCGGTGTCGAGATCGAATTCCGACTGAATTTCGGGTCCGAAAACGCCGATAAAATAAGTTTGACCGGCGCTCGACAGGAATGCGAGGAAAAACCCAAATCCCAGGAATCGCGGGTTCGCGCGGGCGAAGCGCCAGTAGTCGACGAGCATCAGGAGTTTATTTCAGGCCGCTTCAGAGAGACGCAACACTAACAGGAAAAACCGCGGAAACCTATGTTTCACGCTGGCATGACACGGGATTGGTTCGAACCCGCGGCATAACGATTGCCCCTGCCAGCGGACTGTCCGACCCGGCGCGCGGAACTCACCTACTACCGGCATAGCCGGTAGTTTGAATTAAGCCCCCAGTGGGGGCTATCGGTCCAGTGCCAATCGTCCTGATTTAGCTAAACCTCATCCCAGCTCTAGTCATTCCCGCGTAAGCCTGCGCGGCTTTAGGCCCTGTGGGTCCCGTCGGGCTCCGACGTATCGGAATCTCCAAATAGCTCGTGATATAAATTGCCCACCTTAAAAGATCCCCGCTTGCGCGCACTGCTGTCCGGAATAAATCATAATGCCAACTGTGCTTGATGTATTTGGAAATCGGATTTCCATTTTCGTCGTCGTTTAAGTACTTCGAATTCGAGTCTGGGTCGCTGGAATAGAGTCGATTTGAGTTCCGCCAGCCACAGATAAAAACCGCGTCTCGATCCACAAAGTTGCCGGTATAGATCGGCGATGAGATACGTGATCAATGCCACCAGTATCTGGATTTTGAC
>DS021199.1:1288882-1294745 GCA_001735895.1 Olavius algarvensis Gamma 3 endosymbiont | reverse complement strand
GTGGCGGCTGGTCGACGCGAACCCCGCCTGCGCACACCGAATTGGTCGAAAAATTTGGGGATTCGGTAAAATTTTGTCCGCCGTCGATATAGAATCGACCTGCTGGCAACGCCTAAACGGGGGACAAGGCATCGGATGGACTTGCGCAACGGCTTTATCGAAACCATCGGCAATACACCGTTGATCCGATTACAGGCCGCGTCGGCGGCCACCGCATGCAATATCCTCGGTAAAGCCGAGTTCATGAATCCGGGCGGCTCGATCAAAGACCGCGCCGCCTGGTGGATGACGCGCGCAGCCGAAAAGGATAAATCGCTGAAACCCAGCGGCACCATCGTCGAGGGCACCGCCGGCAACACCGGTATCGGTCTCGCCCATATCTGCAACGCGCGCGGTTACAAATGTGTCATCTATATGCCCGACAATCAGTCACGCGAAAAAGTCGAAATCCTGCAAACGCTCGGCGCCGAAGTCCGCGTCGTGCCCACCGTACCCTATGCCAACGACATGAATTACCAGAAACAGGCCGATCGTTATGCACAAACACGCGACGACGCGGTCTGGGTCAACCAGTTCGATAATAGCGCCAACCGGCTGGCCCATTTCGAATCGACGGGTCCCGAAATCTGGCGGCAAACCGAAGGCGCGGTGGATGCCTTCGTCTGCTCGGTCGACACCGGCGGCACCATCTCCGGGGTTTCACAGTATCTCCGCCGGCAAAAGGCACAGATTAAAATTGTGCTGCTAGATTGCGCCGGCAGCGCGCTTTACAACTTCGTGACCAGCGGCGCAACAATCCTGAGCGAAGGCACTTCGATCGCCGAGGGCATCGGCAATGCGCGCATCACCGACAACCTCGCCGGCACCGACATCGATTGGGCATTGCAGATATCGGATCAATCCATGGTCGACATGGTTAATCGACTACTGCGCGAGGAAGGCTGGTGCTTCGGCTCGAGCACCGGCATCAATGTCTGCGGTGCGGTCGAGGTCGCCCGGCGGCTTGGGCCGGGACATACCATCGTCACCATGCTCTGCGACGACGGCAGCAAGTATCGCTCCAGCCTGTACAACCGTGAGTGGTTACTCGGAAAAGGGATACGGGTCGACCCGCCCGGATGACAGCCCTATCGCCGGAACCGCGACATGCCTGGTTATTGTCAACCGGCTCCGGCGTTTGGCCCGAAGCCCGGTGAGGCCATCGTCGATCACCTCCGCTATCACCCGCGACGGATAAACATGCGCGGTTCGCACTCGACAGCGGGAGAAAATCCGGTCGGCGCTATCCGCCGGAACTGGCCCAACCCGGCAGGGCCAGGGGTTTCGATTGTAGCGGCCGCGAAAATCGGGGCAGGACTGGTTTCACCAAAGCGCCAACAAATCGTATACTGGGTCGTTAACAAATAAATCCAATACGGCTAGCGGGGTAAAAATGGCGGAAATAGACTCACAACTGGCTGACGATTGCATCCATCTCGGTCGATTTCAGTTATGCCATCTAATGGTGATGAATGATCGTAACTTCCCCTGGTATATTCTGGTGCCCGATCGGATCGACATTCGGGAAATCTACCAGCTGACATCCGATGATCGCCAGCAATTGTTGGACGAGTCCTGCCTGCTGTCCGAGTTTTTAATGCGCGAGTTCGAGGGTGAGAAACTCAATATCGCCGCCTTGGGCAATCAAGTCCCGCAGTTACATCTGCACCACATCGTACGTTACGAAAACGATCCCGCCTGGCCGACCCCAATCTGGGGCAAGCAAGCTCCGATACCCTATACCGACGAGGCGCTCGCCGAAATCAGGTCGCTGTTCGCGCTCGCGGGACTGACGGGTTTCGAAACCCACCTCGATGGCTAAGCCACAGTCAATCGCTGGCCTGGTGCATGCACAGGATCCCGCGCCTAAAAGGAACTTGCCGCCATAGCGGAACCGCTCGAGACGATTCCAGCAATCAGGGGCTAGCTAAATCATGACCATACAAGTATCGAATGAACCGGATGACTTCTTCAGTTTCGAACATGATGGCTGGGAGGAAGTTTGCGACGGCTACGAACAGTATTTTCTACCCCTCACCCGACAGTCGGTAACGCCGCTACTCGATGCCGCCCGCGTGACAACGGACTTGAATTTACTCGACGTCTGCACCGGGTCCGGCTTGATCGCCGCGGCTGCGGCCGAACGCGGCGCCTGTGCCGTGGGGCTTGATTTTTCAGCACGGAGCCTAGACATCGCGCGCCGCAACTATCCCGCTATCGAATTTCATGAAGGCGATGTCCAGGCGCTGCCGTTTGACGAAAATCGATTCGACGCAGTCATCTGCGGTTACGGTATTATCCACGTTCCCGATCCAGCCATAGCCTTGGCGGAAATGAAACGTGTATTGAAACCCGGCGCTCGCCTGGCGCTGAGCGTCTGGCAGGCGCCGGCGCCCGATAACGGTTACGGCCTGGTATTCGATGCGATTAACACCCACGCCGAGCCCGCTACCGCTTTACCTCACGGCCCGGATTTTTTTCAATTCAGCGCCGACGGGAAACTTGCCGCAGCACTCGAGTTCAGCGGGCTCACGGATATCGAAGTCGATCCCTTGAGCCAGACCTGGGATCTGGATGCCCCGGCCAGATTTGTCGACTGCATGCTGCAAGGCACGGTGCGGACCCGCGGACTGCTACTGGCCCAGAGCGAACCCGTTCGCCGGCGAGTGTTAACGGCGATTGCCGCCGGCATCGAGCCGTACAAATCCGCCGCGGGCGGCTATCAGGTTCCGATGCCCGCCCTGATCGGTTCGGGCGCCAAATGAAGCATTGCCGATAATGCAGCGCGCAGACTTTTCAAAAGCGTTAATATTCACTTTTCCACAGGCCGAGATCACGTTCCTGCCGCAGAGGTCCTACCATGTCCAAGTCCATGTTCCCTGATCGCAACCGCCTCGATATGGATCCGCCGGCGCAACTGGCGGCGATACAGGCGGCCACCGAAACGCTGGGGTTCAACATGCCGTCGATTCCGCAAACCGGTGCCCTGTTGCGTGCGCTGGCGGCGTCGAAACCAGCCGCCAGAGTCCTCGAACTGGGCACCGGCACCGGAATCGCGACCTGCTGGCTACTGGATGGTCTCGACGCGAACGGACAGCTGGTGACGGTGGAAATCGACCCGGTGGTGCAGCAGGTGGCAAAAATCGATCTGGGCTATGATGCACGCATTAACTTCGTCGAAGCGGAAGCGGTCGAATTCATGCAGCAAGCGCCAAAATTGGCCTTCGATCTGATCTTTGCCGATGCCTTGCCGGGAAAATACAGCGAGCTGGACGATGCGCTGTCGCTACTGGCCGACGGCGGCATTTACGTCGTTGACGACCTGCTGCCGCAAGACGACTGGCCTGCGGATCATGCGCCGAAGGTGCCGGTTTTCATCGAGAATATGAAGTCCCGCACGGAGTTGACGGTGGAGTACTGGGAATGGTCCAGCGGCATCCTGCTGGCGCGCAAATCCGGCGCGTAAAAACGAACCGCTGCCACAACCGCGGTACTCGCCGCCGCCTAGCCCGGGCTACCTGACGAAACCCAGCACCGAGATGAAATGGCAGGCCGAGCCGGCCAGCACGAAGAAGTGCCAGATGCCATGGGCATGGTCGAGCCGCTTCATTTTATCGAGAATATAAAACACGACCCCGGCGGTGTAGGCAATACCACCCGCGGTCAGCCACCACAGGCCCAACTCCGGCAGCGCTTGCTTGAGGCTGGCAAAATCGAAAGAGCAGGCCCAGCCCATACCCAGGTAAATCACCAATTGACCGAATTTGACCGCGCGTCCGGATAAAAATATCTCGCTCAGAATGCCGGCGAGTGCCAGCACCCAAATAATACCGAGAATCAAAAAACCGTTGCCGTCACGCAAACTGACCAGCATATAGGGCGAATAGGTGCCGGCAATCAGCAGATATATCGCCACGTGATCGAGTAGCTTGAAGATTTCTTTCAAGCGCGGCGGATGGAAACTGTGGTATAGCGTCGACATGGTGTAAAGCATCACCAGGGTGCAACCAAATATGCTGAAACTGCTGATGATCCACGGATCGCGGGTCTGAATACCGACGGTCAACAACGCACCGAGGCCGACGAGGGCGAACACGGCGCCGACCAGATGGCTAATGCTATTTAATTTTTCACCGTAATACATGATGGACACACATACTTGGCGAAAACCCGATTAGTTTCAAGTAAAAACTATTCGATAACCAAAATAAAGTTACTCCAAATAAATTTTACTCTGAGTAAAAATAGGTTGAAAGCAATCGTGGCGTCCCGTGGAGTGAATTTTACTCTGAGTAAGGGTAAATTTTACTCTGAGTAAATATTATTCGAAGGCGTGCACGGCTTGCTGCAACCAGTGCAGTAGGTAGTCGGCAAAGCTGCGCCGTATGATCAATTCGAATCCGCTGCCATCCGCCAGTGGTGAAATAATCGTGCCGGCCTTTGCCAACCGAGTTTGTGCGCATTGGCCCGGCTTGAATTCGCGCGCATGCAGATCCAGCGGACAATCGGACGCGATCGTCGCGGCCGCGTTGTCGCCGCTGACTCGAACCGTGGTGAGGCCGCTCGAATTGTCGACCACCGAGCAGAACACGCCATTGAGGGCTGCCAGCAAATCCTTTTAACCTGATCTTGCCGCCCCGCCGGAGTGACGACCAGCCATTCATCCGGGCCGAGCCAGTAAATGCGATTTTCACCGCCTCGATGACGGTATTCGCCATGGTCGGCGCCTCGACGCCCAATACTTTTAATACCCCGGCGCTAAACCCGGTATTATCGGAACGCCCGCGCAGATTGATAAATCCCAAAAACGGCAATTCCTCGATGCGCGGGCCACCACCCTTCGCTTCGCCGAACTCGATCTGAACCAGAGGACTTTCCTGTTGAAACAAATCAGACATCAGGCGTACCTCGGAAGTGCAGGGATTTTACGCGACAGGCAGCGAGCAGAGCGTGCGTAACGACGAATTTTTGAGTCAGACATTCGCCTTGGCTCCTGCTTTATCGTAAAACACCGGGTCGCTGATGGTCGCCTTGATTACGCGGCCATTGGCGAGCGGCGCATAAACGGTCTCGCCCATGCGCTCACGCCCGGCCTTAACCAGCGCCAGCGCGATCGAGTGGCCGCAACAGGCGCTGAAATAACTCGAACTGACGTGCCCGACCATCGGCATCGGCAGTGGCGCTGCGGGGTCGTTCACCAGCTGCGCCCCCTCGGGGATGATCGTATTCGGGTCATCGGTGAGCAACCCGACCAGCTGCTTGCGGTCTTTTCGAATCGTGTCCGGCCGGCTCAGCGAGCGCTTGCCGATAAAGTCGTTTTTGGTTTTGGACAAGGCCCAGCCGAGGCCGAGGTCGTCGACCGTAATCGAACCATCGGTATCCTGACCGACGATGACATAACCCTTTTCGGCGCGCAGCACGTGCATGGTTTCGGTGCCGTAAGGGGTAATGTCGAACGCTGCGCCGGCTTGCATCAGTTTTTCCCACATGAAGCGGCCATGATTGGCCGGAATGTTGACTTCATAGGCCAGTTCACCGGAAAAGCTGATGCGATTCACACGGCATTCAACATCGCCGATGCTGCCGGTTTTCGAAGCCATAAACGGAAAGGCGGCGGCGGAAAAATCGATCCCCGCACACACCGCGGCGACCACATCGCGGCTCTTCGGGCCGACCACGGCGGCAGTGGCCCAATGATCGGTCACCGAGGTCAGAAAAACTTCCATTTCGGGCCACTCGGTTTGCAGCCAGCGTTCCATCCATGCCAGCACGGCGGCGGCCCCACCGGTAGTGGTATGCATGTAAAAATGATCATCGGCCAGAC
>DS021199.1:1223959-1259930 GCA_001735895.1 Olavius algarvensis Gamma 3 endosymbiont | reverse complement strand
CGCCTTGCCGGCGAGCGATAAGCCGCCGAACTCGGCTTGCTCATCGGCGATGATCACGCGCGCGCCGGCGCGGCCGGCGGCCAGCGCCGCGCTCAATCCGGCGACGCCGCCGCCGACGATCAGCGCATCGCAATGCGCGTGACCCTGCAGGTAGCGATCGGGGTCGTTTTCACGCGGGGATTCGCCGAGACCTGAAGCCTTGCGGATAAAGTGTTCGTACTTCATCCACATCGATTGCGGCCACATAAAGGTCTTGTAGTAGAAACCGGCCGGCATCAGGCGGCTGAACTGGCTGTTGACCGCTAGAAAATCGAAATCGACACTGGGCCAGCAATTGACGCTGCTGGCATCGAGATTATCGTATAACTCGACCTGGGTGCCGCGTGCATTGGGGATGGTGCGGTTGCCCTTTTCCAGTTGGAAAATTGCATTCGGTTCTTCCGATCCCGCACTCATAACGCCGCGCGGTCGATGATATTTCCAGCTGCGGCCGACCAGGTGAACGCCGTTGGCGAGCAATGCCGAACACAGGCTGTCACCGGCCAGGCCGGTGTAGGGCTTGCCGTTGAAAGTAAACTGGATTTCCCGGGCGCGATCGACGCGGCCGCCCTGCTCGGTGCGAAAGCGCTGGCTCATGGATCAGCCCCACTCGGCGGCGCTTCGCCAATTTTATAGGTTGCGGAAATTTTATAAGTCACGGTATCGCGCTCGGCGTTGAAATAGCGCCGACAGCCGGCCGCGTGCAACCATTGCTCGCGATGTGCGCCCTTGGGATTCTTGCGCATGAATAGATAATCGGCCCATTGCTCGTCGCTGAGTTTTTCGGGTTCCAGCGGACGCGCGATATGCGCCTCGCCGACACAGGAAAATTCGGTCTCGTCCCGCGCGCCGCACCAGGGACATTCAATCAAAAACATCTGCCTGGCCTCCTAATGCGCTACGCCGGCCGCGCCGTGTTCGTCGATCAAGAATCCGCTGACGAAACGATCCAGCGCAAATGGGCGGTTGAGTTCGTGCGGTTCGCCGGTGGCGACATTGTGCGCAAACACCCAGCCCGAACCCGGGGTGGCCTTGAAGCCGCCGGTACCCCAACCGCAGTTGAAATAAAGCCCCTGGACCGGGGTATTGCCGATGATCGGGCAGGCATCGGGCGCGGTATCGACGATGCCGCCCCATTGTCGGTTCATGCGCACCCGCCGGAAGATAGGGAACATTTCACAAATGGCGGCAACCGTGTGTTCGATGGTCGGAAAACTACCGCGTTGACCGTAGCCGTTGTAGCTGTCGATACCGGCCCCGATCACCAGATCGCCCTTGTCCGATTGGCTGATATAACCGTGCACCGCATTCGACATGATAACGGTATTGATGATCGGCTTGATCGGTTCCGACACCAGCGCCTGCAGCGGATGGCTTTCTATCGGCATGCGGAATCCGGCCATTTCGGCAAGCACCGAGCAATGCCCGGCAACGACGACTCCGACCTTCTTCGCATTGATGCGCCCGCGCGTGGTCTCGACCCCGGTGACGGCGCCGTTTTCCTGGCGGATCGCGGTAACTTCGCAATTCTGAATGATGTCGACGCCCAGTTGGTCGGCGCCGCGGGCAAAACCCCAGGCCACCGCGTCGTGGCGCGCCACGCCGCCGCGCGGCTGGAACGACGCCCCGAGGATCGGGTAACGACAACCCTGGTCGATATTGATTTCCGGGATCGCGGCCTTGATTTCTTGCGGCGTGACGACCTTGCCGTCGATGCCGTTCAAGCGGTTGGCGTTGACGCGGCGCTGGATGTCGCGCATGTCCTGCAAGTTGTGTCCGAGGTTATATACGCCGCGCTGGCTGAACATGACATTGTAATTCAAATCCTGGCTCAGACCTTCCCACAACTGCATCGATTTTTCGTATAGGTGGGCTGATTCGTCCCACAGGTAGTTGGAGCGCACGATGGTGGTATTGCGCCCGGTATTGCCGCCGCCGATCCAGCCCTTCTCGAGCACAGCGATATTGCTCATCCCGTGTTCGCGGGCCAGGTAATAGGCGGTTGCAAGCCCGTGGCCGCCACCGCCGATGATCAAGGCATCGTACTCCTGCTTCGGCTCCGGGCTGCGCCAGGCGGCGGCCCAGTTTTCGTGATAGCTGATCGCATTGCGAAGCAGCGAAAATATCGAATATTTGCTCATGGCAGCGCCGATTTTTCAAGGCGCGTAGCATATCAAGCCAGTAAACGGCGGGCAAAGCGAAAAGCGCGGCAATAGCGGCAAGCGTCGGAACAAGCTAAATCGATGCCGCATTCAATACAGGCCCGCAAGGTTCCCGAATCGCCGCAATTCGAATAGGCTGCCGGTCCTGCTTTCAAGCGTGAAAAATCCCTAGATAATTAGCGGCAATGACACCGCCGGGGCCATGGCGTTGAGGATCGTCGCGATGTAATTAACCCGGTGACCTGGTGCGGAGTGGCGACTATCGTCGGTTCATGCAATATGCAGGCTGATGTTCCTCCGCGCAGCCCGGCTCGCGGCCGGTACCGCGGTAATAGCCGTTCGCATGTAACTGAAATTCACCGCCAGTTGCAGATGTATTGCGCATGCGTTTTAATGACCGGCACTACGACACAAGCAATAAAAACCATAGGAGATAATAATGGAAATCGAAACCAAGGCAGTCCACGCGGGTTACAGTCCCGATCCCACAACCAATGCGGTCGCAGTTCCGATTTACCAGACCACCGCGTACGCATTTGACGACACCCAACACGGCGCCGACCTGTTCAACCTGGCCGTACTCGGCAATATCTATACGCGCATCATGAATCCGACCAACGACGTGCTCGAGCAACGGGTGGCGGCCATGGAAGGCGGTGTCGCCGGCCTGGCGCTGGCCTCCGGCCAGGCAGCGACCACTTACGCGATCCAGACCATCACCGAGGCCGGGGATAATTTCATCAGCATGTCGACCCTCTACGGCGGCACCTACAACCTGTTTGCGCACACCTTCCCGCAAATGGGCATTGAGGCGCGTTTTGCCGACCCGGAAAACTCGACGAAATGGCGGCGTTGATCGACGCTAAAACCAAGGCGGTGTACTGCGAATCACTCGGCAACCCGGCGGGTAACGTGATCGACATCGCCAAAGTTTGCGAGATCGCGCATGCGCACGGGGTTCCGGTGATCGTCGACAATACCGTGCCATCGCCTTATCTGTGCCGTCCGATCGAACACGGCGCTGATATCGTGGTGCACTCGCTGACCAAATATATCGGCGGCCATGGCACCATCATCGGCGGCATGATCGTCGACTCCAACAATTTCGACTGGGTCGCCAACAGGGAGCGCTTCAACCGCCTCAACGAACCCGATGTGTCTTACCATGGCGTGGTATTCACCGAAACCGGTTTACCACCCTATATTCTGCGCGCGCGGGTCGTGCCGCTGCGCAACATGGGCGCGGCGCTGGCGCCGATGAATACCTTCCTCGCACTCCAGGGACTCGAGACCTTGCCGTTACGCATGGATCGGATTTGTGAAAACACCTTAACCGTGGCCCATCACCTGGAAGGTCATTCGGGCGTAGAATGGGTACGCTATGCGGGTCTCGACAGCAGCCCGCACAAGGCCTTGTGCGACAAGTATATGGGTGGCAAGGCCTCGGGCGTCCTGTCGTTTGGCATCAAGGGCGGAATCGAAGCCGGCACCAAATTTATCGATGCGCTGCAGCTGATCACACGCTTGGTGAATATCGGCGACGCCAAGTCGCTCGCCTGCCATCCGGCCTCGACCACACATCGCCAGTTGGCGCCGGAAGAACTGGCCGCTTCAGGCGTTTCGGCAGATCTGGTGCGGTTGTCGATCGGTATCGAAAACGTCAAGGATATAATCGCCGATATCGAGCAGGCACTCGACGCGGCGAAATAGCCAATCCCGTCCCGCGGCAATGCCGCGGGACGGGAGGATGGACTCAGAGTAAAAAAACCGGCGCAAGCCGGTTTTTTTACTCTGAGTCAGTTTTATCAAGAGGCGATATAGGCGCGCATCGCCTCGGCCTCCGACTGGACCTCCAGGATGCGGCATTTGACCAGATCGCCGATACTGATAAACCCGATCAATGTGTCACCTTCGAAAACCGGCAGATGCCGGATGCGCCGATCGGTCATCATGGCCATGGCTTCGTGCACGGTATCCTGCGGCGAACAATGAATCACGTCGTCTGTCATCAGCTCTCCCACCGCGACATCGTGCAAATCGGCGCCGTGCGGACCCATGCCGCCAACGATATCGCGTTCGGATAATATACCCACGATTTCTCCATCGTCATCTTCGACCAGCAAGGCGCCAATTTTATTTTCGGTCAATGCTATCGCCGCCTCGGCGATATTTCGGCTGGCTTTGATCTTGATGATTTGCTGGTTTTTACCACGCAACAACTCGGCTAGCTTCATTTGACTTTCCCTCCGTTTGCCGTGATTTACCGACACCGGCGTAAATGCCGGGTCAAGTTGCAATATAATACGCTAAATCACCTCCAATTTCGTAATTTGCGTCATCGCCGCGACAGCAAGGCCGAGGTGAGACCGGTTAATCCCCGGGCCGCAACAGGTGTATATCGTCGATAATACTGGCGGCCCGCGTCAGGTCGTCGCCGATCGGGTTGCTGTAGTCGAAGGCGATTTCGGTCAATTTTTCCTTGAGGCTCAGGAACAGGTCCAGCAAATCCGGATCGAAATGCGAACCGCTCCCCTCGAGCATTAATGCAATCGCCTCATCCACCGGCATTTCATTCTTGTAAACCCGTTTGTGTATCAAGGCGTCAAAAACGTCGACGATGGCGACGATGCGCGCACTGATCGGTATATTTTCACCCGCGAGACCATGCGGGTAACCGCTGCCGTCCCATTTCTCGTGATGACCGAGGCAAATATCGCGCGCCATTTGCACCAGTGGCGTTTCCGAGTTCGACAGGATTCTGCCGCCGATTTCCGGGTGCAGCTTCATGATCTCGAATTCGCTTTCGGTTAATTGACCGGGTTTTTTCAGAATATGGTCCGGAATGCCGATTTTACCGATATCGTGCATCGGCGCGGCAATTCGTATTTCTTCGGCGTCGGCGTTACTCCAGCCCAACTGCTGCGCGATCAATTCACTGTAGAGCCCGAGGCGTCGGATATGGGACCCGGTCTCGCCATCGTCCCGGCTGTCGGCCGCGCACACCAGGCGGAGCGCGATTTCTTCCTCACGCGCCCTGATTTCCCGGGTCTGTTTCCTGACTTCGTCTTCGAGTACCCGGTTGAGTAACACACCCTCGCGGCCAATTTGCAGGAAGCTCTGGTTGAGCCGGTAACTCTCGTCCAGGATTTCGAGAAACAGCAATTTGCTGCCCTTCCAGTTGAGCGCAATCGCCTCCAGCGCCACTTCGGTATTGCCGTCGGTTTCCACCCAGGGGCCCGAGCGAACTCGCCGCTTGTCATCGCCTGCCTGCCAGACTTCGGCGGCGTCGATGAGAAAATTTTCCACAAAAGGGAATTTCTGTTGCGGATACAGCGCCCGGGCCGACTCAGTCGATTCGGGGTACAACCGCTTGAAGCGCTCGGAAACCGGTTCCAGGCGTGCGAAGGAGCCGTCGTCATTGGCGCTTAAGGCCATCATGTTGAGACGACTTTCGAAAAAATCGAAGTGGGTGTGCGGATCCGAATCCTGATCGCCGACGCTGCCCGCTTGCGCCGCCTGCTGCTTTAACAGGCGGAGTTCGTTCGCCTGTTGACGGGCGGCTGATTCCCATTCCATGTCGCTAGTTTTATCGATCAGCAGTATCCATATCTGCTCCTGATCTTTGAATAGATGCACATCGAAAATGGAGTCATCGCCCGCCTGGTAGGATTCGATACACTCGTAATCGCGGGACATCGGCACATAACCGCTGAGAAACAGGGCATCGTCGAGTATCGATTGCCCCGGTTTCCACTGCGGAAAGCCGGTGGCCGCAATTTCACCACCCTGACGGAACAGCCGGCCGTTTTCATCGATCGCGAAATAGGCGAATTTATTTGAGCGCAGGGTGACCTCTAGGATCTTGTCGACTACGGTCTCCGGGTAGGCACTCATGACAGGCTTACGAGCATTTGCTCGGCCAGGGATTCAAACGCTTGATCGACGTTACTGCTATCCTTGGCGCTGGTCTCGATAACCTGCCAACCTTCATCTCGCAGCGCCTCGATCCTTTGCGCTTCGATAGTCCAATTGTCGCGCAGGTCGGATTTGTTGACGATCAGTATAACCGGGACCTCTCCCACTTCGTGAAAGAGCTTGTCTTTGAGTTTAAAGACGATGTCCAGCGTCTCGGCGCGGGTTCCGTCGGCCACCAACACACCCCCGGCCGAACCCCGCAGGTAGGAACCGCGCACGTTGATAAAATCGTCTTCCCCGGCCAGATCCCACAGGATGACCTCGATTGGGCGCTCGGCTAAGCGCAGGCTTTTTTTGTCGATTCTGACGCCGAGCGTAGTCTGATAGCGGTCGCTGAACAGGCTATGCACATAACGTTGCACCAGCGAGGTTTTACCCACCGCAAAGGCGCCCAGCATGCAAACCTTGAATTTGCTCATCCCATTGGCTCCATTATTCGACAATTACTTCGAATCCCACGCGACGATTATATCGCCTTTCGGCTTCACTGTTTTCCGTTTCTACGGCCGACTCGATACCCTTGACCGCAACATAGCGGGGACTGATTCCGGTGTTGAAAATTGCCTGTGCGACAAAATCGGCGCGTTCGCGGCTGAGAAACTGGTTGTCCTCGAAACTACCCACCGAATCCGAATGCCCCCGCACTACGATTAGTACCGACCTGGACAGCTGGTTGGCCAACTCGATAATATTACTGCATAGCGCCGTGATTTTAGGTACGTCGATGCTATCGAAATCGTAGGAAGTAGCCGCCTCGAAAAATACCGCCTGCTGTTCAAGCTGGGTGATTTGTTCAACCAAGGAGACTTCGGTTAGGTTCACCAGCGCGCGGGTGTCGATCGTTTCGATTTCGGCGTATTGCTCGGCGGCTGCCGCCAGCGACAGAATCCAGTCGTTATTGGCGGCGCCTTCGACATATAGTACCCCCGCCTCGAGTTGCATCGAAACACCGGGCGGCGGCGCCAGCAGCGACTCGGTAAAACGGGTTTTCAGAGCCGTGTCGTCATAGGAATCGATGCCCGCAATCAATGCCACCCGCGACTGCAGATGCTGGCGCCATTCGAGATCGGCAATGCCGCTCACCCGAATCATATTATCGCTAAACGCGAGCGTCACGCCGGCCGGCGGGCTGAGTATTTTTCGCGCGCGCCGTTCCACGAATGGAGCGTCCAGCGACTGGTAGGGTTTGAAACGGTGGTTCACCTCGGCGGCCTGCAGCGACGAACCCGGCAACAATGACTCGATTCGGCGCGACGACGGATCGCGCAACCCTTGTACTATCAAAACCCCGTCATCATAGTAACTATCGGTAACGACATAACCCGGTTCATTATCGAGACTAGCCAGGTAGGCATCGTGCCGATGCGTTCGATACAGCTCGCTGCCCAGCCAGTAACCCAGTGCCGATAACACGATCAATGACAGGACGATAATGATTAGCTTCGGTGATTTCCCTTGCTTGGGCGACTCCTCTTTGGGTTTGCCCTGGTACTGCGCCTGCAAGCAATCTTCCAGAATTTCCTGACGCTCTTCGAATTGGCTGGTATCGCCCTTGAAATTCTCCAGCGCGTCACTGAGTTCATGCTGCAGCTGCTCGAGAGTCTGCTGTAAGGAGGTGCGCAAATGATTCGGCGCCTCGCCCCGGATTGCAACCGCAAGTACCGTATCCGGCCCCACCTCGAGCCAGATCGAAATATCGCCTACCTCGATACTATTGAGATTACGCTCCGCCTCGACCTCAAAAGAATCACCCACGAAGTCGTTAATTGCACTCAGCATCGACGAGACCAGATCCGGATCTTGATTCGGAACGTCATCCTGACCGAGGTGACATAACAGCAATCCGCTGTCGCGGTGAATCAGGAAGACTTGTTCAACCCGGTAGATCAGGCCATGTAACAACGCAATCTGCGCAAAGGGTACTCCGGTACGAGCCGACTCCAGCCGCCACTTAACGCCTTGCCAGGACAGGCTATGCTCGAGCGTCTGATTCAGCGACTGCATCATCTGGCGGAAGGTTTCGCGTATCGATTTACGAATCGCCGGGCCGATTACCGGAAACAGGGCATCGGCAAACTTGTCGATATCCTTTTTGATCGAAAGCCGCAAGATATCTTCCACGACAGGAACCATCACCTGCGACAGTTCGGAACCGCGCGCCGTGCTTTTGAGCATCGCCTGCGGCAATACCTCGCCTACCTGGCTGGAAAAATTTTCCGGGACTTCCAGCTTATCGTGCAGCTGCTCGATTTGTTCGCGCTCGACGCCGACCAGGAGACGCTGCAACTCTTCGAGCCTGTCGCCATCTTCGTGACCCTTGTCGTTCATGCTCGAACCGTCAAAAATTCCAGACTGACACTATTTCGAATCGTCCGGGTTGACCTGTAGCGCCAGCGCATTGAGCATTTCGGAAAGCACCAGTTTATCGACCTTGGCGGAGGACAACTCCTGGCGATGGCCATCCATTCGCGACCGCGCTTCCCCAATCTGACTACTGAGCTCGCTGCTGGAATCCTGGCTTTGCTTCAATATCTTTTGGTTGATATCGCGAGAATTCTTATCCAGTGAGTTGACGACATCGCCGATTTTTTTATCGATTTGCTTGACCTGTTGCTTCAACTTATCATCGAGTTCATCGACGTTTTCGACCCGGGTTTGTTCCTCGCCACTAAGCTTCGACCCGAGAATTTCGATTTCGCTTTCGATGAAGGTTTTTAACGAATCGATTTGCAAAGCATTCTCGCTTCGCATCGCCGCCAGGTCCTTGGCCAGGTTCTTCTCGAGGTTGGCAAAACGCTGCGAAACTTCGCGCATCTGGTTACCGAATAAAATA
This sequence comes from Olavius algarvensis Gamma 3 endosymbiont, assembly GCA_001735895.1. Classification (GTDB taxonomy): domain Bacteria; phylum Pseudomonadota; class Gammaproteobacteria. Next base: position 1,250,921 of record DS021199.1, on the reverse strand, counting down.
TCGCGGATCTTGTCGACATTGTCGGTTTCGACTGCATCGCTATTAGTTGTGCCTGCATTCGCCCCGGTTGTTTTTCTGGTTTTGGTATTCATTTCCGATCTTAGGGTAGTCCTGAAAAAATCGATAATAGCTGATTCCCCTACTAGTCCAAAGTCATTTATGGGGTCGATAACCTGGCGGCTGGGGCATAATTTAGTTGCATTTCAACCGCCTCAAAGCGGGCTAGCTAAACTCTTCGAAGGCATCGATCGCCGCCCGGTTGTAACCGAGACTCGCCGTCAGCAATTGCCGGGTATAGGGCATACTCGGGGCGTGGTTACGTAGCTGCTGCACATCCATGGTCTCCACCACGCTACCGTTTTGCATCACCGACAGGGCTTCGCACATATGCGCGACCACCGCCAGGTTATGACTGACCAGCACGTAGGTTAAACCGTGATCACGCTTTAGCCGCATCAGCAAATTAAGCACTTCGGCCTGCACCGAAACATCCAGCGCCGAGGTCGGTTCGTCCAGCAAGACGATTTCAGGTTCGGTAATCAGCGCGCGCGCAACCGAGATCCGCTGGCGCTGGCCGCCGGATATCTGGTGCGGATAGCGGAAACGAAACGAAGCGTCGAGACCGACTTCCTCCAGCGCCTGGACTACCCGATCCTCGATCCGGTCGAGCCGGTGAACCCGGGCCGGCTCGCTTAAAATGGTATCGACCGTATGCCGCGGATGCAGCGAACCGTAAGGATCCTGGAACACCATCTGGACGCGCCGGCGAAACTCGCGCGAGCGCCGGGACCCCGATAGCGATTCCCGCGCGGCGGTCATTTCGCCGCTGACCCGGGCGATGCGATCGAGCAGTCCCGCCAACGCCCTCAATACGGTGGTCTTACCCGAACCGGACTCGCCGACCAGGCCGTAAGACTGGCCGCGCTCGATGCGCATCGAAAAATCGCAAACCGCATGATGCAGCTTGCTGCCATGACCGAAGACTACATCCAGGGCGCGAATATCGATCACTGCGCTCCCTCCGCGGCCGTCAGCCAGGCCGGATCGCGCCGTAAAACCGGCAATTCGCCCTGCTCGCCATCGAGGCTGGGCAGACAATTAAGCAACCCGCGGGTATAGGGATGGCGCGCCTGCTCGAGCTCGGCCGCCGCGCATTCTTCCACCACCTTGCCACCATACATCACCAGGATCCGGTCGCAGAAGGACGCCACCAGGTTGAGATCGTGGCTGATGAAAATCAATCCCATGCGGTGCTCGCTCAGCATGTCGTCGAGCACCGCCAGCACCTGTAGCTGCACGGTGACGTCAAGCGCCGATGTCGGCTCGTCGGCGATGATGATGTCGGGCTCGGGAATCATCATCATCGCGATCATAACGCGCTGCCCCATACCGCCGGAGACTTCGTGGGGATAGGCTTTATAAACCCGTTCCGGCGCACGGATTTTTACCGCGCTCAACATATCGAGGGTACGCCGGCGCGCTTCCGACGTCGAAGTCTTGCGATGCACCAGAAAGGCTTCTTCGATCTGGGCGCCAATCGTCATCACCGGGTTCAGCGAATACTTGGGATCCTGCATGATCATCGATATACAGCCGCCGCGGATGCGACGCATGCTGCGGGCATCGGCCCGCAGCAGATCGACATCGTCGAATTCCAGACGCCGGGCGCGAACCCGCCCGCCCGGCGCCGTCAAACCGAGAATCGCGCGCCCGGTTTGCGACTTGCCGGAACCGGACTCGCCGACGATGCCGAGTTTTTCGCGCCCCAGTTCGAAGCTGACGCCGCTAACCGCTTGCACGAGTCCCGTGGGCGTGTTGTAACTCACCTGCAAATCTTCAACCCTGAGCAATGGCGCTTGCGGCATCGCTAACCACCGCTCTTAGGGTCGAAGACATCGCGCAATCCATCGCCCAGCAGGTTGAAACCGAGGCTGACGACGAGAATGGCGATTCCCGGCACGGTCGGCACCCACCACTGATCGATCAGATATTGCCGGCCGAGCGATATCATCGCGCCCCATTCAGGCGTGGGCGGCTGCGCGCCGAGGCCGAGAAAGCCCAAGCCGGCGGCGGTCAGTATGATACCAGCCATATCCAGCGTCAGGCGCACGATGACCGAAGAAGCGCATAGCGGAGTAACGTGACGCGTTAATATGCCGACGGTGCTGACGCCCTGCACCTGCGCCGCGAGGATAAACTCGCTGTTGCGGATGGTGAGCGCCTCGGCGCGGGCGATGCGCGCGAACGGCGACCAGGTCGTCAAGGCAATCGCCAACACCGCATTCTCGAGCCCGGGTCCGAGCACGGCGACGAAGGCCATCGCCAGAATCAGGCGCGGAAAGGCGAGAAAAATATCCGTCAGGCGCATCAGCACGCTATCCACCAGGCCGCCCAGGTAACCTGCGATAACGCCGATCACGAGGCCAATCGGTACGACGATGATCGTCACCAAACCGACAATATACAGGGTGATGCGCGAACCCCAGATGATGCGGTCGAAAATATCCCTGCCGAGTTGATCGGTGCCGAACCAGTGTTCGGCACTAGGGGCCTGCAAGCGATTGACCAGGTCGGGTTCGAGCCCGTTCGACGACGTAATCCAGGGCGCCAGTGCGGCGGCGGCGATGAGGCCGAGGATAATCACCAGCCCGATCATCGCCACCGGATTGCGCTGGAATTCGAGCCAGCCGATATAAAACCGCTGGCAGCGCGCCTGCGATTTCGAGCGCGGAATATCGGCCAGCAACCAGCCGCGCAAGTTAACCGCCAGGGTCATCAGCGAATCCTGGGATCGACCAGCCGATAGAGCAAATCGGACAGCATGTTGATGCCGACGAAACAGGCGCCGACGACGATAGTGCCGCCGAGCACCGCGTTCATATCGTTGTTGAACAACGAACTGGTTATGTACTGACCGATACCGGGCCAGGAGAATACCGTCTCGGTCAGCACCGAGCCTTCCAGCAACGAGGCATAGGTCAGCCCGATGATGGTGATCAGCTGCACCAGCACATTGCGAAACGCGTGCCCCCATATAATCCGTGATTCGGGGATACCCTTGACGCGCGCAGTCAGGATATATTCCTGGCTCAGCTGATCGAGCATGAAACTGCGCGTCATGCGCGCGATATAGGCGAGCGCGAAGGTGCCCAGAATCGCGCCCGGCAAAATGAGGTGCGATAGGGCGTTGCGAAAAATATCCCAATCGCGCGCCAACGCGGCGTCGATGGTCAGGATACCGGTGACCGGATCGATAATACCGTCGTAGAAAACGTCGAGCCGGCCCGGGCCGGCAACCCAGCCGAGCTTGGCGTAGAAGATCAGCAAAGCCACTAGACCAAGCCAGAAGATCGGGGCCGAATAGCCGAGCAGCGCGACCACGCGCACGATGTGATCCGGCCAGCGGCCCTGATGGACTGCGGCGAACACCCCCATCGGCACGCCGACGAATATGCCGAGCAGCGTGGCGACGGTTGCGAGTTCCAGGGTTGCCGGGAAAAAACGCCGGATATCTTCGAGCACCGGCCGCGTCGTCATGATGGACGAACCGAGATCGCCCTGCGCCAACTGCCCCAGGTATTTCAGGTACTGGACATAAACCGGCTGATCCAGCCCGAGCTGCAGATAGACCTGCTGATAAACTTCGTTCGAAGCTCGGTCGCCGACGATCGCGAGCACCGGATCGACCGGCATAACCCGGCTGATCACAAAGGTGATCGCGGTCAGGCCGAGGAAGGTCAGCGCCAGACTGAATAGAACTCCGGCAATCTTGACTACCGCCGACGGCGGTCTCAGACCCGACCCGCCCGCCGTCCGGCCACTGCTAGCCCGCATATCTCACCTCTTCGGATTCGGCGAACAACGATATGGGGCTTAAGGCCTATTGCATCCCGCCGCCTGCGCTACTGCTTGACTACGTTACGATAAAACACCAGGTCGAAGTTCGAACCGGAAACGAAGCCTTGCAGGTTGTTACGCCGCGCGACCTGTTCATTCTGTTGAAACATGATCACGAATGGGCCTTTTTTCTGTAGCATCGCCTGCAATTCCAGGTATTGCTTTTTACGCTTGCCAAGATCGAGTTCGTTGCGCGCTTTGACCGCGAGCATGTTGCTGGAATCGTCGGCCCAGGCGTTACGCCATGCCAATATGCCGGTCAGTTTTGCTTCCAGGCGATTATCCGGGTTGTGCGCAAAGGCGTCGGCGTTGGAATGCGGATCGACGTAGTCCGGCGACCAACGCGCGAGCATGATGTCATGTTCGCGGGCGCGGTACTTGGGCCACAGCGTTTTGCCTTCCAGAGTTACGATATTAGCCTTGATTCCGCCCTTGGCCAGGTCCGCCTGCACCGCTTGCGCGATTTCCGGGAACGGCGAATTTGTCAGGGTATGAATCGTAATTTCGAAGCCATCGGCATGGCCCGCCGCTTTGAGCAGCGACTTAGCCTTGGCGACATCCTGTTGGTAAGGCGTCGTTTCGAGCGCACCCCAGAGACCCGCCGGCCAGAACGCCTGATGCACGACAAACTGTCCCGCCAGGAATGATTCGGCCATGGCTTCATAGTCGACCAGATGGCGCAAGGCCTGCACGACTTCGGGTTTGCCCAGTACCGGGTGGCCGGCATTGGCGGCCATGTAAACAATGGTGCCCTTCGGGTAACCGTCGGTAACGATATCGCTATTGCCCATGATGCCCTTGACTTGATCCGGGGTCAGATTGCGCGCCATATCGATGTCGGCTTTTTCGAGTAATAGCCGCTGCGACGAAGGTTCGGCGACGTGCCGCAGGATGACCCGCTTCATGCCCGGCGCACCATGGCGATAACCGGCATGGGCGTCCAGCGTAACGATTTCGTTCGCCTTCCAGGTTTTGAGACTGAAAGCGCCGGAACCGGCGCTGTTCGACTTGAGCCAGTCGTAACCCAGATCGCCGTCCTTTGCATGGCTCATCACCAATTTCTTGTCGACCACCGAAGCGATGCCTGCGGACAACGCATTAAGCACCAGGACGGGAGAAAAGTCTTCGGTAATGGTGACGCTGAAGCGGCGTCCATCGAGCGTCTTGATCAAGCCGTCGACATTATCCGCGGTCCAACCGAACTGGGTGATGATAAAGGCCGGGGTCTTGTTCAACTTGACCACGCGCCGCAACGACCAGACCACGTCCTCGGCGCGCACCGGGTTGCCCGAGTGGAACTTGAGCCCGGAGCGAATCTTGAAAGTGATGGTTTTGCCGGCGTTGCTGACTTCCCAGCTCTCGGCCACGCCGCCGACCAGGGTTTGCAGGTCTTCCGGTTCGAACATCATGACGCGATCGTAGATATTGGCGATTATTTCGCCGGTCGTGAGCTCGAACACTTCCGCCGGGTCCATGGTGATGATGTCGGCGATATCCTTGGCCATTACGAAAGTGTTATCCGGCGTGGCCGCCTGGGACGAACCCATGCCCAGCGTCACCGCGGCGATAATACTCAAGAGAATAGGTCTGATTTTGTTCACAGCTGCCTCCTTAAGATGGTTATATCGAATGGCTGTTTTATTTTATATTCACCCGCAAATGCGCGGAAAGCCGGAAAATACTACCACATTCCAGCGGGCGGGGTGTTTATACTCCCCTGCGCTCGAACCAGCTGCAATTCGGAGCGCCCCGGCGGCGCCAGCGCTTTGTCGGTTGAAGACAGCCCGTTAAACAACCGTTTATCGACCGACTGGCCGCTTTTATCCGAAGCAGTCAACCTAACCGCCGCGCGGCGATTATATATTAAGTAACACAACACTTAACCACCGGCCCTCGATAGCGGTTGCTTATTGAAGACGGACTGTTAATTGGTTTGATTGAATGAACGATAAAATAACGATTCCCGGTCAGGAAAGGGCCGATCCTAACGATACAACCGGTAATACCCAAATTACCGACATTACCCAGGTTGTCAGTTGCGCCGTCGGTCAAAACCGCCAGGAACAACGGCGTCAACAAATACGCGAGGAACTGGTGCGTGAACGTTTCGGCAGCGAACCGGGGGTATCCACTGTCTCCCCTTCGCTGGGCAAGCGACTACTGAAACTGCTCAAATTCGACTAAGCGCAATCCGGGTTATATCGCATCGAATAGCTCGATTATCGGGCCGGCCGCCGCTTACCCGAGAGCAGACCGACGCAACCTGTCATAACAAACCCGAGTCGCCAAACGAGCCCGGGTGAAAATCGGATCGCGATGCCTTAGCCGATTGGCTCGCGGCCGTCCAGTTTTACCAATATTGCCGATATTAGCGACTACAATCAGTGCGGGGGGAAAATGTGAACACGCCAAAAGCGGAAGTTGAAAACCGGAAACTCGCTGCATGAGAGTCATTAAGAGCTTTTTGCCCGTAATGATTCTGACCATTGCTTCTATTTACGGTTTTCAGAAGTACAGCCTGTTGCCACCCTCCGCCGTTATCGGAGTCACCTATTTAACCCACATGCTGGCGCTTATCGTCGCCGGACTCAGTATTCGATTCAGCCGCAGCTCGGCGTTTTTTTATGTCCTTCTGGTAGTCGCCACGAATGTGATTTTGCGCTTCGGCTGGGCGGACAGCGCGCTTGCCTACGGCCTGCTTTCAACTTTCTCACCGCTGCTATTGTTGCTGTTAACCCTGTTACCCGATCGGGGGATTTTTAACGTCAAGGTGATCCCCGCCTATGCGATGCTGGTGCTGGCGGGCACCTTTTCAATCGTACTGGCGACGACATCGCCCGCCTGGGCCATGCAATTGTTTCTGAGCGACTGGGCGCCGGCTCAATATTTTGACTGGACTCAACAATCGCAAACCGTGTTATTCGTTTCATTCGCGACCCTGTATGTGCTGCTGACGCTATGCATTCTCAATCCGTCGCCGCACGTCTGCGCAGGATTCGGCGTGCTATTCATGTTGATCGTCCAATTGCATTTCGGCGATCAGCATCGCAGCTTGAACGTATTCAGCAGCGCGGCCCTGCTGATGTGCCTTTACGCGATCATGCAGGAAACCTGGCGCATGGCATATATCGACGAGTTGACCGGGTTGCCGGGCAGACGCGCGCTACGGGAAAAATTCCAGAAACTAGGCAGCAACTTTACCGTCGCGATGCTGGATGTCGATCATTTCAAACGCTTTAACGATAGCTTCGGACACGACGCCGGCGACGCCGTACTGCGCATGATCGCGGCAAAAATGTGCAAAATATCCGGTGGGGGCCTGCCCTACCGTTACGGTGGAGAAGAGTTTTCGATCGTTTTCAACGGCAAGAATTCGCAGGATTCCGTACGCCACCTCGAGACCTTGCGCGAAGCGATCGCGAGCAATCCTTTCATAATTCGACGGGTAGGCAGAAGCGATCGCGGTAATCGAGCGCTGCCGAGCAATAATAAGTCGGTTAGCGTCACCGTCTCCATCGGCTTTGCCGATTCGGGCGGCAACGGCATATCCCCCTGGGAAGTGCTCAAAAAGGCAGATCAGGCGCTTTATCGCGCCAAGGGCAAGGGTCGCAATTGCGTGAGCGAGTGACGGCCACCGTACAATATTAACCCGGCGACAATATAAATTGCGGGGTTGGTATCGAGCCGGCTGCGCAGGCCGGCCAAAAAACGTTACTATTGCAAGCCATGTTAATCACGGCAATCGACAATGCTCCGTTTGGCGCCACGGTGGCGAATTTCGACTGCGCGGCGCACGGCGATGCCGATATAAACGCATTGCGTGACGCGCTGCATCGGCATCAACTGCTGGTGTTCCCCGAGCAGCTGCATATCACCCCGCAACAGGAAGTCGCGTTTTATCGATCGATAGACAGCAAAGCTGCCAGCGTTTGGCGCGACCAGATCAACAATCCCTGGGAGGTTTACAAGGTCGCGCAGGGTAATCAGGCCGGCACCTACCAGATCCCCGAAGAACCGGGTGTACTAGTACTCGGCAAGGGAAAGATTAGCCACTACGGACTCAAGGTCACCCTCGGCGGGGAACGGAGTGCCTACGGCGAAGATCGCGGCTCCCAGGTGCTCGGCGGCGGGGCGCTGCAATGGCATATCGACGGTAGCTTTTATCGGGACGCGCCCTGCTATTACACGCAGATGCGCTGTATCGAGGCGCCAGCCGGCAGCGGCCACTGGCTGTCCTACGACGACGGGACCGGGGACAGCTTATGGTGCGAAGCCGGTTCCACGGCATTTGCCAGCGGGCGCCTGGGTTACGACAAACTGCCGCCCGAGATTCGAAAAACCTGTGCACAAACCCGGGTCCACTATGCCGTCCACCCATTCGAGAAAAGTTATGCGCTGGCCAATAGCGCCAACGGTTTGCGTCTGAGCGACCCGGTGGCGGAACAACGCTACCGGCAGGGCGAGGATACGCCGGGAACGGCGCTGCGTGACCCGCTAGCCCAGGTATACCCGCTGATCTGGACATGTCCCGTTACCGGCAGCCCTGCCCTGATGCCGCAGCCGAGGTGTATGCACGCGCTCGAGCAAAGCTCGGAAGCAGGTAATCATTTCCTCGGCGTCATCGAATCGAGGCTGAAACTGGAGGCATGGATGCGTCCGGCGATCGCCCCGGAACTGGTTTATGTGCACGCCTGGCAACCCGGCGATCTGGTGATCTGGGATAATCGCTCGTTGTGGCATTCGGCCACCGGCCGTCTCTCGCGGGATGACCGCCGGGTCATGCATCTGACCGCGTTTAACGGGGCGGCGCCCCCAAGCTGCAAACTTTAATTCTCATATTCTTCACATTCTCGATAAAACAGGTACTCTTCGCGTCAGCAGACACAAATCGCGCCATCAACTGCGGCAATCGCCTGCCTGGCGCCGTGCAACCCTTAAACAGGAAACACCGAGTTATGAAGTACCTTTTCCGCCTGATTCGCTGGCCGCTGGGCCAGCTCGTCATTTTCTTCGACCGAATTACGCGCCCGAGTTCACCGGTCCACCCACCGGAGAAGCGCGCCGAACTCGACGCAATTACCGCAAGCATGAAACTCTACCAATTCAAGCAATGTCCCTACTGCGTCAAAACCCGTCGCAGTATTCGCCGCCTGGGCCTCAACATCGAAACCCGGGACGCGCGCAACGATCCGCAATGGCATAGCGAATTGATCAACCAGGGGGGCAAATATCAAGTGCCCTGCCTGCGTCTGGTGAAAGCCGATGGTTCGCAGCAATGGATGTATGGCTCGAACGACATTATCGATTACCTGGATCAGCGCTTCGGATAAATCGATAACAGGCGGTTAAAATATCGGCCGATGACTTACCCGGAGTTACCCCCGCGGGTGGTAAATTAGACAGTTTAACCACAACGCCAGGCCATGTTGAGGTTGCCGCATCGATCGGCCGATTCATTAAATCGATAACACGCTAAAAATTTTTGAAGATGATTCGGCCGCAACCTGGGTTAAGCTGACAAAAATCAGGAAGTGATACCGCAAACGTGACCACGGGCCCCCGCGAAATCAGCGTGCCTTACCGGCCGATCCCACTGGACATCCCGGCAGGCATGAAAGCCAACGAGTTTTTCAATAGCACGGAAAACTTAAACGATCTGGTGCACAACAACGGCCTGCTGCAAAACCCTGAAAACCTGCTTTTTTATCGCAAGGCGCTGGGCCATTCGAATGTTTTCGACGCATCGATCATTTACAACACCTCGCGTCTGGTGCTCGATCCGTTGGGCCGGCCGGTGCGCCGAAATCAAGTTCCGCCCGGGGTCATCAATGTCTGGAACCGGATGAACCAGGTATTAATCGGCTATATGCAGGAAGCCTTTCCCGACCCGCAACGACACTTACTCATGTGCGGCGAAGCCAGCCTCGACGCCACCTGGCCGTTGACTTCCCCCGGCGTGCCGAGCATCCGCATGCTGCACAACCATTTCATCGTATTTGACCAGCAGCAGCTTGCGAGCGCGGAACTGGCCGATCCCGATTGCCCCAACTTGACCGACGGCGGGCAACATAGCCTGTTCGAAAGCGCCATGCATGACGTTTATCGTGAATTCTTCGATACCCTGGATCTCGAACTCCTCAAACCGATCGAAGGCGAGGCGTCGCAGCTGGCGCTGACCGGTTATCCCCAGGGCTTGCCTTGCTGGGAGATAACCGGCGGCCTCGGGTCAATCGACAGTCCGCGCTTTTGGCGGGAATACGACATTATCCTGAAAGGCTTCATCGATTTTTATCGCAGTTTTTTCAGCCAGGTATCCACTCGAAACGCCAAAATCCCGGACAATGCCTACTTCCCCGAGCAGATTACCGACAAGTTACTGCTCAACAATAAATTCCTGGCAACCGCCAAAATCGTTCGCGATCGCTGTATCGAGGATGCCAGGTACGCCAACCTGATTCGCTGGCAACCTGCGTTCAAACAGTTGATTTATCGCAACCAGGACGGCAACTGGTTTGTCACCATCAGCCAGAATTCGATCGGCAACGCGATCACCGAACTGCTGGGCGTGGTCGTCAAGAGAGTGCCGGACGCGAGCGCCTACGAAGCCGCCGAGCCGGCGCTGATCGAACACTTGCTAAGGGTTAGACAGCGGCTCATCGACGCCGACCTGGGCGACGCCATCGCCACCCGCCATTGGCCCGGCGGCGTTAAGGGATAAGCCGGATCGGGAAAAATGGTGGCACATCACCGTGCCACGGAAACTCTGATTAAATCGGAGTTTCCTTTACAATCTGCGCCCGCCGATAGGGAACCGTTTCCCCGGGTATGTCCGGCCCTGGTTTGAGGCAGCCGCGGCGAGCTGGAGAACCGGGTACGGCTATGCTAACCTGCGGGGGCTTGCAGGAAGCACCCGATCTGCGGGAAGGGCAAAGCCCACCTGAACCATGTAGCATACTATTATTGACCACCTCTTTTCTGTCTGAGGGCGCGGATACCGGACCTGTATGAAAGGAGGCCATCGTGTCTATTCGAAAACTCCCACCCAAGGCCAGTCTCGAGAATCTCAAGAAGCAGGCCAAATCATTACTAAAAGCCGCCAAAGAAAACGATGCGGCTACGCTATCCCGGGTCCGGTTTTACTTCGACGAGCCATCGTCGATTGGACTTCAGGATGCGCAGCTCGTCATCGCCAGGGATTACGGTTATTCAAGCTGGCGCAAAATGCGCCAGCATCTCGATACTGGGGCAGCGCTCGATCAACCTTCGAACGATCAATTGGCAAACGAATTTCTCAGATTGGCGATGCTGGTCTATAGCGAGACCGAGGGTGCGGATCCCGAGCGATTTCTGGAGGCTGCTAAGCTGTTGCAGGATCACCCTCAAATCAGAAATGAAAATATCTATACCGCGGTCGCCAGCGGAGAGGTCGAACTGGTCGAACAATGGCTTGAAGTCAACCCTGACCTGATCAATCGAAAAGGCGGTTTTTTTCAATGGGAACCGTTGATGTATGCCGCCTATTCCAGGCTGCCCGGCGTTTCGACACTAGACGTCGGCCGCCTGTTACTGGAGCAGGGCGCCGACCCCAACCCTTTTTATCTATGGGATGGGCAATACCGGTTTACCGCGCTTACCGGCGTTTTCGGGCACGGCGAAGGGGGGGCGGACAAACTGCCCGAACACCCCGACTGCGACCGCTTCGCCCGGCTGTTGCTTGGCGCCGGCGCGGACCCGAACGACAGCCAGGCCGCCTACAACCGCATGTTAAGCGGGGACAATAGTTGTCTTAAAATGCTACTGGAGTACGGCCTCACCGCCAGCGATAAAAACAATTGGTTGCTCAGGGAAAACGACAAGCTGGTCCCGCATCCCCAGGAAACCTTGCACTACCAGTTATGCCACGCCGTTCAAACCGATAACTTCGAAAAGCTCGAGCTGCTGGTTGCGCACGGGGTCGATGTCAACCAAACCCAGGACGACCGTAGCCCATATCAACTGGCCTTGCTGGCCGGCAACGAAAAATTTGCCGATTTCCTGCTGGCCCACGGCGCCAAGGAAATCGAGCTGGCGGTAGCCGACAGATTCCGCATCGCCTGCCTCAAACCGGATCGCGCGCTGGCAGTTGAACTGCTGGCTGAAAACCCGGGCTTGATCGAAGCCGTGCTGCAAGCCTCGCCGGATATCCTCGAGCACGCCGTGGCGGCGGCGCAACCCGATGCGCTGCGGTTGATGCTTGACCTCGGCTTCGACATCAACCATGTTACTTACCGCAGCGCCTTGCATCAGGCCGCCTGGATGGGACGCATCGATATGATGCAGCTGCTAATCGATGCCGGCGCGGATACGACCCAGCGGGATCATTTCTTTTTCGGCGCGCCGCTGGCCTGGGCCTTGCAAAACAATCAAACCGCCGCCGCTGAATTTCTCGATAATTGCGCCATGGATATCTTTACCGCCGCCGCGCGCGAAAACCTGCCGCAACTGGAACAGCTGTTAGCCGAAGATCCGCAACTGCTGGAAATTCCATTTGGGGATATCAGACCCAATAAATCCAAGCCCTGCGATACGGATTGGATGACGCCACTCGCGTTTGCGATTGCCAACCAGAAAGCCGCAACGGTGAAATTCTTGCTCGACCGGGGCGCGAATAGACAGATTAGTGACGGCAAAGGCCTGTCGGCCTCGAGTCTGGCGCGCGAGCAAGGAAACTCCGACATTCTGGCGTTGCTCGAGTTCGGTATAAATACTGAAGGCTGAGTGTTCTAGTGTCGCCCCGACGCGGACCCCAAAAGCGATCTCGCCCCGGCCGTCGAGAGGATTCGTCGCGTCCTCCCGGATAGCCCATACCGTAGGTAGCCGGCAACAGGGACTGTCCTGTCTGGTCGACGAGATGCGATCGGATTTCAGATGCGACATGGTTGGACAGGGCCGCGACGTCCTGATCTCAAAGTTGTTGAAGAAGTCAAAACCGGATGTTTATACTGCCAAAATCCTGCGACTTGATTAAGCAGGATCGTTCCACACGGGTTCGGTTTTATGCAAACTGGGACGGCTTGTCGTCCCGCCGCCGCGCCGCATCGCGTAAACGGGAAGTTATCGATGTTTGCAGACGGGTCAGCCCTAGCGCCCGGTTTAAGCGTGAAACATGAAACTCGGATATGAGTACTTTTTTAGCGGCAACGGCGCCGGTCGGCCGCTTGCGGGAGAATAATCATGGGCCAATTTCCGGATAAATCCAATGTCGTCATCATCGGTCTCGGCGGTATTGTCGGCGCCTCGGTGATGCATCACCTAATCGAACGCGGCTGGGAAGACATCGTCGGCATCGACAAGACCTCGGTTCCGACCGACATCGGCTCGACCTCGCACGCCTCCGATTTCTGCTACGCCACCGATCACAGTAAATTCACCTGCTATACCACGCATTACAGTATCGAATTCTATGACAAGATGGGGCACTACGACCGCGTCGGCGGACTCGAGGTGGCGCGCGTAGGCGATGACGATCGCATGCTGGAACTCAAGCGCAAGGTCGCCTCCGGCAAAGCTTTCGGCACCCGGGTCAAGATGATCAGCGCGGCCGAAGCCAAGCAACTTTTCCCGCTGCTCGAAGAGGACATGATCCAGGGTGCGATGTGGGACCCCGACGCCGGTCTGGTGAAACCCCGCTCGCAAACCGTGGCCGGAATTCTGGTCGATAACGCGGTCAAAACCGGCAAGGCTTTATCTTTCGCCAACACCACTGCAACCGGCCTCGATATTCGGGAAGGCCGCATCGTCGGCGTCGAAACCAGTCGCGGTTACATTGCCGCCGAGCATGTCATCGTCTGCGCCGGACTCTGGGGTCGCAGCATCGCCGCAATGGCCGGCGAAGATCTGCCGGTGATGCCGGTCGATCACCCGCTTTCCTTCTTCGCTCCCTACAACGAATTTGAAGGCACCGGCAAGGACATCGGCTACCCGCTGTTGCGCGACCAGGGCAACTCGGCTTATATGCGCGACACCGGCGATCCGAAGACGCCGGAAGGCGGCCAGATCGAGTGGGGTTACTACGAGGAAAAGGAACCCCGCTTACTGCACCCGCGCGACCTGCCCGAAAAAGGCGAGACCCACTGGTCGCCGTCGCAGCGCGATCTCGAACTCGAACAGATCATGGAGCCGCTGGAGCGCGCCATGGAATTGACTCCGATTCTCGGCGAAGTCGGCTACAACGAAAAACACTCTTTCAACGGGCTGCTGCAGGTGACTTCCGACGGCGGACCGTCGATCGGCGAATCCTCCAATACCCGCGGACTCTGGTACGCGGTCGCGGTCTGGGTCAAGGACGCACCCGGCATCGCCAAGGTGCTCGTCGACTGGATGACCGACGGCGTCGCCGACATGGATTTCTTCGGCATCGACACGGCGCGTCACTACCCGATTCAGAAAACCCCGTCCTATATTTACGATCGCTGTTACGAATCCGCGTTCAAGATTTACAATCCGGCGGTGCACAACCGCGAACCCTACTCCAAGGGCCGCAACCTGCGCCGTAGCCCCTTCTGGGCGCGCGAGCAGGAACTGGGCGGTTACTTCATGGAATTGGCAGGCTGGGAGCGCGCACATGGTTACGCCTCCAACGAACACTTGTTGGAAAAATACGGCGAGCGCGTGCCGCAACGCGAACATGAATGGGACAAGCGCCATTTCTGGCGCGTCTCCAACGCCGAGCAGCTGGCGATGTCGGACAACGTCGGCATGATCAACCTGTCGCACTTCGCCGTCTACGATGTCTTGGGCCCAGACGCGGAAACCCTGATGGAATACGCCTGTGTTGCCAAGGTCGGCGGCGACACTCCCATCGGTAAGGGTGTTTATACGCATTTCCTCGACCGGCGCGGCGGCGTACGCGCCGATCTCACGGTGATTCGCCATGCCGAGAACCGCTTCCGCATGATCGACGGCGCCGACGCCGGCCACCGCGACTATATATGGCTCAAGCGTCTGGCCGAAGATAACGGCTGGCGGGTTTACATCGACGATCGCTCGGATCAAGTGGCCTGCCTCGGCGTCTGGGGACCGAACGCACGCCAGGCCATTCAGGCAATCGCCGACGACCCGCAAGCCTGGGAAGACGAAAACTTCCCGTTTGCCGCCACCCGGCGACTCACGCTGCAAGGCATTCCGGTCGAAGCATTCCGCATCTCCTATGTCGGCGAACAAGGCTGGGAGCTGCACGTGGATTTCAGCTACGGCATGTCGCTGTGGGACCTGGTCTACTCCCAGGGCGCAACGCCGGTCGGGATCGAAACCTACGCCAACAGCCGCCGCATGGAAAAGAGCCTGCGCTTGCAAAACGCCGACCTGCTAACGGAATACAACCTGTACGAGGCCGGGCTGGCGCGCCCGGTCGTCAAGCAAGCGGACTTCCACGGCAAGGCGGCCTATCTCGAACAGCGCGAACTCGAACAGCAGGCCGCCTACCTTTGTACCCTGGTCATGGCCGACAATGTGGATTCCAACAGCATTGCGCGTTACCCGGTCGGCCAGTGCCCGCTGATGGATCCGGGGACAGGCGAGGTACCGGTCGACTCCAAGGGCCGCCGTTCGTATCTGAGCAGCATCGCCTTCGGCCCGAGCATCGGCAAGAACATCGGGCTCGCCTACCTGCCGCCCGAATACTGCCAGGAAGGCCGTGAGCTGATCACGGAATACCTCGGCGAACGGTTTTCGATGACGGTAGCGGCGGTCGGGTACAAGCCGCTCTACGATCCGGAAAACAAACTGCCGCGATCCTGAACCTTCGATCTAGGGAATAGTGACGGGAGGATTATTGCCTGATCGCGCCAACCCTTATTTATTAACCCGGCGATCCCGGGATTCGTTTCGCCGCGAATGCGGCGCTTTTCCTTTAGGCGAAACGCAACGACGATACTCTGGAACGCCCATCTCCACGAACCGATTTGATTGGCTATACTAATAAGCGGCGACAGCTTAGATACCGAGGAAAATTTTTCGAATTCGACTAATACGTGGGCACAGGCGAATTGAAATTTTCGCGATATTAAAAGTTTCTTTTAGCAACCGTTTCTTACCAAAACCATCGGAGGAAAACACGCAGTGCATCACATCTCCGCCGTTGCGCCTTTGCTATTATTTCGTGCAACTCTATTCTGCCCATACAGCTGAGTTAACTGATCTCTAATCATGTTTTGGCGACAAAAATATTTAGTCGGGTTCTCGCTAGCGGCATTTATCGCTGCCGCGCTGCTGTTTGCCCTGGTGACCTGGTTCCTGTGGGTGGAATCGGTCCGCATCGAGGAAGCCCGGGTCGCCGACCTGGCGGAGACGCTGGGACAACGAACCGAACAAGTCATCGTCGACGCCCGCGATATGCTCGATCAGTTCAACCGGTACCCGAAACCCGCGTGCTCGCCGGACCACGTAAAGGCGATGCAGGAGGCGGCCATCGCCAGACCCTATATCCGGGCCATCGGCTACTGGCGGGCCGCCAAACGAATCTGCGGCGTGGGTTTTATCCAGGCGATCGAACTCAAGCCGTCGCAGGCCGACCGAGTCTACGATTCCGGCGTTATCGCCTGGTGGCCGAGCCCACAAACCGAAGTCGGCGGTGTCCGGTTGTTCTTGATGCGCTACGGCAAACACGATATCGCCGTCGACCCGCGCATGCTGCTCGAAACCAGCACGGTACAGGAATGGCAAGCCGGGCTCTGGGTGGAAAATTTGCCACTGGCATCCACCCCCTGGAACACGGAATTGCCCGCTCCGGACACCCTCCCCATCGGCTTGACGGTCGATCATCAAAACGATCGGGTCGTATCCCGGTTTTCACTCGGCACCATATTTCCCATCGACGTGGTCGCGATCGAACCGATCGGCTTGTTTTGGGACCGCTACGCACCGATGCTGGGAATCGCGACCGGTGTCGGACTGACGATTCTCATCGTCTGGGTATATTTCGTGTTGCGTTACTCGCGCCACCGCTTGAGCCTGTCTACCGAGCTCAAGGAAGCCCTGGAAACAGGCCAGGTACAGGTTCATTATCAACCGATCGTGAAGCTGTCATCCGGGCGCTGCGTCGGTGCCGAGGCTCTCGCAAGATGGACCCGCGAAGACGGCGAAATCGTCAATCCCGACGTATTTCTTCCGATCGCCGAAGAGGCGGGCCTGGTGCCGCAGATTACGCAGGTGGTGCTGAAGGCGACGCTGCGCGATCTAGGCCAATTACTAAGAAAGTCGAATATCGCCATCAATATAAACCTCGCGCCGGAAGACCTGACCAGCGAAACCTTCGGCCCCGAACTCGCCGAATCTTGCGAGGCGGCAGGTGTCGGCCCGGAAAAAATCAAGCTGGAAATCACCGAACGCGCCATCGTCGACAGCGACAGCTCGCGAAATATCATCAGCGATTTCCGCAAGCGGGGCCATCAAGTCGCGATCGACGACTTCGGCACCGGTTATTCCAGCCTGTCGTACCTCGAATCTTTCGAAATCGACACCCTCAAAATCGACAAATCCTTCGTCGATGCGATAGGCAGGGATGCAGTCACCAGCCATGTCATCGGCCATGTCATCGACCTCTCGAAATCGCTCAGACTGGAAACCGTGGCGGAGGGTATAAGAACCGTCCCACAGATGCGCTGGCTGCGCGAACAGGGCGTGGAACTGGGCCAGGGGTTTCTGTTCAGTCAACCTTTGCCGGCCAGCGAATTCCGCCATTACTTCGAAGCGCAAATCGATTCGAAGGTGCAAGCAATCCGGCAACGGCCAGCAAAAAAAGTTGCTTCCCGATATTAATTTCCGCGCTAGAATCGTCAATGACACCGATGACCCTGTGGCGGTATGCATGCTGAGCCCGATCGCACGATTTCTTATTCTGGCGGCGAGCCTGATTTCTCTAGGCGGTTGCGAAACCCTCGAATTAGATACATCGACAACGCGGGCGACCGAACCCGCGACAACATCGCAAGCGCCCGATACCGCCGCTACCATTCCTGCTGCACCTGCGCAGACAGCGGAGACGCCGAAATCGGCAAAACCCTCGATACCGAAAAAACCGCAGGTCGCAGTACTCGAAGCCGTCGATTTTGCCCAGGCCAAAAACCTACATATGCAAGCCTTGATACGAAGCGGCGCCAAGCCGCTCGCGCTGACCGAAGTCGGCTATTACATGGATGTTCAAAATGCACAATTCATCCAACAGCTGCGGGCGACGGACATCGATATCAGGCACGAGGGCGATCTCATTGTCCTGACGCTGCCGGGTGGAGACAGCTTCGACCCAAACAGCACCCGGCTCAAACCCGGAGCAATTCGGAATCTGGCATTGACCGCACAGGTTCTGACCGAATATGCGCAAACCCAGATAACGATTCACGGTCACACCGATGACACCGGCGAAGCGAAGTACAATCAATGGCTTTCGGTGCGACGCGCCCTGTCCGTCACCGACCAACTCCTAAAAGCAGGGGTTGCAACCAGGCGTATCGCCGTCGTCGGCTTTGGCGAAAACTCGCCTTTGGTCCCGAACACGACAGCTGACGGCCGCGCCCGAAATCGCCGCATTGAATTATATCTCGAGCCGATCGCAAGGTAGCCGGTCTGCCGGCTGCAGAAGTCGACGACCCGCAAACTCGGGTAGACGAATCTTCCCCTTCGCCGCCACGCCGCAGCCCGGTCGACAGGATAAATATCGGGGAGGTCAAAACAATCCGTCAGCTTGATCGCCGATGAACCCGATCCTAGAAATCGGGTTCGCTAAATCCGAGCGGTTTCAATAAACCTGGATTGTCGATTCGCGGGCTTCGACGCTAACTACCGTCATGGCGTCGGGATTCGACGGGAAATGGTCGGACTCGCTGTTAATCGATTTGAAATCATAACGATTGCGGTCGCCATCCGGAGCAATTCGTAGGCTTGCCTGGTCGAGGCTCGCTTCCACCGAGGCGCGCGGGCGGATCAGCACTACGTCGCTTTGCGATACCTTCATAGTTGCGCTATGCCGCGGTAGCAAGAGCAGGCAATAACCGTGGCGAATCTTGAGCAGGCTGCCAGGTATCGGATCCAGTATATCGCGCCCCTTGCAACGCCAGTGCAGCTCCGGAACGTCGTGCCAGTACAACACAGTGTGGGCTTGCTCGATTTCCAAAGCTATCGAGCCCTGCCATTCGCGCGACATCCATTCAACCGCGTCGATCTCTGCGGCCAACGCCGTTTCATCGGCGTAATCGAATCGGTCACCGGAAAAAAACAAGATCAGTCCGGTCACGAGCAGCACGAGCGCAAGCGCCACGCCACCGAGGCCAAGCAATGCGGCTTTGCCGAGGTTCAGGAGTCTGGCGGACAAACCCTGCGACAATGGTTCTCCGTCAAGATACTGCTTGGCCAGCTCTGCTACCGGACCGAATCGAGCTTCCAGCGATTCCGTATCCCGCGCATCTTCGAGATGGCTTCTTATCTCGCGCAGGATTTCCTCGCGCGACGCTCGATCCATGCCCGCCAGCGCTTGCTTTAAGGCTGCAATATACTTTTCGTTGTTCATGATTTCTCCAGCAGGTAAGCCAGCGCAGCTTGCTGTTGTCGGAAGGTATCGATCATCGCCGGCAGCAACCTCGACCCAAGCTTGCTCAAACTGTAAAATCGACGCGGATGACCGCTATCGGTAGGGGTTTCCCAGTTCGACTCTAGCCAACCGTTTTTATGCATGCGGTTGAGCATCGGGTAGAGGGTTCCTTCGTTCACCTCCATGCCTGACGCCTGAAACTGTTGTATCAGAGCAAACCCGTAGGACGAACCCTGCTCCCGCAATACCACCAGCACGCACATTTCGAGAAAGCCTTTACGCAGCTGAGCAAGCCATTTTTGTTCGACTTCATTCATGTGGTAATATTATCACATAGTACTATGTTATGTATAGTATTATGTGATATACGAAATATGACAAATATATTTACTTTCCGCCTGATTACTCCTCGAAATGAGATAGACTGTGGCCCCTACCGAGCGGATGCCGCATCATCGGCTTTGGCGAAACCTCGCCTTTAGTTCCGAACACGACAGTTGACGGCCGTGCTCGAAATCGCCGTATCGAATTGTATCTCGAGCCAATCACAAGCTAGTCGGTCTGCCGGAGCCGACGATACTCCCAGGTGCCTCCTTTTTTGCCCGGAAAGTACAGGATTAAACCCCCCCGATTCATATTCAGTCCTGAAGTTTCTCGGTGCCTGTCTTTGTGAGCTACTGCGGCGCCCTTACCCGGAAATCGAAAGGTCCGGCCTTGCAATCTGCAAACTATTAAGGGTTATAATCGAGGAGCTAGGCAAGTCACCTTGCCTTTGACGGGCACGATCTCGATAACAACAAAGAATTACGAGATTTAATAAACCCTTAACTGGAGGAGACACATGAAGCAAGCCGACGAAATAAAATTTCTGCAACGACTGGTTGCGGAAAACCGCCTGAGCCGCCGCAAATTCCTGTCCACGACCATGGCTATGGGCGTGGGTGCAATGGCGCCCGCCCTGTACAGCGAAGCGGCCCGCGCCGCGCCCAAGCGCGGCGGCAGACTCAGACAGGGACTAACCGGCGGCGCGACCAGCGACGTGATGGACCCGGGCAAGATCCTGGACTCCTATATGATCAACTTGCAGTTCGGCCAGTTGCGCAACAACCTGACCGAGGTCGCGGCCAATGGCGAGCTGGCAGGAGAACTGGCCGAAAGCTGGGAAGCCAACGCCGATGCCACCCAGTGGATTTTCAAAATTCGCAAGGGCGTGGAATTCCATAATGGCAAGACGCTGACTTCACAGGACGTGGTGGATACACTGAAACATCATTACGGCGAAAAATCGAGTTCGGGTGCCGCCGGCATCCTCACCGGCGTCGACAATGTCAAGGCGGATGGACCGAATACGGTGGTGGTAAACCTCAAGGGCGGCGATGCCGACTTTCCGTTCATCCTCAGCGACTATCACATCCTGATCTGCCCCTCCAATGGAGACGGCAGCATCGAGTGGCAATCCGGCATCGGTACTGGCGGCTACTCCCTGGTGGACCACGATCCCGGTATTCGCTCTTTAACCAAGCGCAATCCCAACTACTGGAAAGAAGGCAAAGCGCATTTCGACGAAATCGAGTCGCTGGGGCTCGAAGATCCATCGGCGCGCACCACCGCCCTGCGTACAGACGTGGTGGATTGCATCCAGAAAGTGGAGTTGAAAACCGCCGGCCGACTCGGCAAGCTGCCGGGAGTGAATGTAATTGCCACCACGGGCAACAAGCAGGTTACCCTGCCGATGCGCACGGATACGGCGCCGTTTGACAGTAATCACGTACGCATGGCACTCAAGTTAATCATCCAGCGGCAAGACTGGCTGGACAAGATCGCGTTTGGCTATGGTGAACTCGGCAACGACAATCCGATCGGCCCGGCCAATCTGTATCGTGCGTCTACCGCAGAGTTGCCGCAGCGGGAATACGATCCCGACAAGGCGAAGTGGCACTTGAAACAGGCCGGAATGGACAGCCTGTCGGTAGAGTTCCACGCCGCGGATACCGCGTTCGCGGGCGCGGTGGATGCCGGGCAGCTGATGCGCGAATCGGCCAAACCCGCCGGCATCAATATCGATGTGATACGCCAACCAAATGACGGCTACTGGTCCGACGTGTGGTTGAAAAAGCCCTGGTGTGCCTGCTACTGGAGCGGCCGACCGACGGAAAACTGGATTTTTTCCCAGATTTACGCCGCGGATGCCCCCTGGAATGACACTATCTGGAAACACGAGCGCTTCAATAAATTGTTGGTCCAGGGCCGTGCGGAACTGAATACGGAAAAACGGCGCGACATCTATATCGAAATGCAGCGCATTGTAAACAATGAGGGAGGTGTGGTATTGCCGCTATTTCTCAGCGACGTGATGGCGTTGAACGACAAGCTCGCCTATCCTGAACAGCTTGGCAACAACTGGGAGTTGGACGGTATGAAGAACGCCGAACGTTGGTGGTTTGCCTGAGCGAACCCGGGTTCGCTTTCAGCTTGAGAGGCCGGGGCGACCCGGCTTTCTTTTGCACGACAAAAACAAGGGCGAAATCGTAGACTACTTAAGCGATGCGGTACAGGTTCTACTTGGTATCGCGGCACCGGTAGTATCCGCACAAGCTGCTCCGCCAAATCTAGGGAACCTCTGCAAAATGCAGGGTTTCCTGCGGCACAAGGATGTACCGCCATTTTTTAATCACGTAAGTGATTGAAAAATGAAGATAAACACAAAATCGCATTTTGTGTTTATCGTGCTCTGCTAAGTCAGGATGACTTATGCAGAGCTTCCCTAGGAGATCGCCGCTGCGGACGGCTGCGCGACATCGTCTCCAATCCCGGTACGGAGTACAAAAAATCTGCCAGGAATAATCCGGCGGATTTCTAATATTGCCTCAAGATACCCGCTTGCGCGGGTATGACCGCAAAGCTACTTACAGTGCAGCATCAAGCTCAGGCACGGCTTCGAACAGATCAGCCACCAGGCCGTAGTCGGCCACCTGGAATATCGGTGCTTCGCTGTCATTGTTGATCGCGACGATGACTTTGCTTTCCTTCATCCCGGCCAAATGCTGGATCGCGCCGGAGATACCGACCGCGATGTATAGGTCGGGTGCGATGACCTTGCCGGTTTGACCGACCTGTAACTCGTTCGGCACGAAACCGGAGTCGACCGCAGCGCGAGACGCGCCGACCGCTGCACCGAGCTTGTCCGCAACCGAATGCAGCATGGCGAAATTGTCGCCGGACTGCATCCCGCGACCGCCGGAAACGACGACCTTGGCCGAAGTCAGGTCAACCTGATCGGTATTGGAAACCGCTTGCGAGACCCAGCTCGATAGCCCGGTGTCGCTGCCGCCGCTAATCGCTTCGACGCCGGCCGAGCCGCCTTCGGCGGCAGCCGCTTCGAATTTGATAGTGCGCACCGTGATGACCTTGATCGAATCGGCGGACTGCACCGTGGCCAACGCATTACCGGCATAGATCGGGCGCACGAAAGTGTCCTCCGACTTGACTTCGACGATGTCCGAAATTTGTGCGACATCGAGCAATGCGGCCGCGCGCGGCATGACATTTTTACCGAAAGTAGTTGCCGATGCCAGCACATGACTATAGCCGCTCGCCACTTCGCAGATCAGCGAAGACAGGTTTTCCGCGAGGTGATGACCGAACTTTGCATCGTCGGCAAGCTTGACCGTGGAGACACCCATTATCTTCGCCGCGGCTTCGGCGACGCCGGCGCAATTTTCACCGGCTACCAGCAAATCGACGTCGCCGCCGATTTGTTGCGCCGCGGTTACCGCGTGCAAAGTGGCCGCGGCAACTTCGTTATTGTCGTGTTCGACGATTACCAGGTTACTCATAACTAAATTACCTTTGCTTCATTGCGCAGCTTTTCTACCAACTCGCCGACGCTGTTGACGATAACCCCGGCGGCACGGCCTTCGGGCTCTTCGACCTGTAAGGTCGTCAGGCGTTTGGCCGTGTCGATGCCCAGGCTTTCGAGATCGATTTTGTCCATCGGTTTGCGCTTCGCCTTCATGACATCGGGCAGCTTGACGTAACGCGGCTCGTTGAGACGCAGGTCTGCACTCATGACCGCAGGCATTTTAACCTCGATGGTTTCAAGGCCGGCATCCACCTCACGCACCACGGTTGCCTTGTCGCCTTCGATTGTGATATCCGAGCAAAAGGTCGCCAGCGACCAACCAAGCAACGCCGACATCATTTGTGCGGTCTGGTTGGAATCGTTATCGATTGCCTGTTTGCCGGTGAGCACCAGGCCAACGCCTTCCCGATCGGCAACGGCTTTCAATACCTTGGCAATCGCCAGCGGCTCCAAATTATCCTCGGTCACCACCTGGATCGCACGATCGGCGCCCATGGCGAGACCATGGCGCAGCGTCTCTTCGGTCTTGCCACCGCCAACCGACGCCACGATAATTTCTTCGCCAACGCCGGCTTCACGCATGCGCAGCGCTTCTTCCAACGCGTTTTCACAAAAAGGATTCATCGTCATCTTAACGTTCGTCAGGTCGACACCAGAACCACCCGCTTTAACACGAGCCTTGACCTGCGGGTCAAGTACGCGTTTAACAC
Organism: Olavius algarvensis Gamma 3 endosymbiont; assembly: GCA_001735895.1. Lineage (GTDB taxonomy): Bacteria > Pseudomonadota > Gammaproteobacteria. The sequence continues at coordinate 1,226,890 of DS021199.1, read as the reverse complement.
ATACCAGTATTTTCATTATGCTCGTAACGTCTCTTTTTAGGGATCAGAGGAGTTCCTCGATCACCGCAGCTTTGAACTATTCTCCGAGTATTTCGACCTTCAGCTCGGTACCTATTTCATACAATCCGTAATTTAATCCGGTCTCCAACAGGCCCGGCGCCGGCGACCACCGCCAATGCCTGCCGTAATCACAGAAGTCGTGCGATCTAGAATCCCGACGTCCCGGTATCTCACTTCCGAAGCGCGCGGGCAGCAAGCATCGCTGCCGCTGCCACAAACGGCTTTGTGCGATCCCTTTGTCGCCATTCTTTGAGCGCCGGGTTACCACTGAGATCAGGGTCCGGGCAGATCTCGAAAAAGCGCTCCGGCCCCGCTTCGACGGCCGAATATTCTATCGACATTTCCCCTGGAATCAAGCGTTAGCAAGGCTCCAGGCGCTACGATTCAATCGCTCGAATACCGAAATGTTTGATTTCGACTTCGGCGTAGGCCGACGTCAACCGGTCTGTCCTGAAGCCGGTTCCCCGCCCTCAATTAATCATGCTGCAAAACTTAGGCCGTCAAAGCCAGCATAACCCTACAGAATCGACGGATACTATCACAGACTTAACCCGAGTGAGAATTGTGCGCGACTGCCGATTATCTAATTGCGCCAAAACCCGTCAAACCGCGGCCTGTGATTGTTTACGGCATTCGCCAGGAGATTGCTGGTAGTATTTTTTGAAGCGGCGCGAAAATGACGACTGCGAGTTGAAACCGGTGCGAACCGCAATCTCCTGTAACTTCAGGCGGGTATCGACCAGCATACGGCGGGCGGTTTGCAACCTGAGACGCCGATAATAAGCCGCCGGCGACATATCCAGCCTCTGGCGAAACAGATATTCCAACATGCGCACCGAAATGTTTACCCGGGCGGCAATCGCCTTGATTGCAACCGGTTCGTCGATTTGCCGCTCCATGATATGAATCGCCGCGGCGACCCGCGGTTCGTTGTTTTCCAGCATGCCCAGCGAAACCAGCGGCTGAGTATCCGTGGCGCCGCGCACCCCGTCATAAATGAATACGCTCGACACTTCGATCGCCAATGGGTAGCCGTAGCGCTTGCGAATCAGGTAAAGCATAAAGTCGAAGGTCGGTGAAGCCCCGCCGGTGGTAAACAGCTTGCCGTCGATGACAAAACGATCGGATTTCAAGTCGACCTCCGGGAAATGGGTGGCGAACTCCTCCAAGTCTTCCCAGTGAGTCGTAGCCGCTCTGCCCGTGAGCAAACCGCTGCGCGCCAGAATCCAGCTACCGGCCTCGATGCCGCCCACCGCGGTAAAACTGCGCGCCACGCGCTTGATCAGTTTGAGATGCGAGGGGCCGGCATGATACTGCTGATTGAAGCTCGCGATCACGATCAAAATATCACCGCTGCTCCGATCATCGAATTCGATATCGGGCTCGATGATCAAATCGCAGGTCAGACGAGCGGGCTTGCCGTTCAGGGTGGCGATGTTCCACTCGAACAATTCGCGTCCGGAGATACGGTTGGCAGCGCGCATCGTGTCGAGTGCCGAGGCTAAGGACATCATCGATGAATCGGGCATAACCAGCAACGTGACCCGCAATTTATCGGAACTGGGCGTGAAAATGCTCATTGCGTAAATTGTTAAATAATTTGCGTTAAAGTGCAATCAGGCTCAAAAAAACCGTGACATGATTCGGCCTTCAACCTTCGGAGGTGCACCATGCCCTTAACAGCCAACCTGAATCCATTCATTACCTGCGCGGTCACCGGCTCCGGCGGCACCCAGGATCGCTCCCCGCATGTACCGCGTTCGCCCGAGCAAATCGCGGCGAGCGCCATCGACGCCGCCAAGGCCGGCGCCGCGGTGGTGCACTGCCATGTGCGCGATCCCGAAACCGGCGCCGCGGGACGCCGCACCGACCTGTTCCGGGAAGTGGTCGACCGCATCCGCGATTCGGACACCGACGTCGTGATCAACCTGACCGCCGGCATGGGCGGCGACATGGTGTTCGGCGATGTCGAACACCCGCTGCCGCTGAACGAGGCCGGCACCGACATGGCCGGCGCCAGCGAGCGGGTTGCCCACGTGGCCGAATGCCTGCCGGAAATTTGCACGCTCGACTGCGGCACGATGAATTTCGCCGAGGCCGATTACGTCATGACCAACACACCCGGCATGTTACGCGCGATGGGACAGATGATGACCGACCTGGGCGTGCGTCCGGAAATCGAGGTATTCGAAACCGGCCACCTGTGGTTTGCCAAGCAGCTGGTTGCAGAAGGCATCATTCAGGACCCGGTCATGATACAGATGTGCATGGGCATTCCCTGGGGCGCGCCGGACGACTTGAACACCTTCATGGCGATGGTCAACAACACCCCGGAAAACTGGACTTTTTCGGCGTTTTCGATCGGCCGCAACGAAATGCCTTACGCCGCGGCGGCGGTACTCGCCGGAGGCAACGTTCGGGTCGGACTGGAAGACAACCTGTGGCTGGAAAAAGGCGTACTTGCAACCAATGCGCAGCTGGTGGAAAAAGCCGCGACCATCGTCACCAATATGGGCGCCACGCTGATGACGCCGGCGCAGGTGCGCGACAAACTACAACTGCAGAAACGCGCACCGGTTGCCTAAATAACGGAGAATGGCATGCTTGAAGTCAAAACAGCAGCCATCATCGGCGGCGGGGTAATCGGCGGCGGCTGGAGCGCGCGTCTGCTCGAAAACGGCATCGACGTGCGGGTTTACGATCCGGCGCCCGATGCGCAGGCGAAACTGGAGGCCGTGCTGGCGAACGCCGAGCAGGCATTCGCCGCGCTGAGCAAAATCCGCAGCACCAAGCGGGGCAGCGTCAGCTGGCACCAAACCGCAGCCGCGGCGGCCGGCGGCGCGGATCTGATTATCGAATCGGTGCCCGAAA
>DS021199.1:1205144-1223868 GCA_001735895.1 Olavius algarvensis Gamma 3 endosymbiont | reverse complement strand
TCATCGACTTCCGGCATTATGCCGACTGAACTGCAGACCGAAATGAAACATCCCGAGCGCCTGATGGTCGCGCATCCGTTCAACCCGGTTTATCTGCTGCCGCTGGTCGAATTGGTCGCCGGTGAAAAAACCGACGCGAAATACATCGAATGGGGAAAACGGTTCTTCACCGGGATCGGCATGCACCCGCTGCACTGCCGCGTCGAAATCGAAGGCTTTTTGTCGGATCGCCTGCAGGAGGCGCTGTGGCGCGAAGCGCTGTGGCTACTGCACGACAAGGTCGCGACCGCCGAGGAAATCGACGCTGCCATCGCTTACGGCCCGGGCCTGCGCTGGGCGCAGATGGGTACCATGCAGACATTCCACCTGGCCGGCGGCGAAGGCGGCATGCGGGCGATGCTGGCGATGTTCGGCCCCTGCCTGAAGTGGCCCTGGACCAAGCTCATGGACGTACCCGAACTGTCCGATGAGTTTGTCGACGAGGTCGGCGAGCAGTGCGAACAGCAGGCCGGCGACCTGACCCCGCGCGATCTGGAGCGTGTGCGCGACAGCAATTTGATCGCTATTCTACAGGCGCTCAAGGGCAACAATTGGGGCGCGGGCAAAACCCTGGCGCGCTACGAACGACAATTGTTCGAAGCCGCGAACGATGCGTAGCAAAACAGGTTGACGCGGTTTAGAAAAAGGATGGACTCGGAGTAAAAACTTGCTTTGCAAGTTTTTACTCCGAGTCCGCTCTCTAGCTTAAGGAGAATATCCATGCATTTCGGACTCAGTTTTGAACAGGAAATGATCGTCGATACGGTCAGAGCCTTTGTCGAAAATGAAATCTACCCCCACGAGGCGGAAGTCGAGCGCAGCGGCGAAGTGCCGCTGGAACTCGGCCACGAGATACGCGACAAGTGCATCGAAGCGGGTTATTTCGCCGCCAACATTTCCGAGGAATTCGGCGGCGGCGGCCTCGGCCACCTCGACTTCACCCTGCTCGAACGCGAGCTCGGTCGCGCCTCCAACGGGTTAGCGGTATTCTTCGGGCGCCCGTCGGGCATCTTGCAGGCCTGCAATGCGGAACAACGCGAACGCTACCTGCTCCCGGCGGTTAGCGGCGAGAAATTCGACGCCCTGGCAATGACCGAACCCGGCGCCGGTTCCGACGTGCGCGGTATGCAGTGCAACGCCAGGCAGGACGGCAGCGACTGGGTCATCAACGGTAGCAAACATTTCATCAGTCATGCCAACATTGCCGATTTCGTCATTGTCTTCGTCGCCACCGGCGAACAGGAAACGCCGCGCGGTAGTAAGAAAAAAATTACCTGTTTCCTGGTGGACCGAGGCGAACCCGGATTTGAAATCAGGAAGGGTTACAACTCGGTCAGTCACCGCGGTTACCAGAATTGTATTCTCAATTTCGATAACTGCCGTGTTCCCGCAGCGCAAATCCTGGGCGAGCTGCACGGCGGTTTCGATGTCATGAACGAATGGCTTTACGCCACCCGGCTGACGGTTGCCGCAACCAGCGTCGGCCGCGCGCGTCGCGCCTTCGAATACGCCCTGCCCTATACCGTCGAGCGCAAACAGTTCGGTCAGCAAATCGGCAAGTTCCAGGGCGTGTCGTTCAAGCTGGCCGACATGATTACCGAAATCGACGCCGCCGACTGGCTGACGCTGGCTGCCGCCTGGCGTCTAGACGAAGGTCTCGACGCCAACCGCGAAATCGCCAGCGCCAAGGTTTACGCCACCGAAATGCTGGCGCGCGTGACCGACGAGGCGATCCAGATTTTCGGCGGCATGGGCTTGATGGACGAACTGCCGCTGGAACGCTTCTGGCGCGATGCCCGAGTCGAACGCATCTGGGACGGCACCTCGGAGATCCAGCGCCACATCATCTCGCGCGAACTGCTACGTCCGCTCGGCGGTTAACACGGCGATGCGTTTAGAGCGACTCCTGCGCCCAAAATCGATTGCCGCCATCGGCGGATTACAGGCCAGCCGCGTCGTCGAGCAATGCCAACTGATGGGCTTCGCAGGTGAAATCTGGCCGGTGCATCCGAATAAAAGCGAAGTGCATGGATTGCCGGCCTATCGCTCGATCGCGGACTTGCCCGGCAGCCCGGATGCGGCTTTTATCGGCGTCAATCGTAATCTCACCATTGACGTAGTCAAGCAACTGCGTGCTCGCGATTGCGGTGGCGGGGTTTGTTTTGCCGCGGGCTTCGTCGAAGCCGACGCAACCGGCGCGGACCTGCAGGCCGAGTTAACCGCAGCCGCGGGCCAGATGCCGCTGCTGGGGCCGAATTGTTACGGTTTTATCAACTATGCCGACGGCGCTTTGCTGTGGCCGGATCAGCAGGGCGGCAAGCGCCTCGACAACGGCGGCACCGGGGTCGCCATCATCGCGCAATCGTCCAATATCGCGATTAACTTTACGATGCAAAAGCGGGGGCTGCCGCTGGCCTATGTCTTTACCGTCGGTAACCAGGCGCTGGTCGGGATTTCCGAACTTGCGCTCAACCTGCTGGACGATCCGCGCGTCACCACCCTCGGCATTTATATCGAAGGTTTCGATTCGGTAACGGCCTTCGAACGGCTTGCAACCAAGGCGCGCCAGCTGAACAAGCCGGTTTTGATGTATAAGGTCGGCAAGAGCGAACAGGCGCAGATCGCGGCCCTTTCACACACGGCGTCACTGGCCGGTTCGCATGCGATCAGCAGCGCATTTCTCGAACGTAACGGATTCGGCCAGGTCGATTCGATTCCCGCATTCCTGGAAACTCTGAAACTGTTGCACCATTACGGTCCGCTGGACGGCTACCGGATATCGTCGATGAGCTGCTCGGGCGGCGAAGCCAGCATCATCGCCGACGCCGCAGAAAAACGCCGGGTCTACTTTCCAGAGCTCGAAACAACCCAGAAAAAATCGCTGCAACAAGTGCTGGGACCGCTGGTAAATGTCGCCAACCCACTCGACTACCACACTTACAGTTGGGGTAACCGCGAAGTCATGCAGGCCACCTATACCGCGATGACCGCGATTGGATTCGATATGAACTACCTGATTCTCGATTTTCCTCATCCGGTGCGTTGCGACGATTGGGAATGGCACATCGCGGTCGACGCCTTCGAAGCCGCGCTTAGCGCCAGCCAGGCGCGAGGCGCCTTCGTCGTCGGCATGGCCGAAAACATCCCCGAAGATTACACCGACAATTACAGCGAGCGCGGCATCGTCAGTTTTTACGGTATCGACGAAGCCCTGCAGGCGACCGAAATCGCGGCCGATATCGGTATTGCCTGGAAGCGGGAGCCGCCCGCGCCGGTAATAGCGTTGCCCAGACCCGGCGGGCAGCGGGTTATCCTCGATGAAGCCGCCGCCAAGCAGGTGATGCAACAGGCCGGAGTACCAATTCCGGAAGGCGGGTGCATCGATTCGGTCGAAACCGCGCAGCAACTCGCCGCCAAACTCGGCTATCCGCTGGTGTTAAAGGCGTTGGGCATTGCCCACAAAACCGAGCACAATGCGGTATGCCTGAATCTGAACTCGGCTCAACAGGTCACGTTGGCGGCTACGGAATTACTCCAACTGAGCGATCGACTCTATCTGGAGACCATGCAAGCGTCGCAGGCCGAACTCATAGTCGGCGTCACGCGTGACCCGCAATTTGGACTGGTGCTTACGATCGGTAGCGGCGGCATCCTGGTCGAATTGCTAAAAGACAGTAAAACACTGTTGATACCCGCCACCCGTGCCGAGATCGAAGCAGCGCTGGCCGGCCTGAAATCTGCACCTTTGCTGGCGGGTTATCGCGGTCGGCCAAGAGCCGATACCGGGGCCGCGGTCAGCGCCATTTTGGCGATCCAGGCATATGCGATATCGCAGGCGAGCTCAATGATCGAGCTTGATATCAATCCCTTATTAGTCGGCGCAGAAGGAGCAGGCGTTTTCGCCGCCGATGCACTTATCGTTTTAGAGGAGCAGGAATAAATGTCAGATGTCATTACCACACTCACCGAAGGCGCCATTCTCGAGGTTACTCTGGACCGGCCCAAGGCAAACGCCATCGATTTACAAACCAGCCGCCTGATGGGTGAAACCTTTAAGGCGTTTCGCGACGATCCCGATCTGCGGGTGGCAATCGTCAGAACCGCGGGCGACCGATTTTTTAGCGCCGGTTGGGATCTCAAAGCCGCCGCCGATGGCGACGCGGTCGATGGCGACTACGGGGTCGGCGGCTTCGCCGGATTGCAGGAGTTGCGCGGCTTGAACAAACCGGTGATCGCGGCGGTTAGCGGCATGGCCGTTGGCGGCGGTTTCGAGCTAATGCTATCGGCGGATTTAATCTATGCCGCGGACCATTCGACCTTTGCCCTGCCGGAAATTACGGCCGGCACCCTGGCCGATGCGGCCACGATCAAGCTACCCAAGCGTATTCCCTATCACATCGCGATGGAAATGTTATACCTGGGGCGCTGGATGGATACCGCGGAAGCGCAGCGCTGGGGTCTGGTTAACGAAGTATTGCCGGAAGATCAGTTGATGGAACGTGTCTGGGCCGTGGCGCGCGAATTGGCCGCCGGGCCGCCGCTGGTATTCGCATCGATCAAGGAAGTTGCACGCGAGGCCGAATCGATGCGGTTCCAGGAAGCGATGAACTGGGTCACCAAGCGCCAGTTCGAGACGGTCGATAGACTCTACGGCAGCGAGGATAACCTGGAAGGTTTCAAGGCTTTCGCCGAAAAGCGCGACCCCGTGTGGAAAGGCAAGTGACTTTGGGCCGCCGCAGGCAGCCTTGACGGGCGTCCGGTAAATCGCCTGGCGCTTGCGCGGGGATGACATTATGGGGCGGAATCTTATAATGTGCCGTCTTTGCGAGATCCCGATACGTCAGAGCCCGCCGGGACCCACAGGGCCTAAAGCCGCGCAGGCTTTTGCGGGGATGTCCGCCACAGAATTGGGAATGAAGTTTGGAGCATATGAATAACGATATCCCCCTATGGACGCCGAGTCAGGCCAGCATCGATGCGGCCAATATGAGCGCTTTCATCGCGCAGGTAAATCGACGTTATGACCTGTCGATTACGGACTACGATGCGCTCTACCAATGGTCGATCGACGACAAGGAAAATTTCTGGTCCGAGATCTGGGATTTCTGCGGCATCGTCGGCGAGCGCGGTGAACGTATCCTGATCGATGGCGATGAAATCGAAAAGGCGCAATGGTTTCCCGACGCGAGCCTCAACTTCGCCGAGAACCTGCTGCGTAAGAGGAACAGCGAAATCGCGATTTACTTTCGCGCCGAGGACCAGGTCGACTACCGGCTGACCTACGAGGAACTCTACCAGCAGGTAGCCAGCCTCGCCGCCTGGCTCAAGTCGATGGGATTAAACCCGGGCGATCGTGTCGCCGCCTATCTCCCCAACATACCCGAAGCAGTGGTGGCGATGCTGGCCGCTACCAGCCTCGGCGCGGTCTGGACTTCGACCTCGCCGGATTTTGGCGCCGCTAGCGTGGTCGATCGCTTCGGCCAGACCGAGCCGCGTTTTCTATTTACCGTCGACGGCTATTTTTATAACGGCAAGTCGCATGAAATCAGCGACAAGATTATGCAAATTCGTAGCCGAGTAAACAGCATCGAGCAGGTGGTGCAGATCGATCTGGCCGGTTTCGGCAACAATATCGGCGCCGTCGATTGGGCCGATATCATCGCCAACCCGGTAGGCAACATCGACTTCGTGCCGCGCCGATTTAACGACCCCCTCTACGTCTTGTACTCCTCCGGCACCACCGGCATGCCCAAATGCATAACGCATAAGGTCGGCGGCACGCTGATCCAGCATCTGAAGGAGCATATGCTGCATTGCGACCTACACCCGGGGGATCGCGTTTTTTATTTCACCACCCTGGGGTGGATGATGTGGAACTGGCTGGTGAGCGCACTCGCCAGCGAGGCGGCACTGGTATTGTATGACGGTTCGCCATTTTATCCCGATGGCGAAGTCTTGTGGCGCTACGCCGAAGATATTGGTTTGACGTTTTTCGGCACCTCGGCCAAGTACATCGACGCGATGAAAAATGCCGGGCTCAAACCGCAGGGGAAATTCGATCTGGCCCCGTTGCGCGCGCTTGCATCCACCGGCTCGGTGCTCGCGCCCGAGAGCTTCGATTACGTATACGACAACATCAAACGGGATCTTTGCCTGGCATCGGTATCGGGCGGCACCGATATCGTTTCCTGTTTTGTTATCAGCTGTCCGCTGCTGCCGGTTTACTGCGGCGAAATCCAGTGCCGCGGCCTCGGTTTGGCGGTTGCGGTTTTCGACGATGACGGCAACTCGCTGCGCAACCGCAAAGGCGAGCTGGTCTGCACCGAAACCTTCCCCTGCCAGCCGGTATATTTCTGGGGCGATCCCGGCGGTGAGAAATATCATGAGGCCTATTTCGCGCGTTTCGACAATGTCTGGCATCACGGCGATTACGTCATGCTGACCGATCACAACGGCATCGTCATCTACGGCCGTTCGGACGCCACCCTGAATCCGGGCGGCGTGCGTATCGGCACCGCCGAAATCTACCGTCACGTCGAGCAGCTCGAAGAAGTCGTCGAAAGCATTGTCGTCGGGCAGGACTGGCAGGACGACGTGCGCGTGGTGCTGTTTGTCGTGCTGCAAGCGGGGCGGGATCTGGATGACGAGCTAACGGCCCGGATCCGCCAAACCGTGCGCGACAAATGCACCCCCCGCCACGTGCCGTCAAAAGTCGTGCAGGTGGCCGATATCCCGCGCACCAAATCGGGCAAGATCGTCGAACTCGCGGTGCGTGAAGTGGTGCACAACCGCCCGGTTAAAAACCTGCACTCACTCGCCAACCCGGAAGCGCTCGAGCTTTACCGGGACCTGGCGCAGCTGCAAGACTAAGTCTTGATTCGCAGCACCGCCCTGCTCAACTGGACGCTGTTACTAGTGCTGGTGGCGCTATGGGGTACGTCGTTTATGGCCACCGCCATCGCGGTTGACACGGTCGACCCGGTTGCAGTCGTATTTTACCGCCTGGCGCTAGGCGCGGTGGTGCTGTCGCTGTTTGTCTATGCGCGCGGCGAACCGCTGCCGCTGGCATGGCGTTCCTGGGCCGGTTTCCTGGTGATGGCAATCGCCGGTAACGCGCTACCGTTTTTTCTGATTTCATGGGGGCAGCAAACAATCGACTCGGGCGTCGCCGGCATGATCATGGCAATCATGCCGCTTTTGACCATGGTGTTCGCGCATTATTATGTCGACGGCGAAACCCTGAATCGTTACAAGCTGATCGGCTTTACTCTCGGCATCACCGGCGTGGTGCTGTTGCTGGGACCGGTATTCGAAGGCGGCGGCCGCGAGTTTTGGAGCGGGCTCGCGATTTTCACCGCGGCCACCTGCTACGCGGTCAATACCATCTTGATAAAACGCCTGCCGCGCTTCAGCCCGATGGTCGGCGCCTGCGGCGTTTTGATCATGGCAAGCCTAATCATGTTCCCACTGTGGCTGATCACGGCGCCCGAAAATACCGATATCAGCCGGAACTCGATGGTCGCGGTGATCTGGTTGGGCATCGCACCGACCGGGATTGCGACCATCGTGTTATTTTGGGTTATCGATCGCGCCGGACCCACCTTCCTGTCCACCATCAATTATCTGATCCCGGTGGTCGCTTTTTTATGTGGCGCCTGGTTGCTTGCCGAACCGGTGAGCTGGCTCCATTTCGTCGCCCTGGCCGCGATCCTCGGTGGCATCGGCATTACCCGTATCAGGATGAAGCCAGCGCTTCGGTAATGTGCTCGACAAAGGCATTCACTCGGGCCGAGCGCGCCAGATCCGGATGGGTCAAAATCCACAAACCCGTGGTCAATTCGTCTACGGGCACTTCCAGTCGCTCGAGCAGCGCCGAATGATCGCCCAGAAAACAGGGTAACAAGGCGAGGCCGATCCCCGCCTCGGCGGCGACCCGCAAGGCAACGAAGGAATCACAGCGCATACCGATGTTAGGGCCTTCGATCGTTGCATCGAACCAGGCGCCTATCGGAGTGGCCGCCAAGCTGTCGGCATAACCTATCCAACGCTCTTTAAAAATAGCTTGCCCCATATCCGCGATAAGCTCGGGGGTCGCGTAAACGCCAAATTTAATGTCGCACAGCCGGCGACCGACCAGATTTGCCTCCGGCTGCCCGGTGGGTCGAATCGCGACATCGGCGTCGCGCCGGTTGAGGTCGAGAATATTGTTGGTGACCAGCAGGTCGACCACGATGTGCGGATATTTTTTCCGAAAGCTCGCCAGGTGCGGCCCCAACAACGACAGCATGAAACTATCGGTCGTGGTCACGCGTATTTCGCCTTCGAGTTTGAGTTCGTGACCGGCGATCTGCCGCTGCATATTGAACAGCGTGTTCTCCACTTCGCGCGCGGCAGTTATCATCTTTTCCGCTTCCGGGGTCAAGACGTAACCCGCCTGGCCCCGATCGAAGATACGGCAATTGAGGTTTTGCTGAAATTTATCGATGCGGCGTAACACCGTGGTCCGGTTCACTTCGAGTTCGCGCGCGGCTGCGGCAACCGAACCCTTGTTCGCGACCATCAAAACGTAGCGTAAGTTATCCCAGTTGATATGCTGCATTTGTGCAGCACTATAACGCAAAAATGACTAATTTGATGTAAAAATATTACATGTTAGCATAACAGATTCGATGCAACCGATCGCGGGTGAGGTTACGGATACCGGCAGCAAACGCCGGCATCGCTAAGCGATTACCGATTAACAACCTGGAAATCAGACAAATCCTGATGGAACAGCTGCTCGACCGACCCGAATTTCAAAGCGCAATTATTCCGTTTTTTGTCGCTTTGCTGGTTTACGGCGGACTGCGGAAACTGGTCGCGCCGGCCTGGATGATCGCCCTGTTCGCTGCATTCCTGATTGCCTCCGGGCTGATCAACGGTCTCAACTTGATACCGCTTACCGGCACTCGAAAAATCATCCTGCTGGTACTGGCTTCGCTAATCCTGGCGAGTCTGGCACCCTACCTGATTCGGCGGCTAAAGCTGCAGCGAGTCGCGCTACCCGTTCTGTCAATCCTGGCTTTGCTGTGGGTTTTCGGCAGAGTCGTGATGCGTATGGATATAACCGATATCGTCCTGTTCCTGGCTGCGGGCGTGGCACTGATAGTGTGGCTGCTGTGGAGTTTCGCTCGGATTGCCGACGACGACGCCAAGTTTCACGGCGCAGGCCTCGGTCTGCTGCTTGGCGTCGGCCTGTGCGCCAGCGCCGCCGCTTCCGCACTACTGGGGCAACTCGCTTTGAGCCTCGCTGCTGCAACCGGCGGGGTGTTGTTGGCCTGGGTATTAACGGGCAACGCGACGGGCTCCGGCAAAACTCAAACTTCATTCTCGATCCTGCCCTATGTTTTAGCGGCTAGTTTAATCGGTCTGGCAGGGGTCATATTCGCGCGACTGCCATGGTATGCACTGATACCCTTGGCGGCGATACCGCTCGCGACCAGTCTGGTGCCGGTAAAACCCGCTACGCGTTTTTTTAGAGCGCTGTTAAACAGCATGCCCGGATTAATTATTGCCCTGACCACGACTTTCTGGGTCTGGCAGGCGGGCAGCACAAACTCGTCGGGGTATTAGAACGATTCGGCCCCGCTCGAGGTCATACCATATGAAATGTATTAACCATAGGAGACACCAATGAAAAAACTGATTCTAACGGCAAGCCTGGTACTGTTGCCCATTAACACACTGCTGGCCGCCAGTTACACGGTCGACCCATCGCATACTTATGTCAGCTTCGCGATCAACCACCTCGGATTCTCCACCATGCGCGGCAAGTTTGACCGACAATCGGGTTCTCTCGACTACGACCCCGGCAGCAAAAAGGCTTCGGTCACCATCGAAATCGATGCCGCCTCGATCGATACGGGTCACGATAAACGCGATCAGCATTTAAGTTCGCCCGATTTTCTCAACGCGGTGGAACACCCGACCATTACTTTCAGGTCCACCAAGACGGGCTGGAGTGGTGGCAATCTCGCTTCCGTTACCGGTGATTTGACCATTCTGGGGGTGAGCAAGCCCGTGACCTTAAAAGTTCACTCGATCAATTGCGGCCAGCACCCGTTTAACAAGAAACAGGTTTGCGGATTCGATGCCAGCGGATCGATCAAGCGTAGCGATTTTGGCGTCAACTACGGGCTTCCGGCGATCGGCGAAGTGCTGGATCTGCAGATCGAGCTAGAAGCTGTTAAAAACTAACCTTCTATCGATCCAGCCGGGCTGGTCGGAGCGCGGCTGGAACGGCGCATACAATGACAAACCGATAATAACGGTTAGTAAAATCTGATCCGGTTAGCGAAATAGCCGGCCGTTTATGTAGTAAGAGATATTACAGGAGATCAAATATGAAAATCGTATCGAAACTGTTACTGGTAGTCGCGGCTTTGACGATAGCCGGGCCGGGTTTCGCGGCCAAGGATCCACTGAAAAAAGCAATCAAGGCGCGTCAGGGTGAAATGCAACTGCGCTCATTCAATGCCGGGCCGTTGTTTGCGATGGCCAAGGGAGAAATCGAGTATGACGCGGCGTTGGCATCGACTCTCGCCGGAAATCTGAAGTTGATGCTCGACCTCGACAACGGCCGCGCCTGGCCGCAGGGTTCACACATCGATAATTACAAGGGTGAAACCACGGCGCTGCCGAAAATCTGGACCACTTATCCCGAGATCAGCAACTACGGCAAGAAATACAAAGCGGCTGTTAACGAACTGGCGCAGGCCGCCGGCGACGGCCGCGGCGCGCTTAAATCCAAAATCGGCGCGCTTGGTAAATCCTGCAAAGGCTGTCATGATGAGTTTCGCGAAAAACAATAACCGCCGAAATCTCGTTGCAAGGATTTGAACTAGAAAAAGTATGGGACCCGGTGACACGCGTGTGGCACTGGGTCCTGGTGCTCGCCGTCAGTATTGGCTGGAGCTTCGGCAAGTTCATGTCCTTCGATACCATTCAGTGGCATTTCTACATCGGCTACCTGATCCTCGGCCTGATGCTGTTTCGTTTCCTGTGGGGATTCATCGGTCCCGCAACGGTGTCTTATCGCGCAATCGTCCCGACGCCGGCAGCGCTAATCGCATATCTTAAGAATATCGGCCGGCGGCAGCCGAGCGGAGCGCGCGGCCACAATCCGCTTGGCTCGATATCGGTAATTGCAATGCTGATATCCATTACAGCGCAGGGCGTAACCGGGCTTTTTATCGAATCCGACGATTTTTTCGAGTATGGCCCGCTGGCCGGTTACGTATCCGAAGCGACGGTAAGCCGGCTGACCTGGTGGCATCACTTTAACGCCGATGTCATCATGGTCTTGGTGGGGCTGCACGTCGCGGCCATATTGTTCTACCTGCTGTGGAAAGGCGAGAATCTGATCAAACCGATGATTAGCGGCTGGAAATGGGTTAAACGCGATCGGGCCGAATCTTAATTAAGCCGGCGACAGTATATATACCTCGCATTCAGGTCTGCCACTGGCTGATCGAATTGGCGTAGTACTTCAGCACATCCTCCGATTCCCCGCCGACGCGATACAACCCGTCCCTGCGATCGATAAATCCGCAGCCTTCCAGCATCGTCAGCGCGGCCGCGAGCACGCCTTCGCAGCGCTTGTCGAAATTTTTATCGGCGCGCCCTGCGCCTGCAATTGTGCGATGCGCTCGACCGCCAGCGATTTTAGTTCGAGCTCGCTCAGCCAGTCCCGTTTACCCGCCAGCAGGCATTCGCTCATCAACGCCACCGGCAGCACCGGCACTACCGCGGCAATTTCATCCATCAATTATTGACTTAACTGTCTGATATTTTCGAACCGGGCATCCTGGTCGAGCGCGGACAGATCGATACCCCGGTCCTGACAAAACTGAAGCACCGACAGCGGATGGCCGAAATTGACGCTGGCGTAGCCGAATCGCAGCCAGCGTTTCTTGCGCGACATCAGCAGAGTTTTAAACGCGAACCTGACACTGGTCTTGATCACAAACCAGGTGCTCCGGCGGGCGGCCGCGGGATCGAGCCTGCGCACCAGGCTCAAATCCTCGACTACGCGATCGTAGTTGATCCCGACCGGGACGAAGACGACATCGCGGTCATGCTCGCGGTGATAATCACGCAGCATGTAATCGAGAAATCCCTGTTTCGGCGCGCGCAGCCGTCCATCGCGGGTCAGGCCGCCCTCGAGAAATACCGCCTGGCATACCCCGGCGCGCGTGGCCAGATTGACGTAGCGTTCGAGCACCCGCCGATAGAGCGCGTTACGCGAATTGCGGCGCACAAAAAAAGCCCCCATGGACTTGATCAGCGTTTGCAGCGGCCAGATCCGGGCCCATTCCCCAACTGCATAGGAGAGCGCGGTTTTTTCGGCGGCCAGAAAAGACACCAAAACATAATCCATATTGCTGCGATGATTCATGACGAATACGACGCTCGCATCGGGATCGATGCGCGATAACTCGCCATCGTCATGGAAACCGACGCGCACCCGGTATAACAACCTTCCCAGCGATTTGGCCAGCCAGTAACCAAAACGGAAATAGACATAGGCGTTGAATGAAGGTGCGATCTCGTTGGCGTAGCGGAAGACTTTGGCCTGCACGACTTCCTTGGGCATATTGTTTTCAACGGCGTAATCCTTCATCGCCGCCACCACCTTATCGTCAAAAACCAGCTGATCGACCAGCGCCTGCTTGCGCGTCAGCTGGAACGGCCTGGTTTCGATATCGAGACGGGTGTTGACCTCCTCGATGACGCGATTGACACGGCGTCGCAGGTACCAGCGGAACCCGGGCAGCAGCACACGGTCCAGAACCAGCAACAAGGCCGTAATCGACAGCAGCAGAAACAGCCAGAATGGAACTGTGATCGAACTATCCATAACGAATCAGTGTGGCATGTTCGCCCAGCGACTACCAATAATTTAGGGAAACTCAGATTTATTCAGAGTTCCCCTATATTTACGGGTTATTCAACCGCGCCAGACTGCGACTGTATCCATAATTACAAACAACTAGGCTTTGCTCACCCCGGATGCGGTCAAAGTGGCAGGACCCAGGGTTAATAACTATCGAGAATCGTGGCGACACCGATACCGAGGTGGCCGATGAAACCAGGTAATGCGCCCCGCCCAAAAGGGAAGGAATTAGGAACGCAGGTAGGAGGCGCCGTTGACATCGACGATGCAACCGGTCATGAATTCGGGCGCTTCCAGCGCCAGGAAAGCGATGGTTTTGCCCAATTCCTCGGGTTGCGCGACCCGTCCGATGGTGCTCTGGTTTCTGATATTTTCTCCCTCCGCCGAGGCCAGCACCGCGGCCGCCATTTCGGTCTCGACAAAACCCGGCGCCACGGTATAGACAAACACGCCCCTGGGACCCAGCGCCTGCGCCAGCGATTGCCCCATGGCGTTCATCCCGGCCTTGGACGCGCCGTACCAGGGCATTAGCGGTTCGCCGCGAAACGCCCCGCGTGACGACAGGTTGACGATACGCCCACCACCGCGGTCAATCATTTTTTTGCCCGCGCAGAAACACAGA
Source organism: Olavius algarvensis Gamma 3 endosymbiont (assembly GCA_001735895.1). Taxonomy (GTDB): domain Bacteria; phylum Pseudomonadota; class Gammaproteobacteria. The sequence goes on along the minus strand of DS021199.1, from coordinate 1,210,273 downwards.
TTGGCGGCGGCGGTAAGATTGGTATCGACGATGCGGCGCCAGGTTTCGCGCCAGGTGTCGTAATCGATATCCTCGAATTTAAGACGCTGCGAAATTCCAGCGTTGTTGACCAGTACATTCAGACCGTCGAAAGCCTGGTCGGCCTGTTCGATCAATTGTTGCGCGGCGGCGGCATCGACGATATCGCACTGAAACAATTGATGTCCGTCACCCGGCAGGGCCGCCAGCGTCGCCTCGGCGCGTTCCAGGTTAGCGTTGTAATGCACCCCGATTCTGGCGCCGCGGGAGGCACATTCAAATGCCGCCGCGCGGCCGATGCCGCCCGAGGCCCCGGTAATTAGTACTGATATGCCAGTAGCCATATTTATAACTTCCCATCGACTCGCCGCAATGATAATGGAAATAGGAAACGAACCCCAGTTACTTAAAAAACTTGGTCCAAAACTCGCGGTGTCGCTAGCATTAAAGCCTTTGACGGCGACGGCAGCGGTCGGGGCAGCATCAAATTATTCGCCGGTTCGCCGTTACGGATCGTGACGTTGTAGATCTCCGCGAACCTGCCCGGCATGACGTGTAGGCTAGTCGGGCATTCCGTCGAGCGGCGGTAAACCGCGCGGGATATTTTTGGCGGCGTCGTAAAACGGCGGCGCAACCAGTTCAATCGGACAGTCCCTGCCATTACGATCGGCGATGACGAGATCGGCGGCCGACATGGCAGCGGCCGAATCGAACAACCCAAATCCGACGCCGCACTGCAGATAAGGCGAGATTTCGTAGGCGCTCACCCGGCCCAGCGATTTACCGGCGAGCTTGATCGCGGCGCCATAGCGCAGCGAGCGGGGTTCGCATTTAAAGCCCGTGAATCGAGTTTCCCGGCTCGCCCCCGTGAGCGCGTCGCGGCCGATAAAGTCATGGCTGTCCAGGTCAACGAACATGCCCAGCCCCATATCGTAAGGCGTCGTGTCCCAGCCCATATCCGTACCGTAATTTAGAATTCCGCCCTCGATGCGGCGAATGTTCATCGCCAACTGGCTGCAACCCACCATACCAAATTCGGTACCGGCGTCGATCAGGTGATCCCACAGGGCGGGCCCGTCAACCTCGGGATCCAAGTTGTAAACCTCGAAACCCAGCTCGGCCGACCAGCCGGTACGGCTGACCAGCACTTCCTGTCCGCCCATGCGACCCTGGAAAGCATCGAAATATTTAAAGTCCGGCGGCGCGCCGCCGTCACAGGCGCGCGCCAACACCGCCATCGAAGCGGGCCCCTGCACCTGCAGCACCCAGGACCGGGGATCGTGGATCTCGACTGCGAAATCATGGGCATGGGCCACCAACCACAGGTAAACATCGGCATCGGCATGCACGTACCAATAGCGATCCGTGTCCAGTTTGAACAGGATACCGTCGCAAACCAGGCCGCCGCCCTGATGGCACAACAGGCCGTAACTGCCGCGGCCCGCATCTAACGCGTCACAGGGACGGGTGAACAAATAATTGATGAATTTAACTGCGTCCCGTCCGCGAATTTCGACCGGTCGCTCCGGCACGTCGAATAAACCGACCGATTTGCGCAACGCCCAGTACTCCGCCTCGGTATCCCCGCCGATCGATAGCAGCGCAAGTCGACCTGCATATTCGCCATATAGCGCGTTTTCGTTCCAGCTGCGGGAAAACCAGGGAGATCTGGCACAATGGCTGACGACGTTGAGTTGCCTGGGCGACATAAGATGCTCTTAAAAATTAATCCGGGCGAAAGTTCGGCGCAACCTATTAAACGCAAACCCGGGCCCGGATTCAATCAGAGATTGGCCCACGAACGCCTATTTCCCCAGGTTGGTAGCCTCCGGGATCGGTTTGCCGAGCACCCAATAGTGAGCCCTGCCATCCTCATTGTAGGGCGCATCCCTGAGCAGCTCGATCAGCTCGAGCCGCCGGTTTGTAATCAGCGCGTCAATCAGCTGTTGGAAACCGGTTTGATCGTAGTACTGACTGCGCGTCGATATCACCAATAATCCCCCGGGACGCACCAGCTGCAGCAATACTTCCAAGGCCTCGGGAGGTACATGCCCCGGGGTAAATACGCCTACCGAGATAACCGCGTCGTAGCTAGCGACGGCAAACGAATCCGTCGCACGCAGCATATCGATGCCGCCGTTCAACCGCCGATAAACCCCGCTAGCTCGCGCCTGTTCGGTCATCGCTTCGGAAAGATCGAAGCCATCGATACAGCAATATCCGAGAGTGGCCAGTTCTATCCCGACCAGACCGGTGCCGCAACCGGCGTCGAGCAGTGCTGCAGCGGTATCCGCCAGATACCGCTGCAACAGTCTGGCGCCACACACCGGGCCGCTATAGCCGGCGCTGTCGATATCCAGGTTGTAGCTGCGCGCCCAGTCGTCGTAATAGGCCCTGAGTTTTTGCGGGTCCCCGTCGAGGTGTAAGGCCGCGTCAATCGCCGGATTGCTGGAGATCTTGTCGTCGCTCATGGCCGCAGGGTATCATGAAACCGGCCGTGACCATGCCGTTCCGGCTGCAGCAAATATGCGCCAGCCGGGCATTGTCGCGTGATCGAGGCAGCTGCTACTATTGGCGGTGAATACATCCGAACTGGAAAATCCGATGGCTGGCAACGACCCCCTGCTGCAACCGTTTCAGCTCAAGCACTTGACGCTCAAAAACCGGTTGATGACGTCTTCGCACGAACCCGCTTATACCGAGGACGGCATGCCCAAACAGCGCTATCGCCTGTACCACGCGGCGCGCGCGCAGGCCGGGCTGGCGCTGACCATGACCGCAGGTTCGGCGTTAGTGTCGAAAGACAGCCCGCCGGCCTTCGGCAACATTCTCGCTTATAAGGAAGAGGTGGTGCCCTGGATGCGCGAACTCGCGGACAGCTGCCACCAACACGACTGCAAAGTCATGATTCAGCTAACCCACCTGGGGCGCCGGGCGCACTGGAATCACTCCGACTGGTTGCCGACGCTGTCACCCTCCGGGGTGCGCGAGCCGGCGCATCGCGCCTTCCCCAAGGTCATCGAAGACTGGGACATCGAACGTGTCGTCGCCGATTACGCGCTGGCGGCCGAGCACATGCAGGCGGCCGGGCTCGACGGTATCGAACTGGAATGTTACGGGCATTTGATCGACCAGTTCTGGTCGCCGGTAACCAATTTCCGCGACGACGATTGGGGCGGCGCGCTCGACAATCGTTTACGATTTACCCGGCTGGTCCTCGACGCGACCCGCGCCCGGGTATCCGCCGATTTCATCGTCGGCCTGCGCCTCGTCGTCGACGAGCAAATGGAAAACGGCATCACGTGCGAAGTCGGCCTCGAGATTGCCCGCCGCATGGTCGCCGGCGGGCAAATCGATTTCCTCAACGTCATTCGCGGGCACATCGACACCGACGCCGCGCTAACCGATGTCATCCCGGTACAGGGCATGGCCTCTTCCCCGCATCTCGACTTTGCCGGCGAAGTGCGTGCGGCGACCCGGTTCCCGGTGTTTCACGCGGCCAGGATTGCCGACGTCGCCAGTGCGCGCCACGCGATTTCCAGCGGCAAACTCGACATGGTGGGCATGACGCGCGCGCATATCGCCGACCCGCTGATCGTGCAAAAGCTGAGCGAGGGACGCGAACAAGACATTCGCCCCTGCGTCGGCGCAACCTACTGCCTCGACCGAATATACTTGTCCGGCGAAGCCCTGTGCATCCACAACCCGGCCAGCGGTCGCGAAGCGACGATGCCGCATCAGATCAGCCGGCAAAGCGGGCAGCCGCAAAAGATCGTTATCGTCGGTGCGGGACCCGCGGGTCTCGAAGCGGCCCGCGTCTGCGCCGAACGCGGCCACCGGGTTATCCTGTTCGAAGCCACGCCCAAGCCGGGCGGACAGGTGTTGTTGCTGACGCGCTCACAGCGACGGCGCGAAATGATCGGCATCATCGACTGGCGCGTCGCACAGTGCGACCAGGCCGGGGTCGAGCTGCGTTGCAATACCTATGCCGAGGCCGACGACGTCCTCGGCGAAAACCCCGCTATCGTCATCATCGCCAGCGGCGGTCTCCCCGATACCGAGCTGCTCGATAGCGGCAACGAACTGGCGGTCTCGGCGCGCGCTATCATATCCGGAGATATCGCGCCCGCGGCCGAGGTTCTACTGTATGACGACGGCGCCGATCATCCCGGCTTGCAGGCGGCCGAAATCATTGCCGCGAGCGGCGCCAAGCTCGAATACGTAACGCCGGAACGCCAAATCGCGCCGGATCTTGGCGGCACCAACCTGACGCCCTACATGCGCCATCTATTGCCGCTGGACGTGACGTTTACGCTCTGCCGCCGGGCGCGGAACGCCCGGCGTGACGGCGCTAAAATCCGCGTCACCCTGGGTAGCGACTATGGTGATTTCCAAAGCGAACGGCTGGTAGACCAGATCGTGGTCGAACATGGCATATTGCCGCTGGACGAAGTTTACTTTGCGCTCAAACCACTATCGAGCAATCTTGGCGAAGTCGACTACGATGCGCTGATCGAAGGCCGACCGCAGCGGATCGAGCGCAACGCCGACGGCAAATTCAAGTTATTCCGCATCGGCGACGCAGTCGCTTCGCGCAACATGCACGCGGCAATTTACGACGCCCTGCGCCTATGCAAGGACCTGTAACCCTGCGATAACGGCGTGTTCCCACCGAGTCGCCCCCCCCGGCAAGCGGGAATCTTGTAAAGGTACCGAGTCATTCCCGCGTAAGCGGCGGTCCGACGTATCGGAATCTTGTAATGGTGGTGTGTTATAAGGTCCCCGCTTGCGCGCACTGCTGTCCGGAATAAATTAAGTTGGTGTATTTGAAAGTGTTGCAGTGCCCGGGTTTTACGAATAAAACCATAAGCAACAACTTAATTTCAGGACACTGCAATATGTATACAAATACCCGATTTGGCGAACTTTTGAAAGTCCTTCCTAAAAATACTTTCAAACGCTGCGTTGAACAGCATCGGAGCGATAAACATAACAAGGGTTTCGACAGCTGGGGGCAGTTAATCAGTCTGATGTATGCTCAATTGTCCGGTTGTCGGAGCTTGCGCGAGTTGGAGGTGAGCTACAATAGTCATTCCGCGCATCACTATCAC
>DS021199.1:1179795-1197613 GCA_001735895.1 Olavius algarvensis Gamma 3 endosymbiont | reverse complement strand
CAGGCCGACTATGTGGCCGCCGCGCGCGCACTGTGCAGCGAACGCGGTGCATTGTTGATTATCGACGAAATCCAGACCGGCTTTTGCCGTACCGGTAAATTCTTCGCCTGCGATCATTTCGACCTGCAGCCCGACATGATGTGCCTGGCCAAGGCGCTGGCTGGTGGCGTGCCGATCGGCGCGACTCTATTGAACGCCGATATCAAGCTGGAGCCGGGTCTGCACGGCACTACCTTTGGCGGCAATCCGCTCGCCTGCGCCGCGGCGCTCGCCGCCATCGACGTTTACCAAACGGACAATCTAGCCCAACGCGCGGCCGAGATGGGCGACTACTTCGAACAGCAGCTCCGGGCGGCGGATCTGTCCCAGGTGCGCGCGCTGCGGCGGCAGGGATTGATGATTGGCATCGAGCTCAAGCAAAAGGTCCAGGAAAAACTGGCGCAGCTGCTCGAACGCCGTATCGTCGCCCTGCCGGCAGGACCCAATGTGATTCGCCTGCTACCGCCGCTGATCGTCGAGCCGCAGCAAATTGACCGGGTGACGGCCGCGCTGCGGGAGATTCTCGCCTGATCGGCCAACGCCGGCGAAATCCAAAGCCCGCGTCGCGCGATTAGTTATATGTTTATAGATAACTGGTGTTTTTGTGAAATAGGTATTCTTATATACTCGCCGCTTTGCGTAATATCGAGCTTTTAAGGCATGGCCATCCCCGCTGAATCAGTTGAAAGTATTGTGACCAACATTCCAGACCTCAGTCCCTACGGGATCCAGAACACCGGCGAAGTCGTTTATAATCCCGATTATGAAACCCTGTTCAGCGAAGAAACCGCGGCTGGTCTCGAGGGTTTCGAGGCCGGCAAATTAACCGCATCGGGCGCCATCGCGGTCGATACCGGCGAATTCACCGGACGCTCGCCGAAAGACAAGTATCTGGTGCGCGACGAGTCCACCCGCGACACCATCTGGTGGGCCGATCAGGGTGAAAACGACAACAAACCGATCGACGGCGATACCTGGCGCTCGTTGCGCCGGCTGGTGACCGACCAGCTTTCCGGTAAAAGACTGTTTGTCGTCGATACTTTCTGCGGCGCCAATCCCGATACCCGCCTCAAGGTGCGTTTCGTCACCGAAGTGGCCTGGCAGGCGCATTTCGTAACCAATATGTTCATCCGTCCGAGTAGCGCGGAGCTGGATGGCTACGAACCCGATTTCGTGGTACTGAACGGCTCCAAGACCACTAATCCCGACTACCGCGAGATGGGACTGAATTCGGAAAACTTCGTCGCCTTCAATATGACCGAGGGCATGCAAATCATCGGCGGCACCTGGTACGGCGGGGAGATGAAAAAAGGCATGTTTTCGATGATGAATTACCTGCTGCCGCTGAAAGGCATACCCTCGATGCATTGCTCGGCCAACGTCGGCGACAATGGCGACGTTGCAATTTTCTTTGGCTTGTCCGGTACCGGCAAAACCACGCTTTCCACCGATCCCAAGCGCCGCCTGATCGGCGACGACGAGCATGGCTGGGACGATGACGGCGTGTTTAATTTCGAGGGCGGATGTTACGCCAAGACGATCAACTTGAGTGCCGAGGACGAGCCGGATATTTACCGCGCCATCCGGCGTGACGCGTTGCTGGAAAACGTCGTCGTCGACGCGGCCGGCGCGATCGACTATGCCGACAATTCGAAAACCGAAAACACGCGCGTGTCATACCCGATTTATCACATCGATAATATCGTTAAGCCGGTATCGCGGGCCGGACACGCGGCACATGTCATCTTTCTAACGGCGGACGCGTTCGGCGTATTGCCGCCGGTTTCGAAGCTGACACCGCAGCAGGCGGAGTATTATTTTCTATCGGGTTTCACCGCCAAACTAGCCGGCACCGAGCGCGGCATTACCGAACCGATGCCGACCTTTTCGGCTTGTTTCGGCAAGGCATTCCTGTCGCTGCACCCGACTAGATACGCCGAAGTGCTGAGCGCACGCATGCAACAGAACGGCAGCCAGGCTTATTTGGTCAATACCGGTTGGGATGGCGGCGGCAAGCGTATTTCGATCAAGGCGACCCGCAAAATTATCGACGCCATACTCGATGGGTCGCTCGATCGCGCGGCAACCACTACCCTGCCGATATTCAAGCTCGGGATGCCGACCGAACTGCCCGGCGTGGATGGCGCAATCCTGGATCCGCGTAACAGCTACGCGGAGGCTGGGGAGTGGAACGCCAAGGCGCAACAACTGGCGGCGCTGTTTGTTGACAACTTCGTGCAGTACACCGATACCGACAGCGGCAACAAACTGGTATCTGCGGGTCCGGAGTTATAAGCCGCAAGTCTCAAGGTTTTTTGGCTTAAAACACCGCTAAACTTTACCATTGCATTGCTTGCTTGAGCCTACTTCGGGCAGGCAAAATGCCGTTCTCGCGGCCAGTGAGTAAAGAAAAATGAAAAAAGCCGGTTTCAAGATAGTGGAAAACGAGTGGATTCCACTCGCCGACGGGCGCCGCCTGGCGGTCCGTATCTGGTTGCCGACAAGCGCCAAAAAATCGCCACTTCCCGCAATTCTCGAGTATTTGCCCTACCGCAAGCGTGACGGCACGGCACAACGCGACGATAGCACCTATCCCGGCTTTGCGCAGGCGGGATACGTCGGCGTGAGGGTCGATATATCCGGCACGGGGGAGTCCGATGGCGGCTGGGATGACGAATACTCGCCGCGTGAGCTGGCCGACGGCTGCGAAGTCATCGACTGGATCTCTCGGCAGCCCTGGTGCGACGGTAACGTCGGTATGATGGGCATCTCCTGGGGCGGCTTTAACGCGCTTCAGCTAGCGGCGCTGCAACCGGCGGCGCTCAAGGCGGTAATTGCGATTGGAACCACAGTCGATCGCTATAATGACGATATTCACTACAAAAACGGTTGCCTGCTCTACAGCAATTTTTTGTGGTCGAGCACCATGCTGTGTTACACCTCGCGACCTCCTGATCCCGATTTGGTGGGTGAAAATTGGCGCAAAATTTGGAATAATCGTCTCGATTTCCAACCCTTCCCACTGGTCACCTGGCTCTCAAATCAGCGAAAAAACGCCTATTGGAAGCATGGATCGATAAGTGAAAACTATGAAAACGTCAAAATTCCGTCACTCTTGATTTCGGGCTGGGCCGACGGATATATCAACGCGCCACCCGCCGCGGCCGCCCATCTCGACCATGCCAAAGCCATCAATGGCCCCTGGATTCACAAATATCCGCACTTCGCGTGGCCGCAGCCACGCATGGATTTTCTCGGCGAAGCCATCAACTGGTGGGACAAGTGGCTCAAGGGAGTCGACAACGGCGTCGACACATTACCCGACTACCGCGCATACATCCTGGAAGCCGCCAAACCCCGCTTGCATCACACAACGGAACCCGGACGCTGGGTTGCGGAGAGGACGCTGCCGGCGCCAGATATCCGCGCTCGTGACTACTATCTGGCGCCGAACCGACAACTGCTCGATATTCCCGGCAGAAGCCGGGGGGAAACGCTGATGTCGCCACAGGATTGCGGTGCCAGCTGCGGTGAATTTTTCACCCTGAAACCTGACGGCGAAATGCCCGCGGATCAGCGCTACGATGATTCGGGATCGCTGGTTTTCGATAGCGGCAAGCTGCATCAGCCGATCGAAATTCTCGGCCGTCCCAGGCTGCGTTTGAAGCTTTCCATCGACCGGCCGCTGGGCAATATCGCGGTGCGGCTGAACGATATCCACCCCGGCGGTGAAGTATCGCGAGTTAGCTGGGGCGTACTGAATCTGGCCCATCGCAACGGTAATGAAGATCCCGAGCCAATGGTGCCGGGCCAGGCCGAATCGGTCGAGATCGAGCTCAACGAATGCGGCTATCGTTTCATGCGCGGTCACAAGATGCGGGTGGCGATTTCGACCAACTATTGGCCTATGATCATGCCCCCGCCGGAGTCGGTTATCGCTACTATAAAACTGGGTCCGGATGCGGCTATCAGCTTGCCGGTTCGGGCCGGAGCCGACGTCTACGAGATGCCTGAACCCGATGATGAAAATCCGTTACCGCCCTACGAGATGCACGCGCCGGAGTTCAGCCGGCGCTGGATCGAACGTGATTTTCAAACCGGCGAATCGCACTACCGCGTCATCGACGATAGCGGCGAAATCGAAGTGCCCGGGCATGGCATGCGCACCCGCCATCGCCACGACGAACGCTGGACCATCGCCGCCGACGATCCGCTCAGCTATCGCGCGCTGAGTCGATATGCTTGTTGGATGCGACGCGGCGACTGGTCGATACATACCGAAGCCGAAAGCGAATTTCGCTGTGATGCGGACAATTTTTACATCAAGGCATCCCTGCGCGCTTACGAGTCGGAGGAATTGATTCACGAGCGCAATTGGGACGAAATCGCGATTCCGAGAGATCATATTTAGGAGTCTAAAATTGTCAATTACGATTGTATTTAACAATTGGGGGGCGGTAGTTTATTGTTGGTAAAATTAGGGTACGGCAGTTAACGAGCATTTTACATGGCCAGATTACCTAGATACACAATAACAAATCAGACACAGCATATAATTCAACGAGGGCGCGACTGGCAACGGGTCTTTTTCGAGGACCAGGATTACCAGTATTTTTACGATTGCCTCGACGCAGCCGCATATAATTACGGGCTTAAAATTCACGCCTACGTATTGATGCCAGACCACGTCCATATACTGGCGACGCCAACTAACCTCAATAGCATTTCCCGCACGGTTCAGTCGATCGGCCGCAACTACGTGCAATACTACAACGAGTGCTACGGCAGCAGCGGCAGTATTTGGGAAGGGCGATATCGCGCAACCGTGCTTCAGGAAAAACGCTATCTGTTGACCTGTAGTCGCTATCTCGAATTGAATCCGGTGCGCGGCGGTCTGGTCAAAAACCCGCGGGATTATCGCTGGAGCAGCTACGCGCATAACGCCTTGGGTAAAACTGACGACATGATCACTGCCCACCGGGAGTACCTGCGGCTGGGCGCGAGCGACAAGGAACGCGCCACCGCTTACCGCGCATTATTCAAGCAAAAGATCGGTGCTGAAACCCAGGAGCTTATCGTGCAGTCAACGCTCAAAGGATGGGCGCTCGGCGACGCCGGTTTCGCCCGCAAAATCGAAAAGCTCAGTGGCCGGCGCGCCAAGCAGTTACCCAAGGGCCGCCCCAAAGGCAGTTGATCCATTAACCCCGATCTGGTGTAACATCCACGGCATGACCGCCGCGGATAAAAACGGACCCGGATTAAAGTTTCCACCCCCCTTACTAGCGTTCGCCGCCATCGGCTGCGCCTGGATGATCGACGCAATCAAGCCGTTACCGATTGTCGAAGGGGAAGCCTTAAGCCTGGGCGGTGGCCTGATTTTAGCTATCGCCCTGATGATCGCGCTGGTCGCGTTGCTGCAGTTTATCCAGGCCAAAACCAAAATCGAACCCTGGCACCCGACTAGCGCGATAATTCGCAAGGGCGTCTACCGCTTCAGCCGCAATCCCATTTACCTGGCATTTTGTATCGCCACGGTCGGTGCCGGTCTGGTGCTGAACAGCTGGTGGGTAATCGCCAGCGTCGCCATTGTGAAATCCTCGCTGGAACATTTGGTAATCAGCCGGGAAGAAATCTACCTCGAAAAGAAATTCGGCGACGTTTACCTGGACTACAAGCGCCGAGTCAGACGCTGGCTTTAGTGGACCCGGATGCCGTTATTCGGCGCTCGCAGCGGCCGATGGCATAACACCGCGTCTGGCTCCCAGCACCTCAATAGGCGCGGCTGATGGCGCAAAAGCTTGCTTGCAGCACGGCGTTGGGTTTATCACCGACCTCGATAGTAAGCGCCAAAAATCCTTTGCCGCGCCTGCGGATGTCCTGCAGGAAGGCTTCGCGGTTCTTGACTCCGGCACTCGTATTGCATCGCAGATCGCCGGTTACCGGAGCACGGTATCTGATTTCGGCTTTGGCCACGACCAGATCGGCATCGATTCCTATTTGTTCCAGCATATGGGTGCATAGTGCCCAACCGGTCAAGACCGCCAGCGAGTAAATACTGCCGGCAAAACCGGTGCCGTGGATGTTGACGTTAGGTGGTAGGGGCGCACTGACTGTGATCGCATCCGGGCTCAGCGCATCGATTTGAAACTGCATCGCTGCGCTCAGTGGAATCGTGTCTCGAATTTTCTGCTGTAACTTAGCGGCCGCATCCACGTCAGTAACCCAACTTTCGATCGACCGGATTCAACAAGGTTTCCCCGTGCCGCAGGCGTCGATAATTCTCGGCGATATCGGCAATCGCATCGCCGAGATGATAGCCGGACACATGTGGGGTTAACTGCACCGCAGGATGCAGCCACAGCGGACTCTCCGCCGGCAGCGGCTCGGTCGACATGACATCCAGCACGGCGCCGGCAAACTGCTCGTCATCGAGTGCGGCAATCAGGTCCTTTTCGACCACCAGATCGCCGCGACCGACGTTGATAAACAGAGCCGACGAATTGAATCGATTAAACAGCGGTCGATTGAACAACCCCCGGGTTTCCTTGGTCGACGGCAGCACCGAGACGATATAGTCCGCCGCCGCAACCACGGTGCTCAAATCATCGCTGCCGGAGTAACATTTAACCCCGGTAATCTGTTTCGGGCTGCGACTCCAGCCGATGACCCGGAACCCGTTGTCGACGAAGCGCTGCGCCACCAGTTGACCAATGCGGCCAAGCCCAAGCACCGCTAGCGTGGTGTCTTCGGCGCGACGCGGCGGATAGGCGAACCAGTGCGAAGCCGCCTGCTGGCGATGATACTGGCGCATGTGTCGCTGCTCCTGCAGCACATAGGCAAGCGCAAACTCCGCCATCTCACCTCCTGAAGTACCGGCCTGCAGCCGCACCACCCGGATAGATTCGGGTAAGTCGTCATCGGCGAGTATATTGTTAACTCCGGCGCCGGTTTTCTGGATTACTTTCAGGTTAGGGTAGCGCAGGGCTTCACCCGGGTAGTAAGTGCTCACCGCCAACATTTCGATGTCATCGGGGTTTCCCGGTTCGGCGCCGACGCGAATATCGGCCTGCGGCGCAAATTTCAGTAACTCGCGGCGGAGCGCTTCATCGGTTATCCACTCCGGATGTTTGATATCGACTAACAATGCCATTTTTCTATCGAGGCTAGCTCACTAATGTAAGGCGGACCGACACGGCAGCAGCCGCCAATTATGTCGGCACCGGCATCGAACCAACAGCGAGCCAGCTGCGACCAATGTCGCAGCTGGCTCGCACCGCTCCAGTTTTTGCTAGCGGCATCATACTGTTGACCCGAATTCGGGTAAACCACAATCATCTTGGTGCTGTCGACAGCGGCTATATCTTCAATCATCGCCACCACCAAATCCGGCGCACAGCAATTGACGCCGAGCGCAAACACCCGCGGATGGCCGGCGAATAGCTCGACCGCCGCCTGCAGCGGATTGCCGTCGTGCAAGCGCTTCGCATCCCGGCAGCAGAAGCTGACCCAGGCCGGCGTGGCTGTCGATTCCAGCAAACGGCTCAAGATCCGCGCCTCTTGTAAATCCGGAATGGTTTCGCAGGCGATCAGGTCGGCCGCAGAGTCATCCAGCCATTGCAGGCGGCGGGCGTGAAATTCGCGCAAGCGGCCGTCGCTGACACCGTAATTACCCCGATACTCGGAGCCATCCGCAAGATAGGCGCCATAGGGACCGACACTGGCTGCGACCAGCGGCCGGAAGTCGCAAGCAGGATGGTCGCGCAGAAAATCGTTACAAGCGGCCCGGGCGAGCGCCACCGAATGCCGGAATACCTGTTCGCTCTGGTGCGCGTTCAAGCCGCTAGCGGCCAAGCCTTCGATGCTGGCCTGATAGCTGGCGGTGGAAATGCATTGCGCACCCGCATCGAGATAGGCGCGATGCAGCGCGCGTAAAACTTCGGGTTGATGCAGTATCAGCTGCGCGCTCCACAGCGGCGTCGAAATATCGCAGCCGCGGGCCTCGAGTTCGCTGCCGAGACCACCGTCGAGCAGCAGCGGTCGACCGGATTCGACGACCGCCCTTATCGCTTCGAGCGCCACCATTTGCATCAAGTATCTTCGTTTTTCAGACAGCCGCTATTCTAAACATGAAAAACATGCAGTTCGTCAGTTTTTTGGTTAACCTCTTGCGTTATGAACGGGACCGTCAAAGGTGCAGGACAATGATCGATCATATCGGCCTTGCGATTGCGGATTTCGAACGCAGCAAGAAATTTTACAGCCTCTGTCTGGCGCCTTTGGAGATGGAGTTAATCGCCGAAGTCGAAGGCTGGGCGGGATATGGCCGCAACGGCAAGGCCGATTTCTGGTTTGGACCCGACGCAAGCGCGCAGCAACCTATGCATATCGCCTTCAGCGCTCGTAATCGAAACGCGGTTGACCGCTTTTATCGGGCGGCGCTCGCGGCCGGCGGGGGCGACAACGGCGCCCCTGGCATCAGAAAATCATACCATCCCGATTACTACGGTGCGTTCGTAATCGACCCGGATGGGCACAACATCGAAGCGGTCTGCCATCAGGCTGAAATGACTGGCGACGACTATCGAATCGAAACCGGTTATCTCCCCGGCCTGGTCGACGCGTGGCCGAAATGCACGCCGACTACTATTCCCGCCACTGGAAATTCACGCATTTCTTCGAGACCCGCGTGGCCTGTGAAATGAGCGAATTCATCAACCGTTATGACGCCGATCGCGATCGAAGCTGGAGCGCGCTAATCGATGGCAATATCGTAGCCTCGATCAGCATCGATGGCATCGACGCCGCCGGCAAGGGCGCTCATCTGCGTTGGTTCATCGCTGCCGAGGCTGCCCGCGGCCGGGGTATCGGCGGCCGGCTCATTAACCTCGCGCTGGACTTTTGCAGGCAACGACAATATGAACGCATTTATTTGCATACCTTCAAGGGACTCGAGGCCGCGCAGCGCCTCTACGAATCGGTCGGCTTCAGGCTGGTGGAAACCGAATCCGGTGAGCAATGGGGAACCCGAGTTGAAGAACAGCGATACGAGGCGCGACTCTAGCCTGCATCTTGCACGAAGGCGGTACAAACTTATGAAAAATACCATCAGAATCAGAAATTTAAGAAGATATTTCCACAAAATCGTCGAGTACAGTTTGCTCCTGAGTTTCGTTCCCTTCATGCAAGATGCAGGCTAGCTATGCAGCATGTATTCTGGTTGCGGCCCAATCTGATTGCCGGGCGCTCGGGCCCCAACCTCCATCCATGGAATCCTGCGGAACTGGCCGCGGCCGGCATCGGCGCGGTGCTGTCGGTCAACGACGCGGCTTCGGTTTATGCCGATGACTTGTCAAATGTGGGAATCGACAGCGCCTGTATCCCGCTGGCCGACAATGCGCCGCCGCGCGTGGGCGATTTCGAACACTGCCTGGAAATGCTGCCGCGCAGCCTGGCCTATCTACTGACCGCCATCGAAGCGGGAAAAACGCCCCTGATTCATTGTACTGCGGGCAAGGATCGCACCGGACTGACGATGTGTCATTACCTGTGCCAGCAAGAAGCCTATAGCCCCCGCGACGCCATCGCCGAAGTACGGCGGGTACGCCCGATTGCGCTGTCGGCAACGGGCTACGAGGAATTTTCCCTGGAAGTCCTGCGCGCGCTCTGCCGCTGAATCGCATGGATTTTTTGCAGCTTACCGTAAACGCTCTCTTCATTTTGTTGTTGGCGAGCATCCTCGCCTGGATACTGATTTATCGCAGACTCAATCCCGACGACTTGCCGTCGGGCGGCACTACCGCTGGCATCAATTACTGGTAGCCCTGATCGCGCTACTGGCAATCCTGGTCGCAGTCGTCATCGTTCTGTCGAGCGACCCCGGCGCCACCGACAACTATTCTTTCTGGCCGTGAAGCCCCACCCCGGTATCCGAGCGCGTGCCGAATATCGAGCGGTTGTTCCGATAACTGGACATAATGATTTGACCTACCCATCTCAAGCGCGTGGATTATGCTTGAGATGGGATACCCCAAACACAGAGCCATAATTGAGAGGGCAGGTCAAATCATTATGTCTAGATAACCAGGTCGACCGTAGCGCTCGGTTCCCGCTCGGTCGCGCTGAAATACATGGTGACCAGCTGGCGCTGGTGTTGCGGGATACGCTGATATAGCCAGTCTCTGGCATTGGCGGGATGATCCGGCAGATAAAACTGGGTGGTCAGCCGATCCCGGTTCCCGAGCAGCACTTTGACGTGGATATGCGGTGTGCGACCGGTATAGGGCACCGGTTTGATCGTGCGAAAGCTATAGCTGCCGTCGGCGCCGGTCAAGTCATGGCCAAATCCCTGGAAAGCCTTGTCACGCGCTATCCAACCGCGGTCGCCTCGATGCAGATAGCGCCCTTTGACGTCGCACTGCCAGATCTCGACGCGCGCCGACGACACCGGATTTCCGTCACTGTCCAGCACCCGGCCGCCGAGCCGGACAACTTCGCCGCCGGCCTGTTCAACCTCGCCGGTAATTCTGACCAGGTCATTGTCGACGTCGTCGAAACGCATCCCCGCGGTCGGATAGAAAGGACCTTCGGTGGCCCGCGGGGTGCGGGTCGCGGCCGCGGCGAGGCCCGATACCGGCAACGCGATTAACCCCAAAAGCAATTTACGCCTGGCTGGATCGTTCATGGCAAGGTTTCCGAGTTTGCACAATGTCGCTAGCATAATACCTGGCCGCAGGAGCCTCAAGCCCTGAGCCCGCCGCGTCGAATCGACGATGCTCAAGCTAAGGAAGCTCTGCCTTTTGCAGAGATTCCCTAAAAACGTTTGGCATTTCAATCGATCCCGAGGCGGCGATTGAATATAAGCACCTCGGTGGCCCAGGTTACGGGCGCTAGCACCTGAGAGCCGAGCCTGCATTCCTGCAGACCGACGCGCCGGGCTGCCGGGTGCCGGCGCTACGTCAAACGGTTGCCAAGTATTCGATTTATGCGACAATATCTCTTTTGTCTGACAAATATACCCGATGAGCAACTCCGCACTTCTGGCCAGCCTGCAGGCCAATTTTATTGGACGTGACACCGAGTATCCGACGGTAGACGGCAATCGAAGCCCGAGGATTTATCTGGATTCGGCGGCGTCCACGCTGATGATGTCGCCGGCCTATGACGTCGGCCACGAATTCCTCGAACATTATGCCAGCACCCATTCCGATCTGCATTACGCGGCGCGCGGCGCGTCGCAGGCCTTTGAATGGGCGCATGAAAAAGTACTCGAATTTGTCGGCGCCAACCCGAAAAATTATTGCGCATTTTTTGCCGGCAGCGGCGCCACCGCGGGTTTCAACCGCATGGCCGCGAGCTTGTCCTGCGCGCGCACCGAGCGCGACGTGGTGCTGGTTTCCGAAATGGAGCACCATTCCAACGATTTACCGCATCGCCATCATACCTCGCAGGTAGTGCATATCCCCTGCCAGGGTGAGTTCGAGCGTTACGGCGCGCTCGATATGGAGCGGCTGCAGGCCATCGTCGATGAATACGGCGAGCGCATCAATTACATCGCCGTCACCGGCGCGAGCAACGTTTCCGGCGCGATAACCCCGTTGGCCGAAGTCGCGCGCATGGTGCACGCGGTGGGCGCATTCCTGATCGTCGACGCATCGCAAATGATCGCGCATGCCCCGGTTAGCATGGATGAGGCCGATATCGATGTATTGGTGTTTTCCGGGCACAAGATTTACGCCCCGGGATCTCCCGGCGCCGTCATCGCGAAAAACGACTTGCTGCACGCAATCAAGCCGGCGGAGCTCGGCGGCGGCATGGTCGACGATGTCTATATCGCCGAGTACATGCCGACCGAAACCCTGCCCGACCGGGAAGAAGCCGGCACCCCGAATATCGTCGGCGCCATTACGCTGGGCGCGGTGCTCGACTTGCTGACCCGGGTCGGTATGGACAAGGTGCGCGAGAAAGAAATCGATCTGATCGATTTTGCCTGGCGGGAATTATCGAAAATCGACGGCGTAACGCTCTACGGCCCGGATCCGGCCGAACTTCCCCGTACCGGCACCATGGCCTTCAACATCGAGGGTTTCGACCACGGGCTGACGGCCGCCGCTCTCAACGACTACCACAATATCCAGGTGCGCAACGGCTGTTTTTGCGCCCACCCTTACGTACGTGAATTGCTCAAGCGCCAACTCTGGGAAATGGATATCGACCCCGATGCGCCCAATGCCGAAGCCGATGTCGAACGCAAACGCGGTATGGCGCGCGCCAGCCTCGGGCTTTACACCACGAGGGCCGACCTCGAAGCCCTGGTCGCCGCGGTCAAGGACCTGGTCGCGCGCCGCGAAGAAATTCTGGCGCTGTACGAGCCGATCGGCACCAACGGATACCGGCACAAGGATTTTAAACCCCCGGAATCGGATATCTTCGATCCCGAGCGATTGCTGCAGCGTTTTTTGGCCGCGCCGCTTCAGAATACCGCGGGGTAAACCACCTCGATCCACTTGTCGGCGGTGAAAATGCCGCCGCCCCACCCGGCTTCCAAATACTGCAACGGTTGCAGCTGTACCGCCTGCGCGGCCGTATTACCCTGATTTTTAAGCTTGAGCAAGCGTTCGTAAGCCTGCGCCAACATGTCGCGGTAGGCTTGCAGATCGGCTTGCGCGGCCAGCGGGCCGTGTCCGGGAATGATCTTGCTGTGCTTGTCGGTATACCGCAATATCCTATCGACCCCGGCAATCACGCCGCGCACCGAACCGCCGTGACTGCCATCGATAAACGGAAAAAATCCGTTGAAAAACAGATCGCCGGCATGCACCACGTTGGCGTTTTCGAAGATGACAAAACTGTCGCCATCGGTATGCGCGCGCGGCACATGCACGATTCGCACGGTTTCATCGTTGATATGCAGGTGCATCTCATCGGAGTAGGTAATCGTGGGCAAGGCCTGCTGGCTTGCGGGCGCTGATTTCATGCCGAAAGCACCGATGAAGGAGCCGTTCTGCAGGCGCTCGCGCACGCCGTGATGCGACAGGATCAGCGTGCCGGCCTTGCCCAGGTTTTCGTTACCGCCGGTATGATCGCCATGAAAATGCGTATTAATCAGGTATTGCGGCACAGCACCGCCAACCGACTTGGCCGCGGCGATGATTTTTTCGGTCAGGGGCGCGAACTGGTCGTCGATCATGAAACTGCCGTCCTTACCATTGAACAGCCCGATGTTACCGCCTTGCCCGGTTAGCATGTATATGTCGCCGCGCACCTGTGTCGCCTCGATTTTTACCGAGTCCTCCTGCTGGGCCCAGGCGTTCATCGGACCGATCAGGCTGGCTGCTACCCAAAGTGCGACGGGAAACTTGATTCTCATGTTTGACTCCTTGGTGGTTTGCGCGCAAAGCATACAACAAACTTTTTGGGCATTCCCCCGAAATCGACGTCACGCTCGCTTCATCCCGCGAGCCCGGAGCCGAGTACCGGCTCCAGGCCGAATATTCCCTTGGTCTCGACAAGCGGTCACGCTTCGAGAAACCGTTAGAGAGGCGCGGGGATGATTCGACAGATTAACCCGGCGACATATATTGTCGCCGGGTTAATTAAGACTGTGCCTATTGATCGAAAAACGAAGCGGTTTGCGGCACCGACGGCAGCGGGATATCGAAGGCCGTGGCACGAATTTTACCGCTCACCCGGCCGCGTACCACTTCACCCTGGTGCCGGTTGGGTACCGGATTGGGAGAACAGGGCAGCGCATCCTCGGCCGAGTATACCGTGATGAACAGGGTGCGCGGCCGGGCCGACATATTGGGCGCCGAACCGTGCAGCAGGCGCGTGTGCATCAGGCACAGCGATCCCGCTTTTCCGGTACAGGTAACCGCATTATCGAGGCAATAAGCAGTGACCGCGTCGTCGACTGCGCCGGTAAATACACCGTCGTGCCAGAGGTCGTATAGCTCGCCCCGATGGGACCCCGGCACGACTTGCAGCGGCCCGTTTTCCGCGGTGACTTCGTCGACCATGAGCAGCGCGGTAATCAAATCGTCGTTGCTGTGCGGAGTGAACGGGAAGTCCTGGTGCCACTTGACCGCGGTGGCGGCGCCCGGCAGCTTGGAATTAATCTTGCTGTGATGGTATTTGACATTGGGTCCGATCAGTTCGGCCACGCAGTCGGTCATCTTGCTATCGCGCATGACCCGATAATAGACCTCCGAGATGTCGGTCGGCGCATTGACCCGGCGTAACGCCGGCGTCAAGTCGCTATGGCCGGGTTCGAGATCGAAACGCGCACGGCCGTCGACGGTTTCGCCATAAGCCTCGTGATGGATCTTGCTTTCTTCGACCCAGTCGGCGAACTGGCGGCGCAATCCCGCCAGCAGCTCCGCGCTAACCGCATTTTCGATGCACAGATAACCCTGTGTTTCAAAAAATGCTTTTTGCTCGTCATTCAGAATCATTGCCTGGCCGTGTTAAATCAAAACAACAATATAGCGAAGACTCGGGTTTTATTAAATTTCAGCTTTTAAATAACTTGCGTCAATTTTTTTGATGCAGGCCTCGATTGACATTATCCGGCCGGAGCTTTACTAATGTCGGTTTCGTCACAGGAACGAACCCATGGCACTAAAATCAACTTCCGACAAAGGGCTGCAGACCCTGTCGATCCACGGCGGAGAAACGCCCGACCCGAACACCGGCGCGTCGGTACCGAGCCTGGTGATGTCGAGCACCTTCGTGGTCGATGAGGAGGTCAGCTTTTCGGCTAACAACCTGTCCAGTGAAACGCCATTCGTATACACCCGCTGGGACAACCCGACCACGCAGCAACTCGAGCACAAGCTGGCCATTCTGGAACAGGCCGCGGCTGGAATCGCCTTCGCCTCGGGCATGGCTGCGAGCGCGGCGGTACTGCTGGCCCACTTGAGCCAGGGCGATCATTTGGTAATCAGCAACACCAACTATCCGGGCACCGCCGAGTTTGCCCGTGACACCCTCACGCGGCTCGGCATCGACGTGACCCCGGTCGACAGCTCTGAACTTGCCAATATCGAAAACGCCATGCGCGACAATACCCGTATGGTCTGGCTGGAAACGCCGTCCAACCCGCTGCTGCGAATATCGGATATCGAAGGCGCCGCCGGCATCGCACACGCCGGCAATGCATTGCTGGTGGTCGATGCAACTTTCGGCTCGCCGATCGCGACCCGGCCGCTGACGCTGGGCGCCGATCTGGTAGTGCATTCGCTCACCAAGTACATCGGCGGGCACGGCGACGCCATGGGCGGATCGGTTTGCGGTCCGCAGGCGTTGATCGGGCCGTTGAGAGGGGAAGCGCTGGTGCACTACGGCGGTGTCATCAGCCCGTTCAATGCCTGGCTGATCATGCGCGGCATGGCGACGCTGCCGCTGCGCATGCGCTGTCATGAAGCAAATGCGCTCGCGGTAGCGCGCTTTCTGGAGGACCACGATCAAGTTGAAGCGGTGCTCTACCCCGGGCTCGAATCGCACCCGCAACACGCGCTCGCGCGGCGCCAGATGGATAACTTTTCCGGCATGGTCAGCTTTCGCTGCGCCAACCCGAAACAGCTTGCCGCGCGCATGATGCAACAGCTCGAGGTGATTCATTACGCGGTATCGCTCGGCCATCACCGCAGCCTGGTTTACCTGATGCAAACCGAGGATTTGATCGGCTCCTCGTATCGGCTCGAAGGCGCCGAACTCGAAAAGTACCGCGCTGCGGCGGGAGAAGGGGTCTTTCGGCTGTCGATCGGGCTCGAAGACAGTGCGGATCTGATCAACGATTTGCGTGCGGTTTTGGATTAAGGGTACAGGTTCCGATTCTATGCGGGCTGATCGCCACGCCGCGCCGCGATTTCCCGATTGACCTTGTAATAGCCGTCACTGCGGTGCTTGACCCGCTGCCCGGTATAAGCGTGCAACGCCGGCAAGGCGTGAAACGGCACCGACGCCATATAATGATGCTCGGCGTGAAACGGCATATTCCAGGCGAGGAAGCAAAGCCAGGGCGTGCTATAGGTGGTGCGCGAATTCTCCAGCATATTGTCGCTGAAATCGCAACCGCTGTGCTCGGCGAGCAAATACAGGCGCAGCAGCGGCTGCGCGAGCAGCGCCGGCAATACCCAGAACCACCACAAAAAAGCGTTGGAAGCGAACAAGCTGATAAGGAACAGCAGCCCGTAACCGGCAATATGGAGACGCGCCTCGGTAATTATCGTCGCATGGTGGCGCGTTTCGATATAGGACTCATCGACGATTCCGCCGGCATGGCGCCAGATCGAGACCAGACTCTGCCACCAGGTCGGCAGGCCGCTGAGGTAAAGCCAGTAGCGCCGGCGAATCAACGGTTTGATATCGATCTTCCGGATCGAGTTCCGGGTTCTGGGTATGGCGATGGTGCGCATAGTGAAAAACGCGAAAATAGCGGAATGGAATCAACAACAGAAATCCGATCGGCGCGGCCACCAGATTGTTGAGCCAGCGGGTTTTGAACGCGGTGAAATGGATAGTCTCGTGCAGCGGCGCAAACAGAAAAATCAACAGGGCGCCGTAGAGCGGCAGCGTGACCACCAGCAGCAGGCTATCACGGCTCAGCTGTAGACCGGTCCCGGCCAGCACCAGCATCGATAGATGTGCCGCCAGCTGCACCAGCCCTTTGGCATCCGAGCGGCGGGTTAATCGCTGCGTTACTTCCGGCGGCAGTTTAATTTCTTCGTTTGGACTCATGCTAACGGATAAGTATCGATGACCTGGTATTTTACGCCATTGTCGGTCGCCCAGGACTCGATTAACACGAAATTATTCACGCGCCACGACAGCGCCGAAAATTCGGCCGGCTTAGGGACCGCTCCGATCTTGCGTGCCACCGTCACATGCGGATTGTAGACCCGGGACTCGGGCCGGTAATCGCACTGCCGCAGGCGTAGTCCCAACTGCCGATGCAATTGCAGTAACGCAGCGGGTAACTCACTGCAACCCAACCAGGCGACCTGCGCCCGGCGGAAACATCCCTGGATATCGATAACCAGGTCGAAGCCCGGTCCCGTGACCTGTCGCGCTTGTTGCCGCAGGCAGTTGAGTTGATCCAGGTAAACATTGCCGATGAAATGCAGCGTTAGATGCAGATTGTAGTCGGGTACCCGCCGCGCCGGACGCCGAATCGGGATCGTCATACCCGCATGACTCAGGGATTGGCGCAGCTCCGAGTCCGGCCACAGTGCAAAAAATACGCGCATGTCCTTATTAACCCTCATCCATCAAACCAAGCACAGATCATCGAACAATAACGGACGCTTCTGCGCTTCGAGCTTGTTTATAGCGGTATATCCGGAACCCAGACATAACCGTCGGCGTCGATGATGTGAGCCTCCCGCAGGCCGTGGTCGGGTTGATCGCGCGGACCGTCGAGCAGTTTGAATCCATGTTGCCGGGCGCGGGCAGCGGCGCCGTCCGGGTCGCAACCATGCAGGCGCAATTCGGCACCGGCGCCGCGTCGCGGCTGGGCCTGCGTATCGGCAAGCAGCGGATGTTTGTCATAGGTATGGTCGGCGTGCACCATCCAGCTACCGCGATAACCGCGCAGAATCAGCAAGTCTTCATCCTGATGCATAACTTCAGCCTGCAAGACATCGCGCTGGAAAATCAGTGCCCGGGCCAGGTCGGTGCTCAACAGGTTTATGCTAAAGCCGGATAACGAGCGCCCGTAATCCGGCGCCGGCATGAATGGAGTGGTGTTACTTTTTTTCATTTTTAACGATACTCACTTGAT
>DS021199.1:1170607-1179745 GCA_001735895.1 Olavius algarvensis Gamma 3 endosymbiont | reverse complement strand
ACGGGCAGAGCCTCACACTTAACTAGGTGTCGATACGTGAAAGCTCGCCGCAATATCTTTCTTTATCGGCAGACGATTATCGATATTGCTCAGCGCTGCGTGATAGCCCCTGGCGTTTGATTGGACTGCCCGTGTGCTTCTCCTTGCCGATTGACGTTTAAGGAACTGCACCTGCCCCGAGCCTGTAAATAACTGGACGCTTATATCCAGCCATTGCAAATTGAGTAGGCCGGCATCAGGTTAACTCGAATTGATTCTAGGGCGGCGGAAGAAAATGCTTCGTCACGGACCCTCTATATGTGTTTAGGCAGAACCTTCACAGAGAATCCAAGCCAGGATCTTAACTTCGATCGATGAAACTGTGCGCTAAAGCTGTCGGGCTTCGGTGATAAATTACTTTTGTGCTTGACGCTCGGGCGGCTCATATGGGTTAATTGTATGCGCTGCCTAGCGAGCGGACAAATCCGGATTGAGACGGGTAATGCTCCAGCCGCAGAGCGCCAGGATAAACAACAGCGCCAGGATCATACCGCCCCAGCTTAAACCTTCATAAAGATAGCCCGGCAGCCAGGAACCCATCGCACCGCTGAAATAATATATCGACACATAAAGTCCGTTGACCACGCCTTTGTGTTCCGAGGCAAGATGGTTGGCGAGCCCGGACAGCAGGGCGTGAATCAAAAAGAAACCGGCCGCCAACAAAAACATCAGGATCACCAGCCCTTCGAAAGCTACCAACAATAACATGACGAGGCCGAAGCTATGCACCGCAAGACCGAGTAACAGCCCCTTGCGCGCATCGCCCAGCCGATTACCGATCGCTTCGCTCAAAAAGGAAACCGGCGCTCCGATCAAATAACCGAGATAAAGCATCGAAATGATAAAAGGCGTCGCATCCGGATTCATATCCTGCAGGTGAAACGGCAGGTTGTTCAGAACCCCGGAGAACGCGAAAAAGATCGTCGCCAGGCTGAGAAACATGTAACGGTAATTGCGATTTTGCAGCACTCGCCAAATACTCTTAGGATCCAGGCGCGCGAAATTGATATCGGTATCCGCATCGACCCTGAGCAAAAGCAGTAACGGCAATAACTGCATTAAACCCATCGCCAGAAAAGCGCTGCGCCAGTCGAAAGAACTGGCAAACACGCCGCCCACTAGCCTGCCCGTGAAGCCTCCCAGAATAGTCGCACCAATATAGTAACCCATCGCTCGCCGTACCATCGCGGCCGGCACCATGCTGGCACAATATGTCATCAGCGCGGTAAAAATGGCCGGCAGCAGCAATCCCTGCAACAGGCGCAAGCCGATTAAATGCCAAAACTCGGTGGCAAAGTAAAAACAGGCCTGGTTGAGGGCGAGCAAGCCGAGGGCTACCAGCAGCATTAGCTTGGCCGGCACGGCCTGCAGAATGTATCCATAGACTATCGGGGCAAATGCCAGCGGCAGCATGGTCACAGTCATCAGCAATCCCGCTTCGCCGGCGGACACGCCGAAACCTTCCGCCAGCAGCGGCAACATCGGTTGCGGTATATAGAGTGTGCCAAAGGATACAACCGTCGCGATCAGTGCGATCGCCAGATTACGAGTCGGAATCATTGACTGCAAACTCAGCCCGGTTCGAAAATCTGCTTGAAAGTAAACGCTGCTGGAGTGGGGCCCTGCAGCCGCAAACTATCGAGGCGCTCACCCGCTTCTTCGATGGTCGGAATGTTACCTGCCGGAACCCACCATAAAACTGCGTAGGCCTCTTCCATGTGCTCGAACCATTCGCGGCGACGTGCCATCACCGCTTTATGCGCCGAACGAAATGCGTAGTCACGCAGCGACTCGACCGTTTGCCAAAGGCTCATGTTGACCAGGTAGTCGGGGCCGAAATAGTCGATTGCCGTGGCATCGCCGGCCTCGGTTTGCAGCCGCCAAACGAAGCCGGGAGCCGCATCGGCCAGGGCATTTATGTCGTCCAGGCGTGCGACGAAATCGCTTAACTCGGGATCGTCGATACGGTATTTCAGTTTCGCAATATTCAGTTGAGCAAGGTGAAATTCAGGCACTTGGGGATCTCCGATTAACTTGCCGCATGATAGCAATTGACGCCTTCGAACGTCATCTCGGAGAAATCGAATTTTTTGCAATCGCCGCTCGCCGTTTAGCGCTACGATTTTGCAAAATTCCCGCTTTCGCGGGAATGATCTGCGCGCTATTCTGCACCTCTTCGCAAAAGAACAATACCTATGGAGTTATGGATTCCACTAACGATCGCGGCGGCGTTTTTGCAAAACATACGCTCGGCGCTGCAAAAGCACCTGCGGGGTAAGCTTTCTACCCTCGGCGCCGCCTATGTGCGATTCTTATACGCCTGGCCGATTGCACTGATCTACTTTTTATCGGTAATCGTTATCGAGCGGCAACCGCTGCCCGGTTTCGCTATCGACTTCCTGTTATACGCGCTGTTCGGCGGTATTTGCCAGATTATGTTCACGGTATTTTTACTGTGGTTGTTTTCGTTTCATAACTTCGCCGTCGGCACCACTATTTCCAAGCTGGAAACCGTCATGGTCGCCGTATTCGGGCTATTGTTGCTCGGCGATCAACTAACCCCGGCGGTAGTCGTCGCCATCGCCATGAGCACCCTCGGCCTGGTAGTGCTCGGCGCCGGACAGACGAATCTCGGCTGCACCGGCCTGATCAAGGGCTTATGGCGTCTGCCGACCCTGATCGGCCTGGCCTGCGCGGCCTGGTTGGGCATGAGCGTGGTGCTGTTTCGGGCGGCTTCTTTGTCGCTCGGCCTCGACAGCTTTCTGCTTTCCTCGTCGTTTACCTTGCTGATCGTATTGATCCTCCAGATCGCGCTCATGGGTCTGATAATCGGACTGCGCGAACCCGGGCAATTAAGACTGGTGGTCCGACACTGGCGCCCGGCCTCTCTGGTCGGAATCAGCGGCGGCCTCGCCTCGGTCGGATGGTTTAGCGCCTTCACGCTGCAAAACGCCACCTACGTGCGCGCCCTCGGCCAGATCGAGCTAATCTTCACGTTTGTAGCAACGCTGCTGTTTTTCCGGGAAAAAGTGAGCCGCACCGAGATCGCGGGCATCGCATTGATAACGGCAGCCATCGTAATAGTCCTGCTAGCCGGCTAAGCCGCGAGACTTTACTCAGAGTAAATTTTTAACTCACGAGATTTTACTCTGAGTAAATTTTATCAGGCGAGTCGAGTGGCGATTGCCGAGCCGCAGTCGGAGCAGCTGGAGTTGCCGCCCATATCCGGGGTCAGGTTATCGTGCTCGCGAATAACGTCCTCGATGGCGATGACGATGGCATCGTGCGCCTCCTGATGACCGAGATGTTGCAACATCATCGCCGCCGACCAGATCTGCCCGATCGGATTGGCGATTCCCTGCCCGGCGATATCGGGGGCCGAACCGTGCACCGGCTCGAACATCGACGGAAAATCGCCCTCGGGGTTGATATTGGCCGATGGCGCAATCCCGATGGTGCCGGTGACGCCGGGACCCAGGTCGGAGAGAATATCGCCGAACAGATTGGAACCTACCACGACGTCGAAAATTTCGGGGCGATTGACGAAATGCGAAACCAGGATATCGATGTGATACTTATCGACATCGATCCCGGTGTAATGCTCGGCCATAGCCGCGACTCGCTCATCCCAATAGGGCATGGTATGGATGATACCGTTGGACTTGGTCGCCGATGTCAAGCGTTTGCGCGGGCGCGACATTGCCAGCTCGAAGGCGTATTTCAGTATCCGATCGGTGCCCTTGCGCGTAAATATGGACTGCTGCATCGCCATTTCGGCATCGGTTCCCTGATACAGCCGGCCGCCGATGTTGGAGTATTCGCCCTCGCAATTCTCGCGCACCACGTAAAAGTCGATATCACCGGGTTTTTTGCCCGCCAGCGGGCACTGCATGCCTTCGAACAGGCGCACCGGCCTGAGATTCACGTATTGCTGAAATTCGCGTCGAATCGGGATTAGCAACCCCCATAGCGAGACATGATCGAGCACGCTTGGAAAGCCGACCGCACCAAGGAATATGGCATCGAATCCAGTCAGCTGGGCGATGCCGTCCTGCGGCATCATCGCACCGCTTTCGAGATAACGTTCGCAACTCCAGTCGAAGTGTTCGAAGTCGAGGGCAATCCCGAATCGTGGTGCGATCGCATCAAGTACCTTGAGGCCTTCGGGCACAACTTCCAGGCCGATGCCGTCGCCGGGAATCACCTCGATTCGATATTTAGAATCTGACATTACAATGCCTCTTGCGTCATGGCGATGCCTGATCCGTCTCAATAATGGCGTTCTGGCATTGCGGCATTTAAAAATTTATTCGTATAGTTTAAAAGATTCCCGCTTGCGCGGGAATGACGGGAACTGGTATTTAAAAGATTCCCGCCGGGACCCACAGGGCCTAAAGTCGCGCAGGCTTACGCGGGAACGACAGGAAATTGATCAGCCGCCGAGGAAGAGTTCGCCTACTTTGGGATTCTTCAGCAAATCATCGCCCTTGCCGGCGATAGCGAGTTCACCCGATACCAGCACATAACCGATATCGGCGAACTCGAGGCCTTTTTTGGCGTTTTGCTCGACCATGATGATGGTTTTGCCTTCCTGGTTTTGCAGATCGTCGAGGATTTCAAATACCATGTCGATGAAGCGCGGTTCGAGACCGATCGACGGCTCATCGACCAGCAGCACTTCCGGATTCATCACCAGGGCGCGCGATATTTCCAATAAGCGTCGTTCACCGCCCGAGAGTACCCCGGCCTTGTGTTTGCGGCGATCGGCCAGGCGCGAGTATTTGTCGAACACCATTTCTGCCGCCTGTTTGGCTTCCTGGGGTTTGTCCTTGAGAAAACCACCCATCCACAGATTTTCTTCGACGGTCATGCCCGGGAAAATCGACTTATCCTGCAGGATATAGGCAATGCCGGCCTGCGCCAGCTTCTGATTTGGCGTCAGGCGCGTGATATCCCGCTTGTCGCCCCCCGCACCGATCTCGATGCTGCCCGAGAATATGCGGTTAAAGCCGAATATCGCATGCAGAATGGTCGATTTGCCGGCGCCGTTGGGTCCGATCAGGCAGAGTGATTGAGCCTTAGCCACGCGCAGATCCAGGTTGTGCAAAATTTCCATCTGCCCGTAACCGGCGACGAGGTTATTGATCGACACATGCGGATTATTACCGGCTAAGGCATCGAGCTGCTCCAGGGTAATGTCTTCGGCGATCGCCGCCGCCTGCCGCGTCACCTCGTCAACCGAGATTACCGTATCGACCCCACCGCCATGGTAGCCGCCGGCTTTTTTCTTGTCGTCGTCTTCGCTCATCTAGTGAGCCCCCAGATAAGCGTCAATGACACTCTGGTCATTCTGAATCTCGTCCGGACTGCCATGCGCGAGCAATTCGCCATGCGCCAGGCAGTAAATCGACTCGGCCAGATTCATTATCACGCGCATGTTGTGTTCGATGACGAATAAGGTAATGCCAAATTCTTCGTTGGCCGCTTGAGCCGATCGATCAGGCCATTGATCAAAGTCGGATTGATGCCAGCGGTCGGTTCGTCGAGCAGCAGACAGGTCGGCTCATTCATCAACGCCATCGCAAACTCGAGCAGTTTTTGTTGTCCAAACGACAGGTCGCCGCTCTTGAGCATGCGCTTTTCGTATAAACCGACAAAATCGAGCAGCTGATCGGCGCGCTCGTAATCCTCCTTGGTATTTTTTTTCAGCGCATCCAGCAGGCTCATCTTTCGATGCGGCAACGAGATCAACATGTTTTCGACCCCGTTCATGGCGCCGTAAATTCGGGTTTGCTGGAAGGTTCTCAATAAGCCGAGGCGAGCGATTTTCTGCACCGGCAGCTTGGATATTTCCTGTCCCTCGAACCGAATCGAACCGCTATCGATCGGATGATAACCGACGATCGAATTGAACAAAGTGGTTTTACCGGAGCCATTCGGCCCTATCAGGCCGGTGATACCGCCGCGCTGCACCTGCATCGAAACCTCGGTGTTGGCCTTGACGCCGCCATAAGACTTGGAGACATTCTGCACATCGATGATGATATCGCTCACGATGTTTCCTCGCCGGCTTTCTCCTCGATGCGGACCCCGAACCATTCAGGCCTGGTGTGCAACAGGTAACCCATTACCCCATCTTTAAAATAAACCACGGTAACGATAATCAGGGCGCCGAGCGCCACCCACTGCCAGCCGAGAAAATAATTCCAGGTGACTTCCTTGAATACATGGAACAGGATTGCGCCGATTACCGGCCCCCACAAGGTGCCCTTGCCGCCCAGCAATACGCAAACAACCATGAAGATACCCAAATTTATCGTCTGGTAGGCGGTTTCCAGCGGTTCGAAGTGAATCAGCTGGAACGCCGAAATACCGCCCGCGATACCGACGAAAAACGCGGCCAAGGCCCAGGTCACAAGCTTGTAGCGCAGCGTATGTATGCCCATCGCGTCGGCTTTTTCTTCGTCGTCGCGAATCGCGTTAATCGCCGCGCCGAAGCGGGTCTGATAAAACCATTTCAAAAACAGGAACAATACTACCCCGGTGAAGGCATACAGGAAGTAAAACAGTATCTTGCCCTGGTCGAGGTCTCCCGGATACACCGGCAAGGCAATCCCCTGTCCGCCGCCGATCCAGTCCCAGTTGGAGACCAGTTCGCCCGCGGCGATGGCGACCCCGAGGGTGCCGATCGCGAAATAAGGCCCGCGCAGGCCAAAGGTCAGATAGCCGATTATCACCGCACAGACCGAACAAAACAGCCCGGCGCCGAGCAGGCCAAGAAAAATTCCGAGAAAGTATTGTTGATCGGTGAACTTGTAGATGCCGCCGCCGGCAGCGTTGGTGTAATCCCCGACATCGTAGACCATGCCGATGCAAATCACCGCGGCGACATACATGCCGGTGCCGTAGAAAAAGATATTGCCGAGCGAGTTGTAACCCATTTGCCCACCGGTCATATCCCAGGTCAGCGCGACGATAATCATCAACCACAGCGTCGCCAGCTGGGTGCCGAACGTCGGGAACAAGAATGGCGCGAGAATCGTAACCGCGAGAATCGCCGCATAGAGAATAACCTTGTTGTTACTCATTTCAGCACCTGGCGTACGCGCAGCTGTTGAATCAGGCGGATCAGCAGTACCAGCAGCAATAGCATTACCGCGATGGCTTGTTGATAGCCGATGCCAAAGATGTGGGCGCCGTATTGCTCCAACGCGCCGATACCGAGGCCGGCGGCAATAACCCCGGGTAGATTGCCCAATCCCGCCGCGGTGACGATGACGAAAGCGCGAATCGAGTGCGTAATGCCGTAGAAAGGCTGGATCAGCCACACCATGACGATTATCGCCCCGGCCGCACCGCAAATCGCCGCGTTGAGAGAAAACGTGAAAGCGTAAACCTTTTCGGTATCGATACCGAGCACACGCGCCGCACGCGCATCCTGCGCGGTCGCCCGAATCGCCTGCCCCATGCGACTCGATTTCATGAAGATGATTACGCCGGCCGCCAGCAACGCGGCCATGATTACGCCGATCAGTTTGGCGATGGGAATGTCGATCAGGCCGTCGGCAAAATAAAGCGTGTCGTAACCGAGGTCGACGCTTTGCGTATCCGACCCAAACAGCAGGTTCAGGATTTGCGCCATCATGATGGCAAGCCCGAAAGTCGCCAACAGCGAGGTGAACAGATCGCGTTCGATGACCCTGGAAATGACCAGCTTGTAGACTATCCAGCCGATGCCCCACATAACGATAAATGCCGCCGGTACTCCAAGCAGCGCGGGGAAGCCCTGCTCCACCAGCCACCAGGACACATAACCGCCGGAAATGACGAAGTCGCCCTGAGCCAGGTTCTTGACGTTCATCACGCCCCAGACCAACGCCAGACCGTAAGCGGCGAGCGCGAACAGCGCGCCGATCATGACGCCGTCGATGACGATTTTCAGATTGACGACCGGGAACTCGAATAGCAGCCCGATATTACCGAGTATTTGATCCATAGAATTTACCGGAAAGCAAAGAAAACAGGACGCCGCGGCGTCCTGTTTTCAATTTGGATAACTACTTACGCGGCCAGTTCAGCTTATGCGAAGCAAAGGCTGAAGGCGCCACTACGTTGTACTTGCCGTTTTGGATCTGGCGCAACACCATCGGCTTGGCAATATTGTTACCCGCGTCGGAAAACTTGATACCGCCGTAGAAAGTCTGCATATCGGTGGCGGCGAGTGCATCCCGCAACTTGTCCTTGTCGAGCGAACCGGCCCGCTCGAAGGCATCCTTAAACACATATACCGCGGCAGTTGCCTGGGCGGTCTGGTAAGGGACCTTCTTGCTGGCATACTCGGGATGAGCCTTTTTGAAGCCCATTTCGTACTCACTTGCCGAGCCGAACAGCGGATCCTTGTACGCCAGCGTTTCGGCCCACTGAGTAGAGCACAGAATGTCATTGGCAGTAGCACCGAATTTGCCGGTTACGTCGGCCGCTTCGCAGTGGGTCATCGCGATCATCGGCACCTTGATGTTTTGCTCGCCGATCTGGCGTACCGCCGTGGCGGCGCCCTTGGAATGGCCGCTGACGATCAACAGATCGGGTTTCAACAACTTGACCTTAGTCAGAATCGCGCTCATGTCGGACAGGTCGCGCGGCAGCTGCTCGTCGATTACCGCCTTCATGCCGTAACGCTTGGCGTCTTCGAGTACACCGGCACGAATGTCGAGCGAAAAGGGATCGTTTTCAACCGCGACCGCGACCTTGACCGAAGACGGTTTTTTGCCCTGCTTCTCGGCCATTTCGGCCGCCAAAGTTACCGCGGATGCCAGATACTGCTCGGAAGTCGACAATACCGCGAACAAGTACTTGTAACCCTTGTTGAACAACGAACGCGAGGCGCCTTCGGCTTCCACCATCGGGATTTTGTACTTTTCGGTGACCGGCGCAATCGCCTTGGTCAGACCCGACGAATACGGCCCCAGCATGTACTGCACCTTGTCCTGGCTAATCAAACGCTCGGCCAGTGTCGCGCCGCGGTCACCCTTGGACTCATCGTCGTAGTAGGTCACCTTGAAGTTGTAACACTTGCCGTCGACATGACAGCCGCCGGCC
>DS021199.1:1149454-1153127 GCA_001735895.1 Olavius algarvensis Gamma 3 endosymbiont | reverse complement strand
TTGTATCGCAATATCCCTTATCAAACATACTTAGCGCCCTTCTCGATTTCAACATTGCGTCCATACTCAATATCGTTCTGGGTCGATGCCGTGATCCGAGCGTCACAAGGCAACTGCTTGTCGGGGGAATACAGCAGGTGAATCTTCAGGCCCGGAATGCGTGACATACTACGCGCTTGCGTCCACTCATAACCCCGGCCGCGCAGACAGATCGGCGTCGAGTCCAACAGATAGAGCAAGTCCTTTATCTCATTGCGTACTCGCCGATGAGCCCGGCCCATCAGCTGCTGGCAGAATGATTCAAATACCCCGGCATCTCGTTGGCGATTGGCATCCGATAAAGTCGAGCGCTTAATCGGACCGCAGCCCAGGTGATAGTGATGCGCGGAATGACTATTGTAGCTCACCTCCAACTCGCGCAAGCTCCGACAACCGGACAATTGAGCATACATCAGACTGATTAACTGCCCCCAGCTGTCGAAACCCTTGTTATGTTTATCGCTCCGATGCTGTTCAACGCAGCGTTTGAAAGTATTTTAGGAAGGACTTTCAAAAGTTCGCCAAATCGGGTATTTGTATACATGTTGCAGTGTCCTGAAATTAAGTTGTCGCTTATGGTTTTATTCGTAAAACCCGGGCACTGCAACACTTTCAAATACACCAACTTAATTTATTCCGGACAGCAGTGCGCGCAAGCGGGGATGACAGGTAATATTGCCGTTTTTGCGCTGGCTAGGCGATGGCGCACGCAGCGAGGGCGTTTACATATCGGTAAATAACTGAGCGAGTACGCCACCAACGCCGCCAGCGTGAAAAATAACAAGCACAACCGCGTTAAAAAATGTCTTCGACG
Organism: Olavius algarvensis Gamma 3 endosymbiont; assembly: GCA_001735895.1. GTDB lineage: Bacteria > Pseudomonadota > Gammaproteobacteria. Next base: position 1,152,274 of record DS021199.1, on the reverse strand, counting down.
ATTTCGTCTTCCGTCTCAGGCGCATTAACGACAATACCGCCGGAATCGCCGCCGGTCGATTTAACTACCTGCTCCTTGGGCACATTTTCCTCGCGAAACACTTCGAACAGGCTTTTGCGCGTTTCGAGGTCGGCGCGGTCTCCGGTTTCGGCATCGATGCGAATGGTTACCAGGCCTTGCGGCTGCTCCTGCAAATTTTCAGGGCGGCCATCGAGTGCAACCTTCATGAATTCGATCCACATCGGCAAGGCCGCACGGCCGCCGGTTTCCCGTCCCCCCATTTTGCGCTGTTTGTCGAAACCCACCCAAGTAATCGTCACTACCTGATCATTGAAGCCGCTGAACCAAGCGTCGATTTGATCGTTGGTGGTGCCGGTTTTGCCGGCGATATCTTTGCGACCCAGCGCCTTGGCGCGCACCGCAGTGCCGCGTTGTACCACTTCGCGCATGATGGAACGCATGATAAAGGCATTCGGTGCCGATATGACGCGCGGTGCGTAGCGCGGCTCGGGTGCGGCTTCCACCACTTTAAAAATAGTGGCCGTCTCGTCGTTTCCGTCTACCGGTGCATCCAGCTCGGACACCGCGAGTTGTTCTTCCGTGCTGGGCGCAGCCGTTTCAGCCGCCGCTACAACCGGCGATTCAGCAACTTGCTGTGCTTCGGTCGGCTTCACTTCGGCCTCCTGCTGGGCGACAGCCTGTGCTTCGGCCTCGACCAATGCCGCCAAATCCTCGGCTTCACAACCCTGGCATACCGTCGGCGGTTGATTCTGGAAGATCACATCGCCGTTACCCAACTCGACACGGTTGATAATGTAAGGCTCGATCAGGTAACCGCCGTTTGAAAACACGGCGTAACCCCGCGCCATCTGCAACGGTGAAAAGCTGGCGCTGCCAAGTGCCAGTGACAAGTCGTAAGGCATCTGTTCGCGCTCGAAGCCAAAGCGCTGGATATACTTGGTGGCGTAGCGCAAACCGATCGACCGCAGCACCCGGATCGATACCAGATTGCGCGACTTGACCAGAGCTTCGCGCAGGCGCGTCGGCCCGTAAAATTTACCCGAATAGTTTTCCGGCCGCCAGGTCGCCTCGAGCGAGTCATCGTCGAACACCACCGGCGCATCATTGATGATGCTGGCCGCGGTATAACCTTTTTCCAGCGCGGCGGAATATATAAAGGGTTTGAAATTCGACCCCGGCTGGCGCCGCGCCTGAGTTGCGCGATTGAATTTGTTCTTGAAGTAGTCGAAGCCGCCGACCATGGCCAGGATCCCGCCATGCGACGGATCGATCGACACCAGCGCGCCCTCGATGCGCGGTATGTCGGCCAGTAGCCATTGTGAATCCCGCTGCTCCAGCCAGATGACGTCTCCCGGGCTTAACACATCCGCCACCTTTTCCGGTTTGCTGCCCTGGTTGTCTTCATCGATAAACGGCGCCGCCCAATCGATGCCGCCGACGAAGGGCACATCGATTTGTTCATAATTGGAAATCAATACCGTGGCGCTGCCCGGGGTCATCTTAGGTTCGCCTTGATCATCGGTTTCGCCAGCGATAGCCGTCGCCTCATTGACGGCTATCACCAGACCTTTGCGCAGACCTCCGACCCGGTTATCGATGATCAAGTCTTCATCAAAGGGATCTTGCTTGATTTCGTCCAGAGCGATTTTTGCGACGACCCCGCGATAGCCGTGCCGGCGACTGTAATCGAGCAATGAGCGGCGCATCGCCCGATTGGCCACCGACTGCATTTCACCGTCGATGCTGGTATAGACCCTGAGTCCGGCCTTGTATATCTCTTCACCATACTGCTCGAACAATTTCGCCCGCACCAACTCGGAGACATACTGGGCATCGGCAAAGGTACGGGTTTTGTGCAATTCGGCGGTAATCGGCTCGTTAAGCGCGAGATCCAACTCTTCTTCATCGATAAATTTAAAGATACGCATGCGGCCAAGAATATAATTGCGCCGAATCAGTGCTCTTTCCGGATTGGAAATCGGGTTGTACTTGGACGGCGCCTTCGGCAAGCCGGCGATCATCGCCGCCTGCGCCAGGGTCAGATCTTCGAGCTGTTTGTCGTAATAAACCTGCGACGCGGCGCTGATTCCGTATGCGCGGTGCCCGAGGAATATCTTGTTGAGATAGAACTCCATGATCTTTTCCTTGCTCAACTCGCTTTCGATCTTGAGCGCCAGCAAAATCTCATTGAACTTGCGGATATAAGTCTGTTCGGGACTGAGGTAAAAGTTTCGTGCAACCTGCATCGTAATGGTGCTGCCGCCGCGCGTTTTTCGACCGGTCGTGGCGACCTCGTAGACGGCCGCCAGCAGGGCATAAAAATCGACTCCCACATGATTCCAGAACTGGTCGTCTTCGACCGCCACCACGGCATCGATCAGGTAGCGCGGAATTTTATCGAACTTTACCGGAATACGCCGGTGTTCGCCGAACTCGGCAAGCAGAATTTCGTTCTGATCGTAAACCCGTAACGGCACCTGATACTGGGTGTCTTCGAGGTCGTCGATAGAAGGCAGCGCGGGCACCCAAACGGCATAAATATAGAATAACGCGGCGATCAGCACGACCGATCCGGCCGCAAACAGCCAGGATACAATTTTTACTAGCTTTTTCATCAGCTTAGGCTATATACATGAACAATTACTTCAAAAGTATCGACAAGTGTGGTTTTCTGCACTAGACTATTTTTTTACTAATTAGAATAATTTAACATTTTATATACTTACAAGTAGATCTTAATGTAATTTGGCATATAAGATTGAGTATCACAGGCACATTGACGAGGGATGCCGGTGTTTG
>DS021199.1:1122567-1149394 GCA_001735895.1 Olavius algarvensis Gamma 3 endosymbiont | reverse complement strand
CGAGGGATACCGGTGTTTCTATCGCGCAAAAAACCACCGCTTATTGGACTAGATATCAGTTCAACATCGGTCAAGTTGATGGAACTCAGCAAGACCGGTTCCAGTTACCGAATCGAAGGTATCGGGGTTGAACCTCTGCCCGCCAATGCAGTAGTCGAAAAAAACGTCGCTGAAGTCGAATCCGTAGGCGAGAGTGTAAAGCGTGCGCTCGCCAAGTCAAAAATAAAATCGAAAAATTGTGCCATCGCGGTCTCCGGATCATCGGTAATTACCAAAAAAATCACCATGCCCGCCAATCTCAGCGAAGAAGAGATGGAAGGCAATATCCAACTTGAGGCCGATCAGTACATCCCCTATCCGCTGGAAGAGGTCAATCTCGACTTTCACGTCATCGGCCAAACCGAGAACAATCCGGATACCGTCGACGTACTGCTGGCGGCCTGTCGCAGCGAAAACGTTTATGATCGCGTCGAAGCGGCCCAGCTGGCCGGGTTGACGCCGAAAATCGTCGATATCGAAGCCTATACCGTGGAAACGGTGTTCTCGGCGATGGCATCGCAAATGCCCGACGAAGGCATGGACAAGACCGTCGCTATCGTCGACATCGGCGCCACCATGACCAGCCTCAGCGTTATCCACAATCATCAATTGATTTATACCCGCGAGCAGAATTTCGGCGGCAAGCAGCTGACCGAGGAAATCATGCGCCGTTACGGTCTTTCTTACGAAGAGGCCGGTCTGGCCAAGCGCCAGGGCGGCTTACCCGATAATTACGAGCCCGAAGTACTTGAACCCTTCAAGGAAACCACCGCCCAGCAGGTCAGCCGCTTCCTGCAGTTCTTTTATTCGGCCGGCGGGCCGATTGGCGATATCGATTATCTGGTGCTGGCCGGCGGAACCGCCTCGTTACCCAATCTGGCCGAATTGACCGAATCCCATATCGGTGTACCGACGACTATCGCCAATCCTTTCGCCGATATGTCTACGTCGAGCCGTGTCAACAAGGCCAACCTGGAAGCCGACGCACCCTCCTTCCTGATTGCCGCGGGATTGGCCATCCGAGGAGCTGAACAATCATGATCATGACACAGATCAGCCTGCTGCCCTGGCGCGAAGAACTGCGCCAGGAACAGAAAAAGCAGTTCGCGATGATGGCGGCGATGACCTGTATTCTGGCGGCGGCTATTGTCGGTTTAATTCATTTCCAGATGCAGTCCAAGATCGATTATCAACTGTCGCGCAATAGCTTCCTGTCTAACGAAATCGCTCAGGTCGACGAAGAGATCAAAGAAATCAGCGACCTGCAAAAGGTCCGCCGCAGCTTGATCGAACGCATGGAAGTCATCCAGGACCTACAGGGCAGCCGGCCTTCGATCGTGCATCTGTTTACCGAAATCGTATCCACCGTGCCTAACGGCGTCTACCTGGAATCCCTGGAACAAACTGCGGGTAATCTGCTGATCAACGGCGAAGCCGAGTCAAACGCGCGGGTTTCCACCTATATGCGCAATCTGGCCGACTCGGCGTGGCTCAAGGACCCCAATTTGACCGTTATCGAAATCGAGGATATTACGGTCAACCGGATCAGTACCTTTACCCTGACCGTGAAACAAACCTCGCCGAACGCTAGCGCAGAAGAAGACGATGACGGAGGCCTGCAACAATGAATTGGGACGAACTCCAACATCACCTGGAACCGGATAACATCGGCACCGCGCCGGCTACGATAAAATTTGGCGTATTCGCCTTTCTCTTTATCGGCATTATTGCCGCCGGTATTTACTTCGATACCACCAAACAGCTGAAAGTGGTGGAACGGCACGAAAAGAAGGAATTCGAACTCAAGGAGGAATTCAAGGTCAAGGCGGACCAGGCGGCCAAACTCGACCTTTACAAAGAACAACTGGCCGAAATGGAGGCTTCTTTCGGCGCCTTGCTGCGGCAATTGCCGGAGACTACCGAGGTCGAATCGTTGTTGGTCGACGTTTCCCAAACAGGCCTCGCGGCGGGGCTCGAAATCAAGCGATTCAAGCCCAGTTCGGAAGAGAAAAAGGGCTTCTATGCCGAATTACCGATTGCGCTCGAAGTATCCGGCTCTTACCACCAGCTCGCGACCTTCATCAGCGGCATCGCAGCGCTGCCGCGAATAGTCACCATTAGTGACATGAAGCTGGAACCCGTCGATAAGGAAGAACAATCCAGCTCCGCCAAACTGAAAATGTCAGCCACGGCAAAAACTTATCGATATCTGCAGGAGGATGAGCAATGACAGGAAGGTTGGAATCCCTGCTCAAGTTTGCGCTGCTCGCCGGGCTCATCGGCCTGCTCACAGGCTGTGGCGAGGGGCTGGGCGACCTGCAGCAGTTCGTGCAACAGGTCCGGGCCAAGCCACCGGGCCGTATCGAACCGATCCCCGAGTTTACACCTTATACGAACTTCGAATATTCCTCGCACGACCTGCGCGACCCGTTCAAGCTGGTCGATTTCCGCCGGCCGGACGAAGTGCCGGAAGATATCGCCCAACTCGGCGACGGGCTGCGGCCCGATATCGAGCGCGTCAAGGAGCCGCTAGAGGACTTCCCGCTCGACACCCTGCGCCTGAAGGGGACGATCGACGATAAGGACGGCATCAAGTGGGCCCTGATCTTTGCGCCCGACAACACCATACACCGTGTAATCGAAGGCAATTATATGGGTCAGAACCACGGTCGCATTATTTCGGTAACCGACCAAACCATCGAATTGACTGAAATTGTCCCAGACGGACTGGGAAATTATATCGAACGCTCTTCAGCGGTCGCGCTGATCGAGTAACGAGAGGAAACACCCATGAACAGTGTTAGTAACAAGATAAACATAACCAGAATAATAAGGGCCTCGCTGGCAGCCATCTGTCTGCTTGCCTTCGGCGACGCCGCGGCGCGTGCCCTGGTTGGCCTCGACTACTCGGTTATGACGGGGAACACGGTACAGGTCGTGTTTACTTTCGACGATACCGCGGTCGCGCCGCGCACTTTTACCATCGATGAACCGGCACGAATCGCACTCGACTTTGGCGAAACCGAAAACAAGCTTGAACAGCGCAATATGCAGGTCGGCATCGGCGCGATGCAAAGCATTATTTCCGCGGCCTCGAAGAATCGCACCCGGGTGGTGTTAAATCTCTCGCAAAAGGCCAACTACTCCACCAGCGTAGCCGGCAATCTGGTAACTCTAACCCTTGCCAGCGGAGAACAGGCGGCATTGCCCGCTGCCCCTGAATCGCAGGCCGCCGCGACCACTGCCAGCGCGAGTGCCGCACCCATTACCGCGGTTGCCAAGGGTGTTACCAATGTCGATTTCAAGCGCGGCCCCAACGGCGAAGGCCGAGTAGTTATCGACCTGACCTCCACCTCCATCAACACCGACGTGTGGCGCGAAAACAACGTGATTAATGTCGAACTGATTGGTTCGCAACTACCGCGCGAATTGCAGCGACGCATGGATGTCAGCGATTTCGCTACCCCGATCAGCTACATCGACTCGATCCAGGAAGGTTCCAATATTCGCATGTCCATCGTTTCGGATGGCGATTTCGAGCACCTCGCCTACCAGACCGATCGTGTTTACACGATCGAAGTGGCACCCATTTCGAGGGAAGAAGAGGAAAAGAAAAAGAAAGCGAAGTTCGGCTTTACCGGCGAGCGCCTGTCGCTTAACTTCCAGGACATCGAGGTTCGCTCGGTGCTACAACTGCTGGCTGACTTCACCGGTCTCAACCTGGTGGTTTCCGATTCGGTCGAAGGCAATCTGACCCTGCGCCTCAAAAACGTTCCCTGGGACCAGGCGATGGATATCATCCTCAAGACCAAGGGTCTCGATCAACGCAAGGCGGGTAATGTCATCCTGATTGCGCCCACCGACGAAATCGCGGCCCGCGAAAAGCTCGAGCTCGAAGCGCGCAAGCAGGTGGAAGAACTGGAACGTCTACGCACCGAATTCATCAAGGTCAACTACGCCAAGGCGAAGGATATAGCCGACCTGCTCAGTTTGGAAGATAACGAAATCCTGTCGCCGCGCGGCTCGGTCAGCGTCGACGAACGCACCAACACCTTGCTGGTCAAGGATACCAATTCCAGCCTCGCCAGCGTACGCGTGCTGCTAGCCGAACTCGATATCCCGGTACGCCAGGTGCTAATCGAATCGCGCGTGGTTATCGCCAACGACGACTTCAGCAAAGAGTTGGGCGTGCGTTTTGGCGTTAGCAACGATAGCCAGGGGACGTTTCGCGCGGGTAATACCGCCGTTACCGCCGGCAACCTGGACGGTGTCACCGATTTGGTTAACGACAATGCTTTCAACGCGCTAGACGGTCTCAATGTCAACCTGCCGGTACAGAACCCCGCCGGTAGCTTCGCCTTGGCACTGGCCAAATTGCCCTCGGCACACTGCTCGAAATGGAACTGTCCGCCGCGCAAATCGAAGGCCGCGGTGAAGTCGTATCGAGCCCGCGGGTAATCACCGCCGACTCGCACACCGCCCGCATCGAACAGGGCGTGGAAATTCCCTTCCTCGAGCTGGATGACGGCGATGCGACCTTGAAGTTCAGAAAAGCGGTATTGTCGCTCGAAGTAACCCCACAGATCACTCCGGATGACCGTGTAATCATGGACCTCGATGTGCACAAGGATAACCAGGGCGAACTGGTAGCCTTCGGCGCCGGTTTGGTCGCCCCGAGTATCGATACACGGGAAGTGCAATCACAATTGCTGGTCGACAATGGCCAAACCGTAGTCCTCGGCGGAATTTACGAAACCGAAAAGAACACCCAGGTGACTCGTGTGCCATTCTTCAGCGACCTACCGCTGATCGGCTCCCTGTTCAGGTCGACTCGAAATGTCGACGACCGAACCGAATTGCTGATTTTTGTGACGCCAAAAATCCTACAGGGCGCGAATCTCGATATTCGATAACACCATCTTATTCCACTGTAAGGCAGCCCCGAGGGCTGCCTTTTTTATTGTTAACCTGAATCCGGGAATCCGGGTTTGAGTTATGATAGCCGCATGAGTCATCGCAACATCATCTTGATCGGCCCCATGGGTTCGGGTAAGTCGACCATCGGCAATATCATCGCCAACCGGCTGCACCGCGAGTTCAAGGATAGCGATCACTTTATCGAAAAACGTACCGGCGTCGATATCGCACGCATTTTCGATATCGAAGGCGAGCACGGATTTCGCGAACGCGAATCCGATGCCCTCAACGAATTGCTGAGCCAAAACAACCGCGTCATTGCCACCGGTGGCGGCTCGGTGCTGCGCCCGCAAAACCAACAGTTGCTCAAACAGAAAGGTTTTATAATTTTCCTCGATACTTCGGTAGCCCAGCAGTTGCGGCGCCTGGCAAGAGACAAGAAAAGACCGCTGCTGCAAACTGAAAATCCGCGCGAGCGTCTCGAAGCCATGTTCGTCGAACGCCACCCGATTTATCTCGATCTGGCCGATCTCGCGGTCAAGACCGATAAACGGGTGGCGCGCCGCCTGGCGGCTGATATCATCAACCAATTACCCGAAAATCTGAAATAAGCATGCCAATCAAACACCAGCTAGACGTTGCCCTCGGTGAACGCAGTTATCCGATATACATCGGCCGCGATCTGCTCGGGCAGACGCAACTCATCCGGCAGCATATTCACGGCAGCTCGGCGCTGGTCGTTTCCAACACTACGGTCGCCCCGCTTTATCTGGCGCGCATCCAGCAGTCGCTTGCGAGTTGCGAGATCCGCCATGACGAACTTATCCTCGAGGATGGCGAGCAATACAAAACCCTGGCCGCGACGGAAAGCATCATCGACTTGCTATTGCGAAAACGGCACGATCGCCGCAGCACCATCATCGCGCTCGGTGGCGGCGTGGTCGGTGATGTCGCCGGTTTCGCCGCCAGCATCTATCAGCGCGGGGTGAATTTCATCCAAGTGCCGACCACCCTGTTATCGCAGGTCGACTCTTCGGTCGGGGGTAAAACCGGGGTCAACCACCCGTTGGGTAAAAACATGATCGGGGCTTTTTATCAGCCGCAGTGCGTCATCGCCGACATTGGCAGCTTCGACACCCTGCCCGCGCGCGAACTCGCCGCCGGACTGGCCGAGGTTATCAAATACGGTTTGATTTACGACGCCGACTTTTTCGGCTGGCTGGAACAGCACATTGACGGCTTGCTGGCAGGAGATAGCGAACTGCTGGCGCAAGCGGTGCTGATATCCTGCCAGATCAAGGCGCGCGTGGTGGAACAGGACGAGCGCGAATCGGGCTTGCGCGCGATTCTCAACCTGGGTCATACCTTTGGTCACGCGATCGAAGCCGTGATGGGTTACGGTAACTGGCTGCATGGCGAAGCCGTGGCCGCCGGCATGATGATGGCGATCGACTTGTCGATTCGCCATGGCTGGATCGACGAGCAGCTGCGCGCCCGCAGCAGCGCCTTACTGCAGCGCGCCGCCCTGCCTACCGCACCGCCGGTCGAAATGACGCCGCAACAATTCCTCGAAGCCATGGCGATCGACAAAAAAAACGTCGGCGGCCGAATCAAGCTGGTGCTGCTGCGCGAGCTCGGCAGCGCCTGCATCACCGACGAGTACGACCACGACAAGTTGTTGCAAACCCTGGCAGCCTGAATACTCAGGCTCCAGATATAAAAATAGTCATTCCCGCAAAAGCGCATAGCTGTCCGGGGAAAAACTGAAGAAGGAAGTAAAGGTCTTGCTGTTCCTAATGTTTGGGGTTACAACCCCGAGTGCGAACTCAAAAACAAAAGGAACAACAAGGTGTACAGTAATACTCGATTTCATCAACTTTTAGAAGCCCTTCCGCGTAATTTGATTGATCGAATTTCGTCTAGCCTCCAGGCTGGCCGTTACGATAAATCCTTCAAGCCCTATGACCACCTATTGGCATTGTTATACGGCCAGATCTCAGGCGTCCGTAGCCTGAGAGAGCTCGAGACGGGTTTCAACGCCCAGGCAGCCCATCATTACCATTTAGGCACGGGGCCGATCCGGCGTTCCACCCTGTCGGATGCCAATCAACGCCGTAATCCGGTTTTGTTCAAGACGGTGACAGAACAATTGATGGCGTTTATGCATGGCAAACAGCGCCGCGAGCTAACTGAGCTAACCTATCTACTGGATTCCACCCCGATTCAGCTCAAGGGACATGGATTTGACTGGGCCGAAGCCGTAATCAGGGGCTCAAGGTTCACCTGATGATTGAACAGCGGGGTCACACACCGGTTTATCTCAATATCACCTCACCGACAGTGAACGATGTCGTCGATGCCCGACACCTCCGATTGGAAGCGGATGCAACCTACGTCTTTGATAAGGGCTACTGCGACTATGGCTGGTGGCAACAGATTGATGAGGCCGGGGCGACTTTCGTGACCCGGTTTAAGCGCAATGCGGCGATCCAGGTAGTGGCACAGAATCCATGCGATGGCAAAGTCATCCTGTCTGACGAATGGGTCGAATTTCGCCACCGCAGTAACCGAGCAGGTCATAAAAATGGCTATCACGGCCTGCGGTTACGCCGCATCAGCGTGTATCGTGAAGGCAAGTCACCCCTCATCCTGGCGACCAACGATATGGACAGTTCAGCCAAGGATATTGCTGAACTTTATCGCAAGCGTTGGCAGATCGAGCTGTTTTTCAAGTGGCTCAAGCAAAACTTGAAGCTAAAGCGCTTTCTGGGCAAAAGCCAGAATGCAGTCAGCCTGCAAATTTACGCGGCCATTATCAGTTATCTGTTGTTACAGTTCACGGCAGAACTGCCGGAACTGGCTCACCACCCGCCCAATCGCGGCGCCATTGTCCTTGCGAAAGTCGGCAATCGTTTTGAATTCAGGCGTCAGCTTCTCCAGTAACCACATCAACTCGATATTACAGCGTGTCTGACGAGCCAGTTGCCGGCTGCTACGGTGCTGGTGTAAGTAGCCATAAATAAACAATCGAAGTAAACAATCCGGCGCATAAGGCGGCCGGCCGGTCGGGGCGAGTTGGGTCCGGGTAAAATCTAATTCTCCCAAATCCAGTGATTCAACAAACCGATCGATAAACCGCACCACTGCATTGGCAGCCACATAGTCTTCCAGTGACTCCGGCAACAGGCTGATCTGGTCCCGACTTTCTCCACGTATATAAGCCATCGCTATACCATCTCGATTTACATGGTGGGGATTATCTCAAACTACCGGGTTTTTACACAGCCTCGTAAGCGGGAATCTTGTGCATAACCTCTTTCCAGCTATCTCGAGATCCCCGCCGGGCCGCGTAGGCTTGCGCGGGGATGACGCTATGGGGCGGGTTCTTTTTAATGCGCCGCCAATGCAAGATCCCCGCCGGGCCGCGCAGGTTTGCGCTGGGATGACACTTTATGCGGGGACAAAACCTTAAGCACAGAGGTAACACCTCAAATAACCGACGCAGTTGTGCAAACCGAGTATTGCACCAAAATAGTGCGAGTCGCGCGGATTTCATCAAATCGGCAGCGACTGGTATAATTGCTGGCCGCTTGCGCCCGGCCGTTTCGGCTGTGGTCAAAACAGCGTTTCAAACTGGATTAATTCATCATTTCTGATTATTCTGGTGGGTTGCCGGAAATGGCGGTTTTTACCCAAAAAGGCGCCTCGGAAACATTCTCGACGCAGATTCCATCGACCATGACGCCATGGCACGGTTGCCCGGAACGAGAGACTGCGCAAAGAAATACCATTAAGGTGGGGCATGTTGAACGGAGAAAACAGCAAATTCGGTAAGGGTCTGTACGATCCGCGAAACGAGCACGATTCCTGCGGCATCGGCTTCGTCGCCGATATCAAAAACCGCAAGAGTCACAAGATTGTTCGCGACGGGCTCACTATTCTCGAAAACCTGACGCATCGCGGCGCGGTTGGCGCCGATCCGCTGGCGGGAGACGGTGCGGGCATCCTGATACAAATCCCCGACCGCTTGATGCGTTCGGAAGCGGAAGCCCTCGGTTTCGAACTACCCGCTCCGGGAGAATACGCGGTCGCCATGGTATTCGTGCCGCAAAACGAATCGACCCAGAAGGAATGCGAATTCGCGCTCGAACTGATTGCCAATGAAGAGGGACAACGGGTCCTAGGCTGGCGCGACGTGCCGCGCGACAATTCCTGCCTCGGATTCAGCGTCAAGCCGAAGGAACCGGTGATTCGCCAGTTCTTCATCGGCCGCGGCGACAACTGCCCCGATACCGCCGCCTTCGAACGCAAGCTGTTCGTGATTCGCAAGAGCGCCCATTTCAGGATTCGCGGCTTGAAACCCGAAGACCCCGGCGAGTTCTACGTGGCTTCGATGTCGACCAGCACCCTGTTGTACAAGGGCATGGTGCTGGCCGGTAATCTGTCGAAGTATTTTATCGACTTGCAGGATGAACGCGTCGAGTCGGCGCTCGCCCTGGTGCATCAGCGCTTTTCGACCAACACCTTCCCCAGCTGGGAATTGGCGCAACCCTTCCGTTATCTATGCCATAACGGCGAAATCAACACGGTGCGCGGCAATATCAACTGGATGCTGGCCCGCCGCGCCAACATGCAGTCCGATCTGCTCGGCGAAGATCTCGAAAAGCTGTGGCCGCTAATCGGCGACGGTAACTCGGACTCCGCGACCTTCGACAATTGTCTCGAATTGCTGGTCGCCGGCGGCTATAGCTTGGCGCAGGCGATCATGTTGATGATCCCGGAGGCCTGGCTCGATAATCCGCTGATGGACGACAATCGGCGCGCCTTTTACGAGTACCACGCCGCGCTGATGGAACCCTGGGACGGGCCCGCCGCGGTCGCCTTTTCCGACGGCCGCCATATCGGCGCCACGCTGGATCGCAACGGCTTGCGCCCGGCGCGCTATCTGATCACCGACGACGATACCGTGGTGATGGCCTCGGAAATGGGCGTGCTGGATATTCCAGAAGAAAAAATTGTCAAGAAATGGCGCCTGCAGCCCGGCAAAATGTTTCTCATCGACCTCGAACAGGGCCGCATCATCGACGACGAGGAATTGAAGGAGCAGCTGGCGACCGCCAAACCCTACCAGCAGTGGCTGGACGACACCCAGATCAAGCTCGAAGAGGTTCCCGCGGAAGTCGCCGCAATGGTACCCGACGCGGCGACGCTACTCGATTGCCAGCAAGCCTTCGGTTACACCCGCGAAGACATCGATTTTTTCCTCAAACCGATGGCCGTTACCGGCCAGGACCCGGTCAGCGCGATGGGGCGCGATATTCCGCCGGCCGTGCTGTCGCACCGGGCCAAGAACCTGTTCGACTATTTCAAGCAGAATTTCGCGCAGGTGACCAATCCGCCGATCGACCCGATCCGTGAGGAACTGGTCATGTCGCTGGTCTCGCTGATCGGCCCGCGGCCGAACTTGCTGGATCTCAAGTCCGGCGGCAATCACAAGCGACTGGAAGTGCATCAACCAATCCTCTCCAGCGTGGATCTCGAAAAAATTCGCCGCATCGAAGACTTCGAACAAAGCACCTTCAAGACTTACACCATCGATATCGTCTATCCGGCGAAAGAAGGCGCGGCCGGCATGGAAACGGCCATCGAGCGGTTGTGCAAGCGAGCCGGAGAGCTGGTCGAGGAAAGAGGTTTCAACATTCTCATTTTGTCGGACCGGGCCGTCGATACCGGCTCGATCGCGATCCCGTCGCTGCTGGCGACCGGCGCGGTGCACCACTACCTGATTCGCCACGGCCTGCGCACCGACGTCGGCATCGTGATCGAGACCGGCGAAGCGCGCCGGGTGCACGATTTCTGCCTGCTCGCCGGTTACGGCGCCGAGGCGATCAATCCCTACCTGGCGCTCGACAGTATTACCCACATGTTGCCCGACCTCGAAAACGAACCGGATGCCGACGAAGCGCATAGCCGCTACATCAAGGCAATTAACAAGGGCATTCTGAAAGTCATGTCGAAGATGGGTATTTCCACCTACCAGTCCTACTGCGGTGCGCAAATATTCGACGCGGTCGGCCTTGGCAGCGCCTTCGTCGACAAGTATTTCACCGGCACGGCGACGGCGGTCGAAGGGATCGGACTGGCCGAGGTCGCCGAGGAAACGGCGCGCCGTCATCGGGCGGCCTACGGCGACGAACCGATGATGCGCAATTCGCTCGATATCGGCGGCGAACTCGCCTACCGCCATCGCGGCGAAAAGCATGCCTGGACTCCGCAAACCATTTCCCTGCTGCAGCACGCGGTGCGTTCCGGCGATTACCGGCAGTTCAAAGAGTACAGCGAATTAATGAACCGGCCCGGCGACCGGGTGAAAAACCTGCGCGGCCTGTTCGAGTTCAAGTTCGACCGCGATCCCGTGCCACTCGATGAAGTCGAGCCGGCCAGCGAAATCGTCAAACGCTTCGCCACCGGGGCGATGTCCTTCGGTTCGATCTCCTGGGAAGCGCATACCACGCTCGCAATCGCGATGAACCGCCTCGGCGGCCGCTCCAACACCGGCGAAGGCGGCGAGGAAGCGGAGCGCTTCGCCACCTTAGCGAACGGCGATTCGATGCGCTCGCGGGTCAAGCAAATCGCCTCGGGGCGCTTCGGCGTCACCGCCGAATACCTGGTCAACGCCGACGACATCCAAATCAAGATGGCCCAGGGCGCCAAGCCCGGCGAAGGCGGCCAGCTGCCGGGGCACAAAGTCAACGAGTGGATCGGCCGCGTGCGGCATTCGACTCCCGGCGTCGGGCTGATATCGCCGCCGCCGCACCACGATATTTATTCGATCGAAGATCTGGCGCAACTGATTCACGATTTGAAAAACGTCAACCCCGAGGCCCGCATCAGCGTCAAACTGGTTTCCGAGATCGGGGTCGGCACCGTCGCGGCCGGGGTTTCCAAGGCGCATGCCGATCACGTGCTCATTTCCGGTTCCGAGGGCGGCACCGGCGCCAGCCCGTTGACGTCGACCATGCACGCGGGCTCGGAATGGGAAATCGGGCTGGCCGAAACCCATCAGACGCTGGTGCTGAACGACTTACGCGGGCGCATCGCGGTGCAGGCCGACGGCGGTATGCGCACCGGCCGCGACATCGTCGTGGCGGCGCTGCTGGGCGCCGATGAAATCGGTTTCGGCACCATCGCGCTGATCGCCGAGGGCTGTATCATGATGCGCAAATGCCATCTCAACACTTGCCCGGTCGGCGTCGCGACCCAAGATCCGGAGTTGCGCAAGCGTTTTACCGCGAAGCCCGAAGACCTGGTCAATTTCTTCATGTTCGTGGCCGAGGAAGTGCGCGAGTGGATGGCCAAACTCGGCTACCGCAGCTATCGCGAAATGATCGGCCATGCCGACCGGCTCGATGTCAGCCAGGCAGTCGAACACTGGAAGACGAAAGGCCTCGATTTCAGCGGCATCTTCAGCGTGCCGCAAGCTGCCGACAGCGTGGCGATTTATAATTGCGAGGAACAGGATCACGGCCTCGACCAAGCGCTCGATCACCGGCTCATCGCAGCTGCGACCGCGGCGCTCGGCGACGGCAAGCCGGTCCTGCTCGACGATATCGTCGTCACCAACGTCAACCGCACCGTCGGCTCGATGCTGTCCGGTGAAGTCGCGCGCCGTTACGGCCACGCCGGACTGCCGGACAACAGTATCCACGTCAAGGCCAAGGGTAACGGCGGGCAGAGCTTCGGCGCCTTCCTCGCCGCCGGCGTCACCCTGGAACTCGCGGGCGAAGCCAACGACTATACCGGCAAAGGGCTTTCCGGCGGGCGCATCGTCGTCTACCCGCCGGCTGAATCGCGGCTCGCGGCGGACGACAACATCATCGTCGGCAATACGGTGCTCTACGGCGCAATATCCGGCGAAGTGTTCTTCTCCGGCGTTGCCGGAGAACGCTTCTGCGTGCGCAATTCCGGCGCCACCGCGGTGGTCGAAGGCGTCGGCGATCACGGCTGCGAATACATGACCGGGGGTTGCGTCGTGGTGCTCGGGCATACCGGCCGTAATTTTGCCGCCGGCATGAGCGGCGGCGTCGCCTATGTGCTCGACGATGACGGCATGTTCGAAAAGCGCTGCAACCTCGCGATGGTCGAGCTCGAACCGGTCACCGACGAAGACGAAGCGCTGGAGCAGATGGATCATCAGGGCGGCGACCTCGAGGGACATGGGCTGGTCGACGTCATGCATGACCTGTCGCGCTACGACGAGACTCGGCTGAAGACGTTGATCGAAACGCACCGGCGTCATACCGGCAGCGCCAGGGCGGCCGAAATTCTCGATAACTGGGACGACTATCGCAGCCGCTTCGTCAAGGTCATGCCGGTCGAATACCGCAAGGCCTTGCAGAAAATGCAGGACCAGGAACGTGCGGAAGCGGGCGTCAGCGTCGCTATCGGCGCCTGAGCACAGTGCGGAAACAACGATGAGGTTTAACCATGGGTAAGGCTACAGGATTCATCGAGATCCGCCGTCGCGACCGCAGCTACGACGCGGTCGACGAGCGCGTCAAACACTACCACGAATTCGTTATCCCACTGGGCGACGAGGCCACGCGCGACCAGGCGGCGCGCTGCATGGATTGCGGCATCCCGTTTTGCCACAACGGCTGCCCGGTCAACAACATCATTCCCGAATGGAACGACCTGGTCTACAAAAACAACTGGCGCGAGGCGCTCGAAGTGCTGCACTCGACCAACAATTTTCCGGAATTCACCGGGCGGCTGTGCCCGGCGCCCTGTGAAGAGTCCTGCACGCTGAACCTCGACGACGAGCCGGTGACGATCAAGACCATCGAATGCGCGATCGTCGATCGCGGCTGGCAGGAAGGCTGGATCGAACCGCAGGTTCCGGTGCGCAGGAGCGGCAAACTCGTCGCCGTCATCGGTTCCGGCCCGGCGGGCCTGGCCTGTGCCCAGCAATTGGCGCGCACCGGCCATCGGGTCGCCGTGTTCGAAAAGAATCGCCGCATGGGCGGATTGCTGCGCTACGGGATTCCCGACTTCAAGATGGAGACCGACAAAATCGACCGCCGCATCGCGCAGATGCAGGCGGAAGGCGTTCGTTTCCGCCCCAATAGTCATATCGGCGGTAACGTACCCGTGGACGGCCTGTTGCGCGACTCCGACGCGATCGTGCTGGCCTGTGGCTCGGAACAGCCGCGCGACCTCGAGATTCCCGGGCGCGACGCCGCGGGCGTGCATTTTGCGATGGACTTTCTGGTCCAGCAAAATCGGCGCATCAGCGGCGAAGCCTTCGTCCAGGACGAGATCCTCGCGACCGGTAAAAAAGTCATCGTCATCGGCGGCGGCGACACCGGCGCCGACTGCGTCGGCACCTCCAACCGCCAGGGCGCCGCCAGCGTCACCCAGCTCGAAATCATGCCGCGCCCGCCGGAACGCGAGGACAAGCTGCTGACCTGGCCCGACTGGCCACTCAAGCTGCGCACCTCGACGTCGCACCACGAAGGCTGCGAGCGAGACTGGTCGGTGGCGACGCGCTCGGTCAAGAGCAAGAACGGGGTTGTTACCGGCCTCGAACTGGCGCGGTTGGAATGGAAACAGGACAAAACCGGGCAAGCGCATATGTCCGAGATCGAAGGCAGCGAATTCACCATCGAAGCGGACCTGATCCTGTTGGCGATGGGATTCGTGCACCCGGTCCACGACGGCTTGCTGGAGCAACTCGGGGTGGAACTCGATCAACGCGGCAATATCGGGGCCAGCGAGGCCGACTATCAAACCACGACCGACAAGGTATTCGCCTGCGGCGACGCTCGCCGTGGACAATCGCTAGTGGTGTGGGCCATTCGCGAAGGCCGCCAGGCGGCCCGCTCGGTGGACCGCTTCCTGATGGGCCAGACCGAACTGCCGCGCTGACGCGATGGCCTGTAGCCGAGGCCACAGGCGAAGACCGGAACAACAGGGCTATGCTTTGTTAGAGAATATTGATGACAGCAGACAGACCTAAGGCCAGAGCCAGCAGGCAAATCGAAAACGAGCGCGTTGTCGTGACCGAGTGGCGTTTCGAGCCCGGCGCGGAAACCGGCTGGCATCGACACGGATACGATTATATCGTGGTTCCGGGGATGGACGGCAAGTTGCTGCTGGAGACATCGGAGGGCAACAGTATTGCCGAACTGCAAGCCGGACAATCGTATTTCAGGCCCGTCGGCATCGAGCATAATGTCGTAAACGCGAACGATTTCGAGTTCTATTTTATCGAAATCGAGTTGCTTTAAACATCGCATGAGCCCGTATTCGGATTAACAAACCCGCTGCTGCCGGGCGCTATCTAGTTCACAATGCGGCCGCGCCGCGATAGTGCCGCCCGCGGAATCGTGCGAGAATATTCACCCCCTGACCATCGGACACCGCACACGAATTCATGGCTGGCCGCATCCCGCGTAATTTCATCGACGACCTGTTGAATCGGGTCGATATCGTCGAAGTCATCGATAGCCGCCTGCCGCTGAAAAAGAAAGGCCGCGAATTCTGGGCCTGCTGCCCGTTCCACGGCGAGAAAACCCCTTCCTTCTCGGTCAGCCCGAGCAAACAGTTCTACCACTGCTTCGGCTGCCAGAAATCCGGCAACGCGGTCGGTTTTTTGATGGACTACGACCACATGGAGTTCGTCGAGGCGATCGAGTCATTGGCCTCCTCGCTCGGCATGGAGGTGCCCTATGAACAGGGCAGCGCACCCGCGAAACCGGCGCAGCAAACGCTCGAGCCGATGTTCCAGCTCATGCAACAGTGCTCGGACTTCTACCAGGCGCAGCTGAAAGGGTCCGGGGAGGCCATCGAATACCTCAAAAATCGCGGTATCGGCGGCCGGACCGCGAAGGCCTTCGGCATCGGCTACGCCCCGCCGGGTTGGAGCAATCTCCGCGGCGATGAAAAATTGCTGGTCGACAGCGGTATGTCGATTAAAAAAGACGACGGCAAGCAGTACGACCGCTTCCGCCACCGCCTGATGTTTCCTATCCGCGACCGGCGCGGGCGCTGTATCGCCTTCGGCGGACGCGTGATCGATCCCGGCGACAACCCGAAATACCTGAATTCGCCCGAATCGCCGCTATTTCACAAGAGCGATGAAATCTACGGCCTGTATGAATTAAAACAGGCGGTCGCCAATATCGAGCGGATTTATATCACCGAGGGTTACATGGACGTAATTGCACTTTACGAAAGCGGGATTAAAACTGCTATTGCCACTCTTGGAACTGCAATCAATAGTTACCAAATCGAGTCTCTTTTTCGAGTGTGTAAAAATTTAGTATTTTGTTTTGACGGTGACAGGGCTGGTAAATCAGCGGCATGGAAAGCGCTAGAAAGTTGCCTAAAATCCCTTTCCGAAGGCAGAACAGCAAGATTCATGTTTATGCCCGAGGAGCATGATCCTGATACCTATATTAAGGAAATTGGCTCTGGTGCGTTTTCAGAAAACGCTGTCAAAGCAACAACTGTCACCGATTACTTGTTTGACGAGTTACTTGCTAGTACCAATATTGCTAGTCGAGAAGAGCGTGATCAATTCATAGAAAAGCTTAAACCTTACTTAGAACAGCTCCCTTTGCAAACCATGAAAGATTCGATGATTGCGGAAGCTGAGAAGCGGGTTAAAGTCCAAATTGATCCAAGGACGCTTAAAAGCCTCGGTGCAGGGGGCAGTGATCCAAGCTTTCGGAAAGCAATGCCCGAACAGCACTGGACCCCGACGCGCCTCGCAATCAACCTGTTGCTCAAAAAACCGGCGCTGGCCAAAGGCAGCGGCGCGCACCATGAGCTTGCCGACAGCGATATTCCCGGTATCGACCTGCTGCTCAAGATTCTCGACCGCATCCACGACGAGCCCGAAATCAGCACCCAGAACCTGCTCGACCGCTTTCGCGGCGACGAGCACGAAAGCCATCTCTACAAACTCGCCATGATGGAACCCCCGGTGGAGAACGACGAGAGCCTGGAACGCATGTTTGCCGACAGTTTACAAAACCTGCAAAAACAGTATATTGTGCACCGCCGTCAGCAGCTGATAAGCAAGCTACAGGCGGGTGAAGGCCTCTCGGAGGCGGAAAAACGGGAGCACAGAAAATTGTTCACCAACCAAACATAAGCAAATACTTATCTTGGAAAAACCCGAAATAGTCTTATATACTGTACTGTTACTCTGCAACACTCACCACTACGAGGCATCATGGATCAAGACCAGCAATCCCGGCTAAAAGAACTTATTACCAAAGGCAAGGAACAGGGCTTTCTGACCTATACCGAGGTCAACGACCACCTGCCTGAAGGAATCGTCGAGCCGGAACAGATCGAAGACATTATCCGCATGATCAACGACATGGGGATCAAGGTCCATGAATCGGCGCCCACCGAGGCCACCGATATCTTGAGCGATACCGAAACCGAGCCGGATGAAGACGCCGCCGAGGAAGCCGCCGCCGCGCTGGCCTCGCTCGATAGCGAGTTCGGCCGCACCACCGACCCGGTGCGCATGTACATGCGCGAAATGGGCACCGTCGAGCTGCTGACCCGCGAAGGCGAGATCAAGATTGCCCGCCGCATCGAGAACGGCCTCAACCAGGCGATGAGTTCGCTCGCGCGCTATCCCGACACCATGCGCCTCATCATCGAGCGTTATAGCGAGGTGGCCGAGGAAGAAGCCAAGCTCAGCGACCTGATGGTCGGTTTCGTCGATCCCGAAGAAGACCCGAATTCGATTCCGCTGCCGGCCGCCGCGCAAGCCAGTGATGACGACGACGACGCCGACGTCGACGACAGCGGTCCCGATCCCGAGGAAGCCGCCAAACGTTTCAACACGATCGAACGCGCCTTCAACCGCGCGATGAACTGCATCCCGAAAAAAGACGAAAAAGGTTATGAGCGCAACATGAACCGCGCGGTCAAGGAGTTGATGGAAATCAAGCTGCTGCCGCTGTTCATCGACCGCCTGAGCGTGAATCTAAAAGACATTATCAACCGCATTCGCAGCAATGAGCGTACCATTCTCGACCTCTGCGTGAAGCAGGCGCATATGCCGCGCAAGACTTTTATCGACACCCTCAAGGCCAACGAGACCAACCTCAACTGGGTCAACAACCACCTGAAGTCGGGCGAGAAATACGTCGAGGCGCTGGAAGGCTGCAAGGAAGAAATCCAGCGCTACCAGAAGCGTCTGAAAAAAATCGAGCAGGATTCGCATTTGTCGATCCACGACATCAAGGAAATCAACCGCAAGATGTCGATCGGCGAAGCCAAGGCACGGCGTGCGAAAAAGGAAATGATCGAGGCCAACCTGCGCCTCGTGATCTCGATCGCGAAGAAATACACCAACCGCGGCCTGCAATTCCTCGACCTGATCCAGGAAGGCAACATCGGCCTGATGAAGGCGGTCGACAAGTTCGAATACCGCCGCGGCTACAAGTTTTCGACCTACGCCACCTGGTGGATTCGCCAGGCGATCACGCGTTCGATCGCGGATCAGGCGCGTACCATCCGCATTCCGGTACACATGATCGAAACCATCAATAAGCTCAACCGCATCTCACGCCAGATGCTGCAAGAGCTCGGTCGCGACCCGCAGCCGGAAGAGCTGGCCGAACGCATGGACCTGCCCGAAGACAAGGTGCGCAAGGTGTTGAAAATCTCCAAGGAACCGATCTCGATGGCAACCCCGATCGGCGACGACGAGGATTCGAATCTGGGCGATTTCATCGAGGACACCAACGTGCTGCTGCCGGCCGACACCGCGACCAACGCCGGCCTGTCGGAATCGACGCGCGAAATCCTGTCGAGCCTGACGCCGCGCGAAGCCAAGGTGCTGCGCATGCGTTTCGGCATCGACATGAACACCGACCACACCCTCGAGGAAGTCGGCAAGCAATTCGACGTAACCCGCGAACGCATCCGCCAAATCGAAGCCAAGGCCCTGCGCAAACTGCGCCACCCCAGCCGCTCCGAACAACTGCGCAGCTTCATCGACGCCGACTAGCTCCTGTCGTAACCGCGTTTCTTGTCATCCCCGTTTCTAAAGTCATCCCCGCTTTCCTGTCATCCCCGCGCAAGCGCACTGCTGTCCGGAATAAATCATAATGCCAACTGTGCTTGATGTATTTGGAAATCGGATTTCCATTTTCGTCGTCGTTTAAGTACTTCGAATTCGAGTCTGGGTCGCTGGAATAGAGTCGATTTGAGTTCCGCCAGCCACAGATAAAAACCGCGTCTCGATCCACAAAGTTGCCGGTATAGATCGGCGATGAGATACGTGATCAATGCCACCAGTATCTGGATTTTGACCGCATTCTCGCTTTGACCGAGAAACTTTTTGATTTTCAGGTTCTGCTTGACCCACTTGAACCAGAGTTCGATCGCCCAACGCTGCTTGTACAGCGCTGCAACTTCTTCAACCGGGACCCCCATCAGGTTGGTTACCAGTACCAGCGGGTCCACATGATCCTCTCGATGCACCACTATTCGCCGCAACGGTTTGACGTAGTTGTTTTTCCGGCCGCCGCCAGGCCATTTGTTTTTAAACTCAATGACCTCATCCGACAGTATATCTCCTTCGGTCGAGCGGCTTTTGAGCACCCTGATCGATGCGTTACGCTTTAACCGGGTCACAAAGAAAGCACCCTCCTGGTCGATTTGATGCCACCAATTGTAATCGCAATATCCCTTATCAAACACATACTTAGCGCCCTTCATTTCAACATTGCGTCCATACTCAATATCGTTCTGGGTCGATGCCGTGATCCGAGCGTCACAAGGCAACTGCTTGTCGGGGGAATACAGCAGGTGAATCTTC
The DNA here is from genome assembly GCA_001735895.1 of Olavius algarvensis Gamma 3 endosymbiont. Taxonomy (GTDB): domain Bacteria; phylum Pseudomonadota; class Gammaproteobacteria. Next base: position 1,129,584 of record DS021199.1, on the reverse strand, counting down.
AGGCCCGGAATGCGTGACATACTACGCGCTTGCGTCCACTCATAACCCCGGCCGCGCAGACAGATCGGCGTCGAGTCCAACAGATAGAGCAAGTCCTTTATCTCATTGCGTACTCGCCGATGAGCCCGGCCCATCAGCTGCTGGCAGAATGATTCAAATACCCCGGCATCTCGTTGGCGATTGGCATCCGATAAAGTCGAGCGCTTAATCGGACCGCAGCCCAGGTGATAGTGATGCGCGGAATGACTATTGTAGCTCACCTCCAACTCGCGCAAGCTCCGACAACCGGACAATTGAGCATACATCAGACTGATTAACTGCCCCCAGCTGTCGAAACCCTTGTTATGTTTATCGCTCCGATGCTGTTCAACGCAGCGTTTGAAAGTATTTTTAGGAAGGACTTTCAAAAGTTCGCCAAATCGGGTATTTGTATACATGTTGCAGTGTCCTGAAATTAAGTTGTTGCTTATGGTTTTATTCGTAAAACCCGGGCACTGCAACACTTTCAAATACACCAACTTAATTTATTCCGGACAGCAGTGCGCGCAAGCGGGGATCTTTTAACCCGAGGAGACCTGATACCTAATTTTTGAGTTATCTCCCTCGCGCAAGCCTGCGCGGCTATAGTCCCCGCAGGTCCCGGCAGGCTCCAACGTATTGGGATCTTGCGAGACGAGCGAACAAAAAAAGCCGGGCGACTTGCGCCCGGCTTTTCCTTTTACCCGCTATTTGTACTTCTTGATTTCGCCGGATTCCAGGCGCTGCATATAGCTGTTTAGCTCCCGCTTGACAATCGGCATCAGGCAGTAAAGTCCCAGAATGTTGACCACCGCCATCGCAAAAATGGCCGCATCCGAGAAATCGATTACCGGGCCGAGGTTCGCAGCCGCGCCAATCACCACAAAAACACAAAACAGCACTTTGAAGGCAATTTCCTTGTTCTTGCCCTCGCCGAACAGGTAAGTCCAGGCCTTGAGACCATAGTAAGACCAGGAGATCATGGTCGAGAATGCGAACAACACCACCGCCAGCGCCAGCAGGTAGGGGAACCAGCTAATGGCGCTTTCGAAAGCCGCCGAGGTCAGGCCTACGCCGGACACGCCGGTAGCGGTTACGATTTTGCCGCCCTCGGTGAGGTAGTTTCCTGTGGCCGGGTCGATCATCAATTGCCCGGTGATGATAATCACCAGCGCCGTCATGGTGCAAATAACTACGGTGTCGATGAATGGCTCAAGCAAGGATACAAATCCCTCGGTAATCGGTTCCTTGGTGCGAACCGCCGAGTGCGCGATGGCCGCCGAACCGACGCCGGCCTCGTTGGAAAATGCGGCCCGCTTGAAGCCCTGGATCAGCGCGCCGACCATGCCGCCGGCCACGCCGAGACCGGTAAATGACATGGTCCAATAGATTGATACCACCCAGTTAAGAGATAATGAAACTTAACTGAGGTAACGATAGATGACAACGAGAAAGAAATATACGAAAGAATTCAAACTGGATGCAGTGAGCCTGGTAACTGATCAGGGCTACAGCCGGGCGGAAGCAGCGCGAAGCCTGGGCATCAATGCCAATATGCTGTGCCGATGGGTGCAAGAGGAACAATCGGGTGATGGCCAGGCTTTCCGTGGGAACGGCAAGCTGACACCGGATCAGGAAGAGAACCGTCGACTTAAAGCTGAAATCAAACGCCTGAAGATGGAGAAAGAAATCTTAAAAAAGGCGACGGTATTCTTTGCAGCAGAAACGAAATGAAATACTCGTTTATCACCCAACACAAGAATACCTTTCCCGTTCGCCTGATGTGTCAGGTGCTGGGTGTGGACCGGTCATGTTATCCACTACCGGCGCCAGATGGACACAAGACCGCCTGATCCCGAGCATGAGGAAATGCTGGAGTGGGTTCAGCGGGTTGATGATGCGAGTGATCATACCTACGGCAGCCGACGTATGAAACGGGCCCTGAACTGTCTGGGTTATCCGGTGAGCCGGAATAAGGCGCGGAATTTGATGCGGGAGGCCGGAGTTCAGGTACGTCATCGCAAGAAATTCAAGGTGACCACGAACAGCAATCACAAACAACCGGTGTACGACAATCTGCTTCAGCGGCAATTTGATGTGCCCCAGCCTGATCAGGTCTACGCAGCGGATGTGACTTATGTATGGACCCAGGAGGGCTGGCTTTACCTGGCTGTCGTGATAGATCTGTGTTTGAGAAAGGTTGTGGGCCGGAGCATGAGCCCTCGGATGAAATCGCAGTTGGTCTGTGATGCCTTGAAGATGGCCGCCTGGCAGCGCCGACCCAAGGCAGGTTTAATCCATCACTCGGATCGTGGGTCTCAGTATGCCAGCAAGGCATTCCGAAAATTACTCAGAATCAACGGGTTCCAGGGCAGCATGAGCCGTAAAGGTGAGTTGGGATAATGCGGTGGTCGAGAGCTTCTTTGGCAGTCTGAAGCAGGAGCGGGTGCAATGGCGAAATTATCAGACTCGATATGAAGCACAGCAGGATATTCTGCAGTACATATCCAGCTGGTATAACCCATATCGATTACATTCGACGCTGAATTATGTCAGCCCGAATGATTATGAAAAACGACTACTCGAAACGAAGCATGCCGCTTAACTGGGGTGTATCAAAAAGTTTGACCACGTCAAAAAGCGCCGGCGAAGATCTGCCCGAAGGCCCAGCCGATCTTGTCGTAGTTGACCAACAGGATGACCAGCGCCGCGACGACGTACATGACCCCCATGAAGGGAACGACTTTCTCGGTGACGCGGGCGATGGATTTCAGGCCGCCGACGATGACCGCGAACACAACACCGGCGAAGATGATTCCAGTGATCCAGCCCGGGTAACCGCCGACTATGCCGGAGATTTGCTGATGCGCCTGGTTGGCCTGAAACATGTTTCCGCCGCCGAAAGCGCCGAGAATACAGAAAATCGAGAACAGTACCGCCAGGATTTTCCCGCCCGGCAAACCGCGTTCGGCGAATCCCTTGGTCAGGTAATACATCGGGCCGCCGGACACGGTGCCGTCCTCGTACTCGTTACGATATTTGACGCCGAGGGTACACTCCGTGAATTTCGACGCCATACCCATTAGACCGGCAAGAATCATCCAGAAAGTGGCCCCCGGGCCGCCGATACCGACAGCCACCGCAACGCCCGCGATATTCCCCAGACCGACCGTTCCCGACAGCGCGGTCGCCAGTGCCTGGAAATGACTGACTTCGCCGGCATCGTTCGGATCGGAGTAGTCGCCCTTGACCAGTGATATGGAATGGCGGAAGGCGCGGAACTGGATCAGCGAAAAATACACCGTGAATATCGTTGCCGCCACGACCAGCCAGGCAACGATCCACGGGAAGGAAGTACCCGGAAACGGGCTGAAAATAAAACTGACGAACCAGCCGGTCGCGCTGGAAAATAGCGCGTTGACCCGCTCATCGACCGACTCCGCATAAGCCGAAACCGAGACGAGGCTCAGCCCGACTGCGGTAATTACCGCAATTAACTTGTCTGTTTTCATTGTTGTTTCCTATCTGGTTAGGGGACGATGGTGCAGGGGACCGGCGCAATTTGCGCCAGGGTGCCGGCGACGGAACCAAACACGCGTGTGGCGAGACCGCTGTCACCGGTACGCCCGATAACTAACTGCGAAGCGCCCGTTTCGGTCGCGATTTGGCACAGGGTTTCGGCCACATGCCCGTAACGGATCACGGTATCGACGGCCAGGCCCTGATCGGCAACCTGCTTCGCCAGCGGATCGGCGACCGCGGTTTTGGCGCGCTCCAGTTCTTCGCCGCGGCGCTTGTGTCGCTCGGCGAGTTCCTCGGGTGTCAGGAACGAGTATGGCGACCATTCCAGCACATGGGCGATAACAATCGACGCGCCGTGCAAGCCGGCACATTCGATTGCAAATGAAAGGGCCCGTTCGGAAGCAGCGCTTCCATCGCAGGCAACAACATATTTCGTAGACATTTTTTCCTCCTCCGGATTTTTGCAAGTGCCCGATTAGGCACGAATAAAGCCTAACCCCATTCGGAGGGGAATACTTCTGCATTTTTCTCTTAAATTTGGTAATATTTCGTAAATCTTGCCTATTTTTTCGCCTAATATTGTAAATTTTACTATGGATCGAACAGACTTTAGGATACTTTCCCATTTACAGAAGCAAGGTAATATGTCCATGGCCGAGCTCTCGGAGCATATCGGGCTATCGCTGTCCGCCTGCCACAGACGCGTCAAACTGCTCGAGAAAAGCGGCGTAATCCGCCACTATGCCGCAGTCCTGGACCGGCGGTCGCTGGGTCTGGAAGTGCAGGTATTTATCGAAGTCAAGCTCACCTCGCAGCGCACGGAGGAATTCAACGCCTTCGAGGAAGCGATCGCGGCGATGCCCGAAGTATTGGAAAGCCACATGATCACCGGTGAGTTCGACTACCTGATGCGAGTTGCGGTAAGCAACACCGCGGCTTACGACGAATTGCTGCGCAACAAGCTATCGCAGATCCCATCCGTCACCCAGATGCGAACCCTGCTAAGCCTGTCCTCGGTCAAGGAATTCGACGGATATCACCTGTAGTGGTCAATTCGGTAATGTGAAAAGCCAAAGTGCAGGTACGCGATTATCCTCGCGTAATCGGAGTTGATATCTGCTTGTGTTCATCCCTGAATCACGAGATCCCGGATAACGCCTCCTTGGTTTACAGGGACACCCCGCAAGCGAAGCAATACCAAACCCGGCTTGAAATCCAACGTGGAATGCGAGAATAATAGGTAAATCCGACATCCGCACGGCGCGCCCGAACCGGCGCCACAAGCCAGTCGACGGAAGTCAACCAACGGAGCGGAGCCAACCATGACCACGATACGCTTCACCGGCAACATCCAGCGGCACGTCAGCGCCCCCGATTGCGAGGTTGAAGCCACCACCGTAGGCGAAGCCCTGAACCGCTATTTCGATCGCTATCCCGGCGTGCGCAGCTACGTGCTCGACAACCAGGGCGCGGTGCGCCACCACATGCTGGTGCTGGTCGACGGAATTTCGATCGCCGACCGCCGGCGGCTGAGCGACCCGGTCGAATCCGACACCGAACTGTTCGTCTTTCAGGCCCTGTCAGGAGGATAAATCATGAATGCAGAAATCTGGATCGGCACCCGCAAGGGTCTTTTCATCGCGCGGCGTAACGGCACCGGCTGGGCGATCGACGACAGCGCCTTTCTCGGCGTGCCGGTTTCCATGCTGCTGGTGGACGCGCGCTCGGGCAACGCCTATGCGGCGCTCGATCACGGGCACTTCGGCGTCAAGCTACAACGCAGCGAAAACGGCGGCCGCGACTGGCAGGAGATTGCGTCACCGACTTACCCGGAGAAGCCCGAGGGCGTTTCCGACCTCGACCCGATGCGGCATAGCGAAATCCCCTGGGACACCAAGTTGATCTGGTCGCTGGAAGCGGGACCGCCGGGGCGCACCGGCGAACTCTGGTGCGGCACCATGCCGGGCGGACTCTTCCGCTCCCGGGATCATGGCGACAACTGGGAAATCGTCGAGTCGCTGTGGAACAACCCGCTGCGTAAGGAATGGTTCGGCGGCGGCGCCGACCTGCCGGGCATCCATTCGATCGCGATCCACCCCGACGAACCGGACCGAGTCACGCTGGCGATCTCCTGCGGTGGTGTCTGGGTCAGCGAGGATGCCGGTGCGAACTGGGCCTGCCGGGCCGACGGCATGCGCGCCGAATACATGCCGCCGGAGAACGCCAACGAGCCGAACACACAAGATCCCCACCGCGTGGTACAGTGCCGCGCCGCGCCGGAGATGATGTGGTGCCAGCACCACAACGGCGTGTTTCTGTCCGAGGACCGTTCGGCGAGCTGGCGCGAGCTGGGCGACATGCCGCCCTCGGCATTCGGATTTTCGGTGGCGGTACACCCCGACGATCCCGACACCGCCTGGCGCGTGCCCGCCGCTAAGGACGAGGAACGCATCCCGGTTGGCGGCAAGATGGTGGTGACGCGCACCCGCGACCGCGGGCAGAGCTGGGAGCTGCTCGATCGCGGATTACCATCCAACCATGCCTACGACATCGTCTTTCGCCACGCTCTCGACGTCGCCCCCGGCGCGGAGTGCCTCGCCATGGGCAGCACCACCGGCTCGGTCTGGATCAGCGAAGACCTGGGCGACAGCTGGAACAGCTTGTCCACTCACCTGCCCCCGGTCTACTGTGTGCGCCTGTTTGCCAACACCCGATAGGCACGCGCGGGATATCAGCCCGAAACAGCCGGCACCCCCGGGGGTTACCCGCCTTCCCCGCGAGGTTACCTGTCATCCCTGGTTTATTGTCATCCCCGCGAAAGCGCATAGCTGTCCGGGGAAAAACTGAAGAAGGAAGTAAAGGTCTTGCTGTTCCTAATGTTTGGGGTTACAACCCCGAGTGCGAACTCAAAAACAAAAGGAACAACAAGGTGTACAGTAATACTCGATTTCATCAACTTTTAGAAGCCCTTCCGCGTAATTTGATTGATCGAATTTCGTCTAGCCTCCAGGCTGGCCGTTACGATAAATCCTTCAAGCCCTATGACCACCTATTGGCATTGTTATACGGCCAGATCTCAGGCGTCCGTAGCCTGAGAGAGCTCGAGACGGGTTTCAACGCCCAGGCAGCCCATCATTACCATTTAGGCACGGGGCCGATCCGGCGTTCCACCCTGTCGGATGCCAATCAACGCCGTAATCCGGTTTTGTTCAAGACGGTGACAGAACAATTGATGGCGTTTATGCATGGCAAACAGCGCCGCGAGCTAACTGAGCTAACCTATCTACTGGATTCCACCCCGATTCAGCTCAAGGGACATGGATTTGACTGGGCCGAAGCCAGCGCGACTTCCCGTAATCAGGGGCTCAAGGTTCACCTGATGATTGAACAGCGGGGTCACACACCGGTTTATCTCAATATCACCTCACCGACAGTGAACGATGTCGTCGATGCCCGACACCTCCGATGGAAGCGGAT
>DS021199.1:1121056-1122200 GCA_001735895.1 Olavius algarvensis Gamma 3 endosymbiont | reverse complement strand
GCTGAGCAGATTGTCGTACACCGGTTGTTTGTGATTGCTGTTCGTGGTCACCTTGAATTTCTTGCGATGACGTACCTGAACTCCGGCCTCCCGCATCAAATTCCGCGCCTTATTCCGGCTCACCGGATAACCCAGACAGTTCAGGGCCCGTTTCATACGTCGGCTGCCGTAGGTATGATCACTCGCATCATCAACCCGCTGAACCCACTCCAGCATTTCCTCATGCTCGGGATCAGGCGGTCTTGTGTCCATCTGGCGCCGGTAGTGGTAATAACATGACCGGTCCACACCCAGCACCTGACACATCAGGCGAACGGGAAAGGTATTCTTGTGTTGGGTGATAAACGAGTATTTCATTTCGTTTCTGCTGCAAAGAATACCGTCGCCTTTTTTAAGATTTCTTTCTCCATCTTCAGGCGTTTGATTTCAGCTTTAAGTCGACGGTTCTCTTCCTGATCCGGTGTCAGCTTGCCGTTCCCACGGAAAGCCTGGCCATCACCCGATTGTTCCTCTTGCACCCATCGGCACAGCATATTGGCATTGATGCCCAGGCTTCGCGCTGCTTCCGCCCGGCTGTAGCCCTGATCAGTTACCAGGCTCACTGCATCCAGTTTGAATTCTTTCGTATATTTCTTTCTCGTTGTCATCTATCGTTACCTCAGTTAAGTTTCATTATCTCTTAACTGGGTGGTATCAATCTATTGGACCATGTCAATATGGACAGTTCAGCCAAGGATATTGCTGAACTTTATCGCAAGCGTTGGCAGATCGAGCTGTTTTTCAAGTGGCTCAAGCAAAACTTGAAGCTAAAGCGCTTTCTGGGCAAAAGCCAGAATGCAGTCAGCCTGCAAATTTACGCGGCCATTATCAGTTATCTGTTGTTATGGCTCTATCGATCACGTCGGTGTGCGCCGAATACATCGTTACACCTGCTGTTGGTGGAAATACGAGAAACCCTGTTTACTCGTTTACCAACCGGGGTACAGCAGATGTATCGACGAAGACGACGAGAACGCGCGGAACTGATCGAGAAAACACAGTATGTTCTTTCCTATTAACTTTCCCCGGACAGCTGTGCGCGAAAGCGGGGATCTTGCAATAATCCGCTATCAGTATAAGATCCCGCTTCTGCGCACTGCTGTCC
>DS021199.1:1116317-1120401 GCA_001735895.1 Olavius algarvensis Gamma 3 endosymbiont | reverse complement strand
GGTCGACGAAACGTTCGCGCGTGCCGAAGTCAAGTGCCGAAGTCGGCTCGTCGGCAATGACGATGTCGGGGTCGCCGATCAGCGCGCGCGCTGCCGCAACGCGCTGCTGCTGGCCTACGCTGAGATTCGCCACCGGGGCTTTACGATCCAGTTCTCCCTCGGTGAACAGGTGGCGTAACAGGTACTCGGCGGCCGCCGCGATACTGCCGTGGGCGCGCTCGGCGTNTTCGGCGCGCCGGTGCGAAAAGCGGCACGGCAGGATAACGTTTTCGACCAGGTCGAGATAAGGCACCAGGTTAAACTGCTGGAATATATAGCCGATGTGATCGGCTCGCAGCCGGTCGCGCCGGGTCGCGCTTAAACCAGCCGTGTCCTGCTGCATCAGTGACAGGCGCCCGGATTCGGGTGTCAGGATACCGGTCAGGAGACCCAGCAGAGTCGACTTGCCGCTGCCCGACGGGCCGCGTACGAACAGGTGTTCGCCGCGCGCGAGGCAAAACGAATCGCAAGCCAGTAGCGGCGCGGTCGCGCCCGGCCAGCGGAAGCGCAGGTTTTCGATTTCGATCAGGTATTGGTTCAAGTCGGGAGAACGTAATCTGCTTGTGTTTATTGTAACCTGATTACCGGATCGCTAGTAACGATATTACCCCCGAACTGGCCGCGCGGCGTTAGCGCCTGCACGCGGACCTCTTCGATTCGCGGCCAGGTCTCGAACAGGCGCAGGTCGATGGTTTCGATCGCGGTGTTCTTGCAGCCGAAATGGTAGTGTGCATGAAACTCGGAGTGGCTTTCGCCCGCGCCTGAATCCTCGTGGGCTTGTTCGTCGCCGTGTTCGTCGTGCTCTGCGTGCTCGTCTTCGTCGTGCTCGTCGTGCTCGTCGTGCTCGTCGTGCTCGTCTGCATCGTGTTCAGCATGCTCATCGTGCTCGCCCTCAGCGTGCCGCTCGGCCTCTACCTCGTGCAGCTCGCAGCCGGCGCTCGCGGGCAAAACAAACAGCTTTGCGGGATCACGCAGCAGCGCGATTGCGTCCGCCACCGCCTTGCGCTCGGCCGTGCTCGAAGGCTCGTATTCGAAGCCGACGATACTTTCGGCCGGGGAAATGAACTCGATTTCCAGTTCCTCGTCGTCGATGGCGAGATTGATCGAGGCGAAGCCGTGCACGTGCGCGGATTGTTGTGCAATCGCGGGTGCCGAGCATGCGATCGCGAGTGAAACCAGGGTGGATTTTTTGAGCATCTCGGTATTCCTGTCGAGTCGATTTAGGAATGTTATAACATAACACTTAACTTGATCAAGCCAAACTATCTCATGAACAAAATTATAGTGAACAACCGAAAGCAGCCCCCCCTCCCGGGAACTTGATCCAGACGGCAAACTTCGGCCTATTCTGTTGAAAAACTCGTTCCAAAATTGGCGCTTTGGTTGTGTTTTTTATTGAGGCAATCTTTATGCTCCGGTCTTGCCGGTTTGTTTGTTCTTTAACTACTTTTTATTGCATTCATTCGGGTTGATTTGCTCAGATTGGAACCGTTTCGGGGATTTTCGGCGGACCGGTGCCTAGACATTTCGCCATCCGTCTCAAGTTTTGTGCGGTGGCGGTGAGTAAAAACTCATCTCTCGCACCACTCAAGCCACGCAATCGCAAGCGATCCATCTTCAGGATGCGCTTCATGTGTGCAAACAGCATCTCGACTTTCTTGCGCTCTTTGCGCGTTTGTTGATAGGCGGTTGTCTTACTGACAGCACGGGCCACGTCTCTCACGTTTTCATGCTGTGAACGCAGGATCTTTCTGACCTTGGTATTCGGGCAACACTGCGCTTTCAATGAACAGGCAGAACAATCGTGCAGCGCGGCCCGGTAACGGATAAAACCATCCTTGGGAATACCTTTACGCGGTTTGCTGTAATTACGCCGGCTGCGCAGTAGTTGCTTGCCGCCCGGACAGGTGTAACAGTCAGTCTGTTCATCGTAGTGGAAATCGGATCGACCGAAACCAGCAGCTTTTTTGTCACCCATATCCCACACTGGTACAGCTCGATACCTGCCTCTTCCACCATCCAGGCCAAAAACTCGGCCGTGCCGTAAGCGGTATCACCGATTAACCTCTGCGCCTTCAGATTAAAGCGCTCCTGAACTCGCTCGATCATGTCCTTCGTCGACCACACTTCCTGATTACGCAATGCCGTGGTCGCCTCTACATCGACGATGATCCCGGCCTCGGTGTCGACCAGATAGTTGGTGGAGTAAGCATAGTAAGCCGGGCCGCCGGGTGCCGCCGTCCAGCGCGCCTCGGGTCGGTCTGCGAGACGTTCTTCGCTGGTGTGATCGATGAGCCGTCCTCGTGCAACGCATCCAGGTACTCATTGATCGCACGACTACCGCCACCCCAGTCATCGTCGTCATCTTCGTGATATCGTTGTCGGCTCGCATCCGCCTTGACCACGCTGGCATCGACGGCAAAACCCTCGCCACCAATTAGGCCTTCTTCGATGCAGCGCTTGATGATCTGCTCAAACACAAAACGGAACGCTTCCGACTCGCGGAAACGACCATGCCGGTTCTTCGAGAAGGTCGAGTGATCCGGCACCTTGTCCGTGATGCTCAAACGGCAAAACCACCGGTACGCCAGGTTCAGGTTGATCTCTTCGCACAGTTGGCGCTCTGATCGGATGCCGAGACAGTAACCGATCAACAGCATACGAATCATCAGTTCCGGGTCGACCGAGGGACGGCCCGTGTGGCTGTAACAGGGGGCCAGATGTTTGCGTAGATCGGTGAAGTCGAGGAAGCGATCGATGGATCGCAGTAGGTGATCTTGAGGGACGAGCTCCTCTAGATTAAATGCGTAGAACAGTTCGTCTGCGGCTTGTCGTTGCTGCCCATCATCGGACATCGCTTCGGCAATCAACACCCGCGTATTATCTCATCAATGCAATTTCAAGCCGAGTTTTTCAACAGAATAGGCCATAAGCCGACAGTTAATAATTATCCATTAACTTCTTCATCTCTGCACGAAGCGGGCGCTCAAGAAATTTTGATTAGCGGTAAAATAAACGATCCAACTTGAACTTCCTTGAACCATATCCAAATGAATCTATGGAAGTAATTCTCTCGCGGCAATGTTTGCTTGAACAATTATCTTGTAATCAGTAGACCAGAGGTTCGTTGGATAATTACGCAACAGGCTTAACCGAGTAAGGCAAACGGATAGTGTTTGGCGAGAGTCCGGTTCAGATCGGATTTCGAGTCGAGACTTATTGTTTCATTCGATACCAGGTCCAGCATGCGCCAGTCCGAAACCTGGCCCGCTAAACGACCGAGGTATGCTTCCAGTTCAGGCAATCCAAAATCATCATCCGGAATACAGATAATGCAATGCTTACCGGCAGTATCCGGCGTAAAGCTGACGAGATGATCCCCTGTTTCGAGTAAAGCTTCGTCGAATTCCTCCCGCTCCGACAACAGGCTGTTTATCTGTTGTATCAGTAGCATCCCCGCTCGTGGATTGTAGCGTCGGTCGACTACGCCGGCACGCGGGAAGTATCCGCGGTCATTGTCGGCAAAAGTGTCGCAATAAAACTCACATGCAGGGGATGCATGCCCTAACAATAAGGCTTCGGTGAGACGCCGGCACAACCAGTTGTCGTCGTCCAGATTTGCCGCCGGATTATTTTCGCTGAGTCGCAGATGAATCGATGCAGGCTTGGCTATGGTTTGAAAGCATTGTTGTGCAAAACCGAAAGCCCCGGGCACGGATTCATCGAAACCGAGACGCAACAGGTAACGGTCAAAATAGACCGCTTGCGGGGTGGCGTTCCATTTATCCAGTAAAGCCAGGTCGTTTATGGTGAACCCATGGTTGATCACGTGGTAATACTTTTTACCTGTCTCAACCAGGTCCTGCTTGGAACGTAAAGGTGAAAACACAAGTTCGACATTGCAGTCTTGTGCGAGCTGGAAAAATTCCGAATCGAGCTCGGCAAGCTCGTCGATGCGGCAACAAAGCACCCAGGACTCAATCAGCTCCGACTGTTTTGCGATCAGATCCCGGATACCGCCATCAGGAGCGCCGAACGAGTAAAA
>DS021199.1:1114983-1116267 GCA_001735895.1 Olavius algarvensis Gamma 3 endosymbiont | reverse complement strand
AAGCCTAGCTGGCTCCAAAATTGCAAAACGCTGGCGATTTATCAATCGAGAAGAATTCATATGGTTTCTGGTTTGCCTCGATTTCTCGTCCATCGGTGCGTACCATCTCGACGCCGTGCCCATCTTCGAACAGGTGTATCAGCATATAGCCCAGTTTTTGTTCGTCGTTGCGGCCAAATTCATCGCCGCTGTCGACGCGAAACATTTCGCTATAGTCCTGGCGAGTGAACGCGGTCGAAGGTAGCAGGTGACATTGGGTATGTTCATATCGGTGGAACCAGTACTGATGCACATGCCCGCAAAACAGTCCCTCGACCCGGTATTCCGATAGTGAAGATAGCAACCAGTCCCGGCCTTCAGGGCCGAGATTATCGTAGTGTTCGGACTCGTTGGCATGCAGAAGGTAAGGCGGATAATGCGAACTGACAAATATGCGTTGTCCACGCAGACCATCGAGCGTCGATTGCAACCACTGCGCTTGTTCGGCTTCCATCGCCAGTCCCGAACCGGGCAGTTGCGTATTCAAACCGATAAAGTGAATGCCCTGGTGTTCGTGATGAAAATAATGCGCGCCAAAGATTTCTGTCCAGGCCTCCAGAAAGTCATCGCGCACGGCGCCGGCCGGTCCCCAGTTGATAGGTTTGTCACCAACATCATGATTGCCCGGGATCAGGTAGAACGGGTGCCTGAGATTTTCGAATTGTTCGAAAAACCGTTTCGCTGAATCGACGTACAGTTCACCCATCGATGGTACCGGATGCACGATATCACCGAGGTGAATTACCAGCGCGAGATCGCGCCCATTTAGGTCCTCGATTACGTAACGCAGGCGATTATTGGCGCGGCGATTGACGTCGAACGGCGAGTTGCATTCGACGTCGTTTTGATTGAGGTGGGTGTCGGCAACAACCGCAAAACTATACAGATACTTGCCCTGGTCGATTTGTGGCATTGTCTGTTATCCGGCTAAAGGAATATGTTTTTGCCGGCTTTTGATCAGGAAATAAATCGAGGCCAACGTCATCGCCCAGAACACCCAGCAGATCGGGCTGCGAACCAGAATGCCCAGACTCCCCTCGGAGAGAATCATCGACTGTCGAAAATTATCCTCGAGTAAAGGGCCGAGGATAAACGCGATCAAAAACGGCGGGGCCGGGAAGCGAAACACCATCATTAGATAACCCACGACTCCCATCAGCAGCATGACCAGCACGTCGAAGGTGCTATTGTTGATGGCGAAGGAACCATACAGGCAAAACACCAGCACCACCGGGTAGAGCACCC
>DS021199.1:1105439-1114543 GCA_001735895.1 Olavius algarvensis Gamma 3 endosymbiont | reverse complement strand
TGCGGCAATACCCTTGACCAGGTTGTCCCCGGATACCCCGGCAATAATCGTCAGGGAAAACACGATCAGGGTAAAAAACTCGGGCGGACCGAATTTCAGTGCAAAGGTCGCCAATACTCCCGCTAAAAGAATCAGGGCCAAATTGGACATGAAATCCGCAAAACAGGATGCGTACAGGGCCATGTCGAGCGCCTTGCGCGCCTCGCCTTTTTGCGTCAATGGGTAACCGTCGAGCACGGTACAGGATGCCGCCGGCGTACCCGGCGCTTTGATCAAAATTGCGGTGATTGAACCACCGTACAATCCGCCCTTATAGATGCCGAGTAACAACAGAATCCCAGTCACCGGTTGCATCGTGAAGGTAAATGGCAACGCCAGTGCAACCCCCATCGGCGTGGTCATGCCCGGGATCGCGCCGATAACGGTGCCAATGACAACACCGATAAACACGATGGATATATTTTCAAATGTCAGGAATATTGAAAATGCTGCGGTAAGATTTTCGATCATGGCGAGTTAACCTCTCAGAGATTCGAATATGCCGAGCGGAATCGGAATGTTGGCGACGTGCACGAAAAAAAAAGTAAAGCAGTAGCGGCACGATGAACGAGATGGCGGCCATCAACGGGTAGCGGCGTTCTCCGGCAAACCACATCATGCCGAATATGACCGCGAAACCGGGCACCACCATGCCGAGATGATCGATCAGGAAGTAGAATGCAAACAATACAATCAGTACCACGGCGAGCCGCGGCAATCGTGCCGGCCAGCTGGCGGGGTCGATTGCGTCTTCGGCCTCGGGCGGTATTTCACCGGGCTTGATGACAATGAGCAGCCCCATGAGCGCGAACATGATCGATATTATGCGGGGCCAGAAATCCGGTGACAGCGTCATATGATCGACCTCTCCCGGGCTGTCGATGCCGGATGGGATCAGCACAAAAAACAGCATTAGCCCCAGGACCAGTACACCACCACCTACCATACGTTCTTTTTGCATGACTTAACTCGCGAATTGTTGAAAGGCCGGCAACATTGCCAGATCGGTTTGATTCAGGGATTGATAAATGGCCAGCGATTGTGCGGCCTGTTGACTGGTCATTGGTGAAAATATTATTTTTGATTCGACCACTTCCGCCTCCACGCCTGCATTCAGGGCACGATGTAATGCGGCCTGATAATGACTCGACTCCAACAGGGGGCCGGAGACAATAACGGATTGCGGATGCAGTAGGCTATAAGCGTTTTTAACCACGTATGCCAGTGCCGTTCCGGCGGACTCGAGCGCTGTGACTGCAGCCGAATCGTTCCGCTCGGCGGCCGCGGTGATGCGTTTAAGTTGATTCGCCTGTGACTCGACATCGCTGGCCTCGACAACGGCGTAACCGCCCGCAATCTGGTCGACCGGCAGTAGTCGACGGTTTTCTAGATCGGGAATCATCATCGAATCGATCAATCCTCCCTGATAATCCGCGCCGCGGTATATATGGCCTTCTAGCATGAGGCTGCAACCGATTGCCAGCGATGCGTTGAACAGCAGAACGTTTTCAGTCTTGCGTGTCGGGCCGAAACAGTAGGCGGTTATATTCTTGGCATTCGGGATATTATCCATGTAGACTGGACAGTCGAGATACTGTTCGACAATACTGCCGACTGTTGTCTCGCCCCAATTGAGCGGTGGCGCCGATCTAAGAATATTTCGGCCAGGATCGACTGCACCCGTTATCACGACGCCGCAGCCAACTAGCCGGTCGCGATCGATGCCGGTTTGAGTAACCAGCCGATCGAGAGTCGAAGCACAAAAATCGATGACCTGCTCGGCATCACTTAAATCGTCGAAATGGAGCTGCTCGCAGGCTATGACGTTGTTTGCCAGGTCGGCGACGACGATGTCCTGGCGGAAGGCATTGATTGCAATTCCGGTGACAAAACATCCACGGGGATTGATTCTCAAACCGATGAATTTACGACCCACTCACTGCCTTGGTACCCTCTTCCCTGCCTGCATACTGATAAAGTCTGTAAGTACCTGCCTCCCAAACTGCCATAGCGACTCTCCTTGTTTTTGAGCGTTAAAACTCTATACAACACCATGTCTCGCCTAATTGCCAGCATGAAAACTGAATCGCCCCGGGTTTGTCGGAGGCTCAATTTCTTGAGAGGATTGGGTAATGAAGACAAACAAAAGATATTCCCCGGAAGTCCGGGAACGGGCGGTTCGTATGGTTTTCGAGCATCAACATGAGCACGAGTCCCAGTGGTCAACCATTGAATCGATATCATCGAAAATAGGATGTACAGCAGAAACGCTACGCCGCTGGGTGAGACAGTCAGAGATTGACCAGGGGAAGCGTGGCGGCATCTCTACGAGCGAGCGAGATCGCCTCAAGGAACTGGAACGCGAAAATCGAGAGCTCAAGCAGACCAATGAAATTCTGCGCAAGGCTTCTGCCTATTTCGCCCAGGCGGAGCTCGGCCGCCGACCGAAATAATGGTGTCGTTCATCGACGATCACCGGGTCGATTACGGAGTCGAGCCAATCTGCAAGCGATTGCCGATTGCTCCGTCGACCTACCATGAGCACAAGGCGCGAGAACTGGACCCAGATCGCTGTTCGAAGCGATCAACTCGAGATCGACATCTCAAGGCGGAAATTAAACGCGTCTGGGAAGAGAATTTTGAGGTGTACGGCGCTCGCAAAGTCTGGTGCCAATTGAAGCGGGAGTGTTTTGTTGTGGCTCGTTGTACGGTAGAGCGTCTGATGCGAGAACTGGGTCTGAGGGGTGTAACAAGAGGTCCGAACTGCTGGACGACCATCGCTGACGATTCCCTTGCCCGGCCTGCTGATCTCGTGAATCGTGAATTTAGCGCGATTCGGCCCAATCAGCTGTGGGTTGCCGATATCACCTTCGTGCCGACCTGGTCGGGATTCGTCTATGTCGCCTTTATCGTCGACGTATTCGCTCGATATATCGTCGGCTGGCGCGTCAGTCGTTCGCTGAAGGCAGAACTGGTTCTCGATGCCCTGGATCAAGCCGTCTGGTCAAGAGCGATTGCCGGCGATCTGATTCACCACAGTGACCGAGGCAGCCAGTACTTGTCGATCCACTACACCGAGAAGCTCGCGGAGGCCGGCATTGATGCTTCTGTCGGTAGCGTCGGTGATTCTTACGACAATGCTCTCGCTGAAACGATCAACGGATTATACAAGACTGAAGTCATCCGAAAGCGTGGTCCCTGGAAGGCACTCGACGATGTCGAATACGCCACGCTGGAATGGGTGGACTGGTTTAACCATCGACGATTACTCGAATCGATCGGCGATATACCGCCGGTCGAGTATGAGCTGATGTATTATCAGCAACTGGAAGAGTCATTCGAGGCAGCATGACTCACACAAAACAGCCTCCGGAAATCCCGGGGCGATTCAAACTTATTTGAAATACTATTCGAACTAAAATCTGACTCAAATCAATTATTGATCAAAATTGTAGGTTTCCGGGTTACCCTACCAAGTCAGGTCATCGGGAATCTTGTAATCCGCATAGGGATCGTTCTCGGCACTGGGATTGGCGTCCGCGTCATTTAACTCGATTACTGCTTCGGCATCGCGTTGGGCGATCTTGCGCGCCACTTCTATCGGGACAAGTTCGAACCTGCGCCCCTCATTGTTAATCACCATGGTGACGATGGCGAGGCGTCCCCCAGCAAGCAGTTTTTTTTCGGTTTCGCCAACCATGACTTTCTTGATCTTTTTGCGATAGACGAAACTGTAGGGAATTTCACCCTTACTGCGATCCACTTTGTTGGTTTCGATTAACTGTTTTACCTGGGCGGTTATCGCTTTCCGCTCGCGCGCCAGTTTTCTTTTCTCGTCGAGCGCACGGTCACGCGCGACCCGTTCGCTATGGCGCTTCTCTGCGGCGGCTTTCTTTGGATCGACTTTCCCGGTCGCGGACTTGCCGGCGGATTTGCGCGCCTGGTTGGCGCGTTTCTGCCTTTCCTTAGTTGCCTGTTTCGCCCGGCTTTCGTCGATGAGGCCGGCCTTGAGTAATTGTTCCTGTAGTGATGACATGGCTTAGTTGCCTGGCTTGTTTCAATAAAAAATAACCACGACTTATGGGCGGCGACACAGACACTCGCGATCTCACTGCCCGCAATCCCGGGGACAGTATACCTCCTTTCCAATTCCTGGGGCCTGGTCTCCTAGGCGCCACTATTTTCGGAATTCCACTTGCTCACATAGTCGCAAGTGAAAAGGAAACCTCCATTTTCGCAAGATGAGCCTCTAAATTCTGCCGGATACGGACGCCTAGTAATAATATAGAATTCAATCTCCTCTGATCTATATCAAGATCATATAGGAATTACCCAGTAGTCTTATTAATCAGTTAAATTGTTTTGGTAGATGTTCGACATATTCGCAACACGGAATCAGGAGGTATCATGACAATCGCGACGAAATTGAAAAATTATCTGCAACAGCGGGATGTTAAGTACAAGCTGGTGACTCATCCGCACAGTGAATACAGCATGGGGACTGCCGAAAAGGCCCATGTTCCCGGTGATTCCTTGGCCAAGGGAGTGCTGGTAAAGGATGACGACGGCTACCTTTTAGTAGTTTTGCCTGCCGACTACCACATCGAACTCGACTCCCTGCACAAGTTGCTGGGGCAGGAGGTGGCGATGATGGGTGAAGCCACCCTGGGGGAGGTATTCACCGACTGTGAACTGGGAGCAGTGCCGCCCATCGGTATGGCCTACGGGATAAAGACAATTTGGGACCCGAAATCGAGCCTTGGTACACAAGATGAAGTCTTCTTTGAGGCGGGTGACCACCTAAGTTTGGTGCGGATGAATGGTGTGCAGTTTCACGAGTTGATGGCGCCGGCCGAGCGCGGTGAGTTCACTCACCACATCTGACCGGCGAGTTTCATAGCAGTGTTAAAGATCAAATTTCGCCGGTTGATCAATTTCAATTAGTTCGGATAAAGCCAAATTTAAATCAATACCGGAGACAAAATACCTAACTATCCTGCCCCTTCCTTCGAAGTGTACTCTGGTGCTGGACCATTTTTACCTTTGTGCCACAATCAACTAAAGTGTTATATAACTAATTTAAAATCCAATACATAGCTATATAAACTGAAATAACGATTTACATCTCTTAAATTGCTCTATATCGCCTTTCCCGGTTCATAGAGATGCATTTATATAGAACAATAAAAGTATATTAGAATGTTATATAACTTTTATTAAGCAAAATTTGCACCATACCGATAAACTCTCTCGCCGATAGCTCGATCAGCAACGTGGACCATGCCTTAAGATTTCGTTTATATAAATTGTTAATCGATTATTAACAATTTATATAGCTTGATTTAAACCCAATTCGCGCCGCCCCGGAAATCCACTCCCCTATGATATGATCAGCACATGGGCCGACTTACGAATTTCCAGCTATATAACTTGATAAATCGGAATCAGACTATATAACTAGTNTAATTCACGATTTACACCATGCCGAGAAGCTCACTCTCCTATGACTTGATCAGCGATGCAGCCCTGGGCTCATTGGTCGCTCTGGGTGCGCGCTTTAAAGAGGCCCGCCTGCTCAGAAACTGGACCCAGGCGGACGCCGCGGCCAAGGCCGGGCTGTCCGAGAGCTCGATCCGAAAAGTCGAGGCCGGCTCGCCGCACATCACGGTCGGCGCTTACCTTGCGCTGCTCGACGTGTTCGGATTGCCGTGGGCGTTCGATCGGGTCATCGCCCGGGGCGACGATACCCTGGGCGAGGCGCTCGGCCGTAACGCCATACGTAAGCGTGCGCGTGCACCGGGCGCGTCGGATGCCGACGGGTTCGACATCTGATGCCGGAGAAACTTTACATCCACGCAGATCTCGGCGACGGCACGACCGTGCTCGCCGGCCAATTGATCGTCGATGACAGGCAAGGCCGTTTCAAATATGCGAATGCCTATATCGACCATCCCGGGGCATTTGCCCTCGACCCGATCAACCTGCCCTTGAACACCGACATCCACGTCAAACAACGCACCCGCGACACGCCCGCGATGTTCGGGGTTCTGATCGACGCGGGACCCGACGAGTGGGGCCGGCGCTGGCTCACCAAAACCCGCCAACCGCCACCGGTCACGCAAATCGAATTCTTGCTCGCCGCGTCGGGCGAAGGCGTGGGCGCATTACACTTCACGGCGAATCTCGACGAACCGGTGCGGCCGCCGCCCGAACGCCCGTTCGAGGGCCTGGTGCACTTGCAGCACATTGCCTCAGATATCGAGTCCGGCAAGGAAGTGGACCGCGCGTTGGAGCCTTTCTTCTTCCACGGCAGCGGTATCGGCGGCGCGCGGCCCAAGTCGCTGATCGAACACGACGGCCGCGAATGGATCGCGAAGTTCAACCGCGACTCGGACCTGGTCGACATGTGCCGGGTCGAGCTCGCATCGATGCGCATGGCGCGCGATGCCGGCATCGAGGTGCCGGACGTGGACCTCACGGAAACCGATCGCGGACCGGTGCTATTGGTGGAACGCTTCGACCAATCCCCCGACGAGCAGCATCATCTGGTCTCGGTGGCGAGCCTGATCAACAAATTCGATATCACCGAGATCGACGAATCGACGATGTCCTATCCCGGCCTGACCCAGCTCGGCAAGCGCGTCGGGCATCTGACCAGCGACCTCGGCGCGGACGTGTTTCGCCGCATGCTGCTCAACGTCGCAATCGGCAATACCGACGACCACCTGCGTAACCACGCCTTCATGAAACGAGCTTCGGCGGCGGACTATTCGTTTTCACCCGGCTACGATATCGTGCCCCAAATCAGCCTGCAGGGGTCGCATGCCATCGCCATCGGCCCTTTCGGCAGCACCCCGACAGCCGACAATATCCAGGCCGCGGCGAAGCGCATGGGTGTGGCCGATGAACTCGCCCATGAAATCGCCGGCGCGGTGCTCGAAGTAACGGCAACCTGGCGCGACTACATGACCGACGCAGGCCTCGGGGAATCCGATCTGGCCCTGCTCGAACGCTGCTTTGAGTTGCGTGGGGTTGTCGAGCGCTGGCACGGTACGGCTGCCAAGACCGCAAACGGCTAGCCAGTCGCGCATCTGATATTCCGAATTTCGAGGCAACGATTTTCGGCTTTGCGCTGGCCGATTAGTTTAAAAGCCAAGTCGGTTGAAATCCGCAATTTCAGGCTGTGCCGATAATTCAATGTCTAAAATTAGGCTCTGACACGTACGGCGCTTTTGATGTCATTCCCGCGCAGGCTTGCGCGGGGATGACTATGGGTTGCGAGTTGTTCCGACTCGAAAGTTTGAGTCTTTTTAAAGTCCCGGCGTCATTCTTTCGTTCCGATTCAATGCTTACTCGGCAATGCCCTGGTTATTCACGCCGGCATAGCCGGTGGTTTCGGGCATTAAATGACTTAAAGTGCCATTCGGTTTTGACACCCGAGCCCATATTTATTACTTGCTTCAACCGACCCGCTTCAATATCCGATCCAGCATGCGGTCGCTCAGCAGCCGCTTTAAACCGGCAAACAGATAGGTCGGAACAGTGACCGGATAACGTATCCGGGGTCGCTTGCTGTCGAGCGCGTGCAGCACGCGTTTGAGCACGGCCTCCGGCGGCAGCGTAAATGGCTGTACATTTCCCGAGGCTTCGAAACGCTGGATCATTTTTCGGTAGCGTTCGCGATGAACGCTGTCGTCCACCGCAATGTGTTGCTGAAATGCGCGGTAGGCGTTTGTTCGAAACTTACTTTCCACCGGGCCCGGTTCAATCAGGCTCACATGAATATCGGTGCCGGCAAGTTCGAGGCGCATGGTGTCGCTGAATCCCTCGATGGCATATTTACTGGCGTTATAGGCGCCGCGCATCGACATCGCGGTAAACCCGAGTATCGAACTGTTTTGAATAATTCGGCCGTAGCCTTGTGCGCGCATCACCGGGACCACGCGGTTGGTAAGCTCCATCCAGCCGAATACGTTGGTTTCGAATTGCCGGCGTATCGCCTCACGGCTGAGGTCCTCGCAGGCACCCGGTTGACCATAGGCGCCGTTATTGAACAAGGCGTACAAGCGCCCGTCCGTTTTTTCCAGCAACTGTTCAACCGCGGCTTTTATACTCTCCGAGTCGCAATAGTCGAGCACCAGGCATTCCATGCCGGCCGCTAAAAATGTCGCCCGATCTTTGGGGTTGCGAACGCTGGCGAACACGCGGTAGCCGCGCTCATGCAGTCCGTACGCGACGCATTCGCCGATGCCGCTGGAGCAGCCGGTGATCAATATACTCCGATCTTGCTGGTTGTTAGCCTGTGCCACACTCACCTCGTTTCAGTTTTTGCATTGATGTCATAACTTGCCATGGCCGGGGTTCGAATACGTTATCCCGAATAACCGACACCGCCGGTTTAGGCAAGGCTTACACAATCGCCGGAAAAATTCTAATATAGCGCAGCTGTAGCGGTGTTTAACTTTCAACCAAGAGGCGAAGCGCGTCATGCGACAACTCACCTATAGTCTTCCGGTGCGGTTACGCACAGATGCGACGCGACGACTCGAGCGGCGCGATATCGCTGCGCGGTACTGCAGGATTGCGCTCCGGAGTCGGGGATGACGACGCACGGGGTAAAGGCGCTGCAACAAGAGTTGGAGCCCTATTGGGACCCGGAATACCGGTATTCCCTGCCACCAGCGTTTTACACCGACGCCGGGTGGCTCGACTTCGAAATCGAAACCTTGCTGAAGCGCGAGTGGCTATGCCTTGGGCGAGTCGACGAAGTGCGCAATCCCGGGGACTATTTCACCATAGACGTGCTGGACGAACCGATCTTGGTCGTGCGCGGCGACGATGGGCGGCTGCGGGTGCTGGCCAATATCTGCCGCCATCGCAACATGCCGGTCGCCGAGGGCCGCGGCAACTGTAAGCGTTTCGTTTGTCCCTACCATGCCTGGAGTTACCGCAACGACGGGCAATTGCTGCGCGCACCCTACCTGGAGCAGCAAGTCGATCCCGCGGACTGCGCGCTGCCCGAATTGAAATCTGAGGTCTGGCAAGGTTCCTGTTAGAATCCGACG
>DS021199.1:1104112-1105389 GCA_001735895.1 Olavius algarvensis Gamma 3 endosymbiont | reverse complement strand
TTCCCGGCGAGGAAATGCGACATGTTTTCGTTACCGAGGAAACCTGGGAAGCAAATTGGAAATGCCTGCTGGAGAACTTCATGGAAGGCTACCATCTCTCCCGGGTGCACCCGCAAACGCTGGGCGGTCGAACGCCGACGCAACTCTGCGAGAAACTCCCCGGCGGAGAGACCTATACCGGATATCGCGCGCACTATCCCGAAGGCGCGCCGTTGCGTGGCAAATGTCATGCAGACCTGACGGATCTGGAAAAAAGCTGCTCCACTCTGTTTTCGGTTTTCCCGGCGATGGTCGCGTCGCAGGCGTCGGATGTTCTGGTCTACCTGTTATTGCAACCGGAGGGTGCCGATCGGGTGCGCATTCGCTGGGGAATGGCGCTTTACGATAGCGACATGCCGGCGGCGGAAATTCGTTCACGAATAGAGCTCTGGCAAGCCATCAATGCCGAAGACAGGAACAAACTGGCCCGGCTGCAGACCGCTCTGCACTCGCGTCATGCCGTGTCCGGGCCGCTGGCACCCGATGATTTCGAAGGCACCCTGCGCGATTTTTACGGATTTCTGGTAAAGCGACTAGGCCCGCGCCAAAAGCCGGGCACTAGCCCCGCAAAAGAATGACGAACGAAACTTCGGCAAATCGAAGGCAGGTTGGTTCTCCGCTGGGATTTGAGGATCACCCATTCAGGTTCTTTCGTTTCATTTCAAATCCGTTTTAATTGGACTAATCATGATGGGAATTCGAAGATTAATAGTAAATAACGGCGAATAGAAAAATGACCCAAGTAAAAACCAAAAACGACGTCGGTAAAATAACCATACCCGCGAGGCATGCCAAAGCGGCATTCGTAACAAAGCGCCAGCACATTAAAGTCATCAATACCCATGGCACGCAGGTAGTCGATTGCTGGGCATTGAATGCCGATAACATGACGGAGTTTATGTCCATGGAACATTGTCGCGTTTCGCTGGAAAGCGTAATCCCGCGCAAAGGCGATACGATGGTTACCAATCGGCGGCGACCGATACTGAAAATTATCGAAGATTCGGCCGGCGGAACCCATGACACTTTGTTAGCCGCCTGTGATCGCTACCGCTATGAATTGCTGGGATGTAAAGATTATCACCGAAATTGCACCGATAATTTTTGGGAAGCGATGGTTGAAGCCGGATACAAACCCGTAGAGCTGCCAGCGCCATTTAATCTTTGGCAAAATACACCGGTTGAACCCGACGGCAGGATTAAACCCAATCCTCCCGTAACTAAAAAAGGCGATTTAT
>DS021199.1:1098813-1103487 GCA_001735895.1 Olavius algarvensis Gamma 3 endosymbiont | reverse complement strand
GGCATTAAATGACGATTTTAATGCCTAATGGGTGATCCGAATACCCGACCATGACCCTAATACCGAGTTCTCCAATTAATACGGTACACGAATGTATCCGGGTTTAGGCCGCTGCCGGTTCCATCCAGTTTGGCCCCCAAAAAGCGATGGCGCGCGAATTGTTTGCGGTTTTACTACACAGTTGCAATTCAGTTGTGGGAAAATGATCTCGCAAAACAAAAATTTCACCAACCAAGGGGGTCACTACCATGAATCTACGACATGTCTTCGGTATCGCCTTACTGGCATTTATCGCCGGCTTGCCGGCGCAGGCGCAAGAATTACCGCAAGCCGTTACCGCAAAAAGGGAAATGGTGGTTACCGCCAATCCCCTGGCAACCGCGGCCGCGGCCAAGATACTCAGGCGGGGCGGCACCGCGGCCGACGCCATGATTGCCGCGCAAACCGTACTCGGCCTGGTCGAACCGCAATCCAGCGGTCTCGGCGGCGGTGCGTTTGTGGTCTATTACAACGCCTGGAGCGGCAACACGATCACCGTCGACGGGCGCGAAAAAGCGCCCGCATCGGCCACCGAAGACCGCTTCCAGGGCCTCGGGTTTTTCGACGCCTGGCAAAGCGGCCTGTCGGTGGGTGTGCCCGGCACGCCGCGGCTGATGGAATACATGCACCGCCACTTCGGCATACTGAGCTGGCGTAAACTGTTCCGCCCCGCGGCCAGGCTCGCCAAACGCGGCTTTCCCCTGACCCAGCGCACCAGCGATCAGGTGGCGGGGTTGCTGGCGCGCAACCCGGATTGCGATAATCGTCTATTCTTCCGCGATCCGACGGCATTCGAGTATTTCGCCAACCCCGATTGCACCGCCAAAGCGGCCGGGACGATTATCACCAATCCCGATTACGCCAAAACCCTGCAACGGTTGGCGCGCCACGGCGCCGATGCGTTTTATTTCGGTGAAATCGCCGACAACATCGCCGCCGCGGTACAGAAGGACCCGGCTATTGGCGGCGACATGACGGCCCAGGATCTGGCCAACTACGAAGTAGTTGAGCGCGCGCCGGTATGCCTGAATTATCGCGGGCACGACGTATGCGGTATGGGTCCGCCGTCGTCGGGCGCGCTGGCGGTGGGTCAGATCCTCGGTGTCTTGGAAAATTTCGATCTCGGCGCGGGCGCGCCGCTGGATGTCGATACCGTACACTTGTTCACCCAAGCCGGGCGCCTGGCGTTTGCCGACCGCGGTCGTTACGTCGCCGACAGCGACTTCGTAACGGTGCCGGTGGAAGGCATGCTGGACAAGAATTACTTGGCGAGCCGCGCGGCGCTGATCACCGATATGGACCTGGGGAGGGTCGAACCCGGCGAGCCGCCCGGCGAATTCGACCCGCTGGCGCCGCACAACCGCAGCAAGGATTCGGGCACCAGTCACATCTCGATCATCGATCGCTACGGCAACTCGCTGTCGATGACGACAACCATCGAAAGCTCGTTCGGCAATGGGGTTATGGTTAACGGTTTTTTGCTCAATAACGAGCTCACCGATTTTTCCTTTGCCGCCACCGATTCCACCGGCATGGCGATCGCCAACCGAGTCGAAGCGAACAAACGCCCGCGCAGCTCGATGTCGCCGACTATCGTGTTCGACCCCCACGGCCGGGTGGAAATCGTGACCGGTTCTCCCGGCGGCTCGCGCATCATCGGCTATACCGCGCAGTCGATCATTAACCTCGTCGACTTCGGCCTCGACCCGCAGGAAGCGATCAATGTGCCCCATTACATGAACCGCAATGGCTTGACCAGCGACCTGGAAACACCGATTCCGGGAGTGACGCTCGACTACGACGCCGACGCACTGGCGGCGGCGCTTACGACACGCGGGCATAACGTCAATATTCGCACGCAAACCAGCGGCCTGTCGGTGATTCAGGTAAAACGCAAGCGGCCGCGCAAGTGGCACCACCATTACTATTACGACGATGGCGACGACGGTTACCACCGCCACTGGTGGTGGCGACCCAGAAAGGTCTTGATCGGCGGCGCCGACAAACGCCGCGACGGCACCGTCGGCGGCCGCTAAGCTGCATTCTGGATAAGCTCGGCACGGGGCGTCGCCCCGTACCGAGCTGCTTCGAGCAGGAGGAATTACTCCAGACAAGACTGAAATCCGCCAATTCAGGTGGATAGCAGGGGCAACGACTCCGGGCATACGGGCCATTATCTACCTCCATGTAAATGAATAGATTCATCGAACTACGATATTGCTTCGCAGCTATTAGGTATACTGTGCGCTGAATTCCCGCCACTGAAAACACCAAAACCCGAGAACCTCAAAATGAACGATAACGATTACATGCCACCGGAAGTCTGGACATGGGACAGTGAAAGCGGCGGCAAATGGGCCGGCGTCAACCGCCCGATCGCCGGCCCCACCCATGAGAAAGTCTTGCCAGTCGGCGATAAACCCTTACAACTGTACTCGCTGGGTACGCCCAATGGCGTCAAAATTACGGTAATGCTGGAAGAACTGCTGGCGGATGGTAAGACAGATGCCGCCTACGACCTTCACATCATCGATATCGGCGAAGGCGAGCAATTCGGTTCCGACTTCGTCAAGCTCAACCCGAACTCGAAAATTCCGGTACTGCTCGATCAATCAAAATCTCCTGCACAATCCATATTCGAATCTTGCGCGATTCTGTATTATTTGGCGGAAAAGTATGGAACCTTGCTGCCGGCGGATGAGGCAGACCGCATGGAATGCCTTTCCTGGCTGTTCTGGCTGTTCTGGCAAGAAAGCAGTGCATCATTCCTGGGCGGCGGCTTCGGGCACTTCTACAAATATGCTCCTTATCCAATGGAATACCCGATTAACCGCTACACCATGGAAACCAAGCGTCAATTGGATGTTTTGGATCGTCATTTGACCGAGCGCGAATATATGTGTGCTAGCGGTTACTCGATCGCGGATATTGCGATCTGGGCCTGGTACGGGCGCCTGGCGATGGGCGAAGTTTACGCGGCAGCCGAGTTTTTGGATACCGCATCGTACCAGCATGTATTGCGCTGGGCGCAGGCGATTCGGGCAAGAGAGGCTGTACAAAAAGGGCTGGCTACTGCGCTTTAACAAGACCTGTTAAAGACACCGAAAAATCACATAAAGTAAATAGGTGCGAGAGAGCAACGGCGTATAAATAAGAAGTCATTCCCGCGCAATCCTGCCGGCGCGGCGGGCTCCGACGTATCGGAATCTCGCATCAAACGCTTCGCAGCTGTTCCGAGATTTCCGCCCGTGCAGGAATGACGATTTTGTCGCTAAGTAAGTGCTATTCGCGTCAGCGAGCAACGGTTGAGAGCAATTGCTCGCTGGCAGCTGAGAAAAAGAAAAGGTCCACCAGTATCAACGACCAGATTCCATTCGTGTCGAAGCGGGTTTTCAGAGTGCTGCTGCTAAGCCTGCTGGTGACAGGCATCGATTGCCGCGCCGAGGAAAATTATGACAGTTTTATTAGCCTGCAGCTGGAAAACGATCTTTGGGGTAGCAACGACGATCGTTTTTATACGCATGGCAGTAAATTCAGCTGGGCCACGAACGAACCCGCACCCGAATTTTTGACGCGCCTGACCGAGCTCCTGCCTTTTTACAAAAAAGGTCCGATCGAAAGGCATGGCTTTGAAATCGGGCAGGCGATATTTACGCCCGAGGATATCGAGGCAACCGCACTCATCGAGGACGACCGTCCTTATGCCAGCTGGCTATATCTGAATACCGGCATCGGGCACGTCTACCGGGACCGCGGCGATCGAGACCGCCTGAATATGTTGTTGCTTACCATCGGCATAGTCGGTCCCAGTTCGCTTGGCGAGGAGACCCAGGAAGCGGTTCACTCGGTATTCGACAATACCGATCCGCAGGGCTGGGACAACCAGCTCGAAGACGAACTCGGGCTAAACTTTACCTTTTTGAACAAATCGCGCCGCATCTACGGGTTTGACATGGTCCAATAGATTGATACCACCCAGTTAAGAGATAATGAAACTTAACTGAGGTAACGATAGATGACAACGAGAAAGAAATATACGAAAGAATTCAAACTGGATGCAGTGAGCCTGGTAACTGATCAGGGCTACAGCCGGGCGGAAGCAGCGCGAAGCCTGGGCATCAATGCCAATATGCTGTGCCGATGGGTGCAAGAGGAACAATCGGGTGATGGCCAGGCTTTCCGTGGGAACGGCAAGCTGACACCGGATCAGGAAGAGAACCGTCGACTTAAAGCTGAAATCAAACGCCTGAAGATGGAGAAAGAAATCTTAAAAAAGGCGACGGTATTCTTTGCAGCAGAAACGAAATGAAATACTCGTTTATCACCCAACACAAGAATACCTTTCCCGTTCGCCTGATGTGTCAGGTGCTGGGTGTGGACCGGTCATGTTATTACCACTACCGGCGCCAGATGGACACAAGACCGCCTGATCCCGAGCATGAGGAAATGCTGGAGTGGGTTCAGCGGGTTGATGATGCGAGTGATCATACCTACGGCAGCCGACGTATGAAACGGGCCCTGAACTGTCTGGGTTATCCGGTGAGCCGGAATAAGGCGCGGAATTTGATGCGGGAGGCCGGAGTTCAGGTACGTCATCGCAAGAAATTCAAGGTGACCACGAACAGCAATCACAAA
>DS021199.1:1093554-1098466 GCA_001735895.1 Olavius algarvensis Gamma 3 endosymbiont | reverse complement strand
CTGAAGCAGGAGCGGGTGCAATGGCGAAATTATCAGACTCGATATGAAGCACAGCAGGATATTCTGCAGTACATATCCAGCTGGTATAACCCATATCGATTACATTCGACGCTGAATTATGTCAGCCCGAATGATTATGAAAAACGACTACTCGAAACGAAGCATGCCGCTTAACTGGGGTGTATCAAAAAGTTTGACCACGTCAAAAAACCTTGATAAGAAATTCAGCTAAGATTAAGAGAACTTCAATCGAATCAAATAGAATTAATCAAAGCGAGCCATACCTGTGTAGTCACAAGATAGCATATGGTTTATTTGAGACCATTTCACTTAATCTGAATCCCGCCTATTAGCAATTTCAAGGATGGCCGGGGTGAGCCTTAACTTTATTACCCTGCGAACTGTCATTTTAAGCTTCGTTTAAGCCGCCATCCGTAACATCGTTTCCAGTTCGAAACTTAAGGAACCGGAAATGTGTTCAAAAGATAACCACCCGCTGACCGTCAAGGCCTGGGACCCCCTGGTTCGGGTGTTTCACTGGAGTCTCGTATTTTTCTTTTTGCTCGCCTTTGCCACCGAGGACGACTGGATGAACCTGCACGTCTGGGCGGGTTATGCCGTGGCGATGCTGGTTGCGTTTCGCCTGCTCTGGGGTGTAATCGGCACGCGCACGGCGCGTTTCCCGACTTTCGTCAAGTCCCCGCGGACTGCGATGCGGCACCTTAGAGCCATGTTGTCCGGCAAGGCGCCGCATTATCTCGGGCACAACCCGTTAGCGGCGATGATGGTAGTCGCGCTGCTGGGTAGCATCAGCCTGGTCGCATTCAGCGGCATGACTTTGATCGCGACCGAAGGTCAGGGGCCGCTAGCTGGCACGATATTCGCCGGCATCAACGGCGAAGCGATGGAAGAGGTGCACGAATTCTTCGCCAATTTCACTCTGTTGCTGGTGTTCGCACACGTTGCCGGCGTTGTCATCGGCAGCCTGTTCGAGGGTGAAAACCTGGTTAAGGCGATGATCACCGGACACAAGAAAGTGCGTTCCGAGTGGGCGGACGTCGGCACGCTGGGAGAATTGGACGATGAATCATAAATCGATATCCCTGGTGGTTCTAATTTCTACGCTGCTTGTAACAAGTTACGCGCTCGCGTCGGCGGGCCGGGTCGAGCATCTCGAAACCTATCGGCAGCAGGGCATCGAGCAAACCGATGCACAGAGAGGCCGAAAGCTCTGGTATGCCACCAAAGACGAACGCAGCTGCGCGAGCTGCCACGGTGAAATGCCCGCCGATGCCCACAGCTGTCCGGGGAAAGTTAATAGGAAAGAACATACTGTGTTTTCTCGATCAGTTCCGCGCGTTCTCGTCGTCTTCGTCGATACATCTGCTGTACCCCGGTTGGTAAACGAGTAAACAGGGTTTCTCGTATTTCCACCAACAGCAGGTGTAACGATGTATTCGGCGCACACCGACGTGATCAATAGAGCCATAACAACAGATAACTGATAATGGCCGCGTAAATTTGCAGGCTGACTGCATTCTGGCTTTTGCCCAGAAAGCGCTTTAGCTTCAAGTTTTGCTTGAGCCACTTGAAAAACAGCTCGATCTGCCAACGCTTGCGATAAAGTTCAGCAATATCCTTGGCTGAACTGTCCATATCGTTGGTCGCCAGGATGAGGGGTGACTTGCCTTCACGATACACGCTGATGCGGCGTAACCGCAGGCCGTGATAGCCATTTTTATGACCTGCTCGGTTACTGCGGTGGCGAAATTCGACCCATTCGTCAGACAGGATGACTTTGCCATCGCATGGATTCTGTGCCACTACCTGGATCGCCGCATTGCGCTTAAACCGGGTCACGAAAGTCGCCCCGGCCTCATCAATCTGTTGCCACCAGCCATAGTCGCAGTAGCCCTTATCAAAGACGTAGGTTGCATCCGCTTCCAATCGGAGGTGTCGGGCATCGACGACATCGTTCACTGTCGGTGAGGTGATATTGAGATAAACCGGTGTGTGACCCCGCTGTTCAATCATCAGGTGAACCTGAGCCCCTGATTACGGGAAGTCGCGCTGGCTTCGGCCCAGTCAAATCCATGTCCCTTGAGCTGAATCGGGGTGGAATCCAGTAGATAGGTTAGCTCAGTTAGCTCGCGGCGCTGTTTGCCATGCATAAACGCCATCAATTGTTCTGTCACCGTCTTGAACAAAACCGGATTACGGCGTTGATTGGCATCCGACAGGGTGGAACGCCGGATCGGCCCCGTGCCTAAATGGTAATGATGGGCTGCCTGGGCGTTGAAACCCGTCTCGAGCTCTCTCAGGCTACGGACGCCTGAGATCTGGCCGTATAACAATGCCAATAGGTGGTCATAGGGCTTGAAGGATTTATCGTAACGGCCAGCCTGGAGGCTAGACGAAATTCGATCAATCAAATTACGCGGAAGGGCTTCTAAAAGTTGATGAAATCGAGTATTACTGTACACCTTGTTGTTCCTTTTGTTTTTGAGTTCGCACTCGGGGTTGTAACCCCAAACATTAGGAACAGCAAGACCTTTACTTCCTTCTTCAGTTTTTCCCCGGACAGCTATGCGCCGATGCCGGCAAACACATCAAGACCGGCAAGACAATCGAGCCGATGGCGCCGTCAGTGAACCCTGGCCGTTACCGGAGCGGGAAGAAAATCGAGAAATGGTTTTTGCGCAATTGCAAATGGACCTTTGGCCGCGAATGCAGCACACAGGAAAAGGCCGATATTTTGACCTGGCTCGCGGGCCAGTAATCTAGACTGGAGTAACATGATGAAATCAAATTTGAAAATCGCTGCCGGTTCTGCCGTGCTGGCTACTATCCTGAGCGTCAGCTTTTACGGCCTCGGACAAAGTCTCGCTTCCGGCGGTGCCAAATCCGATGATCGTGACCTGGATCACGAGTATCACGAGGAATACGACGACAATTATCGCCAGGGCGCGATGGCGACGAATACGACGTACGTGGAAGAATGCGGCAGTTGCCATATGGCATATCCCGCCATGTTGCTGCCGCAGCAAAGTTGGCGGAAAATCATGGCCGGGCTCGAGGATCACTTCGGCGAAAGTGCCGAACTCGACGACGCGACCCACGACGAGCTCGAGAATTATCTGGTACGCGAGAGCGGTCGTGTATCCTACAAAAAGTTGTTCAGAAACCTGGGCAATGCAACGCCGGTGCGGATATCCGAGCTGCCTTATTTCGTGCATGAGCACGATGAGATTCCGGCACAGTTCGTTGCCGGCAACGAACAGGTTAAATCACTGAGCCAGTGCAATGCCTGCCACCGCGATGCGGAACGAGGCCGATTCGATGAAGACGATGTGGTTATTCCCGGTTTTGGTCGCTGGGACGATTAGCGCCCAGGTTGCGGCGAGCGAAGACCTGAGCCAGGCGGAAATTCGAGAGCTGGTCAGACAGGGCGAAATCATACCGCTCGAAACAATCCTGGCCCAGTTCCCACCCGGGGAATACGGCAAACTGCTCGACCTGGAGGCCGAGCGCGAACACGGCACTGTCGTCTACGAGTTTGAGTTTTTGCGCGCCGACGGTCGCATTGTCGAGATCGAAGTCGACGCAAGAAACGGAAGAATACTGGAACAGGAGATCGAGGATTGAGGCTGCTTCTCGCCGAGGACGACATCAAGTTGGCCGAATACCTGGTGCGCAATCTCAAGTCATCGGGTTACGTGGTTGAATGGGCCGATAACGGTGTCGATGCTGAATTTCTCGCGCTCGAAGAGGATTTCGACTGCGTTATTCTCGACCTGGGCCTACCGCAGAAATCCGGACTTGAGGTGTTACGTAGTTGGCGCACACAAAAGCTCGACACGCCAGTACTGATTTTGACCGCCAGGGATTCCTGGCAAGAACGCGTCGATGGACTGCGCGCTGGTGCCGACGACTATCTTGGCAAACCGTTCAAGATCGAGGAGCTGCTTGCGCGCCTGGAAGCGATTCTGCGCCGGCGTTTCGGTCACGCTGATAACAGCCTGCGTCTAGACGATATTGAGCTCGATATCGATGCCCGTACGGTTACGATGGCGGATGGAGAAAGCATCCGGCTCACGGCCATCGAGTTCAGATTACTGCGGTATCTGATGCTGAATCCGGACAGAATCCTGTCGAAAACCGAGTTGAGTGAGCATGTATACGAGGAAGAACAAATCAAGGACAGCAATGTGATCGAGGTCTATGTCAACCGTCTGCGGTCTATTCTCGGCAAAGAGCGGATTACGACACATCGAGGTCAAGGTTATCGCTTGTCGATCTGATTTGCGTCCGGCTGTGAAATCGAAATGTATAGTCTGAAAAAAAGAATTGCGCGAAACCTCAGCCTCAACCTGCTGGTGGTGATGATCGGCCTGTTGATTGCGATATACTTTTTCGCACAA
Organism: Olavius algarvensis Gamma 3 endosymbiont; assembly: GCA_001735895.1. GTDB lineage: Bacteria > Pseudomonadota > Gammaproteobacteria. The sequence continues at coordinate 1,094,045 of DS021199.1, read as the reverse complement.
CAGTTGCTACACGATTATATCCTGACGCATTTACAGCATGACGCCGAAAGTCTCGCGAGTGTCATTTACGAGGATCCGACGCAGGGCTGGAGAATCGATCCCGGGCGAATGTCGACCATCTACAACCGGGTCAGGTCAGGTCACTACTACTATGTCGCGATCGGTGGCCAAGCGATTATCTCCCGATCGTTATTCGATGCTGATTTTCCTGGAATCGAGGATAATCACCCGACCAACAGCGATTATCTGGCTGACGGTCCGGGCGACGAAAGCTGGATGATCTGGCACCAACAGGTAACGAAGAACGATCAGTCGATCGGAATCTGGATAGCGGAAGATATCGCACCATTTCAAAACCAGCTGCTGCAGTACTCGGCAATCATCGCCGGTCTGATTGTCATCGTTGCCACGGTCCTTTTTTACCTACAACAGCGCACTCTGCGCCAGGCCTTCGAGGTGTTCGACTGGTTGCGTAGGAACCCTGACGCGAT
>DS021199.1:1064429-1093277 GCA_001735895.1 Olavius algarvensis Gamma 3 endosymbiont | reverse complement strand
CGGACAGGGCATGGAAATGCAGGACACGCTCGACGACATCAGAAATATCCTCGAGCGAGAATTGAGGAGGACGAGAATCTCTGGCTCATCGGGCGTCGGAGGTGTCTTTAAAATCGCCCTGGAAATGGATTCGATGATCGATGTGCTACGAAAGATCTACCCAAACATCAGCCTCGAGGTTGAACTGGAAAGCCAGATTGAAACTTCCAGTCTGGATTGTGATGACATGCTCGAACTAGTCGGCAACTTGCTCGACAATGCGTGCAAGTTTGCGCGGTCCCGGGCGCGTCTCACAATCGGTTCGGCCGATAGCGGGCTCGAGCTTGTTTTTGAAGACGATGGACCCGGGCTTGAACCCGATCAGCTGCAGCAGTTAAACCGGCGCGGTCAGCGGCTGGATGAACGCGTTGCAGGACATGGACTTGGATTGGGAATCTGCCGTGATATTCTGGACTTTTACCGTGGCAACCTCGCGTTTGCGAGATCCGAGCTCGGCGGACTATCTGTGGTTGTGCAGATTCCGTTGACTTAACCAAATTAGGGGACAGACCACGTTTTCCCACAATCGAAACTGATCGATTTGCTTCTGGAGTCGGCGATATTGAATTCAGGAGAACAGAGAAATGGTGCCCAAGGGCGGAATCAACCGGGCCGCGCAGGTCACCGATACGAGGATTTTCAGTCGGGCTTTAATTTTTGCAACTTAACAAAATCAGTCACTTACGACTTTTCCCCTTCGCGTTTATGCCAGTTAACGGCAGATAATTGTGGCACAAAATTGACACACTAAAACCGCACTTAAGCGGTAGCTAGAACTGTTTGATACACTCTGACAGACCGAATCGGGAGCTAGTATAGGAATCGTGGGTCGAACGTTACTCGTTCTTTGTCTTGTATCAATGTCGTCATGCGCCGTTTTTGACACAGCGCGCGCTAGTGGGGATCCGGTATTTGATCCACAGCTCTCCAATGTCCTGCAAAAATCGCTGGAGAAGGCCAAAGAAATTCTAAAAACCGACAATGTATCGGCTAGCCTCTATATCAGCGATCGCTGTTACTGGGAGGGTGCCGCCGGAGTTATCGGGCAAGATCCCGGGGTTCCGGTTGATTCCGATACGATTTACGCATTCGGCAGCATTACCAAAAACTTTGTTGCGGGGATTGTTTTACAGCTCGCGGATGAGGAAAAGCTGGATCTGGATGATCCACTGTCAAACTGGCTACCGAAAATCCAGAATATCGACCCGAATATAACGGTCCGTCAATTGCTGAATCATGGCAGCGGTCTCAGCGGTTACCACAACAATAATCGATACTGGGCTGAACTAGCAGCGAATCCCGATCGAGTGTGGCAGCCTGAAGAAACATTGCAGTATGAGAGGCCTCCTCAGGGTGTAGATGCTAATCCCCAATATTATTCAAATACCAACTACATACTTTTGGGACTGATAGTCGAGGCAATCACCGGAAATTCTCTGTCACAAGAACTACAGAATCGCATCACCGACCCACTCCATTTGGATAGCACCTACTTGCCGCTACACGACTTCAAACCCGGTCAATGGGCCGATAGAACAATGCTTTCCATATCGCGATTCAGCAGTACCTGGGCGGCGGGCGCAATCGCCTCCATCCCGAGAGACATAGCCAAATGGACCCAAACACTCCATTCCGGCAACTTTCTTCAGCCGGCTACGCTGGAGGCAATGCGGATTACTCATCCCAGGCGAATCTCAGGCACCGAGATTCCGATGGGTTTGGGAGTATGGAAACTGGGGGGAGAAAAATTTGTTGCCTGGGGTCATGGTGGAAGATTCAAGCCATTTCTCTCGGCGACCTACTACATACCTGAACTAGGAATAAGTGTTGCTCACTCCTTCATTGCAGATTCAGGAGAACAAATTCCTCCAGGTAACTTTCTAATAGACAGCTATCTTGAAAATCAACCGCCAGATATATTGGCGTGTTTCGATTGAATTGAAAATGGTGCCCAGCGGCGGAATCGGACGGGTCCGCCATCGGCACCGACACGAGGATTTTCAGTCGGGATACCATTTTTACAACTTAATAAAAACAGTTACTTACGACGTTTTCCCTTTCTGTTTGTGCCAGAAAACGCCAGTTAATGGTAAGCGTCTGGCGAACCGCACCTGTTAATCGGTGGCCGATTTTGGCAGGTCAATGTTCCAGGGCAGTAGCGCGTCGACGTCTTTCGGATTCTCTGCAATCGCCTGCAGGGCATTGCGGAGATAATCGAACGGGATGAGTCCATTCGCCTTTACCGTCTCGATGATACTGTAGAGCATCGCGCTGGCCCTGGCGCCATTGCCGGTGTTCGAGAACATCCAATTCTTGCGACCGATCACGAAGGGTTTCACCGCGCGCTCCACCCGGTTGTTGTCGATGTTGAGGTGGCCATCTTCGAGATAACGCTCGAGCTTTTTCCATTGGCCCAGCGTGTAAACAATGGCTTTGCCGAGCGCCGTCTTCGGCGGCACCTGGTTCGCGGATTTGTCGAGCCATGCCTTGAACTGATCGAGCAACGGTCGCGCCTGCTCGTGGCGCACTCGCTGCTTTTCCGCCGATTCGAGATTCTTGATCTCCGACTCGATGCGGTACAGCTTCTGGATATGACTGATCGCCCAGTCCGCCTTGCCGGTCTTGCCCTTCGGTTGCGCCTTCTTCGCCTCGACGAACTTGCGCCTCGCATGCGCCCAGCAGCCCACCAGCGTCGCTTCGGTTTGCTCGTAAGCGGCATAGCCGTCTACCTGCAGGTAGCCGCGATATCCATCGGGATAGCCCTTCACGCATTGCCCGCTCCGCGAGGCCTGGTAATCATAGAGCACGATATTCGGCGGACCTTGTGATTTGCGGGTGGCTGGCGAGTCGCTGCCAGTGCAATACACCCACATGTAACAGCGGTGCTTATCTTCCTTGAGCACTTGAACCGGGGTCTCATCCGCCTGGATCACGGATTGTTGTAACAGCCTGTTTTTCAGGCGCTGAACCACCGGTTCCAGCAACTCACCGCAACGCATCATCCATTCCGCCATCGTCTTGCGGTTCAGGTCGATGTCGAACTGCTTAAACATTTGCTCCTGGCGGTACAGCGGCAGCGCAAACTGGTATTTACTGCTAATGATTTGCGCCAGCAGCGATGCCGTCGCGATGCTCTTCGGGATCGGTGTTGGCGGCACTGGCGCAATCTTGATCTTGACCTCGGTGCCGGTCTCCTCGCAGTGTCGACAGCCATACTTCGGCCGGACATGCTCGATCACTTTGACCTGGGCGGGAATGAACTCGAGCTGCTCGCTCTTCTCCTCGCCGATGCGGTGCAGGTCGTGACCGCAGCACTCGCAGGCCTTGTCCTCGATATCGTGAACGATGGTTTCCCGCGGCAGATGGTCGGGTAAGGGTTTGCGTTTTGGCTTCTGGCGCGTGTAGGTGATCGTTTCGGTCTCGGCGTCCACCTCAACGGTCGCGGCGGTATCGATCTCCTCGCCCTCGTTGAACAGGCCCAGCTGATTGGCGGCCTCGCCGCCTTTGCCGAACTGGCGCTGTTGGGCCAGGCGGAACTGTTCCAGGATTTGCTGGTATTTCGTTTTCCACTCGTCGATATGCGCCGTTTGCCGATCGATAAGATCGTCCTTCTCAGCGACGGTGGATTGCAATCCGAGAATGATTTCGCGGAGTTGTTCAGGGTCTTTGGGGAGCCGATCTGATGTCGTTCGCATGAACGGCATTCTACCAGAAAGCCGAACTAAATCAGGGCCTTATCTGAGACTCAGCCGATTAATCCGGCATACAGCAATGCTCGATGCCCGAGGATGTCGTAGCCCGCCAGCAGGCGTTCCCAATCCACCTCGCTCAGGGTCATGGTCTGACCCGGATACTTCAGCGGCCACTTGAATTTGTCCCTCTCCAGGCGCTTGTACCACAGGCAAAACCCGGTCCGGTCCCAGTACAGCGCCTTCACCCGGTCACGGTTCTTGTTGCAGAACACGAACAGGGCCGGCGATATCGGAGAAAGCTTCATCTCCTGCTCGACGATCAGCGCCAGTCCGTTGATTGACTTGCGGAAGTCCACTGGCTCCCGGTGCAGATAGATCGCACCGGGGTCGACGAACATCTTCATGGTAACGCCTTCATTAGCGTGGCCAGCCACTTCGGATCGGTAGCAGCCGACAGATGCAATCGGCTACCCTGATATTGCAATACCGATCCGGGTTGCGGCGCCATACGTCGAACGGGTGTCGGCTTCACCTGGACGAACGCCTCGCGGCGACCGGCATCACCGACCGGAACCAGACCTTTCTTCCTCAGCGCTTTGCGTTTCTGGTAAAAGGTTTTAGCGTATAGCCCGTGATCGCGGCAAAAGTCCAGTGCACTCTGGCCGCTCTCTACTTGCGCGGCGATCAGCGCCTGCCATTCGGCCTCGCTGCGGTACTTGCGCTCTGGCATCTCTGGTTCCTGCAAAAGGAAACAAGATTACCAATCGGCCTCGAAACTAACAGGTGCGGTTCGGCAGACGCTTACAGTTAATGGCGGTTAATTGGGCACAAAATTGGCACACTAAACTTGTATTGCCGTTCACTAAAGCAGACGCCCAGATTTTAAGTCTCGCCGACAACTTATGTTAAGGGTTGTCCGACATCTGCCCAATAATCATTTTGCCAATCTGACAGCTCACTGCTTCGAGGGCAGATATCTGACAACCCTTAACAGACGCCGTCGCTGGTAGTAGAAATTTGAGCGTCTGCTTTACCCACTATTGCGGATGCAACGTCGATAATTTCCTGTTTAAACACGACCTGAATTAGTGCAGAAGCACTAAAGCTGTGCGAAATACTGGGAGATTTTGGTGCAAGGAAATGCTGCACAGAGATTCTCCGACAATTCATATTTAATTTATATTATTGATTTTAAATAGTTTTTAATGTGCGGGTGGGTATATCAGCAATCGAGCTGCAGTTTTGGCGAAAATTCTTTGGTGGTAGTGTTTTACCGACTTTTTAACCGAGGAATACCAATGCGCGCTACCAAATCATTGACACTTTTGTCTCTGACCCTAATTAGCGGGGTAATGCTGAACACTGCTGTCGCCGCTGAAACCATCAAGATCGGTGTACTCCATTCTCTTTCTGGAACAATGGCCATCAGCGAGACCACCCTGAAAGACACAATGCTGATGCTGATCGAGGATCAAAATAAAAAAGGCGGCCTGCTCGGCAAGCAACTTGAGGCTGTTGTCGTCGACCCGGCTTCCGACTGGCCGCTGTTCGCAGAAAAAGCACGCGAATTGATTACCAAGGAAAAGGCTGTAGCGACTTTCGGATGCTGGACTTCCGTGTCCCGTAAATCTGTGCTGCCGGTGTTCGAAGAACTCGACAGTATCCTGTTTTACCCGGTTCAGTATGAGGGCGAAGAATCGTCTAAAAATGTCTTCTACACAGGGGCCGCACCAAACCAGCAGGCTATCCCCGCGGTTGATTACCTGATGAATGAAGTCGGTGTAAAGCGCTGGGTTCTTGCCGGCACCGACTACGTTTACCCACGAACCACTAACAAGATCCTCGAGGCTTACCTGAAGGCGAAAGGGGTGAAAGAGTCAGACATCATGATCAACTATACGCCATTTGGTCACTCCGACTGGCAGAGTATCGTTTCCGACATCAAGAAGTTCGGATCCGCTGGCATGAAGACCGCGGTGGTTTCCACGATCAACGGAGATGCCAATGTGCCTTTCTACAAGGAACTGGGTAACCAGAGCGTATCGGCCGAAGATATTCCCGTCGTGGCCTTCTCGGTTGGTGAAGAGGAGCTGTCCGGCATCGATACCAAGCCGCTGGTTGGTCATCTCGCCGCATGGAATTACTTCATGAGCGTAGACGCGCCTGAAAACGACGAATTCATCGAAAAATGGCATGCCTTTACCAAGGACGAAGACCGTGTGACGAATGATCCCATGGAAGCTCATTATATCGGCTTCAAAATGTGGGTTGAGGCAGTCAAGAAGGCTGGTACCACTGATCCAGCAGCGGTCCAGGAGGCTATTATCGGTGTTGCGGTTCCCAATCTGACCGGTGGGCTGTCGGCGATGATGCCTAACCACCACATCACCAAGCCGGTTCTGATTGGCGAGATTCAGGATGACGGCCAGTTCGAAACCGTATGGAAAACTAAAGGCCTGGTCCCGGGCGACGCCTGGTCCGATTACCTCCCGGATTCAAAAATCCTGGTTGCCGACTGGCGTTCGCCGCTGAGTTGCGGCAACTACAATGTCGAGACCGCAACCTGCTCGGGTCAGAATTTCTAACCTTGCTCCTCCCACGATCTATTCCTCCTGAGATACTGGGATTCTCGGGATCGGGTGATGCCGGTCCCGTTTTTTACTCATGTATGCCTGAATCAATGTTACTTCCCCGGTTGTTAGTGTCGCTATGCCAGTGATCGTTTTGCGCAGTCTTGTTGGTTTGCTGTTGCTGTTTAATTTCAGCCTGTCCAGTGCGACGGAACTGGATCGGGCCTTAAGCCTCTTATCGTCGAGCAGTTTTGACGACAAATCGCTTGCTATCGATATGCTGGCGCAGACAGGAGACGCAACCTCGGAACTACTGCTAACCGCGATGGCCCAGGGCGAGCTGTATTACGTTAAAAAAGACAAGCGCATTGTGCTGGTACAAAAGCAGGGCTCAAAATTTCAACTTGCCGATGCCCTGTCTCGCGAAGACCTGGGTCTTGTCAGTAAGCGCAAGGTGAAAAAAGTCAGCGTCAATAACAAGCTGCGCAAACAGATCAGGTCTACAATCTCAGGTTTCAAACTATTTCATGCCGATGCGGCCGTGCGACTCATAGCAGTCGAGAACCTGATGGCCAATGAGGACCCGGAAATGTTGTTCCAGCTTGAGTCGATCAGGCTGAAAGAATCGGATCCCGATGTAGTCGATGCGATCGACACGGTGATTGCATTTAGCAAACTTGAATCCGGTGACGTGGAAGCACAACTGGCTGCTATTGCAAAACTCGACGGTAACCTGGATCCAGCGGTATTGATCCAGCTAAAGAAGCTGGGTTCCACAAGCAGCGATGAGTCGGTTCGTCTCGCCGCCAACAAGTCGATGCGCAGTATCGAAACACGGGTTTCTATTTTTTCTTACCTGGAGACTCTGTTCTTCGGGCTGAGCCTGGGTTCTATACTGGCCCTTGCGGCAATAGGTCTTGCAATAACCTTCGGCGTCATGGGCGTGATTAACATGGCGCATGGTGAGTTGATCATGATCGGAGCCTATACCACTTACGTGATCCAGTTACTGATGCCGAATCATATCGGCCTGTCGCTGCTGGTCGCGATTCCAGCTGCTTTCCTGGTCTCGGCACTAGTTGGCATTGCGATAGAGCGCTTTGTGATCCGGTACCTCTATGGAAGACCCCTGGAAACATTGCTGGCTACCTTTGGCATTAGCCTGTTCCTGCAACAGGCGGTCAGGAGTATTTTTTCCCCGCTCAATCGCCCGGTGGTAACCCCGGAGTGGATGAGTGGTTCGTTACAAATTAATTCGCTGTTATCGATTACCTACAACCGGCTTTACATTTTTTTCTTTTGCCTGGCAGTTTTTGGGCTGCTCTACCTGGTCATGACAAAAACCTCTCTTGGCCTGCACGTTCGCGCAATTTCGCAAAACCGGCCGATGGCGCGGGCCATGGGAATCCGCTCGCAATGGGTCGATGCGATGACATTTGGTCTCGGTTCGGGAATAGCCGGGATTGCCGGGGTGGCGCTCAGCCAGATTACCAATGTCGGACCTAATCTCGGCCAGGCCTATATCGTTGACTCTTTCATGGTAGTCGTATTTGGTGGCGTTGGTAATCTCTGGGGAACGCTTGTAAGCGGCCTGTCCCTGGGTGTCGTCGGAAAATTTCTCGAACCGGCGACCGGTGCGGTACTCGCCAAGATACTGGTGCTGATTTTCATTATTCTCTATATTCAAAAACGCCCCCGCGGTATGTTCCCGCAGAAAGGCAGGGCTACAGAGCAATGATCAGAAAAATCCTGCGCAACGATCGCCACGGCAAGATATTTCTATCCCTGCTTTTGTTCTTAAGCGTCTATGTCTCTGTTGCCAACCTGTTGATACCGCCCGGGCACCTGCTGCATGTCTCCACTTTTACCGTAACCCTGCTGGGCAAGTACCTGACCTACGCCCTGCTGGCGCTGGCCGTCGACCTGGTGTGGGGCTACCTCGGTATTCTCAGCCTCGGGCATGGCGCTTTTTTTGCGCTCGGCGGTTACGTCATGGGCATGTATCTGATGCGACAAATTGGTGACCGCGGAGTTTACGGCAACCCGCTGCTGCCCGATTTCATGGTCTTTCTGAACTGGGAGTCCCTGCCATGGTTCTGGCTCGGCCTTGACCAGTTCTGGTTTGCGGCGATTATGATTCTGCTGGTGCCGGGAGCGCTGGCATTCGTGTTCGGCTGGTTCGCCTTTCGTTCACGCGTTACCGGCGTCTACCTGTCGATTATGACCCAGGCTATGACCTATGCCCTGATGCTGGCCTTTTTTCGCAATGAAATGGGCTTCGGCGGTAATAACGGGCTCACCGATTTCAAGGATTTGCTCGGATTTTCGCTACAGTCTGATTCTGTCCGTGTCGGGCTTTTCATCTGTTCCGCGCTGGCGCTGGCACTGGGCTATTTCAGCTGTCGCTACATCGTTAATTCCAAGCTGGGCCGCGTCAGTGTCGCGGTCCGGGATAGCGAAGACCGGGTGCGCTTTCTCGGCTACCGGGTAAACCATTTCAAGCTCTGGGTTTTTACATTTTCAGCCGTAATCGCCGGCATCGCGGGCGCTTTGTATGTTCCACAGGTTGGCATTATCAATCCATCCGAATTTTCCCCGATCAATTCGATCGAAATCGTGATCTGGGTCGCCGTCGGTGGCCGCGCGACATTACTCGGTGCAGTGCTCGGTGCATTGATCGTGAACTATGCAAAAACCTATTTTACCGGCGCCTTCCCGGAAGTCTGGTTGTTTGCGCTGGGCGGTTTATTCATAACGGTCACCATATTCGCGCCCCGCGGGATACTCGGATTATTCCAGCAGGGAAGCAACCGGACTCCGCCCACCGAGGTGAAGACGGCATGACGGCCCTCACTGGCTTGCGCAGTTTCACGCGTCGCGACCAGGTCTTCAAGTTCCTGATCAGTGCCGATGAACTGGATATTGATACGACCAAGGGCGAGATGCTGTACATCGAGGACCTGTCGGTCAGTTTTGACGGGTTCAAGGCAATCGACAGCCTCAACATGTACCTGCGCGAAGGCGAACTGCGTTGCATCATCGGTCCCAACGGTGCCGGTAAAACCACGCTGATGGATATCATCACCGGCAAGACCCGACCCGATAGTGGCAGCGTTTACATGGGCCAGAATATCGACCTGCTGGAGTTCAGTGAATCCGAAATAGCGCAGTTGGGTATCGGACGAAAATTTCAAAAACCGACGGTTTTCGAGCAGCACACGGTTTTGAAAACCTGGAGCTGGCCATGGCCTGCAACAAACGCGTCTGGCATACCCTGACGGCCCGGCTCTCGGCGGAAGACATCGATCGAATCGATGAAATCCTGCTGCAGGCCGGTCTGATTGAAATGAAACAGTTGCCCGCGTCACTGCTTTCGCATGGTCAGAAGCAGTGGCTTGAAATCGCGATGCTGGTGATGCAGAAGCCGCGTTTGCTGCTGGTCGACGAACCGGTATCGGGCATGACGCACCAGGAGATGGAAAAAACCTCGGAACTGTTAAATCACTTGGCAGGTGAGCATACAGTCGTCGTGGTAGAGCACGATATCGACTTCGTGCGCTCGATTGCAAGCCAGGTAACCGTACTGCACCAGGGCCGGGTGTTGGCCGAGGGCAGCATGGAGCAGGTGCAATCCGATCCCGCGGTTATCGAAGTCTACCTGGGAGAGTGACCGAGCATGCTGAAAATCGAAAAACTCAATCAGTATTATTCGCAAAGCCATACGCTGTGGGATTTCGACCTCGAACTCGAAACCGGCAAGTGTAATTGCTTGATGGGGCGCAACGGGGTTGGCAAGACAACTTTACTAAACTGTGTCGTGGGTCTGCAGCCGATTCGCTCGGGCAGCATCAGCTACCAGGACATGGATATTACGAAGGTGAATGCCGAAAAGCGCGCGTCGCTCGGCATCGGTTACGTGCCGCAGGGTCGCCAGATTTTCCCGCTGCTCACGGTAAAAGAAAATTTACAGATCGGCTTATCGGCTCGCGCCGACAAGTCAAACAAGATTCCCGGGTTTATCTTCGAGCTGTTCCCGGTGCTCGCCGACATGCTCGAGCGTCGTGGCGGCGACCTGTCTGGCGGCCAGCAACAACAACTGGCGATCGGCCGTGCGCTGGGCGTCGATCCGAAGCTGCTGATCCTGGATGAACCGACCGAGGGAATACAGCCGAATATTGTCCAGGAAATCGGCGGCATCATTAAACAATTAAGCAGTGATGTCGGCATGACGGTGCTGCTGGTCGAACAAAAGCTGCCAATCGTGCGGCGCATCGCCGATAACTTCGCCATTCTCGATCGCGGCCGTAAAGCGGCTGCGGGCCCGATCGACGCGCTCAACGATGACCTGATCCGCGAATATCTAACCGTGTAAACGAGGCAAATATGAAACCAATACAATCGATTAAATACCTGTTACTGCTGATTCCGTTCAATACGCTGGCCCATCCCGGGCATGATGATATAGTCACGCAATCGGGGGTGACCGATTTCGCCAGCATTGTTACCGGGATTTCCATTACGTTTGCCGTGGTGGCCGCGATGGTCGCACTATTGCGACCCGGCAAACCACGGTTTACCAGGAAAAATTAACCAGAGAAAAAGATGGGTGAGGCTGCATTAGAATCGCAAAACTGGGAGGCTTTATTAAAGCTTCAACTGTGTCGTGGCCAGGACAGAACGCACCTGGTACCGATCAAACGCTACGGCCCGCTGACGGTGCAACGCCCTTTCTACCCCGAGCAGGATTGCTGCCACGTTTACCTGCTGCATCCACCCGGCGGCGTCGTCGGTGGTGACAGGCTGGACCTGCAGGTAGCGTGCAAAGAAGCTACCAGAACCCTGTTTACAACGCCCGGCGCCGGCAAGTTTTACCTGAGCGCGGCCGATACCGCTCGTGTCACGCAGCAGTTCAAAGTAAACAACGGGGCTCAGCTCGAATATTTGCCGCAGGAAAATATTTTTTTCCCGGGCGCTCGGGTACGCAGCAAGACATCGATCGACGTGCAAAAAGACGGGCGTGTCATGCTGTGGGAAAAGCACTGCTTTGGCAGGCCGGCAAATAACGAGTTCTTTGCCGCCGGGCAGCTGCATTCTCAGATAGAATTACGTTGCGACGAGCGGTTGCTGTTTACCGAGACCCAACGCGTCGACGCCGATGAACTGAGGCGTGCCAGCGGCTTGCGCAACAACCCGGTGATTGGCAGTTTTCTGGTTTACGGCATGACACTCGAAGAGGCAATGCTACGAGACTTACAAAAAATCAGCCCGGCCGTTGGGATATCCGGCATTTCACAGCCGCAACCACATCTGCTGATAGCCCGGTACCTGGGCAACAGCACGCGCGATGTCGACGCCTATTTTGTCGGCCTGTGGGAATTGCTGCGGCCCCTGCTGTTGCAGCGCGAAGCCAGTCACCCGCGCATCTGGAAAACCTGAAAATATCTAATAAATGAGTAAGCTATGGAACTATCACCGAGAGAAAAAGACAAGCTACTGATTTTTACCGCGGCGCTGTTGGCGGAGCGGCGCAGGGACCGGGGTTTGAAACTCAACTACCCGGAGGCGGTGGCCTTTATCAGCGCCGCGATCATGGAAGGTGCGCGAGAAGGCAGGACGGTTGCGGATCTGATGGACTACGGCCGTACCCTGCTCAGCGGCGAGGATGTGATGGATGGCGTTGCCGAGATGATTCACGATGTCCAGGTCGAAGCCACTTTTCCCGACGGTACCAAGCTGGTGACCGTGCACGAACCCATCGTAACCGATATACCGCCGCGGTTGCTGGCGGGTGAAGTCGTAACCGTGGCAGGGGACATCGAGCTCAACGCCGGGCGCGCAACAATCGAAATCGAGGTCGCCAACACCGGTGACCGGCCGATCCAGGTTGGCTCGCACTACCACTTCTTCGAGACCAATAGTGCACTCCAATTCGAACGTGATCCGACGCGGGGATTTCGTCTCGATATTCCCGCCGGCACGGCGGTAAGGTTCGAGCCGGGCCAGAGTCGTAAAGTAATCCTGGTTGAATACGCGGGCGACCAGGAGATTTACGGCTTTAACGGGCAAGTCATGGGGAAGGTGAAATAAATGGCCACGATTAGCAGAAAAGCTTATGCCGAGATGTACGGGCCAACTACCGGGGACCGGGTGCGCCTCGGCGACACCGATCTCTGGATTGAGGTCGAGGACGACAAGACTATTTATGGTGACGAAGTCAAATTCGGCGGCGGCAAGGTGATTCGCGATGGCATGGGGCAGAGCCAGCGCAAGTCCGCCGAAACTGTTGACGTGGTGATCACCAACGCATTGATCGTCGATCACTGGGGTATTATCAAGGCCGATATCGGCATCAAGAATGGCCGCATTGCCGGTATCGGCAAGGCCGGGAATCCGGATACCCAGCCCGGGGTGGATATCGTCGTCGGGCCGGGTACCGAGGCGATCGCCGGAGAGGGTCAGATTTTGACTGCGGGCGGCATCGACGCGCATATTCACATGATTTGCCCGCAGCAGGTAGACGACGCGCTGATGTCGGGCGTGACCACCATGCTAGGTGGCGGCACCGGACCCGCCACCGGCACCAATGCGACGACCTGCACCGCGGGCCCGTGGAATATTCATCGCATGCTGGAGGCCGCGGATGAGCTACCGGTTAACCTCGGTCTGCTCGGCAAGGGTAATGCAAGCCTGCCCGAAGCCCTGGAAGAACAGGTCGCGGCGGGCGCGATCGGCCTGAAACTGCACGAAGACTGGGGCACCACGCCTGCCGCTATCGACAACTGTCTGTCGGTGGCCGAGGCAATGGATATCCAGGTTGCAATTCACACCGATACGCTCAACGAATCTGGCTTCGTTGAAGATACGCTCAAGGCGATGAAGGGCCGCACCATCCATACCTACCACACCGAGGGCGCCGGTGGGGGGCATGCACCCGATATTATCAAGGCTGCGGGCTTTGCAAATATCCTGCCGTCGTCGACCAACCCGACGCGACCCTACACCATCAACACGGTCGACGAGCACCTGGACATGCTGATGGTATGCCACCACCTCGATCCCAACATTGCCGAAGACGTGTCTTTCGCTGAGTCGCGCATCCGTCGCGAAACCATTGCGGCCGAGGATATCCTGCACGACAAGGGTGCCTTTTCGATGATTGCATCCGATTCGCAGGCCATGGGGCGTGTCGGCGAAGTGATCACCCGCACCTGGCAGACCGCGCATAAAATGAAACTTCAGCGCGGCAGCCTCGAGGGCGACCGGGACAAATCCGACAATCACCGGGTCAAGCGCTACATTGCGAAATACACGATCAATCCGGCCATCACCCATGGCATCGCGCACGAAGTGGGTTCGGTTGAAATCGACAAGATGGCTGACCTGGCGCTATGGAAACCGGCGTTCTTCGGCAGTAAGCCTGCTCTGATCATCAAGGGCGGCATGATTGTCGCGGCACCGATGGGCGATCCCAATGCATCGATTCCAACGCCGCAACCGGTGCATTATCGACATATGTTCGGCGCCCTCGGGAAGGCCCGCAACGCCACACGTATGACATTTATGTCGGCCGCGGCGATAGAGGCCGGGATTGCCGGGCAGCTGCAACTGGCGTCGATGATCGGTCAGGTCTCGCAGTGTCGTAGCATTACCAAGGATTCGATGATATTGAACGATTACCAACCCGAAATTACCGTGGACGCGCAAACCTACCAGGTTCATGCCGACGGCGAACTGCTGGTTTGCGAGCCGGCCAGCGAGTTACCCATGGCGCAAAAATATTTTCTGTTTTGATGAGATGCTGAATTTCGTGCAAATCGTCGCGGAGGGGCAGGAAGCCATGGGCTCGGTCACCCTGAGCTTCGACCAGCGGGTGAAGTCCCGGCTGAAGGTCGAGCTGGATAACGGTGAGGCGGCCGGATTGTTTCTACCGCGAGGATGTATTTTGAAACACGGCGACAGGATTGTCGCTGAAAGCGGGGAAGTCGTTGCGGTGCGCGCTGCCGATGAGACGGTCAGCACGGTTTACGTCACCGACCCGGTATTGATGGCGCGCGCCTGCTATCACCTCGGGAATCGGCACGTGGCGCTGCAAATCGATGCGGGTTTCGTGCGCTACCAGCACGACCACGTGCTCGACGAGATGGTTGAAGGGCTGGGGCTGTCGGTGATTTGCGAACAGGCGCCTTTCGAACCCGAAGCCGGGACCTATCACGGCGGCGGTCATTCGCATTCGCATCATGAGTCCGACCATGAACACTGATATGCAAAACGACCTGGCACTGGCGAGATTGATGCAGCTGATTAGTCCTTCCTTGCCGATCGGAGGATACTCCTACTCACAGGGCATTGAATGGGCGGTAGACGCGGGCTGGATCGGCACCGGTGATGATTTGTATCAATGGCTCGAAGGGCTGCTCAAAACCAATATGCTGTATCTCGAATTACCGATACTAAAACGCATGCTCGAAGCCTGGACTGAAGCCGACCTCGATAGTCTTCGTGACTGGAATGAATGCCTGGTTGCGAGTCGGGAAACCAGCGAACTGCGACTCGAAGAAACCAACCGCGCGCGGGCATTCAGCCAGTTGCTGGTCTCGTTGGATCCCGAGGCTCGCGAAATCGATCCGACGTTATGGAGCACACAGACTGCCTGTTACAGTTTCGCCTGCCAGCGCTGGGATATTGAATTCGATGCCGCGGGCTATGGCCTGCTATGGAGCTGGCTGGAGAACCTGGTATTATCTGCGGTCAAGATCATTCCCCTTGGGCAGACGGACGGGCAGAAAACAATTTACGCGCTGTCATCACTCATTCCCAGCATCGTAAAACAGGCAGCAAATGTCGCAGACGACGACATCGGCGCCTCCTCGATGGCGCTGGCCATCGCCAGCGCGCAACATGAAACCCAATACACCAGATTATTTCGTTCCTAGGTAAACACTATGTCAAACAAACATCCCCTGAGATTAGGTATCGGCGGCCCCGTCGGTTCCGGTAAAACCGCGTTACTGGATCGTCTTTGCAAAAAAATGCGCGATCGGTTTCAAATCGCGGTTGTGACCAATGATATTTATACTCGAGAAGACGCCGAGTTCCTGGTCCGCAGCGAGGCGCTTGACGCGGATCGCATCGTTGGCGTCGAAACCGGTGGTTGCCCACATACGGCGATCCGTGAAGATGCGTCGATGAATCTCGCCGCGGTGCAGGATTTGAGCGAACGCTACAACGACCTCGATGTCGTTTTTATCGAAAGCGGTGGCGATAATTTATCGGCCACCTTCAGCCCGGAGCTGGCCGACCTGATGATTTACGTTATCGATGTCGCCGAGGGTGAAAAAATCCCGCGCAAGGGCGGACCGGGCATAACTCGATCCGATTTGCTGGTGATCAACAAGATTGATCTTGCACCCTACGTCGGTGCTTCGCTGGAAGTCATGGAATCGGATACCAAACGTATGCGCGGCGAAAGGCCCTATGTCTTCACCAACCTGAAAGACGATACAGGTCTTGGTGAGGTGGTTGATTTTATCGTCGACCAGGGCATGCTTTGATTTTGGAGCTCCACTGTTTCGATTTCATGATCGATGATACAGGTGCCCACGAATCCCGGATGATTCTCTCGTAACATCAAATATTGTTGGTACATATGCTGTAACTATTCTGATTTGAAATTCAAAATACTAATTAAAATCAATAGCTTAAATGATAAATTCGATTCCGCCCCTGGGCACCACTTCCCTATCTTCCTAAACTCAATATCGCCGACTCCAGAATCAGATCGGTCAAATTCGATTGTGGGAAAAACGTGGTCTGTCCCGAATGGCACTAAGTTAAGCACTATCAGCAAGGTATTTGTTACGGTGAGGAGTTTCTTGCATTTGATGCCTGGGTTTGGTCAATCGTTGATAGTTTTTTGGTCTTCGCTTTTTACATCGTGGTTCCAATCGACCTGGGCGCGGGCGAATGACGCTCGCGGCTATGCTATCACAGAGCAATGACAGTAGACGGGCTTGCTCCTGTTTGCTTAGATCTGATTTTAGTAGAGGCTCCCATTGCCGCAATGTCTGAACACTGGCCTTGAAACCAATCATGCGAATCGGTACGTTGGCTTGATCGGCCGCTTTGAGCATCAACAAGCGTAAACCGTTGTAAACGATGAAGTACATCAATATCTCTTTGCGAATCATTCGGGGTGTTTTACAACGTAGAATATCCATGCCCATGGTGGTTTTGATATCCCGGAAGAACAGCTCGATATCCCAACGCTGAAAATATAAATCGGCAATTGCCTTGGCGCTATAGCGACCGGGATTTGTCAATGTTGTGATGATATGAAACGATCGGGTACGAAATCCGGTTTCTTTTACGTTGACTTTGATCTGTCGCAATACCAGCTTTTCAGGTAAGTCCTGCCATTCCTCCCGACTATAGCTCAGTTGCTTTGTCCATTTCGGTCTGGGCCAATGAATAAGCAGATCATCCTCACCGAGTATTTGATCCGCATCCTTTGAGGATACGAGCTTTCTTCTGCCCTTGGTAATGACCGAATCAACGCCTTTATTCCATAACTTGAAAACATCGTAGAAGCTGCAAAAAGCCTTGTCTCCAAGAAAAATATCTCCTGGATTGAAACTGTCCCACTGTTCCCGCAGCATGAGTAGTTCAGAACTTTTTTTGTTGCCCACCTGGTAACTCAGCAACGCCCCGGTTTGAAGATTAAAACACGCACAAATATGCGCCTGTGGAAATCCACAGCCAGGCTTTTGTTGCCGGGTTTGAGGCCATGCCTGTTGGTTTTCCGGGGTGTCAGGCATGCTGACACCAGTGCCATCGACGACAACCACTCGACGACCTTGCAAAACACGATCTTCGCCTCGTCGCATGAGTTGCTTGGCGGTGTGTGCCAGAATCCTCTCCAGATCGGATTCCTCCAGTTTCCGGCGTGCCTGACAGTAGGCAGAAGTGGACGGTGAGGGCAACACCAATGACTGACTCGCAGCAAAAGCTTGAAACTTGCGCACCACCTCAGACTGGTCTTTGATACGG
The DNA here is from genome assembly GCA_001735895.1 of Olavius algarvensis Gamma 3 endosymbiont. Classification (GTDB taxonomy): domain Bacteria; phylum Pseudomonadota; class Gammaproteobacteria. Next base: position 1,075,930 of record DS021199.1, on the reverse strand, counting down.
TGGTGCAGCGCTGTAACGATGAAGGGCTCATCAAAGGCGAAGGCTTCGCCACCGATGCCAGCTATATCAAAGCCGATGCTTCCCGGCAGCGTATGGCCGATGGTCCGGTTGACTGGCAACCATCACCCACACAGTCACGGGCGGTAAGAGAATATCTGGATGCGCTAGACAACGATCCTTCAGCAACAAGAACACAGAAGAAAGTGTCTACCACCGATCCGATGGCACAGTGGGCGGGCGACAAAGGACCAGGCCAGTTTTATTACAGCACCAATTACCTGATCGATATTGAACACAATGTCATCATGGATGTCGAGCCTACACCGGCTTATCGAATCGCTGAGGTCAGTAGCACTCGAACCATGATTGACCGGGTCGAAGAGAAACTGGCAATCAAACCTGAACGACTCATAGCCGATACCTCTTATGGCTCTGCGGAGATGCTGGATTGGGTGGTGGAGCAAAAACAGATAGAGCCGCATATTCCGGTTTGGGATAAGTCTCACGGTAAACCGGGCATGTTTGGTCGGGCTGCATTCACCTGGGATAACGAAGCCGATTGTTATTATTGCCCGGCGAACAAGCTACTGAGATGCAGAAATCGCCCATTCAAAAACCGCGTTCACCCATTATCTATCGCTCAAGTCAGCATGACTGTAAAACCTGCGAACTTAAATCCCGGTGCTGTCCGAATACTAGCCACAGAAAGATCGCCCGTAGTATCTATGAATCATCTCGTGACGTTGCCAGGGATATTTGCGAGACCACGGAATATTTACAATCCAGGAAAGACAGAAAAAAGGTTGAAGTGCTGTTCGCCCATCTTAAGCGAGTAATGAACTTTGACCGTTTACGATTGCGCGGTATCACTGGCGCACATGACGAATTTTTACTGGCAGCCACAGCGCAAAACCTGAAGAAGTTGGCGCAACAACGATTTAAACCGCCTGATTACAGGATAGGTGCGCCTGCTTTATGCTAAATCCGATCAAAAGCAACTAAACCAGAACAAAATCCACGAAAAATGTGGATTACCGAAGTGATCCAATCATCGCCGTGATTTGGTGCGCGGAAATCGGCCATTTAATAACCGAGTTTTTCAACAGAATCGGTCGGTTTCTGCCGCTGGTCAATAAAATCTGAATGTCTGCTTTCTCGATTTTATGTAAAGATAAGTAAAATGACTTTTACAGCTACAGTAATTCTGAATACCCTCTGATTTTGTTGGTATAAATGTTGTAACTTTTGATAATTCAAGGGTTTTTCTTCGATTAAATCAATAATTTACCAGTTAGATTTGATTCTACCCCTGGGCGCAATTAATATTCATTCTTAGTTTGGATCGTGCAAACTCTAGCTGTTATTTTGAAGCCTGAGATACATAGGTCTTGACATTGTACTTAACTATATTATTCTTAATTCGCGAATTGTGAATATAGAATAACTAGATGAATTTGAAACCACAAGACGTGCTCTTCCTCTTGAAGTTGGTGGTAAAAGATGAGGAGCCATGGACTTTTAATGAACTGGCGATCGAACTAGGCATGAGCCCTTCAGAAGTTCATGGAGCCGCTAATCGAGTTGTCGCTGCCAGGCTAGCTATCAAAGATAAAAAGCGTGTCAGGCCACATATTAGAAACCTTTTGGAATATCTGATTCATGGGATTCAATACAGTTTTATTCCTGACCGAGGAGGGATGAATAGAGGCGTTCCCACCGCCTACGCAGCGGCCCCGTTGATTGATAAGTTCGTTTCTGACTCAGAGCCACCACCGGTATGGCCCGATCCTAATGGAAAAGCACGGGGAGAGTCATTTTCTCCACTGTACAAGTCAGCTCCTGTTGCGGCGGAAAAGGATTCAAAACTTTATGAATTACTGGCACTAGTCGATGCTATCCGCGGCGGAAAAGTCAGGGAACGTGAAATGGCAAAAAAGGAGATCGAAAAAAGATTTGGAAAATATGGCCAGAGTTCAAAATCCTAACCTGGAAATACTTGCGCTTGCAGTTAATCAGCTCGGAGAGCTTGCTGATGACATGGTGTTTTTGGGCGGTTGTGCTACAGGATTGCTAATTTCAGATCCTGCGGCTCCGCCAATTCGTGTGACTCGGGACGTGGATGCTATTGTTCAGGTCTTATCACGTGCTGAGTACTATAGCCTTTCGGAAAAATTGAGGGCGCATGGTTTCAAAGAAGATACCAGCGAGGATGCGCCAATATGTCGTTGGTTAAGTGGAGAAATTATTCTCGATGTAATGCCAACTAATGAAGAGATACTGGGATTTGGGAATATCTGGTATCAAAAAGCAATCGAACATGAATTTTCGGTCCAGTTACCCTATGCCAAAAATATTCGCATTGTTTCGCCACCTTATTTTCTGATCACTAAATTGGAAGCTTTTAAAGGGCGTGGCAATGGAGACTATACGCTAAGCCATGACATTGAAGATATCGTTGCAGTTCTGGATGGTCGCCCTGAAATTCTTGATGAAATCGAAATTGCCGATACGGTGCTCGTTCGTGAGTTAGCTAATCGATTTCAGGAATTGATAAAAGATCAAATGTTTCTTGATGCTGTTTCAGGGCACATGCCAACTGATGAAACCAGCCAGGCAAGAGTCTCTGGAATTATAGGAACTATTAATCGGATTTCTGAACTATAGGCTTGGTGATTACAAAGTAAAGATACTTTTTCTACAAGCATACGGAGTTTGCGGGGATTAGTTGTGCATTGTTATGCATCGTGGTGTAAAGTCCCGCAACGGATGCCCCATAAGTTACTGAAAAATAAATATATAAGTAACCTATTTTTCTGAAAATCCTCGTGTCCATAGCCACATGACCGGTGCCGTTAAACTCCTGCTTCGATTTCTTTCAAAGTCTCCTCGGACGTAGTTTCCACTAATAAATAAAACTGAGAAATAAATAGCCGGCAAGAAATATCGCTACCCACATCGCCATGCTGCCAGCAGGACGAGAGCTTGTAAGTATGCCGGTGGGCACATGGTAAATACCGGAAAGAATATCCAGCCAGCGGTGCAATCTTGTGACAAAGGCCCGGCGTAAAGCGCCGTCCAGTTTCCATGCGGCCGCCAACAGGCTTCGTATCGCAACCGGAAAAAGACGTCGATAAAACCACTCCACGTCCAGGTTGGTGGAGTGTAGTTCGGGTGGATAAAGGCCTCTGAGGTTGAGCCAGACGAAGGCCAGCGCCGAGAAAAATAGCAGCTGAGTCTGTGCCAACACGTGGGTTGCGTCATAAGGGTTATACCCGGTGTCGTAGGGCAGCAGGGAGTATAATGCGGCCGGATAGACGCCGATTCCGATGCACAAAACCGCTGCGATCGACATCGCCAATAACATGTTGTTGGGTGGATCGCTTACCCGAATGCCCGAGTCATGCGCGAAGAAAGCAAAATAGGGGATCTTAATGCCGGCATGGTGGAAAACACCCGCCGAGGCAAATAACAGCATTAACCATATCCAGTCATAGCCATTTTCCAGGGCGGCGGACATCACCATGGATTTGCTAACGAAACCACTGAATAACGGGAAGGCCGAAATAGAGGCTGCCCCGACGATGCACAACAGCGTGGTTTTCGGCATCGTCTTGTATAGTCCGCCCAGATCCGAGCCGTTGATGCGCCCGGTCATATGCAACACCGCTCCCATCGACATAAACAGCAGGCCCTTGAAGATGACATCGTTAAACGCATGTGAAACAGCGCCATTGATAGCGAGCGCCGTGCCGATGCCGACACCAACGACCATAAATCCGACCTGGTTGATCATGCTGTAGGCCAACACCCGGCGCAGGTCATTTTCGATCACAGCAAAGAAAATCGGGAAACAGGTCATCGCCGCGCCGATATATACCAGCAGTTCGGTACCGGGATATCCACGAGCTAATGCATAGACGGCGACCTTGGTGGTAAAGGCACTGAGAAATACGGTGCCTGTTACGGTGGCCTCGGGATAGGCATCGGTGAGCCAATTGTGCAAAAAAGGAAAAGCACATTTAATGCCGAAGGCGATGAAGATTAGCCATCCGGCGATACCTTCCAGGCCGATAAAGTCGAACTCCAGCGAACCGTTTTCGGCAGCGTAAAACAGTGCGCCTATCAGCAGAATGACACCGGACAAGACCTGGATAATAAGATAACGCATCCCGGCCTGATATGAACGCCTGGATCTGCGCGCCCAGATAAGAAATACCGAAGTGAAGGCGAGCAGTTCCCAGAAGACGAACAGGCTCAACAAGTCACCGGAGAAGACGGCGCCGAGGCCGCTGCCCGCGTACATCAACGCCGTGACCTGCTGCAGGGTGTCGCGCAGGTGCAGCGAGTAAACAATGCCAATGAACGCGGCGATATGAAATACATAGCCGAACATCAGGCTCAGCCTGTCGACACGGTAAGGGGTGAGCTCATAATCGAACAAAGCCAACTGCAGATGAACGCCTTCGGGCACCGTCCATAGATGGATCGCGCTCGCAACCGGCAGCGCCAGCATGATTGCAGCGCGCAAGTGCCCGCGGGTGACGGCGGCAAGCAGGGCAGCGATAAAGAAGGGCAGGAAAGGCGGTATTTCAAGCATCCACATCGTTACCGCCTATTGCAGCACTGTGTGCTGCATTTGCGTCTGGTTTGGCGCCTATCTCCGTATCGCCCTCGTCATAGTAATCTTCCGGGCGCATGAGAAAGGTACGCATCCATTTGGCGATCAGCACCAGGATGACGCAGGCGACAAATCCGAACACAGGATAAAAGCCCCAAAGATTTTCCCAGCTATGCACGACGTGACGATGGATGATGAAATCGAGCGCAAAAAGCAGCCCGCAGCATCCATAGAAAATAGTTAACACGCGTTTAATATTGTCGGGGTTATCGAATATATGTTTCTTTTCGTTATCCATGAGTCAGTCCCTATGCTGCCAAAATGGCTCTGGCCAATTCATATAACGGTTGCGGGTATACAAAGAGGACCAAACAGCCCACGGCGGTAATGCTCAAGGCGATTAACGACGCTAAAGGCGCTTCTTTTATTCCGGCTCGGGAATAGGGCGTGCTGTCGCCTGAGAAAAAGGCATGGAAAGGTATGGGTATCAAATATGCGATATTGAGCAAAGAACTAATCATGAGTACCGCCATAAGAACCCACTGTTCGGTTTCCAGCGTACCCATCAACAGGAACCACTTGCTCCAGGTACCGCCGGCGGGTGGTACTCCATGATGCCGAGGCTGGCGATAAAAAATGCAGCCATGGTGATCGGCATTTGTTTACCGAGCCCCCGCATTTCACTGATGTTCGATTTATGCGCGGCAACCAGAATGGCGCCGGCGCAGAAGAACAGGGTAATTTTCCCGAATGCATGCATGGCGATATGCATCGAGCTGCCGATAACTCCCGCCGAGGTAGCCAACAATGCGCCCATGGTGACATAGCCCAGCTGGCTTACGGTTGAGTATGCCAGTCTTGCTTTTAAATTATCCTGGCGCATGGCGACCAGTGAAGCCAGTAATACGGATGCGCCTGCCAGGTAGAGCAGGAACTGTGTGCTTGGTAGTATCGACAACATATCGATGCCAAAAACGAATACGCAGACTTTTAGCACGGTGAATACGCCGGCTTTTACAACGGCGACCGCATGCAGCAGAGCACTAACCGGTGTCGGTGCGACCATGGCCGCGGGTAACCAGCGATGAAAGGGAAGAATGGCCGCCTTGCCTATACCGAAAACAAATAGCACCAATATCGTGCTGGCAACCAATTTATTGACATCCGATCCAAATACGCCCCCAGGCTTAAAATCCAGGGTGCCGGCCACAAACCACGTACTGATTATGGCTAGTAGAAAAAAGGCAATCGAAGTACCCAGCAATATGCCAAGATATACTCGCCCGCCTTTCCTGGCCTCCGGAGTCCCCGCATGGGTGACCAGTGGATAGGTGGACAGGGTCAGCACTTCGTAAAAAATAAACAGCGTAAAAAGGTTTGCGGCGAAAGCAATTCCCATCGCACTGCCGATGGCGATGGCAAAGCAGGCATAGAAGCGAGTCTGATTCCGTTCTTGATGGCCACGCATATAGCCGATGGAGTAGATCGTCGTAACAATCCAGAGAAAGCTGGCAACTAGAGCGAAAAGCATTCCCAGCGAATCGATGGCAAAGTCCAACTGCAATCCAGGCACCAGTTGCCACCATTGCACAGCGATGACTTCTCCCTGCTCGAGCCCGTGATAAAGCGTGGTTACGAAATAGAACAGTAGCAAACTGGTAACAATCGATACGGCCTCGCGTAGATTCGGCATTCGCCCGGCGGCTAGGATTCCCGCTGTTGCCACAAACGGCAAGAGAATGCTGAGCTGTAACGAAAATTCGAGAGAGAGGTTCACTGGCTCACACCAAACAAACTCTGCGAAGCCGCCTGAGCCACCTGAACGCTGAGACGAGTATCCAGGCCGAAATAGATATTTGCCGATACCAGCAGCCACACCGGAATCAGGAATCCCAGCGGCGCTTCCTCGACGGAGTCCCTGCCTGCTGGGGGTTCATTAAAATAGGCGGTTTCGACGATACGCCATACATAAACGATAGCCAATAACGAACCTAGCAGTACCAGCGCCGCGACTGGCCACCATCCTTTTTCAAGGGCAGCCAGAACCAGATACCATTTGCTCACAAAACCCACGGTTAGCGGCACGCCGATCAAGCTTAAACCACCGGCCACTATAGCGGCCATGGTAAAGGGCATCTGACGGCCTAAACCCTGAAACTGGTGCAACTGCACACTGCCGATGCGGTACATCGCGGCGCCCAAAGCCAAAAACAAGGCACTCTTCATCAAGGCGTGGTTAAACAGGTGCAATAGGGTAGCCATGAGACCCATTGTCGTACTGATACTGTAACCGACGATCATGTAGCCAATCTGGGCAACGCTGGAGTAGGCAAATAAATGTTTTACATTGTTTTGAAAAATGGCCGTAGTCGAAGCGACGAATATTCCCAGTAGCCCAAGTATTACGAAGATGGTTTGTAAAGGCACCGTCGTAAAGGAAAACGAAATCCCGAAAACCGAGAAGGTAAAGCGGATGAGCAAATACACGGCGACTTTGGTAGAAGTGGCAGCCAGGACTGCCGTTACCACCGAGGGTGCATAGGCATATGCATTCGGTAACCAACGATGCAGGGGAAACAAGGCAACTTTCAGGCAGACGCCGACGATAATAAAAGCAAAGGCTGCAAATACGGTTCGCGTTTGTGCGACCTCCGGCAGACGCCTGGATAGATCATCCATATTCAGCGTGCCGGTCATTTGATACATCAGGCCGATACCAATCAGAATAAAGGTGGCGCCAATGGTACCCATAATCAAATACTGGTAGGCGGCCCAGAGGGCGCGCCGGTCTTCACCCAGGGCGATCAAAGAGTAGGCCGCAAGCGAGGAGACCTCGAGGAAAACAAAAGCGTTAAAGGCGTCACCGGTCGTCACTACGCCAAGCAACCCGGTCAGGGAAAGCAGGTACAGAACGTAAAACAAGGTATGGCGATGCTGCGGAATTTCTTTTTCTATGCTGGTGTGGGCAGCCAGCAGTACGACGGTGCTGATACTCGTAACTATGAGTAAAAGGTAGGCGTTGAGCTTATCGACGCGATATTCGATTCCCCAGGGTGCGCTCCAGCCACCCATCTCGTAAACGATCGTACCCGAGGCCATGACTTGTTGAAGCAGTACAATACTCACCACCATTGTCAAACCACTGGCGATTACCGTAAATAGCCATGCGAATAGGGAGCGTCTCAAAAGCAGGCAAAGGGGTGCGGACAGCAGCGGTATTATGACTGCAAAAGCAGGTAGCTGCGTTAACACTCTTGATTGTCCGTGTTCTGAACGCTCTCCTCTTCGACGCTTCCATAGGCTTCATTAATACGGACAGCCAATGCCAGCCCGAGAGCGACAGTCGCTATCCCAACCACGATCGCGGTGAGAATTAAAACATGCGGCAAAGGATTCGAGTATCGGCTTATCCCCTCCGCCAAAATGGGCGCGCTAGCACCATTGACTTTAGCGATGCTGATATAAAATATGAAAACCGCAGTCTGGAAAATTGTCAGGCCAATAATTTTCTTGATCAAGTTGCCATGGGCGATAACGATGTACAATCCAATCATCATCAGCACCACCACAACCCAATAGTTATAAAGCCCGAGTATCATTAAACGCCTTTGTTGTTGTTTCTATGAATGGTTCCTGCGGCCGGAAAAGTTGAAAAAAATGATTACCATGACCGACGCAACGGTACAACCGACACCGAGTTCGATCAAAAGAATTCCCAGATGTTGGCCAGCCACAGGGTCGCCGGCTAAAACGTTGTAATCAAGAAAGTTTCCCCCATTGAGCATAGAAACCAAACCGACACCGCCGTAAAGCAAAACACCGACGGCAGCAAGCAATCTAACAAACGTCTGGTTAACCACACGCCGTGCAGTGGGTAAACCGAATACCATGGCATAGAGTATTATCGCTGCGGCGAAGATTACTCCTGCCTGGAAACCGCCACCGGGTCCAAAATCGCCGTGAAACTGAACATAGAGCGCAAATAGAAGAATAAAAGGTATCAGTATTTTCGTCACTACGCGCAGAATTAAATGTCGTTCATGCATTAAATAAAAGATGGAATCCGCCATGGTTTGATCGATCCCGGGGCGACTCTCCACTCTCAAAAGTGCCAGTACCCCCATGCCGGCAGTAAAGATAACGACTACTTCGCCCAAGGTGTCGAAGCCTCTATAGCTCGCCAGGACCGAGGTTACGATATTGGGTATACCGATTTCCTGCATTGAATCGTTGATATAGCGCGGGGCAACATGCAGGTGGACAGGTGCTTGCGAGGAGTCAAAATACGGCATATCCAGAGTGCCGTAGATCAACAGTCCTCCTGTAATAAAAACCACGACCAAAGCCCACATCGGCTTGTGGCGCTCGCTATCTTCCAAGCGCCCGGTCAAGGTTACTGCGGTTAACATGAGCAAAGTGGCGATACCCGCTCCCACGGATGCTTCCGTAAATGCCACGTCAACAGCATCCATGGCCACGAAAAAACTTGCAGATAGCAGGCCAAAAATACCCGACATCATGACCACCGCAAACAGATCCCGCATCCCCACAATGGCGCAAGCGGTGATAACGAGGAAAATCAATAAAACAAAATTAACCAGGGAATCTATGACTCTGTCTCTCCCTTGTTTTCATTACCATCCGACAGCGGCACGAGATCGTTCCGAAATGCCGCTTTGGCCAATGCATGGCTTGCGACGGGGCTGATAAATACGGTCATCACCAGGATCAACAATAGCTTTAACACCACGAGAAACTCCGGGGTTTGCAGCAGCAACCCGATTAAAATCATTCCCGCACCTAGAGTATCGGTCACGCCTACCGCATGCATGCGGGTATAAAAGTCGGGGAATCGTATAATCCCAACTCCTCCGGATAAACAAAGAAAGCTACCTAATAGCAAACACAGGGCACTACTCATATCGAAGATAATATCCATGACTATTCCTTATTCGTTTTCCCTGTGTCGTTAGGATCATGTTTGAAAACAGCGGAATCGGAAAAGTGCAACACGCCGATAACGCTAACAAAACTGATCAGGGCGTAAACGATGGCAATATCCAGGAAATCCGGGCGCCCCATCACGAAGCCGAGAAGCGAAATGAGCAGCACCGTCTTGGTACCGAACATATTGACGGCAAGAATCCGGTCGTAGAGGGTAGGCCCCACGACTCCCCGAATGATTCCGAGGATCATGACAACAAGAATCGCCAAGGTTGCCGCGATTAGCATCAGTCTTCCAACCGGCATATACGGCGATCCATTTCACCGGCTTGCAGATCTTCGATGTTTTCCCGCAATAATGCATGTACCGTAATTTTATCGCCCGCCAGGTCTACCGCGACCGTGCCCGGCGTCAGGGTAATGGAGTTTGCGTAGATAACCTTTCCCATATCTGTTTTTTGATTGGCTTTGATCTTGGTGAGAACGGGAGATATTGTCTTGTTGCCAAGCCAAACATGCTTCACAACTGAAATATTTGCGAGAATTATTTGTTTGGTTAGCCATAGATGGAATCCGGGAATCTTCAGCGGGACAAGCAGTGACTGGGATTCGTGATCTATTACATCCATTCTATGGACAATATATAAAACCAGGGCGATGGAGATTAACCCAAGCGACAGTATCAGCAGCGTGTAATGACCAGAGTTTATTAGCCAAAATGCGGCAAGAGTCAGAAATAGACTGATTAAGTGAGGTACTAAAGTTTGGTTATCAGGATCAGGAAGATTGTTTTCTGGCATTCGTAAGACCCAATAAATATAGAAGGATGATGTGCGCGATATCTAAGCTGGACTTGGTGTTTTCTAGCAATAGTGACCGTACCCCTTGATGTGAGCCACGCCTGATATGAATTTAATCATATCAGGCAAACCGTTCAGCGAACACTGTCGGCGGTATTTTTACCCGGTGATCGATATGGCCCGAGATTGAAAAGTCGACTATCTGCAGTACGATCTCGCGAGAGAAGTCGTCGACGATATTCAATATCCGGAATCGGCGGTCGTTAGCGAGTTGATCCGAGACGAAATCCATCGACCGGCGCTGATTGATTGAATCCGGCACCAGCCTCGGGATCCGCGGCCGGTCGAGCTTGTTGTGGCGCTTAGTTCCGTATTTTTGACCCGTACTGCTTCAGCTAGTGAACCGTCAATATATCTTCCGTCAACTGATCTAAAACCTTCTCACAAACGTTGCCTAAAACAGCGCCCGAAATACCTGCGCGTGCAAAAGTTCCCATCACCACCAATTGGGCGTCAATTTCTGTCGCCATCTCCACAATAACCTGTTTTGTAGGACCGGAAGCGAGGTGAATTTTATCGGGTTCGATGCCAAAGTGGGAACTAATCAGTTCTTCTCCTGGCGGTTTCTCATCGTCTCCGTCCGACCGAAAACGTAGCAAACTGAAAATATCCTTGCGATCATTGTGGGTGGCCACGACGTGCAGTTCCCCGCCTGTTATGCGACATATGCGTCGAGCATTGGAAATGACCAGATTATTTAATTCGTCGTGGCTATTGTTGCCCTCCTCGATGGTCACCGCAGCTAATACACGCTGATAATGACTAGGTTCGACCGTATGGACAAGCAGTACAGGGCAGGAAATATGGCGTAACAGGTATTGGTCTGAACGATCCTTCAGTATTTTCAGGGCTTTCCTGTGGGTGTCGGTACACTTAATCATGTAGTCGGCGCCTACCCTGGCGCAAGCATGTACCGCTGCCTGGTACCAATGACTATTCCAGATTACTTCCCTGGCTACTGTAACCTGATCATTAGCCAGCGGTTTGATCAAGTCATCTACCATATCCATGGCACGATGCTTCAATCCAAAGTCTGCTTGCCTTAGCAAGGGTAAAAGACCAATCACCGCTCCAAGCCT
>DS021199.1:1062534-1064379 GCA_001735895.1 Olavius algarvensis Gamma 3 endosymbiont | reverse complement strand
TTAAGGCTTCGTTTCGCGAGGTCCGTCTTGACAGATTCACTATATAAATACTGGATGGTATAAAAATAATGACGAAAGTCAACAATAAAATACCGCGCGGTATTAAAATAATTATTTTGTTGCTGAAAAATTAAATAAGAAGGGTTAAAGGCAGTTTTTTAGCATTTGGCAAATTTAATTACCGATTGGTATATTATTGTCGCGAGGGACATGCCTGGACACGGCTAGAGACTTTCTAATGCAACAGGAAACGAAGAAAAAACGCGGCAGGCCCAAGACCTTTGACCGAGAGCATACCATCACAATAGCGATGAATTTGTATTGGTGTAAGGGTGTCGACGGCGTGTCGTTGAATGAAATATGCAACCTGGCAGGTGTATCCAAACCCAGTCTGTATAGAGAGTTCGGTAGTGAAGACGGCTTAATGAAAGAAGTGTTGATCCGTTATCGGTCAAAAATCCTGGAGCCGGTTTTTGAAATGCTGAAAAGCCCGGGCTCATTTAGAATCAACCTGAATAGATTAATTGAGCTGAATACCGAGGAACACCCGGGCATGCCGAAGGGTTGCCTGTTTGTGAAAATGCGTGGAGATAAACTCAAGTTAGAAACTGAAACACGCAAGCAGATAGAGGTTATTCAGAGAGATCTCTTAGCTACCTATTCGGAATGGATTAATCGAGCCAAGCTTAACGGTGAGTTTCCCGGGAACATCGATTCGGAATTTGCTGCATCGTATATCAGTTCCCAAATGGGATTTGCCCGAAACCAGCAGGCGCGTGGAGAAAGCGTCTCTCAAAACCGGGCCGTTCTTGAAATGGCATTGTCGGTTTTTGATATGGAGTAGTTTTTCGAGGCTTAAAAGTGTTAGCCCGATGAGGAATTAAATGGTGCCTGGGGCGGAATCGAATCGCTTATATAAGTTATTGATTTGTTTTGCGATTACTTATTTTTCTGGTCGATGATTACAACATTTGTACCAACAAAGTTGGTGACATCCAGGTGATACAGGCGATCGTACGGCACAACCCACAGCTTTTCTGCTTTCGAATTTCGTTGTAACCAATTGACGTGGTCAAACTTTTTGATACACCCCAGTTAAGCGGCATGCTTCGTTTCGAGTAGTCGTTTTTCATAATCATTCGGGCTGACATAATTCAGCGTCGAATGTAATCGATATGGGTTATACCAGCTGGATATGTACTGCAGAATATCCTGCTGTGCTTCATATCGAGTCTGATAATTTCGCCATTGCACCCGCTCCTGCTTCAGACTGCCAAAGAAGCTCTCGACCACCGCATTATCCCAACAGTCACCTTTACGGCTCATGCTGCCCTGGAACCCGTTGATTCTGAGTAATTTTCGGAATGCCTTGCTGGCATACTGAGACCCACGATCCGAGTGATGGATTAAACCTGCCTTGGGTCGGCGCTGCCAGGCGGCCATCTTCAAGGCATCACAGACCAACTGCGATTTCATCCGAGGGCTCATGCTCCAGCCCACAACCTTTCTCAAACACAGATCTATCACGACAGCCAGGTAAAGCCAGCCCTCCTGGGTCCATACATAAGTCACATCCGCTGCGTAGACCTGATCAGGCTGGGGCACATCAAATTGCCGCTGAAGCAGATTGTCGTACACCGGTTGTTTGTGATTGCTGTTCGTGGTCACCTTGAATTTCTTGCGATGACGTACCTGAACTCCGGCCTCCCGCATCANATTCCGCGCCTTATTCCGGCTCACCGGATAACCCAGACAGTTCAGGGCCCGTTTCATACGTCGGCTGCCGTAGGTATGATCACTCGCATCATCAACCCGCTGAACCCACTCCAGCATTTCCTCATGCTC
>DS021199.1:1025425-1062185 GCA_001735895.1 Olavius algarvensis Gamma 3 endosymbiont | reverse complement strand
CACCCAGCACCTGACACATCAGGCGAACGGGAAAGGTATTCTTGTGTTGGGTGATAAACGAGTATTTCATTTCGTTTCTGCTGCAAAGAATACCGTCGCCTTTTTTAAGATTTCTTTCTCCATCTTCAGGCGTTTGATTTCAGCTTTAAGTCGACGGTTCTCTTCCTGATCCGGTGTCAGCTTGCCGTTCCCACGGAAAGCCTGGCCATCACCCGATTGTTCCTCTTGCACCCATCGGCACAGCATATTGGCATTGATGCCCAGGCTTCGCGCTGCTTCCGCCCGGCTGTAGCCCTGATCAGTTACCAGGCTCACTGCATCCAGTTTGAATTCTTTCGTATATTTCTTTCTCGTTGTCATCTATCGTTACCTCAGTTAAGTTTCATTATCTCTTAACTGGGTGGTATCAATCTATTGGACCATGTCACCCCGACTTTACGGTAGCGACAGATAGATCCGAGATCGACCCGGCACCCGCGGACAAGGCGCAAATCGTATTTTTGAGGGTTTCATACGTCTCCGGAGCGATTCCCGCCGATATTTTTGAAATCGAGAACGGCGATCTGAATTACGTGGGTAAACTCAGAGTGGGACGCAAACTCGTTCATCTCACCACCCCGGGGAAAAAGGTATACATGGGAAATGGCCTCGCGGCGGATTTTATGCTGGCCGAGGTTGAAGCCGGTAAGAGATACTATGTGCTGCTGCGGCCAAACTGGGGTACCGGCGCCTTTGCGCCGACACCGATCAAGCGCAACGGTACGACCAATTACCACACCGCAAAGGCCGATTTTTCGAAATGGCTCAAAAATACCAAGGTTACCGAAATGAAGTCCGCCGAGGCCGATGCCTGGCTGGCGGCGAACCAGGAAAAGTTTCAGCAAATATATGAAACCTATTGGGCAAAGTTCGAGACCAAGTCGGCCGAGCAAAAGAGAATAAGAACCCTGATGCCCGCAGACGGAAAATGATGCAGGCATTGGTTTCTGAATTGCCTGTCACACCGGTATCGATACCGTAAGCATTTTTCGGCCCGTACCGCGCCAAACACTTTATTGCGGTACCGTTAGTGACGAGCGTGGCCTGTTTCTTTAGGCCACGCCGGATCACTGGGGCGTAAGCGGCCCCATAGTCAACCCTCGCAAGGGTTCCCGCGTCGTGTCAGCGCACAATCATGCAGCTACAGGGCACCGTGTGGCTCACCTTGTAGGATACGCTGCCGCTGAGCATTCCTTCGACGCCCCCGAGACCGCGGCTGCCCATGGCGATCATATCCGCCTGCTTGCGCCGCGCGGTGCCGGCAATTACGCGCGCCGGATCTCCTTCCTTAAGTATCAGCTTCGGAGCCTGGACACCTTTGTCCTCGGCGGTTTGTCGCCCGCGCTCGAGCACCTGTTCGCCGATTTCCCGGTACGCATCCTGCGACAGAACCGGTGGCATGAAGCTGGCGCTCATATTCTCGGCAATCGGGTGTTGTTCCGGATCGAGTTCGTCGCGGGTGCTAGCGCTGAGTTGATCGAGATTGATCGAGGCGCGAAAGTTTTCCAGCGACGGGCCGCGCCACATCACGTATAACAAGACCAGTTTCGCCCCATGCCTGGCGGCGATGTCGCTCGCGAGTTCGACCGCGTTGTCGGCCTGGGTCGAACCGTCGGTCGGCACCAGGATACGGTTGATCTTTTCTGGGGGCGGTTGCCCGTCCTTATGGCTTAGCGTCACGCAGGAACAGGGAGCGAGATGAAATACCTTGTGTGAGACGCTACCCAGCACAAGCCCCTTGAGTTCGCCGAATCCGCGGCTACCCATGACGATCAAATCCGCAGATCTGTTTCTGGCATGATGCAGAATGCAGTCGCCTGCATCGCCAAAGTCGAGCGCGGTCTCGACTCGTTTCACGCCCTTGTTTTTGGCTTGCTCGTGCGCCTTGCGCAACAGCATATGGCCCATATATTCGAGAATTTGATGGTGGCGCGATTGGTGCGCGCAGATCGGCGTCTCACGGCCGCTGCTTTCGGCCGCTTCGAGCTCGCGCGATGCGGCTTCGTAAAGCTCCTGCGACACGTTGCCGTCGCGAACCCCGACATGCAGCAGTATCATCTGGGCGTCGTAATTCGCGGCAAGGTCGATACTCAGCTGCAGGGCCGATTGCGCATGCATCGAGCCGTCGATTGGTGTCAGTATGTTTTGTATCATGGCCGTGCCCTCACCGTTAGAGTATCTAAATCAGTCTATATCGAGCCGGCTCCGGCAGGGTTGATTTGTGTCAGGTGTTCGATGAATTGGGTGCCCATTAGCCCCGAGCGGCGCATTTACGTCACTAACGGCAGTTTACTGATTATTCCCACGAGTCCGATAAAACCGAAAAAATTCAATCGGTTACAGATAGTAGGCGCCGATCTTGCCGGGGCAACGATTACAGCGGCAACAACTTTGGTCTTTAGCCGGTAACGATTAATTGAGGAAACTCTGATTCATTCAGCGCTTCCTTAAGATGGCGGTATTATGGCAAGCTGTCCTGCGCCGCATTGCCGCGGCGATCCAACCAACGACCCGGCAGGAGTGGAATATGACGTTACAAGGTATCAATCATCTCGCCTTCATCACCGATGACATGCCGACTACCATTCGTTTTTATCGCGATTTGCTGGGCATGAAACTAAGCGCCGGCATCGGTCATGACGGTTACCGCCACTATTTTTTCCAGCTCGGAGACGGCCTTACCCACGTTGCATTTTTCGAGTACGAGGGCGCGACCGTGATGCATCGAAAGTTTCCCGGCGAACGCAGCAATTTGCCCTTGGGTTTCGACCATGTCTCCTTCACGGTCGAGTCCAGGGAAGAGCTATTCGCGCTCAAGGATCGGATCGAGGCGGCAGGCATCGAGGTGGAAGGCGCGGTCGACCACGGTCTTTTCTGGTCAATTTATTTTTACGATCCGCATAACAATATCCCGCTGGAAGCGACCTGGCAGTTCATGGATCTTGAAAAGACTCCGGCGATCAGCGAGGACGATCCGCTGGAAATTGCCGCCGAGGGCGCCGATCCGCAACCCGGGCATTGGCCGGCAGTGCAGCTGCGGACCCCGGAATCGGAAATGAACGCGCTGAGCGGTAACGGTAAGCCGATGCGCGATTATTTTCTGGAAAATGGCCTGGCCAGCTATGGCGCCGACGTCCCGCTCGAGTTTCAGCGATTCCTGGCCGCTAACGAAGATTAAGCAAGCGGGTCAATCCTGCGGGCGCGCCATTTTAAACACGCTGTCGACCGCGGTGTATTCCATATAACCCAGCCGCGACAGCGGTTTGATCTTTTGCGTATCCACCAGGCCGTCGGTCAGCACCTCGTCGCTGATATGGACCCCCAGCACGGTCCCGATAATCATCGTATTGGCGCTGTTTGGCAGGGTGCAAGGCAGGTTGATTTCCTGATAGAACTCGCACTCCAGATGTATCGGCGCCTCGCTGACGCGTGGCGGTTTGACCAGCTCGGAAGTTTCAGTGGTCAGTCCGGCAAGTTCAAGTTCATCTACCTCGTGTCCGACATTGGCCGTGGAAACGTTCATCGCATCCTTCTGCGCCAGCGGCACCATGTTGACCACGAATTCGCGACAGGCCCGGATGTTGGCAAGCGTATCTTTGTCGCCGCCATGGGCGTGGTAGCCATTGAAGGAGATCATTACCATCGGTGGATCCCTGCTGAGGGCGTTGAAAAAGCTGTAAGGGGCGAGGTTTACCCGGCCCTCGGCATCGATGGAGCTCACCCAGGCAATGGGTCGCGGTACAACGCAGCTTTTAAAGGGATCGTGCGGCAAGCCGTGGGGTTCGCTGGTTTTGTAAAACACGTGGTATTTCCCGGGATTAAAAGCGCTAAGCTAACATCCGGGCGGCTACCGGGTAAACCGTCGTTCTGAAATTAAAGCCTTGAATTGCAATCCCGCGCTCTCGTAGGCCGCGGAGTAAACAGGAAGTTGGCGCTCAAATCTTGCACTTCGACCCGCCTTCCACCGTCGTGGGCCTCGAATTTTGCTTTTCCGGTGCGAGGACGACGCCGTTGTCGGTCGACAGTCATGCCGAGCCGTTCAAACAAAGCGGATACCAGCAGATGATGCTTGCCGGCAATTCCGCTGTCATGGCCGCGCTCAAAAAAAACCCCGCTTTCGCGGGGCGTAAAAGAGGAAATTTCAAGTTATTATTTTTACTACAGGGAAACTACTACTTAACCTGGTAAATAAACTCCTGGATCTTGGTCGCGTCGATCAAGGTGTTCCAGCTTCTGGCGCCGGAGCTGATAATGCGTTCATTCCAAGATTTAAGCCGCTTGCGATAGACTTCGGGATTCGCGCTGTCCTTGTTGAGCTTGATGACATTCATGGCGACGATGTCGATGCCCGCAAACTCGTCCTCGGCAAACTTACGCACCACGCCCGCGGGCAGCTCCTCTTTCATATCGCTGAAAACGAACATTACCTGGGTTCCGGATTGAGTCGATTTCAGATAATCGGAACAAAGCATTAATGCACCGCTAATATCGGTCAACTTCGATCGGGCATTGCCTCGACCGAAATCGTCCAGCGTTTCCGAGATGGCCAGTTTTTGACTGTTTGCGGTCGTCGGCCTGTAATCGAGGGTCATTTTCGTGACCAGGTTTTCTTCCGCGTAACTGTTGCTGTCGATCTTGACGAAGAACAGGCTGTCGCCGGGAATCATTTCCGGCACTATGCCGGCCTTGATGATATTGACCACGCTGGCTTTTTCACCGGCATAGGTACCGGAAATATCGGTCATTGTACAATAGGATGTTTCATATTTCTTGCTATCGGAGCAGGCCGAAACGGCGACCGCCACCGCTGCCGCAAAAAAACAGGCTTTAGTATGTTTTCCATCTCATCGGCTCCTTGTTAGCTTGCGCTAACCTGCTTCCCGGTGAACAGGTTGGCGATCTGTACCGGGATGATGATGTAGATGTCGAACAGGTGCGCCAGGATTTTAAAGAAACCCTCTATCAGGTACGCGATCGCGTTCGCCAGATGGCACAGCAAGGTGATTAGAATGGTATATATCTTGGCGAACGCGTGTTGGCTGGCCTCGATAAACATTTCCAGCGGAATCGCGATGACCGCCAGAATCCACGGCAGCACAAAACCCAGCAATGCCTGTCCAATCAAGGTGATTTGCGAGTTTATATTGTCGGTCAC
The DNA here is from genome assembly GCA_001735895.1 of Olavius algarvensis Gamma 3 endosymbiont. Classification (GTDB taxonomy): domain Bacteria; phylum Pseudomonadota; class Gammaproteobacteria. The sequence continues at coordinate 1,056,991 of DS021199.1, read as the reverse complement.
AGTAGCCGATTCCCCGGCCAGACTGATATCCAGCGCAGATTTGGCCGCGGCCAGATTTTCGCGCAGAATCGCGAGCGATGCTTCGACCGAAGACAGGAACAAAAGTCCAAACAGGCATCCGAACAGGATGATTTTGCGCTTACCCCGGGTCATATTCGAAATCTGCGGGAAGGTGTGGGTCACGCCGATCGCTTCAAACATGAATATGCCCAGCACCAGTTCGAGCGCGACAATGACCAGGGCCGATACTTCCGATACCGCCATTCCGGCGACTCGTACCCCGGCCGGTACCAGTTCGGACATGGGCAGGGCGATCAGATTGAAGTTGATGAAGGCACCGACCAGGCCGACGCATATGACGATCAGCGAAATGATGAAAAGCTTGGTAACTTTCGACGAAAGCATATCTATCGATTCGGGCTCGGCGGCGGAAATTTTTTCGTAACGGGCCATGTATTTTTCAATATTGCGGCCGTTTTCCATGACCTTTTCGACCTGGCTATTGATTTCCTTGCCCAGCTTCTCGACACGCTTCCAGACCGGCGCCATCGAGCCCAGTATCTTGTGGCGCTTCGCCGCGACATCGCGAAATTCGGACAGCGCTTTCTTCTCCCCGTCGACCGCCGACTTGTGAATTTCAGACAGCATATTTTCGATTATCCGGTCAGAGGTCGAACCCTGCGCCCGGCCGATACTTTCGATGACTTCGCTCCATCCAGGCGCTTCGGGCGTGACCTGCCCGCATTCCTTATAGTCACGCTCGATCTGACTGATGTTGTCGTCGAGCCTTAACTGTAACTTGGGGTAACCCGCCAGGCTCTTGGTATTGGCCATATCGATTTTGGAGAATTCCTGGAGTATTTCGCCCTGAATCTTGGCGACGCCCGATTCCAGCAATACTTTTCTGTCTTTTTCGCGCATGGCTTGCGCGGCATTTTTGGTCCATTCCGCCAGTTTCCTCAATCCGCCTGCGGTGGCATCGGAAAATGCATTAATCATTTTATGTACCGGTTCCCTGGCCAAAAACAGGAAAACCATGCTCGCAACTATCCAGACCGCGATCGAAACACCAGGCATTTCGGGTAAAAAGTAAAAGTTGTTCATGGTTGACTTCCTAATCTTGTTAATGGTTGTGACTTATAGAGAATAGATGCCTTTTGCTGGAATGCCAGGCTGTTTCGGCAATCTTAAAGCGGTTAGTGATCACATTTAGGGTTTTTGAGTATCGAGCAATATTGCAGCAAAAAGGCCCTTTTACCCACATTCCAGCCAAAACGCCTGGTGATATTCCCGCAATGCCAGATCCCGACGGACATGGCCCATAGCATTGACCAGAGCTTGAAAATTTCGATAGACATAGGATTAACCTCAACCTCGATAAATGTTATTGAACTCTAGGCAGGGTCTGTGAAAAATTGGTGAAAAGCTGGGTAAAACAGCTAAAATTTTTTTAATATTTGTTTTATTAAGCAATATTTCACATTCCGCCAAGGCAAAAGGCAGTCCCTAAGGGCCGCTGTATAGTTACAATCTATGGGCAACGATAAACAGCCGGGTTACTGATGGCTTCGATTTTCTGGGTCGAAGACCAGTCGCACTGGATCAAGAAATTCTCCCCGGTGCTGGAGCAGGAAGACTTCGACGGCAAGCCGAATTCGTTGACGATCCTGAATTTTGCCGAGGCCGCACGGCAAAAGATTGCGCTCACCGACAAGGCATCGCCACCGGATGTGGCGCTACTCGACGCGCGCATGAACGGCAATGACCAGGCCGGTTTTACGGTCTCCAACGCGCTGCGCAAGAAGTGGCCGCTACTGCCCATTATTTATCTGTCGGAACACAGCGGCACCGAAATCGAACGCGCTGCGCTGCAACAGTTTGCGGCCACCGATTTCATCGCCAAGCATCAGCATAACGTCGAGCAGGTATTGTGTTGGCGTATCAAGGCGGTACTCAGGCAGGTTTCGATCGATTCGGATCTGTCAGCCACCGTCAACGTAGTCAATAGCGGCGAACTGACCATCGATTTGAATTCCTGGAATGTTTACTGGAAAGGCCAACGCTTGATGAACCCGAGCAACGCGCGCCGGCCCTTGGCGCCGACGCCGCGAAAACTGCTGCGTGAACTGGTAGAGTCTTCACCACGCCCGTTGACCGCGGGTCAGATTGCCGAGCGACTGGATCTCGACCCGGATAAGTTTTCCTATGCCAGCTACCGCCAACATATCAAAACCCTGCGGCGAGCCTTCGACGCGGTCGATGACGGCGACGGTCGGTTTAGCGAACTGTGCAATAGCGGTAGCGGCATTGTTACCTTCGGCGATGAAGGCGCCTATTTCTGGAATCCGCCCGGCGGTAACTCGAAATGAAACCGGCCGGTATTTACTATCCCTGGCTTAGCACGCTGGGCGCGCTAACTTTTGTCGTCTGGCAGTTCGTATTGAACCATAGAGAACTGATTCCGCTCGAGCGACTACCACTGCAGCTACCCGGGCAGGATAATTTTTTAATTGCCGCCGCGTTGCTGATCGCATTGGTGATTTTCGACAGCTGGCGCTTCGTCAAGGCCAGTCGGCGTTACCGCACACAACTCGGGCAATACCAGGAACAGATCAGCGAATTGTTCGACTCCAGGCGCGAGCTCGGCACGCGCGCGCGCACCTATTCCGACCATGCCGACAAACTGAAAATGTTTATCAGCGAGCGGTTGCTGGAAACCATCGAGTACGATGAAAAATTCCTGCATTTTAAAAATATCGCTTCGGAAGTGCGCCACAATGGCGTCATCAGTTACGACAAGGCGCAGACCGCGCTCAAACAGGCGCAATCGAGCTGCGACGCCGAGACCGGACGGCAGTACCGCGAAGCCGCGGATGGCTTGCTCTATCTATGGGATCTGCTGGACCTGTCGACTACCGATAATATTACGCTGCACGTCGCCAACCAGATTTACGATTGCGAAGAGCATTACTTCCAGGCGCAGCTCAACGATGCCACCGATCCGTCACCGTTCGAACCGACTTTCATGATGAGCCATGCGCTGCGCCGCGCGCTACTGCCGATTACTGAAAATCCGGACGAGCTCGGACTCAATCGGGATTGGCCGCGGCGCGATGCCTATATCGATGACAAGTTCAATATCCAATTGCGCAGCGATAGCGAGTTGCTCGGCAACGAAAACCACATGGTGTTGCTCATCGAAAACTTGATCAATAACGCATTGTTTTACGCGCAGCAAAAAGAGCATCGCAACCGCTACAGCCGGGTTGCGATTTCCTTGGGGCAGCGAGCCGGCGAGGTGGAGTTAAAGGTTTATAACCGCGGTCCGCGTATCAAGCAAGATGAAAAAGACAAGATTTATCAGCTCGGATTTTCCTCCCGTCGAATTCGTGAGCATCATGGCAAGGGCCTTGGCCTGTACTTTGTCAACGAGATCACCAAGGGATTCGAGGGATCGATCGAGTTCGATAACATCGACAACCACGGCGGCCGGTTTGCGCTCAGCGTTAAACTCACCAATGGCGATGTGCATAAACACGAATTCGAAATCGTCATCGTCAAAGGCCGTCCGATATGCCAGTTTGGGGAATCGGAAGAGCCGACCGGCAGGCGTCGGGAATGGTCCTATGAAGCGCCGATTGCGAGTATCGAGGCCAGCCCGCAGGCGAGCCGAAAACCGCAGCTGATTTCAGAATTGCGCGCCGGCGAAGATAGCGTTCATCTCGATCTTGCCGATTCCCGTTCACCCCGCTGGCTGCTCGAAGTCAGGAATAAGAAACGAGCTTCGAAACTGCGGTTCACTCCGCTGGATGTGAGCGGTGTCGAATTCGTCGCGCGTTTCGAAACGGCTAAATCAAGACTGGATAATCAGGATTGAGACACCCATAATTACGCCATGCAAGATCTCATCTATTGGTCCGCAAATCGGGTCGCACGAGAAATCCGAAGCGCGCAGCTTTCCTGCCGGCAAATAGTCGAAGCCTGTCTAGAGCGCATCGAACAGGTCAATCCCGCCATCAATGCGGTGGTGCAGCGCGTCGACGAGTCTGCCCTCAAGGAAGCCGATGAGCTCGATCGAATGGCTGCCAATCAGCAGTTTAAAGGGCCGCTGCACGGCGTACCGATCACGATTAAGGATGCGTTCGATACCGCGGATATCGTGAGCACCGGCGGTACTCTCGGTCGGCAGGATTTCGTGCCGCAGGCCGATGCTACGGTGGTGGCGCGGCTGCGCGCGGCCGGCGCGGTACTGCTCGGTAAAACCAATACCCCGGAACTGACCTTTAGCAGCGAATCCAATAACCTGATTTATGGCCGTACCTGTAATCCATTCGATCTCGAGCGCAGCCCCGGCGGCTCTAGCGGCGGGGCCGCCGCAATCATCGCTTGCGGCGGCGCCGCACTGGAACTGGGATCGGATACCGGCGGCAGCATACGCGAGCCCGCACATCTCTGCGGCATTACCGGCATCAAGCCGACTTCCGGTCGAACACCGCGTAGCGGGCATATCCTGCCCTATGGCGGCGGCGTGCTGGATTCGTTGACCCAGATCGGGCCCATGGCGCGTTATGTCGAAGATTTAATCCTCGCCCTGCCGTTGATTTGCGGCCCGGACGGGCGCGACCCGGCGGTGGTGCCGGTACCGATGGGCGACCCGGGCGCGGTCGATCTCAAGCAATTGCGTATTGCCTGGTACACGGACAATGGCATTGTTACGCCGGTCGACGACATTCAGGATACGGTCACGGCCACCGCGCAAGCGTTGCGTGCCGCGGGTTTCAAGCTCGAAGAAAAACTGTTGCCGCACACCCGGCGGCTGGTCGATCTCACTACCGAGTTACGGGAAGCGACCAATGCGGGTTTTATCATGCGGTTGCTAAAACGCTATGGCACTAAACGGATCGGCGACGAGCTGCGCAGTTATCTGAGCGAGCAGGGTGTCGCCAATGCGCGCCGCATGGACCCGTCGCTACTCGAGGCGGTCGACGAGGCCCGCAGCCAGGCGCTGGCATTCTTTGCCGACTACGACGTTATTATATGCCCGGCCTCGTTTGCCGTCGCCCGACCGCATCGGGCTTCATATAGCGATAGTTTTAACGACTGGGGATATGTTCAGATTTTTAATCTGCTCGGCTGGCCCGGGGTATCGGTACGTGCCGGCACCAGTGGCGAAGGTTTGCCGGTCGGCGTGCAGTTGATCGCCGCTCCCTGGCGGGAAGACATTGCCCTGGCGCTGGCGCAACAGGTTGAAACGCTGATGGGCGGTTTTCAGCCGCCGCCGATCTAACCGCGGAACCGCGGAGCCGGGTTAATACTATCTGACCGCAGCCGTGGTGGCGGGCGTATGGCCGTCGGGCAACCCCAGGGTTTTACGCTCGAGTATCAGTTTCGATATACGCAGGAATCTGAAATCCGGAATGGCCGCGCTCAAGCGTTCCCGCAAAACTTTCAGCGTGGCCGGGTAGGGATGGCCGATGGCGATGGCGGACCCGCGTTCGCGCGCCTTGGTCAGCCAGATGTTGTACTGTAGCCGTATAGATTCCGGATTGGTTTCGTTGTCTAGGAAGATATCCCGCGAGATCGAATTCAAGCCCGCGTCCAGGGCCTGAGCGTGGGCTACGCTGTGCGCGGAAGTGCGGCTGTCGAGAAAATAAAGCTGTGGATTATAACCGCGAATGCTGTCCATTACCGGGCGCATGAAAAAATCGAATTCGGTTAGATGACTGCCCATGTGATTGTTGACGCCACGGATAAACGGAATCTCCGCCAGCAGCGAATGCACGTTCGCCGTCAACTGATCTTCATCCATCGCCTCGTTGAGTGCAGTGGGTTCGTGCGCCGCGTGGGAGCTGATCGATTGCATCGGTAAGTGCAGGATCACTTCCTTGTTTTTGTCATGCGCGTGCCGGGCCAGCTTTCGGCTGTAGGTCGTTCCCGGCAGGATGGCGTAGGTATGATCGCCGTCGAGATCGATAGCCGCCATACCCTGTTTCAGCGAATAACCGAGGTCGTCTATGACCAGCGACAAAACCGGGCGCTGATCCGCCGCGGCGCCGGTGGCGAGCAGCGTGAGCAGGAGCGGCCAGAGTCGCAACATCGAGTTTTTGTGTTAGCCGTTGTTGATGGCGCTGTGACGTGGTCAAACTTTTTGATACACCCCAGTTAAGCGGCATGCTTCGTTTCGAGTAGTCGTTTTTCATAATCATTCGGGCTGACATAATTCAGCGTCGAATGTAATCGATATGGGTTATACCAGCTGGATATGTACTGCAGAATATCCTGCTGTGCTTCATATCGAGTCTGATAATTTCGCCATTGCACCCGCTCCTGCTTCAGACTGCCAAAGAAGCTCTCGACCACCGCATTATCCCAACAGTCACCTTTACGGCTCATGCTGCCCTGGAACCCGTTGATTCTGAGTAATTTTCGGAATGCCTTGCTGGCATACTGAGACCCACGATCCGAGTGATGGATTAAACCTGCCTTGGGTCGGCGCTGCCGGGCGGCCATCTTCAAGGCATCACAGACCAACTGCGATTTCATCCGAGGGCTCATGCTCCAGCCCACAACCTTTCTCAAACACAGATCTATCACGACAGCCAGGTAAAGCCAGCCCTCCTGGGTCCATACATAAGTCACATCCGCTGCGTAGACCTGATCAGGCTGGGGCACATCAAATTGCCGCTGAAGCAGATTGTCGTACACCGGTTGTTTGTGATTGCTGTTCGTGGTCACCTTGAATTTCTTGCGATGACGTACCTGAACTCCGGCCTCCCGCATCAAATTCCACGCCTTATTCCGGCTCACCGGATAACCCAGACAGTTCAGGGCCCGTTTCATACGTCGGCTGCCGTAGGTATGATCACTCGCATCATCAACCCGCTGAACCCACTCCAGCATTTCCTCATGCTCGGGATCAGGCGGTCTTGTGTCCATCTGGCGCCGGTAGTGGTAATAACATGACCGGTCCACACCCAGCACCTGACACATCAGGCGAACGGGAAAGGTATTCTTGTGTTGGGTGATAAACGAGTATTTCATTTCGTTTCTGCTGCAAAGAATACCGTCGCTCTTTCTCCATCTTCAGGCGTTTGATTTCAGCTTTAAGTCGACGGTTCTCTTCCTGATCCGGTGTCAGCTTGCCGTTCCCACGGAAAGCCTGGCCATCACCCGATTGTTCCTCTTGCACCCATCGGCACAGCATATTGGCATTGATGCCCAGGCTTCGCGCTGCTTCCGCCCGGCTGTAGCCCTGATCAGTTACCAGGCTCACTGCATCCAGTTTGAATTCTTTCGTATATTTCTTTCTCGTTGTCATCTATCGTTACCTCAGTTAAGTTTCATTATCTCTTAACTGGGTGGTATCAATCTATTGGACCATGTCACTGAGTATATTCAAACCCTTGAGCAGATTGAGCGCTTCATACAGTTGAAAGTCGGATTGCGCCAGCTCTTCGCCGTTGCTTTTCTTCACGTTGCCGTCGCTATCGCCGTTGGGGTTGCTGAGGCTCCCCTCGAGATCGCTCTCCGAGTAGGTCTCGCGTGCTTTTTCGTCCTTCTCTGAAAGCTTCACGGTGGAGAGCTGGATATCCGGCTCGATGCCCTTGGCCTGAATCGAGCGTCCCTTCGGAGTGAAGTAGCGTGCGGTGGTCAGCTTTACGGCGGAACCGTTACGCAATTCCTGGATGGTTTGCACCGAACCCTTGCCGAAGGATTTAGTCCCCATGATGATGCCGCGTTTGTGGTCCTGCACGGCTCCGGCGACGATTTCGGACGCCGATGCCGAGCCGCCGTTTATCAGCACCACCAGGGGCGCGCCGTTGAGACTGTCACCCGGGGTGGCCAGGTAGCGATGGCTGGAATCGTCCAGGCGACCCTCGGTATATACGATCAAGCCGTCGTTGATAAATGCGTCGGAAACGCCGACCGCGTCGTTGAGAACCCCGCCCGGGTTATTGCGCAGGTCGAGCACCATGCCCTTGAGCTGCGCTTGTTTTTGCAGATCGGAAATGGCTTTCAGCAAATCGGTGGTGGTGCGGGATTGAAAATTGGTAATGCGAACATAACCGTAACCCGGTTCGAGCATGCGGTTTTTGACACTCTTGACGCGGATGATTTCCCGCGTGATTTTGATCACCAGCGGTTTGGCTTCGCCTTCGCGCACGATCGTCAAATCGATATCGGTGTTGGGCTTGCCGCGCATGAGTTTAACCGCGTCGTTCAGGGTCATACCCTTGACCGATTTATCGTCGAGCTTGATGATCAGGTCGCTGGCTTGAATCCCGGCGCGCGATGCGGGGGTGTCGTCGATCGGCGAAATAACCTTGACGAATCCGTTTTCCATGCCGACCTCGATGCCGAGTCCGCCGAACTGACCGGTGGTGCCTATTTTGAGATCGCTGAATTCGCTGGTATTGAGAAACGCGGAATGGGGATCGAGCCCGTTGAGCATGCCGCGGATTGCGTCCTCGATCAGCTTCTTGTCGTCAACCGATTCGACATAGTCGGATTTAACCTTGGAGAAGACCTCGGTGAATGCCTGCAAGTCCTCGAACGGGATCTGTTTTTCGTCATCCTTTAACGCGTATACGCTGTGGCCTACCGCCAGTGATAATCCGAGCAGTATTCCGCTCAGAAACCAGGTGGAAGTTCGCAGATTTTGTAACATTCGATTCTCCGATATGGGGCGCGGGCCTTTTGCCTGACTGATAATTGTAGACCAGTTTAAGGCTCTATAAGTTGTAAACAGTTCAAAAGATTGGGTCGAGAACGCAAAATTCTACGGGAAAGTGCGAAAATTTGCAGTTTTATCAGTCGCGGGAACTAGCCCGAGGCAAAGTTATTGCTCGCTTTGCACCAGCCGGTTGGGTTCTGTGGTTTGCCGCGTTTGCGTATTTCAAAATACAGACCGGGTTTATGCTGGCCCCCGCTGCTGCCGATGCTGCTGATGACTTCCCCGGTTTCGACCCATTCGCCGGCGGATTTGAACAGCGATTCGTTGTGACCGTAGAGCGACAGATAGGAGTTGCCGTGATCGATGATTATCAGGTTGCCCAGCCCCCGCAGCCAGTCGGCAAAGGCGACGCGGCCGTGGGAAATCGCCTGCACTCGGGAGCCGTTTGGCGCCTCGAGAATGACCCCCTGCCAGCGTAAATTCGACAAGGGTTTATTGCGGCCGAAAAGCCGTCTTAGCTTGCCTTTGACCGGCCAGGCGAGTTTTCCTTTCAACTCGGGGAATGCGCGCCGCGAAATTTCGCCCTCGAGCGCATCGGCAAGAATTTCCTGAATCGAATTGATCAGGTTCTGCAATTGCGCGGCCTCATCCTCGAGCCTCGAGAGATTGCCGCCCTGTTTTTTCAATTGCTTGTCGAGCGAGCTGATGATCGATTTACGCTTGCCGCGATCCTGGTCGAGCTGCTTTTTTTGCAGGCTTTGGGCCTGTTGATTATTTTCCAGCGCCTGTCTGGCCTGCTGGATTAGCTGTTCGGTCTCGATAATCTTGTCGATGCTGTCCTGTACGTCGTTGATCAAGTCGACCCGCGCGTTGGAAAAGTACTGGTAGTAAACCAGGCTGCGCTGCATCTTTTGCGGATCTTGTTGCGAAAACAGCAATTTCACTTTTTCTTCACGCCCGAGGGTGAATGCCGTGTAGACCTGCTGGGCGAGGTAGTCGTTTTCCCGGCTTAAGCGGCGCTGGTGTTTGAGGCGGGTTTCGCGCAGCGCCGCGAGTTCCGCTTTCTTGGCTTTAATCTTTTTGTCGATGGCGCGGAGGTTTCGGTTGACCTTGCCGATTTTGCCTTCGATCGATTTTAACTGCTTGATGTACTGTGACTTGCTGTCTTCCTTGACGTCGATAACCTGTTTCAGTTTTTGGATTTTGACGAGCACCGATTTTAGCTGTTTTTCCTTGGCGTCGCGGTCGGCGGCCGGAGAATGCGGCGCGACCGTCAGACCGGCTAGCAGCGTGCAGAGGAATAGTTTACTCAGACGCGAAGTGGACATTCGTTCGGGTTTTAATCATAATCATTTTCTTATATTAACGTTTGGTAATACACTTAAGCAAATGGAAACTGAAGCATTAGATGCAGTCGATGGGGAACAATTGCTGGCGCACGCCGCGGATATCGAAATTGCTTCGCGCTCGCTCAAGGCCATGTCTCACCCGCTCCGCCTCAAAATTCTGTGTACGCTCGGCAGCCGCGAAGTCTGCGTGCAGGGAATCGTCGATAATGTGGGTACCTCACAAAGTAATATCTCACAACATCTCGCGATTTTGCGCGATAAAGGTATACTGTCGTCGCGCAAGGATGCGAACAAGGTTTTTTATCGTATCGGTGATGAGCGTACCCTGCGTTTGATAGGAATGATGCAGGAAGTGTTCTGTTCCACCGACTAATACTCTACCCAGACTCCGTTCCCGAAGTATGTTGGCTCAAATTTCTGAATTTGCGGTAAATCACCCATATCTGGTGATTGCATTCGCGGTGTTGTTGGCGTTGACCTTTTTCAACGAGATGAAAATCGCCACGCAGCGGTTTGCCAGCCTGACCCCGGCGGCGGCGGTGCAGCTGATGAATAGCGAAGACATCGTCTTGCTCGACGTGCGCGAGCCGTCCGAGACGGTAGGCGGCAAGATCGCCAAGGCGATTCAGATTCCGGCCGGCGCCGTGGCGACCCGCGGCGGCGAGCTCGAAAAGCATAAAAGCAAGACCCTGCTGGTTTATTGCAAAACGGGCGCGCGTTCGGGGCAGGCCTGCAAGGAACTGGGCAAGCAGGGTTTTGACAAGGTCTTTAGTTTGAGCGGCGGCATTCTAGCCTGGCAGGAAGCGCATTTACCCATTAGCAAAAAGTGATCTCATGAGCGAAGAACAGGAAACACAGAAACAGTTTGCCATCCAGAAACTATACGTCAAAGACGCGTCGTTCGAGTCCCCGGATGCACCGAATGCTTTCAACTCGAAACAGTGGGATCCGAAAATCGATCTCAATCTGACGAATAGCCAACGGCGCCTGGAGGGCGATCTTTACGAAGTGGTACTCAGCATTACCGCCACCGTAACCCACCAGGAATCTACCGCGTTTCTGGTCGAGGTGCAGCAGGCGGCCGTGGTCAGCCTGACGGGCTTCGATGAACAGGAAACAAAGTACCTGCTCGGCAGCCAGTGCATGAACATTTTGTTTCCCTATGCCCGGGAGGTGGTTTCGGATTTGTCGGTACGCGGCGGTTTTCCTCCCCTCATTCTGTCACCGGTTAATTTCGACGCCCTGTTTCAACAGCATATGCAGCAGCAACAGGCCAAACAGGAAGACGGCGAACAGGAAGACGGCGTCCAGGATGTAAGCGTCCAGGAAGGGACCGAGCTTACCCACTAGGTTCGATCATGGCTGAAACGATTGCGGTGCTTGGTGCGGGATCCTGGGGTACCGCGTTGGCGATTCAACTGGCCCGCAACCGGATGCAAGTCAAACTCTGGGGCTACGATGCCGAGCACGTTAGCCGGCTGCGTGCGCTGCGCGAAAATACCGATTACCTGCCCGGTTTCACCCTGGCCGACAGTATCGAGCCGGTGGCGAGCCTCGACGCCGCGGTCGAGCAGGCGCCCTATCTGCTAATCGTGATACCCAGCAAAGATTTCAGGGATTTGTTGCAACAACTGAAGCCGCTGGTCGACGACGACAAGATGCTATTCTGGGCTAGCAAAGGATTCGAAATAGAAACCGGCAAGTTATTACACGAAGTCGTCGCGGAGGAGTTGCGGATTCGTCGCTATGGCGTCGTTTCGGGGCCCACTTTTGCCACCGAAGTGGCGCGCGGCATGCCGGCGGCTATCGCTTGCGCAGGCAATGATCCGCAATCCAGCGAAACCTTCGCCGCGCTGTTACGCGGGCATCATTTTCGGGCTTATACCAGCAATGATATTGTTGGCGTCGAGCTCGGCGGCGCGCTTAAGAACGTGTTGGCGATCGCCGTCGGCATATCTGACGGACTCGGCTTCGGCGCTAACACCCGCGCCGCGTTGATGACGCGCGGACTTTCCGAAATCATGCATCTGGGCACCCGTCTCGGCGCGCGGCGCGAAACGCTGATGGGCCTGGCGGGACTCGGCGATATCATTCTGACCTGTACCGACGACCAAAGCCGTAACCGGCGTTTCGGGCTAGCCATCGGCAAGGGTAAAAGCATTCCCCAGGCGGAAATTGAAGTCGGGCAAACCGTCGAGGGCTTGCGCGCCGCCCGGGCGATTTATCACAAGTCGAAACAACTCGGACTCGAGCTGCCGATCATCGATGAGGTTTATCACGTATTGTACGACGACAAAAATCCTCATGACGCAGTGCGCGACCTCGAAAGCCGGCCGCAGGGGCAAGAATAAGCCGGTTGCCGGTGACGTTTGCGCGCGCGGTATCCGGTCGGTGCTCGAATTGGCGCCGGTGCCTGTCGCAATCCGTTGCAGGCACGGGAAAGTCAGGCAAATCCCTGTTGCCGCCAGGCTTCATAGACGGCGATCGATACCGTATTCGACAGGTTCAAGCTGCGTGACGCCGCGACCATCGGAATGCGCAGTTTATTGTCACTATCCAGTGATTCCAGTATATCGGCGGGTAAACCCCGACTCTCCGGACCAAATAACAAGGCGTCGCCGGGCTTGAAAACCGCGTTGTCGTAGGTCTGGCATGCCTTGGTGGTAAACGCATATAAGTTATTGAATTGACATCTTTTATTGAATTCCTCGAAGTCGCTATAGCGGGTTGTGTCGGCCCATTCGCGATAGTCCAGACCGGCGCGGCGCAGCTGCTTGTCTTCGAGTTCGAAGCCTAAGGGTTCGATCAAATGTAACCGAAATCCGGTGTTGGCCGCCAAGCGCATGACATTGCCCGTGTTAGGCGGGATTTCGGGCTCGTACAGGACAATGTGCATCATATCGAAATTAATTTCGGCCGATAACTTGAAAAAGCCCAACTATGGGTTAATATTTTTAATAATGACAATAAGTTATAGCGATTTTCTTAGGATATATCTAGATAAAAATCGCTCACGATCGGAGGTCGATGTTACTCGCTACGAGCTGTGATGGCTTCGTGGCTGCTTGCAATCGCAGTAAGGCCGTAGTTGGCCTGCAACTTGCATAGAAATTGCATCGTACACTGAAAGGTTCGGAGTGAAAAACGTGGCTCTGTTTTCCGCAGCGCAAAAAGATTCTCAGATCGGGGTTGATTTTCTGCCCGGTGGCGTTGCCGTGGCCCAGGTGCAAACCGGCAAGAAAAGCCCCGGCCGCATACTGCGCAGCGAGTTTGTCGCGGCTGCGGGTCAGGATGCCCAGGTGGATGCGCTAAAAGCCTGGGTACAGGATAATAGTCTGCAAAAAACACCTTGTGTCTGCCTGATTGCGGCCGACGACTGTGATGTCTACCAGGTCGAGAAACCCGAGGTCGAAGCGGTTGAAATGATTCAGGCGGTCAGCTGGAAAATAAAGGATTTAATCAACTACGACGTCAGCCATGCCGTCGTCGACAGCTATCCGATGCCGGAATCGAGCAAGAACAAGCAGCAGCAGGTTGGCGTGGTCGCGGCGCGCGAAGCGGTTGTCAGGAAATATATCGACAGTATCAAGACCAGCGCGCTGACGCTTACCGCGCTGGATATACACGAATTGGTGCGGGTCAACCTGCCGGCGGTGCAAAACAGCAGCGAGCACGGCCTGGCGGCGTTGACACTGAACCGCACTAGCGGATTGCTAAGTGTTTATCACGACACCGATTTATACATCTCGCGCGAATTCATGATCGGGATCGATCAACTCGGGCTGGCCACCAGCGAAGATGAGAGCGTTTTCGATGCGTTGTTGCTCGAACTGCAACGTTCGCTGGATTATTTCGAAAGTTTCTACGGCATGGGCTCGGTCACTAATTTACGCATTTTCCCCCAGCTCAAGGCTACCGAAAAGATGGCGATGTACCTGCAAAACCTGAGCAATTTCGATATCGAATTTATCGGCTTCGCCGGTGACGACGATTTGCCCGGTCTCGAGCCGCAATGCTTTCATGCCTATTGCGCGGCCTTGCGCGGAGTTAGCCTATGATCGCGCAGCAGATTAATCTGTATCAAGACCGTTTCCGCGAAAAGCGACTGTGGATTTCAGCCACCCAGGTTGCGGCGGCGGTGCTGATTGCGATTGCCGCCATCTCGATCTGGAGCTTTCTACTGCAGCTGGATTTGCAACAGGCGCAGCAACGCAATCTCGTGATCGAGGCCGATCGCGATCGTATGACGGAAGAGCTGTCGGCCGCTAACGCCGAACTCGCCAGATTGCTCAAGGATAGCCGCATCGAGATCGAAATCGAAGATACCTCGCGTCAGATATCGGCGCGCAAAAAAGTTTTGAATTTTGTCGACGCCAACCGCTTTGGTTCCGGCGAAGGCTTTTCCGGCTACCTAGTAGCGCTGTCGAATCTGCAGGTCGACGATATCTGGCTCAACCAGATTCGACTGGCCGAAAACTTCGTTCAGATCGAAGGCAGCTCGCTCAACGCCGAGCAGGTACCGGGATATTTCGATCGCTTCAGCGAGGAAGAGATTTTTCGCGGCAACCGCTTCGACCTGTTCGAGTTGAGCCGCGACCGCGAAAGCGAGTGGAAGGTGGATTTCAAAATTGCTACCCGTGAGCTGCTCGATGGCTGAGCAGTGGCGACAATACGCGCAGCGCTTTAACGCGCAATCCCTGCGCGAACGCGCGTTGATCGCGGTTTCGCTGCTCGCGCTAATCGGCTTCCTGTGGTGGAACTACCACGCCGGGCCGACGCTGACGGCGCTCGAGATCCGGCAAGACGAAAACGAACGGATTAGCCGCGAGGTCGAAAACACGCGCGTCGCTATCGCAAGTATTCGGCAGCGGATCGCCACGGGAGTCCACCGCGAAAAACAGACCCAGTTGGCCCGGCTGATCGAGGAATTGGCAGCGGTCGAGGAACAGCTCAGGGTTACCACGATCGAGCTGGTCGACCCGGAAAAAATGTTCCAATTGATGAATCAGCTGGTTTACCGCGAATCAAAACTGACGCTGCTAAGCCTCAAGCGGCGTGAAGTCAAAGCGGCGATTCCGGCGCTGGATCCGGAACAGTCCGTCGAGGAAGCGGGAATTTTCCGGCATGTGCTCGAACTCGAATTTGCCGGCAAGTACCTCGACATTCTCAAGTACATGCAATCGATGGAAGCCCTGGACTGGAAATTGTTGTGGGACGAAATCGAAATCGTAAGCGATGAATATCCTAAGATCGTCGTCAAGGTGGTCATGTCGACCCTGTCGACGCGCAAGGAGTGGGTGGGAATCTAGATGCGCCAAATCCTAAGCGTTTATATTATGGGCGTGCTGTTGATGATCCTGGTGTTTCTTAGCGTGGGTCAGATTGCATCGGCCCAGGAATTGCGCGACCCGATGCAGCCGCCGGCCCTGGCTTTACGAAAATTCCGCGCGGCCAAATGGGCCGTCCAAGCCAAGCCCGCCAAACCACAGGCCACCAAACCGAAGGCCAAGCCTCTGCAACTCACGTCGATCCTGTTTTCCGCCGAACGTAAAGTCGCCATCATCGACAATCAGATGCTGGCGCTGGGCGATAGCATCAAAGGGGCCAAGTTGGTCCGCTTGACGCGCGAAAGCGCGCGTCTGGTGCGCCGGGGCAAAATTATCGATTTAAGCCTCGAAAGTGAACTAACAGCAATCCGGAAAAGGGCCGTCAAGAGTGATCTATGAATAGAAAAGGTTTAAGTTTGCTGTTCCTGGTGATAATGCTGGCCGCCTGTGCCTCGAAGCGGTCGATCGAAACCGCCAACCAGACCCGGCAAGAAATCGACGACACGCTCAATCAGGCGGCCGCGCTGGCAATCCCCGACGTGGCCGCGCCCTCGGATGAAATACTGGACGAACTGTTGCCCGCCAGCGGCATTAGCGTGCCGGGACTCAAGCAGGATCTGAAGCAGGAAAACGCCTTCGATATATCGGTATCGAACGCGCCTGCGCGGTTGTTCTTCATGAGCCTGGTCAAGGGCACTAATATCAATATGGTCGTGCATCCCAGCGTCGCCGGAGAAATTTCGCTCGACCTGAAAAATGTAACCGTGCTCGAAGTCATGCAGCTCGCACGTGAAGTTTACGGCTATGAATTCAAGGATAACGCCAGCGGCTATATCGTGCTGCCGGCCCGGATTCAATCGAAGATCTTTCCGGTCAACTATATCAATGTAAGCCGCAGCGGCGAGTCTCTGATGACGGTTAGCTCGGGGCAGATCGAAAACAGCGGGGGCAGCGGCGATGGCGACAGCAATGCGGCTTCTTCGAATACCTCGGCGCTCAAATCGAGCAGTATCAATACCCGCAGCCAGGCCGACTTCTGGACCGAGCTGCAGGCGACGCTAAGCGCGATCGTCGGCGGGGGCGATGGCCGTTCGGTGGTGGTGGACCGTCATTCGGGTCTGGTCATCGTGCGCGCGATGCCGGGCGAATTGCGCGATGTCGAGGCTTATCTCGATAATGCCCAGGATAATTTACAGCGCCAGGTGATCATCGAGGCCAAGGTAATCGAGGTCGATCTCAACGACAGTTTTCAATCGGGCATCGACTGGGCGGCGATCTCGTCGGACCGCAACCTGACGGTGGGTACCAGTGGGGTCATCAATAGTAGCACCGGGGGGGCCGCGGTCAATGCGGCGGGCGATGTCGTCGTCACTTCCGCGCTGGACGTATCCAATACGGCCTTTGCCAATCTGTTCGCGGTCGGCAGTTCGGCGAGCACCTTTGGATCCTTGATAAATCTCTTGGGTACGCAAGGCAATGTACATGTCCTCTCCAGCCCCCGGGTTTCGACCGTCAACAATCAAAAGGCGGTAATCAAGGTAGGTTCGGACGAATTTTTCGTGACCGAGATATCGTCTGACACCACGACGACTGCCAGCGGCACCACTTCCAATCCGGAGTTGACGCTGACGCCGTTTTTCTCGGGGATAGCCCTCGATGTTACCCCGCAGATCAGCGAGGATGGGCAGGTTATTTTGCACATTCATCCGAGTATCAGCGAAATAACAGACCAATTGAAAGTGATTACCCTCGGTGGCGAAGCCTTCGAACTGCCGCTGGCGCTGAGTACGGTGCGCGAATCCGACTCCGTGGTGAAGGCGCGCAACGGCCAGGTGGTCGTAATCGGCGGCCTGATGAAGAATACCACCAGCGATGAAAGCGGCGGTGTGCCCGGGGTGCGTGACATCCCGTTTTTGGGTGAAGCTTTTAAGCAGAAAAGAAAGTTGAACCGGCGCAGCGAGTTGGTGATCTTACTGCGGCCCATCGTGGTCGAAAACAATAAGGTCTGGTCCAACTATATTCAGCAAAGTGCCGATCGCGTCAAGCGGCTGAACGCGAATCCCGTGGCAGGTGAATAATGTACGAGCAATATTATGGACTGTCGGAAAAGCCGTTCAGCCTGACACCTGACACCGAGTTTTTCTATCAATCTTTTACCCACCTGGAAGCGCTTAACGTGCTGTTGTTCGCGATCCGCGGCGGCGACGGTTTTATCAAGGTTACCGGGGAGGTGGGCACCGGTAAAACCCTGATATGCCGTAAACTGCTCGATGCGCTAGAGTCTGAATGCGAAACGGTATACATCCCCAATCCCTATATGAGCTGCAATGCGTTGCTCGATGCGGTCATGCTCGAAATGGGGATCGCCGACCGGCTCGAAAACGACAACTACCTGTCCTGCATCAACGACTATCTGATCGCCAACGCGCGGCGCGAGCGGCGCTCGGTAATAATCCTAGACGAGGCGCAATCCCTGCCGCAGGAAAGCCTGGAAGCGATTCGGCTACTCAGCAATCTCGAAACCGGTAAGCAGAAGCTGGTGCAAATCGTGCTGTTTGGGCAACCCGAACTCGATACCCTGCTGGCGCGGAGCAGTATCAGGCAATTGCAACAACGCATTATCCATGCTTATCACCTACAGCCCCTCAACCGTGATTCGGTCCGCTCCTATTTGCTGCATCGCGTCAAGTCCGCCGGATACCGGGGTCCGGAACTGTTCGACTCGGCCTCCATGCGTCGGATCTACAAGCTCAGCTAGGGAATTCCGCGGGTTATCAACGTCCTGTGCAACAAGGCGTTAATGCTTTCCTATGCCAGCGGTGAGTATTATGTCAAACGCAAGCATATCGAAGCCGCCGCCGCCGACAGCCAGTTGCAATGAGTGTCATCAATAACGTCTTAAAGGATCTTGAAACCCGGGAGAGCTGCTTCAGCCCGATCGAGATCGATTCGCTGGCGCCGCCGTCCGCGGCGCGCCGAGATGTGAAAAAGCCGGCGCTGGCGTTGTTTGTTATCGGCCTGCTGACGGCGGCCGGCTGGATTTATCTGCAACCCCAGCCGGTCGCCAATCTCGCAGCGCCGGCCACGCCAAAGCCTGCGGATACCGCAACCGCAATTTCGGCGGAACAGGCCGTCGCCGTCATTACCGCGCCGGTCGCCGCGCCGGCTACGCCGAAGCCAGCGGATACCGCGACCGCAATTTCGGTGGAACAGGCCGCGGCCGTCAATACCGCGCCGGTCGCAGCACCGGTCCCGACCGCGGAACCTGCAAACGCCGCCACCGAGCAGACGACCGGTAATCAGATCGTCGGCTTGCAAATCCGGGAGTCGGAACAGGGTATGCGCTTCGAGTTTGTGCTGCGCGCGCGCGCGGCGGCGTATTTGAAGCAGCGCAGCGAAAACAGCTTTGCTTATCACCTGGGCGAAATCGAGAGCCAGATTGTGGAGCCGGAGATTTCAGACAATCGCTGGATTACCGAACTTGCGATCACCCCGGCGGAGCAGGGCGTGGATATCCGCTTTGAAACCGCGGCCGATGTTCTGGTCGAAACCCGGCAAAGCCTGATCGATGGCGAGCCGGTTTGGGCGATAAATCTGAGGCAGGCGGAGCCGCCGCCCGCGATTGCCGTCGCCGCGGTCGCGCCAACTCTCCAGCCGGGCGCCACCACGCCAGCCGCTATCGAGCCAGCCGCCATCGAGCCAGCCGCCATCGAGCCAGCCGCCATCGAGCCAGCCGCCATCGAGCCAGTCGCCACCGCGCCGGCCGACATCGAGCCGGTCGTCAACGAGACACGGCCTGCGCCGGCCGCGGCTGAATCGAGTGCGCCGCTACAGTCGGCAGAGGCGGTCAGGCTGGAAATCAAGCCGACCAACCCGAATGCCCTTATCGCCAACCAGCTCGAATATGCGGTTGAGTTGATCAATTCGCGCCGTTATGCCGACGCCGAAAACCTACTACGGGGGTTGCTCGGGGGGGTCGAAGATTATAACGCGCGCCGCCATCTGCTCGCGCTTTATCAGGATCGGCAATACCATGAGCGCTGGCGCCGGCTGGCGCGGGAATCGGTTGCCAAATACGCGGCTGACGCCGCCTTCAGGACCGAGTACGGCCGCGCCTTGTTGCAGCACGCGCAATACCAGGAGGTGATTGGGATGTTCGCCACCTCAAGCCGGCTCAATTCCGATCAGCAGGCGCTGCTGGCAGTCAGTTACCAGCGCCTCGACCGACATCCCGATGCGATTCGGCATTACCGGCTGGCGCTCCAGCAGGACGTGGCCAATGCCAAAAATTGGATCGGGCTGGGTATATCGCAGGAGCATAGTTCGGAGTTGGCGGCGGCCCTGGATTCGTATCGGCGGGCCGACCGGCTGGGTAGTCTGAATCCGCGTTTGCAGGCATTTGTCGAGCGGCGCAGCGAGATCCTGGGGCGGGTGTTGAACTAGTGGCGTTTACCAAGAAAATCCGCCTCGGTGACCTGTTGGTCGAAAAAGGGCTGATTACCGAGGACCAGTTGCAGCACGCGCTCAGCGAACAAAAGAAGCTGGGCCGCAAGCTGGGCGGTACCCTGGTCGAACTCGGCATGATCGATGAAAACAGCCTGCTCAACCTGCTCGCCAGTCAGCTCAATATCCCGTTAATCGATATCAATAATTACGACTACAGCAACGATGTCGCCAAGACGTTGCCGGAGTCCGTCGCGCGGCGCTACCGCGCCCTGGTGCTCGAGGACCGCGGTCAGGACTATTTGGTGGCAATGGCCGATCCCACCGATATCTACGCGCTCGACGAAATCCAGGGCAAGCTCGACAAGCCGGTCAGCCAGGCCATCGTGCGCGAAAGCGCGCTGCTGGAAAACTTCGACCTGGTTTATCGGCGCACCGATGAAATCAGTGCGCTGGCGAGCGAGCTCGGCCAGGATCTGTCCGAAAACGCTACCGATCTGAACGAATTGCTGCAGACCGAGATGACCGACGCGCCGGTGGCCAAGTTGCTGCAGTCGATCTTCGAGGATGCGGTGCAGGTCGGTGCTTCCGATATTCATATCGAACCCGATCAGCACGTGATTCGAATTCGCCAGCGGGTCGACGGCGTGTTGTATGAACAGGTTATGCAGGAAACCCAGATCGCGCCGGCCGTCGTGGTGCGCCTGAAACTGATGTGCGGACTCAACATTTCCGAGAAACGCCTGCCGCAGGACGGGCGCTTTCACATCCTGGTCAATAACCGCGATATTGATGTGCGCCTGTCGACCATGCCGGTGCAATACGGCGAGTCGGTGGTCATGCGTTTGCTCGACCAGACCAAAGGCGCGCTCGACCTCGAGCAGCTCGGCATGCCGAGCGAGCTGTTGCACCGTTTCCGTAAAAACTTTCATCTGCCCAACGGCATGATCCTGGTAACCGGCCCGACCGGTAGCGGTAAGACGACTACCCTCTACGCGGCGCTGTCGGAGCTCAACGTGCAGGCCTCCAAGATCGTAACCGTGGAAGACCCGGTGGAATACCGGCTCGACCGTATCAGCCAGGTCCAGGTCAACCCGCGCATCGGGCTGACCTTTGCCAGCGTTTTACGCTCGGCCTTGCGCCAGGATCCGGATATCATCATGGTCGGTGAAATGCGCGATGCCGAAACCGTCGAAATCGGCGTCAGCGCGGCGATGACCGGGCACCTGGTGTTATCGACCCTGCACACCAACGATACCATTTCAACCGCCACCCGCTTAATGGATATGGGTGTCGAAGGCTATCTGCTCGCCAGCACGCTGCGCACGATCATCGCGCAGCGCCTGGTGCGCAAGGTTTGCAAGAGCTGCAGCGAAGACTATAGCCCGACCGCTTTCGAGGCCGGCTGGCTGCGCGACGACCTGTCGCTCGACCCCGGCCGCCAGCAATACAAAAAAGGCCGCGGCTGCAAGCAATGCGGCGATACCGGCTACCAGGGGCGCATGGGCGTTTACGAATTGCTCGACTTGAATGCCGAACTGGCGGAAAAGCTGCGCCATGACGACTCCCAGGGCTTTGTCGAGGCCGCCGCCCGCGCGCCAGGTTACCAGCCGCTGGTGATGGTCGCGCACGAACACGCCGCCAACGGCTTGACCTCGATTGAGGAAATGCTGCGCCTCGCCGGCGAAGTGCCCGACGACGTGCTCGACCATCCGCCGCTGCTGGAGATTGACGACTGATGCCGCAGTTCGAATTCCAGGGCAGGAGCGGCAACGGCCAGCTGGTCGACGGCGAGATCGAAGGCGCCAGCACCAACGCGGTCGCCGGCCTGTTGATGGATCGCGGGGTAACGCCGATATCGATCGTCGAAAAAAAGGAACAGATCGACGTGCTCGAATTCATCTGGGATCGTTTCGACCTGCACAAAATAAGCATCGAGGAATTGCTGATGTTTACGCGCCAGATGGGCGCCCTGATCAGGGCCGGCATTCCGATCACGCGCGCTATAACGGGCATACTCGAATCGGTCGAGAATCCGCTGCTGATCAAGTCGCTGCGCGATATCCTGGAACAACTCGAGTCCGGGCGCAGCCTGTCGGTCTCCTGCGCGCGTCATCCCAAGGTTTTTTCCAATTTGTACATCAGTATGATCCAGGTCGGCGAAAACACCGGGCGGCTCGAGGAAACCTTCGCACAGATGGGTGAGTATATCGATCGCAATCGGCGCATCACGCAAAACATCAAGACAGCGTTGCGTTATCCGACTATCGTGATTATTGCCATCACAATCGCGCTGGTGATTCTAAACGGTTTCGTGATTCCGAAGTTCGCCGATTTTTTCAAAGCCAACGCGCTCGAGCTACCCTGGCAAACGGTGCTGCTACTCAATATGTCACAATTTTTCATCGAGTACTGGTTGCATATGCTGGTCGTCCTTATCGCGCTATTCGTCGGATTCAAACACTATACCAGGACCTTCGACGGCCGCCTGAAATGGCACCAATTCATCATCAACGCGCCCGTCGTCGGTGACATCCTGCAACGTTCGTTCATGGCGCGCTTCGCACGTTCGTTCGCGATGGCCTACAGCGCCGGGGTGCCGATCGTGCAAGCCATGGGCGTTATTGCACGCTCCATCGGAAACGATTTTATCGGTAATAGTGTCAACGGCATGCGCGAGGGTATCGAACGCGGGGAGGCACTGACGCTGACCGCACAGCGCACCGGCATGTTTACCCCGGTGGTGATGCAAATGTTCGCGGTCGGCGAGGAAGCCGGTAATCTCGACGAAATGATGACTTTCGTCGCCGATTTCTACGAGGAAGAAGTCAATTACGACATCAAGAATCTGTCCGACCGCATCGAGCCACTGATTTACGTCGGCATGGGAGGAGTGGTGCTGGTGCTGGCGCTGGGTATTTTCGTACCGATGTGGGATATCGCGCAACTCGCCGGACGATGAAAACCATCGGCTCCCATCCGGGGGCGAGTCTGTTCCGCCTCAGCCTGATGATCATCATCGTCGCGATCCTGGTGGTTATCTTTTTTCGCTACGTCGACGATGCACAACTCGAAATCGAACGCCAGTCGGTTCTGCAAACCAAGCGCATCATCGATTCCACCTTGGCGGTCGTGTTTGCCAGATATGCCGTCAACGGACGTCTCGACGATTTGAACCAACTCCGTGGCGGTAACCCGTTCGCTTTTCTTGAGGACTATCAGCTTTTGCCCGCATCTTACGTGGGCGAACTCGACGGCGACTTAACCAACGATCAGGCACCGGGCTGGTACTATCTGAGAAATCGCGAACTGGTTGTTTACAAATCACGCTTCAGGGATGTCGATCGTTATTTCTCGATTATACTGAACTTCCGTGACATCGATCAAAACGGGAAATTCGAGTCCGGGCACGATCAGTTCACCAGTCTGCAATTCGTGCGCCAGGAACGACGCTGAGTAGAATCCGCGGCAGTTTTCAAATGGCCGAAAAGCAGCCACGATAATCAATCGTGACTGCTTTCCGGCCAAGGCAGTTGAGAACAAATCTCAACCCCTCGGGTTTTAATTCATCTGTTACGGAGTACAGAGAATGGTGGCGGTACCGTCTGCAACGCCGGCCACGGCAGGATTTTCGGCGATAGTGCAGGTGAAAGTTGAGCCCGGGCCATTGGTGGTGCAGGCCCCGGTACCGGTTACCGTGTAATCGGTTGTCGGGAGCGCCACTGTCAGTAGCGAGGTGGCAGTCCCGTCGACCAGGCTGGTGCAGGCGATGCCATTGGCGGTGAGCGCAATCGCGCTGGTGGGATCCAGCACCCGGGCGGCATAGTTAATGCTGGAAGCGGAGGATAACTCGCTCGCGACGCCGGTATTGGCGGCTGCCTGCGCGTCTCCGGATAAATCCTGAAACCGGCCGAGCGCGGTTACACCGAGAATGCCGAGTAGAACGATGACGACCACCAATTCTACCAGCGTGAAACCTTTTTGTGTCTGAAACATGTTCTACACTCCTAACGGTGAGTAATAAATTCGAATCATTTTTCGAATATAGACTATGTTGATGTTATATAGTTGATTTTCGATATAAGTAAATGATTTATCGATAATAATTTGTGAAGTTTGTGCTTTTTGAGAGCGATTTTTTGACCCAATTCACATGATTGTAGTAAATAGTCGTCACAATTCAGGATTTTCTTTGGTCGAGCTGATCACCGTGATCGTTTTGCTCGGAATCCTCGGTGTCGTGGCGCTCGGACGCTTCAGCGGCGGCGACGTATTCGCCGCGCGCGGCTTCTTCGACGATACCGTGAATGCGGTGCGGTTCGCGCAAAAACTCGCCATCAGCAGCGGCTGCGATGTGCGTGTCGTCACCACCGCGGGCAGTTACCAGCTGTTTCAAAGTTCGACCTGTAGCGCCGACGATTTCACCGGCGCGGTGGCTAACCCGGCCAATCGCGCCAACAATTATCAGAATGTAAACATCCCGTCGGGGTATACGCTGACCGCCGGCAGCATCACCTTCAACGCCCGCGGCGAGCGCGAGGGTGCGACCTCGGACTTCAGCCTCAGCGGCGGGTCCGGCAGCTATAACTTTCGCGTGCACGCCAGTACCGGCCTGGTCGAGGTGTTATAGATCATGCGCCGCCAATCCGCTTTCACGCTGATCGAAATCATCGTCACCATTGTCGTCATCAGCATTGCCGCGACCGCGTTGATCGGCGTTTTTGCCAACACGGTGCGCGGCAGCGCTGACCCGGTGATCCAGCAGCAGGCGACCACGATCGCCGAAGCCTATCTCGAAGAAATCATGCTGCGCGCCTTCAACGATCCGCAGGACCCGGAATTGGGCCTGGGTTGGGTTGAGGCCGGTGAGCCGGGACGAGCTGAATTTGACGATGTCCAGGATTACAGCACCCTCGCGGCCGGCGCGGCGGCCGACCAGTTCGGCAACCCGGTGGCCGCGCTAGCGGCTTATACGGTAACCGTAACCATTACCAATGCCGCTCTCGGCGGATTGCCGGCGGCGGATTCGCTGCGGGTCGACGTCGAAGTCGCTCATCCGGCTATCGGTAATATCCTGTTGAGCGGTTTCCGCATCCGCTACCCATGAGTCCGCGATTGTCACAAGACGGATTCTCGCTGGTCGAGCTGATCGTGGTGGTGGTGTTGCTGGGCGTGCTGGCGAGCGGCGCGGGGCTGTTAATCACCAATCCGATCGAGGCTTACCAGGATCAGCTGCGTCGCCAGCAACTGGTCGACCAGGGCGAGATGGCGTTGCGCCAGATTGCGCGCGACGTGCGCCGCGCGCTGCCCAACAGCATTCGTATCACCGCCGTCGGCGCGGGCGCCGCGCTCGAAATGGTAAATACCGTCGACGGCGCGCGCTATCGCGACGAATTCGGCGGCATCTATACCGCCGATCAGGATTTCTTACTCGATTTTGCGAGCCCCGATGCGGTCTTCAATCTGCTCGGCTCGTTGAGTAATCCGGCGGCCTTCGATGCCAACAACCGGCTCGTGATCTACAACACTTCGGTCAATGTCTATGCCGAGGCGGTGGATGTCGACAACCAGGGCATTATCACCAATAACGCCATCACGCTGGGGTTTGCCGCCCTTAATCCGGGAATTAATCAGGAACACCAGATCACCCTGAGCGCACCCTTCCAATTTACCCAGCAATCGCCGGGGCAGCGCGCTTTTTTCGTCGATAGTTCAACCAGTTATGTCTGCGACCCGGCGGGCCGCCAAATTCTGCGTTACGCGGGTTACGGTTTCCGCGCGGCGCAGCCGACGACGCCCGCCGATTTCGGGGTCGCCGCCGGCAAGGTGATTTCCGAGCTCAGTAGCTGCAGTTTCTCCTATAGTGCCGGCAGCGCGCAGCGCGGCGGTATTCTGACCATCGAAATCGCCATCAGCGATAGCGGCGAAGCGGTAAACCTGCTGCACCAGATTCACGTGGTGAACGTGCCATGACACGGACGCAGACCGGATTCACCCTGATCACGGCCATATTCCTGCTGGTGGTCGTTGCCGCCCTGGTGGTCTATATCACCAATTTCCGCGTGGTGCAGCAGACTACGCTGCTGTACGGAGTGCAGGGCGCGCGTGCGAATCAGGCGGCGCGCAGCGGCATCGAATGGGGCATTCACCAATCGATCGTCAACGACAGTTGTGTCGCTTCCAGCAATATTACCCATGCCGCGTTTACCGGCTTCGACATCGAGGTCGAATGCAGCCGCAGCACGCATTTCGAAGGCGCTCCGCCGCCCATCCATACCTTCAACCTGAAATCGGTCGCCAGCAGCGATACTTACGGCAGCCTCGATTACGTTCAGCGCCAGATTCGGGCGACCGTTTCGATCGATCCGCCGTGAGCGCGATCCAGGCGGGAATCGGTAGCATCAGAAATGATCTTGGATCGTTTAACTAAAGACGCCGGAGCGAAGTCTATAAACTCGATCGAAGCCAGCGTAGAGCTAGGTTTTTTCTTTATAATTCAAATAGTTCTAAATCAAAATTAAAGCACCGTTTGAGTTGTTGAGATTTAGACACTATACTCCGGAGATTAACTTTTGGGTTACTTGGAATGCCGCTAAACAGTGAAAAGAAACCGACACTGTTGCTGGTCGACGACGATGCTATTATCACCGACAGCCTCGAATATGTGCTCAGCGAAGAATACGATGTCGAACGCGCCTCGGACCGGAGCTCCAGTTTCGCGCTAATCGATAATATGGTCGACTCGCCGACGCTGGCGCTGGTCGACCTCGGGCTACCGCCGAATACGCATCGACCCGACGAGGGGCTCGCGGTTATCCGCAAAATTTCGCAAAAACATCCCTCCACCCGGGTGCTGGTATTGTCGGGCCAAGACAACAAGAAACACCTGTTTCAGGCCAAGGAAGATGGCGCGGTCGATTTTATTTCCAAACCCTGCGATATCGCTGAAATCAAGCTGCGGCTGAAAAAGCAGATCATCGCCGGCGGCGGCAGCGCCGGAGGCAACGGCGACATCGAAGGTCTGGTCGGGTCCAGCGAAGAAATCGAATTGCTGCGCATGCAGATTCGCCAGATTGCAGATTCGCCTTACCCGGTGCTGATCGAGGGTGAATCGGGCAGCGGCAAGGAAGTCACCGCGCGCAACCTGCACCGTTGCAGTTCACGCAAGCTCGAACCCTTCCTGACGCTTAACTGCGCCGCCTTCAACGGCGAGCTGCTCGAATCGCAATTATTCGGCCACGTCAAAGGGGCTTTTACCGGCGCCACCGACACCAAGAAAGGTTTTTTCGAAGATGCCGGCGGCGGTAGCTTGCTGCTCGACGAGATTGCCGACTTGCCGCTGGATCTGCAGGCAAAGCTGCTGCGCGTGCTGGAAAACGGCGAGTATTACCGGCTTGGTGAAACCCGGCCGCGGCATGCCTCGGCGCGCGTGCTGGCGGCCACCAACAAGGATATTTTCGAGGCCATCAAGAGCGGCCGGTTCCGCGAGGATTTGTATCATCGCCTGAGCGTGCTGGCGGTGCGCGTGCCGGCGTTGCGGGAGCGGGTCGGCGATGCCCGGGAATTGTTGCTTTATTTCATGCAACAGGTGGCCGAGCAACTGGCTGGTTTCAGGCTCGATGAGGCGGCGTTAAAGCTCTGGAATGCATATTCTTTCCCGGGTAATGTGCGCGAATTGCGCAACATAATAATTAGACTTTCAGCGAAGTATCCCGGGCAGACCATCAAGCCCGAGGTGCTGCAGCGAGAAATGTCGGGATTACAACCAAACAACGGCGCGGCCGGTAGCGACGATTGGCTTGGGTCGGCCATGCTGGATGCCGATTTCGAACTCGACAGGATGTTAAAAACGGTCGAGAAAAAGGCTATAAATCTGGCGCTGCGCGAACACGACGGCAACGTCAACAAAGCGGCTGCAATGCTCGGCATCAACCGCACGACCCTGTATGGGCGCATGGACCGTATCGAGGACAGGGATTAAGTCATGTACGAAGATTATTTCGGCCTCGAGCGCCCGCCCTTTAAAATTACCCCCGACACCAGCCTGTTTTACGAGGGCGGCAAGCGCGGCGATATTTTGGAGGCGCTGGTTTACTCGATCCATCGCGGCGAAGGCATCATCAAGGTGGTCGGCGAAGTCGGCAGCGGCAAAACAATGCTGTGCCGCATGCTGCAACTGAAACTGCCGGCTACGATCGAAATCGTTTATATCGCCAATCCGAGCGTGTCGCCGGAAGACATTCTGTTTGTCATCGCGCATGAACTGTCATTGCCGGTAGCCAAGGATGCTTCCAAGCATGAAGTCATGCAACTGTTGCAGGATTACCTGTTGCAGCGGCATATGGAAAACAAGCAAGCGGTTTTATTCATCGAGGAAGCGCAAAGCATGCCGCTCGCAACCCTTGAGGAAATTCGCTTGCTATCTAACCTGGAAACCGACCAGAACAAGTTGCTGCAAATCATCCTCTTCGGGCAGCCGGAGCTGGACCAGAATCTGTCGCAACAGTCGATCCGGCAATTGCGCGAGCGCATTACCCATAATTTCAATCTCGCGCCTTTAACCCGGAATGAAATTCATAATTACCTGAATTTCCGCATGCGCGAAGTGGGTTATACCGGGCCGGAATTGATTAACCGGACGATAGCGAAAAAGGTGGAGCAACATTCCGCCGGGTTGCTGCGGCGCATCAACATCATTGCCGATAAAATTCTGTTATCCGCTTTTTCCGAAGGCACTCATAACCTGAGTCCGAAGCATGTAACCGCCGCGGTCAACGACAGCGCTTTCGATCGGGAATCGTCGACTAAATCGAGGAAGTTCTGGTGGCTAGGTCTGATAGCGGTAGTGCTCGCGGCGCTCGCGCTTGGCGTTTATCAGACGCGTTCGCAGTGGATCTCCGTGCAGAGCGCTAATACCGCGGTAAATCAGCAAAATGTCGTGCCGAATGACAAGCCGGTCACGGATATTGAACCGCAGGTTCGGGAAACGGCTCAATCAGTGATGGAAAAAGTGCAGCATAATACTGCGGCACTGCCGGATTTGGGTAAGCCCGCGCCAACAACGCTGAACGGGTTTGAAAAGCCGGTCGCGGCGGACGACCAGCACACTCAAACCGCGAGTAAGGCCTTGCAATCCGCGATCGAAGTTAAACCGCCGCCCGTTGAGTTGCGCCAGCCGGTCGAAGCGGTGGCGCAGCAAGCCGGAGCCGCCGTACGACCGGCAGACGCGCCGGCGCGGGCCGAGCAAAAGGCCTTGGATCAAACCGCTTCGATTGCGGTGCTCGCGTCCGAATCCGCTACCGACCTCGGCTTAAACACCGATTACAATCAATGGCTAAATACGAAGCTGGACCAGAGCCTGATCTGGCTCAGCAACGCGGACCGCGACAAGGTATCGATCCAGGTAATGATGCGTAGTAAGTCCGCAGCGCGCGAATTGGTCTATTATCTACGTAATGATTGGCCGTTAGATTTATCCAAAACGTATTTATATGAAGAAAATACCGAGGAAAGAAGTGTCTATCGGGTTTTCTATAGCGAATTTGAAACCTTGTCTCAGGGCCGCGACCAGCTCGAGCAATTTCCCGAATCGGTGAAAGTCAATTCGCCGTATCTGCATTCGGTTAACCTCATGCAGAAGGCTTTGCTATAGCAATCTGGATTTTAACTGGAATCACACAATGAAAAGAATTGCACTGTTACTCGGTTTGCTCAGCCTGACGGCCTGTCAGGCGCCGGGGTCGAAAAACCAACGCATGTCGGTAACGGAGGGGCATCTCGATACCACTATGACAGCGGCTGAGTCGACCCAGGCCGATATTCCGCCGGTGGTGGAGCAAGTCCCGATTGTTGCCGTGCCCGAGCCTGCCGAACCGCTGCAAACCTTTACCGTCGTGGCGACCGACCTGGCCGCCAGCGAGCTGCTGTTTGCGCTGGCGCGTGACGCACGCCTCAATCTCGACATCGACCCGGCGATCGATGGCCGGGTCAGCATTAACGCCATCGATCAAACACTGCCGCAAATTCTGCAGCGCATAGCGCGTCAGGTGGCATTGCGTTATTACCTGGATGGCCCGAATCTGGTGATCGAGCAGGACAAGCCGTTTACCCGGGTCTACCGCATCGATTATTTGAATATGTCCCGTGAAACCAAGTCGTCGATCGACGTCGCCACGCAAATCGCCTCTACCGGCACGGTCGATAGCGGCAGCGGAGGCAGCAGCGGCGGCAGCAATTCCTCAGCCACGGTACTAAGCGAAGCCAGTAATCAATTCTGGGCTACGCTCGAGCAAAACGTCGAGGCAATGGCGTCGCCGGGCGATGTCGGCGGCAGCGTCATTACCAACCGCGAATCCGGCACCATCTCGGTGCGCACCACCGCCGCAGCGCATGACGAAATTCAGGGATTCCTCGATTCGGTGATGGGCAGCGCGCGGCGCCAGGTGCTGATCGAGGCGACGGTGGTCGAGGTTACCTTGAATGACGACTTCCAGGCGGGGGTCGACTGGTCGCGCATCGCGGTCGGGGACGGCTGGAGCGTGAGTCAGAACGTACTCGCTACCACCATCGGAGCGACCACCAGTCCGGTGGTATCGGCGCTCTATGCCAACAGTAATAACGATCGGACTATTTCGGGGGCGATCAAGGCGCTCGATGCCTTCGGTGACGTATCGGTCATGTCGAGCCCGAAAATTATGGCGCTGAACAACCAGACCTCGATTCTTAAAGTCGTCGACAACATCGTTTATTTTACCCAGGATATCGATCGCGAACCGGCGACCGACAATAGCCCCGCGGTAGTTACGGTCGAGAATACGGTCAATACGGTCCCGGTCGGATTCGTTATGAATGTAACGCCTTATATATCCGAAAGCGACGAAATCATCCTCAACATCCGGCCGACCATTTCACGCGTGCTGCGCTTTGTCAGCCCGCCCGATCTGATTATTCCGGGTACTTCAACGCCGCTCGCGCAAAGCGCGGTGCCCGAAATTCAGGTGCGGGAAATGGAGTCGGTACTGCGGGTGGCCAGCGGCAATACGGCAGTGATCGGCGGTTTAATGCAGATTCTGTTGAAAAACTCGGTTATTAAATGGCCGATTTCCGCGCACCAAATCACGGCGATGATTGGATCACTTCGGTAATCCACATTTTTCGTGGATTTTGTTCTGGTTTAGTTGCTTTTGATCGGATTTAGCATAAAGCAGGCGCACCTATCCTGTAATCAGGCGGTTTAAATCGTTGTTGCGCCAACTTCTTCAGGTTTTGCGCTGTGGCTGCCAGTAAAAATTCGTCATGTGCGCCAGTGATACCGCGCAATCGTAAACGGTCAAAGTTCATTACTCGCTTAAGATGGGCGAACAGCACTTCAACCTTTTTTCTGTCTTTCCTGGATTGTAAATATTCCGTGGTCTCGCAAATATCCCTGGCAACGTCACGAGATGATTCATAGATACTACGGGCGATCTTTCTGTGGCTAGTATTCGGACAGCACCGGGATTTAAGTTCGCAGGTTTTACAGTCATGCTGACTTGAGCGATAGATAATCGTGTTGGCTTTGGTAACGGGTGAACGCGGTTTTTTGAATGGGCGATTTCTGCATCTCAGTAGCTTGTTCGCCGGGCAATAATAACAATCGGCTTCGTTATCCCAGGTGAATGCAGCCCGACCAAACATGCCCGGTTTACCGTGAGACTTATCCCANACCGGAATATGCGGCTCTATCTGTTTTTGCTCCACCACCCAATCCAGCATCTCCGCAGAGCCATAAGAG
>DS021199.1:1000553-1025375 GCA_001735895.1 Olavius algarvensis Gamma 3 endosymbiont | reverse complement strand
GCCGGTATGGCTATAAAAGGGGTCAAGGTGGACACGGGTTTGATCAAAGTCGAGAAACTGATCTATCTGGCGGAGAAGATGCTCGTCTGGAATGTGCTTTTCCAGGCAAAACTCGTAAAACAATGCGTTCTGCTGCGCCGGTAGTTGTCCCATCATGGGAGACTTCCTAATGAAGTGGATACCGAACTCGATTATCTCATGGCCGAGTCATAATCGAGAGTTTTTCAACAGAATCTGCAGGATTCGGCCGCCGAGGAAAAATCCGGTACGCCGGGCTTGCATGATGTCAAGGGGTTCGGGCTGCTGTTCGGCACCAAGTCCCGCAAGTATGACAAAACCGAGCTGGTGATATTCCTGCGACTGCGGGTTATCGACAATGCCAGTATCGATACCAGTTTGCAGGACTTTAAAAAGTTCCTGAAACCCGAGATATTCTCCGAGTAATAGAGATAACGCATGAGTTTACTGCTAGACGCGCTGAAAAAAGCCGCCGAGCAAAAGGCGGAAAAGAACAAGCGAGAGGTTTCGCAAGCCGGGTCGTCGAACCTGACCCGGCCCGATGCCACGGATAGCTCTGACTTCGACGATACCGCCGATACCAATATGCGACAAGCTCGGCGGGTGTTGCGGGATGAAACCGAAATCGATATCTCCGAGCCCAACGCGCGCTTGGATGACCCTCGGGTTGAACCCACGGACGTTTCCGAAACGGGGCCGGAAACCAGCGCAACCGAGACAACTTCGTTAAGTGCGCAAATGCAGACGGGTGAAGATAAATCCATCATTTTCGCCGAAGACGATGTTGCGGATTTCATGGGTGAGCCCGAGCTTGTCAGTCGCGCGCCGCGAGCGCCCGAAGCTGAAACCGACCTGAGCCAGGTTGGCGCGCCCGAAGGCGATAGCGGCGCCGCCGGCCTCGAGTTGATCGATACCGCGCGCCACCCGATTCCCCCCGGGGTGGCTTCGGCGGCGGACCCGACACAGACCAGCACTACCGACACTACCGACGCTAGCGCCACCACCGGCGTCGCGATAAACCCGCGGACGGGCGCCGCGACCCGCAGCGAAGCCACGTCGACACGCAGTTATGCGCCGGATAATTACGATCGGACCCTGATGCGCTTGCCGAGTGACGATGCATCGTCACTGTTTGCCGGCATGAAATCCGATTCCGACATCGTGATGACACCGGAATATGCAAAAAAGATGTTTCACAGCAAATCGTCGGCGCAGCGCATGCAGCACTACAAGTTTTATGGCGGCATCTTGTGCGCGATACTGTTGGCCATCGTCATATATGCGCTGTTCGAGTACCAGGATCAATCGGAGCTCATCGATACCAATCTCCTCCCGCTCAAGCGGGATCCCATGCCCGGTATTATCCGCCCCGAAAAAGCTGCGACGGGCGATCGCTTGTTCGCCGAACTCGAAGTCGACGAACGCGCCATCGAGATTATTGAAAAAGCGGATCAAACGCCGCTCTCCGATACGCAAGTAAGCGCGGACGAAAATCAGTCCGAGGCAGTGTCGGCAGTCGATGTCGCCGACCCTGAAATACCAACCGATACCGCCGCCAACGGTGCTGCCGAAACCGCCGCCGAGCCCGCCATGGCTGACGCGGAGACGCCTACCGAGCTCGAGGCCGCATCGAAAAACACGACTGCAACGGCCGCAACGACCGCCGGCGCAAGTCAGGCGCAGTCAGCCGCTGCAAGCAGCGCGGCCGAGACGGCTTCGTCTACGCTCGAAATTTCCTTAGGCCGGCGCGTGGCGCAGAAAAACGTCTGGTTACGCGATGCCTATGCCGCTTATCAGGCGGGTAATGACGAACTCGCGATAAATCTTTATCGCCGGGTTCTCGAAGTCGAACCCCAAAATCGTAATGCCCTGCTGGGGCGCGCTGCAATCCATGTGCAAAATAGCAACGGGCCCGCGGCGATTCGCGATTACCGGCAATTGCTGCGCGCCAATCCCAAGGATTCGCTGGCGCTGACATCGCTCATCGCGGTAACCAACTATTCACCGCGGGATACTGAAACGCAGCTGAAACTGATGATTCGCGACGAACCCAATTCGCCCTATCTGCACTTCGCACTAGCCAATGCCTATGGCGCGCAAAACCGTTGGCGAGAAGCACAAGGCCATTACTTCAGGGCACTGGAAAATAATCCCGGCGATCCGAATTATGCCTATAACCTGGCCGTCAGTCTGGAGCATATCGGCCAGACCCGGTCCGCGGTTTCATATTACCGGCGCGCGCTGGATAACTTTAGAATCGGTCTCGCGACCTTTAGCAGGGACGCGGTGAACCAGCGACTGGAGCTGTTAGGACAACAATGAACACGGAAAGCAAACCCAGACGCTTAGGCGAAATCCTGATAGACGAAGGTGTCATCACCAAGGATCAGTTGAACATCGCCCTGACCGAGCAGAAAAAGGTTCATGAACCGCTGGGCAAGCTACTGGTCAACCTCGGTTTCGCGACCGAGGCGATCATGCGCTCGGCGCTGGGCGAAGCGCTGGAGCAGGAAAGTGTCGACCTGTCGCGTGTGGTTCCCGATCCGGATGCGATCAAGATGATAAACTCGGATACCGCGCGCAAGCACAAGATTATACCGCTGAATTACGATCCGATTCGCAGCTCCCTGACGATTGCGATGTCGGACACCTTCAACCTGTTTACCCTGGACAGAATCCGAATCCAGATCGGCCAGCATATCGAGTTGGTCCCGGTGCTCGCCGGCGAAGCCGAAATATCCAACGCGATCGATCAATTTTATGGTTACGAGCTATCGATCGACGGCATCCTGCGCGAGATCGAGACCGGCGAGGCCGATTACACCAACTACCAGGGCGACATCGAAGAGTACAGCCAGCCCCTGGTGCGCCTGGTGGATGTCATGCTGTCCGACGCGGTCAAGCGCGGCGCTTCCGATTTACACTTCGAGCCGGAAGAGAGCTTCCTGCGGATTCGCTATCGCATCGACGGCGTGTTGCGCCAGATTCGCAGCTTGCACAAGACTTACTGGTCGGCGATTGCGGTGCGGCTCAAGGTTATGGCGAGCATGAACATCGCCGAAACGCGCGCGCCGCAGGATGGCCGCATATCGCGCACCATCGTCGGCCGCCAGATCGATTTTCGTGTCGCCTCGCAGCCGACCATCCATGGCGAAAATATCGTGCTGCGGGTACTCGATCGCGAAAAGGGCGTTATTCCGCTGGAAAAGCTGGAACTGCCCGCTGAATCGCTGCGAACCCTGAAGATCATGATGTCGCGGCCGGAGGGTATCATTCTGGTGACCGGCCCCACCGGCAGCGGTAAAACCACGACGCTTTATTCGTTACTGAACTATCTCAGCAGCGAGCAGATCAACGTCATGACTCTGGAAGATCCGGTCGAATACCCTTTCCCCCTGATTCGACAGACATCGGTCAACGAAGCTGCGGGCATGGATTTCGCCAGTGGCATCAAATCGCTGATGCGCCAGGATCCGGACGTCATTCTGGTCGGCGAGGTGCGCGACGAGGAAACTGCCGAAATGGCTTTTCGGGCCGCGATGACCGGCCACCAGGTTTATTCGACGCTGCATACCAATTCGGCGATCGGGGCGCTGCCGCGGTTGCGCGATATCGGCATTATTCCCGAAATCATGGCCGGCAATATCATTGGCGTCGTGGCGCAACGGCTAATCCGCAAACTCTGCAAATACTGTAAAACCGCCTATGTCCCGAAGGAGGACGAGATGCGCCTGCTCGGCAACGATCTCGGACTGGTGCCGAAAAAGATCTACAAGGCCAAGGGTTGCACCAGTTGCGACAATACCGGTTACAAGGGCCGCATGGCCTTGCTCGAAATTCTGAAGATGAATTCCGACCTGGACGACTTGCTGGCACATGGCGCCACCACCAAGGAAATCAAGGATGCAGCCTATAAACAGGGTTTTTTCACCCTTGCCGATGACGGCGTGCGCCATATCATCGATGGGGTTACCTCGATCAAAGAAGTCGCTCGCGTCGCCGACCTGACCGAGCGTATGGACTAGCCGTGCCCTTATTCCAGTACAAGGCCATCGATGCCAGCGGCAAGTTCATCACGGGCAGCCTCGATGCCGGCAATACCAATGACCTCGAATTACGGCTCGAGAAAATGGATCTGGACCTGGTTACCTTCAAGCAGAAGGAACCGGGCTCCGATCTGTTTGGCCGCAACAAAATCGGTCGGCGCGACCTGATCAATTTCTCCTTTTACCTGGAACAGTTGACGCGCGCCGGCGTGCCGATTCTAGAGGGTCTGGCCGACCTCAGAGACGGTGAGGATAACCCGACCTTCCGCGACGTGATCACCGGTTTGATCGAAGCGATCGAAGGGGGTAACTCGTTTTCGCAGGCGCTCGCGCTCTACCCCAAGATTTTCGACGACGTCTTTATCAGCCTGATCCGCGTCGGTGAACGCAGCGGCCGCATGAGCCACGTGCTGGTCGACATAACCGAGACCCTGAAATGGCAGGATGAACTATTGGGCAAGGCGCGCAAGATCATGACTTATCCGGCGGTTATCGGGACCCTGGTTCTATCGGTGGTCATGTTCATGATGATTTTTGTGGTGCCGGATATCATGGATGCCATAGTGGGTCTCGGGGGCGCGATTCCGCTCGAGACCCGTATCTTGATGGCGACCTCGCATTTTCTCGTCGATTTCTGGTATCTGGTCCTGGCGGCGCCGTTCGCGATTTATTATATCCTCAAATATTTTTACCGAACCAGCAGCAGCGCGCGTTTTAAACTAGGCGGCATTTTACTGAAATTGCCGATCATCGGCACGGTCAACGAAAAGATCAAGATTTCGCGATTCACGCGTTACTTTTCGCTCATGTTCGCGTCCGGTATTACGGTGCTCGACGCGATCAACCTGAGCAAGGGTGTGCTCAGTAACACCGTGCTCGAAGACGGTATCGAGCGCGCCTGGCAGCAGATATCGGAAGGCAGCAGTATCAGCGAAGCCTTCAAGAATATCGGCATATTCCCGCCGTTGGTCGTGCGCATGCTGCGCGTCGGTGAATCCAGTGGTCAAATGGATAAATCACTGAATAACGTGAGTTACTTTTTTGACCGCGACATCAACGACAGTATCGAGAAAATGGAGCCTGTATTGCAGACCTCGCTAATGGCGACTATCGGTCTTATCGTTATGTGGCTGGCGCTGTCGGTACTCGGCCCGATTTACGACACCATCGCAACGATCGATTTTTAGCGACGGAACCATGAAGAGAATTCTGTATTTCACCGGTTACAGAATGGTCGCACAGGAATGGTCCGGCCATAAGCTGTTGAGCAGCGTTTACTTCGAGCCTGACGATCAGGGGCTGGATTTATTCGCCGCCTACCTGCGTTCGTTTCGCAACGAACCGGTGCGTTTGCTAGTAGACTTAATCGAAGAAGAATTTCGCCAGATTAGTATTCCGCTGCTGCGCGGTTCCGATCGGCAGGCGATCCTGAAGCGCAATTACGCCAAGTATTTCCGCACCTCGGAGTACCGGTTTTCGATTTCGCAATCGGTGGAAAAGAAAATCCGCAAGGAAGAAAAAGTGCTGATCATGGGGCTTACCAACCAGTACCTGCTCGAGCCCTGGCTCAATATCGTCGAAGATACGCGCACGCCGCTGTCCGGAATCCTCAGCTTGCCGCTGGTTTCGGAAGCTTATATCAAGGAACTCAAATCGGAACATCGGGCGGTCATCCTGGTGAGCCAGCAAGTACCGAGCAACTTGCGCCAGTCGGTATTCATCGACGGTAAGTTGATTCTCAGCCGGCTGGTTCCGATAGCGAGTTTCTACCAGGGAGACTATGCCGCCGACGTGTTGCGCGATATCGAATCGACCCAGCGTTATCTGATCAGCCAACGCATCGTCGAACGCGCGGAAACCGTGGCGGTGCATATCCTGACCAATAAGCGCCATTTCGATAAATTGCTGACGCGCTGCGAAAAAGAGAGTTACTTCGATTTTACGATCCACGAAATCAACGATCTGCTGGCGCGTGAAAAAATCGATGTCAACGATGAACAGGATTTCAGCTCGGGGCTTTATTGTTATCTCGCGAGCAAGAAGATTTCGGTCAATCACTACGCCCAAGCCAAAGAGCGGCGTTATTTTATGCATCACCGGGCCGGCTTGGTGCTGCGTGCGGCCAGCATTGCGCTGGTTGCCCTGGGGCTGAGTATTGCGATGGCCAGCACCGTCAAGGGCCTGCTTTACAGCAACTCCATTGCCGAAACCAAGCTGATCGAGCAAAAGTACAAGTCCAAATACAATCAGCTAAGCGAGAATTATATCGACTCCACGACCTCGACCACGAACATGCAGCACGTGGTGCAGACGGTAGATACGCTGCGCAATAATTATCTGCAGGGACCGGAAGACATGCTGGCGACGATCAGCGGCGACGTCAGCATTTTTTCCGATATCCGCATCAAAAAACTCGACTGGTTTGTCGCCAACTTTTCGGATGTCGAAACGGCCGCAGACGTGGAATGGGGTAAGCCGAGGCAACGCCGCCGCACCAGCACCGCGAACTCGGATCGCAACCGTCCCAAACCCCAACCGGGTTATTTTGAAATTGCCCAGGTGGAGGGCGAGTTTCTCAATTTCGACGGTAACTACCGCTACGCCTTGAGCGCGGTGGACGATCTGGAAAAAACGATGAACGAATCGGGTAAGTACTTTTCGGTGGAAATTACCAAGCGCCCGCTGGACATCGAGTCGGACAAGCGCATGAGCGGTGACGCCAGCAACAAGAGCGGCACCCGGAAAGAGACGGCGGAAGTGGCTTTCCGGGTCGTCAGGGAGGTGCAAAAGAGTGAATAAGATCGACTGGTTTTATTTGAAGCGCCCCCTTATTACCTTGATGGTTTCGATCCTGGTCTTCGTGCTGCTGATAGTTGCCGGTTTCCAGTACGAAAAAATTAAAAACGAAGAACATCAGAAAGCGATGTCCACGCTGCGTTCCACCCATAAAATTTACAGCAACATGGTCAACGATATCGATTTGCTCGATCAGTATCGCAGCCTCTATAGCGACTACAAATCCTCCGGGCTGGTAGGCAAGGAGCGGCGTTTGAGTTGGATCGAAAGCCTCGAGTCCACCAACGAAGTGTTGCGCTTGCCGACCCTGACCTATGATCTGAACCCGCAGGAAAAGTTTTTGCGCCCGGGATTCAAGACCATGCTCGGGGTAGCCGTCAACAGTTCGCCGATGGAATTGTCGATGGGATTGCTGCACGAGGAGGATTTGTTCGCCCTGCTCGAGGGTTTGCGCCTGTCGATCAGAAATCTGTTTACGGTAGAAAGCTGCAGCATCAACCGGCCCTCGCCGGTGAGTAGCTCGCTAGACACCAAAAGGGCCAATCTGACCACCAATTGCACCATTCGCTGGGTAACGATCGATGCCATGTAGACCAAAATACGGCTGGTTGATGCTGCCGTTGCTGGGCGTGGCCGCCACGCCTTATCCGCCGCTGCAGGCGGCGGAATTGTCGACTCTGTTCACCACGCCGCAAGAACGCCAGATCATCAATTCCAACCGCTACCGGGGCGATCGGCCCAAATCGGCCGAAACGGTGAAGCCGGACGGAAACGCCATCGATTTACCGATCCAGCCGCTAGTCCGGGAAGAGGTAGTGCGGCAGTACATGATTTCGGGCATCACGATTTCGCGCGACGGCCCGCACTCGGTGTGGATTAATTCGAGCGTCTACGAAGATGGCGAGCGGCTCGAGGACAACAGCCGGATCAAGGTGCTGGCGGGAG
The DNA here is from genome assembly GCA_001735895.1 of Olavius algarvensis Gamma 3 endosymbiont. Classification (GTDB taxonomy): domain Bacteria; phylum Pseudomonadota; class Gammaproteobacteria. The sequence continues at coordinate 1,017,570 of DS021199.1, read as the reverse complement.
ACGATCTGCGCGTCAGAATCACCGCGCCGGATGGCAAGCAGTATTACGCGACCGCCGGCCAGACCCTCGAAATCAGCTACCTGGTAAGCGTCGAAAACTAGTCATGCGAGCGCCTCGGGTCAGACAGCAGGCCGGTTACGCACTCATTTTAACGGTGCTGGGTTTGATGAGTATCGGTGGCTTCGTACTCGCCGGATTTACCCAGCAGGTCAAACTGGAAGTCGATCAGCAACGTTTTTTGCACAATCAGCGTGTGCTCGAGGAAGCCAAGCAGGCGTTGCTGATGTATGCCTACAATTATCCGACCAATAATCCCGGCCGCAGGCCAGGCAGGATGCCTTGTCCGGATGTCGATAATGACGGCTTGCCGGATCCATCGTTCGATTGTACCGATGGCGTGCCGCTGGTGGGGCGATTCCCGTGGGCCGACCCAGAGATGAATTTCTATGATATCCGCGATGCGAGCGGTGAAAGGCTGTGGTATGCCGTGTCCAGGAACTTCGCCAATCAGCCTAACGCCGACATCATCAACTCGGATACGACCGGTACGATAACCGTTCACGACCAGGGCGGCACCATGATTTATGATAACTCTCTGGCAGGTATTGCCGCGGTTATCATAGCGCCCGGCGCGGTCGTCGATCGCCTGGGCGTAGCGCAGAATCGCAGCATCGCTAACGGCGATAACAAGCATGATGCCACCGCGGATACCGATCCCGGGATAGTTGGAATTACCAATTACCTGGATGTATCCGGCGGCCACGATAATGCCGATTTTATTAACACGGCTAGCGCCAATGGTTTTATTCTCGGGCCGATATTCGCCGCCGGCGGCGATGTTGTTGTTAACGACCAGATGGTTTTGATCACCGCTGAGGAAGTCACTGCGATGGCCGCAAGGGCGGTGCTGCAAACCTATCGTGAAAAGATCGATGAATATCAGCAAAACATCTGGGGCGCCACGGCCGCGAACTACCGTTATCCGTGGCTCAACGATTACGACGATGTTACCGATCTCGAGGTTTATCATGTCGTTCCCGGGGCCGGCGCCGATACCGCCGGTCGGGTACCCTACCTGCACTATTACCAGGACCACGATTCGCACACTGTGGTAACCGACCTCGTCATCGATTACGACATCGACTTTAACCTGACCGATACAGGTTCCGACGGCGGTGCCTACCTGGATGCATTCGATGATGCGTTTGGCGCGCAGCAACTGGATCTCCAGGATGCGAACCTGTCTTTTATCAAGCAGAGATTCGACGATACTGCGAACAACACGAGCGACAATCTGGGCACGATGATTGTCGCCGATGACGGCGTCAATACCGCGATCAACGGCGGCGCCGCGGTAACCCGCACGCTTTACTTCTGGGACGGATGTGCCAGCAGCTGCGATATGCCTTCTAGCGGCTGGCAACTCTGCGATGGCAGCGCTACCAGCCCACAGGATTGTGCCAAAAGCGGTGTCTCTCCTTTTAACTTCGAAGCTTTTACCAGCTGGTCTAACCATGCCGATATCCGCATTCGTTATGTCAGGTTGCGATTGAACCTCGATGCCGAGTTCGAACTCGGCGTGAACTACGCGGCCGTCGTTGCCGGCGCGATCACCCCGCCCGACGGCGCCACCAGCGCGCGGCGGTTGACCAACGTGCTGCCGGGATTGCAGGACCTGGTAGTCGACGAGGCCGCGGCCGCCGACGCTGATATCGAATTTATGAATATTGTCGTCGAAGCCTGCGAGCAGGATAATTACGTCGTCAACAGCTTTGATCTGCCGCCTGCCGGAAGTACCTTCGATTGCACCGCCAGCCGCAGTCTCAGTGCGGCTCCGGTCGTGGTGCAGTTCGACGTGAACGCGGACTATTATCCCGAACTGCCGCTCTGGGTGCGCAAAAATCGCTGGAACGATTCGGTCATGTTGGCTTATGCCGACGATTACAAACCCGGCGGTGACAATGACTGTATGGGATCGACCAGTTGCTTAACTCTGCGTAACAATTTCGACGGCCAGAGCGACGACAATATTTCGCTGTTGATCGCGGCCGGCAGCATGCCGGCGAATTCGGCGGACCTGGAAAATATTTTCGAGCTGGAAAATAACGCGCCGGACGAAGATCGCAACGCGGCCTTAAACGCAATTTACGATGCCAATCCGGTCAATGGCGACGATTCGATATTGTTGATCGATGAAAACTGACCCGAAGTTTAGCTGCCGGCAGCAAGGTTTCACGCTGGTCGAAATTGCGATCGTATTGCTGATCGTGACAATTCTGCTCGGCTATAGCGTGGCGATGTTCCCGCTGCAGCAGGAGTTAAAGCAATACCGCCAGTTGGAAAAGGAAATGGATGATATCGTCGAGCACTTGATCGGCTTTGCGCAGGTCAATGGCCGACTTCCCTGCCCGGATACCAATGGCGACATCAATACAACCGCGACCATCGGCGTCATTGACGGGCAGGAAGATTTTGACGATCGGGACGATAACGTCGATACCGACTTAGGCGGTGCGGACGGTTTGGTGGATAGCTGTAAGGCTTTTTCGGGATTTCTTCCTGCGGGCACCCTCGGAATGAATGGTGACCTCGACGCCAATGGCCGCTTGCTCGATCCCTGGGGGCAGCCATACCGTTATCATGTTGCCGGCGTAGAGACCGATAACGATGCGGATGCGACTACGTTTTTTGGGATTGATCTGGTGACGCCGAATGGCATACGCCAGGAGGGCTTGGCCAATGTGGCGCCCAATCTGGTGATTTGCAGAGCTAGCAATAATCCATCGGCTGCCGACATAGCCTGCCCGGTCGCGGCGGATACCATTGTTAGCGATGCCGCGGCCGTCATCGTCTCCAGCGGTAAAGATACTGGATCGATCGGGTCCAGTATTCAGAATGAAAATCGGGATGATTTTCACAATGGGGTGAATGATCTGGTCTATGTTGCCTCAACCCGCAGTGAACAGGCTGGTTCGGAGTACGATGATTCGGTGCGATGGATATCACGTAATCTGCTTTACTCCAGGATGATCGAGGCGGAACAGCTACCCTAGCGATCTGATTCCAATCAAACGCTCGGAGAGCATCTCCGAATCAATCCTACTCGGCTTGGTGCTGAAACAGGTTGAAGCAAACGCGGCCGCGTTCGTTCTGGCTGAGTTCGAGTTCGTACTGGAAGGCATGCGCCATGATGGCCGCCTGGTAGAGTCCGATACCCATGCCGCTGCCCGACGACACCGGTTGCACAAACAGATTGTTTTCGATCTCCGATTCGATGGCGTCGCCGTCGTCGCAAATCGATAACAGGATAATGTCGCGGTCGGATAGCAACCTAACCTCGACTTGGGTCGAGGCTGATTTTTTCAGCCCGTTGTTGATCAGGTTTTCGGCAACGCTGTCGAACAGGTCCACCGGCAGCGCAACGTTGCTTTCTATATCGCCGTGGCAGTGGATACGTTTGTTGGCGCTGTGTTGTTTGCCGAAGCGCTCCAGCCACTGGCGGCAATCGATCAGATTGATCTGGGTATTTAGTTTCGGCGTCCTGAGTTTGTTGAGCGTGCTTTCCAGCCGGCTGCCGATCTGCTGCAGGTTGGTTTGCAGCAATTGTTGCGATTGCATGCTGTCGTTGTCCATCTCGAGGATTTCGAGCGAAGTCTTGATCGATTGCAGGATATTCTTGATGTCGTGGGTTAGCCGCGCGCCGGTATGATGGATGGTGGCGAAATGTTCCTGCGCGCGCATTTTTTGCTGGTTGAGCTTGGCCAGGTAGAACTGGTAAGCCATGCGTATCAGCAGGATGGTGTGCTGCTCCAGCGCGGTGCCGGGGTCGGCCTTGAAATAGATCAAGACGGTCAGCTTTTGGTCGAGTGGGTGTTCGAGCCAGGGGCCGTCCTTGTCGCCTACGCTGATGCGGTAGTTTTCAAACTGCCATTCGATGGCGTTCAGCCAGTCGTTATCGACCAGATGTTCGCAGGCCGCTTCGAGGTATTCGTTTGGCGTCAGGAAGCGTTCCTCGATCAAGGTCGTCAGCGTGTTGATCCAGGTTTCAAACGGGCCGCCGATCGTCATCGCATAGCGATTCCATAAGACTCCGATACCCGAGTAACCGATGCCCGGGTTCCAGAACCAGCTAATGCCGATGGTCAGGGTGGCGACGATGAACACGGTCAATAACAGGCCGTCGATATAATCGACCCCGTAAAGCAGGTTGATGACAATGCCGCCGAGCAGCACGATAAACAGCAGCGTCGCCGCCAGCAGGCCGTGCATCAGGTCGACCTGGCTGCGGCCCTGTTTTTGATGATCGGGGTTGGGCGCAAAGAAAAACAATAACACCGGCACCAGGATAATGCTTTGCATATACTCGGCAAACAGCGCCGGTAACCGAATCTGCTCGAAGGTATCGGGCACCAGGCCGGTCGCCATTTCGATGATAATAATGAGCAGGGCGAGCAAATCGAAGGAGCGGAACGCGCTCTGGCCGAGCAGGCGGCTGCCGATCAGGCCGGATAGGATAAGGCCGACGAATACCAGCGATTCATTGGGAAAGAAATAGGTGATCGAGAAAAACAGCAGTGCGATCGCGGCTACCGTCGCAATGCTGACCCGCGCCTCCTTGCTCCACAGAGGTTGCCACAGCAGGAATAGGCCATACAATACGATTGACAGGCTAAAATGCAGCAGTCGATCGTCGACCGCCCAGATCAACAGATGGTATAGCAGCAGGATGGTGGCCAGAATTTGCTGACCGAATTGCAGTAGTGAATTAGCTTTAATCAAGGTGTTCGAAAACGAATGTTCGCGCAAACTATATCACTGTTTCGTTATTTGATGCTGGGAATTATGAGCCGCCGATTGTTCCTGTCGCTCGCGCTGCTGCTGCTGCTTGCGGCCCTGGGCGGCGGCTTCGTCGGTGAGTTGGCGATGATTAACAGCGGCGCCATCGTGAGCGCTTTCGTCGCCGATTTTTTGCGCTATAGCCTGGGTTTGTTGGCGCTGTTGATCATTGCCACCGGCATCGCCGAAGATTACGGTTCGCGGCAGTTCGAGCGCCTGTTGACGATGCCGTTGGCGCGTTGGCAGTACATTGCCGCCCAGGCGCTGGTCATCGCCTGCCTGTGCCTGCTGCTGGCACTGCCGGCGGCGGTTCTGATCGCGCTGTTCAGCGATCCGGGCCTGGGGCTCTACTGGGCCGCCGCCCTCTGGCTCGAATTGTTTTTGCTTGGCGTGCTCGGATTGCTGGCAATTCTGAGCCTGGAGAAAATACCGCAGGCGGTGTTTTTTGCGCTCGCGGTATACCTGTTGGCGAAGTTATCCGGCCTGATCGGGTTGATGCTGGACGAATCGATCCGGCTTTCCGAGGGCGGCCTGCCCAGCCGCGTGGTCGAATACATATTCGATGCGCTGCTCTACGTCGTTCCCGGCAATCAAGCCTTTGCCCAAAACAATGTGTTTTTCGAATCGATCGACCTGCTCGCGGTGCTCGCCAGCCAGCTGGTTTCGGTCGCGATTTACGCGCCGTTCTTGCTGGCGGTCTGCCTGATCGATTTTTATCGCAAGGAGTTTAATTTCTGATGCGGCGCGGCGAGCGGCCCCTAGTGCAGCTACCCCGGTCGCTGTTGCTGGCTTTTGTCATTCTGCTGGCTGCGCAGCTAATCTATCATCGACATGCCGAGCGGCAGCTGGATGCGAGTTATCGCGATCTTTCCAGTCCCTTGAGTGGCGCCAGTTACCGCGCTATCGGGATGGGCTCGGAGCAGTTGCTGGGTTACCTGCTTGCAATTCGACTGCAGTTGCACGATAACCAGGCCGGGCAACATTTCAACTACGATCTAATCGATTACGGTCTCCTGATCGATTGGCTCGACCGAATCACCGAGCTCAGTCCGGGCACCGAGTATCCGATGCTGCTGGCGGCGCGCGTCTACAGCTCGACTGGCGATCACAGTCGGTTGCGGCTACTGCTGGAATTCATCGCACGGCGCTTCGAGGACGACCCGCAGCGGCACTGGCGCCGCCTGGCCGAAGCCTGCTTGCTGGCCAGGCATAAGCTCGGCGACCTCGAGTTGGCCCTGCGCCTCGCGGAGCGGCTGGCGCGGCAACCGCCGAGCGTGAACATGCCGCAATGGGCGCGCGACTTTCGCGTCCTGCTGCTTGCCGAATTGAACGAACTCGAGGCGGCGATCGCAATCATCGAGGCGCTGCTGCAAACTGATGCAATCGATGATCCGGACGAAGAACGATTTCTGCGCGAGAAACTGTTGGAATTCCAACAACAATTGTTCGAATCTCGACAATCGGGGCTCGATTAAGCCAATTAGATACTCTACATAACAGAAAAATAAGACTTTCCTAAAAGTGGCATGGTAAATGCAGTAAACACATACACTTACACAATAAGGTTGATGAATTCGATGCAGTTTACAAAACAGAGAGGTTTCACATTGGTAGAAATCGCGATAGTTCTGGTTATCGTGGGCTTGCTGATCGGCGGTGTCCTCAAGGGCCAGGAAATGATTACCAATGCTAAATTAAAACGCCTGGAAAGCGACAACGCGGGTATTGCCGCGGCGATGTTTTCCTACCAGGATCGTTACCTGCAGCTACCCGGTGACGACAACGCGGCCCAGAATCGCTTTTCTGTTTACACGGCTTCCGCGGTTAATGGTAATGGCGATGGCGCCATCGATGGCGTTTGGAATGTCACTGCGACTACCGACATTACGACTGGAACTACCGTCGAAACCAACAAGTTTTTCGGCCACCTGCGGGCAGCCGGACTGATTCCGGGCGGCGCGATCGACGACACCAAGCCGAGCAATGCCTACGGCGGCCAGATCGGTATCCAGAACGGCGCGCTGGGTATCGCCGGTCACGTGACTATCTTTGGCGCGATCGAAGGCCCGATCGCCAAGATAATCGAGGCCCGGCTCGACGACGGCAATGGTGACTCGGGGCGTATTCAGTCGGCGCTCGTGGCGGGCAGCATGGCCACGACTGGCACTGCGGCGACGACTTACGCCGACAACCAGCGCTACAATATGGCTTTCCGCCTGTAATCCCCGGTTTTGATCTGCGACTATGGCCGGCCGCTTCGGCCGGCCATTATCGTTTTATGAAAGCGGCGCTTTCCGTCTCCAGTCTCAGCTACTCGGTCGCGGGACTGGACATCCTCAAAACGCTGAGTCTCGAAGTCAGCGAGCATCATTATTACGCCATCGCCGGGGTCAACGGCGCCGGCAAGTCGACCCTGATTAAGCTGATACTCGATTTAATTCGGCCACGGCCCGGCGCGTCGATCCGTATTTTCGGGGCCGACAACCGGGATTTGCAATGCCGTGATCAACTCGCCTACCTGCCGGAGAATTTCGATGTCAAAAAGAACATCAGCGGCCGCCAGTACCTGGATTTTATCGCCGCGGTCTACCATCAAAAATTGAGCCGCAACGAAATTTCGGAACTTGCGGAACGGCTTGACTTTCCACCCGATCGACTCGATACCCGCGTCGCCGGCTATTCCAAGGGCATGGTACAGAAACTGGGCCTGCTGAGTTGTTTCATGCTCGAGCGCCGGCTGCTCATTCTGGATGAACCCCTGAGCGGTCTCGATCCGCGCGCGCGCTATTATTTCAAGCAGTTGATGCTCGCCGAAAAAAAATCCGGGCGCACCGTTTTATACAGTACGCACCTACTCGCCGACGCGGAAGACTTGTGCGACCGTTTCGGTATCCTGCACGCCGGTGAAATGAAATATCAGGGTACCCCGGCGGATTGCCTGCAACGTTACCGGGCCGGCTCGCTTGAGCAGGCCTACATGGAGTGTATTTCCGTCTGACAAGGGGCCAGGAAAGAATGGCACTTACTTCAGGCTGCCATCCTTAAGGCTGTCATCCCCGCGCTAGAGGAATAGGGGACAGACCACGTTTTTTCCTCAGAAAAAACGTGGTCTGTCCCCAGTTAGCCGAGTTCCTTGAGCTTGCGGGTCAGCGTGTTGCGGCCCCAACCGAGGAGTCGTGCCGCGTCCTGTTTGCGCCCGCCTGTCGCTTCGAGCGCGCAGTCGAGTAGGGTTTTCTCGAAGGTTTTGGCCGCGTTTTTGAGAATGGCGGTTTCGCCTCCTGCCAATTGTTGCTGCGCCCAGCGACGTAGCGGAGCCTGCCAGTCACCGCTCTCGGTGACGGCCGGCGCCGAAGTTTCACCGCTATCGATAGACAGTAGGCAGGCGCGCGCCACCAGTGCCAGCGCATCGTCGATATCGAAGGGCTTGGGCAGGTATTCGAAGGCGCCCTCTTCGAAGGTCTGTTGCGTGGTATCTAGATCGGTGTAGGCCGTCATCACGATGATTGGCGTTGGCGGCGAAATATTCTTGATCTGCCGCATCAACTCGAAGCCGTTGATCCCGGGCATACGCACATCGGTGATAACGAGGTCCGGGCGTTGCTCCCGCGTCGCGCGCTTGAAGCTCGCCAGCGCCACCGATCCCGATTCGAAGGCGGTTACCCGGTAGCCGTTATTGGTCAGGGTTTTTTCCAGCACCCAGCGCATCGACTGGTCGTCATCGATGATCCAGATCGCGCTGGATGGGTGGTTTTGCAGAGCCAGGTTCATGATTGCTCCAGGGGAAGAATAATGCTGAAGGTGGTGCCTTTGGCTTGGCGCCGCAGGTTAATTGTGCCGCCGTGACGGGAAATAATTTCCTGCGCGATCGGCAGGCCGAGTCCGCTGCCTTCGGCCTTGTCGGTAATCATCGGCAGAAAAATGGTTTCGCTGAGATTGGGCGCCACGCCGCGACCGTCATCGGTAATATCAACCTGCACTGTCAGCGGATAAGTGACCTGGCCGATGCTGACATTACGCCCGATCCGAGTCTTGAAAATGATTTTACCGCGGTCTTCGATCGCCTGCACCGCATTGCGCGTTATGTTGAGGAAGGCCTGGATCAGTAGATCGCGATCCGCCATCAGGGACGGGATGCTGGGATCGTAGTCGCGCTGAAAATCGATACGCTCCGGTTCCGCCGCATGGATTATTTTATAAATATGTTCGAGCACTTCGTAGATATTGATCAAGCGGCGCTGCGGTCGATTGATCGGCCCCAGCATGTTGCTGATCAGCGTTTTTAGCCGATCCACCTCGCTGATGATGATTTCCGTGTACTCGCACCAGTCGGGGCGGTCCAATTCCCTTTGCAGCAATTGCGCCGCGCCGCGGATACCCCCCAGCGGATTATTGATTTCATGCGCCAAGCCGCGCGCCAGCTGCTGGGTCGCCTGTTGCTGCATTTGATTCAATTCTTCGCGCGCAAACTGCGCCTGGCGTTCGGAGACCCGGATCTCGAGCAGGACTTCCCCGTCGCCGGCGGAAGCGCCGCAAGGTTCGATGCTGTAGTCGGTGACGAATGATTTGCCGGTGGCGAGCGTAATGACGGCCTCGTGTTCGGTCAGTGCAATCGAATCCGATCCCAGCTTGTCGGCAATTGTCGAGGGTTCGACCTGGCTTAGCAGACTGGTGAAGGGGCGTCCGATCAAGCTGCCGACGCTGTTATCGAACAATGCCTCTGCGGTGGCATTGACGTAGGTGATGCGGTGTTCACCGTCGAGGCACAGCAAGGCCGTTTTCAAGGTATCCAGAATGCGCTGAGCGCGATCGGGTGTTGCTAGCTGGCTAACACGTGCATGCATGTCTCACCAACTCCCGGGTATTTGCGTCAGCATTGATCGATCGCCGCAACGCCGACCCGCCGCACAGCCTACGCGGCACGACCTTTCCTGTGGGGCGACAGGAGCTAGAATATTTATTGAATCAATCAATCCGGCAAACCTGGGGTTTTTCGATCAGACAAAAAAGGACCCGCAGGGGGCCTTTTTAATCCTTCGTTCCAGACGCGCCCTTAAACGCTGTAATAGAGGTCAAACTCGACCGGGTTGGTAGCCAGCCGCAGGCGTTCGACTTCTTCCGTCTTGAGTGCGATGTAGCCATCGATAACGTCATCGGTGAATACTCCGCCGGCCTTCAGGAATTCGCGATCCTGATCCAGCGCTTCGAGCGCCTGGTCCAGGGAAAACGCAACCTGTGGGATCTCCGTTTCCTCTTCCGGCGGCAAATCATAAAGATCCTTGTCCATCGCTTCACCCGGGTGAATCTGGTTCTTGATGCCGTCCACGCCGGCCATCATCAGCGCGCTGAATGCGAGGTAGGGATTCGCGGTCGAATCCGGGAAGCGTACTTCGATCCGGCGCGCCTTCGGGTTGGAAACGTAGGGGATACGGATCGAGGCCGAGCGGTTACGCGCCGAATAAGCCAGCATCACCGGGGCTTCGAAACCGGGCACCAGACGCTTGTAGCTGTTGGTGGCGGCGTTGGCGAAGGCATTGATCGCCGGGGCGTGCTTAATCACGCCGCCGATGTAATAAAGCGCCATGTCGGACAGGCCGCCGTAGCCTTCGCCGGAAAACAGGTTGACGCCATCCTTGACTAGCGACATGTGGACATGCATACCGTTGCCATTGTCACCGACCAGTGGTTTTGGCATGAAGGTCGCGGTCTTGCCGTAACTGTGGGCGACGTTATGCACGCAGTATTTCAATACCTGAACCTCGTCGGCTTTGCGCACCAGGGTGTTGAACGCGACCCCGATTTCGCATTGACCGGCGGTTGCGACTTCGTGGTGGTGCACTTCAACCTTGAGCCCCATTTCTTCCATCGCCAGGCACATCGCCGAACGGATGTCATGCAGTGAATCGACCGGCGGTACCGGGAAGTAACCGCCCTTGACGCCGGGACGGTGACCGATGTTGCCGTCTTCGTAAATCTTGATCGAACTCCAGGCCGCTTCCTCGGAATCGATCTGGTAGGAACAATGGCCCATTTCGGTGGACCATTTGACGTCGTCGAACACAAAGAACTCGTTTTCCGGACCGAAGTAGGCGGTATCGGCGATGCCGGACGCTTTCAGGTAAGCCTCGGCGCGGTCGGCGATCGAGCGCGGATCGCGTTCGTAACCTTCGCCGGTCGCGGGTTCCACCACGTTACAGGTAATGTTGATGGTGGGTTCATCGGTGAACGGATCGAGGACCGCGGTTGCCGGGTCGGGCTTCAGAATCATGTCGGACTCGTTAATTCCTTTCCAGCCGGCGACCGAGGAACCGTCGAACATCTTGCCTTCGGTAAAGGTTTCCTCGTCCAGCATGGTTGCCGGGATCGAGACATGCTGCTCCTTTCCCTTGGTATCGGTAAAGCGGAAGTCGACGAACTTGACGCCGTACTCGTTAATTTTGTTTAGCACATCGGAAGCAGACATGAATAAATCTCCAGAATCGGGGGTTCAATAACAGAGGGAATTGTACCGATTAACGCGGAAATGCCAATTAATTGTGCAAATATGCGGATTTCAAGTGGTTTTTAATAAAATTGCACCAGTTTAGTGCGTATTAGTCGGCGTAGAAAATATTGACCTTGCCGACATAATCGAGGCTAGCGGCGCTGGCGCGCAATTTGCCAATACCGATTTCCTGCGCCGGGCCGCACATCGATACCGGTAAAATCAGGTCGATCTCGAGCAGTTTGTCGAGGTAATGCAGCTTGATCCGGTCGACCCGGGACGCCTCCGGGATTTCCTCCCAGGCTTGCCGCAGATCTGCTTCGATCACGTCGCGTTCGGGCAATGTCGCCAACACCGAATCCTTGATGGCATCGTCGAGCGGATCGATGTGTATCTGCACATCGATGATTTTCGGGAATTGCTTTTTAACGCGGGCCTCTATCTTGTGCGCGATGTAGTGTGCCTCGGAAACGGTCAGGTCCGAATCCACCACGAGGTGCGCATCGATGTAACCCTGACCGCCCATCGAGCGGGTGCGCAGGTTATGGATGCTGACTACGCTGGCGTCGGCTTGCATCGCCGCATGCACTGCGTCGACTAGCGTGAAATCGAGCCCGGTGTCGATCAATTCGTAAAGCGCTTTGCGACACAGGCGAAACCCCATCAGTATAATCATGGCGCCGACGATGATCGCCGCCAGCGCGTCCATGTGAGGCACGCCTAGCACCTGCGCGCTGATACCGATAACCACGACGATCGACGACAATGCATCCGAGCGATGATGCCAGGCGTTGGATTCGAGCAGGTTCGAATGCACGGCGCGTGCGGCGCGCAAGGTATAGCGATACAGCCCCTCTTTGGCGACGATGGCGACAAAGGCAAACGCAATGGTGATGGCTTCGGGGTTGTCCAGCTGCGGATTGACTATGCTGTCGAGACCGCGCACGGCGATACCGATGCCAACTGCGGCCAGAATCCCACCCAACAACAAGGAGGCCAGAGTTTCGATACGACCATGGCCGTAAGGATGGTCTTCGTCCGCTTCCTTGGCGGCGCGTTTGGCGGCATACAGCACGATAAAATCGGTACTGAGATCGGACAGGGTATGCAGGCCGTCGGCGAGCAGCGCCTGGGATTTGCCCAGCAGGCCGCAACTAATCTGCAGGGCGGCGAGCAGGCAGTTGACCGCGGCGCCCACCAGCGTCACGCGTTGCGTAATCCGATGGCGTTGCTTAGCTTTCATCGCGGTTCCGATAACGCGGCATTTGCCGGTTTATTGCAGCGCCAGCCCGACGACTGAGCGCCGCGGTGAAATGCGGGCTAGCTGTCATCCGCGCCTTTTTGCACCAGAAAAATATATTCCTTATCTCTTTCCTCGCTCTGCAGTACCTGGTGACCATTGATGCGGCACCAGGTCGGAATATCGTTCATGCTGCCGGGGTCGGTGGCGACGATGCGTACGCGCGCTCCAGCTACCTGTTTGTTGATACAGTTTTGCAGGCGGATCACCGGTAGCGGGCAAAACAGGCGCCGCGCGTCAAGCTCGATGATTTCGTTCATGCGACGATCCAGTCCGCTTCGATCTGATCCGCGGCCAGGGGTTTGACGTGAATGCTACGCGAATCCTGTTCGCGGTCGCTGAAGCGCAGCTCCACCGAGTCGGCGTCGCGCCCCTTGCTGAAGCGCGCGGTAATCGCACAGGCCAGTTCGAGTTGCTCGGCGTCGAGCGGCTCACCCTCGACCAGCGCCAGCGGTCCGGCGTGACTGACCGTCTTGATGGTTTGAAACTGATGCCGATAACCGCTCAGGAAATTGGTCTCGCCTTCCTCGCGCGCGATGATCAGTTTAAAATCCCGGCTCGGACGGATGTGGCGGCCCACCTTGAGCAGCATGATATCGTCGAGTTCATACCCGCGGCGGCCGCGGTTGTCCCACAAGTCCTGCAGTTTGACCGAGTAAGTCTGGTCGGTCAGAAAACAACAGCCACCGGCGGGCTGGGCATAGTCTTCGAAGCCGAATTCCCCGGCTAGCGCCATTTGCGGTTTACGCGAACGCCCGCTGAAATCGCGCAATTGCGCGCGCTCGATCCAACCCTCGCGCTCGGGCAGGGTCGGGGCCAGGTTTTGGGCGCATAACGGGCGCAGCAGTAAGTCTTCGGCGCCCGATTCCTGCGCGATCACCGGCATGCAGCGCTTGCGTTGCGATTTGGGTCGCTGGCCGATTACTTCGCCGGTGATAATGAAATCGAAGTCGTTGGCGCGCAGCCATTCATGCGCCTTGCGCACCATGAAGATCTTGCAATCGAGGCAGGGGTTCAGATTGGCGCCATAACCGTGTTTGGAATTGATGACGACATCTTTGTACTCTTCGACGATGTCGATGATATGCAACTTGATGCCCAGTTGCTCGGCGACCCATAAAGCGTTGTTGCGTTTAACCCGGCCGCGGTCCCGATTGCGGATGGCATGCGTGTGCCCTTCGACGCAAAAGCCGGTATAGAAGTTGATGCCCTCTACCTGGATTCCCTGCTGCTGGACAAGCCTGGCCGCCAGCAACGAATCGAGGCCGCCGGAGATCAGCGCGACTGCTTTTCTGGTCATTTGACTGCGGTCGGTTTAAAACGGGGATTATATCAGTATCCGGCGGAGTCGAACCATCGACTCCGCCGTTATTGCTATGGAAACTCTGATTTATTCAGAGCTTCCCCAGATTGTTACCTGCGCGAGATTACCAACACTCGGTAGGATCGGTGCCGGTACCGCCTTTAACATGAGTATTGGTGAGCGTTATCGCAGTGCAGTCGGCATCATTGGCCTGGGGCTGGCCTGCAACGGGGGTCGCGGTCAGCGTGAAGGTCGTGGCCGTGCGGGCGACGCTGATGGCGTAGTAGTTGCTTTCGCTGTTAAAGTCCGCATAGCCGCAGTTGGCATTATTGTAACTGCCGTACAGGCTTTTGCACTTTTCCAGCGTCGCGGACGCGGTTTGCAGCGCCGCGCGTCCCTCGGTACGGTTCGAAGCAATGACGTTTTCGCCGAAGAATCCGAAAGCGAAGGTTGACAGAATGCCGATGATCGCCACGACGATCGCCAGTTCGATCAGGGTAAAGCCTTCATTTTTTTTCATAGTTCACGCGCCTTATTCATCATCTACATTATAATAGACTATTATCTCGACATAGTTTCTCCCGCCGATCTTATGCCCTTCGATCGAGACCACATCACCGACTTTCAGGTTACCCAGTTTGGCGTTCTGGACGCCCGGGATAGCGATCTTGACGGTCGGCGTAACCCGGTATTTGGCGTCGCCATGGTAGAGGCTGAAGCTGGAAATGCCAATCTTGCTGATGACGCCATTGGCACTGAAGTCCTCCAGTGCTGCCGCGGTTGCCCACGGCAGCAGCAGGGAGGAAATTACCAGTAACTGGGCGAGAAGTGTTTTAAATTGTTTCATGGGATTAACTCCTGCCACGAAAAGCGGCCTTCGGGAATACTCTTGAGATCGGGTACCAGACCGGGTTTATCCGCGGTATAGGAAATATTTTCGATAAATACCGGGTCGGGCAGGAAACCTTCCTGACGCAGGCCGGCTACCGTCGCTACCTGGCCGCCTTTTGTGGCCTGGTCGCTATCGTCGACATCGTTGTCACCGTCGACATCGAAGGTCGGGTCATCCGGCGCGCCGCCGTTGACAATGTCAACCGCCATGCGGAAGCCATAGCCGCCGACGTTACAGGGAGCGGTTTCGGGCACGAAGGTATTGAAAAAGACCAAATTGCCGCGCACCACCGGCCGCGTAACCGAACGTTCACCGTTGTCGGGCAGTTTAAAATACCAGCCGAACTCGCCGCCGGCATAGTTGACCACCCTCTTGGTCAGGACGCGCACCGGGTTTCCGGCGGCATCCTCGAAGCCGCTTCTGAAGTTTTGCCGCTCGAGGTGGGTGCGATTACGACTGGCGGTGCCCTTGTCCCAGACGCCGTAAAAATAGTTGTCGTCGGTGCTGGTCTTGTCGCCCGGGACCAGGTACTGGCCCGATCCGAAAAATACCATGACATTGGGCTGGTTACTGCTGTCGTTAGAGATCGTCGGGTGTCTGGACAGCGTCGGCTGGGCCGTGATCGGCTCGTTACCGATGGTGGTAAACAGCGGTGTATTGTAGGCCAGTTCCCAGTTGCCCGAGTCGGCGCTGTCGCTCAGATCGAAGACCCACATGTTGCCGAAGAGGTCGCCCGCATAGGCGCGGTCGATCGTGCCGTTACCGTCGATATCGGCGAGCGCGGGCGAGCCCAGACCGTTCCTGTTGCCGGGGCTGCCGTAAAGAGCTCCGGGCGGAGTGCTGATGACTTCGTAGTCAGTGCCGGCGACCCAGCCACTGGCCCCCTGGTGGATCTTGAGGATGAACAGCTTGCCCCTGCCGTCGCCGGTGCCGTTGTAACCGTTGCCGAAAATCGCAACCCAGCTGCCGTCATTGCCGAGCCCGATTTGCGGGCGGCTATAGGTAAAGCCGAGGTTGGGGTCGTCGGCGTCGGTGAATTCCCACATCACCACGTCTTCGGCGTTCGCCTCGGTATTGGTGAACTTGCTGGGGTCGGTAACATCGAGCGCGTAGATGCCGCGCCCGCCGCCACGCTGGCCGCTGATCAGCACGGTTTGCCAATTGATGCCGTCGAACACGTCGGATACGGTCGGCGTCAAGTCGTTGTAATACCTGTGTATATAGTTCGGGTCGGTCAGGTAATGCAAGCCTTCAGCGGTATTGGTCGAAAACAGATTGTTGGCGACATAGGCGAATTCCTCCCTGCCGGTATTCGCATCGAAACCGTGCATGAAACCGCCATTGGCGCCGGCGTAAACAATTTCCTGGCGCGTCTTCTTGGGGCCGTTTTTGTATTCCGAGTAACGCTTACCGGGAGCGTCGGGGAACGGCGTCTTGTCGGGCCAGCGCAGGTCGGGCGCACCGACGAAGACCGGACCCGAGTTGACCAGATCGGCCAACAGCGACAGGCGTTCGCGGAAACGGTTCCCGGTACCTTCGTCGACCCGGCTGCCCTTCAGGTAATTGAGGCGGGCCTTACCGACATCGTCCGAGTCGAGACCGCCGCTCGGGTTGGTGCGTAAATCCAGTTGTTGATCGCTGCTCAACTTGTCCCATTGGAACGGCACGCCCTTGCCGCCGTTGTGGGTCATGACAACGCGCGGATCGGCACTTATATTGCGGTTGTTGAGTTCCGTGGCCGCACGCCAGGTCGGGTTCGCCTCCAGTTCGCCGCCCGGATCCAGGTTGCCCTGCGCGTCGGTCTTGATCTTGAACGCTTTCAGGTCTCCCTGCCAGCCGTTGGTATTGAATTCGGCCAGGTAGACGATCGTGTTGGTAGTCAGCTTGGCCGAGTTGATCGATACTGCCGCCGCGGTCGCGGTGCGTTCGGCGACGGCCGCAATCGCTCTGCCGAGGGATTTCTCGAGCTCTTCCGGGCTGTCTGCGTTGAGGTATTCGCCGCGCGAGTTAAGCGCGGCATGCCACATGTCATCTATCGTCGTGTTGGTGGCGTGGACAGGCTCCGGCCAGGCAAATGTTCCCGGAACGGCCGTCTCGGGGTTTAAAGAGCCGTTGACGCCGAAGGCAATGGTAAAGTTGACCATGTGCTGGTGATCGGCCTCGTCAACCCCTGGTGTGGTCGGCACCTTATCCGCGAGCCCCTCA
>DS021199.1:989276-1000503 GCA_001735895.1 Olavius algarvensis Gamma 3 endosymbiont | reverse complement strand
CGCCTTGGTGGTATTCATGCGCGAGCGGTAGTAAACCCACCAGTTGGCGAAGTTCTGCATTGCTGCGGTGTCGCTGGCCGAGATTTCAACCTGGGTGTTATTGTCGCCCGGCTCGATGATACCGTTGCCGTTGTTATCGTCCCAGATGTAATAGGTCGGTAAATATACGTCTATTCCGCTACCGTCAAATTCATAACGGAGGGTCAAATCGACTGTATGATCCGGGTTAACCGGATCGTCGGGTGCGGCCGTCGGGTTCGCGTCTTCAAACATCGGGTCGCCGTTCGCCTTGGCGCCCGGCCAGGGGGTATATACGGTCGCCGGATTGTAATAAATCTTGTTGCCGTTATGGTTGCGTAGCACCCAATACCTGTCCCACGCGGTACTACCGGAATCTTCATGCGAAGGCGGGACGCGCCCCCGGGTGTTATAAAGCTCGGTCTGTGTCGGGTGAAAATATCCCATACGCGAGCCGCCGGCGGCAGGGGGTGCGACGTTCGTGGGCAGGCCGTTGGTAACGTTAAACCCGGGCATCGGGTCTTCGACTACGATTTCATAGTCCATGCTGCCGGAGTCGTCGAGCGTGAAAAACAAGTTGGGTTCGACGATATTGGACAGAAACAGCGGTGCGGTCGCCAGGTTCCCGGGGGCGGCATAAGCCGACTGGAGGGTCGACAGGCTGAATATCGCGGTTGCCACGAATATCGACAGTCGTTGGGTAATCAGGTTGGTTTTCATAGCACTTATCCTAAGTAAATAATTTTATGGCTTGATTTCTTTGCCGAAGTACGACTGGACGAAGCGGGATGAATTTCCGGTCAATCCCACGCCGCGTGCCGTCGACCGGTAAATCGAGACGATTTTTCCGGTTTGCTGTTGGCCATAGCCATCGATGTTGATCAAGGCGAGCGGATTCTCCGCGCGATCGCCAAGGTACTCGATCATGTAGCGCGGTTCCGCGACCACTCCAAATTTTGTTTTGTAGCTAGATGCCGCCGCGGTCGATTGGTTTTCCCAGTTGCTCTCGAGGAAATAATCCGGGCTGGAATAGCTGGGATTATCCGCCAGCACTTCGTAAAAGCCGACGCTGGGGTTGTTGAAATCTCCGTTGCTGTTCGATTGGCGGACAGTGTTCTCGGCCGCGACCAGGCCGGCTTCGGCCGACTGGAACATCAGACCGATCTCGCGCTGGTTGCCCGCCATCGACAAGTCGGTGGTGGTGCGCTGGATCGAAGTCAGGCCGAGCATGGTAAGGCTGACCAGGATGATCAGGCTTATCACCAGCGCGACGCCGCGTTGGGAATTAAAGTTGTGTTTGATCATAATAATGAGCCAATCCGGTTACGTAATGTCACGGTGGTTGTGAACACCTGACGAATCCTGCGATCGGCCGCAGTGACCTGCGTGCCGTTGAAGGTATAGGTTTGCGGGGCATCGGTGATGAAATCGTCGATCGAGCGCAGCAGCAGCTGGATCCTGATCGCGACGACGGTATTGAAATCGGCCACGTTGTTCGCGGTTAAGTACTGATCCGGAAACTGGTCGCTACCGTTATCGACTCCGTACAGAATTTGCATGTCGTCGACGCCTTCGATCAATTCCTGCGGCGCCGCGTTGAATTCAGCGCGAAACAGCGCCGGCTGCCCATTGGCGTTGTTGGCGATGAAGTAGCTGACGGTTTGCAATTCGATCACCATGGCGTCGTTTTCGAACTGCTGGCTCTTGACGGAGCCCAGGTTAATCCGCGTCTGCGCGGGATCCGTGGTATTGTCGACACTGGTTACCGGCAGGATATCGGCTTCGGCCGGGAGCGCCAGGTCGTTGGCGCCGCAGCGCGCGACCACGATGATGTCGCCGGCTTCAAGGCTGGTGATCCGGCTGGTATGCAAATACTGTTGAGCGCCTGTCGCGAAGGTGCTGCTCGCCAATTCGGCTTCGACGTTGGCCTGGCCCGGCTTGCCGCCGCGAATCACGAGCGTGTCGCTGTTGCCGAGGCCGCCGGTATTGTTACTACCGGAAATCGGGGGATTATTGACGAAATCGTGGAACCAGGCGGTGTAGCCGCTGACGTTTCCGCCGCCGAGCGTATCGTTGATATTGGTGGTGTCGCTGGGGTCGAAACCGATGCAGCCCCATTCGCCGGACAGGCGCAGATCCTGGCTCATCAGGTCGAGCGCGAAACGCCCGCTTTCCTGGATTTCCGCCAAGCCGTTGGTAAAGGCGAATGTCGCCCGGTTGCCGGTGTAGACTTGCACGATGCCGGCCAGCAGGAACAGGCTGATCACCAGCGCGACGAGAATTTCAACCAGCGATATACCGGCTTGTCTGCTTAAACGCTTCATTGGGTCACCGCCACTCTGTAACAGGTTAAATCGTTGGTGTTTGCGGGATCGCAGCCGGTACCGGTGGCGCCGGTGCCGTCGTCATCCCACATTACCGTCACAATCAGTCCGTCCGCGGCATTGGCGAGGGCGACCGTGCAGCGACCGCCGGGCAGGTTGCCGAGCATCGTAGCCCAATCGGCGGCATCGGCAGTGACCATCTGCGCCGGAGTACAGGCGCTGCTAGTGCAATCCCCTGAGTACCCGGTATTGGTGTCGATACCATCGTAGGTATTGAAGGAGGTTATATTCGCCCGGATGCGATCGGACATTTCATAGGCATACCAGACCGCCTGGCTGTGATTGAGCGAGCTGGCGTTCTGGTTCATCGCGGTGAGTTGCAACGACGCGATGCCAAGCAGACCTACTGAAATGACCAGTAATGCGATCATTGCTTCGACCAGGGTCAAGCCCCGTTGATAGGTTGTATGCCTTAACATGTCGTATTTGTCCTCAAGCTAACGCGACCGGTATTGTTAAACTGGAGTTGCTTGCCGAAATTGCCGCTGCGGTCGTCGCACAAATCCAGCGTTGCTCCGCCGCCGGCGGCAATGAATCCGCGATCGTCATACACAAACTGTGTGGTGGGAGCGGTAATCGTGTTATTGTTGCCCAGGGCTTGCTGCACGCGCAGGATTTCTTCGCCGTTGTCGAAGGAGCTACTATTGTTGGCGTCGACGTAAATCATCCAGCCGTCGTGCCAACCCCCACCACCACAGGAGGTGCCGTTGGTGCTGGTGCATACGTTAACTTGCCGGCTGCGTTTGACGGCTTCGCTGCGGGCATAGGAGAGATGCCCCACGAGGATGTTGATATTGGTCGTCAGCCGGTCGTTTTGGGCGAAAGTCGTCATCGCCGGTATCGCGAAGGCTACGACTATGGCCACCAGGGCCAGGACGATGACCAGTTCGAGTAATGTAAAGCCTGTTTTCTTTTTCATGTTTGTATCCTAATCCAATCGGGGAAAAAGTCCTGTGAAAGAAGATAGGATATAAAAAAGCACCGATAAACGGTACTGAGCGCCGGAACCGGCTTAAATCAATAACCTGCGAGTCGCGAACCCCGTCACATTATGCCCGCCAACGACCCCGGAACCCGCTCCATTAAAAGCTTTGTGCGCCGCAGCGGTCGCATTACGCCGTCGCAAAAGTATGCGCTCGAAAATTACTGGCCGCGTTACGGCATCGATTTTGTCGATCGAGGCTGCGTTTTACCCGCGCAGTTCGCGCGCGTTAAGCTGGAAATCGGTATCGGCAACGGCGATGCCCTGATCGGCATGGCCGCCGCCGACCCGTCCAGTCTTTACCTGGGGGTCGAAGTGCACGAACCTGGAATCGGGCGTTGTCTGAATCAAATTCAACAGCGTGGGCTGGACAACGTCCGCCTGATCAAACACGATGCGATCGAGGTCTTAACCAGCATGATCGCCGCCGAATCGCTGGATCGGGTATTCTTGTTTTTCCCCGATCCCTGGCACAAGAAACGCCATCACAAGCGGCGTATCGTCAATCAGGGGTTTCGCGATCTCATGTATAAGGTGCTCAAACCCGCTGCGGTGCTCCACGTCGCTACCGACTGGCAGGATTATGCCGAGTGGATTAGCGCACAGTTGCTGGCCGACGAACGCTTCGACAACCTGGGTAACGCCGACGGTTATGCCGAGTGCCCGTCCTATCGCCCGCCGACCCGCTTCGAGCAGCGCGGTCGCCGGCTGGGCCACGGGGTGTGGGATTTGCTGTTTGCCAAGGCCAGTTAACCGGCCCTAAAACACCAGGTTCATCGTCACCAGCATAACGATGATGAACAGGATGCTCATGATGCCGCCGGCGCGCATGAAGTCGGGTACGCGATAGCCGCCCGGACCCTGAATCAGCGCGTTCACCTGGTGTGTGGGTATCAGAAACGAGTTGGAAGTGGCAAGCGCCACGGTCAATGCAAACACCGCCGGGCTGGCGCCGGCGCCGATCGCGATATTCACCGCCAGCGGCACCAGCAGCACGGTGGCGCCGACATTCGACATCACCAGCGTGAAAAAAGTCGCCAGCAGCGCAACCGCTGCCTGAATTACCCAGATCGGCATGTCGCCGACCACCAGCAGGGTTTGCTCGGCGATCCATTTCGCGGTGCCGCTGGTTTCGACCGCGAGACCGAGCGGTATCAGGCTCGCGAGCAGGAATACGGTACTCCAGGAGACCGCCTCGTAAGCCTCCTCGATCTTGAGTACGCCGGATAAAATCATGCCGACCGCCCCGGACATCAAGGCCACCGATAAGCGCAGGTCGGTGAACAGCACCATGGACAGCGCCAACGAAAAGAAAAAGGTCGCCCAGCCGACCTTGTTGGGACGGGTTTCCTCGCGCGGGTACTCCGAGGTCACGATCACGAAATTACGGTCGCGCTCCAGGTGCGCCAGGGCGCGCCAGGTCGTGTGCGCGAGTATCGTATCGCCGGCTTCGAGCGGGATTTCGCGAATATGCTCGCCCTCCACCATGGTTTCGCCGTCGCGATGCAGCCCCACCATGGCGATGCCGTAGGATTTGCGCATCCAGACATCCTGCGCCGACTTGCCGATTAGCGTCGAGCCGGGGGGGATTACGATTTCGGCGATCCCGGTCTGCGCCGACGACAGCACTTCGGAAAAGACGCGCAAACCCTTTTGGATCGTCAGCCCGTACTTATCCACGAAGTCTTTCAGGTGTTCCGGCGAGCATAGTATGCCGAGGGCCGAGGCGGGGCCGATATCGACATCGCGCGATAAATCGCCGCAGCTGGCGCGCACCCCGGTATCTGCGGCCTTGACCGCGATGACGCGGATTTTGTTGATCGATTCGATATCGTGCAGCACCTGCCCGACCAGCGGGCTGCCCTCGGGTACGTTGACCTCGAAGGTCATGTAGTCGATGCCGTAGACTTCTTCCAGGTACTTGCTGCTGCCGGCGGCGGCGGTCGAGGCTTCGGCGGACGTCTTTGGCAGCACGAATCGGCCCGCCAGGACGAAGTAGATGACACCGGTCGCCACTAAGGCCAGCCCCACCGGCGTTACCGCGAACAAGTCATAAGTCCTCATTTGCTGGTAAATCGGCAGCGCCTGGTTCGAGGTCAGAATCAGGTCGTTCAACAGGATTAGCGGCGAAGATCCCACCATGGTGACGGTGCCGCCGAGGATTGCGGTAAAACCCATCGGCATCAGCAGGCGCGACATCGGCAGCCCCGAGCGCGCCGAGATTCGGCTCACCACCGGCAGAAACAGGGCGGCTGCGCCGACGTTTTGCATGAACGAGGAAATAATGCCGACGGTACCGGAAACGATCGGAATGATGCGACCTTCCGAACTGCCGCCTACCTTTAATATATAGGCGGCAACCTTGCTCATGAGCCCGGTCTTGTCGAGTCCGGCGCCAATGATCATCACCGCGATAATCGACATTACCGCGTTACTGGCGAAGCCGTCGAACAAATGGTGGGTATTCACCAGGCCCTGCTTGATACCCATTGCCGGCGCCAGCAATGAAGACAGGCCGAGCAGTACCATGATGGTCACGGCGGCTTCGTCGACCTTGACGATCTCGAAAATGAAAAGATAAACCGTGAAAAAAAGCAGGCCGGTAACCCAGGCGATATCGTTGCTTGGGGCGAGACCGGTGACGTACCAGCCCAACACGACAAAGATTATTCCGGCCAACCATTTTATGCTGCGCAGTTTTTTGAGCCTGACTTTCTTAAGCCTGACCCTGAGTGTTCTCGATAATCTGCTCAACTGTTGGTCGAATCCTCAATAACGATAATGCCGGTCAGGCATTATCCCTCCTGCCGGTTCCTGAATCTGTGCTGTAGTTCTACATGAATCAAGTAGTGCCAAAGAATTTTAGCGCTGACATAACGAGACAGGAATACCCAAAATAGTGTACACAATATTACCGGTAGCTACAAAGCCGAACGACGTTTCAGCCGTCGCGGGCGCTCATAAAACAGGCTAGAATCGAAACTCGGGTCAGCAGGAGTTTGCTACATGTCGAGAAAGCATCCAGTCGTCGTCGTCACCGGCTCGTCCGGCGCCGGAACCTCGACCGTAAGAAAAGCACTGGAATCGATATTCAATCGGCAAAAAATCAATCCGGTGGTGATCGAGGGCGACAGTTTTCATCGTTACGACCGCGCCGGTATGCTGCAGGAGATGGAACAGGCCAGTCAGGCCGGCATCAGCCTCAGCCATTTTGGCGAACAGGCCAATCAATTCGAGCGGCTCGAACAATTGTTCCGTAATTACGGTGAAACCGGTGACGGGCAACGGCGTTTTTACCTGCACAACGAAGAACAGGCGCGGCAGCATGGCGAACGCCTCGGCGGCGAGTGCCGCGCGGGGGAGTTTACCCCCTGGGAAGACATAGGTCCGGGTACCGATTTACTGTTTTACGAGGGCTTGCACGGCTTGGTCAAGACCGCGCAGGTCGATATGACGCGTTATGTCGATCTCAAGCTGGGCGTGGTGCCGGTGGTCAATCTCGAATGGATTCAGAAAATCCACCGCGACCACGCGGAGCGCGGCTATAGTCAGGATGAAGTCGTCGACAGCATCCTGCGGCGCATGCCCGATTACGTGAAATACATTACGCCGCAGTTTTCCGAAACCGATATCAATTTTCAGCGCGTCGCCACGGTGGACACTTCGAATCCGTTTATTGCGCGCGATATTCCGACGCTCGACGAAAGTTTCGTGGTGATCCGGTTTCGCCAACCCGATATTCGCAACACCGATTTCACCAACCTGCTGTCGATGATTAGCGGCGCCTTCATGTCGCGCCGTAATACCATTGTCGTGCCCGGGGGTAAGATGGGGATGGCGATGGAAATTATACTGACGCCGATCATCCGCGATTTGATGCAACGCCGTAACAAAAAATGAAACCCGCACCGCCGCTGCCGCGCCTGTTGCCCGGCTGTCTCCACCCATGCAGTTGATCGACAGCCATTGCCATCTCGATGACGATCGTTTCGACGGGCGGCGTGACGACGTCATCGCGCGCGCGGCGGCTGCCGGTGTCAACGCCATGGTGGTCCCGGCAACCACCGCGAATCGCTGGGATAAGCTGAAGCGGATTTGCGCGATAGACGAGGGATTGCACGCCGCCTATGGGTTACATCCCTGGTTTGTCGAGCAACACCAGCATCAGCATTTGCGCGAACTCGACGAGTGGCTCGAAATCGAACAGCCGGTCGCCGTCGGCGAGTGCGGGCTCGACTTTTATCAATCGCGTAGCGATGAAAAATGGCAGCGGCAATTATTTATCGAACAGCTGCAGTTGGCTAACAATCATGCCTTGCCGGTGATAGTGCATGCCCGCAAGGCGCTGGACGATGTGATTAGCCTGTTACGCAAAAACGCGTCTCACGGAGGCGTCGTGCACAGCTTTGCCGGCAGCCGGCAACAGGCGCAGCAATTGTCCGACCTGGGATTCAAGCTTGGCATCGCCGCCACGGTCGGCTTCGAACGCGCCCAAAAGTTGCGCGCCGTGGTTGCGGCCATGCCCGCTAGCGCGCTGTTACTCGAATCGGATGCGCCCGATCAACCCGGCGCCGGCCATCGCGGCGAAGCCAACGAGCCGGCCTATATTGTCGAACACCTGCGGACCATGGCCGAATTGCGCCAGTGCGAACCCGAGGATCTGGCCGCCATTCTCAACCGGAATGCAAAATCCCTGTTCGGTATTTAGCCCCGGGTTAATAAGAGCCGGCAAACGCCTTAGTTATAGTGTTTACTCTGAAGCGGTAATATTTTCAGGTTCCAAGCTGAAGTTTTCGTGGATCAAATCGCCGGCATGGTCGGCGTCGCGGAAATTCTGTTCGCTGAAGTCGACGCGCCGCTCGCGATCGATGGTCAGCACCGTGCAAGCGCGCGTGCCGTATTCGGGTGAGCGGATGAAGCGGCTCGATAGCATGCGCTCGATGTCGAGCGAGACCCCGGTTTGCGGCAGTTTGTGATCCGCCGCGATTTGATGGTCGGTTAGCAGCTCCATCAGGTCGGCGGTAATAATCTCGCCTTGCAGCAGCGCCGCGAGTTCGTCTTTACCGGAACTGAGTTTGGGCCAGGGTTCGTCGAAGGCGCCGTTGCTGATGCCGTAGATCCCGGGTTCGATCCGGCGGATGCCGGGATCGCGATTGGAGTAAAACCAGAAATCACCGGCCTCGCCGAGCAGCAGGTTGAAGCCGGCGTAGTCACGGTCCTGTGCGGCCAGTTGCTCCAGGTATAATCGCGGCGTCGCATCGCCTGCAAGGAAGTTGCGCGTCAACTCGCCGCGCGAATTTTTACCGGCGCGCATGCCCCCCGGCTCGCGCACGTTGGTTACCGCGGCGAATCGACTCTGGCGGGTGATGCCGAGCCAGGTGCCGCCCGCCTCCAGGTCGCGCCCGGCGAATAGCGGCGCGTCGTCCCACCAGTGCGCATCCCGTGTCGGGCGCGCGTAGTACTCGTCGCGGTTGGCGATCAGAATCAACGGGTAATCCGCGTGCTGGCGGTAGGCGAACAGGATCAGGCACATGAGCGCGAAGTATAAAGGAATCCGATAACAAATCGCTGTTATAATCCCGCGCTTCGAGAACCAGAAATAACGCTAATTTTGCAACTCGCGGGCGATCTCGCTGTCTGCCCCTAACATCAAATAAAAAGAGGAAAACCATGTTCAGGTCATTTTTTATGAGTCGTAGATGGCTGCGCTGGTCATTGCTGGGGTCAGTGGTCATCCTGTTTTCGATCTGGTATCAGGTCGAATTACGCGTGCAAATCAACGACTGGTACGGTGAGTTTTTCGATCTGATCCAGAAAGCCCTGTCCGCGCCCAACCAGATTACTTTCGAAGAATTTCTGGCAGGGGTTATCGGGTTTTTGAAACTAGCCACCATATGGATCGTCATCCAGGTCGCAACCTCTTTCTTTACCCGGCACTACGTGTTCCGCTGGCGCACGGCGATGAATAACTTTTACATGCATCATTGGTCAAAACTCAGAAGTGTCGAAGGCGCTGCGCAACGAGTGCAGGAAGACACCATGCGCTTTGCCAGTATTGTCGAAGGTTTGGGTACGCATTTTTTCACTTCAATTCTTACCTTGATTGCCTTTCTGCCGATCCTGTGGGAACTGAGCAAGCATATCACCGAGTTACCCTGGATCGGGCCGGTGGAACATGCGCTACTATATATAGCTATCCTGTCGGCCCTGTTCGGAACGGCGCTGGTTGCCCTGGTAGGAATTAAACTTCCCGGACTCGAGTTCAATAATCAGCTGGTAGAGGCCGCTTACCGCAAGGAACTCGTCTATGGCGAGGATCACGAAGATCGTGCCGACCCGCCGACTGTCAATGAACTCTTTGCAAACGTCAGGAAGAACTACTTTCGCTTGTACCTGCATTACGGCTATTTCGATTTCGCCCGCTTTGCCTACATCCAATACACCGTATTGCTGCCTTTGATAGCAATGGGTCCGACCATTGTTGCAGGGGCGATTACTTTCGGCCTGTTCCGGCAGATCACCAATGTATTTGAACAGGTTGAAAGTTCGTTTCAGTATCTGGTTAACTCTTGGTCGACGATCGTCGAGTTGATCTCGATTTACAAACGCTTGCAAAAATTCGAAGCCAATATCAAAACCGGAACGCTGGCCGAGTCAGCTGCTTAGTCAAGATAAGGCTCGACCAGACTGCGCATCATTTCTATATGCGCGTCGCGATCGTTGAGCGCGTGGATGTAATTAAACTCTTCACCGCCGAGTTCGAGAAACTCGTCGCGGTACTCGACCTCGATTTCATCCAGGGTTTCGAGGCAGTCGGCGGAAAAGCCGGGGCAGATCACGTCGACCGACTTGATGCCGCTTGCGACCAGCTTGTGCAGTACGTCGGAGGTGTAGGGCTGGATCCAGGTTTGCTTGCCGAAGCGCGACTGATAGCCGAGCGACCAGTCGGCATCCTCCAGTCCGAGTTTTACCGCCAGCAGTTTTGCGGTTTTTTCGCATTGCGACTGATACGGGTCGCCGCGCTCGACATTGGCTTGCGGTAAGCCGTGAAACGACATCAGTAAATGCCGCTGCCCCTGTGCCCAATGCTCACGTACCGATTCGGCGAGCGCGTCGATATAGGCCGGATGCTCGGGATAATAGCCGATGAATTCCAGCGCGGGATTCCAGTCCAGCAGTTTGAGCGTGTTGACCAGGTGCTTGTAGCTGGTCGCGGTGGTCGTTACCGAGTATTGCGGGTACAGCGGCAACACCACTAGTTTTTCGACCCCGGCGTCGCGCAGCGAGCGCAACACTTTCGGGTAGGAAGGATTGCCGTAACGCATCGCCAGCTCGACCTGGGCCCGCGCCGGCAGTTTATGCCGCAGCGCATCGCGTTGGCGTTTGGCATAGGCCAGTAGCGGCGACCCGTCTTCGCCCCAGACGCGGCTGTAGGCCTGCAGGGTTTTACCGCTGCGCAGTGGCAGTATGATGCCGCGCAATAGCGGCAGCCACAAGACTCTGGGGAGTCTCACGACCAACGGATCGGACAGGAATTCGCGCAGGAAACGTTTCACCGCGGCGCGCTCGAGACCGTCGGGCGTACCCAGGTTGGATAGTAAGACCGCGGTAGTGGCGGACATTGCGATGCCTCGGGATAAAAATCGCGGCCAGTTTAATCGGCGCGCCTGGCAATGTCACTGGGATTACCGTGCCGGCCTTTTTTTGTTTCCGATATGCATTTGTTATGTTTATTGAATATCCGCTTACAATAAATAAAATTATTTGAAAAACAATCTGAGAGTACTTGACAGAATTGAGATATGCACATGCGGGATCGGTGGCAACTGTCTGGCCCGATAAT
>DS021199.1:984479-988729 GCA_001735895.1 Olavius algarvensis Gamma 3 endosymbiont | reverse complement strand
TGAGTCAACCAGTGAATTCGACCCGGCGCGCATCAAGCCGGTCGAGCAGCGGATCGATCAGCAACCGGTGCTGGACCGGCATATGCTGTCGCTGGCGCAATGGCTGGCGGATTATTACCTGCAGCCGCTCGGGGAGGTGGTGTTCCAGTGCTTGCCGGGTTATCTGCGCGGTGCCCGATCGCATGTATCGACCCGGGTAAAATGCTGGCTGCTCGCCACCTCCGATGTCGCGTTAATCGATAATCTGCGTCAGCGCTCGCCGCGCCAATTTGAGATTTGCGAGGCCATGCGGGCGCGGCAAAGCGGGTTGACCGCGCTCGATCTGAAAAAAATCAATCCCAATTGGCATGCCGTGGTCAAGGCGCTGGAAAACAAAAAAATTCTACGCTGGGACTGGATGGAAGCCAAGGCTGGCCTGCCGCGTGTAACCGGATTGCCGCAATTGAGCCCCGAACAGGACCAGATTCTTGGCCAAATCGAGCCGCGTCTGGACAGCTTCGCCGTACATTTACTCGACGGCATTACCGGTAGCGGTAAAACCGAGGTTTATCTGCGCCTGATTCAGTCGCGACTCGATGCCGGAATGCAGGTGATCTACCTGGTGCCGGAAATCGGCCTCACCAACCAGTTGATCGAACGCATCGAACGGCGCTTCGGCAGTTGCTTTGCGATTTCGCACTCCGGTTTGACCGACCTGCAACGTTACCGGGCATGGGATCGATTCCGCCGCGCCGAGGTCGGCATTATGCTCGGTACTCGATCCAGCCTGTTTTCGCAATGCGATAATCTGGGTTTGATAATCATCGACGAAGAACACGATCACTCTTATCGCCAGGAGGACGGGATTCGCTATCACGCGCGTGACGTCGCCATCAAGCGCGCGCAAATGCTCGACATACCAATTGTGCTCGGCTCGGCGACGCCATCGCTGGAAAGTATTAAAAACTGTGCACGTGACACCTACTTCCGCTACCGGCTCGATCAGCGTCCGACGCAGTTCCCGCCGCCGCGGCTGGAACTCATCGACGTACGCAACAGTCGTTTCGAATTCGGCTGCAGCCAGCGCAGTTTCGAGCGTATTGAGCAGCATCTGGCGGCCGCCGGCCAGGTACTGATTTATCTCAATCGACGAGGCTATGCGCCGATCGTCATGTGCCACGAATGCGGCTGGCAAGCCTTGTGCCGCCACTGCGATGCGCGCCTGACGCTGCACCAGTCGGTGCCCAGGCTGTTGTGCCATCATTGCGGCTTCAGCCAGGCCGTGCCCGCCGGCTGCCCCGAATGCGGCCATGACGAAGTCAAACATTACGGCATCGGTACCGAGCAACTCGAGCAGGGTCTGCAGCAGCGTTATCCGCAGACGCCGATCCTACGCATCGATCGCGACGTGATCGCGTCGCGCGAGGCGCTCAAATCCCGTCTGCAACAATTGCAGAGCGGCGAGCCCTGTATCCTGATCGGCACCCAGATGATCGCCAAGGGTCATGACTACCCGGCGATTACCTTGAGTATTGTGCTCGATGCGGATCAGGCGCTGTTCAGCGCTTCCTATCGCGCCAGCGAACGCCTGGTACAGACGCTGTTTCAGGTAGCCGGGCGATCCGGTCGCGGAGATCGCGCGGGCGAGGCGATTCTGCAAACCCGGTTTCCCGAGCATCCGTTGATGCAGGCGCTGCTGCGGCACAGTTATCGCGAGATTGCAGCCGATCTGTTGCGCGAGCGCCGTCAGTTCGGTTTCCCGCCTTATGCCAGGGTCGTCATGTTTCGCGCCGACGCGATCAAGCTCGAAGACGCGTTGCAAAAACTTGAACAAATCAGAGCCCGGTTGACCAGTGCGCAAGATTTCGATGCGCTCAGCTGCGTCGGGCCGATGCCGGCATTGATGACGCGCCGCATCGGCCGTTATCGGGCGCAACTCTGCCTGATTTCCGAGGACTACCGGGTCCTGCGATCGGTGCTGGCCCAGGCGATGCCGGCGCTCGAAGATTTGCCGAGCAGCGCGCGCGTCGGTTGGAGCATCGACGTCGACGCCTACGAACTCTGAGGATCGGGGACAGATCTGTAGATCTGTCCCCCTCGAAGCAAAAAAGATGGCTGGCTCAGGTTGATCGGCTCGGGTAAAATCTCCCGGTCGATTTTCCTACCCGGGTGCGGGTTTAATCCTTGAAGAAAACCATTACCGATCTGATCGCGCAAGCTTTGCACGAGCTTGAGCAGGCTTCGCAGATTCCGTCAAATCTCGTCAGCAATATCCAGGTTACCTCATCCAGGGATCCAAGCCAGGGCGACTATGCCTCGAATGTCGCGCTCGCGCTGGCGAAACCCGCCGGTTTACCGCCGCGTGAACTCGCGCAGCTAATCGCCGCCAAAATAGCCGCCGCCGAGGATATCGACCGGATCGAAGTGGCCGGTCCGGGGTTCATCAATTTTTTCGTCGCCAGCAACGCCAGTCAATCGATCGTCAGCACGATTCTCGAACAGGCCGATGACTACGGCCGCGGCTCGCTCGGGCAGGGCGCCAAGATCCAGATCGAATTTGTTTCGGCGAATCCCACCGGCCCGCTGCACGTCGGGCACGGACGCGGCGCCGCCTATGGCGCCACCCTGGCGAATCTGCTGGAATTTGTCGGTTTCCAGGTGCAGCGCGAATACTATGTCAACGATGCCGGCCGGCAAATGCATATTCTCGGCGCCTCGACCTGGCTGCGCTACCTGGAACTCTGCGGCGAGGCTATCGTTTTCCCCAGCAACGGTTACCAGGGGGACTACGTGTGGGATATCGCCGCGACCCTGCATCGGGAACATGGCGAAGCTTTCCGCCAGCCCGCCGCGCTGGTGTTCGCCGATGTCGGCGAAGATGCGCCGGCCGGCGATAAGGAAAAACATATCGATCAACTGATCGCCAAGGCTCAGGGTCTGCTCGGCGAAAACGATTATCGAATCGTATTCGATCTGGCGCTAAACACCCTGATCGAAGTCATTCGCAACGACCTGCATGCCTTCGGCGTCGATTTCGATCACTGGTTTTCGGAACGCTCCCTGAGCGATGAAGGCTTGATCGATCGGGCGATTGCGCGGCTCCAGGATAATGGCCATGTGTACCAGCAGGAGGGCGCGCTCTGGTTTCGCTCAACCGATTTCGGTGACGAAAAGGACCGGGTGGTGCGTCGTGACAACGGCCAGACCACTTATTTCGCTTCCGATATCGCCTATCACATGGACAAGTTCGATCGCGGTTTCGACAAGGTGATCAATATCTGGGGCGCCGACCATCATGGTTACATCGCCCGGGTAAAGGCTGCGCTGAGCGCGTTGGGATATAATGCCGACGATCTCGAAATTCAGCTGGTGCAGTTTGCCAACTTGTTCGAAAACGGCGTCAAGATTGCCATGTCGACACGCTCCGGCGAGTTCGTCACGCTCAGGCAATTACGCGAAGATGTCGGTCGGGATGCCGCGCGTTTCTTTTACGTGATGCGCAAGGCCGAGCAGCATATGGACTTCGATCTCGATCTCGCACGCGAGCAATCCAGCAATAATCCGGTTTTTTATCTGCAATACGCGCATGCGCGCATTTGTAGCGTGTGGCGGCAGTGTGCCGAAAAGGGTCTCGAAATCGCGACGCGGCAGGTTGACTTGTCGCGCCTCGACAATTCGCACGAACAGGCATTGATAAAACAGCTCGGCCAGTTCCCGGAACAGGTGGAGTCCGCGGCCCGGCGCCGGGAACCGCACCTGGTGGTGAACTATTTGCGTGATCTCGCCAACCATTTTCACTCCTGGTATAACGCCCACCAATTTATCGTCGACGATGTCGAGCTGCGGGATGCGCGCCTCAGCCTGGCGTCGGCAGTCGGGCAGGTATTGAAAAACGGGCTCAATTTGATGGGTGTTTCGGCGCCTGAAAAAATGTAACAGACATGGCGCAAAAACAAACCACATCACCCTGGGTCTGGGCTTTTTTGTTCCTGTTGCTGCTGTCCTTCGTGTCTTTTATCCTGTTTCTCGATCATAAAATCGTCAGCAGCGGCACCGATAGCAGCCGCGAACCAGCGGCAGCCGGCGGTGAAAACAAACCCACTATCGATTTTTACTCGGTGTTGCCGCAACGCGAAGTCGAAATTCCGATATCCGAGGAAGACCGCACCGCGATCGAAAACCCCAGCATCAACAAGGAGGCGGTGGACCAGTCGATACTGCAGGTCGGATCGTTTCAGAACGCCGACGAGGCCGACAGCCGAAAGCGCAGC
>DS021199.1:955947-984240 GCA_001735895.1 Olavius algarvensis Gamma 3 endosymbiont | reverse complement strand
ATTCGGGCACCAGGTTGCGCGCGCGGTTTAGCAGTTTTTCATGATTGCGGTAATCGGGGTTGTGACTTTCTACGAGGCGCCAGAAATCTCCGGAATGGTTCAGATAACGGGTATGGCAGAGTTCGTGAATCATCAGGTACTCGACGGTTTGCGCCGGCAAAAAAAGTAGCTGGTCGTTAAGGCTGATGTGCCCGCGGCTCGAACAACTGCCCCAGCGGGTTTTCTGACTACGGATGGTTACGCGCTTGAAATCGAGCCCTGTCTGATGCGACACCTGTTGTAATAGCGGCGGCAGCAGCTTCCGCGCGCGATGCCGAATCCAGGCTCTTAGTTCGCCGAGTTGCTGCGTCAGGGTGCTGCCTTCAATGATGATGTGCGGCGACGCTGGCGTCTCGCTAAACAGGTCGTAATCCACTGCCGGCGACTGACTGGCGTAGCGCACCGGCGTAGAACTATTGTCGAAGGCCAGGGCCAGCTGCTGCGGCAGGTGGATCGAACTCCGCAGTCTGTCCTGTTTGTCGAGTTGATAACGCGCCCAGTCGGCGTGTTTGGCGACCAGGAATGGAATTTCCGCGCGCGGGAAACGCGGCGGAATGACAACTTCGAGCCCGCCATAGGGTTTGATCTGCAACTTGGCGTAGCGTACGCGGGGCGATACCCGCAGTTGCCACTTTAATTCCTGCCGCGATTCTGTTTCGTTTGCCATCGTTGCGCCTCAAAGCCCTGACATGATTTCGATTTCCGCCGCCTGAATATCGTCCGGATGGCCCTCGATGATCATCACATCGCCGGGTAAGAATTCGACTTCAGGCAGCGGATTATCGCTGGTCACGCCGTTGCGGCGCAACCCGATTACCTTGATTTGCGGTAAGCGTTTCAAAGAACCGATACTGCGCCCGATAGCATGGTATCGGGATAGAATTTCGATGCTGTGCAAATGATGATTGTCCTGCGTTTGCAAGTCGACGTCACCCAGGCTGTGAAAGAATGCGCGCACGCGGGCATAGTGCCCTTCGCGCGCTTCGTTGAGCATTTCCTCGATCGATACGGATCTTCCCCCAGCGCGGCGAGGGTATGCTGCGCCAGCATCATGCTCGACTCGACGGTATCCGGAATCACTTCGTCGGCGCCGCATTCGAGCAAGCGTTCGAGATGGCGGTCGTCGCGGGTTCGGATGATCATCGGCACATCGGGGCGCAGCTCTCTGGCGGCTCTTGCTATATGTTCGGCGGTTTTTAGCTCGGTAAACGAGATTACCAGAACGCGCGCTTTGTCGATAGCGGCGAGGCGCAAAATTTCGGGATCGCTGCTGTCGCCGAGAAATACGGGTTCGCCGGCTTCGCGCGCCTCGGTTACGATCTCGGTATCGATCTCGAGCGCGACGAATGGAATACCCACGCGCTTCAGAAACTGCGCCAGATTTTGCGCGGTGCGTCCGAAGCCGCACAGCAATACGTGGCCTTGCAGATCGCGGCAGGCTGCGTCGATGCGGCTTTCATTCTGGGTCAGGCTGGCCGCATACCCCGGCGCAAAACGGCTGGCGATAGTTGCATTGTGGCGAATCAGCATCGGGGAGATAGTCATACTGAGGATGATGGCCGCAATAATCGGTTGACTGAGTTCGAGACTCAGCAGACCGCTGGTAATGGTAACGGCCAGCAGCGCGAAGCCGAACTCGCTGCCCTGGCCCAGTAGGATGCCGGCGCGCACGGCGACACCGGCGGAATAGCCGGCACAGCGGGTGATCAACATGATCGCGATAGCCTTGCCGGCAACCAGTCCCAGCGTCAACACCGCGACTTCCAGCGTTTCGTTGAGGATGGTTTGCCAGTCGAACTGCGAACCGACCGAAATGAAAAACAAACCCATCAGGATGTCGCGGAATGGCCTGATTTCATTTTCGACATGATGCTGGTATTCGGTTTCTGCAAGCATGATGCCGGCGAGGAAGGCGCCCATCGCCAGAGAAAGGCCGAGCTGATAAGTTAGCCAGGCCGCCAGAAGCGCGATTAACAGGATAAACAGTGTGAATAATTCGCTCGAGTGGGTGGCTGCGATCTTGCGCACCGCGGGACGCACCAGGTATTGCCCGACATAGAAAATAACCGCGAAGGCGAGCGCGCCCTTGGCCAGCGCGAGACTAATCGGCAGCAGTAGCGAGCCGGTCGACGGCGCGGCAAAGATCGGTATCAGCACCAGGAAGGGTACCACCGCCAGATCCTGAAACAGCAGCACGCCCAGTGAAATATTGCCGTGCGGCAGATGCAGTTCGTACTGTTCGGTCAGCATCTTCACGACGATCGCGGTCGACGACATTGCCAGCGCCCCGCCGACCGCGAAAGCCGCCTGCCACGACAGCCCAAACCAGAGGCCTAGCGCGATCGTGCTGAGCGTCGATACGATTACCTGTGCCACACCGATACCGAATACGATATTGCGCATCGCAATCAGGCGCGGGATGGATACCACGAGGCCGATGGTGAACAACAGAAAGACGACGCCGATTTCGGCGATTTGCTCGATCGCATGCGAATCGCGTATCAAGCCGAAAGCGTGGTCGCCGGCGAACATGCCCACCACCAGGTAACCCAGCACCGCCGGAATATTCAGTCGCCGGAACAGCGCGACGCTGGCCACCGACAAAAACAGCAGGATCAGGACTTCGTTCAGCATCTCAGGGCTGATCTAGCCTGCATATTGCATGAAGGGAACGACACTCAGGGGAAATATGGCAAACAAGGTCGGACGATCGCCCGCCGAGCCATAGCCATAGCTATGGCTCAAGGGAGATCGTTCGAGATTGGCAGCCAGATTTTTCCTGATTTCGTTCAGGTACAAACTGTAACCGGCGATTTTCCGAAAAAACTGACTTAACACTTTGATATTTATGTGATTTCTCCGGAGTTTGTGCCGCCTTCGTGCAATATGCAGGCTAGGTTGAGATAGTCTGTAAAACGCCAATCGAATGCGCTTGGAGCCAGCATAAATTTCCATCTGCTACGGCAGGATAGTGATAATCAAACCGGATTCAATCCGACACCCGAGCGGACCCGACGTTACCGTTCGGGCTTACCGGAGCATAAAATTTCCGCTGCCACCGAAATCGGTCTGCGAGCCGCAGGTGCATCGGACGCTAGACGAATCCTGTGGCGGTCATTCTAACGTGGAGCGCGGCTAGATTGCACCCGACAAAACCGCGCTTATTCGAATCGGTCGGCGCGGCTGATGGGTCGCTCAATATCAGTGAGATTGTTGTTGTCGGACTATTGAGTTGCGGTGCTTCTATTTGGGCTGTCAATATCATGGGTTTTACCCGAAAATACAGCCCATGGAAGCGGGTGTCGATACTTTACTACTTGAACGGGAAGCGATGCTTCGCTTGGGATTTTTCGCGGCGGTGTTTATCTTTATGCTGGTTTGGGAAGTGCTTGCGCCGAGGCGTGTTTTGACTATTTCCAAGCTACAGCGGTGGCGCAGCAACCTGTCCCTGTTGCTGCTTAACGCGACGGTTCTGAGATTGTTGTTTCCCGCGGCTGCTGTAGGTATTGCCCACTCGGTGCAAGCGATGAATTGGGGTTTGTTCAATTTGCTGCCGCTACCGGCCTGGATCGAGATCCTTGCCGCGGTATTGCTGCTCGATCTCGCGATTTACCTGCAGCATTTGCTGATGCACCGGATGCCGCTGCTGTGGCGGCTACATCGGGTGCATCACGCCGATCTCGATATCGATCTGACCACGGGGTCCCGGTTCCATACTATAGAAATCGTGTTTTCGATGCTGCTCAAGTGGTTGGTGATCCTGCTGCTCGGTCCGGCGCTGCTTGCGGTGCTGGTTTTTGAAATCCTGCTGAACGGCATGGCAATGTTCAATCACGCCAATATCAGTCTGCCGCGTGGCATCGATCGGGCGCTGCGATATCTCCTGGTCACCCCGGATATGCACCGGGTCCATCATTCGATCCTGCGCCGCGAGACCAATAGCAATTACGGTTTCAATCTTTCGCTGTGGGATCGAATCTTCCGCAGCTATATCGATCAGCCGCAAGCGGGACACGACGCGATGACGATTGGCATCCCCGAATTTCGCGATGCGCGCCAGGTGGATCGGCTGCCCGGCATGCTGGCTTTGCCTTTTCTAGGACGATCATGAACCAACCGCTGGCGATCGATAAACGGAAAACCCTGCTGGTGCCGCAGGGCGAATTCGAGTTGCATCGCAACCCTCGCGATGACAGTCTGCAGGCCTGGGATGCCGCCGATGAATTTCTGCTGCAGCATCTGCATGAAATCCAGCTGCTGACGCGGCACGGAAAGGTCCTGATATTGAACGATGCTTTTGGCGCGCTGGCGCTGGCGCTGGCCGACTACCCGGTTTACTCGTGGAACGATTCCCTTCTGGCGCAGCAGGCATTGCGCGACAATCTGCTAGTGAACGGTTACCCGGTGGAGCAGGTGAAGACTAATTCAGGGATCGATTTTCCATCGGTGGCGGTGGATAACGTGCTGATCAAGATTCCGAAAACGCAGGCGCTGCTGGAGCATCAGCTGTACGCGTTGCGCGGCATATTGCATCACGACAGCCACGTCATTGCCGCCGGTATGGCGCGTCATATCCACCATTCGACGCTCGAGTTATTCGAGTCCATCCTCGGTCCGACCACGACTACGCGGGCCTTCAAAAAAAGCAGGCTGATACTGGTCGAACGCGATCATTCGATGAACGAAGGGCAAAGTCCCTATCCCGATAGCTACGAACTTGTGGTGGATCGGCGTTACCGGATTGTGAACCATGCCAGCCTGTTCAGCCGCGACCGGCTCGACCGCGGCAGTCGACTATTGATCGAACATATGCCGGTGGATGCCGGTTATCGGCGCATCGTCGATCTCGGTTGCGGCAACGGGGTTATCGGTTTGATCGCAGCGGCCATGAACCCCGGCGCCGAGCTGACGTTTTGCGACGAATCCTTTATGGCCATCGCCAGCGCTGAGGCTAATTTCAGGGCGGCTTTTGCGGCGACGCGGCGGGCGCAGTTTAAAGTCGGCGACTGCCTGCAAGGCATCGCCGGTCTGAGTCAGGACCTGGTCTTGATCAATCCGCCCTTCCATCAGCAGCACAGCGTCGGCGATGCTGTCGCCTGGCGCATGCTCAAGGATGCGCGCCGGGTACTGGTCGACGGCGGCGAGCTGCGCCTGGTGGGCAATCGGCACCTCGGCTACCATGCCAAACTGAAGAAGCTATTCGGTAACTGCGAAACCATTGCCTCGGGCAAAAAGTACCTTGTCCTGCGGGCGCTAAAGAGAGCCGACTCGGAGTAAAAAACGCCCCGCGTTTTTTACTCCGAGTCGATTTTCTTTTTTTTGTTGGGATTCCGTAACGCGGCGTCGAAGGCGGTTTGTGCCCAGCGCAGGCAGTCCTCCGGCTCTTCGAAAAACTCTTCGGGGGCGGGGCAATAGGAAAGTTTGAAGGGTTTGTTTTTTTTGTATTATTAATCCGGCGACATATATTGTCGCCGGGTTAATAGGTGAAGGCCGTACTACCCTCGGCCTCGAACAGTGCTTTCGATTCCTTGTCGGCCTTGAGGTAGAGGCTGCCGTCGGCGATCAGGCCGAACATCAGCCCCTGATGAAAAATACCGAAACCGCCGAACATGCGCCTGGCTTCACAGGGACCGAAGGGATCGAGCAGGTCGACGACATGGCTTGCAAATTCCTGCGCTTCGGCCATGGCTGCGCGATATATTATCGCCAGGTTAGTTTTCGACGATGGTCGTATCGGGTACCGGGAAGCTGCGGGTACCCTCGTGGACAATTTGCCAGCTATCGTCGGATTTGCGCCAGTAGAGTTCCTTGGGCGAGTCAATATTAAGATTGTTACTGCGGTAGCTTTGTTCAAACTGCATCAGCATCAAGTCTTTTCCGCCGGGGTAGGTGAAGATATTGAGCTTGCTGTATTCGACTTCGATCCAGGTTTTATTGCGATTGACCCAGCGCTTATGGCCATCCCATCGCTTGAAGTCACGCCCGAATGCATCCAGCTCCGTGCGCGAATAGTGGCGCTGATAGCGTTGGTGGTCGAGGCTTTCCCAGTCGATCAACCAGGTCGATAGCAGCTCGATGGCCTGCTTGCGTTTGGCCAGCCATTGATCGCGGCTGATCCAGTTAACCGTTTCCGCCACCACCACCGGGGTATGCACTTTGGAATCGATGTAGTTGCCGATGTGCAGAAAATCGGGATTGCTGACGACAATGCAGCCGTTGCTGGCCCAGGGCGAGCGATTATAGGTATACGACGGCGTTCCATGAATCCAGATGCCGCCTCCGGTGCGCTTCTTGCGCAAATCCCAGGCGTTCGGATAGTTGATCGGAAAGGCGCCTTTGCCGTAAAGATCGGGCAATTCCTTGCCGTCGATATGACGGGTTACGTGATAAATGCCGATCGGGGTTTTTTGGTCGCCGCGTTTTTGCTTGCCGTAACCCTTGAGACCGATGGTAATGAAATAATCGGTTTCGAGCTGCAGGTCGCCGCCCTGGTTACGATAGACGTAAACCCGCGAATTTTGCTGATCTACCAGGATTATGTAGGGATGCTCCTGCGCCAGAAATAAAATATTGTCGGGATACTGGGTATGGTGCGCCGGGCTGGTGTCATGTTGCCAGCGTTGCCGGATCTCGTATTGAAAATCCTGGATCGCGCGGTCGATCCGGATGCCGGAGCCGATTTCCGTCAGGGGTTCGGCCTTGGCCAACAGCAGGTCGGCATACAGCATATGCCCGAGGCGGCTGTGGGGATATTGCCGGATCAGGTCGCGCGTGCTGCTCAGGGCCTGCTCGTGGTTGAGGCTCTGGATTTCCTTGATCGTATCGAGCAGGCTCTGTTCGTAACTGTCGCCCGGCGGTTCGGCGGCGTAGGGGCTGAGCTGCAGACTCAGCAACGCCAGTAATGTCAAAATTCGCTTCATAGCACAGATAATACCCGCTCTTCAGTAATTTTCCATTGTGAACCCACGCGGTTAAAGGCTAGGCGTTTCATTATGCGATCGCTATATCTCGGTGAGGTGAAGGCTTGTTTGAAATCGATGACCGCCCGATTATCGCTGCGCCACTTGATCTGGATATTGCTGACATCGACCTTGATCTCGCCCGGGCGCAGGATGCGGCTGCGCCGATGCGATAACCATTGTTCGTGCGTGGCGAACTTGGCGCGGTGCCGGGGCGAGTAAAACGCGGTATAAGCCTCGAAGTCCTTGCTGCTCCAGGCTTGGGCCCAGAGTTTTACCTGCTCGATCAGCAGGGTTTCCTGATTGGCGAAAGTGACCGCCGTCGGCTCGCTGCCGCCGATGTCCAGCTCGGGTTCCCGGTCTTCCGCTTCGAGCTGCGTAATTGCGCTGAGTTTAATGTTATGCGTGTACTTCGCCGGCTGTTCCGATTCGCTGACCGCGCGCCGGTAGGCTTCGCTGGCGATGCCCTTGTATATCCGGCTCAGGTTGCCGTAGGCGGTCGC
The DNA here is from genome assembly GCA_001735895.1 of Olavius algarvensis Gamma 3 endosymbiont. Classification (GTDB taxonomy): domain Bacteria; phylum Pseudomonadota; class Gammaproteobacteria. The sequence goes on along the minus strand of DS021199.1, from coordinate 976,739 downwards.
GTAGCTGGGATGGGTATTAATGGCCTCGACCAGTAACTGGCTGGCGCGATCGTAATCCCCCTGTTCGAGGTAAATCATTGCCAGGTTATTGCGCGGCTCGGGCAGCATCGGGTTATCGTCGATCAATCCCTGGTAGAGTGCAATAGCCTTGTCCTTTTGCGCATCCATTTGATAGGCGTAGGCGGTCAAAAAGCGGGTGCGCGCATGCGCCGGGTCTTGCAGCAGCAATTGCGCGCCGGTTTTCGACGCGGCGGTAAAATTTTCCTGTCCGATCAGTTGTTGCAATTGCTTGACCGAATTGGCTGCGACCGGCGACGCTGTCGCCAGTAGACAAAACAGGATGATGATAAATCGTGGCATCATTGAGAAAGCCCAGTAAATTTGTGCGCGATTATAACAAACACCGTTGTAAAATATTTATTCCTTAAGTTGCAATGTATCAATTAGTCAATGCGTCTATTTTTGGTCGATTCCAGCATTTTTGTGTTCCGGGCCTGGTATGGCCCGGAGCCGGACAGGGTGAATCTGCAACGGCAGCCCAATCAGGCTTTTATCGGTTTCAGCGACTTTGTATACCGGCTATTGACCGAACAGGCGCCCAGCCGGATCGTGTTTGCCTTCGATGCAAGCCTCGCGCAATCGGTGCGCAAGACGATTTACCCCGAGTACAAGGCGAATCGCAGCCCGGCGCCCGAGGAATTGAAACGACAATTTTCCTGGTGCCGCCAATGGCTCGAAGCGCTGGGCATCAGCTGTGTCAGTAGTATCGGCTGGGAAGCCGACGACTTGATCGGTTCGCTCGCCAATTATCATCGCAGCGCGCAATTACCGCTGGCGATTCTGACCGCGGACAAGGATCTGGCGCAATTAATCGAGAAACAGGACTGGTGGTGGTCATACCTGGACGATAACAAGCTCGACTACTCTGCGATCTGCAAAAAATTCGGCGTACGCCCGCCGCAGATCGCCGATCTACTGGCGCTCTGCGGCGACAAGGTCGACAATATCCCGGGAATTCCGCGGGTCGGCCTCAAGACCGCGGCCCGGTTATTGAAGAAGTATGAATCGCTGGATAATTTACGCCGGCACCTGGATCGGGTCGGCGCGATGAGATTTCGTTATGCCGCAGCTGTCCAGCAAGCGTTGATCGAAAACGAAAAACTGCTCGACATCAGCATCCAATTGACGCGCATAAATTGTAATATTAAGGAAATGCAACAGGTTCGGACGCGCCGTGGTGAAGTCGACCGGAAAAAGCTCGATCACATGATGCTGCAACAGGACTTCGATGCACGGCGACTCGCACGCTGGCGTGCCTGGTTCGAGCCGGTCGCCGACCGGGCCGGTTGATATGCCGACCAGCCTGTTACGCGTGTTGAGCCAGTTTTCGCCCGTGGCGGGCAAAACAACGCTGGCCGATTATATCGACCAGCCCGGGGTTTATGCCGCCGGCCGGCTCGATTTCGATAGCGAAGGCTTGATGCTGTTAACCGACGACGGCGCGCTGCAGGCACGGATTTCGAATCCGCGCTACAAAACGCCGAAAATCTACCTGGCGCAGGTCGAAGGCATTCCGGATCAGACCATGCTCGAAATACTCGCGCGGGGAGTCGAGTTGAAGGACGGGTGGAGCCGGCCGGCGCGGGTGAGACCGGTCGATCAACCCGGTTGGCTGTGGCCGCGTGAGCCGCCGATTCGCGCGCGTAAAAATATTCCGACGCAGTGGCTGCAATTGGAAATTCGCGAAGGGCGCAATCGTCAGGTTAGGCGCATGACCGCCGCCGTCGGGCACCCCACGCTGCGGCTGCTGCGGATCGCGCTCGGCGACTGGCGGCTTGATCAGCTGCAACCGGGCGAATACCGGAGGCTTTAGTGGATTGGCAATTACTGGCGGAACAGGCGATACGGCGGTTGGGCCTGGCCGCGGGTGACGTTCGTACCGCCCCGGTTGCAGGCGGTGATATCAACCAGGCCTATCGGCTCGATATCGGTGCGCAGCGGTTTTTCGTAAAAATCAATCGCGTTGAGCTGTTGCCGATGTTTCAGGCCGAGCGGGCCGGTCTCGAGGCCATTGCAGGCAGCAAAACCATCCGCGTTCCCGAAGTCCTGTTAACCGGATCGCAGGACGCCAGCGCGTTTATCGTTATGGAATATATCGAATTCAGCGGTCGACCCGCCGCCGAGCGAATGGCTCCGGCGCTGGCGGCGATGCATAACTGTTATCATCGGCAATTTGGATTCGACTGCGACGACCATATCGGCAGCACGCCGCAGCGCAACCGATTTAGCGATGACTGGATAGAATTCTGGCGGCAACATCGCTTGGGATACCAATTGCAGCTCGCCGAGCGCAATGGTTTCGGGACCGAGTTGGCCGAGGCCGGCAATCGGCTGGCGCAAAATTTGCACCTCTACTTCAGCGGTTACCAACCGCGCCCGTCGCTGCTGCATGGCGATCTCTGGAGCGGCAACCAGGCGGCCGACGGCGCGGGCAACCCGGTTATTTTCGATCCGGCCTGCTATTACGGCGATCACGAAACCGATCTGGCGATGATGGAGTTATTCGGCCATCCGGGCGAATCCTTCTTCGCCGTTTATCGCGAGCACTTCCCGATCGATGCCGGTTACCGTTTGCGGCGCGAGCTTTATAATCTGTATCATGTACTCAACCATGCCAACCTGTTTGGCGGCGGTTACGCGGCGCAGGCGCGCGACTTGATCGATCGCTTACTGGCGCATGGCGGCTGAATCGCCAGGTCCGCCGGCAAAAGTGCGGCACCCAGTAAAAAAGTGTTACCATGTCCGTATAAGTTACTAATAATGTCGTTGAATGGCGATAACAGCGGGAGGGACGAAGCGAATGAGTGAAGCGGCAGGCGATCAGGCTGCGCTTGAAGTCGTCGATCTACACAAGAGTTTTGGCGATGTCGAAGTAATACGCGGCGTATCCATGAGTGCGCATAAAGGCGATGTGATCTCGATCCTCGGCGCCTCCGGTTCCGGCAAAAGCACCTTCCTGCGTTGTATCAACCTGCTCGAAATCCCCACCTCCGGCGATGTTTTCGTGGCCGGTGAAAAAATTCGCATGAAGACGAATAACCGAGGACTTTACCAACCCGAGGACATCCATCAGGTCGAACGTTTACGCGCGCGCCTCGGTATGGTGTTCCAGAGTTTCAACCTGTGGTCGCATATGACGGTCATCGAAAACGTGATCGAGGCGCCGGTGCACGTGCTCAAGATTCCCAAAGACGAAGCGATCGAGCAGGCCGAAGCGCTGCTGCGTAAAGTCGGTATTTTCGAACGCAAGGATTACTACCCGGCGCAACTTTCCGGCGGTCAGCAGCAGCGGGTCGCAATCGCGCGCGGACTCGCGATGAATCCCGCGGTAATGTTATTCGACGAGCCCACATCGGCACTCGATCCGGAGCTGGTGGGCGAAGTCTTGAAAGTCATGCGCGATCTCGCCGATGAAGGCCGCACCATGCTCGTGGTCACCCATGAAATGGGATTCGCGCGCGACGTTTCTTCCGAGGTCGTGTTTTTGCACGCGGGCAAGGTTGAAGAGCAGGGCGAGCCGCGGCAAATGTTTACCAATCCGAATTCGGATCGTTTTCGGCAATTCCTGTCGCGGACGATGCAGTAAGCACCCCTAGGGTGGAAATGCCCGCAGGGCAAAACAAAATAGTTTCTCAGTGAAACACAACCTAAAGTGAGGAAAGAAAATGAAGTTCAAACGACTAAAGACATCACTAACCGCGGCGGCGCTATTGCTGGGAATGGCCGGGCTTAGCGCGCAGGCCGCCGATCTTCGGGTCGGCGTCGAGGGTGCCTACCCCCCATTTTCGTGGAAGGAATCCGACGGCACGTTGAAGGGTTTCGATATCGAAATTGCCGAAGCGATCTGTGCCGAAATGAAGCGCAAGTGCGTGCTGATCGAGCAGGATTGGGACGGCATGATTCCCGCGCTGCTGGCGAAAAAATTCGATACCATTATCGCCTCGATGTCGATTACCGATGAGCGCAAGAAGCGCGTCGATTTCAGCGACAAATACTACAATACCCCGGCGAAATTCGTCGCCAGGAAGGGCTCGGGTCTTAAAATCACCAAGGCCGGGTTGAAAGGGAAAAGAGTCGGCCTGCAGCGCGGCACCACGCACCAGTGCTTCATGGAAAAGATGTTTCCCGATGTCGAGCTGGTGCTTTATGGAACCCAGGATGAAGTGTTCCAGGATCTGGCAATCGGCCGCATCGACGCGCAATTCTCCGATTCGATCGCGGCTGACGATGGTTTCTTAAAAACCGACGCCGGCAAGGATTTCGAATTCACCGGCGGCGATCAGCATGACGAAGCCTGCCACGGGCCGGGCGCCGGCATGACCGTACGTAAGTCGGATAAGGCGTTACGTATGGAGCTCAATCAGGCGCTCAAGGCGATTCGCGCCAAAGGCGTTTACCAAAAGATCAACGCCAAGTATTTTGACTTCGATATTTTCGGCGGCTAACCATGGCAGCCGGCTCGGGTTAGACCCGGGTCGGTATTGCTAACCGAATGCGGGCACTCATTTGGATTTAATACTCGAATACCAGGGTCAATTGCTGGCGGGCACTTGGGTGACCATCAAGCTCGCGCTATTGTCGCTGTTGTTCGCGGTCTTGTTCGGATTAATCGGCGCCTGGGCCAAACTGTCAAAAAATATAGTCGCGCAAAAAATCGCCGGGGCCTACACCGCGATCGTGCGCGGCGTTCCCGATCTGGTTTTGATACTGTTGGTTTTCTTCGGTGGCCAGGAACTGGCCAACTCGATCGGTACGCTGACCGGGCTCTGGGATTACGCCGAAATCAGCCAGTTCGCGGCCGGTGTCGGCACCATCGGCGTGGTTTTCGGCGGTTACATGACCGAAACTTTTCGCGGCGCGATCCTGGCAATACCGAAAGGCCAGATCGAAGCCGGTGTCGCCTGCGGCATGTCGCGTCTGACGATATTTCGCCGGGTCATCTGGCCGCAGATGGTGGTTTACGCGTTACCCGGCTTTTCCAACAATTGGCTGGTGCAGATCAAATCGACCGCGCTGGTTTCGGTAATCGGCCTGCAGGACGTGGTCTATAACGGATTCGTCGCCGGCCGCTCGACGCGCCAGCTGTTTACCTTCATGTTCGCGGTGCTGATGATTTACCTCGTATTGACAGCGATTTCCGATTCCGGACTGCGCTGGCTCGACAAGAAATACAGCAAGGGTATTGTGAGGTCCGACGATGGGTGACGCCATAGTCAAGTTTCTCGAAACCTGGTCGCCGATCGACGTAGTGTTGATCGCGCAAAACTTCGATCGCTTCCTGTGGGGCGCCTTGACCACCCTGGAGTTAACGATATTATCCTTGCTGATCGGCGGTATCCTGTCGATACCGCTGGCGATCATACGCGCCGGTAACAATAAAATTCTCAATGCTCCCGTCTGGGTATTTACCTATGTGTTTCGCGGTACCCCGCTACTGGTCCAAACCTATTTGATTTATTACGGGCTCGGTCAATTCGAATGGATACGCGAAACCTTCCTGTGGGGTCCGGTTTTGTCGCAGGCCTGGTATTGCGCATTGATCGCGTTTTCGCTCAACACCGCGGCCTATACCGCCGAGCTGTTACGCGGCTCGATCGTCAATACCAGCCGCGGCGAGATCGAGGCGGCCAAAGCTTGCGGCTTCGGTAAGGCGATGCGGATGCGGCGCATCGTATTGCCGAGCGCCTTCCGGCGCGCGTTGCCGGCCTATTCCAATGAAGTCATTTTCATGTTGCACGGTTCGGTGGTCGCGAGCACGATCACGATCCAGGACTTGCTCGGCGTCGGCCGCTGGCTCAACGGCCGCTATTATCTTGCCTACGAAGGCTTTATCACCGCGGCGGTGCTGTACTTCATCATCGTGCTGGCGATATCGCGCGGTTTCCGATTATGGGAAAAGCACTGGCTGGCGCACCTTTATCCCCTGGACGCGGTCAAACAGAAACCCAAAAAGGGTCTCGCTTCCTTTCGCATTTAGCCCGGCGAATTTCCTGAACCGATGAGTAACGACTTCGACACCATTATTGTCGGTGGCGGGCTGGTCGGCGCCGCGCTCGCCTGCGGTATCGCCGCGAAATCCTGGCCGGTCTTTGCGCGCGGGTTGCGAGAAACCACCGGGATCGATATCGGCCTGCAGCAAAATGGCGGTTACGATTTTTGCCTGACTGCGGACGAGTGGGATGCGCGCAGCGAAGAAATGCGCCTGGTGCGCCGGCACACGCGGGGCGAATTCGAATACGAGATGCTCGATAACGCTGACCTGCGAGCCCGGATCCCGCAAGTTTCGCCCGAAGTACTCGGGGCTAGCTACTCGCGCCACGATGGCCACGTCAATCCATTGCTGCTGTTGCATGCGCTGCATCGACGCATGCAGGCTCTGGGTTGTCGCTACTACCCTAATCGGCGGGTTGCTGCGATCAGTCACGAGCCGGGCGTTTTTAGCGTTAGCGCCGGCGGCGACCGCTTACGCGCCGCGCGCGTCGTGTTATCTGCGGGCCTGGACAATCAGCGGCTGGCCCATGAGCTCGGCATGCACGTCCCGGTTGCGCCGTTACGGGGGCAACTGCTGATTACCGAACGGGTCGAAAATTTTCTGCCCTGCGCCACCTTACAACTGCGCCAGACCCGGGAGGGCAGCCTGCAAATCGGGGATTCGCATGAAGACGTCGGGCTGGACGAATCGACCACGCTCGAGGTCATCACACGCCTGGCCGCGCGCGCGGTACGTATCTTCCCCCAGCTGTCGGGGCTGCGCCTGCAGCGGGCCTGGGCTGCGCTGCGCGTAATGACCCCCGACGGTATTCCGATTTACCACGCGTCTGAACAATGTCCCGGTGCGTTTGCCGTTTCCTGTCACAGTGGGGTTACGCTGGCGCCGCTGCATGCCGGCGCTGTTGCCGACTGGATTAGCGGCGACCAGCCCCATCCGCTGATTGCCGAATTTTCGGCGCAACGTTTCGATATTAGCAATACCTGAGTGCAGTCAATTGTTTAAGCAGCTTTCCGACAATAAAGCCGAAATGCTTACCATCGAACTCGATGCGGAATCGGTGACGGTGCCGGCCGGAATCTCGGTGGCTGCGGCGATGCTCTACCTCGACGCAGCCGCTACCCGGCAAACTCCGGTAAGTGGGTCGCCGCGTGCCGCATTTTGCATGATGGGAGTTTGCTTCGAGTGCCTGATGGAAATCGACGGCAGCCCCAACCGGCGAGCCTGCCAGGTTGTGGTAACCGCCGGGATGAGGGTCCGGCGCCAGCTTGGCGCCCGCGATAACGGGCAGGCATCATGAAAGCGGATTACCCATTGCTGGTTATCGGCGCCGGACCCGCCGGTATGGCCGCGGCGCAAACCGCCGCCGAGTATGGGGTCGAGGTGGCAGTGATAGACCAGCAGGCGCAGCCGGGCGGACAAATCTACCGCAATGTCGATTCGAGTCTGCTGAACGACCCTTCGATTCTGGGTAAGGATTATACTTTTGGCAAACCGCTGGTGCAGGCTTTCCGCCGCGCGGGGCTCGATTACCATGCCGCTACGTCGGTTTGGTATCTGGATAAAAACCGCCGGCTCGGGATATTGAAACAGGGAGAGAATTATCAGCTCTCGGCGCGCAAGATCGTCATTGCGACCGGGGCCCAGGAGCGGCCGATGCCGGTGCCCGGCTGGCAGCTGCCGGGGGTAATGACCGCGGGCGCCGGACAGATATTGCTGAAATCGGCGGCGCTGGTGCCGCGGGACGGCGTCGTGCTCGCCGGCAACGGTCCGCTGATGTTATTGGTCGCCTGGCAATATCTGCAGGCCGGGGTCCGGCTCAGGGCCCTGCTCGATACGACCCCGAGGGGAACGCTGTTCAAAGCTCTACGACATTTGCCGAAGGCGCTTGGCGCGAGCGATTATCTGTGGCGAGGCTTACGCCTGATGGCGTCGATTCGCCATGCCGGAGTGCCCGCCTATAAGGCGGTAAGCGACCTGCGCGCCATTGGCGATGGGTGCCTGCAGGCGGTGAGTTTCAACGCCGCGGGCAAATCGCAGCGGATCGAGACTGAATTGCTACTGTTGCATCAGGGGATTTTTCCAGCCTTGCACATCACGCAGGCGGCAGGCTGCGACATCCGCTGGAACGAGGCGCAACAGTGCTGGCGGCCCGCGCTCGACGCCTGGGGAGAATCGTCCCGGGCCGGCATTTTCGTCGCCGGCGACGGTGCCGGGATAGTCGGCGCGCGTGCGGCAAGCCTCGATGGGCAGCTCGCCGGACTGCAGCTGGCGCATCAACTCGGCCGTATCACTGCAGTCGAGCGTGACCGGCTGGCGCAACCGATCCGCAAGGCGGCGGATCGGCATCGTTCCATCAGGCCTTTTCTGGATGCCTGTTACCCGGTTGCCGATGCGCTGTTGGCGCCGCCCGACGATACCCTGGTGTGCCGTTGCGAGGAAATCGACGCCGCCGATGTGCGCGCCGTCGTCAGACTCGGTTGCGTCGGACCTAATCAGGCCAAGGCTTTTTTGCGCTGCGGTATGGGCCCTTGCCAAGGCCGCTTCTGCGGCAGTACAGTAGAACAGATTTTTGCGCATGAACGTGGCGTTTCGGTAAGTGATGTCGGCCGCTTTAGCGTGCGCCCGCCGTTGCAGCCGATAACCCTCGGCCAGTTGGCCGGTATTCAGGATCTAACAGAGGACTAAGATGACCGCAAGCAAGTTCAATCAGCCATTGGGTGGCAATGAAATGCCGCGTTTCGGGGGCATAGCGACGATGATGCGTCTGCCGCATGTTGACGGCGCCAAGGGCCTCGATGTCGGTTTTGTCGGCGTACCTTTCGATATCGGCACTTCGAACCGCGGCGGTTCGCGCTTCGGCCCTCGCCAGATCAGGGCCGAGTCCTGTTTGATCCGTCCCTATAACATGGCGACCCGCGCGGCGCCTTTCGATTCACTGCAGGTGGCCGATATCGGCGATATTGCGATCAATACCTTTAACCTGCAGAAATCGGTCGCGATCATCGAAGCAGCCTACGACGAGATCCTGGCGGCTGATTGCAAACCCCTGACCCTGGGCGGCGATCATACTATCTCGCTGCCCATTCTGCGCGCCTTGCACAAACAACATGGGCCGGTTGGCATCGTCCACATCGATGCGCACGCGGATATCAACGACCATATGTTCGGTGAGCCGGTCGCGCACGGCACCCCGTTTCGGCGCGCCATCGAAGAGGGTTTGATCGAGCCGGCGCGCATGGTGCAAATCGGGCTGCGCGCGAGCGGTTACGAAGCCGACGACTTCGACTGGCCGCGATCGCAGGGGGTGCGCGTAGTACAGGCCGAGGAATGCTGGTACCGGTCGCTGGCGCCGCTAATGGGCGAGGTGCGGGAACAACTCGGGGACGGGCCGGTATATCTGACCTTCGATATCGATGGCCTCGATCCGGCCTATGCGCCCGGCACCGGCACCCCGGAAATCGGCGGCTTGACGGTGCATCAGGGGCTTGAAATCATCCGCGGCTGCCGCGGGCTGGATCTAGTCGGCGGCGACCTGGTCGAGGTTGCGCCGGCCTACGATACCTCAGGCAACACCGCGCTCACCGCCGCCAATCTGTTGTTCGAAATGCTGTGCGTCTTGCCCGGGGTCGAGTATCGAACCGGATAAGTGTCGCACCCGCGTTTTGCGTAAGCATTTTTTGATTAGGACTCGGCAACTAAAGGATTTGCTAATTGTTCGTGGAAATGCAATGAGAATAAAAATCGACTGTTGCAAGGCCGGGCGAATATTTCTCACGCTATGCGGCATTTTTCTGTTCACCACTCGCCCGGCCGTGGCGAATGACGACTGGTTTACCCTCGAAACTCCACATTTTCTGATTCACTATCAGTCCCCCGCCGAGCCGCTGGCGAAGCGTACCGCCAGCATAAGCGAGCAGGTGCATCAGCGGGTCACTCAGAAACTGAATTGGGTGCTGCGGCAAAAAACTCATATAGTCCTGTCGGATGCTTCGGATCAGGCAAACGGTTACGTCATTCCCTTCCCCTACAATCGCAGTGTATTGTACTTGAGCCCACCGGTTACCGATTCGGCTGCCAGCCTGTTCGACTATAGCGATTGGTGGAGCACGCTCATCACGCATGAATACACCCATGTCGTGCATCTCGACAAAGGCCACGGTTTCATCGCCGGCCTCAGAAACGTGTTCGGTCGTGTGCCGGTGTTATTCCCCAACGCGCTGAATGTGCCTTGGGTGGTCGAGGGCCTCGCCACCCACTATGAAACCGACGATGAGGCCGGCATTGGCAGGGGTCAGAGCAATTACTTCAAGATGTTGATGCGCGCCGAACTGGCTTCGGGTTTCAAACCGGTGGATCAAGTGAATCTGCCGCTTTCCGAATGGCCCGGTGGCCATTCCCGCTACCTCTACGGGGTGTATTTTTTCCGTTTCCTGGAAAGCCGGTACGGCGCAGGAACCACCGAAAAATTTATCCGGAACTACAGCGACAATTTTATCCCCTGGAGGATTGCCGGAAATCTGCGGCAGGAAACCGGAAAGGATATCGACGATCTGTGGGATGAGTATCGGCGTTGGCTTGTGACCGAGATGGGTCCCGTGCAGACAGCCGAGCAGTCGACGCGCTTAACCCGGCACGGCAATTTCACCCACGGTTTGACCGGTCTTGCCGGCGGTGAATTGTTTTATGTGCGTGAGGATCGGTTAGCGCCACCGGCATTGATGCAAATCGGTTCCGACGGAGCGGTCAGAGAAGTGGTTGAGCTGCATCCCGGGGCAAATATCGATGCCCACCGCGCCGGAATCGCCGTGGTCCAACCGGAGATTTGCGATGATGGGGACCTGAACGTTTATTACGATTTTTACCTGTATCGATTTTCCGATCAAAAACTGAAACGCATGACCCGTTGCGAGCGTCTGGTTCATGTCAGTTGGCACCCCGACGGCCGGCAATTGGCCGCCGTGCAGCTGGACAATGCCGTCACCAGTATCGTTTTGCTCGATGCAAACGGGTCTCAAGGCGATACGCTTTGGCAAGGCGAGGTCGGCGTCGATATCGCTGAAATCGACTGGTCGCCCGACGGTAAATCCCTTGTTGCGGCGCGCCATCGCCGTGGCCGAGGATGGAATATCGAACTTTTCGATATCGAAAGCCGCAGTTGGCGCGCCCTCACCCAGGATGAATTCGTGCAAGCCTATCCCCGCTTCAGCGCCGATGGCAATTCGGTATTGTTCGCCAGTGAAGCATCGGGACGATTCCAGATCCATGAAATCGACTTGCGAACGGGTCGCCAGCAGCGCTCAACCGACGCAAATTTGGGCGCTTTTAATTTTACTCAAGCAAGCCAAAGCGACGAGATACATTATATTGGATATACCGTCCGCGGATTCGATGTATTTCAGTCGCCGGCGCAGGCGTATCCGGTCGCGCCGGCGGCGCCGGCCGCCGGCACAAAGTTAGCCCAAGATCTACCACAGGTCGAGTATCGGCAGCGTGAGTATTCTCCTTGGAGCAGTTTGCTGCCGCGCTGGTGGATACCGCATCTGGGGTATACCTCGGAGTCCTTCGAACTCGGTATCGTTACCGGCGGCAACGACGCACTCGGCGAACATACTTACGGTCTCGGGGTAGCCTACGATTTCGAAAACGAATATCCGCTGGGTTCGGCATTTTATCTATACAAGGATCGATTTTTACTGACCGCAAGCAGCATCAACGATATCGATTTTGAAGACGATGACGTCGAGCGAATCCGCAGGGAAGACTCCGGCAGCGCAACCCTGATTCGCCCATTTTACAGCCTGGATGGCTCCTGGCTGCCGTTCGCCGGCGTGGCGGGACAGTTCGAAAGCGACCGCTTTACCGATGACGAGACCACCGCGTTCGCGGATCGCAAGGATATTCTGGCCGGGCTCGGCTTTGTCTATATCAGCGCGCTGCAGCGCGCCCGCGCCGTAAGTCCCGGAGACGGTCGCGCGCTGAAGCTGGTTGCGGAAACCAGCGATGTCGGTGACGGCGATTTCAGCGGCGATATCTATACCCTCGATTGGCGAGAGTATTTGCGCCTCGGCAGCAGCGCACATGTGTTAGGGCTGCGTTACGTACATGGTTGGGGGACTGAAGAACCGCGGCCTTTCAGACTCGGAAGCGTGACTTCCTCGGCGGGCATTTTCGGGATTTTTGAAGGCAATGTGGGACCTTTCCTGAATCAGCGCAGATATACCCTGCGCGGCTATGACAGCACCATCTCGGGACGACGCATGCAGTTGGCGACTATCGATTGGCGCTTCCCCATTGCGGCTGTCGAACGGGGTTTCATGTCACCGCCGGTCGGTTTGCTGGATATTTCGGGTAACCTATTTGTCGAAGGTGGCGCGACCTGGGACGAGGGTAGCGAACCCGACGAAACTCGTTCCGCCGCCGGGGTCGAGGTGCTGGCGCGGGTAAATTTAGGCTATGCGCTTAATTTAAACCTGCGCCTCGGGTTTGCGCACGGTTACGACGAAGATGGCGAAGATCAGGTTTATCTGACTATCGGCAGCGCATTTTAAAACGCTGACGGAACACAGGAGAATTGACTCAGAGTCAGGACCATTAACGGCGCCGGCGGCGCCGCGCGCTGCCGCGGGATTTTATCGCATGCTCGCCGGCCGCCTGATCCCGGGCGCCGCTTGTGACCTCACCGAGTTCACGTTGCACCTGATCGATAGTCGGCGCCGGACCGGGCGCGCAACTATCTAGCGCCCGCCGCATGGCGGCGACATGCACGGGTGAAGTGCCGCAACAACCTCCGACGATACGGGCTCCGGCATCGCGCGCCATGACGGCGTAACGCGCCATGATTTCAGGGGTGCCGTTGTAGTGAATCTCGCCGTCGATAAATTCCGGAATTCCGCAATTTGCCTTGGCGACCAGGATTGGCGCCGCCGCCGACTGCGGAATATTGGCTTGCATATTCAAAATTGCGGCGACTACCTCGGAGGCGCCGATGCCGCAGTTGGTGCCGCAGGCATGCACGCCGAGACGGTGATGCAGCTGCATCATATCCGCGGCGCCAACCCCCATCATGGTGCGGCCGTTGGTATCGAAACTCATAGTGAATACGATCGGCAGGCTGGTTTGTTGCGCTCCCTTGACCGCGAGTTCGACTTCCTCTTGCGATGACATGGTTTCGATCCAGATGACATCGGCGCCGCCCTGTTCCAGCGCCAGGGCTTGTTCGGCGAATGCGGTAATCGCTGCTTCGGGTTCGAGCGTGCCTAGCGGCGCGAGAATTTCCCCGGTGGGGCCGATCGAACCGGCCACGATAACCCGGCGTCCGCAGTTGTCAGCCACATCGCGCAGAATCGCCGCCGCCGCAACGTTCAGTTCGGTGACGCGGTCCTGCGCATTATGCAGTTTGAGGCGGTAGCGGGTACCGCCAAAACTGTTGGTCAGGATCAGATCGGAGCCGGCATCGACGAAGGCCTGGTAGTGGCTGGCAACCCGGTCGGGATAATCGACATTCCATAATTCGGGTGCGTCGCCGCTTTGTAGGCCCATATCGAAAAAGGAAGTGCCGGTAGCGCCATCGGCGAGCAAAAACTGCTTTTCATCCAGCAATTGTTGAAACAGGTTGGTCATGGGAGTCAGTCGTTACATCGATTACCGGCAAGGGCGGGTTTATGACACTAAAACAGTAATTTGGCAAGGTTTCATGCGACATCGCGCTGACTAAGTTCCGCCGGTTCATAACCCAGGTTGGGCGCCAGGTTGCGCTCCGCTGCGTCGCTGCTGATTCCCTCGCGCGCGGCGTAGTCGAGTAGCTGGTCACGGTCGATTTTACCGACTGCAAAATACTGCGATTCCGGATGCGAAAAATACCAACCGCTGACCGCGGCGGCGGGCTGCATCGCCAGTGATTCGGTCAGGCTGATGCCGGCCGCGGCCTCCACTCCGAGTAAATCCCAGATGGCGAGTTTCTGTTGGTGGTCCGGGTTCGCCGGATAACCCGGCGCCGGCCGGATGCCGCGATACTGCTCTTTGATCATGGCTTCGTTATCGAGTTTTTCATCGCTGGCGTAACCCCAGGCCCGAGTGCGCACATGCCGATGCAGATACTCGGCGAAGGCTTCCGCCAGCCGGTCGCACAGCGCCTTCGCCATCATTACGCGATACACATCGTGATCCTGTTCGTATTGCTGCACCAGCTGCTCGAGCCCGATGCCCGCGGTCACCGCAAACGCGCCGATGTGATCGCAGCGCCCGGTTTCGCGCGGCGCGATAAAGTCCGCCAGCGACAGGTTGGGGCGCTCCCCCGCAAACACCGATTGCTGGCGCAGGCCGGTGACGCGGGTCAGAATCGCGCTGCGTTCCGGGTCGGCATAAATTTCGATGTCGTCGAAATCGACGCTGTTTGCGGGCAGTAATCCGAACACCGCATTGGCTTTGATAATTCCCGTCTCGATCCATTCCGCCAGCATCGCGCGCGCATCGGCGTAGAGTTTACGCGCCTCATCACCGAATTCCTCGTGTTCCAAAACGCGCGGATATTTGGCCCGCAGTTGCCAGGTGCTGAAGAACGGGGTCCAGTCGATAAATTCGATCAATTCGGCTATCGGAAAATCGTTCAGTCGCTGAATACCCGGTTGTTGCGGCTGTGGCGGAAGATAACTGTTCCAGTTGGTTTCCAGGCAATTCGACCGCGCCGCGGTCAGGCTCAGGAATTCGCGCTGCTCCATTTTAGCCTGGAAGCGTTCGCGGTAATGATCGTACTCCTGCTTGATCCGGTCGAGAAAACCGCCGCGCCGATCCCGGCTCAGCAAACTGCTGGCTACCGCCACGCAGCGTGACGCATCGGGGACGTAAACCACGGGTTGGCGATAATGCGGGTCGATTTTGACCGCGGTGTGCATTTTTGAAGTAGTCGCACCACCGATAAGCAAGGGAACTTCGAACCCCTGGCGCTGCATTTCCCGGGCCACGTGAGTCATTTCCTCGAGCGACGGTGTGATTAGCCCGGAGATACCGATTAAGTCGACCGCGTGTTTGCGCGCTGCCTCGAAGATGGTTTCGGCCGGCACCATGACACCGAGATCGATCACTTCATAACCATTACACTGCAATACCACGCCGACGATGTTTTTACCGATATCGTGGACATCGCCCTTGGCGGTCGCGAGCAGGATTTTACCGGCGGATTTTTTATTCACCTGCTCGGCCTGCATCAGGGGTTCGAGCCAGGCCACCGCCTTTTTCATCACGCGCGCCGACTTGACCACCTGCGGCAGAAACATTTTACCGGCGCCGAATAAATCGCCGACAATATTCATACCGTCCATCAAGGGCCCCTCGATCAACTGCAACGGCGAGTCAACCAGCGCCAGGGCTTCCTCGGTATCCGCCAGGATATGGTCTGCGATTCCCTTGACCAGCGCGTGTTGCAGGCGTTCCTCGACGGGCCAGTCCCGCCATTCGGCGAGCGCCGCCTGGCTTTCCTTGTCCTGTTCGCGATAGCCATCGGCGATCGCGAGCAAGCGTTCGGTGGCGCCAGCGTCGCGATTCAACACCACGTCCTCGACCGCCTCGCGCAGGGCTTGCGGAATATCTTCATAGATCGCGAGCTGCCCGGCATTGACGATACCCATATCCATGCCCGAGCGGATTGCGTGATAAAGAAACACGGCGTGAATCGCTTCGCGCACCGGATTATTGCCGCGGAACGAAAATGAAACATTGGAGAGGCCGCCCGAAACCAACACACCGGGCAGCTTTTGTTTGATGGCTGCGGTGGCTTCGATGAACGCCAGGCCGAAGTTATTGTGCTCGGGCATGCCGGTGGCGAGCGCGAAAATATTGGGGTCGAATATGATGTCTTCGGTCTCGAAGCCGAGTCGGTCGACCAGCAACGCATAGGCGCGGCTGCAGATTTCGATGCGGCGTTCGACGCTGTCCGCCTGACCCTGCTCGTCGAAGGCCATTACTACGACCGCGGCGCCGTAGCGCTTACACAATCCCGCCTGGCGCAGAAATTCCTCTTCGCCGGCCTTGAGACTGATCGAATTGACTACCGATTTCCCCTGCACGCATTGCAGCCCGGCCTCGATTACTTCCCAACGCGACGAATCGATCATTATCGGCACCCGTGAGATATCGGGTTCGGCCGCAATCAGGTTCAGAAAGTGGCGCATTTCATCGAGCGATTCGAGCAAACCCTCATCCATATTGATATCGATGATCTGAGCCCCGTTTTCGACTTGCTGGCGCGCGACTCCAAGCGCTTCTTCGTGCTTGCGCTCGACGATAAGACGTTTGAAGACGGCCGAACCGGTGACATTGCAACGCTCGCCGACATTGACGAATAGCGAGTCCGCGGTGATGCTGAAAGGTTCCAGTCCCGACAGGTGGCAACCCGGTCTGGCGGCAGGCGGCAGGCGTACCGGGACGCCGTCGACCGCGGCCCGCAGCGCGCGGATGTGCTCGGGGGTCGTGCCGCAGCATCCGCCGACGATGTTAACCAACCCCGCTTGCGCCCATTCACCGATATGCGCTGCCATTGCCTCGGCACTTTCGTCATAACCGCCGAATTCGTTCGGCAGCCCCGCGTTTGGATGCGCGCTGACATAACAGTCCGCGATGCCGGCCAGGGTGTCGATATATTGCCGCAGTTCGGTCGGGCCGAGGGCGCAATTCAATCCCACCGCGAGCGGTCTGGCGTGACGAATCGAATGCCAGAAGGCTTCGCAGGTTTGTCCCGAAAGCGTGCGCCCGGAGGCGTCGGTAATCGTGCCGGAAATGATTACCGGCAGACGCCGGCCGAGTTGCTCGAACAGGGTCTCGACGGCAAAGATTGCGGCGCGCGCATTCAGGGTATCGAATACGGTTTCGAGTAATAGCAAATCGACGCCGCCGTCGATCAGTGCCTGCGCCGCTTCTGCATAGGCGTCCGCCAGTTGTTCGAAATCCACGTTGCGATAGCCTGGATCGTTCACCTCGGGCGACAGGCTCGCGGTACGGTTGGTTGGCCCGAGTACGCCGGCCACCCAGCGCGGTTGTTGCGGATTGTTTGCATTAAACCGGTCGACCGCGGCGCGCGCCAGGCGCGCCGAGGCCTGGTTGAGTTCCGCTACCAGGGATTCCATTCGATAGTCCGCGAGCGCGATGCGGGTGGAATTGAAACTATTGGTTTCGATGATATCGGCGCCTGCGTCGAGGTAGGCTTCGTGGATGGACTGAATAATATCGGGACGGGTCAGGGATAACAGATCGTTATTACCACGCAACTCGATCGGCCAGTCATTGAAACGCTCGCCGCGATAATCCTCCTCTTTGAGTTCATGCGCCTGGATCATCGTGCCCATGGCGCCGTCGAGCAGCAGGATGCGCTGCTCTAGTGCCTCGTTGATTGCGTTGTCTTCCATTTGACTTTTCTTGGATTGTAATTAAGATATAAAGATATCTTTATATCATTATTTAGACAAAATGCAAACACTGGATGCTTTACTGGTTGGATTACGCGCTGCGGGTGAACATACGCGGCTGCGTATACTGGCGTTGTGCGCGCGCGGCGAATTCAGTGTTTCCGAACTGGTGAAGATTCTGGGACAGAGCCAGCCGCGCGTGTCGCGTCATCTGAAAGTCATGGTCGAAGCCGGTTTGCTGGAGCGTCTGCCCGAAGGCGCGCAGGTATTTTTCCGGGTGTCCGACAATGCCGCTGTTTCCGGGCTGGCGCAGGCGCTGGTCGAGTTGATTCCGGAATCCGATGCCGGGCTCAATCGTGATTTTTCGCGTATGCAGCAGGTGCGCGATGCGCGCGCCAAACAGGCCCAGGACTATTTTCATACGGTGGCGCAATCCTGGGATAGCATCCGTTCGCTCTACGTACCGCAGCAACAGGTCGAAACCAAACTGCTCGAAATCCTGGGTGACGAGCCGGTGCGGGAACTGCTCGATATCGGTACCGGCACCGGTCGGATCCTGGAAGTTCTGGCGCCGCGCGTGAGCCGCGGCGTCGGCATCGATCTCAGCAAGCGGATGCTTGCGGTGGCGCGCAGTGCTATCGAGGGCAAGGGATTGACGAATATTCACGTGCGCAAGGGCGATATGTATCAATTGCCGCTGGAGGACGCCAGTGTCGACCTGGCGGTACTGCACATGGTGCTGCATTACAGTGACGATCCGCTCGAGGCGATTCGCGAGGCGGCTCGGGTATTGCGTCCGCGCGGCCGGCTGGTGGTGGTTGATTTTGCCGCCCATACCGAGGAAAAATTACGTAAAGAATTTCAGCATCACCGGCTGGGATTTACCGATGGCGAAATTCGCCAGTGTTTCAAATCCGCCGGCTTGAGCAGTTACCAGAAGGCGGAACAACTGGTGGGCGATCCGCTCACGGTTAAATTCTGGCAGGCGCAGCAGCGCCAAAAGCTACATGCACTCAAGCAGGCCGACGAGGCCTGAATTTACGGCGAATCTATAATGAAAACCAAGCAGAATATCGACTTTTCTTACGAATTTTTCCCGCCCCGCAGCGAACCAATGCAACGCCGCCTGTGGCGCGCTGTCGGCCAGCTGGAGCGTCTCAGGCCCTTGTTTTTCTCGATGACCTACGGCGCCCTGGGCAGCGCTCAGGAAGTCAGCATAGGAACCGCAATTTCGATGCATCGAGACTCCCCGGTGCCGGTGGCCGCACATCTGACCTGCGGCAATGCCGAGCAGGGGCAGGTGCTAGCGGTGGCGCGTCAGTATTACGATGCCGGTATTCGGCGGTTTGTGGCATTACGCGGCGACGCGGTAGAGCAGGAGACGCCGCCGCTCGATGCTTACCGGTCGGTAGTGGAATTGATCGAGGATTTGCGCGCACTCGGAGAGGTCGATATCAGCGTTGCCGCCTACCCCGAGACCCATCCCCTGGCCAGCAATGCCGTGGCCGATTTACTGCGGCTGCGGGACAAACTCGATGCCGGCGCGCAGCGCGCGATTACCCAGTATTTTTTCGAGGCCGATAGTTTTTTGCGTTTCCGCGATCGCGCGCAACGCATCGGTATCGACAAACCGATCATTCCCGGCATTTTGCCGATCCATGATCTGGAAAAGGTCAGGGTTTTCAGTGAGCGCTGTGGGGCCACCGTTCCCGGCAGCTATGGAGCCCTGTTTGCGAAAGTAGAGCATAAGCCCGAGGCGCGGTATCGGCTGGCGCTTGATTTGTCGGTTGAACTTTGCGAAACGCTTAATCGCGAGGGTGTCGACAGTTTTCATCTCTATACCCTGAATCAAACCGACATGTGTCTCGACATCAGTATGGCGCTAGGCGCCTCGCTGCAGGCCCCGCTGCAAATTTCAGCCGCATAGCCGCCGGGTTAATAGTTCCTATCTACTGCGTAGTCGGCGAGAAACAGCAAGGCTCTTTTATATTCGCCATCGTTTAGCTCGGTGATACTCTGTTTTGCCATTGCCGCCTGTGATTGCGCTTGATCGATGGTGTACTGCAAAGCGCCGGTATCGGTTATCGCCTGGTTGATTTCATCGAAACGTTCGGCTTGGCCTGACTCAATCGCCTCGCGGATCAAGTTACGCTGGTCGGCGTTACCGATTTCCAGCGCGCGGATCAGGGGTAGCGTCGGCTTGCCCTCGGCCAGGTCATCGCCTACGTTTTTGCCCAGATCCTCGCTGTTCGCGGAATAGTCCAGGCTGTCGTCGATCAGTTGAAACGCAATACCAAGATGCCGGCCGTAAGCCTGCAGCGCGGCTTCCTGCGCGGCATCGACCTGGCCCAGAATCGCGCCGATACGTACCGCCGCCTCGAACAGACAGGCGGTTTTGGCATAGATGACATCCTGGTATTTGGCTTCGCTGGTATTCGGGTCCCTGATGTTGAGTAATTGCAGGACTTCACCCTGAGCGATGGTGTTGGTGGTGTTCGCCAGCAGGTCCATGATTCTCATGGATCGGGCTCGCACCATCATCTGAAAGGCGCGGGAGTAGAGATAATCGCCCACCAGCACCGCTGCTTCGTTGCCCCAGATGGTGCTTGCGGTTTGCTGTCCGCGGCGCATGTCGGAGTCGTCGACGACATCGTCATGCAACAGTGTCGCTGTATGAATAAACTCGACTACCGCGGCGAGCAGCGCATCGTCTTCTCCCTGGTAGTGGCAAGCTCGGGCCGCAAGAATGACAAGCATCGGACGCAGGCGCTTGCCGCCGCTCAGGATAATATGCTGGCTGAGTTGATTGATCAGCACTACCTCGGAGGCCAGGTTGTCGGTGATCACCTGATTCACCCGCAGCATATCGCCGTCGGTCAGGGTTTTGAGGTCATCCTGAGTGAAGGTTTGATTGGGGGTTGCAGCAGCTTCAGACATAATACGCAGTATCGCAAAGTCACTGTCCGTGATCTAGCCTGAATCTAAAGGCGCCGCCTTCAGCTAGGACTCGGGCTGGCAACTGGACAGGCTCCGGTTACAGGGATTGATAATAATTGATCAGGATCTCCGCCACTTCCGGTCGTGAAAATTCCTTGGGGGGCGCAATTCCCTGGCCCAGCATTTCGCGCACTTTGGTACCCGATAACAACACGAAGTCTTCTTTGCTGTGATCGGGCGCTTCGTTCATCATTACCACGCGGTTCAGTTTTTTCGACCAGGCGGTATGGTCGGCGCGGAAGATTTCAATGTCGAGCGCAGCTTCGGGCAGCTCGGTGTCGAAGATAGTCTGGGCGTCGAAGGCGCCGTAATAGTCGCCCACGCCGGCATGATCGCGGCCGATGATA
>DS021199.1:944200-955897 GCA_001735895.1 Olavius algarvensis Gamma 3 endosymbiont | reverse complement strand
GTGCGCGAGGTGCATCGGGTTGCGGGTCTGGAAGGCAACTACACGCTGCCAGCCGCGTTGCTCGATTTCACTACGGATNTGCACCGCGGTGCGGAAAGTTGCGGGGAAATCGGTATCGAAATAACTGAAGTTGAGTACCTGGATCGGGCCGCTGACCGCATAACGTCCGTGGCCGTTAAACGCCGCCACGCCGGGGTGCTCTTGATCCAGGGTACGATAAACCTTCTCGGTCATCAGCGCCATGTCTTCATCGCTGACGATTTCGATGTCATCGACTTGCTGGATCGCGATCACCGGGTTGCCGGCGACATTGGGATCACGCAGCGCGATACGTTCGGCGCCCTCGAGGCCGGTGCTGGATTCGATCAGATTCAGGATCGGCACCGGGAAAAAGCGGCCGTCGCTCATTTGCATGTTGTCGGCGCAGCCGAGCGCGTCGCTCAGGTTCATGAAACCCGGCAGCGGCGTAAAATAGCCGCCGCCCAGCATGACTGCATTGGCGGCCGCGGCGGAACTGATTTCCACTGCCGGCAGCTGCGCGGCTTCTTCCAGCAAGCGATTGCGTTCGGCGTCCTCGTAAACATAGAGCGGCGTGAGACGGTCCGAGCCGATGGGATTTATCATGTCGGTTCCACAATTATGAATTAAAGGCAATGTATCCCTTGCCACCGATCTTCGCAATCGAATCTCGTTTTGTGTAGATAGACAGGTTTTATCCCGGGAATCATGATAGCTATTGACCCGGCGATATATATTGTCGCCGGGTCAATATTAGGCATAACAGAGGACTTCTCGAGCGCCGGCCCGCATCCGGCGCCGGATCGGCGCGGCCGATTATTGTTCAGGTTTTTGGCTGGCAGGCTTTGAGGACGATTTCGAGCTGTTCGAGGCGCTGTATAATCGCGCTGGACTCGAGTTTGGCGCCGGTGACGGCGGTGATATCGATAATATCGAGCCGGTGCTTGTTTGCGAGACGGGCGACCAGCGGCGACGGCATCGGCTCGAGCGTCAACAAGCAGGCAGCCGGCTTTTGGCGCAGCCATGCTTCGATTCGATTGAGGTCCTTGAGACCGCTATGCGCAGCGTGATGATCCTGAATCGATGCGATCTCGAAGCGCTCGAAAACCGCGGCGAAGTGCGCCAGAAAAGCATGATCCGTTAACAGCCTCAATCCGGAATTGCGCCAGTCATTGCGTATTCGTTCGCGCCAGTCCGCGACCGCCTGTGTCAGGGCGTTAGCGTTTTGCCGATAACGCGACCGATTTTCCGGGTCGAGCTCCTCCAGAGTCTGGGCCAGGATTGCGATACTTTGCTGCAGCAGTCGCGGTGAATACCAGATATGCCCGTCGTGGTCGTCGAGACCGAGCGCCGGCATGAGTTCCAGCCCGCGGGTCGTCTCCGGCAGTATCTCGGCTACCCGATTGAAGCCCGCCTCGAAATGTCGATCGATCCAGATTACCAGATCGGCCCGCTGCAGGCGGCGCATATGCGAGGGTTTGAAGGCAAAGTGATGCGCCGATTTGTGGTTTTCGATTATCAGTTGCGGTTCGCCGATGCCTGCCATTAACGCGCCGGCGATCTCCTGCAGCGGCGCGATCGACGCCACCACGCGCGGCGCGGCGGCCGCCAGCAGGGCGGGCTGCAAGCATAACAAAAACAGGAGTAGTCGCATCAAAAGGTCGGGTCGGGGTGCAGGCAGGAAATTGATACGTTATAATATATCATTATGCGTAAAAAAATACCTGAAAAATCTCGACAAGCCGAGATCGCTTTTCGCAAACATGACCATCGCCGCTGTCAGCGGCAGCTGTTGTCCGCGGCTACCCGGGTGTGCGCCGAGCGCAAGTTGCGTTTGACTTCGCGCCAGCTGCAGGTACTCGAGATTCTACTAGCGAGCCATCATCCGGTGGGCGCCTACGATATCCTGGCCGAATTGAACCGGAGCGCCGGCCATGATCAGATTGCACCGCCGATTGTTTACCGCGCACTCGAATTCCTGATGACTGAAGGCTTGATTCATCGCATCGAAAGTAGAAACGCATTTATTTCCTGCGTACATCCCGGGCATTGTTGCGGCGCGCGGTTTCTGATTTGTCGTGATTGCGATCAAGTTGCCGAACTCGAGGGTCGCGATCGGGGCTTGCTGGCCGCTGCCGACAGTCTCGGTTTCGCAGTCGATCACTCGATGGTTGAAATAACCGGAATTTGCGCAGAGTGTCAGAAACATGCCGAATGAATTGCTGCGCGTGCGCGATCTCAGTTACTCGCTGGGCGGGCGGCGCGTACTCGATCGCCTCTGTTTCGAGCTCAAACCCGCGCAGATTACGACGATTATCGGTCCCAACGGCGCCGGCAAGTCGACGCTGGTCAATCTCGTTACCGGGTTGATCACGGGATTCGAGGGTGAAATCGTGCGCCGGCCCGGCCTGCGTATCGGTTATTTGCCGCAAAAGGTTTATGTCAACACGCTGATGCCGCTCAGCGTGGAGCGATTACTGCAACTCACCCGCAGCGCCAGCGCCGGCGAAATCGATCGGGCACTGGCGCAGACTGAAGTCGGCGATTTGAAGCAACGCCAGGTGCGTTCTCTGTCGGAGGGGGAATTGAAGCGCGTACTGCTGGCGCGAACCACCCTCGGCAAGCCTGACCTGATCGTGCTCGACGAACCTACCTCGGGGGTTGATGTCAGCGGTGAAATCAGGATGTACGAATTGATCCGCGAGCTGCGTTCGCAACTGCAGTGCGCGGTGTTGCTGGTATCGCATGACCTGCACCTGGTGATGTCGCAAACCGACCAGGTGTTGTGCCTGAACCAGCATCTTTGTTGTTCGGGGCGGCCCGAATCGGTGAGTCAACACCCCGAATACCTCGCATTGTTTGGCCAACAGGCGGCGGACTCGATCGCGATTTACAGCCATCGTCACGACCATGTGCACGATTTAGCGGGGGATCACGGCGAGCCGCGCCATGACTGAATGGCTCGACGATTTTCTGCTGCGCAGTATTGCTGCGGGATTGATCATGGTTACGATCGCGGCGCCGATGGGTTGCCTCATGGTGTGGCAGCGGCTGGCGTTTCTGAGCGATACCCTGGGGCACGCGGCAGTTTTGGGTGTCGGTCTCGGCCTGATGCTCGAGCTATTACCGATATTCGGCGTACTCGCGGTGGCGTTGCTAATCGTGTTTTCGTTGAGTCGGGTCAGCAGTTTCAATTCCGCTTTGTCGGAAACCACGCTGGCGATCATATCCCATACCGGCCTCGCCGGCGGGATCCTCGTGGTCGGCATGCTGCCGTCGCAGACGGTTAATCTCGAAGGGATCCTGTTTGGCGACTTGCTGGCTACCACGCGCGGCGACCTGTTGACCTTGTTGTTGACCACCGCGCTGTTATTGGTCGTTTTGCTGCGTCACTGGCGCGCTTTCGTCGCGCTATCGGTGAGTCGGGAAATCGCCCAGGCCGAGGGGATGGCGGTGCGCAAGCTCCAGTTTCTGATGTACGCCATGATCGCGTTGTTGGTGGCGGTGATGATGAAAGTCATGGGCGTGTTGCTGATTGCCGCAATGCTGGTAATCCCGACCACCAGCGCGCGCCTGTTTAGCCGCAGCCCCGAACAAATGGTCGCGCTCAGTGCTTGTTACGGTATCGCCGCGCTCGCCGGCGGCATCAGCGGTTCCTATCGTTTCGACTGGCAAACCGGCCCCGCCATCGTCGTCAGCGCCACCGCGCTGCTGTTGCTTACACTCGCGATTACGCGAATTGCCGGGGCCCGGTCCGAAGGAAAGCGAGTGCCGTAATTAGCCGCTGCGGGCGTGCCGGGCGCGAATGCCGTGATTAGGTCGCGAACCCAAATTCATAATCTATACTCAGCTTCAGAGATTACTATTAAGCGAGTTAACAAATGAAAGCCACTTCGAAAATTCTGATAACGGCGGCCCTGTCGGTCATGCTTTCCACCCCGGTTCAGGCCGATGTCATCGGATTCAGAATCGGCGCCGATTACTGGGCGCCCGACATTTCGGGTGAATTCAGTAGCGAAGGCGCTACCGTGGTCGACGTATCGGACGACCTCGGCCTCGATGATCCTTCCAATTCATCTTTAGTGATCAGCCTCGAGCACCCGGTACCATTTTTACCGAATTTCAAGTATCAAAGCGTCGATCTCGATAGCTCGGGCCGCGAAACCCTGACTCGTTCTGTTACCTTCGAGGGGCAGACCTATGCCGCCAGCGAGACGCTGCGCACCACTCTGGATTTGACGCATGACGATATCGTCCTGTATTACGAAGTCCTGGATAACTGGGTCAACCTCGATATCGGTCTCGACCTGAAGCGATTCGATGGCGAAGCGTCGCTGGTCGGCAGCACCAATACCGTCAACAGCAGCATCGATATAGACGAGACAATTCCGTTGCTTTACCTCTCCGCCCGGTTTGATTTACCGTTTAGCGGGCTTTACCTTGGGGTCGATCTCAGTAATCTCAGCAGTGGCGATAACAGCGTCGAAGATACGACTATCAAGCTGGGTTACGAGTCAGACAGCGGCTTTGGTCTCGAAGGCGGGATACGCCGGTTTGCACTGGAGCTGGACGACGCCGATGACCTCGATGCCGACCTGGAATACGACGGCGCCTACCTCAACGGCTTTTACCACTTTTAATCCCGCGCCGGGTTAATAGAAGGTCAATCCGGCAGGCGCCGGCGGCCCCGCCGGCCGGTGGCGCGGGGAATCCTGCAAATAGAGCAACTTTAATCCTTGAATCAAACGCTTAAAGGCATTGACGAGCCTCGCGGCAGCCGCTAGAATTCGCCACCTTTTTCAGTATTGCATCGGAGTAACACATGTACGCTGTCATCGCCACCGGCGGAAAACAGTACAAGGTAACCAAGGGTGAAACCCTGCGCGTGGAAAAGCTCGCCGGCGACGAAGGTTCGACCGTCAAGCTCGATAACGTGTTGATGGTTGCCGACAGCGACCAGGTTTCGGTAGGAACTCCGACGCTCGACAAAGCAACCGTGACCGCGAAAATTACCGCGCACGGCCGTAGCGATAAGGTGGAAATCGTTAAATTCCGCCGCCGCAAGCATTCGCGGCGCCAGATGGGTCATCGCCAGAGCTATACTGAAATCGAAGTAACCGATATCAAGGCATAGGTTTTAGACAATGGCACATAAAAAAGCAGCGGGCAGTACCCGCAACGGTCGCGACTCGGAATCCAAACGCCTGGGCGTCAAGAAATTCGGCGGCGAAGCGGTGATCCCGGGTAACATCCTGGTGCGTCAACGCGGTACTAAATTCCACCCCGGAGACAATGTCGGTTGCGGCAAGGATCATACGCTCTACGCCAAGGCTGCCGGCAAAGTCGAATTCAAGGTCAAGGGGCGCTACAATCGGACCTTTATCAGCGTGGTAAACTAACGAGAAATCCCGCTAGTCCCGACTCCGAAAGCCTCGCTCCCGCGAGGCTTTTTTATTTCCGGATGGTATTATCCCGCGATGAAATTTATCGATGAAGCCAATATTTTCGTAAAAGCCGGCGATGGCGGTAACGGCATCGTCAGTTTTCGGCGCGAAAAGTATATCCCCATGGGCGGCCCCGACGGCGGCGACGGCGGCGACGGCGGCTCGGTATACGTGGTGGGTTCGAAAGATTTGAATACGCTTTCCGATTTTCGCCATACCCGTCGTTTTGTCGCCGAGCGCGGCGCCAACGGACAGGGCAAAAATAAAACCGGGGCCAAGGGTGAGGACGTGGTTATCGAACTCCCGCTGGGTACAATTGTCGCGACGCTCGACCAAGGCGAAATAATCGCGGATGTGGCTTCCGAGTCCGAAGCGGTGTTGATCGCGCGGGGCGGCTTCCACGGCCTCGGCAACACGCGTTACAAGAGTTCGACCAACCGTGCACCGCGGCAATGCAGCACCGGCAGCCAGGGCGAGCAATTCGACCTCAAGCTCGAACTCAAGGTCATCGCCGATGTCGGTTTGCTGGGTATGCCCAACGCCGGCAAATCGACTTTCATTCGTTCGGTGTCCGCCGCCCGCCCCAAGGTTGCCGATTACCCTTTCACCACGCTACACCCGAATCTGGGCGTGGTTAGCGTCGCCAAACATCGTAGTTTCGTGGTCGCCGATATTCCCGGGCTGATCGAGGGTGCCGCCGATGGCGTCGGCCTGGGCATCCAGTTTCTGAAACACTTGCAGCGCACCCGTCTATTGCTGCATATAATCGACGTCATGCCCGATGCGGGCGCCGATACCGCCGTCGAATCGGCACGTAAGATATTACATGAGTTGCAGCGCTACGATGAATCGCTGTTCCGCAAACCGCGTTGGCTGGTACTGAACAAACTCGACCTGGTGCCCGCCGAGCAACGGCAAGCTGTTATCGACGAAATTACCGCCGGTCTGGCTTGGTCGGGTTCGGTGCATGCGATCAGCGCGCTCGCCAAACAGGGTGTCGAGCAGCTTTGCAATGACGTTATGAGTTTCCTTGAAGATCATGAATCGCTATAAAAAAGTCGTCGTCAAGATTGGTTCAGCGCTGATTACCGCCGGTGGCAGGGGCCTCGACCGCGACGTCATTACCGCCTGGGCGGAACAGATGGCACAATTGCGCGCCGACGGCGTCGACGTGGTGCTGGTTTCGTCGGGCTCGATCGCCGAGGGGATTTCCCGACTGGGATTGAAATCCCGGCCGCGTAATATATCTGAGTTGCAGGCCACCGCCGCGGTCGGACAAATGGGATTGGTGCAGGCCTACGAAGCCTGTTTCAAGGTGCATGGCCTGCACAGCGCGCAAATCCTGCTGACTTACGCCGACCTTTCCAACCGCCGGCGTTACCTCAATGCGCGTACCACCTTGCGGACACTGTTGCGTTTTGGAACCATTCCGGTTATCAATGAAAACGACAGCGTTTCCAACGAGGAAATCCGCTTCGGCGACAACGATACGCTGAGCGCCATGGTGGCCAATTTGATCGAAGCCGACCTGCTGATCATACTCACCGATCAGCAGGGATTGTTCGATGCCGACCCGGTCGAAAACCCCGCAGCGAAGTTGATAGATAAAGCCGATGCGCGCGATCCGAAACTGGCTGAATACGCAGGTCCGAGCAGCGGCGAGCTCGGCCGCGGAGGGATGCAAACCAAGGTCAGTGCGGCCCGGCTCGCGGCCCGTTCCGGCACGCATACGGTGATTGTTTCCGGCCAACTCGAAAATGTAATCAATCGGGTGGTGCAGGGCGAATCGCTAGGCAGCTTTCTGGAAGCGAGCGAAGGCCATCTGGCGGCGCGCAAGCAATGGCTGGCCGGGCATATGCGCTGCGCCGGCGAACTTTGCCTCGACGACGGAGCAGTCGACGTTTTGGTGAATCGCAATGCCTCGTTGCTGCCGATCGGGGTCAAGGCCGTCAACGGCGTATTCAACCGCGGCGAAGTGGTCGCCTGTCGCGCCCCGGACGGCGCCGAGATTGCGCGCGGACTGGTCAATTACCCGTCCGACGAATGCAAACGGATCATCGGCAAGGACAGCCGCCAGATTCCGGACATCCTCGGCTATCAAGATGATCCGGAACTGATTAACCGGGAAAACCTGATCCTGATGAAGGGCTAGTTTATGAGTAAACGAGTCATTGCTTTCGCCGCCAGCAGCAGCCGGCGCTCGATCAACAAGCAATTGGTTACCTATGCCAGCGGATTTCTGGAGCAGGCGCAGGTCGAAATACTCGACCTCAACGACTTCGAGCTGCCGCTATTCAGCGTCGACCGCGAGGACGAGCTGGGTCAGCCGCAAGCGGCGCAGGCCTTTCTGCAAAAAATAAGCGCTAGCGACGGTATCGTCATCTCGTTCGCCGAACACAATGGCACCTACAGCGCGGCTTACAAGAATCTATATGACTGGATGTCGCGCATTCGGCCAAAGGTTTATCAGGACAAGCCCATGGTATTGCTGTCGACCTCGCCCGGCGGCCGCAGCGGCCAATCGGTGCTGGAACTCGCATCGAGCCAGATTCCACAGTTCGGCGGCTTGATCAAAGCCAGCGTTTCGTTACCGTCGTTTATGGATAATTTCGATCTCGAAAACGGCCGGGTGCGCGATCCGGAATTCGCGCGCCGGATCGAGGCGGCGGTCGCGCGCCTGTTTGCCGAATGAGCGATCGGGCGACCGTACTGTTTATCCCCCATGGCGGCGGCCCGCTGCCGTTGCTGGAAGAACCCGCCCACGCCGGTCTTAACCGCTTCCTGCGCGCCTGGCCGGCAAGCAATGCCAAACCGGATGCAACCGTCGTAATCAGTGCGCACTGGGAAGAACCCGTGGTTTCGATCACGGCGTCGGCCGCGCCGCCCTTGTTGTTCGACTACCACGGTTTTCCGCCTGAAACCTATGAATACCGATATGCGGCGGCGGGCGACCCCGCGCTTGCCGAGCGTGTGCAAGGCTTGCTGCAGCAGGCGGGTATCGATTCCAGGCTCGAGCACGAGCGCGGTTTCGATCATGGCGTGTTTGTGCCGTTGATGCTGATGTATCCCGCTGCCGATATCCCCTGTATCCAGGTATCGCTGCAGTCCGGGTTGGATGCGGGCGAGCATGTCCGCATCGGCCGGGCGCTGGCCGGGCTGAAGAGCGATCAGTTGCTGATTCTGGGCTCGGGTTTCTCGTTTCACAATATGCAGGCGCTGATGAATAAACGCGGCAGTTCGATCGACCCGCGCAACCAGGCCTTCGAAAACTGGCTGGTGCAGACTTGCACTGCTCCCGAACTGTCCGCGGCCGAACGCGAACAGCGATTGGTTGACTGGGAATTAGCGCCGCATGCGCGTTACTGTCATCCGCGCGAAGAGCATTTGCTGCCGCTGCAGGTATGTTGCGGCGTCGCACAGGGCGCGGCGGCCAGCGTGGAGTTCCAGGAGCCGGTCGCGGGATTTATCGCCAGCGCCTATCGGTGGAGTTGATAAGAATCCTGCTGCGCCATTTCGGCAGCCTGCACCGGCACCAGCGCGGTCTCGCCGCGCCGAACCTGGCGCTCCCGATACCAGATATACAGGCTGCTGGAAATCAAAACCAAAACACCCAGGATGGTGGTCGGTCCCGGTACTTCGTTCCAGAACAAAAAACCGAATACTACGGCCCACAGGATATAGGTAAATTCGAAGGGTGCGATCGCGCTGGCCTCGGACGAGCAGTAGGCTTTGGATAAACAGTAGAAACCAACCGCTGCGATAAATCCGATTACCAGCAGTAGGAACATATCGATATCCGTTGGCAGGTTCCAGGCGCGCCCGAAGAAGGCGAGCGACGGGTGGGTCGATGCAATGGAAATCAGCCCACTCAACAGCAGCAGGCTGACCAGGCCGCTGGTCAGGGTGAATATCAAGATCGAGTGGTAGGCAATAGCCAGCGGATGATCATGGTCGCCGAGGAATCGGGTAAGGATGGCTTGCGAGGCGTAGGTAAACGCGGCGACAAAGGCAAACACTACCGCCAGCGAGTTGAATTCACCGCTCGGGGAAAGGATGATCAGCACCCCTAAAAGGCCGATTACGACTGCGCTCCAGCGCCGAACTCCAACTTTTTCCCGCAGCAGCAGCGCCGACATGGCGGTTACGATAAGCGGCATGGTGAAGGCGATCGCGACGACTTCGGCCAGCGGCATGGCGGCGACTGCCAGGTAATAGCTGGTATAGGAGGAAAATCCGAGCAGGCCGCGCGCCAGCATCAGCCCAGGGCGCCGCGATCTCAAATTTATCTTTTGCGATGTAATCTTGAAAAAAATGGCGAACAGGCCGAGGGCGATCAAGCCCCGGATAAAAACGACCTGCAGTACCGAGTAGCTACTACTGAAGTGTTTGATGATGATGTCCTGGATCGAGAACAGGAACAGGCCGAATACCAGAATAATTGCCGCGCTGGCGGCATCGGGGGTAGAAATCGCTATTTTAGCCCGCATCTCTCGGCGTCCTCTCCGGCTGTATTGCAGCATTGGATTTCCAATACTGGCTTTAGTCCCTGATTCTAGTGTTGAAGGGCTATTTGAAAAGTGAATTTTTATGGTTAGTATTATCGGGAAATCCGATTGCAATTCGGAGGGAGGCAAGCTTGAAAATCGACCACATTCGTACTTTTCTGGAAATTTCCAATTGCGGCAACTTTAATCGCGCCGCGGAAAATCTGAACGTCACCCAGTCTACCGTTAGCGCAAGAGTCAAGGCGATGGAGGAGCGTTTCGGGAGGGTGTTGTTCAAGCGCGGTCATTCCGGGGTCGAGCTGACTTCTGCGGGCCAGCATTTCCGCCAGTATGCACTCAATATCCAGCGCCTGTGGCAACAGGCGCAACAGCGAATTTCGTTGCCGGAGAGTTTTAGCCATGGCATCGGACTCGGTTCCCAGGTTAGCCTCTGGGACAGCCTGATCCTGAAATGGATTCCGTGGATGCGCCGCAACGCTGCCGATGTTGCGATCCACGTCGAGGCGGACTATTCACCCAGCTTGATGCGGCAGCTTTCCGACGGTCTGCTCGATATTGGCGTAATGTACAACCCGCGCCATACCCCTGGCCTGGTGATCGAAGACTTGCTGGTGGAGACCCTGGTGCTGGTCGCCACGGATCGACGCGAAGTCTGTGACGGTTGGGTCGAAGACTATGTTTGGGTCGACTGGGGCGAAGAATTCCGCCGGCGTCACGGCGAAGTTTTTCCGGATATGGATACGCCGGCTATTTCGGTCGGCCTCGGTTCGCTCGGACTGGAATATATCTTGCAAAACGGCGGTTCGGGCTACTTTCCGATGCGCGTGGTGCAGCCTTACATCGATAGCGGCAGTTTATATCGGGTCGGCGGTGGACCCGAGATGCAGCGACCGGCGTACATAGTGTATCCGGAATTAGCGCGCAATCAGGAGACTCTGGAGCTCGCGCTCGGCGGCCTGCGCGACATCGCCAAACGCTGGGAGCAGCGTTAAACCCTCGTTCCGGAATGGGGTCATCCCGCAATATAGTCATCCCCCGCGCAAGCGGGGATCTCAAAACTAGCCGCAATTGCAAGATCCCCGCTTGCGCGCATAGCTGTCCGGGGAAAAACTGAAGAAGGAAGTAAAGGTCTTGCTGTTCCTAATGTTTGGGGTTACAACCCCGAGTGCGAACTCAAAAACAAAAGGAACAACAAGGTGTACAGTAATACTCGATTTCATCAACTTTTAGAAGCCCTTCCGCGTAATTTGATTGATCGAATTTCGTCTAGCCTCCAGGCTGGCCGTTACGATAAATCCTTCAAGCCCTATGACCACCTATTGGCATTGTTATACGGCCAGATCTCAGGCGTCCGTAGCCTGAGAGAGCTCGAGACGGGTTTCAACGCCCAGGCAGCCCATCATTACCATTTAGGCACGGGGCCGATCCGGCGTTCCACCCTGTCGGATGCCAATCAACGCCGTAATCCGGTTTTGTTCAAGACGGTGACAGAACAATTGATGGCGTTTATGCATGGCAAACAGCGCCGCGAGCTAACTGAGCTAACCTATCTACTGGATTCCACCCCGATTCAGCTCAAGGGACATGGATTTGACTGGGCCGAAGCCAGCGCGACTTCCCGTAATCAGGGGCTCAAGGTTCACCTGATGATTGAACAGCGGGGTCACACACCGGTTTATCTCAATATCACCTCACCGACAGTGAACGATGTCGTCGATGCCCGACACCTC
>DS021199.1:927197-944150 GCA_001735895.1 Olavius algarvensis Gamma 3 endosymbiont | reverse complement strand
GGCTGGTGGCAACAGATTGATGAGGCCGGGGCGACTTTCGTGACCCGGTTTAAGCGCAATGCGGCGATCCAGGTAGTGGCACAGAATCCATGCGATGGCAAAGTCATCCTGTCTGACGAATGGGTCGAATTTCGCCACCGCAGTAACCGAGCAGGTCATAAAAATGGCTATCACGGCCTGCGGTTACGCCGCATCAGCGTGTATCGTGAAGGCAAGTCACCCCTCATCCTGGCGACCAACGATATGGACAGTTCAGCCAAGGATATTGCTGAACTTTATCGCAAGCGTTGGCAGATCGAGCTGTTTTTCAAGTGGCTCAAGCAAAACTTGAAGCTAAAGCGCTTTCTGGGCAAAAGCCAGAATGCAGTCAGCCTGCAAATTTACGCGGCCATTATCAGTTATCTGTTGTTATGGCTCTATCGATCACGTCGGTGTGCGCCGAATACATCGTTACACCTGCTGTTGGTGGAAATACGAGAAACCCTGTTTACTCGTTTACCAACCGGGGTACAGCAGATGTATCGACGAAGACGACGAGAACGCGCGGAACTGATCGAGAAAACACAGTATGTTCTTTCCTATTAACTTTCCCCGGACAGCTGTGCGCTTGCGCGGGGATGACAGGAAGTACGGGATGACAGGAAGCATGGGATGACAGCAGGTGCCGGGGCGACTCGTGGTAACTAGATTTCAATCATTTCGAAATCGTCCTTGCCCATGCCGCAATCGGGACATAGCCAGTCGTCGGGCACGTCGGCCCAGCGCGTGCCCGGCTTGATGCCGTCCTCGGGCCAGCCTTCGGCCTCGTTGTAAATATATCCGCAAACGATGCACTCCCAACGTTTCATCGATGTCCTCAGTAATTTCGAATTAACTGGGCGTAGTGTTCGGCAACGTAACTCAGATAATCGATTTCCTTCGCGCTGAGCGGACGTTTCTGTAGCACCGGATTGCCCAGATACAGGTAGCCCGATTCGAGGGTCTTGCCCGGCGGCACCAGTGAGCCCGAGCCGACCATGACATAATCTTCGATGACGGCGTTATCGGTAATAATCGAGCCCATGCCGATCAGGCAGCGGTTGCCGATGCGGCAACCGTGCAGCAATACTTTGTGCCCGACTGTTACCTGGTCGCCGATATGCAATTCGGCGCCGTCGGGGCTGTAGTCGCCGCAATGGGTAACGTGTAACACGCTGCCGTCCTGGATATTGGTATTATCGCCGATACGAATTATATTGATGTCGGCGCGAATTACGCTCAGCGGCCACACCGAGCTATTCTGCCCGATAACGATGTCGCCGATGACCACCGCAGATTCATCGACATAACTGCCTTCGCCGATAACCGGAGTTTTATCCTGGTAACTGCGAATCATTGTTTCGCCCTGTCTGCAGAAACGCGTATAGTAACGATTTTTTCACGGCGCGCATCGATTTTTGATGAAATCCATTCGCTTGACACTTCCCGACCTGCCGCCTGAACTGAGCTCCAAACTGAGCCTCTACGCGCAGTTGATCCGTTTCGACAAACCGATCGGAACCTATCTGCTGTTATGGCCGACCCTTTGGGCGTTGACCATAGCGGCCCAGGGCGCGCCCGACGGTTGGCTTTTGTTTGTGTTCGTCTGCGGCGTATTCCTGATGCGCTCGGCAGGTTGCGCGATCAATGATTACGCCGATCGCGATCTCGACCTCAACGTTGCCCGCACCCGCGAACGGCCGCTGACCAGCGGCAAGATAACAACTAGCGAGGCGCTGGTGGTGTTCGCGGTTCTGGCGCTGTTGGCGTTTTTGCTGGTGCTGAGTCTTAACCGGTTTACGATCCTGTTATCTTTCGCGGGGATATTGCTCGCCGCCAGTTATCCCTATATGAAGCGTTTTCATTATCTGCCTCAGGTACATCTGGGGCTTGCATTTGGGTGGGCGGTGCCGATGGCGTTCGCGGCGCAAACCGAAGCTTTGCCGAAGCAGGCCTGGTTGTTATACGTGGCGACGATACTGTGGGCGGTTGCCTACGATACCATGTACAGCATGGTCGATCGTGACGATGATCTGAAACTCGGCGTCAAGTCCACCGCGATCCTGTTCGGCGATTACGATCGGTTGATGGTTGGACTGTTTCAGCTAATGTTCGTAATCGCTCTGGTATTGATCGGGCTCGACCTCGGATTTTCCGGGTTTTACTATCTGGGGCTAAGCGCGGCCGCGCTGCTACTGATTTATCAGCAATTTCTGATGGCGGATCGAGTGCCGGCGCACTGTTTCCTCGCATTTTTGAATAATCACTGGGTGGGTGCCGCCGTCTTCCTCGGCATCATTGGGCATTACTATTCGATTTAGGCGCCGGCAACTCCATCGAATTGAGCAATTGCGAAATTTCGTCGGCCAGCGATTCGATCAGTTGCAGGTCCTGTTTGTCGAAAGCTTCATCTCGATGGGCCAAGCTGCTGAAATCCAGGCAACCCCAGGGCTTGCCGTCAACCTCGATGGGGGCGCCGAGGTAACTCGCGAGCGGCAGTGAACGATACAGCGGATGGCGCAGAGTCCGGGTAGCGTCCTCGATGCTGGTTACCGCGATAATTTGCTGCAGTTCGAATGTTTCGCGGCTATAGAGTTCATATTTTTCCCCGGTACGTATGCCCCTGAGTTGGACTGTACCGCGACTATCTCGTAGTTATTGTTGTCGATGCGAGCCAGCACCGCCAGGGTCATCGATAAGTCGGCGAGGCCCTTTGTCAGCAGGGTATCGATCCGATCTTTATTTTGGCTAACCCGCATCAAAATGGCTAATTTCCTCCTGGTGAAGATCTATCTTAGTAGCCACGGGTGTTAACACTAATTGATATTTCCTATGGTGGATGCTGTAGTAAACCGGGCCGACCGGTAATTCGAAGGCGTTTTCGGACCCCAAAGTGATAAAATCGCTGATCCAGATATATTCGCGATTGATATAAAGTAATCAAATAGTCTCGTTTAACGGCTAACTAGGAAAAGTTCGGCGTTTAAGCCGGATGCAAGAATCGGATTTGCCGCTCAGATCCACACCAGGTAGGCGTATACCCAGTACAGCAGGTAGACCGTAAGAATGGCGATTGCCCAGGCCCGTAGCCGCGGTCGTCGCAGGTACATGAAGGTCGTCGCCGCGAGCACGCCGATGAACTCGATCAGGCTGACCCATTGCCCGTTATGGGCCGGGTCCCAGTAGGATATCGGACTTTCGAAGCGCCACTCGAGCAGCGGGAAAAAATGCCGGTGGGCATCGTCATGATGCAGGGGTAGATCGCCGATAGCGTGCAGCAGCATGCTGGCGAACAAGAGTAGCAGCAGGTAGTGGCGGCTAAGCCAGCAAATCAGGATTGCGAGACCAATCAATGGAATCGAATTGAAAACGTCGATCCAGGCTTGCCACAGGGGGCGGTGGTATTCGGTCGACCAGATGATAGCTTCGGACTTGCCCAACAGCAGTTGCCAGGCATAAAACACCATGATAGCGAGGTCGGGAATGACCGCGCCGCCGATAATAGCCGCGCTGTTGCGATGCCCCGGATTACGGGACAGCAGCATTAAATTGATCGCCGCATGGGCAGGAGTATTCATCGGCGCTGCTGGTCGCAAGCGAATTGGCTTAGTAGCCAATCGCGAAAGCGCCGTACCACTGCGTCCTGTTGCTGATTGTCGCGGCACAGCAAATAGTAGCCGTACTCGGTTTTCAGTGATACGTCGACGGGGCGAATCAACCGCCCCTGGGCGATTAAATCGTCCACCATGTAACGCCAGCCCAGCGCCACGCCGTGGCCATTGCAGGCGGCATCGATCACCAGCGGGTAACTGTTGCATTGCAGCTTGCGGTTACCGAGCGGCGCGTCGATGTTGTTTCCCCCGAGCCACAAACGCCAGTTCATCCAGTTCCAGTGGTTGTCGGCGAGATCGATCAACTGCGCTTGCAGTAACCAGGCGACCCAGTCCGCGGCGGCCCCGGCATGGTCGTAATCCGGGCTGCAGACCGGGAATACCTCTTCGTCGAGTAGTCTGAATGCTTCGAAACCGGGCCAGTTTCCGTCGCCGTGGAGTACCGCTACCTGCACCTCCGGCCCCAGGCTCTCGGCGTCTTCGTCCGAGGCGATTAGCCGCAGTGCAACCTCCGGCAGTAGCGACTTGAGCAGATTGAGGCGCGAACTCAGCCATAGCGTGGCAAAGCATTGATCGCAGCCGATCACCAACTGCGGCGTGAACTCGACACGCTGAATATCCATGGTCGCACCGGCGAGTTGTTTCAGGATAGCGGTTACCGTGTGCTGATACTCGCGCCCCTCGTTGGTGAGTTGCACCGCGCGGTGCGAGCGCGTGAACAGTTTTACTTGCAGGCTGTCTTCGAGGCTGCGAATCTGCTGGCTAATCGCCGCCTGGGTAAGGTGTAGCTCTGCACCGGCCCGGGTAAAACTCAGCAGTCGCGCAGCGGATTCAAAGGCGATGAGTAGATCGAGCGGCGGTAGTTGTTGTTTGAACATCGATAAATAAGAAAATCTAATCCAAAATTGGCAGATAATCGCGTGAATGCATTAGGTTAGTTTATTCTTTGTTGAAATAACAGCCGGCATTTGATCGGCAGTCCAGGTAACGCTTCGCCCGTCTCCTATACTCGATAGAGGTTACGGAATACCGGGATGCCCAAAGGCGGGCATTTGCAATAGCCAATGAGCGGCGTAATATGACCGTTAACATGAAAATCAGGCAATTTATTCCAGACCATGCGGTGACCACGATTCCAGTCTTGGCGCTGATGTTTGCGGTGCATTATTTTTTATTGCGCGACGAACCGGTCGATCCGAATATTGAACTGACCACTGGCACGCCGGCGTTTTATCGGCATTGGCAGTGGCAGCTGGATGAAGACGAGTTCGATATCGATGCCGAGCTCGCGCGCCTGGAACTGGACGATGCCGCACGTGACCGTTTGATTCGTCAACTGCTGGAGCAAAAAAAGTATCAGCAGGCGCGAACCCAATTACTCGAGGTTGCGGCCGCTGCGGTATCGCAGGACGATCAGGCCCGCCTCGGCGACACGCTATTATTGCTCGGTGAAGTCGCCATTAATCAGCAAGAACTGGCGGCTGCCGAAATCTACCTGCAGGAAGCCCTTTATCTGGCAATGGAGAGGGATAATCTGATGGGTACCGCGCGCAGTTACCAACTGCTCGGCCAGTTGAATATTCGCGCGCGCGAGCTGGCGCGCCAGGCTTCCAATACCCATGACGATCTGTGGCAGGCGCGCAATGCGATATCGCGCGGTTTTTACCAGGGGGTCGACCAAAATCTACAGCGGGTAATTCGCGAAAACCTGACGATTCGCCGCTACGGCGCCGCTGCCGACGCCTGGGAAGCACTGGCTTCGCTGCATGACCGGGTGCACGACGATTATCTGGCGCAACAGGCCCGCATCGAGGCGGCTAAACTGTTTGCCTCGATCGGCCAGATGACCCACGTGCACCGCTTAATCGACAATCTCGACGCCGCTTTGATCAGCGTCGACGATCAGGCGGATGTCAGGCGCGAAATTCAAGCCCTGTTCGATGAGCATCAGCAAGACTTTATCAAGACTTCGCAGGCCCGGGATTATCAGATGCTTTACCATCATTACCTGCGCAAGGGCGAGGTGGAACGCGCCTGGGAATTCAGGATCAAATCCAGCAAAACTCTCGCCAATGCCAGCGAGCGCTCGATTTATCAGCGCCAGGCCGATGTCATCGCGGTGCTTTATAACTCCAATTTTGCGATGGATCGTGCGCGCAAGTATCTCGATAAGGCAGGCAGCGTTTACGGCACTGAGGGTGCCGATGAAATGCGGGCGCAGACCCGGGAAATGGAAACGCTGATATATTGACCCCGGGATCCCTGCATGACCGCTAGCAACGAGGCTGAATTCGACGCCCGCGATCTGCGCCGCGCTTTCGGTAATTTTGCCACCGGGGTGACCATAGTCACCACCGTCGATGCCGACGGCCAGCCCCATGGATTTACCGCCAATTCCTTCTCTTCGGTATCGATCGAACCGCCGCTACTGCTGGTCAGTATCGCCAAGTCGGCCTATGGTTGCGGCATATTCACCGCGGCGCGCGGTTTTGCGGTCAACATTCTGACGCAGGATCAGCGTGATCTGTCGAATCGGTTTGCGCGCGCCGGTGCCGATAAGTTTCTCGGCCTGGAATGGCAAACCAAGGCGTCTGGCTCACCGCTAATCGACGACGTGGTCGCCTGGTTCGATTGCGAACATCATGAACAGGTCGACGCCGGCGATCACATCATCCTGATTGGCCGGGTGCTGCAATATAGTTACAACACGCATGCGCCGCTCGGTTTTTGCCGCAGCGCCTATATCTCCTTCGGCCTGACGCCGCCAATGCTGCAAATGATATCTTCTCCGGGCAGCCTCAGAGTCGGTGCGATCATCGAATCCAATGGCAAAATATTACTGGAGCGCGATCCCGACAGCGGCCAGTTGCTGCCGCCGATTTCCGATAATGTCGGTGATGCCGACAGCCCGGAGAGCCTGCTGGGCAAACTCGCCTCCGCCGGTATCGAAGTAGACTTGCCGTTTATCTACGCGGCCTATCATGAGAATTCCCGGCGCTGCGTTTACTATCTTGGAGAATTGCAATCGATTGGGGAAGCGGTCGAGACCGGTCGGTTGCGTTTTTACGATTTCGATCATATCACCTGGGAAGAAATAAACGATACCGCAACGATATCGATGCTGGAGCGTTTTATTCGCGAAAAACAACTCGATAACTTCAGTACCTATGTTGGCGATAGGGAAACCGGGGAAACCCATCCTGCCTGATACTGCGGACTTGTGTAAACAGGTCGCGGACTTCGAAAAACTGATTAATAATCAATAATATCTTCGCACTGGCCGGTGTCGCGTTAAGGCAATGTGAAGTCGCTGTAAAGTCAGCCCCTGGGCCGCTTAGAACCTATTCTGCGCGTTCACGGTTGCCGCTTCGGGCCGCCATCGATTGCGTGAGGAGTTTTAAATGACAGATTACGATGACGACGAGTACGAAGATGATCTGGATCTCAGCACTTTACCGGACGATGAGCTGGTAGAGCAAATGCACGACGATTTGTATAACGGCCTGAAAGAAGAAGTCGCCGAGGGCACCGAAATTCTGCTGCAACGCGGCTGGGACGCCAACAAGGTATTAAACGAGGCGCTGGTGGCCGGTATGACTATCGTCGGCATCGACTTCCGTGACGGTATTCTGTTCGTCCCCGAAGTCCTGATGTCGGCCAACGCCATGAAAGCCGGCATGGAACTCCTGAAGCCGCTGCTGTCGCAATCCGACGAACCCACCGCCGGTAAGATGGTTATCGGTACCGTCAAGGGCGATATTCACGACATCGGAAAGAATCTGGTATGCATGATGATGGAGGGCGCCGGATTCGAAGTGGTCGATCTCGGCATCAATACCCCGGTAGAAGACTATTTGGCGGCGCTCGAACAGCACAAACCGGAAATTCTCGGGATGTCGGCCCTGTTGACCACCACCATGCCTTATATGAAGGTAGTCATAGACACCATGAAAGAGCAGGGTATTCGCGATGATTACATCATCCTGGTGGGGGGGGCGCCGTTAAACCAGGAATTTGGTGAAGCTATCGGCGCTGACGCCTATTGTCGCGACGCCGCGGTTGCCGCGGACACCGCCAAGCAACTCGTCGCC
This sequence comes from Olavius algarvensis Gamma 3 endosymbiont, assembly GCA_001735895.1. Lineage (GTDB taxonomy): Bacteria > Pseudomonadota > Gammaproteobacteria. The sequence continues at coordinate 936,430 of DS021199.1, read as the reverse complement.
GAAAAGCGCGCGGGCTAGAGACTGGCTGCGAGCACCCTGCCGGAGTGATGCAACAGTATGGAAAGCTCAGCTCCAATTCTGGTAATTACCTGCGCCGCGATTGCGCGTGAAGTCAATGAGTTGAAAAAGCTCGGGCAGTGGTCGCAAATGGACTTGCAGGCCATTACCGTCGACCTGCACGCCCGACCCGAGAAAATCCCGGCGGCGGTCGCCGAAAAAATCGATCAGGCGGGCGACCGCTACCAACATATTTTTGTCGCCTATGGCGATTGCGGCACCAGCGGCGAACTCGACCGGGTGCTCGAGGAGCGCGGGGTCAAACGCTTGCCGGGTGCACATTGTTACGACTTTCTCGCCGGGCGCGACAGTTACCGACAAATGCAGGATGAAGAGCCCGGCACTTTTTACCTGACCGATTTTCTGACGCAACATTTCGAGCGCCTGGTGATCGAAATTCTGGGTATCGATCGGCATCCGGAATTACTGGAAACGTATTTTGGAAATTACACGCGGCTGGTCTTTCTCGCGCAAACCGACTCCGCCGAGCTCACCGAGCAGGCACGCGCCGCGGCCGAGCGACTCGGACTGCGTTTCGAGCGCGTTTATACCGGCATGGGTGAAATGGTGCCGGCGCTTGATGCCGCGATGCAGGAGGCTTTGTGGCGCAGTTAAAAATTGTTTACTGGCGCGATATTCCGGGCCGCGTGGTGATTCGGAAAGGCCGCAGCAGCAGGCGTCTGCGGCTGTCGACGCGTTTCATGAAAGCGATCGAACGCGCCGCCTATCGGCTCAAGAAGACCCGGCAGGACGCCATGTTCGAACCCTGGCACGACGTCAGTCAAGCCTTTGCGGGCGATGTCGACGAACAGGCAAAACAGCTGGTGCAGCAACTGGAACGGCACTACACGGAAGAGGTGCTCGAGACTTTAATCCGAGCCTGCGGTGTTGACGAAACCCGCGGCTTAAACTCTTAAGTGGGCCGATATGTATAAATTTCGTCAATGGTCGGTAACGCATTCGCGTAAGCTCGAAAGCCTGTACCGTAACTTCGAGCCGGTCTTGATTAAACTGCACCCGATCTTCAAAAGACTGGGCTACGGGCGCCTCGAAAAACCGGTGCGGGTTATCGAAAAAGCGGTCAAGGGCTTGATGTTCGATTGTCAGATGTGCGGTAACTGCGCACTGAGTTCTACCGGCATGGCCTGTCCGATGAATTGCCCCAAATCGATCCGCAACGGCCCCTGCGGCGGGGTGCGTCTCGACGGTAACTGTGAAGTAAAACCCGAAATGCGCTGTGTCTGGGTCGAGGCCTGGCGCGGTAGTCGACAGATGCGCCACGCGCAGTCGATCCAGCAGGTTCAAATCCCGCTGAATCATCTACTCAAAGACAGTTCTTCCTGGTTACGCGTGGTGCGCCGCGAGTATGGCGCGCACAACAGCGAGGCTGCCGGATGATTGCGCCCTTCGAGTCGAATCCGGGAAGTCCCTTACCGCAGATGGAAGGGCATGTCTCGCGCGGGCGTTTCGAGCGGATACTGCGTTCGGGCAAGTTCGCGGTGACTGCGGAACTGGCCCCGCCCGATTCGGCCTCGGCCGAGGATGTTTACCAGCGCGCGCGGCTGTTCGACGGATATGTCGACGGCATGAATGCCACCGACGGCTCGGGTGCGCACTGCCATATGGCCAGCGTCGCGATGTGCGCGCTGTTAACCGGTGTCGGCTACTCGCCGGTATTGCAGATTTCCTGCCGCGATAAAAATCGTATCGCGATCCAGGGGGATGTGCTCGGCGCCGGCGCCATGGGGGTTTCCAATATTCTTTGTTTAAGCGGTGACGGCGTGCAGGTGGGCGATCATCCGGAAGCCAAACCGGTGTTCGATCTCGACAGTATGTCGCTGCTCGAAACCATCCGCATCATGCGCGACGAATCACGTTTTCTGAGCGGCCGGCCGCTGACTTCGGCTCCGCAAATTTTTCTCGGCGCCGCCGAAAACCCAAGCGCCCCGCCCTTCGATATGCGCCCCTATCGCCTGGCCAAGAAAATTGCCGCGGGCGCGCAGTTTATCCAGACGCAGTACGTGTTCGAGATCGAACATCTGCGTCAATTCATGGCCAAGTCGCGCGATCTGGGGCTGCTGGAAAAGTGTTTCGTGTTGCCGGGCGTCGGCCCGCTGGCATCGGCGCGAACCGCGCTCTGGATTCGCAATAACGTGCCTGGAATTCATATTCCGGATGAAATTATCAAGCGCCTCGAAGGCGCCCGGGAACCGAAACTCGAAGGCCGTAAAATCTGCGTCGAACTGATCCAGCAGATCCGCGAAATTGAAGGGGTTAGCGGCGTGCATGTGATGGCCTATCGGCAGGAGGAAGCCGTCGGCGAAATAATTCAGCAATCGGGGGTACTCGACGGCCGGGTGCCCTGGTATCCCGGTTGCGAGGTTCAGTCCAATTCCGCCTGAGTGCGTAGACCGGATTTACAGCAAACATTTAGATATTTTTGAGGATATAAAAATGACCGAAACGGTTGTCAGTTCAGCCACCAAAGAGTTAGTCATCGGCTTTGATCGCCCATTTGTCATCATCGGTGAACGCATCAATCCCACCGGCCGTAAAATCATGGCCGAGGAAATGAAAAACGGAGACTATAGCCGGGTACAAAGCGATGCGATCGCACAGATCGAGGCAGGCGCGCATATGCTCGACGTCAATGCCGGTATTCCGCTGGCCGACGAGCCGCGCATTCTCGCCGAAGCAGTGCAGTTGGTGCAGAGCCTGACCGATGCGCCGCTCTCCATCGATTCGTCGATTATCGACGCGCTCGAAGCGGGTCTCTCTGTTTACCAGGGTAAGGCACTGGTTAACTCGGTGACCGGCGAAGACGAAAGCCTGGACCGGGTACTGCCGCTGGTCAAGAAACACGAGGCCGCGGTGGTCGCGATTTCAAATGACGAAACCGGCATTTCCGAAGACATAAACGTGCGTTACGACGTCGCCAGGAAAATTGTCGAGCGCGCCGCCGATTACGGTATTCCGGCCTGTGACGTGGTCGTCGATCCGCTGGTAATGCCGATTGGCGCGATCAATACCGCCGGGCGCGAAGTGCTCAAGTTGATTCATCGGTTGCGTACCGAACTCAAAGTAAACACCACCTGCGGCGCCTCCAACATCAGTTTCGGCCTGCCCAATAGAAACGGTTTCAACGGGGCATTTATCAGCATGGCGATCCAGGCCGGCATGACGTCCGCAATCACCAACCCGCTGCATGCCGAAGTCGTGTCCGCCAGCATGGGCGCAGACGTCATGCTGGGTAAGGATCCGGACTGCGCCCGCTGGATCAGGCAGTTTCGCGAACCGGCTCCCGAAGGTGCGGCGCGCGGCACCGGCCGCCGCAGCCGCCGCCGTCGTCCGGCGGCTTAGGCCATCCCGAGCGGTCGCCAACCCGTGGAACAAGAAGCCAGCGTTTTATTCATGCCCTCGGGTTTGCGCGGGCAGGTTCCGATCGGAACCACCGTGCTGCAGGCAGCGCAGCGTTTGGGCGTCGATCTGGAATCGATTTGCGGCGGTCAGGGCAAATGCCGCAAATGCCAAGTGTTGCCGCAGCAGGGCGAATTCTCCAAGCACGGCATTAACTCGCGCGCCGAACATCTTTCCGAGTTAACCGAAACCGAACTGCATCACCAATCGAAGAAGCGTCTTAAGAATGGTCGAAGGCTGGGCTGTAACGCGCGAATTCTCGGCGATCTGGTGGTGGATGTGCCGGAAGAAAGCCAGCAGCATAAACAGCATATCGCCAAGGCGATCACCGCTTACGATATCCAGGTACAACCGGCCTTGCACCTGTTTACCGTAACGCTGCCCGAGCCCGACATGCACGCGCCGATCTCCGATAAACGCCGCCTGCAGCAGGCTTTGATAAATGAGCACGAGTTGCCGCTGATGGACTGTGAAATGTCGCAGTTGAGGCTATTGCAGCCGGCGCTGGAAAAGGCGGGTCGCCGGGTAACCGTTGCGGTATATCAGTTCCAGCAGATTATCGCGGTCTGGCCGGGCGACAAAAAAGAAGTTTACGGGCTGGCGGTCGACCTCGGTTCGACCACGATTGCGGCGCAGCTGTGTAATCTGATCACCGGTGAAGTCGTTGCCACTGCGGATACGATGAATCCGCAGATCCGTTTCGGTGAAGACCTGATGAGCCGGGTGTCCTATGTGATGATGAACCAGGGCGGCGATGTGGCGATGACGCAGGTTGTGCGCGATGCTTTCAACCAGCTGGCCAAGCGCGCGGCTAAGACGGCCGGGATTCAGATCGAGGACATTCTCGATATGACCGTGGTCGCCAACCCGATCATGCACCACCTGTTCCTGGGTATCGATCCAACCCCGCTCGGTGGCGCCCCGTTCACCTTAACCACCGATCAAACCCAGCTCTTGCGCGCCGCCGAACTCGATATCTATTTGCATCCGGAAGCGCGTATCTGCACCCTGCCGTGCATTGCCGGACATATCGGCGCCGACACCGCCGGCGTGATCCTGTCGGAACGACCGGACCTGGCCGAGGAATACGTACTGTTGGTCGATGTCGGCACCAATGCCGAAATAGTGCTCGGCAATCGCAATCGGCTGCTGGCTGCGTCGAGCCCGACCGGGCCCGCATTTGAAGGAGCGCAGATTACGTCGGGCCAACGCGCCGCCCCCGGAGCCATCGAGCGCGTCCGCATCGATCCCGAGACGCTGGAGCCGCGCTTCCGCGTCATCGGTTGCGAGACCTGGTCCGACGCTCCCGAGTTTGCCGAAGACAGCGCCAGGGTCGGTGTCAGCGGTATCTGCGGTTCGGGCATTATCGAAGTCGTCGCTGAAATGTATCTCGCGAGCATCATCGATCGCGACGGCGTGATCGGTCCGGTCGCCGGCAAGGAAAGCGCCCGGGTGGTGCCGGACGGCCGTACCTACTCCTATATATTGCGGGAGGGTGAACGTTCGATTCGCATCACGCAGAACGACGTGCGCGCGATCCAGCTGGCTAAGGCCGCGCTACATGCCGGCACGCGGTTGTTAATCGATCGCATGGGTATCGACAAAGTCGACCGCATCGGTTTCGCGGGCGCTTTCGGCAGCCATATCGATGTCAAATATGCGATGGTGCTCGGTCTGATCCCGGATTGTAAGCTTGAAAATGTCGGCTCTGTCGGCAACGCCGCCGGTACCGGTGCGCGCATCGCCTTACTCAATTTTCCGTCGCGGGTCGAAATCGGCGAGATTTTGCCCAAGGTCGAAAAAGTAGAAACCGCTATCGAACCCAAGTTCCAGGAATACTTTATCGAGGCGATGGCGATTCCACACAAAACCGATGCCTACGAAGAGTTGGCGCAAGTGGTATCGTTACCGGCCTTGAAACCCAAGTCGGAAACGGCCGCAAAAGGTGAGCGCAAGCGCCGCCCGCGCCGCCGCCGTCCGGCCTAGTAGAATCACTTCTAGGAAGCGCTATCGACCCGATCGTCGGCCGACTTCGCCTGTAGTTTACGGCGTTCGTCACGCGGCGGGATGCCGAATAAATCTCGATAACATTTACTGAAATGCGGCGCAGAGATAAAACCGCAGGCCAGTGCAATGTCGACAATCGATTTGCTGGTTTGCAGTAGCAGTAAGCGCGCACGGTTCAAGCGCAGATTGAGATAATAGCGGGTTGGGACGCAGTTCAAATGTTTTTGAAACAGGCGTTCGAGTTGGCGCCGCGATATGCCGACGTAGCTCGACAGTTCGTCGAGACTGATGGGCTCCTCGATATTTGCCTCCATCAAGGTTACCGCTTCGGTTAACTTGGGTTGATTCGAACCCAGCGCCAGATGCAGCGGAATGCGTTGCCGATCGTCCGAGCTGCGGATTCGCTCGCACATGAACTGCTCGGAGATGTGCGTTACCAGCTTGTTGCCGTGGCGGCTTTCAATCAATTTCAACATCATGTCCATCGTCGCCTGCCCGCCGGCACAGGTAATGCGATCGCGATCGAACAGGAACAGGTCGTCGGTAACCAGGACTTCCGGAAAATCCTCGCGCAGGCTGGCGATGTTTTCCCAATGAATAGTGCAGCGGTAGCCGTCGAGCAGGCCGGCCCGTGCCAGTAGATAGCTGCCGGTACAAAGCGCGCCGAGTATGACGTTGCTGCGTTTGGCGAAACGGCGCAGGGCAAACTGCATCTGTTTCGACCAGGAATCGGCGATATCGGAGCCGCCGCAGACGAATAGAATGGAAACGTCGGTGGCGTTTTCGATGCTGTTATCGGGGGTGACTTCAAGCCCGCTACTGGCTTTTTCCGGCAATCCATCGATGGTGTAGATGCTCCAGCGGTAAAGTTCCTTGTCGGCATCTCGATTGGCCATGCGCAGGGCTTCGATGGCCGAGGAAAATGCGATCATCGAATAGTTTGGAACCTGCAAAAAACCATAATGCTCGGGTTTTGATGCGATGCTATCGTCATTCATAAGGCGGATTTAACGCTGTGCTGCACGAGTTTGATCACGCAATGACCAATCGCCCGAAATATAGTCGCTAAACCGCGCTATTGCACGACATTTTTATAAGTGGAAACGCGTGGCTGTCTCAAGATTCCCGCTGATTAATAGCCATCCCCGCGCAAGCCTGCGCGGCGCCAATGCATTATTACCTGTTACCCATGTGCCCGGTTTAATGTGTTACCTATGTGACCGGTTAGTACCGGACCTTACGAGATCCCCGCTTGCGCGCACTGCTGTCCGGAATAAATTAAGTTGGTGTATTTGAAAGTGTTGCAGTGCCCGGGTTTTACGAATAAAACCATAAGCGACAACTTAATTTCAGGACACTGCAACATGTATACAAATACCCGATTTGGCGAACTTTTGAAAGTCCTTCCTAAAAATACTTTCAAACGCTGCGTTGAACAGCATCGGAGCGATAAACATAACACATATGAGCCGCCCGAGCGTCAAGCACAAAAGTAATTTATCACCGAAGCCCGACAGCTTTAGCGCACAGTTTCATCGATCGAAGTTAAGATCCTGGCTTGGATTCTCTGTGAAGGTTCTGCCTAAACACATATAGAGGGTCCGTGACGAAGCATTTTCTTCCGCCGCCCTAGAATCAATTCGAGTTAACCTGATGCCGGCCTACTCAATTTGCAATGGCTGGATATAAGCGTCCAGTTATTTACAGGCTCGGGGCAGGTGCAGTTCCTTAAACGTCAATCGGCAAGGAGAAGCACACGGGCAGTCCAATCAAACGCCAGGGGCTATCACGCAGCGCTGAGCAATATCGATAATCGTCTGCCGATAAAGAAAGATATTGCGGCGAGCTTTCACGTATCGACACCAGTTAAGTGTGAGGCTCTGCCCGTGCCTTCCTAACTCTGAGCGAGGAACCGATCCTGATCGAACAGGGTTTCCCGCTTCAACATGTAATACACGGCGCGTCCAAGCTTGTGTGCCAGTATGGTCATCGCCTTGGCCTTATTGTGTTTGCGCGTTTTCTTTTCGAGCCAGCGCTGCGCTGGTGGATTACCGCGCAGGAAAAGCGCCGCGGCCTCGCCGAAGGCCCAGCGTAAATAGGGATTGCCAATCCGAGCCCCACCGGTGCCGTGTTTTTTGCCCGCAGACTCGCGCTGGCACTTCACCAGGCGGCAATAGGAGACAAAGTCCTGCACCCGGGGAAACCGCTCAATGTCGTGTATTTCATACAGAATGACCAACGACAGGATATCGCCGATCCCATGCACCGATTGCAATCGAATCACCGTCTTTGGATTCACCGATTTAGCGGTCCGTTTGAGATACCATTTCAGTTGGGACAGCTGGCCATCGTAGAACGCGATGCGTGCGAGATCCAGATCGATACTGCGCTGGACGCTCGGGTCAGGAAAGGCCGAGCGCAGGGGTTCGCGATGCTTGGCATAGCGTAAATTCTGGGTATTCGCGGGCAGATTGTACTGGCTGAGTGTGTTTTTGATGTGGGCCATCAGTTCGCCGCGCTCGCGCGTCAGCTTGATGTGTCGACGCATCAGGTCCCGATGAGCGCGCATACCGCGGGGATAGATATAGGCATAGGGAAACATACCGCCCTTGAGTAGGCGGGCAATCTTTTCGGAATCGATGCGGTCGTTCTTGGCTTTACCGCCATGGATGGCTTTCATGTAGAGGGCATGGCCGAGTACGAACTCGATGTCGTGATCGGCGCAGAAATCGGCAATCCAGTACCAGGAGAACATACACTCGACGCCGATAATGAGATCATCACGATAATCGGCAATCGACTTCAGCAGGGCTTCTGGCGAGGCCTTGATATTTTTGTGAACGAGAATTTGTCCGGTATGATCGAGGATACAGACATAAAGGGAGCGGGCATGCAGGTCAATTCCGCAGGAATAACGATGTTGTTGAGTATAGAATCTCATGGAGTCTTCTCCTTTATTGGTTTAGGTGCCTTCCAGCTTACCGCTTCGGCGGTGAGCTGGGGAGGAGGCTCAATGAGTATCAAGGGTTTCGACAGCTGGGGGCAGTTAATCAGTCTGATGTATGCTCAATTGTCCGGTTGTCGGAGCTTGCGCGAGTTGGAGGTGAGCTACAATAGTCATTCCGCGCATCACTATCACCTGGGCTGCGGTCCGATTAAGCGCTCGACTTTATCGGATGCCAATCGCCAACGAGATGCCGGGGTATTTGAATCATTCTGCCAGCAGCTGATGGGCCGGGCTCATCGGCGAGTACGCAATGAGATAAAGGACTTGCTCTATCTGTTGGACTCGACGCCGATCTGTCTGCGCGGCCGGGGTTATGAGTGGACGCAAGCGCGTAGTATGTCACGCATTCCGGGCCTGAAGATTCACCTGCTGTATTCCCCCGACAAGCAGTTGCCTTGTGACGCTCGGATCACGGCATCGACCCAGAACGATATTGAGTATGGACGCAATGTTGAAATCGAGAAGGGCGCTAAGTATGTGTTTGATAAGGGATATTGCGATTACAATTGGTGGCATCAAATCGACCAGGAGGGTGCTTTCTTTGTGACCCGGTTAAAGCGTAACGCATCGATCAGGGTGCTCAAAAGCCGCTCGACCGAAGGAGATATACTGTCGGATGAGGTCATTGAGTTTAAAAACAAATGGCCTGGCGGCGGCCGGAAAAACAACTACGTCAAACCGTTGCGGCGAATAGTGGTGCATCGAGAGGATCATGTGGACCCGCTGGTACTGGTAACCAACCTGA
>DS021199.1:906457-919761 GCA_001735895.1 Olavius algarvensis Gamma 3 endosymbiont | reverse complement strand
CCGATCTGCGGTTACGCGCCGGGTTTCGGGCATGCTGGGTATATTCGGCCTGCGCCGATGCCTGGATGATGGAGCGGCACAATCCACGCGGGAAACGCACGGTAACGCCGTCGACATCGGCGCCGCCCTGTTTCAGAATTTCGAGCGCTTCGGGCATGTCGCGGAACTCGATTCCGATTTCTTGCAGAATGGTTTCGGCGTTATTCTCGATCAGCTGCAGGCCTTCTTCGTCGAGTACTTCGAAGCAAGGAATTTTGCGGGTTACGTAAGGCGCACTTGCCTTTGCCGGTGCTGCGTTGCGGCGCGCTTCGCGTCCGCCGCGAGGGCGCCGGCCTCTGCCCGGGCGTTCTACTTCACTCATTATCAACTCCTGCTAATCCTGTCTCGGATTTTCCCAATTGAGCCAGCCAGTATCGTTTTAGAAACCTTTTTGGGCTGGCGCGAGCGCGACCCGGAACTGTTTGCCAGCGTCATAATCGTTTTCACGGGCGCATTGTCTGGATTGGTGGATACCGCTATATTCGCTAGAATGCGAACGCAAACCACAACCGACATTCGGAGGCCGGATTATTAGCGATGACACCGAGCATATCGGCATATTACTGATCGAAGGCTATCCAATCATCCCGTTCAGCTGCGTCGTCGATACCTTACGCGCGGCCAATCGGCTGTCCGGCAAAGAACTTTTTCAATGGGAATTCTATAGTTCGGGCCGGGATCCGGTGGCGTCGTCATGCGGAATCACCTTGCCCACCAAGCCTTTAAGCGAAGCAAAAAATCTGACAACTCTTTTAATCGTTGCAACCAATACTGCGCAGCACTTCGACGATGCGAGCAGCCTTAAGCGGCTCAAGGTTCTCGACCGACAGCAGGTAAATCTGGGCGCGGTAAGCTCCGGTAGTTTTATCCTCGCGCGCGCTGGCCTGTTGGACGATTGCCGCTGCACCATCCATTGGGAAAACATCCCGGTTTTTAAGGAACTCTACCCGCAGCTCGAAGTTGCCTTTACGCTGTATGAAATCGAGCGGCGCCGTTTTACCTGTTCCGGCGGTATCGCCGCGCTCGACATGATGCTCAAACTAATCGAAAATCAGCACGGGCGTGAGCTTGCGCAGCAAATTTCGCAACAATTCCAGCACGACCGCATTCGCAGCGGCATCGATTCCCAACAAATGGCGGATCGCATTGATTTGGCGATGAATGCGCCGAAGTTGATCGATGTGATCAACCTGATGGAAAACAATATCGAACTTCCGTTAGCGCTACCTTCGATCGCCGAAAAATGTAAGCTGTCCTTGCGGCAGATCGAACGGCTGTTTCACAAGTATCGTGACGTTACGCCAAGTCAGTATTATCTGTCCTTGCGACTACTGCACGCCAAGCAGCTATTGCTCAATACCAACCGCAGCGTGATCGATATTTCGATCGCTACCGGTTTCGAAACCCAGTCTTATTTTACCGCCTGCTACCGCAGGCAGTTCGGCAGTTCGCCGCGCAATCATCGGTCGCAGGTGGCCACCGAAAGCAAGGGATAGCATGAATCGACCCATAACCGTACTCGGCGCCGGCATCGTCGGCATCAGCTGCGCGTTCGAGTTGCGGCGCCGCGGCTTCCGCGTAACCCTGGTCGATCGCCGAGGGCCCGGTGAAGAAACTTCGGCGGGTAATGCCGGCATTTTCAGTTACGGCAGTATCACACCGCTAGCCGACCCGGCGCTGTGGTCGCGGCTGCATCGCCTGTTGCTGAATCGGGATGCCGATTTTCTGCTGCACTACCCGCATCTGCCATCGCTGTTGCCGTGGTTATTGCGTTTTTTGCTGCGCTGCCGGCGGCAAACTTATTTCGATGACGGTATAGCCCTGGGTGTTCTCGTGCGCGCCTCGATCGAATTGCACAAACAATGGATGGCGCCCGCCGGATTGCAGACACTGTTGAATCGGGACGGCGTACTGCAACTCTATCGCAAGCGGCAAAGTTTCGAGGCCGGTCGGCTGCAGCGCGAACTGTTGCAGCGCTGTGGCATCAAACATACCGACTTAAGTGCCGAACAGATATATGAACTCGAACCCGACCTGAACCGCGTTTTTACCCGCAGTCTGTTAATCGATGAATCGATGTCGCTGCGAAATCCGGAGAAACTTTGCAAGGCTTACGCTCGATGTTTCGTTGAGGCCGGCGGACAGTTAATTCGCGACGAGGTCAGGGCGTTGCGACCCGCCGACGGCGGATGGGAGTTGGTCACCGCTCAGGCTACCCGGGCGGTCGAAAAACTGGTTGTCTGTCTGGGCGCCTGGACGCCGGGACTCATCGGTGAATTGGGTTACGCCAACCCGCTCGCGATCGAACGCGGTTATCACACGTTGGTTGCTCCGGCTCCGGGGAACAAGCTGTCAGGCCCCGTGTTCGATGCCGATGCCGGTTATGTCATGGTTCCGATGGAGATGGGCTTGCGCGTTTCCACCGGCACCAATCTCACGCAGCGCGAGGCGCGCCCCGATACACGCCAGATAAAGCGCGTGCTGCCGCGGCTGCACCAGGCTTTTCCGGTCGATCGGCTATTGCTGGACGCTCCCTGGATGGGCAGGCGTCCGACGGTGCCGGATTCGCTGCCGATTATCGGTCCCGCGCCGCGCCATGAAAACCTGTGGCTGGCATTTGCACATTCACATTTGGGATTGACCTTGGGACCGATTAGCGCCGTGTTGATCGCAAACTTCATCGGCGGCGAGCGGCAGCCGTTTTCGCCCGCGGCCTACAGTCCGGCGCGCTATCTGTAGCTATTAACCCGGCGACAATATATGTCGCCGGGTTAATAAGCCTTAGGAAAGCTCTGCATAAGTCATCCTGACTTAGCGGAGCACGATAAACACAAAATGCGATTTTGTGTTTATCTTCATTTTTCAATCACTTACGTGATTAAAAAATGGCGGCACATCCTTGTGCCGCAGGAACCCCTGCATTTTGCAGAGGTTCCTTAGTTAAATTTGCTCAGGCTTCTGACCGCGGCGGAACGCCCCAGCATTTCACGAAATTTGGCAATTTCTCCGCGTTTGTATTCGGTGGCTTCCACCAGCGCCTGTTGAAATTCGGACGACTTCAAGATGCCGACATATCGATCGATAACCTTGGACGGCGGTTCGTAGGGGAGTTCGCAGGCGTGTTTGTACTGATTGCTGGCTTCGCCCGCGATTTCGGCGGTTGTCGGCGAATTGTCGACCAGGTCGAAACCCATGTGCATGCTGAAAGGCGCCTTGGTGAGGCAGCGGTGCGGAACCCCGGCGCGCACATAGAGCGCGTCACCGGGACGCATATCGATTTCGTGCATTACCGGCCCTAATTGCTGCTCACTCTGCTCCTGGATACCCGCATAACGCCGTTGCTGCGGTTTGAATAGCTGCCAGGTTTTTTTGCCGGCCAACTGTACCACGAGTACGTCGTCGGCATCGCAATGCCCGGCGTAGGCCTCGTTTTCCTGTTGCGAAAAGAACACCACGCTGTTGGCCATGACGCAGGGTAGGGATTCGTCCAGCCGGGCGACGAAATCATTGACGCCGGCGTCGAGAATATCGATGCCTTCGAGCACCACGGCCGCGCCCTTATTGATTTCGTTGTTTAATCGGCCCTTGTCCATGAAATCCAGCTTGCGTCCCTGCACGGTTTTATAAAAGCAGCTTTTCTCGAGTTCGATACGCTGATCATTGAGTTTGACGTGCACCCACTCGGGGCGTAACAGCGGGTTATTGAGATGCCGCTGCAAGTCACTGACCTTGAAAAAACTGGGATTGTTGATAACCCCGGTGCCATGAGTGAATTCCGCGGGCGGATTCTGCCGCTGCTTGAGATAAAAATCGAATAAGGCTTGAAGTTCCTTGTGCAGTTTTTGTTTCATTACGAAATCTCGTTGTCGCGATTATTAGCCCGGATGCTGGATAATACGGCGGATCATCGGGTTACTGGAAGTGAAAGCTGGCAAATTCCCGGGGCAACGGCGTTTTACCGAGTATCAAATCGGCCGCGCGCGCCGCGATCATCTGCGTCGGTGCGTTGAGATTGCCGCTGACCAGTTCCGGCATGACCGAGCTGTCGACCACGCGCAGTCCATCGAGGCCGTGCACCTTCAATTCGGCGTCGACGACCGAGGTTTCATCCTTACCCATGCGACAGCTGCAGGCGGGATGGTAGTCGGTTGAAGCGGTCGCGCGAATCCAGTTTTCAATTTCCGCATCCGCCTTGACTTCGGGTTCCGGATTCCAGCGCTCACCACGGAAAGCGATGAACGCGGGTTGCATCACCAATTCGTTGATTTTACCAAAACCTTCGACCAGTTCGCGCAAATCCCGAGGCTCGCTCAGGTAGTTGAAACGGGCTGCAGGCCGGTCGACCGGGTTGGCTGAGGTGAGCGCTATATGACCCCGGCTAACCGGCCGCAGCTGGTCCACCTGCAGCGTGAATCCCTGCGACATAACAATTTTGCGGTCCTGGTAGCGCGCCGATATCGGCGCAAAATGATACTGTAGATTAGGGTAGTCGACGTCGTCGTTGCCGCGAATCAATCCCCCGGCCTCCCAGATATTGGAAGCGCCCAGGCCGGACTTGCTGGTGAGCCAGCGGGCGCCTATTTTGAGCTTGTTCCAGGGCCGGTTGGCACGATGATAGGTTATCGGCTGGGTGCAGCGCCAGGTGCATTGGATTTTCAAATGATCCTGCAGGTTACGCCCCACCGCGGGCATTTCGTGGCGCAATTGAATATCGTGTTGTTTCAGTTCCGCGGCCGGACCGATACCGGACAACATTAGCACCTGCGGCGATTTGATCGCGCCGCAGCACAGGAGGACTTCGCGGTTGGCGCGAATTACCTGTACCTTGCCGCGGTACTGGAATCTGACGCCGGTGGCCCGTTTATTTTCGAGCAGCACCTGTTCGACCAGGGCATGGGTTACCAGCTCCAGGTTGGGTCGCGCCAGTGCGGGTTGCAGATGAGCTGCGGCGGCGCTGCAGCGTCGCCCGTCGCGAATGGTGCTATCGAGACGCGCCAGACCTTCCGGTTGGTAGCCGTTGAGGTCGTCGGATTTCCCCTGGCCCGAGGTCTCACCGGCAATCAGGAAAGCATCGAATAGCGGATTTTCCAGCTTGGCGCGGGCAACGCCGAGCGGGCCCTCGCCGCCACGCCATTCGCTGGCGCCGCGTTCGGAAGTTTCGCCGGCCTTGAAGTAGGGCAGGCAATCGGCATAACTCCAGCCCTTTAACCCGAGTTGGTCATGCCAGCGATCGTAGTCTTGCGGATGCCCGCGCATGTACACCATCGCGTTGATCGACGACGAACCGCCTACTACCTTGCCGCGCGGCAGTTCGATTTTACGCTGCTCGACCCCGGCCTCGGTTTCGGATTCGTAGTTCCAGTTGATCGACGGGTCCTTGTATACGCTATGCACCCCCGCGGGAATCTGTATTAGCAGTTTGTTGTCCGGCGGACCCGCTTCGACGATCAGGACCGAGTGCGCCCCGCTCTCGCTGAGGCGATTGGCAAGCACGCAACCGGCCGAACCGGCGCCAAGAATGATGTAGTCGTATTCGACCTGCATGCGCAGAGCATCGCAACTGTGTCGAAGCAGGTCAATCCCTTATTGTCAAAATGCTTGGATGCGATTATGGCTTCGCATATGATCGCCGCTAGTAACGAATTTGGCGGTTCTAAATGAGCGTAAATTACGATTTCGATCGGGTGATCGATCGCAGCAATGCTACCAGCGCCAAGTGGGAAAGATACCGCGGACGCGATATTTTACCGATGTGGGTTGCGGATACCGACTTTGCGGTATTACCCGAAATCCAACAGGCGCTGCGGCAGCGCACGCAACATCCGGTGTTCGGTTATGGCCATACGCCCGAGCGCTTGACCGAAATGCTGGTGGCACGCATGCGACGGCTTTACGACTGGGAGATCGACCCCGACTGGCTGGTATTTTTGCCCGGTATCGTCGGCGCACTGTATCTCGCCTGCCGCGCTACCGGCAAGCCGGGCGATGCGGTTTATCGCCCGCAAATAATTTACCCGCCGTTCGCCAAGGCGCCGCAGATGAATGCGCAAGCGAGTCGGCCGATACCCATGTGTATGCGCGACCGGCGCATGATCATCGATCTCGACTGGCTCGAACGACAGTCCGCGTCTCCCGGCCGCTTGTTGCTATTATGCAATCCGCAAAACCCGGGCGGTGCGATTTACCGCGCGGCCGAATTACGCCGCCTGGCCGAAATCGTCGAACGCCAGGAACTGCTGATATGTTCGGACGAAATCCATTGCGATTTGATTCTGGATCGGGGCAAGCGACACATTCCGATTGCGTCGCTGGGGCCCGCGATCGAACAGCGCAGCATCACCCTGATGGCGCCGAGCAAAACCTTCAATGTCGCCGGTCTCGGTTGCGCCTTCGCGATCGTGCCCGACGCCGAATTGCGGGTGCAGATCAAGGTCAATCCCTACATCGTTCCGCATGTCAACGTCCTGGGGCTGGCCGCGGCCGAGGCGGCCTATGAATACGGCGATGAATGGGTGCGCCAGCAATGCGAATATCTGGCCGCTAACCGGGATTATCTGATCCGGGAAATCAATCGCATTCCCGGGTTGAGCCTGGGTCCGATCGAGGCGACTTACCTGGCCTGGATCGATGTCTCCGAATTGCAACTCGAAGATCCGATGACTTTTTTTGAAAACGCGGGCCTGGGTATGTCGCCGGGACGCGATTTCGGCGATAAGGATTTCATGCGACTTAATTTCGGCTGCCCCCGCAGCCGCGTCGAGCAAGCGGTCGAGCGCATTCGCAAGGCCGTCGAAACCCTGCGCTGAAGTTCGCCGGCGATCGTGACCAGCCGGCTTACCGGCATGTCGTAATTGTCTTTCCTTAAGTCGTTCTGGTGCGGCGAGCGCGCCTAGGTATCGGATATTCTTGGGCCACACAGCCTTCATGCAATATGCAGGCTAGTCCGGCAGGCGGCGCCAGGCTGCCCCGGTTTTCGAAACAGGGTAAAGGCGAATTTATCGATGGCGATTCCAACGCAGGTGAACTATCTGATTATTGGCGCAGGCATTCACGGTCTTAGCACCGCGTATCACCTGGCGCAGTTGTTAAAGGCCCGGGGTAAGGGCGATGGCCGGGATATTCTCGTGGTCGACAAGGGCGGGATCGCCGCGGGCGCCTCCGGCATTGCCTGCGGCGTGGTGCGCAACAATTATTTTCAGCCCGCGATGCGCGAATTGATGGCGCATAGCGTCGGCGTCTGGGAGACCGATCCCGAAGGTTATAGCTATCATCCGGTGGGTTACATGCAGATCAGCCCGGAAAGCATGCACGAAGATGTCGCCAGCATCGCCGCGCAGCAGCGGGAAATCGGCTACGAGTCGACCTTTATCGAAGGCGAGAAGGAATCCGCCGCTTACATGAAAACCCTGTTCCATGACTGGCAGGCGCGGGGTATCACTTCCGTGCTGCATGAAAAACGCGGCGGTTACGCCAACAACACCAAGGCGATGTACGCGCTTGCAACCAGGGCGGAGAACGAGGGGGTGCGAATTTTAAGCGGTTGCAGCGTCACGGGTTTCAAGAGCGATTCGGCGGGCGGGGCGATCCGGGCGGTGGAAACCGACCAGGGTGAAATTGCCTGCGACCAGGTGATTATCGGCGCCGGTCCCTGGGCCAAGACCGTCTGGGACCTGCTGGAATTACCCAAAACCATCAGCATCAAGGCCGCTGACGGCAGCATGCACGACAATGTGCCGATGTGGATTTATTGGTCGCTGCAGGAAGGCACCCTCGGGGTCGACCCCGAGCTGCAGAAAACCAACGACGGAAAATTCCCGCCGGTCATCCATGTCGACAGCAACGAACCTCTGTATTCGGATTTCGACGGCAGCCTGATTACCGATCGTATGTGGGGTATTTACTACAAGCCGGACTTTCATTTCGGCGGTATTCAGGGCGGCGCCGCGCCCTATGCGATCGAGACCGATCCGGATGACGTGGCGGTCGATCCCTACGGCGTCGATTCACCGGATTTTATCGTCGGCGAAGATTTCGCCCACATGTGGACCTCGGCATTGGCGCATTGTCAGAAGCGGTTTGAGGGCCAGTTCGAGTACTACAAGAATGAACCCTCGGGCGGCATCGGCTCGTTTACTCCGGACAGTTTCCCGGTATTCGACCGCTTCCGTGAGAACTGTTATCTGATCGCCGATTCAAACCACGGCTACAAGATGCTCGGCGTCGGCAAACTGGTGGCCGAAGAACTTTGCGGCCAGTCCAGTGCCTTGCTCGAACCGTTTCGCTTTTCGCGCTACGCCGAGGGCAAACTGCACCCGGTTTCCAACAGCCCGTTTCCCTGGTCCTGATCGGGAATTAGCCGTCTAGCGACCTGCGGCCGGTCGACCGGATTAGGCGAAATGCAGCCGGGTGCGGTTGGCGAACGCAACCAGGGATAACATGACCGGCACTTCCACCAGCACACCGACCACGGTGGCGAGTGCGGCGCCTGAATTCAGGCCGAACAGACTGATCGCGACCGCGACCGCCAGTTCAAAGAAATTGGAAGTACCGATTAAGGCGGCCGGCGCCGCGGTGTCGAATGGCACGCGCCACAGATAAGCCCAGCCGTAAGCGACGGCAAAAATCGCGTAACTCTGGATCATTAACGGAATTGCGATCAACGCGATTACCGTCGGCTTGTCGATAATGGTTTGCGCCTGAAACCCGAACAGTAGCACTACCGTTGCCAATAAACCCACGACCGAGAATGGTTTGACTCGGGCCGTGAAATCGGCGATGTGCGCGTGATTACCCTTGTTATCCAGTAGCCTGCGCGTCACGTAACCCGCGGCCAGCGGAATAACCACATACAGGATGACCGATAGCAGCAGCGTCTCCCAGGGCACGACTATATCGGTAACGCCGAGCAGCAGGGCGGCGATCGGTGCGAACGCGAACACCATGATGATGTCGTTGATCGAGACTTGCACCAGCGTATAGTTGGCGTCGCCGCGCACCAGTTGACTCCAGACAAAAACCATCGCGGTGCAGGGGGCGACGCCCAGCAGGATCATGCCGGCGATGTACTCCTTGGCGGTTCGAGGGTCGACCCATCCGGCGAATATATATTCGAAAAAAAGCACGCCGAGCGCCGCCATGGTAAAGGGTTTGATCAACCAGTTGACGACCAGCGTAATACACAGTCCGCGCGGTTTTTTGCCGACGTCCTTGAGCGCGGCAAAGTCGACATTGACCATCATCGGATAAATCATGATCCAGATAAATACCGCGACAATCAGATTGACGCTGGCGTACTCGATACCTGCTACCAACTGGAACAGCTGCGGCAACACGACGCCGCAGCCGACGCCGGCAGCGATGCACAGCGCCACCCATAGCGATAGATAACGTTCGAATATACCCATTAACGTTTAACCGGGAAAATTTGGTTTGGGCGGTATGCCGTCAACAGCAATCGGCGCCGGATTTTGCCGACTCCGCCCGGGGTCTGCCGCAACAGGCTGTATTACTGTCAGGCTGCTTGATATTGTCGCTACCGTAGACCGGGCTTTCGCCGAGCGTAAGAAAGGTTTCCCAGGCGATGCTGTCGGGATCGAAAATCCAGCTTTTTTCCGAGTTGGCGTAACAGCAGGTCGTTGCGCCTTCGTCGATCACCGGCGCATTCGCGTTTTGCAGGCGCGCATAAACTTCATCGAGTTCAGTGTCGTTTTCGACCTGAATGCCGAGGTGGTCCAGGCCCTTGCGCGCACCGCGCGTGGTGATTGCAAAGTTGACACGCGGATCGTCCAGCATCCACTTGGCGTAGTCGGGCTTGATCAGACTCGGTTCGGCATCGAACAACGAGTTGTAAAAACCGATCGAAGCGTCGAGATCGGAAACCGAAATATTGACGTGTAGACGTTTCATGAATTTGCTCCAGTTAAATTGTTTGGTTCGCAGCATCGGGGCAACAGGCTTTCCAGCAGCGGCAGGCAGACTTCGGGATTACCCTGGCAACAGTCTTCCATCAGGAAGCTGAACAGCGCTCGGGTCCCGTCGAAATCGATGCTGTAGATAATCGAGCGGCCATCGCGCCTGGCGGTTGCCAGGCCGGCGTTGACCAGGGTCGATAAATGCGTCGACAGGGTGTTATGGGGGATCTCCAGCGCGTTTGCAATCTGACCGGCCGCCATGCCCTGGTGGCCGCGGCGCACCAGCAATCGAAAGGCTTTTAGCCTGGATTCCTGAGAAATCGCGTTCAATGCTTTAGCGGCGTTTAATATGTCCATATGTCGACGATAATCGACATAACTGAAATATGCAAGTCAAATATCGGCTTCGATCGGCAATGTAATGGTCGGGTTTACGGGTAGCATCGAATTCCTGAACCCGGCGTGAAATCCTTGGCGACAAGCGGGCAAAGAAATAATAAGATCAAGCCACGACAGGCAGGTAACTCATGACAGAAACTTACGATTACATCATCGTCGGCGCCGGCTCGGCCGGTTGCGTGCTCGCCAACCGGCTGAGCGAAGACCCCGACACCCGGGTCGCTTTGCTCGAATTCGGCGGCAGCGATAATAGTATCTTTATCCAGATGCCGACCGCGCTGTCGATTCCGATGAATATGAAGAAGTACAATTGGTTCTACGAATCCGAACCCGAGCCTTATCTCGATAACCGGCGCATGCACTGCCCGCGCGGCAAGGTACTCGGCGGTTCCTCGTCGATCAATGGCATGGTTTACGTGCGCGGTCACGCGCTCGATTTCGACGAGTGGGAGAAACAGGGTGCGCAAGATTGGGGTTATCGCCATTGTCTGCCCTATTTCAGGAAAGCCGACAATTGGGCTTTTGGCAGTGACGACTACCGCTCGCAGGATGGACCGCTCGCGGTCAACAACGGCAACAACATGTTCAACCCGCTTTATCGAGCTTTCATCGAGGCCGGAGTGCAGGCCGGTTACATGAAAACCGCCGACTACAACGGGCGTCAGCAAGAAGGTTTCGGAGCAATGCATATGACGGTCAAAAACGGCGTGCGTTGGTCGACCGCGAACGCTTATCTGAAGCCGGCTCGAGATCGCCCCAATCTGGAGGTTATCACCGCTGCCTTAAGCCAGCGTATCCTGCTCGACGGCAAACGCGCCACCGGCGTGGAGTTCGTGCGTGACGGCGGCAGGCAGAGCTTGAACGCAACCCGCGAAGTCATCCTGAGCGCGGGGCCGATCGCGTCGCCGCATTTGTTGCAGCTGTCCGGTATCGGGCCGGCCGCGGTATTGCAGCAAGCCGGGATCGAGGTGAAGCATGACTTGCCCGGGGTTGGCGAAAACCTACAGGATCACCTCGAGTTTTATTTTCAGTTTCGCTGTAATAAGCCGATTACGCTCAATGCCGAGCTTGGTCTATGGCGCAAATTCCTGATCGGCAGCCGCTGGCTTCTCACTCGGAAAGGGTTGGGCGCGACCAATCATTTCGAGTCCTGTGCGTTTATTCGTTCCAATGCCGGAGTCGAATGGCCCGATATCCAGTATCATTTTTTACCCGGCGCGATGCGTTACGATGGCAACGCGGCTTTCGATGGGCACGGCTTCCAGGTGCATGTCGGTCACAACAAACCGCGCAGTCGCGGTACCGTGCGGGCGCGCACCCCGAGCGTACAAGACAAACCGGAAATCATTTTCAATTATCTGCAGCATGAGGAAGACATCGAAGCCTATCGCGCCTGTGTGCGCCTGACGCGTGAAATCATCGGCCAAGCGGCGATGGATGCTTATCGCGGACCCGAAATTCAACCCGGTGAAGCGGTGCAGAGCGACGCCGAAATAGATGCCTTTGTGCGCAGCGCGGTTGAATCGGCCTATCATCCATCCTGCGCCTGTCGCATGGGCGAGGACGAGCTGGCGGTGGTTGACTCAGAGACCCGGGTGCGCGGCATCGAGGCGCTGCGGGTGGTCGACTCTTCGATATTCCCGACAATACCCAACGGCAATCTCAATTCGCCGACTATCATGTTGGCCGAGCGCGCCGCCGATATCATCAAGGGCAAGAGCATGCTGCCGCCCTCCGATGCCGAGGTCGGACTCGGACAGGACTGGGAAACGCGGCAGCGCTCGACCGCTAGCTAACCTGTCATTGTCGCAGATATTCGGTATCTGACCCGGACCGCGCGAGCGCAACCCGGATATCGGCTAGCGCCATCGCGGCGGTTAGTTAGCGGTCGATTCGTCCCGAATGGTTTCGACGCAGGTCCAGCCCCAGGATTCCAGTTTTACGGCAAAAGCGGTGGCTTTCTGCAGGCAATATGCGGCATCATTTTGCGCATTCCAGAGGACCTGGTCCTCGGCGCCTTCGGTTAATTTTTTGTAAACCACCTGGCAGGGCACCGGATTTTCCGTGGTTTCTTCGAGATGTATCTCGCGTACATCGTTGCCATGCCGACAGCTCCACGAATCGGCGCCGGCGGTTAAAGGCGCCAGCAGCGAGAAGGCAAAAACTGCTGCGCTGCGTTTGAGAAATGTCATATTACTTCCCTCCTGATATTGGATGCCAATCCGTAAGTTTGTCTTGTTGTTAGACCGGAATTCAGATGAGCATAGTTAACTTAACCGGATGCCGCCAGCATTTCACCAGAAAAGATTGGTAAATTCTACCCGTCGCCAATGATTCCGCAGGCCAGTTGATCGCGTTCGATCGACTCGAACAGGGCGGTGAAGTTGCCTTCGCCGAAGCCTTCATCGCGTTTGCGTTCGATGAATTCGAAGAAGGTTGGGCCGACCATGTTTTGCGAAAAAATTTGCAATAGAAAGCGCGGATCGCCGTCAGCGGTCGAGCCGTCGAGCAGAATGCCGCGCGCTTTCAGCTGGGCAGTCGGCTCGCCATGCCCGGGCAGCCTTTGCTCGAGCATTTCGTAGTAGGTATCGGGTGGCGCGGTCATGAATTCAAGGCCGCGCGCGCGCAGCCGATCCCAGCAGGCATAGAGGTCGTTGCAAGAGAGCGCGATATGTTGAATGCCTTCGCCGTTGAATGCCATCAGATATTCTTCGATCTGTCCCGTGCCCTGCGACGATTCCTCGTTAAGCGGAATCCGGATGAGCCCGTCGGGCGCCGTCATGGCTTTGGAGAACAGGCCGGTGTACTCGCCCTTGATATCGAACTGGCGCAGCTCGCGGAAATTGAACAGCTTGGCGTAATAATCGGCCCAATAATCGATGCGGCCGCGATAGACGTTGTGCGTCAGATGATCGACCGCCTTGAAGCCGCAGCCCTCGGGATGGCGTTCCACGC
>DS021199.1:880895-906407 GCA_001735895.1 Olavius algarvensis Gamma 3 endosymbiont | reverse complement strand
CATGCTGCAGGTGGTGGCCCCGGACATGGATTCCTANCACCGATTTTCTCAACGCTGAAATTCTCAGGCATCCGGCGGTGCGTGCGGCCAGCTCAACCTTCGTACTGAAACGCGTGAAATACTCGACCGCGCTGCCGCTAACGGATAGATTGGACTCGGAGTAAAAACAGCGAGTCCGCTTTAGCCGACGATGGCGAGCAGCACGCCGGCGGCGACGGCGGAGCCGATAACGCCGGCGACGTTGGGGCCCATGGCGTGCATCAGCAGGAAGTTTTGCGGGTTGGCCTGCAGCCCGATCTTGTTGGCGACGCGCGCCGCCATCGGTACCGCCGACACCCCGGCCGCACCGATCAGCGGATTGACCGCCTTGCCGGTCACGCGGTACATGATCTTGCCCATGATCAGGCCGGCCGCGGTGCCGATTGAAAATGCGACCATGCCGAGTAACAGTATGCCGAGCGTTTCCGCGCTTAAGAATTTATCGGCGGCGAGTTTGGAACCGACCGCGAGCCCGAGAAAAATAGTGACAATATTGATCAACTCGTTTTGCGCGGTACTGCTGAGGCGCTCGACCACGCCGCATTCCTTGAGCAGGTTACCGAAACACAGCATGCCGACCAGCGGCGTCGCCGACGGCAGCAATAAAATCGTCACCAGCAGCAACAGTAGCGGGAACAGAATTTTTTCGAGTTTGCCGACATGCCGCAGCTGCGTCATTTTGGTCTGGCGCTCTTCCTCGGTGGTCAGCAATTTCATGATTGTAAGAATAGGCGGCCACGGCTATCGCGCCGAGCAGGTCCGGCGCCAGACGCGAGGCGACATAGATCGCGGTCGGGCCGTCGGCACCGCCGATAATCGCGATCGCGGCAGCGTCGGCCATGCTGAATTCCATGCCCGGCACCAGGTTCATCGCGATCGCGCCGAACAGGGTGAAGAAGATACCGAATTGCGCCGCGGCGCCGAGGATCATCAGGCTCGGCCGCGCCAATAGCGGTCCGAAGTCGGTCATCGCGCCGACGCCCATGAAAATCAGCAGCGGGAAAACGCCGCTTTCGATGCCAGCGTTATAGAGGATTCCGAGCAACCCATCCGGGCCGGCAATGCCGGCAATAGGAATATTGGCGAGGATACCGCCGAATCCGATCGGAATTAGCAGCAGCGGTTCGAATCCCTTGGTGATCGCAAGAAAGATCAACCCGCCGCCGACCGCGATCATGGCCACTTGGCCCACAGTGAAATTATACAACCCGGTCGAAGCCCAGAGTTGCAGGATACCTTGCTCCATAAGGCCTAACCGATCGTCATCAAATGTTGGTCGGCGGCAATGGCCGTACCCTTGCTGACCATGATCGACTGTACCCTGCCGCTGGTGTTGGCGCGGATTTCGGTTTCCATTTTCATCGCCTCGACGATGAACACCGGGTCGCCTTCGTTAACCTGCTGACCCTCCGAAACCAGGATATCGATGATACTACCGGCGAGCGGTGCCCTTATTTCCGTGCCGGCGCTAGCTGGCGCTGCCGCGGTCGCCGCTGCGGCAGCGGGCGCGGGCGCGGCGGCGACCGGGGAAATCTGGCTGATATCGGCGTCTCCCGGGCCGACCACGACATCGTACTGGGTGCCGTTTACGCTGACGCGAAAACTTTCCACCTCGCCGCTGGTGGCGGCTGTCGCCGGGGCGGGCGCGGGCGGGGCGGTGGCCTCGGGCTCGGCTCCGGGCGCGGGTTCGAAAGCATCGGGGTTATTGCGATTTTTCAGAAAATTGATGCCGACCTGTTGGAACAGGGCGTAGATCAATACGTCGTCGATTTCATTCTCGGCAAGTGTGATGTCTGCTTCCTCGGCGATCGCTTTGAGTTCGTCGCTGAGCCGGTCCATTTCAGGCTCGATCAAATCCGCGGGCCGGCAGGTAACCGGTTTGTCGCCGGCCAGCACGCGCGCCTGTAATTCCTGATTAACCGGGGCCGCGGTGGCGCCGTACTCGCCGCGCAGTACGCCGGCAGTTTCCTTACTGATCGATTTATAGCGCTCGCCGCTGAGCACGTTGATCACCGACTGGGTACCGACGATCTGCGAGGTAGGTGTAACCAGCGGCACGTAACCCAGGTCTTTGCGTACCGTCGGGATTTCTTTCAGCACGTCGTCGAGTTTGTCGCTGGCGTTTTGGTCGCGCAGCTGGTTTTCGAGATTGGTCAGCATGCCGCCCGGCACCTGGGCCGTCAAAATACGCGGATCGACGCCCTTCAGCGCGCCCTCGAAATTCGCATATTTCTTGCGCACTTCGCGGAAGTAGAGCGAGATATCTTCGAGCAGGTCGAGATCCATGCCGGTGGCGCGATCGCTTTCCTCCATGATCGCGACAAAGGTCTCGGTCGGAGAATGACCGTAGGTCAGGCTCATCGATGAAATCGATGTGTCGATCATATCGATGCCGGCGTCGATGGCTTTCATCAGGGTCGCGGTCGACAGCCCGGTAGTCGCGTGACAATGCATCGCGAGCGGAACTTCGCAGCTTTCCTTGATGCGGCTGACCATTTCTTCGGCGGTATAGGGGTGCAGCAGACCGGCCATGTCCTTGATGCAGATCGAATGGCTGCCCATGTCTTCGAGCTGCTTGGCCATATCGACCCACAGGTCGACGTTATGTACCGGGCTCAGGGTATAGGATAGCGAGCCCTGGGCATGCTTGCCCACGGCGATGGTCGCCTTGATCGAGGTTTCGATATTGCGCATGTCGTTCATCGCGTCGAAGATGCGAAACACGTCCATGCCGTTGGCGGCGCAGCGTTCGACGAACTTTTCGATCACATCGTCGGCGTAGTGGCGATAACCGAGGGCATTTTGACCGCGCAGCAGCATTTGCATCGGCGTGTTCGGCATTGCCGCCTTGAGCTTGCGCAGGCGTTCCCAGGGATCTTCCCCGAGAAAGCGTATGCAGGCATCGAAGGTGGCTCCGCCCCAGGTTTCGAGCGACCAGAAACCGACCCGGTCGAGTTTCTCCGCGATCGGAAGCATGTCTTCGATGCGCACCCGCGTTGCCAGCAAAGATTGGGAAGCGTCGCGTAAAACCAGATCGGTTAATAACAGGGGGTTCGACATATTTATAGTTACCTGCGCTTTCGATATTGATGGATGGCCGCCGCGATCGCTGCAATGTGATCGTTGTTAACGGCGGGCGACACTGCCGCTGTTGGTGCGGCAGGTAATTCGTCGGGAACGATTTTCGAAACTATGGTAATCAACCCGATCAACAGAATCAGAATAATGAAAACCGCACCCATGCCGAGGCCCAGCAATTGCAAACTTTGTAGCAGTAAGTGCTCAATTTCCATTATGATGCGCTCGGCTTACCTAAAAAAGATCGCGAATTATACATTAAATTATCAGCATTCAGTTTTTCAGGGCGCGCAGGCTTTGCACCGTCGCGCTCGGTGTCAGGATATCCGAATCAATCTTAATTTCAATCAGGGCGAGTGTTGCCGCCGCCTGGCAACGCGTGAAAGCCGATTCGAATTCCTCCGTCCTGACCACCCGTTCGGCGTGGGCGCCATGCGCCGCGGCAAGCGCGACGAAATCCGGGTTAATCATGTCGGTGCCGATCACGCGCGCGGGGTACTCACGCTCTTGATGCAGGCGGATGGTCGCATAAATGCCGTTGTTAACCACGATGACGATAATATTCGCCCGGTACTGCATTGCGGTGGCCAGTTCCTGCAGATTCATCATGAAATCGCCGTCGCCGGTAACGGCCACGACGCAGCGTTCGGGGTAACGCAGTTTGGCGGCGACGGCGGCCGGTAATCCGTAGCCCATGGTGCCGCTGGTAGGAGCCAGTTGGGTTCGATACCCGCGATAGCGGAAAAATCGTTGCAGCCAGCCGGAATTGATGCCGGCGCCGTTGCAGACGAAGGCATCCTCGGGTAGTCGGCTTCTGAGGCGGTGAAAAATTTCGGACAACTGGATTTCTCCCGCGACAGGAAGGCTCCGGTTCCAGTCCAGGTAATCCTGGTGGGCCTGTGCCACTTGCTGGCGGCGGCCGTCGTCGGCTATGGGCTTTGGCGCCAACTCGGCCAGCGCGGCGATAAAGCGCTCGCTGCTGGCGTTGATGGCAAGCTTTGGCAGGTAAATATGCCCCAACTCTTCCGCACCTGGATATACATGGATCATGTCTTGTCGCGGGCGGGGAATATCGATCAGGCTGAAGCCGCCGGTGGTCATTTCGCCGAGGCGCGCACCGATTACCAGCAGGCAGTCGGCCTGCGCGATACGCCGGGTTAGCGCCGGGTTGACGTCGAGCCCGAGATCGCCGCCGTAGTTGGGGTGCTCGTTGTCGAAAAAATCCTGGCAGCGAAACGAGTTGACCACCGGGATTGCCTGCGTCTCGGCAAAGCTTTGCAGCTGCCGGCGCAGCGAGTCGCCCCAGCCGCTGCCGCCGACGATGATCACGGGACAGGCCGCCTGCGCGAGTATGGCGGCCGCCCGCCCGACGTCTTCATGCGCCGGGCTGATGCTAAGCGGCAGCCAGGGTCCCGCGTCGGCGACCGCGGTCATATCGGTCAGCATATCTTCGGGCAGGGCCAGCACCACGGGGCCGGGTCGTCCGCTAGTGGCGACGCTGAAAGCGCGATTCAGGTACTCGGGTATGCGCTCGGCAGCGTCGATTTGCGCGACCCACTTGGCGACCTCGGCAAACATGCGCCGATAGTCGATTTCCTGGAAGGCTTCGCGATCGATGTCCCGGCGTGCAATCTGTCCGATGAGCAGGATCATCGGGGTCGAATCCTGGCGCGCCACGTGCAGTCCGCCGCTGGCGTTGGCGGCCCCGGGTCCGCGCGTTACGAAACAGACGCCGGGCCGGTTGGTAAGTTTACCGTCGGCCTCGGCCATATAAGCAGCGCCGCCTTCGTTGCGGCAGACAATGAGTTCGATCTCGTCGCGATCAAACAATGCATCCAGCGCCGCGAGATAACTTTCTCCCGGGATGCAGAAAATGCGATCAACCGAGTTGATCTTGAGGGCGTCGATTAAAACTTCGCCGCCGCTGCGGGACTTTTTTTCGCTGGTCAATTTCCTGGATTACGAATCTTTGGCTATGGCGAATCGGTTACGGCCGCTATTCTCGGCTTGGTGTATTGCACGGTCCGCG
The DNA here is from genome assembly GCA_001735895.1 of Olavius algarvensis Gamma 3 endosymbiont. Lineage (GTDB taxonomy): Bacteria > Pseudomonadota > Gammaproteobacteria. The sequence goes on along the minus strand of DS021199.1, from coordinate 901,261 downwards.
CTTTGGATCAGACGGTCCATATCTTCGCCATGATCCGGGTAAAAAGCAATGCCTATACTGGCCGAGATATAAACCGATTCCAACCATCGAGCCCTGCAAAAAGCCTGTTGATAACGGCCTGCGGTGTCCTGGCGATATCGTCGGATGGCCTGCCGCAGCGCCTGAGCGAAGGCGCAATCCTGCTATCGCCACCGGCCTTTGACACTGCCCGGGTGCAGAAGCAGGGTCCTTTCAGGTATTTATGCGACCCCCAGAGTGTTTAAAGCTTTACATAAAGCTTCCCAATACTACTCTGCCGAGCGCTGATTTTCCCCTTTGGTCGAGCTATACTGCGGGGCTGAACCACGGGAACGATTTCCCGCTTAAAACAATAACTGGACTTTGAAATCGATGAGTAGCCGAGTTGAAATCAGCGGTCTTAGTGTCGACCGCGACCTGTACGAATTAATTGATACCGAAGTAGCTCCCGGAACCGGCGTCGACAGCGCCGCTTTTTGGCAGGCATTTGCCGACATCAACCAAAAGCTGGGTCCCGATAACCGCCGCCTGCTGCAGGTGCGCGACGAGCTTCAGGCAAAACTCGACGCCTGGCACAAGCGCCATCGCGGCAGTATCGATGCAGCCGAGTACAAGGCCTATCTCGAGGAGATTGGTTATCTGGTTCCGGAGCCGGCCGATTTCGAGGTAAGCACGCCGAATGTCGACGCTGAAATCGGCGTCATTGCCGGGCCTCAACTGGTGGTGCCGGTCGATAATTCTCGCTACGCGCTGAACGCGGCCAACGCCCGCTGGTATAGCCTCTACGACGCGCTCTACGGCACCGATCTTATTCTCGAAGTCGAAGGCTGTAAAAAAACCGCGAAGTACAACCCGGTGCGCGGTCAGCAAGTCATTCGCTACGTGCGTGACTTTCTCGATCAGGCGGTGCCGCTCGCGGTCGGCAGCCACAGTTACGTGGTGCGTTATAAGGTCGACACGGGCAAGTTGGTCGCGGTGATGGGTGACGGCAGCAAAACCGAGCTCGGCTGGCGCGAGTGTTTCGCAGGCTATGCGGGCGATCCGGACGAGCCCAGCGCAATCATGTTGCGTCACAACAGCCTGCATATCGAAATACTGATCGGCGAGGGTTACTATATCGGCCAGGGCGATCTCGCCAATATTTACGACGTCCGTCTCGAGTCGGCAATTACCACAATCATGGATTGCGAGGATTCGGTCGCTGCGGTCGATGCCGAGGACAAGATCCGGGTTTATCGCAACTGGCTGGGTTTGATGAAGGGTGACCTCCAGACCACGGTGAAGCGGGGCAATGAAACCCTGGAGCGCAGCCTTAATCCTGATTTCGAGTATACCTCGCCAAAGGGTGAGAAATTTCGCCTGCCGGGTCGCAGCCTGATGTTCGTGCGCAACGTCGGCAGCCACATGTACACCGACGCGGTAACCTGTGACGGCGCGGAAGTGCCGGAGACTTTTCTCGATGCCATGGTGACCAGTCTGGCCGCCAAACATGATCTAGTCGGCAGCGGTGAATTCAACAATAGTCGGCGCGGCAGCGTTTACATCGTTAAGCCCAAGATGCATGGGCCGGATGAAGTCGCCGCCGCGGTGCAACTGTTCGCTATGGTTGAAGCCGCCCTCGGCATCGAATCCGGCGCCCTCAAGATCGGCATTATGGATGAAGAGCGCCGCACCACGGTGAATTTGAAGGAATGCATTCGCGTCGCCAGCGAGCGAGTGGTATTTATCAATACCGGTTTCCTCGATCGCACCGGGGACGAAATCCATACCAGCATGGAGGCCGATGCGGTGATCCCGAAAAACGAAATCAAAACCTCGCGCTGGCTGCTTGCATACGAAGACTGGAATGTCGATATCGGGCTCGCAGCGGGCATGCCGGGGCATGGGCAGATCGGCAAGGGCATGTGGGCCGCGCCCGATAATATGACGGCGATGATGGAGCAAAAGATTGCGCAGCCACGCGCTGGCGCCAACACCGCCTGGGTGCCTTCGGCTGTGGCCGCCTGCCTGCACGCGATGCATTATCACCAGGTCGACGTCAGCGCGCGTCAGCAGCAGTTGAAGAGCTGCGCGCGCGCCCGCCTCGACGATATACTGACCATCCCGCTACTCGAGGGGCGCAAGATTACCCAGCGCGAATTGATGCGCGAACTGGAAAACAATGCCCAGGGAATTCTCGGTTACGTAGTGCGCTGGATCGAACAGGGCGTGGGTTGTTCTAAGGTGCCCGATATTTCCGATGTCAACCTGATGGAAGATCGCGCGACACTGCGAATTTCAAGCCAGCACATCGCCAACTGGTTGCATCATGGCATTACCACCGAGGATCAACTACGTCAGGTATTCGAAAAAATGGCGGATATCGTCGATCGCCAGAATGCGGACGATCCCGAATATCGCAATATGGCGCCCGATTTCGATAACAGCATAGCCTTCCAGGCGGCGCTCGACCTGGTGTTCAAAGGCCGCGATGTTCCGAACGGTTATACCGAGTTCGTGTTGCACCCGCGCCGGCGGGAGTTTAAGGCGCTAGCCCACTGACCGCAGCACGCACCGTAGCGAGTCGAGTCGGCCGTCGGGACTACGACCCGATACAGCGAGCCTTTCGACTTCCGCGCTAGAAGCTTGGCGCGGTTTACGGATTACCGCTGGGATGAACGCCGGTTGAAACTCAACGCGCCGCGCGCCCGCAACTCGAGCGATCGCAGGCTGTAGAGGAAAAATCGATTGAGCGGCGTGTCGAGCTCGACCTCGAGCGCCAGGCGCACCACTGCACCGTTATGGGCGTCCAGTTCCGAAGGTCTGCCGCGCACCAGATCGCGCTGCATCGAGGTTGTCGAGTTGGGCGGAATGCCTTCCAGCGTTGAGATCGTTTTGGCGACGCTGTCCGCCGGTAAATCGATATTCCTGGCGCGGCCAAGCTGATAAATTTCCTCGGTCGCCTGGGTCAATAGCGCGCGCGTCTCCGGCTGCTCCAGCAATACAGCGATGGGCGCGCGCGAGACCGCGCCGAGCCCGCTCCAGGGTGTAATCAACATAAACTTTTGCCACATTGCCACCAGCACGTCATCCGGTATGCTCGATTTTACCCCGCTGCAATGATTCAGAATTTCGGATAAGGCATTGACGCGCGGGTCGGCATGATTGTCCAGATGGCCGAAACGAATCAACGGGTTGGCGCCGCTGTGCTTGATGTGCCCCGGGCCCGCCAGGAATGCAACGATGGCGCACATTCCGCCCAGCACGATTTCGGGATCGAGTTCCTCGGCCAGCTGGTAAGGCGCTTCGACGCCGTTTTGCAACGGAATGACCAGGGTACGGGGCCTATCATCGGTTTGATGGCCTTGGCGGCGGCCGGCACCTGCCAGGATTTGACGCAGCACAGCACGTAATCGACTATGCCAACCTCCGCCGGGTTATTGGTAACCGCAATCTTGTCGATGCTGAAATCGCCGGCGATGCTGCCTACTTTGAGTCCGTTTGAGCGCAGTTCCTTAAGGCTTTCGTTACGTGCGATAAACGTAACATCCTGACCGATTTGCGCCAGGCGCCCGCCGAAATATCCGCCAACACCGCCACTGCCATATACTGCAATTCGCATCCCGCCTCCCCACTGAAGATAATGTTCTTAATTGATATTATGGCGCAGTGTTGTTGAATTGTAAGAAAAATTCTTGAATCGCCGTCACGCTATGGCGGATTAAGCGCTGCGCGAGGTTTGCTGAAAAACACTAGCGTCGGCGTCGGCCCCCGCCCGCATTGCACTCGTTAGGGAGCGGGTCTTGCGCCGCCAAAGTTGCCCTATCGAATTATTTTTATATTCTATAAATGGAAATAATTTCCATTTATTTAAAATTATGAAATAATTGCGAATTAATTAATTAAAATATTTAAAAACAGACACCTACGGTTGAAAATACGAATGTATATGTATTTTTTGGAATATATTTTTAAATCGAAACATGTCGTATTTGCGCATGTTTCCGATAACGCCGGCTGTTAGATTAGCGCGCATGACCAATATGGTTACCAACATTACTCGTAAACGCGGCCGGCCGCCGGGCGGCAAAGCGCGTGCCGGGGACGGTAAAAACCAGTCTCTGACGCGTGCCTTAACCCTATTGGAACGCCTGTCCGAATCGCCCAAGGGCCTGCAGCTGACCGATTTGTCGTATCAGTTGGGGATGCCGGCCGCGACCGTACATCGCTTGCTGACTACTTTCGAAGAATTGAATTTTGTCGAACAGGATTCCGAACAGGGACTCTGGTTTGTCGGGCTGAAGACATTTACCGTCGGCGACGCATTCCTGAATCGGCGTAATTATGTCGCCATCGCCAGGCCTCATATGCATTCGCTGGTAGAGCAGTGTGGTGAAACCGTCAATCTCGGCGTCATCGACGATGGTGAAGTCGTATTTATCAGCCAGGTCGAGTCGCAGGAAGTCATGCGCATGATCGTCAAGCTGGGCAGCCGCTCTCCGATTCACGCTTCCGGCGTCGGCAAGGCGATGTTGGCCAATATGCCGCAGCAACGGGTATCGAAAATTCTCGAACGCTGCGGTCTGGCGCGCTACACCGATCACAGCATCGATAATCCGGCGCTGTTGCGCGACGAACTGGAGCAGATCAGGCAGCAGGGTTATGCGCTCGACGATGAAGAGCATGCGGTCGGCCTGCGCTGTGTGGCCGCGGCAATATTTGACGAAAACGGGCAGGCGTTGGCGGCCATATCCCTGTCGGGGCCGAAAGCCAGGATGGTCGATGATCGCCTGGGTGAGCTCGGTCAGGCCATCAAGCAGACCGCAGATGAAATAACCCAGGCCCTGGGAGGTTATCGCCCCGGCCTGACCTGATTAAACCAACTGCGGGGCTGAGAGGCAGTTGCGGTATCTTTATTTTTATCCACGAGAGACGAAGAAATGTCAGCACAACCAGACTTCAACGAGAAACCTTCAGCCGGACAGGAGATTTATCCGCAACTGAAAATCCCGCATACCCTCGCCGCCGGCCCGGGGCCGGGTAATACCGATCCGCGCGTGCTCGAGGCTTTCGCCGCGGCCGGCGTAGCCGATCACATGCAACCCGACGTCGTACGCGGCATGAAAGAAGCGAAATTCATGTTGCGCGAAGTTTTCGGTACTAGCAATGTCTATACCTATGCCGTTTGCGGTACCGGCTGGAGCGCTCTGGATTGCGCCTTTACCCCAATTCTGTCGGGCGATAAGGTGGTTAGTTTTGTCAACGGCACCTTCAGCGGTATCGACGATCTGAATATTCGTATGAAGGCTTCTAGCAATGCGGACCTGGCGGCGAATCCGCTCGATCCGAAACCGTCGAATGTCGTTACCGTCAAGGTAGCGCATGGGCAATCGGTGAGTGGCGATATTGTCGAGGCGGCGCTGGCCGAACACAAGCCGATGTGGGCCTTCATGGCGCACTGGGAAACCGGCAGCGGCCGGATCAACGATTTGCAGGGTTTCAACGATGCCTGTGCCAAACACGATGTCATGGGCATAGTCGACTGCGTCTCCAGCCTCGGTATCGCGCAATTGAATATCGATGATTACCCGGCGGTAACCACCTGGGCTTCCTGTCCGCAGAAAGGTATTCTCGCGCTGCCGCTGACCTATGCGCCGGTCAGCTTCAACGACAAAGTCATCGACCTGATCAAACGCCGCGGTTGCCCGAGCTATTTGCATAGCCCGATTCTCGATGCGCGTCACTGGAGCATCGATGACGGCAAGGATGTCGAAACCGCCGCCTACCATCGTACTCATTCGGGCTATGCGGTGGCTTCCTTCCACGAGGCGCTGCGCCTGTTGCTGCAACACGGACGCGCGCAAAAATCGGCCGATTACGCATTTTACGAAAAAGGCTTGCGTAACGCGGTAGAAGCCATGGGCTGCCGGGTCACCTCGAACATGACCAGCCTGGTCGTATTTAATCTGCCCGCCGAATTCGAAGGCAGAGAAAAGGAACTGGTCGCCGGTTGTCGCGCCAAGGGTTTTGCGATTTGGCCTACCTTGTCCGAACCGGCCCAGATTCGAGTCGGCATTTTAAACCAGCTGACGCCCGCGGCGATCAATGACATCGTCGGCCGTTTCGCCGATGCGATGATCGAGTTGGGAGTCGAGATCGATAAACCAAAAATCATGGATGATCTGGGCGACTATCTCGCTAGCCGCCAGTAACTAGTCTCCTCCGTTGTTTAACGCCGGTTATTGGCCGGCGTTTTTTTTGTCTGGTCGCCAGGCGCGCGATGATTTATGGCGACTTGCCCGGTTTCAGGTTTTGCAGCCGGGGCAGTGTTTAATGTCTACGTTACCGCCGGTAATGATTACTCCGACACGCTGTCCGCGGAACCGGTCGCGGTGTTTGAGAATAACCGCCAAGGCCACCGCCGAAGATGGTTCGATGATGATCTTCATGCGCTCCCAGGTGAGATACATTGCGTCCAGAATCTCGGTTTCGCTGGCGAGCAGTATTGCCTCGACATAATTCGATACGAAATGCCAGGTACGTGGTTTGAGATTGGTTTTCAAACCGTCGGCAACCGATTGTTGTGCATCCCGTTCGACTATTTCACCGGCCTTTAACGAGCGGTAGGCATCGTCCGCGTTGGCGGGTTCGGCCGCGTAAATCCGGGTCGCGGGCGCCAGCGTCGCCAGTGTCAGACAAGTCCCCGAAATCAGCCCGCCGCCGCCGATCGGGGCGACGACGGCATCGAGCTCGTCGATCTCCCGATGCAGTTCCAGCGCGCAGGTGGCTTGTCCGGCGATGACGCGATCATCGTCGTAGGGATGGACGGCATCGGCTCCAGTCGCCGCGACCAGCCGTGATAAACCGGTTTCGCGCGCCGCCTGAGTCGGTTCGCATTCGATGACCTTGCCGCCATAGCTCTGCACTGCGGCTTTCTTGGCGGCGGCTGCGGTGCTGGGCATTACCACGCTTGCCTCGATGCCGCGCCGTGCCGCGGCATAACTGAGCGCCGCCGCGTGATTGCCCGAGGAGTGCGTGGCGACGCCGTTTACCGCTGCGGCGGCGCTTAGACCGAACACCGCATTGCAGGCGCCGCGCGCCTTGAAGGCCCCGACCTTTTGCAGGTTTTCGCACTTGAAAAAGAGTTCGGCGCCACAGCGGTCGTTCAGGTAACTCGAAGTCAGTACCGGGGTATGGTGAATATAAGGCTCGATGCGCGCCTGGGCTGCGAGAACCTCGTCAAAATCCGGAATTTTCATGCGGCAAACCTCGATCGCCTGGACTAAAACTGCCGCAAAGGTTGCCCGATTGTACTCCGATAATCTAGACAATCTTGATTTTAGAACGCCGTAAATATCGTCGGTGTTCATGTAACTGGGTATATCGAGGTCGAGGCAGGTTGCATCGGATCGGGTCAGCGGGCGCATCGATTCGTTTGTCGACTATGGGGTTTACGGCCTGCGGATTGGATTGAGCTAGCGGTTTTGATTGCCGGCCAAGGCCTGGGCCGGCGCTTGCAGTACCTGCAGCTGCGCGAATAATTTCAGCATATCGGGATTGTGGATGAAGGAAATATTGTAAGGGTGCTCGCAAACCAGTTTATCGTAATGCCCGCTGGACGGCATTGCGTTCACCAGGGTCGCGATCTTGCCCCATAGCAACAGCGTGATTCGTCGCGTCGAGTGTTTTGCGACCAGAGCTAGCAAGTGCTCGAGAAAACCCCGCCAGTGACCTGCTTCGACCGCGGGTTTGCGCTCAGGATGCAGCACCGGGGTCGCATTAAGCATCAAGAATCCCGCCGTTTCCAGATTATCGAATAGCGCCGGTAGTGACTGGATCAGCGCGCGCTTGTCGAGCCCGGCGATGGCCTCCTGAGTGATCTTGCCGGCCTCGTCCGGCGGCACCAGACGCTCGGCGAGCAATGCGGTTTTTATGATATTGCGCAGCGAGGTGGCGCGGTTGACCGCCTTGCTGAGGCCGTTATGGCTCCAAAGTTCGGTCACCGCGGCATCGTAGAATGCGATGCCGTTGGCCGATTCGGGGCGCGGGTAGGGCGATTCGCCGATGAGCAGGTATCGAACCCCGGCACGGTCGCGTTGAAACGCCGCCAGCAAGCGTTCGGCGCCGGGCAGCCAGCGCGTATCGCGCAGCAGAGAATCGATATACTCCGGCTCCAGCGCACCGAGCGCTTGCCGCANGAGCTGGCCGCAGCGCTCGATCAGGTCATGGCTAGCCATCGATCATCGCAGCGAGGCGGATGTGGGCGATTTTTTCGACTTCGCCGAGTGCGGTTGCGAATTCATCCTCCCTGCGGTTTGCGAGCCGTCGTTCCATCGCCGCGATGATTTGAAGCTTGTCGAGTCCGCTAACGGCAATGATGAAGGGAAACTCGAATTTGTCGCGATAAGCCTGATTCAACGCCTTTATTCGCTGTAACTCCGCGGCGCTGCACTGGTCGAGTCCGGCGCCGGCCTGCTCGCGCCGTGAAGCGTCGGTCAGGCTGCCGGCCGCGGCCTCTTTGCCGGCCAGTTCGGGATGGCTGCAAAGCAGGGCCATGCGCTGTAACTCCGGCGCCTGCCGCACCGCTGCTGCCATCGCACGGTGCAGTGCGTCGCGGTCGGTGAACGGGCGTAAGGGGTAGACCAGCTGCGGCACCCAGGGCGAATGTTCGAAAATCTCACCCAGCAGCTCTACGAAATCCGTTTCGCTGCGATTGTTGATGGCGTCGATAGGCAAACCCATGGCGGGATTATGCGGTTTGCGGCGGGTGCCTGTCCATCCAGTGGCGCGCGATATCGATACGGCGGCAAATCCAGACGCCTTGCTGCGCTTGCACGTAGTCGAGAAAGCGCTGCAGGGCGCGAAACCGGCCGGGTCGACCGACCAGGCGGCAGTGCAAACCGACCGACATCATTTTCGGCGCAACCTCGCCCTCGGCGTAGAGCACGTCGAAGCTGTCGCGCAGATACTGATAAAACTGTTCGCCGCTGTTAAAACCCTGCGCGGTGGCAAAGCGCATATCGTTGGTATCGAGTGCGTAGGGCACTACCAGATGCATTCTGGTAGTGCCATCGCCGGTTTTAACCGGGGTCCAGAGCGGCAAGTCGTCGCCATAGTAGTCCGAGTCATAAACCAGCGAGTCTTGTTCCGCCACCAGGCGGCGCGTGTTGGGGCTGTCGCGCCCGGTGTACCAGCCTTGCGCTGCAATGCCGCACAGCTCTTCGATCATGTCGAGCGCCTGTTGCATGTGTTCGCGCTCGACGGTCTCCGGGATGTCCTGGTAGTGGATCCAGCGCAGGCCGTGACAGGCGACTTCATGCCCCCGGCCGATCAGCTCGGTCGCCAGTTCGGGATTGCGGTAGAGCGCCATTGCCACCGCGAATACCGTCAGCGGCAGGCCGCGCGCATCGAATTCGCGCAGCAGCCGCCAGACCCCGGCGCGCGAACCGTATTCGTAAATCGATTCCATGCTCATATGGCGCGCCGCGTAGCTCGGTGCACCGATGATTTCGGACAGGAATTGCTCAGAACCGGGATCGCCGTGCAAGATATTGCGTTCGCCGCCTTCTTCGTAGTTGAGCACGAATTGCAGCGCGATGCGCGCCGCCCCCGGCCACTCGGCCGGTGGCGGATTGCCGCCGTAGCCGATCATATCGCGCGGGTAATCGCTCATGCAGGGAGGCGCTCGGGTTGAGGCCGCAGCAACGTCGCCAGGTCGGTCTGGCGAGACTCGGGCTTGTGCCGGATTTTGTTTTCGATATGCAGCAAATGCCGGTGCATTACCTTGACCGCTTTTTTGACATTGCCCTGTTCTAGCGCATCGACGATTGCCGCGTGCTCCTGGTTGCGGCAGCGATTCTGATCATCGTCTCCGAGGTGGGTCAGAATCACGAGTGGCGTGCGGCGGATAATGTCGTTGAGGTATTCGTCGAGTACGCTATTGCCTGCCAGTGCAGCCAGTTGGCGATGGAAATCGACCGATAGCGCCAGCGCCTTTTCGGAGTCGTTGCGCTGGTATGCCCTGTGCTCGCGCTCGAGCAGCTTTCTGAGATGTTTGATCATCCTGCGATCGACCCGCGCAATCAGCGTTTCGAGAATGGCCGACTCGATCGCGCGCCGCGCCGCAAACATATCCTGACCTTCCTTGACCGAGGGCTTTGCCACCGTCGCGCCGCGATTGGGAGTCTGATCGACCAGGCGGCAATGCGCCAGTCGCGTCAACACCTTGCGAATCAATCCGCGTTTGACGCCGAATAATGTCGCCAGCTGCATTTCCTTGAGTTTGGTGCCCGGCGGCAGGCGATGATCGAGCACCGCCTGTTCGATCTGGCGCAGCACTTCGTCTTCGCTGGGACCTGTTTTTGCGGGTGTTTCGATTTGCGCAGACATCACTGGCATTGCTCAATCCGGAATCCCGGCAGTGTAACACGAGTTTAAAATTGTTAACAATAATTTATTAAAGTGTTGACAATTTTGATATTTAGTGCGATTTTATCGCATCGACGAAGAGGGGTGTTGCTAATGGGGAGGTTAACTACACACGTGCTCGATACCGCGCAGGGCCGCCCTGCAGGCGGTGTCGCGGTGGCGTTGTTCGGCCTGCAGCCCGAACGCAGATTGATCGCGCAGGCCAGCACCAATACCGATGGCCGGCTCGATACACCACTCCTCGATGGCGATAATTTCGAGCCCGGCATATACGAACTCGTATTTCAAGTCGGCGACTATTTCCGGCGCTCGCTGGATAATCTGCCTGAGCCGCCATTCGTCGACGAAGTGGTGCTGCGTTTCGGTATTGCCGAGTCCGAGCAGCACTATCATGTGCCGCTGCTGGTGTCACCCTGGAGCTATTCCACTTACCGGGGCAGCTAATGGATTCGATCCGCTTCATTCTCGACGGCGAAGTAATCGAAATCGACAGCGTCGAACCGACGCGCACGCTGCTGCAATACCTGCGTGAAGACTTGCGTCGGGTGGGTAGCAAGGAAGGCTGCGCCGAGGGCGATTGCGGCGCCTGTACCCTGGTCGTGGCGGAACTCGACGGCGAGACCTTGTGTTATCGCGCGTTAAACGCCTGCATCCAGTTTTTACCGATGCTCGACGGCAAGGCCTTGTTCACCGTCGAATCGCTCAAGGCGAGCGACGGCAGCCTGCATCCGGTGCAGCAAAGCATGGTCGACCACCACGGCTCGCAATGCGGTTTCTGCACGCCGGGGTTCGTGATGTCGATGTTCGCCCTCTATCAGCACAACCCGACCCCGGATCGTGGCGCCATAGACGATGCGCTGTCGGGCAATCTGTGTCGCTGCACCGGTTATCGTCCCATAGTCGATGCCTGCCTGCATCTACAGGATTATCCCGCGCCCGCTAACAACGAACGGCAGTTGAAGGCCGCGCTGCGCGAACTGCAACGGGACCGGCGCTTGTCGCTACAGCATGGCACGGCGTCTTTCCATGCCCCGGTTACGCTGGATGACCTGGCCGAGTTGTATCGGCAGAACCCGGAGGCGCGGATTCTGGCCGGCGGCACCGACGTCGGACTCTGGGTCACCAAGCAATTACGCGAGTTACCGAACATTATTTATCTGGGTCAGGTTGCCGAACTCGGGCAGATCAAAGCCGCCGCGGACGAAATCGAGATCGGCGCGGCGGTGACGCTGAGCGACGCCTTCGAAGCCTTGCAACCGCATTACCCCGAATTCGGAGAAATGTTTCGCCGCTTCGCCTCGGTGCCGGTGCGTAACGCCGGCACTCTGGTGGGCAATATCGCCAACGGTTCGCCGATCGGCGACTCGATGCCGGCTCTGATCGCGGTCAATTCTCGCGTCAGGTTGCGTCTCGGTCAGGAAAGCCGCGAACTTGCACTCGAGGACTTGTACCTGGATTACATGCAGAATGCCCTACGGTCGGGTGAATTTGTCGAGGCGGTTATCGTGCCGTTGCCACCGGGCGATCTACAGTTGCGCTGTTATAAACTCAGTAAACGTTTCGACCAGGATATTTCGGCGGTATGCGCCGCCTTTGCGCTGCGGCTCGACGGCGAACAAGTGGTCGATGTCCGTATCGCGCTGGGCGGTATGGCGGCGATTCCGAAGCGCGCCCGCCAGACCGAGGAGTATTTGCTCGGTGAACCCTGGAATGACTTCACCCAGGTTACGGCGATGCAAAAGCTGGCGGCGGATTTCGCGCCGCTTACGGATATGCGCGCCAGCAGCGAGTATCGCGCTCGCGCCGCGGCCAATCTGCTGCATCGTTTTTATCTCGAGACGCGGCCCGTGAATGCGCTGCCGGCGGCCGCGGTCAACGTGTTTGCGGTGACCGGCTGATGGATGACCGAATGCAGGCGCGCGAGACGGCCCCGGGGAAGTCGGTGCCGCACGAATCGGCGGCGCTGCACGTCGCCGGCGAGGCCAGCTACGTCGACGATATCCCCGAGTTGGCCGGAACCTGCTACCTCGCGCTGGGCCTTTCCGAACAGGCGCATGCCAAGATTAAATCGATCGATCTCGCTGCGGTCGAAGCGGCGCCGGGCGTGGTCGCGGTTGTTACCGCCGCCGATATTCCCGGCGTCAACGATTGCGGGCCGATCATCGCGGACGATCCGATCTTGGCCGATGGCCTGGTGCAATACGTCGGGCAACCGGTGTTCGCCGTCGTCGCCGAATCGCAAACGGCGGCGCGCAAAGCGGTCAAGCTCGCCAAAATCGATTACCAGCCGCTGCCCGCGATACTCGATGTTGCCGCTGGCAGGCAACAGCAATCCTGGGTGCTGCCGCCGATGCAATTGCGCCGCGGCGACGCCGACTCGGCACTGACCCGGGCGCCGCACAAATTAAAGGGCGGGTTTTCGGTCGGCGGGCAGGAGCAGTTTTACCTGGAGGGGCAGATATCCTATGTGGCACTGCGGGAAGACGGTTGTTTGCATCTGTGGTGTTCGACCCAGCATCCGACCGAAATGCAGCATGTCGTCGCGCACTCGCTGGGTCTCGATTTCAACCAGGTCGTGGTTGAAATGCGGCGTATGGGCGGCGGTTTCGGCGGCAAGGAATCGCAGTCGGCGATCTTTGCCTGTATCGCATCGATTGCCGCCTATCGCCTGCGGCGTCCGATCAAGCTGCGCCTCGACCGCGACGACGATATGCTGATTACCGGCAAACGTCACGGCTTCGAATTCGACTACGAAGTCGGATACGACGCGGACGGTTTGATCTGCGGCGCCAAAATCGAAATGGCCGCGCAGGCAGGATTCTCGGCCGACCTGACCGGACCCGTGGTAACGCGCGCGGTATGCCACTTCGACAATGCCTATTATCTCGGCGACGTCACCATCGACGCCTTCAGTGTAAAAACCAATACCCAGTCGAATACGGCCTTCCGCGGCTTCGGCGGACCCCAGGGCGCGCTTGCCATCGAGTACATCATCGACAGCATTGCGCGCGAACTCGGCAAGGATCCGCAGCAGGTGCGCAAACTCAACTTTTACGACAAGGATTTTCGTAACACCACGCCCTATGGCCAAGTCGTCGAGGACAATGTCATCCACGAACTGGTGGCCGAACTCGAACAAAGCTGCGATTACCAGACCCGGCGCGCAGCGGTGGCGACCTTCAATCGCGACAGCCCGATACTGCGCAAAGGACTGGCGTTGACCCCGGTGAAATTTGGTATCTCGTTTAACGTCGTGCATTTCAACCAGGCCGGCGCGCTGGTGCATGTCTATACCGACGGCAGCGTGCTGGTCAATCACGGCGGCACCGAAATGGGCCAGGGCCTGCACACCAAGGTATCGCAGGTAGTGGCGCTCGAACTCGGGCTGAACATTGCCCAGGTGCGCGCGACCGCGAACGACACCAGTAAGGTGGCCAACACCTCGGCCACCGCGGCCTCCACCGGTAGCGATCTCAACGGCAAGGCGGCGCAGGATGCCGCGCGCCAAATCCGTGATCGACTGGCGCGCTTCGCCGGCGAACGCTTTGGCGGCGAGCCCGCGCAAGTGCTGTTCGAAGACGGGGTCGTGCACTGTGCCGGCAAAGCGATTCCCTTCGCGGAGTTGGTGCAGCAGGCGTACGAAAACCGCGTCCAGCTATGGTCCGATGGGTTTTACAAGACGCCGGGATTGAATTGGGACAAGGACAAGATGCAGGGCAGTCCGTTCTACTATTTCGCCTATGGCGCCGCGGTATCGGAGGTCGTCATCGATACCCTGACCGGCGAATTCAAATTGCTGCAAGCCGATATTCTGCACGATGCCGGCAACTCGATTAATCCCGCGATCGATATCGGTCAGATCGAAGGCGCCTATATCCAGGGCATGGGCTGGCTCACCAGCGAGGAATTATGCTGGGATCCCGAGGGCCGGCTGACCACGCATGCGCCGTCGACCTATAAAATCCCCACCGTCAGCGATTGCCCGACGGCCTTCAATACCCGGCTCTATCAAAACCGCAACGTCAAGGATACGATTCTGCGTTCCAAGGCGGTCGGAGAACCGCCGCTGCTGCTGCCGTTTTCGGTGTTTTTCGCGATCCGCGATGCGGTCGCGAGCCTGGCCGATAACCGCATCAACCCGCGGTTACGAGCGCCGGCGACACCGGAAGCGATTCTCGACGCAATCGAAGCACTGCGCGCGGAGGTGGCATGAGCAGTTGGCGTCAGACTATCGAGCGTCTGCGTCGCGCGCAAATCCCGGTGATGCTGGTCAGCGTCGATTCGATTGTCGGTTCGACGCCGCGCGAGCCCGGCGCCAAAATGCTGGTGACCGCGGAGCGCCTCTACGGCACGATCGGCGGCGGTAATCTAGAGTTTCAGGCTTGCCGCATCGCGCGCGATCAGCTCGAACTGCGGGCGGACGGCGGCCTGCAGCGCTTCCCGTTGGGCGCCGGCCTCGGCCAGTGTTGCGGTGGACTGGTTAACTTGATGTTCGAACGGCTCGATGCCGACAGCGATTGGAGTCGCGCAGAACTCGAATCGGACTCGATCGAACTCTACCTGTTTGGCGCCGGTCATGTCGGCCAGGCGCTGGTGCGGGTGCTCGCCGGGTTGCCGGTCAATATTCATTGGATCGATACCCGCGACGAGCTTCTGCCGTCAACGCCGCCGGCCGGGGTTGCCGCCATCTGCACCGATACCCCCGAAGCCGAAATCGATGCGGCGCCGGCCGGCGCCTGGTTTCTGGTCATGACGCACGATCACGGGCTCGATCAGCGCCTTAGCGAACAGATTCTCGAACGCGACGACTTCAGCTACTTCGGCTTGATCGGGTCGCGCGCCAAGCGCCGCAATTTCGAAACCCGCATGCAGCGGCGCGGCATCGACCCGCACAAGTTCGAGCGCATGACTTGCCCGATCGGAATCGACGGCGTCGGCGGCAAACAGCCGGCGCAGATCGCGATTTCGGTTGCCGCCGAAATCCTGCAGGTATACGATCGTGCGCATAACGATAAACAGACCAATAACAAGATTATCCGCACATCGGGGAGACAGTCATGACATCCGCTACGGATGGCGCGCCGGCATTCCGGCTCGAACTCGAGGGCATTACCAAGATTTATCCATCGGTCATCGCCAACGAAGACGTATCGCTCAAGGTTGAACAGGGAGAGATTCACGCCGTACTCGGTGAGAATGGGGCCGGCAAATCGACCCTGATGAAAATGATTTACGGGGTCGCCAAACCCGACGCCGGGCAAATGAAGTGGGAAGGCGAGCTGGTTCATGTGGAAAATCCGGCGCACGCCCGTAGTCTCGGGATCGGCATGGTGTTCCAGCATTTCTCGCTATTCGAAACGCTCAACGTGGTAGAAAACGTTGCACTGGCCTTGCCCGGCAATCCGGAGCTAGCGCAACTCGCCGCCCAAATCACCGAGGTATCCAATCGCTACGGATTGCCGGTCGATCCGGAGCGCCTGGTGCATGCACTGTCGGTGGGCGAACGCCAACGCGTCGAAATCATCCGTTGCCTGCTGCAAAACCCGCGGCTGTTAATCATGGATGAACCGACCTCGGTGCTGACGCCGCAGGCGGTGCGTAAACTGTTCGATACGCTGCGCCAGCTGGCGGCGGAAGGCTGCAGTATTCTCTACATTAGCCACAAGCTGGATGAAATCCAGGAGCTGTGCCACGTCGCCACGGTGCTGCGCGACGGCAAGGTAACCGGCGACTGCATCCCGTCGCAGGAAACCCCGCAGTCGATGGCGAGCTTGATGATCGGCAAGGAACTGCCGGTGCCCGAGCATGATGCGCCGAGCGAACTGAGAGAGGTCAGACTTAAGCTGAACCGGCTGTCGAAACCATCGGAGGATCCCTTCGGTACCGAGTTGCGGAATATCGAATTCGAACTGCGTTCCGGAGAGATTCTCGGAATTGCCGGGGTTTCGGGTAACGGCCAGCAGGAGTTGCTGTACGCTTTGTCGGGCGAGGAGCTGGTAAGCGACCCCGATTCGGTGGTGATTTGCGGCCATCCCTCGGGTTGCGATATGCCGGATCGACGGCGCCGCAACGGCATGGGTTTCGTGCCGGAAGAGCGGCTCGGCCGGGGCGCCGTACCGCGCATGTCGCTCACCGAAAACGCGTTGCTGACCGCGCATCCCGCGGACATGCTCAATCACGGCATGATCCGCTTCGACCGGATTTCCGCGTTCGCGCGCAACTGTATCGACGATTTCAACGTCAAGTGCGGGGGCGAGGAACACGCCGCCAATTCGCTTTCCGGCGGTAACCTGCAAAAGTTCATCATGGGACGCGAGATTTTGCTCGCGCCCAAACTGCTGGTGGTGGCGCAACCGACCTGGGGGGTGGACGTCGGCGCCGCGGCCTTCATCCGCCAACGCTTGATCGATCTGCGCGACGAAGGCACCGCGATCCTGGTGATTTCCGAAGAACTCGAAGAGCTATTCGAAGTATCCGACCGCATCGCGGTGATCGCCGATGGCCGCTTGTCGCCGGCGAAGCAGCTGGCCGACACCGATATCGACGAGATCGGGGTCTGGATGAGCGGCATGTGGGATCAGCCGGCGACGGCGGAGCTTGATGCCCATGCTTAGACTCGAACGCCGCCCCGAAGCCTCGCATCTGATGTCTTACGCCTCGCCGTTGATTGCGATCGGTTTGATGCTGGTCGGCGGCCTGCTACTATTTACCCTGCTCGGTAAAAACCCGCTCGAAGGCTTCAAGGTATTTTTCATCAATCCGATCAGCGATTGGTACGGCGTGTCCGAACTGTTGTTGAAGGCAACCCCGCTGATGTTGATCGCGGTCGGGCTCGCGGTCGGCTTTCGCGCCAACGTCTGGAATATCGGCGCCGAAGGGCAGTTAATCGTCGGCGGCATCACCGCCAGCGCGGTCGCGCTCTATTTTCAGGAATCCGAGGGTGTGCATGTTTTAATCCTGATGGTACTGGCCGGCGGCCTCGGCGGCATGCTGTGGGCGGCGATCCCGGCGTTTTTGAAAACCCGGTTCAATACCAACGAAATCCTGGTGTCGTTAATGCTGGTGTACGTGGCTCAGCTGCTGGTTTCCTGGCTGGTGCACGGACCCATGATGGACCCGGACGGTTTCAACTTCCCGCAGTCCCGCATGTTTGAAGATTCGGCTCTGCTGCCGTTGCTGAGCGAAGGCAACCGGCTCAACCTGGCCTTCATTTTTGCGCTCGCCGCCCTGCTCGTCGGTTACGTGTTCATGTATCGCAGTTTTACCGGATTTCAAATGCAGGTCGCCGGTTTCGCCAAGAATGCGGCGCGCTACGCCGGATTTTCAGCCAAGCGCATGGTGTGGATCGGCTTGCTGAGCGGCGGCGCGATGGCCGGGTTGGCGGGCATGGCCGAAGTCGCGGGCCCGATGGGGCAGATCACCGAGCATGTTTCCAGCAACTACGGTTTCGCCGCGATTATCGTCGCCTTCGTGGCGCGCCTGAATCCGGTCGGTATATTTTTCGCCAGCCTGTTGATGGCCCTGCTTTATCTCGGCGGCGAGCAGGCGCAGCAATACATGAACCTGCCGTCGTCGATCTCCAATGTATTCCAGGGCATGCTGTTGCTGTTCCTGCTGGGTTCGGATGTATTCATCAATTATCGCCTGCGCTGGAAGGAGGCCGTGGCCTGATGGATACCCTAAGCGCGATTCTGTTTGCCACCATCGTCGCCGGCACGCCGTTGATCATCGTTGCGCTGGGCCAGTTGATCGCCGAAAAATCCGGGGTTTTGAATCTGGGCGCGGAAGGCATGATGGCGATGGGAGCGATTGCCGGTTTCGCGATCACGCATCATAGCGGCAGCCCCTGGCTGGGCGTGCTTGCCGGCATGGCCGCCGGCGCGCTGATGTCCTTCCTGTTTGCCATTGTGGTGTTGACCCTAATGGGCAACCAGGTCGCCACCGGGCTCGCGCTGTCGATCCTCGGTGTCGGCCTGTCGGCTTTTATCGGCAAACCCTACGAATCCGAAATCCTGCCCACCATAGGCCCGATTCGCATTCCGCTGCTGGCGGATATTCCGATCATCGGCGATCCCTTGTTCAACCAGCAGGCGCTGGTATACCTGTCCTGGCTACTGTTCGCCGCCATCGCCTGGTTTTTGTATCGCAGCCGGCCCGGGCTGGTATTGCGCGCACTCGGCGAGTCGCCCACCTCGGCGCATTCGATCGGTTACCCGGTGATTCGAATTCGTTACCTGGCGACCCTGTTCGGCGGTGCCATGGCGGGGGTAGGCGGTGCTTTTCTGTCGGTGTTCTATACCCCGCTTTGGGTCGAGGGCATGGTTGCGGGCCGCGGCTGGATCGCGATCGCGCTGGTGGTGTTCGCCACCTGGCGGCCACTGCGCGTAATCGTAGGCGCCTATCTGTTCGGCGGCGTCATGGTGGCACAATTGTTCGTGCAAGGCTCGGGGCTTGGGGTTAATATTCCGTCGCAATTCCTGTCGGCCTTGCCCTACCTCGCAACCATCATCGTGCTAGTCATTATCTCGCGCGATCAGAATACGGTGCGCCTGAACGCGCCGGTATCTCTGGGTCAGCCCTACCGGCCGGAGGCATAAAAATGGGCCGCAGCGGCAGCAAACGATTTGACAAGCGCAGGCTTAAGCCGGCGTTAATCAGTTAAGGAATATAAACCGGGGTCGCGGAACCCCTAGTCACTAACCGTTAAACAAAAACTCCCAGGAGGGTAAAAAATGATACTAACAAAGATAATTAAAAAACTGGCGCTCGCGACGCTGAGCTGCGCCATGATCGGTGCAACCCAGGCGGCTGAAAATGTGGGCTTCGTCTATGTCAGCCCAATCGGCGACGCCGGCTGGACTTATCAGCATGATCTGGGCCGCCTGCAGTTGGAAAAAGAAACCGGGGTGACTACCAGTTTTGTCGAAAACGTGGCCGAGGGGCCCGATGCGGAACGCGTTATCCGTGAAATGGCGAAACGCGGCGACAAGGTGATCTTCGCCACCAGTTTCGGTTTCATGAACTACGCGCTCAAGGTGTCGAAAAGTTTTCCCAAAACCGCCTTCGTCCACGCCACCGGCTACAAGCTCGGTAAAAACATGGGCCTGGTCAATGCGCGCTTTTACGAAGGTCGCTATCTGACCGGCGTGATCGCGGGTGAAATGACCAAGTCCAACGTTTTGGGATATGTCGCCGCCTTCCCGATTCCTGAAGTTTTGCAGGGTATCAACGCTTTCATCCAGGGTGCCCGCAGCGTCAACCCGAAGGCCGAGTTGCGCGTAATCTGGGTCAACTCCTGGTTCGATCCGGGTAAGGAGCGCCAGGCTGCGTTAACTCTGTTGTCGCAAAATTCCGACGTCATCACCCACCATACCGACTCGACCGCGGTGGTGCAGGCTGCCGAAGATCAGGGTAAGTACGCCTTTGGTTATCATTCGGACATGAGCAAGTATGGTCCCAAGGCGCATTTGACCGCTGCCACCCATCACTGGGGCGATTACTACGTCAACACCGTCAAGGCGGTACAGGCCGGTAACTGGAAGCCGGGCAGTGTTTGGGGCGGCTACGCCGAAGGTATGGTCAAACTGGCGCCGCTGAATAAGGCGATCCCCGGCGAATTGCAGGATCGAATCCGGAAAATGGAAGCGCAGCTGAAGGCCGGGACGCTGCACCCATTTGCCGGTCCGGTGGTCGACCAGAGCGGTAAAACCGTCGTGGCTGCGGGGCAGAATATGACCGACGATCAGCTTAACCAGATGAATTATTACCTGCAGGGAGTGGTCAGCAAGATTCCGAACTAAGGCAAGGCGGGCAGCCGCGCATCGGCGTGGCTGCCCGATTGTTCCCGTTGGATGCCGTTAATCGATGGAAGCCTATCTACTCGACTGGATTAACCTGTACTGCGATGGCTGCACCTGATCGCGGGCGTAGCCTGGATCGGC
>DS021199.1:852717-880376 GCA_001735895.1 Olavius algarvensis Gamma 3 endosymbiont | reverse complement strand
GGGATCGCGATCAGCTGTGGTTCGATCGTTGGCGGCTGGGTGGTTTACAACCTGCTGTGTCAACTGATGAAGGGCAGGGATACGGCGCTGGCGGCGATGCTGCTGGTGTTCGTCTGTGTCGCCTCTTGGGGCCTGTTTCAACTGCTGAGCGCGCGCGCCGCCTTCTTGCACGTGGGTGCAATGATGGGCAGCTTCATGGCGGCCAACGTGTTCTTCCATATTATTCCCGGGCAAAAGAAAATGATTGCGCAGATACGCGCCGGGCAGATTCCGGACGCGGAGCCGGGTATTGTCGGCAAGCAGCGTTCGGTGCATAACACCTATTTCACCCTGCCGGTGTTATTCATCATGATCAGCAATCACTACCCGATGACTTACAGCCATGCAAACGGATGGCTGGTGCTGATCTTTATCATGCTCGCCGGAGTCTTGATCCGTCAGTTTTTCGTGCTGCGCCACAGCGGCAAGGCGAGTCCGGCTTTACCGGCGGTGGCGGTGATTTTGCTGCTATCCATGGTCTGGTATCTAAGCCCGCAAACTATCGATAACACCGCTGCCGGGCGCGTCACTGCGGCGCAGATATCGCGGATAATCGATAATCGCTGCGTCGCCTGCCACGCCAGCGCGCCGACCCAACCCGGCTTTGCGGTCGCGCCTTTGGGTCTGATCATGGAAACGCCGCAGCAGATCGCCCAGCACGCCGAACGCATCGCCACCACGGTGCGTTCGAAATACATGCCGATTGGGAATCTAACCGGCATGACCGACGGAGAACGCGCCATGGTCGCCGCCTGGTACGCACAACAGCGCTCGGGCCCGTAAACAGGCCCAACACTTAAGATGTCAGTCTTACCCTCAACCCTGGACAATGACTCATGCGATACCGCGGTTCGCGCGAGTTTCCTGCATTTTAACGCCGATCCCGATCAGCGCGGCGATGCCTGCGAGTATCTCGAAGACGGGTTAATGATTTTGAAACAGGGACGCATCCAGAAGCTTGCGAATGCGGCCGACTGGATCGATCAGTTGCCGGACGGCTGTGCCTTATACGACTACAGCGGCCGGCTGGTAATGCCGGGCTTCATCGATACCCATTGCCATTATCCGCAGACCGAAATAATCGCAAGCTACAGCCCGCAACTACTCGATTGGCTGCAGCAATACACCTTTCCGGCCGAAGAGGAATTCTCCGATCGCGATCACGCCGATAAAATCGCCGCATTTTATTGCGATCAGATGCTCGCCAACGGCACCACCAGCAGCGCGGTTTACGCCACCGTGCATCCGCAATCGGTGGACGCTATCTTCGAGCAGGCGCAACGGCGCGATCTATGCCTGATCGCCGGCAAGGTGATGATGGACCGCAACGCACCGCCGCAGCTTTGCGATACCCCCGAGTCAAGCTACCGCGATAGTTCCGAGCTGATTCAGCGCTGGCACCTGCAGGGGCGCAGTTACTACGCGGTGACTCCGCGCTTCGCACCCTGCTCGAGCCCCGCGCAGCTTGAGGTCTGCGGACGCTTGCTGGACGAGAATCCGGACCTTTATCTGCAAACCCATGTCGCCGAAAATCCTGCCGAAATCGATTGGGTGGCGCGGCTGTTTCCGGAGCACCGCAGTTATCTCGATGTTTATGACAGCTATGGCTTGCTCGGGCCGCGTTCCATTTACGGCCACTGTATCTATCTCGATCAAAAGGATCGCGAACGCATGGCGGCCAGCGGTGCGGCGATCGCGTTTTGCCCCACTTCAAACCTGTTTCTCGGTAGCGGCTTGTTCAGCCTGGAACAGGCGCAGGAGCAGAACGTTAAACTCGGTATCGCGACCGATGTCGGCGGCGGCACCAGTTTCAGTATGCTGCAAACGCTGGCCGAAGCCTTTAAGATTTGTCAGCTGGCCGGTCAGCGGCTGACGCCGCTGAAGGCTTTTTACCTGGCCACGCTCGGCGGCGCGAAATCGCTTTATCTCGATCACCGGATCGGTAATTTTGCGGTCGGCAAGGAAGCCGATTTCGTGGTGCTCGATCTGGCCGCCACCGAGCTGATGCAGTGTCGCATGGACAGTGCAAAAACGCTGGACGAGCAGCTGTTCGCACTCATGATTTTGGGGGACGATCGCTGCATCCAGGCTACGCATATCATGGGCCGTCGCCAGTATTCGAGGGCCAGCTAGTGCCAGCCACCTCAAAATTTACTCTGAGTAAAACTTTAAAATTTACTCTGAGTAAAATACTGCGAGGGCGCGCGCATGGCGTTGCTACATAACGATAGAGCCGCTTTGCTCACTTTAAAATTTACTCTGAGTAAAATATCGGTATTTACTCTGAGTAAATTTTCAAGAGGGGGCGGGGGATGACGTTGCTGCTGGTCGATAACGCCGATTTGCTGGTTACCATGGACGGCGAGCGTCGGGAGATAAAAAATGGGGCGGTCGTCGTGTCCGACCGCATGATCGAGCAGGTCGGTGACAGCGATGAGTTGCGGCGTAGCCTGGCGTCGGCTGGGCGGGTTCCGGATCGCCGCATCGATGCCGCCGGCTGTGTTATTACCCCCGGCCTGGTGAATTGCCATCATCACCTGTATCAGACGCTTACCCGCAGTATCGGTACCGCGCAGGGCAAGTCGCTATTCGACTGGCTGCAAATGCTTTACCCGATCTGGGGAGAGATGGACGCCGAGTCGATTTATATCAGCGCCAAACTGGGGCTGGCTGAACTGTTGTTGTCGGGCGCCACCACGGTGGCGGATCATCTCTATCTGTTCCCCAATGGCGCGCGCCTCGACGACGAAATCCGCGCCGCGCGTGAACTCGGAGTGCGTTTCCACCCGACACGCGGCAGCATGAGCCTCGGCCAGAGCCGGGGCGGTCTGCCGCCGGACAGCATTTGCGAAGACGAAGCCGAAATTCTCGCGGATTGCGCGCGCGTGATCGAAGAGTTTCATGATCCCGAAGCTTTTTCGATGTTGCGTATCGGCCTCGCACCCTGCTCGCCGTTTAGCGTCTCCGCGGGGCTGATGCGTAAAACCGCGGAACTCGCACGCGCGCATCCGCGGGTGAGACTGCATACGCATCTGGCCGAAACCGTCGATGAAAACCGCTTTTGCGAACAGCATTTCGGGCTGCGACCGCTGGCGTATATCGAGAGTCTGGGATGGACCGGCGACGATGTCTGGTTTGCGCATATGGTGCACCCGGATACCGACGAAATCGGCCGGCTCGCCGCCAGCAACTGCGGCGTCTGCCACTGCCCCAGCAGTAACATGATTCTGGCTTCGGGGATTGCGCCGCTGCGGGAAATGTCGGATGGCGGCGTACGCCTCGGTCTCGGGGTCGACGGTTCGGCCAGCAACGACGGCAATCACTTGCTCGGCGAAGCTCGGCAGGCAATGTTGCTGCAGCGGGTCGGCTGGCCCGGATTCGAGTCCCGTGCCGACCGTTTCAGCGCGCGCGAAGCCCTCGAACTGGCCACCCGCGGCGGCGCCGCGGTGCTCGGGCGCGACGATATCGGCAGCC
The DNA here is from genome assembly GCA_001735895.1 of Olavius algarvensis Gamma 3 endosymbiont. GTDB lineage: Bacteria > Pseudomonadota > Gammaproteobacteria. The sequence goes on along the minus strand of DS021199.1, from coordinate 876,863 downwards.
TCGAACCCGGTAAGGCCGCCGATCTGGTAGCCTACCGTGTCGACGGCATCCGCCATGCCGGCGCCGGCGGCGACAAGCTCGCGGCACTGCTGACCTGCACTCCGGCAGACGCATGGGTTTCGCTGATCAATGGCCGGGTAATCGTCGATCAGGGGCAAATTCCCGATTTGGATATCGATGCCCTGGTGCATCGACACAATCAACAGGCGCAGCGGTTATTGCAACGGGCGCGCGCCAAAGGAAACTATCATGAATGAACAAGCTCCCGCTTTCGTGCATCAATGGATCGACCTTGCGCAACAGCGGCTAGGCGCCGAAATCGTCTCCTGCAGCGATGATTTCTTCGCCGAATGCAGCCGCATGCTCAACCCCGAGCCGCCCGTATTTATCGACGGCAAGTTCGATGACAACGGTAAATGGATGGATGGCTGGGAAACGCGCCGGCGCCGCAATGGCGGTTACGACAACGCCGTCGTCAAACTCGGCTTGCCCGGCGAAATCATGGGTATAGATATCGACACCACGCATTTTACCGGCAACTACCCGCCGGCCGCGTCTTTGGAGGCCTGTTATAGCAACGGCCCGCCGGACGCTAATACGCAATGGGTGACCTTGATCGATTCGACCAGTCTGCAAGGCGACAATCACCATTATTTTACAATCGATAACGGTGCTTGTTTTACCCACCTGCGGCTCAATATCTATCCGGATGGCGGCATTGCGCGCCTGCGGGTTTACGGCAGGGTGGTCTGCGATATCGCGGCGCTGGATAAATCAAGGCCCCACAATCTCGCCGCGGTCGAACTCGGTGCGCGCGCAATTGCCTGGAACGACGCCCACTTCGGAGCCGCCGCCAACCTGCTCAATCCGGGGCAGGGTTTTAATATGGGTGACGGTTGGGAAACCCGGCGCCGGCGCGAACCCGGTAACGACTGGTGCATCATCGAACTGGGGCAGGTCGGAGAAATCGACGAGGCGCTGATCGATACCGCGCACTTCAAGGGCAACTACCCCGACCGCTGCTCCTTGCAGGCGGCGCTGGTCAAGGCCGGCACGGTCGATTCCATCATCACGCAAAGCCAGTTTTGGCAGGAACTATTACCCCCGCAACAGCTGACAATGGATAGCGAGCACGGTTTCAGGGCCGAGGTGCAGCAACTGGGTCCGGTCAGTCATGTGCGGGTCAACATCTTCCCCGATGGCGGGTTAAGCCGCGTCCGGCTGCTGGGTCGTTTAGATGGCTGAGCGGCTCGATATCGAACCCTTGACGCGGGAAGCTTTTGCGGCCTATGGCGATGTGATCGAATTCGAGGGTAGCAAGTCCTACCCGTTCAATAAGGGCATGGCCGAGCGCTACCATGCTCTGGCCAGGGTCGATCTGGAGGGTGACGATGCCAACGCCGTGGTCAGCCTGATCGCCAGCAAAAAGTTCGAGCTGCCGCGCCGGGTCGATCACCTGGAATACCACCCGCGAGGTAGCCAGGCGTTTATCCCTCTCGATGCCAATCCGTTTATCGTGGTGGTCGCTGCGGCCGGACCCGCGCCGGATGTCACCGCTTTGCGAGCCTTCGTCCCTAACGGGGGGCAGGGCGTTAACTATCGCGCCGGCACCTGGCATCATGTTTTGCTAACGCCCTACGCCGCGATGCGTTTCATCTGCGTCGACCGCGACTCGCCCGACGACAATTGCGTCGAATTTCGTATTCCCGACGCCGATCAGCTCCTGTTGGAGTTGCCGTAATGAATCATCGGGGACAGAACTTCAGTTCTGTCCCCCTCGAAGCCACCAGCCGCTCGGCAAAGCCACCTACAGTCCCCCTCGCAGCACTAGTCGGATTTTAATGTATGTGACAGAATTACTGTCCGATTTAGGCTGGGGCTACCGTGGATAAAGTTTACATTACGGCGCAGGCATTACTCGAGGATTCGTTTCGACTCGCGCATTCGATTTATAAAGATGGATTCCATCCGGAGTTTATCGTCGGTATCTGGCGCGGCGGTACGCCAGTCGGCATCGCGGTGCAGGAGTATTTTGAATTCAAGAATATCGAGACCGATCATATTTCGGTGCGCACTTCGTCATATTACGGTATCAACAAGCAAGCTAAAAAAATCAGGGTGCACGGCCTGCACTACCTGATCGAAAACGCCAATGCCAAAGACCGTCTGCTAATCGTCGATGATGTATTCGATTCGGGCCGCAGTGTCGACGCCTTGATCAAGGCTATCAAGAAACAATCCCGCCTGAATGCGCCGGATGATATCCGCGTCGCCTGTCCATGGTATAAGCCATCGAAAAATAGTGTCAAATTCGAACCCGACTACTATCTGCACGAGAGCGAGGATTGGCTAGTGTTTCCGCATGAGCTGGCCGGTCTCGAAGTTAATGAAATAGGGTCAGGCAAGAAAGACCTGGGGAATATTCTTGACTTATTCGATTAGTCGGGTTTTCCTATTGCAATGCCGGCCAGGGAAAGACTAATAGTATGTATCGTCAGTTTTCTGATCATTCTTGGATTCAGTGCATTTTGGGCTAAAGCGGAACCAGCATTCTTAAATTCGGGTCAACGATTATCAATCGGCCTTATTGTCGGTCTGCTGTTCGCCGCTTCACTGTATTTCCTGTTACGGCAAAAAACCGATCTCAGCCAAGCCTGGCCAGCCGTCCATCGCGACGATCAGGCCCGAGACGAATATGTCGCGAGCATGAGTCACGAGATCCGAACTCCGTTGAGCGAAATTCTTGGCGTCATGCACCTGCTCAAGCGCACTCAGCTTGATCGTGACCAGCAACGCTATGTCGCGACCGCGACTAATTCGGCCAATATGCTGTTGGCAACCATCAACGATGTAATCGCCACTTCGTATACCGATACCGGTAGTTTTTTCATCGAATCGGAGAATCTCAATTTAGCGGAGGTAATCGAGGATGTGGCCAGCATACTTGCACCCGAGGCGCTAGCCAAAAGACTCGAACTGGTAAGCGATATTGATCCGGATATTCCGTATCGGGTAAAGGGCGATTCGCTGCGCTTGCGACAGGTTTTACATAAGCTGTTGAGCAATGCGATCAAATATACCGAAAGCGGCCTCATTGTTGTCTATGCCGGCATTCGAAAGCGAAGCGTAGAAATAGGGGTTAAAGATACTGGGATGGGGATTGAAGCGGAGCAACAGAAAAATCTTCTGCGGCTATTACGGTCAAATGGCGATAACCGCGAGTCGCAAGCCGGTAGGGCCGGATTGGACTTGAGCAGCAGCCAGCGCCTGATCAAGGCGATGGGCGGCGAATTACGGTTCGAAAGCGAAACTGGCCGAGGCAGCCGATTTTATTTTCGGCTGGCTATCGACGACGAGCACGATGCGCCCTTCGACTGGAAACCGCCGCAGGCCTTGCGGCAACTGAGTATCGGTATTCTCAGTCCATTAGCGCTGCAACGCCGTATCATTCGAAATATGCTGGCACACTGGAAAATACAGGATATCCGTGATTTCGATTTTGATGTGGAGGAAGAATTTGATCTCGCCGAGTTGTCGCCCTGCGATCTGCTGATAATCGATCAAACCGTTTCAGAGCAGGCGGTCAACAATTTGGTCGACCGTCTAGGGAACATTTGTGACTGGCGCGAGACACGTTTCCTGCGTTTAGTCCCGCAAAATCGGCGAAGTGATGAAAGGGGCCCCGATCTGCGGCTTTACAAGCCCATATCCCAATCTCGTCTCTACACCGCGGTGATGGATATTGTGTATAAGTTGGCATTCGATTCGGAGTATAAAAGCGAACTGGGCGCCATGGATAGCCGTGATACGGGCATGCTTGCCGGCCGGCGCATCCTGCTGGCCGAGGACAACGATATCAACAAGATGATCGTATTGGAGATGCTCGAAGAAACCGGCGTCGATATCGACATCGCGGCTAACGGTGCCGATGCGCTGGATCAACTGCAGCGCCAGCACTACGATTTAGTTCTGATGGATATACAGATGCCGATCATGGACGGCTACCAGACAACCCGGAAAATCCGCAGTATGGGCGGTCCCTTCGAATCGATTCCCATCATTGCGATGACCGCGCATGCACTGGAAGGGGATAGCAATAAAAGTCTGGAAGCCGGTATGGATTACCATGTTTCCAAACCTTTCGAACCCCAGGAATTGATCTCGCTGATCCTGCGTTTCATCGAAAACTGCGATTCCGTGGACGCTAACCCAACGGCCTAGCGCCAGTCCCGAGATATGCCTTTGCTGCCATTGGCCCGGCGACAATATATGTCGCCGGGTTAATATCCTTCGGAGCGGTTTACGGCTCAGGTCCGCGCTTCGATGGGTAGATACTCCAGATCGTCGGGACCGATATAATTGGCCGATGGTCGAATGATTTTACCATCCTGGCGCTGCTCGACCACGTGCGCGCCCCAGCCGGAAGTGCGGGCGATGACGAACAGCGGGGTGAACATCTCGGTGGGCACAGCCATCTGGTTGTAGGAAACCGCGGAAAACCAGTCCAGGTTCGGAAACATGTTCTTCAAGTCCCACATCACCGCTTCGAGACGTGCCGCCACGTCGAACATAAGGCGGTCGCCATTCTCCTCGGACAGGTTTTCGGCGACGCGTTTGATGATTGCGTTACGCGGGTCGCTAACCGTATAAACCGGGTGACCGAAGCCAATCACGATTTCCTTGTTGGCGACGCGTTGGCGAATGTCGGCCTCGGCCTCGTCCGGCGAACCGTAGCGCGACTGGATTTCGAAAGCGACTTCGTTGGCGCCGCCGTGCTTGGGTCCGCGCAGCGCGCCGATGGCTGCGGTGATGCCGGAATACATGTCGGAGCCGGTGCCGGCAACCACGCGTCCGGTAAAAGTCGATGCATTGAATTCGTGCTCGGCGTAGAGGATTAAGGATACGTGCATTGCCTTGACCCAGGATTCGCGCGGTGGCTCGCCGTGTAGCAGGTGCAGGAAATGGCCGCCGATGCTGTCGTCGTCGGTGACCAGTTCGATGCGCTTGCCGTTGTGACTATAGTGATACCAGTAAACCAGTATCGACCCGAAGCAGGCCATCAGGCGATCGATTATATCGCGCGCGCCGTCGACGTTATGATCGGCGTCTTCCGGCGACTGGCAGCCCAGCGCCGAGCAGCCGGTGCGCATCACGTCCATGGGGTGGGCGCTGGCCGGCAATTGTTCGAGCACGGTTATGACCGACGACGGTAGATCGCGCAGCGCTTTCAATTTTTGCTTGTAGCCGTCCAGTTCGGCCCGGGTCGGCAGCTTCTCGTGCACGATCAGGTAGGCGATTTCCTCGAACTCGCAAACTTCCGCGATATCGAGTATGTCGTAACCGCGGTAATGCAGATCGTTACCGGTTTTGCCGACGGTGCAGATTGCGGTATTGCCGGCCGCGGTGCCCGACAGCGCGACCGACTTTTTGGGCTTGAAGCCTGGCGTATGACTCATGGTGTTTCCTCGCTGAATAATTTATCCAAGGTTTGTTCGTAGTCGTGGTAATCGAGAAAGTCGTACAATTCCATGCGCGTTTGCATGCCGTCGACGACGTTTTGCTGGCTGCCGTCCTGCAGAATGTGCCGGTATACATTCAATGCCGCCAGGCTGGCGGCGCGAAAGGCGCTTAACGGGTAGAGCGCGAGCTTGACGCCCGCCGTCGCCAGTTGCTCGGTGTTAAACAGCGGTGTGGCGCCGAACTCGGTGATGTTGGCCAGTACCGGAACCTGCACCGCCTCGACAAATTGCCGGTACTGTTCGAGTTCGGTCATGGCTTCCGGGAAGATCATGTCGGCGCCGGCGGCAACACAGGCCTGGGCACGTTCTATCGCGGCGTCGATGCCTTCCACCGCGAGCGCGTCGGTGCGCGCCATGATGACGAAATTTTCATCGCTGCGTGCATCGACCGCGGCCTTGACGCGATCGGTCATTTCCGCGCTCGACACGATCGCTTTGTTGGGGCGGTGGCCGCAGCGTTTTTGCATCACCTGGTCTTCGATATGTATACCGGCCACGCCGGCGCGAATCATTTCACGAATGCAGCGCGCGATATTGAAAGCGCCGCCCCAGCCGACATCGATGTCGACCAATAAGGGCAAGCTGCTGGCGTCGGTGATTCGACGCGCGTCTTCGAGTACATCGGCGAGCGTGCTAATACCCAGATCCGGCGTGCCCAGCGAACAGGCCGCGACCCCGCCCCCCGATAGATAAATCGCTTGGTGGTCGCATTTCTGCGCCATGATTGCGCTGTAGGCATTCACGGTGCCGACCACCTGTAACGGGTTGTTTGCGGTAACGGCCTGGCGCAGTTTCAGGCCCGGAGAGTGATTTTCAGTCATGACGATCCTCGAGTATTTTTTTGACAATTTCCCAGGCGCCGCTGATATGCCGGCGCATTAGTATTTCGGCAAGCTCCTGATCGCGCCGCGCTATAGCTGCGGCGATCTGGCGATGCTGATCGAGTGCAGTCTGCGCGCGCGCTGGGAATTGCCCCGATTGGCGCCGGCACATGCGAATCAGCTGGTACAGCTCACCGTTCAGATGTTCCAGAATCCACTGATTGCGACTGGCGGCCGCGATACGGTAGTGAAAATCGATGTCGCCTTCGCGTTGGAAATAAGCTTTGCCGTCGGTTTTGCCGATGGTCGCTTCGTGTTGGTCGAGCAGTTCGGATAACGCCCTGATTTCGTCCTCCGGCATCAGACGGGCGGCGAGCCGCGCCGCCATGCCTTCCAGCGATTCACGCGCGATGTAAATATCCTGCATCATCTTGCTGTCGAGGGTGACGACGCGCGAGCCGGCGTGCGGGACGCGCACGATGAGTTTGATCTGTTCGAGCCGGTGGATCGCCTCTCGCAACGGCCCACGGCTAATCCCGTATTTCAGCGCCAGGTCGGATTCGACGATTTTGGTGCCCTGCTCGAGTTCGCCACCGATAATATCGGCCTTGATGCTGTCGAACGTCCTGCTGGCCAGGGTAGTCGATTCGAGCGCATCGTCGGCACCGAGAGTGGAAACGGTTTCAGGCATAAATTGTCAACAATTAAAGCTATAAATTGTAAAATTTGGCTGGAATATGCAGATAACCGAGTATATTGTCAACAATAACCCGAAAGGCTCAGTCAAGGACTCGGACCGAATGGCGCGCAGAAGCAGTAAATACGCGGGTTTGGAGATTTAATTTTCAGGATAAGTAAATTTAATAGTGAACGAGACTGTTAGCGGCTTTATTCAATAATAGGTATATTTAGGTTTCGCATCAATCCGCCGATCAACCCCCAGGGTGGATTGGAAGCCGCTGACATAACAATAACTCCAGTTAGCTAGCCCGACGCAGACACTTTGAGGATCAACCATGAGCAACGAAACCGTAACCATTACCGATAACACTACGGGCAAGGAAGTCACGCTTCCGATTTATGCACCAACCGCAGGGCCCAAGGTGATCGATATCGGCGCCCTCTACAAGGAGCTGGGTTATTTCACCTACGATCCGGGGTTTATGTCCACCGCGGCCTGTTCCAGCGCCATAACCTTTCTCGATGGCGACAAGGGCGTGCTGCAGTACCGGGGTTACCCGATTGACCAGTTGGCCGAGCACAGTTCCTACCTCGAAGTCTGCTTCCTGCTGCTGACCAATCGCCTGCCGACGCAAAGCGAGCTCGGGGAATTCGAAAACACCGTAACCCGGCATACTATGCTACACGAAGCGATGATCCGTTTTTTCACCGGATTTCGCCGCGACGCGCATCCGATGGCGATCATGGTCGGTTGCGTCGGCGCGCTGGCCGCGTTTTATCACGATCACATGGATATCCATAACGAAGAGCATCGTAAGATCACCGCGTATCGCCTGATGGCGAAAATGCCGACCATCGCCGCGATGAGCTACCGTTACGCCAACGGCAAGCCGTTCGTTTATCCAAAAAACGATCTGAACTACACCGAGAACTTCCTCTATATGATGTTCTCGATGCCGTCCGAGGAATATGTTCCCGATCCACTACTCGCCAAGGCGCTCGATTTGATCATGATCCTGCATGCCGATCACGAGCAGAATGCCTCGACTTCAACCGTGCGTCTGGCCGGCAGTTCGGATGCCAATCCCTTCGCCGCGGTCGCCTCGGGCGTTGCCGCATTGTGGGGGCCGGCGCACGGCGGCGCCAACGAAGCCGTGATTCGGATGCTGATCGATATCAACCAGTCCGGTAAGCCGCTGCAGGCCTTTGTCGATCGCGCTAAGGACAAAAACGACAGTTTCCGCCTGATGGGTTTCGGTCACCGCGTGTACAAGAATTACGATCCGCGCGCCAAGCTGATTCGCGAAATTTGCCATCAGCTGTTAAACGACATGGAGGCTACGGGCGAGCAGAAGAAGTTGCTCGAAACCGCGATGGCGCTGGAGAAAGTCGCGCTCGAAGACGAGTATTTCGTGCAGCGTAACCTCTACCCGAATGTCGATTTTTACTCGGGCATCATTTTCCTCGCAATGGGCATACCGATGAACATGTTCACCGTGATTTTTGCGATGGCGCGCACCATCGGCTGGATTTCGCAATGGAACGAAATGATGGCGGATTCGGAGGCCAAGATCGGACGTCCGCGCCAGCTTTACAATGGTGCTATCGATCTGGACTACGTCCCGATTGATAAGCGCTAACCGGATACCCATATTGTCAGCTACCGCAACCCGAGAAAATTGAAATGCTAGCCGCATACCGCGAACACATTGACGCGCGCGCCCAAGAGGGCGTACCCCCCAAACCCCTGGATGCCCAGCAAACCGCCGATCTGGTGGAACTGATCAAAAGTCCGCCTGCCGGCGAAGAAAACTACCTGCTGGAATTGCTGACTCAACATGTGCCCGCCGGGGTCGATGAAGCGGCCTATGTCAAGGCGGGTTTCCTGGCCGCGATATCCCGCGGCGAGGCAGAAACGCCGCTGCTCGATAAGGTCCGGGCGGTCGAGATTCTCGGCAGCATGCTGGGCGGTTACAATATCGAACCTTTAATCGCCGCGCTTGACGACGAGGAAACCGCGGCCGCGGCGGTGGCGGCCTTATCGCATACCCTGCTGGTATTCGACGCCTTCCATGACGTCGTGGAAAAATCGGAAGCCGGCAATAGCCACGCGCGGCAAGTGTTGGAATCCTGGGCCCATGCCGAGTGGTTCACCAGCAAACCCGCTCTCGCCGACAAGATTACCGTGTCGGTGTTCAAGGTGCCGGGCGAAACCAACACCGATGACTTATCGCCGGCGCAGGATGCCTGGTCGCGCCCCGATATTCCACTGCACGCTAACGCGATGCTGAAAAATCCGCGCCCGGGTTTGACCGAGCAACCACTGGAAAAAATTGACGAGCTCAAAGCCGCGGGTCATCCGGTGGCTTACGTGGGCGATGTCGTTGGCACCGGTTCGTCGCGCAAGTCGGCGACCAATTCGGTGTTGTGGCATATGGGCGACGACATTCCCTACATTCCCTACATTCCCTACATTCCCTACATTCCCTACATTCCCTACATTCCCTACATTCCCTACATTCCCTACATTCCCTAGCCAATTCCCTACATTCCCTACATTCCCTACATTCCCAATAAGCGTAACGGCGGTTATTGCTTCGGCGGCAAGATCGCGCCGATTTTCTTCAACACCATGGAAGACGCCGGTGCACTGCCGATCGAGATGGACGTCAGCAACATGGAAATGGGCGATGTCATCGATGTGTACCCGTATGCCGGCAAGGTGACCCGTCACGGCAGCGACGAAGTCATTTCGAGCTTCGAACTCAGTACCAATGTGCTGCGGGATGAAGTGCAGGCCGGTGGGCGTATCCCGTTGATTATCGGCCGTGGACTGACCGAGCGCGCCCGCAAAGCGCTGGGCTTAAGCGAGTCCGACCTGTTTGAAAAACCCCAGGCCGCCGCCGCCAGCGACAAGGGTTATACCCTGGCGCAAAAAATGGTCGGTAAGGCTTGCGGTGTCGCCGGGGTGCGCGCCGGCATGTATTGCGAACCGAAGATGACGACGGTGGGTTCGCAGGATACCACCGGTCCGATGACGCGCGACGAATTGAAAGATCTGGCCTGCCTCGGCTTCTCGGCCGATCTGGTGATGCAATCCTTTTGTCATACCGCGCCTTACCCGAAGCCGGTTGACGTGGTCACGCATCATACGCTGCCCGACTTCATGCAAAATCGCGGCGGTATTTCGCTGCGCCCGGGCGACGGCGTCATCCATTCCTGGATGAACCGCATGCTGCTGCCCGACACGGTCGGTACCGGCGGCGATTCGCATACGCGTTTCCCGATCGGCATTTCGTTTCCGGCGGGTTCGGGACTGGTGGCCTTCGCCGCCGCCACCGGGATCATGCCGCTCGATATGCCGGAATCGGTGCTGGTGCGTTTCAAGGGCGAGATGCAGCCCGGTATTACGCTGCGCGACCTGGTCAACGCGATTCCCTACACCGCAATTCAGCGCGGCTTGCTGACCGTCGAGAAGGCGGGCAAGAAAAATATCTTTTCCGGGCGCGTGCTCGAAATCGAAGGCTTGCCGCAGCTCAAGGTAGAGCAGGCTTTCGAACTGTCCGACGCCTCGGCCGAGCGCTCGGCCTCGGGTTGTACCGTCAAGCTCGACCAGGAGCCGATCATCGAGTACATGAACTCGAACATTACCATGTTCAAGTGGATGATCAGCGAAGGTTACGGCGATAAGCGCACGATTACGCGCCGCATCGAGGAAATGGAAAAATGGCTCGCCAATCCCGAGTTGCTGGCAGCCGACGCCGACGCCGAGTATGCCGAAATTATCGAAATCGACCTCGATGAAATCACGGAACCCCTGCTGGCCTGTCCCAACGACCCGGACGACATCAAGCCGCTGTCCGCGGTCGCCGGCACCAAGATCGACGAAGTTTTCATCGGTTCCTGCATGACCAACATCGGCCACTTCCGTGCCGCCGGCAAGCTGCTCGACAAGCTGACCGAGCCGGTGGTGACGCGCCTGTGGATTGCGCCGCCGACCAAGATGGACGAGGCGCAGCTGACCGCCGAGGGTTACTACAATATCTTCGGCCGCTCCGGTGCGCGCACCGAAATGCCGGGCTGTTCGCTGTGCATGGGCAATCAGGCGCGGGTAGCGGAAAACTCGACCGTGGTATCGACCTCGACGCGCAACTTCCCGAACCGGCTGGGCAAGGGCGCCGATGTCTTCCTGGCGTCGGCGGAACTCGCCGCGGTGTCGTCGATCCTCGGTAAGATCCCGAGCATGGACGAGTACTTGCAATACGCCGATGACATCAACACCATGGCCGACGACGTCTATCGTTATCTGAACTTCAACCAAATGGAAAACTACACCGCCGCGGCCGAATCGGCGTTCCCGGTCAAGGTGGCCTAGTTAGCAGCCGTCATCTTTTGGTGGCGATACTGTCAAGACAATCCCGAACCCGGATGTAAAAATGGGCATGCGGATCGACGCCGAAACCAGGTAACTCAACGTGATCGAATGGCGTGTATCGGCATCGTTCGATTGTACCCACCTGAAAAATAATGAGCCTCAGTGTGGGGGCGAAAATGCTGAGCGCGAGATAAATCAAGGCAACGCGATTTCAGGGCGAATGATTGGATAAATCGGGTTTTATTTTCCTGCGGCCAAAATTTTACTCTGATCCAAATTTATCGTGACGGCAGAAAACGAAAGCACAACAGTGCCAGGGCCAACAACGCGGCAACCCAGTGTAAGTCGATGCCCACGGAAGCGGACACATCCAGCCGGGCTTCGCGCACGGCGTCGACCAAGGCCCGCGTCGAGTCGAGCCGAGCATAGGATAACTTCGCCTGCCGCGCCAACCACTGCAGGTGCGCCTCGTGCAGGTGGGACAAGTGTTCCCCGCCCTGTGCGGTCGGAACTTCGGCCTGCTGTATCACCTCGGCCGCTTGCCAATAGCCAATGATACGCCCTGCGGCGTCGATTTTTGGAATCGGCGCCGGGTTGTCGCCGCCTACGCCCGCCACCAGGCCACGCGCATCCAGGCTATGGGTGGTGGGCATACCGCTCGAGCCGCGGCGCAGCGGTGGCGCTTCGTGACCGTCGCTGATAAACACCACGGCGATCCCGTCGCCAGCCTGCTGTGCGGTGCGCAGGCTTTGAAACAGGCCCCGGCCGACATTGCTGGATTCGACCCAGCGCATGCGCCCGTCGATACCGGCCAGCGACGCCAGCAGCCCGTCGTGATGGGCGCAAATCTCGAGCGGCGTGACCAACATGGTAACCCGGTGTCCGGTAAATACACTCCAACCGACCCGGGAGCCGCAAGGCAGGCTCAGCAGCAATGTTTTGGCCGCCGCCTTGGCCAGATCGAGACGGCTCGCCTCGCCGTCCCGACCGGCATCCTCGACGTTCATGCTCTGGGTAATGTCGAAGCTGACTTGAATCCGATAGACGTCTTGCGGCAGCGTCAGCGGCAGCTCCAGGATGGCTACACCCAACAGCGGCAGCGCCAGCAGCAGCGGCAGGTTATGGCGGCCGCAGAGGCGCCTGGCGACTGCCTGTAGCATTAAGGCAAATCCTCGATCGCAAATCCGGGGACGATTACGTCGACCTGCTTGATCGGATTGCCCTTGTCCGCTGTTTCCAATTCGTCGTCTTCCGGCGCCAGGCGCAAAGCGCTTTGCAGGTTGAACCGCGCGTCCCAGTCGCCCGGCATCTTGCGCAGCAAGTCGCGATAGCGTTGCTTGGCGAGTTCCAACAGGGCGCGTTTACGCTCGGCCGCCAAATCGTCGCGGCTGCCCTCGCGCAGGTAAGCATTGGCGAGATTATATTGCGCGGCATGCGCAATCGCGGGGTTGCTTTGTTGCTGGATCAATTCGTTAAACGCGGTCTCGGCCTCCGCGAAGCGGCCGTGCGCGGACAGCGCATTGGCCCAGGTCAATTTGACCTCGAGATGGCGCAAATCAGCCGGCGCCGGGTTGGCCGCCGGTGCCGCGCTTGGAATCCGATCGAGGGCGGCGTTAACCAACTCGCCTTCGGCGATCAAGCGCCATTGCGACACGGCCGCGATCGTCAGGCATAAGACGACCAAACCAAAAATGAAGTGCAGGCCGCGCCGGCTCATGCCAAACGCTCCAGCCTGACAGCGCCCAATCCGGCCAGCATCAGGCCGCATCCCAGCGCCGCGGCAAAACAATATCGGCTATAGTCGATCCGCGGTACGCGCTGCCGATAAATTAGCGGCAGGTTTTGCAGCTGATCTATCTGGGCGACGGCTCTGGCCATCGAATCCGGGTCCTCGGCTTGGAAAACACGGTATTCGCTATCCAGGCCGGCGAAGAATACATGGAGCGCCACTTCTTCAACCCTGGCATCCACGTCGGTGCCGACGAGTTCGAGGTTGGGGCTATTCTTGCTGCTGCGAATGTAGATGAAGTAAAGCGCGATCCGATGACGCGCGAGACCCTGTTTAATGCGTTCGCGGATAGGCTTGTCTAACCGAGCGCCGCCGTCGGACACGAGCAAAATCGCGCGGCTGCCGCTATAGCTGCGCCCCTCGAAACCTTCAATTGCGGCCAGGATCCCGAGGCCCATTTTGGTATCGCTGGGGCCGCGCCCGACATCGCTCGCATCGAGCCCCGCCTGGACCATGGCGATGTCATCGGTAAACGGTGCAACCCGGATCGGCGCGACGTTAAACAAGGTCAGCGAAAAACGGTTTTTCGGCCGCTGTTGCAGGAGCCAGGTTAACGCCTGGCGCGCGACGTCGTTTTTCGATTGCAGGGCCGCGGAGGATTCACCGACGGTTCGCTGATGGACGCGAATAGCCGCATCCATGCTTGAGCTGCGATCGAGCAGAATCGCAATTTCCGCGCCGCGGCCGATCAGTTCGATCTGAGCCGCTTTGATGCCCGGCGCGGACAGCCCCAGCACGATTGCAGCCAGAGTCAACATTGCCAACGCCTGCCACAGGCGTTGCAGGACAGACCCCAGCGGATCCACAGGCAGCAATCCCAGCCAGGGAAACGGCAGCGCGTCGCGGCGGCGGCGCAGTAACGGCAGCAGGGCCAGCGGCAGCAGCAGCAGCGCGAGGGGATGAGTGAATTCAATCGACGTCATCGCGGCGCCCCGAACCAGGCCCCGTGGCCGCCGGCATTGCGCTTTTCCGCCCGATAGAGTTCGCGCCCGAAATCGATTAACGCAAACCTGGTCAGCTGCGGCGTTTGCGCAAAAAAACGCGCCGTCGAGAGCGCGTAAAAGTCTTCGATGCGCGCGCGCTGCGGGGCAAGCCAGGGCGCGCGCTGCAACAAGGCGTCGAGATTCGCGCTGTTGATGCTGCGTCCGGCGGTCGCGTTGAAGGCGCGATGCAGCACCAACCAGGCGTCGGGATTATCGTCGGGCTGCTGCGCCTGCAAGCCGCGCAGGCGGCGCCAGGCGGCGGCGAAGGGTAAACGCTCGTCGTCCGCGTAACCCCGCCACAGCCACCAACCCAGCCACGCCGCAACCGTCAACCCGAGCGTCAATCCAATCAAGCGCAAGCGTTGCGCGGCGATGGCGGTAACGGGCCGGTCCGACGACCGGTCCGGTCGCATCGATGGTAAATTGCCTGCTTGCGAGGGCGCCGCCGGCGACAGCGGCGAAACGCTAATCGATATCGGTGCGATAACCAGCGGCTCGCCTGCGGTCAATGGCAGGTTCAAGCTCGGTAACACGATCGTGATCGACTCGCGCGGCGAATTGATTATCTGGTAGGTCAACAGCAACCAGTCGAGACCCGAATCGTCGCGCTGCAGCGTCGACGTCAAGCGCTGCAACCAGCGGCCGACCCGGCCGTCCGCCGGCAGCTCGACGAGTTCGAGATTTTTGCCGGCGGCATGCAGCGGAATTCGTTGCGTTAAAATGTCGCCGATAAAATAGCCGAAGCTGCGCGGCGTCGATGTCGGCACCGGCTCGGCCGCCGCGGCCAGTGCGTGGATCAACAACAACAGCATCGACAAGCGGCATCGATTCAAACGTTTTGCTCCAGAAAGTAACTCGACAGCCGCCCGCCGTCGAAGACACCGTTTAAATGAAACGGAAAAATATCATGCGCGGCGAATGCGCGATCGATTTCACGCCGCCTCTGCCGCAACTTGGCGCGCCATCGTTGCCGTGTGCGCTGACTAAGCCATAAGTGTCGCATCTCGCCGGATTCGGCATCGCGCAGCGACAGCAGGCCGGTCCGCGCCGGCGGATCGATTTCGGCGGCATCCCAAACCACGATTGGCACCACCATTGTCCCCCGCAGGCTTGGCAGCAGTAGCTCCAGATTGTCCAGCGGCCAGTGAAAATCGCTCACCAGGAACACAAGCCCACCGCGGCCGCCGGCGGCACGTTCGAGGCATTCGGCGAGTCCGCGTAATGCGTTCGCGGGCGCGGCGCGTGCTTCGCAGGCGCCGATCCGGTCCGCCAACACCGCGCCGATGCCGCGAGACCATCGGGGCGCCAGATACAGGTCTTCGCGAAACCCCTGGTCAAACGCCATCAGGCTCACGGCGTCGCCGGCGCGGAATGCGCTAAAACCCAAAGCCTTGAGAAAATCCGCTACCAGTTCGAGCTTGTTGCGCGGCACGGCGCAGTGCATCGACGCTGATACGTCGACAATCGCGCTAACGACAATGGCGGCGCGTTGATAATGCGTACGCACCATCCAGTTGCGCGGAATGGCGCATAAGCTGGCATGTAGATCGATCCGGCGTGGATCGGGTTGATCAAACAGCCGCGCGTGCGCGGCGAACGCCAATCCGGCTCCTCGGCTATGACTGTGATGCGCCCCGGGTTTGTTGCCGGCAACATTACCGGGCAGTTTGTAAACGAATTCGTCGGCACTAATTGTCATCAGGGCGCGGCGACCTGATGCAGAATTCCGTCGATTAACGCCGGCGCAATTTCGGTGCGCCGCAGTTCGAATATCGGTGTAAAAAAGACCCGATGAATCATGCAGGTCGGAAATACCGCCTGCACGTCCTCGGGCAATACGTGATCGCGACCTTCGAGCCAGGCCGCGACCCGTGCCGCGCGCGTCAAGGCGCTCATGCCGCGCGGGCTGGCGCCGGCCAGGATCAGCCGGTCGATTTCGGCCGATTCCAGGCTTACGCCGTAACGCTGCGGGGTTTCGCTCGCGCGCCACAAATCGAGCAGATAATTGTCCAAGGCCGGGCTGGTCCTGACAAATTGCTGAATCGCGGCGCCAATGTCGTTGAGCTCGTCACCATGGCAAATTCCGGAATCGATGCGCTCGAGCAGCTTGTCGACATTATGGTAGGCGGTGTCCAGCAGCAGTTTACGGCGAATGTCGTCGTCTGCCGGCGTGGTCATGTTGAGTTCGAACATGAAGCGGTCGCGGGCGGCGGAAGCCAGCTCGAAGGTTTCTTCCTTTTCAATTTTATTTCGATCCGCAAACACCGTCATGTGCGGAAACGTAAATTCGAGATTGAACGCCGACAGGGTGTACTCGGCCATGGCGCGTAACAGCAAGGATTGCACCTGCGGCCGGGCGCGGTTGATCTCGTTGAAAAAAAAGGTCGTGAGCCTATCCCCGTGGCGTAATAGGGGTCCCGGTTCGATATGCGGTTGACCATCGGCGTCGACATAGGTGTGGTAAACCAGGTCGTTGGGTAACAGGTCGATGCTGCCTTCAACGCGTTCGAATTCACCGCCGACCGCCCGCGCGAATGCGCGCAGTATGGTCGTTTTACCGACACCGACGTCACCTTCCAGCAGTACGTGGCCGCGCGCAAACAACGCGATATTGATCAATCGAATCAAAGGCTGCTGGCCGATGACAACTTCGCCGGCCGCGGCTTCGACCGTTAGTGCGGTCTCGCGCCAGTCACTATGTTGCTTGTCCGTTATCAACGTTAACCTCCCCCGGATTGGCAAATCTGGGGTCATTATGGAGTAGCCAACGCAGTCGCGTCCAATGCATTCACGCGATCGATTATTCAACCCGGACAGCCAGTGCCAACAGCACCGGGGGTCGGGCAGGCGCAAGCTAAAACCGGAGGTCCAGGCTTTACCCTGTTCGCAGTCAGCGCTCATTCTCTCGCCGCCGGCGCAGCCCCGCTCGAACCGGTGACGTTCGGCGGGTAGGGTAGGGAACATCGGTGAACCGGCGGCCGGTTATTTCTTAATTGGCCGCGGGGCAAGCGCCTTCGCGTAAACCGCTTACAATTTGTGAAAATTTCATGTTTTTACCGCCCATTTTGACTTCGAGCACAGCGCGGAAATTCGACTCCTTGACGGTAAAACGCGCGGTTCCGGTGGCGGCTTCGGCGTTGCGGCAAACCAGCGCATAGTCCATCCTGCCGCCCCGCGACGATCCGCGCGCAAAATTGCAGCCACTGAAGGTATCCTGCTTCATTACCGGAAACAGGGTCATTACCTGCTGCGTGTTCAGGCAGCGTACGGTGCGGGTTGTCGCGTAGTGTAAATTGACTTCCAGATGCGGCATTAGCGTTTCGATCGTAAGTGCGTACCGCCCCGGCTCCAGCGACAGCACGGGTCCGGCCCCGAGTCCGCCGGCCGGCGCCAGGCTGAACCACGCGGCGGCCAAAACAATCGCGCTGCGGCGCCACGGCGACGACCCGAGCGCGTCCGCTGCCTGTCTCGATGTCGACTTGGGATACATGCTTCAGTCGTCGTTTATCCGGCACCGCCGGCCGACCGATATTGCGGCACGGCCGTCGAGGTTACGAGTTTGAGGTTTATCGGATTCTCCGCTTATGGTGCATGAATTACCGATTTGGGTCAAAATGGCAAATAGAGACATCACTCGTCCCGCATTTGATTACAGTGAATCGATCGAAACCAACCTCTCGTCACCGGCTCGGGCATCGCCGTGGTCGAAGACGACAAGCTCAAATCCGTTTCATCATCACCGGACCTTTGCGGCCCGGAATCATCATCGTCAACAAATGAGCTTTTCTGGTTCGGAGCCCAGACAGCTAAGCCGTAAATTTGGAACTGACCAGGTAATACTTCCCGGGTAACCATAATAAAAAAGTAGCGGCAATAAAGAAGTGGCAGTCGGCATGCCTGGTGGCTAAAATTTTGCGGGATCGGCCGGCAGGAAGGAGTAATATGGGGGGTGTCGGCGGGATTAAGTCTGATTTCGATTGTTCCAGGTCCGGACGGTGTCGCCAGCCCCGGTTCCTTATGGGTGGAATGGTGAAAATGGGATGTTTATACTTCCTATCCTCCCCATCCAACCCAAGTGATAATCGATGCAAAACACGGAAAATTGGTCTCCTGGAAAGTACGTGACCAGAAATGGCCGACTGCGGGCAACCCGAGATTCGTCCCAACTAAAAACGGCTTCTCGCCTGGTAACCGATCTCGTCGCGGCCAGGTACGATCAGGCGATACGCTCTTATGCCAAGGGCGATCTGATAGACCTGGGTTGCGGTAACGTTCCTTTGTATCCGGCCTATAAGGACCGGGTTAGCAGCATCACCTGTGTCGATTGGCCGGCTACGAAACATAAGCTCGATCACCTCGACCATGAAGTCGATTTAACCCAAAGGCTGCCTTTCCTCGATAATTCCTTCGACACGATCATTCTGTCGGATGTTTTAGAGCATATACCAAAGCCGGGTCAACTATGGTCGGAAATGTACCGCATCCTTGCACCGGGCGGGGTCGCAATCATCAACACGCCCTTCTTATATTGGGTGCATGAAGTGCCCCATGACTATTATCGATATACGGAATATGCGCTGGAGCGATTTGCCGAGGAAGCCAATTTTAGCGTTATCAGCTTGGAGCCGATCGGCGGGCTACCCGAAGTCCTGGCCGATTTTATTGCAAAAAAACCTCGGGTGATTCCAATCATCGGTCATTTATTCCGTAAGCCGACGACCATACTGATACAAAAAATGACCTGGGTGTTTGTTCACAGCCTCGGCAAGTCGATGTCCAGAAAAACATCCAAAAAATTTCCATTGGGTTATTTCATGGTAGTCGAGAAGCAGTGATAAGCCGGCGGCCAGGTCTAATCCGTTCGACTGAATAAAATTTTTAGGGAAGCGGCACCGGAAAGCATCTGTTCCCGACTACTGGAGTAATTTACTCGCTGCGACCTGTTTTCGATTCATGAGGACTGGTACCCAGGCTAATCGCCAGATACTGACAATATCCACCGGCCATGAAAAGCGCTAGCGCAAATTCTCCGGACCAATAGATAAAAAAGGATTCAAACAGGTTAACAACCAGAAAAAAGATGCTGCTGTAGAGGGCGAAGTCGTAAAAATCCTTACTGGCGGCGAGCTTGATTCGCCGCAACAGCACGACCCAGAGAACACCTAGAAAAGCGAAGCCCACGACACCAAACCCGAGCAAAATCTCCAGATAGCCGTTATGGAGATGCCCGAAGCCGGCTTTTTTAATTCCATCCGGAATATGCTCCGCCAATTGGAAAACATCCGAGCGGGCGTCCTGCCCCCAGCCCGTAATCGGCCTCTCGGCGATCCATTTCAGGGCCTCGACCCAGGAATGAATCCGAATGCCGACACTGCCAAAAGGCAGCGCTTGCAGATTTCCCGCAAGCAGTGCATCGAAAGACGTTTGCTCGCCGGCTAAGCGGTGGTGCAGGAATTCTTTTGCGGGCCAGGCCAGCGAACCCATGACCAGGACCATGACGAGAACTCCCTTCGCCACGGACAGTCGATTTCGGCCAAAACGGTTTGCATGCAGAATTCTTTGCAGCAGGGCGACGAAGCCGGTGACGAACACGCCCAGAAAGGCGGCCCTGGTCTGCGTTCCCACCAATCCCATCAGGCCAAACAGGCCGGCGACAATCAACAGGGCATTGCCTCGGTTTACGGTGATCCCATTTAGGATTCGCTGACTAAGGCTGCAAACACAAAAAATAACCACCAACCCAAAAAATAACGCCCCGTGCTGAGCATTGTGTATATTAAAATCGACGCGCCGCCCCGCCCACAGATTACCGAGGCTCTGCATTAGATTCGGGTCGAGCGCGACCGCAGTTACCAGCCCCAGGAACGCGATGGTCAACATTCTTATCGCGCCTGCCCTGGAGCCGCCGATCCACCAGGCCAGCGGTAGGAACAGAAAGAGCTTGAGCAAATCGTTTACCGACCGGTACTTGATGGCAGTTTCGTAATCTATGAGTGCGTTGATGCCGAACAGCAGCCAGGGTATCAGCAGCGCCAAAAGAAGGAGCTGGAAAATCAAATCCGACTTGATTTTATGGCGCTGGCCCCAGGCCGAAATCAAGAAGGTCAACACCATCATTTTTTCAGGCAGCCCCCGCAGCTCGCCTTTGAACGCGATTCTGGTATACACATATAAAATCGCCGATAACACCCCAAGGATAACCAGCAAAGGGCCGCCGCGCTCGAAGTTGCACGGGAAATAACGTTCTATACGGGCGCAAAGCCTTTTCATTTGCCGTTAAACCTTGATCATTGTGGTGGTACGGGGAATGGAATTCTCGAGCTTCGCTAGTCCGTTTCGCCGCTTCTTCGGATGGCTCGTGCCGATCTTTGTCGATTCGATTATAGATGCCCCGGGATGAAATGGCAGGCTTTTTCTCAACGTCAACGCGCGGCGGCGCAGCGTAATATAATCGGGACTATTTTTAAGCAATCGTGCTAGTATGTGCTTCCCGCCAATCTTCAAGGACGAAGTCATGGATCAAGTTCAAACCTGTTTTTATTTCCTCACAGACCAACCCTGCGGCGTTTTTTATATCGACGTAACCTCCAATCTAGCCGGTCGGCTCTGGCGGCCCCGGCATAAGACGGCTGACGGGCTCTCCAGAAAATACACTACCGACAGGCTTGTCCGGTAGGCGTTACTTTCAAGAAAAACTAGTGAAACGTCGTTTCCATCACGATTTCCAAGCCATGGAGAATAATATGGAAAACCTCTATGTGAATAACAAGTTTTATCAAACGTCCAATGCATCTCTATCTCGACCGCTCGGCGCTACTTTTTCAATCAACCTATTATTTGTCTTGGTTATGGTTGCCACCCCAGCCCACGCAACACCCTGTACCGTCGATAACCTTGGGCCTGCGGACTATTCCACCATTCAAGCAGCGATTGACGATGTGAGTTGTGACCCCGTCACGATTGCAGCGGGGAACTTATGTTGAAAATTTAATAGTCACGAGAGCATTGACATTAGAGGGCGCCGGTTCGGCCAGCACGTTTATCGACGGCGGCGCGGCGGCGAGTGTTATTGATATTAATGTGTTCGGCGGTCCGGAAGTTATTATCACCGACTTAACGATTCAAAATGGTAGCGCGGATAAAGGTGCCGGTATTTACGCGGCCACTTCGGTGACGATTAATAATGCCGTGATTACGCAAAACCTTGCGGCCAACTATGGCGGCGGCATCTACGTTTACGATGGCCCGTTAATTTTGGATAACACCACGGTCAGCGATAACGAAGCCGGTTTGGCGGGTGGCGGTATCGATAATCGGTTTGATTCAGCGATAACGAATAGTCAGATTTTAAACAACCGTATAACAACTCCGAGTCCGGCCGTGACGGTAGGCGGCGCCGGGATTCATAACCGTAGCAATTTAACCATTACCGATAGTTCCATTGTCGGTAACACTACGACGGGTGGCGGCGGCGGCGTTTTTAATAACGCTTATCAGGATACGCTGACGCTGACCAATGTCATCGTTGACGGAAACGAGGCGCTGACCTACGGGGCGGGGATTTACAATTACGGACTAGACGGCAGCCTGGTTATCGAAGATAGCCAAGTGATTAATAACACCACAACCGACCCGGTCAGCGAAGGCGCCGGAGTGTATAACAGAGGTACGGCGACGATTACCGATAGCACGATCAGCGGTAATACCAGCGGCTGGACCGCGGCGGGTATTATGCAAAGAGACGGCGTTATGGTGCTAACCGGGACCGATGTCGTCAATAACGCGACCAGTGGTCGAGGCGGCGGTATCTTCGTCGGTAATGGCACATTGGAATTAGACAATAGCCCTGTCGATGCCAATACTGCCGTGACCGGTGGCGGTGGCATCTATGCCGGTGGCTGGACCGCTGGGCCGGGGACCGCAGTAACCCTGGTCGACAGCACCATAAGCAATAACAGCGGCAGTAGTTATGGCGGCGGTATTTATACATCGGTGCTGCTGACACTTGTTAGTAGCACCCTTAGCGGCAATACCGCGACGGTGTTTGGTGGAGGTATATACGGTAACGATCCATCGGGTGATGTGATGACCTTGACCAATTGCACCGTCAGCAACAATACCGCTGATAATTCGGGTGGCGGCGTTTACCTGCAAAGTCAGGATGCCGTATTGAATAATTGCACTATTAGCAGTAATTCTTCTCCCGGTACCGGTGGAATCCGCTCTGCGAATACCGTGACGGTCAGAAACAGTATTATCGCAAACCAAATTAGCGGCATTGATTGTTCCATGGCCGGGAACTTATTGGTTACAACCTTGAAAGCGGCACCAGTTGCGGTTTTACCGCAATCGGCGATCAGCAAAGCACCGATCCATTGCTATTGCCCTTGGCCAACTACGGTGGTCCTACGGAAACCCATGCTTTGCCGTTTGATAGCCCGGCGGTCGATAGCGCGGATCCGGCCGGGTGTTGGGCGGATCAAGATGGCGATGCTATACCCGAGACTGATTTGCTCATCGACCAACGCGGCCAGGCAAGAGTGGATATCTATGCGGTCGGAAACGATGCGCCTGACGAGTTTTGCGATATCGGCGCTTATGAATTCGATCCTTACGCGCTGGCCGGTGATTTTGAAGAAGATGCCGATGGCGATGGTCTGCCCGACCAATGGTTTTATCAACAATTTGTCGCCGGCGTTGATGGCCAGGATTGCACGCAAGCCTATACCGGCTCTTGTTCGTTGTTGGTGCAAGGCGATGGCACTTTAAAAAAAGCAAAACAGTTATTTCATCAAGCTGGGCTAGCCGGGGACAGTTATACGCTAACGCTGCGGAGTTCTGCCGACAATGCGGGCCTTGGAAGATTGCGCGCCGCGATTCGGGTTAGGCATACGAATGGCACATCGATGTATGAGTTTGTCAATCTGGATAAAGGCACGCACGATTGGCAGGAATATACGATCCCGTTTACGACGACCGATGACTACGATTTTATTAGGGTGCTGCCGCTAATAAGCGAGCTTCAATCGGGTTCGGCGCAAGTGGATAGTGTCATCTTGACGAAAAACTAGCGCGCTAGGTTCAGTACGAAGAATGGGCGAGGGTCAAGTGGTCGGACGCCGGCACAAAATTTCGAACTGTCTCAAGGAGGTGTTCATGAAGACTCGATTGCTATTATTAGCCGGCTTAATAATCGGATGCGTGCTGCTTCCAACCGCGGCGTTTGCCTATAGCTATTACCAGGATATACGCATCCTCGATGCAAGAACCTTCGCAAACATAAGTCGGCAGGACCCTAATATTCCGCTCGGAGCTTACGATACCCTTCAACTCGCGCGCCAACTATTGACATGGTCCAATAGATTGATACCACCCAGTTAAGAGATAATGAAACTTAACTGAGGTAACGATAGATGACAACGAGAAAGAAATATACGAAAGAATTCAAACTGGATGCAGTGAGCCTGGTAACTGATCAGGGCTACAGCCGGGCGGAAGCAGCGCGAAGCCTGGGCATCAATGCCAATATGCTGTGCCGATGGGTGCAAGAGGAACAATCGGGTGATGGCCAGGCTTTCCGTGGGAACGGCAAGCTGACACCGGATCAGGAAGAGAACCGTCGACTTAAAGCTGAAATCAAACGCCTGAAGATGGAGAAAGAAATCTTAAAAAAGGCGACGGTATTCTTTGCAGCAGAAACGAAATGAAATACTCGTTTATCACCCAACACAAGAATACCTTTCCCGTTCGCCTGATGTGTCAGGTGCTGGGTGTGGACCGGTCATGTTATTACCACTACCGGCGCCAGATGGACACAAGACCGCCTGATCCCGAGCATGAGGAAATGCTGGAGTGGGTTCAGCGGGTTGATGATGCGAGTGATCATACCTACGGCAGCCGACGTATGAAACGGGCCCTGAACTGTCTGGGTTATCCGGTGAGCCGGAATAAGGCGCGGAATTTGATGCGGGAGGCCGG
>DS021199.1:839886-852159 GCA_001735895.1 Olavius algarvensis Gamma 3 endosymbiont | reverse complement strand
ACGAAGCATGCCGCTTAACTGGGGTGTATCAAAAAGTTTGACCACGTCATATACCCTGAACGAGGCAGTGGCCGCATGCAGTTTGTACGGCGAGTCATGCTGCATAACGGCGACTTGATCGATATGGCGGAAGACGGGGAATACCCTTTCGACTTATTGTATTGGGCCTTGCAAAATCCGGAGATCGATAATCATACGCGCGATGAAGTGCTACGGCTGAGAGCGAGCAGTGAATTGCCTATGCCCGATGTTCACCGGGCCGAAATAGAAAAATCCATATCCAAGCAGGCCGCCAAACAAAAAGTAGACGCCGATAAAGATCAAAGTCCATCTAATCCAATTATAATCAAGCAACTAAAAGCGGCAGCCGATTTAGAACAATACGATGAATCGGTTTGCATAAACCATTCGATTTATGGCCCTTACCACGTCTGCACATCGGATCATTTTCAAGTTCGCTGGTATGACTCCGCGAATGACCCTTCGGTTCCCTCGATAACAGAAGACGACATTATTCCGCCGGAATCCATTCATCTGGCCTTCGCCACCGTCGCCTATCTGGAAGCGGCGCGGGAGGCTTACTTGAATCATTTTGGCAAAGTACCTCTCGCGCCTCAGTTTCAGTACTTAATCGTCAGCTTCCAAGACCTCGGCTCTAGCTTTGGCTCAGCCGGTTACAGCGACACATATTATGAAACCCACAATATCCGGTTTAACTCGGTAAAATGGCTAGAGAACCCAAGCATTATTCCCATGGTAACCGCGCACGAATTATTTCATCACATTCAATACGCTTTCGGTTACAAGGATGACCCCGGCAATGAAATTGTGACGTGGTCAAACTTTTTGATACACCCCAGTTAAGCGGCATGCTTCGTTTCGAGTAGTCGTTTTTCATAATCATTCGGGCTGACATAATTCAGCGTCGAATGTAATCGATATGGGTTATACCAGCTGGATATGTACTGCAGAATATCCTGCTGTGCTTCATATCGAGTCTGATAATTTCGCCATTGCACCCGCTCCTGCTTCAGACTGCCAAAGAAGCTCTCGACCACCGCATTATCCCAACAGTCACCTTTACGGCTCATGCTGCCCTGGAACCCGTTGATTCTGAGTAATTTTCGGAATGCCTTGCTGGCATACTGAGACCCACGATCCGAGTGATGGATTAAACCTGCCTTGGGTCGGCGCTGCCAGGCGGCCATCTTCAAGGCATCACAGACCAACTGCGATTTCATCCGAGGGCTCATGCTCCAGCCCACAACCTTTCTCAAACACAGATCTATCACGACAGCCAGGTAAAGCCAGCCCTCCTGGGTCCATACATAAGTCACATCCGCTGCGTAGACCTGATCAGGCTGGGGCACATCAAATTGCCGCTGAAGCAGATTGTCGTACACCGGTTGTTTGTGATTGCTGTTCGTGGTCACCTTGAATTTCTTGCGATGACGTATCGGCCTCCCGCATCAAATTCCGCGCCTTATTCCGGCTCACCGGATAACCCAGACAGTTCAGGGCCCGTTTCATACGTCGGCTGCCGTAGGTATGATCACTCGCATCATCAACCCGCTGAACCCACTCCAGCATTTCCTCATGCTCGGGATCAGGCGGTCTTGTGTCCATCTGGCGCCGGTAGTGGTAATAACATGACCGGTCCACACCCAGCACCTGACACATCAGGCGAACGGGAAAGGTATTCTTGTGTTGGGTGATAAACGAGTATTTCATTTCGTTTCTGCTGCAAAGAATACCGTCGCCTTTTTTAAGATTTCTTTCTCCATCTTCAGGCGTTTGATTTCAGCTTTAAGTCGACGGTTCTCTTCCTGATCCGGTGTCAGCTTGCCGTTCCCACGGAAAGCCTGGCCATCACCCGATTGTTCCTCTTGCACCCATCGGCACAGCATATTGGCATTGATGCCCAGGCTTCGCGCTGCTTCCGCCCGGCTGTAGCCCTGATCAGTTACCAGGCTCACTGCATCCAGTTTGAATTCTTTCGTATATTTCTTTCTCGTTGTCATCTATCGTTACCTCAGTTAAGTTTCATTATCTCTTAACTGGGTGGTATCAATCTATTGGACCATGTCATTGCCCCTTGGTTTGTCGAAGGCTCCGCTTCCTGGGCTGAAATCTTTATGCACAACCATGTGCGTAACGAAGCAAAAATGAACATACTTAAAAATCCAGGCGAGGATATTACCGCACTCTCCTATGCCGGCGCGGAGTTCTGGTCCTTCTTCGATAACCACCTAAACAAAATGAAAAATTCCATGGAGCATTACGACGCAAACGATATTATCGAAGAAGCGATCGATTTGACGCTCGCCGAAGTGTTCGAGCCGAATAATGTTTTTCTGGGGTTTGATAACTACTTAACCCTGCATCGCCGCGACCGAATAATGCACTCGTTTTACCCCGATGATCTACTAAACGAGTACGAACAAGAAATTTCACCCAATCATGTTGATAAAGTTTACTTCCGTGGATTTAAACCCTCCCTATTTACCAGTACATTGGTCTCCATTAGCGATCTCGAAGAAAATGGCGCCGCATACGTCGCATTACATGTGAATCCGGCCTTCAAAGACATCGACAAACAAATGCGTTTCGTATTTCAAAAGGATTTTATTTACTCTCTGCCGTTCGACCCGACGGTCAAGCATCAATATCAGTTTATTTACGCAAAATGCAATGTTCCATACGAGTCCTGCGGCCTTACGCCGCAAAGCGGCGGTGGGCCAAGTATCAAGGTCGACAACATACCCACTTCACACTATTCTTTTGTTCGGGCGACTTACCCCTTTTTTGCCGACCTCGAATATGAAACCACGATATCCCTAGATGCAAACTCACTGGACTGGGATTTGATTTTTATTCCAATCGGGGTGGACAAGGCGCAGAGTTATATTGAGGTTAAAGCCTATATTGAAGATTTATAGGAACGGATTTCACCGAAGCCTGCGGACAATATACCTAGTTCCAACGGCCGCTTTGCAAGCCGGTCCCGGGAACAAGCGTCCCGCGAAGCAATCGGGGAGATGTTTCAGAACCGAAGGCGCGGTGACGACCGGACTACCAGGGCAGCGAGAAGGATTTGACGTTGGTGTAGGAGTTCATCGCTTCGATCACGCCTTCCTTATAGCCCAGACCCGAATCCTTGATGCCGCCGAAAGGCGACATCTCGATGCGGTAGCCGGGCACTTCCCAGATATTCACCGTGCCGGTGTCGAGTTCGTTGATGAAACGAACGATATCGTCCATGCGGTTGGTGCATACCCCCGACGATAAGCCGAACGCGGTCGAGTTGGCGACTTCGATCGCATGATCGATATCGCGTACCCGCACGATCGGAATCGGTGGGCCGAAGGTTTCTTCGCGCACCAGTTCGCAGTCGTAAGGCACGTGATCGAGCACCGTCGGTGAGTAGACCGCGCCCTGGCGTTCGTTGCCATAGAGTAGGGTCGCGCCCTTTTCGATAGCGTCGTTAACCCGTTGCTGGAACAGGATTGCCGCCGCCTCGTTGATGACGGTGCCGACATCGGTAGCCGGGTCCATCGGATCGCCGTACTTCAGCCTGGCGGCTTTTAGCGCGACCAGGCGCGCAAACTCGTCGGCCACCGAATCGATACACAGCACGCGCTTGACCGCGGTGCAGCGCTGCCCCGAGTTCTTGGTGCCGCCGGCAACCGCGAGTTCGGCCGCCTTATCGAGATCGGCATCGTCCATTACGATCAACGGCGAGTTACCGCCAAGTTCGAGTACGGTGCGGCGGTAGCCGGCGGTTTCGGCGATGTATTTGCCCACCGGGACGCTGCCGGTGAATGAGATTAGATCGATATGTTCGTTGGTTAACATTTCATCACCCATATCCTCGGGCAGGCCGGTGACCACCGACAGCATTGCCGGCGGCAGGCCGGCTTCGTAGATGATGTCGGCCAGCAGCAAGGCCGTCAGCGGGGTCTGCTCGGTCGGTTTTGCGACCATGCAGTTATTGGTCGCGATCGCCGGCGCGATCTTGTGTGAAATCATGTTGAGCGGATGGTTGAACGGCGTAATAGCCGAGATCGCGCCCAGTAGCGGCTCGCGCTGGGTGAAGATTTTACGCTGTTTGCCATGCGGGGTCAGATCGCAGGAAAATACCTGGCTGTCATCGTTGATGCAGAGTTGTCCCGCCAGGCTGTAGACGTCGAAGGCGCGGCCCACTTCGTAGACGCTATCTTTTTTACTGAGCCCGCATTCCGCGGTGATCAGGTCGGATATTTCCTGCTTGCGTGCGACGATAAGCTCGGCGATGCGCAGCAGGATTTTTTGGCGCTCGTAACGCGTCAAGGCCGCTTTATAATTGGCCGCGATTTCGAAAGCCGCGGCAATTTGCGCCCGGCTCGCGCGCGGTACGGTGCCGACTAAATCGCCGTTGTAGGGATTGAACACCTCAATATTCTCACCGGTCTCGCCATCGACCAGCTCTCCGGCGATACGCATTTTTTCATGTCTGATAGTCATGGCAGGTCTCTAAATAATCGTCGCTTCAATGAGGCGCATGATTGAGTGCGATATCGAAGGCATCGTAGTTATGTAATTGACGCTCCCCATCGAACCCGCTTAGCTGTCGGTTGACGATTAGCGGGACCCGTTGTTCGGTCACGCCGCCGTGCGAGCGTAGCGGCACATCGAGGCCCGACAGGTCGTGGCGCGCGGCGGTGGTGCCGATGACGACGTTTTTACCCGACACCAGGATCAAGTCGCCCATGCGGTCCGGCGCCAGTTCGAAGCGCTCGCAACCTTCCCGGTTGCCGTAGACCGCATCGATGCCATC
Organism: Olavius algarvensis Gamma 3 endosymbiont; assembly: GCA_001735895.1. GTDB lineage: Bacteria > Pseudomonadota > Gammaproteobacteria. Next base: position 847,343 of record DS021199.1, on the reverse strand, counting down.
GATGTCGGCCAGTTGCATTTTGAGGCGGGTCAGGTCGGTTTCGTCGGGCAGGTAAACGGTGGCGTAGGAACCGAGCGCACCGTGATGCACGACGTAGGGATCGGTAATCGGCAGGATGACGCGCGCCGCAGCGGGGGTTAGCAGGCGGTCTAATTCATCCTGTAAATAAATAATGTTGGGATCGCCGGCGGCGTCGTGTTTGGCGTTCATGCCGTGATCGGCGGTCAGCACGATTATCGCGCCGAGCGCGTCGAGCCTGGCCCAGTAGCTGTCCATCATCGCGTAAAATGAATTGGCGCCGTCGCTACCGGGTGCAAACTTGTGCTGGATATAGTCGGTGGTGGACAGGTACATCAAATCGGGCCGCTGCGATTCCATCAATTTGACGCCGGCGGCAAAGATAAACTCGGACAATTCGGCGCTGTACACCGACGGTACTTCCATGCCGACCAGGTCGAAGACGTTGTCGATGCCGTTTTCCGCGAGGCTGACCCGGTCCGATTTTTCCGATGAAAAGCAGATCGCGCCGCCGGCGCCGAAGCTCAATTCATTGCCGAGCAGCCGGCGTAGCTTGTCTTTGGCGGTAATGATCGCGATTTTCGCGCCGGCATCCTGGAACGCCTTGAAGATGGTCGGCGTGCGCAGCAGTTCGGGTTCGTTCATCATGACTTCGCGATCGTTGGCCTTGTCATAGTAAAAATTGCCGCAGATACCGTGCACCACCGGCGGCACGCCGGTAACGATCGAAATATTGTTGGGGTTGGTAAAGCTCGGCACCACGCAGTTGGCACGCAGATCGCTGCCCTGACCGGAGACCAGGTTTTGCATCCACGGCATGTGGCCGACGGCAACCGCCTGCTCGATGTAGTCCGGTTCGGAACCATCGATACAGACGACCACGACGGGCTTGCCGGGCCAGCGATAGTCGCGTCCATTGACGCTGACGCGAGATTTTGGCGGGTTCATATACGGGCCGAAATGTTTGGATAAAGAGGCACAATATACCTTTAACCGATATCGGGTTAAATCGATATTGCATATGACATCTATCGATTCAGCCTATGGCAGGCGGCGCCATTTTATGTTGCGGGTTGCAAGCGTTACGCGTTGGCAGCCGCAACGCTGGCCCCGACCATTTGGAGAAAGGCATCGTTGACGCGTAAAGCGCGCATTTCCTGCAGGCAGACGACGTACTCGGCATGCGCCAATTCGGCATTGCTGACCGGCAAGGCCCTTAAACGGGAATCCGCCAGCAATTCTTTTTCTGCGACGATGCCGATGCCGAAACCCGCCGCGACCGCTTCGCGCACGCCTTCGCGCCCGCCGATTTCCATAACGTTTTGCAGCAACTGCCCGGCATCGACCACCGCCTCTTCGAAAATCGAACGCGTGCGTGATCCTCGTTCGCGTAAAATGATGCGTTGCGTGACCAGCTCTTCGATGGTCACCGAGCGCCGCTCGGCCCAGTCATGGTCGCGGTTAACGAACACTACCAGCCGGTCCGGCGGTAGCGGAATCGAGTAAAGCCGTTCATCCTCCTGAGGGATGTTAGGCACGAACGCGACGTCGCAGCGACGCGCTTCGAGCCATGACATCAACTGTTCGGAGTTTCCGTAACGAATCGAAATCTGGATTCCCGGGTAAAGCCGCTGGAACTGCGCCAGCAGCGGGGTAGGGATATAGGGTGCATCCGCGCCGACGCGTAGTTGGCCGGAAGTCAGCGCGCGCGCCGATTGCAATAATTGTTCGACTTCTTCTGCATGGCGAAACAGCAGGCGCGTAATACCGAATGCGGACTTGCCGATAGCGGTCAACTCGATGCGGCGACCGTGACGCAAAAATAGCTGGGTGCCATAGCGTTGCTCGAGTTCCTTGACTTGACCGGACAGAGTCGGTTGGGTGATGTTCAGCATCTCTGCGGCGCGGGTGAAACTGCCGTGGGTGGCGACCGCGTGGAAAGAACGTAAATGGGCGTGAGATATCGGCACAATCTATCTGACACATTAGTTATATCGATTTGATGAATAGTAGTCGGCGGCGGTATAAATGGCAACCTAGTAAATCATTTCTCGGGGCTCGCACCATGATCGATGACAGCAAAAACACCGTCAGCTCACCCAGCGGCGACCCCTGGCTACTGACGCCGGGCCCGCTGACCACGTCGCTCAGCGTCAAGCAGGCAATGCTGCATGACTATGGCTCGCGCGACGCGAGTTTCATCGATTTGAATGCGCGTATTCTCGAGCGCCTGGTTGCAATCATTCACGGCGAGGGGAGTTATGTCAGCGTGCCCTTGCAGGGCAGCGGCACCTTCGCGGTCGAAGCCATGATCGGTAATTTTGTGCCGGCCGACGGCAAGCTGCTGATTTTGATCAACGGCGCCTACGGACAGCGCATCGCCAAAATATGCGATTACTACCGGCGCAGTTACCGGGTGCAGGAGTCCGCCGAAGACGTGCCGGTCGATTGCGCCCAACTCGACGCGACCCTCGGCGCCGATCACGACATCAGTCACGTGGTCGTGGTGCATTGCGAGACCACTTCGGGAATCCTGAACCCCATCGCCGAAGTAGCGCAGGTCGCCGCGCGCCACGCACGCAGTCTGCTGATCGATTCGATGAGCGCCTTCGGGGCGTTGCCGCTGGACGCGCGCGAAATCGAGTTTGACGCGGTGGTTGCATCCAGCAACAAGTGTCTCGAGGGCGCGCCCGGTATGGGCTTTTGCGTCGCGCGTGAAAGCGCGTTGGTAGCAGCCGAAGGTAATTCCCCGTCGCTAGTGCTCGACCTCTACGATCAATGGCGCGCGCTGCAACGCAATCGCCAATGGCGTTTCACTCCGCCGACGCATGTGCTGCTGGCTTTCGACCAGGCCTTGAACGAGTTCGAGGCCGAGGGTGGCGTCGCCGGACGCGGCCGCCGCTATCGCGAGAATTGCGATTTATTGATCGACGGCATGCGCGCGCTGGGATTCAAAACCCTGTTGCCGGACGAGTTGCAGGCGCCGATCATAATCACGTTCCATATGCCGACCAATCCGCTGTTCGATTTTGCGGCTTTTTATGACGGGCTCAAGGAGCGGGGATATGTCATTTATCCAGGCAAGTTGACCGTAGCGGACAGCTTTCGCATGGGTTGTATCGGTCGTCTCCACCGGCGCCAGATCCAGGGGGCGCTGGACGCGGTCGCGGGCACGTTGAGCCAATTTGGAATCGAGCGAATCGAATCCTGAATAAAACCGCTAAAACACCCGTAAAATTAGGCGTTTAAACTCAAATCGAGCTTTCGCAAACCCACCTCAGGCTTTATTATCCGTACTATTTCCCGGGGATTGGCCCCGGATTGATCACTGAGGATTCAAAGCCATGTCAGTCGAAGTTCCTGAACGTGCCAGCGCCGTTATCATCGGCGGCGGCGTTATCGGTTCCAGCGTCGCCTATCACCTCGCCAAGCTTGGCTGGAGCGATGTGGTGCTGCTCGAACGCAACCAGTTCAGCTGTGGTACTACCTGGCATGCGGCCGGTTTGATCGGCACCATGCGCGCCAACGAGTCGCAGGCGCGTCTGTGCGAATACTCGATGGCGGTGCTGACCGAACTCGAAGCCGAGACCGGGCAGTCGACCGGTTTCAAACAGGTCGGTTCGTTGACGATTGCACACAGCGAGGCCCGCTTCGAGGAATTGAAACGTGTGGCGGCGATGAATAACGCCTTTGGCGTGACCCAGGTCGACATCATCACTGCCGCAGAAGCCAAGTCGCTTTACCCCTTCCTCGAAACCGGCGATTTGCTCGGCGCCAGTTGGGTGGCACAGGACGGCACCGCCAGTCCGGTCGATATCACCCAGGCTTTTGTCAAGGGCGCGCGCGCGCGCGGCGCACAGTGTCTCGAAGGGGTGCGCGTCACCGGCATCAGTAAAGCCGACGGCCGCGTTACCGGCGTGATTACCGATCAAGGCGAAATCAAGGCCGATTACGTGGTTAACTGCGGCGGCCTGTGGAGCCGTGAAATCGGCCGCATGGCCGGAGTCAGCATTCCGCTGCACGCCTGCGAGCACTACTATGCGCATACCGAAAAACTCGACGACCTGCCGAGCGATCTGCCGGTAATGCGCGATCACGATAACTGTGCTTATTACCGTGAGGATGCCGGCAGCTTGCTGGTCGGCGCCTTCGAGCCGAACGCCGTGCCCTGGGGGCAGAACGACATCCCGCTCGATTTTGCCTTCGAAGAGCTCGAAGGGCATATGGACGAGCAATTCATGCCGGTACTCGAGCAGGCGATGTATCGCGTACCGATGTTGCAGGAATGCGGCTGGCGCAGCTTTTTTTGCGGACCGGAAAGCTTCACTCCCGACGACCAGTTCCACATGGGCGAGTCGCCCGAACTGAAGAATTTTTACGTCGCCTGCGGGCTCAACTCGGTCGGCATTCAAACTTCGGGCGGCCTCGGGCGCGCGCTCGCCGACTGGATGCACACCGGTTACGCGCCGATGGATTTGTGGGGTAACGATATCCGCCGCATGTTTCCGTTTCAATCGACCCGGCGTTATATCGAAAACCGCGTCACCGAAACCCTGGGTTTGTTATTCGCCAACCATTATCCCTACCGGCAGATGGAAACCGCGCGCAACCTGCGCCATTCCCCGCTGCATGAACGCCTGCTCGAACACAACGCCTGTTTCGGCGAAGCCGCCGGCTGGGAGCGCCCCAACTGGTACGCCCCCGCAGGCGTCGAACCGAAATACGAGTACCGTTTCGGCAAGCAGAACTGGTTCGAATATAATGCCGCCGAACACAAGGCCGCACGCGAAAAAGTCGTGCTCTTCGACCAGTCTTCGTTTTCCAAGTACCTGGTGCAGGGGCGTGACGCAGTCAAGCTGCTGCAACGCGTTTCCAGCGCCAATATCGACGTCGAGCCCGGGCGCATGGTTTACACCCACTGGCTTAACGAGCGCGGCGGCATCGAAGCCGATCTGACCGTCACGCGCCTTGCCGAAGACCAATTCTGGGTCATCAGCGGCGTCGCGCAGGCGATTAAGGATCAGCACTGGCTGAAGATGCATACCGCAGAGGACGAGTTCTGCTGTGTCAGCGATATCACCAACGCTTGGGCTATGCTCGGGGTAATGGGCCCCGCTAGCCGGGCCTTGATCGGCGACGCCGTCGATCACGACTTCAGCACCGAAAATTTTCCGTTTGGCGATTTCCACGCGGTCGAACTCGGGATGTCGCGCGCCTATGCCGGACGCGTCTCCTATGTCGGCGAGTTGGGTTGGGAGTTTTATGTCCCGGTAGACCAGGCCCGCCACGCCTTCGATTACCTGTGGGAAAAGGGGCAGGACCACGGCTTGAGGCTGGGCGGCATGCAAGCCTTAAACTCTTGCCGAATCGAAAAGAAATTCGTGCACTACGGTCATGACGTGGCCGATCACGACACCCCGCTCGAGTGCGGCATGAGTTTCGTTTGCAACCTCGAAAAAGAGATTCCGTTTATCGGCCGCGACGCGATTATGAGGCAGAAGGAAAGCGGCGGGCATATGCACAAGCGGCTGGTTCAATTCCTGCTGCAAGACCCGGATGTCGTGCTCTATCATCACGAACCGATCATGCGCGACGGGATCATCGTCGGGCACCTCACCTCGGGCGATTACGGGCATACCCTCGGCGGTGCGGTCGGGCTCGGTTATGTCGAGGTCGAGGAAGAAGTCACCCGGGATTACCTCGAGGCCGGCAGTTTCGCGATCGATGTCGGTGGTTACCAGGTGCCGGCCAAGGCGTCGCTGGGTGCGATGTACGACCCCAGGGCGGAACGCATGCGCGGCTAAGGACGTGCCGCTAAAAACCACCTGTATCGGCGCTTATCCGAAACCGGATTTCGTCGAGCTGCCGGATTGGTTCAACCATCCCGACGGGCCCGATACCGCCGACCCGACGGCACTGTGGGAAAAGGCGATGGCCGCGCTCGGCCCCGCCGCCGCCGACATCATCGAGCGCGGCGTCGCGCAGGCGATTGCCGACCAGCTCGAATGCGGCATCGATATCCCGACCGACGGTGAAATCGCGCGCGAGAATTACATTCACTATCATTGCAGGCATTTACTGGGGTTCGATTTCGTGCATTTGACGCACAAGGAAGTCCGCGGCGGCACCTACGAAGCCGCGCTGCCGACGATTAACGGGCCGGTCGCAGTGCGCGATCAATTTCTGGTTGCCGACTGGCAGCGCGCCCAGGGTAACTGTAAGCGCGCGGTCAAGATCACGATGCCGGGTCCGATGACGATTTCCGACACGAATCACGACGACTATTACGACGATCCGCAAAAGCTCGGCGCCGATATCGCGGCCGCGCTCAACGTCGAAGTACGCGCGCTGGCAGCGGCCGGTTGCGTGCATATCCAAATCGATGAACCGCTGTTCGCGCGTAAACCCGCTGCGGCACTCGATTATGGTTTCGAGAATCTAGAGCGCGCGTTTCACGGCTGCCCGAAAAACGTGCAACGCACGGTACACATGTGCTACGGCTATCCGGACCAACTCGACCGTGACGATTACCCCAAGGCGGACCCGGATTCCTATCTGCAGATCGCCGATGCCATCGAGTATTCGAGCATCGACGCGGTGTCGTTCGAAGACGCCCATCGCCACAATGACCTGTCCCTGCTGGAGCGATTAGCGACCACCAGCGTGATTTTCGGCGTGGTCGCCATCGCAAAAAGCGAAATCGAGACCGTCGAAGACATCCGCGAGCGCTTGTGTCAGGCGCTGCAGCACATCGATGCCGAGCGCCTGATCGCCGCGCCCGACTGCGGTCTCGGCCTGCTCGGCCGCGACCTCGCCATGGCAAAACTAAAAAACATGTGCCAAGCCTCACGCTCTATCTAGCCTTCGATGGTTCAGAGCTGAAGGTCTAACCCCAGGGATCCAAAAGTTGGAAAGATCGGGGACAGAACTTCAGTTCTGTCCCCTTCGAAGCGCCACGCACCTGTCATCCCCGCGCAAGCCTGCGCGGCCCGGCGGGGACCTCGCAAAGCCGGCGCGTTATAAGGCCCAGCCCCACAAAGTCATCCCCGCGCAAGCGCACTGCTGTCCGGAATAAATTAAGTTGGTGTATTTGAAAGTGTTGCAGTGCCCGGGTTTTACGAATAAAACCATAAGCGACAACTTAATTTCAGGACACTGCAACATGTATACAAATACCCGATTTGGCGAACTTTTGAAAGTCCTTCCTAAAAATACTTTCAAACGCTGCGTTGAACAGCATCGGAGCGATAAACATAACAAGGGTTTCGACAGCTGGGGGCAGTTAATCAGTCTGATGTATGCTCAATTGTCCGGTTGTCGGAGCTTGCGCGAGTTGGAGGTGAGCTACAATAGTCATTCCGCGCATCACTATCACCTGGGCTGCGGTCCGATTAAGCGCTCGACTTTATCGGATGCCAATCGCCAACGAGATGCCGGGT
>DS021199.1:808611-839836 GCA_001735895.1 Olavius algarvensis Gamma 3 endosymbiont | reverse complement strand
AGTTGCAGCGCTGTACAAGCAGCGTTGGGCGATCGAACTCTGGTTCAAGTGGGTCAAGCAGAACCTGAAAATCAAAAAGTTTCTCGGTCAAAGCGAGAATGCGGTCAAAATCCAGATACTGGTGGCATTGATCACGTATCTCATCGCCGATCTATACCGGCAACTTTGTGGATCGAGACGCGGTTTTTATCTGTGGCTGGCGGAACTCAAATCGACTCTATTCCAGCGACCCAGACTCGAATTCGAAGTACTTAAACGACGACGAAAATGGAAATCCGATTTCCAAATACATCAAGCACAGTTGGCATTATGATTTATTCCGGACAGCAGTGCGCTTACGCGGGAATGACATTAAACGCCGGAATGGCATTAAACGCCGGAATGGCATTAAACGCGGGAATGACGGCAAAACTCCCGCTTAATCGATTAAGAAAACCCTCAACTTTCGTCACTCTCGACCGATAACCTGCAATGAAGGCCGGGAATAGGCAAATCGTGGCGCTCGACAACATTCGTGCCGCAATAGGTTTTGACTATAAAAATCAGAATTACACTATGAAAACAAACCAGAGTTTCGGACTGATCATGATCGTCGCCACCCTGGTGGTGATGGCAGTGACGGTTTATCTCCTGTTCGACTACCAGCGTGCCGACCGTGAGTCGTTGGCGCGCGCTCAGGGTCTCGACCTGGTGCGCCTGCTTGGCGGTATGCCGTGGCGCGAATTGATGCCCGACCATGACCGCCGGGGACTGCTCGAAGTCCTGAAACGCGGTCAAATCAACCCCGACTTTGCCTACGCCGCCGTGATCGACACCGCCGGCGCGATACAGTCCGAAGCCACCCGCTCCGGCGTCATCGTGCCGCCGGTGAGTATTCCCGAAATGCCCGCCCACTGGCTCGGGCAGCAAATTGTCGACGCCAGCAGCGGCGGCAACCGTTTTATCGAATCGCACGCGCCGGTCTTCGCTGGCGACGAGCACCGAGGATTCGTGCGACTCGGTTACTTCGAGCCGCAGTTCAAACTGAACTTCAACCAAATGCCGTTTCTGGCCACGTTGATGCTGCCGATTTTCCTGCTGGTACCGCTGTTTTATTTTCTGCTGCGCCAGGAGATCAAGCCACTCAAACAAATCAGCGAGCGCTTCGATAATCTCGCCGATAAGGCCGGCCTGAGGCAGGTAGAACTGCAGCCGAGCCGCGCGCTCTCCGATTTCATGCAGCAATTCAACAGCTACATCGAGGCCACGCAAACCCGGATCGAGTCCCTCAACCAGGAGCATGAAGATTTGCAGATGTCGAGCAAACTACTGACCTACAAAAACAATCGCATCGACACCATCCTGCAGAATTTTCCGGACGCTATCGTCGTCATCGACGAAGCCGGGGAAGTCAGCTACGCCAACGGCAAGGTCGGGCGTTTGCTGGGAATAGAACACCAAGAGATTATCGGCAAGAAGCCGCGCGAATGGTGCCAGGATCCGGAAATCGTACCCTTGCTGACCTTCGGCGACGTCAAATCGAGTATGCAGACCAACCAGGATACGATACGGATCAGACTCGATGATCATGACGAAAAGTCGCTGCAGTTCAGCGTTTACCCGCTGTTCGTACCCAGCGACGAGTCGCGCATTCTGGGTCGCCTGGTGGTGGTGCGCGATGTTTCCGAAACCCACCTGATGCGCCAGCGACAGACCGAGTTCATTTCGCATATCTCGCACGAGCTAAAAACGCCGCTCAACGTCATGGCGATGTACAGCGAATCGCTGCTGACCGAGGGCGCCGACGACGCAGAGTACCGCATCGAGGCGGTTAACGTTATCCACGACGAAGTCGAGCGGCTGTCGACCCTGATCAATAACTTGCTGGCGATCAATCAATACGAGCTCGGCGGCGTGGTAGCGCAGCGCAAGCATGTGCGCATGCATGAATTTCTGGAAGACACTTTCGATAATGTCACCCAGGGACGCGGCGCTAAGGGGCTCGAATTCGACCTCGATATCCCGCGTGAAATGAGCATGGTTTATATCGACAAGGACTTGTTTCGCATCGCGCTGAACAACCTGTTAACCAATGCGATTAAGTACGGTAAGCCCGGCGGCAAAGTCAAAATGAGCGCGCAAGAGGATGAGAGCAGTATCGAGGTCATCGTCTCGGACGACGGGCTCGGCATCGCGGAAGAAGATCAAAAACAGATTTTTAATAAATTTTTCCGCTCGGCGGACGATAACGTAAGACAGCAGGCCGGGCATGGGCTGGGACTGTCGCTGGCGCGGCAGATCGTGCAAATGCATCACGGCGATCTGAGTTTAAGCAGCGAACTGGGCAAGGGCAGCCGGTTCACTATCAAACTGGAGAAGGTTTCGACACAGATTATGGACGCGGCGGCCTCATGAAAAAAATATTGATTGCAGACGATGAACCCCATGTGCTCAGGGTGCTGAAAATGTCGCTCGAGAAGGAAGGCTACGAGGTCGATACCTGTCCCAACGGTGTGGAGGCGCTCGCCCGAATTGAAAGGCAGGCGCCCGATATCCTGATCACCGATATTCAAATGCCGTTGATGACCGGGGAAGAGCTATGCCGGCATATCGAAGAATACATACCACAGCGAAATTTTCTGATATTCGTGCTGACCTCGCGTACCGAAATCGAGCATCGCGAATGGTCGCGCAAAATCCAGAACCTGCTGTTTCTGGAAAAACCGGTCAGCATCCGCAACCTGGTGGAGAAACTCGACGACTATTTTGCCGGCGCAAGCGCTAGTCGGAGGGTCGTCTAGTGGAACAGGCCGGCAGCGACGTGCATTTCGACAACTATCTGACCCTACTGAAAGTTTATTGTCCGGCGGTTGCGGGTTTGGCGGCCTTCGACCAAGGTCTAGGCTTCGTCTGGCAGGACGCCGCCGGCCGGCTCGATGAAAAGCGACTGCAGCCATTGGTTCAGGAATTAATGGACGGCGATAGGGACGATCAAGTTATCGAGCTTGATAGCGGTGGATCGATCGAACTGGTCAAGCTGAAAAACCGCCATGGCGAAACGCTGTTGGCCTTGTGTCTATGCCTCGACGCGACGGCGGATGCAGCGGCTGCCCCGATCTCGCGGAAAAACACGTTTATCCTGCTGAGCGAGCTGTTGCTGGCCGACTATCAGCAGTGCCTCGCGCTCGCCAGCAAGGAAGACGAACTGAACTTCATGACCGACGAGTTGACGCGGCGCTACGAAGAATTGAACCTGATTTACAAGGCGGAAGACCAGGCGCTGAATATTTACCACGGGCGCGAGCTGCTGCGCCAGCTGGTGATGAATACCTCGCGTTTTCTGAATGTCGACGTCATCTATCTGTATATCGGCGCAAAAAATATCTCCATGCATAAGTTCCGCAGCGACAATCCGGTGTTCCATGCCGATGAATTGTTCGGTTTTCTGCGCGAGTCGATACAGCCGATGCTCAATGAGGATAAAACCGCGCTCGTCATCAACCATTTCGAGGAAGCGAAACAGTTGGGCATCGGTTGTGAACTACCCTTCAAAATTGTAGCGAGCCCGGTGGTCAACATCGAAAGCGAGGTTATCGGTCTGCTCGCCATCGCGAGCCAGAACTTTGCGGTCGATTTTTCCAATAGCGATCGCAACTTGCTCGACGTCATGTCGAAGAAGGCTTCCAAGATCGCGCAATCGCATTTTGACCCGCTGACCGGGCTCGAAAACAGCAACAGTTTCGAGCTGATCCTGAAGGATTTACTCAAACAATCCGGCGGGCTGGAAGTGAATCACGCGATTGCCAATGTCGATATCGACCGTTTGGCCGTGGTCAACGATATCAGCGGGCGTGACGCCGGCGATTTGCTGATCAAGAAGGTCGCGAAAACGCTGGCCGGCATGGTGCGCGCGCGCGACGTGGTGGCGCGTCTCGGCAGCGATAAGTTTGGCATCCTGCTGGAAAACTGCGATCTGTCCACTGCCAAAATCGTGATGAAAAAGATTGCCTACGCGGTGTCCAGTATCGATATGGAATGGCAGGGCGAGTCGCACGAAGTCAGCGTCAGCATCGGCATTGCCCCGGTCAACGGCCAGACGCAATCGGTCACCGGTCTGCTGAGTGCGGCCGAAACCGCGCGCAATGTCAGCAAGGAGCGAGGTCGTAATTCGATTCACGTTCTCGATATGGAGGACTCCAACCTATTGCAGCGCAAAGAGCAGATTCGATGGGTCGGGCGCATCCAGTCGGCTTTGCGTGAAAATCGCTTCATGCTTTACGCTCAGTTGATTCAGCCCTTGAAGGGCGGGCCCGGCAAGCCGCATTATGAAATCCTGGTGCGCATGCAGGATGATGACGGTAGCGCAATATCGCCGATAGACTTCCTGCCGGCGGCGGAGAGTTTTTACCTGATGTCGAGCATCGATTATTGGGTGATCAACCAGACCTTCGCCGAACTGGCGCAGCTGAATCCGAATATGGAACAAGGCTGCGGGGTATCGATCAATCTCTCCGGTCAGTCGATTACCGATCCTTCCGGATTTGCCGCCTATATCGAAAACAAACTCGAGCAATACCAACTCGATGCCCGCGACATCTGCTTCGAGATCACCGAGTCGGCGGCCATCGCCAATATAGACGACGCGCGCGATTTTATCGATCAGGTGCATGCGCTGGGTTGTGAATTTTCGCTGGATGACTTCGGCACCGGCCTGAGTTCCTTTGCCTACCTCAAAAACCTGCAGGTCGACTACCTCAAGATAGACGGCAGCTTCGTGCGCGATATTCTAAAGGACGCGGTCAGCGAGAGCATGGTCGGCGCGATCAACCAGGTTGGTCAGGCGATGCAGCTGAAAACGGTGGCGGAGTTTGTCGAAAACGATGCGATCAAGCAAAAACTGACGAATATCGGCGTGGACTATGGCCAGGGCTACGCCATCGATAAACCCTCTTTGTTTCGCGAAATCCACCTGGACGAGGTCAAGTCGGCCTAGCGCATTGCCTAACCCCTGGTCGAACCTGAGATTTCACCGTGTCTGACGTCAAAGTAATTAATATTGAAGATGTATTGACCCCGGCCGCGGTAAGTAAAAATCGGGTTGGCTCGATGACCCATTTATTCCCGCGCGGTAATTTGACCGAGGTCGAAGCGATCGATGCACTGCAAGAAGCGGTCGAGACAGCCGTCGCCGAGCAGGAAATTCAGCTCATCATCGATATGGTCAGCGTTGCCCTGATTAACAGCGCCGGGCTCGAATCCCTGTTCGACCTGCGCCAGCGCCTGGCCAAAAACGGCGGCTGGCTCAAAATCACCAATGCCAAGCCCTTGATCCGCGACATTTTCCGCATCACCGGACTCGATCAGGTGATCGATATCGTCAATAGTTTCAATATCGACAAAAAGGAAATCGAAAAGCCGCCGCCCAAGGCGCTGGAGTCGATTCGCATGGGCGATTTGCTGGTTAGCAAGGGATTGATTACACCCGACAAAGTCGAAGAGGCGATCGCGTTACAGAAGAAAAGCCGCAAGCGCCTCGGCCAGATTATCGTCGGTAAGGGCTGGATCGGCGAAGACGTGTTTCTGACCACGCTCGGCGAGCAGCTCGGCGTCCCTTATATCGTCATGCGTCAGGGCCTGGTCGATCAGGATGTTTTCGACCAACTCGATTTCGAAGTATTGCAGCGGCTCAAGGTGCTGCCGCTGTTCCTGGTGCATGGCGAGTTGTCGCTGGCGACCTCGGATCCACAGGCGATTGTCGGCTTTCGTGAAATCGAAGAGAAGCTGCATTGCAAGATTCGCCCGGTGCTGGTACGTAAGAGCGATATCGTCAAGACCCTTTCCGATGTCGGAACCGACAGTCTCCACGGCGTCGAAATGATCGACGAACTCGAAGAAGATTTCGAGTTTATCGACAATGCACTGCCCGACGATTACACCGGCATCGACGAGATGGCGGCGGAAAGTCCCGTGATCAACATGGTCAACTCGATCATCCAGCGCGCGGTACGCGACCAGGTCAGCGATATTCACATCGAGCCTTCACAAAAGAAATGCCGCATTCGATTTCGTATCGACGGCTTACTCTACGAGATCATGACGCCGCGCATCGAGTTACACCCGGCGCTGGTATCGCGGCTGAAGGTCATGGCCAACCTCGACATCGCCGAGCGGCGTATGCCGCAGGACGGCCGCATTCAGGTGCATACCCAGGGGCGTTCGGTGGACCTGCGTTTCAGCTCACTGCCCGGTATGCATGGCGAAAAGGTCGTGTTGCGGGTGCTCGACAAGAACCAGTCGATTCTCGATATCGACCGGCTCGGCATGCAGGACGGCAATGTGCAAGCCTACAAGCGGCTGCTCGACCGCAGCTACGGCCTGATCCTGGTGACCGGCCCCACCGGCAGCGGGAAAACTACGAGCCTGTATTCGGCGATCAACTACCTCAACAGTCTCGAAAAAAATATCGTTACCATCGAAGACCCGGTCGAATACCAGCTCGATATCGTCAACCAGAATCCGGTACGCGAAAATATCGGCCTGTCCTTCGCCAAGATGCTCAAGCACGTGCTGCGCCAGGATCCGGATGTGGTTATGGTGGGCGAGATCCGTGAGCGCGAAACCGCGGAAATCGCGGTGCAGGCCGCGCTTACCGGGCATCTGGTATTGTCGACGCTGCATACCAACGACAGTATCGGCGCAGTCACACGCATGATCGATATGGGGGTCGAGCCCTACCTGCTGTCGTCGGCGCTGATCGGCGTGGTGGCGCAGCGTCTGGTACGCTCGATCTGCCCCAACTGCAAAACTGAATATCTCGCCAGCCCCGAAATTATCGAACAATACGGCTGGCAGGATCAGGGCAAAGTGAGGCTGTCGAAGGGTCGTGGCTGTGCCGAGTGTTACGACGCAGGTTATCGCGGGCGCATGGGTATCCACGAAATCATCGAAACCGATCCCGATCTACAGCGCTTGATCATCGCCAATGCGTCGCGCGACGAACTGACTGAATACCTCGAAAGTCACGACGTCAAACTGCTATTCAACGACGGCATCGAGCGGGTGCGCGAAGGCAAGACCACGATCGAGGAAATCTGGCGCGTGGTCAACAGTTAGCTCAGGGGCTCAAGTATGGCGATTAGCACAAAATCACGGCCAGCGGCGGCGACTTCCAGCGCGATTGCGCTGCCCAGGTTGCAATTCAAGCGTCGTATCAGCGACCGGGAGCGCACATTTTTCACCGAGCAGATGGCGTTGCTGCTGGAGACCGGAACCCCGCTGCAGGCCAGTCTGCAGGCGCTTAGGAAACAGTTGGACAACCCGGCGATGGTCGTACTGGTCGATTCCCTCTCGGATGACATCGGGCAAGGTCTGCAGTTTTCCGCGGCCCTGGCTAAGCATCCCGAAGTTTTTTCCACCACCTATGTCAATCTGGTGGCCGCCAGTGAGGACGGGGGCTTCATGCACGAAGTGCTGCAGCAGTTATTGGCGCTGGACGAGAAGCGTGAACAGCTGAAGCAGACGCTGGTGTCGGCGCTGTCATACCCGCTGTTTCTGCTGGTGTTCGCGCTCGCGGTCGTGGTGTTCGTACTGGTGGTGGTGTTTCCCAAGTTTGCCGATCTGTTTTCGCAGATTGCCGACCAGTTGCCGGCCTCGACCGTGTTCCTGATGGCCAGCAGCGAGGTGTTGCAACGGCACTGGGTGCTGTTATCGATCGGACTGGCGCTCGCGCTTGCCGGTCTCAAGTTTTGGTCCGCTACCGCGGCCGGCGCGCGCCACCTTGACTGGGCCAAGCTAAATCTGCCGCTATTGCGCGCGCTCTTCGTGCAAATGTACCTGGTCAATGCGCTGCGCGTGCTGAGCCTGTCGCTCGGCAACGGCGTCGGCATGATGGATTCGCTGCATGCCTGTAAATATGTCGTCAAAAACAGCCTGTTTCAACAATTTATCGGTCAGGTCGAAACCCAGGTCGAAACCGGTAACGGCGTGGCCGCGGGTTTCCAAGGCACCAGTTTTATTCCGCCTATCGTCGAGCAAATGATCAGCACCGGTGAAGAAACCGGAAACTTGCCTAAAGTTTTGGGTCGTCTGGCCGATTATTTCGAAAACGAGCTTTCCAGCAAATTAAACACCCTGTCAAGGCTCGCGGAACCGGTTATGTTATTGATTATGGGGGGTGTTGTCGGCGTCATCGTAAGTTCGCTGATATTGCCGATTTTCAAGCTGACGCGCGTCGTCGGGTAAGTAATTCTGATATAGAGATCGTAAAGGATGAGAACAATGCAAGCACTCCACAATACAATTCAAAAGGGTTTTACCCTGGTTGAACTCCTGATCGTGGTTATCATACTGGCGCTACTCGCCGCTATTGTGGTGCCGCAGTTCGCTTCTTCCACCGATGACGCCAAGCTCGCCTCGCTGGATACCACGCTCGGCAATATGCGTTCCGCGGTCGACCTGTATTTTCAGCAGCATGGTGAATATCCGGGCGAATTAACCGCGGTGGACGTAGCCTGTACCGGCACCGACGGCACCGGCACCGGCGGCGCGGGCGCGCAGGGTGTGCAAGCGTTTCTGGATCAGATGAGCCTGTACACCGATGCTGACGGCGGCGCTTGCAGCGTCAAGGATGCCAATTTCAAGTTCGGGCCCTATCTCAAGAAAGCAACGCTGCCGCCAAACCCGATTACCGGCGTGGCTACGCTCGAGGTGATCAACACCGGCGATCTGCTGATGGCCGGAACCGCCGCCAACCAGGGTTGGAAGTTCGATTTCGTGGTCGGCAAGTTCATCGCCAACGACACGACCGATATCGATGGCGCCGGCCCGGGCACGGAAACCTACGATCAGCGCTAGTTTGAAAAAGTGTGTGCCGCCAGCATTACCCCCAGGTTAAAACGCATCCGCGGCAGGCCGGTTACAGCCTGCTCGAACTTTCGGTAATCGTATTAATTATCGGGTTCATGACGGTCGTCATCGTTCCCGACACCGCGCCCACCGACCTCGCCAAACTCGAACTGGCCGCCCAGCTGACCGCCGACGCGATGCGTTTCGCGCGTAACGAGGCGATGCGACGCGGCGAGCCGATCGGCTTTCGCCAGCAAAACGGCCAACAAAGAATGCGCGTTTATCGACTCGATACCGGTAGTTCACCCTGGACCACCGTGTTCGATATCTATCATCCGGTGAGTAAAAAAATTTACGACATCCGATTCGATCAGCAACCCTTTGCCGAGGCCGATACGGTTAGCGCCAATCGCGACTTTCGCGGCAGCTGTAATACGCCTAGCAATGTTTACTTCGATAGCGGCGGCACTGCGCGCTGCGCCGATCCGGAAACCGTGTTGGTCAACAGTTATCAGGTCGTCCTGACGCTCGGAGGGCATACGCGCAGCGTGTCGCACGACGGCTTGAGCGGCAAGGTGACGGTGCAATGAAATCGCGCCAGCCGGGATTTTCCTATGTCGAAGTAATGGTGGCGACCCTGCTGATCGCGATCATGCTGGTGCCGGCGCTGCAGGCGATGCAAAGCGGCATCCAGGGTAGCGCCATCCATGTCAGCCTGGTCGACGAGCATTTTCGCCTGGCCGATAAGATGGAGCAAACCCTGGCGCGCTCCTTCGACGATCTGCTGGCACAGGCCGACGCGGTCGCCGACCCGACCGTCTTGATTCCGTCGCCCTATTCGGATAACGCCGCCACGCCCGCGCGACGCTTGGTATATCTGGCGCGCTACGACGGCGACAACGCCGACAGCGACGACGACCCTTTTACCGGCACCGACGATGGTCTGCTGTGGCTGCGGGTGGCGATCGAGAATAGTCCGCGCGCGCTGGAGACCCTGGTCCTTGAATAATAATTACTCAAACTCCGCGGCGGCATCGATGTCCGGTTTCACCTATGTCGAAATGCTGGTTACGCTGGCGATCGGGGTCTTGCTGGTGACGGGCCTCAACGGCGTCATGGGGCAGGCACTGCAATCGCAGGACACGGTGGCGGAGCGCAACCGGCTAACGCGCGAGGCACGCTATGCGCTACAGCGTATGACCCAGGCGGTAAGCGGCACGCGCTTGTTGTTGCTACCGCAGCAGGACAAGCCGGCAACCAACTGGCCGGAAAACCTGCGCGAGCAAACCCTGCCGCCGTCGCCACCGATCGGCGACAGCAGCCTCGCCAGCGCGGTTCTGGCGGTAACGCTGCCGGCTACTATCGATCTCGACGGCAACGGAATTGCCGACGCCGACAACGACGGCGACGGGCTGCTGGGCGAAGACTTGCCTGCCGATATACACAACGACGCAGCCGCCGGCATTTTCGGTATCGACGACGGCGGCAACGGCACGGTCGACGAAGGTCCGGCCGAAGACGATGACGAGGCCATGTCCGATGCGGACGAAGACCCGATCGACGGCATCGAAAACGATGACGACGGTAATCTCGACGAAGACCCCGCGGCCGATAACAACGGTGACGGCTGTCCCGGTCTATGCGGCGTTGACGACGACGGTGACGGCAACGTCGATAGCGGGAATGCCGCCAATGACGACGAACAGGGCGGCGATGACGAAGACTGGTATGACCCGCTGGTGTTTTACCTCGACAATGGGGTGCTCAAACAACGCAGTCCGGTGCCCTGGGATGAAAACGGGGTCGACGGCATTACCGGCCGGGATTTCGTGATATCGGATATCGCCGTCGACGTGACGCGTTTCAGCGTTGAGCGCATTCCCATCGGCAGCGACCGCGCGCAACTGGTCAGACTGCAACTCGAGTTGACCAGCCCGCTAACCGGCGAAACCGTGAGCCTGCAAACCCGGGTGCGCGTCGGGAGCGGGCAGTGAAAAGCGCGCAGCATCGCCGCGGTTACATCCTGCTGCCGGTGATGATCACCGTCGTGGTGGTGGCGGCGATCGCCTTGCTGATGAATAGCGAAAGCGCGCTCGAATCCAGCATGGTCGCCGATCAACACGATACCGGGCAGGCGGCTTACGTCGCCGAAGCCGGACTCAACCACGCGCTATGGCAGCTGCGGCAACAGGGCTGCGGACCCTATACCGATTTTAGCAATCAACCGCTGGGGCCCGACAAATACAGCACCGTACTGACCACCGATCTTGGCACAACCACCAACTACCAACTACCAACTACCAACTACCAGCTGAGCGTGGACCAGGATGGCTGGATTCGCAACGATGACACCGACAAGACCCACCCTTCGGATAGCAAGCTCCATATCAAGCTCGAAAATGGGAATATCGAGCGCCCGGTGTATCGTTACGATATTGCGTCGATTCCGGCGAAAGCCCCGATTGTGTCGGCGGTTGCCTGGTTTTACCTGAGCAAGGAGCATCCCGCGGGGGCGGTCGAGATTCACGCCTTGGCCCGTGATTGGAGCGAAGCCACCGCCAACTGGGACCTGCTCGGCGACGCGATGGGCCCGGTGGTGCAGGGCTCGATTCCGGCACAGGACACGGCCGGTGTCTGGATTTCGGTCAACCTGACCTCGTTGATGCAAGCCTGGGTTAACGGCCAGGCTAATCACGGTATCGCCCTGAACCCGCTCGGTGAGGGCGATCATGGCGACTATGCCAGCCGCGAGACCAGCACCGCACCCTATCTCGAGGTGGTCACCGGTACGCCGCCGACACCGAGCGCAAGCCTGAAGGCGGTAGGTATGCTGGCCAACGGGGTTAATCGATCCCAGTTACGCGAACGGGTGAGCCTGCAGCAGCCGGCGCCTGTTTTATACCAATGGCAACCCGATGAGGCCGACGGGATCGATGCGTCGCTGAGCCAGAGCGCGCCCGATTTCAATTTCGGTATCGGCCCCTCGCTCTGGGTGCGCGACACCGCCGGCAGTGCTGGTTACCATAGCGTGCTGTGGTTCGATACCGGCAGAATTCCCCACGGTGCCGTAGTCGAAAGCGCCGTCCTCGAGCTGTATCAGCGAGACGCCTCGAATGCGGCCAGCGAGGTGGGGCTGCATCGTCTTACCCAGTCGTTCGACGAAGGCGACGACAATGGCGCGTCGGGCGGCGGGGTTACCTGGAATCGCCATCGGAGCTGGCAAAACTGGACCAACCCGGGCGGTGATTACGATCCGACAGCACTGGCCACGACCTCGATCCCGCCAAACAGCAGGGACTATTTTCAATGGGATATTACGTCCCTGGTGCAGGGCTGGGTGTCCGGTGTCTATCCCAATTACGGCATGATCCTGACCCCGCAAGCAGCGGGTACCGACGCAGATTTCGCCAGCAGCGATCATGGCGATGCGACCCAGCGGCCGCGCTTGACGCTGACCTATCGCTGTCTTTGCGGAGTGGCCTGCGTGGCGCCGCAGGGCAGCGGCCGGATCGTCATGATCGGCGACCGCGGCGGATTAAACCCCGTTCCGCAGGACCGGGAAAAAGAAAGGATCATCGAATCCTGGGGTTACGACGTCGATCTGTACGCCGATAACTTTATCTGGCTCATCGATTTCGATAATTACGACGCGGTCTACGTGTCCGAAACCTCGGATCCCGGAGAGCTCTCCGGCGAGCTCGATTATCGCAGCATCGGTATCGTCAACGAAGAGGGCGATATCAATGACGACCTGGGCTTTGCCAACGGCAAAAGCACCGCTACCGGCATTTCGCTGGACATCATCGACAACGATCACTACCTCAGTATACCGTTCGCGCTCGGCTTGCTGCCGATTTACGACGCACCGATGGAATTCATTACGGCCAGCGGCAGCACCGCCGCCGGGATGCAAACCCTGGGCGAAGTGAGCGCCAGCGAGAGCCTGATGATTCTCGACGCCGGTGCAACCACGATTGGCGGCCCCGCCGCCGGTAGGCGCGTATCGTTACCGCTGGGGCGTAGCGAGGCCAGCGATTTCAATTGGCGCTACCTCAACAACAATGGGCGGCTGCTGGTACAGCGCGCGCTCGCCTGGGCCAGCGGCGGAGGGGTCTTGCCGCCGGCCGGAGCTTTATTGTTTGTAGTGAATAACGACGGCAATCTGACATCGCAGGAAGAGGCCAAGAAGGCACTATTCGAATCCTGGAATTACAGCGTCAATGTGATCGATGCGGGCGATTCCCAGGCCGACTTCGATGCCGCGATTGCGGCCAACGATGTCGTTTTCATCGGCGAGGATATCGGATCCGGGGATCTGGGCAGCAAGCTAGTCGCTGCCACCATCGGCGTCGTTAGCGAAAAATATAATCTGGCGGACGAGTTTGGAATTGCCGCCGGGACATACTGGGATTCAGGCACCTCGCTGGTGATCGACAATTCACACTATATAACTCAACCCCTAGCCGCCGGCAACGTCACTATTCTTACCAGCTACCAGGATTTTGTCTATCTGGCCGGCCCCTATGCGCCCGATTTGCAGCGCCTGGGCGACAATGGCTCCGGCCCGGCGCTGGCGGCGATCGAGGCCGGCACCAGCATTACTCCGAGCGGTAACGCTCCCGGCAGACGGGTGTTTTTGCCTTGGGGCAACGATAGCTTTAACGTTAATAATCTCAGCGCCGACGGCTTGACCATTTTGCAGCGTTCGCTGGAGTGGGCCGCGAACCAGCCCGGGGTGCTCGGCCCGATCGCGCACTGGAAACTCGACGAGGGTAGCGGCAATGTCGCGCTCGACTCGGTTGGCGGGCACGACGGCACGGTCGCCGACCCGCAGTGGATGCTGGGGCGTCTCAACGGCGGTCTCGACCAAAGCGCGAGCGACAACGAGGTCGTCGTACCGCATGACGACAGCCTGTCGCTGACGCAAAAAATGACGCTAATGGCCTGGATTTACCCCGAGAATCTCGATTTCTACGATGCCGCGATCGTCAAGGCCGAGAGCGGCTTCAATATCAATTATTACTTCGGCACCTGGGAGAACGAACTCGTGTTCGCCTTCGCAGCCGACAGCTTTGGCTGGGAAGGGTTTTATTCGCTCGGGGCGAATCTGCAGCCCGATAACTGGTACCACATCGCCGCCAGTTTCGACAATGCCAACGATACCGTCAAACTCTACCTCGACGGCAACCTGATCGATACTTTCGGCACGACACGGGAACCGCCGGTCGATACCGGCGACATCCTGCTCGGGCGCGCGCTGCTCAACAACGAACGCCTCGAAGGCATCCTCGACGATGCGCGCATTTACGACCGGGTATTGAGCGATACCGAGATTGCCGCATTGGCAACCATGCCGGGGCCGGTCGCGCACTGGAAGCTCGACGAAACCAGCGGTCTGACCGCGGTCGACAGCGCCGGTGGGCATGACGGCACGCTCAGCAACGGGCCGGCCTGGGCGGCCGGTGCGAACGGCGGCGCGGTCGAATTCTCCGACGATTCGCAAGCGATTATCGCCGCCCACGACGAGACGCTTTCGATCAACGATTATCTGACGCTGACGGCCTGGGTCCATGCGGATCAGTTCAATTCGGACCAGGTAATCCTGCACAAGGGTACCAGTAACTCGGATCACACATTTTATCTCGGGACTTCCAACACGGAGATTATCTTCGGGCTATCGCCGGACGGCGGCGGCTGGAATGCGATCAGTTCCGGGTCCAGCGCGCTGCAGCTCGATACTTGGCATCACGTCGCCGTTACTTTCAACAATGCCGGCGACTGCGTCGCGTTTTATCTGGATGGCGTCAAAATCGCCGAACAGGCGACCACGATTACCCCGCAGACAAATACCGCCGATGTCCGTATCGGGCGTAATCATTCGGCCGACGGCTGGCCGGGGCGGCTCGACGATGTGCGCATTTACGACCGCGTGCTCGGGGCCGATGAAATTCAGAGCCTATATTACGCAACCGCACCGGTTGGTGACGGCTATCACGAAGCCTATCATTCTTGGTCGGCGAGTAACGACGATAGCTGGGAAGTGGTGGATCTGAGCGGCTTCGGCGTGCCCGCCGCCGCGGTGGTCGAAGTCGCGGTGATCAATTCCAACGGTGGCGCGCAGCGTTGGGGCGGAGTGCGCGCGGTCGGGTCGTCGCTCGACCGTCGGCAACAGCTGCACGAGGCGGAAGGCGGCGGGGTCGACGTGATGGTGATGCATGCCCAGACGGACGCCTTGAGCCGGATCGAACATTATTCGGACAAGAGCTCGGATCTGAGTTTTATCCTGCTGGGTTTCTGGGTGGGCGGCAGTTTTGTCGAACGCTGGGACCCTTTTCTCGCCCCCGGTCAAGACACCTGGAGCGCACTATCCCTGAGCGGATTCGGGGTGTCGCCCGGCAGCGTCGCGGAAATCGTCATCTACAACGTAAATTCAAGCCGGGAAAAACTCGGAGGGGTGCGCGGCGTCGGATCGGGTATTGCGCGCCGGGTAAACCTGCACGAGGCCGAGGCCGGCGGGTTTGACTTCGCGACTATGTTCGTCAATGTCTCGAACGATGCGGGTGCCTCGGTCGAACTCTACGTCGACGATAACAGTGTCAAGTTTTACCTGTCGGGTTACTGGAGCGTGGCCCCGGGTATCTACACCGAAACCGGGGGTGTTAGCGGTCAGGTGGCGGCTGCCGGGACCTGGGAGACCACCGATCTGAGCGGATTCGGCGTGCCTGCCAATGCGGTGGCGCAGTTCCTGTTGTTGAACAATCGATCCGACAGCGAAAACCAGATGGGTGTGCGCGCCACCGGCTCGACGCTTGGTAACCGATTGCTCGAGCTGCAGGAGGCCGAATCGGGCGGCGACGATCACGGCGGCATGCATGTTAGAGTCGATGCGAGTTCGCAAGTGCAGTGGCAGGCCGAAATCGGCGCCGGCGAGAGTTTGTTTTACCCGGTCGGCTGGTGGGTATTAACCCCATGATTACTAATGAAACCCCGTTTGCGGTCGATCTATTACCTGATGTATCCGGGATTAACCTCGAAATGAGCAAGAATTGGGATCGAGCCGCATGCCTATAAATTTGCCTGCACAGCTTCGTTCGGTATGGTCCAGCACGCGCTACGATTCGCCCGAGCTGACCCGCTTTGCACGCCGCAAAGCGGTCATCGAGGCGCGCAGAGGGCTGGTTGCGATGAGCCTATTGATGATAATCATTTTGCTGATCGAAGCCGCGCTTTACGTCAAATTCGCGCTCGACCCGCTCTACCTTTATACCTGCGCGATTCTGATCATGCTGTCGCTCAACATGGTATTTGCCGCGCGCACGGTGGCCGATCCCCAGGCCTTGCGCTTACTCGGCGTCACGCTATTGGTTGTTTGCGGCAGCGCCTTTGTATTACTGGCGCACTATCAGCACGTGTTTCACCCGATGCTGTTTGCCAGTGTCGCCATGTTATTCATCGTCATTCCGATGATGTCCTGGGGCTTGGGCGAGGCACTCGCCGTGACACTGCTGATCTACACTCTGTTTACGCTGTCGGCGCTGGAAGCGGATATCGAATTTTCGGACCAGAGCCTGTGGACTCTGCAATTTGTCATGTTGGGCGCGGGCGCGGTTAGCCTGACCTTGGTGGTGCGTAACGTTAAGCTGCGCAAACACGACGTCGCAACCCAGCACGACCTGGTGATTGCGCACGCGCAGATTACGGATTTGTCGAACCGCGATCCCTTAACCGGGGCCTTGAACCGGCGTTTTTTCGACCACGACTTCGAGCTTTACTTGACGCTGTGCCGCGAGAAAAAGAATCAAATTCATTTCATGCTGCTCGATGTCGACGATTTCAAACAGATCAACGACGAATGCGGGCACGAGTGCGGCGACTGCGTACTCGAGCACATCGGTCGGGCTTTCGACAAGGCACTCGCCGGTAACGGCCACCTGGTACGCATGGGGGGAGACGAATTCGCGTTAGTTTTTGCCGATCTCGATCCGGGAGAAATCGCTCGCCGCGGGTTGAAACTATTTTGCGATCTTAACGCCGCCAGCAAATACCCGGAGGTCGGAAAGGCAAGCCTCAGCATCGGAGTCGCCAGCGTGCCGCCGGACATAGAAGTCAACTATCGCCAACTTTACAATCAGGCCGATCTCGCGCTTTACCAGGCGAAAAGTCTGAAGGATGCCAATCCGACGCCACCCAATATCGTGATCAGTGTGCTGCAGGATCCCGATGACGTGCTCAACAGTACCCAGAGATTATGGGAAAAACCGGCGCGCGGTAACTATTAAAACGTCGACAATACAGGTCGCCGGGTTAATAAGTCGACAGCGGAGCGGCCTGATATCGCTACCCGTCTAAGGATTTGATCGCATCAGCCGATCTAATCAAAAGGTACCCGGACAGGACATTCTCTATGAGCAGTAACTGGAACAAGGTCACGATCGAGGCGAACTTGATTTCTCTGCCGGACATTTACTGGCGGCTGAAGGAAATTCTCGCGACCCACGATTATTCGCTGCAGGATGTCGCGCAGTTGATCGTATACGACCCCGGTATGACCGCGCGCCTGTTGCGTATGGTCAATAGCGCCTATTTCGGTTTTGCCGCCAAGATCGATACCGCCAACCACGCGGTTTCGATTCTCGGGGTGCAGCAGATCGAAGATGTAATTCTGACGACCTCGATCGCCGACGCGCTCGGCGACTACGAGTGTGAACACCTCGACATCAAGCAATTCTGGATGCGCAGCGTTTATCGCGCTATCGCGGCGCGCGAGCTGGCGGGTGTTTGCAATCTGATGGACGGCGAACGCATGTTCGTCGCCGGGCTGCTGAGCGGTATCGGTCACTTGATCATGTACCAATCCGTGCCGGTGCTGGCGCAGCAGGCGCAGCGTCAGGCCGATGAATCCGGCCGGCCGCTGCATCTGGTCGAGCGCGACTTGATCGGCTTTGATCATGCCGGCGTCGCGTCGCTGCTAATGCAGAACTGGAAGTTGCCCGGGAGTCACGTGGCGGTGATCGAAAAACACCTCGAGCTCGATCCCGACGCCGACTTTCTGCTCGAGACCGCCATCGTCCATATCGCGGTGTTAATCGGTAACGCCTTCGCCGAAAGCAGGGCGCTGGACGAGGTATTGGTGCGGGCCGATAACCGGGCGTGGGATGTAACCGGGCTCGACACCGGGCGTTGTGAGGCGATCGAGATGCTGGTCGAGAAACAGTTGAACAGTGTGCTTAGTCTACTGTTTCCAAAGTTACAGCCTGCGGCGGGATAGATGTCTGCGCGCAATTCAGATAGCTGTCCGGCCGATTCGTCGAGTTCTGTCAACCCGACAGTGCGGGTGTAATCCCCGATGACGATGCTGCAGAAATTCAGGCGCGAGGCGACGTCCCCGGTAAAACCGTCGGTTCCGGGTTTGATCGGTCTCGATATCGGCGCAAATCGTATCCACCTGTGCCAGATTCGGCCGCGGCAACACGGGTTGTACTCAATTTACGCCAAGGCCTCGATCGATTTCACCGGTAGCCGCGATAATTTGCTGTCGTCGCCGAAACAGTTGAAGCGTTTGATCGGCGAAGCCTTGCGCCGAAAAAAGTTCAAAGGCAAACGGGTGGTTGCGCTAATGGCCTGGGAAGAAGTCAAAATCATGTTGCTGACTTACAAATCCAGCGTCAGCGACGTCGATAGCGAAGTCCTGCGCATTCTTGCTGGCCGGGTCGACGGCGCGATCGACGACTATGTCGTCGACTATGTGCCGGTGCGCTCCAACCCCGGTGACGAAGAGCACATGGTGGTTGCCACGGTGGCGCTGAAAGAGAAAGTTACCCGCCTGATCAACGCACTGATCAACTGTGGGCTCGAGGTCGATTCGCTCGATATTGCACCGACGGCTTTGCGCCGCGTCGTGAGCGCACTCTATACCGGCGAGGCTGCCGACAACGTCCTGCTGATTCACAGTTATCGCGATGAATCTTATCTAACCGTGATCTCGGGCCGCCGCCTGCTGTTCAACCAATCGGTTGCATTCGGCGAATCCCTGCTACTCGATCGTATAGCCAAGGAACTCGATATTTCGATCGACTCGGCCCGCGCGCTGGTGCGCGACCACGGCCTCGAAAAACAAACGCCGGCGCCTGCCGCCGCCGACAGCGATATCTCGGCAACCTTGCTGGAAATCGTTAAACCCTGTTTCCTCGAACTGGTGAATGAAATCAACCGGGTGCTGGTGTTCACTGCCGCGGAAACCCACGGCGTGCCGGTAAGCCGCGTCTGCCTGCTCGGCAGCCTGGCGCACTGGCCGGGGGCGCAACCGATCCTGATGTCGTTGCTCGATCTGGAACAGCCTGACGGACAAACCGAGTTCAACCAGGTATTCCAGGACGAAAATGACGATACCCGGGTTCCGTGGGAAGGTTTGTTTTCGGACATTTCGATCGCAATGGGGCTGGCGCTGCGAGGGCTGCTCTAACATGAATGAAATCGATCTGTTTCCCGATGACTTACGCAAGCGCCTGTTGTTTTTACGCTGGTTCAGGTTAACCGGTTACGGGATTTTGATACTGACCCTGTTAATGGTTGCCGCATTTGTGTCGCTGCGCGAGGCCAGTGCAAAAATCGATCAACAGATTCAGTACTTCCAATCGCAACGCGAAATTTCCAACGCCAACCGCCGCCAGCTGGAACAACTCAATCAGCAGAAAAAGAATCTCAAACAACAACTCGATCTGCTGAGCGGATTGCGCAGCGGCGCCTCGGCCGAGCAAATGTTCGTCATGATCGATCGTTCGCTGCCGGGGCCCGACGTCTGGCTGACCAGCTGGAAATTCCGCCGTGCCGGCACCCCGGTCGAAGCAAGCCGGCAGGCGGTAAATACGGGTTACTTTATCGTGCTGCCTGCCGATAACCAGGCTAGTAAGGAAGAAACCTGGAAAATCGAAACCCATATGAATATTCAAGGGCAGGCCCTGGATCATGTCGCGGTGTCGAAGTTCGTGCTCAACCTGACGCGGCAACCGGAGATCGAGGATGTCCGTATCGTCAGGTCGAGCCAGACCGAGGTCAACCGCACCAAGGTGGTTGATTTCAGCCTCGACATCGTGGTTGCGGTGCGCCGGCGGAGCGAATAATGCAGGACTTTATCGACCATGCCGAACCCCGGGTGATTGCCATGCTGCTGATCGGCCTGGTGGCGCTGGTAGCGACGGTCGAAGTTAGCTATTTGCTGTGGCCGCAGGTCAAGGGATTCCGTGAATTGCACGCCAGCCATCAGCTACTCGAGCGGGCGGTAACCGGTAACGATGGCCTCAGTAGCCAGCTGCGGAAAATCGAGGCCGAAGTGCAGGAACTGTCGCGCCGGCTGCACGGTGACATGGCGCGGCTGCCGGCCAGGCAAATGGAGTCTTTTGTCATCGGGCGGCTGCAAAAGGTGTCCTGGGCGACGCGGGTCGAATTACTCAGCGTGCAGCCGGGCAGCGGTAAGCAGGTGCAGAATTTTCGCGAAAGCCTGTTCGAAGTCAAGCTGAACGCCCGTTACCACGATTTCTTCGAATGGCTGCAAACGGTAAACGACGAACTGGGATACATCGTGGTCAAAAAGTTCGAGATTCGCCCCGGGTCGCGGGGCCTATTAAAAAATCCGGAACTCAGCCTGGTACTGACGCTGGTTTCCTATCGTATGATGCAGGAAAATGTCTCCTAGGCGCTCCGCCCTGTTGTTGGCGCTCGCGGGCCTGGCCTGGATTACGCTGGGCGCCGCCCAAAGCGGAATGCTGACCTTGAAGCACAATCCGTTTTCCCGCCCCGAGGTGTTGAAACCGAAACCGGCGCCACCGCCCGCGCCGCGGCAGGTGGTGGTTGTCCCACCCGAACAAATGAAACTCAATTTGACCGCCACCCTGGTGTCTGAAACCGCGCCCATGGTGATGGTCGACGGCGAACTGCTTGCGATTGGCGACCGCATCGAAGGTTTAAAGCTGATCGCCGTAATGGAAGGTAAGGCGGTGTTCCTGCGGCACGGCAAAAAATACGCCTTCGAGATTAACGACGGACAAAAGAAATAGGCGCGCGGAATCGATATGACTTTGTCACTCGATAAACTTTTACCCGCTGGGCGCGAGCGCCTGGCTGCGGTTGCCCTGAGCGCGCTGCTGGCCTGGTCTCCGGGTGCGCTCGCCGGCAAGATTTCACTGTCGATCCAGGAACTCGATATCCGCGAAGTCATGCAAATGCTGTCGCGCGAGCAGCGCATCAATATCTTTGTTGCCGATGGGGTCAGCGGCGACGTATCGGTCAACCTGTACGATATGGATACCCTGCAGGCGGTCAGCCTGATCGCGGAATCCGCCGGTTTCGTGGTCGAACAGCGCAATAACAGTTTCTTTGTCATCCAGCGCGATGACGCCGGCAAGCTGCGCCAGAGCGATCGCCTCGAAGTGCGTTCCTTCAAGGTGCAATATGCATCGACCAGCGAAATCGAAACCATACTGCAGGATTACGTTTCGGAATTCGGCAGCATCAAGGCATTACAGGAAAATGACCTGCTGCTGGTCGAGGATCTGCCGTCGTTTCTCGATCGCATGGAACTGCTGTTGGCGGAGATCGATCGCGAACCGAAGCAAATCATGATCGAGGCCAAGATCCTGGAGATTTCACTCTCCGATAACCAGTCCTACGGTCTCGACTGGGCCAAGCTGTTCGACAGTTCCGGCGGCAGCGGCAGTCTCGGCACCCAGGGTCTTGCCAACTCGACTTCCGCGGGTCTGTTCGCGCAGTACAACAACAGCAATGTCAACCTGGTGTTAAATGCATTGAAGGAACGCGGCCGGCTGCGCACGATATCGACGCCCAAGCTGCTGGCGATGGAAGGCCTGGAAGCGGAGACCGTGGTGGGAACCGAGATCGGTTACAAGGTTACGACGACCATCAACCAGGTCAGCACCGAAAGCATCGAATTTCTTGAATCGGGGATAATCCTCAAGGTAACCCCGACGGTTGATCGCGAAGGGCGCATCATGCTCGATATTTTCCCCGAAGTCAGTACCGGTTCGGTCAACGACGATGGCGTACCCTCGAAGGCTACCACGCAGGTTTCGACGCGGATGCTGGTGCCGGACGGAAAAACCGTGTTTCTGGGCGGGTTGATCAGGCACCAGGTCAACAATAGCCGCGAAGGTATTCCCGTTTTAGGGGATTTGCCGGTCATCGGCGGATTGTTTTCAAACCGCTCGAAAAATATCATCAGCACTGAAATCGTGGTACTGATTACGCCGCGTATTGTCGACTACGCCAGCACCGAACCCGAAGACGGCGCGATCGAGCGGGTCGACGCGATCAAGGATATCATCGACGCCGAACTCGGCAAAAGCACGCAGGAAATGGTCGAAACTTTCGACGCTAAAAACCGTTACGGCCGCAATCGCGGCACCGATGTCAACTCGGAAAAATAAGCCGCTGACGGTTGCCGGGTTTTACGCGGAAATCAATTCCCGAAATATCCTCATAAAATTTACTCAGAGTAAAATCGAGAGTTCAAGATCGCGATAAGTCAAGCCGCGCCTGCATGGGGAGGACATTCGGTAAAATTTACTCCGAGTAAAAACCGGGAATTCAGCAAAATTTACTCTGAGTAAAACCTGGCGTTCAAGGCCGCGACACGTCAGACAGCCGCTTACGATGGAAACGGGGTTGGGAGCGTTTTTGTTTTGAACCGGATTTATTAAACTATTTCGTGGATCAGGGCTGCGAGTTTCTTGATACCGGCGTCGATCTGGCCGGCCTCGATCGATGAGTAACCGAGGCGAATATAGTTTTGCGGCGGCTCGGCCTGCATATAACAGATATCTCCGGATTCGATTAAAATACCTTCCTCCCGCGCCCGGTCTTTGAGCTTGCGTGTATCGAGCCCGCTCGGCCCCTCGACCCAATAGGAAGTCCCGCCGAAGGATGGAATGCGGGAGGATTCCGGCAGATAGCGGTTAAGCGCTTCGCCCATGACCTGCCAGCGCTCCTTATAGGTCTGGCTGAGGCGATGGATCAGTGAATCGTGATGGCCCATCGACAGGAATAGCGCGACGATACGCTGGTTGTTGGCCGGCGGATGGCGCACCATCAGGCGCCGCAACGCGCGCGCCTCCCGGATCAATGGCTTCGATGCGACCATGTAACCGAGCCGCAGCCCGGGCGCCAGGGTTTTGGACAGACTGCCGACATAGATGACCCTTGCGGTAGCATCGAGACTTTTCAGCGCCGGCGTCGGCTCACCGACAAAGTTGATTTCACTCTCGTAATCGTCCTCGATAATCAGAAAGTCCCGCTTCTCGGCCTGTTTGAGCAAATGTTCGCGTCGCGGCAGCGACATGGTTACCGTGGTCGGCGACTGATGGCTCGGTGTGGTGTAGACAAAATCACAGGAATTCAAGTCCTTGCCGGGCACCACGCCCTGTTCGTCGACTGCGAGCGGCACCATTTTCGGCAACTTCAGTTCAAAAATATTGCGCGCATCGGGGTAGCCGGGATTTTCCATACCGACCCGGGTGCCTTGTTCGATTAACAGGTCGGCAAGAATGTAAAGCGCCTGCTGCGCCCCCATGGTGATCAGAATTTCATCGCGCGCGGCCCAGACCCCGCGACGCGGTAGGATGCGCGCCTGTATTTGCTCGATCAGGAGCGGATCGTCGGTATCGATACGATCGGGCGTGACATCTCGGATATCGCTGACGCTGAGCGCCTGGCGGCAGCATTCTCGCCAGTCGGCCACCGGAAACAGCTTCGGATCGAGTTGCCCGAACAGGAAAGGGTAGGGATATTTCTTCCAGTCCGGCGGTTTGATGATATTGCGCTGCCGTGACGGATGGAACTTTATATGCCGCTCCCAATCCGGCGGCTCATGCGCGCCGTCGAGTTTTAGCGGTTCGACGCGCACGCGCCCGGCGAGCATGGTTTTGTCGATGTAGTAACCGCTGCGCTCGCGCGCCACCAGGTAACCTTCGTCGATTAGTTGCTGGTAGGCGAGTACTACGGTATTACGCGCAATCCCGAGATGACGCGCGAGTTCGCGCGACGACGGCAGCGGCACTTCCAGCGGCAGCTTGTCATCCAGAATCGAACTAACAATCATTTCCCGCAGCTGGCGCTGATAGCTGATTTTACGGTCCTTGCAAATGCGAAATAGCCGATTCCACATCATATTGTCACTGCGGTTTTGCATGGCGCCGGGAATTGGTCTCATTAATAGGTCTAATCTGGCTCTATTGTATCCTGTTCCTTTCATTTTAGCCTCTCATTCCCGATTCCATATATGATGGCAGTCCTGACCGCGGAGAGTGCGATGAAACCTGAAAACATTAATGAAATTGTAGGCAGCGACAGAAACCACCTGTGGCACCACCTGTCGCAGCACAAACCCTGGCAATCGTCCGATCCGATGGTCATCGTCGAAGGCAAGGGCCTGCGCGTGAAAGATGCCAACGGGCGCGAATATCTCGATGCCGTTTCGGGCGGCGTGTGGACGGTCAACGTCGGTTACGGGCGTGAAAGCATCGGCGACGCGGTGCGCGATCAAATCGTCAAGATGTGTTACTTCGCCAACTCCTCGGGCAATATCCCCGGCGCTCAGTTCGCCGAAAAGCTGGTGGACAAGATGCCCGGCATGAGCCGCGTGTACTACTCGAACTCGGGCTCCGAGGCCAACGAAAAATGTTTCAAACTGGTGCGCCAATTGGCCGCGCTTAAAAATGACGGCAAGAAGCACAAGATTATTTATCGTGACCGCGATTACCACGGCACCACCATTACCACGCTAAGCGCCGGTGGACAGGCGCAGCGTAAAGACCAGTACGGCCCTTTTACCCCGGGGTTTGTCGAAATCCCGCACTGTCTGGCTTATCGCGATCCGCGGGGTGACGATCCCGATTACGGCGTCAAGGCGGCGCATGATCTCGAAAAAGTTATCCTGGCGGAAGACCCGGACACAATCGGCGCAGTCTGCCTGGAGCCGATTACCGCCGGTGGCGGGGTTATCGTTCCGCCGGAAGGCTATTGGGAAACCGTGCAGGAAATTTGCACCAAATACGGCGTATTGATTCATATCGACGAAGTCGTTTGCGGCATGGGCCGTACCGGCAAATGGTTCGGTTATCAGCATTACAACGTCAAACCCGACATGGTGACCATGGCCAAGGGTGTCGCCAGCGGTTATGCCGCGATCTCGGTCATGGTAACCACCGAGGATTTGTTCAATGAATTCCTCGCCGAACCGAGCGATAAGATGCATTACTTCCGCGATATCAGCACCTTCGGCGGTTGCGCCGGCGGCCCCGCGGCCGCACTGGAGAATATGCGTATAATCGAACAAGAAAACCTGCTCGATAACGTCGTCAAAATGGGAGACTACTGCCTCGATCGACTGCATGAACTCAAGGACAAGCATGAAGTCATCGGCGATGTGCGCGGTAAGGGTCTGTTCCTTGGCGCCGAACTGGTCAAGGACTGCGTCACCCGCGAGCCGCTCGATGAGAGCCTGGTGGCCGGAGTTGCCGCCGACTGTCTCAAACAGGGCGTCATGATAGGACGTACCAACCGCAGCCTGCCACAATACAATAATACGCTTTGTCTGAGTCCGGCGCTGATCTGCACCAAGGACGACATCGACGAAATCGTCACCTCGATCGATGTCGCGCTGGGCAATCTTGCAATGTAGCGGCCAACCGGGATAATGCCCTGCCAATGAAGCAGGGTATTATCCTATTAGTGGTAGCTTGCGCCGGTCTGGTTATGCCGGCCGGGGCCGCCGCGGACCACCAGCCAACGGAAATTTCCGTTGGCTATTTTCAGCAATGGCCGACGCCCGCGCAGTTTGCCCAGGCGAAACAAACCTTCGACTCTGCTCTCGGTCTCAAGGTCAACTGGCTGCCTTTCGCCAGCGGTAATGAGATGAATGCCGCCATGGCCGACAACCGGTTACAGATCGCCTACGCGCAGGGTCATGTACCCTTCCTGGTCGGAGTTTCCCAGGGGCTCGATCTGACCATGGTCGGCATCGCCGTCGGTTACCCCGAGCACGATAACTGCATCCTGCGCGACGACGCCGGTATTAATCGTGACAGCGCCGCGCTGCTCGAAGGTCGGAAGGTCGCGGTTCAGGCCGGCAGCGTCAGCCACTACCGTTTGCTCAAAGTTCTGCAACATCTCGAAGTCGACCATTCCCGAGTCGAAATCGTCGCCACCGCCGACGATACCGCTACCGCCAGCGCGTTGCAGCAGGGCGAAGTGGTTATGGCCTGCGCCGGCGGCGGCGCCTTGCGGGCGCTGGCGACGCTCGGTAAGCCGTTGATGACCGGTGACGAGATAGAGGCAATCGGGTTGCGCCTGTTCGATACCGTCACCGTGCCAACCGCCTTCATGCAGCAATATCCCGAAATCGTGCAGGCGTTTATGGACGTGGTCGAAGCCTCCAACCAGCAGTGGCGAATGAATCCGGATCCGATGCGGGCGGCGATTGCGCGCGCTGCGCAGATGAGCCGGGAGGGCGTCACCCGCGCCCTCGAGGATTTCAGTTTTCCGTCCTCCGAGGAACAAAAGTCGGCCTCCTGGATGGGCCAAGTGGTGCCGGCCTATAGCAAGGAGCTGGCCGAATTTTTCAAGGCCCATGGACAACTCGGCAAAGTACTGGAAAGCTACGATTCCTTTATAACCACCCGTTTTCTACGGTGACAGCCCGCCGCGGCTGTCATGGTTGATTACATTCCAGCCAGTTCGACCGGGGAAAACGGGTCCTCCCATTTTCCCGATTTCGTCGAAGGCCTCGAGCAGGATGATTTTCTATTTATCGACCACCGGCGCTCCATCGACTTGCTTTCCGGGCTGGCGCGGGCGCCGATCGGTGACGATCAGGAATTTCTCGATAGCTGGAATCATCTCGAACAGGACCAGTATATGGCCGATGGCGGCAAGTATCGCAAACGCCGGCATGCGGTTTATGCGATTCAGAATGCGGGTGAGCAGGCCCAAAAAATGCCATATCAACCGCACTACCAGACCGTGGATTACAATCCGTTGAACGGTGGGGTGGCGCGCTATTTCGCACCGATACTCGACGACCTACACCACAGCGCTACGCTGGCGGCGCTGCTGGAATTCGGCAATTCGGTTTTCAGCCAGATCACGGGCAAAAACCAGTGGCATATCGAATTGCACCAGTTTCGCATCGAGGCGCGTGACGGCCAACTCGGCAAACCGACACCCGAGGGGGTGCACCGCGATGGCGTCGACTTCGTCATCGTGGTAATGATTAAGCGGGTTAATATCGACAGCGGCGCAACCACTATTTTCGATCTCGATAACAAACTGGTTGGTGAATTCATGCTGCGCGAAACCTTCGATATGGTACTGGTCAACGATCGCCGGGTTTATCACGGCGTAACTCCGATTACCCCGATCGACCCGAAGCTGGAAGCTTTTCGCGATGTGCTGGTCATCACTTTCAGGGCTCCGGATAGCGCCGCTGGATTCAGGTGACTGATCCGCGGTAGGCATTTGCGAACGACATCGATGTCGTTTATCAGAAAGAACTTGAGTCTGGCAGGGTATATGGTGCGCAAGCGTTTGTGCTTTTGGATCGCGGGTCGCTTATAATTCGGCGGCTTATGTAGATAACCTGAATCAGGACTAGTCGTGGAAAGAGAAGCAATGAATTTTGATGTGGTTATCGTCGGCGCCGGGCCGGCGGGATTGACCATGGGCATTCGCCTGGCGCAATTGGCGCAGGAGCAGGAGCGCGAATTGACCATTTGCATCCTTGAAAAAGGCGCCGAAGTCGGTGCGCATATTTTATCGGGCGCTGTGATCGAGCCACGCACGCTCGGCGAATTGATTCCCGACTGGAAGGAAAAGGGCGCGCCGCTGAAAGTGCCGGTGAAATCCGACGCCTTCAAATACCTGACGGCGCAGGGCGCGGTCAGATTGCCGACGCCGCCGCAAATGCATAACCAGGGCAACTACATCGTCAGCCTCGGAAATCTCTGCCGCTGGCTGGCGGAGCAGGCCGAAGAACTGGGAGTCGAAATTTTCCCCGGTTTTGCCGCCGCCGAAGTGTTGTATGACGATAGCGGCGCGGTGCGCGGGGTCGCCACCGGCGATATGGGTATCGGCAAGGACGGCGAGCCCACCGATAACTTCGAACCCGGGGTCGAATTGCTCGGTCGCCAGACGATTTTCGCCGAGGGTTGTCGCGGCTCGTTGAGTGGCGAGCTGATGCAGAAATTTAACCTGCGCGACGGCGTCGAGCCGCAAACCTACGGCATCGGCATCAAGGAAATCTGGGAAGTCAAACCCGAAGTGCACGACGAGGGCAAAACCTTGCATACCATCGGCTGGCCGCTGAAGTCGGACACCTATGGCGGATCTTTTCTCTATCACAATGAAAACAACCAGGTCGCGGTCGGTTTCGTTGTCGGGCTGGATTATAAAAATCCGCATCTGAGCCCGTTCGATGAATTTCAGCGTTTCAAGAACCATCCCGAAATCAGGCCGCTCCTCGAGGGCGGCACCCGCGTTTCCTACGGCGCGCGCGCAATATCCGAAGGCGGCCTGCAGTCGATCCCGAAATTGACCTTCCCGGGCGGCTTGCTGGTTGGCGATACCGCCGGATTTCTTAATGTGCCGAAAATCAAGGGCACGCATACCGCGATGAAATCGGCAATGCTCGCCGCCGAAGCCGTATTCGAACTGTTGCCGGCGGAGTTTGACGAAGAAAATCCGGGCCCGGCGCTGGAAGCGACCGCCTACCCTGAAAGGCTTGAAAAATCCTGGTTGTGGCAAGAGTTGCACAAGGTGCGCAATATCCGCCCGGGTTTTTATAAAGGTTTGTGGTTTGGTCTGTTCAACGCCGCGCTCGAGTCGTATGTATTTCGTGGCAAGGCGCCCTGGACCATGGGGCATCACGCCGACCACGAGCAAATCGGCCACAAGAACGACTACGCCAAAATCGATTATCCGAAACCCGATGGGGAAGTCAGCTTCGATCGATCTTCATCGGTTTACCTGTCGGGTACCTATCATGACGACGACCAGCCGGCGCATTTACGATTACGCGACGATAGCGTGCCGATTGCGCTGAACCTGGAAAAATACGATGCGCCCGAGCAGCGTTACTGTCCGGCCGGGGTGTACGAAATTGTCGAAGTCGACGGTAATCCGGCGCTGCAGATCAACGCGCAAAACTGCGTGCACTGCAAAACCTGCGATATCAAGGATCCCAGCCAGAACATTCACTGGACCGTACCCGAAGGCGGCGGCGGCCCGGCTTACCCCAATATGTGACCCACGGAGGTATTTTCCCGATAATAAAAATCGCGAAAATGCCTCCGTGGGTCATCCCCGCGCAAGCGGGGATCTCGCAATAGCGGCGCATCATAAGAACCCGCCTCATAATGTCATCCCCGCGCAAGCGCACTGCTGTCCGGAATAAATCATAATGCCAACTGTGCTTGATGTATTTGGAAATCGGATTTCCATTTTCGTCGTCGTTTAAGTACTTCGAATTCGAGTCTGGGTCGCTGGAATAGAGTCGATTTGAGTTCCGCCAGCCACAGATAAAAACCGCGTCTCGATCCACAAAGTTGCCGGTATAGATCGGCGATGAGATACGTGATCAATGCCACCAGTATCTGGATTTTGACCGCATTCTCGCTTTGACCGAGAAACTTTTTGATTTTCAGGTTCTGCTTGACCCACTTGAACCAGAGTTCGATCGCCCAACGCTGCTTGTACAGCGCTGCAACTTCTTCAACCGGGACCCCCATCAGGTTGGTTACCAGTACCAGCGGGTCCACATGATCCTCTCGATGCACCACTATTCGCCGCAACGGTTTGACGTAGTTGTTTTTCCGGCCGCCGCCAGGCCATTTGTTTTTAAACTCAATGACCTCATCCGACAGTATATCTCCTTCGGTCGAGCGGCTTTTGAGCACCCTGATCGATGCGTTACGCTTTAACCGGGTCACAAAGAAAGCACCCTCCTGGTCGATTTGATGCCACCAATTGTAATCGCAATATCCCTTTCAAACACATACTTAGCGCCCTTCTCGATTTCAACATTGCGTCCATACTCAATATCGTTCTGGGTCGATGCCGTGATCCGAGCGTCACAAGGCAACTGCTTGTCGGGGGAATACAGCAGGTGAATCTTCAGGCCCGGAATGCGTGACATACTACGCGCTTGCGTCCACTCATAACCCCGGCCGCGCAGACAGATCGGCGTCGAGTCCAACAGATAGAGCAAGTCCTTTATCTCATTGCGTACTCGCCGATGAGCCCGGCCCATCAGCTGCTGGCAGAATGATTCAAATACCCCGGCATCTCGTTGGCGATTGGCATCCGATAAAGTCGAGCGCTTAATCGGACCGCAGCCCAGGTGATAGTGATGCGCGGAATGACTATTGTAGCTCACCTCCAACTCGCGCAAGCTCCGACAACCGGACAATTGAGCATACATCAGACTGATTAACTGCCCCCAGCTGTCGAAACCCTTGATACTCATTGAGCCTCCTCCCCAGCTCACCGCCGAAGCGGTAAGCTGGAAGGCACCTAAACCAATAAAGGAGAAGACTCCATGAGATTCTATACTCAACAACATCGTTATTCCTGCGGAATTGACCTGCATGCCCGCTCCCTTTATGTCTGTATCCTCGATCATACCGGACAAATTCTCGTTCACAAAAATATCAAGGCCTCGCCAGAAGCCCTGCTGAAGTCGATTGCCGATTATCGTGATGATCTCATTATCGGCGTCGAGTGTATGTTCTCCTGGTACTGGATTGCCGATTTCTGCGCCGATCACGACATCGAGTTCGTACTCGGCCATGCCCTCTACATGAAAGCCATCCATGGCGGTAAAGCCAAGAACGACCGCATCGATTCCGAAAAGATTGCCCGCCTACTCAAGGGCGGTATGTTTCCCTATGCCTATATCTATCCCCGCGGTATGCGCGCTCATCGGGACCTGATGCGTCGACACATCAAGCTGACGCGCGAGCGCGGCGAACTGATGGCCCACATCAAAAACACACTCAGCCAGTACAATCTGCCCGCGAATACCCAGAATTTACGCTATGCCAAGCATCGCGAACCCCTGCGCTCGGCCTTTCCTGACCCGAGCGTCCAGCGCAGTATCGATCTGGATCTCGCACGCATCGCGTTCTACGATGGCCAGCTGTCCCAACTGAAATGGTATCTCAAACGGACCGCTAAATCGGTGAATCCAAAGACGGTGATTCGATTGCAATCGGTGCATGGGATCGGCGATATCCTGTCGTTGGTCATTCTGTATGAAATACACGACATTGAGCGGTTTCCCCGGGTGCAGGACTTTGTCTCCTATTGCCGCCTGGTGAAGTGCCAGCGCGAGTCTGCG
>DS021199.1:794909-808176 GCA_001735895.1 Olavius algarvensis Gamma 3 endosymbiont | reverse complement strand
GAGCCTGTAAATAACTGGACGCTTATATCCAGCCATTGCAAATTGAGTAGGCCGGCATCAGGTTAACTCGAATTGATTCTAGGGCGGCGGAAGAAAATGCTTCGTCACGGACCCTCTATATGTGTTTAGGCAGAACCTTCACAGAGAATCCAAGCCAGGATCTTAACTTCGCTCGATGAAACTGTGCGCTAAAGCTGTCGGGCTTCGGTGATAAATTACTTTTGTGCTTGACGCTCGGGCGGCTCATATGTGTTATGTTTATCGCTCCGATGCTGTTCAACGCAGCGTTTGAAAGTATTTTTAGGAAGGACTTTCAAAAGTTCGCCAAATCGGGTATTTGTATACATGTTGCAGTGTCCTGAAATTAAGTTGTCGCTTATGGTTTTATTCGTAAAACCCGGGCACTGCAACACTTTCAAATACACCAACTTAATTTATTCCGGACAGCAGTGCGCTTACGCGGGGATGACGATTTATTTTGTTACCCATGTGCCCGGCTCTACATTTTTTGGGGGCTAGGGTGCGGAGGTGGCGGCATTTTGGGGTGACGCCAATTTGGGATGGCGGTATAGTCCGATGACGCCGCGCGGCGGTGTCAGTTAAGCTGGATTTCGGATAGCCGTTTATCCGACTCGCTATTGCTGATTTCATCAAGCTGCACCAGATCACCCAGATGGTATCCCTGAGCATAGTCGACTCCAATCAATTTCAGCCTGTCGACCGTGGCATCCCCATCCACGCTTTCGGCTATGGTCTTGATACCGAGCAAATGCGCCATAGAATTTATCGACTGCAGCATCGTGTAGTCAATCTCGTCGCTGCACAGATTACGCACTAAATTGCCGTCGATCTTGACGA
This sequence comes from Olavius algarvensis Gamma 3 endosymbiont, assembly GCA_001735895.1. Classification (GTDB taxonomy): domain Bacteria; phylum Pseudomonadota; class Gammaproteobacteria. The sequence goes on along the minus strand of DS021199.1, from coordinate 807,318 downwards.
AATCTACCGGCAAATCCTTGAGCGCTGCGAAACTGGCGAGGCCGCTGCCAAAATCGTCGAGCGCAAAACTGCAACCGATGGTCTGCAGGCGCTTGATCAGTCGACTGGCACTGGCTAGATTGTTACTGAACGCGGTCTCGGCGATCTCGAAACAGATTTGATGCGGCTTGACCACGGTCGTTTCGAACATCTGCAAAATATACTTGGGCAACTCATCATCTGCGATCGTAGCCGCCGACAGATTCAAACTCAGGACCAGATCCGGATTTTGCATGAATATATGCGGATATGTCCTGAAGACGCGGTCGATCACCCAGCGATCGATTTGCGGCATCAGACCGAAGCGCGATGCGGAAGGCAGAAACGTGCCCGGGGTAATTAAATTGCCGTTTTCATCGAGCATGCGCAACAGCACTTCGGCGCGGGTATGCAATAAGGTCTGCTCCGCGTCGAGCGCGACAATCGGCTGATACAGCAACAAAAAGTTTTCGTTGGCGAGGGCGTCGCGGATGTCGCTGCGCTGCAACTTTTCACCCAGGCGACTAGCCAACTCCGCATCCGCTTCGGTATGGGTATGGGCACGCCCCCGCCCCAGATCCTTGGCGACATAACAAGCCTGATCGGCGTCATGCATCAACTGTTTGCGGGTGGTGGATTCTGCGGTGATCGGTACAATCCCGATACTGACCCCAACCTGATAGGTTTTTTGATCCCAGACAAACCGATATTCCCGTATTGCACCGATCAACATGTCGGCCACCTTGTGCGCCTTGCTCACCGGACAATTTTCCAGCAGCACGGCGAATTCATCGCCGCCGAGACGACCGATCGTATCACGGCCGCGCAATTGTCCGCTCAGCAACGACGATATCTGCTTCAGCAATTCGTCGCCGGCCTCGTGGCCAGCGGTATCGTTGACAATCTTGAATTGATCGAGGTCGAGAAATAGCAGTGCATGCGTGTTTTCGTAATCCTTGGCTGACTGCAGCCTGTTTTCCAGGTGCGCTTCGAACTCGGTGCGGTTCGCCAGACCGGTGAGCGGATCGTGGGTTGCCTGGTGCATCATCATCTTTTGCATGTCCCGCGAGACGGTCACATCCTTGAACACCAACACCACCCCGGTACTGTTGCCCTGACCATCGATCATCGGCGCCGCGGTGCCCTGGATCGAATAGCGCTCGCCGCTACGTGAAATCAGCACATTCTCAGTTTTAGGCGTGATCACCCGCTGTTCCGACAGACAGCGCATGGCCGGGTCCGGGATAACGTCCCCGCTTTGCTCGTCCTCGAGATGCAATACCGCTTCCATCGACAAGCCCATGGCCTGGTGATAACGCCATCCGGTCAAAGCTTCCGCCACCGGATTCATGTAATCGATACAGCCGCTGTGGTCGGTCGTGATGACGCCGTCACCGATGCAATGCAAGGTTACCTGCGCGCGCTCCTTTTCCATCACCGTTTCGCCGAGCGCAAGTTTGCGCTCGAGTTCGGCGGCGGCGCGCGCGGCGAACAACTTGATTATATGGACGTCGCTTTTTTCAGGATGCAGCGCGGCGCGATTCATACCCGCCAGCAGGCCGATTTGTTGGCCCGAGGAATCCTGTAGCTTGATCGCGAAAAAGCCGGAGGTCTGAAAGCGTTCCTGTAGCAAGCTGGCGTCGGGAAACAGGTTGCCGGCCGAGTTTTCCATATACCAGAAACTGCCGCTTTCGCCACAGGGGCTATTTTGCATCGAAATCGCATGATTCATGATATAACCGCCGTCGCACCAATAGGCCTGGGTTTGACAGGCCAGCTTTTCATCGTCGACACAGACGGCCAAAAATACCGCGTCCACCGACAGAAATTGCGACAATTCCCTGACCAGCGCGTAGAAGTAGGTTTCGCCGGTGGTGCCGACGGTGGATTCGATCAGGCTGTGCAGCCTGTCCTTGCGGTTATCCTGTTGTTTGCGGGCCTGCTTCGCCGCCAATCCCTTGAGCCAGTACCAGGAGATACCCACGCTGAGCAGCGCGGATACAATAGCTAGCAAAATTGCTTCGACCATGTCTAAATCGGGTTACGTCCGTATTAGCAGAAGTATAGGCAAGATTTCGCAAAATTGGGCTTTCGGCCGGGATTTATTCACTTGCATCGACTTGCGCCTTTGCCTAACCTAGCGCGACCTATCCATTCTAGAAATTCGACACTCCATGGCCAGTAAAAAAATCACATCCGGCAAGCCCGGCATTCGACAGTATTCGGCGCTGGTCGTCGACGGCACCGACCGCGCCCCGAGCCGTTCGATGCTGCGTGCGGTCGGCTTCGATGACGCCGATTTCAAGAAACCCCAGATCGGCATCGCCTCGACCTGGAGCATGGTCACACCTTGCAACATGCATATCGATCAGCTTGCGCTGAAGGCGGCCGAAGGCGCCAATCTAGCCAATGGCAAGGCCGTGGTCTTCAACACCATCACCATTTCGGACGGGATTTCGATGGGCACCGAGGGCATGAAGTACTCGCTGGTATCGCGCGAGGTTATCGCCGACTCGATCGAAGCCGTGGCCGGTTGCCAGGGATTCGACGCGCTGGTCACGATCGGCGGCTGCGACAAGAACATGCCCGGTTGCCTGATGGGCATGGCCCGCCTCAACCGCCCTGCGGTATTCGTCTACGGCGGCACCATTATGCCCGGCTGCCATAAGAACCGGCCGACCGACGTGGTTTCGGTATTCGAGGCGGTCGGCGCCGAGGCGCAACACAAGATCAGCAAACGCGAACTCAAGCAAATCGAATGCACCGCGATTCCCGGACCGGGATCCTGCGGCGGCATGTATACCGCGAATACCATGGCCTCGGCGATCGAAGCCATGGGTATGAGCCTGCCGAACAGTTCGGCGCAAGCCGCAATCTCGAACGACAAAACACAGGACTGCGTCGAAGCCGGGCGCGCCGCGATGTACCTGCTGCGCAACAATATCCGCCCCAGCGACATCATGACCAAAAAGGCATTCGAAAACGCGGTCACCGTGGTCATCGCGCTCGGCGGATCGACCAACGCGGTGCTGCATTTGCTGGCTATGGCGTCGACCATCGGCGTCAGACTCAAGCTCGACGACTTTACCCGCATCGGCAAGCGCGTGCCGGTGCTGGCCGACCTGCGCCCCAGCGGTAAGGCGATGATGTCGGAGTTGATCGAAATCGGCGGTATCCAGCCATTGATGAAAATGCTGCTCGATGCCGGGCTGCTGCACGGCGACTGTCTTACGGTTACCGGGAAAACCCTGCGGCAGAATCTGGCAAAGGTTAAGCCCTATCCAGACAGCCAGGATATCGTGCATGCGCTCGACGATCCGATTAAAAAAGACAGTCATCTCGTCATTCTGCGCGGGAATCTCGCCCCGCAGGGCTCGGTGGCGAAAATTTCGGGCAAGGAAGGGCTGCAATTTACCGGCAAGGCGCGCATCTTCGGTTCGGAAGAACAGGCATTGAAAAAGATTCTCGACGGCAGCGTAAAAAAAGGCGATGTCATCGTGGTGCGCTACGAGGGTCCGAAGGGTGGGCCCGGCATGCGGGAAATGCTGTCGCCCACTTCCGCCATTATGGGCAGGGGGCTGGGGAAGGATGTCGCCTTTTTGACCGATGGGCGTTTTTCGGGCGGCTCGCACGGCTTCGTGGTCGGGCATGTTACCCCGGAAGCGGCCGTCGGCGGCCCGATCGCCTTGCTCAAGAATGGCGACGTGATCACCATCGACGCCGAAAAACGCGAGGTTAACGCCAAGGTCAGCACGGCCGAAATGAAACGTCGGGCCAAAGCCTGGAAACCGCCGAAACCGCGCTATAAGCGCGGCCTGCTGGCCAAGTATGCACGCCTGGTGAGCTCGGCTTCCGAGGGCGCGGTTACCGATTTACCGGACTAACAGCCATTATCCAAACCGATGAGCGCAGCATTACCAGCCACGCGGGAAATGATTTCACAGCTGATTGCGACGCCGTCGGTGAGCTGCGTACACGCCGACCTCGACATGAGCAACTGCGGCGTCATCGATCTGGTCGCCGAATGGTCGGAAAACCTCGGCTTCGACATCGAACTCCAGGAAGTCGGCGCTTCCAAGTTCAACCTGATCGCGCGCGCCGGTAGCGGCGGCGATGGTCTGGTGCTGTCGGGTCATACCGACACCGTGCCCTGCGATCCGAAGCTTTGGACCAGCGACCCGTTCAAGGCGCGGGCGACCGAGGATCGTATCTACGGACTCGGCAGCTGCGATATGAAGAGCTTTCTCGCGCTGGCGCTTGCGGCGAGCGGTAAAGTCAATCTCGACAAGCTCAAACGCCCGTTGACGATAGTCGCCACCGCGGACGAGGAAACCACCATGAGCGGCGCCCGACTAATCGCCGACAACGGTGACAAGCTCGGCCGCTATTGCGTCATCGGCGAACCCACCGGACTGGTACCGATCCGCCAGCATAAGGGCAATCTGACGATGTCGGTCGAGTACCAGGGTCAGTCCGGACACGCCAGTAATCCGGGGCTTGGTAATAACGCACTCGACGGTATGTTTCAGTTCATGGCTGCGCTCTATGCCTATCGCGATAAAATTCAGCGGCAATACAACGACCCGGCATTTGCCATCCCGAGCCCGACAATGAATCTGGGCCATATTCACGGCGGTGACAATTCCAACCGCATCTGCGGAAGCTGTCTGCTGCTGATCGATATTCGCTTCCTGCCGGCAATGTCGTTCGCGCAACTGCAAGCGGAAATCGAACAGATTGCGACCGAAGTTGCCGTGGCACGAGGGCTCGGGGTCAGCATGCAAATTTTCGGCGACGGCATGCCGGCAATGGACACCGACGCCGCCAGCGAAATCGCGCAGTACCTAACCCATATCACCGGCAAAAAGACCGGCAGCGTCGCCTTCGGCTCCGAGGCTCCCTACTACAATTCAATGCAGACCGAAACCATTGTTATCGGCCCGGGTTCGATCGACCAGGCACACCAGCCCGATGAGTTTCTGCCGCTGGGTCATATCGACCCGACGATAAAAATACTCGACGACCTGATCCGGCATTTTTGCCTGGCGTGAAAATACTGGCCGATCAAAATATCCCCTACGTGGCGCAGGCCTTCGGGGATCTGGGCGAGGTGCGACTGATGCCGGGACGCGATATCCGACGCCAGCACCTGCGCGACTGCCAGTGCCTCATCGTCAGGACGGTCACCCGGGTTAATCGGGCCTTGCTCGATAACACGCCGGTCGAGTTCGTCGGCAGCGCAACCATCGGTACCGATCACATCGATCTGGACTACCTGCAGTCCGCTGGCATCGACCATAGCAACGCCGCCGGCTGCAATGCCGAGGCGGCGGCCGAATATGTGGTGAGCGGTTTATTCGCGCTGTCATCGCGCCGGGATCTGGATCCGTTCCGATGCCGCGCCGGTATCGTCGGCTACGGCAACGTCGGCACGCGGCTGGTAGACAAACTCGAAACCCTCGGCATCGAATGCCGGGTCTGCGATCCACCGCTGCAACAGCGCGGCCAAACGGTGCGCGAATTCGTCGATCTCGACAGCATTCTGCGGGACTGCGATTTCATCAGCCTGCATGTACCGCTGACGCGCGCGGGCGAGCATCCCACTTTCCATTTGCTTGACCGGCAACGGCTGCAACGGCTGGCCCCGGGTTGCCTGCTGGTAAACGCGGCGCGGGGTGAAGTGGTGGACAACCGCGCCCTGCTCGCTACGCTCGAGCAGCGGCCGGATCTGAGTCTGTTTCTCGATACCTGGGAAGACGAGCCGCGGGTCAACCGCGAACTGTTGCGGCGCGTCGATATCGCGACCCCCCATATCGCCGGCTACAGCGTCGAGGGACGCCTACGCGGCACGCAAATGGTGCTCGATGCGGCCTGCCGTCATTTCGCGCGCAAATCGGGCTGGCAAATGTCGCGCCTGCTACCGGTGGCGAAAACGATCGGCGCTACGGCTGCCGGCCGCGGGCTTGAATCCTGGCGCGGACTGTTTCATGAGCACTGCGATATCTGGCGCGATCACGACGCCCTCGTTGCCGGCGCCGAAATCGACGATACGGGCTTTGCCGCGCATTTCGACGGGTTACGCCGGGTTTATCCCGATCGGCTCGAATACGAACACTGCAACGTGGACCGGCGCATCACCCGGTTGCCGCCACGGATCCTCGAACGCCTGGGATTTCGATTGACGGGCTGAGTCCCCGTCCGCGCATCAGGAGCGCAGTTGCACCACATTAGTTGCGAAATCCAGTTGTTGCTGCGGATTTCGTAGCACCTCCTCCAGCGCCTCGGGGTCGACCGGTTTGCTCAGCAAATAGCCCTGTATTTCGTCCACCGCGTAACTGCCGAGTAACTCGAACTGCGCGCGGTCCTCAACGCCTTCGCCGACTACCCGCATTCCCATTGAATGCGCCATGGTGATCAGCGTTTGCACGATTTTTTGATCACTTTCGTCGGTACAGATATCCCTGATGAATCCACGATCTATTTTGAGGGTGTCGATCGGCAGAGTCTTCAGATAACTCAAGGACGAATAGCCGGTGCCGAAATCGTCGATCGCGATCGAAATGCCACGCGCGTGCAGCCGCTCCAGCGATTTGATCGCCTGAGTCACGTCTTTCATCAGAATGGTTTCGGTAACCTCGATCTCGAACAGCCGCGGAGGCAAGTCAAACGCTTCCAGCCGGCTCAATATTCGCTGTACGATATCGGTTTGCATCAGCTGCACGCTGGACAGGTTGATCGCGATCCTGCAATCGCGAATGCCGCGGTCCAGCCAGTTGCGCTGCTGCCGGCAGACTTCATCGATGACCCAGTCGCCGATTTGCACAATCAACCCGCGCTGTTCGGCAAACTCGATGAATTCGTAGGGCGACACCAGACCGCGCACGGGATGGTTCCAGCGAATCAGGGCCTCGACGCCAACGATCTTTTGCGTGCCGATATCGAGCTTGGGTTGATATTGCAGCATCCATTCCTCGTTTTTGATGGCCTGGTGCAAATCGGCTTCGAGCTGCAGATGTTTAACCGAAAGATCCTGCACATGATTGTCGAAGAACTGGTAACCGTATTCCGACTTGTGTTTCTTGCTGTACAGTTTCGCGCTCATCGCATTGTTCAACAGGCCTTCGACCGTATCGGCGTCGGTCGGATACAGACTGACGCCGACATGGCTGGTGAGATACACGGTATTGCCTTCGATTTCGACCGGTTGGTTAATCACGTCGAGGACACGTTTGACCGCCCAGGTAACCTGCTCTTTTTCCGGCAGATCGGTCAACAGCACCGCAAATTCATCCCCGGCAAAACGCGATACGGAAAGGCGCGATACGCCGTCGGATTTACGCACGATGGAATTCAGGCGGTAGGCAACCTGTTTCAACACTTCGTCACCACCGGATCTGCCCAGGCTGGCGTTGACCTGGCTAAACAATTCGATGTCGATGATCAATACCGCGGCGAGTTGATCGTGGCGGCATCCGCGCTCTATCGCCTGGTGAATACGGTCGTAAAACAATAACTGGTTCGGCAAGCCGGTGAGTCGATCGTAACTTTTAGTGTACTCGAGCTCGGAGGAAAACTGCGACGCGATGTCCTCGAGTTCGGCGATGCGGTGCTGCAGGCTGGCGACCTTGGTTTCATCTGTCGATTCCGGCGTTGTCTCGGCTGCACCAATCCCGGAAGCTCCGTCCTGGGTGGACATCGAGGCATAACTGACTACCCGGTTACGCCCGGTCTGCTTCGCGCCGTAGAGGGCTTCGTCGGCCAGATTGTTGAGCGCGCTCGGATCTTCCGGATTATCGCGCACACTCGCGACCCCGAAGCTCGCCGTGACACGGGGCCCGTCTTTAAATACTTTGCTCGATTCATCCTTGATCCGCAGGCGAATACGCTCGGCGACCTTAATCGCAACCTCGAGCGACATCTGGGGCAGCGCCAGGCAAAATTCCTCACCGCCGTATCGCCCGACCAGATCTTCCTTACGGGTACTCTTCTTGAGCACCTCGGCCAGCATCTTGATGACTTCGTCCCCGGTCGAGTGACCGAAATTGTCGTTTACCGATTTGAAGTGGTCGAGGTCGACCATGATGAAGGCGAGTTCGCTGTCATCTTCCAACGACGCGTTAAACAGGACTTCGAACTGCTCCGAAAACGAACGCCGGTTGAGACAGCCGGTCAGCGCGTCGCGGGTTGCCAGGTAGGACAGTTCCTTGTTCTGTTCCTGCACCTGCGCCTGGGTTTTTTCCAACCGCTGCACCGCGGACCGCAGCCGCAGATTCTGCTCCTCGACCGCGGTAATGTCGTCGAGCGTGACGAGTACCCCCTGCGGCCGATTCTCCGGGCTCAATATCGGCGACGCGTTTATCGCGAACTTAAAGCTGTCGCCCGTCTCCGAAATCAGTATGAACTGCGCGCCGACGACAGCCTTACCGGTTCCGAGGACTTCCACCCAGGGAAGTTCGGTGCCGGACTTCTTTTTTGAGACGCGCTCCCACTTCAAATCGGAAGCCTTGCTGCCCATCAAGGTGATCGCGTCGCGTCCGATCCGGTCGGCAAATGCCTTGTTGGTGAGTAGAATCTGTTCGTCCTCGTCGACGATCAGCACGCCTTCCGACAGCGTATCGAAGGCGGCGTTGACACGCTCCGGGATAACCGCGCTCGGGTCCAGCTGCCGCAGGGTACGCAGCATGAATACCAGAAAAACGAAGAAACCGATCAGAATAAAAAAGACCAATAGCTTAAAAATCGATTTCTGGGTGTAACCGCGCAACGAATCGCTGTTGAGCTCGCTGAAACGCAACTCGACGCTTCCCCAGGGCCGGTCGCGCTGCCGCAGGGGCACTCGCACATGCGTCGAAGTCGACTTGCTGCCGTCGAATCCCTGCCACAGCCGGGCGTGGTCCGCGGACTCGAATACGACTTCGCCCGACACCAGGCGAATCGCGGTCGACAAAATCGCCGGGTTGCGCCGGGTGACAATCCGAATTAACCGCTCGATCTTGCGAATATCCCGGATCGGATCCATCAATGAAAACTGGATCGCCAGCGATTCGGAAATCTGCTTGCGCGCTTCGAGTTCCAGCCGGTCTTCGTCCGGGGTAAAACCGAACATGTCCGCAGTCAGCAGAATGCAGGCCGTCAGCAGCGCCAGCGCGATTGCGAGACGCATCGCCGGAAACATCAAGCCCGTTGATTTTCGCAGGTTACTCATTTACCGAACCGCTACCCTGCTGCTGTTTCGATTGCCCCGAAAACATCTTGTCCACGCGCCGCGCACCCCGTTTCGCGGCATCGTCGCCGTCATCATCGGGCTGGTCCGACTCGTCTTCTTCCCGGGTCTTGAGAATCGGTAGCGGATCGAAACGATTTAGCAAGGGTACGGTTCCCATCAAACTCGCCAGTAGCGAACCGCCGCGCAGCACCCAGCTGACGATGCCGGCGGTAATGCTCGCGCTGGAACCCATGAAAATTTGCACCTGGATATCGTCCACACTTTTGTGCAGGCCGTCGCCATCAATGCCCTGGTGCATGCGATCGATACGCTCCAGCAATTCGAGTTCGAACTGCTGATTCAGCTCCTCATCGTCGCTGACCTGCAGTTTGAGTTGGTCAAGGTTCAGAGTCTGACCAGCCATTGGTTGCAGCTGCGACGCTGCAGCCGGGCGCGCAAGCTCTGGCTTGAGACCGGCCGGCTGGATGGTGGGCTGGTCTTGCCGCAAAAATCCGGCGACGTCTTCTCCCCGCGTTTGCGGTGGCGCCGCGGTTTCCTGCGGCATGTGGGTTATCTGGCCGAGCAGCGGGTCTTCGTCAGCGTCCTCGGATTCGGGTGTCGCTTCTTTTTCCGGCAATGGCTCGGGTTCGGGCGTGGGATCGATCACCGGCGGATCGACCACCGGCGGGGTCACAGGCTCCTGCACGCCATGAATGGTGACGATGACATCGTGCGTGCTGCCGTCGACGGTAGTCACGATCATGACATCGACCAGCGAATCCCCTGACTGCAGCGACTGGATTGCGGCCTGGCCGTTGTCGGCGCTGTATGCCCAGTTGCCGGCGGGGTCGATCGACAGTGTACCGAGTGTCCCGTTGACGGTAGCGGCCATGAAACTCGATTCCCCACTATCGGGATCGGCTACGGAGAGCGCGCCCGCCGCGCCGAGTTGGCCGCCGACCACATTCTGATCCTCGGTCAGCGTGGCCTGATCGACCCCGGCGATAAGCGGCAGGTTGTTAAAAGCCGCGACTGTCAGACTGAAGTTATCCGTAACCGCACTGCTGCCGTCATCGGCGGTGATCTTGATATCGATTACGCCGATGTCGCCCGCCGCCGGCGTGCCGCTGAAACTGCGCGTCGCGCCGTCGAAGCCAAGCCACGCCGGTAGGGGGCTGCCGTCACTCAAGGTCGCGCTATAGCTCAGCGTATCCGAGGCATCGAGATCGCCGAAGCTATTGGCCGCGAAAGTGAAATTGAAGACCAGGCTTGCGGTCGCGCTTTGATTCGGAATCGAGTTATCCAGCGTCGGCGCATCCTCGGCGCCATTAATGGTCAGGCTCACGAGCTGCGTGCTGCCGTCGCTGGCGGTGAAGGTGAAACTGTCGCTCAGCGTTTCACCGGCATCGAGCCCCTGCACCGCCGCATGGCTATTGTTGAGCGTGTAGGTCCAGGTATTCCCGGTGATTTCAAAATTACCGTAACCGTTCGTTCCTGGCGTCGGCGTTACATCGTTGTAACTGATCGGATTGTCCGAGCTGTCGGCGTCGCTAATCGTCAGGCTGTCGGACGCGGTCAGGGCGCCGTCTTCGACCACCGCGCCGCTGGCAACGCCGCCGAGCACCGGCAAATCTTCACTGCCGTCTATAGTAACAATCACCGTTCGGGTCGAGCCGTCGGTAGCGACGAAGGTATAGCTATCGCTCAAACTTTCACCGACGTCTAACGCCTGTACTGCGGCGTGGGCATTGTTCAGGGTATAGCTCCAGGTATTCGACGCGATCTCGAAGTCGCCGTATCCGTTGTCGCCCGGCGTTGCCGCGATGTCATTGAAACCAACCGGATTGTCACTGCCGTCGACATCGGCAATCGTTAGCGTATCCGAAGCTATGAGCGTGCCGTCCTCGGCGACCGCGCCGGTCGCGACTCCGCCGATTACCGGCGCATCCTCGGCGCCGTTGAGCGTAATCGTCACGTCATGAGTGGTGCCGTCGAAAGCCGCCACGGTTAGTGTATCGAGCAGTGATTCGCCCGCATCCAGCGCCTGTAGCGCGGCCTGACTATTGGCAGCGCTATAGATCCAGTTACCGGCTGCATCGATCGTCAGTGTGCCGTAGGTTCCGCTGACTGTCGCTGCCTGAAAACTGGACTCCCCTGCATCGGGATCGGCAATCGTCAAGCTGCCGGTGGTGCTGATATTACCGCCGACCACGCCGCTGTCCTCGATCACCGCTCCGGTATCGATACCGGCGATGACCGCCGGGTCGGCGCTATTGTCGATGGTCAGGGTAAAGCTGTCCGAAATCGTGCTGCTGCCGTCGTCGGCGGTGATTTTGATATCGATCGAGCCGACATCGGCATTGGTCGGCGTGCCGCTGAAACTGCGAGTGGCCGCGTCAAAATTCAACCAAGCCGGCAGCGGGCTGTTATCGGCGAGTGTGGCGCTATAGGCCAAGCTATCGGAGTCATCGAGATCGCCGAAGCTGTTGGCCGCGAAACTGAAGTTAAAAATGACATCTTCGGTCGCAGTTTGATCCGCAATCGCGTTATCGACCGTCGGCGCGTCTTCGGCGCCATCGATGGTGACGGTGACCAGCTGTGTACTGCCGTCTGACGTGGTCAAACTTTTTGATACACCCCAGTTAAGCGGCATGCTTCGTTTCGAGTAGTCGTTTTTCATAATCATTCGGGCTGACATAATTCAGCGTCGAATGTAATCGATATGGGTTATACCAGCTGGATATGTACTGCAGAATATCCTGCTGTGCTTCATATCGAGTCTGATAATTTCGCCATTGCACCCGCTCCTGCTTCAGACTGCCAAAGAAGCTCTCGACCACCGCATTATCCCAACAGTCACCTTTACGGCTCATGCTGCCCTGGAACCCGTTGATTCTGAGTAATTTTCGGAATGCCTTGCTGGCATACTGAGACCCACGATCCGAGTGATGGATTAAACCTGCCTTGGGTCGGCGCTGCCAGGCGGCCATCTTCAAGGCATCACAGACCAACTGCGATTTCATCCGAGGGCTCATGCTCCAGCCCACAACCTTTCTCAAACACAGATCTATCACGACAGCCAGGTAAAGCCAGCCCTCCTGGGTCCATACATAAGTCACATCCGCTGCGTAGACCTGATCAGGCTGGGGCACATCAAATTGCCGCTGAAGCAGATTGTCGTACACC
>DS021199.1:788097-794471 GCA_001735895.1 Olavius algarvensis Gamma 3 endosymbiont | reverse complement strand
CATCGGCACAGCATATTGGCATTGATGCCCAGGCTTCGCGCTGCTTCCGCCCGGCTGTAGCCCTGATCAGTTACCAGGCTCACTGCATCCAGTTTGAATTCTTTCGTATATTTCTTTCTCGTTGTCATCTATCGTTACCTCAGTTAAGTTTCATTATCTCTTAACTGGGTGGTATCAATCTATTGGACCATGTCAGTCGGTGGCGCTGAAGGTGAAGCTATCGCTCAAGGATTCACCGACATCGAGCGCCTGCACCGCGGCATGACCGTTGTTGAGCGTATAGGTCCAGGTATTACCGCTGATTTCGAAACTGCCGTAACCGTTGCTGCCGGGCGTCGGCGTCAGATCATTGTAGCCGATCGGGTTATCGGAGGTGTCAGTATCCGCGATCGTCAGCGTAGCGCTGGCCACCAGCGTGCCGTCCTCACTGACCGTGCCGACGCTAACGCCGCCGAGCACCGGCAGATCCTCGGCGCCGTCAATGGTAACCGTTACGCTCCGGGTCGAGCCGTCGCTAGCGGTAAAGGTATAGCTGTCAGTCAGGGATTCACCGACGTCGAGTCCCTGCACCGCGGCGTGACTGTTGTTCAGGGTAAAAGTCCAGCTATTCGACGTCAGCACGAAGTTGCCATAACCATTGTCGCCCAGCGTTGCGGCCACATCGTTGAAGCTGACCGGATTGTCCGATGAATCCGTATCGGTGATGGTCAGCGTTGCGCCGACTGTCAGGCTGCCGTCTTCGGCCACGCTACCAGTAGCGATACCACCGATCACGGGGGCATCCTCGGCGCCATTGATGGTTACGATCACGTCATGACTGCTACCGTCGAAGGTGGTCACCGTCAGCGTTTCGATCAGGGTTTCACCGGCGTCCAGCGCCTGGATAGAAATTTGGCTGTTGTCGGCGCTGTAACTCCAGTTACCGGCGGTATCGATGATTAGATCGCCGTAGCTGCCGTTGGCCGTCGCGGCGATGAAGCTGGATTCACCCGGGTCAGGATCGGCGATCGTCATGTTGCCGCTGGTGCTGATATTACCGGCCACGACGGCGCTATCTTCGATAACCGCACCGCTATCGACGCCGCTGATTACGGGCGCATCACTACTGTTGTTCACCGTGAGGGTGAAGCTATCGGTAATTGTGCTGCTGCCGTCGTCGGCGGTGATCTTAATATCGATCGAGCCGACGTCGGCGTTGACCGGCGTGCCGCTGAATGTCCGCGTAGCACCGTCGAAACTCAACCAGGCGGGCAGCGGACTGTCGTCGCTGAGTGTCGCGCTGTAAATCAGGTTATCCGCTGCGTCTAGATCGCCGAAAGTGCTCACCGGAAAAGTAAAGCCGAACGCGACATCTTCGGTCGCGCTCTGGTTGGCAAGCGGATTATCCAGCGTTGGCGCATCCTCGGCGCCGTTGACCGTGACGGTCACGACCCGAGTCGAGCCGTCGGTCGCGGTAAAGGTAAAAGTATCGTTGAGCGTTTCGCCGACATCGAGCGCCTGGATGACACCGCTGCCGTTATTCAAGGTATAGGTCCAGACGTTGGCCGTTATTTCAAAATTGCCGTAACCATTGTCCCCGGTGGTTGCCAGCATATCGTTGAAGCTGACCGGGTTGTCGCTGCTATCGGCGTCGGTTATCGTCAGCGTGTCGCTGGCGGTAAGTGTGCCGTCCTCGGTGACTGCACCAATGGCTACACCGCCGATCACCGGGGTATCTTCCGCCCCGTTGATCGTGACGGTCACGGTTGCGTCGAACCATCCGTCGCCGCAAAGGTAAAGGTATCGTTTAGCGTCTCGCCCGCATCGAGCGCCTGAACCGACGCATGGCTATTGTTGAGCGTATAAGTCCAGCTATTCGACGTGATCTCGAAATTACCGTAACCGTTGTCGCCCAGCGTGGCGGCCACATCGTTGAAGCTGATCGGATTATCGGACGTATCCGCGTCGGTAATCGTCAGCGTATCGGTCGCCGTCAGGGTGCCGTCTTCGGCCACGGCACCCACCGCCGTACCGCCGATGACGGCGGCGTCTTCCGCGCCGTTGATGGTCACCGTGACCACTTGTGTGCTGCCATCGCTGGCGGTGAAGGTAAAGGTGTCGTTCAGCGTCTCGCCGGCATCGAGCGCTTGAACCGATGCATGGGCGTTGTTCAAAGAGTAAGTCCAGCTATTCGACGTAATCTCGAAATTGCCGTAACCATTGTCGCCCAGGGTAGCGGCCACGTCGTTGAAGCTGACCAGATTATCCGACGTATCGGCATCGGTAATCGTTAGCGTATCGGTCGCCGTCAGGGTGTCAATCTTCGGCCACGGCACCCACCGCCGTGCCACCGATCACCGCCGCGTCCTCGGCACCGTTGATGGTCACCGTAACCACTTGCGTCGAACCATCCGTCGCCGCAAAGGTAAAAGTATCGTTCAGCGTCTCGCCGGCATCGAGTGCCTGTACCGAGGCATGGCTATTGTTCAGGGTGTAAGTCCAGGTATTCGACGTGATCTCGAAATTACCGTAACCGTTGTCGCCCAGCGTGGCGGCCACGTCGTTGAAACTGACCGGATTATCGGACGTATCCGCGTCGGTAATCGTCAGCGTATCGGTCGCGGTGAGCGTGCCATCTTCGGCGACCGCGCCGGTTGCGGTACCACCGATGACGGCGGCGTCTTCCGCACCGTTGATGGTGATGACGATGTCATGTGACGTGCCGTCGAAGGTCGTAACAGTCAGCGTATCTACCAGCGATTCGCCGGCATCCAGCGACTGCACCGCGGACTGGCTATTATCAGCGCTATAACTCCAATTTCCCGCGCTGTCGACCACCAGATCGCCGTAACTGCCGTTAATCGTTTCCGCCTGGAAACTGGATTCGCCGGGGTCTTCGTCGGTAATGGTCAAACCGCCGGAGGCGCCGAGGTTGCCGGCAACAACCGCAATATCCTCGGTAACCGATCCGGAATCGACTCCACCGATAACGGGTGCATCGGCAATCGAATCGACGGTCAATGTTACCGTCGCTACATTCGAATCCTGGGTACCGTCGTTGATTTTGTAGGTAAAACTATCGCTGCCGTGATAGCCGGGATTGGGTGTATAGCTGAAAGTGCCGTCGGCATTAAACGTGAAGGCCGCCGCTTGACTGGGCCCGCTGACGAGGATTGCGGTCAGCGTATTGCTTCCGTCGTGGAGGTCTGTGGCGACGACACCGCCAACCGCCGGCGCCGACTGGGCACCGCCGAAACTCACAAAGGCATCAGTCATCGACAAGTGTTGCGCCTTTATCCAGTCGGCGGAGCGGTCCGTGGCGGAAATGCGGACTTCGTCGATGATACCATCGAAGGCGCCAGCCGACGTATTCACGTGCCGGCCAATACGCTGCGACAGTCCGGCGACGGTACTCGGCTCAGTATAGGTATCGGATCCGTCCGGGTTCCCGTTCAGGTAATAGCGGATCGTGCCGGCACCGTCATAGGCGGCCGTGATGTGAGCCCAGGTACCGACGCCGGTCTGGCTATCCGCGACATGGTTGTTCCAGGTGCCATCATGGGTCGGCACGTGGTAGTAGGTATCATCAGTAGTATATTGTCCCACGTTCAACGCCACGGTGCCATCACGGGGGCTGCCATCCCTGGAAAATACGCCATACTGAGCATTGGTTCCCGGGCTCGCATCCAGTTTGACCCAGGCGGAAATGGTAAACGCGCTACGCCCGTCGATGATCGTGTCGGTGCCGAGATCGATGAAATCGTCCACCCCATCGAATTCCTGTCCGCCGCCAATTTGGCCGACCGCGCTCGCATTACCGTCCTGTGTCCCGTCGAAATCACCGGCGGAATCGTCGTGGATGGCGCCGCTGCCTTCATCGACCGCGCTTTCGTTGAGATGCCAGACCCCGCGATAATTGCCGTCCCAGACCTCGGTCGGAGATTGGGCGTCGCCTGCCGTAGCATTACCGTAATACATCTGGATGTGGTCCGTGGCCGAGGCGCCGTCAATCAGTGGAACCTTGACCCAAACGAAAGAGTCGCCGCTTTCGTTCCACTGCTCTATCTCGTAGGCCAGGGCTGAGCCATCGGCATCCAGGAAACGCAAGTCCTGCCCGCCGTTTTGGGTCTGGGCGTAGTCAATATTCGCACTGTTGAGTTTAACCAGTACGGCAAAATCGGTCAGGTCTTCAGTCTGACCGGAATTATCGAAAGTTAACAACTGTCGCTGAGTCCAGTCGGTGTTCCACCAATCCACATTCAAAGCCGTATCTTCGTCGACGCTATAGGCGTTATCTAATGCGGTAACGGCGGAAGCGGTGACGTTAATCGAGTAATCCTCGACTTCACCATATTGAAACACTTCGTCCGAGGCAGCGGCGCCCTGGTACTTCAGGCTCACGCGTAAGATGGCCGTGCCGATCGCCGCGTCGTTGGGCGCGGTAATCATGACTGCGTGTGGGCCATTACTGCCGGTATTGGCGGCGAGGACGTAACCTTCTCCGCCATCGGTAAAATCGCCGTCGCCGTCCCAGTCGATCCAGGCGTTGACATAATCCTGGCTATCGGCATTGATGGTCACCGAAAGCAAGGCCGCCTCCCCCTGTTCGATACTGCCTACCTGGCCGCTATAGTCACCATAGCCTCCGCCTTCTTGAGCGGAGGTATTATTGATGCCGGCAAATGACACATTGGTAATCCATTCGAAGCTATTGTCCTGGCCATTGGAGTCCGGATAACCGGCGGGCGTCAGGACATGTTCCCAGCTTTGTTGCACCTGTTCCGAGACGGCAACCGTCGATTCGATGGCGCCGGTACTTGCCTCTAGAACCCAGTCGCCACCCAGACTATGCGCGCCGGTCAGATCGTCGGAAGCGGCAACGTCGGCCATGGTCAGTCCGCTGAGCTCGTCAATCAGGTTTTGCCCTACTTCACTGGCGGCGAGGTTGCAGCCGTAAACCAGGATATCGCCGAATTCGGCGAAGGCATTGGCCCACAACGCGATGCTCAGGTTATTTTCTTCGAGCGACTCGGCATCGAGCCGACTCGCACCGAGTTCAATGCTGCCGTCGGTGCCGTGAGAAATGATGTGAATCGCGTCTAGATCGTCGCGTTCCTGTAATATCGCCGAAATCCGGTCGATTCCGTTTTGGTCGCGCTCGAGCAAGACGACCTCGATATTGCGGTTGGAATCGGCATTGCTTAGCAAATCATCGATCAGTAGCTGGTAGTTGTCGACGCCGGCGTCGACAAACGCGATTTCGTGGGATTGACCTTCGGCATCGGTGACACCGGTGCCGAGCTGACCAGTTTGCGTTACGCCGGTATCCAAGTCACGATAAATCGCGTTGGCCTCGGAATCGAGGTCGAGATCTAGATCGATCAGGCCCTCGACGCCGCCCGAAAACAGCCGGCGTTCCTCCAACTCTTCGAAAATCGGCCGGGACTGCTGCAGGGCATTTTTAGAGATTTTATTCATCAGCGCTTCTATAACCACTCAACTATAGGACGACGTCTATCGCCGAGAACCGCCGCTCGGCATGGAACCCGTAAAACCAGGACCGGCGGTTTCACATTAATAAATACGCTTACTAATGACGCGAAACTCCCGCGACCTCTTAAAACGAGATCAAGCTGGATAATCTGTGAAGCGCGGCATGCATTCATCGGAGTATCCGGGCTAATTACTGCTACGGGAGGATTCCAGCAAACTGTAACCATCGTTGCCGGCCGGTAGCGGGGTCTCGAAGGCGAAACTGGCCATACAGTTGACTCCGCCCACGAGCCGGTCCTCGGGGTTCGGTAACTCCATGCGCACGGTAAAGCTGCCGCTGGCCGGGTCGATCAACTGATCGACGATAGTCACGGTCGCCTCGAACATCTGGTTGGCGGGTTGCTCGGGATGAATTTCGGCCACCATGCCTCTTTCGATCAGGCCGAAATACTCGGTCGGCGCGATCAGTTCGACCTTCAGCGGATCGACCTTGGCGAGTTTCATGATGGTGCGGCCCGCGACCGATTCGCCCACCATGGCGTAGCGATCGACGACGATACCGTCGATCGGGCTCTTGATGGTGCGCAACGCCAGCTGGGATTTCGCCAGTTCGAGATTGAGCTGGGCGATGCGGCGCTTTTCTTTCGCCTTGTTGAGCTCGATCCGCGCCAGCGCAACCTCAGTCTCGGCCTTGTCTTTTTCGTAACGCGACACCGAATTCTGCTGCAGCAGGTCGTTCATGCGTTTGTGGTATTGCCGGGCGTAGCGCAACTGCTCCTTGCGATTCTCGACATCGCTGGATGATGTCGCCTGTAACTGCGCGAGGTTTACCCGGGCCTGTTCTACCGAAGCCTCGAGCCGCACCAGCGTCTGGCCGCGCGCGACGGTATCCCCAATTCGAC
>DS021199.1:752428-773695 GCA_001735895.1 Olavius algarvensis Gamma 3 endosymbiont | reverse complement strand
CACCCTCCTGGTCGATTTGATGCCACCAATTGTAATCGCAATATCCCTTATCAAACACATACTTAGCGCCCATCTCGATTTCAACATTGCGTCCATACTCAATATCGTTCTGGGTCGATGCCGTGATCCGAGCGTCACAAGGCAACTGCTTGTCGGGGGAATACAGCAGGTGAATCTTCAGGCCCGGAATGCG
This sequence comes from Olavius algarvensis Gamma 3 endosymbiont, assembly GCA_001735895.1. GTDB lineage: Bacteria > Pseudomonadota > Gammaproteobacteria. Next base: position 773,502 of record DS021199.1, on the reverse strand, counting down.
TGACATACTACGCGCTTGCGTCCACTCATAACCCCGGCCGCGCAGACAGATCGGCGTCGAGTCCAACAGATAGAGCAAGTCCTTTATCTCATTGCGTACTCGCCGATGAGCCCGGCCCATCAGCTGCTGGCAGAATGATTCAAATACCCCGGCATCTCGTTGGCGATTGGCATCCGATAAAGTCGAGCGCTTAATCGGACCGCAGCCCAGGTGATAGTGATGCGCGGAATGACTATTGTAGCTCACCTCCAACTCGCGCAAGCTCCGACAACCGGACAATTGAGCATACATCAGACTGATTAACTGCCCCCAGCTGTCGAAACCCTTGTTATGTTTATCGCTCCGATGCTGTTCAACGCAGCGTTTGAAAGTATTTTTAGGAAGGACTTTCAAAAGTTCGCCAAATCGGGTATTTGTATACATGTTGCAGTGTCCTGAAATTAAGTTGTCGCTTATGGTTTTATTCGTAAAACCCGGGCACTGCAACACTTTCAAATACACCAACTTAATTTATTCCGGACAGCAGTGCGCGTAGGCGGGGACCTTGCAAAGTCGGCACGTTATAAGATCCCCGCCCCATAAAGTCATCCCCGCGAAAGCGGGGACCTTGCAAGGATGGCACGTTATAAGATCCCCGCTTTCGCGGGGATGACTAATAAACCGCGGGACCTTACAAAGGTGGTACGTTATAAGATCCCCGCTTGCGCGGGGATGACTAATAAATGCAAAGTTGGCACGTTATGAGATTCCCGCTTGCGCGGGAATGACGATTATTTGTTAAGTAAGGGCCAATTTACTTTGACCCTTCGAAGCGACTTAGAACGTCTTACTCCCCCGCCAATACCGCGGTCAACGCAATCAGGTTATAGACGTCGTCGGTACTGCAACCGCGCGACAGGTCGTTGGCTGGACGTTTGAGCCCCTGCAGAATCGGACCGATAGCGGTTGCCCCGCCGAAGCGCTGAGCCAGCTTGTAGCCGATGTTGCCGGCGTTCAAATCGGGGAAAATCAGCACGTTGGCGCGGCCGTCGATTTTTGAATCGGAGATTTTTTGCGCCGCAATTGACGGTACGATCGCGGCGTCCAGCTGTACCTCGCCTTCGACTGCCGTGGCCGGCATTTGACGGCGAGCGAGCTCGGTCGCCAGGCGCACTTTTTCCACCAGCGCATGACTTGCGCTGCCGTCGGTAGAAAAGGAAAGCATGGCAACACGCGGTTCGTCATCGATTAGCCGTTGCGCCGAATTTGTCGTCGCGACTGCAATTTCAGCCAATTGCTCGGCGTCGGGGTCGACGATCAATCCGCAGTCCGCAAATAACATTGCGCGTTGCGGGTTATGATGCTCGGCTTCAAACAGCATCAGCATGAAACTGGATACCGACTTGAACCCCGGCTTTACTCCGACGATTTGCAGCGCCGAGCGCACTCGGTCCCCGGTGGTGTAAACCGCGCCGGCAATGGCGCCGTCGGCGTCATTGGCTTGCAGCATCAGGTCGGCGAAGCACAGCGGGTCGCGTGCCTGCAGCTGCGCCTGTTCCTGTGTCATGCCCTTATGCCGGCGCAACTGCCACAGCGTCTCACTATATCTTTGGTGGTATTGTGAAGCGTTCGGGTCTTCGATTCTAATGTCGGTCAAATCGTATCCCGAGGCTTCCGCTTGCTGCAGGATGGCAGCACTGTTGCCGACAAGTATGCAATTGGCGATGCCGTCATCGCGGGCGCGTATCGCGGCCGCGAGAACCCGGGCGTCTTCGCCTTCGGCGAGGACGATGCTGCGCCGCCGGTCGCGGGCTTTTTGCAGGATTGAATTTAAAAATTGCATAGTCGAAATCGGAAAATCGGGTAAACAGGGGTCGTTAATTGGGGCAGAATAATGCATGTCGCGCGCAGCTGTCTACGGACACCGGAAAACGCTGTCAGGACGCAGCGCGGACAAGGTAAAACTGGGTTTGGTATTCAACATGCCAAAAATTAAGTATATTAAGCCGCTACTTGCCGCGCATGATTTTGCGGCGGCTAGTGTCTAAAGGGGCCAACTTAATATGATCGTAGGTATACCCGCAGAAATTCATCCCGGGGAAAAGCGCGTTGCCGCGTCTCCCGAGGTGATCGAGAAACTGGTTGCGGCCGGATTCGAGGTGATTGTCGAGTCGGGCGCAGGCGCCGGTGCGAGTTTCAAGAACCACGCCTTGCGCGAAGCGGGCGCCGCGATTTCGAAAGATACCGGGGGCGCATGGAGCGCCGATGTGGTCATTAAAGTGCGACCGCCCGAATTCAACCAAGAATTAGAGCGGCACGAAATTGAGATGATGACGCCGGGCTCATGCCTGATCAGCTTTATCTGGCCTGCGCAAAACGAAGACTTGCTGCAGCAATGTGCCGAGCGCAAGGTCAACGTCCTGGCAATGGACAGTATTCCGCGCATTTCGCGCGCGCAGAAACTCGATGCGCTGAGCTCGATGGCGAATATCGCCGGCTATCGCGCCGTGATCGAAGCCTCGAATCGATTTGGCCGATTCTTCTCGGGGCAGATAACTGCCGCCGGCAAGGTCGATCCGGCCAAGGTACTGGTCATCGGCGCCGGCGTGGCCGGGCTGGCCGCTATCGGCACCGCCAAATCGCTGGGGGCGATCGTGCGCGCCTTCGATACCCGACCCGAGGTCAAGGACCAGATTTTGAGTATGGACGCCGAGTTTCTCGAACTTGAATTCGAGGAAGACGGCACCGGTGAGGGCGGTTATGCCAAGGTCATGAGCAAGGAATTCATCGAGGCCGAAATGGCCTTGTTCGCGCAGCAGGCCAAGGAAGTCGACGTGATTATCACGACCGCGCTGATTCCCGGCAAACCGGCGCCCAAACTGATAACCAAGCCTATGGTCCACTCCATGCGCGACGGCAGTGTCATCGTCGATCTGGCGGCCGAGCAGGGCGGTAACTGCGCTGTCACGGTTGCCGGTAAGGTCGTCGACCGCCATGGCGTGCACGTGGTCGGCTACACCGATTTACCGAGTCGGCTCGCGGCTCAGTCGAGTCAGCTCTACGCCACCAATATCTATAACCTGATCATGGAAATGTGCCCCGCAAAGGACGGCAATATCGTGATTGACATGGAAGACGATGTCATCCGAGGTGCGACCGTCGTCAAAGCTGGCGAAATTACCTGGCCGCCGCCGCCGATTGCGGTGAGCGCCGAGCGCAAGCCGAGTTTCGGCGGGCAGAAAATGCAAACAGAAACGACGCCCCCGACCAAGACTCCCGAGGTTGCGATAGAGGTATCCGAGATTGCCCGATTTTTCAAGAGCGCCTGGTTTCCGGTGATCCTCGCGGGGCTGGCGCTGTTCGGGCTGGGGCAAGTGGCGCCGCCGTCATTCATGGGGCATTTCACGGTATTCGTATTATCCTGTTTCATTGGATACATGGTGATCTGGAATGTGAGCCCGACGCTGCATACGCCATTGATGAGCGTCACCAACGCGATCAGCAGTATCATCGTGCTCGGTGCCTTGACGCAGATCTCTAGCTCCAACGGACTGATTTACGTACTTGCCGGGATCGCGGTGTTCATTACCTGTATCAATATCGTCGGCGGATTTTCAGTGACGCAGCGTATGCTGCAGATGTTCAAGGGGTAACAAGTCGTGTCTCCCAGTCTGATTACCGTTTCCTATCTCGGCGCCGCGGCGCTGTTTATCCTCGCGCTAGGCGGCTTGAGCACCAACGATACCGCGCGTCGCGGCAACCTGTTCGGCATGGTCGGCATGATCATCGCGGTACTGGTGACCATCGCGGCTTTCGTCACCCGGCATCATGAAGTATTGATTGCCATCATGGTCGCCGGCGGCGTCATTGGTTTTATCCTGTCGAGGCGGGTGCAGATGACGCAAATGCCGGAACTGGTGGCGATTCTGCACAGCCTGGTCGGCCTGGCCGCGGTATTGATCGGTTTCGCCAATTTTATGGATCCGGCAATAGAGTACAGCGGCGTCGAGAAAACCATCCATGAAATCGAAATCTATCTCGGGGTTGCCATCGGCGCCTTGACCTTTACCGGCTCGGTGGTCGCTTACGGCAAGCTCAGCGGCCTGATCGGAGGCCAGCCGATGCTCCTGCCGGCGCGCCACTGGCTTAATCTGGCATTGTTTATCGCCGTGATCGTTATCGCGGTCGGGTTCGTCGGTGAACCGGACCATAGCCGGGCGACACTGCTGCTGTTGGCGATGACCGTTATCGCGCTGCTGTTCGGTATCCATATGGTAGCCGCGATCGGCGGCGCCGATATGCCGGTAGTGATTTCTATGCTTAACAGTTATTCCGGCTGGGCCGCCGCCGCCACCGGTTTCATGTTGTCAAACGACTTGCTGATTGTTACCGGCGCACTGGTCGGCAGTAGCGGCGCTATATTGAGTTACATCATGTGTCGTGCGATGAATCGACATTTCGTCAGCGTTATCGCCGGCGGCTTCGGCACCTCAGGCGGGTCATCCGCCGGTATCAGCGTCGAAGGCGAGGTACAAACCATCGATATCGGGGCGATGGCGGAACTGCTCAACCACGCCAAGCAAGTCATGGTGGTGCCGGGTTACGGCATGGCGACCGCGCAGGCGCAACACGCGATCGCGGATATCAGCAAGACGCTGATCAAGAAAGGCGTCAACGTGCGTTTCGGAATCCACCCGGTGGCGGGCCGCATGCCCGGGCATATGAACGTGTTGCTGGCGGAAGCCAAGGTGCCTTACGACATTGTTTTCGAAATGGATGAAATCAACGACGATTTTCCCGACATCGATGTCTCGATCGTGGTTGGCGCTAACGATACGGTCAACCCGCTGGCGCAGGAAGACACCGACAGCCCGATTGCCGGCATGCCGGTGCTCGAGGTCTGGAAGGGTCAAACCACGGTGGTGCTGAAGCGCGGCATGGCGGCCGGTTATGCCGGGGTCGATAATCCACTGTTCGTCAAGGACAACACCCGCATGTTGTTCGGCGACGCCAAGCAGAGCCTCGACGCGCTGGCGCAGGCGATTTAAGCGACGTCTCATCGGTAATTCTTCCAGGCATTATTGGCCGCGCGCGAATGCCTGCTGCCGATGACGCGACCGCCGGGTCCGTTTAGCGCAATCCTCGGCTATTCCGATCGCCCCGAGATTAACGGCCGAATTGCACTGAATCGCCCCGAATTTGATAGCAGTTATACCCGCCCAGCCGCCCCGCGTTGTCCGTGACCATGCAAAACTGTGGGCCAAGTCACAAAACCGCGCGATTTAACTCCCCTAAGTCCCTGATTTGTAGATAATTAGATCCAGTCGGGTGATTCTCCGAATGAGCTGAGCCAATAAACCGGGCATAGCAATTCTGAAATAAACCTTGGGGGACAAATACTTTGCATTTAACAATTACTGGATCATTTGCGACATTTGCGGAATTAATGCTTGCTCCCGGCCCGCGTATCTTAACGTTTTGTATCTGATACAGAGGTTAAGCCGCTGATTTAACAACCATAACATTCACGATTTACCGGTGCACGTACCCTTAAAGAGGTATGATTGTTCGGCTCATTGCTTGCAGGTTTCATCGGCATGAGTCGGCGCACCAGGGTCCCAGCAGCTAGTGGACCCGAGCTTGAAGCAGCCTTTAACGGCTGCTTTTTTTTGAGCGTTGCGCCGGGTTAATAATAACCGAAATAATTTTTACTCAGAGTAAACTTTACTCAGAGTAAATACTCTTAGAGAGAGTTTACTCAGAGTAAAATTTCTCGATAAAGCTTTTTGGCGGTCTATACTTTTTTGGATGCGTAGATTCTTCGATAATATCGGGTGCGCGGATTTAGCGGGTTTGACTATATGCTGAACATGTCTTTTGACAAACCGGTGGTGGTCCACACGGCTGAAATGGAATGGGAGGCAAGCCCGATGGCGGGCGTGTGGCGCAAGCCGCTGGCGCGCGAAGCCGAGGAACACGGGCATACCACCAGTGTCGTGCGCTACGATGCCAAGTCCCGTTTTTCGTCCCACCGGCACCCCCGGGGTGAAGAGATCCTGGTGCTCGATGGCGTGTTTTCGGACGAAAACGGCGATTATCCGGCGGGTACCTACATCCGTAATCCGCCCGGTTCGAAGCATTCGCCGTTCAGCGACGCGGGCTGTGAACTATTGGTGAAATTGGATCAGTTCGACCCGGCGGATGATATCAGCCTGCGCATCGACACCCAATCCGGCGCCTGGCTTCCCGGAGAGCGGGGTATCAAGGTAATGCCATTGTACTATTTCGAAACCGAGATGGTGGCCCTGTACAAATGGCCGGCCGGCACGCGCTATCAGCCGCATCCGCACTTTGGCGGCGAAGAGATCTTTGTGATCTCCGGCGAATTATTCGACGAATATGGCGGCTATCCTGCCGGCACCTGGATCCGCAACCCCCACAATAGCGAGCATTGCCGTTACGTCGAACAGGAAACCGTGATCTGGATCAAGAGCGGTCATTTGCTTCCTTAATAACCGCTGAATCAGGTAAACTTTCGCTCCGCAGCGGACTCTAACCCGCGCGCAGAGCATACTCCTAAAATTTGACTCGGTTGAGAGGTTAATTCTTGTCACAGCAAGAAATATTGAATTTAAAAAAGGCCGTCAGCGATAAAATTATCGGCCAGCAGGGACTTATCGAGCGCCTGCTGATCGCGATTCTGGCGGATGGGCATTTATTGGTGGAAGGCGCGCCGGGCTTGGCCAAGACACGCGCGATCAAGGTGCTGGGCGAGGGTATCGAGGGTGATTTTCACCGCGTGCAGTTTACCCCGGACCTGCTGCCGGCCGATTTGACCGGCACCGAGATTTATCGCCCGCAGGACGGCAGCTTCAAGTTTCAGCGCGGCCCGCTGTTCCATAACCTGATTCTGGCGGATGAAATCAATCGCGCCCCCGCCAAGGTACAATCGGCGCTGCTCGAAGCCATGGCCGAGCGCCAGATAACCGTAGGTAGCGAAACCTATCTCCTGCAGCAAATATTTCTGGTCATGGCGACGCAGAATCCGCTCGAGCAGGAAGGGACTTACCCGTTGCCGGAGGCGCAACTGGACCGTTTCCTGATGCACGTGCGGGTCGACTACCCATCGGGCGCCGATGAAAAATCGATCCTCGCGCTAACTCGGCGAGAGGCGCGTTCCGAATTCGATGCAGCGGCGCCGCCTGCCGCGGCAATCAGTCAGCAAAGCTTGCTGGACGCGCGCGATGCCGTGCTCGATACCCATCTCGACGATAGCCTCGAGGATTACATCATTGAAATCGTGCTCGCCACGCGCAGCGCGAGCCGCTACGGAGACGAACTCGCCGGCTGGATTCAATATGGCGCCAGCCCGCGCGCAACCATGGCGCTGGATCGCTGCGCGCGTGCCTATGCGTGGCTCAATAACCGGGATTTCGTGGTGCCGGAAGATATCCAGCTGATCGCACCGGATGTGCTGCGCCACCGGATCATTTTGAGTTTCGAAGCCGAGGCCGAGGGCAGGACCGCCGATAGTTGTATCGATGAAATCCTCGCCAGGGTCGCTGTTCCATAGAGGTGTGCAGTTGGAAGCTGGCGACGATATTGTACGGGTCAAACAGTCCACGCTAATCGGCTTGAATCGCGAGGCGCGCGGCTTGCCGCTGCTGTCGAATTCGGTTAAGGCGCAGATGGCGGGTGGGCATTTATCCGCATTTCGCGGGCGCGGTATGGAGTACCACGAATCGCGCCCCTACCAGCCGGGCGACGATATCCGCGCTATCGATTGGCGCGTCACCGCGCGTAGCGGGCGCACCCATACCAAGGTCCATCGCGAGGAACGCGAACGCCCGGTGCTGCTGTGGCTCGATTTGTCGGATTCGATGTTTTTCGGCACGCAAGTCTGCTTCAAAGCGGTGCTGGCGTCGAAACTCGCCGCGCTGCTGGCCTGGAGCAGCGTGCAACATGGCGACCGCGTCGGTTACCTCGTGTTTTCCGAGAAACAGCACGTCGAGTTCCGCCCGGCGCGCGGTAAACGCCCGGTGCTGAATTTTATCCAGCAGATGGTCGCTCACCCCGCCTGGGTGCGCGACGAGCGCGTCGCGGCCGACCCGAAATCGGGCCTCAAGGCCTTGATGCGCCTGCGCCAGGTAACGCGTCCCGGCAGTCTGGTCATCCTGTTCAGCGATTTTCGTTTTGTCGATGCCGACTGCCGTACGCAATTGGTCGAACTCGCGCGCCATAACGATGTAGTCATGCTGCATACCCATGACCCCTTCGAACGTGACTTGCCGGCAGCGGGTTGCTACCGCCTTACCGATGGCGCCGAGCATCTCGAAATCGATAGCTCGAGCCGGCAGTTACGGCTGCAGTACCGCGAGCGCTATGACCGACAGCTGCGACAACTGCAGCGGCTGTGCCGGGAGCTGGGTCTGTATTTGATCGATATCGCAACCGCTGACGATATGCTGACCGCACTGAAAAACGGGCTCGGGTTGCAACATCGATGAAGGGGCTGGAACTCAGGGATATTCATTTGCCCGAAGCCGGTCTGTGGTGGCCGCCGGCGCCGGGTTGGTGGGCGCTGATCACATTGATACTGCTGCTTGCCGCGGGTTTGTTATGGCTGGACCGGCGCCGCCGCCGTTCGCCCCTGGCGAGGCTATCGATGGGCGAACTCGAGCACATCCGCCGTGCTTACCGCGGCGGTCTGGACGAGCGCGCCACCGTAAGCGCCGTCGCCCGGCTGTTGCGCCGTACCCTGATCAGTTACCGCGGCCGCGCGCGGCACGCCGCCGCCACCGGTGAAAGCTGGCTGACCGAACTCGAGCAACTCGCGCCGCGGCACGGCTTCAGCGCCGCGCATTTGCAACTGCTGGCGCATGACCGCTACCAGGCGACCTTCGAATGCGACGTTGACAGCTTATTGCAGGCCTGCGAAAACTGGATTCGGCATCTACCCCGGGGACAGGGCAATGTTTCAGTTTGAATGGCCGCTGGTCTTATTAGCGCTGCCGTTACCGGTGCTGATTTATTACCTCCTGCCGATGCGCTCCCAGTACCGCCAGGCGGCGTTACGCGTGCCGGCGCTGGACGATTTTCGCCTGGGCACGACGGCGCCGGCCGAAATCCGGCCGCGGCGCTGGCGCCAGTTGTTGAGCCTGTTAGCCTGGGTGCTACTGGTATTGGCGTCGAGTCGGCCGCAATGGCTGGGCGAGACGGTCGCGACGCCGCTCAGCGGGCGCGATTTGATGATGGCAGTGGATTTGTCGGACAGTATGCGCACCGCGGACTTCAAGATCGAGGGCGATCAGGTCAACCGCCTGCAGGCTACCAAGCGGGTCGCGAGCAAGTTCATCGAACGCCGCCGCGGGGACCGCCTCGGACTGATTCTGTTTGGCTCCCAGGCTTACCTGCAGGCGCCGCTAACCTTCGACAGCAAAACCGTCAATCGTCTATTACGCGAAGCGGCGATCGGGCTCGCCGGCGAACGTACCGCTATCGGCGACGCGATCGGGTTGGCGCTCAAACGCCTGGATCTGGAATCGGACAATTCGCGTGTCTTGATCCTGATGACCGATGGCGCCAATACCGCAGGCGAAGTCACCCCGATCAAGGCGGCGCAGCTTGCCGCCGAACGCGACCTCAAGATTTATACCATCGGCATCGGCGCCGATGAGCAAATCGAAACCACCTGGTTCGGCCTGCGCCGCGTCAATCCATCGACGCAACTCGATGAAAAGACGTTGCGTGAGATCGCGCGCGTCAGCGGCGGCGCCTACTTTCGCGCGCGCGACAGCGAGGAGCTTGAAAAAATATACCGCTTGCTCGACGAGCTCGAACCGATGCCGCGCGACCGTCAAAATCTGCGCGCGGTCGAAGAGCTATTCGTTTGGCCGCTGGCGCTGGCATTGTTGCTGGCCGCTACGCTGCCGGCGCCGCAGGTTTGGCAGCGACTATGATCGAGCAATTCCATTTTCTGCGACCCGGCTGGCTGCTACTGCTGATTCCGTTGCTTGCCGGGCTATGGCTATTGTTCAAGTCGCGCTACGACAGCGGCAACTGGCGCGCGGTAATCGATGCGCGCCTGTTGCCTTTCGTGCTGAGCGATGGCCGCGCGCGCCGGCGCGAACCGATGCGCTGGATTTTTGCCGCCGCGGCGCTGTTGACTATAGTGGCGCTGGCCGGCCCGACCTGGGAGAAACTGCCGCAACCGGTTTATCACAAGCAAACGGCTTTGGTGATCGCCCTCGATCTGTCGCGTTCGATGAATACCAACGATATCAAACCGAGCCGGCTGGCGCGCGCCCGTCACAAGATCGCGGACGTATTAGACCTCAGAATAGAGGGGCAGACGGCGCTGCTGGTTTATGCCGCGGATGCCTTTGCGGTGACTCCGCTGACCAGCGATATCGAAACGATCAAGGCGCTGCTGCCGGCGATCGACAGTGAAATGATGCCGGCGCAGGGCAGCCGCGCCGACCGCGCGGTCGAGCTTGCCTTCGAATTGTTGAGCAATGGCGGGGTCAGGCGCGGTGACGTATTGTTGATCACCGACGGGATCAGCGATCTCGAGCTGGGGCGGGTTGAAAACCAGCTCGCGGAAAAACCCGGGCATCGGCTTTCGGTGCTCGCGATCGGCACCCGCGACGGCGGGCCAATACCCTTGCATGACGGCGGCTTTCTCAAGGACCGCGACGGCGCGATCGTGATCGCCGCGATGCAGCAACGCAATTTGCGCCGCGTCGCGCAAATCGGCAGCGGCGTTTACGCCACTATCAGCACCGACGATATCGATATCAATACCCTGGCCTATTTGATGGAGTCGAGTATCGATGAGCGTGCGGCGCGCCTCGCCGATCGCTCGGCCGATTTGTGGCGCGAACTCGGTCCCTGGCTGTTGCTTGGAGTCCTACCGATTGCAGCGCTCGTTTTTCGTCGCGGGTTGATCTGGCTGTTGCCGGTGTTCATCCTGGTCGCGCCGCCGGATGCGCACGCGCTCGACTGGCAATCGTGGTGGCAAAACACAGATCAACGCGCCGGCCGGTTGTTCGAACAGGGCGAGCACGCGGCGGCGGCCGAACTGTTCGAACAGCCGGAGTGGCAGGCTTCGGCCAGATACAAATCCGGCGATTACGCGGCAGCGCTGGAAACCTGGCAACGGCTCGAAGGCGAAACCGCGCTTTACAATCGCGCTAATGCGTTGGCGCAGCTGGGGCGTTTTGAGGAAGCGCTATCGGCTTACGGCCGTCTGTTGCGCGATAACCCCGAACACGAAGATGCACGCTTCAACAAACAGGCCATCGAAGCGCTGCTCGAACAACAGCAGCAACAGCAGCAACAGCAGCAGGACGGGGTGGGCGATCCGCAGAACGGACGGCAGCACGGCGAGCGGCAAGATAGTCAGGCCGACGGGTCGCAGCAAAACGATGGCCAGCAACAACCGCAAAATCGGCAATCCGAGAGCCAATCGCAACCATCCGGGCAGGATGGAACGCAGGCAGCCGGCGCGGCCGCCGAAGCCGAGTCCGAATCGCAAACAGGGGCGGGTGAAGGAGATCCGTCCGCAGCCGAGCCGGGGCAGCTAGCCGAGCCGGGCGAGTCCGATCCGTCGCAATCGCCGGACAGCGAAGCGCAGGCGGTCGCGCGGCTCGAAGAGCAAATGTCGGAGCAGGCCGCCGAGCAGTGGCTGCGCAAGATTCCGGATGATCCAGGCGGTTTGCTGCGCCGCAAATTTCTCTACCAGTACCGCAAGCGCGGCGGTGTCGATCCCGAGGCCCAGTCATGGTGAACCCGAAGCTCATTTTTATAATGGCGATTAGCTTAATCTTGGCTGGCCTGTGGGCGCCGTCGGCGACGGCCGAGATCGAGGTCAGCATCGATCGTAACCCGGTACAGGTGAACGAATCATTCCAGTTGGTTTTTTCGTTGGAACAGAGCCCGGATCGCGAACCGGATTTTTCCAGCCTGCGGCAACACTTCTTAATTTTAGGCAACAATCGCAGCAGCACCATTAGCATCATCAATGGCGAGTATCGACGCAGCGTCAAGTACAACCTGCAGCTGATGCCCAAGCAGGTCGGCGAATTCATGATACCGGCAATTCGCTTCGATCAAGAACGCAGCAAAGCCTTTCAGATTACGGTTAAGCCCTCGAGCCTCGCGGCGCAACCGCAGGACCCGCTGGTGCTCGAAGTGCTGGCGGATAAAACCGAAGCCTATGTGCAAAGCCAGGTTATTCTGAGCCTGCGCCTGCTGAGCGCCACCGGTATCTCGGCCTATCAGTTCGGCGATATCCTGATCGAAAACATCGATACCGTGGTCGAACCGCTGGGCGATGCGCGCGAGTACCAGACCCGTATCGCCGATAAGTCATACCTGGTGCTGGAGCAAAGGTTTGCCCTGTTCCCGCAACAGGCCGGTCGGCTCGAAGTCGCCCCGCTGTCGGTCGAAGTGCGCCTGCCGTCGCGCTCGAACTTCGATCCGTTTCGCCGGGGTGGAGAAGTCCGCCGCCTGAACTCGCAGCCGGTGTATATCGATGTCGAACCAATACCCCCGGAATTCAAGGCGCCCCATTGGCTGCCTGCGCGACGGCTGGAGTTGCGCGAAAACTGGCAGGGCGACCTCAACGCGCTGGTGGCCGGCGAACCGATAACGCGAAGTCTGACCCTTGTCGCCGACGGCCTGACCGCCGCGCAGCTACCGCAGCTGGAGCTAACGCCGATCGATGGCATCAAGCAGTATCCGGATCAGCCGGGCCTCGAAAACAGCCGTTCCAATAACGGAATTCGCGGCAAACGCGAACAGAAGGTAGCGTTGATTCCTGGAGCCACGGGCCGTTACCGGGTACCCGAAATAAACCTGTCCTGGTGGAACCTGCAAACCGGGCAGCTCGAGATTGCCACCATTCCCGAGCGCGAATTGCTCGTCAGCGCCACTGCAGCGGCGGCGATAAGCGCGCCAGAGCCGGTTATCGAGGCGGTCCCGGCGGTGAGCGCGCCGGTCGCGGAATCCAGTCGCTTCTGGTTGTGGCTGAGCCTGTTGCTGGCTTGCGGCTGGGGTTTGAGCGCGCTCTACTGGTGGTTCGGAGCACGCCCTGCGGCTGCCGCGGCACCGCTGGCGGCACTCGAGCCGCCCGCCTTAGGCGAGGCGCGTTCCCAATTGCGGCGCGCCTGCGAGACCGCCGATGCCGGCGCGGCTCGCTCGGCGTTGTTGCGCTGGGGCCAGGCGCTACTCGCACCGCGTCCGGTGCACAACCTGCACCAGCTGTGTAATTATGCCGGCCCGGAATTTGCACGGCAGGTCGAAATCCTCAATACCAGTCTTTACGCGAAAACGCGCGATTCCTGGCAGGGCGCGGAGCTATTGCGTTTGTGCCAGCAGCTAGAACAGGATTACGCGCAAGATCAGCCGCGGGAAACGCGCTTGATGCCGCTCAATCCGGTGGGATAACGGGCTTAGGTTCGCGCGCCGATTTTTACGCTTGCCGAGCTAAACAAGCTCTCGCGATGAGCTACTAACTCGGTTAGACTGCGGTGGCTCAATCGCCAAATGAAACGCTATGAATGCGATCGAAAATAGTGACTTAATCCTGATTGTCGCGGGCCTGGCAGGCCTGGTGCTAGCGCTGCTGCTTTACAACCTGCGCCAGTACCAGATTGCCAACCGCGAGCTGAAACTGAATCTCGAGGTTGGCCGTCAGAGTGAAATCGAGTTACGCGACGCCCTGCATGAGTCCGAGAAGCGCGCGCAGTCGCTGCAATCGGATCTGACCAAGGAACGCGAGCTGGTCGAGCAGAAGATCGAACAGTTCGAGGCCAACCGCAAGCAGCTCAAGCTCGAGTTCGAGAATCTCGCCAACAAGATTCTCGAAGACAAAACCCGCAGCTTCGATCAAACCAACAAAAGCTCAATCGAAGCGCTGTTGAAACCCTTTCGCGATCAGGTCGAGGGTTTTCAGAAACGTATCAACGACGTGCACAGCGAGTCGATCAAGGGCAATGCCGCGCTCGAAGGCGAAATCAAAAAGGTGCTCGAGGTCGGCCTAAAAATCGGCAGCGATGCGCAAAACCTGACCGAGGCCCTCAAGGGGGATTCGCAGAAACGCGGCAGCTGGGGCGAAACCCAGCTCGAGAAAACCCTGCAGATCAGCGGTTTGATCGAGCACGATCACTACGAAAAACAAAGCTCGATGCAGGATGCCGAGGGCCGGCGCAAGCAAACCGATTTCCTGATCAAGCTGCCCGACGATAAACATATCGTCATCGACAGCAAGGTGTCGCTGGCCGCCTACGATCGTGCGGTTGCTGCCGACAACGACGAGCGGCTCGAGCGCGCGCTGAGCGAGCACGTCAAGGCGGTCAAGCGCCACATCGACGATCTCTCGGGCAAGGATTACACCAATATCGCCGGCATTCGCAGCCCGAGTTTCGTGTTGATGTTCATGCCGATCGAACCCGCGTATATCGAGGCGTTAAAACATGAAAGAGACCTGTTCTCCTACGGTTACGAACGCAATATCGTGCTGGTGTCGCACACTACGCTGATTCCGATTCTGCGCACCGTCGCCAACCTGTGGGCAATGGATCGCAGCACGCGCGAGGCGCGCGAACTCGGTGACAAGGCGGGTGATATCTATAATCAGGTGCGTAAGGTCGCCGAACGTTTAGCTAAATTACGGGGCAGCTTGCAGGCCGCCAATAACCATTTCAACGATACGGCTACCGCACTTACCGGCAGACAGGGTCTGGGTGGCAAGATTGAACGCTTCAAGGATATGTCGAGCAAGGTGACGCAGACGATCCCGGAAATCGAACCGCTGCAGAGCGATTTACAAAGCGAAAGCCTGGTGCTTCTTGCCGAACCGCTGGCGCCGGAAATTGAAGCCGAGGCAGTCGACGACGAAGCCGCCGTTACTTGAAAAACCCCACGAAACACCTATTTATTAGGGACCGAATTCAAGCCTTAAACGTGTGAAATACCAAGACTATTACCAGATTTTGGGCGTATCCCGTGACGCCGACAAGAACGATATCAAGAAAGCTTACCGCAAGCTGGCGCGTAAGTATCATCCTGATGTCAACGCCGACACGAGCGCGGAAGAAAAATTCAAGCAAGTCAACGAAGCCTACGAAGTACTGAAGGATTCCGACAAGCGTCAGGCCTATGATCGTTTCGGCGCCGATTGGAAGCATGGCCAGCAATTCGATGGCGCCGGTTTTGAAGGATTCCACGGTGGCAACTTCAGCAGCGGCGGATTCAGCGGTGGCGATTTCAGCGATTTCTTCGAATCGATTTTCGGCGCCGACTTTCAGCAGGGTGGGGCTTCACCGTTTCAACAGGGTCGGCACGGGCCGCGCCGGCAGCGCGGCGGCGATCAGCAACTGAAGCTCGATATCACCCTCGAAGAAGCGTTTAACGGCGGCGCCAAAACGATTCAGTTTTCCCGGGCTTCGGGCTCTCCGGAAATGAAAAAACTCAAGATCAACATTCCCAAGGGCGTTAGCAACGGGCAGAAAATTCGTCTCGCGAAACAGGGCCAGGCTTCGCCCAATGGCGGCGAGGCCGGAGATTTATACCTGGAAATGAATGTTTTGCCGCATCGCCTGTTTCGACTCGAGGATCGGGACGTGATTCTGCGCTTGCCGATTACTCCCTGGGAGGCCGCGGAAGGCGCCAGCCTGAAGGTGCCGACCCTGTCGGGTTCGGTCGAACTCAAAATCAAACCCGGCATTCAGTCCGGTCAAAAGATGCGCCTCAAGGGTAAGGGTATGCCGGGTGCCAAAACCGGCGACCAGTTTGTCGAAATCATGATTCAGACGCCGCCCGCCGATGACTCGGCGGCGAAACAGTTTTACCGGGATATGAAGGCCAAGTTTGATTTTAATCCGCGCCCGTTTTAGGGCCTGTTAACTTTGTGAAAAGCCTACCTGCAATACTATTGTTGCTGGTTACGAGCACGTTGCCGGCAGCGCTGCCGAGCGCGGTCGACGGTCAACCGCTGCCGAGCCTGGCGCCGATGCTCGAGCGCGCCACCCCGGCGGTGGTCAACATCGCCACCCGCGGCAAGGAGCGCCGCATCGTCGAATTGCCGCTGCCGCGCGACCCCTTGTTCAAGCGATTCTTCGACGTGCCCAGGATCGAACGCGTGCAGGAAACCGCAAGTCTCGGCTCGGGCGTTATCGTCGATGCCGCGAACGGCTTGATCCTGACCAATTTTCACGTCATCAAAAATGCCTATGAAATCAAGGTCACGCTGACCGACGGGCGCGAGTTGCAGGCTGAAATCATCGGTCGCGATCCGGATACCGACGTAGCCGTTATCCAGGTCTCGGGCAATCGCCTGGTCGAAGTGCCGATGGCCGATTCCAGTGCCCTGCGGGTCGGCGATTTCGTGGTTGCGATTGGCAATCCCTTCGGACTCGGGCAAACAGTCACTTCGGGCATCGTTTCCGCGCTCGGCCGTTCCGGGCTCGGCATCGAATCGATCGAGGATTTCATCCAGACCGACGCTTCGATCAATCTCGGCAATTCGGGCGGTGCGCTGGTCAATTTGCGCGGCGAACTGGTGGGAATCAATACCGCGATCTACGGCGCCGGCAACCAGGGCAGTATCGGCATCGGCTTTGCGATTCCAATCAACATGGCGCGCGATATCATGCACCAGCTGATCGACTATGGCGAAGTCAAGCGCGGTCGGCTCGGCGCTCAAGGTCAGGATTTGACCGCGCAGTTGGCGCAGGCTTTCGGTATCGCGCGCAGCAGCGGGTTCATCGTGATGCAGATAGAAACCGATTCGCCGGCATATAAGGCGGGTCTCGAAGTCGGCGACGTTATCGTCGGCGCCAACGGCAAACCGATCCGCTCGACCCGCGATATGCATAATCTCGTCGGCCTGCAGCGCCTCGGTCAAACGATAAAACTGTTGCTGTTTCGCCACGGCGCGGAAATGGAGTTGCCGGTGTTGATTCAACCGATCGAAATCGAAAAAATGGCCGGCGGCGTGATCCACCCCAAACTGGCCGGCGCCACCATCGGCGAAATGCACGAACAACACCTGCAGCGCGGTCGCGTCGACTACCTCGAAGTAATGCAGGTCGATCCCGGATCCAACGCGGAACAGGCCGGATTCAGGGTCGGCGATATTATCTTTTCGATCAACAAGCAGCTGACGCGCAACTTCGACGAAGTTTTTGCGCTGGTCAACACTAACGGCAACGGCATGATAATGAATATTCAGCGCGGTGAGCGCGAGCTTTACATCCTGTTAAAGTGATAGGATACAGTGCACATAGGCCTCTATAATTGCTGAATCGTATTTATCAAGACCATCGAGCACCAGCATGACTAAACTGACCCATTTCAACCAGGCGGGCGAAGCCCACATGGTCGACATAGCCGCCAAGGCACCGAGCGCGCGCCGCGCGCTGGCCGGCGGCCGCATCGTGATGCTGCCCGAAACCTTGCGATTGATCCGACAGGGCGGGCATAAAAAGGGCGATGTACTCGGCGTGGCGCGGGTTGCCGGCATCATGGCGACCAAGCGCACCGCGGAGCTGGTGCCGATGTGTCACCCGCTGTCGTTGACCCATGTCGCGGTCGAATTCGATATCGATGCCGACAACAGTGCGATCGAATGCCGGGTCACCGCGGAAACCACCGGTCAGACCGGGGTCGAAATGGAAGCGCTCAACGGGGTGCAGGTAACGCTGTTGACGATTTACGATATGTGCAAGGCGGTGGACCGCGGAATGGTCATCAGCGATGTGCGCCTGCTCGAAAAATCCGGCGGCAAATCGGGTAACTGGCAACGCGACTGACTTGACATCTCCGTACCTCCGTCATCCCCCACCCTCGGTCATCCCCGTACTCTCCCGTCATCCCCGCGCAAGCGCACTGCTGTCCGGAATAAATCATAATGCCAACTGTGCTTGATGTATTTGGAAATCGGATTTCCATTTTCGTCGTCGTTTAAGTACTTCGAATTCGAGTCTGGGTCGCTGGAATAGAGTCGATTTGAGTTCCGCCAGCCACAGATAAAAACCGCGTCTCGATCCACAAAGTTGCCGGTATAGATCGGCGATGAGATACGTGATCAATGCCACCAGTATCTGGATTTTGACCGCATTCTCGCTTTGACCGAGAAACTTTTTGATTTTCAGGTTCTGCTTGACCCACTTGAACCAGAGTTCGATCGCCCAACGCTGCTTGTACAGCGCTGCAACTTCTTCAACCGGGACCCCCATCAGGTTGGTTACCAGTACCAGCGGGTCCACATGATCCTCTCGATGCACCACTATTCGCCGCAACGGTTTGACGTAGTTGTTTTTCCGGCCGCCGCCAGGCCATTTGTTTTTAAACTCAATGACCTCATCCGACAGTATATCTCCTTCGGTCGAGCGGCTTTTGAGCACCCTGATCGATGCGTTACGCTTTAACCGGGTCACAAAGAAAGCACCCTCCTGGTCGATTTGATGCCACCAATTGTAATCGCAATATCCCTTATCAAACACATACTTAGCGCCCTTCTCGATTTCACATTGCGTCCATACTCAATATCGTTCTGGGTCGATGCCGTGATCCGAGCGTCACAGGGCAACTGCTTGTCGGGGGATACAGCAGGTGAATCTTCAGGCCCGGAATGCGTGACATACTACGCGCTTGCGTCCACTCATAACCCCGGCCGCGCAGACAGATCGGCGTCGAGTCCAACAGATAGAGCAAGTCCTTTATCTCATTGCGTACTCGCCGATGAGCCCGGCCCATCAGCTGCTGGCAGAATGATTCAAATACCCCGGCATCTCGTTGGCGATTGGCATCCGATAAAGTCGAGCGCTTAATCGGACCGCAGCCCAGGTGATAGTGATGCGCGGAATGACTATTGTAGCTCACCTCCAACTCGCGCAAGCTCCGACAACCGGACAATTGAGCATACATCAGACTGATTAACTGCCCCCAGCTGTCGAAACCCTTGTTATGTTTATCGCTCCGATGCTGTTCAACGCAGCGTTTGAAAGTATTTTTAGGAAGGACTTTCAAAAGTTCGCCAAATCGGGTATTTGTATACATGTTGCAGTGTCCTGAAATTAAGTTGTCGCTTATGGTTTTATTCGTAAAACCCGGGCACTGCAACACTTTCAAATACACCAACTTAATTTATTCCGGACAGCAGTGCGCGCAAGCGGGAATCTTATAACGCGCCGTCTATACAAGATCCCGATACGTCGGACCGCCGCTTACGCGGGGATGACAGGATAATTGGGATAATTGGGAAACGGGTATGAAGTGCTGTGTTAACCCCGAGCCAGCAGACTGCGCAAGTCGATGACGGCGGCATTGGCGCGGGAGATATAAGACGCCATCACCAGCGAATGGTTGGCGAACAGGCCGAAGCCGCTGCCGTTCAGAATCATTGGACTCCATACGGTTTCCTGGGTTGCTTCGAGTTCGCGGATAATCTGCCGCAGGCTGATCAAGGCATTCTTTTTCTGCAGAATCGGTTCGAAATCGATCTCGACAGCTCTGAGCAAATGGATCAACGCCCAGGCGGCGCCGCGCGCTTCATAAAAGACATCGTCGATTTCAGTCCAGGGGGTTTTAACTTCCAGCTGCGAACTGGTTTTGGTCGATTGCACCGCTTCCGCGTCGCCGGCAAGGTCGGTATTGAGCCGTACCTGCCCAACACTAGCGCTGAGGCGTTGCGACATGCTGCCAAGGCGCGTTTCGATTTGTCCCAGCCAGCTGCGCAGATTGTCGGCCCGCGCATAGAATTGAGCATCGGGATTGTTCGGATTCTGCAGCCGCTCGAGATAACCGTATAACGCATCGATGCCTTCTTGGTACACATTTTCGCTGGCCGGCAAAAACCAGGAATCATTATCGAAATGAAACTTGGGCTCGGACACGATCAAGTCGTCGTCTTCGACTGATTGCGATTGTGAGCGGCTGAAATCGTTGCGCAGCGAACGCGACATATCGCGCATTTGGACCAGCACCCCGAATTCCCAGTTGGGGATATTGTCGAGCCATATCGACGGCGGCATGATGTCGTTGCTGAGATAGCCCCCGCGCTTGTCCAACAAGGTTTCCATCGCCGTAATTATCGCGCTGGTGGTGTAGCTGCCGGTAGTCAGCCGTGATTCCGTTACCGGCGCATGTTCGGCTGCGGCGTCCTCGATGTCGAAAAGATCCGGCTCGGCGCTCCAGTAGATACCGACCAGCACCAGCAGCAGCAGGATGATCAGCGCGGGGGTCGCGAAACGCCACATCTTGCCGTCCCCACTGGCCTGCTGGTAGCGCATGCCGCGCAGCCGATCGGCCATGTCATTCAGTTTGTCTTTCATGATCTTGAATCAAGTTCCATTTCATGCCACATTGCGAGGCATTATTTCAGACAATCGCTAAGGGATAAAGCAGCACACTCACAATGAAAAAAATCTTCCGTTTCCTGATTATCGGCGTGATCGCCGCGATTGTTTTCCTGGTGGCCTCGGTGGCGATATTTGTCGCGGTATTCTACCGGGGATGACTGAAGTACCGGGGATGACTGAAGTACCGGGGATGACTTCTAAAGCTCTCCTCAAGCCTTGGCCCGCACCTCATGCGGGCCTTTTTTAATTTCGGTGTCGCGGCGCAACAACAGGTAAAGTTCGTGCACCAGCCGCTCATTGGCCTGGATTTCAAGCCATTTGTCCTTGGGCATCCTGCGTTTGACCAGTTCGCGCACGACCTTGAGCGTAAATGCGTCACTCTCGAGATTGGGATCGGGGTGGCCGGAACTGATGTTCTGGATAGTGCGGCTCAAAATGAGGGTAGTCGATTCGTCCGCATCCTGGTACAGGCGGAGGCGAATACGGTTATCGGCCAGCAACTCTTCGGTGACAACACGTTGGTTGCGTACCTGCAGTATCAGCACGGCCAGCATTCCTAGCGTGAGAATCGAAAGCAATGTGACAACTAAGTTCATGGCGATTAACTGCAAGTCGAATATTGTTGTATTGTTGTGGTGCAAGTTTAGCAGCTAAAAGTTCGACCGGGAGGGATTGTGAAATGTGTCGCATTTTCAACCACCATGCCGTTTTCCAAAGGGGCTATGTTCA
>DS021199.1:733076-752378 GCA_001735895.1 Olavius algarvensis Gamma 3 endosymbiont | reverse complement strand
CTGCACTTCTTCAACCGGGACCCCCATCAGGTTGGTTACCAGTACCAGCGGGTCCACATGATCCTCTCGATGCACCACTATTCGCCGCAACGGTTTGACGTAGTTGTTTTTCCGGCCGCCGCCAGGCCATTTGTTTTTAAACTCAATGACCTCATCCGACAGTATATCTCCTTCGGTCGAGCGGCTTTTGAGCACCCTGATCGATGCGTTACGCTTTAACCGGGTCACAAAGAAAGCACCCTCCTGGTCGATTTGATGCCACCAATTGTAATCGCAATATCCCTTATCAAACACATACTTAGCGCCCTTCTCGATTTCAACATTGCGTCCATACTCAATATCGTTCTGGGTCGATGCCGTGATCCGAGCGTCACAAGGCAACTGCTTGTCGGGGGAATACAGCAGGTGAATCTTCAGGCCCGGAATGCGTGACATACTACGCGCTTGCGTCCACTCATAACCCCGGCCGCGCAGACAGATCGGCGTCGAGTCCAACAGATAGAGCAAGTCCTTTATCTCATTGCGTACTCGCCGATGAGCCCGGCCCATCAGCTGCTGGCAGAATGATTCAAATACCCCGGCATCTCGTTGGCGATTGGCATCCGATAAAGTCGAGCGCTTAATCGGACCGCAGCCCAGGTGATAGTGATGCGCGGAATGACTATTGTAGCTCACCTCCAACTCGCGCAAGCTCCGACAACCGGACAATTGAGCATACATCAGACTGATTAACTGCCCCCAGCTGTCGAAACCCTTGATACTCATTGAGCCTCCTCCCCAGCTCACCGCCGAAGCGGTAAGCTGGAAGGCACCTAAACCAATAAAGGAGAAGACTCCATGAGATTCTATACTCAACAACATCGTTATTCCTGCGGAATTGACCTGCATGCCCGCTCCCTTTATGTCTGTATCCTCGATCATACCGGACAAATTCTCGTTCACAAAAATATCAAGGCCTCGCCAGAAGCCCTGCTGAAGTCGATTGCCGATTATCGTGATGATCTCATTATCGGCGTCGAGTGTATGTTCTCCTGGTACTGGATTGCCGATTTCTGCGCCGATCACGACATCGAGTTCGTACTCGGCCATGCCCTCTACATGAAAGCCATCCATGGCGGTAAAGCCAAGAACGACCGCATCGATTCCGAAAAGATTGCCCGCCTACTCAAGGGCGGTATGTTTCCCTATGCCTATATCTATCCCCGCGGTATGCGCGCTCATCGGGACCTGATGCGTCGACACATCAAGCTGACGCGCGAGCGCGGCGAACTGATGGCCCACATCAAAAACACACTCAGCCAGTACAATCTGCCCGCGAATACCCAGAATTTACGCTATGCCAAGCATCGCGAACCCCTGCGCTCGGCCTTTCCTGACCCGAGCGTCCAGCGCAGTATCGATCTGGATCTCGCACGCATCGCGTTCTACGATGGCCAGCTGTCCCAACTGAAATGGTATCTCAAACGGACCGCTAAATCGGTGAATCCAAAGACGGTGATTCGATTGCAATCGGTGCATGGGATCGGCGATATCCTGTCGTTGGTCATTCTGTATGAAATACACGACATTGAGCGGTTTCCCCGGGTGCAGGACTTTGTCTCCTATTGCCGCCTGGTGAAGTGCCAGCGCGAGTCTGCGGGCAAAAAACACGGCACCGGTGGGGCTCGGATTGGCAATCCCTATTTACGCTGGGCCTTCGGCGAGGCCGCGGCGCTTTTCCTGCGCGGTAATCCACCAGCGCAGCGCTGGCTCGAAAAGAAAACGCGCAAACACAATAAGGCCAAGGCGATGACCATACTGGCACACAAGCTTGGACGCGCCGTGTATTACATGTTGAAGCGGGAAACCCTGTTCGATCAGGATCGGTTCCTCGCTCAGAGTTAGGAAGGCACGGGCAGAGCCTCACACTTAACTGGTGTCGATACGTGAAAGCTCGCCGCAATATCTTTCTTTATCGGCAGACGATTATCGATATTGCTCAGCGCTGCGTGATAGCCCCTGGCGTTTGATTGGACTGCCCGTGTGCTTCTCCTTGCCGATTGACGTTTAAGGAACTGCACCTGCCCCGAGCCTGTAAATAACTGGACGCTTATATCCAGCCATTGCAAATTGAGTAGGCCGGCATCAGGTTAACTCGAATTGATTCTAGGGCGGCGGAAGAAAATGCTTCGTCACGGACCCTCTATATGTGTTTAGGCAGAACCTTCACAGAGAATCCAAGCCAGGATCTTAACTTCGATCGATGAAACTGTGCGCTAAAGCTGTCGGGCTTCGGTGATAAATTACTTTTGTGCTTGACGCTCGGGCGGCTCATATGTGTTTAGGCAGAACCTTCACAGAGAATCCAAGCCAGGATCTTAACTTCGATCGATGAAACTGTGCGCTAAAGCTGTCGGGCTTCGGTGATAAATTACTTTTGTGCTTGACGCTCGGGCGGCTCATATGTGTTTAGGCAGAACCTTCACAGAGAATCCAAGCCAGGATCTTAACTTCGATCGATGAAACTGTGCGCTAAAGCTGTCGGGCTTCGGTGATAAATTACTTTTGTGCTTGACGCTCGGGCGGCTCATATGTGTTATGTTTATCGCTCCGATGCTGTTCAACGCAGCGTTTGAAAGTATTTTTAGGAAGGACTTTCAAAAGTTCGCCAAATCGGGTATTTGTATACATGTTGCAGTGTCCTGAAATTAAGTTGTCGCTTATGGTTTTATTCGTAAAACCCGGGCACTGCAACACTTTCAAATACACCAACTTAATTTATTCCGGACAGCAGTGCGCTTTCGCGGGGATGACGGGCATCACGGCTTTTTGAGGAACTTTTTGGCGAATTTGTCCGCCGGTAGCGGTTCGGAGACGTAAATGCCCTGGATCGTGTTACAACCCACGCCCTTGCACAAGGATTCGTGCCACTCGGTTTCGACGCCTTCGGCGATGACATCGAGACCGAAGCCGTGCCCGACCAGCGTGATTGCCTGGATGATGATCAAATCGTCCTTGTTGCTCGGCGCCTCGTGCACGAAACTCTGGTCGATCTTGATGCCGGATAGGGGTAATTGCTTGAGGTAATTCAGCGATGAAAAGCCGGTGCCGAAATCGTCGATAGAGATATGTACACCGGCGTTATGCAACACGGTCAGCGCCTTGATGATCTGATCGGTCGATCCGAGCAGGATATTCTCGGTTATCTCGACTCCAATTTGATGGGGCTGTAGGTTGTGGTGGCGAAGGGTTTGTAAAAAGCTGTAAAGCACGCCCCGGTCGGCAAAATCCTTGCCCGACAGGTTGATATCGACCCGGACGGTTTCATAGCCCTGATCGTTCCATTCCTTGACGTGGCGACATGCCTCCTGCAGCACCCAGCGGCTGATTTCGTTTATCAGTCCGGTGCGTTCCGCGATACGGATGAAATCGGTCGGGTTGACATTGTCGTTGCTGCCCTGAGGCCAGCGAATCAGCGCTTCACAGGATTCGACCTTGCCGTTTTCGAGGTTGACCTGGGGCTGGAAGTGCAGCTCCAGACCGCCGTTGTTGAGGGCTTCGCGCAGGTTGGTTTCGACCCATTGCGAATACTGCAGCTCGAGGTTCATTTCGGCGTTGAAGAATTGGTAACCGTTACGGCCGTCGGCCTTGGCGCGATACATCGCCAGGTCGGCGTTTTTCAGCAATTCCGATGGGTCGTCGCCATCCTCCGGATAGACGCTAATGCCGATGCTGGCGGTTACTTGCACCTCGGTGTTGGGCAGTACGAAGGTCTTGCTGAAACTCGCAATGATTTTCTCGGCGACGTAGATCACGTCGGAGCGGTTTTCTATATTCGACATGATCATGACAAACTCGTCGCCGCCGAAGCGCGCCAGCAAGTCGTAATTACGCGTTACGTCGGCCACCCGATCCGCCGCCAGCTTGAGCAACGCGTCCCCGGCTTCGTGCCCGTGCATATCGTTGATCTTTTTAAAATGATCGATATCGAAAAACAGCGTTGCCAGCATTTTCTTGCTGCGCGCGGTTTCTTCCAGCTTGCGCGTGAAATCGGCCTGCAGCAGGTAACGGTTGGGCAGGTTGGTTAGTTGATCGTAAGTGGCTATCTGGTGTAGCCGATCCTCTACCGACTTGCGCTCGGCAATTTCGATGATCAGACTTCTTTCGCGTTCGCGCAGGCTGTAAAGCAGGCGATTCGACGTCAGCCAGGCAAGCATTAGCACGATGACGATACCGACCAGCATTAGAGCCAGGTCGTCGATAATGTCGCTTACCAGCCGTTGATAAAAAACCGGGTTGGCGTAAATTTTCAGGATGGCGATGAGCTCGCCGCTATCGCGCTTGTAAATCGGGTTATCGGTGATTATGCAATCACTGCAATTGGTTGTGCCGATATCGAAGTTGACCAGATCGTAGTCGGTCGGAAACGCGTCGTAGTCGACTTCCAGGGTAACGCCGAAGTACAGGTTTTCACCGGTGCTGGGGTCGTTGATCAACAACATTTCGTTGATTGAATTATGGATTGCAGAGATATCGGTCTTACCGCTGATGTTTTGAAACTGCGACTCGATGGCGCGCGCATACGATGCCGCCAGCACCCGCGTGTTGGATTGTGCTTCGTTGATCAATCTCGGCTTGAAATCGTAGTGCCAGTTCCACAGGGTCATGACGATTATTACCAGGCCGAGGGAAATAAACAGTAGCGAGGATTTGAAATCCACACTTAGAGCCAGGCTCTTGAGAATGTTTCCTTTACTCATATTTCACCGCTATGCGCAGAAAAAACGCTTTCAGTTGAATCTTGGATTGTTTCAAGGATTCCATATTGACCATGGGTAGTACCCGGTCGGTTACTCGGAATCCGGTGGCGACGCCGAGTTTGACGTCGCCCTTGAAGGGGGAAAATAATAGGGCCCGCTGTTGCTGCGAAAACTGGATTATTTGCGGCAAGCGGGAATCCAGTTGCTCGGTAAGAAACACCGAGCTGAACGGCGCGGGATCGAGTGCCAGCAAGTCATCGAGTTTTATGGTTTGAACATCAATCGCATGTTTGCGAATCTGGTCGATGTGGCCGAGGCGCTGTTTGAGCATTTCGGCCAGGTGGTCGTCGTCGCTGTAGACCAGGTATATCGGCAGGTTGCTATCGATACCCACGGAGGCCAGCCCATTGTTCGCGGCGATTATCGCGGGCAGCAGATTGATGCCGATTTGCAGGTGTGGCGACAGAGGTTCTTGCGCCTTGGCCGCAAATCCGAGCGTTAACGCCAGGGTTAGCAGCAGAACCAGTCCAATTTTACCCGGTAGGCGTGACTTCATAGCTGACCCGGGGCTTTTATCATGGCTGGTAGACAATTTGCACCCACAGCATGGCGCCGTCGCTGAAGGGGTAATCTCCGGGGTAGGTACCGGCCGGGGAGGGATGTTCCAGCTCCTCTCCGAGCAAATTGATGACGCCAAAGCGCAGGTCGAGCCCCTTGTTACCGAGTATATTCTGCGAGCGCAACGTGAAATCGACCTGATTGGTCTGCTTTAAATCGCTACGCGGATCGTTGTCGGCGCGTTTACGCGCGGCGATGTTGTTGACTTGGAGGTGCAGGGTGGTCAGCGGCAGCAAGCGGTATTCCGCGCCCAACTTGACCATCCATGGCGCTGCGCCGGGCAGTCTGCCCTCGGTGTAATCTTGCAGCGACAGGCTGGTGTTGAAGTCCCACTCGTTGCCGAATTGTTTTTCGAACTCGAGTTCGTAACCGCGCAGCCTGGAAGGGTCCGAATTGAAGTATCCAAAAGGTGCGAAATCCTGAAACAGGATCGTATTCTCCAGCCGCGAGAAATAAACCGTGTTGCGCAGTATCAGGTTGCTGGTAGTGTAGATATGTCCGAACTCGAGCGTCTCGATGGTCTCGGCCTCGATCGAGGTTTCGATCTTGCCCCCGTCCTCGATCAGCGACGGCGGTTTGAAGGCGCGCGCCAGCTGGGTCTTGAAGATGTGCTGATCGCTGTGTCGCCACACGAACGCGATGCGCGGCGACAGGTTCGAGTCGATATCCTCGTACTCGTCATAGCGCAGGCCGGCGGTCAGGGTTAAACGGTCGTCGATTCGGTGCTGATCCTCCAGGACCAGACTCGCCGAACTGCGCTCCGCAGTCTCATCCACCGGGCCCGGGAATTCGTTCAACTGCGCCGACGGCAAGTTGGTGTTCGGATCCAGATTGATGAATTGCTCGGAGGTTCCGACATCGATTTCGGCAAACACCAGCTCCCCGAAGAGTTGATGCTTGTGGTCTTCATATTGCAGGTTGAACTTGGTCTCGATGCGCCGTTCCTCGAGCAGGCTATCGGCGACGACGTCGTCCTCGTTGGCAAGGCCGCCGAAGGATTCGGCGCTGCCGAGAAACAGTTCGTTCTGTTCGGTTTCGTTTTGCAGCAGGCTCAGCGACCATGCGCCGCTGAGCTGTTCGTCGATGGCGAAGTTCTGCGTCAGATCGGCCGAAATCACGGTATCGGAAATCACGGTCTGGCGGTTGTCGGGCGGCAGCAGGTTATTGGTGCCGAAGTGATCGCCGCGGTTACCCTGTTGGAGCTGCAGCAGGGCCGTTAGGTTGCCGGATTCGAGGTTGAAAATAGCCGAAACGAAATCACGCGGATTGTTGATCGGCCCGGGCGCAAAACTGCGGATTCCGGCGGGTGAGCGGTCAGCGCCCGATGAAATGTCTTCGCCATCGCTCTGGTTGGCTGCAAAGTTCAGGCTTGTTTTGAAGTCGCTGTCCGGTTTGGCGTAGATATAGAGCGCGCTGATATTGAGACCATTGCTCGATCCAAGCCCCACCGAGTATTGCTCGCCCTGTTTACGGGTGATGACGTTGAGCACGCCGGCATAGGCAAACTCACCATATATTGCAGAACCGGGGCCGCGCACGAACTCGATGCGATCGAGCTGTTCGATCGGGGTGTCGTAAAGAGTGCCGGTGGTTGCGCTGGCCGACGTGTTAAGCGCCTTGCCGTTCAATAGTAATTTGATCTTGCTCGATTCGAACAAACCGCCAACGCCACGCACCGAAATGCTGCGCATCCCGGTTTCGTTCATCACCGTGCGTACGCCGGAAATCGACTCTAATGCTTCCCACACAGTGCGAAAACCCCGGCGCCGCAGCTGCTCGGCGTCGAGCACACCGAACATGCCGGGTACGAAGTCGGCATTGAGGCGTGTTTGAGTTGCGATCGAAGTTTGCTGTTCCAGCAAGTCGAGAAATTGGCTCGTCTCATCCTCTGCCGGAGGAACCTGCGCCCGCGCGCCGCCGATGAGAGTCAACAACAGCGGTATAGTGAGAACCTTATTGACGGTCAAGGCCAAGTAGCCATCCCAGGTATCGTGCCGATATTATTATATAACCCTGAGTGTAGATCAGGGCTTCAGAAAAGTCGTATCTGTTACAAGAACCGTAACATTCTGAATATTGAAAAATTGTAGCGCGTTGCTATCGTCGCCGCCATCACCGCCGTCGCCGCCATCGTCGTCGCCGTCATCGTCGTCACCATCGTCGTCACCATCGTCGCCATCGTCGTCGCCATCGTCGTCGCCATCGTCGTCACCGTCATCGTCACCGTCATCGTCGTCGCTAATGGCGGCGGCGACAGTAGCGAAGCTACCGCCATCATCGTCGTCATCGTCGTCGCCAACACGGTCCCGGTTGGCGTTGCAGGTAACTGCGATGGTGTATTCACCCGCGGGCAAAAATGCGGCTTCGAAAATGTATAACCCGGTAGCACCGTCATACTTGATCGCGGTGGAGTAATCGGCTCGGCGCTCGAATCGCCATCGATATCTCCCGGGACTACGTCATGCCCCGCATAGACATAGACCGCGTTATCGGTGTCGATATCCGAATCCGAACAACTCGGGGCGAGCAGCAGTGACGGATCTACGCTGGCACGGATAAAACCGACATGGTCGTCAACCACCAGGCGCAACCTCGGATTGAGTTTGTACTCACCGGATTTCTTTTTAAACCTGACCGATTTGCGTAAATCGAAGTCGACCGTGAAATTGACCAGGCGGTTTTCAGGAATAGTAAACTTTTGATTGAGTCTTATGCCATGAGTCGAACCGTTGGGGATATTCAGGTTATGGATGCCGCCGGTTTTTGACTCGACATAGTTTGCCATTGGCCCGTCGTCGACGATAAAACGGATTTGATTATAGTCGTCCGGCTCGATCGCCATGTGCACCAGTAGATCGGCCGTGGTCAATCCTTGCAGGGACAATAAATCGATGGCCTGAGGCGCCGGCAAGTCGTAACGAGTCCAGCCGCCTCGCCGGCGTTTCATCTCGACCGCGATGAACTGCACTACGACCTTGGCGAGACGGTCGATCGGCGCATCGGTCAGGCGCAATGAGAATCCGGCGCGATTCGAAGAAGAGCCGTCGGAGGTAGTGACCGTTACTCCCGGAGTCGGGCTGCCGCCATAACCCGCACTCACGTGATCACCCGAGCTGGAATCGGTGCCGCAGCCAGCGAGATAAACGCTCAGCGACACTGCCAGTATGTTTCTAATCATCCGCAACATTGTATTTTTTATATCCAATTACCTCAACGCGCTAGTATGTCTACTCCCGGAAACTACCGTTGATCCGGAGACATAATCATTACTATCGTATTTTTGGAGTCGTCAATAATAAGGAAATACGGTTTTATGACGGTGAACTGGGTCAAGAAATCGGGCTGTTGGGGGATGAACGGTACTTTTTTACCGATAGAATGCACTTTTTACCGGTATTTACGCCCGTCACTCGGGGCTGCGAGACCGGCACGGAGGCAGGCTATAAGAAGACGATATCGTTTGCTACGACCGTGATATTGCGGATATCGAAGAATTTGAGATCGTCGTCGGCTTCGAGATTGTCCAAATCGGCGTTACAGGTAACCGCAACCGTGTAGTTACCGGCCGGCAGGAAGGCCGCCTCGTAGAGGTGCTTGCCGCTGGCTTTGTCAAACTTGATTAGGGTGGTCGAGACCGGTTCGACATTGGGTTTCAACTGGTTGATGTCGCTCGGCGTCACATGATGACCTTTAAAAACATAGGCCGCGTTAAAACTATCGATCATATTGTCGGAGCAATCCGAGGGCGGGTTGGCAAGCCGTAACGGATCGACCTCACCGCGAAATCCGCCGACTCCCGAAACCGCCACCAGTCGCATGACTGCTTTAAATTGAAACTTGCCCGATTTGCCGGGTGAACGCACCGACTGGCGCAGATCGAAATCGATGATGAAGCTCGCCGTCTGCGTTGAAGTGATCATGAAGTTTTCGCGTAACGACATTCCGGCACCGCTGCCGCCCGGAATTTGCAGCGGCTGGATACCGCCGCCGCTCTGCTCGACAAAATTCACTAGCCCGCCGCTGCCGGTGAACAAGCGTACCTCACTGTAGTCGGCAGCCGGAGCCGGCACGTTGGTCAGCAAGTCCGCGGTATTGCCGCCCTGCAGTTGCAGCAGATCGATTGACTGGGGGGTATCGAAGGCGAACTTCACCCAACCGCCGGACTGCAACTTGAGTTCGACCCCGGTAAACTGCACCACCACGCGCCGCAGATTATCGATCGGCGCGTCCGTCAGGCGCAGCGAAAAGCTCGAATTGCTGCTAAGACCTGCGGATTGGGTCATTTTGACCGGGGTTTGCGGCGGGCTAGCGTCGAGCGTGGAACCCTTGTCTCCCGAGTCGGTGCCGGTGACGTGGTCAAACTTTTTGATACACCCCAGTTAAGCGGCATGCTTCGTTTCGAGTAGTCGTTTTTCATAATCATTCGGGCTGACATAATTCAGCGTCGAATGTAATCGATATGGGTTATACCAGCTGGATATGTACTGCAGAATATCCTGCTGTGCTTCATATCGAGTCTGATAATTTCGCCATTGCACCCGCTCCTGCTTCAGACTGCCAAAGAAGCTCTCGACCACCGCATTATCCCAACAGTCACCTTTACGGCTCATGCTGCCCTGGAACCCGTTGATTCTGAGTAATTTTCGGAATGCCTTGCTGGCATACTGAGACCCACGATCCGAGTGATGGATTAAACCTGCCTTGGGTCGGCGCTGCCAGGCGGCCATCTTCAAGGCATCACAGACCAACTGCGATTTCATCCGAGGGCTCATGCTCCAGCCCACAACCTTTCTCAAACACAGATCTATCACGACAGCCAGGTAAAGCCAGCCCTCCTGGGTCCATACATAAGTCACATCCGCTGCGTAGACCTGATCAGGCTGGGGCACATCAAATTGCCGCTGAAGCAGATTGTCGTACACCGGTTGTTTGTGATTGTTCGTGGTCACCTGAATTTCTTGCGATGACGTACCTGAACTCCGGCCTCCCGCATCAAATTCCGCGCCTTATTCCGGCTCACCGGATAACCCAGACAGTTCAGGGCCCGTTTCATACGTCGGCTGCCGTAGGTATGATCACTCGCATCATCAACCCGCTGAACCCACTCCAGCATTTCCTCATGCTCGGGATCAGGCGGTCTTGTGTCCATCTGGCGCCGGTAGTGGTAATAACATGACCGGTCCACACCCAGCACCTGACACATCAGGCGAACGGGAAAGGTATTCTTGTGTTGGGTGATAAACGAGTATTTCATTTCGTTTCTGCTGCAAAGAATACCGTCGCCTTTTTTAAGATTTCTTTCTCCATCTTCAGGCGTTTGATTTCAGCTTTAAGTCGACGGTTCTCTTCCTGATCCGGTGTCAGCTTGCCGTTCCCACGGAAAGCCTGGCCATCACCCGATTGTTCCTCTTGCACCCATCGGCACAGCATATTGGCATTGATGCCCAGGCTTCGCGCTGCTTCCGCCCGGCTGTAGCCCTGATCAGTTACCAGGCTCACTGCATCCAGTTTGAATTCTTTCGTATATTTCTTTCTCGTTGTCATCTATCGTTACCTCAGTTAAGTTTCATTATCTCTTAACTGGGTGGTATCAATCTATTGGACCATGTCACCGGTGCCACAGGCCGCCAGCAGCGCGCCTAGCACTGCCAGCAGAGTGAGTTGTAATAATTGTCTCCGCATAAAATGTCCGACCCACGGCTGTAGACACCTTGAGTCACCGCTACAGAATCGGAGCTTCAAAGTGTCGGTATAACTAGTAATTAAGATAGTTTATTGAGTCGGCCCGTGGCGATTTGGGCGGCGCGATCCCCGAATTTCCCGACAGATGGTAGTGTTTCACTGCCGAAATGACGGTCCTGGAAACGGGATTGTGGGTGTAACCCGAATTTCGGTAATTGTCGGCGCCGATGCCCGAGGCAGCATTGCCTGCCGCCTTAGAGGTCACCTGCTCCGATGTGCAGAAACTTGCAATCCGTCAGTAAAAAGTCAGCTTGCCCGACCCTAATGCTGCGCGATTGTTCGGGTAATGAGCACCGAATAATCAATACGGAGTCAGGGTAAGTAGTCATGTTAAAACGTCTCACCGCGCAAACCGGGACCGAAAGCGCTGGCTTGCAAATGGAACAATCAAATACCCTGATTCATTGCCTGGAAACGCGCTGCCGTCCGAACCGGAAATTGGTGGAGACTATTTCTGGCAATCCGCAATCGAGCGATCCTTCGGCGGCGAGACCGTTGGGGCTGCGATGGCATTAAAACCGAGAAAACAATCAGCCTGCCGACTTATCTTAGCGAAAATCACAAAATTCGGGCAAACTATCGCGCCAGACTTGACTCAGGCCGCACACGACTATTTAATACGCGCTTCCGCACCCTATGCCCAGGTAGCTCAGTCGGTAGAGCAGAGGACTGAAAATCCTCGTGTCGGTGGTTCGATTCCGCCCCTGGGCACCATTTCTCCGTGCCCCTGCATTCAATATCGCCAACTCCAGAAGCAAATCGGCCAGTTTCGATTGTGGGAAAACGTAGTCTGTCCCCTAATTTTCTGGCTAGTTTGGCAAAGTAGAATGCAGCGTAATAAACTGGGAATTAAACGTCTTGTTAAACTATTCTTTGTACAGCTCATTAAACTAATAATAGAAAGGCGTAATTAACTAGAAATCAATCGTCACAATAAACTAATAATGCTACAATAATGGAGTTGAGGAGAATTGAGCATGGCGACACCATCAGAAAAGTTAGCAGACTCTCTGAAGTTCCTAAAAGACTTACAGGATCACGGGCTTGTCGCTATTAGGTCGAGAGATCTGAGTCGAACACACAGAGAAAGGCTCTGTAAGAACGGTTTCCTGCAGGAAGTTATAAAAGGATGGTATATACCTGCGCGACCTGATGAGAGGCCTGGTGAGAGTACGTCCTGGTACGCTTCATTCTGGGCTTTCTGTGCCTCTTATCTAGAGAGTCGTTTTGACGATGGTTGGTGTTTGTCTCCGGAGCAATCTCTAGCCCTTCATGCAGGCAATATGACAGTGCCACAACAGCTGCTTGTGAGAACCCGTAAAGAAACCAACAATGTTACCGTATTGCCGCACAACACATCACTTCTCGATGTCCGGGCCGATTTGCCAGGCGAGAAGGATAAAACCAAGCTCGAAGGTCTCAGGATATACACGTTGCCAGCAGCATTGATAGCATGCGCGCCGAGGACCTTCAAACAAAATCCGACAGATATACGAACAGCCTTGGCGATGATCGCTGATTCTTCCGATGTATTAGAGCGCTTACTAGAAGGTGGACACACTACGATTGCAGGAAGATTGGCGGGGGCCTTTCGTAATATTGGGAGGGTGGATATTGCTGATGACATAGTCGCCACAATGAGAACAGCCGACTATGATGTGAGGGAAGATGACCCATTTGAAGCCCCAAGTCCCGTTTTATTCGGTAAGCGAGAAAAGTCCCCCTATGTCAGCCGGATCAATATTCTTTGGCAAAAAATGCGAGAAGACATTATTAATGAGCTGCCGCAACCGCCAAGCATTCCAGCAAACAAAGCAACATATCTCAAACAGGTGGATGATCTTTATACGTCGGATGCCTACCATTCCCTCTCTATTGAGGGATACAGGGTAAGTCATGAACTCATTGAAAAGGTGAAATCCGGTGATTGGAATCCTGACGCAGATGAAACTGACCGAGAACATCGCAATGCGATGGCAGCTCGTGGATACTGGCAAACCTTTCAAAAAGTAAAACAAAGTATTGAAAATATACTGGATGGTCAGAACCCTGGGACAGTAGTCCACAGTGACCATAGCTCATGGTACCGCGAACTATTTGCGCCAAGCGTCACCGCAGGAATATTAAAACCCGCCGAACTTGCTGGATATAGAAGCGACCAAGTTTACATAAGGAGTTCAATGCACGTTCCGCCTAACAGAGAAGCGGTTCGTGATTTGATGCCCGCTTTTTTTAAACTGCTCGAAGAAGAAAATGAAGCAGCTGTCCGTGTTGTGCTCGGGCATTTTATATTCGTCTATATTCACCCCTATATGGATGGCAACGGCAGAATTGGTAGGTTCTTAATGAATACTATGATGGCGGCGGGTGGATATCCCTGGACCATCATCCCTGTTGATGAACGGGATAATTATATGTCTGCATTGGAGTCCGCCAGTGTTGGTCAAGACATAAAACCTTTCGCCAGCTTTTTGGCAAGTCTCCTGGATTCAAAGGAAACGTGAGATAATTTAAGATGACCTCGGAATAGTGTGGGGCTCCAATTCGAACATGGAAAGACGGTTTCTGGGAATAAGCTTTTGGATAATCATTCCTTGAAATTGTTGGTATAAGTGTTGTAACAACTTGTTTAGTTAGATAATTAAATATAGATAAATCAATAATTTAATTCAGTAGTGCGATTCCGCCCCTGGAGCGATTCATGTTAACCCAAAGGATATTCCTGAATACTGGTGCTCTGCCAACAACGATGAACGGCAGAATTCGAATCAAATCGGGTCTATTGTAATTATCTTGACCACGGAGTATCGACTTGGCCCCTTCAAATATTCTGGTTGTTACTAATCTGGTTGGGCGGTAACAATCCAAAACAACCTGCAAGCTCCTGAATAGTGTTAATAAACACGGTTTTTTAATATTACTGTGTAAGCGTCTGCCGAACCGCACCTGTTAGTTTCGAGGCCGATTGGTAATCTTGTTCGTCGAGGCGAAGAAGGCGCAACCGAAGGGCAAGACCGGCAAGGCGGACTGGGCGATCAGTCATATCCAGAAGCTGTACCGCATCGAGTCGGAGATCAAGAATCTCGAATCGGCGGAAAAGCAGCGAGTGCGCCACGAGCAGGCGCGACCGTTGCTCGATCAGTTCAAGGCATGGCTCGACAAATCCGCGAACCAGGTGCCGCCGAAGACGGCGCTCGGCAAAGCCATTGTTTACACGCTGGGCCAATGGAAAAAGCTCGAGCGTTATCTCGAAGATGGCCACCTCAACATCGACAACAACCGGGTGGAGCGCGCGGTGAAACCCTTCGTGATCGGTCGCAAGAATTGGATGTTCTCGAACACCGGCAATGGCGCCAGGGCCAGCGCGATGCTCTACAGTATCATCGAGACGGCAAAGGCGAATGGACTCATCCCGTTCGATTATCTCCGCAATGCCCTGCAGGCGATTGCAGAGAATCCGAAAGACGTCGACGCGCTACTGCCCTGGAACATTGACCTGCCAAAATCGGCCACCGATTAACAGGTGCGGTTCGCCAGACGCTTACATTACTGTTCCCCCTAAAGTTGCTGCAGAGTCAGTTGTTTAGATCTTTTGACTAACCAGATAAATTACATTGATGACAGTGCTGAGCGTATTCGATTTAATAATGCCAGTGTGATTCGTAATTGAAAAACTACTGTTATAAGCGTATGGTTTTTCTTGAGATATGGATTCTCGGGCGGGAAAGGGCTTCTAAATAATAGTAAAGATTTTCTTGCCCAAGATATCGGGCTTCCGTTAAAAGCTCAATATACTGGAATAAGAAAAATGGATGGGCTGGCTAGGGAGGAAACTGGGGATAGCGCGAAACAATCCTCACCTCAATCATACGGCAGAACCTTGCTACTTTCGCCCAGCTGTGGGTATCGAATAGAACGGCCACCTTTGAAAATACCAGAAGGTGGTTGCGCAATCTGGTGTACCGGCAAAAAGTTTGCCACAAATCCGATGGCGAGTTCTAGCTTTGTGGTTGAGCCCAACGCGGCGGGCCCAATTCCCCTCGGGATTGTCCAAGAACTTTCATTTTTATATTTCTCAGGTACTGATAGTGGTACGTTTGAACTAGGGTGGAGCGCCTCTCATTCCTCGAGGATCCGTACTACCGAAAAAAACTTCTCTATATGCCAGGATGATTTTGATGCCGATGCGCCTGTACTTTCGGGTGCCGAAGTTTGGGTTTCATGCCATAAGCAGAGTGCGATAAACAAGTTTTTTACTGGGACTGATTCATCCAGGACCGTCAATGGCATTCACTACGATATCCGACGATACCTCCCATGCATCGATGATCTAGTTGTGAGGATTAGTAATTGGGCCGGCCAGACATTTTTAATCGATGCTCGGCATTCGCGTATTCGTCCTGGGCGGGTGAGTTTATTGTGAACTCGAACAATAAACTTGGAATTCTTGTTGTTCATGGAATCGGAAGTCCTCCACCTGGTGACACTCTGACCCGATTTGCCGACGCTCTCGAGGTTGAGGGCTACATTACTCACCGTGAAGACCTTGTGGATGAGCGCCGACGCAGCTTACCCGAGAGCCATCGTAAGGATTTTCGAAAACGATTGATAAGAGGTGGGCCGATGCCGGTTCAGCGTGCCTATGGATATGCGGATTTGAAAAATAAAAAAAACGAATCAGATTCGACAGGAGCGAATTCGAAATTACCGCCGGTAATATTCGCCGAAGCATTCTGGTCAGACATCACTCAATTGCCAGGAGGTATAGCCGGTGTCCTTCGTGGATACTTCGATATATTTTTTAATTTAATCACACTGATCAAAACTGCCGTGCCGGTCGCACCCTCGAAGGATGGATTCACCGAGGGCGAAATAAAAAAAACCCCTAAACTTGTGGCCCAGGAAACTGAGGCAAAAAATGAACTATTGCTAGTTCGTTTGTTTAGCCGGATATCGCGGATCACTTGCATCTTGATCAGTGGCCCTATTGCCAGCGCAAACTTGCTGATAATTCTCATATTTATCTGGATGTGGTTGTGCGCGCCAATCTTTTTTTCCGGGGACGACCTATTTATATTTAAGGAATCTCTGCAAAAGTCATATTAGCGGGATAAAATACGTCGAACAAGTTTTCAGAGATTGAATGATGAAACAACCGAGCTTTTCCGATCTTGAATATGCCAATAAGAAAAAGACGACTCGACGCGAGCGCTTTCTTCAGGAAATGGACTCCATTATTCCGTGGGGATTACTGGTAAAGCCAATCAAGCGGTTTTATCCGAAAGGTCATACGGGCAGGCCACCGATCGCATTGGAATCAATGTTGCGAATCTATTTTTTACAACAGTGGTATGGACTGAGTGACCCGGCTGCAGAGGACAGTTTGTACGATACGGAATCCATGCGCCGGTTTGTGGGCGTAGATCTGGAGTCGATACCGGATGAAACTACAATCTGTCGATTTCGCCATCGGCTGGAACGAGAGGGTCTAACCACAAAGCTGTTTCAGCAGGTTGAAGGTTATCTGAGCGATCATGGTTTAATCGTGAATGAAGGCACGATTGTGGATGCGACTATCATTGGTGCCTCGGGCTCGACCAAGAACAAGGAGAAGCAGCGTGATCCGGAGATGAGGCAAACGAAAAAGGGTAACCAGTGGTACTTTGGGATGAAGGCGCATGTTGGCACGGATACGCATGGCCGGGTGCACAGTGTCGCGGTGACGGATGCAGCGGTTCACGATTCCCAGATGATGGAGGAACTGGTTCATGGCGAGGAGCAAGTCGTTTATGGTGACAAGGCTTATGCAGATGCCGAGAAGAAAGCCCGATTTGAAGAGTCTGGAGTCGAGTGGCGAATCAACCGTAAAGCGAGGCGAGGGAAGAAACTGAACATTGCGGATCGGTCGTTTAACCGGAAGAGCAATCGAACCCGCGCCAAGGGAGAACACGCCTTTCGAATCGTGAAGGATTTGTGGGGCTATAGCAAGACTCGCTACAAAGGAATCGAGAAAAATGCAGCGCAAGTATTTACCCTGTTTGCGCTGGCAAACCTGTATCTGTGCCGAAGGGAATTACAGGCACTGCAGGGTTAGTGCGCCCTGAATAGGGAAATGATGATGACATTCAGAAGAAAATACCAAAAACCAGAAACTTATCCGAGAAACCCTAGGAAAAAATATCACCCGGTTGTCGGCGATAAGAATTTAACGGGTTCTTCAGAGGTTCCTTAAAAATATCGCGTTATCCCCGGCATCACAGATTATGCCGTCCCTGCTCGCTTTGCTTAGCCTTGCCTTTATCGCGTTTAAAGCGAATAAATATGCAGGCTATTTGTGCCAGAAAAAACATATTGGATCCAGGCCTACATTGCTAAATGGCTTCACCACATCGACCGTTGTAATAATTTTCCTGGCTTTGGTGGAGTTTCATTTCGATCTCGGGTATCTCCGCCCCCCCGTTGAGTCTGACTCGATCAATCTTCTACCTACTACGGTGTCTTACTTAGTTATCGTTATTCTCGGAGGAATTGTTGTTCCATTGTTCGTTTTTCTGCTGGCGTTTTCATACTGGATATATCTTTTACTGTGTCGCACATCCTGGGTCCGACCAAACTTGGAGATCATTTTCATTGCGCCACTACTTCAGGCTGCTCTCTGGATGCTGGTTCTACAGATTTTATGGGAAATAGTTGGAGCATTATACCCCTGGGCCCTGTACGAAAAGTTGCACCATCATATTCCTAGCCTGCTGGCAGGCCCTTTGAAGGGTTATACACCCTATCCATATTTCGAGTGGGTGGGGCTCCGTACCTTTTCCCTGATTACACTTTTGAGCGCAGCCATCCTTTTTGCTATTGCCCGATTGATAAAACCTGCGATGTTTCAGCGTGTAATTATCGACAGAACGCTTGCCTGGGTGCTATCGGCTCTGATGATGTTTGCATGCATTCATGTATTGCCCAACTCTATCCTGGTTTTTGACTCAGTTGTTCCTAATGTTCCCTGGATATCGCCGGCCATCTTCGACGTCGTTCGAGGTCCTGCCCAGTCAATGTACAATTTTCTCTGGCCGTTTGAGCTATTCCAGGCCAGCCCTGCCGTTCTGATGTTCGTACTATCCTTCGGGCTCGAACCGCTGAGACAAGGACTGTCTCTTGTTGACGAGGTCGTTTCATACATGCAATTTAACGGTGCTGAAGCGAGGAGACGAGTGCAGCGGTGGTTTTGGGGCGAATTCGAAGTGCGCAAAAATAAGCATGATGAGCCCACAAATGATGAGTTTAAAAATAAGCTAAAAAATAAGCTTATAAAAGATATCGAGAATCGGCGTCCAATACGATACTGCTTCAACCATGCGTTGAATAACCTGTTGCACGACTATAACGTAACTCACTTGCTCATCGTTTCTCACAGTCAGGGAACGGTTTGAATCGCCCCGGGATTTCCGGAGGCTGTTTTGTGTGAGTCATGCTGCCTCGAATGACTCTTCCAGTTGCTGATAATACATCAGCTCATACTCGACCGGCGGTATATCGCCGATCGATTCGAGTAATCGTCGATGGTTAAACCAGTCCACCCATTCCAGCGTGGCGTATTCGACATCGTCGAGTGCCTTCCAGGGACCACGCTTTCGGATGACTTCAGTCTTGTATAATCCGT
Source organism: Olavius algarvensis Gamma 3 endosymbiont (assembly GCA_001735895.1). Classification (GTDB taxonomy): domain Bacteria; phylum Pseudomonadota; class Gammaproteobacteria. The sequence continues at coordinate 733,619 of DS021199.1, read as the reverse complement.
TGATCGTTTCAGCGAGAGCATTGTCGTAAGAATCACCGACGCTACCGACAGAAGCATCAATGCCGGCCTCCGCGAGCTTCTCGGTGTAGTGGATCGACAAGTACTGGCTGCCTCGGTCACTGTGGTGAATCAGATCGCCGGCAATCGCTCTTGACCAGACGGCTTGATCCAGGGCATCGAGAACCAGTTCTGCCTTCAGCGAACGACTGACGCGCCAGCCGACGATATATCGAGCGAATACGTCGACGATAAAGGCGACATAGACGAATCCCGACCAGGTCGGCACGAAGGTGATATCGGCAACCCACAGCTGATTGGGCCGAATCGCGCTAAATTCACGATTCACGAGATCAGCAGGCCGGGCAAGGGAATCGTCAGCGATGGTCGTCCAGCAGTTCTTTGGACCTCTTGTTACACCCCTCAGACCCAGTTCTCGCATCAGACGCTCTACCGTACAACGAGCCACAACAAAACACTCCCGCTTCAATTGGCACCAGACTTTGCGAGCGCCGTACACCTCAAAATTCTCTTCCCAGACGCGTT
>DS021199.1:710461-733026 GCA_001735895.1 Olavius algarvensis Gamma 3 endosymbiont | reverse complement strand
ATGCCGCCACGCTTCCCCTGGTCATCTCTGACTGTCACACCCAGCGGCGTAGCGTTTCTGCTGTACATCCTATTTTCGATGATATCGATTCAATGGTTGACCACTGGGACTCGTGCTCATGTTGATGCTCGAAAACCATACGAACCGCCCGTTCCCGGACTTCCGGGGAATATCTTTTGTTTGTCTTCATTACCCAATCCTCTCAAGAAATTGAGCCTCCGACAAACCCGGGGCGATTCAATGTAGAGGAAAGTTGGTATGAAGTTGGTTCAGATAAGGAGGAAGGTCAAATCGAATTTCTGGTGCAAGATCCCGATGGTTATTTGTTACGCTTTATTGAACCTCTAGGAGAGCGGATAAAAGAAGCTTAGTATCAAGTTTAAAGTGCTACAAAAGCTAAAAAGTTTCGCCAACCGAGAATTTTAACAACCTTCTTAAAGCCCCCAGCTCTTTCCGACGGGATAAGTTTAACGCTTTGGTCACAGATGAAGCATCACGATTACAAACTATACTTGCACGGATTTTAGTGCATTTAGCGTTTCATACAATTTGATTCATGTTACCCGTGATGGCGTTTTATATCCGTTTTCGGTTTTCGTTCAAGGCTAAACCGCCAATATGAACCGATGAGTAAGAGGACTCGTATTGCAGGTGGTTCGGTTGGCGTGATCGGTGTATCTCTTGGTGGAGCCGCCGCTTTACTCGGCACGAAACCGATTCAGGCCGACGCGCTAGTACTTGAGGCCGTATATAGCACTTTCGAGCGCGCGGTTGAAAATCGTATCGCCATGCGCATAGGTAATTACGGCCGGATCCTGGCGCCGCTGTTTCGTTGGCAAGTCAAGCCGCGGCTGGGCATTTCAACCTCGTCTCTGTCCCCGCTAGCTGCAATTTCCCAATTGTCCGCGCCAGTTTTGAAACTGGGCGGGACAAAGGATCGACATACTTTGCCCTCCGAATAATTTGAGTTGTTTTCCAGGGCGCGAGAGCCGAAATCGATCTGGATGGTGGAGGGTGCAAGACACCAAGACTTGCATGAATATATACCCGATCAATACGAGTATCGAATACTCGAGTTTTTCAAAAAACATTTGCACTCATGCACCGCGCCGACGCCCCCGACGCGGGGGCCGCGAATCCGGCGATATACCCTTTTTTATCCGCCACGACAAACTGCCTGGGATATGGACCTACACCGATAGACAATCCGCTCGAGGAAGTGAGAAAAGCGGGCTTAGATAAATTATAAAAGCCCCAAAGTAAAACGCGAACCAGGCAAAAAACCGCCAAAGATACAAATGTCTCCTGACCACCTAAAACGTATGCGGCCACACAAATCACAGCCCGGTATAAGAATCCATTGACAAACGCCCGAAATTTGGGCAATTTTGAGCTAAGATCAGAAGCAGTACCATGAAAAAGCCTGATATCCCCATCAATGAAAAGGCTCGTCTCCGGGATCTTAGATCTCTGGATATTCTCGATACCCCGCCCGAAGAACGATTCGATCGCCTGACCCGCCTCGCAAAGATTATTCAATATCCCGATTGCGCTCGTGAGTATCGTCGACGAAGACCGGCAATGGTTTAAATCTTCGACGGGGCTGGATGCACGCCAGACCCCGCGTGACATTTCGTTTTGTGGTCATGCGATTCTCGGCGACGAGATATTCATAGTCAACGACACGGCAACGGATAGTCGGTTTTCGGATAATCCATTAGTCCTGGACAACCCGAATATAAGATTTTATGCGGGTTGTCCGCTAACGTCGCTGAATGGCTACAGGATCGGCACGATGTGCCTGATCGATCGAAAGCCCAGAGGGTTTTTAAAGGAAGACCAGACTATCCTGAAAGACCTCGCCGCTATGGTCGAACGTGAAATCGAGCTAACTAAATTGGCCAATAACGACGAGCTGACAGGTATTCCGAATCGACGGGGCTTCAAAGTCCTCGCCGAGAAAAGCCTGATGCTTTGTAAGCGCAAACATTTACCCGCATCGATCGTATACTTCGACGTCGATAAATTTAAACGAATTAATGACGACCACGGTCATGCCGAAGGTGATCGAACCTTATCGCTCATTGCAAACAATATGGAATCGGTTGCTCGCGACTCCGACGTTATCGCCCGATTAGGCGGCGACGAGTTCGCCATTATGTTTTCCGACACATCGAAAGAAAGCGCGGAGCATGTCGTAAAAAGATTCGAAGAGAGTATGGAAAAATCTTGCAAGCAAGAAGCCTTGAGTTATCAGATCAACCTGTCTCACGGAATCGTGGAGTATAATCCAAAGGTTCACTCCTCGATCGGTGATTTGTTAAATGACGGGGACAAATTAATGTATGCCCAAAAGCAGAAACACTCCGCATAAATTCCGACAGGCCGACTATCGACCAGATTCAATTTAACCTGCATTTGTGAGCAGACATTCAAACCGGCTTATCGTTGTGCCGGCTCTCGCCCAGCGCATTCCGAACCACCCCGAGTCGAGCCTAAAAGACTTCCAGCGTCGAAGCCCGACGGTTACGGCGTGGGCTTTCAAGAATCGGAGTCTCGAGGCCATCCTGCGATTTCGGGAAAGTTTTTGTGTTTGGAACATCTAGGACCTGGTTTAATTTCACGCTTTTCCTGTTAATGTCACAACCCCGCAAGATGATTACAAAAAACCATGGCGCAACGCGTAACCGGTGCGGGAATCGGCCAAACCGAGCCGATGGCGCGCGGCGTCCGTTAAACGGAGCACAGCAATGGAGAAAGTAACGGGAATTGGCGGGCTGTTTTTCAGATCAAACGACCCCGCCGGCCTGGCCAATTGGTACCTGGAGCATCTCGGTATCGACCTGGTGCCGCAGGGTTTTGACGATACGCCCTGGACCCAAACGGCCGGGCCGACGGTGTTCGCTCCGTTCGATGCGGACACGGATTATTTCGGTAATAGAAATCAAATGTGGATGGTTAATTTTCGCGTTAACCATCTCGAGCTCATGATCGCGCAGCTGCGAGAATCCGGTATCGAAGTCGCGCTCGATCCGGAAGATTACCCCAATGGCCGGTTTGCCCGTATTCACGATCCGGAGGGAAATCCGATAGAACTATGGGAACCTTTCAATAAGTGATTAACGCAAACCGCCGACAATCCATGCACCCGACCAAATCGCGTGTCCTGCGCGCGTTTTCCCACCGGTTACGGCACTAGAATTCATACCGAATGATTATATTACTTAATATTTTAAGCGGCCTGGCCATAGTTTTGTTTTTAATGGAATTGTCAGGACTAGTTAGAAGCCTTATGGCGTTGAAGTGGAACACGACGGTCGGAAAGTTAAAGAATTGGGACATGCGCTATGCGGCAAGTGAAGGCGGCACGGATCTGGTGGTCGATAAATTTGAGTATACCTACTCGGTTTCGGGCCGAGATTATCAGTCGAGACGAATCGGCTTCGGCTTTCCGCTAACTATCGATTCGGATTTTTTCGGCAGACAATTCGTAAAATCGCTTGAGAATGCGCCCGATTTGAAGGTTTACTATCATCCGAATAAGCCGCAGGAAAGCGCTTTGATCGTCGGCTTGCGCGCATTTCATGTATTCAAAATACTTGTTTACCTGATCGTTCTGGGTTTGTTGTATCTGGCCCTGAGCCACTCCTGACAAGCAATTGTGGAACAACTCAACAGGGCCACGGGTTAATACTATATGACCCACTCGATTCAAATTCGAAACGCCATGACAAACGAGGCGGATTACCTGAGCGGCCTGGCCTACCGCTCGAAGAAACATTGGGGATATTCACCGGAATTCATGCATGCGGCGACCCATGAACTTACTGTCACACCCGGCGACATCCGCAACGATAAATTTCATTATTTTGTCGCATCGATTAAAACCGTCGTGGTCGGCTTTTACTCGCTGGAAGAGCAGTCCGTGACTACGGTCGAACTAGGCGCCATGTTTGTCGAGCCTGACTTCATCGGCAGCGGCGTCGGCAAAGTCTTGATGGACCACGCAAAAACAAGCGCTGCCAAGCTCGGCGTTTCCAAAATCATCATCCAGAGCGACCCACATGCCGCAAGTTTTTACCAGGCGGCGGGCGGAAAAGTTACCGGGAAACGAGCATCGGAAAGCATAGCGGGGCATGTTTTACCCAGGCTCGAAATAGCGCTGTCAAATTGATATATTGTTCGGCCGGTCGTGACTGCGCCGTCTCATAACGTATTCGGTGGCATCGATAAGGCAAAGAAAACGATGGGCCCATAAAGATAAAATACTTCGCCTCACCCTACGGGGAACTGATTCTGGGAGCCTACAATAGCAAGCTATGCTTGTGTGACTGGCGTTACCGGAAAAATCGGGATGCCGTCGATGCGAGAATACAGCAAGGGCTAAAAGCAGAATACCTCGAACACGAAGACGTGGTCCTGGAAAAAACGCAGCAACAATTAAACGAATACTTCAACCATGAACGCAAAGTTTTCGAGATACCCTTGCTCATGGTAGGCACCCCGTTTCAAAAAAGTGTCTGGAAACGTTTATTGAAAATCCCGTTTGGACAAACCGCCAGCTATCTGGAACTGGCCCGGGCCATAGGAAATACAAAAGCCGTCAGAGCAGTGGCCAGCGCGAACGGCGCAAACGCACATTCCATAATTGTTCCCTGCCATCGCATTATCGGCAGCAACGGCAAGCTGGTCGGTTATGCCGGCGGCACTGAAACCAAGGCCAAGCTCCTGGGTTTGGAATTCGATCTTTTCAACTGACCCCGCAGGCACCCATTGTGCGGGATTACTTTATCGGCGAGTATGACGATTCAGATGCGATAAAAACAACGTCTACAGCCGCAGCGACAGACGCCTGCGGCTGAGCGCAGTCTTTTATGATCCAAACTGTACCGAGTAGCGAAGATGAAATTTAGCGGCGGCTGCCTCTGCGGTGAAATCGAGTTTGAAATCTCGGCCCCGTTTAGCGAATTCACTCACTGTTATTGCAAACGCTGCCGCAAGGCGACCGGGGCGGGGCGGTCCTCCGTCTTGATTGCGCCTTCGAGTCAATTACGATGGATCAGGGGCGCATCCAAGATTAAGCGATGGGATCTTCCCACGGCCAGCAGCTTCGCCACATCATTCTGCCCCGAGTGCGGCAGTCCGTTACCCCGCCTTACCCGCGATGGCGAGGCCGCGGTGGTACCGGCCGGCTCGCTTGACAGCGATTTACCCCTGAGCCCGGAGTGTCATGAAAATTTCGCATCTAAAGCAAACTGGGTGTGTTTAGACGAAACCCGATTAACAGTATACGATACCGATTTTGGAGGTAGACCGGAGTCTGCGGATTAACGCGCTTCATTTCAGGTAAAACATAGGTCTGCACCAGTTTGCACTCAAAGTCGATTTGGAACCAGCGCTCGGCGCCTAAGCAATGCTCACGATCCGAACGATAACGTTAATAAATCGGATGGCGATAATACTGCCAGTCTGAGGTCATATGAAAAACCTAAAATTAATTACAGTTGCCCTGCTCCTTCTGTCCGCCTCGTTTTTCGGCGCTGCGTTTGCCGCTGAAAATGAAGCGCTCTCCATGGAGCCCAGAGAAAAGGTGCTCAAGATGGATCCGCGGAACCTCGGGATAACCAGGGAGAAATTGAAACACCCGGTATGGGGTATCCTGATGGAAACCGGGTTTACCGACGGCGCCTTTTCGTTAATTGCGCTCGCCGACGGAACCACCAGCCTCGCATTTAGCAACGGCGGCGGTATTATCGGCGGGGGCGAACACCAGAACGTTCGAAATGCCTCGGGTTACTTGCTTTCAGGAGCGCAGTACTTCTACCAGGATGCGATACCCGCGACCCGCTTTCCGCTACCGGCTAAAGGTGAAGTGAAATTTCACTTGCTCAGCTTCGATGGCGTTAAGGAATATACCACCCTGGAAAAAGATCTGGTCAATCGGCGCGGCAGGCTGTCAAACCTATTCTTCGCCGCGCACGATGTCATCGAAGAACTTCGCAAGATTGAAGAAGAATGACCCGGAAACCGCAGGCGCTCCAGCTATCAGACCGCTACCGGCCTTGCGGGCCGACGCCTTGAGCGGTAGATGAAGTCATAAACCAGATGCACGTCTTATTCGATTTAGATGGCACTTTAACCGATCCCAAAGAGGGTTTCGTGAAATGCGTTCGATATGCCCTCGCAGAGCTGGGTATCGAGCTCGATGCGGCAACCAGCCTTGAATCCTGCATCGGGCCGCCGCTGCACGACACGTTTAGAAAATTGTGCAAAACCGACCGTATTGCCGAGCAGGCGATTTCACTCTATCGAGCGCGCTATGCGAAGACAGGACTGTTCGAAAACAAACCCTACGATGGAATCCACGCATGCCTGAGTCAAATACTCGCCTCGGCCGACTCGATACATGTCGTCACTTCCAAGCCCACGGTTTTTTCCACCCGAATTATCGAACATTTTAAAATGGAGCGGTATTTTGGCGAGGTATTCGGAAGCAATCTCGATGGCACGCTCAGCGACAAAACCGAACTCCTCGGTCACGTACTCGAGCGCCGGGGGCTGCTACCCGGGGAGACGGTCATGATTGGCGACCGCCGCTACGATATCGTTGGTGCAAAAAACCACGGGGTTAAGGCGCTTGGCGTTTTGTGGGGCTATGGATCCGAAGCGGAACTCACTAGTGCGGGCGCGGACGGCTTATGCGCTCATCCGGCGGAAATCCATGGCCATATATTCAACTAAACGCACACCGATGAGCGCCGGAATAGGCTTTCTCGGCGATGCGCAACACCGGCTGTAATCGCATATGGCGAGCGACATCATTATCACCCAACGCCTGGTACTCCGATCGGCCCGCGCCTCGGATTTGAGGCCGTTGCAAGACCTCGTTTTTTCCGCCCCGGAAGTAATGCGCCTCGCTTTCGAGGGCAAATCCCTGTCCGCCGAGGAATCGGCGGAATTCTTCGCTGAATCCTTCGACCACGATGGCAATGGCAAGCAAATAGGCGTACTCAGGCTAAGGGCGGAAGAAACCATTATCGGTTTCGCGGGACTATTGTGCTGCGAAGTCCTCGGTAAACGCGACTACGAGATCGGGTTCGTACTGGGACGGGAGTTTTGGGGAAATGGCTATGCAACGGAAATCGGCCGGGCACAAATCGAATACGGCTTCGAAAACGCAGGCTGCGAGCGCCTGCTGGCCCTGGCGGCGCCTGACAATAAACCCTCCATTGCCGTACTGACAAAAATCGGAATGTGGCATCATTCGACGATCGTAACGGGAAGCCGCGGCAAACGCAGCGTTTATATGGCGCGCCGGCATTCTTGACGAGTCGCGGCGGTCAGGTAAGCCGCCCGCCGCACTTGTACCCGGCAATCGATATGAGGCATTATATCCGCATCATGCTTCGCCTATTTCTACTCGCTATCCCCTGCGCAATTCTTTTCGTCGGCTTTGCCATGCCGTTTATTATTGCGGGCAGCGAAGGATTAATCACGGCGGCTATCCTGATATTACTGGGGTCGGGATTGTTATGGTTGATTGAGAAAAAGACCAAGCGATCTCTCGAAGAAGATACGGCTCTCAACAAAACCCTGAACACGGACGCCTGATGGGGTTCCAGGGAAGTTTGGGCTGATTACAAGCACTGTGGCTGAGCGGGTAGTCAACCCACTTCTATTTATACCGCTAAAGCCCGTTAGCGCCAGGTCACCAGCCCGTGACGTCATACCGGCACATCATATCAACCACCAAGAAACGAGGATTTAAATGAAAGTTGCATACATCTTTTCCAGCCAGGGGCACACGGTCTCATACAAGCTCGCTAAAATGATTCTGCCCCAACTGGAAGAACAATCTCATGGCCCCGAGGTAGTCGGCATGTTCTTTTTTGAAGACAATAACTACGTATTGGTAAAAGGAGACCCTATCGGGGAGCGATTGGCGAAGGTGGCCAGGGAACAAAACATCATGTTGATGGGTTGCGACCAATGCTGCTGGGAACGTGAGATCGACGGCAAGCTGGTAGAGCCTGCAACCATCGGTTGCTTCCCCAATCTATACGAAGCGCTAGCCGGAAATATGCCCGACCAGGTGATTACTCTGTAGGTTAAATACCAGTGCCTGCATTCGATCGGGTCAAGCAAACGGGCCGCGGGCAATCCAGCGACGATAACAAAGCCGCCGCTGCGCCGTGCATCCAAAATCCCGGATACGTCCACCTTAATCGTAATGTGGCGCCGCAGCGGGATATTGGGAACGATTTAGATTCGAATGCGGCAGCGCCGATGTTTTTCGGTTACAGTCGATAACCAGACAATGCGCGGCCTCGCCGAAGCTTAAGCACGGGAGTTTTGGATCCGAGATGAAGTTAGATTTTCGCCAGGCCCGAGAGAGCGACATCCCGGAGCTCGTCAATCTGCTGGCGGACGACGATTTAGGCGCCGCCAGGGAAGATGTGTCGCTGCCGCTGAATCAGCGTTACCCGGATGCTTTTCGCAGTATCCAACGGGACCCGAACAATGAATTGACCGTGGTCGAGTCTAATGCAGTCCTGGTAGGAATGTTGCAATTGACCTTCATACCCTATTTAACTCATACCGGTTCGTGGCGTTGCCTGATCGAAGGCGTGAGGATTGCAAAAGACTATCGCGGCCAAGGTCTGGGCAGCCGGTTTATCGATTGGGCAATCGCGCGCGCCAGCGAAAGGAACTGCGGTATCGTGCAGTTAACATCGGATAAAAAACGCCCGGACGCTCTACGTTTTTATGCGGCGCTGGGCTTCGAGGCAACCCATGAAGGCTTCAAGCTTAAGCTGTAAAACACTTGCCGCTTCAATCGTTGCGGCGCCGGGCCATTGTAGACATCGCGGGCTCGGCGGAAATATTAGTTTTTACCGCGCTGGACAACTGCATTAAAATGTCCGTCAGATTACAACCGATACGCCGCTCGACCTGGGTTGCTTAATTCAGGTACAACTGGTACATGAGGTCCAACATGTCCGATGCTGAACAGGGAATAGCCGAAACACAGATCAAAGCCGGGCAAGACTCGGGCGAGACGCTGCAACAACATCACAAGTGGAATATCACTTACCTGGACGATCGTATTTTTCTCTACCTGGGGGCGCTTGCCTTTCTCGGTTTGCTGATGGTTTGGGCAACCGCAAAGTCGGCATTGGTGCTTTACGGCTCGCTGGCGGGTGCAATTCTGTTAACCGTCTTATGGGGCGTTGCTCGCTTAAACCGCAGCAAAAGGCTCAACGAAGAGCGCGCGCGTCAGGTACAGGCCCTGCAATCTGAAAAATCAGACTAGCGTCGCTGCAACGCGGCCCGTAGCGGAGCTCGAATCCTGGATGAACGACCAACTAGCAGCGCAACTGGAGCGACTCAAGCAGCGCGATCTGGAAACCAGGGCGCGACTTCAGGCAAATGACCGACTTTACGGGAACTACCATCAGGCCATGCAAACGGTTCATGTCGAAAACGCCAGAGCGCTCGACAACATTACGCAGCAACACGGCTGGCCCGGCATATCATTGGTCGGTCTAGCAGGTGGCCAGGCGGCATGGTTGATTGCCCAGCATTCGATAAGCACCCCCGAACTGCAACGTAATTTCCTCGGTCTACTGACCGTGGCCGCGCAACAAGGGGAGGCGCCGATGAAACAGGTCGCCATGCTGACCGATCGCATCTGCTTCAACGAAAATCGCCCACAGGTCTACGGCACCGTATTCGACTGGGATGAAAACGGTGTACTCGGGTGCAACATCCAGGACCCGGAAACCGTCGATGAACGTAGAAAAATAGTCGGCTTACCGCCATATCAGGAAGCGCTGCGGGAAAATATCGCAGCCATTGAAAACGAGGGCGGCAAACCGTCGCAAGACTTTACCGGCCATCAGCAAGCTTTTTTTGCCTGGGCTACGCGCGTCGGCTGGCAATAGTGGCCTAGCGCTGCGCCCAACACGGTTCAAATGAATCGAAAACAGTAGGCTGATTCGCGACAAAAGCCGACGACGGAAATAGATAGCGAGAATACGACAAGCGTGGACATGTGCAGGAAAATAACGATTTTGATCGCCGCCCTGGCTGCCGTCTGTGTCAACCCGGCCCATGCGCGGGCGGGCTGGACCGATTTCGTCCGGGTCGCCGAGCTGGTGCCGACCTCCCGTCATTACTACGAAGTCAGGCTACCGGTTAAGATGAATCCCAGCGGCTGTAGCGAGGATGACTGGTTCTATCTGAATTACGACGCGCAGGGATCGGCGCAGATGTTTGCAGTCCTGCTGGAAGCCGTCCAATCCGATATACGTTTGCGCGTGTTCGTATCGGGTGTCTGTAACTTAAACGGATATGCAGAAATCACATCGATTAACATAACGCGATAGCTAATCCCGGGTCGACGCCTGGCTGACCGGCGACGCCGCATCATCCTTGGCCGACCATATTCACCCATAGCAGGACATAAGCCGTGAAGTTAGCGAGATATTATTGGTTGTTAAGCTTGTTGATACTGCCCATCGGGCCGTCGTTCGCGGGCGGCGAGCTGGTCTTGCAACAGGTCACGGATAATGTTTATGCCGTCGTTGGCGAGCTCGGCAACCGCAGCCCGGAAAACCTGGGCAACAACGCGACTTTCGGCTTCGTCGTCACTGCGGACGGCGTCGTCCTGATCGATTCGGGCGGCACTTACCGCGGGGCGCAGCAAATCGAACAATTGATCGGGCAGGTCACGGACAAGCCGGTGGTGCGCGTCATCAACACCGGAGGACAAGACCATCGCTGGCTGGGTAACGGTTATTTCAAACAACGGGGCGCAGACATCGTCGCCAGCGAGCAAGCGGTCGCCGATCAGCGCCGGCGCAGTCGGGATCAGTTTATCCTGTTGAGCAATCTGGTCGGTAACGCGGGCGTTGCGGGAACCGACGCGGTTTACGCCGATCATAGCTTTGCCGACGAATTCCTGTTTGATCTGGGCGCGACCCGTTTCGAAATTCGCCATTCCGGGCCGGCGCATACTCCCGGCGACAGCTATGTCTGGTTGCCGCAGCATAAGATTATGTTCAGCGGCGATATCGTCTATGTCGAACGTATGCTCGGCGTCGGCCCCCAGTCGAATAGCAAAAGCTGGATCGAAGCCTTCGCCGCGATGGCGGCCTATCGTCCACTGCATCTGGTGCCGGGGCACGGCCATTCGACCACGCTGGCGCAGGCCACCAAAGATACGCTCGATTACCTGGTTTTCCTGCGTTCGGCGGTGGCCGAATTCATGGGTCGCGGCGGCGATATTTCGGACATCGGCAGTCTCGACCAGTCCAGTTTCCATTATCTGCTAAACCATGAAACGCTCGCCGGGCGCAACGCCCAGCAAGTGTTTGCCGAAATGGAATGGGAGTAGCGCGGCAGCCGGTTTCACCGCCGCCTGCGCGATGGCGCGCGGCGACAGCACAATCAGGATAACTAGCAATGAGCAAGTTGAAGATTAGAAATTATCGGGTCGATGACGAGCTCGCGGTCATCCACTTGTGGCAACAATGCGGGTTGATTGTCCCCTGGAACAATCCGCACGCCGATATCGCGCGCAAATGCGACGATACGCCGGAGTTGTTCTTCGTCGGCAGTATGGGCAGCAGGATCGTCGCGAGTTGTATGGCGGGTTTCGACGGCCACCGGGGCTGGATTTATTACCTGGCGGTGGACGAATCGCTGCGGCGCCAGGGCATCGGCCGCAAATTAGTGCGGCATGCGGAAACTGAACTGTTGGACCGCGGCTGCCCCAAAATCAATCTGATGGTTAGAAATACCAATCAATCGGTGATCGATTGCTACCAAAGCCTGGGCTACGGGACCGATCCGGTCGTGGTATTGAGCAAGCGCCTGATCGAAGATGAAATACATGGTTTCTCGTAATGGTTGAACCTCGCAAGTCAAACAACGCAGGGTATCTTACCGCATGAAACATGAGTGCCCGCACTGCGGCCAGGCCTGTATGTCCTCGCTTCAAAAACTAATCATCAGCCCCTCCAGCTCGGTAAGTTGTCAGACCTGCGGCAAAAGGATTTCCGTGCGGTGGCGGCATTCGCTGGCACTGCTGGCAATGAAGGCTTACGGGCTTGAGCCGCTGCAAATCCTGCTGTTTGGTTTAATACTGGTTGTCGTCGCGGGCCTGATTCAGCTGCTGTTTATGCCGCTATCGCAGGACCAGGCCTGAACCGTGTCCGATATGCTGCGGATCGTCAGTTGGAATATCCGCGCCGGGGGCGGCAAGCGGGCAGCGGGGATTCTGGCGCAACTGCTGGCCTGGCGCCCGCACACCATCGGCCTGTGCGAATTTCGCGGCACCGCCGCGAGCCAGTGGCTGGCGAGCGAGCTGGCCGCCGCGGGTTACCCGCACCAATTGACTAGCGTCGACCGTAAACGACCGGCCAAAAACGCCTTGCTGCTGGCGAGCCGCTTCCCCTTAAGCAGCGTTAGCGCAGCGCGCATGCCCAGAAATCGCGAGCGCTGGCTGCTGGCGCGGCAGCAATCGAAACCCGCGTTGACGCTCGGTATGATGCATGTACCCAACTACACCACTCCTTCCCTGAAGTATCCGTTTCTGAACTCGGTGTTAAACATGCTGAAAGCCTGGGAATCGAGTCCCGCCCTGCTGCTCGGCGATACCAATTGCACCAAACGCGACCTCGACGAGGAAAAACCGCAGGGCAACAAGTTCCGGCGCGAGCATGACTGGCTGGTGGCAATTGAAAAGCGCGGCTGGGCGGACGGTTTTCGCCATTTACACGGCGAACGCCGCGAATACACCTGGTATTCGCACCGCGACAATGGGTTCCGGCTCGATCAAGCCTTCAGTTGCCCGCAGCTAACGCCGGCACTGGTCCGACTGCGTCACGTCTGGGGGCAGGATGCCGGCCAGCCGGCGCGGCGCGCTGCCTTGAGCGATCACGCCGCTTTAATTCTCGAACTCGACCCGCAACGCCTGCCGCAAGTCGGCTAAAGCCGAGGATTTGCAGAGCGTGCGCAGTTTAGGCATAGTCGGCTACACAAGCCATAACATTTGCGACATCCGAACATGCTGGAATTACGCCCCAACTGCGAACTCTGCGACCGGGATTTACCGCCCGATTCCACCGCAGCCTGCATCTGTACCTACGAATGCACCTTTTGCCGCGAATGCGTGGACCTGCGACTGGAAAATGTCTGCCCCAACTGCGGCGGCGGTTTTTCGGCGCGCCCGATCAGGCCGCGCAACGCCTACCGGGACGGCGTCGGCCTGGCGTTTCATCCGGCCTCGCCCGGGCGCGTGCATACGCGCTACAGCAGCGCGCAAATCCGGGAGTTTTCCGGGAAGCTAAAACACATCCCCGTGGAAATACGCTGAGTTTCGAGACGTGAATCGACCGCCGCTTCAGATAGGCACCCGATTACCGTTCGACTCTGCGCTCACGTCGGAGGCGGTTATTGCATGATCGACGCCGCCGCGCTGATGCTAATCGACGTGCAAAAAGGCCTCGCCGACGCCGCGCTCGGTCAGCGCAACAATCCAGACGCGGAGGCCAACATGGCACGATTACTCGCCGTCTGGCGCGAGCGCCATTGGCCGATCGTGCATATCCGCCACTGTTCGGTCGAGCCCGATTCGACGCTGCGGCCGGAACTGCCCGGCAACGCATACAAAGATGAAGTCCTGCCGCTGCCCGGTGAAAAGGAATTTACCAAGCGCGTCAACAGCGCGTTCATCGGCACCGGGCTGGAACAGTACCTGCGGGATCACGGTATAACCGCGCTGGTGATCGTCGGCCTCACCAGCGATCATTGTGTTTCGGCCTCGACCCGCATGGCTTCGGATCTCGGCTTCGAAGTTACTCTGGTGGCCGACGCCAGCGCAGCTTTCGAGCGCCGCGGTTTCGATGGCAGGCACTATTGCGCGGATCAAATTCACCGGGTTAACCTGGTCAGCCTGGACGGTGAGTTTTGCCGGGTACGCGATACCGCGCAACTGCTCGACGCACTGACTCAACAATAGGCATAGGGGACAATATGGACTCGGCTATAGGGAAAACCGGCGGTTGCCAGTGCGGCGCGGTTCGTTACCAACTAACCGCTCCGCCGGAGATGTTATACGTTTGTCACTGCAGCGATTGTCAAAAACAGTCGTCGAGCGCTTTCGGCATGTCGCTGATCGTGCAGCGTGACGCAGTCGACTTTACCGAGGGCGCCGAGTATCTGAAAATCTGGGATACCCACGGCGGCGACGGTCAGCTCAAGCGCTGCGCCTTTTGCCCGGAATGCGGTACCCGGATATATCACGCATCCGCGGATGACGACGCGTCGATAAGCATCAAAGCCGGAGCGCTGGACGATACCGGCTGGCTGCGGCCGGTTGCTCACATATGGCTACAAAGCGCTCAACCCTGGCTCGTTATCGACCCCGACTCCGGGCCCTGTTTTGCGCAAGAGCCGGATGACGAAGCCGACCTGGCACGACTATGGCAGCAGCAATTGGCCCAGGCTTGATTGCGCGCCGCTGGTAGCGGCAACCGCACCCAATTTAATGAGGCTCTGAATAAATCGGAGCTTCCTGAACAGTAACCAGGCACAGGTAAGCCAATGGTTTATTACGTGGTTAAGGTCGTGATCTCGGCATTGCTGATCGTCGCGATAGCTGAAATTTCCAAACGCAGTTCGTATGTCGCCGCGCTGCTGGCCTCGGTGCCGTTGGTATCGGTACTGGCAATGATCTGGCTGTATTTCGATACGCGGGATGCCGCCAAGGTGGCGGCGCTCGCGGGCGGTATTTTCTGGCTGGTGCTGCCGTCGCTGGCGCTGTTTATCGCATTGCCGCTGATGCTCAAACAAGGCTTGAATTTTTACCTCAGCATGGGTTTGTCGATTCTGATAACCGTCGCCTGTTACCGGCTAATGCTCGCCGTTCTCGATCATGTCGGTATCGAGCTCTAAACCGGTGCCTGCCAAACTCCGGCTAGCCGAACCCGCAGATCTAGATCTGCTGCAACCGCTGGTGCGCTCCTATCACGCCTTCGAAAATATCCCAAGCAGCGCCGCCGAGCGCACGGCGGCATTGCGCCGACTGCTGGCCGACCCCGCGCTGGGCGGCATCTGGCTCATTTATGCCGATGGCGCGCCAGCCGGTTATATCGCACTGTGCCGCGGTTTCAGTATCGAGTTCAACGGATTCGACGCCTTCGTCGACGAGTTTTACCTGGTACCCGAGTTACGCGGCCAGGGGATTGGCGGCGAGGTACTGCGAGCCGTTAAACAACAAGCCAGGCAAATGGATATCAACGCACTTCATTTGGAGGTCGCGGCCGACAATCGGCGCGCGCGCAAGCTGTATGCCGCAGCCGGATTCGAGGCCCGCGAAAAGTACCGCTTGATGTCGGCCAGGCTGGATCAGCAATAATCGATGGGAGCGGCCGGCGCCAACACAAAATACCGGCTGCTGCCGGGCCTGTTGCTACTGGCATCATGCGCAGCCAAACAGACCGGGCTGATGCCAACACAGGCGGTGCGGTGCAGCGACCCGCGACCACAGGTGTGCACTATGGATTACCGGCCGCGCTGCGCAACCCGCGACAACGGCGTCCGCTGTATCACTGCGCCTTGCGTCTCGATCGAAACGGCAACCTACGCCAATGCCTGCAGCGCCTGCGCCGACGCCAAGGTGTTTTACCATGTGCCCGGCGCCTGCGACGAGTAGGCGCGGAACCGTAAAACCAGGGTTCAAAGAACATGCCCGTGGCATAGTTCGAGCCCAAGCTCGGCGGTGGTTACCCGAATTCGATGCCGCACAGCGATGACCGGATCGTGCTCATAACGAATTTGGGAAGGCTCGCGTTATGGTCCGCGCAGGATTCGGATTCGAAATCATATTATTGCCTCGGCGGCAAAAATTCAGCCATGACAAAATGAGGCTCGGAAGCGCGAAAAACGGTTAAAATAACGACTCGTTTGGCTGACTATATAATCATGAACGCATTTTCGTTTCCCCGCTTTTTTGTGACGCTGGCCCTGATTGGCGGTTGTCAGAACAATCTCGACTGGACGCCGCTCGATGGCGGGAGCGCGGATCTAGCCGGGCTGGAAAAAGCGCGCAAAACCTGCCGTATCGAAATCAAATTGAGCGGGTTGGAACGGGCGCGACAGGAAAGAGACAAAAAACTGGGTGCTTCGTCAACCAACCAGTCAAAAATGCTGGCCAAGGATGACTACGAGCAGATAAAAAGACAGGTTTACCGGGAAATCGATAGCTGTATGCAAGAACAGGGATATAAACGATAGGCCGGGCCTTGGGCGACAAAATACTCTATTTGATCGCGGCCGATGCCATTCTATTTACCCACGCCCTGTTTGTGTGTTTCGTGGTGTTGGGTTTGATGCTGATTTTTATCGGCAAATGGCGTGGCTGGAACTGGGTTACCTTTTTCTGGTTCAGAATTGCACATCTACTCGCCATCGCGGTCGTCGTGCTGCAGTCCTGGCTCGGTCTGATCTGCCCGCTGACGATCTGGGAGATGGATTTACGGGCCATGGCCGGCGAAGCGGCCTACACCGGTTCCTTCATCGCCCACTGGATCGAGCGCTTGCTGTACTATCGCGCCCCCGACTGGGTATTCGTTTTGCTCTACACCTGTTTCGGCGCGCTCGTGGTCGCTAGCTGGATCTGGATTCGGCCGCGCCGATAAACTCGGTTACGGGCAGGAGCAAATGGCCGTCTTATCCGGTTAACCGACCTCGACAAATTCGAAGCGACAATGCCGATTAAACTGTGAGAGGATAAGTCTCGTGTTATCCGATCGGCGACTCATTGAACGCTTATGAATAAAACCGGGGCATTATTTACGCAAAAGTCTGGACCCGAGGGCAAGGGCAGAATCCGTAAAATCGGCACGCTCATGGGATTGGTGTTGTGCCCGATGCTGGCGCTGACGGTCGCCGGCATCGAATCGAAGCAGCCCGCATGATAGAGCTGCTAGCGGATTTCGTCGTTGTACTGGTGGCGTTGGCGCACCTTGGTTTCCTGGCGCTGGAAATGTTCCTGTGGGAAAAACCGCTCGGCCTGAAGATCTTTCGGCAAACGGCGGAACAGGCGGCCGCAACACGAGTACTCGCGGCAAACCAGGGGCTGTACAACGGATTCCTCGCCGCCGGGCTGCTGTGGGGGATGATTCCAGCGGCCCATGCCGGCGATGTGAAAATATTCTTTCTTTGCTGCGTTATCGTGGCCGGGGTCTATGGCGCCGCCACCGTAAGCCGTCGCATACTTTGGGTGCAGGCCGCGCCGGCCGGGCTCGGCCTGCTGCTGGTGCTGCTGTCTTGATTGCCGGCATGAAGATCATCATCGGCGAGCACTCTTTCGAAGCCAAATTCGAAACCGAAAAATCACCCGCGACCTGTGCCGCGTTTGAACGCGCCATGCCGTTCGCAAGCCAGATCGTACACGTCCGCTGGAGCGGCGAGGCTGTCTGGATACCGCTCGGCGACCGGGATTTCGCGGTCGGTTTCGAAGACGCCACCGCCTACCCCGCTCCCGGGCAGGTCCTGCTCTATCCCAGGGGTAAAAGCGAAACCGAAATCCTGATCGCCTACGGCAGCGTTCATTTTGCCTCCAAGGCCGGCACCCTCGCCGGCAATCATTTCGCCACCATTAGCTCGGACCTCGAGCAGTTGCGCCAGATCGGCGTCGCCACCCTATGGGAAGGCGCCAAACCGATCCGGTTTGAAAAATAGGTTCGATTGAACATTCAACGCATCACCGAAATCAAGACCACGCTCGCAGGCGAGCGCAAGGAATTCGACTGCGAACTGTTAAACCACAATCCGGGTGAAGTCGTCGTTATCTACCGTATGCCGCGAGACATGCAGCTCGAGGATGTCCTGCTGCCTAAGGCTAGCGTCAGTTTCGGTTACTTTTGGCAAGATCGGTCCTATAACGTCTATCACTGGGTCGATCTGCGGCGGAATACGCTCGCGCTCTACTTCAATATCGCCGATAACACCCGGATATCGCCGCGGGTCGTCGAATGGCGCGACCTGACGGTGGATGTATTTATTACCCCCGACGGGCGCTGCCGGGTGCTGGACGAGGATGAGTTACCCGCCGATATCGATGCCGAGCTGCTGGCATATATTAACCGAGCCCGCGATGAATTATGCCGCGAGCCATTGTCTCGCCTCAATGAATATGACAAGCTCACGCGTTCATTGACTAACCGCGAATAAACCCCATGCCGCTTGAACTCTGGCTTGCCTACGCCGTCACCAGCGCGGTCGTGCTGGCCATCCCCGGCCCGACTATTTTGCTGGTGTTGAGCTATTCCATCGCGCACGGCCGCCAGGCCACGTTGCCATTGGTCGCCGGGGTGGCGCTCGGTGACTCGGTCGCCATCACACTGTCGCTAATCGGCCTCGGCACGCTGCTGGCGGCATCCGCTTTCTGGTTTACCGTCATCAAGTGGGGCGGTGGGCTCTATCTGATATATCTCGGCTACCGCTTGCTGCGCGGCGCCGACCAAGCGCTGCCGATGCAGGCCCGCGACAAGCGTGAATCCTCGCCGGGCAAGCTGTTCGGCAATGCCTTTATCGTCACCGCACTGAATCCCAAAGGCATCGTGTTTTTTATCGCGCTGTTGCCGCAATTCGTCAGTGCGGCGCATCCGGCGGCGCCCCAGCTCTGGATTCTCGGAACCACCTTCGTCGCGTTAGCCACGATCGGTGCTACCAGTTACGCCCTGTTCGCGACCTCGATTCGGCGCTTTTTGGCTTCGGCGCGCGCGCAAAAAGCCTATAGTTATGCCGGTGGCAGCCTGTTATGCGGCGCCGGGATTTGGGCACTCAGCGCCAAACGCGTGTTTTCGGCGGCATGAACCGGTTCAAGCTGACTTGCTGGCTTTTATGCGGCTGCCTGCTGCTGGTTTTATCCGGCTGCGGCAACAAGGGGCCGCTGGTGCTGCCCGAAGAAGAAGAAGAGAAGAAGACCACGAACGAGAACGGATAAAGTGGATCATTTCGAATACAAACAGGGCGCGCTCTATTGCGAGGACGTCGCCGTCGCCGAGCTGGCTGCGGCATACGGCACACCGCTGTTCGTCTACTCGCGCGCCACCTTGGAGCGCCACTGGCATGCCTTCGATAACGCACTCGACGGGCACGACCACCTCGTATGTTACGCGGTCAAGGCCAATTCCAACCTCGCCGTGCTAAATCTGCTGGCGCGCCTCGGTTCGGGTTTCGATATCGTTTCCGGCGGCGAAATGCAGCGCGTACTACAAGCCGGCGGCGATGCTTCGAGCATTGTTTTTTCAGGCGTCGGCAAACAGGCAAACGAAATCGAGGCGGCGCTCGAGGTCGATATCCTGTGCTTTAACGTGGAATCCGAGCAGGAGCTTTACCGCATCGATGAAATCGCCGGGTCTATGGGCAAGACCGCGCGCATTTCTTTTCGCGTCAATCCGGATGTGGATGCCAAAACGCATCCCTATATATCCACCGGACTCAAGGAAAACAAGTTCGGCGTTGCCTTTGCCGATGCCGAGTCGGTTTACTTGAAAGCGGCCAGTCTCGAACATATCGACATCATCGGCATGGATTGTCACATCGGCTCGCAACTCACCGAACTGTCGCCTTATATCGACGCACTCGCTCGTCTGCTGGCGCTGATCGAAAAACTGCGTGCCCAGGGTATCGACATTCATCATCTCGATCTCGGCGGCGGCCTCGGCATCCGCTACCGCGACGAAGAACCGCCGCTACCGGCCGAATGGGCTAGCGCTCTGCATCAGCGCCTCGCCGATTTCGGCGGCACCATCGTAGTCGAACCGGGGCGCGCCATTGCCGGCAACGCCGGTATCCTGCTAAGCCGCGTCAACTATCTCAAACAAGGATCCGGTAAGAACTTTGCGGTTATCGACGCGGCGATGAACGACTTGATCCGGCCGTCACTTTACGGCGCCTGGCAGGATATCATTCCCGTCGAGCAGGCCAGCGACGCGCCCGAAATGCTGTACGACGTGGTCGGCGCAATTTGCGAATCGAGCGATTTTCTCGGCGAGGACCGCAACTTGAAGCTTAATCCGGGCGATTTACTCGCGATCCGATCCTCCGGCGCCTATGCCTTCGGCATGGCGTCGAACTACAATACCCGCGCCCGCGCAGCCGAAGTCATGGTCGACGGCAAGCGCCATTACTGCGTGCGCGAGCGCGAACGTTTCGACGATATGATCCGCGGAGAAACCTTGCTGCCATGAAATTGCAGTTCGCCAAAATGCACGGCCTCGGCAACGACTTTGCGGTAATCGATGCGATCAACCAGGAATTCGTACCGCGACCAGCGCTGGTGCGCCGCTGGGCCGACCGTTTCGACGGCATCGGCTTCGATCAATTGTTGATTGTAGAGCGGCCGGAGAGCGACGCAGCCGCTTTCAAGTATCGTATCTTCAACGCCGATGGCGGCGAGGTTGCACAGTGCGGCAACGGCGCGCGCTGCTTCGCGCGTTTCGTGCGCGAGCGGGGTTTGACCGAACTCGACGTTATTCCGGTTGAAACCAGTACCGGCCTATTGAAAATCGAGGCGCTCGACAACACTCGGTATCGCGTCGACATGGGAATTCCCGAGTTCGAGCCAAGCGCTATTCCGTTACTTGCGGAAACCCGTCAAACCCTTTACCAAAGCGACTATCAGGGCAGCGAAGTCCGTTTCAGCGCGGTCTCGGTCGGTAATCCGCATATGGTTATCCAGGTCGATGACGTCGATACCGTCGCGCTCGCGGCAATGGGGGCCTACTTCGAGTCGCATACGATGTTTCCCGAGCGCGCCAATATCGGCTTCATGCAAATTCTCGATCGGCAAAGCTTCAAATTGCGCGTCTACGAGCGCGGCGTCGGTGAAACCCGCGCCTGCGGCAGCGGAGCTTGCGCGGCGATGGTGGCAGGGGTGGAACTCGGTTTGCTGGCGGCGCAGGCGAGCGCATTTTTGACCGGCGGCGAGCTCAATCTGGAATGGCAAGGCGCGGCAAACCCCGTTATGATGACGGGCGCAACTGCAATGGTTTATCAGGGCGAAATCGAATATGAGTGAAGTGTCAGCCGAACAACGGCAATCCGAGCCGGTCGACGAAACGCGGGTCATCCAGTACCTGCGGGACCACCCGGATGTACTAATGAAAAATCCCGGGATTTTCTCGGCGCTCGTGATTCCGCACCAGACTGGCGCGGCGGTCTCGCTGGTGGAACGCCAGCTCAAGCTGCTGCGCGAAGAAAACCAGGCCCTCAAGTCAAAAATCGAAGAACTGGTGGCTATCGCGCGGGAAAACGAGGAGTTGAACCAGCGTTTTCACCGGCTTGCGCTGGAGCTAATGAACACCGACCAACTGCATGACGTACTCGCTATGGTGCAGGACCAGGTGCAGACTTTTTTCTATACCGATTTTGTCTGTTTTCGATTCCTGCCGGAGATCAGCGTCGAAAGCAAAATCCTCGACGGACTATACCTCGACCACCAGAGTGGTATCGTCAACAGCGTCAAACCCTGGATCGAAGCACGTAAGCCGGTTTGTGGCCGCCAGGATGAAAAGGTCAATCATGAGCTGTTCGGACCCGACATCAGCATCGGTTCCAGCGCCATGATTCCGCTCTATCACACCAGAGACCTCGGCTTGTTATGCCTGGGCAGCATCAGCCCCGACCGCTTCGGTCTGTCCATGGGCACTATCTTTCTGCAACAGTTAGGTGAATTGGTCAGCAATCGTCTGAAGAACCTGCTGCAGGCGGCCTGACTGCGGTGACTGAATATCTGGACCATTTCATCCAGATGCTACGCAGCGAAAAATACTATTCCCCGCACACCTGCAGTAATTACCGCCGCGATCTAGACCTGTTTCAGGGCTATCTGGCGGCGCGGAATATCGATTCCTGGGAAGCGGTAAACTACAATCTGGTCAGCGGCTACGCGGCGCAACGCCATCGCCAGGGCCGTAAGAGCCGCACCATTCAGCGGGAATTGTCTTCGATCCGCAGTTTTTACCAGTTCCTGATCCGCGGCGGCTGGGTCGCGCAAAATCCCGCGCTCGAGGTGCGCGCACCCAAGACCGATAAACCGCTGCCAAAAACCTGCGATGCGGAAACCATCGATCGGCTGCTGCAACTGTCCGACGATAGCGATGGCCTGCAAGTGCGCGATGTCGCGATTTTTGAACTAGTCTATTCCGCGGGTTTGCGGCTAGCCGAACTGGTCAATATCGACCTCGACGATATTGACCTGTCGCAGCAACACTTGATCGTCACCGGTAAGGGTAACAAGACCCGACATTTACCCATTGGGAGCAAGGCGGTGGCCGCGGTGAGGCGCTGGCTTAAAATGCGCCGGGATTACTGTCGGGATACGAATCAAACGGCTCTGTTTCTGAGCAAACAGGGCAAACGCATTTCCAGACGCAACGTACAGGACCGGCTCAAGGCCTTGATTCGGCGCCAGGCGCTGGATCAGCACCTGTCGCCGCATGTGCTGCGCCATTCCTTCGCCACTCATATGCTCGAATCGAGCTCGA
>DS021199.1:689568-710411 GCA_001735895.1 Olavius algarvensis Gamma 3 endosymbiont | reverse complement strand
AACAATTCGAGGGCACTACAATACTTTCGGTACGACGCAATAACAGCGTCGCTATCGGCGGTGACGGCCAGGTGAGCCTGGGTAACACCATCATGAAAGCTAACGCGCGTAAGGTGCGGCGTCTCTTTAAGGACCGGGTCATCGCCGGTTTTGCCGGCGGCACCGCCGATGCGTTTCTGTTATTCGAACTATTCGAGGGCAAGCTCGAAAAACATAACGGACAAATGATCCGGGCCGCAGTGGAACTCGCCAAGGAGTGGCGCTCGGACCGCGCGCTGCGCCGCCTCGAAGCGCTGCTTTGTGTCGCCAATGAAGAGGCCTCGCTGATTATTTCCGGCAACGGCGACGTGATCGAGCCGGAGGATAGCCTGATGGCGATCGGCTCCGGCGGCGCTTATGCCCAGGCGGCGGCGCGCGCAATGCTCGATACCACTGAAATGAGCGCGCGCGAAATTGTCGAGAAGGGTTTGCAAATCGCGGGTCAAATCTGCGTTTTCACCAATCTCCATCATAGCTTCGAACAAATCGACTACCAGTAACGAAGATGGACAGCTTACACCTTACCCAGTCGCCGATGACACCGCGCGAAATTTCACAGGAACTCGACAACCATATAATTGGCCAGGACAATGCCAAGCGCGCCGTGGCGATTGCGCTACGCAACCGCTGGCGCCGGCAACAGGTCGACGAAAGCCTGCGTAACGAAATTACACCCAAGAACATCCTGATGATGGGTCCGACCGGGGTCGGCAAGACCGAGATCGCGCGGCGCCTGGCGCGGCTCGCAAACGCCCCTTTCATCAAGGTCGAGGCGACCAAGTTCACCGAGGTCGGTTACGTCGGCCGCGACGTCGAATCGATAATCCGCGATCTGGTAGACGTTTCGGTCAAGCAAACGCGCGAAGCCGAGGTCGGTCGCGTGCGTCATCGCGCGGAAGACGCGGCCGAGGAAAAAGTGCTCGATGCGCTGCTGCCCCGCCCCAGCGACTTTTCCGACGAGGCCGACAGTGCCGGCGACAATACGCGCCAGAAATTTCGCAAGATGCTGCGTGAAGGCAAGCTCAACGACAAGGAAATCGAAATCGATTTGCAGCTGCCGAGCATGGGGGTTGAAATCATGGCGCCGCCGGGCATGGAAGACATGACCAATCAGCTACAGGGGTTGTTCCAGAATCTCGGCAACCCAAAGACCAAGGCCCGCAAACTGCGCGTTGAGGATGCGCTAAGAATGCTCACCGACGAAGAGGCGGGTAAACTGATTAACGAGGACGAGCTAAAAATGGCGGCGCTCGACAACGCCGAGCAAAACGGCATTGTTTTTATCGATGAAATCGACAAGGTCGCCAAGCGCCAGGAAACCAGCGGCGCCGACGTATCGCGCGAAGGGGTGCAACGGGATCTGTTGCCGTTGGTCGAAGGCTGCACGGTTTCGACCAAGGCCGGCATGATCAAGACCGATCATATTCTGTTTATCGCCTCGGGCGCATTCCACGTGGCCAAGCCCAGCGACCTGATCCCGGAGTTGCAGGGACGCTTACCGATTCGCGTCGAACTGGCGGCACTGACCGTCGACGACTTCGTGCGTATCCTGCGTGAACCCAACGCCAGCCTGACCAAGCAGTATACTGCGTTGATGGAGACCGAAGGTGTCAGCCTGGCGTATACCGACGACGGCTTGGCGCGTATTGCCGAAGTTGCCTGGCAAGTCAACGAAAAGCAGGAAAACATCGGCGCCCGCCGTTTGCATACCGTGATGGAACGTCTGTTGGAATCGGTCAGCTTCGATGCCTCCGACATGGTGGATCAAACCATTACCATCGACGCCGACTATGTTAACGCGCATCTCGGCGAACTTTCTCTCGACGAAGATTTATCACAATACATTCTCTGATGAAACCAACCGAAATCAATCTGCACCAGCTGTCGCGCATCCTCGAGCTCAGCTTCGACGACGGCTCGAATTTCAAACTGCCCGTGGAGTATCTGCGGGTTTACTCGCCGTCGGCGGAGGTCCAGGGGCACGGCCCAGGACAGGAAGTGCTGCAAGTCGGCAAGGAGGACGTCAACATCGATACCGTCGAACCGGTCGGCCACTACGCGATCAAGCTCGCCTTCGACGATAATCACGATACCGGTATTTACAGCTGGGATTACCTTTACGAGTTGGGCGTCACCTACAACGAACGCTGGCAACACTACCTCCAGCGCTTGGAAGAGGCAGGACACAAGCGTAAAGCGAATTCTTGAACTCCCGGGGACAGACCTATAGGTCTGTCCCCCTCGAAGCGACCCGAGCGATCCAGGTTTGCGCCGCTGCCCGCATCTGCTATGGTTCGAATCATGCAAAAAGACAGTTCCACGGACTTCGGTTACCAAGAGATCCCCGCCGCTGAAAAACAAGATCGGGTCGGCGAGGTATTCACTTCGGTGGCGCAAAATTACGATTTGATGAACGACATCATGTCGCTGGGCATTCATCGTCTGTGGAAACGTTTTACGCTAGAGCTATGCGGGCTGCGCCCCGGGCACCGGGTACTCGATCTGGCCGGCGGCACCGGCGATCTGGCGCTCAAGCAGGCACGCAAGGTGGGTGCTTCGGGACAGGTGGTGCTGGCCGATATCAACGCCGATATGCTGCACCGCGGGCGCGATCGGATCATCGACAACGCGCTGCTCGGCCGTATCGAAACAATCCAGTGCAACGCCGAGTTTTTACCTTTCGCCGACAACCATTTCGATTGCATCACCATCGCCTTCGGCCTGCGCAACGTTACCGACAAGGCTAAAGCCCTGGCTTCGATGCAGCGTGTTTTAAAACCCGGGGGCCGCTTGTGCGTGCTCGAGTTTTCCAAGCCCTTATACCAGCCGCTGGAGCATCTCTACGACTTTTACTCTTTCAAACTGTTGCCGCGCATGGGCCAGTTGATCGCCAACGATCGCGCCAGCTACCAATACCTGGCGGAGTCGATCCGGATGCATCCGGACCAGGAGGCGCTCAAACAGATCATTTTGCAACAAGGAGGCTTCGACGAGGTCGAGGTCCACAATCTGTGCGGTGGTATCGTCGCCCTGCATCGCGCTTTCAAGTACTAGGCCGATATCAGCCGTGCAAGCTGCCGACAGTCTCAGCGCCACACTGTTCGATTCGATGCAGAGTTCGTTACTCGCGCTGGCGGAAATCGGCGCTAACCGTTTACTTGGCTACGACGAAGTAGCGCTCGCCGGTTGCCGCTCAATGCAGGGGCAATGCATTACAATCGATATCACCGACCTCGATTTTCAACTCTATTGCCATCCGGGCGACTGGGGCATACGGCTGAGTGGCGCGCCGCCGGTAGGTGAAGTCGATGCCCGCATTAGCGGCCGCTTGATGGCCCTGGTAAACCTGGCATCCCGCGAAGATAAGGTTTCTACCGCGATGCTGGAAGCTGTCAGTTTTCATGGTAACGTGGCGCTCGCGCAAAATATGCAGCATATCTTCGCCAACCTCGATATCGACTGGGAAGAGGCGTTGGCGCAGCATACGGGAGACATATTGGCGTTTCAGGTGAATCAACGGGCGCGCCGATTCGCCGACTGGATCGGTCATAGCGCCGATTCCTTACTGCAAACCAGTAGCGAATATCTACGGGAAGAAGCGCGCCTCAGCCCGACCCGGGTCGAATTCCAGGCATTTCAATCCCGCCTGACAGAGCTCAAAAACGACGTCGCACGCAGCGAAGCCAGGTTACAACGCTTGATAGAGAAAGCGCACAGCCGATAATGCGCAACCTGATTCGCCTGATCCAAATTAATTTTACGCTGGCGCGTTTCGGTCTCGACGAAATCGTTTTATCGATGCATTTTTTCCGCCCGCTTTACCTGCTGGGGCTGATCAATCCGTTCAACTGGTTTCGCGACAATGACTTGAGTCAGGCCGAGCGCTTGCGGCTGTGCATCGAATCGCTGGGGCCTATTTTCATCAAATTCGGTCAAATGCTGGCGACGCGACGCGATCTGTTTGGCGACGAAATCGCCGATGAACTCGAAAAATTGCTCGATCGAGTACCGCCCTTTCCGTGGCCGCAGGCGCGCGATATCGTCGAACAACAACTGGGGATGCCGCTGGAGCAAGCGTTCAAGCGCTTCGACGAAAATGAAATCGCCTCGGCTTCGATCGCACAAGTTTATGCGGCAATATTGCCGGATGGCCAGGACGTCGTGGTCAAGATTGTTCGCCCCGGCATCGAGCAGGCGATTCGCCGCGACATCGAGGTACTTGAATTATTGGCGAAGATGGCCGATCGCTACTGGGACGAAGCCAGGCGCGTCAAACCGCTGCAGATCGTGCGCGAATTCGAGACCACTATCATGAACGAGCTCGACCTGGTGCGAGAGGCTGCTAACGCCAGCGAACTGCGGCGTAACTTCGAAGATTCGCCGGATCTCTACGTGCCGTTCGTGCACTGGGATTATTGTCGGCCGCGGGTGATGGTGATGGAACGCATCAACGGCATCCCGGTTACCGATATCAAGCAGTTGCAGGCGCATGAAATCAATTTTGAAATACTTTCCCGCAAGGGCGTAGAAATTTTTTTCACCCAGGTATTCCGCCACAACTATTTTCACGCCGACATGCATCCGGGTAATATTTTCGTCGCCGGCGAAACGCCCGACGACCCGAAATATATCGCCGTGGACTTCGGCATCATGGGGTCTCTGTCCAGCGGCGATCAGCGTTATCTGGCGGAAAATTTCGCCGCCTTTTTCAATCGGGATTATCGGCGCGTGGCCGAACTGCATGTCGACTCGGGCTGGGTCGACCGCGATACTCGCATCGATGAATTCGAAGCCTCGATTCGCAGTGTCTGCGAACCGATGTTTCAGCGTCCCCTGTCCGAAATTTCCTTCGGCCAGTTGCTACTGCGCTTGTTTCAAACCGCGCGCCATTTCAATATGGAGATCCAACCGCAGTTGTTGTTGCTGGAAAAGACTTTCCTGCATATCGAAGGTATCGGGCGCCAGCTATATCCCCAACTGGATCTATGGGATACCGCCAAACCATTTATCGAAGGCTGGTTATCCGAACAGCTCGGGGTGCGCGCGCTGGTCAAGGGCATGAAAAAGAACCTGCCGTATATCGCCGAACACTTGCCGGACTTGCCGCAGCTGGCATTCAAGGCGCTCGATCGCATTGCCAACGACGATTTACGCCTGACCTTAGAATCGCGCCAGATCAATGAGTTGAAACGCGAAATCAGACGCGCCAACCAGCGCAGTATACGCGCGATTATCGGCGGCAGTTTCGTCATCAGCGCGAGTATTATCATCGCCCTCGACGGGATCGCACCGATCATGGTGGGCAGGGGTCAATTGATAGTGCCGCTGGTCAGCGCCGTGTTGTTTATACCGGGGCTATATTTGCTGATTCGCAGTTATCGCGACGACTAAGCCTTAATCGGGACTAGCAACGATCGCGGGTGAAATTCCGGTTCAGGCGTTTACCGTGTTTGTAGCCTTTCCAGTATGCGGTTTTAGCCTCGTCCCGGTATGCTTCCGGGATCGACTCGAGGTATTCATTGTAATCGCGGTTGAAAATCGTTTCGTCCTGGCAAAACTTGCGCCGGAAAGCCAATTGACCGCTGAGTTCGGCGATACGCAAATAGCGAAGTTTCGGGTCTTCGGGCGGCAACTCTTCCACTGCCTCCGTCACCGGCGCCGGTTCCTTATCGGATTTGATTGCATCTTCGACAACATTCGCCTCGATCCCGGTATCATTGCGAATACGCGAGCGTGTCAGCCGCTCGCATTCGTCCTGCGACAGCAACGGCGTATCTGCCTTGCTCTTGTCGAAACCTTCCTGAAAAGCGTCACGCATCGAATCGCGGCTTTCATCGGGCATCAGCTGCACCCGTTGGGTAAATTCGGCGAGCACGCTGGCCTCTCCGCACTGCAGCCGCGAATAACTGAGGGTGCCGAGGGTGCGGGACAGACTGACGATGGCGCCGGTGGCATTTGCGAGCGCGGTCTGATCGATTTCGCCACCGTCGGCCGGCGTCTGTTGGTTAAGTTCGGCGATCGCCTTGTCGATGATCCCCATGATCGAGTTCAACCCCTGGTCCAGCATTTCGGCGCGCGCCGTCAGCGACAGCGTCGCGCAAAGAAACAACGCTAGCGGCATTTTTAGAGATTTCATAAGCTTACCGTATTCTGCTGATAAACAAGATTTAATCATGGATCCAATACTTCATCTAGTATAGATATAGCTGTTGTTTTGCGCTGCATCACGAATTCAACGATAATGCTGCGTCTTTTTGCTCGTACCAACCCGTTGAAACATCCGCAAGCCTCTTTCTGGTTCCGACCGGATTCAGTTACCGCCCGAAAAACGGATCCATCGATTATGTCCTGGTTGCGTGACCAGGGCTCGCTGACGCGGCGCCTGGTGAATCGTTGTGGTCCGGATTTTTCGGTACGCCTGGTGGGCCAGCAGTGGATCAAACCCCGTATCGAGGAGGCATTGTTACTGAATATTCCGCCGCGCCAAAAGGTTTTATTGCGCCAGGTGCAGCTGTTATGCGGAGCGCAGGTATTGGTATATGCGCGCTCCATCATCCCGTTGCAAACCTTGCGGGGCAGGCATCGACACCTGAAATACCTGGGTGACAAGCCGCTGGGGGGCTACCTGTTCGCCCATCCCGATTTGATCCGCGATCATCAACAAATCGCCAGAATTTTGCCCAAAGACCCTTTGTTCGATATCGCCTTGTCCGGCAGCCGGCACGATTGCGAATGTATCTGGGGCCGCCGCTCATTGTTCAGGATCGGGGCTAAGTCACTACTGGTTAGCGAGTTCTTTTTACCCGGAGTACTGCGGCATTGAGCCCGACGACTCCCAGGATAGGATTTGTCAGTCTCGGCTGCCCCAAGGCGACGGTCGATTCGGAACAGGTGATCACACGGCTGCGCGCCGAGGGTTACGCCATCGTCCCCGATTACGACAACGCCGATATGGTGATCATCAATACCTGCGGTTTTATCGAGTCCGCGGTCGATGAATCGCTGCAGACCATCGATGAGGCGCTGCAGCAAAACGGACGGGTAATCGTCACCGGCTGTCTCGGCAGCCGCGCGCAGATGATCGAATCTCGCTTTCCATCCTTGCTGGCGGTAACCGGCCCGCAGGCGCGTGACCAGGTGATGCAGGCTGTGCACCAGCATCTGCCCGCACCGCACGACCCGTTTCTGGAGCTGGTGCCGAAACAGGGTGTGCGCCTGACGCCACGGCACTATGCCTATCTCAAAATATCCGAGGGCTGTAATCACCGCTGCAGTTTTTGCATAATTCCATCACTTCGCGGTGACTTGACCAGCCGGCCGATCGATCAGGTGCTGGACGAGGCGCAAGTGCTGGCCGCCGCCGGAATTCGAGAGATTCTGGTAATTTCACAGGATACCAGCGCATACGGTGTCGATTGCAGATACGCCACGCGTTTTTGGCAGGGGCAACCGCTGCAAACCCGATTTTTCGACCTGGCGCGCGCACTCGGTCAATTCGGGCTGTGGATACGGCTGCACTATGTTTATCCCTATCCGCACGTGGGCGACGTGATTCCACTGATGGCGGACGGGGCAATCCTACCCTACCTCGATATTCCGTTTCAGCACGCCAGCAAAACAATTCTTAAGGCGATGCGGCGCCCCGGCAGCCGCGACCGCGTGTTGGAGCGCATCACCAAATGGCGTGAAATCTGCCCTGAATTGGTTATTCGCAGCACATTTATCGTGGGATTCCCCGGTGAAACCGAGACGGACTTCGAAGAGTTACTCGATTTTCTCGACTGTGCCCAGCTGGATCGCGTCGGATGCTTTACCTATTCAGCGGTCGAGGGAGCAGCCGCCAACGCCTTGCCCGACCCGGTGCCCGCCGCCGTTAAACAGGAGCGTTATCATCGGTTCATGCAACGCCAGCAAGTCATAAGCGCGCGCAAGCTAAGCGCGCGCATCGGCCAAGAGTTGACCGTATTGGTGGAATCAGCCACCGAACAGGGTTTCGTGGCGCGTTCTTATGCCGATGCGCCGGAAATCGACGGTCTAGTGCATATCGACGGCGATCAACGCCTGTCGGTGGGCGATTTTTACAGGGTCGAGATTACCGCCGCCGACGAATACGATCTTTACGCCAGGCTCAGCAAGTAAATATTGTCGTCCCGGATCCTGATCGGCAAGGGTTCGAGACTTTGGCCCGAACAAGGGCCGAAAATACATTCCCCGGATCGATCAAAAAACGCGCATCGTGGGTCGCACACTGGATCAATGCGCCTTCCATATCGAGAAACTGGTGATCGACCCATTCGAGCGGCGATCCGGTATGCGGACAGCTGTTGCGGTAAGCAAAAAACTCGCCGTCGCGCCGCACCACGAAACCGTCTATCCGCTCACCGGCCGATTCCAGCGAAAACCCCAAAGAACCGGGATCGGAGAGCCGGTCAGCGGCGCAAATTAAGGTCAAATTTTCCAATGTTTTCACTTATGATTTTCGACTCATAGCCGATAACTATCATGCAGCACTCACAGGGTATAACTCATAACACAGCCTTTACCCGCCAGGGCAGGGGACGAGGGATATTAAGTTGATGTTACACAAGATGGAAGAAAATACCGACTGGAAGTCGAAATATCAAGACACGCTCAAAGATCTTGAAGCGCGCGAACTCGAGTGGGAGCAAATCGAGGCGTTGCTGCGTAACACGATCGGCCGCCTGAGTATTGCCGGCCGCGGCTTCGACGACCGACTCGACCGGCATTTGCGTCTGATTCAGGATCTGTCGCGCGAAAAGCGCGATAAAAAACTGGCCGATATCGTGGCGGCCCTCGAGCAGTCGCCGCTGAACGGCAAATCGCGTCGTTCCGACCCCATCCTGTTGATGCTGGAGTTATTGCAAAACATTCATTTCGACAGCGCGCAACGCGGCCAGTTAAAACAAATCTGCTCGGAATTGCTAATCTCGGTGGCCAACGGCCATGATCGTATTTCGATCAGCGTCTATATCCAGAAGCTTTCTACCCTGATCAATGAAAATTTCGACAATCTCGACAGCGATTCCAAAACCGCGAAAATTCTGTTTCGCCTGCTCGACATGTTGGCCCTGGATGACTCCAGCAGCGCGAAAATACGCGCCCAAATCGGCGACATTAAAAAGTTTCGGGAACAGGAATTGCAAGCGCTCGCCAAGCTGATCAACGCGCAGCTGGGTTCGGCTAGCGGTAGTTCGTCGATCGACGAAGTCATGACAACCCTGCTCGAGCGACTCGCGATCGTGCAGGGCGCTAACGGCGCCGCGCAGGATATCCAGACGCGGGTACACCAAGGCGTCGAAGCGGAACAGTGGCCCGCGACACTGAGTGAGATCGTCAATTCGATTTCGGATTCACTGCGGACGATGGAGCATGAAAAACGCGAGCTTGAAGAGTTCATAGTCAATGTCACCGAACAACTCGGCGAAATTACCCAGGTGATCTCCGAGGGTCACCAGGATCACCAGTCCGACCATGAAGATGCCCAGTCGCTGCACAAATTCGTGCAACAGGGCATGTCCCTGATACAGAAAAACTTCCATTCGAACAACGATTTACGCGAGTTGAAGACGGAAATCTCAAAAAACATCGATGAAATTCGCGGCGGGGTCGACGATTTTGTCGATCGCTTCAACTTGCGCCACGAAGCGACCGAAGAGCGCAATATCAAGCTGACGAAACAGCTATCGCAAATGGAGCAGGAAACCCAGGAGTTGCAGGACATGCTCAAGGAGAATCGCACCAAGTTGATGTACGACGCCCTTACCGGGGTTTACAGCCGCATGGCTTACGACGAGCGTATCATGCAGGAAATGTCACGCTGGAGCCGTTACCAGACAAATTTCAGTTACGCGATTCTCGACATCGACCATTTCAAACGCATCAACGATACCTACGGCCATAACGCTGGCGATAAGGCGCTTAAGATCGTGGCTCAGATGATGCAGAATTACGTGCGCCAGTCCGACTACGTATTTCGCATCGGCGGCGAAGAATTCGTCCTGTTGCTCTGCAGCACCGAAGCTAGCGCCGCCGCCTCGATGGTCGAAAAAATGCGCCGCGCCATCAAGGACAGTTGCTTTCACTTCAAGGGAGCGCCGATAAGCTTGACCCTGTCGGCAGGAATTACCGAGACTCGCAGCGGCGACGATGTCGAGTCCATTTACGAGCGTGCCGACAAGGCCCTGTACAAGGCCAAGAATGCGGGACGTGATTGCCAGTTTATTGCGGATTAAGCGAGTTCGGAGGGCGTCTTGGCGACAATGGTTAAAGCATGCAACTCACCCGAAGTGATTTCATCGTTAACACAGGCATATACCAGCTTGTGGCGTTTGATCGGAGTTAGGCCCTCGAATGCATCGCTGGTGACGTTGGCGATAAACTTACCTTCACCGCCGCTGACTTCCACTGCCGCATCGGGCATATGCACGGCGATTAATTGCTGAATTTGTTCAGGCGTCATGAGGATAATTCCGGAAATAAAATGATTGATAAAACTATATTACAAGAGGTCTCAGGAAAAACCATGCAAAAACTAATACTATGTTCGATGATCTGGGCACTGGGCTTTACCCAGCTCCATGCCGCCGACGAAGCAGAGGAGGTGGTGTCGAAATCCTCTGCCTATATCTCGCTTGGCGATCCGATGGTGCTTAACCTGAGCGGCACCAAACGCCTTACGTTTCTGCAACTCAGCGCCGATGTACTGATCAGCGATGCGGACGCCGAAAGCACCATCAAAACCCACATGCCGGCGATTCGCCACAGCCTGATCATGTTGCTCAGCGAGCAGAATGCGAAAGATATCAAGTCCCCGGGCAAACGCGAGATAATTCGCCAACAGGCCACCGCTCGCGTCAAAGACCTGATCGCCGACCTGTCGGGCAGCGAAGAGGTCAGCGACATTTTATTTTCCAGTATTCTAGTACAATGATTCCCGGGGACAGATCTGAAGATCTGTCCCCCTCGAAGCGACCCTACTTCGAATCCAGTTTTAAAACCTGATCCTCGACGCTGATGGCGGACTGGCCGTGGATAAATTCGAGTAATTGCTCACCCGCCATGGCAAAACGCCAACCCTGGGCCAGGCGGCTGCTCTTCTGATTTAAAATCAGGTTATCGATGTCTTTGCGCGTCGCCAGCGTCGCCAGCGCGATACTGTTGTTGTCGGATATCATCCGGCACAAAGCCATCAGGCAATCGCCCAGCGCCATCTGGCGCGAGTTCAGATTTTTAATACTGTCGTGCTGCGGCCACTGCGCGGCATCGACGCGCGATGCTTCGGCAATAACTTTCAGTATTTTTTCACCGTGGCGTTTTACAGTCTTGTCGCTCAGCTCCGGTATTTTTGCCAACGCCTCCAGGCTCGCCGGCTTATGCCGGGCGAGTTCGACAATGACATCATCCTTGACGATCCAGCGCCGTGGCCGATTTTGCTGTTGCGCCAACTGTTCCCGCCAACGGCACAATTCGCTCGCAATTTGCAGTCTTTCGCCTTTCAGCTTTTGTACACCCCTGAGCCGTTGCCACAACCGCGCCTGATCGACTTCATAGTTGTCGGCATTGCTCATCGCCTGTAAATCCCTTTCGATCCAGCTGCGCCGTCGGGTGGACTCGAGCCTGGAATCCAGCTCGTGGTACACCGCCACCAAATAACGCACGTCATCCATCGCATAATCGAGCTCTTCCTGGCTTAGCGGTCGGCGAATCCAGTTGGCGCGCGTGTATTTTTTCTCAAGCTGGACCCCGGTTATCTGCAACACCAGATCGGCGTAAGAAATCTGGTGACTGTATCCGAGCACCGCAGCGGCAAGCTGGGTATCGAACACCGGTGCGGGCACCTGGCCGAACTTCTGGTACAGAATCTCCAGGTCCTGGGACGATGAATGAAATATTTTTATCAAGTCTTGCCTGACCAAGAGATCCGCCAGTGGGGCGAAATCGGTGATCGCCAGCGGATCGACGCATCCCAACAAGTCGCCACCGGCAATCTGAATCAATGCCAGTTCGGGATAATAGGTGCTTTCTCGAACAAATTCGGTATCGATGGCGCAGTAGGAGGCCTCGTCGAGCGCGCTACAAAACCGCGCCAGGCCCGCGTCGTCGTCGATATAGCGATAATCCGGTTGCTGCGCCGGTGAATTCATTTCAATATCGCCTTACGCCTGATATCTCGCAACATCACAAATACCCAGGGCCAGATCAACATGCCGATGAAAGGCGCGCCGAAAAAAGCCAACAGCGGAGTCGGACGCCCCATCATACCTTCGACCCAGGCCGCGATAACTTGATTAATCAAAAGCAGTACGAATACGAAAATGGCTTGCTGGGCCAGCGCCAACACGCGAATACGCTGATAAAAGTTCATGTTGATAAATATAATGACGACCAGCGCCAGCGTATGCTGACCGAGCAGCGTACCCTGTGAAGTGTCGAGAATTAGCCCGGAAAAAAAAGCAAACCACAGACCGACCCGTTTCGGCAACGCCATACTCCAGTAAATCAGCACCAGCGCCACCCAGTTCGGACGGTAAATCTGCACCCAGTCGGGCAGGGGTAGAATCATCAGCACCAATGCCAGAACCAGGCTCAGATAAATTACCAGATAACGTAACTTCGACATTGGTTATTATCTGGGCTTGATGACCAGCACTTCGCGACTGGAGTCGAGACGCGCCTTGGGTTGGGCAAATACCGTGACGAAACCCCGCACGAGGTCTTCTTTGATAGCGGTCACCCGGGCGACCGGGTAATCCGCCGGGAAACGACCGCCCAATCCCGAGGTCACCAGTTCGTCATCGATCTTGATGTCGGCTGTAGCCGGCAGATAGCGCAGTTCGAGCTGCGAGGTAGAGCCCCTCCCAAACGCGACCGAGCGCGTGCCGCTGCGCACAAATTGCACCGGAATCGCATGTTCCGGATCGGATATCAGGATGGTGGTTGCCGACTGGGCGTTGACGTGGATAACCTGGCCCATAATGCCGAAGTCGTCGATGACGGCATGTCCGATTTCGACGCCATCGCTGCTGCCCCGGTTGATTTCGATCAATTGGCGATACGGATTCTGATCGACCGACATCAGCTCCGCCACAATGACGTCGTCGGACAGCTTGCGCGCCGAACCCAGCAGACTACGCAGACGCGCGTTTTCTTCGGACAGGATTTCGAGTTTTTGCAGGCGCGCGTTCAGAATCCGGCCCTCGGCTCTGAGCTTTTCGTTTTCGTTGAGTAATTCGGTATGCGAGGTATACCAGTCGTTGAGCCAGTTGCCGCCGGTGGCCGGCAGGCTGACCAGATATCTCAACGGGGTTAGCGCCAACGATATATTGGCGCGCACGACTTCCAGATGGTGGAAACGATGATCCACGATCATGAGCGCGATGCAAATCACGACGAAAAACAGCGCCTGCAGAGATGCGCCACGGGCCTGGAGTAGAGTTTTCATTTCGGCGGTGGCTGCTGAAACTTACTCTACCGCCAGAAAATCCAGTCCATGTTCGTCGATCATTTCGAGCACCCGCCCTCCGCCGCGCGCGACGCAGGTTAACGGATCTTCTGCGATAATTACCGGCAACCCGGTTTCTTCCATGATCAGCCGGTCCAGGTCGCGCAGCAGGGCGCCACCGCCGGTTAATACGATTCCGCGTTCGGCGATGTCCGAACCCAGTTCCGGGGGCGTTTGCTCGAGCGCATTCTTGACCGCCGAGATAATGCCGTATAGCGGATCCTGCAGGGCTTCGAGAATTTCATTGCTGTTAAGAGTAAAACTACGCGGCACACCCTCGGACAGGTTGCGGCCCTTGACCTCCATCTCGAGTAAATCTTTACCCGGATAGGCGGCCGCGATTTCGACCTTGATCCGCTCCGCGGTGGCTTCGCCGATCAGAATGCCGTAGTTGCGGCGCACATAGTTGATGATGGAGTCGTCAAAGCGATCGCCGCCAATTCTGACCGACGCCGAGTAGACGATACCGTTGAGCGACATGACCGCCACTTCGGAAGTTCCGCCGCCGATATCCAAAACCATCGAACCCTGCGCCTCGTCCACCGGCATGCCGGCGCCAATAGCCGCCGCCATCGGCTCTTCGATGAGGTATACCTTGCGGGCGCCGGCGCCGAGTGCCGATTCACGAATCGCGCGCCGCTCGACCTGGGTGGCGCCGCAGGGAACGCAAATCAGCACGCGCGGGCTGGGGCGCATGAACTGGTTTTCATGTACCTTGCGGATGAAATGTTGCAGCATTTTTTCGGTATAGGTGAAATCGGCGATAACGCCGTCTTTCATCGGCCGCTTGGCGGTAATGTTTTCCGGCGTCCGACCCAGCATTTTTTTGGCGTCAGTGCCGACCGCTTCGATCGATTTCGGCCCTCCGGGTCCGCGATCCTGGCGAATCGCGACAACCGATGGTTCATTCAGGACTATCCCCTGACCTCGGGAATATATAAGCGTATTGGCTGTACCCAGATCGATCGACAAATCGTTTGATAACAGGCCGCGAATGGCTCCAAACATGCTGTGTTTTTTAACCCGTAATGTGTTTTTTGAAGGACCTGCGCAAAGAATTCGCAGGGGCCACGCTACTTATAGCACAGATCGAGCGTACTCTAGCAATGGCAAGTAAATTTCACAAGGTGAAATACCTTAAAAATCAGTCTTTTGCTTATACAAGCGGTGAAATTGTGGTAAGTTTGCTGGCTTTTCCAATGCGCTTAAAATATTTGCCGAAATGAGCCTGAAAACCGACGACGTACGCAACATCGCTCACCTCGCGCGACTGCATATCGATGAGGCCGACGTCGACAAGTATGCCGCGGACCTATCGAGTATTTTAGACCTCGTCGACCAAATGAACCAGGTCGACAGCCAGGGCGTGACGCCGCTCGCCAATCCGCTCGACGCGACCCAGCGCCTGCGTGCCGACGAAGTCACCGAGAGCGATCAGCGCGACAAGTTCCAGGGTATCGCGCCGGACGTCGAACAGGGCTTTTACCGGGTGCCGAAGGTGATCGAATAATGGCAAACGGGGTCGCCGAAATTCGCCGCGGGCTCAAAGCGGGGAAGTTTTCCAGCGTCGAGATCACGCAGGACTACCTGGCGCGCATTGCGCTGCACAATCCCGCACTCAACTGTTTTATCAGCGTTACCGACGAGATCGCGCTAGCACAGGCGCGCCAGGCGGATGCGGCGCTCGCGCGCGGCGAGTCTGCGGCATTGACCGGCGTGCCGCTGGCGCATAAGGATCTGTTTTGCACCGATGGCGTGAAAACTTCCTGCGCCTCTCGCATCCTGGACAACTTCATCGCGCCTTATGACGCCACCGTCATTGAAAATTTCAAACGCGACGGCGCGGTGATGCTCGGTAAAACCAACATGGACGAGTTTGCGATGGGATCGTCCAACGAAAACTCCTACTACGGCTGCGTCGCAAATCCATGGAACACCGAGTATGTGCCGGGCGGCTCATCGGGCGGCTCCGCCGCCGCGGTCGCCGCCGGACTGGCCCTGGGTGCAAGCGGCACCGATACCGGCGGCTCGATCCGGCAACCGGCGGCGCTGTGCGGCATCACCGGCATCAAGCCTACCTATGGGCGGGTCTCGCGCTACGGCATGATCGCCTTCGGTTCCAGCCTCGATCAGGGCGGACCCTTCGCCCGCAGCGCCGAGGATTGCGCGCTGCTGCTGCAAACCATGTCGGGTTTCGACCCGCGCGATTCGACCTCCGCGGAACAGGCGGTACCGGATTACGGCGCCGCGCTCGGACAGGGAATCGAGGGTTTGAAAATCGGCTTGCCGCAAGAATATTTCGCCGACGGCCTGGACGCGGGGATCGGCGCCGTAATTGAGAACGCGATCGAGGAGCTGCAGAAGCTGGGCGCTGTGATCGTGGATATTTCACTACCCAACACCGGTTTGTCGATTCCCACTTATTACGTGGTCGCGATGGCGGAGTGCTCATCCAACCTGTCACGCTTCGACGGCGTGCGCTTTGGTCATCGCTGTGACAATCCGACCGACCTCGAAGATTTGTACAAGCGCTCGCGCGGAGAAGGTTTCGGCGCAGAGGTGAAACGCCGCATCATGATTGGCAGCTACGCGCTGTCGAAAGGGTATTACGACGCCTATTATCTCAAGGCGCAGCAACTGCGACGCTTGATCAAGCAGGATTTTCAGCAGGCCTTCGACAGCGTCGACCTGATCCTGGGACCGACCACGCCCGAGACCGCGTTCAAGATCGGCGCCAAAACCGATGACCCCGTCAGTATGTACCTGCAAGATATTTACACCATTTCGCTAAACCTGGCCGGGTTGCCGGGGATGTCGCTGCCGGTGGGCTTCTGCGACGGCTTGCCGGTCGGCATGCAGTTGATCGGCAACTATTTCAACGAATCCGGGCTGCTCAATGCGGCGCATTGCTATCAACAGGTTAGCGACTGGCACCAACAAATCCCGGAGGCTTTCCGATGAGCGAATGGGAAAGCGTGATCGGGCTAGAAATTCATGCGCAACTGGCCACCAGGAGTAAAATATTTTCGGGTGCGGCAACCGCATTCGGAGCAGAGCCCAACACCCAGGCCTGCGCGGTCGATCTCGGCATGCCGGGGGTATTGCCGGTACTGAACCGTGAAGCCGTGACCATGGCGATCCGCTTCGGGGTCGCTATCGATGCCGAAATCGATCATCACTCGGTGTTTGCGCGCAAGAATTATTTCTACCCCGACTTACCCAAGGGTTATCAGATTTCGCAGTATGAATTACCCATCGTCGGCAAGGGTCGTATCTTCATCAGCCCGGCCGAGGGAGAGCGCCGGGAGATCGGCATTACGCGGGCGCACCTCGAGGAAGACGCCGGCAAATCGATTCACGACAAGTTTCCCGAACAAAGCGCTATCGACCTCAATCGAGCCGGTACTCCGCTGCTCGAAATAGTTTCCGAGCCCGACATGCGTTCGGCTAAAGAAGCCGTGGCTTACGCGCGCAAAATACACTCGCTAGTGCGCTATCTCGAAATCTGCGACGGCAACATGCAAGAAGGGTCCTTCCGCTGCGACGCCAATGTCTCGGTGCGCCCCAAAGGTCAGGAAGAACTCGGCACCCGCGCCGAGATCAAAAATATCAATTCCTTCCGCTTCCTCGAGCGCGCAATCAACTTCGAAATCGACCGCCAGATCAACCTGATCGAGAATCGCGAAGAGGTCGTCCAGGAAACCCGCCTGTATGACTCCGAGCGCGACGAGACCCGCTCGATGCGCAGCAAGGAAGAAGCCAACGACTACCGCTATTTCCCCGATCCCGACCTGTTACCGGTGGCGATTACCGATGAAGATATTGCGGCTATTCGCGCCGCCCTGCCGGAACTGCCGGAACAGAAAAAACAGCGCTATATCGACCAACTCGAACTTTCCGACTACAACGCCGAGCTGTTGACCGCCAACCGCGAAACCGCGGCTTTTTTCGAGACCGCACTGGTCTCGGCGCCCGGGCAAAGCGCGCAACTCGCCAACTGGATTCTCGGCGATTTAACCGGTGCCTTGAACAAGGCGAGCCTTGAAACTTCCGAGTCGCCGATCTCGCCTGAAATGCTGGCGCAATTGATCTCGCGCATTACCGACAACACGATTTCCGGCAAGATGGCAAAAGAAGTCTTCGAATCCATGTGGCAGGGTGAGGGCGATGCCGACGCGATTATCGAGCGCCGCGGGTTGAAACAGATCACCGACAGCGGCGCGATC
The DNA here is from genome assembly GCA_001735895.1 of Olavius algarvensis Gamma 3 endosymbiont. Classification (GTDB taxonomy): domain Bacteria; phylum Pseudomonadota; class Gammaproteobacteria. The sequence continues at coordinate 692,624 of DS021199.1, read as the reverse complement.
GAATCGTTAATCGATGAAGTCATCGCCGCTAATGCTGACCAAGTGGAGCAATTCCGCGCCGGCAAGGACAAGGTGCTGGGGTTTTTCGTAGGGCAGGTTATGAAACAATCGCAGGGCAAGGCCAATCCCGGACAGGTTAATGCCATGCTGCGCGAAAAACTGAAAACTTAGCCTGCATATTGCACGCAGGCGGTACAAACTTATGGAAAATACCATCAGAACCAGAAGCTTAAGAAGATATTTCCACAAAATCGTCGAGTACAGTTTGTACCTGAACGAAATGCTCGCGGTGCGCCGAAACAGCGCATCCCTGAGTTTCGCTCCCTTGATACAATATGCAGGCTGATTATGCTGACAATCAAACGCACCTGTAGCAACAAAATCATTACGCGCGCGCTCGATTACGAAGACAAACCCATGACCGCGATTCTGTTGCCAAACGCAGAGGATTGTGAAATCTGTGGTAGCAGGGAAGGCTTGCAGGCCCGGCTCGATGCCGATCCGAGGGCGATGATCGTTTACAATCAGCAAGCCGAAGCGATCGCGTTGGTCGAGGCGTTGAAAGTTTCCCCGGCGCAGATTTTCATCGAAATTCGGCAAGATACCAAAGGCGTTTTGGGGTTGCAGGCTTACCACAAAAAAGATCACGCACCCGAAGCGCTGGAATTGTTTCACGAGTAATCCGGCGCAGACCAGAGCCCGCGTCACGAGGAAACCAGGATTATGTCCAAAGTACTACTCATCACCGGGGCTAGCCGCGGTATCGGCGCCGAAACGGCCCGCCTGGCGGCGGCTCGAGGCTACTCGCTCTGCCTCAACTATCTGCATAGCGACGACGCCGCCAATGAGCTACTCGACTCTCTCATTGCCGGGGGTCACCAGGCGATATTGTACCAGGCCGACGTCGGACAGGAGTCCGAGGTGGACGCGATGTACCGGGCTATCGACCGCGAGTTCGGCCGTCTCGACGGCCTGGTCAACAATGCCGGCATTCTCGAACAGCAAAGCGATCTCGTCGATATGACGCCGCAACGCTGGCGGCGTGTTCTCGATATCAACGTTATCGGCAGTTTTCTGTGCGCGCGGGAAGCGGTTAAGCGCATGTCGACCAAAACCGGTGGCGAAGGTGGCGCCATCGTCAACGTTTCGTCGCGCGCGGCGGATATCGGTGCTGCGCATGAATACGTCGACTATGCCGCGGCCAAAGGGGCGGTCGACGCGATGACGATCGGCTTGGCCAAGGAGGTCGGCGATCAGGGTATTCGCGTCAACGCGGTTAAACCCGGATTGATTTATACCGATATTCACGCGGCCGGCGGCGAAGCCGGGCGCGTCGAGCGCCTCAAATCCGGGGTGCCAATGCAACGCGGCGGTTTGCCGGTCGAAGTGGCTGAAGCCATTCTGTGGCTGCTTTCCGACGCCTCGGCCTACACCACCGGCGGTTTCATCGACGTATCCGGAGGGCGTTAACCATACTTAACGCCAACTGTCGCCGGTGCTTGATATAACTCATCGAAATTCAACTACGAGTGAAATTTTTATCGCCCATGTCGCAAGCCAAATTTGTTAACCACCCGAACGCCACGCCGGCGCAATTGACGGGCTAGCCCATGGCGGTGCAATACAACCCGGCATCGGTGCCGCTGCTATCGCTGGACGCGGTTGCGTTTGACAGCGAAACCACCGGACTCGACACCAGCCAGGCGCGCATGATTCAACTCGGCGCGGTGCGCATCGTGGACGGCGCCGTCGATGAGTCTCAAAGTTTTCAGGAATTGATCAATCCGGGGGTGCCGATACCCGCCGCGAATCAAGTCATTCACGGCATTAGCGATACCGACGTCGCCAAGGCCCGCGATTTTCGCAAAGTCGTCAAGCGCTTCGACGCCTGGCGCCGGGATTCGGTACTGATCGGTTGTGCCAGCGGTTTCGATCTGGCGATGTTGAAACGCGAACGCGAACTGGCCGGCATGGGCTGGACTCCGCCACGCTGTCTCGATGTGCGTTTTATGGTGAATCTGTTGGCGCCTAATCTGCCCGACTTTTCGCTCGATACCATCGCCAGCTGGTCCAATGTAAAAATTCAGGGCCGCCACAGCGCGCGCGGCGATGCGATTGCCACCGCCGCCATTTTCGTGGCGCTGATTCCACGCCTGCGCGAAGCCGGAATTCGTACCCTGGCCGAACTCGAACGCGCCTGCGAACGATTTCGCGAATCCAGTATGCGCGAAGTGCAAATCGGTTGGGAGGACGTGCATCAGGCCAGAAAATCGCGCGCCGTACTAGAGCGTATCGACAGCTTTCCCTATCGACACCGTTTACGTGATTTGATGAGCAGCCCCCCGTTAATGGTCGACGCCGACGTCAAGCTGCGCGACGCCCTGAGTTTAATGATAGACAGCGAAGTCAGTTCGCTTTACGTTAATCCCGTCGATCCGGAAGGTCCGACGGGCATCATCACCGAGCGCGACCTGCTGCGACAGTTCCGCCGCAAAGGCGATGGCGCTTTCAAGCAGCCGGTAAGCAAGATAGCCGTATTTCCAATCGAAAGCCTGTCCGCCGACGCTTTTGTTTACCGTGCCATCGCACGCATGCGGCGGATACATATCCGTCACCTCGGGGTGCATGACAGCGACGGTGAAATCGTAGGCGCATTGTCGGCGCGCGATCTGTTACGCCAGCGCGCCGACGATGCGGTTTTACTGGGGGACGATATCGATGCGGCCGACACGATCGGCCAGATGGCGGCGGTATGGGGCAGTATCGTATTGGCGGCCAAGAGCCTGGTGGTCGAGGAAGTGGACGCGCTAGACGTGGCGGCGGTGATTTCCCGCGAACTCTGCGCCCTTACCCGCCGGGCTTGCAAGCTGGCCGAGAGGGACATGCAGGGTCCACCGCCCTGTTCCTATGCGATGCTGGTGCTCGGCTCCGGCGGGCGTGGCGAAAGCCTGCTCGCCATGGACCAGGACAATGCAATCGTGTTTGCCGAAGGCGATCCCGGTGGGCCCGAAGACGAATGGTTCGCCGAGCTCGGCCGCAAGGTATCCGATATACTC
>DS021199.1:651167-689413 GCA_001735895.1 Olavius algarvensis Gamma 3 endosymbiont | reverse complement strand
ATCGGACAGCACCGGGATTTAAGTTCGCAGGTTTTACAGTCATGCTGACTTGAGCGATAGATAATCGTGTTGGCTTTGGTAACGGGTGAACGCGGTTTTTTGAATGGGCGATTTCTGCATCTCAGTAGCTTGTTCGCCGGGCAATAATAACAATCGGCTTCGTTATCCCAGGTGAATGCAGCCCGACCAAACATGCCCGGTTTACCGTGAGACTTATCCCAAACCGGAATATGCGGCTCTATCTGTTTTTGCTCCACCACCCAATCCAGCATCTCCGCAGAGCCATAAGAGGTATCGGCTATGAGTCGTTCAGGTTTGATTGCCAGTTTCTCTTCGACCCGGTCAATCATGGTTCGAGTGCTACTGACCTCAGCGATTCGATAAGCCGGTGTAGGCTCGACATCCATGATGACATTGTGTTCAATATCGATCAGGTAATTGGTGCTGTAATAAAACTGGCCTGGTCCTTTGTCGCCCGCCCACTGTGCCATCGGATCGGTGGTAGACACTTTCTTCTGTGTTCTTGTTGCTGAAGGATCGTTGTCTAGCGCATCCAGATATTCTCTTACCGCCCGTGACTGTGTGGGTGATGGTTGCCAGTCAACCGGACCATCGGCCATACGCTGCCGGGAAGCATCGGCTTTGATATAGCTGGCATCGGTGGCGAAGCCTTCGCCTTTGATGAGCCCTTCATCGTTACAGCGCTGCACCACCGTATCAAAGACCAGTCTCAGCAGGTCAGCATCCCGGAAGCGGCCATGCCGGCTCTTGGAAAATGTTGAATGATCCGGTACTTTATCTTCCAAACCCAAACGACAGAACCAACGGTAGGCCAGGTTGTATCGGATCTCGTCACATAACCGTCGCTCTGACCGGATGCCGTAACAATAGCCGACCAATAACATCCGAATCATGAGCTCAGGATCAATCGACGGCCTGCCGGTATGGCTATAAAAGGGGTCAAGGTGGACACGGGTTTGATCAAAGTCGAGAAACTGATCTATCTGGCGGAGAAGATGCTCGTCTGGAATGTGCTTTTCCAGGCAAAACTCGTAAAACAATGCGTTCTGCTGCGCCGGTAGTTGTCCCATCATGGGAGACTTCCTAATGAAGTGGATACCGAACTCGATTATCTCATGGCCGAGTCATAATCGAGAGTTTTTCAACAGAATCGGCACGCAGCGTCCACTGGTAGTCTTCAAACAGCGTCGAAATACCGAGCGCTATTACCGGAAACAGGACTGCGGCGTAGGCCGCCTTATCGGCGCCGATACGCCCGATCAGCGTCAGGTAGGAACCAAAGGCGAGGATCGATCCGAAAACCGCAAGATATATTAGCGACAAGCTGTAAGCGATAGCCGAATCATAGTTAAAAGGTACCTGACTGAACAGCGCAAAAACGGCCATGATCAGTGCCCCGTAGGCCATGCCGAAGGCGTTGGTTTGCACCACCGGGATCGCGTTTTTCTGGTTACGCGCCGAAATAATATTGCCGATCGAGGCGAAATAGGTGGCGATCAGGCACATCCATAAGCCGCGCCAGGTGGCGGCATTGTTTTCGACGCCGCTTACTTCCGACCAGAAGACCACGTCAAGCTGACACCGGATCAGGAAGAGAACCGTCGACTTAAAGCTGAAATCAAACGCCTGAAGATGGAGAAAGAAATCTTAAAAAAGGCGACGGTATTCTTTGCAGCAGAAACGAAATGAAATACTCGTTTATCACCCAACACAAGAATACCTTTCCCGTTCGCCTGATGTGTCAGGTGCTGGGTGTGGACCGGTCATGTTATTACCACTACCGGCGCCAGATGGACACAAGACCGCCTGATCCCGAGCATGAGGAAATGCTGGAGTGGGTTCAGCGGGTTGATGATGCGAGTGATCATACCTACGGCAGCCGACGTATGAAACGGGCCCTGAACTGTCTGGGTTATCCGGTGAGCCGGAATAAGGCGCGGAATTTGATGCGGGAGGCCAGAGTTAACAGCAATCACAAACAACCGGTGTACGACAATCTGCTTCAGCGGCAATTTGATGTGCCCCAGCCTGATCAGGTCTACGCAGCGGATGTGACTTATGTATGGACCCAGGAGGGCTGGCTTTACCTGGCTGTCGTGATAGATCTGTGTTTGAGAAAGGTTGTGGGCTGGAGCATGAGCCCTCGGATGAAATCGCAGTTGGTCTGTGATGCCTTGAAGATGGCCGCCTGGCAGCGCCGACCCAAGGCAGGTTTAATCCATCACTCGGATCGTGGGTCTCAGTATGCCAGCAAGGCATTCCGAAAATTACTCAGAATCAACGGGTTCCAGGGCAGCATGAGCCGTAAAGGTGACTGTTGGGATAATGCGGTGGTCGAGAGCTTCTTTGGCAGTCTGAAGCAGGAGCGGGTGCAATGGCGAAATTATCAGACTCGATATGAAGCACAGCAGGATATTCTGCAGTACATATCCAGCTGGTATAACCCATATCGATTACATTCGACGCTGAATTATGTCAGCCCGAATGATTATGAAAAACGACTACTCGAAACGAAGCATGCCGCTTAACTGGGGTGTATCAAAAAGTTTGACCACGGCATCCCGAAAATTCCGCAAGCGGCGCCAATAATAACGCGAAGGCTTACTCTGAGACGCATGAAAATTGCGCCATTAGCGATGTTCATCAGTATCACGGTAGAAAACATCAAGGCGACGATCCCCGACGTCAACAATTCTGTCGCCCAGTAAAAGATCAGGTAATTGCTGGAAAACAGGAACAAGCCCTGCAGCGCGATAAATCCATGTTCGCGGGCCGAGTACTTCAGCCTGCGACGGGTCAGCAGGCAAAACAGCAATAGGATTAGCGCCGCCAGGCCAAAACGATACACCAGCGACACTTCGGCGGCGACGACACCGAGCTGAAACTTGATCGCATACCAGGTCGAACCCCAGATTAATACCGATGCCAGATAAAGACTGGCTGAATGGGTGAGCATATTTTACCGTCGGTTCACCAATGCCGCCATCCAGCATTCGCTGAGTAGCTGCAGCAGGTTTCGATAGTCGAAAAGAAGCGATTCTTCCATTGACTCGCCGCCGGCGCAATAAGCATCCAGCAATTGCCCGCTTTGCCGATCATCGAAGTCGGCCGCATTGCAAATGGTCGCCAAATCCCAGTAAGGCGAAGCCATGGCCGAAAACTCCCAATCGATTAGCCATAGCCGATCCCGCTGCAGCAACAGGTTTTGCAATACCAGGTCGTTATGCGAGGCGACATAATCAGAATCTCTGTCATGCAACTGCGGAATCAAGTACCGCGCTGCCTGCAAGCGTGGCCGGTATTTTTCCTGCAGCCGCAGTGACAACAGCGAGTAATATCGGGTCAATAGCCGTCCCAGATCTACCCGTCCGCGAAAGCGTTGACCGCTGCGATGCAATATTGAAAGCGGCGTTACTATTCTTTGCAAGGCGCTCGAACCGGTCAGATCGGCCGGCATTAGACTGCGGCTGGCGCTGAGCGTCTGCGTTAGTGTTAAACCCGAATCTTCCCGCCACAGCGGCCTTGGCGCAAGGTCGAGATCGCTGGCGCAGTCCTGGTTGGCCGCTTCGGCAGCGCGGTCTATATAGCGATTGGTCGCGGATCGGGGGACGCGTAAAACCCAATCGCTGCTTCGATTAACCAATCGATAATTGCGATTGGTGTAACCGGGTAGCTGTGAAATCGAGAAGTCGTCGGGCGATTGTTTCTCGAGTATTGGAATCCGTGAAAACAATCGTTTGAAATCAATTTGATTCACATCGAACCCAGATATTCTCGAACTTCCGGTAAAGCCGACTGTTCGAGCAGCTCGGCGGTCGGCTGTAAGGCCGTAATCCGGCCTTTGCAGAGGAATGCGGTACGCTCCGAGGCGATCAGAGCATCACGCGGTTGATGACTGACCAGCAATGCCGCCATCCCGTTTTCCTGCACCAGGTTTTTGACCAGGCTTATCATTTCGGCGCGCTGCGCCGGGCCGAGCGCGGCAAAAGCCTCATCCAGCAGCAATATTTTGCGCCGGCGCACCAGCGCTCGGGCAAGTGCGACGCGCTGTCGTTGGCCGCCCGACAGCGAACCGGGTTTACGCCGCCGCAAATCGCTCAATCCCAGTCGCTCGAGGGCATCGCCGATACTGGCGACCTGTGACGGGGTCAGGCGTAACGCTGGATCGATACCGAGAGCTACGTTGGTATAAAGATCGAGATGTGGGAACAGGTTATGTTGCTGAAATACAATCGATACCGGGCGGCGCGCGGCCGGCAGGGTTTCGATAGCGGCGCCGTCTAATAGTATTTCCCCGGCGGCGGGCATCAGGAATCCCGCGATCAGGCTCAACAGAGTCGATTTACCGGAGCCGCTGGGCCCTATCAGGCTCAGCACTTCCCCGCCTGCGACCTCCAAGTCGAAGTGCATGCCGGGCGATTCCAGACCAGTGTAGTTGAATTCAAGGTCTTTTATTTCAATCATCGATCCTGCCTCCTACCCCACGCTCGAGCAACCAGAACACGCTCAGGCATAGCAGCAACAGGAACAGTGCCGTAACCGTCGCCTGTGGAATCAGATAGGCCCCCAGCTGTTGATAAATCAGCAACGTGAGCGTCGCCGTTTCCGGGGTGCCGAATAATGCAATCACGCCGAGATCGCCCATTGCCAGTGCCGCGACGAGTGCCATAGCCAGTCCAATTGGCCGTCGCAACAGCGGCCACTCCAGATAGCGAAAGCGACTCCAGCCGGTGAGCGCGAGACTCAGACATAGCAAGTGATAGCGGGCGTGATTTTGCCGCAGCGCCGGTCCCAGCGTGCGGATGACAAACGGCATTCCCATGAGCGCATTGACCGCGATCACTATCGGATAAACCCAGCTAAAAACGTCAACATGCGGTGACAACAGTACAAACATGCCGGTGCCGATCACTAGCGGCGGCACGACGTATACCAGCGAACCGGCCAGATCGATTAAGCGGGCGCGACCCGGCTGCCCGGCCAGGCTCGCACTGTAGCGCAAAATAAACCAGCCGGCGCTGACCGACAGCAATGCAGCCGACAAACCGATTAACAGGGTTTTGGCTGCCGAACGCCAGAACAGGGTCCCGGTAAATACTTTTGACAGCGGTCCCGTGAGCGCATCGAGCAGCATCGACAATAGCGGCATGCCGACATAGACGGCGGTCAGCAAAATCAGCGCCAGCTGTAACGGTTTGAATATCCCGGCGTTCGGCGAAGCCGCCCTGTCGAGCGAGATTTCCACTTCGGGCAAGCGCTGCAGTTTCAACGTCAGCCCCGCTACCAACAGGCACAGGCCAAGTTGCAGCAATGCCAACACCACCGCCCTGACCGGATCGAAATCGAAGCGTAAGGATTGATAAATCGCAACTTCCAGAGTAGTGCTCCTGGGTCCGCCGCCGAGCGTCAGCACCACGGCGAAACTGGTCAGGCATAACATGAAAACCAGCAGCATCACCCCGGGCAAGCCCTCGCGCAATACCGGCCATTCGAGGAAACGCCAGCGTTGCCAGGTATTCATGTCGAGCTGTTCGGCAAGCTGCCAATGTCGTTGCGGGATCGCCTGCCAATAGGGCAGCAATAGCCTGACGGCAAGCGGTAAGTTGAAAAAGACATGCGCCAGTAAAATACCGCCAAGCCCGTACAGGGACCGGCCCAACGGGATCCAGCCGTCACTACCATAGACCGAAACCACGCCCATTACCGCGACCACCGCCGGCACCACCAGCGGCAGGGCAAACAGGCGCAACAAAAAACCGCGTAGCGGAAACGATGGCTGCAATGCAAACGCGCGCGCTACCAGGATAGCGGGCAGTACGCTACACAGCGTCGACAGCAGCGCCTGCCATAAGCTGAAGACCAGTACCCGGCGAATATAGGCGCTTTGCCAAAACTGTAAATCGCCGCTTTCGAATCCCGGCATCGCGCCCAGCTGCAGCAAGCCAACCAACGGCGCGACCACGATCACGGCCAGCAGGCCGAGTACCAGGGCCGCCGGAATGGCCTGAGGGTACATTATCGGTTGCCGCTTAGCGCGACATGACTTCCAGCCATTCGTCGATCCATTGCTTACGCATCGAGGCAACCAGCTTATCGTCGAACAACAGCGCCGGGGACGGATCGACCAGCTGTGAAAATTCGGGACGCAAGCTAGCCGCCGGCAGTGCCACCGGGTACATCCAGTTGGTGGTCGGAATGATTGTTTGGAAATCCTCGCTCAGCATGAACTCGAGGAAGTCCCGCGCCAGGGATTGTTGCCGGCTGCTGCGCAGCACACCGGCCACTTCGATTTGCTGGTAGTGACCTTCGCTAAATTCGGCCGCCGCAAAGCGTCGATCCTGTTCGGCGATGAGGTGATAGGCTGGCGAGGTGGTATAGCTCAATACCATGTCGGCCTCATTCTTGAGAAACAGGCCATAGGCTTCGCTCCAGCCTTTACTGACCGTAACGATACGCTTGGATAGTTTTGCCCAGGCATCGTCGGCCCGGTCACCGTAGATCTTCTTAACCCACAGCAGCAACCCGAGACCCGGCGTCGAGGTACGCGGATCCTGAATCAGAATGCTCGGGCCATTCTCGTCTTCCACCAGCTGCCGTAGACTCACCGGCGGATTGCTGAGACGCTCCTTGTTGTAAACAAAGGCAAAATAGCCGTAGTCGTAGGGCAGAAACATATTATCGGCCCAGGGCTCGGGCAGCGACGAGGTTTCAAGCTTCAAAGCGTGTTCTGCGAATAATCCGGTGGCGCGTGCTTCGGCGGTCAGATTGGTGTCAATGCCGAGTAACATGTCGGCTTTTGTGTTGTTCCCTTCCAGCTTGAGTCGATTGAGCATCGACACGCCGTCTTCCAGTCCCACCAGTTCGAGAATACAGTCGCAACGCGCTTCAAACGCCTTTTTGACCTGAGGACCCGGGCCCCAATCACTGGTAAACGAGTCGTAGGTATAAACCGTCAGGGTAGGCGTGGCCGCCTGGGCGCCAAAGGCCAGGCATAGCGCCAGCGCGGCACCGGGGTAAAAACGCCTAAAAAAAATCATACTGTTCTCCATTTGTCTGGATTCTAAAGAAACGGAGAGATGGGAATAGCATGGAATCGCTCACATCCCTACGCCAGTGCTAACTGGATCAGGTTCATCGGGTTACGCCGAAATGGCGAGTCTCAGCTCGTGCGAGCACCCCGTTGAGGAGCGCTGACTATATTATTACTGCCGGGTTTACGCAAGCCGGGACTCCCGGGGACAGACCTACAGGTCTGTCCCCCTCGGAGCGGCAAGCGTTATTTCCTGTATTTCAGGCCCGGGACCAATTCTTCAAATAGCTTATACTCGGTTTCCGTCATACCGAGCGATTTGTAGGTTTTTTGCGCATTCGTATTATCGCGTTCTACATAGAGTCTGAATCCACATACGGCCGGTTCCTGTTCGGCAAGCTCCTTGACGCGTTCATACAGTTCCCGGTAGAGACCTTGGCGGCGATACGATGGGCGGACGTAAACGCTTTGAATCCACCAAAACATGCCGTTGCGCCAGTCGCTCCATTCGGTGGTAACCATCAGCGACGCCTGGATCCCGTTGTCGAGCTCGACCACCAGGTAAAAACCCATCTGCGGATTTTCGATCATGGCTTTGACGCCGGCGCCGATCACCTCGGGAATCAACTCCATCCCTTCGGTTTCGCGTGCCATGCTGATATTGAATTCTGTCAATTCGGCAGCATCCTGAGACAATGCCTGGCGGATAATCATGAATATAAACCTCTTGCTATTTACGGCGTCCGGCTTTGCGCGCTTCTTTCTTTGCGGCTTTTTCAGCGCGAATGACGTCCACCTGTCGGCTCTCCGCGGCGTAACCCGCAGGTGTTTCTAAACATATAGCCCCAAGTTCGCCGTTACGCAATTCGCTGAGCAACAAGCGCGCCACCTTTTCCAGATCGATGCGCCCACCGGCAACGATACAGCCGCGCTTACGACCGATGGCCTCGAGTAATTCGATCTCGTTCGGCGGCAATGGCTCGATATCATAGCGCTGAACGATAGCCGCAGGATAGTTTTGCAGCAGAAACTCAGCGACAAAACTCCCGACTTCCTGCAAATCGAGCGCCGTGTCGCGGATCGCTCCCGTCGCCGCCAGGCGATATCCGCTGGCCGGGTTTTCGATATTGGGCCAGAGCATGCCCGGCGTATCGATCAGGGTAAATTCCGGCGAAACTTCGATGCGTTGTTGCATGCGGGTAAGCGCGGCCTCGTTGCCCGTTTTTGCGATCGTACGATCCGCCAAGCGATTGATCAGAGTTGACTTACCGACATTGGGAATCCCGGCAATCATGGCGTATATCATCGCCGATCGATTGTCGCGCCGCGGCACCAGTTGACGGCATAACTCGAAAAGCCCGGTGATGGCATTGTCTTTGCTACTGCAGACCAGGGTCCTGACCCGATTTTTCTGCTCCAGGCAGCTAATCCATTGAGCCAGGCGTTGCGGATCGGCCAGGTCGCTTTTATTGAGTAACTTGATGCAGGGTTTGTCGCGCCGCAAGCGCGCCAGCATTGGATTCTCGCTCGACCCTGGCAAGCGCGCATCCAGCACTTCGATGACGAGATCGACTTGCGGCAAGATTTTTTTAAACTCCTTGCTGGCCTTATGCATATGGCCCGGATACCACTGGATCATGTCGACCTCGAAACGGTAAATGCCAATATTCTGGCTACAAATAAAGGCATTGGCGAGTTATTTCGTAAAAGCTTCGACCGGTTCTCAAAATGCAAATAATATCCCGCCGGCGCCCGCTTCAAGTATTCCCAATACCGATAAAATCGTTACACTAGCGCGCATGGCTGAAATCAGGCACCGTGTCGGTATCCAGGGCAGCGCGGCGGAGATTTATCGTTTGCTCACAACCGACGCCGGCTTATCGCAGTGGTGGACCAGCGATACCGAAGGCGCGGGCGGGGTCGGCTCGGTTATCTATTTTCGTTTCGGCGACGATGGCCCCCGCTTCGAAGTCACAGAGCTGGTAACCGACAGGCGGGTACGCTGGCGTCATTACGGTGATATGCCCGGCGCTTGGAAGGGGTCCGAAATACTGTTCGATCTGCAAGCGGAAGAAAAACAGACCATCGTCGCTTTCAGCCACTACAATTGGCCACAGGCGGACGACTTTCTCGCGCACTGCAGCACCAAGTGGGGGATATTCATGATGAGTTTGAAATCCTGTGTCGAAACCGGCACGGGACAGCCTTATCCCGACGACATACATATCGACTTCGATGAATAATGACGCACGATCCAGATAAAATAGTCGCCGAGCTTGAATCCGAGTTTGTCGAACTTTACAAGATTCTCAAATTCGAGGGCCTGACGGAGAGCGGCGGCACGGCCAAACGGGTTATCGAGGATGGCCTGGTAAGCGTTAACGGCGAAGTCGAAACCCGCAAACGCAAAAAGATTCGCGCCGGCGATCAAATAGATTTCATCGATCATCACATCGAGGTTATCGACAAACCGGACGCCTAACCCGGCCCGGCGCAAGCCGGGGATTAGTTGCCGGCGCCTGTCGTTACAGCGGCTTCGGCCCGGGCCGTGCACCCGGCGAGTTTTTAATTTCCCGAATGCTGGGTTAATATAGCGCCCCGTTTCAACCCGGCTCTGGATTTACGCTCCAGGAGGCTCGATGTCTTCACCTATTATTATCGCTGCGCTCTATCGTTTCGTGCAGCTCGACAATTTCGAATCGCTGCGCCAGCCGCTGCTGCAGCTAATGCTCGACAACCAAGTGCGCGGCACGCTGCTACTTGCCGCCGAAGGGATCAACGGCACCGTCGCCGGCAGCAGGCAGGGGATTAGAAAACTGTTGGAGTACCTGCGCCAGGATCAGCGCTTACGCGAATTCGATTGCAAGTTTTCTTATGACGATGCGATGCCTTTTTATCGCACCCGCGTCAAACTGAAACGGGAAATCGTCACCATGGGCATCGCTGGAATATCGCCCGCTAATGCCGGTAGCTATGTCGACCCGGCTGAATGGAACCAGTTGATTAGCGATCCCGCAGTTACTCTGATCGATACGCGCAACGATTACGAATCCGCCATCGGTAGCTTTCAAAATGCGGTCTTCCCCAATACCCAATCATTTCGGGATTTCCCGGCTTACGTCGAACAAAACCTCGATCCGAAGCGACATCGCAAGATCGCCATGTTTTGCACCGGCGGGATTCGCTGCGAAAAGTCTACCGCCTATCTGCGCGAGCAGGGTTTCGACGAGGTCTATCATCTGAAAGGCGGCATATTGAACTATCTCGCACAGGTGCCCGAATCGGACTCATTGTGGCGCGGCGAGTGTTTTGTCTTCGATAATCGCGTCAGTGTCAATCATGCGCTCGAAAAAGGCAGCTACGACCAGTGCCATGCCTGTCGGCTGCCAATTACCGAAGCCGATAAGACCAGCGATACCTACCAGGCTGGCGTCAGTTGTCCCGCTTGTTACGAAAGCAAGAGCGATGATGAAAAGCAGCGTTTTCGCGAGCGCGAAAAACAGGTCCGGCTGGCGCGGGAGCGCGGCGAGCTGCACATCGGTGCGGATGCGGCCGAGCAGGCCAGACAGCGTAAAACCCTGAAGCTGGCCGCACGCGAAGCCCAACGCGGCTAAGCGGCTGCGGGCTAGAGTTTTGTTAACTCTTGAATCTTATTGTCGGCATCTATGGAAACGCTGAATCGCCCGTGAATTCCATTCGCGGTAACAAATCGGCGAAAATTAGCCGCGGGTAGCTGTAGCTTCAGCCCTTCGTCGGATACCACCAGAATATAGCGTGCTCGCCCCTGGTAAATTTCCTGGACCTCGGGCGCCGGCAAAGCCATGGTGAATCGGAAACTGGACATGCTGCTCCTGTTATAGTGCATTTTTTTAACCGGGAGTCGATTCCTGTGAAAACCATTGGTTTGATCGGTGGCATGAGCTGGGAAAGCAGCGTGTTATATTACCGCTTGATCAATTCGACCATCAATCGACGGCTGGGTGGGCTGCATTCGGCCCAGTTATTGATGTACAGCCTGGATTTCGCAGCCATCGAAAAACTGCAGCACGAAGGCGACTGGGACGGCGCGGCAAAATTATCAATCGATGCCGCGCGTCGACTCGAGGCTGGCGGCGCGGACTTCTTTCTGATCGGCGCTATTAACCCGGCGACAATATATTGCGATAATCGGCCGCCTGGCGAGCGCGGGAATTGACGGGGTCATCCTGGGTTGCACCGAAATCGGCATGCTGATCGAACAACGACATACCGAAGTCAGGCTTTACGACAAGACAGCCATTCACGCACAGCAAGCGGTCGCCAGGGTGCTGGAATAGTCCGCTTCAAAATACCGGTTTTAGAATTTCGATGGTCAAGTCGGAGGTCGCGTACGCGCTACAGAACAGGACCTGCCCCTGTTTGACTTCAGCGGCGCTGATTGCGGCCGGTACTCCGTTCGGATAAACAATTTCACCGGCGATCACACGGCCCTTGCAGGATCCGCATAACCCGCCGCGGCAGCTGTAGGAAATCAGAATGTCTGCTGCATGCGCCGCGTCGAGGATTGGTTTGTTCTGCGGGCACTCGAAATTTTCGCCGCCCGGCAACACCCTGACCTGGAAGACGAATGCCGAGATAGGGTTAGCTAACGGGTTGGCTGCGCTTGCTGTTAAGCCAGCGGATAATCGGATCCCATTGATCCAGGTCGCGCCGCACCGAATAGGGCGCCAGCTCGAAAATGCCGAGACCGCGCTCCGCCGCGCGCACGTAATTCTGGGTTTCACGCAAAACGCTGATAAACGGCGCCTTGCGGACTTTGCGCAGATAGCTATCCAGTTGGTGATAAATATTATAGGTTTCCCGGCATCGATTGGCGATCAACGCGACCCTGGCTTCTTTACGCGCGATGCGGCCGTTGTCGAGCACCTTCTGGATAAACGGGGTCGCGGCGCGCATGTCGATCGGCGAAGGTAACACTGGAATAATAATGCTTTGTGCGCGGCGTAAAAATCCACTCAGCTCCTTGCCGTGCACCGCTGCCGGGGTGTCATAAACCACATAGTCGGCGCTCCGCGGGGCTCGAAACTGCCCGGCGGAACCGTCGATACCGGAAATCGAACTGCGCCCGCTGGGTCGCGCCGCCAGCCATTCGAGGCTGGAAGCCTGGGGATCGCAATCCACCAGTACGACCTTTTTACCCTGCGAGGCATAGTAGCTTGCGATGCTGGTTGCAACCGTGCTTTTGCCCGACCCACCTTTGGAATTTAACACCATGATCGAACGCATGTTCCCTCCGTTACCTGGGGTGATTATTAGCGGCGATTATCGTCGAATTTTCAAAGGGGTGCAAAACGACGCCTCAATCAAGCCCCAGTTCAGACCAGAGGTCGTCGATTCTATCGACCACTTCGGCCGACATCGAAATCGGCCGGCCCCATTCGCGAGTTGTTTCAGCACCCATTTTATTGGTCGCATCCAGCCCCATCTTGGAGCCCAGGCCGGACACCGGTGACGCAAAATCGAGGTAATCGATCGGCGTATTTTCGACCAGCGTGATATCGCGTGCCGGATCGCTACGCGTCGATATCGCCCAGATCACATCTTCCCAACTGCGCGCATCGATATCGTCGTCTACCACGATGACGATTTTGGTATACATAAACTGCCTTAAAAACGACCAGACTCCCATCATGACGCGCTTGGCATGGCCGGGATACTGTTTTTTTATACTCACGATCGCGACCCGATAGGAACAACCTTCCGCCGGCAGGTAAAAATCCACAATTTCGGGATACTGTTGCTGCAATAGCGGGATAAACACTTCGTTCAACGCGAGACCGAGTATCGACGGTTCATCCGGCGGTCTGCCGGTATAGGTGCTGTGATAGACCGGATTGCTGCGCATGCTCATCGCTTCGACTGTGAAAACCGGAAAACGCTCCACTTCGTTGTAATAGCCGGTATGATCGCCGAATGGGCCTTCGTCGGCTGCGTCGCGCGGATAAATATGACCTTCCAGCACGATTTCGGCGCGCGCCGGAATCACCAGGTCCGATAGCAACGAACGCGTGACTTCGGTTTTCGAGCCTCGCAACAACCCGGCAAAGGCGTATTCCGCTAATGAATCGGGGATCGGCGTAACCGCCGCTAGAATGGTCGCCGGGTCGCAACCCAGTACGACGGATACAGGAAAGGGTTCGTCGCCCTTGCGTTCACACCATTCGCGATAGTCGAGCGCACCGCCGCGGTGCGAAAGCCAGCGCATAATTAACCGGTTACG
This sequence comes from Olavius algarvensis Gamma 3 endosymbiont, assembly GCA_001735895.1. Classification (GTDB taxonomy): domain Bacteria; phylum Pseudomonadota; class Gammaproteobacteria. The sequence goes on along the minus strand of DS021199.1, from coordinate 676,103 downwards.
GCCGATTAACTGTTGTCGATAAATCCCGAGGTTTTGGCGCTTTTTTTCGGGTCTCCGGGTGGTGACCAATCCCCAGGTAATGAGTGGTCCGGCATCTCCCGGCCAGCAGGTCTGGATCGGCAGCATCGATAGATCGACGGCTTCGTCGACATATTTGATTTCCTGGCACTTGGCTTTTTTCACTTCTTTTGGCGCCATATCGAGGATTTTCTTGTAAATTGGAAGCGTTTTAATCGCTTCTCTGAAACCGTCGGGTGGCGCCGGTTGTTTCAAAAATGCCAGCAATTTTCCGATTTCCCGCAACGATGCCGCGGTTTCCTCGCCCAATGCCTGCGCCACGCGTTGCTCGGTGCCAAATAGATTTGCCAAGAGTGGAATTTCACAGTCGCCGGGATGTTCGAACAACAGGGCGGGGCCTCCCGCGCGCAAAACCCGGTCGGAGATTTCGGTTATTTCGAGGTAGGGATCGACGCGTCGGTCAATACGTTTCAGGTCGCCTTTTGTCTCGAGCTGATCGATGAAATCTCGTAGATCCCGGTATTCCATTTACCAGATCTTGATGCCATGAAACTTGGATTTGATGCGGGCTTCGATAATCGCCTTGCTGAACAGATAACTCACCAATACGATGACAAGGATAATCGGCACCAGGATTTCCCAGTATTTCCTGAAGATGTCCATTAAAACAAGCAGGGCGGGCGCGCTATCTTCGTCTTTACGGTCGAGCTCCTGCTGCTTTTCTTCGAGCTCCTGCTCCAGTTCGGCTACCGACTGGTTGGCCTTCTGCTTTTCGGATTCGAGCGCGTCGACTTGCTCAACCAACTTGTCCATATCCTTTTCGTACTGATCGATTACGACTTTGCTATTGCCCAGTTTTTCGATTTCGGCGGCGAGATCGGCTACCTTTTTACGTTCCTCGCGCAATAGTATATTCGACGTGGGGCTGGTTACGAGAAAACCTCGCTTGACCCATCCCGTGGTCCCTTCGGGTGTGGTAACGAAGGCATAAGGCCCTTGAATCTGTTCGATAGCGAGTAAATCTCCGGACTGAAGCAATTTAATAACCTGGCTGCCGGAGTCGGCCTGGGCGTATAGCGACAGGCGTAATTGGTCGGTGACGTACTGTTGATCCTTGTCCGGGTCAACTGCGTCTTGCGCCAACACCGAGGTACAGCTTATTAACAGGGTTAAACCCAGAAAAATTCTATATAACATTCGCTAGCCAATTCCACTATGCCTTAACAATGCGTCGATCTCCGGCTCGCGGCCGCGAAAACAACAAAAAGATTCCATCGCAGGTCGTGAACCCCCTTGTTCGAGAACACATTGCAGAAATCTTTGCCCGGTTTCAGGATTGAAAATCCCTTCTTCTTCAAATGCAGCAAACGCGTCGGCAGATAAGACCTCCGCCCATTTGTAGCTATAATAACCTGCGGCATAACCACCTGCAAAAATATGTGAAAATCCATTCTGAAAGCGATTGATCGAGGGTGTCGCCACTACCGATACTTCGTCCCGAACCTGGCTTAAAATGGACTGGATTTCGGCAGCTGTTGAAACCTCCGCGCTCTGGTGCAAGCGAATATCGAATAGGGCAAATTCTATCTGCCGCAGCATTTGCAGAGCGCTTTGAAAATTTCTCGCGGCCAGCATGCGCTGGTAAAGTTCATCCGGCAGCGGCTCACCGCTCTGATAATGCCGCGCAAACAGCGACAGGGCCTCCCGTTCCCAGCAAAAGTTCTCCATGAACTGGCTCGGCAATTCGACCGCATCCCATTCGACGCCGTTGATGCCGGCGACATCCGGCACATCGATACGGGTCAGCATGTGATGCAGGCCGTGCCCGAACTCGTGGAACAGGGTGATTACCTCATCATGCGTAAACAGCGCCGCTTCATCGCCAATCGGCGGGGTCAGATTACAGGTTAAATAGGCAACCGGTAGCTGAGTTTTACCATCGATCCGATAGCGGTTTACGCATTCATCCATCCAGGCGCCGCCACGCTTATTCTCGCGCGCGTATAAATCCAGAAAAAAGTATCCGATAACCGCGCCCTGATGATCCGCTATCCGGTAAAAGCCGACGGCTTCATCCCAACGTTCTATTTCATTTTCCACCTGCGAAATGCGCACTTGGTAAAGCCGCGCCACAATTTCGAACAATCCGTTGATCACACTATGATCGGCAAAATAGAGTTTAAGGTCTTCATCCGAGATCTGGTAGCGGTGTTGTTTCAATTTCTCGCTGTAGTAGGCGTAATCCCAGGCTTCGAGCTCTCCTTCGAAACCGAGTGATTCGGCAAATACCTGGCGTTCTCTGACTTCATCGATGGCCGTGGCGCGTGAGCGCTGGGCCAGATCGTCGAGAAACTCGACAACCTGTTGCACCGAGGCCGCCATTTTGGTTTCGAGGGAATACGCCGCATAGTCGGAATAACCGAGCAGCTTTGCTTTTTCCTGTCTTTTAGCGACAATTTCTCCCATGATGCCTGCATTATCCCAGATTTTATCCGTTATCCCTTGATCAGAGGCGCGCGTCACATAGGCTTCATAAATCAATTGCCGCAGTTTGCGATTATCGGCATAGGTTATAACCGCGAGATAACAAGGCATGTCGAGAGTGACGCGGTATCCGGCCAATTCTTTGTGCTCGGCCAATTGAGCCAGCATGGCCACCGCATAATCGGGCAATCCCTGCAGTTCAGATTGATCCTGCGTCAGATATTGCCAGGACTGGGTTGAGTCGAGCAGGTTGTTTTCGTATTTTGACTGCAATTCGGATAAGTCTTTTTGCAACTGTTGATAACGAGTGCGCTTTTCGCCCTCGAGTTCGACGCCGCCGAGGCGAAAATGCAGTAGCGCATCGGTAACCGTTTTTTGCTGCGCCGGGCTCAGGTCGGTGAACTCAGCGGCCGATTCGATCGCTCGATAACCGGCATAAAGGGTCTGATTCTGACTGATTTCAGTCGAGTATTCGGCGAGGAGCGGTAGACAGGCGTTGTAGGCATCGCGCAATTCCGGGCTACTCTTGACCGAGTTTAAATGCCTCACCGGAGACCAGGCACGATCCAGTTTATCGTTCATTAACTCAAGCGGTTTGATCAAGTTGTTCCAGTCATGCTTTGGCAAGGCAGCGAGTTGCGAAACCGCGGCGCGATTCTGGCCGATCAAACGTTCGATTGCCGGCTGTATATGCTGTGGCCGAATTTGATTGAATGCCGGCAATTCACCGGGCTCGATTAGCGGATTTTTCAATTCTTCATTCATCGGGTTAAAACCAAGGGCAACTAGTCTACTTAACACATATGAGCCGCCCGAGCGTCAAGCACAAATATATTCAGTTAAATGGGTAAAGGCGGTCGAATTGAAAACATCAGTGTCAACGCCCCGAAAAGCAGGCAGGCTGTGGTTATCGAGGCATAGGCCTTTAGCTTTTTACGCACTACCAACTGATCTTCATCCAATGCGGAGAGTATATACGGAAGACTCTTTTCGGCGGGTTTGGTCAAAACATGGTGCTCGTTTTTTTCGTTTTCGATTTTTGCCAATACCTGTTTTCGGGCCGCGGCGCGGACCGCCTGCCATTCTTTTTTTTGTATTTTTCCATTCCGATCCAAGTCATATTCCTGCAGATAACGGCCGGGTTGCAACTTCCATTGCCTGACCAGGTCTTCGACCTGGTTTGAGATGTATTCATCCGACGGATAACTGTACTGGGTTCGAAACCACCCCAGCGCATAGAGGGGTGTTGCCGGTCGGATCAGACGTTCGCAAAAACGATAACTGCCAAGATTAAGCGATATCAGGCTAGTTTTCCTTGGTGGCTGAGTTCGAGAATCGGTACTGGGACCATACCAGGTCAGCTCCGATTCGGGAATTACGTGAGCGTCATCCGGATCGACGAAACATTCGCCGGTATCGTCTTCCAGCCGAAACAGTTGACTGCTGAATTCGTCCGAAATATTGGTCCAGGTGCTGCGCTTACCGCTGTGTGTTTTTTTATCGATGCTGCAGTGGTACCAGACACATCGACTGCCGCTGAAGGGCGAGTATATCGTATCGTTCTGCATGAATTCAGCGAGGCCTTTCAGTTCCACCTGACCCTGTGCCGCGGATCTGATTTTTGATGTTGCGGTGCCATCCATGAAACGAAAGCGCTTGAAGGTGACAAAGGCGAAATAGATTAGGAAAATCAGGCCGGCTACAAGAATGGTCGATAAAACCAGATACTCGGCCTTAGCCAAGCCCAAAATTTCATATTCAACCCTGGAGAACATGATTGGAACGCCAGATAAAGTTAACTTTCAAACAGTTGCTTTACGCTGACATCGGCAATTTCATGCGCTTCAAACTCGAGCAGGTCGCGATCGCCGAAACCGAACAACCGGGCAACAATAATGTCTGGAAACTGTTCGATGCCGATATTATTGATATTGACCGATTCGTTATAAAATTCGCGCCGATCGGAAATGCTGTTTTCCAAGGTGCTGATGCGACCCTGTAAAAACTGGAAATTTTCATTGGCGCGCAGTTCCGGATAATCCTCGGCCAGTGCAAATATCTTACCCAGGCCCATTCTTAGCGCACCTTCGGCAAGACCGAGGCCAGGCACATCCTGGTTTTGCCTGGCATCAGCGACACGCGAGCGCGCCAACATCACCTTTTCCAGGGTTTCCTGCTCGAACTTCATATATTGCTTGCAGGTTTCGACTAGCTTGGGGATTTCATCGTGCCGCTGTTTCAACAGGACGTCGATATTGGACCAGGCCTTGGATACATTGTGCTTCAAACGCACCAGATGGTTGTACAGACTGATCGCATAGATCGCCAACAGCAGCAGCGCAGCCCAGATAATTATGTTGCCGGTATCCATCCGCTTGCTCCCTATTTCAGTAAATTCGTTACCCCTATATAGAGTTTATTTCAATAAAATCAAGAACTTGTATAAAATAAATCGGGAAGGAGGATACTAATCAATTCGACACGCTTGCCATCGTTGGCAACCATTCTTCCAATAATCCTTTACATCGCGATTCGTTCTTCCTTGTCGCTACAGCCGGTAAGGGTGGCAGGCATGATACCGAAGCCAGTTCCAATCGAAAGTTTCCATCGATTCATCGGATTTTCTGCAGTCGCGTTTTTCATTGCGTTCCTTTGGCGGCTCCTGGCATTCTCGCGAGCGGCAAGTGAGTTGGCGCAAACGCCGTAAAACGGTCAGAATCGGCCACACGCTCAGGCGTGATCTGTGACTACGTTGATAATGGCTTCATGTTCTAGAAGTGCCTTCAACGCAATGATGACCTGGTTGAAGCCCCCTGTAGAATCCAATGCATTCGCGACTATCTCGCCTTCCGAACCGTTGAACCCACTTTCTTCAATGGTCAGATTCGTACCTCCATCGTCCGTCTCCCGGATTCGCCAAAGCACCTTTGTAAAGTGTTCACCGCTCCGCCATTCAATCTGGATTAGGTGAGGCTCCACTAGTTTCTTTACGCTCACTTCAATAGCATAGGCATCTTCTTTTTGGCCGATGTACCAAAAAATCGTCTCGCCTTCTTCCAGTCCATTATCTCTGCGGGTGAACCAGAATTTGCTCATCTTCTCCGCATCGACAAACGCATTAAAAACCTCCTCTGGGGCAGCGCGTACGATTGATTGGGCTTTTGCAGTAATATTATTCATCACACTTTTTATACCACTGTTCGTCTCTTCCCAAAGGCCCCTATTAATCGTATTCTGACAGGTAGACTGGGCGCTAGCGAGAGTCTGCTTTCGGGACTACCTGACGCTGTCTGTCAGATCAGATACCAGCCATCACAGCTAGACTTCTCCAAACGACCCGACCCTGACCTTACGAATTAGGTGCTGCCCAACCTCCGCTGGATCTCCTCGGGATCAACGTCTTCAATGGTCTTGCTCAAGATCCAGAGGTGACCGCTAGAATCAGCGACACGCCCTTCCCGTTTACCCCAGGGTCGATCTTCAATACTGATCACCAATTGCCCGCCATGCTCTTGAAACGCGGACGCCATCTGGTCCGGGTCATGGACGCTCAGGTGGAGTAAACAGGGCGAACCGCCCAGCGACATCGGATCAATGAGCCCCCAGTCAGGCTCGCTCTGCGCAAGGGAAAGAACCGCATTACCGATCGAAAACGCGGCATGAACGACTCGATTTTGATCATCGACAAAGCGCTCAATCACGCTTGCATTCATTGCCTTGCTGTAGAAATCAAGGGCTTCATCGGGCCTTGACACGATTAAACGCGGGTATAGGTCAGTATGGGTAGTCATGTACTCAATTTGACTTCAATTAGACTCGCCTGTCTTGAACTTTTTATCCGTTTCCAGGTGCGCGTGAGCTATTTCTTGACCAATGGTAACGTGATCCGATGGAGACGTTCCTGAGAAATGACGAAACTCTCTGCTCATATGTGCTTGGTCTGAATACTGCAAGTCTGCAGCATGGGCGCTGTTTGGGGTGTGATCAGCAACGCCAGCAAGCGATCCTGAGAACCGTTCGAGGCGCGCAAACAACTTGGGACGGACACCAATCCGACGGTGGAATAGATCGTGCAATCTTCTTTGTGACCATCCCAAGCTGCTTCGAATCGTATTCACACGCCCACCGCTACGAAGCGCGTTTATCCAATCCTCCAGTGCAGCGTCTTCCGCAGGTCGTTCAATCAATCGCTGCAACAGGAATTCCTGGATTGCCTCAAATCTTATTCTCACATCCCCCGTAGACTGGAGATTTTGGCGAAGGATCGTAGCGGGGTCGCCCCATACCTCCACCCCGTTTACCATCGAGTCAGTGAAACGACTCGCTTTGTCGTGCATAAAGGCACTCAGCCCGAGCGGTGTAAATTGGACTCCGCAAATCTCACGTTTCTGTTCGGTATCGATAATGACGGGTTGAGTTAGTATTCCCTGTAGGCTTACTGGTCCGCTTGTCCTTAGAACGACCCCTGGTTGCGACCAATGTGTTAATTGTGGCTGGCGCAAATTGATCAACAATTGACCCTTGCTCGTTGGCAGAACTTTCTCGAAACTGTGCTCACTATCGCTCGAGTAGCACCATATGACTTGCACGTAGCGTTCTAGTTTTTTCGATGATGGCGGTATCGCCTGCTTCATTTGGTTTTTTCGGCTGCTGACCTGATTGCGACCGGTTAAGGCTGGATGGCGGCGATGGCCTCAATCTCAACGAGGAAACTGGCGTCAGCTAGTCCTGAGACGATTTGCACGGTGATGGCTGGTGGCGGAATCGCTTGGTCCCAGAACTCGGCGAACGCTGCGAATCCCGAATTGAGGTGCTCGCGATCGGTCACGAGGATCGTCCACTTGGCGATGTCGGCAGCTGAGCCACCTGCGGCCTCGACAGCGGTCTTTACATTCTCGAGCGCCTTCGTCGTTTGTTCATAAGGACTATCACCCACGACTGCGCCTGACCCGTCGATTCCGTTCTGGCCCCCGATGAATACCAAGGACGCGTCGGCAGGAACCTCGACTGCTTGGGTGAATGCCGGATTTTGGTGGAGGCCGAGCGGATTATGGTGCTTTTGTTTTAACATCGCACCATTTATACTAGTGCTATGGAATTACGTCAAGACTTGCCGGCCGACCTTCGGCGACGTTTCCAGTCGGGTCGGATTTGTCTGGATTTCACCCATACGGGCGGTGAAGGTGAGTACACCCGCTGGGAGCTTCTGCATCGTCCACAGGATGCGTCCCGTTTCCTAAGCTTGATCATCGGAACTGAGTCATTTCGTGTACGCCGCAACGATATGTCTCGAATCATATATCTGAGAGCGGCCATCACGAGCGAAGCCAGGGCCAGGGCTGCAGGAGAAATAGCACCAGCGGAAATGTTGGAAGTGATAAACGAGGCTGCCGCCAACCCTCCGCTGGTTACCCAGCTAGGCAACGACAGCAATGCTCTTTTTTTGTCTGGAACGACGTCACAAGCTTTGTCTACCCTCGCGCGTGACGCAATTGATCTTTTTGCCTCGCCCCATGGCAAACGAATTCGGATCTGCGAAGCGCGCGATTGCGAGTTACTCTTGGTAGATGCGTCGCGTCCAGGGCGCCGCCGCTGGTGCTCGATGGAATGGTGTGGTGATCGTCAGAAGAAGCGGACCGCCAGTCGTCGGGCGCAACGAGGAGATGCGAGATGAATGAGCGGCCCGTTGGCAGAACCAAAGACGTCGGTTGGCAGATTGGGGTTTCGCGGACGATCCTCGTCGACCTTGACACCGCATGGCGTTACCTCACTTCACCGGCGGGGCTTAGCACCTGGCTCGGCGACGGAATCGGGACCCCGCTCGCCAAAGGCCAGAGATACAAGACAGACGACGGCACAACCGGTCAGGTGCGCAGTGTTCGCTTACGAGACCGAATACGCCTGACCTGGCAACCCGCACACCGACCCGACGACGCCACCGTTCAAATCGCCCTCACGCCGACTGCCACCGGATGCACTTTCCGCTTTCATACCGAACGCCTTTACGATGCCGACGAGCGTGAGCGCATGCGCGGGCACTGGCTAAAGGTCGCCAACACGATCGAGTCCGAGCTGACGCAACTAAGTGTGAGTTGACGTTACCGGAGATTCTCATGAGGATCAAACTGCATAGCATATTTGTCGATGATCAACAGAAGGCCGTGAATTTCTACACTGACATTCTGGGCTTTAAGAAAAACCAGGACATCCCAGCTGGGGAGTTTCGCTGGATTACACTCGCATCTCCAGAGGAGGAGATGCAGAGCTTTCGTTAGAACCCAACGTAAACCCCGCCGCTAGAGCGTACCAAGAGGCACTATTCGAACAAGGCATACCCATCACTGGGTTCGAAGTCGATGATGTGGAGTCCGAGTTCCGGAAACTTTCCGGTCTCCATGTCGCATTTACAACGGAGCCAACGAATGCCGGCGACGTGACATTCGCGGTCTTTGTAGATACCTGTGGGAACTTAATCCAGATATATCAGCCCGCGCGCGCCGAAGGCGCTTCTCGAACATGAAGCCGTTATCGACCTAGTCACAGACCACGCCTGAGCATGTGACCTTTGGTAGCTCAGATTTGACCTGACAGACGCTGCCCGATTTGATCGAAAATTGACGCTCACCAATCATCGGTTGCACCGCGCTTCAAATCCGTGCCGTCTTGGCAGCCATGCCAATCTGGGCGCCAGTTCCCGTTGCCTGGTATAGTGGTCGAATAGGTAAGTTCTCTGTGTCTACAGTGCGTTGAAGCCAACGCTGCGCTCGTAATTGCTTGAGCGATTGCGACAAAGCCCGATCGGTAATCGAATCCAACTCGGTCTTGATATCCGTGAAATGCCGAGGTTTTTGACTCACGACTAAAACAGGGATAGTCCAGACCCGCCTGAGCAAATTGCAACCGCTCGAATCGGAAACTACCCCTTTGATCCTGTACGCGATTTTGGCAGCTTCTGCGCCTTCTGGTGTCAAACGATACTCGGGTCTCAGCGGATGACCGTGGCCCGGATTTCTTTCTAGCAACCGAATATCAACCAGATGGCTCAGACTCTGAGCAAGCGCTGTTCGTCCCGCGCCTGATGCTGGAAGCAACGAAGCCTGCCGCCCCGGTGTTCCCGCATGCATCAGTGCGAGAATATCCAGAGACCAGGCCCGCGACGTTATCTTGACAAGCGTAGGTATGTCCATAAAATATAGTTTATATATTTTATGGTAGGAGGAAAAGGCCCATGCCAATCGTTTCGCTGGACAACACGATTACCATCGCCATTTCTGTACGTGATCGTCATGCAAGCGCCCGTTGGTACCTCGACAAGCTTGGTTTCGAACTTCTTTACCACGCTGATGACGCAGGCTGGAGTGAACTCCAGACCAAAACTGCGGGTGTCACGTTGGGCCTCGGTGAACAGACCGAACCAACCCCCGGAAACGCCGTTCCGGTGTTTGGTGTCCCCGATGTTGTCACCGCAAGGAAAAACCTTGAATTGGCGGGGGTAGATTTTGATGGGGAAACCCAGGTGATCGAGGGCATGGTTAGCACGGCGACATTCTACGACCCCGATAGGAATGCGTTGATGTTGGCACAAGATCTGACAGGATGTCTTCCTTAGGCGTTATACATCGAGGTTACTGACATTGAGCGCGTTGGATTCGATAAAATCGCGGCGCGGCTCGACCTGATCACCCATCAAGGTGGTAAAGACTTCATCCGCGGCGAACGCGTCTTCGATTCGTACTTTGAGCAGACGCCGGTTTTCCGGATCCATGGTAGTTTCCCAAAGCTGGTCCGGGTTCATTTCTCCAAGACCCTTATAGCGTTGAATATTCAGCCCTTTACGCGCTTCACGCATCAGCCAATCATAAACTTCGCTGAATTTGCCAACAGCCTGACTGCGCTCGCCCCGGCTGATTTGCGATTCTACGGTAAATAAATCGCCAACCTGCTCGACAAACTGAGCGATCGGATGGTAATCCGCGCTGTTGAAAAAATCGCTGCTAAGCTTGTTTTGCGAACTGATCCCGTGCAAGCGCTTAACCACAACTAACCCATATTGATTGCTGTCTTCGTCACCTTTAACCGATGCTTTGTAGGACACCGACGCCCCGCTCTTCTCGTTGAGGCGTTCCACGAGTAATTCACCCCATTCCACCATCGCTTTTTCATCAAGCAGCTTGGCTTCGCCCAGCGGCGGCAGATCGACCAGTTCTTCGAGTATTTCAATAGGAATCGATCGCGACAACCGCTCAAATATGGCGCGGATGGTTATGTACTGTCGCGCCAGATTTTCGAGCGCCAGGTCGGAAATCGCAGGGGCGTCCAGGGTTAATGTCAACTGAGCGCCTTCGATCGCAAGCTGCAACAGGTATGCGTTGAGTTCCTTGTCATCTTTGACATATCGCTCCTGTTTGCCTTTTTTAACTTTGTACAGAGGCGGTTGTGCGATATATACATGGCCGCGTTCGACTAGTTCGCGCATTTGTCGGTAGAAAAAGGTCAACAGCAGGGTGCGAATATGGGAGCCGTCGGCATCGGCATCGGTCATAATGATGATATGGTGATAACGTAATTTTTCGATATCGAATTCTTCGCGCCCTATGCCACAACCTAGCGCGGTAATCAATGTACCTACTTCCGCCGACTGCAACATCTTGTCAAAACGCGCCTTTTCGACATTTAAGATCTTTCCTTTGAGCGGTAAGATAGCCTGGGTTTTACGATTGCGCCCCTGTTTTGCCGAGCCCCCGGCTGAATCGCCCTCCACCAGATAAATTTCCGATAAGGAAGGATCTTTTTCCTGACAATCAGCCAGCTTGCCGGGTAATCCGGCGATATCGAGCGCACCCTTGCGGCGGGTCATTTCACGTGCCTTGCGCGCCGCTTCCCGCGCCCGCGCCGCCTCCATGATCTTGCCGGTGATCGATCTGGCATCGGCGGGGTTTTCCTCGAGAAAATCTTTCAGATGCTCACCCACCACCGATTCGACGATCCCTTTGATCTCCGACGAGACCAGTTTATCCTTGGTCTGTGACGAAAATTTCGGATCCGGCACCTTGACCGACAATACCGCGGTCAAGCCTTCACGCGCATCGTCTCCGCCCGTGTTCACCTTGTCTTTTTTGACCTGGCTATTGTCCATGTAATTATTCAGGGTACGGGTCAGCGCTGTGCGAAAACCCGACAAGTGCGTGCCGCCATCGCGTTGCGGAATATTGTTGGTAAAACAGAATATATTTTCCTGGTAAGAATCGTTCCACTGCATCGACACTTCGACACCGACGTTATCCTGCTCCATCTTGAGGTCGATGACTTTAGCGTGAATCGGTGTCTTATTTTTGTTCAAATGCTCGACAAAGGCGCGAATTCCACCTTCGTATTCGAATAAATCTTCTTTGTTACTGCGCTCATCCAGCAGGTGAATACGCACCCCGGAGTTTAAAAAGGATAATTCGCGTAGACGCTTGGCGAGAATGTCGTAGTGGAACTCGATGTCGCTGAAAATTTCCCTGCTGGGTAAAAATCGCAGTTCGGTGCCGGTCTGGTCGGTTTCCTTGATTGCTTCGAGGTCACCCTGCGGCTCCCCGAGCTTATACTCTTGTGAATAAATTTGGCCCTGCCGCTTAATTCTGAGCGTTAGCGTTTCGGACAACGCATTGACCACCGAAATCCCGACGCCATGCAGGCCGCCGGAAACCTTATACGAATTATCGTCAAACTTGCCGCCGGCATGCAGCACGGTCAATATGACTTCCGCCGCCGATCGACCCTCTTCTTCATGAATATCGACCGGAATGCCGCGCCCATCGTCTTTAACGGATATCGAGCCATCCGCATGAATAACGGCTTTTATCTCCGAACAGTGGCCCGCCAAGGCTTCATCGATCGAATTGTCGACGGCTTCGAACACCATGTGATGCAAGCCGGTTCCGTCATCGGTATCGCCAATGTACATACCCGGGCGCTTGCGTACAGCATCGAGCCCTTTTAGCACTTGAATGCTAGAAGAATCGTAGTTTGACATGTATGGGTCTAGCTGAAATTTCGAGGCTTGATTATACCATGTTCCACGTGGAACATTTTAAATTCTTTTGCTTCCAGCGCGCTCGGCACCGCCAGTTCGATGTTGCTGATAAACAGCTGTAAATCCATTTGTATCAGTTGCCGATAGACCAATTCTTGAGCGTCTCGATCGAGCTCCGAATGCAAATCGTCGATTAATAGAATTACCGGGTCAGAGTTCGTGTTGTTAACCAGTTGCAACACCGCCATCAGCAAAACTAAGCACACCCGCTTACTCTGCCCGCGCGATAAAACTTCACCCACTTTCCTCCCCTGGGTTGTCAACTCCAGGTCATCACGATGAATACCTACTCCGGTGAATCCGGCGCGAATATCCCTGTCTCGCCGATCCTCGAGACTCTGTGCCAACGTCTTATCCCGGGGCCAACCCTGTAGATACTCGATTGCCAACGGCACGCCGTTTAGAATTTCAGTAAACTGGTCACGAACAGTAGCCTGCAAACGGTCACTATAACGCTGCCGCATGCGGTTCAATTCGAGCGAGGGTTCGAGCAAGTGCCGATCCCAGTAATCCAGAAGATCGAGATCTCGTTTGGATTTGAGAATATGATTGCGTTGCTTGAGCGCGTGTTGAAATTGATGCCAGAATTCCGCATAGTCAGGTTCCACGTGAAACATGCACCAATCGAGAAACGACCTTCTGTTAGCGGGCGCCCCATCCACCAAAACGAAGCTTTCGGCATTAACTATCTTGATCGGCGCTTTTTTTACCAGTTCCGAACGGCGTTTAATTGCCTTTCCGTCGATCCGGATCTCGAGCTTATCTCGGTAACGCGCCAAGCCCGCCTTGTAGCCTTGAAATCGTCCAAACAGCAAAAACTCGGATTTATCGTGGTTAATGCATTGCTTGAGTTGGTGGGTTCTAAATGACTGCGCCTGGCAAAGTACGAATATCGCTTCAAGCAGACTCGTTTTACCTGACCCATTATCGCCGCTGATGAAATTGTAACGGCGGTCGAAATCAAGCGCCGTACTCTTGAGATTTCTGAAATCTGTCAGGCTTAGCTGCCTGATTGCCATACCCGTCCCTGGTTTTCCTATAACCGCATCGGCATTACGACATAGAGGCTGGAGGCGTCATTGCTATCGCTCATGATGGCACTGCTGTTGGCATCCTTTAACTTGACCTGCACTTTTTCGGAAGTAAGCACATTCAATACATCGATCAGGTAAGTCACGTTGAAGCCGATTTCCATCTCTGCTTCATCGTATTCGACCTGCAGTTCTTCCTCGGCCTCTTCTTGATCCGGGTTGTTCGCCTGGATCGACAAATTACCGTTAGACAGCGTCAAACGAATTCCACGGTATTTTTCGTTCGACAGGATCGCAATACGACTCATCGATTGCTTTAAGGTATCGCGTTCGACTTCCATTATCTTGTTACCGTCTACCGGGATAACCCGTTGATAATCGGGAAATTTCCCGTCGATCAGTTTTGTCGTGAACACCAGGGCGCCGGTTTCTACCCGCAAATGGTTGCGGCTTAAAACACATTTAGCCGGGCTATCGCTGGCATCGAGCAAACGGGACAATTCGAGCACGGCCTTGCGGGGGATAATCAACTGCAGGTCGGTGTCGACGCCGGTTTCAAGCTCGACTTCACTTAACGCCAGACGATGCCCATCGGTGGCAACCAGTTTGATTTTCCCGGAAGTAAGCTCCATCAAAATGCCGTTTAGATAATAACGAACATCTTGCTGTGCCATCGCAAACGCGGTTTTATCGAACAACGCCTTAAACTGGTTTTGCGGTATCGAGAAAGACTGTTGTTCCTCGATATCGCCCAAACCCGGGAAATCGCGCGCCGGCAATGACGCCAGCGTAAAACGACTACGCGCCGAAGTGAGAGATACCCGATTCTCATCGATGTTGAAATTAATCGATGAACCATCGGGTAGAGCTTTGCATATACCGAGCAACTTGCGTGCCGGGATTGTCGTCTGAAAATCCGAACTACTATCGGCGACAACGCGGGCAACCATTTCGATTTCGAGATCGGTAGCGGTAAGCGACAAGTCACCGCCCGATGACTCAAGAAGGACATTGCCCAATATAGGCAAGGTCTGCCGACGTTCCACCGCACCGATTACTTGCTGCAGCGGACCGAGAAGATCTTCTCTTTTAATAATCGTTTTCATTTATATATCTAATTTACTGTGTTTATTAGTGTCTAGCGTAAACTGGGGTAACTGGTATTTTCCTTTACATATCAAAACCATAAGTGGGGTATTATGAATTTAAACCTGTCTGTAGCGTCTTATTAAACTGTGAATAAGTCCGGGATAAAAACCGTGAACTTTTTTATCATACTGTTATCCACAAGATGTTACCCTCTTTTCATCGCCGATTAATTGCTTAACATCCGGGCTAGAATTTCATAATCCTCATCGATACGTCGATCCTCGCCGCGTAAGGACTCTACTTTACGACAGGCGTGCAATACCGTTGTGTGATCGCGCCCCCCGAAGGCATTTCCAATTTCGGGCAAGCTGTGTCGAGTCAATGCTTTTGCCAGCGACATCGCTATTTGTCGGGGTCGGGTAATCGATCGGTTACGCCGGCTCGAAAGCAGATCCGCAACCCGTATTTTGTAATACTCGGCCACCAGCTTTTGTATATTATCCATCGTTATCGGTTTGTCCTGTACCGCCAATAGCTCTTTCAGCGCCTGGCGCGCGAAATCCTGGGTAATGGGTTCGCCGGTAAATCGCGCATGCGCACCGACGCGCTTCAGCGCACCTTCGAGTTCGCGAATATTCGATTTGAAACGTTCGGCTATGAAAAATGCGACATCGTCGGGAACCTCGGTATTCGATTGCTCCGCCTTGCTCTTGAGAATCGCTACCCGGGTTTCCAGATCGGGGGGTTTGATATCAACCGCCAGACCCCATCCCAGCCGGGACCGAATTCGATCTTCGAGACCCTCGATTTCCTTGGGGTAACGGTCACAGGTTATGACCATTTGCGCATGCGCCTCATACAGCGAATTGAAGGTGTGAAAAAATTCTTCCTGCGAGCGGCTCTTGTCGGCTAAAAACTGGATATCGTCGATTAGCAAGGCATCGAGGCTGCGATACGAATTTTTGAAATCGTTCATGCGGCTATGCTGCAATGCCTTGACCATATCGGAAACGAAACGCTCGCAATTGACGTATAGGATATTGGCATCCGGTTTTTTTTCGCGGATTTGATTACCGATAGCGTGCATCAGGTGGGTTTTGCCTAGTCCGACACCGCCGTAGATGTACAGCGGATTGTATTCCGAGCCCGGATGGCCGCTGATCTGTATCGAGGCAGCACGCGCCAGCTGATTGGATTTACCTTCAACGAAGTTTTTGAATTTTTGTTTGTCGTTTAGACCGGAGGAACGATAGGCACGCGGCGGCGGCGTTTTTACCCCGGCTTCCGGTTCGAATTCGCGCGCCTGCGAACCGATAGTCAGGCTGACCGAGATGGATTTACTATCATCGATACTGGTGACCAGCTCACGAATACGTTCAAGGAAATGGTTGCGCACCCAATCCATGACAAACCGATTCGGCGCCAGCAGTTTGAGTGTATTCAGCTCCTGCTCGACCTGCAGCGGTAATATCCAGGTATTGAGCTGTTGCTCGCTAATTTCGCCTTCAAGGCAGGAAATACACTGTTGCCAGATTAAGTTCAAAGTTGTTCCGCTTTATATTGCCAACTGCGGTCACGCGCGGATTATATCGCTTTCCCGGGAGCGACGTACCGCGGCGCACGGGAAAAACCGTTTAGAATTAGAGTTATTGCGGCCACAAACTCGCTCTTTGAGCGATTCCCGAGCCTCGGCCGACAGGTGTTAATACTATACTTATCCACAGCCCGAGCAAAGAGGCCGGACTCAAAAAAATGAATCTTTTATACCCACGTTCACCCGGTAACGGAGCGCAGCCCTTTAAAAGCGTAAAATATATCTTCCCAGCTCAATTAGATATTGACGCGGGGGCGCTCTACCAGTACATTGTCGCGCCTTGTTGAAATCGACAACCCGTAAGCCGAGGCGCTTGACATGAAACGTACATATCAGCCCAGTAACCTTAAGCGAGCCAGAACCCACGGCTTTCGCGCGCGCATGCAAACCCGTGGTGGTCGCAGTGTAATCCGCGCACGTCGGGCCAAGGGCAGAGCACGCCTGACACCGTAAGGTGAATGATGGGACCAGTGAGTCTTTTCCGAGGCGGCTGAGATTAACCCGCGCATTCGACTTTCAACAGGTATTTAAGAATAATATCCGCCGTAGCGACGCCTGTATTACAATCCTGGTTGCGAAACAAAGGGGAGCGAGTCCACGCCGGGCCAATCCCCGCCTCGGATTTGCGATTGCCAGGAAGCAGGTACCAACAGCGGTAAAACGTAATGCGCTGAAGCGATTGTTTCGCGAAAGCTTTCGCAGGAATCAGCATCGCTTACCGGCACGAGACATGGTAATTATGGTAAGACGCGAAATTCTGGAAGTCGAACCGGCGAAGATTCGAAATGCCCTGGACCAACATTGGAACAGCATCATCAAGCAATGCGAAAAATCCTGATAACAATAATACAAGGCTATAGCTACCTGTTGAGCCCGTTCCTGGGTAATAACTGCCGTTACACGCCTAGTTGTTCGCAGTATGCGCGCGAAGCCATCGAAAAACATGGCGTCGGGCGCGGTCTGTGGCTGTCTTGCAAACGTTTAAGCAGTTGCCACCCCTGGCATGCGGGCGGCTACGATCCGGTGCCGGGCGCCGGCAGGGAGCATAACCATGGATAACTCGCGCCTGTTCCTGTTTGCCGCGCTGGTTTTTGTCGGCATGCTGATGTGGCAGCAATGGCAGGCCGATTACGGTCCCCAGCCGGTGGTCAGCAGCGAAGCGGGGTCAGTCGAGGTTAGTCCGGGTCAGCAATCCGACATAATAACCGACGATTTACCCGACCAGGCCGAGGGCATCAGCGGCAGCGCCGTAGCTACCGGCACGGGCGATGACGGGACCACCGCCACTGCAGCAGCCCAGCAATTGGTGCGGGTCGATACCGATGTCGTACAGGCGCTTATCGATACCCGGGGCGGCGTTTTACGCTCGCTCAAGCTAAAAAAATACCCGACTTCGCTGGAACAGCCCGACGATTGGTTGGAACTGGTGCATAGCGATTCCGATTCGGCACATATTTTACAAAGCGGTTTGCGCGACAAGGAATCGCGGGCGCCGACCCATCACAGTTTTTATCGAGCCGAACGGCTTCAATATCAAATGGCCGACGGACAGGACGAATTGGTCGTGCCGTTACGCTGGAGCCAGGACGGTATCGAAGTCACCAAGAGTTACTACTTCAGGCGTGGCGATTATCTAATCGACGTCGACCATCGGATTGTCAACCAGTCGGAGCAGGATTGGTTGGGCAGCGAGTATCGCCAAATTCAACGCACCCGTCCACTCGAAACTTCACGCCTGCTCTATACCTACACGGGATCGGTCTACTACAACGAAGTGACCAAGTACGAAAAAGTCGATTTCGACGATATGGAAGACGAGCAGGTCAAGCTCGATTCGAATGGCGGCTGGATTGCGATGATACAGCACTATTTTCTGTCGGCCTGGATTCCAGGACAGGAAGACCAGAACCTGATTTATACCATCGCCAATACCAAGCGTAATCCATCGACCTACACCATCGGCCTGCGCTCGCAAAACCTGTTAGTGCCGAGCGGCGCCGAAGGCGAATTCTCGAGCCAAATGTTTGTCGGACCCAAGATCGTCAAACGCCTCGAGGAAATATCGCCGGGTCTCGACTTGACCGTCGATTACGGCGTGCTGACATTTCTTTCCAAACCGCTGTACTGGTTGCTTGACTGGTACCACGGCTTTGTCGGCAACTGGGGCGTGGCAATCATCTTGCTGACGCTGACGGTTAAAGCGGTATTTTACAAGCTATCGGAAACCAGTTATCGCTCGATGGCGAAAATGCGTAAGGTCAGCCCCCGCTTGAAGACCTTGAAAGAACGTTATGGCGACGATCGGCAAAAGATGAACCAGGCGATGATGGAACTCTACAAAACCGAGAAGATAAACCCGATGGGCGGCTGTTTACCCATCATGGTACAAATTCCGGTGTTCATCGCGCTCTACTGGGCGCTGCTAGAGAGCGTCGATCTGCGCCAGGCGCCGTTTATTTTTTGGATCAAGGATCTGTCGGTAATGGACCCCTTTTTCGTGCTGCCGATCGTGATGGGCGTCAGCATGGCAATCCAACAAAAGCTGAATCCGCCGCCACCGGACCCAATCCAGGCCAAAATCATGATGGCGTTGCCGTTTGTATTCACTTTTTTCTTTGCGTTTTTCCCCGCCGGGCTGGTGTTATACTGGGTCATCAACAACGTGTTGTCGATAGCACAACAGTGGGTTATCACCAAGCGTATCGAGGCGGCGGCCAAGTAACTCCGGTCCGACTTCGACTTCGTCTGCACCATGCCCGCGTATGGCACCATCGCCGCGATTGCTACGCCACCCGGCACCGGTGGTATCGGCATCCTGCGGCTTTCCGGCCCGCGCGCGCGCGCCATCGGCGAAGCCATAAGCGCAGCCAAGATAACACCCGGTAAAATTCAGTTCCGCCGATTCTTCGATGCCGATGGCGCGGTAATCGATCACGGACTTTGCCTGTATTTCCGGCAGCCGCACAGTTTCAGCGGCGAGGACAGTGTCGAATTGCAGGCGCATGGCGGCCCGATAGTGCTGGATATGCTGCTACAAAGGTTGTGTGAACTGGGTGCGCGCTTGGCGCGCGCCGGAGAATTTTCAGAACGCGCCTTTCTCAATGGCAAAATCGATCTGGCCCAGGCCGAAGCAATCGCCGATTTAATCGAAGCCGGCAGCCGTGCCGCCACGCGCGCGGCGATGCGCTCGCTGGAGGGGCGTTTTTCGGAGCAGGTAAAAAATCTCGTCGATGAAGTCATCGATCTCAGGGCTTATATCGAAGCGTCGCTCGATTTTGCCGAGGAAGAGATCGATTTTCTCGAAAATTCGGAAATCGCCCGGCGCTTGAGCGCCTGTATCCAGCATTTGCAGACTTTGCTCGATCAGGCCGAGCATGGCCGCACCCTGCAGGAAGGGCTCACGGTTTCATTGGCTGGCTTACCCAATGCGGGTAAGTCCAGCCTGCTCAATTATCTCGCCGGCTACGAAGCGGCGATAGTGACCGAAATCGAAGGCACGACGCGGGATGTTTTGCGCGAGCACATTTCGCTCAAGGGCATCCCACTCAAGGTTAACGATACCGCCGGTCTGCGCGAGTCGGAAAATCCGGTCGAGCAGGAAGGTATTCGCCGCGCCTGGGACGCGATCGCCAAGGCCGACGTGGTTTTATACCTGGTCGACGCCCAAAAGGGTATGACCGCCGGCGATCGGCGAGTCGTCGAACGCTTGACCGACAGCAATTTGCACGTGGTATACAGCAAAAATGACTTGCTCGCCTCGGAACAGCCCGGGAATACCGACGCGCTCTATATTTCCACCGTCACCGGTGACGGCATGGAAGCGCTGATCGAGCGCATCACCGGCCAGGCTGCCGATTTCAATCGGGATAATGAAACCTTTATGGCCAGACGGCGGCATGTCGACGCTCTGCTGCGCGCACGTGACTGTATCCAGCTGGCCGCGGATAATTTCAGTACCACCCGCTCGGGTGAGCTGATGGCGGAAGATTTGCGGGGCGCGCAGCGTAATTTGAACGAAATAACCGGTGAATTCAGCAGTGACGACCTATTGGGCCGAATTTTCTCCAGCTTTTGCATCGGTAAATAAAACCGCCGGGGTTTACACTGCCTTTGGCGGTCCGACGAACCGGATGTGCGTTAGGACATCGAGGTGGCTCGCCATATAGTGCGCTTTGCGGCGCCAGCAGCAGTAAATCGTCGAGATTAGTGGGCTAGCGCCGCTTTCGATTTATTAGCCGCGAAAATGGGATTGAAACCATTGCCGCAGCGAGTTTTCATCGGCGGTGCGCATTACCAGCAATTCGCGAAACCAGTCCGGGTTTTTAGCAAAAGTCAGTTCACCGCTTTGCGGAAAAACCTTGTCATAAAGGCGCGACAACCAAAATCTCAGGGCGCAGAAGCGCAGCATCAACGGCAGCGCCCGTATTTCCTGGTGATCTAGATGACGCCGTTGCTGGTAGGCGTTCAATACCGCCGCGGCCCGTTCCGGCTCGAAACCGCCTTTTACGTCCAGACACCAGTCGTTCAACACCACCGCAATATCGAGCACCAGGCTGTCGTGGCAGGCGTAGTCGAAATCAATGATGCCGCCGAGCTCATCGTCGAGGAACAGGGCGTTGTCGTGGAACAAATCGGCGTGAATAGCGCCATGCGCTAACGGTCGGTGATTGAATTCCCGGTAATTGGCGATCGTCGACATCAACAATTGCCGATCCGGCAGGCTTAATTCCGCTCCGAGCATATCGCCCGCCGCCAGCAGCCATTCCACGCCGCAGGGATTGGGCCTGAGCTTGATATAGTCCTGGCCGGCAAGATGAAACCCGGCCAGTTCGGCACCAATCTGAGCGCAGTGGCCTTCGTCGGGAGCGGTTTCGGCCTTGCCGGGCAGCCGATGGATGATGGCGGCCGGGCGCTGATTCAGGCTCGAGTAAAAATCGCCGCGACGATCCTTGAGCGGCGCCGGGCAGCGCAGCGCTTTGTCGGCCAGGTGTTGCTGTAAGCCGAGCATGTAATCGAGCTCGTCGTCGCTATGGTGTTCGTAAAGCGTCAGCACATAGCTGCCGCGGTCGGTATCGAGATAATAATTGGTATTGGTGATGCCGGCCGAGATCGGGCTGAAATTGCAGGCCTTGCCGAGCTCGTAACGTTTCAGGAAATTTTCTAGTTGTGCAGGTTCGACGGTGGTGAATACAGACATTGGTCAGCCAGTTAGAGTGCAAACTGGCGAAGTCGCCGATGCAGCTGTAATATCATCCGGTCTCGGAGCCAGGCATTTTAGCGCATCTATATGAATCAAGAGAAACAAAAAAAACTGGTGTTGGTCGACGGCAGTTCTTATCTATTCCGCGCCTACCATGGCTTGCCGCAATTGACCAGTCCCAGCGGTCACCCTACCGGGGCGATCTACGGTGTGTTGAATATGTTGCGCAAGCTGCTCAAAGATGAGCAACCCGACCGCGTAGCCGTCGTTTTCGATGCCAAAGGCAAGACTTTCCGTAACGATATATACCCCGAGTACAAGGCCAATCGCCCGCCCATGCCGGATGATCTGCGGGTCCAGATCGAACCCTTACATCAGATTATCGAGGCCCAGGGGTTACCGTTGATTGTTGTCCCGGGTGTGGAGGCCGATGATGTGATCGGCACTATGAGCCAGCAGGCCTCGGAGCAGGGTTATCAGGTTTTGATCTCTACCGGAGACAAGGATATGGCCCAGTTGGTGAACGCCAACGTATCCCTGATCAACACCATGAACAATCACTTCATGGACGAAGCGTCGGTCGTCGAAAAATTTCAGGTGAAGGCCGACCAGATAATCGATTATCTTGCCCTCATGGGAGATAGTTCGGACAATATCCCCGGTGTTCCTAAAGTAGGGCCAAAGACGGCTGCGAAATGGATTGGCGAGTTTGGCAGCTTGCAGGGGGTGATGGAAAACGCAGCTGATTTCAAAGGCAAGATCGGCGAATACCTGCGCGAGTCGCTGGAATTTTTACCGATGTCTTATGAGCTCGCGACTATCAAACTCGATTGCGATACCGGTGTCAGCATCGACCAACTGGAGCAGCGGCAAGGCGATCCCGCGGCGCTTGCCGCATTCTACCGCGAGTTTGGGTTCACCCGCTGGTACGATGAAACGGATAGTGTCGACGCCGCCGGTGAACAGCCGCTTGCGCCGCAGGTCGATGCCGACTACGAATGCGTCCTGGATCAGACAAGTTTTGATCGGTGGCTAAAACGCTTGCGGCAAGCCGACAGTTTCGCTGTCGATACCGAAACTACCAGCATCGATTACATGCAGGCGGAACTGGTCGGTATTTCGTTATGCCTGGAAGCGGGCAAGGCCTGTTACATCCCGCTTACCCATAGCTACGAGGGCGCCCCGGAGCAACTCGATAAATCTGGCGTCCTGGCCGCGCTGAAACCAGTACTAGAAGACCCGGAGATCGGGAAAATCGGTCAGAACATCAAGTACGATGCGCATATTTTTATCGCCGAAGGCATTCGACTGCGCGGTATCGCGCACGACACCATGCTCGAATCCTATGTGCTCAATTCGACCGCCAGCCGGCACAATATGGACGCGCTGGCGAAATACTACCTCGATCGCGACACCATTCATTACCAAGATATTGCCGGCAAGGGCGTCAAACAAAAAACTTTCGATCAGATCGAGCTCGAGCAGGCGAGCGATTACGCCGCCGAGGACGCCGACATTACGCTGCAGCTACATCAGGTACTGGGCGCCGGATTGCGGCAGGACGAAAAACTGCATCGGGTATACCGCGATATCGAAATGCCGCTGGTCGACGTATTGCTCGACGTCGAACAAAACGGCGTGTTGATCGACCCGGATATGCTGGAAAAACAGGGTAGAGAGGTCGACCGGCAACTACAGCAGGTCGAGCAGGCGATTTACCAGCTGGCGGGTGAAGTATTCAATCTTAGTTCTCCGAAGCAAATCCAGGAAATACTATTCGAAAAGCTGGAATTACCCGTGTTACGCAAGACACCCAAAGGGCAACCGTCCACCGCCGAAGACGTGCTCGAAGAACTGGCCGCGGATTACGAAATCCCGGCGCTAATTCTCGAGCATCGCAGCCTCAATAAACTCATGTCGACCTACATCGACAAACTGCCGCAGGAAATCAATGCGCGTACCGGGCGGGTACACACTTCTTATCAACAGGCGGTTGCCTCGACCGGCCGATTGTCGTCGACCAGCCCGAACCTGCAGAATATTCCGGTGCGCACGGCCGAAGGCCGGCGCATTCGCGAAGCCTTTGTCGCACCGGCGGGTTGCAAGATCCTGGCGCTCGACTATTCCCAGATCGAACTGCGGATCATGGCGCATCTATCCGCCGATGAAAGTCTGCTCAACGCCTTTGCCCAGGGACTGGATGTGCACCGCGCGACCGCTGCCGAAGTATTCGGCGCCAATCTGGATCAGGTAAACGCCGATCAGCGCCGCGCCGCCAAGGCGATCAATTTCGGCCTGATTTACGGGATGTCCGCCTTCGGTCTCGGCAAGCAGTTGAATATCGGGCGAAACGAAGCCCAGCAGTATGTCGATACCTATTTCGAACGCTATCCCGGAGTCAAGCGCTACATGGAAGAGACCAAGCAGCGCGCACGCGATCAGGGATACGTCGAAACCGTGTTCGGTCGCCGGCTGTACCTGCCCGACATCAAGGCGCGCAATGCCAACGTGCGCCAATACGCCGAGCGCACCGCGATCAATGCGCCGATGCAGGGAACCGCGGCCGATATCATCAAACGCGCGATGATTACGGTACAAGGCTGGATTGCCGAGAACAGCGATGCTTGTAAGATGATCATGCAAGTGCACGACGAGCTGGTGTTCGAAGTCGCCGAGAGCGAAATCGAACGCAGCCGCGACCGGATTGCCGAACTGATGACTGGCGCCGCCGAATTGTCGGTCGGGTTGGAAGTTGATGCGGGGGTCGGCCAAAACTGGAACCAAGCCCACTAAAATCGGCGCCTGGCTGCTGCGCTTGCGATAGTCGCGTTGAAAACACAATAACGGTCATCCCCGCAAATATAGTCATCCCCCAATATAGTCATCCCCGCGCAAGCGGGGATCTTATAACGCGCCATCATTGCAAGATCCCCGCTTGCGCGCATAGCTGTCCGGGGAAAAACTGAAGAAGGAAGTAAAGGTCTTGCTGTTCCTAATGTTTGGGGTTACAACCCCGAGTGCGAACTCAAAAACAAAAGGAACAACAAGGTGTACAGTAATACTCGATTTCATCAACTTTTAGAAGCCCTTCCGCGTAATTTGATTGATCGAATTTCGTCTAGCCTCCAGGCTGGCCGTTACGATAAATCCTTCAAGCCCTATGACCACCTATTGGCATTGTTATACGGCCAGATCTCAGGCGTCCGTAGCCTGAGAGAGCTCGAGACGGGTTTCAACGCCCAGGCAGCCCATCATTACCATTTAGGCACGGGGCCGATCCGGCGTTCCACCCTGTCGGATGCCAATCAACGCCGTAATCCGGTTTTGTTCAAGACGGTGACAGAACAATTGATGGCGTTTATGCATGGCAAACAGCGCCGCGAGCTAACTGAGCTAACCTATCTACTGGATTCCACCCCGATTCAGCTCAAGGGACATGGAT
>DS021199.1:640812-650449 GCA_001735895.1 Olavius algarvensis Gamma 3 endosymbiont | reverse complement strand
AGGATATTGCTGAACTTTATCGCAAGCGTTGGCAGATCGAGCTGTTTTTCAAGTGGCTCAAGCAAAACTTGAAGCTAAAGCGCTTTCTGGGCAAAAGCCAGAATGCAGTCAGCCTGCAAATTTACGCGGCCATTATCAGTTATCTGTTGTTATGGCTCTATCGATCACGTCGGTGTGCGCCGAATACATCGTTACACCTGCTGTTGGTGGAAATACGAGAAACCCTGTTTACTCGTTTACCAACCGGGGTACAGCAGATGTATCGACGAAGACGACGAGAACGCGCGGAACTGATCGAGAAAACACAGTATGTTCTTTCCTATTAACTTTCCCCGGACAGCTGTGCGCTTGCGCGGGGATGACGTCAAAAATGCGGGGATGACTATATTGGGGATGATATAAAAAAGAGCGGGGATAACCATATGATGACGCCGAAAAGGAATGGCGCCGCTACCGGTTATCCGCGATCCGGCGCGGTTTTCGAAACGAAATGCCGGGGGGTCTTCTACGGTGCGGGTGATCTAAAAACAGGTGTCGCGCGTATACAAAATAGGGCAGAATAAACAGGTCTTGAAATATCCGAATATGGCCCCAGTTATGGTTTTAATGGCAACTTCGCGTGGTGTTAAGCAACAAGTGGGTTAAGGAACTAAACATTTCGCGGACTGTCTACTGAAGTAGCGCTATAGCCCAGCGCTATGTCCGTTCTCCCTCCTATGAGCGGACGACGACCCGGAAACCCCATCCGGGTCACACGTTTGTCCCTGGCAGTTATCTGCCAGGGCTTTTTTATGGCCGAGGGCTTTGCGTATCAGTCAACTATCAGCCATTCGCGGCATTTTTGTTCGAGCTCATCGAGCCCCTGCCGATTCAGCGTCGACAGCGTCGATACGCTTTGATTCGAATGGGCCAGCCGTGAACGGGTTTCCGCGACCGCCTCCTGGGTCCGCGCGCGTGATAATTTATCGGATTTGGTCAGCAGGATATGCAGCGGCAGGCCGCTTCCCATCATATCGATCAGGGCCTGATCGAGCTCGGTGATGCCGCGCCGGATGTCGACGACGACGATAAGCCCCTTCAAGGCCCGTCGTTGCAGCAAAAAGGTCGAAAGCACCAGATCCCAGTGACCGCGCATCTTCTTGGAAACCTTGGCAAAACCATAACCGGGTAGATCGACCAAGCGGCATTGCGGCGCGAGCTCGAAAAAGTTGATCAACTGTGTACGGCCCGGCGTTTTACTGGTTTTGCAAAGCGACTTCTGGCGCGTCAAGCAATTGATCGCGCTCGATTTACCGGCGTTTGAACGCCCGGCGAATGCCACCTCGGCGCCGGTGTCGGGCGGCAGCTGCGACAATTCGAAGGCGCTGGTAACAAAGCTTGCCTGCTTGAAGGAAATGCTCATGATTGCGACCGGGTAATTGTTGAACGAGCGGCCGGGGTATGATATACATTTGCGCCCGAAATTTCCGTACGTTTTCCCTCAGGAGAAATAATGAAAGCGAGCCAAATTGGAGCCATCGTTCTGGTCCTGTCCGGCCTGGCCACATTCGCCGCAAATGCCGCCGATATCGAAGCGGGTAAGACCAAGAGCGCCGTTTGTGCGGCCTGTCATGGTGTGGATGGAAATAGCGCCAATGCGGCCTGGCCGTCGCTCGCCGGCCAGCACGCCAGCTATATCTACAAACAGTTGAAGGATTTCAAGGAAGGTCGGCGCGTCAATGCTTCGATGACGGCCATGGTGGCATTGCTGAATGATACGGACATGAAAAATGTGGCCGCTTACTACGAGGGCCAGCAACCGAAATCGGTCGCTTTCGATGGTGAATTGATTTCGGCCGGTGAAAACATTTATCGCGGCGGTATTACGGAAACCAGTGTCGCGGCTTGCATGGGTTGCCACTCTCCCGGCGGTACCGGCAATGGTCCGGCGGGCTGGCCATCGCTGAAAGGTCAACATCCCGAATACATCGTAACCCAGTTGAAAGCCTTCAAAGAGGGAACACGGACCAACGACGTCGGTAAGATGATGCGCAACGTTTCGGTGCGCATGTCGGATCAGGAAATGAAATCGGTTGCGGCCTATATTGCGGGTATCCAGTAACAATCCCCGAAACCGTATTCAGCGCCGGTTAACCTGCAATGGAATAGGCTGCGATTAAACTATTTGTGGGATTTCGGGTCACTAGGTAAGCAATTTTTCTCAGGAGAATAAAAATGATTAAGCGTTGGCTTTTGGGCATGGCAGCCCTAATGTTCGTTTCCGGCACGGCCGTGGCGCAATCGGCTTTTGTCGATGGCACCGATTTTCAGACAATATCTCCGGTAGTCAAGACTTCGCAACCCGACAAGGTTGTCGTTACCGAAATATTTTGGTACGGGTGCCCCCACTGTTTTCGCTTCGAACCCTATGTTGAGCGATGGTCTGCAAGCTTGCCCGCCGGGGTAGTCTTCGAGCAAGTGCCGTCGTCGCTGAATCCGCGCTGGACCGAGCATGCGCGCGCTTACTACTCTTTCAAGTTTATGGATGCGCTCGGTCAGGCGCATAAGGCTTTTTTTGACGCAATCCATCTCAAGCGTCAACGCCTCACTAACCTCGATACCATTGCCGCATTCGTAGCGGATCAGGGTCTCGATGAAAAGCTGTTTCGCGAGACATTCTTTTCATTTCCTGTCGAAACCCAGATTCGTAAAAATATTCAGAAAGAAAAACGCTACGGCCATCGCGGTGTTCCCGCGGTTATCGTCAATGGCAAATACCTGGTTTCGGCATCGCTCGCTGGCAGTAACGAACGCATGATTCAAATAATGAATTATCTGGTGGCGCAGGAACTGTCGCAGTAAGCGGGATTAAGGGCGGTAATACACCCGGCGTAATTAACCGATTGCCCAGCTGAATCTCGCGATCGCGATATTACCTTTGCCATGGTACTCGAGGCTTTCGCATAAATCCCGTATCAGCATTATCCCGCGACCGCTGAGATCGGTGTCCCCCGCCGTTGCGTAATTTCGGTCTTCGTACTCGAAACCCTTGCCGCTGTCCTCGATGCGCAGCAAAATACTGCGCCGGGAAGAATCCTGTTCGACCGAGAGATTGAAAATCACGTATCCGCTATCCAGGCTAGCGAGCCGGCTTTCGCGGTTTTGGAAATAGGATTCGAAGCCTTCCGGGTCGGCTTTGAGATTTGAATCAAGCCCCAGTACACCGTGATCCAGGGCGTTGACATAGAGCTCCGTCATCACCGTAAACAGTGATTGACGCTCGGCTTCGAGCTCTTCCATTTCCAGCAAATAGCTGACCAGTACCGGCACCGGATTGGTTTCGCGCAAACGACTGCCGTTGAAGCGCATCGAAAGTTTCCACTCGCCGCGATCACCCATAATATGACTCGAGGGTTTGATGTAATCGTGTACCTCGATTTCGGGCAGCACGTCGTGCACGCAGGTGATTTCGACCAGCGTGACATCGTCGGCCTGGGTGGTGATATTGCCGCAAAACTTGTCCAGGTCCTGGAAAACCCGATCGAAGATTTGATTTTTAGGCGCGTTCTCAATCGACTCGAACAGACGTTGGCTGCCGAACTCCTGATCTTTGGCGTTACGCGCTTCGGTCAGGCCGTCGCTGTGCATCAAAATCTTGTCGTTGTAGGAAATCGGGGCATATTGCAGCATTTCCTTGGGGTCTATGTTTGCGTCGACGCCCAGCGGCAATCCGGTCGATACCAGCTGGTGTTTGATCCGGTGGGTTTCGCCGTCGACGATAATGACATCCGGCATGCCGGCATTGAAAACCCGCACATGTTCCAGATCGTGATTCACGACCACCAGCTGTGCGCCGAAAAACATGCCTACTGGCAGCATGGACTTCAGCTTCTTGTTGATTCCGGTGAGGATTTCCTCGGGGCTGAAACCCTTGGTGGTCATCGCACGAAAGACCTCCGAAACCGGCATCGCACCGAGTGCGGCGAGCAACCCGTGTCCGGTAAAATCGCCGGTCAGGAAAAACAGGTCGCGTGAAGGGGAATAGGCCGATAAAACCATATCCCCGCTAAATATTCCCGCTGGCCGAACCACCTGTTTTATGAAATTGTTTTCGATATTGGAACTTTGAATCGCGTTAATGAATACCGACTCGGCGATTTCCTGTTCGCGGTGAATCATGCTGTACATGCCCTGAACTTCACGATTCAGCTCCGCAATGCGCTGCATCGAACGAATCTTGCTTTGCAGGATAAACTTGTTGTAAGGCTTGACCAGAAAATCATCGCCGCCGGCCTCGATACACTGCGCCAGTGATTTTTCGTCACTCATCGCGGTCAAGAAAATGACGGGAACGAAATGATTTATCGACGCGGCCTTGATTTGACGCGCGGCCTCGTAGCCGTCGAGTACCGGCATCATGACATCCATGAATATAATGCTGGGGTTTTCCTGCTGGAATAGGTCAACGGCTTCTTGACCGTTGACGGCTTCAATGGTCTGGTAACCCTGTTTTACCAGCAGCGACTTCAAAATGAGTCGATTGGTCTTTTCGTCGTCGACGATCAGGGCTTTACCGAGGCCGGGGTTTTTCATGTTGAAGTGCTAGCCCGGATATTTCATGAAGGGAACGAAATTCAGGGGAAATCTGGCAAACAAGGTCGGACGATCGTCCGCTAACCCATAGCCGTAGCTATGGGTTAAGGAGGATCGTCCGAGATTGGCAGCCAGATTTATCCTGATTTCGTTCAGGTACAAACTGTACCCGCTAACATTCTTGAAAAAACCGTTCAAGTTATTGAAATTCATTTCATTTCTCAAGAGTTTGTACCGCCTTCGTGAAATATCCGGGCTAGGCGGTAGCAGCGGGATGGTCATTGTACCGGAAAGCGTGTTTGATCCTTATCTGGTTACCATGTTTTTAGTACATACGGCGCTGAAATCAAGCCAACCCGCCGGTTGTCGGCGAAGCCGCCTGGACAGGCCAGCCAAGCTTGTGCGCGAGCCCGGAATGTCGCCGGGTAAGCCGCGCGATTGCACTGGTCATGACCCCGGCCGGAGCCTGCAGGATAAACGAACTGCGTGCGCGGGTAACGGCGGTATATACCAGCTCACGCGATAGCGCTTCCGAATCCGGGTCGGCGGGCATGATCAGCAGTACCGAATCAAACTCCGAACCCTGCGATTTATGTACCGTACTGGCCCAGGCCGGTACGAATCCGGGCAGCCGATTAATCGCGAGATCGCGAATACCGTCGCTGCCGTCCCTGAAGCAGGCGCGCAGCCCCTGCCCGAACTGCCATAAAATGGCGGTGTCGCCATTGTACAGCCCGAGCTCATGAAGGTTGCGGGTAATCATAATTGGTAGCCCGTGGTAGAGCTCGGTTTCGGCCTGGTTATTACGCGCCAACAAAGTGCTGGAAATCGTCTGGTTGAGCGCCTCTATCCCGAGTGGGCCAAGGTTGGTGGCGCTTAATACCCGCGCGCTTTCATAGCAGTCGAGGGCGTCGCCGGGGGATTGACTGTCAAAGATGGGTTGATAGGCTGCGCAAATCCACTCGAGCGCCTGCGCATGGATGTGGTCGGTTGAATCCATGAACCAGCGCAAACCACGCCGGTTTTGCCCTAACAGTTCCAGCGCCGCAGCGCTTTGACCTCGATTGATCAGCGTGGCGAGTTCGCCAATAGCGGTGGTTTCGCCGAAGCGATAATTACTGCGCAGCAAGGCGATAGACGAGCATAGGCTGTCTGCACCGGCGTCCATGGGTTGCCCGTGACCGGTAATGTCCCCCAGCACATTACCGGCAGCGACCGAGGCCAGCTGATCACGATCTCCCAGCAGAATCAGGCGTACGCGCGGCGGCAGTGCCGTCAGCAAATGGAACATCAGTTTCAAATCGATCATCGAGGCTTCATCGACAATAATGCAGTCGACGGGCAGCGGGTGAGAGGCATCGTATTCGAAGCCGTGGCGCCGATAAGCCAGCAGGCGGTGGATAGTGCTCGCTGTAACCGGCAATGCCTGTTTGATCGCGTCATCGACACCGAGTTCACCGATACGTGCGCGTATCGAATCCAGCATGCGCGCAGCGGCTTTGCCGGTGGGCGCCGCCAGCGCAATCCGGTAATTCGGATTTAGCGTCAGCAACAGCGACAGGATACGGACGACGGTCGAAGTCTTGCCGCTACCGGGTCCGCCCGAAATGACACTGAACGATTTGCTCGCGGCGGTTAAAACGGCCTGTCTCTGGTCTTTGTCCATGCCGGTTTGAGCGGCAAATATCGAGTCGAATTCGGAACTGACCCGGCTGCGGTCAGGCAGGCTTTCCTGCACTAGCAGTTGCTGTATTTTGACGGCGATGAAATCTTCGTAAAACCAGAAGCGATTCAGGTACAGGCGCGGGCCCTCGAGCGTCAAGGGCGCCCTATCACCGGGCCCGCCGACGCAATTACTCGCCCGCAACAGGTCGCACCAGGCCGGCGCCGCTGGCGCAATCAGTTGCGGCTCGATACCGGTACTGCCGAACATCGGCTTGCCGGCCAGTTCAGCCAGATCGAGGCAAACGCTACCCTGTTGATTCGCCTCGCACAACATGGCTGCGCTGAGGCAAAGCGGATCATCGATCGCGTTGGGCGACTGGGTGGCGATAAACTCGGCAAAATGGAAACTAAGCCAACTGATTTCGCCGCGCTGTGCAAGTTGGTATAGCAGCCGTTTCATATGATGGCCGGGGTTGCCGGGGTAAATGCCAGCAGGTCTTCCAGCGCCGCGAGCTTCGTGGCCGGCGGTCGTTCGAAATGAACTCCGAAGCGGGGGCCGCTTTGCGGGCGCAGGGCGCGCAGGAACAAGTAATAACAACCGCCGAAATGTCGCTCATAGTCGTAATCGGGCAGCCGCTGAGCCAGATAACGGTGCAGCGCAACCGAGTAGAGCAGCGCCTGCAAGTCGTAACGGCGGTCGAGCATGACCCGCGCCAGCTGCGGCGGCGAGTAATCCTCGAGGCTGGCGCCGAGGAAGTTACTCTTATAGTCCGCCAAATAGTATTTGCCGTCGAACTCGAACACCAGGTCGATGATTCCGGTCAGCAGCCCGCGAAAGCGCGGGGCGCTGATCGGCTGCAGCGTGTGAGCTTTATCCTGTTGCAATAAGTCGTTTACCGCGGTCACGTCGAAATGGTCAAGGGCGAAATCGAATTTCAACTCGTTGAGACGCTGTTGTCGGCTCAACTGATTCAGGCACAAGCCGTTTCGATCCAGTCCGGCGGCAAGGATTTGCTGCAACCAGAGAGCGAGCGTTTGCTGTTGTTCTGGATTGTTAATGGCGTAAGCCGGCGACCTTTGCGATATCAATAGCCCTGCTTGCGACTCGATGTCCCCGGTAAAATCGAGGTGTTCGAGTAATTCGTGCAACAGTAGCCCGATATGGCTGCCGGCGGGGAAATCCAGGATTGCATCTCCCTGCGAAATGCGTTCCCCGGCGTGGGCGACCTGGTGCACATCGCGAGTCAGGCTACTGAAGCTGTTAATGCGCCAGGCCAGCCCCATTTCACGTTCGAATACTCGCGCCGCCGGCTTCCCGTCACGGCCCGGTCTGAGGACCCCGGCCGCTGCCGCGCCTTCCGGCAGGTCGATCAACTCGATCTCGGCGCAGTCCTGCAGGACTTGCCGCAGCTGCTCCAGCATTGCCGCCGAACCGTCGAATCCCCGCGGTAACGCCGACTCGAGATCCTGCGGTGTTTGCTGCGAGTGCAGTAGGTAGGCGAGAGCGGAATGCGTGGGCTGGCCCTTGCTGCGCCCGTCGCCGGCGTCACCCCAGGCTAGATAAACTTTGGACCTGGCCCGCGTCAGTGCAACGTAAAGCAGGCGCAAGTCCTCCGCTAACCGTTCTTTTTCGGCGATAAATCCGTGGCGCTTGAAATCGTCGGAACCGAGATCGATGCATGCCCGGTTGTCGCCATCGTGAAATCGCAGCAGCGACGCCGACTTGGTCGCCAGCCTGCAGCGCCACAGAAAAGGCAGGAAAACCACGGGGTACTCGAGCCCCTTGCTTTTGTGAACGGTGATGATCTTGACCAGCTCGGCGTCGCTTTCCAGGCGCAGTTCGGCTTCCTCGCCCGCGTCGCCCGTCATCTGACGCTGTAACCAGTTCAGCAGGGCGTCGACCCCGGGGCTGGTGCGTGACTGTTGTTGCATCAGTTCGGCGAGATGCGACAGGTTGGTGAGTCGGCGTTCAGCGTCGGTTTGTCGGGCCAGGGCCCGACCGAGATCGACCAACTCGAGCATTTGCTCGAACATTGCAATGAAACCCGACGTGACCCAGCACAGGTGCAGTCGTTGCAGTTGGTCGATCCAGGTTTGCCAGTTGATATCGTCGTCCATGCCATCGGCCAGCGCCAAATAGTCCAGATTGAACAGGCTGCTGGCGCGCGCGCGGCGTAAGCTTGGTTCGTTGCCGGGATGCGCAATGCCCTCGAGCAGGTGGTAAAGTCCCTGGGCCTCATCACTGTGGAAAACTTTGTCGTGTCCGATCGAAACCGATTCGATACCGGCCGCGGCGAGGCTGTCGCGGATTATTTCGCCCTCCCGGTTCTGCCGCACCAGGATAGCGATATCGCCGCTCTGCAGGGGCCGGCCATCGATAGCGACCGCGTTGTCGCGTTTCAGCAAGCGCGAGACTTCGCCGACCAGCGCCTGATTGATCAGCTGTTCGGTAACGCCCAGGTTATGGGTTTTGCCATTTGGCTGCAGCGGCAGTTGCCAGATGGTCATTGCCGGCATAGCCTGTTGCTTGATAGACAGGCGGGCTGAGTCGTTGATTGCGGCGGCAGTCGCCGGGCTGAAGCCGATCGCCTGGTTATAGATAAAGGGATCGGGGCGGCGGGTGAAAACGTGGTTGACCGCACTCACCAGCCCGCGCTGCGAACGCCAGTTGGTTTGCAGTGCGAAAACGCGCAGCTCCGGATCCTGACGGGCCTCGATATAGGTGAAAATATCGCCGCCGCGAAAGCCGTAAATAGCCTGCTTGGGGTCGCCGATCAGTGTTAGGCTGAGATCCCGCTGCCGGAAATAAAGCTGTTGAAAGATCTGGAATTGTACCTGGTCGGTGTCTTGAAATTCGTCGATCATCGCGACCGGTAATCGCCGCCGCAACCGTTGCGCCAGCCTGGCGCCGGTTTTATGCTGCAAGGCCGCCAACAGAAAATCGAGTTGATCCTGATAAGAGAGTTGCGCCGCAGTCAACTTCTCGGCCGCTACCCGCTGACTCGCATAGCGATGTGCTTCGCCTAAGGCGCGCGCCTTGAGATCGCGTAAAACCGCGGCATATTCTTCCGCCGCGGCATCGATGTCGACCTGCTGTTGCAGTAGTTGCGCCAGGCTGGCGGAGACTTCGGGTACGACCCGGTCGCGGGGATGCCGGCGCAGCGGGCGATGCCATTCCAGCAAATCGCTCAAGCCGGGAATCGCCTGGTGGAACAACGACCAGGCCTGGCTCGACAGGGGATAGGTGTTGAGTCGCCACCAGTCTTTCAGCGCCTGGTCCCAGAAGTCGTCGTCGCTATTGGTGATTTCAGATTCGAATTGCCGATTGCTGAGCAGCGCGTGATCCTGTAGCGCCGCATGGCAAAATCCGTGAATAGTCGAAATCATCGCTTCATCCATG
>DS021199.1:615181-640715 GCA_001735895.1 Olavius algarvensis Gamma 3 endosymbiont | reverse complement strand
CCCCCGTCGATCGAACTCCAGGCTGTGTTTCGCATCGAGCAGAGTAGCCGGGCTCACAGCATTTCACCCGAGTCCAGCAGTTGTGCGTAAAGGCGCTGCGCATAGCAGTCGAATTCGGAGTTGCCGATAGGCAACTCATACCCGCCGCGCAACACCAGACGGATATAGGGATTAGTGTTATCGCCGCCCAGCCCCCACTGGTTTTGCCAGGGACGTAAAGCCCTGGCGAGGGCCTTGTCCTGGTCGGCTTCGCGGGCCCAGGTGAAACTCGCGTCGGGGAAAATAGGTAGCGGCCGCGTCATGCCTTCGCGGTAGAGATGGCAATAGTCCGCCAGCTGCTTGCTGGCCGCCGATTCGGATAGCGGCGCCAAACGCCAAGTCTTGTCCTTGCACAACAACAGGCTGGATTCGTTTTCCCGCCACAGATTGGCGGCACACAACGCCAGGTGATCCAACCATAGGGCGAGCAGCTGGCGACCCTTGAAATTGCCGCCGTGATAAGCCATCAATCCCTTGCCCGGATAATAATCGGTGACCGATCCGCAAAGTCGGCCGGCGGCTTCGAGTTCCAGTTCGAGGTTGAGCATTGTTTGCCGGATGCCGCGATATTGCCCGATTCGATCGAACCAGTCCGCCTGATCCTGTTTGATGCCAGCCACCTGTGCGGCTGCTGCATGCCCGTGCGCCAGCAATCCTTCGGCCATTAACCGTTGGCTAGCGTCGCTGCGCTCGCGCAAACAGTCGCTGGCAAGCTGATGTTTCAGACGCCATTGTTCGAGATGTGACAGATCGAAGGTTTCGTCGTCGCCGGACAGATCTTCGGCCTCCAGGTAGAGACCAAGGCGCCGTCGATAAAAATACTGGATCGGATTGGCGAGAAAACGCCGTAGCTGTTCGAGATCGATCGTTTCGCCGGGCTGCATTTGCGGCAATGCCCGTTGCGGCCAGGCCCTGGCGGCCGCTAGCGCGGGTTGCGCCAGTTGAGCGGCAACATCGCACCAGTACTGCCGGTAACTGAACACGGGTGCGGTGAAGCTACTGCGGGAAAACGCTTGCATCGGGTGCACTCGGATCAGTTGTTCACTGAATTTTTGGGGCGTGCTGCCGGCCGCGAAACATGAATCGACATAATCGAGCAACTCCTGAATCAGCACCGATGGCTGCAATTCGCTATTGTCCCTCTGGCTGCGGCCGGTGTAGCTCAGATACAGTTTTTGGCGCGCGCAGAGCAGGGTTTCGAGCATCAAATATCGATCTTCGCTGCGATTGCTGGGGTCGCCCGCATGGGGGCTCGCCGCCATGATTTCGAAGTCGCTATGGGGATCCCGGCGCGGAAAATCGTTACGGTTCATGCCGAGCAGGCAGATAATTTTGAACGGGATGCTACGCATCGGGCGCATGCCGCAAAAAGTGATGCCGCCCGAGTAGAGCTGACCTCTGCGTTCGCTGGTTTTCAACATGCGGTCCATCAGGTAAACCAGCAACCGTGGCGATATTTCGCTCCTGCCGGCCGATTGCATTTCGCCAATTGCATCGCGGATCTGCTGCAGGCGGGATTCGCGGGGATCGGTTTCGATAAAAAAATCTTCCAGTAATTGCATTAATAAGATCTGCCATTCCGCTGCCCCGCGACTGTTGCCGAGGCGCGCGCGCCAGCTGCGCAGGCGCTCGAAAAAGTGCCAGAATCGCCCTAGTGCGAGCGCATCGGTGTCGTCTCCCACGGATAGTGGCGCAATGCCTTGCCAGAGCTCATCTTCGGCCAGCGCGTAGCCGGCGAAAAAGCGATCGCGAACCTGTTGCCAGGTATTGCCCGGCGTCGTAGGTAAATCGAAATCCGCTTTGTGATCGGCGTCTATGCCCCAGCGGGTATGCCCCTGTTCCACCAGGCGGCGAATCTGCGCCAGCGCCCGGTCGTCAATATCGAAACGCAGCCGAATCGATTCGTTATCCAGCAAAGCGAGAATTTCGCTGGTGGTGAAGCGGCTTTGGGGCAGACCCAGCAGCTGTAAGAAAGCCACCACCAGCGGGTGTTCGTCGGCGAGCGTGATGTCGGAGATATTGCAGGCAATCCGTTGCTGCTGAAACACGGCCTCGATATAGGGCGCGTAGGCCGCGATATCCGGTACCATGACGAGGATGTCCTCGGGATTTAATTCGGCATCCTGGTCCAGCATCGCGAGGACTTGATCCAGCAATACCTGGCATTCGCGCATCGCGCTGTGGCAGACATGAATACTCAGCGATTGGTCCGGCTCGAGCCGGTCCGAGGCCGGTTCGAGGGTGAATATACTGCGCTGAATTCGACTCAGCAAACTGTCGTCGCCCGGTTTGGCGAACATGTCGATATCGATCGACTCGGCACTAACCCGATTTAACAGCAAGTCCTGAAACACCTGGCCCTGGCGGCCCCAGGAGGCAAGCAATTCGTTGCCGGCATCGAACAAATCCTGTTGCCCCGGCGCTGCCAGACGGCGCCGGGTTTTCCGCTTCTCGTTGTCGAGGTCAGCCCAATACTGGTCCGACGGACTGTGCAAGTACAGATTCATTTCCGTCAGCGGAGCCAGTGCGCGCAGTAGATCGAGGTAGAGCGGGGGCAGGTTTGAAAGCGCGAACAGGCTAACCCGTTGCGGCAAGCCGGATACATCTCCGGACCCTGCGAAGAACTCGATCAGCCGGGACATGGTGCCAACTCGATGAGCCAGCCCGCGATGCTCGAGCAACGCACGCCACAGCCGGGCTTGCCATTGATCGTCGTCCCCCCGGGACCAGGCTTGAATGGTCTGCGGCCGGTAACTCTGGTAGCGGTCAAAGCTGTCGCCGATGCGCTGCGCCAGTTGCCAGCGTTTGATGCCGGTATGATCGTCCAGCAGGTATGCCTGCAGCGTCGCAAAAGCCTTTTGTTCGAGTAATTCCGGCAGCAGGCGGAAAACTTGCCAGGCGAGCGCTGCGCTGGAGTAGGGGTCGAGTGGCGGCAGATCGGTAAGCGTCGAGCTCGCCAGTCGCCAGACCCATTCGCCCAGCTGCGGATAAAAAGTATTGGCTGCGATGCCCTGCTGCTGCGCCATCCTCAGGTTGAGCCAGCGCCCCATCGCGAAAGTCGGAACCACGATTATTTCCGGGGCGAAGGGCTCGCCCAGCGGCGCCGCGGCCAGATGCTGTCTTAACCTCGCTTGCAGGGTTTCAATGCGATTGGAACTTAAAATGGTTAAAGCCATTGCAGACGGATTTGGGGCTGGGAACCTGGTGATTATAATGCAGTTGCGGCTCACAGGATGAGCCCAGGCAGCGGCCAATGCCGGGCACTATTCAAAAAATTAATAGTTTACCCCGACAGATTTCATTACATTGTATCCGGATTGTCTTATTATTGTCAGATCCTTAATCGTAGAAATCAGCCGCAGGCCCAATGGCAACCGCTAATAAAAAACCCGAACCCGAAAACGGCGATCGCCGCATTATCGATGCAATCGAGTATGTATATTACGATGGCTACTGGATTCGATACTACGCGCCGTTGCAGGATTCCCTGGCGAACCGCAAGCGGCTAATCGATAGCCTGACCCGGCGCGCTTTCCATCACACCGAAGCCGGCATCAATACGCCGGGCAAGAGCCTCGACCTGGCGCGCGCAGCCTATGCCAGCGAAACCGATCCGGAGCGCAAGCGGGTCAATGCGGCCATGCTGGCCGGCGCGCTGTTCAATCGCGCCACCGATTTGTTTACCTCGATCGTCGATCTGGGCGAGCTCGGCGTTCAAGTTAGCCATAACAACGAGCTGATGCGCGAGTGTAGCGACTGCTTTCAGGAAGCCCTGACCCTGGGTCGACAGGTCAAACACCATAGCGGTTGCGAAGGAATCGATGAAGTCTGGGGCGAACCTTTCAAGGCTTTCACCATGCCGGTGCCGGATTTCTATAAATCGCGCTTCATCAAAATTGCGCAGAGCATGCGTGATATCGATATGGTCGCCGATTGTATAATCGAGGTGTTCTGCAGCCGTGCGCTGTTCGCTGAAGTCAGGGAATTGGTGATCGATTACGCGGATGCGGCGCGGCGAATCGCCGAAACTATGAAAAAAGACCCGGTGATTTTCCACGTATGGCCCAATTTCGTCGCCGTCGGCGAGCGACTCGATGCCTTCAAACCCGAACTACCCGAAAACTCGGACCAGATATTGCGCATGCGCGTGGCCTACGGTCGCGACCTGATTCAGGACGGCAGGCGGCTGATCAGCTATATCGCCGGTGCGCGCGTACCGATGCCAAAAAGCAGTCAGGCCTACATCGACAAATGCCGGCGTTACGACCAGGCATTCGAGCCCTGATTCACGTATCATGACCGAATTCGAAATACGACAGTATCACTATGGCTAAAAAACCCCGGGCGAGCGGCAATCCAAACATAATCAATCTTTGGCCGACCACGATACTGGCCAAACGCTTTGCCCATTTTCAAAAGGTCAATCCGGCCCTGCTGGACCTGTTTTACCAGCACCGCGATCGTGAGCAGCGTAATCCGCAGCAAGCCTATGCCAGTAGCGATGATTTACTCAACCAGTATCCGTTGCACAAGGAATTGAATGAGCTGGCCGAATTCATTAGCAAGGGTATTCTCGAGGTAGCGACCGAAGCCAATCGCGGACTCTGGCGTCAAGGCGAAAAAGTCAGCGTGTCTCTAACCGGTCTGTGGTTCCAGATTTCTAACGGTCACGCCTTCCACGAAATGCACGTACATGGTAACTGTTCCTGGTCGGGAGTCTATTATGTGCGCGCCGCCGACTGCAGTACTTCGCCGGAGTCGCATCACGGCCAACAGCCGAACGGAGTTACTCGCTTCTACGGCCCGCATGTGGAGCACATGGCCGGCGGGTTCGGCGATTACGGTAATTTATACCTGCATGACAACCATTGGGACTCCTATCCCGAGAACGGTAAACTCTGCATATTTCCGGCGCATATCAAACATATGCCGTTTCCCTACAACGGCGAGGAAGATCGGGTGATTGTTTCCTTCCACGCGCAGGTTTTCAATGCCAGCGGCACGCAGAACTACGACTACTCCTTCAATAATTAACCCGGATCTAAAACCGCAAACCCCGGCGGGTGCCGGGGTCGGTCGAATTTATTTTAGAACCGGCATCATGAACTCCGCCTCGAGTCCGCTTTCGGACCAGCGCGCGGTTACCGTCTTCACCTTGGTATAGAAGCGCAGACCCTCCATCCCGTATTGATTGTGATCGCCGAAGGCCGACGACTTCCAGCCGCCAAAGCTGTGGAAGGCCAGCGGTACCGGGATCGGCACGTTGATCCCGACCATACCGACTTCGACCTTGTCGGCGAAAGTACGCGCCGCGGCGCCGTTTTTGGTGAAAATGGAGGTGCCGTTACCGTAAGGATGGTCGGTGGCCAACGCTGCGCCTTCCTCAAACGAGCCGACGCGCATGATCTGCAACACCGGGCCGAAGATTTCTTCCTGGTATGACTGCATCTGGGGTTTGACGTTGTCGAGTAGCGAACCGCCGAGGAAATAACCGCCTTCATGCCCGTCGCAAACAAAGTCGCGGCCGTCCACGACCAGGCGCGAACCTTCATCCTGCGCCATCTGGATATAGTTCATGACCTTTTCCCGGTGTTCGCGGGTGACCAGGGGTCCCATTTCGAGGCCGGTATCGAGACTCGGCCCGATGCGTAATGCTTCGACCCGCGGCTTGAGGATATCGATCAATTTGTCGGCGACCTCGTCACCGATACAAACTCCGACCGAAATCGCCATGCAACGCTCGCCCGCGGAACCGTAGGCCGCACCCATGAGCGCGTTGGCGACGTCGTCGAGATCGGCGTCGGGCAGGATTAACATGTGGTTCTTGGCGCCGCCCATGGCTTGACAGCGCTTGCCGTTGGCGGTGGCGGTGGCGTAGACGTATTTCGCAATCGGCGTCGAACCGACGAAACTAACCGCCTTGATGCGTTCGTCTTCGAGCAGGCTGTCGACCGCTTCCTTGTCGCCGTTGATCACGTTGAATACTCCGGCGGGAGCGCCGGCTTCGATAAACAACTCGGCCAGCCGCAGCGGGCACGAGGGATCCTTTTCGGAAGGCTTCAACACCATGGTGTTGCCGGTGATCAATGCCATGCTCGCCATCCACAACGGGATCATCGCCGGAAAATTGAAGGGTGTAATGCCGGCCACCACGCCCAGCGGTTTGCGCATCGAGTAGATATCGATACCGCGTGCGACATTGTCGGAAAATTCGCCTTTCTGGGCATGCGGAGCTCCGCAGGCAAATTCGGCGACCTCGATGCCGCGCAACACCGATCCCATGGCGTCTTCGATAACCTTGCCGTGTTCTTTGGAAACCAGCGTCGCCAATTCTTCCTGGTGTTGGTAGAGCAGTTGTACATAACGCGCCATGATGCGCGAGCGCTGCAATACGGAAGTTGCAGACCATTCGGGAAACGCCGCTGCGGCGGCCGCGATCGCGGCTTCGACTTCGGATTTCGAGGCCAACGGCGTGGCGCTGGTTTTGACGCCTTGACTGGGGTTGAAAACGTCGGCGAAGCGGCCGCTGCTGCCGGCGATGTGTTCGCCGTTCACAAAGTGGGTCAACTCGATTATTTCAGGTGAAACGGCTGCGGCAGGCTGGCTCATGTTGGCTCCGTAAGACTAGGGTCTGATCGATAATGAGACGCGCAGTATAAATCGGTTATTTATGCAAAGGTAGACTTTAAAAAACACATCTATTCTGCAAAAAT
The DNA here is from genome assembly GCA_001735895.1 of Olavius algarvensis Gamma 3 endosymbiont. Taxonomy (GTDB): domain Bacteria; phylum Pseudomonadota; class Gammaproteobacteria. The sequence continues at coordinate 633,963 of DS021199.1, read as the reverse complement.
ACACAATCATATGTCGTCCGAAGGATGTTGGTACCGTGGAGCGCCCGAGATTCCAACGCCCAGAACCCCCGGGGACAGACCTTCAGGTCTGTCCCCCTCGAAGAGAAACCTGGGACCAGATCAAACGAGGCAAACGTATTCAGATGAAATCGCGTGACTAAAATTCGGCAAATGCAAGATCCCGATACGTCGGAGCCCGGCGGGAAACTTGGAACGCGGCGCTTTTGCGAGATCCCGATACGCCGGACCGCCGCTTACGCGGGGATGACGTTTTGAGGAGTCATTTCTGCGCAGCAGAAATGACGGATTATAGGTATGTACGACTGGAACGACCTGCGTTATTTTCTAGAACTCTCTCGCCAGGGTAAGCTGGTGCGCGCGGCGGCGCGCCTGCATGTCGATCACACCACCGTTAGCCGACGCATAACTGCACTCGAGAAACAACTCGACGTGCGTCTGTTTGATAAGTCTCCGAATGGTTACCAATTGACCGATGCAGGACTGCGTCTGCTGCCGCTAGCCGAACAGATAGAAACCCGCTCGAATCGGCTTTACCAGGAAATTGCCGGCAAAGATGCGCGGCTCGGCGGCACGGTGCGGGTGGCGACGCCCGAAGCACTGGGTTCCCAGGTGATCGCGCGCCACGTCAGCGGATTTCGGCGCGAACATCCGGATATCGAAATCGAGCTGGTTGTGGAAACTCGGCGCATGAGTCTGTCGAAGCGCGAAGCCGATATCGCGATTACCTTGTCGCGCCCGGATAGCGGGCGCCTGATCGCTTGGAAACTGTGCGATTACCGACTGCGATTGTGCGGGTCGCGGGAGTACCTGGCTACACACCCACCGATTGAACGCGCCGAGGATCTGGCCGAGCATGATTTCGTTTCCTATATCGACGACCTGATCGAAATGCCGGAATTGCGCTTTTTCGACCGCACCATCAAAAATGCACACATCGTATTTCGAAGCACCAACGTCAGTGCGCAGTACAACGCGATACTCGATGGCATCGGTCTCGGCCTGGTACATTGTTTTATGACGCAACACGAGGAGCGCTTGCAAGTGATATTGCCGCGACAGATTTCGGTGGAGCGCAGCTATTGGCTACTGGTGCACGAAGACTTGCGTCACGTGGCGCGGGTGGATGCGGTGTGCAAATTCCTGACCAGCTTGCTCAGCCACAATCCGAGTTTGATGATGGGAGTTTGATACCTGTCGCATGAATGCGGCTGTGGAAGTGCTCCGGTCCGGCGTCCCTCGCCCGGCGGTGACTAGCGCCGCGCGCCCCGCAGCTGCAAAACCCGTTCCTGCATTTGATCCAGCGTGGTGTCGGCGGCGACCGCCTCACCGGCGACCAGTTCGATGCGACTCAACATGCCGCGCGGCAACAGGCGCGACATCGCACTGCCGTAGGCGCGGCTGAAAAAACTGCCCCACAGGCCGCGCAGGGCCAGCGGAACAACCGGCACCGGGTCGCGCTGCAGAATTCGGCTAAGGCCGGGTTTGAAGGCATTCATCTCTCCGTCTTCGGTTAATTTCCCTTCCGGAAAGATGCACACGATTTCGCCTTGCCGCAGCGCTTCGCTTACTTGTTCGAAGGCCCTCTCCATCATCGCCGGATCCTCGCGCGCGCCGGCAATCGGGATCGCGTTGGCGGTGCGAAATATAAAGGACAGCAGCGGCATTTGGAAAATTTTGTAATACATCACAAATCGAATCGGCCGCCGCAGGCTGCCGGCCAGGACCAACGCATCGACAAAACTGACATGGTTGCAAATCAACACCGCGGGACCCTCGTCGGGGATATTGTCGAGTCCGCTCTTGTCGACCCGATAAATCGTATGCACCAGTAACCAAATCAGCATGCGCATGATGAATTCCGGCACCAGTTTGAAAATGAACAATACGACGGCGGCGTTCATCAGGGCCATGATTAAGAACAGAACCGGGATCGATACGCCGGCGGACAGGACTATAAGCCCATACACCGAGGCGGCTACCATAAACAAAGCGTTCAGAACGTTATTGGCGGCAATGATGCGTGAGCGTTTGCGCAGTTCGCTGCGCTGTTGTATCAGTGCGTACAACGGCACGATGTACAACCCGCCCGAGATACCGAGCATGATGATATCGACGCACACCCGCAGGCTAAAACTCTGGGCCATAAATGCCGCCGGACCGATCAATTCACCGCCGCTCGATAATCCCTGATTAAAATACAGATCCACGCCGAACAGGGTCAGGCCGAGCGACCCGATCGGCACCAGGCCGATTTCGACCATGCGCCCGGAAAGCTTTTCGCATAAAAATGATCCGGCGCCGATACCGATCGAAAACATGGCCAGTAATAACACGTAAACCTGCTGGTCGCCGCCGAGTTCGTAACGCACGAAGTTAGGTAGTTGGGTGATATAGGTTATCCCGATGAACCAGAACCAGGAGATACCTATGACCGAATAAAACACGGTCTGGTTGGCGCCTGCGTCGCGCATCATACTGACGATTTGCCGCGGGATATTGAAACTGATTTGGAGGTCGGGCGCACCCGGGCTGAGCGCGGGTATGCCGCGGCTGGCCCAGTATCCCAGGCAGGCGGTGACGAGCACCGCAGCGGCGATTGCGGCATTACCGATGCCGATCACGTACACGGCGACGATCAAGCCCATTAAAATGGCGATAAAGGTGCCGAATTCAACCATGGCGTTACCGCCCACCAGTTCGCCGGGTTCGAGGGCTTGCGGCAGCAGGCTATATTTAACCGGTCCAAATAACGCCGACTGCGTCCCCATAAAAAATAAAACAGCCACCAGCATAGGTATGCTGTTGAACACATAGGCCGCAGCGCCTAGCAGCATGATCGCGATTTCGAGTAGTTTGATGCGTCGAATCAGCATCGATTTTTCGAATTTGTCGGCGAGCTGACCCGCGATCGGCGAAAACAGGAAAAACGGCAGGATGAACAACCCGGCTGCAATATTGACCAGGGCGTTGCTATCTTCCTGTGACACACTGGCGGCCTGGAAGGCGATTAAGGTAGTCAAACCTGTCTTGTAGAGATTGTCGTTAAAGGCGCCCGCAAACTGGGTCAGAAAGAAAGGCCGGAACCGCAGGGTTGACAATAGTTTGATCGAATCAGGCATGCTTGGTCCGTGTTTTTAACCCGACAGGCTAAAAGAATGTGGGCCTGAGGGCAATTATTTCCGGATCTTCGAAATGTCGAAATAGCGACTGACCAGTGCAGGACCCGGGCTCAAACCGGACAACTCGATCCACCGCGAGGCGGGGTCCGGATTAGTCAACCGTATCGAAAAAAATTCATAAAAGCGCTGGCGGAATTATCTGTTTTTAGGAAACTCTGATTTATTCAGAGTTTCCGCGGCACAGGGATGTGCCGCTTCGGCGGACCGCGCCATTTTTCAATGACTGCAAGTCATTGAAAAATGAAGGAGAAGCGAAAACCGCATTTTCGTTTCTCCGTGTTCTGACAATTCAGGATGAATTGTTCAGAGCTTTCTTTATTGATTTACCGGTTATTGCGATGCCGCGGCAAGTTGGGTTTCCCTGCGTAACGGGGCGCGGTTGTTACCCAGTCGCGGCAAACTGCGGGAAACAGAGCGCTCCAGGCCACAGTTTTGTCATAAAAATGACGCTAGAGGCAAACCCGGGCCATTTGTTGATTAACGAAGCAGACAATCCAGGTTTAATAAGCTATAAGACATCAACTGGCTATTCGGTTTTAATTAATAACACAGCAATAATGCCGTTACTAAAATCCCTGATAAAACGGGACTGGTTCGTCGGGCTGGTCATCACTTTATTGTTCCTGATTTTTGCGGAAGTCGGAGTCTTTTCTGCGTTCGATCGTCAAGCCTACAATCTCGGGGTAAAATTTTCCTCGGCGCGGGAGCCGAATGATAAGGTCGTGGTCGTGGCCATCGACGACAAGTCGTTGCAAACCCTGGGGGCCTGGCCCTGGTCGCGGGACGTCCTGGCTGAATCGATGAAGTTATTGACCGGCGCCAAACCCAGCGTGATCGGATTTACCTTGCCCTTCGATACCGGCCAGTACCAGGCCGGGCTTTCTTCACTGGCCGAACTCAGGAAAATTCTCAGAAAGCAGAAAAAGTTAAGTCGCAGCGTAAACCGGGTGTTACGGCAGACCGAATCGGCCCTGCATGGTGACGACAACCTGGCCAAGACGTTTAAATCGGGCGGCCGAATCGTGTTATCGATGCAGTATATTCCCAGCACCGAACCCATGCCGGAGCCGCCGTCGTTGCCGAAATACATGCGTAAATTCGCTCTCCCCAAGGTTAGCCTCAACGGCAATGGCGGTAGTGGCTTCGGCTGGTCCGCGCCCGACGTCATGCATGCCGCAGAATTGTTTCCGCCCATCAGCAAACTTGCCAAACAAGTCGGTGGGATTGGCGTCTTCAGTTATGCCGAGCACTTCAACCGCGAACCCTTGATGGTTCGTTACGGGCGCGATTTTCTACCCTCTTTTGCCTTGATTCTGGCTGCTCGTAGCAAGGGCCTGTCGATGAAACATATCGAAAGCAGGGCCAATGTCAGTCCGACGCTTGGCGGCAAGAACCTCGGCGCCGATACCGATTTCAAGATCTACCCGCGATTCTACGGGGATAAAAACGGCAAGCCGGCGTTCGATGTCTACTCGCTGATCGACGTGCTCGATGGCAGTGTCGCAAAAGGCACTTTCAGCAATAAGATCGTCATCGTCGGCCTGACCTCACCGCGTCTGGCGCAACCGCGCCTGACCCCGGCCGGCCAGTCGATATCGCCAACCCTGGCGACGGCGCATACGGTTTCGAGTTTACTCAACGGCGATACCTATCGGTTGCCGGAATGGGCCGGCTGGGCGCAGCGCGGAATAATCCTGGTGCTCGGGCTTTACCTGATGTTCATTCTGGGCCGCTTCCGGACCAACACGGCATTCTTTCTGAGCCTGTTCCTGATCCTGATGGTTTTCAATGGACACTTCGTATTGATGAGTTCGCAAGCCTTGTGGTTGCCGATGATGACGGCGGTAGTGATGCTCATGGTCGGTCATCTGATTCTGGGAACCCGCCAGGCCTTCAACCTGCGTTTAAACCGGGTCGAGGGCGATCTATCGGCGGCCAACCGTCAACTGGGGCAGTCATTACACGCCCAGGGTCACCTGGATCAAGCCTTCGAAAAGTTTCGCGCCTGCCAGGTCGACGCATTGCTGCTCGGCCAGCTATATAACCTGGGTCTCGACTACGAACGTAAACGCCAGTTCAATAAAGCGGTTTCGGTATTCAAGGTCATTCAGGAGCAAGACGCCAAATACAACGATATCACGGAGCGAATAAAGCAAAATGAACATGCTTCGAACACCGTGGTGCTCGCGGGGCGCGACACCTCCGGCCCCGGGCCGACGCTGATCTCCAGCAAGCAAGGAATTCAAAAACCGAAACTGGGCCGCTACCAGATTGACGCCGAGATTGGGCGCGGCGCGATGGGTATGGTTTACCTCGGGCACGACGATAAGATAGGGCGTACCGTGGCGATCAAAACCATGATGCTGTCGGACGAGTTCGAAGAGGATATGCGCGACGAAGTGCGTACCCGCTTTTTCCGCGAAGCCGAGGCCGCCGGGCGTCTCGATCATCCGAATATCGTCACGGTTTACGACGTCGGCGATGAGCAGGATCTGGCTTATATCGCGATGGATTATCTCAAGGGTAAGGATTTGACGGCATACAGTAGCCCCAAGTCCCTATTGCCGGTAAGCGAAGTGTTCCATATCATCGAAAGCATCGCGCTGGCGCTCGACTATGCGCATCAGCAGCACGTCGTACATCGTGATATAAAACCGGCCAATATCATTTACGACAAGAAAAAACGGGTCGCCAAGATTACCGACTTCGGCGTCGCCTGCCTGACCGATAACAGCAAAACCAAGACCGGTACCGTGCTCGGTAGCCCCTATTATATGTCGCCCGAACAGCTCTCCGGTAAGAAGGTCGATGGCCGGGCCGACTTGTTTTCACTGGGTGTGACTCTCTATCAGATGCTCAGCGGCGAGTTGCCTTTCAAGGGCGAATCCATCGCCAACCTGATGTATAACATCGCCAATGAAAAACACCCGGATATCCGCCGCTATCGCGCCGAGCTGCCCAACTGCGTCAACAACGTGGTCAACAAGTCGCTGCAAAAAGAGGCGCAGTCGCGTTTCTCAACCGGCAAGCAAATGGCGGCGGCGATGAAACGCTGTCAGGAACATATCAAGGAGATGGAAGCGGCTTAAAGCCGCCGGTATTCAGGCAAGCGCCTTGAATCGAGCCAACGCGCGTTCGCGCGTGGTTTTCAAATCCAGTATCGGGCGCGGATAGTCTTTGCCGAGTTCCATGCCGGCAGCCTGCAAAACATCCGGCGGAGCCTCCCAGGGTTTGTGCTGATAGCGCGTCGGCAGGGCGGCCAGCTCCGGGCAAAAGCGAATCAGATACTCTCCCTCCGGATCGAACTTTTCACTTTGCAAAACCGGATTGAATATGCGGAAGTAGGGTGCGGCATCGGCGCCCGAGCCGGCGCACCATTGCCAGCTGGCGCTGTTGCTGGCGAGATCGGCGTCCAACAGGCAGTCCCAGAACCAGTTTGCGCCGTGGCGCCAATGAAGCAGCATGTTTTTGATCAGAAACGAAGCGACTATCATCCTGACCCGGTTGTGCATGTAACCGGTTTGCCAGAGCTCGCGCATGCCGGCGTCGACGATTGGGAAACCGGTCTTACCGCGCTGCCACTCGCCTAGGGCCGAAGTCTTTTCCAGCCACTGAAAATCGTCGAAACGCGGATTGAAGTTTTTTGCTGGCAATTGCGGATAGTGGTACAGCAAATAGTAGGAAAACTCGCGCCAGGCGAGTTCGCGCTGGAAATGCGCCGCCCCTTCGTTGTCGAGCTGCATAGCGGTCTGTGCGACCTGGTGCCAGGCTTGCCGCGGCGAAATTTCACCGAAATGCAAATGGGGCGATAGCCGGGAAGTGGACGCCAATGCGGGGAAATCGCGACCCTTACGGTAATTGTCCAGCATGCTTGCGCAAAACGCATCCAGTTTTTGGTGCGCGGCAGCCTCGCCGATTTGCCAGTCGGCCAGCATCCGCCGTTGCCAGTTACGCGCCGGTTGAGGCGCCAAAGCCTCTAACGACAGGCTATCCGGCAGGCGGGAAGCGTGCAGTCGAATGTTATCCGGCCGGATCAGCGGCGCCCTTGGGGCTGCCAGCGAAAGACAACCGTTGCGGTAATAGGCTGTGAAAACACGATAGGGCGTGCCGTCGCTCTTGCTCACCGTCCAGGGCTCCCACAGCAGCGAGGCGTTGAAACTGCGGGTCTCGATTTCGAGCGCCGCCAGATTGTTTTTGATCTGCGCATCGCGTTCGATACGCCAGGGCTCGTAGCAGCGATTCCAAAATACCGCGTCGATCGGTAGCGATTTCACCAGCCCGGCGATAACTGCCCGCGCATCACCGCAAAAAATACTTAATTTTCCATCGAGGGATTTGTCCAGGGTTGCCAGCGACTGTTGTAACCAGCTCCGCGAGGCGGCGCCCATTTTCCAGGCGCCGGCGTTAACGTCGTCGAGTATATAGATCGGCAGGACAGTGCCCGCGGCGACCGCGGCGTGCAGCGCCGGGTTATCGTGCAGCCGGAGATCCTGCCGAAACCAGAGTAGTTTAAGATTTTGGGAATCCAATTGCGTCCGGGGACTCTATGCGGGCTAGAGCGAGTTGAGCAGCATCAATTCGTCGGGGTGCGGCTGCATATAATATGAGCGTTCGATATATTCGTTTGGAATTTTGCGAAAGTGGTGGCGCAATAGCGTGATCGGCACGATCAACGGCAGCAATCCGAGCCGATAATTTTCGATACTGTCGGTTAATTCCCGCTTGTCGCTTTTATCGAGGTCGCGTTTCAGATAGCCGCGAATATGCTCCAGCACGTTAACGTGGTTCGAACGTTTCGCGAATATCTTGAGAATAGCCATCAACTGCGACAGGTAGCCGGCGGCATAGTCTTCGATAAGTTGGCTGTGAGCCGAGGAAAGTTCGCGTCCGAGCTGGCGTCCCAGGTCCTGGTCGTGACTATAGAGGATCAGCTTGTGACGTCCGTGAAAATCGGTCAGCGCCGCCCAGTCGAGGCCGTCGGCGAGCATATCGTGCCAGCGCTTGTAGACAAATACTCGTTTGACGAAACCTTCGCGCAAAACCGGATCGCCCAGCCGGCCTTCTTCCTCGACCGGCAGATTGGGAAAATTTTGCATCATGGTTTCAGTGTAAAGACCGGCGCCGATACGCTGCGGTTGATCGCCATGGTAAACCCTGACGCGTTCCATGCCGCAACTGGGGGAATCCTTTTTGACGATATAACCGTAGATTTGCCGATGCCAGGATTGCCGATTCTGCGCGCTTTGAATCAGGGCGTCGGTGACATTGAGAGCGGCGTTTTTATTGCCGATCGCCTCGCGCCGACCGTCGATCTCGACTAAGCGGATGGTTTCTCGCGGCACGCCGAGACCGATCGCCATTTCAGGGCAGAATGGGCGGTAGCTGAAGTACTGGCCAAGTGTGTCGAGGATGTAGCGATTCTGCTTGTGGCCGCCATCGAAACGGACTTTTTCGCCGATCAGGCAGCTACTGATTCCTAGCGGAATTTTCTCGTACCCGTCAATCGCGGGCACGGATCAGAGTTCCAGTATGGCGCCGCGGCTCATGCATAACTGCGACGAATGAACGGATTCAGTAAGCGGCTGATAAAACCGGTGAACTGGATCGGTCCTTCGGTTACCGCGAGGCAGATACAAACGCGGTCCTTGGTGGCAACCGGCGTATGCCGATCGGCGGCGGTCTTGACCATGAAATCACCCTGCCGGTAAAGCCCCGCCTCGTCGGAGAAACTGCCTTCGAGGATGACGGTGTACTCATCGCCGAGATGCGTATGGGTAGTTGCCGAGCCGCCGGGCTTGATCTTCAACAACTCGACTTTGGCGCCATTGCTGTCGCGGCAAAGCTCGACGCTGTGAATATCGGCGGATACCCGCTTCCAGGGCAGATCGTCGTAGTTATGATCGATAAATTGTCGCAGGCAGCGCGGGACCGCCGGATCGACTTTGGATGCTTCGCGTTGCGACGCCGCGTCGGTCAGGTCGTCGAGGCTATCTAGCAAGCGCTGCTTCAATTGCTGCGAAGCAGCGGCCGGTTTCAGTTGCTGCATCAACTGGCTGCCGACACGGTTCAGGTTTTGCAGTTTTTGCCCGCAGGCCACGCAGTGTTCCAGATGCGCCGAAACGCAGAGCGCCTGACTCAAAGGCAGGCTGCCGGCGGCGTAAGCGGCCAGTAATTCGTCATAGGGATGGTTGTTTGCTTTATCCATGGTTACCTCACGACCAGTACTTCGAGTTTTTTCAACGCCAGCCGCACCCGTGACTTGACGGTTCCCAATGGCAGTTTCAACTCTTCGCTGGTTTGCTGGTGGGTCTTACCCTCCAGGTATACTTTTCTCAAAATGTCCGATTGCTCGCGCGGCAACGCTTCCAGGCCTGCCTTGATGCTATCTCCGGTCCGGTCCTGCTGGGCCAGCCGGAACGGTCCCGGACCCTCGTCTTCCATATCGTTGAAGATGTCGGTGGGGTCGATCTCGGTGGCATAGCGGCTGTTGCGCCGCAGATAATCGATGCGGCAGTTACGCGCCAGGGTGAATATCCAGGTATTCAGGTTAGCGAGACGGGCGTTGTATTTAGACGCCTTGAGCCAGACGCGGGTCATCACTTCCTGCACCAAATCGTCGGCGACGAGGTCCGATCCCGGATCGCGCGCCAGGCTATAGGCGCGAATCTGGGGTGCATAATGATCGAACAGCTCGGCAAAGGCCGCCTTGTCTCGTTCATTGGCAATGCGCGACATGCAGTCGGCCAGGGCTGCCAGCTTGTCGGTCGGAGTGTTCCGCTTGCTCATCGGCGGCATTATATCGGTGCTCGTTGTGCTGTTGTAGGCATTAGTACGGTGGTTTGGCGCGGATGGATCACCGATGATCCAAAACTAATTAAAGCGCGTATCTACCTGGCAATAACCGCAAGTCAATCGAGAGCGAACACCTGAATGAACAGCAACCCCCCTCTGATAGAGCGTTTCAAAGACTACTTCCGTGTACTGCATGATTCGGATCTGAGTCAGTTGCGCAACATTTATGACGAAAACATTGTTTTTAAAGACCCGGTGCACGAAATCAGGGGTCTGGTGGAGCTGGAAGATTACTTTACCTCAATGTGCTCCGACCTCAGCGATTGCCGTTTCGAATATCTCGACGAGCTGTTCGGCGAGCACGCCGCCTACGTCAAATGGATGATGCATTTCAAGCACCCGAAGCTGGGCAACCGACTGATCAGCGTGCGCGGTGTGAGCCATCTCAAGGTCGGCGACAGGATCGAGTATCACGAAGACTTCTACGATATGGGCGCGATGCTCTACGAGCAATTACCGCTGCTCGGCAACGTTACCCGTTGGCTCCGACTGCGATTGGCGAGCTAGTAAAATGAAAAGACAGAAAAGCACCATTTGGATTACCGGCGCCAGCAGCGGTCTCGGGCGCAGCCTGGCATTGACTCTGGCAGCCCGGGGTAATCGCGTCATCGCCACTGCGCGCAACCAAACCGAGCTGGAGAAGTTGGTCGAGCTCAATGCCAACATTGCCGCCCTGCCCTGCGATATTACCGATGCAATGGCGTTACAAGCAGCCGGCAAAAAAATTCTGGGAATCGCACCCCATCTCGATCAGATAATCCTAAACGCCGGCAGTTGCGAATATCTCAATTTTCCGCGGCCCGACTGGACGGCGGTGCGACGCGTAATGGAGATAAACTATTTCGGTACGGTCAATTGCGTGCAGATGGCCTTGCCGCTGTTGCGCCAAGCGATTAATAGCCGACCGCATATTGTCGCCATCGCTTCGCAGGTCACCGCGGCGCCGTTTCCGCGAGCAGAGGCCTACGGCGCGTCCAAGTCGGCACTGCAATATTTTTTCGAAAGCCTGCGTCACGATCTGGCCGCCGAAGCGATCGATATCACTATCGTCAACCCGGGGTTCGTCGATACGCCGCTGACGCGCAAGAACGATTTCCCGATGCCGTTTCTGATGGACGTCGACAAGGCGGCAAAACGCATTGTTAAAAATATCGAATCGCGCCCCTTGAGCTACAGCTTTCCGTTGCGCCTGTCCGCGATGCTTTACTTGTCGAAGCTGTTGCCGCAGCTCTGGCAAAAAATGGTCGCACCGAAAACCGATTACACCAAGGTCGAATCCAAACGGGGGGCTGGAAAATGAATATCGCTATTATCGGCGCCGGCATTTCCGGACTGACGGCCGCTTATTACCTACGTGAAAAACATAACATAACGGTCTTCGAATCGGCGCCGCGGATTGGCGGCCACACCGCCACCGTCGACATCGAGCACCAGGGACGTGACCATGCGATAGACACCGGCTTCATCGTTTATAATGACTGGACTTATCCGCGCTTTATCGAATTGATCGATGCGCTCGGCGTCGATACCCAAGCCACCGAAATGAGCTTCAGCGTGCGCTGCGATAGCAGCGGGCTCGAGTATGGCGGCAACAATCTGAACACCCTGTTCGCGCAGCGCCGCAATTTGCTGCGTCCGAATTTTCATAGAATGCTGCACGATATTCTGCGCTTCAATCGAGAGGCGGTGCGCGATCTGGAAAGCGGAAGTATCGCCGCGGATACTACGCTCGGAGAGTACCTGACCGAGAATCGCTACGGTGACGCTTTTACCTACCAGTACCTGTTGCCGATGGGATGTGCCATCTGGTCGGCTTCGACCGAGTCCATGATCGAGTTTCCGCTGCTGTTCTTCACGCGATTCTTCAACAACCACGGCCTGTTGAGCGTCAATGACCGCCCCCAGTGGCGCGTCATTAGCGGCGGTTCGAAAAATTATCTGGAACCGCTGACGCGTGATTTCCGGGATTCGATCCAGCTCAATGCCCGGATATCATCGGTGCGGCGACGCCAGGACGCGGTCGAGTTGGTACTGGCAAATGGTCGAATACAGTCTTTCGATCAGGTTATATTTGGCTGTCACAGCGATCAGGCCTTGCAGCTTTTATCCGATGCGACCCAGGCCGAACGCGACGCCTTGACTGCGATTCTCTACCAGTCCAACGAGGTTGTGCTGCATACCGACGACGCGTTGTTGCCGCAACGACGGCTAGCGTGGTCCAGTTGGAACTACTGGCTGCGCGAGCGTTACCAGCAACGAGCGGTGCTGACCTATGACATGAACATCCTGCAGGGGATAGAATCGGATGCCACTTTTTGCGTTACCTTAAACGCCACCGAAGCGATCGATCCGAACAAAATTATCGAGACCTTTAACTACAGTCACCCCGTATTTTCACTGGATTCGGTCGCCGCGGCGGCGAAGATCGACAATTTCAACGGCCTCAATCGCAGCTGGTTCGCCGGCGCCTATCTCGGCAACGGCTTTCACGAAGACGGCGTCGTCAGCGGCCGCCGCGTTGCCGATGCAATCAACCGTCTGGCACCGGCCGCCGAATCGTCACCGTTGCCGGTAGCAGCTTATGCATAGCGGAATTTACCAGGGTTATCTGCGACATCGCCGCTTCCAACCGCGCGCGCATCAATTTACCTATCAGGTATTCATGATGTACCTGGATCTGGATGAACTCGATCAAGTCTTGTCCCGGTCGCCGCTGTGGTCGAAAAAGCCCTGGCGGCCGGCGCGCTTCCGGCGTGCGGATTTCTTGGGCGATGCGGATATACCTTTGAAACAGGCGGTGCGGGAGCGGATTCACGCAGCGACCGGGCAATGGCACGACGGCCCGGTCCGCATGCTCGCCAACCTGCGTTACTTTGGATTCAATATCAATCCGATTTGTTGCTACTACTGTTTCGACGCGGACCAGGCGCTGCGTTTCATTGTGGTCGAAGTGACCAACACACCCTGGGACGAACGCCAGAGCTATGTGCTCGAATGTGATCCGGAGCAGCGCTTTCAGCGTATTGATTTTCATAAGCAAATGCACGTTTCACCATTTAACCCGATGGGTATGAGGTACCGGTGGTGCAGTAATAATCCTGCCGCTATCCTGAGTCTCAATCTCGGGGCCGAGCAGGGAGAAGAGACTCATATGGATGCAACAATGGCATTGAAACGGAGAGAAATTTGTGCCGCCAGCCTTGCCGGGATCCTGTTGCGGCATCCCTGGATGACCGCGAAGGTGGCGGCTTCGATTTACTGGCAAGCGTTGAAACTCTGGTTTAAACGCAACCCGATTTACGACCATCCCGCGGCGGAGAATCGGGATGGGCTCGATCAACCAACAATAACGGGACTGAAGACGAAGACATGAATGCAATAAATTCAACCGCTATCAATAGCTCTGAAAATCTCGGCTGGCTCGACAGTTTTGCCAAGACTCAATTACTCAAGCGTCTGCTACAAATGCCGCGCGGAACGCTGTTAATCGAGGAGGGCGACGAATTACATCGTTTCGGCGATCCCGAGGACACTAGCGGCATCAAGGCAAAAATCGTCATCGAGGACGCCAGCACCTATCGTGACATCGCCTTCGGCGGTTCGATCGGCGGCGCGGAAGCCTATATGCACGGTAAGTGGAGCACACCGAATCTGCTCGACGTGGTACGGTTGATGTCGATAAACATCGACTTTCTGAATGCAATGGATGACGATAAGCCGCTCATGCAGCGCATCGCCGATAAACTGTTTCACTGGCTCAATCGCAACACCGAAAAGCAAGCGCGTAATAATATTTCGAGCCATTACGATCTCAGCAATGAATTTTTCGCGCTATTTCTCGATCCTGAAATGATGTATTCGTCCGCGATTTTTCCGCACGCCCAGGCCAACCTGGACGAAGCGGCGCTGCACAAGCTCGACGTCATTTGCCGCAAGCTCGATCTGCAGCCGAGCGATCATTTGCTTGAAATCGGTACCGGCTGGGGCGGTCTCGCCATCTACGCGGCCAAAAAATTCGGCTGTCGGGTAACCACCACCACGATCTCGCGGGAGCAATACGAGACGGCCTGTCGGCGCGTGCGAGAAGAAGGCCTCGACGGACGCGTTACGGTAATGCTCGAAGATTATCGTAACCTGAGCGGGCGTTTCGACAAATTGGTGTCGATCGAAATGATCGAAGCGGTTGGGCACGAATACTATAAACAGTATTTCAGCGGCTGCGCATCCTTACTCAAGGATGACGGCCTGATGCTGTTGCAAGCGATAACAATCCCCGATCAGCGGTTTGAATATGCCCAGAAATCCGTCGATTTCATTCAGCGTTACATATTCCCCGGTGGTTCGCTGCCGAGCCACGAAGCGATTCTTACCTCAGTCAAGGCACACACCGATCTGTTAATGGTCGGCATGCAGGAAATTGGCGAAGACTATGCCAAGACCCTGGAAATCTGGCGCGAGCGCTTTATCGCGCAACTCGACCGGGTCAGAGATCTCGGCTTCGACGATTACTTCATCCGTATGTGGAATTATTATTTGTGTTACTGCCAGGGTGGTTTCGAAGAACGTATTATCGGCACTTCCCAAATCCTGTTTGCCAAGCCGGAATGGCGTCGGACCGTTCAAGCCTGAGCCTGGCATGAGTCGGGATGAAAAAAATTCTAATCAATCTGACCTTGTTCCAGATCGGCTGGTTGGTCTGTGTGATCGGCGGCAATCTGTATGCCGTCGGCTTCACGCTGGCGGCGCTGTTGATCCATAACTGGGTCGTGCTACACGACCACAACGAGTGGAAACTCATCGGCGGTGTCGTGCTGGTTGGTTGCCTGTGGGACATCACGATGGCAAACATGGGTGTCATCAACTATACCAATGCCGATCTGTTTGGAATTCCGGTCTGGTTGATATGTCTGTGGCTACTGTTTGCGACGACCTTCATGCACGGTCTGTTCTGGTTGCGGCGACGCCTTTGGCTCGCGGTTGTTTTTGCGGCCGTGTTGGGACCGGCGAGTTATTGGTTCGGGAGCAAGCTTACGGACGCAAGCTTCGGCCTGCCGTTAGCCGTGTCGGTGCTTATCATGGGCGCTGGCTGGGCCCTCTTGTTCCCCTGTGGGATTTACTATGCAGGAAAGTTGAAATCATGATGACTGGAATGGCGAGCCGGCAGTATTTATGCATGATAACGGTCTTGGCTACTCTGGCCGTGTGGCCGGCTGGCGCTGCGGCGGATAGCGTCGGCCGCGCAATCGGCGAGGCACGCGATTTGAAAAGCGATGAATTGCTTTACCGAGAAATCTACTGCGCCAATGGCAACCCGGACGAGATCGAAGTAATTTATCGCAATGACGAGGACGATATGGTCGCGCGTAAACTGCTCGATTACAGTTCAGGGCCCACGACCCCGTCCTTCGTGCAGCAGAACTTTTATGCGAGCGAAATCATAGCGGTCGATCTGCGGGCGGATAAAGTGAATATGTCGGTACGCGATGCGGACAATGCCGAGCCCAAAAAATCCAGCTCGGCCAAGGCCGATGGCGAAATACCGGTGGTTATCGATGCCGGCTTCGATCAATTCGTCAGAGATAACTGGGATGGTCTGCTCGCCGGGGAAAAGAAAAAATTTCTGTTCCCGTTTGCCGAGCGCGACCAGCTCGTCAAGCTGCGCATTAAAAAGTCCGCCTGCAGTTACCCCAGCGAAACCGATCAGTGCTTCAAACTGGAGCTGTCGAACTGGTTTATACGGCTCCTGGTAGCACCGATAGAGCTGGGTTATGACCCGCAATTGCAACGCCTGCTGCGCTACCGGGGGCTGTCTAATATCGGCGACGGCAAGGGTAACGGATCGGTGGTCGATATCAGTTACGATTATCGGGGAATTCCCGAGCTTGCCTGCAGCACTACCGATCCAGACCTGCCGGCCAGCGATCAATCGTGATCAAAAAGGCGTCAAATTACGCGATTGCCGTTTTCTGCATGGTCGCGGTTGTATCCTGCTCATCGGTTTCGGTGCAAGACTATGCCGGTAATCGACCGCAACTGGTCGCGGAAGATTTTTTCAACGGCAAGCTTAGCGCCCATGGCATCGTCAAGAACCGCGGCGGTCGGGTGATCCGGTATTTCACCGCGAGTATCGATGCATACTGGGTGGACGGCGTCGGCACCCTCGATGAAAGGTTTGTGTTCGACGATGGCGAACAACAAACCCGGATCTGGAAACTGAAACCCGAAGGCGCCGGGAAATATAGCGCGACCGCGGGCGATGTCGTCGGTAGCGGCACGATGGAGGTCGCCGGCAATAGCGTTTTCCTCGATTACGTTTTGCGAATTCCCTATGCTGACGGAACCATCGATGTGAAGATTGACGACCGCATGTACCTGGTGTCGGATCGGGTATTGCTGAACGAATCCATTATGACCAAGTGGAGTTTCGAGGTAGGCCAGATATCCCTGGTCATCATCCGCGAGTAGGTCTTTACTTGCGTGGCGGCAGCCCGGTGTGCTGAGTCAACAGCCGGCCCTTGCGCAGATGCCCCGGTTTTTTCCGGTTACTGTTTTTACGGCGCGGACTACGGTAGTCGTCGGTATTGCGCGGCTGATAAGGCGGCACCAATTGCCGTTTGCCGTTGCCGATTAAATCTCCCCGGCCCATCGATTTGAGCGCCTCGCGCAGCAGCGGCCAGTTGGCCGGATCGTGGTAGCGCAGAAAGGCCTTATGCAGCCGCCGCTGCCTTTCGCCCTTGGCGCTGTCGACCGTCTCGCTGTCGCGGCGCACGCGCCGCAAAGGGTTCTTGCCGCTGTGATACATCGCCGTCGCCGTCGCCATCGGCGACGGATAAAAATTCTGCACCTGGTCGGCGCGAAACCCGTTGCTCTTGAGCCAGAGCGCGAGGTTCATCATGTCTTCGTCGGTGGTGCCGGGGTGCGCCGCGATAAAGTAGGGGATCAGGTATTGTTCCTTGCCGGCCTTTTTGGAAAATTTCTCGAACAACGCCTTGAAGCGATCGTAGCTGCCCATGCCCGGCTTCATCATCTTCGACAGAGGGCCGTCTTCGGTATGTTCGGGTGCGATCTTGAGGTAGCCGCCGACGTGGTGGCTGACCAACTCCTCGACATAGGCCGGTGATTCGACCGCAAGGTCGTAACGCAGCCCGGAACTGATCAAAACCTTTTTGACGCCGTCGGTATTGCGGGCGGCGCGATAAAGCTCGATCAGGGCCGAGTGATCGGTATTCAGGTTGTCGCAAATGCCGGGGTAAACGCAGGACGGGCGGCGGCAAGCGGTCTCGATCGTCTTCGACTTGCAGGCGATGCGATACATGTTGGCGGTCGGTCCGCCGAGATCCGAGATAACACCGGTGAAACCGGGCACGCGGTCGCGGATGGTTTCGATCTCCTGCAGTATCGATGCCTGCGAACGGTTCTGGATAATCCGGCCCTCGTGTTCGGTGATCGAACAAAAGGTGCAGCCGCCGAAACAGCCGCGCATGATGTTGATCGAAAAACGAATCATTTCATAGGCGGGGATGCGGGCGTCGCCATAAGACGGGTGCGGGACGCGCGCGTAGTCGAAGCCGAATACGTAATCCATTTCTTCGGTGGTCAGCGGAATCGGCGGCGGGTTGAACCAGATTTTTTGCCCGCCCTGGTTTGCACCAGCGCGCGGGCGTGCCCGGGTTGGTTTCGAGGTGCAGCACGCAGTTGGCGTGTGCGTAAAGCACCGGGTCGCGGCTGACGTCGTTGAATGACGGCAGGCGCAGCACGGTTTTTAGCCGCTGCGCGAGCTTTTGCTGCACCCGGCCGAGCTTGCCCTCCAGCTTGACCTCGGCGCTGGGCGCCTGGCCGTCAGCGGGGCTGGCCGCGCAGACCGTTTCATCGATCATGGCGTAGGGGTTGTGCGGATTCTCGACGCGACCCGGCTTGTCGACGTTGGTCGAATCGATGACGGTCCAGTCCGGCGGCAAGTCCTTGATAAAATAGGCGCTGCCGCGCACGTCGGTGATATCGGCGATGGCCTCGCCCCCGGCCAGGCGCTGCGCAATCTCGACGATGGCGCGCTCGGCGTTACCGAATAGCAGCAGGTCGGCCTTGGCATCGGCCAGGATCGAACGCCGCACCTTGTCCTGCCAGTAATCGTAGTGCGCGATGCGCCTCAGCGAGGCTTCGATGCCGCCGATGACGATCGGGGTATTCTTGAAGGCTTCGCGGCAGCGCTGCGAATACACGATCGAACAGCGGTCCGGGCGCTTGCCGCCGATATCGCCCGGCGTATAGGCGTCATCGCTGCGGATCTTGCGATCGGCGGTATAGCGATTGATCATCGAGTCCATGTTGCCGGCGGTGATGCCGAAAAACAGCTTGGGTTCGCCGAGCGCCTTGAAGGCGTCCGCCGATTGCCAATCGGGTTGCGCGATGATGCCGACGCGATAGCCCTGCGCCTCCAACAGCCGTCCGATGATCGCCATGCCGAAACTCGGGTGGTCGACATAGGCGTCGCCGGTCACGACGATGATGTCGCAGCTATCCCAGCCAAGTTGCTCCATCTCCGCGCGCGACATCGGCAGAAACGGGGCCTTGCCATAACATTCGGCCCAGTAGAGCGGGTACTGGTTTAACGGCCTGGCCTGGGGTGAGAGTTCGATTTGCATGACGGGAT
Source organism: Olavius algarvensis Gamma 3 endosymbiont (assembly GCA_001735895.1). Lineage (GTDB taxonomy): Bacteria > Pseudomonadota > Gammaproteobacteria. The sequence continues at coordinate 615,261 of DS021199.1, read as the reverse complement.
CCGGTAGGAGCGCGATTCTACCCGATAAGCGCAAACATTGTACCAGTATCTCCCGGTTCGCCGCCGAGCCCGATCGCGCC
>DS021199.1:585270-613613 GCA_001735895.1 Olavius algarvensis Gamma 3 endosymbiont | reverse complement strand
GCCCGTTTCATACGTCGGCTGCCGTAGGTATGATCACTCGCATCATCAACCCGCTGAACCCACTCCAGCATTTCCTCATGCTCGGGATCAGGCGGTCTTGTGTCCATCTGGCGCCGGTAGTGGTAATAACATGACCGGTCCACACCCAGCACCTGACACATCAGGCGAACGGGAAAGGTATTCTTGTGTTGGGTGATAAACGAGTATTTCATTTCGTTTCTGCTGCAAAGAATACCGTCGCCTTTTTTAAGATTTCTTTCTCCATCTTCAGGCGTTTGATTTCAGCTTTAAGTCGACGGTTCTCTTCCTGATCCGGTGTCAGCTTGCCGTTCCCACGGAAAGCCTGGCCATCACCCGATTGTTCCTCTTGCACCCATCGGCACAGCATATTGGCATTGATGCCCAGGCTTCGCGCTGCTTCCGCCCGGCTGTAGCCCTGATCAGTTACCAGGCTCACTGCATCCAGTTTGAATTCTTTCGTATATTTCTTTCTCGTTGTCATCTATCGTTACCTCAGTTAAGTTTCATTATCTCTTAACTGGGTGGTATCAATCTATTGGACCATGTCAAATCCTTTTCCGATCATTTACGGTTAATGACGGCTTGCACTACCCCTGCGAACTCACTAAATCTCAAGTCACCGATAGTCTCAACAAAGGTATTGCCAAATATATTTCTCTTGAAAATCTGAAACCCGCCACATCGATTATGGTCGGAAAAATTAGTGGCTTTCCCTGGGTCAAATCAGATTGGCACGCCAAAGGCCGATCGGGCACTTACGAGAAGATGTCTAGAGCCGAATTCAATGCCCTGGTAAGTTCCAAGTCTATCGCTCAACCGTTTGTGATTGCCTTAAATTTAAACGGACTTGAATTCGATGGTGGAAGGTGCGAGAAGATTCAGTTTTATGCGAACGGATTTCCCATGGATGCGTTGTGTTGGTTCAAGATAAAAAACATCTAACAACGCGCTACCACTCGACTACCAAGGAAAAGCTAGGGTCGGTAAACTTATGAATAGTTTTTTTGATAAAATGAACGCTTTAGGTACATCCGATATCTTTCCGATTTGTCGAACCGAGTTAATCGACGAGCATGCAAGATACGGCTTTGTTAACTTGGGGGCATGGGGCTCGGAGCACGTTGGCCTGAGCTGGAGTGAAATGCCATAGCCCTTAAATGATATCTGAGAAAAGCATGCATGACGTGGTCAAACTTTTTGATACACCCCAGTTAAGCGGCATGCTTCGTTTCGAGTAGTCGTTTTTCATAATCATTCGGGCTGACATAATTCAGCGTCGAATGTAATCGATATGGGTTATACCAGCCGGATATGTACTGCAGAATATCCTGCTGTGCTTCATATCGAGTCTGATAATTTCGCCATTGCACCCGCTCCTGCTTCAGACTGCCAAAGAAGCTCTCGACCACCGCATTATCCCAACAGTCACCTTTACGGCTCATGCTGCCCTGGAACCCGTTGATTCTGAGTAATTTTCGGAATGCCTTGCTGGCATACTGAGACCCACGATCCGAGTGATGGATTAAACCTGCCTTGGGTCGGCGCTGCCAGGCGGCCATCTTCAAGGCATCACAGACCAACTGCGATTTCATCCGAGGGCTCATGCTCCAGCCCACAACCTTTCTCAAACACAGATCTATCACGACAGCCAGGTAAAGCCAGCCCTCCTGGGTCCATACATAAGTCACATCCGCTGCGCATCAAATTGCCGCTGAAGCAGATTGTCGTACACCGGTTGTTTGTGATTGCTGTTCGTGGTCACCTTGAATTTCTTGCGATGACGTACCTGAACTCCGGCCTCCCGCATCAAATTCCGCGCCTTATTCCGGCTCACCGGATAACCCAGACAGTTCAGGGCCCGTTTCATACGTCGGCTGCCGTAGGTATGATCACTCGCATCATCAACCCGCTGAACCCACTCCAGCATTTCCTCATGCTCGGGATCAGGCGGTCTTGTGTCCATCTGGCGCCGGTAGTGGTAATAACATGACCGGTCCACACCCAGCACCTGACACATCAGGCGAACGGGAAAGGTATTCTTGTGTTGGGTGATAAACGAGTATTTCATTTCGTTTCTGCTGCAAAGAATACCGTCGCCTTTTTTAAGATTTCTTTCTCCATCTTCAGGCGTTTGATTTCAGCTTTAAGTCGACGGTTCTCTTCCTGATCCGGTGTCAGCTTGCCGTTCCCACGGAAAGCCTGGCCATCACCCGATTGTTCCTCTTGCACCCATCGGCACAGCATATTGGCATTGATGCCCAGGCTTCGCGCTGCTTCCGCCCGGCTGTAGCCCTGATCAGTTACCAGGCTCACTGCATCCAGTTTGAATTCTTTCGTATATTTCTTTCTCGTTGTCATCTATCGTTACCTCAGTTAAGTTTCATTATCTCTTAACTGGGTGGTATCAATCTATTGGACCATGTCATGCATTCAGTAAACGACTTAAGCGACGCCGCGAAAATTGCCTACCAGGCTTTTCTGGATATGAGTGAGAGCAAGGCCGCGTATTTTAGTTGCCTGGAGACAATCGATGCCAAATACGAATCGGGGGGTGCGCCCAGTGTCGCGGAGAATCTGGAATTGGAAGGCTTGCTTGCCACCCACGACAAAAACGTTTTGGCGTTTACCACCGCAATGACCGCTGTAGCCGAAGATGAAAAACAATCCCTGGTTCGACTGATGTCGTAATCCCGGGCCGCCGATGCGGAGTGCCGGGTTTTATCGATCCCAGCGGCATTGCCCTCAAATTAACAATCCAGATGAGTTCGATGAAAGCAATTGTGTACAGGAAGTACGGAGAACCCGATGTGCTTCATATGGAAGCGGTGGAGAAACCGAAACCTGCGGATGATGAGCTCCTGATACGAATCCATGCGGCCGAGGTAACCAAGGCCGATTGCGAAATGCGACGCTTCCGTTTTCCGGTGAAGTGGTTTTGGCTGCCGCTGCGAATCGCACTCGGGGTAACCAAACCGAGAAAACCGATACTGGGCGGATACTTTGCCGGGGTCGTGGAATCCGTCGGCAAGAACGTATCGAAGTTCGCGCCGGGAGATCGGGTTTTCGGCGCGACCCGGCTGCGGTTTGGCGCCTATGGTGAATATCTGTGTTTACCGGCCGATTACACGATTGCGCCGAAACCCGAAAATATGAGCTTCGTCGAAGCGGCCGCGGTACCCCTGGGCGGGCTGAATGCGCTTCACTTCATGCGTAAAGCCAATATACGAAGCGGCGCAAGGATTTTAATCAACGGTGCGGGTGGCAGCATCGGTACCTTTGCGCTACAGATCGCCAAAACCATGGGGGCCGAAGTGACCGCAGTCGACAGCGCGATCAAAGAAGAAATGCTGCGCCGCGCCGGAGCGGAACATTTCATCGACTATAACAAACAGAACTTCACCACAAGCGGGCAAAGCTACGACGTAATTTTTGACATGGTTGCAAGCAGCGACTATTCCGGTTCCATTAAATCGCTTAATCCCGGCGGGCGATATTTGATCGGGAACCCGCGCCTGTCCGACATGTTAAGGTCTATTGTCACCACCCGCTTTACCGACAAGACGGTGACTTTTGCATTCGCCGGTGAAAAAGAGGAAGAATTGCTCGCGCTCAAGGAGATGATCGAGGCCGAGCGCATTAAGTCAATCGTCGATAAGGTTTATCCTCCGGAGCGCGCACCCGAAGCCCATCGCAGAGTCGAGGCCGAGCAAAGATTGGGTATTGTTGTAATCGATATGGAGCAGTCATGAAAGCAATGGAGTGTCGCGCGAATCGTAACGCCGGCCTAAATTAGCAAGAGAACATCCAATGCATAAATACGAAAAAGAGTGATGGCTACCGATTAGGGATGAGCAAAATGCCGGCATCGTCGATTTGGAACAAGAAACTAAAAACTATGATTAACCAGGTGGGCTAAATTCAGATCCCCGTTTTCTTTGTAATAAGTTGCTTGTTTTCAGTTGCCGTTGACACTGTTCGGCCCTTCGGCGATAGTATCCGGGCTAAATATAGTGTCCGATTTGGTTCGAACACTACAGATGGAATAATATAATTGGGCTGGTAATAAAGACCTTTTTGTTACTAGGCTCGTTTTGTGAAACAGTCCGGGCCTAGTTAATTTCAACTTTGGCGGCTTTCAAACTGCCGGGAGCGACACCGTGTCCAGGCATAAGAAGCGAGGCGAAATGCGGGCCATTCGATCTCACCAGGAAGTGAGGGGCTTGAAGAATTTGAATCGATCGCTTTCCTGATAAAGCAAACCGGCCAAATCTGATCCAGGTAAATCAGCGCGATTATTAAGACTTGCATTGGTGCAGCATATTGCACCGTGCATTGTTGTTAACTACCGACAGCGAGAGCGGTTCGGTGTTATTGGCAGCTGTATAAACTGGGACCGTATCGTGGATTTCGTTTGCCGGCAAAGGTTGAATTTTATGTGAAGCGGTTCAAACTTCGGTTCGGCCTCAATGGTTATAGTTTGCCATTGTCTGACGGGAAGCAGCTTAGAATAAATACCAGTGTCTAAGCCAAGCCTGACGGAAATCGCCAACTAATTAAAAAAGGGTACCAGTATTCGTGAAACCCAGGGCAGCCATTTTTAACCGATCAATAATTTTTGGAACTTGTTTTGTTTCAATTATCTTAGTCGCCTGTGATCAGAACAACAGCGATGAGCAGGTCGAACTCGGTCTGGAGATGGAACAGGCCGCTCCCGTCAATCAACCAAAGGCGGATGGAAGCAAACAAGATGAGTTAGCCGTTCCGACCAGACAAAACAATGTCGCTATTGCACCTGGCAATATTGTCGTGCTGGCGCTCAGTACCTATGACGCCCGCGCGGTGGTCAAGTCGGCCCAGGGTGAATTGCAGGCGATGCAGCCCGGCGATGTCGTGCAGGGCACGGAAACGGTCCTGATTGACATTCTGGAAGATCGCCTGGTGTTTGAGGAAGTCGTAACAAAACCCAGTGGGCTCAAGGTTAAGGAAACTGTTTGGGTCTATAAGGCCCGAGACGGGGTCTCCAGAGTCCAGGTCTTAAGCCGGAACTCGCCGGAATCAAGCGGCATTTCAGTGAAGAAAACAATTGTGGTGAGTGAATAGTATCGCTGCGTAAGGTTATCAATTTAACAGGCGTTTTAGCGTCGTGGTTTTAAACCAGGTTGGTCATTGTATGAGGAAACTAAATTACTGGGTATTTCTGCTGCTATTACACATGCCGGCCGCGGTATGGGCGCAACCGGAAATCGAAGAGGTTGTCGTGATCGCGCTTAGCCCGTTAGACGAGAGCGCGGTTGTACGATTGTCCAATCAGGGGTTGCAGGTGATAAAGCCAGGCGACACCGTGCGTGGCACCGATCTGAGTTTGATCCAGGTATTGACCAACAAATTGGTGTTTGAAGAAAAACCGGGTCATGCCGATTCAAATACATCAGGCCGTGTCGTCTGGTTACACAAAGCGGTGAACGGTATTTCGGCAATTGAATATCCCGCAGTGCCGCAATAGCGATCGCTTTAAGCACTCCGATGATGATTTTCAGCCTCGACAAACTTTTAAGACAAGGATTGTGGTTTGTCTTGTTGTCGGCGCTGACGGCCGCGGCATGGGCCGATAGTTCGGATGTAATCCAACCGATTCCCGAGACCGGCGCGTTCTCCGCATCGTTTCGTGAAGATCGCGGCGCAATTACGGTTATCGATTTTGCCGGTAACTACGATAAAGACATCAACGGGCTTCCCAATTTCGAGCCGCGTGCCGTCGTCGCGCGCGAATTTTTACGCACGCATACCGACGAATACGACTTTCTGGTCGTGTTCTCCACATTCGAGTTTGAAACCCTCGGGGCACAGGCCTTTCATCTGCGGTTGCAGAATCAAGTGCAAGGCATCGGTATCGCTCAATACGACAACAGTCCGGCGTTTGGCAGTAATGGTCGTTTGTTGGGTTATACCGATATGGCGGCCTTGTCGCGTTATGTGACGAATCCGCTCGATCCGGAATTCGAGCAGGCGCTGGCTACGCTGGGACACGAAACTTTACACCAGTGGTCGGGTAATGCCCGTTTCGATCAGGGCGCGGGACCGGAAACGGCCTTGATCGGAAGGGACGACGCGCACTGGAGTAATTTGCTGGATTCCGAAGGTTCGGTTCTGTATGGACACAAGTGGCGTAACAATGGCGACGGCACATTTACCTCCGCTGCCAATTCCAGGTTTTTTAGCCCGCTGGATCTGTATCTGGCCGGTTTTTACGATGCCGCTGAAGTTCCGCCAATGACCCTGCTGGTTAATCCGGACGTCGATCAGAGACTGACGCCGCCACAGAGCCTGGTGCGATACGGCCCGACCATTAGCGCCACTTCCCGGCAGATATCGATTGACGACATTATCGCCGCCGAGGGGCCGCGAATTCCCTCCGCGGCGCAGTCGCGAAAACATTTTCGATTTGGCTTTATCTTACTGGCCGGAGCAAATGAACCCGTATCGCAAAGCCAGCTCGGCGCGATAGATCGCGTGCGGCGCGGTTTCGTCGACCGGTTTTCGGTGTGGACCGGCGGCAGGGCCACGGCCAATGCCTACCCACAAACACCGGCCGGCGCACAAGCGGGCTTGCCGGATGTGGTGGTCGGCGGCGAACCGCGCGTGGATTCGGCCGATGTCCTGCAGGCATTTAGCTGGCTGCGGGCACAACAGGACTCCACAGGATTCTGGCGCGACAAGGAAACCACAACTTTGCGCGACACCGTCGTCGTCACCGATATTCTGGCGCGCTTCGATGCCAGTTTCGTGCGCGAAAACGATGCACTCGACTGGCTGGCCGAGGTTGAAATAGCAAATACGGATTACCTGGCCCGGCAGGCGAGTCTATTGCAGGAACTGGGCCGCGGCAGCAGCGCAGCCACGCTGCGGGATCGTTTGTTGACGCAACAAAACGCCGATGGCGGTTGGGGTATAGATACCGCCTTTGCCAGCAATGCGCTCGATACCGCGTTGGCCGTGCTGGCCCTGCATGGGCAGGCCGAAGCCCCGGCTCCGGCCATGGCCCGCGCGTTGGATTATTTGCGCGGCCAGCAAAATGCCGATGGCGGTTGGGGCAATCGAGCGGGATCGCCCAGCCGTACGTCGGTGACAACGACGGTCATTTGAATCGCCCCGGGTTTGTCGGAGGCTCAATTTCTTGAGAGGATTGGGTAATGAAGACAAACAAAAGATATTCCCCGGAAGTCCGGGAACGGGCGGTTCGTATGGTTTTCGAGCATCAACATGAGCACGAGTCCCAGTGGTCAACCATTGAATCGATATCATCGAAAATAGGATGTACAGCAGAAACGCTACGCCGCTGGGTGAGACAGCCAGAGATTGACCAGGGGAAGCGTGGCGGCATCTCTACGAGCGAGCGAGATCGCCTCAAGGAACTGGAACGCGAAAATCGAGAGCTCAAGCAGACCAATGAAATTCTGCGCAAGGCTTCTGCCTATTTCGCCCAGGCGGAGCTCGGCCGCCGACCGAAATAATGGTGTCGTTCATCGACGATCACCGGGTCGATTACGGAGTCGAGCCAATCTGCAAGCGATTGCCGATTGCTCCGTCGACCTACCATGAGCACAAGGCGCGAGAACTGGACCCAGATCGCTGTTCGAAGCGATCAACTCGAGATCGACATCTCAAGGCGGAAATTAAACGCGTCTGGGAAGAGAATTTTGAGGTGTACGGCGCTCGCAAAGTCTGGTGCCAATTGAAGCGGGAGTGTTTTGTTGTGGCTCGTTGTACGGTAGAGCGTCTGATGCGAGAACTGGGTCTGAGGGGTGTAACAAGAGGTCCAAAGAACTGCTGGACGACCATCGCTGACGATTCCCTTGCCCGGCCTGCTGATCTCGTGAATCGTGAATTTAGCGCGATTCGGCCCAATCAGCTGTGGGTTGCCGATATCACCTTCGTGCCGACCTGGTCGGGATTCGTCTATGTCGCCTTTATCGTCGACGTATTCGCTCGATATATCGTCGGCTGGCGCGTCAGTCGTTCGCTGAAGGCAGAACTGGTTCTCGTCTGGTCAAGAGCGATTGCCGGCGATCTGATTCACCACAGTGACCGAGGCAGCCAGTACTTGTCGATCCACTACACCGAGAAGCTCGCGGAGGCCGGCATTGATGCTTCTGTCGGTAGCGTCGGTGATTCTTACGACAATGCTCTCGCTGAAACGATCAACGGATTATACAAGACTGAAGTCATCCGAAAGCGTGGTCCCTGGAAGGCACTCGACGATGTCGAATACGCCACGCTGGAATGGGTGGACTGGTTTAACCATCGACGATTACTCGAATCGATCGGCGATATACCGCCGGTCGAGTATGAGCTGATGTATTATCAGCAACTGGAAGAGTCATTCGAGGCAGCATGACTCACACAAAACAGCCTCCGGAAATCCCGGGGCGATTCAATTCGCGCCTTGGGCCGGGCGGGACAAGTTCAGTCGGTTGCTGCAACTGCGATCGCCTTTCTGAGCGGCAAACAGAATTCGGACGGCGGCTTTGGCGATAGCCCGAGTACCGTGCACGATACCAGCAACGTATTGCTGGCCTTGACCGATCTGGAGGCGTTGAACGCGGTCCGGATCGAAGATGCATCCAGCTATTTATTGACCCGCCAGACCGCGGCCGGCGATTGGGCGGGCAGCACTTACGCCACCGCCCTCGCCGCCAAGGCGCTGCAACGCTTGAATATCGGCAACTGGGCGGTCAACCTGATTGCATTGCAGCCGGCCCAGCCCAGCGATGGCGATCTGGTAGAGCTAGGTTTTAGCGTAAGCAACGATACCAACCAGCCCATGCCGGCGACCGTCTTGCGGGTACTCGACGGTAACCTGCAAATCGGGCCGGATTTGAATGTGCCGGCACTGGCGGCGGGACAAAGCCGGGAGCTCAGCTTGTTTTGGGACACCCTTGGGCTACCGGGTTTGCATAGCATCGCAGCGCTGGTGGATCCCGACGCGGTCGAGCTCGAAACCAGCGAACGCGACAACAGCTCTGTCACGGATGTGACAGTCGCCGGCGCACCCGCCGGTATCGACTTATCGATCAACCAGGAAGATGTGGCTGTAATGCCGGCCAACCCGACCTTATTGCCGACAACACTGGGTTTTGCGACGGCGATCCGTAATCTGGGACTGTCGGATACCGCCGCTGTGCGGGTGCAACTGCGGGCCGGTAGCCGCAGCGGTACGTTGCTGGAAGAGCAGTTCTTCGATATTCCCGGCCGTGGATCGGTTGCGGCAAACTTCAGCTACGAGCTGTTCGACCCCGGTATCAATCAATTTGTCATCGTCGTCGACAGTGACGACCAATACCAGGAGACGCGCGAAAACAATAATTCCGTCACCGTCAGAGTGGGTACCGAGAGCACGCTGGACCTGGTGGTTAGCACCGCCGATATTAGCGCCGACACGGCAGCGGCGATAATCGGTGAAGACGTTACTTTCAATATCGAGCTGCGTAACCGCGGTACATTGGATAGCCCCTCAAACGCGGTCCGATATCTGATTACCGACGGGGTTAGCACCACCGAATTGGCCACCAATTCGATACAAATCGATGCCGGCGGGACGATTACACAGGAATTGGTCTGGCGCGTAGACCGCGAAGGGGCGCTGACGTTTACGGTCGAACTCGACCCCGATAACCTGCTGCCGGAGTTGTTCGAGGACAATAACACGGCCAGCTTCAGCTTTTCCGCCGGGCAGGCCAACGGCCCGAATCTGGTGGCCAGTTTCCGCGATTTTACCTTTGATCCGCAACCCGGGCTCGAAGCACGGCCGGTGACCCTGACAGCGCTGGTGCGCAACACCGGCAACGCCGCGGCAGACAATGTCGAAGTCGGCTTTTACGATGGCGACCCCGAACAAGGCGGCGTTTTGATCGAATCGCTGCAATCGATTCCGAGCCTGGCCGCAGGCGCGACTGCGAGCGTCAGCGTAACCTGGGCGGCACTGCCCGATTCGCAGGATAAATTGCTGTTTGTCGCGCTCGACCCGAACGACAGCATTGCGGAGTTTAGCGAGACAGACAATCAGGCATTCAATATTTTGCCGGTTCTCAACCTGGCCGACCTCGCGCTGAGCCCGGGCGATATTACCCTGTCGCCGGCGTTTCCGAAGAGTGGCGATGCCGTGGAAATAGCGGTGCGGGTGGCTAATCTCGGTCAACAATCGGCGAGCAATACCGTGGTGCGTCTGTTTGATCGGGAGCCGGGGCTTGGCGGCAGCCAGCTCGGCGGCGACTTGAGTCTCGATCTCGGGGGTAATGATTCCGGCGTCGTGAACTTCAGTATTACCTTACCCGCCAACGCGACCGCGACACAGACCCTGTATGTCGAGGTCGATCCGGATGATCAGATTCTGGAACAAACCGAATTGAACAATTTCGCCATCCGCGAGATTGCAATCCAGGATGGCAATTTTGCCGTCAGCGAACGCTATATCTCGCCCAATGGCGACGGCGTGCAGGATGACACCGAATTCTTCTTCCGGCTGCAACAAGCCACCGATGTTGAAATCGCCGTCATCGACGAAAATGATCGGGTCGTACGGCGCTTTACCGGCAGCGAATGGAATGCAGTCGAAGGTGGTCAATTGTTGTGGGACGGGCTCGACGAGTTCGGCCGCGTGGTGCGCGACGGCCTCTACCAGTTGCAGGTACAGGATCTTGCCGGCCCGGTGCTCGGCGCGGCAGCGGTAACCGTCGACAACAACCGTTCGCCGTTATTGCGCGCCGAGGGCACCGAGTTCACTTCTTACAGCAACCTGACCTGTCCGATCGATAGTGCAAACTTAATTATTAGCGAGGATGACGACAGCATTGTTTTCTTCGTATTCCGCGATACAGAAGCGTTGCTGAGCGGCGTATATCGTATGGACGGCAACGGTGGCAACATTCAAACACTGTATACGGACGCAGACTTTGGCGTCGACGGCGATCTCAGGGGTGTGGAAGCAAATGACGATTTAACGCTACTTCACAGCGTGGTGTTTGTCGGCCGTGACAGGCAGCACTGGATTAGCGACGGTAACGGTGAAAACCGCCGCCAGTTGCCGGTTTCGCGAGATGCGAACTTTGTCGGATTCGGGCCCGATGATCAGACTGTCATCATGCGCACAGCTGGGCTGTTCGAGACCGTGCCCGTGGCCGGCGGAGACCCGGTAATACTCGCCGATTTTGGCGACTATCCGGTTTCATCGATCATGTCGCCGGACCGGCACCGGGTGCTGGTGGATTTTCCGGATGAAGCGACCCGTACACGCCGTCTCTCGGTGATTGACCTGCAGAATCGGAGTCAAACCGTTTTGCTGGAACAGGTGGTTCCTCCGAATGACTATCTGGGAGACAGCGATTTTTGGGATTATTCATGGTCGCCGGACGGCAGCCGGGTTGCGGTCGTCAGTAGTCAAACGCAAGACGTCTTTGTTTTCAACCAAAACGGTAATTTGCTAAACACGGTTTCCTGGGCCGATATTGTCACCGGCACCAGAATCAGATCGATGGTGGAACCTCAATGGTCGAGCGTCTCGAATGAGTTGGGATTCCTGATCGTCTTCGATGCCGACACCGACGATGGGCCGGACGCGGATCAGGGCGGCTTGTTCCTGGTTGATCTGGACGCGGAAACGGTCGAGCGCGTGTACGCATTCCCGCTCAATCGCAGCGGCGGCGGTGATGAGGAACTGGCAAGCTTATCGCTAGATGGCCTCATCGACAGTATTATTCCCAGTGCGAATGCACAAGCCGCGGAACGTTTTCTGCCTTCGACGAGCTTCTCCGAATTTTTATGGGCGCCGAACGAACGCACCTGGCTGCTTAGGGCCAGGGAATTCGAAACCGGCAGCGGCTCTTCGCGAAACTGGCCCATGGCCGCCTTTTTCCTGGACGGCGATCGTGAGCCGCAGCGGGTTTTTCAGGTTTTTGCCAATGCCGAACGTCGAGAGGCATACCGCTTTTCGCCCAGTGGCCAACAATTGCTTTACTCCTCGTCGCGCGAGTCCACCGATCCCAATAGTGTCTGCGACGGCTTTTGGGATACCTGGACATTTCGAAGTCTGCTGAACCTGACCACGGACCTGCGCGCGATACGCTCCGACCGGCTCGGTGGAATTTTGCTAAGCGGCACCGCGTCGGACGCCAATTTCAAGCAATATCGGCTGGAATACGCGTTTGCCGACATGCCCGACGTCTGGCGGCCGATTCAACCGTCTTCCGGGCAGAACGTAATCGACGATCAATTCACGGTCTGCATTCCGCCGTCGCCGGGAAGCTATTTCGTGCGCTTGAGCGCTACCGATCTGGCGGGCAATCAACGGCAAAAAATCACCCGGGTGTCGTGGAACGAAACCCCGGCGATCACCGATCTTTATCGCGCGCCGGAATTGTTCTCGCCGAATGGCGACGGTATTGCCGACCTGTCCAGTGTCCAGTACCGCAGCTTGACCCCGGTGCATCTCGAATTCGATTTCTACGATATCGGTGGCGGCCTGGTGCGCAATATCGTGCGCGATCACAGTGAAATCGGGCAAACCTTCCAATTGAATTGGGATGGACGCGACGACAGCGGATTGTTGCTTGCCGATGGCGAGTACCGCATGACGGTGCAAAACTATGAATTTTTCTTTCACATAGACACCACCTTCCCCGAAGTGAACTTTTCGCTGCAGGATGTTTATCAGGCGGAGGAACAGTTCGACTCCGAAGGTAACTCGCTAGGCCTGTTCGCTACGGCGCAGGCGCAGCTTGACTGGTCGTTGCTCGATCTGAATTACACCGACTCGGTTATTGAATGGGCATCGGCGTCGAGTCCGAGCGACTGGCAGGTTTTTGCGGATCCGGATCCTGCGAGGAAAGAAGCCGACGGCAAAATAATAGGTCGCAAACAACTGGCTTTAAGCACCTCCGATCGTTACCGGGACGAAGTCAGTGGCCGCCGTTACCGCGCTATCGCCGCAGACGGCGCCGGAAACCGCACGGTCGTGAGCCTGGGGCCGGTAGCCGAACAATTGATGGTGGTCGGTTTTGGCGCACATCGACCCAATCTGTCGTCGGCGCTCGCGTCGCAGCTTAACGTCCTCAACGATGACGCAGGTTTGATAGACACCTTAAACGCCACGGGCGGGTGGTTCGAGCGGTTAGCGCCGATCCCCTACGCGGAAATGGGTAATAACGATGGTGTAGCGCCGGCGGTCCGTTCAATTTTCGGAGAGACGCGTTTTCAAATCAAGGAAACCGTTGCGGCTCGTTTAACCAGTCTGGAGGTTCAATACCGATCGCTGGACGAGACCCAATGGCGCGGTTCGAATCCGGATCGCTATTTCGACGACGCCCGGCTATTCTCGGCGGCGCCGATTGAGCGGTCCTCGGCCAGCGAGGTCGATATTGCCTTTCATGCGGTATGGAAGCAGCCGGCGGACATCGATCCGGACCGGGACTACGTCATTCGTTTGAAAGGACTAGACGCCGCGGGTGGTGAGCACCTCTCAAACGTATTTCGCGTTCGTTTTACCGAAAAACTGTCGTTCAAGGGCCTGCGCCGCGATGCCGCGGCAGAAGATATAGCACTCATCGACCGCTTGCTGGGCGGTTTTCCGTCCGCCGAGGATTACGTTTTGTGGGGGCGCGTATCCTCTGTCGATCCGATCTCGACGGTGCGGGTGTTGGTCAGCAGTAGCGATGATCCGCGTTATGCAGTCGAACGGGAAATCGGGGTATTTAATAATGCGATCAATGCCTTTGCCGTCAAAACCGGGGATCTCAGCAGTTGCCAGAATTACAGTGCCAGAGTGATAGGTATAGTCGAGCCGCGGCTGGACCCGCAAAGCGGCGAGTTACTGCCGGGTAGAAGGTTTGAATCCCAGAGCGGTAGTTTCCAGCTTCTCTGTCTGGAGTTGGCCGTTCGGGTTGAGCCGGTGATTGCGGCGGTTTGTAATTCGGCGTCGCCGCAAGCGCTGCGCATCGAATTTTCGCCGCAGTCGACCGATGGCGCACCGTTGCAGCTGTTGTCCCTGTCGACGGAAGACGCTCAGGACGTGCTGTTCAACGTCAACGAGCCGACCAGCGCGCCGCGCCCCCGGCGCGGTAATGAACCGGTCTTTAACTACGAATTTATTCTCGACACGAGTGATATGGCGCCGGGCAGACGAACTTTCCGCGCCCGGCTGCTGAACAAGAACGATGAAGAAATCACCGAAAATGTATCGCTGGTGATCGATCATGTAGCACCGCAGGCGGCCATCAATTTCCCCGCGGCCGGCGATAAGGTTTGCGGCGTGCCGCGTGTGGTTAACATCGACGGGCAATCCGAGACATTTAACGTGATGAGCCTGGAGGGTTTGATTCAAGACGACGTATCACTGGGTTATTTTCTTGAGTTCAATCCCGGCAGTGAATACAACGCGGCAACCGCTCGACGCTTTCACGATTCCAATTCCGACCTAAACCTGAATTCTTTTCAGGCGGCGAGCGCGCAGGGACCTACGCCGGTAGTACTTGATTCCGTCGAAGCATCGAGGCCTGTAAACAGGGTTTCCCCGGCATTTTCCGGCAATCGAAAAGCGGGTTCGCTCGGCGAGCTGTTCAATATTACCGGTGAAAATAACGTCCGCCTGCACGTTTACGACCGGGGCGGTCATCACATTTGCACGGATCGCAGCTTTACGTTTGACGGCAACGTGCAATTGGCTTCGCTAAGCCTCGATCGCGCGCTGTTTTCGCCGAACCAGGACGGCGTTGCCGATAGCGTTGAACTTGCCTATGTGCTCGATGAAAGCGCCAGACTGGATGCCGAAATTTTTGCGGCCACTATCGGCGCCGATAAGGTCCCGCGAATCACGGGTAACGTCTTGCGCGTGATCGCAAGCGATCTGCCGGTGCTGGCCGGGGCCAGCCGGGTGGCATGGGATGGAACCGACGCGGCGGGTACGCCCCTGGCCGACGGCCTGTACGCGATTCGTCTCAGCTTTACCGACGGCTGTGGTAATCGACGCCGCGAAGCCCGCTTTGTCGAAGTGGACAATACCGAACCGGCGCTGAACCTACTGTTCCCGCTGTCGACCAGCCAGCTGCCATTGATGACGGAAGTTCAGGGAACCGTCACCGACAAGAATTTCAACGACTACCGCGTCGAGGTCGGCCGCGGTAGCGATCCGGACACCTGGTTGCAAATTGCCGCCGATCGACGCGCTGTCAGTGAAGCCGGAGTATTGGGGAGCTGGAATACCTTCGGCCTGCAAGATGATTATACCTTGCGGGTGACGGCGGCCGACAAGGTCGGCAATCGAACCGAATTACGTATTCCACTGACCTTGACCGAGCCGCTTGAGCTGGTTTCTTATCTCGAAGCCGTCGAGCCCCTGTTTTCGCCTAACGGTGACGGTCGGCGTGAGCGTACCAGTATCCGTTTTGGTCTGGAGCAGGAAGTAGTCGCCAGCCTCGGTATCCTGCAACAAGGCCAGGTTGTTCGAGAATTGCTGGTCGAGCAGAGCTTCGAGCCTGGTCCGCGCGCGCTAAGCTGGAACGGAGATGACGCCATCGGCGAAAGCGTTGCCGATGGCGTCTACCAGGCGCAGTTAAGCGTTGGTTTGGCGAGCGATCCGTTGGTTTCTCAGACCGAGCAGATCACTATCACGGTTGACGGTGGATTGCCGACGGTCGAGATCACCCAGCCCGGCAACGGGTTCATTCGTCCGGGGCTACCGGTGGTCGGCACCATCAGCGATGTCCACTTGCAGAGCTACAGCCTATCCATTGCCGATAACGCCGACAACCCGCTCTGGGAAGAAATAGCCAGCGGCAACCTGAACCAGCTGAATCGCTCGCTGGCGCCTTTGAGCGCGGAACTCGAGGGTAGTTATGTATTGCGGGTGACGGCGCTGGATCTTGCCGAGAATCGAGTGGAGCAAATCATTCCTTTTACGCTCGATAAAACGGCGCCGGCGGTCAGTCTAACCGTACCTGCGAATAATGCTTATGTTAATGGCCAAGCGCCGCTCGCGATCAGCGCTGCATTGACTGAGGACAATCCGGCGGCGTACCGGCTGGAATTTTCCGCCCCCGGCAGCAATACAGCAACCGAAATTGCGAGCGGACAGGACTTTCCGTTGCCCGAGGTATTGACGCAATGGGATGTGGCCGCAGTGAGCGACGGCGTTTACAACCTGCGTTTTACCGTCGAAGACCTGGCCGGTAATACCGGGGTTGTCGAACAGCTACTGACGATCGACAAAACTCCGCCCGTCGCAAGCATCACGACGCCGCAAAACAACGGCTACATCACCGAGGGTGCGCTAATAGAGGGCGTGGCCAGTGATCTGAACCTCGACGAATACCGTATCGAAATTGCGCCCGGAGCAGTGGCGAGCGCCGAGCAATACTCGTTGTTGGGCACCGGTGTCGTGCCAGTCGATCAGGGCGGTTTGCTGGAAATCAGTGTCTTGCCCGCGGACGGGGAATACAGTTTGCGTCTGCAAGTAGACGATCTGGCGGGCAATCAAAGCGAGGCTTTGGTGCAGGTCGTCGTCGATACCTCAGCGCCGGCACAGGTCGGCAATTTGAGCGCCGCAATCGAAAACGATAGCGACGTCCGCCTGAACTGGGATGACAATGCCGAGTCGGATCTGGCCGGTTACTTCGTATTCCGCGATGGCGTTCAGGTCACGCCGCAACCGATCGACGTTTCCGAGTATGTCGACGTCGGCGTAGCGCAGGGACGCCATCAATATACGCTCAGGGCGATCGATAATGCCGGCAATACGAGCCCCGATTCGTTGGCGGCCGAAGTCGTGATCGACCTGTTGCCACCGACCGTAAGCATCAGCGCTCCGACTGCAGGCAGCGAAGTCAATGGTCTGGTGGATATTCGCGGTACCGCAACCAGCCTGGATGACTTCAAGGAATACCGCCTCTATACCGCGCGCGGCGATGCGCCCGAAATACGTCAATTGTTACGCCGTTCACCGGTGCCGGTGCAGGCTCAAAGCCTCGGTGAATGGAACACGATTTCACTGCCTGAAGGCGCGGCTTATGTCATTACCCTCGAAGGCGAAGACATTAACGGCAATATCGCTACGGAACAGGCCACAGTCAGCATCGACAACCTGGCGCCGGTGCAACCGACTGGCCTGACCCTGACTACCAATGGCGCGAATGTAAACCTGTCCTGGAATGCGAATCCGGAAACCGATTTACTAGGCTACCTGGTTTTTCGCAACGACCGCATCGCGAATGCGACCGGCACTGTCGTCGGTGACTTGCAGCCCTATGTCATCGTCCCGAACGCATATGCCGATTTAACCCTGCCAGACGGCTTGTATAGCTACACGATCGTGGCTATCGATGACGCGGGTAACCTCAGCGAGGCCTCGTTACCGGCCGACGCGACTATCGACACCCGCATACCGCAGGCCAATATCGTCCAACCCACGGACGGCATCGAGTTCGAACAGCCGTTATATGTGTTGGCCACGACGCAAGACAACGATGTCGCGACGGTTCAATTCCAGTATCGCGCGCTTGGCAGCAGTCTGTGGATCGATCTCGAGGCCGATACCGAATTGCCCTTCGATCTCGATTTCGATCCGTCCGCGCTGGGGCTCAACCTGGGCGACTATGAATTAACCGCCGTGGCCACGGATCAGAATGACCAGACCGATGCCAACCCGGGTTTTATAACGCTCAAATATCGTGACCTGACCGCCCGGCGTCGGCTGCCGATTTGTTGGCGCGGGTGAGCGCGGGAGACGTCAGTTTAAGCTGGTCGGCAAATAATGACGCAGACCTGGCGGGCTATCACATTGAACGGGTTGACGTGGATCAGGTAACGACGCGCCTGACCACCGATTTGCTGCAGGTAAGCAGTTACGACGACTTCGATCTGGCAGACGGCGTATACCGCTATCAGGTGATTGCAGTGGATCAGTCCGGTAACGAATCGAATGTTTCGGAGCAAGCCGTCGCCGTGATTTACACGCCGGTATTCGAAGCTTTCCCAGTGCCGACCCGGCAAACGGCGGTAACTATCAATGGACGCGGGGTGACCCGGGCGACGGTGAATACGACCCTGACGAATAGCGCGGGTTCGGTGGAACTGGCACCGCTCGATACCGACGCCGAGGGCCTGTTCGTGCTGGCGGCGTCGCTTGAACCCGGCGCCAACCGATTCGTCGTGCGCATGACCGACGCGGATGGCAATGTCAGTAAGAGCGCCAGTCTGAATATCTTTCGCGGTGACGCGCCCAGCCGTCCGACGGGATTGGCCGGCAGCGCCAACGATACCGAGGTCAGTCTGAGCTGGAATCCGAATCCGGAAACCGATATTGCCGGCTATCGCGTATTTCGCAATGGCGCGACCGCACTCGCCGATCAAGCGGTTACCGGGCTGAGCGCAACCGCATCCAGTGCATTTTCGGGAAATACCGGCCCCCGCGCCATCGACGGTAATCCCAGCACTTTCTGGCAAACCCCGTTTCCGTACCAGGACCAGTGGATAGCGATAGATTGGGTTGAACCGCGCTTGCTGACGGAAATCGTGTTGAACTGGCGTTACAGTTCCGGGGTGCTGTCCGATTACGACATCGAAGCCGATTTCCAGGGCAGCTGGGTGGTGTTGCAGGAAGTCAGGGCTGCGCGGCGCGAATTGGAGCAGAAGGTTCTGTTGGCGGCACCTTACATGACCACGAAAATCCGGCTCGTGGTGCGCGAGAACCGCTTCTTCTCCCTATCGGAAATCGTGCCGGTGCATAGCCCGCTGGTTGAGGCCACGGCATTTGTCGAGACCGCGCCGAACGGAGTTCAGGAATATACGGTTACCGCGGTGAATACGCTCGGTTTCGAGAGCGCAGCCTCCGCCCCGGCGGAACTGTCTATCGGCGATGTCACTCCGCCCGAAGCGGTTACGCTAAGCGCCGTCGCCGACGGCACGGATGTCGATTTGAGTTGGGATGCGAGCACGTCGACCGATGTTAGCGCCTATGATCTGTACCGTGACGCTGTGCTGATTGCCGGAATTACCGACCTGGGGAACCTGTCTTATCGCGATCTCGGGCTGCCCAACGGCGTTTATACCTATCACGTCGTGGTCCGGGATCAGGTTGGCAATCAAAGTGTTCCATCGAATGCTGTTAGTGTCACGATCGATGCCCCCGGAAGCTTTGACCTGAGCGTCAGTGCCGCTGCCGAAGGTTCGGCCTTGACGCTGGACTGGGTTGCGCCATCGGGCATATCGCCGAATCAGTATCGAATATTCCGCGCCGAGACAGCGGGTGGCGTCTATGCCGAGATCGGCCAGGTTGCCGGCAGCGTTCTGAGTTACGCCGATGCCGGGCTGGAAAACGAAACTGCCCGGCATTACGTCGTTATCGCGGTCGATGCAAGCGCCGCGGTAAGCACCGTTTCGATCGAAGCCAGCGGTACGCCGCGCGATACCGCCGCACCGGTATTGCCGGTGTTGCTGGCGCCTACGAGAGCCGGCACGATTTACCTGACGACGGACGACCGCGTAACCATCACCGGTTCGACCGAGGCCGGGGCGAATGTCGAGTTGGTCGCCGACGGACGGAACCTGCTGACCACGGCGCTGGCGGAGCCCGAGGTTTCCTACACGCAGCTACGAAATCTCGACAGCTATAGTTTGTCTCCCGATGGACAGTCGCTGCTGTACGCAGACCGTTTTCCGTCGCGAATTCGGCTTTACGATTTTGCTACCGAGACTGAACGGCAAATATATGGGTCGCCTGAAAATGTGGACCTGAACCCGCAATGGTTTAGCGACGGCAAACGCATTGTTTTCATTGACGAGTCTGCATCGGAATCCAGGCTCTTTGTGCGTATTCTGGATATTGCCGACGCAAGCCTGGTCGATGTCACCGATCCCGTCACGTCGAATATAGTGTTCGCAACGCCTTCGCCGGATGGCGCGCAACTGCTGCTGCTCGGTAGCTTTGACGACCCCGGCCAATCCGGTCTATGGCTGTTCGATTTGAACACCGGCGGCAAGACTCTATTGCGCGAAGGGCGGCCGTATAGTTTCTTCGTGCCGGTATGGTCACCCGATGGCAATCAGGTCGCCTACCTGAATCAGGATGCCTCGCCGCGGACCATAGAAGTCTATGATCTGGAGGGTATGGTGTTTCAGGTTGTCGGTGAGATGACTTATTCCCGAAGCCAACTGAGCTGGTCACCGGATAGTAAAGCGCTGATCTATGATCGTTATGATTCGATCATCCGCCAAGATGTCATATCGCGTTATACGCCGGCCACTGGCCTGACCGACATATTGCTGAGCGATCCGAATGCCAACCTGAGGGATCCACGATGGTCTCCGGATGGACGACAAATTGCGTATTTCGACACCAGTTCGCGCCAACTGCATATCCGCGACATCGATACGGGAGCAGACAACATACTGGAGGACGCGCGCGGGTTTACGGGCCTGGAACAATGGGGTCGGTCCGGACAGTTATTGGTTTTCGCGGATTTTAGCTTTGCCCGACTCGCGCCCCCGGGATTTTTCGAGTTTGCCGGCGTCGATTTGAAACTGGGCGAAAACGAGTTTGCCGCGCTCGCGACCGACGCCGTGGGTAATGTCAGTTCGCTTGCGGACAGTATCGTGGTCGCGCGCAGTCTGGGCGACCTTGCCGATTTATCGGTGCGGCCCGAAGACATTGTCTTGCTGCCGGCAGTTCCGAGCGTGAATCAAACCGCGCGCGTCGGCATCACCATTCATAATCTCGGTCGCCGCAGCAGCGAACCGGCTTCATTCTCGGTATTGGCGATCGATCCGACGGGGCAGAGCATCGAGCTGGTCGCACCGGCGGTCATCGGCAGCCTGGCACCGAATAGGTCGCGGACGGTCACCGCCGACTGGCCGCTCGGCGACACGGCGGGCGAGTATACGTTGGTTGTTTTCGTCGATGGCGAAAACTCGATTGCCGAGCTTAACGAGGCGAACAATACGGTCATCATGCCGCAGCTGGTCGGCGGAGAGGGGGGTCTGTCATCGACGATTGCCCTCGATGCCGCCGAATATACGAGCGGACAGCCGGCATCGATTGCGTTTGAAATCAGTAACAGCAGCGATCGTTTTAACGGCCACTACGAAGTCCGGATCGAAGACGGGCAGGGCGTCAGCGTGGCACAGCTCCGCGCCGAGCCGGTTCAGAATCTGCTGTTTGGCCAGTCGATTGTAAGCACGCTCGAATGGAATACATCGACCACCTTCGCCGGCGCTTATCGCGCGCGCTTGAGGGTGTGGGACGCCGAGAATCAATTGCTAGTCAGCGAATCGGCCGACTTTAATATCAACCCCAGCTTCCTGGTCGAGGCCGATGTTGTCACCGACCGGACCCGTTACAGCGGTAACGGCAATGTACGCGTGACCGGCACCGTGAATTACCCGACTGGCAACGTCGTTCTCGATGGCGCCAGCGCAAGTCTGCGCATCTTCGGCATTAACGGCGGGATACTACTGGAAACCGTCGAGCCGCTTGCCGTGCTGATCCCGGGCGCCAGCACTTCGGTCTCAGCAGACTGGAATACCGGACTCCAGTCAGTTGGACTCTATCGCGTCGAAATAGAGGTTACACAAGACGCTCGCTCCGTCGCCCGGGCGCAGTCGGAATTCAGCATCGATGCCGATGTTCTGCGGCTGAGCGGCTCGCTCGCACTAGCCGACGACAGTCCCGATGCGGGTGTAATCCAGCAGGTGAGCTTTAGCATCGAAAACCTGGGCAATGCGGCGATTCAGCAATTGCCGGCAACGATTAGTTTGCTCGATCCGAACGCGCAGGCGGTATTGCAAAGCGAGGTCCTTCAGGTCGATATAGGCGTCAACGACGCCAGCACCGGCAGCGTTGGATTCGACACTGCGAACCTGGCGCTCGTTAATTACAATTTATTGCTTCAGGTCGAAGTGCCGGACGCTAACGGGCAACCGTCCTTGCTCAATCTCGCTTCCACGAGTTTTACCCTGCAGGATCGCAGTCCGCCTCTGGTGACTTTGCTGCGACCGGTCGCCAGCGGTTTCATCAACAGCGCGGAGGAAATGCGTTTTACCGCGGAGGATAGATTGACCGCGATTGCCTTGACCGCGTTCCAGATCGATGGCGGCGACTGGGTTGGCGCGGTCGTACGGGATGCCACGAACAATGAATACGGCGCCGATTTGCCCGTGCTTTCCGAGACCACGCACAGCATACGCGCCCGCGCGACCGACCTTGCCGGCAACACCGGTTTCAGCGCAACGGTCAGCTTCACCGTCGACAATACGGCGCCGCAGATTGCGGTCGAGGGTGTCAGCGACGGCGTCGTATACCTCGATCCGGTCGCACCCATCATAACGATTACCGAAACCAACCTGGCCGAAACCTATATCGCGATCAACAATGAGCCGTTTGTCTCCGGCACCGCGATCGTGGCGGAAGGTCAATACGACTTATTTGTCGATGTGACCGATCTGGCCGGGAACATCGCCCAGACCTTCCTGAGCTTTATCATCGACGGTGGTGCGCCGCTGATCGAGATCAACGGTGTGGCTGATGGACAAATCGTCAATACCAGTGTGACGCCTGAAATTGTCGTTACCGATGCAAATCTGACGCAAACCTCGATCACGCTTAACGGCGAAGGGTTTGTTTCGGGTACCGAAATTATTGAAGAAGGCGAATATCAGCTACAGGTGACGGCCGCCGATATTGCCGGTAACACAACGACGCAAACGCTCGATTTCAGGATCGACCTGACCGCACCCACTTTAGTCGTCTCCGTGCCGGATGACGGCGCGATGGTAGACGCCGCGATGATCAGCATCAGCGGACAAACCGAACCGGCCGCAATTGTCGCGCTGACCGCAGCCGACATGACGCGGACTTCGGTGGTGGCCGACGCCTCGGGACTGTTCGTGTTCGACGGCGTTAACCTCCTCGTCGGCGACAATCTGTTTACCCTGACCGCAACCGATATGGCGGGCAACAACAGCGACGAGCTTGCGCTTAGCGTCATTCGTATTGTCGCGCAACAAGTCGAGTTAAGCGGCAGCCTGGCGGTAAGGCCCCGAGTGCTGGCATGGATGCCTGGCGCTTATCGCCGCCACGACCAAACTACGACGCTGCCGCTCGAACAAATGCTCGTCGAGTTATTCGCCGAGAAGGGTATCGACTATCAGCTCACCGATAACGAGGCCGACTTCAAGCAGGCTTTGTATTCGCAGCGCTACAACGTCGTGGTGATTGCCGACGCGCATCCGCGCGGATATCGGCCGGGCAGGAACGGCTATTGTTACTATGATTATCATCGTCGCCGCCATCATGGCGCAGGCGACGATGACGATCATGATGACGACGACGATGATGAACATGAAGACGACGATGATGATGACGGCTACGACGACGATGACCACGGCGGTTACGGCAATCACTACCGCCGTTACCGTCCGCGTCATCTGCACTTAAGCCACGCTTTGAAGAACCGACTCCGACTCAATGTTGCCGGCGGTATGGGGCTGGTTATGATTTCGACTCATCCGTACCACGGCAACAACCTATCGGATGTGTTCGGCGCCCGTATCAAAGGCCACGGTTCTGTGGGTCCCGACGGTCAAATCGCGCTCATCGATAGTCCGCTTGGCGAGGCCCGCGTGTTAGCGCGTTCCAGCCGTGGCGTCCGACTCAAGAATCTGGGTGGAATTACGGTTGGAACCTATCAGCCGGAAGAGAAACCGGCCCTGGTTATCAATACCTATCGCAGCGGTAAAACGGCCCTGCTCGGTTTTGATCCGGCCGGTCTGGACGATACCGAACAGGCGAAAACCCTGTTGAGCGATCTGTTTAATTTCGCCGCGCCGCAATCCCTGGCGACCTTCCCCGGAAGCGTGGTCGATCTGCAGTGGACCGTCAGTCAGGCCGAGCCGCCGTTGGATGTGAATTTGACGCAAATTTCGGATCCGCAGATCGGCTTGCTGAACGTGCTCGATGGCGAGATTGTCGATGCG
Source organism: Olavius algarvensis Gamma 3 endosymbiont (assembly GCA_001735895.1). GTDB lineage: Bacteria > Pseudomonadota > Gammaproteobacteria. The sequence goes on along the minus strand of DS021199.1, from coordinate 589,580 downwards.
CAAACCGCGGTTTGGCAGCGCATTATCGAGGCTGAACAAGATGTGTTTGACGCGGTCATCCGATTGCCGTTCGAAAAGGGCGATTTTTCGATTAGCGCCGACCTGTCGGCGAACGTCGATGGCAATTTAACTTCCTTACAAGTCGCGGAACTGCTCGTATCGACCGAGCGAGACCTGGATGATCTCGGCGCCGCGTTGCTGACGACGATGGCGGCCGTGGAAGTCGACCGCCGTTGGGAAGCTCGTCTGCTCAGGCTGGCAACCTGGCTGGTACGCCTGGCGCTCGAATCCCCGCGCGACAGCCGCTATGCAGTCGACGCGGCACTGTGGTATTTGACGCATGCTTATAAGCTCGTCGGCCAGATTCGTCCGGGCCTGTTCGAAGTTCAATCCGAGATCGGGTTGGTGTATCGCTTATACCAGCTCGAAAGATACCGCCTTGGCGTCGATGCCGGCGATTGGTAGCGCATGATGATGAATAACACAGCGCTGGGTAACTTCCGCAAAGTGGCGGTATTGCCTGTTCGGGGAATGGCAGGGGCGAAATTTACGGATGAGAAGAAGTCGATGAGCATGACACGATTAAATTGTTTTCAACCATTGTGGGCGCTGATCCTGTTGCTATGCAGCGCGACCGTGGCAATGGCGGCGGACGATGATCGTGAACCGAATCACCGTCAGCAACAGGAAGCCATTGCAAAGACCCTGGCTGCCGGAGGCGATCCGCTTGAGCTGTTGCAGCAGTTGCAGGCAGCACCCGGTCAGAGCGTCCCGAGCCGCCCCAGGCCGGATAGCGCCGCAGCGTTAAATGCCGGTCTTGCGCAACTGCGCGGGCAATTGCTGCGCATGCGCCAGCTGCAATCGCCGCAAGCCAGCGATCTTCGAGCCCTGTCCGCGAGTTATTTGAATCTGCAAGCAGCCGAGCTGATGCTGCTCCAAAGCTTCGAGGTGGTAGGGGAAAAGCTCGACAATGCGGCCTTGCCCCATCTTGGCTCGAGGCTCAGCGCGGTTCAGGCCGCTTATCAAACTAAAATGGCGGGTCTGTTCGAGCAGCTTGGTCCGATCATGACGATCATCGAGCAGTCCGAAGATCTGGCCGCATTGGCGCTCGATGGCGCGTTTTTGACTGAGCTCGGGCAAGGCGCCCACGATGCCCTGAGCCAGATCGATCAACTGCAAAGCCGCGCCGCGCCGCGCATTCTCGGCAACCGCTTTTTACCCTATCGGCGCCTGACCCTGACGCCGCCGGAACTCGATACCGACACCCGCATCGAGCCCAGCTATTTAAGTCCCGAAGCGTTGCCCGTCGCCGCCGATTTAGCCGCCACCATCGACGCCCCGCTGTCGCCGGAAATTCTGGCCCAGGCCGAGGCGCTGGAAAACGATTACATCCGTATCTACGAATTCGTCAAGAACAACATCCACACCGAATGGTATTCCGGTTCGATGAAAGGCGCGGTCGGCACTTTACGCCAGGGCCGCGGGAACGACCTCGATCAGGCGAATTTGCTAATCGCCCTGTTCCGCGCCAGCGGCCTGGCTTCGCGCTACGTGCACGGCGTGATTGAACTGCCGCTTGACAGCGTGACCGCAAGCCTCGGCCTCAACAACGCCACACAAGCCATTCGCGCGCTCGGCCAGGCGGGTATCGCGCACAGTCCGGTGATTCGCGGGGGCCGCGTCGTCGCGGTTAATATCGCGCACAGCTGGGTCTCCGCCTATGTGCCCTATACCAATTATCGGGGCGCGCTGGTCGATACCTCGGGCAGCATCTGGTTGCCGTTAATGCCCGCCCTGAAAGATTACGAAGTGCAGGCCGCCAGCGGTCTATTCCGGCAGGCCGGTCTGGTCGCCGACGATCTGGTCGACAACTACCTGGAAACAACGCAAAGCGAGGATTTGCTGACCCAGATCGTCGCCAGGGCCAATGACTATCTGCAACAAAATCAAGCCGGGACGACGCTCGAATCGCAATTGGGTAAGGTCGCTATCAAACCGGCTGCGCTCGGCTTGCTACCCAATACGCTGCCGGTGCCGGTGGTCGCGGTCAATGCCGAAACGGATGTGCTCAGCGACGCACAACGGCATCGTATCCGCATTATCGCGCGCCGCGGCAATAGCGAGCTTGATGACATCGTGCTGGACTATCGTGCCGCGCTGTCGGAGCTGGCGAGCGAACGGGTCACGCTGTCGTATATCGGCGCCAGCGTCGACGACCAGAAAACCATCAACCTGTTTGGCGGGCTGGATCGCGTGCCGGCCTACCTCGTCAAAATGCGCCCGCAGATCAAGCTCAACGGCCGTCAAACGGCGGTCGGCAGCGGCAGCATCGACACCGGTATTGTGCACCGCTTCGATATCGAGCTGACGACGCCCACCGGCAGTGAGCTCATTGAGCAGAGCGTCATCTCCGGCAGTTACCACGCGCTCGCGATTGCGGCGGGCGGCGTGGCCCAACAAATAGCGGAAGACGATCCGGCCGATACCGAATACCTCGGCGCGAGCCTGCTGAGCCGGCTGGCCTACGACTATAGCCGGCAATGGCGCGAGGCCGAGCAAACCCAGGCGGGATTGTTAAACGTCGCGCTCGTGCGTCCTTTGCCTTCGATTGCGGTTGTCAGTAACGACCTGCGCGTCGACAGCTTGCTCGGCTTGCCCAGTGAGATCAGCTGGCAGGCGGTGACGCTGGATGCGGCGCTGCGGGTGGCGCAGCCGATCGCCCGCGATGACGGCGGCGCCGGCGCCGAACGGGATTTCATGCGGCTCGCCGCGCTGCAAGGCTCGAGCCTCGAGCACGGCATTTTCGAGACTCTATTGCTCGCCGACAGCATTTCGGCCGACAAAGGCCTGCAACGGGCGCGCCAGCAAGGTATTGAAATCTTGAGCTTGGACAGCGGCAATTTCTCCGCGGAGCGGGGCAGAATGACCCATCCCGCCGAAGTCCTCGCCGAAATCGAAAACTGGGTCGGCCTGGGCTATCGCGTCAGCAGCCCGCTGTCGGCCGTCAGCCTCAATCAATGGCAAGGCCATGTCTGGCGGGTCGAGGAACCCGCCAGCGGCAGCGGCGGCTATTTCATTGCCGGCGGGCTTGCCGGCGGCTCGACCACCCAGTCGCCCGGCAACTGGGTGCTGGACTGGCTGCGCGATGCGCTATCGGCTTCCAACACGCCGCCGCCGAACCTGAACCCGGGCGTGGCCGCGTCGATTTCGATCCTGGCCGACAGCAATGGGCAAACCGGCATGGTCGGGCAAGGCCTGGACAAGTCGCTGGCTGTGATGGTGCTCGACGCGACGAGTAAACCGGTGCAGGGCGCGACCGTGCGTTTCAGCGTGGTCAGCGGCGGCGGCGTGATCGTCGAAGCCACGCAGACCGACCAGTTCGGCGTCGCCACCGCGAATCTGGTCCTTGGGCAGAAGACCAGTGCCGATCCGGTCTTTGTCAAAGTAAACGAATCCGACCAATGGGTTACACAGGCTGGCCTCAACGTGGTTCAAGCCTCGATAGCCAGCGGTTTTGGGGTATTGACTACGGCGCAGCCGTTTACTGCCATCGGTTATCCGGACGAACCGACGAAGCTGGTCATTACCAATCCCGACCGGTTTACCCTGGGCCTTACCGCGAAGGAAGATAGTATCTTCATGAATGTCCAGGCCCGGGACAAATTTGACAACTCGGTGTCGAACGTATCGGTCAACTTCGAAGCGGAAAGCTTGTCCCCGACCGACGATTGCTCGGCCAGTGACTCGGCCACGGTAAAGGATGGTGGTAATTCGGTTACAGATCTGACTGGTATTAGCGCCACCCTGGTTGCCGGCGCCGGATACAACAAATACAAACTGAAAGCGAGCGGTTTCGGCAGAAGCGTGTCACTTGAGCTTGAGGGATACGCATGTAATGAATGTCCGAATGTCGCTTATTCCTTTCCTATTAGCATTAGCGCGGACGGTACGCTTCTTGACGCGACCAACACCGGAGAAAAGATCGAGAGAACAGGTTCGGTCTTTCTGGTAAACGGTATCAGAGGTCGCATAAATTCCTCGATTCTGGAGGTAGAACATAAAACCCTCACTGGCGGCGCGGCGATCAGCAACGAAAGAGGAAGCGGAGGGAACTACAAGTTCGATTTACGCACGTCTTTGACTCCTGGATTTAACGATGTGGAGGCCGAAGTCAGCAAGTGGCGGATTCTGTTGAAAAACTCTCGATTATGACTCGGCCATGAGATAATCGAGTTCGGTATCCACTTCATTAGGAAGTCTCCCATGATGGGACAACTACCGGCGCAGCAGCACGCATTGTTTTACGAGTT
>DS021199.1:583976-585220 GCA_001735895.1 Olavius algarvensis Gamma 3 endosymbiont | reverse complement strand
CAAATCGACAGCATTGGCGCTGGAGATGAAGAACAGAAGCCCAAATCCCAGCCCGATTATTTTTTCCATTTGTTTTCCCCTATACATTATTTGAGTGTCGGCAAGGATTATAGGCCAAAACCATGTCTGTGCTGATTCTGTTGAAAAACTCTCGATTATGACTCGGCCATGAGATAATCGAGTTCGGTATCCACTTCATTAGGAAGTCTCCCATGATGGGACAACTACCGGCGCAGCAGAACGCATTGTTTTACGAGTTTTGCCTGGAAAAGCACATTCCAGACGAGCATCTTCTCCGCCAGATAGATCAGTTTCTCGACTTTGATCAAACCCGTGTCCACCTTGACCCCTTTTATAGCCATACCGGCAGGCCGTCGATTGATCCTGAGCTCATGATTCGGATGTTATTGGTCGGCTATTGTTACGGCATCCGGTCAGAGCGACGGTTATGTGACGAGATCCGATACAACCTGGCCTACCGTTGGTTCTGTCGTTTGGGTTTGGAAGATAAAGTACCGGATCATTCAACATTTTCCAAGAGCCGGCATGGCCGCTTCCGGGATGCTGACCTGCTGAGACTGGTCTTTGATACGGTGGTGCAGCGCTGTAACGATGAAGGGCTCATCAAAGGCGAAGGCTTCGCCACCGATGCCAGCTATATCAAAGCCGATGCTTCCCGGCAGCGTATGGCCGATGGTCCGGTTGACTGGCAACCATCACCCACACAGTCACGGGCGGTAAGAGAATATCTGGATGCGCTAGACAACGATCCTTCAGCAACAAGAACACAGAAGAAAGTGTCTACCACCGATCCGATGGCACAGTGGGCGGGCGACAAAGGACCAGGCCAGTTTTATTACAGCACCAATTACCTGATCGATATTGAACACAATGTCATCATGGATGTCGAGCCTACACCGGCTTATCGAATCGCTGAGGTCAGTAGCACTCGAACCATGATTGACCGGGTCGAAGAGAAACTGGCAATCAAACCTGAACGACTCATAGCCGATACCTCTTATGGCTCTGCGGAGATGCTGGATTGGGTGGTGGAGCAAAAACAGATAGAGCCGCATATTCCGGTTTGGGATAAGTCTCACGGTAAACCGGGCATGTTTGGTCGGGCTGCATTCACCTGGGATAACGAAGCCGATTGTTATTATTGCCCGGCGAACAAGCTACTGAGATGCAGAAATCGCCCATTCAAAAAACCGCGTTCACCCGTTACCAAAGCCAACACGATA
>DS021199.1:577203-578445 GCA_001735895.1 Olavius algarvensis Gamma 3 endosymbiont | reverse complement strand
ATGCGGTGGTCGAGAGCTTCTTTGGCAGTCTGAAGCAGGAGCGGGTGCAATGGCGAAATTATCAGACTCGATATGAAGCACAGCAGGATATTCTGCAGTACATATCCAGCTGGTATAACCCATATCGATTACATTCGACGCTGAATTATGTCAGCCCGAATGATTATGAAAAACGACTACTCGAAACGAAGCATGCCGCTTAACTGGGGTGTATCAAAAAGTTTGACCACGTCATCGATTTACATGCCGCGTTTGATGACTCTGATAACCTGGATTCAGAATTAACCTACTCGATTACGGGTAATACCAATATAGGATTGTTTTCTTCGACAGCGGTTAATGCCGCTACGGGTGAACTGGTGCTTAATTACGCGGCGGATATGAACGGTTCGTCGCAAATATCGATGCGTGCCACGGATCCATCAGGCGCCTTTGTAGATACCCTGTTTTCGGTGACTGTTACGCCGGTGAATGATGCGCCAGTTATTGTGGCAAACACCGGTATTACCACGACCGATGCCAATGCCATGACGATTACTAACGCCGAGCTAAACAGTAGTGACATTGATAATTTGGATACGGCGTTAACTTACACTGTGACCGCGTTGCCCGATGGTGACCTGATGATTAATGGTGTTGTTGCTACCCTGGGCAGCAATTTTAGTGAAGCCGACCTTATTAACAACCGCTTGAGTTATCGGGCTAGCGGCACCAGTGCCAGTGACCAGTTCGAATTCACCGTCTCCGATGGTGCTGGCGGCACCCTCCTGGGCAATCGGTTTAACATTCTTGTGCAGCTAGCTGCAACCGAGCCTGAGGATCCAATTGATCCTGTCACGGTAGATCCCGAAGTGCCTGACCCGGTCATAACACCCACGGATCCCGAAGTGGGCCTTCCGCCGGTTACTCCGGTAGATCCCACTGATGAGTATGGTGGTGGTTTTACTCCGATAGGATCCAATACTACGGTTGAACCCAAGCCGGAACCTGAGGGCGGTATTGAAGAACGCGTACCTGAGGCAGCACTTGAGGAAAAAACCTCTGAGGAAGACCTTCAGGAAGTGATCCCTGAGGAAAGTTTGGTGGAGATAAAAAGCTTCGAAGTGCCGCGGGTAAATATTGAGCTGACCGATTACGAAATACGCTCGAATACCGGTTATAACGAAATCAAGGTGAAGTCAATTAATGCCTTATTTACCGCAATGGACGAAATGAACGATCAGATCGACGAGAAGGCGGCGG
>DS021199.1:504534-576744 GCA_001735895.1 Olavius algarvensis Gamma 3 endosymbiont | reverse complement strand
GTACGACAATCTGCTTCAGCGGCAATTTGATGTGCCCCAGCCTGATCAGGTCTACGCAGCGGATGTGACTTATGTATGGACCCAGGAGGGCTGGCTTATGCAGAGCTTTCTTAATAGAGTCGATCGCGTAACGCGTAGTAACTCATGCCAAGTACCAGACCCGGCCAGCGCAGTAACGCGCCGCCCGGGAAGCTTCTGGTCGGAATCTTGCCGAACAGATCGAAGCTTTCCGCTTCCCCCGCCAGCGCGTCGGCAATCAGTTTGCCTGCCAACGAAGCCATCGCCACGCCCTGACCCGAGTAACCCTGTGCGTAATAGACCCGGTTGCCGACACGACCGAAATGCGGCATGCGGTTCAGCGTTACCGCAAGCGTGCCGCCCCAGGCGAAGTCGATGCGGGTATTTGCCAGCTGCGGATAAACCCGCAGCATCGGTTGGCGCACGAAACCGGCTATGTCGTTGGGGAAATTTCGGCGGTAGTTTTCACCGCCGCCGAAAAGCAGACGCTTATCCGCCGACAGGCGATAATAGTTAACCACGAAACGCGAGTCGGCGACCGCGACGTCGCGCGGATTGATTTCGTTAAGCAGCGATTCGCTCAGCGGTTCGGTGGCGATGATGAAGTTGTTAATCGGCATGATCTTGCCGGCGACTCTGGTTTCGAGTTTGCCGAGATAGCCGTTGCAGGCGAGCACGATATGCTCCGCCTCGACCACGCCCCGGTCGGTTTGCACGCGGCATGGGTTACCTTCGAGGTAGCTGCTGACAGGCGTATCGCGGTAAATCCGAGCGCCGGCGGCCGAGGCGGCAGCGCTGAGCCCGAGCGCATAATTGAGGGGGTGCAGATGTCCGGCGCCCAGATCGAGGCTGCCGCCGTGGTAGCCGGCACTGCCTACCAGTTCGGCCATGGCGTCGCGTTCGAGATATTCAATTTTCCGGTAATCGTATTCGCGCCGCAGAAACTCGACGTAAGCTTCGGTCTCCCGTGCATAACCGGGTTTATGATTCGGATGCGCGATGCCTGGTTTTAAATCGCAATCGATTCGGTGCGCGGCGATCAATTGTTTGACGCAGGCTTTAGCGGCCTCGGCGAGTTCCCAAAACTGTCGCGCCGTGTCGGCGCCGACCATCTCGGTCAGTTCGATTTGATCCTTGCGCTGGCCGCTGCAAACCTGCCCGCCATTGCGCCCGGAAGCGCCCCATCCGGGTTTGCGGGCCTCGAGCAACACCACGTCGTAACCACGCTCGGCGAGATGCAGCGCGGATGACAGGCCGGTATAACCGCCGCCGATGATGCAGACATCGGCACGGGTCGAGTCGGCCAGCGCGTCCAGTTGCAGTGCGCGGTTGCGGGTGGCCTGATAATAAGATTCGGGGTAATCGTCGGTGTCGCTACGATCCTGGACTGGTTTGAATGCCATACCGCCGAATTCAGGCGATGGCTTTCTGGGTCAGGTCGAGGCATTGCCAGGCGCGTTCGATGAAAGTATCGATTTCGGATCGTTGCATGATTAAAGGTGGAGAAATAATCATGGAGTCGCCAACCGCGCGCATTACCAAGTTGTTGTCAAAGCAAAAATCACGGCAGATCCCGCCAACGCCGAGTTTCTTGTCGAACTTGATATAGTGCTTCTTGTCCTTGACCAACTCCAGCGCGCCGAGCATACCGACGCCGCGGACCTCTCCAACCAATGGGTGTTCGCCGAGCTCGCGCAAGCGCCGTTGCAGATAAGGCGCGGTCGATTCACGCACGGTTTGTACGATATTTTCGCGCTGCATCAGTTTAACGTTGGCAATCGCGACGGCCGCGCAGACGGGGTGGCCCGAGTAGGTGTAGCCGTGATTGAATTCGCCGCCCCGATGAATCAGGACATCCATGATCTTGTCCGCCACCATGACGCCGCCGATGGGCAGGTAACCCGAGGATAAACCCTTCGCGATCGGCATCGAGTCAGGCTGCAAGTCATAGTAGTCGGAGCCGAACCATTCTCCGGTACGACCGAAACCGCAGATGACCTCGTCGGCAATCAACAATATGCCGTAGTGCTCGCATATCTTTTTCACTTCCGGCCAGTAGCTGTCGGGCGGCACGATAACGCCGCCGGCGCCCTGGATCGGCTCGGCGATAAACGCGGCCACCCGGTCGACGCCGATTTCCTCGATCTTATCGGCGATCGATTGCGCCGCCTGACGGCCGAATGCGTCGCGTTCGAGGTCGCTGCCGAGTTCGCAGCGCCTGGCAAACCAGTTGGGTTGCTCGACATGCACGATATCCGGAATAACGCCGCCCTGCTTATGCATGTCTTCCATGCCGCCGAGACTCGAGGCGGCGATGGTACTGCCGTGATATGCGTTTTTGCGACTGATCACGACGCGTTTACCGGGCTTGCCCAGGACATCCCAATAGCGCCATACCAGGCGCAGTACGGTATCGTTGGCTTCGGAACCGGAACTGGTGAAGAACGCATGATTCATGTGCGCCGGCGTGACTTCCGCCAATAACGCCGACAGTTCGGCGGCGGGCGGTGTCGAAGTCTTGAAGAATGCGTTGTAATAAGGTAATCGTCGAATTTGCGCCGCGGCGGCCTCGATCAAGTCGGATTGCCCGTAACCCATATTGACACACCATAGACCGGCCATCATATCGAGCAGCTCGTTACCGTCGGAATCGGTCAGGTAAACGCCTTGCGCCGACTCGATGATGCGCGCCGGCTTTTGCAATAAGTCGTTGGGATTGGTAAACGGGTGCAGGTGATGGGCGCCGTCCAGGCTTTGCCATTTTTCGGTATTGCCCAAATCCATCGCGCTTGCTTGTGTCATGGTTTTAACCTCAGACTTTTAACAATAAGTGTTCCCGTTCCCAGGGGCTGATTACATTGAGAAAATTATCGAATTCGACTTCTTTGACCGAGACATAAACATCGATAAAAGTTTCACCCAGAATGTCGCGTAATTCCTGGCAATCCTTGAGGCGCTGCAGCGAATCGTACCAGTGGCGCGAAAGCTGCATGGGTTCGTCGTAAGCGCTACCGCCGAGCGCCGGGGTAGGTTCCAGACCTTGTTTCATGCCGATATAGCCGCAGGCCAGCGAAGTTGCGATTGCCAGGTAGGGATTGACATCGGCCGATGCGATACGGTTTTCCACCCGCATTGCCTTCGGGTTATTGTCGGGGACGCGAAAACCGGTGGTGCGGTTGTCGTAGTCCCAATGGAAGTTGATCGGCGCGGACATTTCCCTGACGATGCGGCGATAGGAATTGACATAAGGCGTCATCAGCGCCATCGCCTCCGGCAGGTAACGCTGCAAACCGGCGATATGACTTAGCAGCAAGTGGTTAGGCGTGCCTTCGGGGGTCGAGAAAATGTTTTCGCCGGTCTCCTGGTCTTCGACGCTTTGATGGATGTGCATCGCGCTGCCCGGCTGAGCTTCCATCGGTTTGGCCATGAAGGTGGCGTAAAGATCATGGCGCAGCGCGGACTCGCGCACCGTGCGTTTAAACAGGAATGCCTGGTCGGCGAGTTCGACCGGGTCGCCGTGCAGCAGGTTGATCTCCATCTGACCCATGCCTTCTTCGTGAATCAGGGTATCGATTTCCAGTCCCTGGGCTTCGCTGTAATCGTACATGTCGTCGAACATCGGATCGAAATCGTTAACCGAGTCGATGTTGTAGGCTTGCCCGCTGCGTTCGGTCCGGCCGGTGCGGCCGACAGGGGGCAGTAACGGATTTTTGGGATCGAGGTTTGGTTGCAGCAGATAAAACTCGAGTTCGGGCGCTACAACCGGTTTCCAGCCCTCGGCGCGATAAAATTCGACCACTCTGCGCAACACCTGGCGTGGAGAAAATGCGATGGGTTTACCCGTCATGTCGAAGCAATCGTGGATGACTTGCGCGGAAGGTTCGCGCGCCCAGGGTAGCAGGCGGATCGTGTAAGGATCCGGCGTCAGCACCATATCGACATCAAGCGGGTTGATTTCATCCCAGATATCGGGGTACTCCCCCGTCACCGACTGCATGAAAATCGACTGCGGCATGCGCAAGGCGGTGGCGTCGACGAACTTGGAGGCCGGCATGATTTTACCGCGCGCAGCGCCCGCGAGATCGGGGACAATGCACTCGACCTCGGTGATCCGATGTTGTTCGATCCAGTCTTTCATTTGATGCCGTATGGCTGCCATTTATGCTAGGTCCGTAACGGACGAGCTGTCGCCCCGAGCAAGGTTGGATTGCAAGGATCGAGCAATTGTGATCACAAAATATATTAATGTCAAATGTCGGCCCTCGATGCCCCAAGACCGCGGGAATGGCTTGTATTGAATGCGATGCAGCCAGATCGCGGGGAACTATGGAGCCGGTTTGTGGATTGTGTTTCAGGTCTAACTCGCGGCGGAGGGCATCGATTTATTCGCCACCGAAAGAGGTTCCTGCGAAATGCCGAAACGGTGCTATATTCTGGAGGTTACTAATGAAATAAAAAATAGGGTCAGAAAACCTCCCAGGCATGATGCGGATATTCTGATCCAGGAACAAGCAGTTTATGAGGTCATTCCTTTATCCGGTTCGCTACCGCCTCCTAGTTGTGTGGCTGTTGGCGCTGACGTCTCTGATTTCACCCATAGGCGTTTTATCCAATGATCGGGTAACAACGTTTTGTTTTAATGACTGGCCGCCCTACACCAGGACTACGGATAGTGAAGCGGATGGAATATCGATCAACATCATAAAACGGGCTGCGCAAATCCTCGGCCGCGAAGCCGTATTTTTTGAAATGGAATGGAACGAGTGCCTGAATAAAGTCAAAGAAGGCGCCGTCGATGCGGTGCTCGACGCCGCGCAGCGCGACGAATTTTTGCAGGGACCGACCAGCTTCAATATGTACACCGACACTTTCTGGGTAAACAACAGCAGTAATATTAATCGCTACGAGCAGTTAAACGGCGGCAAAATAGGCCTGGTCGAGGGTTATGTTTATAACGATCGTTTACTGGCGCATTTAAAAACGCTAAATCTGGAGCTCGTTTACGGTGTTGACGAACCGACGATAATTCGAGACCTGGCGCAAGGGCAGTTGGACACGGTGGTTGCCGATCTGGCGAGCACCTTTGTATTCGTGCGCCAGCAGAAGATTAAGGCGCACCCGATTCTGCCGCCTTTTTCCGTAGACAAGTTGTATTTGTCTTTCAACGCCGCCAAACCCGAGCTACAGCGCGACTTCGATCGCATATTCGCAGAACTGCTTGCGCAGGGATACGTGGATGAGGTCTACCAGCAATGGATCGGGACCACCTATTCGAATTTTGCCGGCGCCAATTAAAACAGCTGCAAACGTTTGCGCTTTTACCGCACCCCGGACTGGACATTTAGCAGGTAGATGATATTGCGATTTTCGCTTAAATATCGCATTGCAATAATTATTTTCGTACTGGAGGCGATCATGATGACCGCCGTCCTGTGGGCTACTCTCGACCACAACGAAAACGCCATTCGTCAGCAGTTTGCCAATAACGAGCGTGCCATTCTCGAAGTCATGAGTGGCATCAGCCATATCGCGTTATTGACCGGAGAGTATGCCGAGCTGCAACCTTATCTGGAAAACCTGTTGCAGGATTCACGCATCGAGCAAGTCATGCTGGTAGACGAACGTGGCATCGTCGTCGCCGGTACCCGATCCGAGTCGATTGGCCGCTTTCCTTCCGCCTTCTCCGGCGCCGTCACGATCGATGAATCGACCCAGGCGCGCAGCATCTGGCGCAGTACCGATATTAAAAACGAAGACCGGTTATTGGGCGTCCTGGCAATCGAGCTGTCCGATGCCGCGTTGACCGCGGCCACCGCCGATACCAGGAAGCTGGGAATCGGTATCGCGGTTAGCGGAATGTTCGTAATCGCCCTGGTTGGTTTGGCGGCCGGCGTATTGGTGACCCGGCGCCTGTCGGTAGTCACCGATGCCGCCCATCGGTTTGCCGATGGCGATAAAGCGGTGCGCACCGGCTTTCGCGGCAAGGACGAAATCAGCGACCTGGGGCAGACCTTCGATAAGATGGCGGACAGTTTGCAGGTCTCCGCCGACGAGGCAAAACAATTGATCGAGCAGCTTTCGGACAAAAATGCCGAGCTCGAACAGTTTGCCTGCACCGTATCACATGACCTGAAAAGCCCTCTGGTTACCGTAAAAGGGCATATCGGGTTGTTGCGAAAGGACTTGCAGTCGGGTCAGCCCGAACTTATCGAAAGAGATATGGATTTTATCGTATCCGCGACCGATACGATGGGCCAGCTGCTCGCGGACCTGCTCGAACTCTCCCGGGTGGGGCGGGTAGTCAACAAATCTGAAAGCGTTTCACTGACCGATATATTTTTATCGGTGGCCCATAGGATGAATTTTCAGATCACCGCGCACGGCGCCGATCTCAGGGTTCAGCCGCAAATGCCGCCGATTTTTGTCGATCGGCAACGCATGACAGAAGTGGCGCAGAACCTGCTGGAAAACGCGCTCAAATTCAGTAGCAAATCAGGCTCGCCCGAAATTGAAATTAGTGCGGCGGTGGAAGGCAACCGGGTTGTCTGCAGCGTGACCGATAACGGCATCGGTATCGAGCCGGAATTTCAGGAACAGATTTTCGGGCTCTTCAATCGCCTCAACCAGGCCCACGAGGGTACCGGGATCGGCCTTGCGTTGGTAAAGCGCATCATCGAGGTACACGACGGTAGCGTATGGGTAGAATCGAACGGTAAAAATGACGGCGCGAAGTTCTGTTTTGCATTGCCCCTGACCCAGCAGGCCGCCTGACGATATTTTGCCAGGGTTGGCTAGTTTTGCGACCCTGTTACTTTTCTTCGGCCACCATGCTTAAATCGAGTTCACGCTGTCTTTGTTGGCGCAGCATGATGTAACCGGCAATCAATACGCCGATCGCCACCACCAGGATGATGATAGTAGCCAAAGCGTTGATATCGGGTCGCAAGCCGAGCCTGATACGCGAGTAGATCAGGATGGGGAGCGTGACCGCCTCGGGGCCGGTGACGAAGCTGGCGATGATCAAATCGTCCAGCGACAGGGTAAACGCCAGTAGCCAGCCGGCCACCATGCCCGGTGCCAGCAGCGGCAGCGTGATATCGATTAACACTCGTAACGGCTTGGCGCCGAGGTCCTGTGCCGCTTCTTCCAGATCCTGTACCATCCCGGCCAGGCGGGACTGGATAATGACGGCGACGTAGGCCATCGAAAAGGTGATATGTGCAATCGTGATCGTGGTGAATCCGCGTTCATCGGGCCAGCCGATAAATTCTTTTAGCGTAATGAATAACAGCAGCAGCGAGAGGCCGGTTATGACTTCGGGCATGACCAGCGGCGCCGAAATCATGCCGCTGAACAGGGTCCGCCCCTTGAAACGCCCGAAACGTACCAAGGCGAGGCCGGCGAGCGTGCCCAGCAGGGTGGCGAAGCAAGCGTTGACGGTGGCTATCTTGAAGCTCAGGGCGACCGCTTCCCACACTTCCGGGCTGTCGAACAGTACCGCGTACCACTTAGTTGAAAAGCCGCCCCAGATGGCCACGATCTTCGACTTGTTGAACGAGTAGATGATGAGCATGATCATCGGTACGTATAGGAACGCAAGGCCGAAACTCAGCGTGGACAGCAGAAAGATCGATCGTTTTCCGTTATTCACGAGCCTTGCGCCTCCTTCGCCTGAATATGCTGGTACAGCATCATCGGCAGCACCAGCAGCAGCAATAAGGCAATCGCGACCGCGGAGGCGACCGGCCAGTCGACATTGGCGTTGAATTCGTTATACAGCACCCGACCGATCATCAAGACATTGCCGCCGCCGAGCAGATCGGGGATAACGTACTCCCCGGTGGCGGGAATAAACACCAGCAGCGAACCTGCCACGATACCGGGTACGGTCATCGGCAGGGTCACGGTAAAAAACGTCGTCGTCGGTTTGGCGCCGAGATCGGCGGCGGCTTCGAGCAGTTCCCAGTCGAGTTTTTCCATGTTGGCGTACAGCGGCAAAATCATGAAGGGGACATAGGTGTATACAATGCCGACGTAGACCGCGAAAGTGTTATACAGCATGCGAATGGGTTCATCGATTAGGCCGAGTGCGATCAACAAGTCGTTAATTGTGCCCTGATCGGCCAGCAGCCCCATCCAGGCGTAGACCCGCAGCAAAAACGAAGTCCAGAACGGCAGGATGATCAGCATCAACAGGATATGCTTGGTGGTATGACTGGAGCGCGCAATCGCGTAAGCAATCGGATAACCGAGCAACAGGCAGAGAATAGTCGAGGTAACCGAAATTTTGAGCGAATTTAGATAAGTATCGACGTATAAATCGTCCTCCCACAAGTATGCAAAGTTGTCGACTACGACCCGGATATGCATGATGCCTTCGTCCACCCACTGGATCATCGGCGTAAACGGCGGGCTGGCGACCGTGGTCTCGGCCATGCTGATCTTTAGGACGATAAAAAAAGGCGCCAGGAAAAAAATCAGCAGCCAGGCGAATGGAACGAATAAAACAAGAGTGCGCCAGTGATCCTGCGCCAGGCGCGTAAGTCGTTGCAGCAGGCTGGACTTCGGATCCGCGTCGGCGGTGGCGAGCGTTTCCCCCGGCGTACTCATTTGACCAGCACCACCGAGCTCGATGGCTCCCAGCTCAGGTAAACTTCTTCATCCCAGTCGATCGGCGGATTGCCGTCTTTCGGGCGTAACTGGTTGGGCGAGGTTATTTCGACCAGATGTTCGTCCCCGACCTTGACCCGGTAAGTCGAAGTCCCGCCGAGATATCCGATATCATGCACCATGCCTTTGACCGTATTGGTGTTGCCATCGGCCGTTTGCTGCTTTGAGATCATGACCTTTTCGGGTCGCAACGCCACCCATACCTTACTGCCTTCGGCAATAGACATGCCGTGATCGACGTAGAAGTTGCATTCGGGGTGCCTGCTTTCGACGATGACGTGATCCTGGCCATTTTCGACGACGCGGCCTTCGAACATGTTGGCGTTGCCGATGAAGTTGGCGACCAGGCGCGAATTCGGGAATTCGTAGATTTCGGTGGGTGTGCCGATTTGCTGGAAGCGCCCGGTGTCCATGACCGCAATTCGCGTCGACAGCGTCATCGCTTCCTCCTGGTCGTGGGTTACTACGACGAAGGTTACGCCGAGCTGCTCCTGGATATTCATCAACTCGTACTGGGTTTGTTCCCGCAGGCGCTTGTCGAGAGCGCCCAGGGGTTCGTCGAGCAGCAACACCTTGGGCTGTTTGACCAGCGCACGCGCCAGCGCAACGCGTTGCTTTTGCCCGCCGGACAATTGATGGGGTTTGCGTTTCGCGAACTGACTCAGTTCGACCATGGCCAGCATTTCCTGCACGCGTTGTTCGATCTCGGATACCGCGACGCCGTCGCGCCGCAAGCCGTAGCCGACGTTCTTCTCGACCGACATATGCGGAAATAACGCATAGGATTGGAACATCATGTTGACCGGGCGCTCGTAGGGCGGCACGTCGTTCATATTAACGCCATCGATCAGAATACTGCCCGAGGAGGGGGTTTCGAACCCGGCGAGCATGCGCAACAGGGTCGATTTGCCGCAACCCGATCCGCCCAGCAGGCAAAACAACTCGCCCTTATAAATTTCCAGGTCGACGCTATCGACTGCGGTAAAGTCGCCGAATTGCTTGCTGACGCTTTGTACCTTGATGAAGGGCTCGGCCTCGGGGTCGAGCCAGGGCCGGTCTTCGTATTCTGCCGCATTCACCATATATCCCCCGTTATAGGTCAATGAAAAAACGGGGTGACTATTGTCACCCCGAATAGGTTTCGCTAGTTGCCGGCCTTGAAGTTGGTCCAGGTTCTGGTGCGCAAGCGTTTGATTTTCGGCGGAAAAACTTCAAAGGTGTACATGGTCGATACCTGTGCCGCAGTCGGAAAAGCCGCCGGATTGCCGGTCACCTCCGGTTCGATCAGCGGGAACGCGTCTTTGTTGGCGGTGGCGTACCAAGTGAAGTTGCTATCGGCCGCGGCAACTTCGGGCCGCATCATATAATTCATGAACAGGTGCGCATTTTCGACATTCTTCGCATCTGCCGGCATTACCCAGGCATCGACCCAGAGATTCGAGACCGCGGGCAAATAAAAATCGAGCGTAACACCGGTTTTGGCCTCGGCCGCCAGCGACATCGCCAACAGGCCATCGGGTCCGTAGGTAAAGGCCACGCAAAATTCCTTTTCCGGCATCCGCTGGTAGGCATAGTTATCGAAAGTCTTGATATAGGGGCGAATTTTTTTCAGCATGGCGGCGACTTTCTTGTAGTCGGCCCTATTGGTTGAATTCGGATCCAGTCCGAGATACCCGAGCGCCAGCGAAATAACATCGTCCGGTGAGTCGAGGAAGGCAACGCCGCATTTGGCCAATTTCTCCATGTGTTCCGGATTGAAAATCATGTCGACATCGCCGATTGGAGCATCGGGGTAGGTTGCCAGCACCAGTTCCTTGTTAAAGGTTACGCCGTGGGTGCCCCACATATAGGGCACCATATAGTTATGGCCAGGATCCCAATTGGTACCGAGTTGGGCCATTACATCGGCACTCATATGTTTGAAGTTGGATAGTTTGCTCTTGTCGATTTTCTTTAGAATATTGCCCTTAAGCAGGCGCGCAACCGACGAACCGGAATGTGACACGACATCGTAGCCGGAATTTCCCGCGAGTAGCTTTGAATCGATCGCTTCGACCGAGTCGTAGGGCGTGAAGGTGACCTCGATGTCATATTCCTTGGCAAAATTGGCGATCGTGTCTTCGGCCATGTATTCGGCCCAGTTGCTGACGTTGAGTTTGCCGGCGGCCGCTGCGAGCGTCGCGCCCGTCAGTAGGACGGCGGCGGTTACACCGATAAGGCTGGTTTTATAGGCAGTGTCTTTAATCATTGTTCCCTCCTCAGGAAATACTTTCTAGTTTTGAATGCCAAACTTATTTTTATTATTTCATTCTGTATCGCAGCTTAACGGCGATTGCAAGCCGAAAACGTTAGTGCGGTCGAAAATAAGCCGTCATGGCTGCAATTCGATCGGATATTAGCGTGAAAACCGGATTTTGTGATCACAATTACGCCGAGTGATTAGATGAGCAATCGGGATACACGCTGTCGAGTAGTTCGTACACGGCGTTAATCGCCCGTTCGCGTTTGAACCCTGCATTACCGATTAGAAAATTTTGCCACAAGCCATCGATCATGCCCTCCAGGCTGAGCGCCGCGGTTTGTGCACTCAAACGGGCGCGGTGTTGCGTTTCAATAGCGCTACACAGGGCCAGTAACTTATCCGAAAAAGCCTGGTCGTTAGCGCCGCAGACCTGCCGGTATTTCGGGCGTGAGCGCGATTCGCCCCAAAACGCAAACCAGACGCTGATTTTTTTGCGGTTGCATATTTTAGGCGCGAATGCGGCTTTGACAATCGCGCGTAACTGGCAATAAGGGTCGTCATCCGCCGCCGCCAGTTCGCGTTGCCAGTTTGCCTGGTATTCGTCGTTGAGGTGGTGCAGCGTCTGTTCGAGCAATGCTTCCTTGCTTTGAAAGTGGAACACCAGGTTACCTTGAGAGAGCCCGGCTCGGGTCGCAATTTTCGCCAGCGTGGTTTGCGATATCCCGAGCTTGTCGATGCACTCGATAGTGGCATCGATCAACTGGCGCTTGCGGAACTCGCTTTGCTGTCTGCGATTACGACTTGCGAAATTCTTTGCGGTAACGGTCGTCGGCAAAATATCGGCCTTGTCCCAGAGATTTCCAAACCCTACAGTTATTTGAGTAAATGGTCAATAAAAATACATATAATATTGAAAATACTTGATAAAAAAACAAAAATAATTATAATTTCAGCACTTTTCGCACGAACTAAGGAAACTCTGATTCATTCAGAGCTTCCCTAATTTAAGGAGCTGAGCATGAGTACGGCGGCAGAATTGAAACAGAGCGATAACTTATTCATTCATCCCTGGGACGATTTCGTCAAACTGGGCGGGCATCGGCGCACTTTGCTGGACCAGGGCGAGGGTGTTTATGTCTACGATAGCGAAGGCAACCGTCTGCTCGATGCGCCTGCCGGGATGTGGTGCGTGAACATCGGGCACGGCCGGGAGGAAATGGCCAGGGCGGTTTATGACCAGATCATGGCGCTAACCTACGTGTCTCCCTGGTCGATGACCACCGGTCCCGCCTCCGAATTCGCGGCGCTGCTCGCCGCGCAGTCGCCGGGAGATCTGAATCACGTATTCTTTACCACCGGCGGTTCGACCGCGGTCGACTCGGCGCTGCGTTTCGTGCATTTCTATAATAATCTGCGCGGCAAGCCGGGCAAGAATCAGATTATTTCACAACGGCGGGGTTACCATGGCAGCACCTATCTCGGTGGTAGTGTCTCGGGCAAAGAGCGCGACAAGAACAACCTCGAGACCGAGTCCCATCTAGTCCATCATATCGACGCGCCGCATCCGTTATTGAAACCCGAGGCGATGTCGGATGCTGAGTTTCTCGATCAATGCGTTGCCAATCTCGAAACCAGGATTGCCGAGGTCGGGGCGGATAACTGCGCGGTGTTCGTGGCCGAACCGATCCTCGCTTCCGGCGGCGTGATCGTGCCGCCCGAGGGTTACCATCGGCGTTGTCTCGAGGTTTGCCGTAATAACGACATGTTGTATTTATCGGATGAAGTGGTAACCGCCTTCGGACGCCTCGGCCATTGCTTTGCTTCCGAGGACGTGTTCGGGATCGTGCCGGACATTATTACCACCGCCAAGGGTTTGACCTCGGGTTATATTCCGATGGGCGCCTTCCTGGTGTCGGATCGGCTGGTAGCCGAAATCAAGGCTAACGGCGGCGATTCGGCGGTTTTTTCGAATGGCTTCACCTATTCGGGTCATCCGGTGGCCGCCGCGGCCGGCATCAAGAACCTGGAAATCATGCAACGCGAAAAACTGTTTGAACAGGTGCGGGAAACCGGGCCTTATCTGCAGCAGCAAATGCAGAGCTTGCGCGATATCCCGATCGTGCGCGATGTGCGCGGCGAGGGATTGATGGCCTGCGTCGAGTGCGAGCTTGAGCCTGGCGATAACGATCTCGCGCAAGATTACGAAATCGGTAAACTGATCGACAAACACTGCCAGCAGCTGGGACTGATCGTCAGGCCGCTGGTCAATATGTGCGTCATGTCGCCGCCGCTGACGATAACGCCTGCGCAGATCGACGATATGGTCGCCATGCTGCGGCAGGGAATTTTGCTGGCGTTGCAAGAGATTGAGTCGGCCGAGACAGAAGCGGTCGATACACGGAGAAAACACTCGTCCCCAGCCGCTTGAGTTAGCCCGCTCCAGTCATGAAATTTGTACCCACAAAGGAAATTTGCAGCCAGGCCGGATCCCGCGGGGGATTGCCCGCCTGGACTTATAACAACAATGAATTGACCCAGCTTGAAATCGAACAGCTGTTTCTGTGCAACTGGATGTTTGTTGCGCATGTATCCGATATCCCGGCTTGCGGCGACTATCAGTGTTTTGCCCTAGGCAACGAACGTGCGCTCGTGGTGCGGGACGAGCAGGGCCGGCTGCGCGCGTTTCACAACCTGTGCCGCCACCGCGCATCGCGGATCGTTGCCGATGACAAGGGGCATTGCGGTAAGGCCTTCGTCTGCCCGTTCCACGGCTGGTCTTACCACCTTGATGGCTCACTGAAAAATATTCCCCGGGCCGACAGCTTTCCGCAACTCGAGCGCCACCAATTTAGCCTCAAGGCAATCGATTGCGAGGTATGGCAGGGCATGATTTTCGTACGCTTCGGCGGCGACGGCCCGTCGGTTACCGAACTGTTCGCCGCCGCCGCGGCAGAGATCGGTCTATATCGGATCGATGAAATGCAGCCTTTCGACGAAGCTTACCGCTATCAGTTTGATCTCGACTGGAAGGCCGTGCTCGACATCGATAACGAGGGTTACCACATACCCGTGGGTCATCCCGAGTTGTTTGATCTGGTGGGCGCGAGCTATACCGATCAGCAGCTCGAAGGCGGCTTGAATCGCGCCTGTGGCGCTATAGATCAGCGTAGGCACCGGATGCAGCGCAACCGCGACTATGTCGCTGCGTTGCTGCGGAAAAGCTATTTGCCTGACTCGCATAAGAATCTGTGGATATACTGGGGTATGTTTCCGGGTTTCGTGTTGACGCTGTTTCCGGACCAGATCGAAATTTACCAGATTTATCCAGGCGGCAATCAGCAAAGCGTGATGGTTGGCGCAACTTATGCCTTAGCCGACGATCGCCCCGCGATGCAGCGGGCGCGGGCACTAAATCGCGAAATCAACATGGGCGTCGGTGAAGAAGATATTCGACTGGTCAAGTGGGCTGCCGAAGGCATGCGATCGCAGGCGTTTGACGGCCTTTTATTGTCCGACCTGGAACTGGGCGTGGCTTCGTTTCATAATCGGCTGCGTCAGCTGTTGCCGGTTGTTACACTGACGCAAGCACCGCCAGGCGGAAGCTTGCGCGAAGTCAATGCACGGATGCAACAGCAGGGTAGTGTGACCGCGGTTGGCTAGGTCGCATTTTGTACCTCGGAAGCCGGATTCGATTATATTCCGCTGTTGTTGTCACTGATTAATATCTTGTCAGCCTGGATCTGGAAAAAAAGATTTCCGCTCCCGGGGACTTTGGAATACGAGTGTGGTTGTTAAATGGGACGCGACTCCAAGTACGATATTCTGTTTGAGCCGATACAAATCGGTCCGGTTACGGCGCCGAATCGTTTCTATCAAGTGCCGCATTGTAATGTGCTGGGACATGCGCGCCCGCGGGCCGAGGCCGCGAACCGCGCAGTCAAGGCCGAGGGCGGTTGGGGCGTCGTTTGTACTCAGGAGGTCGAGATTCATCCTAGCGCCGATGTCGCGCCCTATCTTGAGGGCCGACTCTGGGACGAGCGCGATATCCCGCAGCACCGCCTGATGACCGATGCGGTACACGAGCACGGCGCGCTCGCCGGGATCGAACTCTGTTACAACGGTTTTCACGCATCCAACCTCTACAGCCGCATTGCGCCGATGGCGCCGAGCGCGGCCCCGGTCCACGGGATAAACCCGATTCAGGCACGAGCCATGAACAAACGTGATATCGCCGATGTGCGCCGCTGGCACGTCGAGGCGGCCAAACGCTCCCGGCAAGCGGGATACGATATCGTTTATGTCTATGCCGGACACGACATGACCCTGTTACAGCATTTTCTCAAGCCCCAGTACAATCGGCGCAGCGATGAGTATGGCGGTAGTCTGGAAAACCGGGTTAGGTTCACCCGGGAAGTGCTGCTCGACGTCAAGGAAGCGGTTGGCCACGATTGCGCGGTCGCGTTTCGCTTCGCCACCGATGAGTTGATGGGGCCGGACGGTTTGCAGGCCGAATCGGATGGACGCGACATCGTCGCCATGCTGGCCGAGATCCCGGATCTGTGGGATGTGAATATCAGCGACTGGGTGAATGACTCATCGAGCGCGCGTTTCGAGCCGAACGAAGGTTACCAGGAAGTTTACACCGCATTTGTCAAAACCTTGACCAGCAAGCCGGTTGTCGGGGTCGGTCGTTTCACTTCCGCCGATGCGATGTTGTCGCAGATCAAGCGCGGCGTGCTCGATTTGATCGGCGCCGCACGGCCGTCGATTGCCGATCCGTTTTTACCGCGCAAAATCGATGAGGGGCGGATTGACGAGATTCGCGAATGTATCGGCTGCAACATCTGCGTGGCGCATGATAATTTGGTGGCGCCGATCCGCTGCACGCAAAATCCCACCCAGGGCGAGGAATGGAAACAGGGTTGGCATCCGGAACGCATCGACGCCGCCGTCAGCGATGACGCAGTGCTGGTCGTCGGCGCCGGCCCGGCCGGTCTCGAATGCGCGCTCCAGCTTGCCAATCGCGGTTATGCGGTAACCTTGGCGGAGTCTGCGCCAGCGCTGGGCGGCAGAATATCGCGCGAAAGCGCGCTGCCGGGGATGTCGAGCTATGCGCGCGTACGTGATTACCGCGAACAATTGCTGCGGCAAAAACCCAATGTGGAAATTTACTTGAATAACCGCCTCAGCGCCGAAGATATCGTCGCGCTCGAAATTCCGCATGTACTGGTGGCGACGGGATCGTCCTGGCGGCGCGATGGGATCGGCCGCCAGCACTCATTTCCGCCAGCGGGTATTGCAGGGTTAAATATAATGACCCCGGACGATATTATGAACGGGGCAAAGCTCCACGGCCGGGTATTGATTTACGACGACGACCACTACTACATGGGCAGCACCCTGGCCGAGCTTTGCCGCAACCAGGGTCACGAGGTTTGCCTGCTGACGCCGCAATCCTGCGTCTCGATGTGGACCGAAAATACGCTGGAACAGGGCAAGATTCAGGCGCGGGTATTGTCGCTCGGAATCGAGCTCGTCGTCTCGCACCGGCTGGTCGAACTGGTCGCCGGCGAAGCCAGGATTGCTAACGTCTATAGCGAACAGCTCGAACAAAAGCTGACCTTCGATAGCCTGGTGATGGTGACATCGAGGGCGCCGCAAGACGAACTTTATCAGGCGCTGTTGCCGCTTGAAGAACGCTTCAAAACGCTGCGGGCGATCGGTGATTGCAACGCTCCCGGCACGGTCGCGGCGGCGGTATACGATGGCCATGCGGCGGCGCGATCCCTCGAATCGGAACAGGATTTTTATGCGCCGCTGTTCGCGCGTGAAATGCCTGCCTGCGACTAAGTTCTCGGCAATACATTTGACTCAGAGTAAAAACTCATTGGGTTTTTACTCTGAGTCAAATTTCCCTGTCGGAGGCGAGCAGATAGAGCATCTCCAGGCCGAGTGTGGCGCCGGCCAGCGAAGTGATTTCGGCATGATCATAAGAAGGCGCGA
The DNA here is from genome assembly GCA_001735895.1 of Olavius algarvensis Gamma 3 endosymbiont. Classification (GTDB taxonomy): domain Bacteria; phylum Pseudomonadota; class Gammaproteobacteria. Next base: position 559,811 of record DS021199.1, on the reverse strand, counting down.
CCTCGACCAGGTCCATGCCGACCAAGTTTATGCCCCGCAAACCGCGGATGATCTTGAGCGCCCGGTCCGAGGTCAGACCGCCCGCCACCGGGGTTCCGGTGCCGGGGGCATAGGCCGGGTCGAGGCAGTCGATATCGAAAGTCAGATAACAGGGGCTGTCGCCGACACGTTGTCGAATTCGTTCGACGATGGATTCGAACGGGATATCGTTAGCCACCGCAGCGCTGATCACTTCAAATTCGTGCCGACTCTCGCTGTACTCGGTGCGAATCCCGATCTGAATGCTCTTATCGGCGTCGATTAGGCCCTCTCGCGGCGCGTGATAAAACATGCAACCGTGATTATAAACCGCGGCTTTTTCCTCATAGGTATCGGTATGCGCGTCGAAGTGAATCAGCGCCAGTTTGCCGAAATGTTTGTGGTGTGCGCGCAGCAGCGGCAGTGTGACGAAATGATCGCCGCCAAAACTGAGCACGGTTTTGCCGGCGGCCAGCAGCTTGCCGTAATGGGTTTCCACCGCTTCGAATAAGGCGTCATGGTTGCCGGTGGCGAATTCCAGGTCGCCGTAGTCGGCGACTCGTAACCGCTCGAAAACATTGAAGTCCCAGGGCCAGCGTTTTTCTTCCCAACGCAGGTTGGCGCTGGCGTTGCGAATTGCGCCGGGCCCGCTGCGCGTCCCCGCGCGCCCGCTGGTGCCCAGATCGTAGGGCAGTCCGATGACGAAAACATCGGCAGCGGCCGGGTCGCGTGTCAGAGGTTTGCCCATGTAGCCGTAAATATTGGCAAAAATCGAGTGGCTATCGGTAAAATTTTCACTGTTCATTTATAAATACCAGTCGTATTCACGGGCGCTGATGTGGTTTTCGAAGGCCAGGGTCTCGGCAGCGCGATGACGACAGTATAAATCGATGAATTCGTGCCCCATAATCCGCATCAAGGCATCGCTGGCCCCGGTCGCGGCCAGAGCCGCAGTCATGTTCAGCGGCAGGTTTTCATCGCGGCCTGCTACCGCCACCGTGGTTTCGCTGCCCGGATCGATTTTATTTTCGATGCCGTACAAAATGCCTCCCAGCGTAGCCGCCATTGCCAGGTAAGGATTGGCGTCCGCCCCCGGTACCCGGTTCTCGACCCGCCAGGCGCCTTGATTGGCGAGCGGAATGCGAAATGCCACCGTACGGTTTTCGTTACCCCAGGTCAGGCTGACCGGTGCGCAACTGGTGCCGCCGAGATAGCGCCTGTAGGAATTGACGCTCGGCGCCCAAAACGACATCGCGGCCGGCATCGTGGCCAACAGGCCGCCGATGGCGTGCTGCAATCGTGGGTGCGCTCTGTCGTCAGCGGCGAATAGGTTGCGACCCTCGTGATCGATGATACTGATGTGCATATGCAGGCCGTTACCGGCATGCATTAACATCGGTTTCGCGATAAAGCTGGCGCACATATCGTGTTTTTTTGCGACTTCGATAACGGTTCGCTTAAACAGGCTGGTTTCGTCGGCCGCCCTGAGAACATTCTTGTGATGGTTGAAATTGATTTCGAACTGACCGGGTCCGAGCTCCGAAGAAATTGCGCCGGTGTCGATATTTTGCAGTTGGCAGGCGTGAATAATATCGTCAATGATTTCCTCGAAGTCGCCGACGCGGGCGCTGGACAGCACCGTGGCCGTGTCTTTGCGACCGGTTTTCGGATTATCCACTAATTGCAGTATGCCGCCGGCGTCGCGCCTGGCGTCGAACAGATAAAATTCGAGCTCGAAGGCAACCACGGGATGCCAATCCCGGGCGGCGAAGTTGTCGACTACCTGCTGCAGTACGTAACGTGGCTCGAAGTAGGCCGGGCTGTCGTCTTCACAGGTAGATGCCAGCATCTGAGCGCGTGGTTTATTGCCCCAGTTGTTCAGGCACAGGCTACCCGGAATCAGATGGAAGTGGACATCGGGATCACCGTCGTCGATGCCGTAGCGAATCCCCTCCAGCGGCTCGCCCAGCGTGTTCAGCACGAACATGCTGGCCGGCATGGTAAGGCCCTCCCGCGCAAAAGCGCTTAGCTTAGTAGTCGGGTAGCGCTTGCCAAAGAAATGACCGCACAGGTCCGTAGCCAGGATTTCGACCTGTTTGAGCTTGGGATTCGCGCCTAAAAATTGCTCGATTTCAGCGCCGAGTGATTGGCTGTTGTTGTCGGTCATCGGCCCGGTTTAGATCATCTGACATGTAATTTTGTGATCACGGATTCACCCCGCTTCCAGGTGTCGATTTGTCTGTGAGCGCTGTTTTCATGACTGAAAGTGATCACTAAATACAATCGAAAAGCTGCCATCAAGCGACACCTTCAAAATAGTCGTGAATTCCCTCGACGGTTTTTATCGAGGCGATGCCATCGCGGATATCGGCTTCGATGGCGCGCCGCAGGCCGAATCGGTTTTTCTTTTTCAACGCGGCCAGTGCTTCGACATGCCGATCGACCAGGTAGACTTTTTCCAGTTTCGCGATGGCGATTCGCGAGAAGGGTCCCAGCTGCAGCCACAGGCTTTCGATCAGCGGAACCGAAATCTGGAATGGATTGGCGCTATACAAATGGCGATGAAATGCCTGATTGCAAAGACCGATCTGGTCGGCATCGTTAGCCTCGACCGCCGCGTCGATTTTCCGGTCCAGTTGCTCTAGAATTTCGATATCGCCTTCATTTATATAAGGTAATGCACCTTCAGCCGCATGAGTCTCGAGCAGGATGCGCAACTCGCAAAGCTCGCCGAATTTTTCCGCCGTCATCAAGGGAACGATGACCCGGCGATTGTTCTTGACCTCGACGGCGGCTTCACAAGCCAGTCGGTGTAGGGCTTCTCGCACCGGCATCGGACTGACGTGAAGGATTTCCGCGAGACCCCGAATCGTCAGCGGTTTGCCGGGCTTAATCCGTCCGCATAACAGATTGTTGCGCAGCAGTTGATAAACCCATTGGTGGGTTTTCTGGTCGTCCGACTTGTCGAACATCAGTAGTTTTAATTCCGCTGAATCGGTTGATTTCATGGAGCCGTTTCCACGGGTGGGTGAGTAAAATATTTAATCACAAAAAACGCGATATCACCAACGCCAACATTTGCCGCGATTCGGGATGGCCGGTAGAATATGATCACATTAATCTAATCCGGCTGTCGATAGCTATCAGCTTTTTAAGCGCCGATGCTATATTGCGCGCGCTTGTTGCAGAGTAAAAACTTATGAAAATTGGAATTCTCGAAACCGGGCTGCTGCGTGACAGGATGACGGCTCGTTTCGATCCCTATCCAGTCATGTTTGCGGATTTTCTCGGCCTGGCGCAGCGCGATTTCGAGTTCGAAACCGTCAGCGTGATTCGCGGGGAAGTGGCACACTCGATTTACGATTGCGAGGGATGGTTGATTACCGGGTCGAGGCACGGGGTTTACGATAATCTTGACTGGATGCCGCCGCTGCAGGCGTTTATCCGCGAGCTGGCCGCGGCCGGGCTGCCACTGATCGGAGTTTGCTTCGGCCATCAGATTGTCGCTCAAGCGCTGGGTGGTAAAGTGCTTAAGTCGGACCGGGGCTGGGGTGTCGGTTTACATCGTTATCAGGTCGAGCAGCGGCATTCGTGGATGAAGGAACAGCCGCGGCAGGCCGGGATATATGCCTTCCATCAAGACCAGGTTGTCCAACTGCCGCCAGACGCGCAAGTTTTCCTGAGTTCCGAGTTTTGCCCTTACGCCGGGCTGAGTTACGGCGATTCGATCATCAGCATTCAAGCTCATCCGGAATTCGGCCAGGCCTATGAAAACGCACTGCTCGAAGCTTACGGCGGTAGCGTGCTGCCGGCGGATGTTACCGCGGTAGCGCATGCCTCCATGCAGGGCGCCACGGCAGATACCGAATTGTTGGCCAATTGGTTTGCGGATTTTTTGCTGTCGCGCCAGGTGTTGGCGGCGGCCGGCAACGGCTAGCCCGTTCAAGCTAGTGTAAACTGCGCCTGTGCGCTAACTTCGTCCCGGCGAGCAGTGTAACTGAACACCGGGCTGTGCATCCCGCCGCAGCGTCTCTGCGACGCCCTCGCGACGTAAAAAAACGCTGAGATGAACTGGCCGGTTGCTCGGATCGAGCTAATACTGGGCGATAACCGACCGCTCGAGTTGCGCGGCGAGATACGCATCGAATTCAGCCTTCGGCATCGGTTTACCGAAGTAATACCCTTGCGCGCACCAGGACTTCGCTTTCCTTGTCCCCGGGCAGGTCCATGATAAAACTGCGATCGATCTTTACCGTGTTAACCGGGTAATTTTTCAGGTAACTGAGTGCCGAAAAACCGGTGCCGAAGTCGTCCACCGACAGCCTTACCCCGCAATTGCTTATTTCCTCGATATAGGTGTTTACCTCCGATGAGTCGTCCAGCAAGAGGCCTTCGGTAATTTCCACTTCGAGCAACTCCGGACTCCAGTCATGGGTTTCGATTTGTTCCTTAATCGTTTCGAACAGCAGGTCGTTGCGAAATTGAATGGTCGAGGCATTGACCGCGATGCGCAGGCGGATAGCAAACTGCCGATTCCATTGGGCCCCGGTCTCCACGGCCTTCTTCAGTACCCAGCAACCCAGTTCCGGTATCAATCCGGCGCTTTCCGCGGCGGGAATAAATTCGTCGGGGAAGACTTGACCGAGTTCTGCGCTGTACCAGCGCAGCAAGGCTTCGACCGAGACTAGCCGTCCGGTTTTGCCATCGACGATGGGTTGATAAAAAACCGTGAATTCGTCGTTGGGAAGCGCGCGCCGCAAATTGTCCTGGAGTTCACGCTGACGATGCGCTTTTTCGTTAATATCCTCGGTAAAAAAGCGAAAGGTGTTTTTACCGTGGTTCTTGGCTTGATACATGGCCTGATCCGCGTGGTGCAACAGCGTTTCGACATTATCGCCGTGCTCGGGGAAAAGCGCGACGCCAATGCTGGCGCTGACCGAAACTCGATGTCCGTTGAATTCGATTGGCCGGGAAGCTTCGCGCAGCAGGCTTTCGATTTTAGTGATCAGTGTTGTTTCGCGGTTGATGTCGGTAATCAAAACAATGAATTCATCACCCCCGATGCGCGCCACCGAATCGGTTTGACGTACGATTTTTTTGAAGTTGGCGGCAACCTGGATCAATAGTCGGTCGCCGGCCTCGTGCGCGAAATGATCGTTGACGTTTTTGAAGCCATCCAGGTCGACGTAAATTACCGCGCTGGAATAGCGGTAGCGTCGCGAGCGGTATATCAACTCATTCAATTCTTCGTAGAGACCGCGGCGGTTGGGTAAATTGGTCAACGGATCATGCGTTGCCAGGTGTTCGACGCGATGCTCGGCCGCACGGCGATGCTCGATTTCCTGCTCCAGGCCGAAGCGCAGCGACCACAGATCGAGGAAAACGCTCACCTTGGATAACAGCGCGGTTTTGCGGATCGGTTTCTGAATGTAGTCGACCGCGCCTGCCAGATAAGCTTCCTCGATATGCGCCTCGTCCTGGTTGGCGGTGATGAAAATAATCGGTAGTGAACGAGTTTTTTCGTTTTCGTGCAGGAGCCGGGCGACTTCGAAACCATCCATCTCCGGCATTTGCACGTCGAGCAGTATCAGCGCGATGTGATCTTCATTTTCCTGCGCGGCCTGCAGCGCTTGCTCGCCCGAGCTGGCGGTGACGATGTCCACCTCGATCGGCTTCAGCAATACTTGCAGCGCTACCAGGTTGGCATTGGTGTCATCGACAACTAAAATTTTGGCTTCGGGCATTTAATCGCTTATTTGGTCCATATGAAAAGCCGGGACCGAATCAGCCGAGTCCTGGCAGAGTTTTACATAGGTGTCATCGGCCGAATTAGCAAAAAACTTAAGCTTTTGGCTTGGCGATTGGCTGCCGCGACCCAGTGCCAAAGAACAGTTTCAATTTGAAACTATATATTGCTGGCGCAGTCAATTTATTATAATGTTAGCCATTCGCTTGCAAGATTCGATAATAGTGAAATAGTCCGATGAATGTCCTGCTCCTGTTAACTGCCCTGTTGGTTTTGGTTTACGCGATCGCGCGGCATCAAATTCCGTTCCGCAGCCTGGCATTGTTCACCGCGTTATTTCTTTTGATTTTCACGCTTGGCGGGGGCTTCAGCCTGTTCTGGGGGCTGCTTTTCTGGCTCGGTTTCCTGCTACCCGCGCTGTTGCTCGGGTTACCGCAACTGCGCCTGCAATGGTTGTCGCGTCCGCTACTGTGGCGCATTCGCAAGGTTCTTCCGCCGATGTCCGAAACCGAACGCGCGGCGATCGAGGCCGGTAGCGTGTGGTGGGAGGCGGAACTGTTTCGCGGCAATCCCGACTGGAATCTGTTGCAGGGTTATCAGCTGCCTGAACTCAGTGCGGAAGAACGGGCTTTTGTCGATGGACCGGTGGAGCAGCTGTGTTCGATGCTCGACGACTGGGATATTACCCACAACCGCATGGATTTACCGCCCGAAGTCTGGGCGTTTCTCAAACAGCACGGCTTTTTCGGCATGATAATCCCGCGGCGCTACGGCGGGCTGGAGTTTAGCGCACATGGACACTCCTGCGTCGTTACCAAGATCGCGGCGCGCAGCATCTCGGCGGGAGTCACGGTGATGGTGCCTAACTCGCTGGGCCCGGCCGAACTACTACTGCACTACGGCACCGAAGCGCAGAAAGACCACTATCTACCGCGGCTGGCCGCCGGTTCCGAGATTCCCTGTTTTGCCCTCACCGGTCCGTCTGCCGGCTCCGACGCCGGTGCGATTCCGGATACGGGTGTCGTCTGCATGGGTGAGTATCAGGGTGAAAAACTGTTGGGTTTGCGCCTCAATTGGGAAAAACGTTATATCACGCTCGGTCCGGTGGCGACGGTACTGGGCCTGGCGTTTAAGGTATTCGATCCGGAGGCCTTGCTCGGTGGCGAGGAAGAACTCGGAATCACTTGCGCGCTGATCCCGGTCGACACGCCGGGAGTCGAAATCGGCAAACGGCATTTTCCGTTGAACTCCGCCTTCCAGAACGGCCCCAATAGCGGCAAGGATGTATTCATCCCGATGGAATTCATCATCGGCGGGCAGCAGAATATCGGCAAGGGCTGGCGTATGCTGGTCGAATCGCTTTCGGTAGGACGCGGCATATCCCTGCCCGGTGGGTGTCGCTGCCGGTAAAGCCAGCGCCCGCACTACCGGCGCCTATGCCCATGTGCGCAAGCAGTTCAATACATCGATCGGGAAATTTGAAGGCGTTGAAGAAGCCCTGGCGCGGATCGGCGGGCATACCTATATGATGGATGCGGGGCGCCTGCTGACCTTGAGCGGGCTCGATGCCGGGGAAAAGCCGTCGGTGATTACCGCAATTCTCAAATGTTTTAACACCGAACAAATGCGCCAGGTTCTTAACGACGCGATGGACGTGCACGGCGGCCGCGGCATCTGCATGGGACCGTCGAATTATATCGCCCGCGCCTACCAGACCATCCCCGTCGGAATAACGGTCGAGGGCGCCAACATCCTGACGCGCAGTATGATTATTTTCGGCCAGGGGGCGATACGCTGTCATCCGTATCTGGTGCGCGAAATGGACGCGGCGACGATGCAAGACCATAGCGCCGCCGAGGCGGCATTTGACCAGGCCCTGCGCGGGCATGCCGAGTATTTTCTAACCAATTTCTGCCGTGCTTTCGTATACGGCATCAGCGCGAGTCACCTGGCACCGGCGCCATACCCCGGACGCATAGGCGCTTACTACCAAAGGCTCGGTCAGATGAGTGCGGCCTTCGCGGTCATGGCCGATCTGGTGCTGATGATTCTTGGCGGCGCCTTCAAGCGCAAGGAAAAACTTTCCGGTCGATTTGCGGACGCATTGTCATATATGTTCTACGCCTCCGCGGTCTTGAAAAAATTCGATGCCGACGGTCAGCCCAGAAGCGACTTGCCGCTGGTCGAATGGTCTGCCAAGTATTGCCTGCATCAGGTACAGGTTGCACTCGACGAAATTCTGCGTAACTTTCCGATCAAATGGCTCGGCGTGGTTGTTCGCCACGCGATTTTTCCGTTGGGTTTAAGCCTGCGCCAGCCCAATGATTCGCTCAGCCACCGGGTCGCTTCGCTGTTAATCCGCCCCGGCGAGGCGCGGGATCGTTTGACAGATGGTATTTATATCAACGATGATCCCGATGATATAACCGGTTGTCTCGAAGATGCGTTACAGAAAGTAATTCGTGCCGAGCCCGTAGAACGGCGGTTACGCCACGAACAGTTAACGCAACCGGGCCTCGAGGATTATGTACAATGGATCGCCAGGTTGCGCGCGGCGGGACAAATCGATGCCGAGGAAGCCGAGATACTGCTGCAGGCGCGAGCGGCGACCGCCAGGGTTGTCAGGGTAGACGATTTCACGCCCGAGCAGATGGTGGCGCGAAATGGCGCGCCGCAAAAAGCGGCGGTTGCTAAAAAGGCGGTGAAAAAGAAAGCCGCGGCCAAGAAGAAGGCGGCGGTCAAAAAGAAGCGGGCGGCAGGAACAAAATAATGACGGCCCGATTCCGTTTCGTTGTTACTAACCCGTTGCCAGGTTGGGGGGCGAGCAAATGGAGAAGGTCTGGTTAAAGAATTATCCGCCCGGGGTCCCGGAAGAAATTGACCTCGAAAGCTATCAGTCGGTCACCGATGTATTCGAACAGGCGATCTCGCGTTTTGGAGAAAATCCCTGTTTCTGTAATTTGGGGACGACGATAACTTACAATGAGATGGATCGCTATACCGATCAACTGGCCAGTTATCTGCAAAACCTGCCCGGCCTGGCCAAGGGCGATCGCGTTGCGATCATGATGCCCAACCTGCTGCAAAATCCGATTTCGATTTTCGCGACCCTGCGCGCAGGATTTACCGTCGTCAATACCAATCCGTTGTACACTTCGCGCGAACTCAAGCACCAGCTGTCGGATTCGGGCGCCAAGGCCATCATCGTGATGGAAAATTTCTGCCATACCCTGGATGAGATTATCGAAGAAACCCCGGTTCAGCATGTGATTACCACGCAGATCGGCGACTTGTTGAAATTTCCCAAGTCGGTGATTGTCAATCTGGTGGTCAAGTATGTGAAAAAAATGGTACCCGCATTCGATCTGCCGCAGCGCGTGACTTTCAAAAATGCGCTGGCGCAAGGTGCGGCAAAAACGCATCGGCCGGTTCCCTGTAATCACGACGATCTCGCTTTTCTGCAGTATACCGGCGGCACCACCGGCGTTGCCAAGGGCGCCATGCTGACCCATGGCAATATGATCGCCAACATGCAGCAAGCCTCGGCCTGGATCAAGAATGTCGTCGAGGACGGCAAAGAAGTCATTATCACCGCGTTACCGCTCTATCATATCTTTTCGCTGACCGCCAACTGCCTGACCTTTATGAAGGTCGGCGCGCTCAATTATCTGATAACCAATCCGCGTGACATGCCGGGTTTCGTCAAGGAGCTAACGGGCCTCAGGTTTACCGCGATCACCGGGGTCAATACCTTGTTTAACGCATTGATGAATACTCCGGGCTTCGAACAGATCGATTTCAAACCATTGAAGTTGGCGCTGGGCGGGGGCATGGCGGTACAGCAGCCGGTCGCCGAGCGATGGCAGAAATTGACCGACACCCCTTTACTGGAAGCCTATGGCCTGACTGAAACCTCGCCCGCGGTCTGCATTAATCCACTTACTCTGAGTGAATACAACGGCGCCATTGGATTGCCGGTGTCATCGACCGAGGTCTCGGTGCAGGATGATGACGGCAATATACTGCCGCAGGGGGAGGCCGGTGAACTCTGCGTGCGCGGGCCGCAGGTCATGAAGGGTTACTGGCAACGCCCTGAGGAAACCGCCAAGGTGCTATCCAGCGATGGTTGGCTAAAAACAGGCGACGTGGCGCAAATGGACGAACAGGGATACTTCCGCATCGTCGATCGGCTCAAGGATATGATTTTGGTCTCCGGCTTTAACGTTTTCCCGAACGAGATTGAAACCGTGATTGCCGGGCATGACGGCGTACTCGAGGTCGGCGTTATCGGCGAGCCCGATGAAGCCTGCGGCGAGGTGGTCAAGGCGGTGATCGTGAAGAAAGATCCGGCGCTGGATGAAGCCTCGGTGATCGCGCATTGCCGCGAGAATCTAACTGGATACAAGATTCCGAAGATAGTGGAATTCCGGGATGAGCTACCCAAAACCAATGTCGGCAAGATACTGAGACGAGAATTGCGCTAGCCGCCAGGGCCGCGAATACGGCATTGGCGTGAGCCGTCCCGGAAATCCCGCTCACATCCTGCAATCTGTGCTGTCGGCAGCGGCGAGTTGGATTTCGGACTGCTACGCGTAGCCGGGTTAATAGTCAGTAACCGCTGATTTTAGCATGCTGCTCCCGGGTTTCTTCGAAGCGTTGTTGCTGTTCTTGCGAAGCGTCGGTTTGAAAATCCCGTTTCCACTCGTCGATGGTCATGCCATAAATATGACGTTGTGCATCCGCGTAATCGAATTCCGGGTTCAATTTCTTGACCTCCGCCGAATACCATTTTGACAAGCAGTTGCGGCAGAATCCCGCAAGGTTCATCAAGTCGATATTCTGCACGTCGCTGCGCTGTTGCAAATGCGCCACCAGGGAACGGAATGCCGCTGCTTCGGCCTGGGTTTGCTGATCTTTGGTCATGGCTTGGGACTCACTTATAATGGGCTGCATTTTTTAACAAAAAAAACCGGTGCCGGCAATCAATATCAAAAGCTGGATGACTTCACTGTTCGAGGCCCTGCAGCGCAGCCGGCAACGCCAGTTGCTGTTACTACAGGGGCCCCGCGGCTGGTGCGATCAACGCCTTGCTGAGATAGCGGCCTTGGAGGCGGGGATGCTGCTGTTGTCGAATCGCGAACAGTTACCCGAAGCAATACCCTTCAGCAAGGCGGAAACCTGTCTGGGAAGCGAAACCCGGTTGGTGGCGGTCGACCTGTTCGATGGATTCAACCCGGACGTACTCTGTATTGCCGGCGGTCTGGTGCAGGCGGGCGGAGTGCTGCTGCTGTTGTCGCCCGCTGCCTGCTACTGGGATACGCAAGCCGACCGCTATGCCCGCTGGCAGGATGACAAGCGCTCGGCGCGAGCTTATTTCGCCGAATATTTTTTCGCGACCCTGCAGCAAGATGCGTCAATCGGGGTCTCGCTGACACCGGGCTCCATGCCGGCTGCGCCGTCGCCGCTGCCACAGCTGCAGCCGACGGCAATCGAAAACGGACAAACCGCGGAACAATCGTCAGTGTTACGCCAAATCGAGCAATGGATCGGTGCAAAACGCGCCGCGATTGCGCTGATCAGCGCCGCGCGCGGGCGCGGTAAAAGCACCTGTCTCGGTTTGCTGGTAAACCGGCTGCGGTCCCAATTCAAGATCCTGGTATCTGCGAACTCCCGTCAGAGTGCGGCGGCGTTGTTACGACAGGCGCCCGCGGCCGATTTCGTCGCGCCCGATCAATTGTTACGCGAATGCCCCGCGGCCGATTTGCTCATTATCGACGAAGCCGCAACCATACCGTTGTCGATGTTGCACCAACTGGCGCGCCTTTATCCGAGGCAGGTTTTAGCCACCACCAGCGGCGGCTACGAGGGTACCGGTCAGGGTTTCATGCTGCGATTTGTGGCTACGCTCGAAGCTGGAGACCTGAGAAGTTACCAGCTCGAAAGGCCGGTGCGCTGGTGCCATGACGATCTACTCGAGGCCTGGCTCAACCGAACGCTGATGCTGAAACCGGAAGCTCTCCCGGCGGCGGAGTCGCAAATCTCCGTTGGTGACTGCGATATTGACGTTTTACGCGAACCGGGAAGCGCGACGGCCTGGCCGGTTTTGCGGCAGGTTTACGCATTATTGAATTCGGCACACTACCGCACGCGGCCGTCCGATTTGCGCATGCTGATGGAAAACCCCGATCAAGTGCTAATCGTGGCGCGCCGGCATGATTTCGTGCTCGGCGTGGTCCTGTTAAACCGCGAAGGCGGATTCGACACGGCGCTCTGCGAGGAAATATTTTTCGGCCGGCGGCGGCCACAGGGTCACCTGCTGGCGCAAATGCTGACTGCGCAAGCCGGGTTGAAGGGGTTTGGCCGCTACCGGGGTCTGCGTATTCATCGCATCGCGGTTGCCGCGGCCTGTCGCCGCCAGGGTCTTGGCACCCGGTTGGTTTCCCGAGCGATGCAATATGCACGGGAAAAATCGTTCGACTATCTCGGGGCCAGCTTCGCGCTCGATGCGGAAACCGCGAATTTCTGGCGGCAGGTTCAGTGCCGACTGGTTCATGTCAGTTATGCCTCCGGTAAGTCGAGCGGCAGTCATTCGATTGCGGTGTTACGACCGGTGGGAGATAAACTGGGGCCGGAGATTAAACTGCTGCAGCAGCGTATCCAGCAGCAGTTGCCAATCTGGATGACCCAGTTTTTGCAAACCATGGATGCCGCCCAGGTGGTCGCGTTGTTGCGTTATGCCGATTATCAGGCGACCCCGAGTGAGTCCGAACGGCTGGAAATAGAAGCTTTTGCCAGCGGTAACCGGGGCTTTGAAATCTGTTTCGCGAGCCTGCAAAAGTTTGTCATGCAGCGGGTTGCGCATAGCCTGTTCGAGCCCGATAGCCTGTTGATCGAAAAAGCGGTGCAGAACCGTCGCTGGAGTCTGCTCGAGCGTGAGTCCGGCGCCGAGGGCCGCAGGCAGCTGCAGCAGCGCTTGCGCGGGTTGGTCGATGATCTCCGAAAAGCTTGCTAACATGACCGAAAGCGAGGTGCTTATGCCACAGGACATCATCGATTTCTGGTTTGCCGAAGACCGCCGCAAACTCTGGTTTAACTCGACGCCCGAGTTCGATCAATTCCTGCGCGAGACCTACCTGGAGACCTGGGAGCGGGCCAGCCGGGGTGAGCTCGATCACTGGATGCCAAGCGCCGCCGGCTGCCTTGCCCTGGTTATCGTCCTCGATCAGTTGCCATTGAACATGTTTCGCGATACGGCGCAAAGTTACGCCACCGAAGCGCAGTCACGCGAAGTCGCCCGTCATGCGATCGAGCACGGTTTCGACGAGGAGCTCGACCCCGCAGAGAGGGCATTTCTCTACATGCCTTTCATGCACAGCGAAAACCTCGAGGATCAGGAACTGGGGCTCAAACTTTTCGCTCAGCCGGGGCTAGAATCCAACCTGCGTTTCGCCCGTCACCACCACGCGATCGTGGCGGAATTCGGACGCTTTCCACATCGCAACAAAGCCCTGGGACGCGACAGTACCGAGGCCGAAATCGAATATCTGAATTCCAAAAAAGCCTTTACCGGTTAAACCGCCCGATGCGCAAACGAATCCACCGGTATATCTGGCAGCACCATGCTGACGACGGTCCGGTGCCCGGGTCGGCCTGGCGGCATTTTTTACAGTTGATAGCGATGATTGGACGCGACCTGATGGGCGGCATGATAACGCTGCACGCAATGAGCCTGGTTTACACCACGATGTTATCGATCGTGCCGTTGCTGGCCGTGAGTATTTCGGTGCTGAAAGGGTTTGGCGTGCACGATCAGCTGGAACCGACGCTGGTGCGGTTACTGCAGCCGATAGGCGAGCAAAACGTGGAAATCAGCGCGCGCATCGTCGGTTTTGTCGAAAATATGAAACTCGGAGTGCTCGGTAGCGTAGGCCTGTTGTTGCTGTTGTACACCGCGGTTTCCCTAATTCGCAAAATTGAATTCGCGTTCAACCACAGCTGGCGTTTACAAAACAATCGCAGGCCGATGCAGCGCTTCGGCAATTACCTCAGCGTTATCGTGGTTGGCCCCGTGCTGGTGTTTGCCGCCGTCGGCATAACGGCATTACTCGGCAACAGCCACGTGGTCGATTTTCTGAACGGTCTGCCGTATATGAACAATCTGTTGCGTGTCAGCGGAAAGCTGTTGCCATTTGTGCTGGTGATCGCCGCCTTTACCTTTGTCTATATGCTGGTGCCGAATACCCGGGTTCAGTTCCGCTCCGCGTTTTACGGGGCGGTAGTTGCCGGCGTGTTGTGGCAAGCACTAGGTATCGTTTTCACCTCATTTGTCGGCGGTTCGAGTAGTTATACAGCGATCTATTCCGGGCTGGCGATCCTACTGGTATTCATGATCTGGCTCTATCTGAGTTGGATCATACTTTTGATCGGTTCCGGTATTTCGTTTTACCATCAACATCCCGAGTATTTGAAGTGGGAAAAGCTGGATCTCCATTTAAGCACCCGTATGCGCGATCAACTGGCGCTGCAGGCGATGGTCAATATCGCCCGTGCCCACGACGATCGGCAATTCGCGGGGGGCTCCAGCCTTGGCAACCTGGCGGCGTATCAGCGGGTTCCGGTGGACGTGCTGCAGAGAATACTGAATGCGCTGCAGGCCGATGGTCTGATCCGGCGATCCGCGGACGACCCGCCGCAATACCTGCCGGGAGCGAGCTTACGGAAAATCTATCTATTCGATATACTGCGCTGCGCGCGCCAGGCAAAGGACCCGGATCGCAGCGCGGGCCTGCGCGTCGACCCGCCAGTGTCGGCCATGCTGGGAGAACTGGAGCGGAATTTGGAAACTTATCTGGGTGAAAAGACCCTGGCCGATCTATTGCTCAACTTCGAGGATGAAACAACCCATGAAGATAGTCTCGTTTAACGTCAACAGCCTGCGCCAGCGGCTGCATCAACTGCAAAGCGTGGTGGATAAGCATGCGCCGGAATTTATCGGGCTGCAGGAGACCAAAGTACAGGATCACGAGTTTCCGCTCGAAGCCGTCAACAAAATGGGTTACCAGGTCATTTACATGGGACAAAAGACCCATTACGGGGTCGCACTGCTGTCGCGTCGGACCTGTGTCAAACCTTGCTACGGTTTCCCTGGAGACGACGCCGCTGCGCAAAAACGTTTTATCGGCGGTGAATACGAGTTCGAAGACGGTTCGATTTTTGTTTTCAACGGTTACTTTCCGCAAGGGGAGAATCGTGAGCACGCGGTTAAATTCCCCGCCAAACAGCGGTTTTACCGGGATACGATCGAGTTCCTGGGCAGTTATGATATGGATCAAGCCAGGCTGGTAGTTATGGGTGATTATAATATTGCACCGCAGGACTCGGATATCGGCATTGGCGAGGATAACACCAAACGCTGGTTGCGAACCGGGAAGACCAGCTTTCTGCCGGAGGAGCGCGAATGGTTCACGCAACTCACGGGGCTCGGGTTGCATGACGGTTTCCGCCTCTGTCACGCCGACGAGGACAACTGCTTTAGCTGGTTCGATTATCGCAGCCGCGGTTTCGAGCGCGATCCCAAACGCGGACTGCGTATCGATCACCTGATGGTTTCGGAACTACTGAAGCCGATGGTGGTCGATGCTGGGGTAGACTATGATATTCGCGCGATGGAAAAACCATCCGATCACGCTCCGACCTGGCTCGAACTGGATCTGAAGCGCGGTGCCTGAGTCCGTCGCCCGATCAACTGACAGGAGAAAGATCATGTTTGGCCGACCAACCGAAATTCCGGCGGCAGCGCAGGCCCTGCCCGGCCGGGCGGAAAGCGTTCAATTCGACCCAAAACACAAGGTACTGGGTACTTCGATGGTCGAACCCTTTCCCGAGGATTGCGAGCAGGTGGTGTTCGGGCTTGGCTGTTTCTGGGGCGCCGAGCGCCTGTTCTGGAATCTGCCCGGGGTGTTCACTACGGCGGTCGGTTATACGGCCGGCCACACGCCCAATCCAAGCTACCAGGAAGTCTGTACCGGCATGACCGGACATAATGAAGTCGTGTTGGTAGTGTATCGACCGCAGGAAATCGATTTCGAGGCGCTGCTCAGAGTTTTCTGGGAGTCGCACGACCCGACGCAGGGTATGCGTCAAGGCAATGATCAGGGCACGCAGTATCGTTCGGGCATTTATTACAGCGGCGATAGCCAGCGCGAGGCAGCAGAAAACAGCCTGCGGCGCTACCAGCAAAGCCTGGAGCAGGCAAATTATGCGTCCATTACCACGGAGCTGCTGCCGGCCGGACCGTTTTATTATGCGAGGACTATCATCAGCAATACCTGGAAAAGAATCCCGGGGGGTATTGCGGATTGAAAGGCACCGGAGTGTCTTGCTAGATTCTTAATCTATCTTTAGATTACGATCACTTAGGGAAACTCTGAGTAAGTCAGAGCATCCTTGGCAGGGGTATCGTCATTTAATGCCCGAAACCACCGGCTATGCCGGTGTGAATAACCGGGGCATTGCCGAGTAAGCATTGAATCGGAACCTAAAGAGTGACGCCGGGACTTTAAAAAGACTCAAACTTTCGAGTCGGAACAACTCGCAACCTATAGAGTCATCCCCGCGCAGGCTTACGCGGGGATGACATTATGGGGCGAACTCTTATAACGCACCGCCATTGCGATGCGGAAACCGCGATCGAACCTGGCAACCGGTAACGAGGCTTAAAATCATCGACTCGCGCCGGCGGGTTGATAATAAACAGGGTCATATCGAAACCTCAGTTAACCCGTTTTGGCGGCATACGAACGGCTAGTCCGCATGATATCGGTGAGATACGCAGGCTAGACCTTGTCAAAACTGGCAAAATCCAGGGAACAGGCTATGGTCTTCTACTGTAATAGCAACCTGGGAGATACGAGCATCGAGGCCGCACATTTAGCGTCGAGCTGGGGCTACAAATGGTTTTTTCGGAATTGGGGTGGATTCGTCGAAAGGAAGGATAAGGATTATTCCTATGTAATCGGATAGTCCCGTGCTTTCACGTATCTATAGTTTCAAGTTCATTATAGGTTTCGCGCTGTTATGGCTCGGCGCTGTTGCCTATGGCTTGACGATTTACAGCACCCAGGTTTATCGTCAACACGTAGTCCAGGCGCAGATCGAGATGCTGCAGTCGACGCTCAAACATGAAACTGCCGAAGCGATTCAGCGGCTTTACGAAAGCCAAAAAGACTTTGCCTTCAAGCTCTACCGCGAAGCGCAATTCAACGCCGCCCTGGAAAAGCGCGATGCCGCGCAGCTGCACTCCTTGCTCGGCGAAAGGTATTCCCGCTACCGGCTTGCGGCGAGTGATTTCAGACTTAAGGCGATAGTCGTGCGCGACCTGTCGGGCGATATTTTAGTCCACAGTTCAGATGATGGTTTTGACATGGTCCAATAGATTGATACCACCCAGTTAAGAGATAATGAAACTTAACTGAGGTAACGATAGATGACAACGAGAAAGAAATATACGAAAGAATTCAAACTGGATGCAGTGAGCCTGGTAACTGATCAGGGCTACAGCCGGGCGGAAGCAGCGCGAAGCCTGGGCATCAATGCCAATATGCTGTGCCGATGGGTGCAAGAGGAACAATCGGGTGATGGCCAGGCTTTCCGTGGGAACGGCAAGCTGACACCGGATCAGGAAGAGAACCGTCGACTTAAAGCTGAAATCAAACGCCTGAAGATGGAGAAAGAAATCTTAAAAAAGGCGACGGTATTCTTTGCAGCAGAAACGAAATGAAATACTCGTTTATCACCCAACACAAGAATACCTTTCCCGTTCGCCTGATGTGTCAGGTGCTGGGTGTGGACCGGTCATGTTATTACCACTACCGGCGCCAGATGGACACAAGACCGCCTGATCCCGAGCATGAGGAAATGCTGGAGTGGGTTCAGCGGGTTGATGATGCGAGTGATCATACCTACGGCAGCCGACGTATGAAACGGGCCCTGAACTGTCTGGGTTATCCGGTGAGCCGGAATAAGGCGCGGAAAAGGTGACCACGAACAGCAATCACAAACAACCGGTGTACGACAATCTGCTTCAGCGGCAATTTGATGTGCCCCAGCCTGATCAGGTCTACGCAGCGGATGTGACTTATGTATGGACCCAGGAGGGCTGGCTTTACCTGGCTGTCGTGATAGATCTGTGTTTGAGAAAGGTTGTGGGCTGGAGCATGAGCCCTCGGATGAAATCGCAGTTGGTCTGTGATGCCTTGAAGATGGCCGCCTGGCAGCGCCGACCCAAGGCAGGTTTAATCCATCACTCGGATCGTGGGTCTCAGTATGCCAGCAAGGCATTCCGAAAATTACTCAGAATCAACGGGTTCCAGGGCAGCATGAGCCGTAAAGGTGACTGTTGGGATAATGCGGTGGTCGAGAGCTTCTTTGGCAGTCTGAAGCAGGAGCGGGTGCAATGGCGAAATTATCAGACTCGATATGAAGCACAGCAGGATATTCTGCAGTACATATCCAGCTGGTATAACCCATATCGATTACATTCGACGCTGAATTATGTCAGCCCGAATGATTATGAAAAACGACTACTCGAAACGAAGCATGCCGCTTAACTGGGGTGTATCAAAAAGTTTGACCACGTCATTTAAACCTTTACGCGGGTTGCCAGACCTCACTGGAATCAATCGCTAGACCTCCGGTCACCTTATTAAAACCAAAACCAAAACCAAACCACTCGCTTTGCAGTTTCGCGGATCAGCTGTACGCAGAGGTGCTGGTTCCAGTCGGCAAACCGGAACCCGAGGTTTTTCTGCACATCGTCGCTTACGCGGTTGGGGGCCTGCAAGGTATCGAACAGGAAATCAGGATGCCGATAAGAGTCGATCATGGTTCGGGTGCGCCGCTCTATCGTTCCCCGGACTGGGTGGGAGCAGATGCAGGCGGCTACTTGTATCCGGTATTTGAACTCTATGGCGATGATGGCTTCCTCGGCGCGACTATTAGCGCATCCTATGATCAATGGCCGATTATCGAGCGGCTCGGAGAAACTGAAACCGACTTTTTTATGATAACCACAATCGCCACCGTATCCGCCCTGGTACTAGTGCTATTGCTGCTTAACCGCGCTTTCCTGCCGATGAACAATCTCCGTAATTCGGTGGGTGCGCTATTGACCGGACGCTACGCGTCGATCAGCGAGGAAAAACTGCCGAGTGAACTGAAAGATCTGGTGCTGGCCTATAACGTAATGGTCGAAGGGCTTGAAAGCGAAACCATATCGCGCCGCCAGATCGAAGAGAAGCTGCGCTCGGAGAAAGAGTTCATATCCACCACTCTCGATTCGATTACCAATCCGGTTATCGTTATCGATTCGAAGGACCGTATAAAACTGGTCAATCCCGGCGCCGAGAAACTGTTTGGCAATCAGGAGGCCGAATTGATCGACGTTTCGATTCACGAGATACTGGTCCTGTACGCCAATCGTCAAACCACACGAATTATCGACCCCGGCCAGTTGTTGCAGCGCAAACTATCGATCAGCTCGATGTTTTTCTACGGTCCCGACCGCAATATCGTCGAGCTTGAATTTTCCGCATCGCCAATGATCGATATGGAAGCTGAAGACGTCGGCTTCGTTATCATTCTGAAAGATGTTTCCGAGGATCGAAAACTGCGCCGCAAGCTGAATTACGAAGGCAGCCACGACCAGTTGACCGGATTCCTCAACCGCAGCGCGTTCGAGCAAAAATTTGAAACCCTGGTAACGGAAAACCATAACTCGACACCGCTACATGTGCTGGCCTTTCTCGATATCGACCAGTTCCGGGTAGTCAACGAAACCTGCGGCAGCGCGGCCGGTGACCAATTGTTGCAACACATCGGTTCGACACTTCAGAAGCACGTGCGCAAGTCTGATATTCTGGCGCGGTTAAGCGGTGACGAGTTCGGTATTATCATGCCGTTTTTTCGAATGGAACCTGCGCTGCAGGCATTTCAAAAAATCATCATCGAAATCCAGCATTCGGGATTTGTCTGGAACGAGCAGGAGTATCTGATAACCGCGAGTATCGGCGTCATGGCCTTCGGGCGCATGAGCGATGAATACGCCGATTATTACTCCAAGGTCGCGACTGCCTGTTCTCTCGCCAAGCAAAATGGCGGTAATCAGTATCACTTTATCGATGAAAACGATGAAAAAATTATGGCGCAGCAGGTTTCGATGGAGTGGGTTACGGGCATTATGGAAGGTTTTAGCGAGGATCGTTTCTGTCTTTACGTTCAGCCCATCGCCCCAATCGACAAGAAAGAGCAATATACCCATTATGAAGTCTTGATTCGTTACATCAGACCCGACGGGACCGTCGTATCGCCCAACGATTTTCTGCCGCCGGCCGAGCGTTATAACCTGATCGAACGTATCGACAGATGGGTGGTCGACAGTGTCATCGCCTGGTTGCAGCAGCACCAAACCAAACTCAGAGACGTCTTGTTTTCGGTAAATCTTTCAGGACGCAGCATCGGGTCGCAAACCTTTCACAAGTTTTTGCGAGAGAGCCTGGGCAAGAGCGGAATCGATATTAGCCAGTTGTGTTTCGAAATCACCGAGACCGCGGTGGTGAATAATGTCGAAAAATCGGTGGAGTTCATCAATTCGATTAAACAGCTGGGCGCCAAGTTTTCTCTCGATGATTTTGGCACCGGACTATCTTCATTTAGTTACCTCAAGCAGTTTCCGGTAGATTATCTGAAAATCGACGGTAAGTTCGTACGCGACATCATCGAGGACGACAAGAGTTATGTCTTTGTGCGCTCGATGACTGAAGTCGGGCACTGCCTCGACATGAAAGTGATTGCCGAATTTGTCGACTCGGATACGATGTTCAACAAACCGCGCGAAGCCAATGTCGACTACATCCAGGGATACCAGGTGGGCAGGCCGGTTTCAATTCACACGCTGGTCGAGCAAGAACCAGTCGACCTGGGGCAAGCCAGCCAGGCCTAGCCCGCAGCTTGCGGATTGGTCCTGATTTCGTTCAGGCGCAAATTGTAACCGACCATTTTCTGGAAAATTGACTTATTAACCCGGCGACATATATTGTCGCCGGGTTAATAGAACTTTGATATCGATGTGATTTCGCCGAAGTTTGTTCCGCCTTCTTGCAATGTGGTGGCTAGATCTCACCCACGACTTTTAGCGCCTTCAGCGTATTCCGCATCTCCCGGAAGTCCGGCACCACGGCTGCTTGCAGCAGTTTTTCACGTTCCTCCAAGCTGCGCGAACGCGCTAGTTTCTTGATCGTTTCCATTTCGATGTGGGGCGCGACCATGTGCAGGAAATCGAACTGGTAGGCCGATATATGGCGCGAGTGACGAAAACCGATCTTGATCATACTATCCGGAAACAGGTGGCTGGCATCGATGTAAACCAGGTCGGAATCCTCGGCGCGACAAGCCATCTCGGCGATAATACCGGCACCCATACCCAGGCGCACATAAGTCTTGATAACATCCGAGTCGGTGGCAGTGAATGCCACGCGGGGTTCTAGGTTGGCATGCTGGAAGGTCTTGTCGAGCTGGGAGCGTCCGGTCAAACCGAGCATATAGGTCAGGATTGGAAATTTCGCCAGATCGGCCAGGCTGATCTTATCGATGCTGGTTAGTGCATGGTTCGGCGGAACCACGATATAGCGGTTCCAGCGGTAGGCCGGTATCGTAATGAGTTCGCCGCGTTCATCGATTACTTCCGATGCGATTACAAAATCGACCTGATTGTTGGCGGCGAGTTTACACATGGATTTGGGGTTGCCCTGGTGCACTCTGAGCTCGATATGCGGATACCGGGTCGAGAACTGTTGCAATATTGGCGGCAGGATAAACTGTGCCTGAGTATGCGTGGTGGCGATGGTCAGGCTGCCGCGATGACTTTTACTGAATTCGCGCGCCGCGCGCTTGATATTGCGGGCATTGTTGAGCACATCGGTGACATGCTCGAGTATGGCGTGTCCGGCCGGTGAAATCGCGGTGAGTTTTTTACCCGAGCGCTCGAAGATCTGGATGTCGAGTTCGTCTTCCAGGAGCTTGATCTGATGGCTCACACCGGGTTGCGATGTGTACAGTTCCTCGGCGGCCGCGGACACGTTTAGATTGTTGCGCACGACCGCGTCGAGAAAGCGGAGCTGTTGAAGTTTCAATGGTCCAGGCGGCATTCCCGTTTCAGGTAGCCTTGGAGTTTACAAGGAAACAGCCGCATGACAACCAGTTTTTGGCGCCCTGCGGTAGCTGCCGGATCAGGGTTTTTTACCGAAATCGATCGATTTTACCCGTGGCGAGAGATTGATTTCGTCGATGACGATATCGGGGCTGGATTGCATGATTTGACCAACCAGCTGCGCCACGTCGGTCACCGCAATCGCATTCTCCGGTTTCGCTCCAGGGGCAAACGGCAGATCGTCGAAAAAAGGACTGCGCACCATGCCGGGATTTATCAGGCTCACCTGGATACCGTCGCCGGCGCAATCCTCGCGCAGCGACCGGCAGAATCCGCGCAGGCCGAATTTGGCGGCGCTGTAAAGCGCGCCCTTGCTGCCGGCGGTGAGCGCGGATTCGGAGCCGATGAAAATGAGCCGGCCTTGGCGGCGACGCCTTTGCCGGGGCAGCAAGCTGCGACAGATCACCATAGCACTGATCAAATTGACGCGCAGGGCGGTTTCCATCTGCGCCACCGAAAACTGTTCCAGCGAGCCGAAATGACCTTGACCGGCGGCGTGAACAAAGCCGCCGATTTCCCGGGCTTCGAGCAGTTTCTTTAGTTGTGTTTCGAGTTGCGGGAGATCGCCGAGGTCGGCTACCAGCGGAGTGAAATTTTCATGCTCGAGCGATTCTACCCGGCTGCGGCGGCTGAGGCCGACGACCCGATAGCCTTGCGCCAGCAACAGCCTCGCCGACGCCAGGCCGATGCCGGAACTGGCGCCGCTAATCAATACGCTGTGCGCCTCAGTCATGCCATTCGCAGGGGTGATAGCTGTGTGCCGGGATGTGCTGCATCAATTGTTTTTCGCAGAACGCGATCATTTCCTGTTCGCGCTCGAGCGGATAGCCGATAATGCCATTGTTTAATTCAAGATCTTGCGCGAACAACGGCTGCTCCGGGTAGAGTCGGGAAATGCTGCGGAAATGGTCGCGGGTCAGGCGGAAACTGCCAAGGCTGACCGAATGCAGTTTTTGCGCATCGATTTCTGTAAAAACCTGCTCCAGCAATTCGACGAAGGCGGTTTGATAGTTCTGATGATAAATCACCGGGTCGAATCGCAACCCCACCAACCAGCCGGCATCTATCAATTGCCGCATCGCCGCGATTCGTTTTGCGATCGAGGGTACGTCGTGTTCGAGTTTGCCATGAGCTGTCTGGTCGCTGAAGCTGAAGGCGGTGACCACGCGCGCGGCCGGTTGCCGCTGCAACATCGACCGCACCTGGGTGCTTTTGGTGCGCAACTCCAACCAGGCATTTTCGCTGGCGTCAATTTGCGGTATGAAATAGTCGGTGAAGCGCGTCATCGGTTCGTTCGCCAGGCTGTCGCAGTCGTAACCCGAGTAAAACCAGACCGGCTTGCCCTGGTGCTGCGCGGCGATTCGCCTGATCTGGTCGCCAAAGTCTTCGTAATTGACAAACAGCACCTGGTGCGCGGATTGGTACATGCCCTGTAAAAAACAATAGCGACAATCGTAAAGGCAGTTGAGCATATGCGAAAAGTAATAATTATAGTCACCGCCGAGTCCGTAGCCCTCGGGTGTTTTCAGAACCTGCCCTTGCATCTTGCGGGCGATGATGATCGCCGGATTTTTTTTCTGTAAGCGGAAGTTTTGCGAGCGCGGATTGAATACCTCGCCATAGTGTTCGATTTCTATCAGCGGTAGTTTGTGCAGGCGCTTGAGCAGTAGCAGGGTTCGCGGATGCTCGCGTACCGCCGCTTCGACGTAGACACAGCTAACCACGTTTACAGCGCCTCGCTATCGCGGCTGCTGATTTGTTCCAGGGTGTCGATCATGGCGCGGGCGGAGTTTTGCGCCGCCAGCTGTTGCAACAGCGATTCGGAGGCGAAATCACGATTGCACAAATAACGCCACAAAACCCGTAACCGGTTTTTCTGGGTCTGGGTGAAATGCGCCATCGATAACAGCTGTTGCCAGGATTCGGGTGCAATTTCCAGCGCGGCAATTTCGTCACCGAGCTTGCCTAGTGCCGCTGCCTGACGATCGATCGCATCGATATGCTGGTGGATCAATTGGCTCACCTGTGGCCGATTCCTGCCGATTTGCCGTTTGCGGTTGTCGCTGACAATTTTCAGGCTCTGGGTTAGCTCGGCGCTGCTGAAACGCAAGGCCGAGTACATGAAACCGCTGGCTTCCATGTCGAATAACGTCGTTTCGCGATAGTCGTCACTCGGCTGACTCAATGTCAGGCAGGCGCTGCCGCTCAGCGACGAAGCCGCCACGGGGGCTGGGTAGTAACGCTGGCCGCTATCTGCGTCGACCACCTTGTTAAGCAAAAACAATTCCCCGATATCGTGCTCAGCCGCACCGGCGACGCCCAGATTGATCCAGGTCAGGGTAGTATGGTCGCGGTAACCGGCCGCGATCCAGGCGCTGGCTGCGGCGCTTGCGACCTTGCCGACCCCGCTGATAACGCAAGTCATGTCGTCGCCGCGATAAACGTCGAAGGCACTGTGTTCATGCGATTTTTTCAGCCGGTAAAAATCGATTACGGGTTTGGCTTCGCAGTGCAGTGCGCATACCCAGATCAGCATGATTTAGCCGCCGCTAACGGTTCGCGCCATTGCGCGCGCAATGGCGCAAACTCATCGATTAGTTGCTGATTGCCATGTTTGATGGCGCCTTTGAGCAGAATATCGAGTTTGGTCAGCAATGCACTCACCGCCGCCGCCTGGTGCTCCGCCGATAGTTGTTCACCGTCGAGCAGCCGATGCAGGGCCCGCACCCGGAATCGATCCATCACCGGATGCCGGCGCGACAACTGGTCTTCATGACCGCCATATTTGACGATTAGGCGCTGCTCGAGGTAGTGCACCGGGTGGCGATGGCATAACCGCAGCCACAAATCATAGTCTTCGCAAGCCGGCAGACTCTCGTCGAACATCCCCAGATCCCGCAGCACCGAAGATTTGATAACCGAGGCAGAGGGTGAAATGGCGCACAACGGCAGGCATTGCTCGAAAATCCAGCCGCCGCTTTTGCGATGCTTGTGCATCGGATTGACGCGTACCCCGTTCCGTATCCAGATTTCATCGGAGTGGAATAATACGATATCGGGGTGCTGGCGTCGGGCCGCTCGAATCTTTTCGATTTTGTGCGTATGCCAGCTGTCGTCCGAATCCAGCAATGCAATCCATTCGAATTGCGCCGCCTCGATACCGCGGTTGCGCGCCGCGCTGACGCCGAGATTTGCCTGGCGTAGTATCTTTACCTCGGGAAACTTGTGCTCGACCAGCTCCGCGCTGGCATCGGTCGAACCGTCGTCGACCAGGATGACTTCATCGACCTTCGAGCTTTGCAGAAATACCGACTGCAGCGCGCGTTCGAGCGTATGCCGGCGGTTGTAGCTGGGGATGACGACGGAAATTCGCATGTCTGCCGGCGGCAGGGGCCGTTCAGGAATTCTGCGGGATACTGGCCTGCCCCGGAAAAGTGGTTACGCTGGAGCCGTCGTTGTCGAGGATGCGGTTCTTGCCGCTGCGCTCGACTTCGTCGATTCGGATCACCGCGAAATGTGGAATATAGCTATGCTTGACGTTGGCAAACTCGAGCTTGAGTTTTTCTTCGGCGGGATCGATCAGCAACTTGGATTGCTCGCCGAAGATGATTTCGCCGATCTCGATAAAACCCGCCATCTGCGACTGGCTCACTTGATGCGCGTAGAGTTCATATATCTTGTTATTGTTATGAAACTGGATGCGAAAGGTTGGCTTTTTTGAATTGGACATAGTCAACAACTAGTCCGACGGCATTAGTGCGTCGAGCTCACCGTCCATGTGTAATTCGGTCAATTCGGTGAATCCGCCAATGGGTTGGCCGTCGATAATGATTTGGGGGGCGGTGCGCGCGCCGTTAGTGACTTCGGCAAATTCCCGCATCGCCGCGCTATCGCCATCGATGCGAACCTCGTTGTAATCGATACCCCATTTCTCCAGCATGGTCTTCGCACGCATGCAGAAGGAGCAATGGGCAGTGCTATAAACGGTAACTCTCGACATCATTACGGCCTTGGTTGCGAGAGCGCAATTCTACTACAGATTATTACTACTGCCATAGTCGGTCGGCGGGGTGATTGAACGGCTAGCTGAGGTTGATGATTGCCAGAATTGCCTGATTCCGCAGGGTTTTGAGCAGGCTGAGTTGATTATCGCTAATGTCGATCGATTCGGCGTCGGCGCTATCGATGTAAATCAGCGCAATCGGTGCCTGTTTGATGACAATCGGAAAGATCGTAAAACTACGAGCACCGATGTTATTGTGGTACCAGGCAGGGATCTTGTCGCGGATTTTTTCATCCCCGGTGTTGTCGATACGGATATCGACATTGTTGTTAAACGACACGTGGAACACATCCGCTTGCGGTAGCAGCGGAATCGAAAAGTGATTGATTATGTTTTCAACGTCTTCGCCATAACCAAAACGGGCTTTGATACTGGCGCTTTTTTTGTCTTTAAGACATAACACCACGCGTGAACCACCGAAGGCGCGGTAAATGGTTTCCAGGATCATCTGCATGATCTGGTTGATGCTGTACTCGCCGGTGAGCGTGTTGGTAATGTCCTGAATGCCGTCGGTGAGCACCTTGTCCACCGATTGGGTTTGCGGATCCGCCTGATCGACCAGAATTTGCACGTTATCGGTAACGCCGAATTCCTGCTTGTGGGTGGCGTCTTGCGGATTCTCGGGTTCCTGCTCGCTGCAGGACGATATGCGTTGATAGTAAAGGCTTTTATCGAGGTCGAACTGAATCAGCCGGGAAAACTGAGTCAGTTCCTTGTGACAATTTTCCAGGAGCGTCGAAACCTTGCCCTGGTCGAGCGTCAGCACCGTGGAGAACTGTTGCGAAAGATGTTTGATTGCCGGCGCCTGCTGTTCCAGCGGCAGGGTCAGGCAGGCGCCTAGCGCATTGCTGAACTGGGCGATCAAATGTAGTTTTTCATCGGCTCCGGCCGTCTTGGGTAAATCGTCAAAGTCGAGCGGCAGCATGCTATCGGTGATCAGTTTTGGAAATCCCCATTCACGCGCGACCGACTTGCCCAGTTGCGGATAGCTGATTCCTAATACCCGCGTAACCGCCGCTGCCTCGCTACAGTCCTGCTGCAACATCAACTTGTCGATCGCCTGCGCTTCCTCGTGCAGGTAGAAACGCACCAGCATCTTACCCAGCTGTTGCAACAGCGCGCACAAAAACGCCTCTTCATGGTCGGGCAGCTTGAGGGTTCGAGCCAGGGAATTGGCGAGTAAACCACTGAATAAGGCCTGCACCGCGTTCTCCTTGAGCTGCGAGGCCTGTAACTTGTTTTGCATGTGCTCGAACAGCATCAACCCGATGGCGATGCTGCGCACCGGATTGATTCCCAGCATGACGACGGCGCGGGAAATGGTGCTGACCTTGTTACCGCCGCGATTGTAATAGGCCGAATTGACCAGGCGCAGCACCTTATTGGTCAACGAATAATCCTTGAGTATGGTATTGGAAACCGAAGTCAGGCTTTCCGTGTCGCTGTTGGAAGCCTGGTTTAGCACACTGATGGTATGCGAAAAAACCGGGAAGTCCTTTTTGTGTCGCATGCGCCGCAACAGGAACTTGACGGTCGCGTCGCTGGTGTTTTTGGCGGTCACCGCGTCGTCCAGCGCAAGGTAATCGTTAAGCGCCTGTAACATGACAGCGGCATCCGCGAATCTCTGGGCCGGGTCTTTTTCCAGTGACTGTAGGATCAATGCGTCGAGGCGTTCATCGATTTCGTCATTGATCTCGGAGGGAGGGCCGATCTCACTGTTGCTGATGGAATTAAGTACCTGGTAAACATTGTCGCCGCTAAACACGGGTTTACCGGTTAGCAACTCGTAACACACCAGGCCAATTGAAAACACATCGGAAACTTTTTGATGTCTGCGGGTTTCAATGTATTCCGGCGCCATGTATTGCGGTGTGCCGTAGAGTTCGCCTTCGGTACCCGCGGTCGCATCGGTTAGGTATGCGAGCCCGAAATCGGCGATCTTGGCCTGCCCCTGTTCATTGAGCATTATGTTGGCGGGTTTGATGTCGCAATGTACGATGTCCCGGTCATGCGCCGCGGCCGCACCGTTTAAGATATCGAGCATGATGCGAATTTTCTGATCGAGATTGCCGCCGCGTCGAATGTTACTTTGCAGGGACTCGCCGTCGATGAATTCGAGCACCAGGTAGGGGCTTTGATCCTGCATGCCGATATCGAAAATACTGACGATATTGGAATGCTGCAGTTTACTCACGGTGCGGGCCTCGGCAAGCAATTGCTCGATGTTCCCGTTCAACCGCAGGTTTGACTTCAGGTTAACCGATTTGATCGCGACCTTGCGCTTAAGATCCGGATCCTCCGCCAGATATACGACTCCCTGGCTACCCTGGCCGAGGATTTGATGGATGTTGAAACGGTCGATTTTCCGGGGGAGACGGGATGCCACGTTTTACTTCAAGGCTATATTGGATTTTAAAGTATAGACTCCTGTCCGAACTCTGCCGCCTTCAGTTAGGCTTGCTGTACCAATACCCAGGGTTTTACCACCACGGACCACAACAATGCTTCGCTGTCGACCCAGGCGCGCGCCTGATCGTCGGTCACCGGTCCCATTTGATTCCTGCGCGTCCATTGCTCGACCCGCTCGACCTCGTCTTGTTCCAGCGCATAGGCGACATCCACCAGGTCTAACTCGGCGGATACCTGCATTACTTTACCGGCGGCAAAAAAAGCGCTGCAGTTCCAGCCACGGGATTTTTGCGGTTTCGCTATTGATTTTGGCGCGTTTGAGCTCGCGGTCCTGGCGCAGCAGTTCCTCGATCACGCGACGGACTGGATAATATCGACCCCGTCCAGCGGGCTGGTTTGAATGGTGTCGCGAATGGTGAAGATGGCTTCCTTGCGCGGGTAGTGTTTACGCCATGCAATCGCCACGGTACGGCTCGGCGAAGGTTCGGAAAACGGTTTGATGTTTATCAACGCCTCGTTCTTCTGGCTTTGCGTGATACTGGTGCGCGGCAGCACGGTAATACCGGTGCCCGCTGCTACCATGTGGCGTATGGTTTCCAGCGAACCGCCCTCGAGCGTGCGCGTCAACTCGCTATCGCCCGACATGCAATCCGGGCAGGCTTCGATGACCTGGTCGCGGAAGCAGTGTCCGGAACCGAGTAGCATCAAATCCTGCGAGGCCAGGTCCTCGGGCTGAATCTGTTCGCGTTGCTGCCATTCGTGGTTGCGCGGCAGGGCGACGATAAAGGGTTCATCGTAAAGCGGCGCGGTTTCGATTCCCGGTTCGTCGAAGGGATAGGAAATGATGATGGCGTCCAGGGCGCCCTGTTTGAGCGACTGGAACAGGTTGGCGGTAAAGTTTTCTTCGATAATCAATTTCAAGTTAGGAGCTGTCTGGCGCAGCGTGGGGATAAGGCTGGGGAGCAGATAGGGTCCGATGGTGTAGATGACGCCGAGCTTGAACTGGCCGGATAAGGGGTCTTTGCCCTGTTGCGCGATCTCGGTCAGTATCTGCGCCTCCTGCAACACGATATAGGCCTGGTTGACGATTTGCTGGCCGATTTCGGTGATGCGAATTTCATTCTTCGAACTGCGTTCGAACAACCGTACATCGAGCTCTTCTTCCAGTTTCTTTATTGCAATACTTAGGGTAGGCTGGCTCACGAAACAGGCTTGAGCGGCCTTACCGAAATGGTTCTTTTGTGATACCGCGACTATGTATCGGAGCTCGGTGAGCGTCATAATAGCTAAAATTTATTAATCCTTTCGATAGATTTTGCATAAAACCATCTTGTTTGCAATCAATAATTCCTATGAAAAAAATTCTCCTTCAATTTCTCGCGATCGAATCGATCGAGTCTGACCCGATAAACCTGGAGCAGGCACTGCGAGTAGCCACCGCAGTTCTGCTGATTGAAGTGACACGTGCTGACTTCATCGTGCAGACCTCCGAAAAGGCGCGTATGCGACAGCTGCTGGAACAGCAATTCGGTTTGTCTGCGGCGGAATTGGATGCGTTGATGGATGAAGCCGAAGCCGATGCCGATCGCCTGGTTTCTATCCAGCATACGACGCGCCTGTTAAATGAACACTATGATCACGCGATGAAGCTGCGGGTGATCGAAATGATGTGGCAATTGGTGTATGCCGATGGCGCCAAGGATCATTACGAAGAGCATTTAATACGCCAGGTCGCCGATCTGCTCTATATTTCACACAGCGAGTTTATCCAGGCGCGGCACAAGGCTGAGACTTGAGTTGTCTACCAGGCTTGGGGACAGAACTTCAGTTCTGTCCCCATCGAAGCGTTATGTCCCGGCGGCCTAAAAATTACCCAGATAAACGATCGGTGGCACGATCAGCATCTTGGCCACCAGTATCAGCAAACTGGCGAACAGCGGTGAAAGATCGAATCCACCCAGCGGTGGTAGCAACTTTCGTATCGGTCCGAGCACCGGCTCGGCGATTTTATCCACCAGTCCGATCACCGGGTTGTAATGCCCCGGATTTATCCAGCTCAGAATAACCTTGATAATTACCGCGATCAGCATAACCGTCAGCCACAGGGCAATCAGGTCGGCGATACAGTAGACCAGCAAGCCGCCATAGCTGGCTGTGCCAATCGGCGCGATGACACCGCCGATTTGTACCGCGGGAATCGACAATAAACGCATCACTAAAAATTTGGCGTAAATCAAAATCAGGCATAAAACGATCGATGCGGCATCCTGACCGGCGACGCTGGGGATTATGCGCCGCAAAATTCTAAGCGGCGGGGTAGTCAACTTGACGATGAATTGCG
Organism: Olavius algarvensis Gamma 3 endosymbiont; assembly: GCA_001735895.1. GTDB lineage: Bacteria > Pseudomonadota > Gammaproteobacteria. The sequence goes on along the minus strand of DS021199.1, from coordinate 528,970 downwards.
AGACCGGGTTATAAAAATCGGCGCGCAGCACTTGCAACAGAAAGCGCAGCAATACCAGCAAGATATACAAATCGAACAGCGTGTTGATAATCAGCATTAACGGCGATAACAGATATCCGGAGCCCATCTCTATTTAATCCTGCTTGTTGGTTAATTCGAGCGCCAGCTCGAGCGAACGGCGATGAGCCGCAGCGGTGGCGTCCTCCACCAATCGCGCCAGCTGATTTTGCTGAAAGGAAAGAATCGCCTGCTCGGTGGTGCCATTTTTCGAGGTTACCTGTGCGCGCAGTTCTGTCACGTCTTCATCCAGCGCCATGTTGGCGGCACCGAGCGCGGTCTGGCGCGCGAGGCGAGCCGCGGTTGGCCGCGATAGTCCGAGTTTGACGCCGGCGGCTTCGAGTAACTCGATGAAGTAAAAAAAGTAGGCGGGGCCGCTGCCCGAAATTGCGGTTACGGCGTCCAGCTCTGTTTCGGCATCAACCCAGATACTGATGCCCACCGCCTGCATGATTTTTTCCGCTAAGGCTCGCTGGCTGGCGCTAACCTGCGAATTGGCGGCCAGGCCGGTGGCGCCCAACTGCAGCAAGGCCGGCGTGTTGGGCATGCAGCGCACGATGCTTCTGCCGCCGCCTAGCCAGTTATCGATAGCGCTTGTCGGTACCCCGGCGGCGATGCTGACAAACAATTGCCCGGAACTGACCGGCAGCACGGCCAGCTGCTCACAGACGCTTTGCATCACCTGGGGTTTGATCGCCAGCATGACGACATCGACCGCTTGCCCGGCCGCGACGGCGTTTTGCGAAACCTCGATGCCAAATCGATCCTGCAGCGGCTGCAGCTGGTCCGCATCGATGTCGCAGGCGGTGATTGCCGCCCTGTCATATCCGTTTTTTATCAACCCACCGATCAGGCTGGTCGCCATATTGCCCGCGCCGATAAAACAAATCGTCTGATTCAAATTCTGTCCCCGAAAATCGCCGTGCCGATCCGAACCAGGGTGGAGCCTTCCGCGATCGCTGCATCCATATCCTGGGTCATACCCATCGACAAGGTATCACAATCGATCCCCTGTTGCCGCAGCGAAACCAGCATCGCCGCCAGTTGTGCAAATGCGTTACGCTGATCGGTAAAGTCCGCGCGCGGCGCCGGGATCGTCATCAGCCCGCGTAGCCGAATGCCGGGTAACTCGTGTATCGCCGCCGCCAGCTCGACCACCGCGTCGAGCTCGATCCCGGCCTTGCTGTCTTCGTGATCGATATTGACCTGAATACAGACGTTGAGCGGCGCCATCCCAGCTGGGCGTTGGTCGCTCAGCCGGCGCGCAATCTTGACCCGGTCGATGCAGTGCGCCCAGTCGAAAGCTTCGGCGATGTTACGCGTTTTGTTGGATTGGATTGCGCCGATGAAATGCCAGCAAATATCGAGCTCGGTGAGCTGCTGCATTTTTTGCTGCGCTTCCTGCAGATAGTTTTCGCCGAAATGTTTTTGCCCCAGCTCGAAAGCCTTACGTATATCGGCGACCGGCTTTCGCTTGCTGACGGCAAGCAGTAAAACCGAATCGGGAGCGCGACCGCAGGCCTCGGCGGCCGCCGCGATTCGAGCCCGGATTCGATTGAGATTTTTTTCAATATTCTGCATAGGCTTTGCTATAGTTGATTAGATTAACGAGGCTATAGCGAGCCCCAGATTATAGTCAGTTTGCTAGCGGCCGATAAGCAAAACCAGTCAAGATTTCTATAATACCTGTAAACCGATTGAAGGAAATTCCATGGATATAGCTCAACTCCTGGCTTTTGGCGTCAAACAGGACGCCTCCGATTTGCACCTGTCAGCGGGCTTGCCGCCAATGATTCGCGTCGATGGCGATATCCGGCGCATCAATGTTCCCGAAATGGATCACAAGCAGGTTCACGACATGATATATGACATCATGAGTGACAAGCAGCGCAAGGATTTCGAAGAGTTCCTGGAGACTGACTTTTCCTTCGAGATTCCGGGGCTGGCGCGTTTTCGCGTCAATGCCTTTAACCACAACCGCGGTGCCGGTGGCGTATTTCGTACCATCCCGTCCAAGATTCTCAGCCTCGAGGATTTAAACGCCCCCAAAATTTTCCAGGAGATTTCCGAATATCCGCGCGGTATCGTGCTGGTTACCGGCCCGACCGGATCCGGCAAGTCGACTACGCTGGCGGGCATGGTCGACTACAAAAACGATAGCGAATACGGTCATATTTTAACCGTCGAGGATCCGATCGAATTCGTGCATGAAAGTAAAAAATGTCTGGTCAACCAGCGCGAGGTGCACCGTGATACGCTGGGATTCAACGAGGCTCTGCGCTCGGCGCTGCGGGAAGATCCCGATACTATACTGGTCGGCGAGATGCGCGACCTCGAAACTATACGCCTGGCCTTGTCCGCGGCCGAAACCGGGCACTTAGTGTTCGGCACTTTGCACACCAGCTCGGCGGCAAAGACTATCGACCGAATCGTCGACGTATTTCCGGCGGCGGAAAAGGCCATGGTAAGATCGATGTTGTCGGAGTCGCTAAAGGCGGTTATTTCGCAAACCCTGATGAAGAAAATCGGCGGAGGGCGTGTTGCCGCACATGAAATCATGATCGGCACACCGGCAATTCGTAACTTGATTCGAGAAGACAAGGTTGCACAAATGTATTCTGCGATACAGACGGGGCAAAACGTCGGTATGCAGACGCTGGATCAGAATCTGAAGACGCTGCTCGCGTCCGGCGTGGTGACCAAAGAAGAAGCACAGCGTAAAGCCGCGAACCCGGATGCGTTATAATCTGGCGAAGCTCGGTATTAAGTCATCCCGACCTGGCGGAGCAGGGAAATAAAAAATGCGATTTTTTGTTTTTATTCATTTTCCAATCGCAGCTGCGATCGAAAAAATGGCGGCACATCCCTGTGCCGCAGGAATCTCCGCAACAGGCAGAGATTCCATTGCGAGTGCTAGGGGAGTCTAATGGATCGTAATAAGGCAATTAGTTTTATGCATGACTTGCTCCGCATGATGGTGAGCAAGGATGGATCGGATTTATTCATTACCACGGGTTCACCGCCGGCGATGAAAATCGATGGCAAGGTGTCGACGGTATCCAAGCAGAATTTGTCACCCAACCATACGCAAATGCTGGCGCGTTCAATCATGAACGACAAGCAGGTTTCCGAGTTCGAGGAAAATCAGGAGTGTAACTTTTCGATTGCCCTGCCCGGGGTGGCGCGCTTTCGTGTTAATGCTTTCGTGCAGCGCGGCAATTCGGGCCTGGTGCTGCGTATCATCAATTCCGAAATACCGTCTTTCGAGGAGTTGCACCTGCCGCCGATCTTGCAGGATATCGCGATGACCAAGCGCGGTCTGGTTATTTTTGTCGGCGGTACCGGTTCGGGTAAATCGACCTCGCTGGCGTCGATGGTGGATTACCGAAACCGGAACACGCAGGGGCATATTATTACCATCGAGGATCCGGTCGAATTCGTGCATGACCATCAGAAATGCCTGGTGACGCAACGCGAAGTCGGCGTCGATACCGAATCTTACGAAATCGCGCTCAAGAACACATTACGTCAGGCGCCGGACGTCATTCTGATTGGCGAGGTGCGTGATCGCGAAGCCATGGAGCATGCGATTGCGTTTGCCGAGACCGGGCATCTCTGCCTAACGACCCTGCACGCCAACAGCACCAACCAGGCGCTGGATCGAATTATCAACTTTTTTCCCGATGAGCGCCGCCAGCAGTTACTGATGGACTTGTCGCTCAACTTGAAAGGTATGGTGTCGCAACGCCTGATTCCTAAAATCGATGGCGCCGGCCGTATTCCTGCAATCGAAGTCATGCTGAACACGCCATTGATGGCCGACCTGATCTTCAAGGGCGACGTGCATGAAATGAAGTCGCTGATCGCCAAGTCCAACGAGGCCGGCATGAAAACATTCGACCAGGCTTTGTTCGACCTCTACGAAGAAGAAAAAATTACCTTCGAAGACGCATTGCGTAATGCTGATTCGGTTAACGATATTCGTCTACGTATCAAATTGGAAAGCGAAACCGCGCGTAAAACCGGCATTACCGATGATGACCGTGATTTCGAACTCGAGGAATCGGAGGACGATGTCGCGAGCGGTATGATCTAGCCAGCATATTGCACGAAGACGCTACAAGGCCATGGAAAATATTCTTTGTATCAAAAGCTTGGATAGAGAACTACAGCGTTTTGTCGGGCATAATCCGGTGCTGAACCATAGCGATGGCTATGGATCGGCGGACGATCGTCCGACCCTGTTTGTGCGGCGCTTCCCTGCGCCTCGGCCCTGCGGCGCCGCGCTTAGACGCGTCCAAAATCGCTCCAGGCGATTTTGTGCCGGGTCTCCCCGGGGTTTCGTTCCCTTCACGCAATCTGCAGCTAGGCCGGAGAAGTAATATGGCGCGCGAACCCACCACGCAACTGCTCGAACCCTATCTGAAAATCATGGTAGAGAAGCAGGCTTCGGATCTGTATTTCGTTACCGGCGCACCCCCCAATATGAAAACTCAGGGCAGCACCACGGCGATCGCTAAAAACCCGTTCCAGAGCGGCCAGGTCATGAAGCTCGCGTTCAGTTTGCTCAACGACGAACAAGTGCGGGATTTCGAGATCAACCGCGAATTGAATCTCGGGTTCACCCTCAACGACGTCGGCCGCTTTCGCGTCAATATTTACATCCAGCGTTCCGAAGTTTCGATGGTAATCCGTTACATCAAATGGGAAATCCCGACCATTGACGAACTCGGTTTGCCGCCGGTGCTGAAGGACGTGGTCATGAACCAGTCCGGACTGGTATTGGTAGTGGGCTCCACTGGTTCGGGTAAATCGACCTCGCTGGCGTCGATGCTGGATCACCGCAACAAAACCGTTGGCGGACATATTCTGACGATCGAGGATCCGATCGAATTCGTGTTTCGACACAGCAAGTCGATTGTGTCACAGCGCGAGGTCGGTATCGATACCCTGAGTTATGCCAATGCGCTACGCGAGGCGCTGCGCGAAGCCCCCGAAGTCATTATGATCGGCGAGGCGCGCGACGCCGAAACCATGAAGGCCGCCATCGACTTCGCCGATACCGGCCATCTGTGCCTGACCACGCTGCACGCGGTTAACTCGAACCAGGCGATGGACCGGATTATGAATATGTTCTCCAGCGAAATGCGCGAACAGTTATTGATGGATTTATCGCTTAACCTGAAGGCGGTTATTTCACAACGCCTGGTGCCGGGTATGCAGGGTAAGCTGGCCTGTGCGGTCGAGATCATGATGAATACGCCCTATATTTCGGAATTGCTGCGCGAGGGTAATTTCAACGAAATCAAGGAAATCATGGAAAAGGGCGATACTACCGGCATGCAGACCTTCGACCAGTCGCTTTACCATCTCTACAAATCGGATGCCATTACGATCAAGAATGCGCTGGCCTATGCCGATTCGAGCACCAACCTCGAATGGAAGATCAATTTCGGCGGCGAGCAGCCGACGTCGCAGGATACCCGCCATAATCTGAACCAGCAGAACGCGCTCGAAGAGCTAACCCTGCCCTCCGAAGAAGATTAACGCCCAGATCCCAAGCTTGGAAGCTCGGGGACAGATCTTCAGATCTGTCCCCCTCGAAGACACCCGGGATAATCCCAATTCTCAGGAGCTCTCGTAAACCACTTCTCCCGCGATCAGGGTATGGGTGACGCTGCCGCGAAAATCCCAACCTTCGAAGGCGGTGTTTCTGCCCTTGGAGATGAAGTTGTCCGCTTGGCAAATCCAATGTGTGTCGGGATCGACCACGATCAGGTCGGCGATAGCACCGACCTCGATTTTACCGCCGGGCAAACCCAGGATAGCGGCTGGATTCGAAGTCAGTTTAGCGATTGCATCCGCCAGCGGCAGCACTCTCTCCTCGACCAGCCGCAAGGCCAGCGCCAACAGGGTATCGAGCCCACTGATGCCGGGTTCGGCGGAGGGAAAGGGTTTTAGCTTGGCGTCGACTTCATGCGGTTGATGATCCGAGCACAGGCAATCGATGCTGCCGTCAGCCACGCCTGCGCGCAGCGCGTCGCGATCATATTGGCTGCGCAGCGGCGGGATGGTGAACATACTGCTGTCGAAATTACCGATATCGTGATCGGTTAGAAACAGTTGGTGGATAGCGCAGTCCGCGCTGATCGGCAATCCCTTGGCTTTGGCGCGGCGAATCATATCCACCGAACGCGCGCAGGAAAGCTGGCCGAAGTGTGTGCGCGCGCCGGTCTGTGCCACCAGCTCGATGTCTTTTGCCAAGGCGGCGGTTTCGGCGGCTTCGGGGATCGCGGGTAACCCGAGCCGGGTTGCGATAGCGCCTTCGTGGGCGCAGCCGTCACCCAGTAAATCCTGGTCCAGGGGTTGAATGATGACCAGGGATTGTTGGCCCGCGGCGTAGTCCATGGCGCGTCGTTGAACCAGGTTATTGGCTAGAGGAAACTTGGCATTGCTGAACGCGACGCAGCCATTGTCGCGCAGGCTGGCCATATTGCTGAGCTGCTCGCCATTTAAGCCACGCGTCAGCGCGCCGATCGGATAAACATGCGCCCGGTGCCCAAACATTTCGTTGCGATGATGGATCAATTCGACCGTGGCCGAATTGTCGATCGCCGGCTGGGTGTCCGGCGGCAGGCACAGGGTGGTAATCCCGTTTTTGATCGCGGCCGCGGTTTCGCTCTCGATATTGGCTTTTTCCGGTTGCCCAGGATCGCGCAAACGCGCCTGGCAATCGATCAGACCGGGCATGATCCAGCGACCGGCCGCGTGCAGCGTCTGCGCTGCCTGGAAACCCGCCGGCGCCCGGTCGATGCCGATTATCTTACCGTCCTGCAGGAACAGGTCCGCCGTGCGTTGCGCCGCTGCGGCGGGTTCGATCAGCCGACCGTCTTTAATATGCAGGCTCAAGCCTCACCTCCGGACTGCAGGCCGACCACCATCGACATCACCGCCATGCGCACCGAAATGCCGAAGCTGACCTGTTGCAGGATCACCGACTGACTACCATCCATGACGCTGGACTCGATCTCGACACTGCGGTTGGCGGGACCCGGATGCATCACGATCGCCTCCGGGTGGGCGCGTTGCAAGCGTTCCTGCGACAGGCCGTATTTGCGGAAGTATTCCTTTTCACTGGGCAGCAGCGCGCCGCGCATGCGTTCTTTTTGCAGGCGCAGCATAATAACGACATCGACGTCCTTGAGCCCGCTTTCGAGGTCATCGTAGACGCTGACGCCGAGCGACTCGGTCGCGACCGGCAGCAGGGTGCGTGGCGCGATAACGTGAATTTCGGCGGTGTTGAGCAGATTCAGCGCATGAATCTGCGACCGTGCGACGCGTGAATGCAGAATATCGCCGACGATGGCCACCCGGAGGCCGCTGAAGTCTTTTTTATAGTGACGGATGGTGTACATGTCGAGCATGGCCTGGGTCGGATGTTCGTGTTGACCGTCGCCCGCATTGAGCACCGATACCCCCGGGCGTACGTGCTGCGCAAAAAAATGTGCGCTGCCGCTGTCCTGATGCCGGATAACGAACATGTCGATCTGCATCGCCTCCAGGTTTTGCAGAGTGTCGAGCAGCGATTCGCCTTTAACCGTGGCCGAGGTGTCGACGTTCAGGCTAAGTATGTCCGCCGACAGACGCTGTTCGGCCAGTTCGAAAGTGGAGCGGGTGCGGGTACTCGCTTCGAAAAAAAGGTTGGCGACGGTGATGCCGCGCAGGATCGGAACCTTTTTGATGGTTCGATCGGCGACCGAGGTAAACGACTGTGCGGTATCGAGAATTTCGGTAAGCATCGCTCGATCCAGACCCTCGATGCTAAGAAAATGTCGCAACCTGCCGTTTTCATCGAGTTGGAGATCGGTGTTACTGGGCATGATTGTCGAGCGTCTTGATGACCAGGCGCAGCGGATCCGGGCCTTCTAATTTTATATGGCTGCTGGAATCGAGTTCGGTGGTAGCGCCGACGATATCGGCCTGAATCGGGATTTCGCGTTCGCCGCGATCGATCAAAATAGCCAGGATGATTCTTTTCGGCCGTCCGTAGTCAAATATCTCATTCATTGCGGCGCGCACGGTGCGACCCGAATGTAAAACGTCGTCAACCAGAATAATGGTCTTGTCGTCAATTTCGGTCGGTAGGCTTGATGGTTTGACCGTCGGATGCAAACCGCTGCGGGTGAAATCGTCGCGGTAAAACGAGATGTTAAGTCGCCCCAGCTCAGTATCGGGTGCGATGCGCTGGTGCAGCTGCGCGGCAATCCAGGCGCCGCCGGTTTCGATGCCGACGATGATGGGCTGCGCAGCGGGGGAAGAAAAATAAGGAGTCAGTGCCTGGCTTAGCTTTTCGATCAGTGATTCGACTGAAGGTAGGGACACTTAAACTCCACTGGTTTGTGCGGTCGCTTTATAGCATAAATTTAATCTGAAAACAGTATTTCACGGCGATCGGGCTTATTCGCGGCATAAACCGGATGCGGGCCGCCGCACGGACCGGCGCCGGTTACTATTAACCCGGCGACATAGTATTATCGACGGGTTAATAATAGTCGTCCTGGTCGAAATCTCGCAGCCAGGATTCGGTGATCAGGGCGGCGGCGAGGCTGTCGATTTCGGTTTTCGACTTTTTGCGTCGGTTCTCGATCGCTAACTGGTAAGCTTCACGCGTGGTCAGGCGCTCGTCAACCAGAACCGCCTTGATGCCGAATCGCCCTTCGAGTTGGCGCCCGAAGCGTGCGGCGCGTTTGCTCATTTCCTGGTGTTCGCCCCTCATGCTCAACGGTAGGCCGACGATTAGTATCTGAGGCTGCCATTGCTGCAGTAGGCGTTCGATTCCTTTCCAATCCTTGCTTTTGAGTGCGTTTAGCGGACTGGCTTGCCGGGTTAGCGTCTGCCCGATCGCGACACCGGTCCAGTGGGTTCCAAAATCGAAACCGATAACCGTCTTAATCGGTTCAGCCATTCGCCGGTAATTCAGGCGTTGCCGCTGACTGGGGAGAGCGAGCTCAGATCAAAGCCGAGTGAATCGAAGGCAACCTGCCATTTATCTTCAGGTTTTTCGTGAAACAGTAAATCGGGGTTACAGGCTGAAGTTAACCAGGAATTCTGCTGCAATTCCGATTCGAGTTGGCCCGAGGCCCAACCTGAAAATCCGAGGATGACGAGGTAATCCTCGGGCCCCTGGCCGTCGGCTATTGCCTGCAGGATATCGACCGAGCTGGTCAGGTTGACGCCGTCGGAAACCTCGACGCTATTTTGCCAGGCGCCGGGGGCGGAATGCAGGACAAAACCCTGCTCAAGTTGCACCGGCCCACCGATATACACCGGTTGAGATTTAATTGATTCGTCGTCGCAGCGGATATTCAGTTGACTGAAGATATCTGCCAGTATTTGTGAAGTTTCGTGGTTGACAACCAAGCCCATGCTGCCGTGCTCACTGTGTTCGCACATATAGACGAGGCTGGAGGCAAAAATCGGATCCTTGATTGCCGGTGTTGCAATCAGGCATTTGTCGACCAGACTGGCTGTTTGCTGGATCATCACTAAACCTTAGCTTACTCCGCTTTGGGTTTTAAAGCGATTGCTTTTGAAGTCCCAGGTCCTGATTATGACAATTTGATCGGCGCGTTCCTTTAACTCCTCGGAAAAGGGTGCGAACGGCTGCGCCATATGCAGAATGCGCCGCGCGGCTTCATCGAGTACCGAAGTTCCGGAGGAAGCAGTGATTTGCATGTCGAGCACCTCGCCGGCGGCGTTTAGGCGCACACTCATGCGCAGGCGCCCTGCCAGGTTGTTGGTTCTGGCTTCCCGCGGGTAATTGAGATTGCCGGTGTGCTCGATTTTCTGTACCCAGCTGGCCAAGTAGCTGGCTTCGATCGCTTTGCGGGTACTGGCGGTCAGGGTAATGGTCTTCGGGCGCTTGGCATAATCGATCGTCATCTGCCTGATTTCCGCCTGCAGCCGGGCGATCTTGCTCGCGCGCTGCTCCACCTGGCTCGCTTGTTTGCTGTTCGAATCCTGCGCGCGCTGCTGCTGTTGCTGCCGGATACGGGTATCCGATTCGCTTTGGGTCAGGTAATAAAGGTTGCTGATGGCCAACTGTTGCCTGCGCATTTCGACCTGATCGCGTTCCGTCAAACCTTTCTGATTTAGCGGAGTCGCGGCTGATACGGGTGCGCTGGGGCGGGCTTTATCATCGGCGTTGCCGCCGCCCGCCTGGTTTTCCTGCGCCAGAAAATCCGGATTTTCGACGGTATCAAAGGTCTTTGAATTAGCCAGAATGATATCCAGGCTCGGCAGCGGTTCCGCATTATTGCGTTGGCTTGGAGTGAAACCAACCCCGAGCACTACAATCGCATGCAGCGACATTGCCAGAAACAAAGTGAAACCGAGTCGATCACTGGCGGTGATGCGCGGCTTGATTGCTTGTGCTTGTGCCATTTGGGTGTCTATTGTGCCAAGAATAATTCTAGATAACCAGCAAAACTCATTGAATTAGTTAATAATTCTGATTGGCCATGGCGCTTTTATTTGAAGCTTTTCCAAAAGGGAGCGGCTTGCCAGAATTTCCCGTGACTCGCTGATAATGAGAAAGTCATCTACCCTTAAGGATAGTGCTAAATTGGCGGATTTGCGTTGCCCATCGATCATGAAAACCGTGGCAGCTACGTCGGCGCGCACCGGGTCGCTGACGAGTACCGTCGCCGAACTCTGTCCGCGCGACGATTCGCCGCTGCGCGGATCGATTATATGGTGTCTCAGGCTAGCGCCCCGACGGTACTGGCGTTGATAGTTGCCGGAAGTGAACAGGCTGTGGTTGCCGCTTAGCTCGAGGCTGGCGACGACACCGGGCGCAAACGGATTCTGAATGCCGAGCCGCCACGGACGCCCGAAACGATTACCGGCAATTTTCATGTCGCCGCCGGCGTTGACGATGTAGTTTTTGACCCCTCGGCTGTCCAGGAAATCGCCGATGAGACCGATGGCGTAGCCCTTGGCAATTCCACCCAAATCGATTTGCAGCTCGGGATGGCCGCTGATAGCGAGGTTGCCCTCGATTTTTAAATCACGCATGTCGGGTAGATCGAGTTTGATCGCGGCGATAGCCGCATCGTCGACCGCGCTGTCATGAAATCCGTAGGCCGCGATTAGTTTTCCCAGCGCGGGATTAAACAGGCCGCCACTGGCGTCGTGGTACTCGCGGCTCAATTGCAGCATTGCGGCCAGGCTGGGGGGTATCTGTGCCTGCCCGTTGCGCTCTAGTTCGGCGTTGAAGCGGGTTAGATCGCTGTTCTCCCAGGCATGCCACAGGCCGCGATAGCGGCGCAGACGCGACTCGACTTCGGCCAGCAGTGATTCGGCCTGCTGCAAGTCGTTCGTGATCATCGTGATTTCGATAACCGTGCCGAACTCGAGCAAATGTTGTTCGACCAAGTGCTGGTTGCGCTCGCAGCCGTAGAGCGCGCTCGCAACCAGTATTAGCCGGATAATGCAGGCTAAGCGGAAATGCGGCGCTCGATGCATGCAAACAGATCGGCACTGATGTTGAGGCCGAACTCGCGGTCCAGTTCGCGGATGCAGGTCGGGCTGGTCACGTTGATTTCGGTGATGTAGTCACCGATGACGTCGATGCCGACAAATAAAAGCCCGCGGGCACGCAGGTCATCACCGATCTGGTCGCATAACCATTGATCGCGTTCGCTCAAGGTTTGACCGCGGGTGCTGGCTCCAGTCGCGATATTGCCGCGGTTTTCTCCCGCGGCGGGTAAACGCGCCAGGGCGTAGGGAATGGCCACGCCGTCGACTAGCAGAATGCGCTTGTCGCCCGCGCTGATTTCCGGAATATAACGCTGCACCATCGTCTGGGAGCGACCGTGCTTGGAAACGGCTTCGATAATCGCATTGGTATTCGGGTCACCCGCCTGAACCCGAAAAATCGACTGGCCCCCCATGCCGTCCAACGGCTTGACGATGACGTCTGCGTGTTGGTTGACGAACTCTTTGATAATTTCGGGGTTACGGCTTACCCGGGTTTCGACGCAACACTGGGGAAAGCTGCGGGTATATAACTTTTCATTGCAATCGCGCAGACTGGCGGGACGGTTGACTACCAGCACGCCGTTCTCCTCCGCCTGTTGCAGGATGTAGGTACAATAGATGTATTCGAGGTCGAAAGGTGGATCCTTGCGCATTAAAATAGCATCCAGTTCGTCCAGCCGGCAGCGACCCGCGGCGACGTCTTCGAACCAGTCGTCGTTGTCGTCGCGCAGCTTGAGTTCGCGGAATTGCCCCATCGCGAGACCCTGGTCGAGGAAAATATCGCCCAACTGGAAGTAGTAAATCTGCCAGCCACGCGCCTGTGCTTCCAGCATCATGGCCAGGCTCGAATCCTTCCAGGGTTTGATGGCTTCGATCGGGTCCATCACGATTCCGAGCCTGCGTTTAGTGGGCATAAGGCTAATTTTTGGGGGGCTGATTAAGATGCTTTGAAGTTTACTCAATTAATCCCGCCAAAAACATCAAATAATCCTTTATTCTGCGCGCGTCGCGCGCGTCAGCTTCAGCTTGTTAAACCCGGTTTTTTGAACTACTTTTGATGGGTAGGGTTTTTCAGGATTTTGTCAGTATAGACTCGATTCTGGTCTTAGAATTCACATCATGTAGTTTAATTAAGGAACCTCTGAAAAACGTCCAAATTTCACGACTGCAATAGCAGGTTCCAGTTTTCAAGTCTGATTTGTCCGATTTTTCGTTGGTTTTCTTGTTCTTGTTTCTTTTTTCAGCCTGATCCCCATATTCCAGGCGCACTAACCCGGTAGCGCCTATAGCTCTCGTCGGCAAAGGTACAGATTTGCCAGTGCGAAAAGGGTGAACACCTGAGCGGCATTTTTCTCGATGCCACGATAGCGGACTTTGCTATAACCCCAGAGATCCTTAACGATTCGAAATGCGTGCTCGCCCCTGGCTCGCGTGCGATTGTTTTTCCGATTGAATGACCGATCGGCAATATTCAGTTTTCGGCGGTTACTGCCTTTGCGGTTCACCCGCCATTCCACGCCCGATTCTTCGAATTTCGCTTGCTTGCCAGCATCCGCATAAGCCTTGTCACCATAAACCGTTTGCTCTTCGCCGTGGACCAGCTCTTCCATCATTTGCGAATCGTGAACCGAAGCATCAGTGACGACCACGCTATGAACACGGCCATTCGTGTCTGTGCCCACATGGGCCTTCATACCAAAGTACCACTGGTTACCCTTGCGGGTGGGCTTCATTTCAGGATCGCGCTTCTTGTCCTTGTTCTTGGTTGAGCCCGATGCGCCGATGATCGTGGCATCGACTATCGTCCCTTCATTGACGATCAATCCATGCTCATTCAGATAGCCTTCGACTTTCTGGAACAGCTTTGCCGTCAGACCTTTCTTTTCCAGGCGATGGCGAAATCGAAGAATGGTGCTTTCATCCGGTATCGAATCCAGATCGACACCAACAAAGCGGCGCATCGACTCGGTGTCATACAGGCTGTCTTCCGCAGCCGGATCACTCAGACCATACCACTGCTGAAGAAAGTAAATTCGCAGCATCGATTCCAGGGGCACGGGTGGACGACCCGTATGTCCCTTCGGATATACTCGTTTGATCGGCTTTACCAATACGCTCCAGGGAACGATGGAATCCATTTCCTGCAGAAACCGCTCTCGTCGTGTCGTTTTCTTCTTGTTGGCGTACTCGAGGTCGGAAAAACTGGGCTGCTTCGTCATGGATCAGGCTCGAAATTCTTGTCCCGCCAATTTTATCCCCTTAGCATGCCTTTTGCAGAGGTTCCTTAAATTACTGGTTTAACTTGAAAGTATACCTATAATCATGTCGTAGTATAGTGGGGGATACCCGCTAATAATCCCTGGGGGTTACGTGAACACCGAGTCTCAGATAGCAGATGGAGCGCAGGAATTGGTCAACCTGAACGTCAAAGTAATGGTAATTGACGACAGCAAGACCATCCGGCGCAGCGCTGAAACCTTGTTAAAAAAAGTTGGTTGTGAAGTCGTGACTGCGATCGACGGTTTCGAAGCTTTGGCTAAAATTACCGAACACAAACCGGATATTATTTTTGTCGACATCATGATGCCGAGGCTGGATGGTTACCAGACCTGCGCCTTGATTAAGAATAATCAAACTTTCAAGGCAACGCCGGTCATTATGCTTTCCAGCAAGGATAGTATTTTCGACAGGGCGCGCGGGCGTATCGTGGGTTCCGAAAAATATTTGACCAAGCCCTTTTCAAAAGAAGACCTAATTAATGCGATTACCACGCATGTCGGTTAGGCGGTTACGGTAAATGGAAGCAGAGGTAGTTCCCGAATGACGCATATATTAATTATTGATGACTCGCCAACCGAGGTGCATGTATTCAAAAGCATGCTGAAGAACAACGATATCGAGGTTTCGGTTGCCAAGAACGGTGAAGAGGGCATCGAAAAGGCGATTGAAATCAAACCCGATTGCATTTTGATGGATGTAGTAATGCCGGGGAAAAACGGTTTCCAGGCGACGCGTGATTTGAGCCGGAATCCGGCGACCGCGTCGATACCGGTGATCATTATTACCACCAAGGATCAGGAAACCGACAAGATCTGGGGTATGCGCCAAGGCGCTAAAGACTATATCGTAAAACCCACGGACGAGCGCGATTTGATCCAGCGCATAAACCGGGTGCTCGGTGCCAACGTCGACCCGAAAGACTGAGTTACTGATTAGCAATGCCCATTACATCGCCTTTTGAAATACTGAACAAACTGGATGCCCGCTTTCGCCGCAACTCCAGCGGATTGCCGGTGGCCAAGGCGGTGGTCGATGACTGGATCGGTATCGGCTTCGCGATTAATGAAATTCCGTTGATCGCAAAAATGGACGACGTTAGTGAAATTTTGCCGCCGCCCGAAACCATCCGCGTGCCGGGTGTCGCACCCTGGGTCAAAGGATTGGCAAATATTCGCGGCAACCTGATGCCGGTACTGGATATGAATGGATTCCTGTACGGCAAGTCCACCAGTATGCGCAAGGAAAGCCGGATATTGATCATCAATAAACTCGGTATCGTTGCCGGTTTGCTGGTGGATGAAGTTTACGGCTTGCGACGCTTTAAACTCGATGAGCATCAAAAACTGAATCAGGAGGGCCTGGGTTCGGTGGGGGATTATCTGGCCGGCGCCTTTGCCGATCAGGTGCGAAGCTGGAATGTTTTCAGTGTCGAAAGACTGGCCAACGCCGAGCAGTTCTTGAGGGTGATTTAAATGACAGCGCGTATACATTGAGGAGCCAATGGCAGTACTAGATAAAATCAAGAGTCGGTTTTCGGGCCAGGCCTCGGGCGCGAGTTCACCTGCGACCCAGGGTGGTGGCATCAACAAGAAGGCCGTCTTGGTCGGCATATTGCTGGTCATTGTAGTGGTGGCAATGGTGGTGCTATTCATCATCGAATCCGGAGAGGCGCGCAAAAATAAACTCTATACGGCGATCGCCGCGGAGCTGCAGGTCATTTCGCAACAGATCGCGGTTAACGCATTGGAGGCCGCCGCCGGACAGGACAAGGCTTTCGAAAGGCTGGCTTTCAATCAAAATCGATTTCAGGCCAATCTGGACAAATACGACAAGGGCGCCCAGGAACAGAATCTGCCCGCCCTGCCGGCGCATTTTTCGTTCGAGTTTTCGAACATGAAGGTAGTCTGGGACGACTATGACAAGGATATCGCGACGGTAGTCGCCGCCAAGAATTCGATTTCCACGGTCAGTAACTTTGTCACGCAAATCAACGAATCGTTGCCGCAATTGATTTCACTCTCCGACGGCGTAGTCGATAATCTGGTGGCCACCAACGCGCCACGAAAAAATATTGCGGTCGCGGCGCGCCAGGTAATTCTAATCCGCAGTATCGAGCACAGTCTCAACCAGATTCTGACCGATGGTGAACTGGTTATGGCAGTGGCGGACCGTTTCGCTACCGATGCCGCTCAACTTGAACAGCAATTGTTGGCCATGCTTGAAGGTAATGCCAAGCTTGGAATTGCCAAGTTTACCGGCGCCAACGTGATCGGTAACCTGCTGCAGTTTGCCGATCTTTACTCGGTGGTGCGCAAAAACGTGCGTGAGATTCTCGATAATTCCGCGCAGATTTTCAAGGTTCACGAAGCAGCCTTGAATATCGATCAACGCAGTCCGTTAATGCTTTCCGCGGCCGGCGAACTGATCGAGGCAATCGAGCGCAACGATGCCGAGGCAAAAGTTAATAACCTGATCGGTTACGTTCTCGGGTTTGTTGCGCTGCTGTTATTGTTTTGGCTGATCTTTCTCATTTCGAACGAATCGAAGAAAAGTCTGGCGGAATCCCAGGAGCAGAACGAAAAGAACCAGCGCGCGATCCTGCGCCTGCTCGATGAAATGACCAACCTGGCGGACGGCGATTTGTCGACCCACACCACGGTAACGGAAGATATTACCGGGGCGATCGCCGACTCGGTTAATTACTCCATCGATGCGTTGCGCGATCTCGTCGGCACCATAAACAACACCGCGAATCAGGTTCGTGGCGCGGTACGCAAAACCCAGAACCTGACCGGCGAGCTGGCCGAGGCCAGTGACGCCCAGGCGCGCCAGATATCCGAAGCCAGCGGCGCCGTAACCGAAATCTCCAAGTCGATGTCAAAGGTCTCCGAACGTGCCTCCGACTCGGCCGAGGTGGCGCGCAAATCGGTCAGCATTGCGCACAAGGGCGGTGAAACGGTGCGTCAGACCATCAATGGCATGGAAACCATTCGCGAACAGATCCAGGAAACCTCGAAGCGGATCAAGCGTCTGGGAGAATCGTCCCAGGAAATCGGCGATATCGTTAACCTGATTACGGAGATTTCCGATCAAACCAATATTTTGGCCCTCAATGCCGCGATTCAGGCGTCGATGGCGGGCGAGGCCGGCCGTGGTTTCGCAGTAGTCGCCGATGAGGTACAGCGACTTGCGGAAAGAACCGGTGACGCGACCAAGCAGATAGAAGCGCTGGTCAAGACCATCCAGGCGGATACCAACGAAGCTTCGGTTTCGATGGAGCAGAGCACCGCGAACGTAGTCAAGGGCGCCAAGTTAACCGAAAACGCGGGTAGCGCGCTCGATCGCATCGAGCAAGTGTCGATGAACCTGGCGCAGCGTATTCTTGAAATTTCGGACGCCACCCGTGACCAGGCGCAGGAAAGCGTGCAAATCACCGAGTCCATGGACGTAATTCAGGAAATCACCGCCAAAACCTCTAAAAGTTCGGAGCACGCTTCCCCGGCTATCGGCGATCTATCGGACATGGTAAAAGAAATGCAGACCTCGGTGGCGGGCTTCAAGCTGCCGGGTATCGGTTCGGCTGATAGCACCATGATGCAGGAACCCGAGGATTTGGCCGCGCTAGGTCTGAATACCGAGGCGGCGGAATAATAGGATATTCGATGACTCCTCAGGAAACCTCGATCAAACACAGCGCGCTTGGGTGGGTTAAGAAATCCATCGATGACAACCTGTCCGAGATCGATACCGATCTCAAACTTTTTGTCGAAGAGGAAGACGAGGCGCTGCTGGAACGGGTTCAGGAACGGCTGGGCGTTGTTCAGGGCGTGTTGCTAATGATCGAGCAATACGGCGCCGCGATGTTGACCGAGGAAATGGTGGCGCTGGTTGATTTCATCATCGAGAATAAGCAGGAGCAGGGCGAAAAGGCGTTGGAAGTCATGCTGCGTGCGGTACTGCAGTTGCCCGATTACCTCGAACATATCCAGTCCGGGCATCGCGATATTCCGATTGCGATTCTGCCATTATTGAACGATATACGCGCGGTCAGAAACCAGGATCTGTTTTCCGAAAAACTGCTGTTTCTGCCCGATTTGACGATGCACCAGGAGGGCGCCGAGATTCAGGCGATCGATAACGATCAAAATCAGGCATCCAAGCTACTGACGAAAAAATTACGCCCGGTGTACCAGTTGGCGCTGTTGAATATTATCAAGGATCAATCGGTCGACGAGAGTCTCAAACGTCTGCAAAAGGTATGCGAAACTCTGGAAGAGCGCTCCTTTTCCGAGCAAATCGCCCGGATATGGTGGATAGTGGGTGCCTTGATCGAATCGGTGGCGCGGCAGCAGCTGGAACTTGGCGTATCGATAAAAAACCTGTTGGGTAAGGTGGACGCGCTATTTCGGGTCATCCTTATTATAGGCGAGCGCGGTCTACTGCAGCGCCAGCCGATCGAGCTGATCAAAAATTTTCTGTATTACGTCGCCCAACCGGAATGCGATGGACCCAAGGCGCAGGCGATCAAGACCGCTTATCGACTGGAGCAGTTCCTGCCTTCGGAATCGGCACGTAGCGAAGTACTGAACAACATCGCCGGACCGAATCAGGCTCTGTTGAAAACAGTGGCGGAGGCGATGAAAGCCGATATCGAGGCGGTCAAATCCACCCTCGAGGTCTATGTCAACGGGGAATTGAGCGAGGTTCGCGCCTTGCAGGACCTACCGCAGGAAATGCATGTCATCTCCGATACCCTGGCTATGATCGGACTCGGTCCGCAGCGCCAATTGATAGAAGCCCAGATTGAAGTCGTCAAGGGCATCCTCGAAGGTAACAAGCCTGCCGAAGAAGAGCAGCTGCTTTTGATGGCCGGTGAATTGTTACAGGTGGAGCAATCGCTAGATCAGATGCAGAAGCGCCAGCCGCTTGGCGCGACATCGCCGCAAACGGAAAGCGACCTGTCGCAGGACTACGAACTGGACAGCGTCTTATCCGCGGTGGTCACCGCCGCCCTCGACGATATTCAGAAAACCAAGAATGCAATTCTGGAGTTCATAAAAGATTCTAGCCGCACCGAAAATATTGACCTCAGCATCAATTTAATGGGCGAATCCAGAGGGGCCTTGGAGTTACTCGGCGAACAGCGCGGGGTCGCCGTGGTTGATGGCTTGCTAACCTATCTAAAGGGTCACGACATCGAAGCTTTTTTGGATACCAGTAAGCTGGATTCGTTGTCGCAGGTCGTTGTTAGCCTGGAATATTACCTCGAGGCGCTCGGCGAACGCCGTAGCGACGCCAACGGCATCCTCGATTTCGCCGACATTCAACTAGAGGAACTGTTATCGAGCCTACCGGCCAAGCCTGCGGCAAAGACTGCCGCGCAGCGCCCCACGCCCCGCGCCAAATCGACCCCCGCAGCGGCGCCGAAGGCGCCCGATGCTAAAGCGCCGGCGGAGGTCACAAAACCACTGCCCGTTGCCGATGTCGTCGAGCTGGGAAATGAACCGGATGAGATAGCCACTACCGATCCGGGCCTCGAGGAGGCAACCGCGGCGCAAACCGCGGTTAGCCCGGATTCAGCCGACGGACGCCCCGCGGCGGATCCGGCGAAAAAAAAACCGTCCCAAAATCGACTGAAGGTCGAACCGGTAGACGATAATCCGGAGGTCCTCAAATCCGGTAGCGATCCCGATATCCTGGAAATTTATCTCGAGGAAGCCGCCGAAGAATCGCAGAATATTGCGCGCTTGCAACAAGACTGGTTATTACACCCCGAAGATGAAAATGCGTTAAAGAATATTCGCCGTGCATTCCACACCATCAAGGGTAGCGGGCGCCTGGTAGGGGCGATGAAGATCGGTGAGTTTGCCTGGGATTACGAACAGTTACTGAATCGACTCATCGACAAGGCCATTCCTCCTAGCAAACAGATAATCAATGCCGTCGGCAAGGCGGCACAGGCGCTGCCCGAACTGGTAAACGAGTTGACGACCTCCACGGCGCCGCAGGCTGACATCAACTATTTGCGAGGTCTGGCGCGTGCGCTGGCCGAGTTTAAGGCTGAACAGCTGATGACCGGTAACGCGCAACGGCAAAACGCGGCGGAATCTTCCGACGATCGGATTACCAATGCTGAGGTGACCGAACGCGAAGGACCCGGCGCCAGCGCACCCACAGAGGTTATTACACCCACACAGGTTATTACTCCTAATCCAAAGGACGCGGCGCTGCTGGAGCAAATTGAACCCGATACCATGCAAGTCGCCCCGGCTGAATTCGAAGCCATCAAGGAGCTGGCCGCAGAGGAAAGCGAACCGGCCGACGCTGGCGTTGCCTCCAGTTTCGATGACACGGTGCTGGCGCAACCACCGCAAATTCCCGGCGCCAGTGAAAATCAGGAAGCTTCGGAATCAGAGGATATCGCGGTCGACGATTTTGAGTTTGACGGGCTCGATACCGGCTACACGCAAGCGAATGATCATGCCCCAGCGACGGCAGAGGATGATGCGATCGAGTTGGAGGAAATCGAAGCCGTAGACCTCGAGTCGGCCGCCGAGGAGGAAATTGTAGTTCAAACCATCGGCGAAGATTTTCTCGATGACGACGCGTCGCTACAGCTTGAACCCGCGATGCCGGCTAGCGCCGAGTCCGAAATTGAAATCATGGACCTCGAGGTGATCGAGCCGGAGATTGAAGAATTGGTAGCGGATACCCCTGTTGCCCCGGATGAACTCGAGGCGGGTGCGACGATTGCGGCGTCTGAGCAGGCCGCCGCGGAAGCAATCGATGTTGAAGAAATAGTGGTGCAGGCGCCGGCGCCTGAAGCGGCGGGAATGACGCTCGAAATCAGCGATCTCGAAGCTGACGCAGGCGTCGCCTCGTCGCAGGTCGATCCGGCGTCCGGCGGTTTGCAGGGCGCCGCTGCGCCGGCGGTCGGTCTCAACCCGGCCCGTGACAAGGAGGAAGCCCCCGACCCTTTAGCAGGTACGACAGGGACCCGAATGCCTGGAGAAGAGGCAGAGGCCGACGTGTCCAAGGGCCGAGAGCCGGCCGCCGCAACCGGCCTGTCGTTCGATCCGGAGCTACTGACAATTTACCAGCAAGAGGTAGAGCAGCACCTAAGCATAGTAAGTTCCGCCCTTGATCAGGCCGAACAGGCACAGGAACTGATTCCCAGCGAAGAAGTATATCGCGCCCTGCATACTATATCATGGCGCTTCGCGCACCGCCGATATCACAACCATCGGCGAACTCGCCGGTTTGATGGAGAAGCCTCTGAAATCCGCGATCTCGCAAAAGACGGCGCTCGATCACGAAATCGTTGCGCTCTATCGAGAAGGGCAGCGCGTCATCCATAGTATGACCGAGGAACTGGTCGTTACACGGCAACTACCCGATATTCCCGGGGATCTCGAAATCAGTCTCAGGGCGCTGGCGGAGGATTTCGAAGAGCACACCGTCGAAATCCCTGTCGATGCTGAGCCTAGCGGAGAATTCATCGACACGCTAACAATGATGAACGAAGCAGTCGATTCGGAACAGGACGATGAACTGCTGACAATTTTCATCGACGAAGCCAATGAATTACTGGAGATGAGCGACCATACGCTGCATGAATGGGAACAGCAGCGCAGCGACGATTCCGGAACCATGGATTACAGCGCGGTGATGGAACTGCAACGTTATTTGCATACCCTGAAGGGCGGTGCTCGCATGGCGGAAATCAGCGAGATCAGCGATCTGTCGCATGAGATGGAGTCGCTGTTTATCGCGGTGATCGATGGGCGGGTCGAAAAAAACGAAAACCTGATCGAGTTGCTCAAGGATTGTTTCGATACACTGCATCGGCAAGTCGTTCAAGCACAGCAGGGCGAAGGCCTGAGTGATTCTTCGGCGATGGTGGCTACACTTAAAAAACTGCGCCTCAATGAAAGCGAGGTGAGCGCGCCGCAAGCCGAAGATACCGCCAGCGATGCGGAGAGCGAAGTCATCGATATCGTTCGAGAAAACTCGCCCGGAGAGCCCCTGTCGAGCACGGAAAGACCATCCCAGGATGTTATCAAGGTGCGCTCCGACCTGCTCGACAACCTGGTGAGCTCGGCCGGCGAAGTCAGTATTTACCGTGCGCGCATGGAGCAGAAGGTCGCCGGTTTCGGTTCCCACCTGGGTGAACTCGGGCAAACCATTGCGCGCCTCAAGAGCCAGTTGCGCAATCTCGAGGCGGAAACAGATGCGCAAATCCATTTTAGTCATCGCGCCGAACCCGGCCACTCGGAATTCGATCCGTTGGAAATGGATCGTTACACGTTGATTCAGGAACTGTCGCGCTCGCTGAGCGAGTCGGCCAACGACTTGTCCAGCCTGCAGGGCATGCTCGGGGAGCAGGTCAAGGATTCGGAAACCCTGCTGTTGCAGCAATCGCGCGTCAATACCGATTTGCAGGACGGTTTGATCAAGAGCCGTATGGTGAAATTTTCAGGCCTGTTATCGCGCCTGCGCCGACTGGTGCGGCAAAGCAGCCAAGAGCTCGGCAAGAAAGCCGAGTTGGTTATTACCGGCGAGGAAAATGAAGTCGATAACAAGGTGCTCGATCGCATGGTCGCACCGCTTGAACATATTATCCGTAACGCGCTGTCGCACGGCGTTGAAACCCCGGTAGAACGAGTTAAGAAAGGTAAGCCGGAAACCGGCAGGATCGCGGTAGATATTACCCGTGACGGCTCCGAGGTTGTGATTCGCGTGAGCGATGACGGCGCCGGCGTCAATATCGAAAAAGTCCGCAGTCGTGCGGTTCAGCTGGGGCTGTTGGAACAAAGCCATCAAGTCAGCGAGTCCGACCTGGTGCAGTATATTCTCGAGCCCGGCTTCAGTACCGCAGATCATGTTACCCAGCTTGCAGGCCGCAGCGTGGGCATGGATGTGGTCGATATCGAAGTCAAGCAGCTGGGCGGCACCCTACAGATCGAAACCAACCCGGAGGGTACTACTTTTGTCGCGCGCCTGCCGTTTACGCTGTCGATCAACCAGGCCATCCTGGTTCGCACCGGCGAAGAAACCTACGCCATTCCCCTGATCAATATCGAGGGTATTACCCGGCTGGACACCCAAAGTATGCTCGAGTATTACCGCCAGGATGAGCCCGAACTCGAATATGCCGGTCAGCGTTTTGCGCTGCATAGCCTGGCGAAACTGGTGGATACCGGAGTCCAGTTCCGGGCGGGCGGCGAAGTCGACAAGCAGCCGGTTATTCTAAGCCGCGCGGGCGACGTCCGGATCGCCCTGCATGTCGATGAAATCATCGGTAATCGCGAGATCGTCGTAAAAACCCTCGGCAAGCAACTGAGCCAGGTCAAGAGTCTTGCCGGCGCCAGTATCCTCGCGGACGGCAGCGTGGTGCTGATTCTCGACATCAACGGCCTCATCCGGCACAGCATCGCCAGTGCGGTCAAGACCGACTACCAGCAGGATCAAGGTCTCGACGATGCGCGCAATATGGTGATGGTGGTGGATGACTCGATAACGATGCGGCGCGTCGCCAGCAAACTACTCGAACGGCACAATTATGAAGTGGTAACTGCCAAGGATGGAGTCGATGCGCTGGCCCAGTTGCAGGATGTGCGTCCCGACGTCATGTTGCTGGATGTAGAAATGCCGCGCATGGATGGGTTCGAACTCGCGACTCATATGCAAAACGAGGAAACCTACTCCGCCATTCCTATCATCATGATCACTTCGCGCACCGGTGAAAAACATCGGGATCGCGCCCTGGAGATCGGTGTTACCAACTATATGGGTAAACCGTACCAGGAAGAAGAGCTGATCGAAAATATTCAGAGTGCGCTGGTCAGGTGACGTGATCTATGAGTGATAAAGCTACCTCGGTACGCTGCATGCTGTTGCAGCTGACTTCGCTGAATCTGTTGATCCCGAATTCGGCGGTGGCTGAAATCATCGGTTACTCGACGCCGCGGGCCTTGTCCGATACCAGCGACTGGTTTCCCGGCGTCGTACTGTGGTGCGGCGTTTTTGTGCCGGTAGTCGTGGTGGAGGAAATGTGCAATGTGGGTAGCGCCCAGGTGAGTCCGCGTGCGCGTATCGCCATCGTATACAATCCGGAGAAAGATCCCGATTTACCCTATATCGGAATCCAAATGCTGGATATTCCACGCGCCTATCTCGCCGAGACCGAGAGCATGGAATCGGGCAGTGACGAGAATCTCAGCCCCTATTTGATAACCCGCGTCGACGACGAGCAGCTCGCACGCGTGATTCCTGACATCGACCGCATCTGTGCCGACCTCAAACTCGAATTCAATCAAGGCCGCATCGAAGAATTGAAACGATGACAAAGTTTGGACTCCCGGGGACAGACCTTCAGGTCTGTCCCCGTCGAAGCGAGCAGCGACAAATCCGGATCGAAGCGGCAGCTAACTTATCGTTGTCGCAAGATCCCCGCTTGCGCGCACTGCTGTCCGGAATAAATTAAGTTGGTGTATTTGAAAGTGTTGACGTGCCCGGATTTTACGAATAAAACCATAAGCAACANCTTAATTTCAGG
>DS021199.1:488529-504205 GCA_001735895.1 Olavius algarvensis Gamma 3 endosymbiont | reverse complement strand
TGGTGGCATCAAATCGACCAGGAGGGTGCTTTCTTTGTGACCCGGTTAAAGCGTAACGCATCGATCAGGGTGCTCAAAAGCCGCTCGACCGAAGGAGATATACTGTCGGATGAGGTCATTGAGTTTAAAAACAAATGGCCTGGCGGCGGCCGGAAAAACAACTACGTCAAACCGTTGCGGCGAATAGTGGTGCATCGAGAGGATCATGTGGACCCGCTGGTACTGGTAACCAACCTGATGGGGGTCCCGGTTGAAGAAGTTGCAGCGCTGTACAAGCAGCGTTGGGCGATCGAACTCTGGTTCAAGTGGGTCAAGCAGAACCTGAAAATCAAAAAGTTTCTCGGTCAAAGCGAGAATGCGGTCAAAATCCAGATACTGGTGGCATTGATCACGTATCTCATCGCCGATCTATACCGGCAACTTTGTGGATCGAGACGCGGTTTTTATCTGTGGCTGGCGGAACTCAAATCGACTCTATTCCAGCGACCCAGACTCGAATTCGAAGTACTTAAACGACGACGAAAATGGAAATCCGATTTCCAAATACATCAAGCACAGTTGGCATTATGATTTATTCCGGACAGCAGTGCGCTTGCGCGGGGATGACTCGTAATGCGGGGATGACTCGTAATGCGGGGATGACTCGCAGTATGGTGCTCACAGCGCCGAATTACCAGAGCTCGACTGAGCGACCGCTAGCGCCACGGTAGCAGCGGTTTCGAAACGCAGTACGCGCGTGCCGAGGCTAACCGGCTGGAAACCGAATCCGGTGGCAAGGTCAACCTCCCGCGGATTCAATCCCCCTTCTGGCCCGAGCAGAATCGATATCGTGGATGGCGCGGGCCGTAATGACGCCGCCAGCGGTTCGCCGTCAAAATCGAGCAGCAGTTTGAGGCCGTCGGGCGATGCTTCCAGGGCCTGCTCGAGACGGTCGTAGAACCGGATTTCAGGAATGATTGCGCGACCGCATTGCTCGCAGGCGCTGATCGCCACGCCTTGCCAGTGCAGGAGTTTTTTTTCGAGCTGTGCCGGTTTCAACGGCGACTGGCTGTGTTCGGCGTTGAAGATAGAAAGTCTGCTGGCCCCGAGCTCGGTGGTTTTCTGAATCATCCAGTCGACACGATCGAGGCGGCCCAGGCCCTGGATCACTTCGCTGGAGAGGCCCGCTTCGGTGGTTAAGACCTGCGCCGCGCCGATTTCGGCTGCGAGCCGCTTGCCATCGACCAGCAGCCTGGCCTCGAAATCGACCGCTGCCCGGCCATTAAACAAAAAAAAGGCCGCGCCGTGTTTCAGGCGCAGCACTTTTTTCAGGTAATGGCTTTGAGCCTTGTCGAGGGCTATGACTTGCCCGCCGACAAGCTCGGCATCGATGTATACGCGGGAAATCCGCATAGACGGGTTTACTTAGTAACGATAAGTATCGGGTTTGTAAGGGCCTTCGACCTCGACACCGATGTAGTCAGCCTGTTCCTTGGAAAGCTCGGTCAAATGGGCGCCTATCTTATCCAAATGCAGGCGCGCGACCTCTTCGTCCAGATGTTTCGGCAGCACGTAAACCTCGTTTTGGTACTTGCCCGGGTTGCAGAAAATCTCCATCTGCGCCAGCACCTGGTTGGTGAAAGAATTGGACATCACGAAACTCGGATGGCCGGTGGCGCAGCCCAGGTTAACCAGGCGTCCCTCGGCCAGCAGAATGATACGTCTGCCGTCCGGAAAGATGATGTGATCGACCTGCGGCTTGATATTTTCCCATTCATAGGCCTTCATCTCGGCTACCTGGATTTCGTTGTCGAAGTGACCGATATTGCAGACAATCGACTGATTCTTCATCTGCTCCATGTGGTCTTTGCGAATCACGTTGAAATTGCCGGTCGCGGTGACGAAGATGTCGGCTTCTTTGCAGGCATCGTCCATTGTCACCACGCGGAAACCTTCCATCGCTGCCTGTAGCGCGCAGATGGGATCGATTTCGGTAACCAGGACGGTAGCGCCGAGGCCCTTGAGCGATTGTGCGCAACCCTTACCGACGTCGCCGTAACCCAATACCACGGCGATCTTACCGGCCACCATAACGTCGGTAGCGCGTTTGATCCCGTCGACCAGCGATTCGCGGCAACCATAGAGATTGTCGAATTTCGACTTGGTTACCGAATCGTTGACATTAAATGCCGGGAACGGCAGCTCGCCGTTAGCCTGCATTTGGTACAGGCGGTGGACGCCGGTGGTGGTTTCTTCGGTGACGCCCTGGATGTTCTGCAGAATATTGGAATACCAGTTGAGTGATTCGGCGAGGCGGGCGCGAATTGCCGCAAACGCGATTTCCTCTTCTTCGGTACCCGGGTTATCGAGCACCGAAATATCTTTTTCGGCCTTGCTGCCGAGATTGATCAGCATGGTCGCATCGCCGCCGTCATCGAGGATCATGTTCGGGGTGCCGCCATCCTGCCATTCCATGATTCGGTGAGTGTACTGCCAGTAATCCTCGAGCGACTCGCCCTTGATTGCGAACACCGGTACGCCGGAATCTGCGATCGCGGCGGCGGCATGGTCCTGGGTGGAAAAGATGTTACAGGAAGCCCAACGCACTTCGGCGCCGAGCGCGACCAGGGTTTCGATCAAAACCGCGGTCTGAATGGTCATATGCAGGGAACCGGCGATGCGCGCCCCCTTGAGCGGTTGTTCGGCGCCGTATTTGCCGCGCAGCGATACCAGACCCGGCATTTCGGTTTCGGCGATCGCGATTTCTTTGCGACCCCAGCCAGCGAGTGAGAGGTCGGCTACTTTGTAATCGTTTTTGATAACGTCTTGGGCGTTAGCACTCATAAATAATCTCCAAACTATTTACGAGCGCCGTTGCATTGATCCAGTGGGCGAGCCTGGCAGTTAAGCTGTCGCAGCGCTCCTCGCACACAGGCCCTCGAATTCAGGGAACCGATAAGTCTATCAATATACACACGGCTGTCAATTCGGATCAGCCCGCCGGCTTTCGATTATAGCCCCGCATCCGCTTTTAAAACCTCGGCCTTGTCGGTGCGTTCCCAGCTCAGATCGAGGTCTTCGCGCCCGAAATGGCCATAGGCGGCGGTCGGTTGATATATCGGCCTGAGCAGATCGAGCATGGCGATCAGCCCCTTCGGCCGCAGGTCGAAATGTTCGCGAATCAACTGGATGATGCGGCTATCGTCGATGCGTCCGGTACCGAAGGTGTCGACGCTGATCGAGGTAGGTTCGGCCACGCCGATGGCATAGGAAACCTGCACCTCGAATCGCTCGGCGATGCCCGCGGCGACGACATTCTTGGCCACGTAGCGCGCCGCGTAGGCCGCCGACCTGTCGACCTTGGATGGATCCTTGCCCGAGAACGCGCCGCCGCCGTGGCGCGACATACCGCCATAGGTGTCGACGATTATCTTACGGCCGGTGAGGCCGGCGTCTCCCACCGGACCGCCGATTACGAAGCGGCCGGTCGGGTTGACGTGAATATTTTCATTTTTGCACTGCGCCAGCCATTCTTCCGGCAGCACCGGCTTCAGGATGGTTTCGATAACCGCTTCGCGCAAGTCCTTCAGGCTGACCGACTCCTTGTGCTGGGTAGACAAGACCACCGCTTCGATGCCCACCGGCTTGTGGTCTTCGTAGCGCAGGGTCACCTGACTCTTGGCGTCGGGTTGCAGCCAGTCGAGCTCGCCCGACTTCAGCACTTCATGCTGACGGCGTACCAGGCGATGCGAGTAGGTAATAGGCGCGGGCATCAAGACATCGGTGTCGCTGCAGGCGTAACCGAACATCAAACCCTGATCACCGGCGCCCTGTTCGCGCGCGTCCGACTCATCCACGCCCATCGCGATGTCGCCGGACTGCTTGCCGAGACCGGTTAGGACCGCGCAGGTTTTGCCGTCGAAGCCGCATTCGGGATTGTCATAGCCGATCTCGCAAACGGTTTTGCGCACCAGCGATTCGATATCGACATCGGCGTTGGAGGTGATTTCGCCTGCCAGTAGCACCATGCCGGTCTTGACCAGGGTTTCGCAGGCCACCCTGGAGCGGGAATCCTGTTCCAGCAGCGCATCCAGAACCGCATCGGAAATCTGATCCGCCAGTTTATCCGGATGGCCCCCCGACACCGATTCGGAAGTGAATATGAATGAATCCGACATTGCCTCGCCCATCGATATTAAAAAAAGCGCATTATAGGTAAGCCTGCCTAAAATAACAGCATTGTTTGTTAGCGCCGCATAAATACTACCCGCCCGGGTCGGATATTATAAGTTGCCGTCAATTTGCATTTACGAGAGAATAGCGCGCCCTGCCGAGCGCGCAGCTGTAGGGGTGAAAGTGGATTACCGGCCGGACCGGTAGTTGAACATGTGTAGCCAGAAATAGTCACTATTAATCAAAGATTTATGTTAAAAACTTCGGTTTCGGGGGGGATCAATGTCATCTCGTAAAACGCTTGCCAACGCGATTCGGGCGCTCGCCATGGACGCCGTGCAAAAGGCCAATTCCGGCCATCCAGGGGCGCCGATGGGAATGGCCGATATCGCAGAAGTGCTCTACAACGACTTCATGCGCCACAATCCGGCAAACCCGGATTGGAGCGATCGCGATCGTTTCGTAATGTCGAACGGGCATGGTTCGATGCTGCCTTACGCGCTGCTGCACCTGAGCGGCTACGAAGTCACTATCGAAGACTTAAAGAATTTCCGTCAGCTGCATTCGAAGACCCCCGGGCATCCCGAACACGGCTACGCACCGGGTATAGAGACCACTACCGGGCCACTGGGGCAGGGCATAAGCAACGCCGTCGGTATGGCCATCGCCGAACGAGCGCTCGCCGCGGAGTTCAATCGCGACGACTTTAATATCGTCGATCACTTTACCTATGTTTTCATGGGTGATGGCTGCATGATGGAAGGTATCTCGCATGAAGCCTGTTCGCTCGCGGGTACCCTCGGCCTCGGCAAGCTGATTGCGTTTTGGGACGATAACGGCATCTCGATCGACGGCAAGGTGGAAGGCTGGTTCCTCGATGATACGCCCAAGCGCTTCGAGGCTTACGGTTGGCACGTGATCGAGGTTGACGGGCATAATCCTGATGAAATAAAGATTGCGATCGAAGCCGCCCGCGCGATAACCGCGAGGCCTTCGTTGATCTGTTGCAAAACCATCATCGGTTTCGGCGCCCCCAACAAAGCCGGCGGGCACGCCTGTCACGGCGCTCCGCTGGGAGAGGACGAGGTGGCGTTGGCGCGAATCGAGTTGAATTGGGAACACGATGCTTTCGTGGTGCCCGAGGAAGTTTATAAAGGCTGGGATCACCGCGACAAGGGCCAGGCCCAGGAAGACAGCTGGCAGCAAAAGTTTGCCGGTTACCAGGCGGAACACCCCGAGCTGGCGGTTGAATTCGAGCGCCGCATCGGACGCGAATTACCGGAAAACTGGGAAGACGCGGCGCAGGCGTTTATCGCCGAGGTCGATGCAGCCGCGGAAACCAAGGCCACACGCCAGGCTTCGCTGGCGGCAATCGAAGCCTATTCGCCGCTGTTGCCGGAGTTGTTCGGCGGCTCCGCGGATCTGGGTGGTTCCAACGGGACCGAGTGGTCCGGCTACAAACCCATGCGCGCCGATTCGCCGGACGCCAATTACATCAACTACGGCGTGCGCGAATTCGGCATGTCTGCAATGCTGAACGGCATCGTGTTGCACAGCGGATTTATACCCTTTGGCGCGACCTTCCTGGTGTTTTCCGAATACGCGCGTAATGCGTTGCGCATGGCCGCGTTGATGAAAATTCAAAGTATTTTCGTCTATACCCACGACTCGATAGGGCTCGGCGAAGACGGGCCGACTCACCAGGCGGTGGAGCAGATTCCGACGCTGCGCATGATACCCAACATGCTGGTGTGGCGTCCTTGCGACACGGTCGAAACCGCGGTTTGCTGGAAGGCCGCCATCGAGCATCGCGACGGGCCCAGCTGCCTGGTATTCTCGCGCCAGGGCTTGAAGCATCAGCCGCGCAGCCCGGAGCAAATTGAAAATATTGCCCGCGGCGGATATATCCTGCGTGATTGCGACGGCATACCCGATGTCATCATTATCGCCACCGGTTCCGAAGTGGAGCTGGCAATGGCCGCCTGCGAGTCGGATGCACTCAACAATCAAAACATTCGCCTGGTCTCCATGCCGAGCACCTCGGTATTCGACCGGCAGCCGCAGGAATACCGGGACGAGGTGCTGCCGCCGGGCGTCAGCGCCCGCATCGCGATCGAAGCCGCGGTCACCGCCGGTTGGTACAAGTATGTCGGCTCCGACGGTATCGTCATCGGCATCGATACCTTTGGCGAGTCGGCGCCGGCTAAAGAATTATTTGCATATTTCGGTTTCACCGTCGGCAAGGTGGTGGAAGCGGTCAAGGGTCTTTTAGGATTGGATTAATCATTTAACTCACGGGAGAATTTCATATGACTATTCGAGTCGGTATTAACGGCTTCGGCCGCATTGGGCGCATGGTGTTTCGCGCCGCACAGGACTTCGGCGACGTCGAAGTCGTCGGTATTAACGACTTACTCGATCCCGAGTATCTCGCCTACATGCTCAAGCACGATTCGGTACACGGTAAGTTCAAGGGCGACGTCGCGATCGAGGGCGATACCCTGGTCGTCAACGGCAAAAATATCCGCCTTACCGCCGAACGCGATCCCGCCGAATTGAAGTGGGGCGATCTCGATGTCGATATTGTCATCGAATCAACCGGTTTGTTCCTGACCAAGGAAACCGCACAAAAACATATCGACGCGGGCGCCAAAAAAGTGATCATGTCGGCGCCGTCGAAAGACGATACGCCGATGTTCGTCTACGGCGTCAATGACGCTAGCTATGCCGGCGAGGCGATTATTTCCAACGCTTCCTGCACCACCAACTGCCTGGCGCCGATCGCCAAGGTTATCGACGATAACTTCGGCCTCAAGCGCGGCCTGATGACGACCGTGCACGCCGCTACCGCGACGCAGAAAACCGTCGACGGTCCGTCGATGAAGGATTGGCGCGGCGGCCGCGGCATCCTGGAAAATATAATCCCGTCATCCACCGGCGCCGCCAAGGCGGTCGGCAAGGTATTGCCGAGTCTCAACGGCAAACTGACCGGCATGGCGTTTCGCGTGCCGACTTCCGATGTATCGGTGGTTGATCTGACTGTCGAGCTCGAAAAAGAAGCCAGCTACGAAGACATATGCGCCGCGATGAAAACGGCTGCGGAAGGTGCGATGAAGGGCGTGCTCGCCTATACCGAAGACAAGGTGGTATCGACCGACTTTCGCGGCGAAGCTTGCACCTCGACCTTTGACGCCGAAGCCGGAATCCAGATGGACGATACCTTCGTCAAGTTGATTTCCTGGTACGACAACGAATGGGGCTATTCCTGCAAAGTCGTCGAGATGGCGCGCGTTATTGCAGCCTAGCAAGGGTTAGCTATGCCAATCTTGAAATTGACCGACCTGGACCTGGTCGGCAAACGGGTATTGATCCGCCAGGATCTGAACGTCCCGGTAAAGGACGGCGTCGTCGCCAGCGATCAGCGGATCAAGGCGTCGCTGCCGGCGATTCGCCACTGTATCGATGCCGGTGCGCAATTGATGATCATGTCGCATCTGGGCCGCCCCGAAGAGGGTAAGGCGGAAGCGCAGTTTTCACTGCAGCCGGTGGCCGACTATCTCGCTCGGGCGCTGGGCCAGGGGGTGCCGCTGGTCAGCGATTACCTCGAGCAGGCGCCGGCGATGAATGACGGTGATGTGGTGCTGCTCGAGAACGTGCGCTTCAATCCGGGTGAAAAGGCGAACGACGAAGGCCTCTCGCGGCAGTACGCCGCGTTGTGCGATATCTATGCGATGGATGCCTTCGGCACCGCACATCGCGCCCAGGCTTCGACGCATGGCGCGGGGCATTATGCGCCGCTTGCCTGCGCCGGGCCGCTGCTGGCGGGCGAGCTCGATGCGCTCGGCCGGGCTTTGAATCGGCCGCGCAGCCCCGTGGTCGCCATCGTCGGCGGCTCCAAGGTGTCGACTAAACTGACTGTGCTCGAATCCCTGTCCGGTATCGTCGACCAACTCATTCCGGGCGGCGGTATCGCCAACACCTTTATCGCGGCGGCGGGTTATAAGGTCGGCAAATCGCTGGTTGAAACAGATTTGATCACCGAGGCGCAGCGGCTGGTGGAGCAGGCCCGCGCCAAGGGTGGCGAAATTCCGATCCCGACCGATGTCGTTTGCGGCAAAGAATTTTCCGAGTCTGCGCGCGCCACCGTGAAAGCGGTGTCCGAGGTCGAAGACGACGACATGATATTCGATATCGGTCCGCAAACTGCGGCGCAGTTTGCAACCATACTGCAACAGGCAGCGACTATCGTATGGAACGGGCCGGTGGGCGTGTTCGAATTCGATCAATTCGGTGAGGGCACCAAGACGCTGTCGCAGGCAATTGCGGCTTCGCCGGCGTTCTCGATAGCCGGCGGTGGTGATACACTGGCCGCTGTCGACAAATACGGCATTGCGCAACAGGTTTCGTATATATCCACCGGCGGTGGAGCTTTTCTCGAGTTCCTGGAAGGTAAAAAACTACCAGCGGTAGCGATGCTGGAACAAAGGTACTCAGACTATGAGAGCGGTTCCACGTAGAACGAAAATTGTCGCCACCCTCGGGCCGGCGACCGAATCGGATGCAGCCATCGACAGCCTGATCAAGACCGGGGTCGATGTGGTGCGCCTCAACTTTTCCCACGGCACCGCGCAGGAGCACCAGGCGCGTGCCGAAAAGATTCGTCGCATCGCGCGCGAAAACGATCGCTTTCTGGCGATCCTCGCCGATCTGCAGGGTCCCAAGATCCGGCTCGAAAAATTCAAAAATGGTGCGGTCGAACTGGCGATCGGCGATCGCTTTTGTCTCAACGCCGATTGTCCGGACGGCGCAGGCGACCGCGAGCAGGTCGGCTTGACCTACAAAAAGCTGCCGCAGGATGTTAAAAGCGAGGATGTCCTGGTGCTCGACGACGGCCGCATCGTGTTGCGGGTGGATACGGTCGACGGGCCGCTGATTAACTGCACGGTTCAGGTGGGCGGCCTGCTTTCGGACAACAAGGGAATCAATCTCAAGGGCGGCGGCCTGACCGCGCAAGTGCTAACCGACAAGGATCGCGCGGACTTGAAAACCGCGGCCATGATCGATGTCGATTATCTCGCGGTCTCTTTCCCGAGAAATGCGGCGGACATGATTCAGGCGCGCAAACTGCTCGAAGCCGAGGGCAGCTCGGCCGGGCTGGTGGCGAAGATCGAACGCGCGGAGGCGGTCGACAATCTCGAGGAAATAATCGAGGCTTCGGAAGCGATTATGATTGCGCGCGGCGATCTCGGCGTCGAAATCGGTGACGCCAAGCTACCGGCCGTGCAGAAAGAAATTATCAGGAAGGCGCGCGACCTGAATTGCGTCGTGATTACCGCAACCCAGATGATGGAATCGATGCGCGACAACCCGATTCCGACGCGCGCCGAGGTTTTCGATGTCGCCAATGCGGTGCTCGACGGCACCGATGCGGTCATGCTGTCGGCCGAAACCGCGAGCGGCGCCTACCCCAGCGAGACCGTCAGGTCGATGGCGGATATCTGTCTCAATGCGGAACAACACAGCCGTGCGATCAAGTCCAGGCATCGCATCGACGATACCTTTATGCGCGCCGACGAAGCCATTGCGATGGCGAGCATGTATACCGCCAATCACTTGAAGGTGCGCGCCATCGCAACACTCACCGAATCCGGATCTACCTCGCTGTGGATGTCGCGCATCAGCTCGGGTATCCCGATTTACGCGCTGTCGCGTCATGAATCCACCAATCGCAAGGTTAATCTTTATCGCGGCGTATTCCCGGTTTATTTCCCCACGGTTCACACCAATCACGCCGAGGCCAACCAGGAAGCGGTCGACTTGATGCTGAAGCAGGGTACGATCGCGCAAGGCGACCTGGTCATCATCACCAAGGGTGACTTGATGGGCACCGGCGGCGGTACCAACGCGATGAAGATTGTCGAAGTCGGTAATATGCCGAAATTCGTCGCCTAGCCTGCATATTGCATGAAGGGAACGAAACTCAGGGGAAATCTGGCAAACAAGGTCGGACGATCGCCCGCCGGGCCATAGCCGTAGCTATGGCTCAAGGGGGATCGTTCGAGATTGGCAGCCAGATTATTCCTGATTTCGTTCAGGTACAAACTGTAACCGGCCATTTTCTGGAAAAATCGACTTAATACTTTGATAACTATGCTATTTCTCCGAAGTTTGTACCGCCTTCGTGCAATATGCAGGCTAAGCGACCAGTAGAGAG
This sequence comes from Olavius algarvensis Gamma 3 endosymbiont, assembly GCA_001735895.1. Taxonomy (GTDB): domain Bacteria; phylum Pseudomonadota; class Gammaproteobacteria. The sequence goes on along the minus strand of DS021199.1, from coordinate 493,839 downwards.
GGAACAACCCCCAGCCGACGTAACCGGTGAGGATTACCGCATAACCCTTGCCCATCGGAGTCAGTGCCTGCGCAAATCCCGCGCCAGTACCAGGATCAAACCGGTTACCTGCAAAAAGATCGCGATACTGAAGAGGCGCGAGTTAGCGCCTTCCAGCGGCATTTTCTGTTCCTGTAGTTCCAGCGACTCGAAATAGCTGTTGTTGATCGACTCGATAATCGATTGTTGCGCCGCGCTGCTCAGGTCCAGTAATAGTTCAAGGTCGGTGCCGCTATGCTGTTGCATGCGGGTTTCGAATTCTTGTAATCCGTTAGTTTTCATGACTTCCTGCAGGTACTCCCGGTAGTAAGATTCCGTTAGGCCGGGATGCGCGGGTTTGTCCACCAGCAACAGGATAAAAAATTCCTTCTTGCGTTCGACTTCGGTCTTGGATTGCCACAGGCTGTCGATCAGAACCTGTTTTTGCTGGATCTCGCGGTCGATGAGGTTGATCCGGTCATTGTTGAGACCAATGAAATAATGGGTGATCACGGCCGACAGAATATTGAAAATAACACCGGTTAATACGAAAACCCAGGGTGCAAGCCAGCGGTCGAGGCGTGCATCAGTCATGCTCGGCCCCGAATATTGGCGGCAGCCGAGCGTCATGCTTACAACGGATTATCGGCAGCTCGCAATAGACTTGCAGGTCGGCGGCGTTGTCCATGTCATTGTCTGTCATCGGGGATACCTGATTGAGGATGATGGCGGCCACTCGCAGATGCCGACTCGTCACCGTCTGCAGGGTCATCAATGCCTGGTTGACCGCACCGATACGGTCATAGACCACGATAATCACCGCGAGTTGCAGCGCTTCGGCGAGGTCGGCGTTCAATCCGTTTTCCGCCAGCGGCGAGTAAAATCCGCCGGCGCCTTCGACGATCAGGCAGCAATCGGCACGGTCGCGGGTGCAGGCGTCGATCAAGTCCTGCATGTGCACCGATCGTCCCTCCAGGCGCGCCGCTCGATGCGGCGCCAGCGCAGCGCGAAACCGATAAGGCGCGATCTGCTCGATCGATTCGCGCGCGCCGTTCGCCTGCCGCAGCGCGGCCGCGTCGTGGGTCAGCAAATCATCGCCGGCACCCGGCCGGCAGCCCGACTCGGCGGGTTTGCGGGTTTCGACGACAATACCTGCAGCGCGCAGTTGACTGACAATCTGGCAGGCGATATACGTCTTGCCGACATCGGTATCGGAACCGGTGATAAAATAACCTCTGGCATCGGGTTTTAGCATTTGCGCATTCTGTGCAAGTTGGCCGGCAACTGCAAGCCTCGCCTGGAGCGGCGCAGATTTGCCGGCGCCGCCGCTGGCAAACCCACGATGATGCATGCTGGGAATGGCGCGCCCGCCTGTTATAATCGCGCCGAAAAATTTTGGCGGTTATCGACATGCAGCACTTTGTTATCGGCCAGCGCTGGATCAGCGCCGCCGAACTTCACCTCGGACTGGGTATGGTGATAGAGATCGAGCACCGTACCGTCAGTATCGTTTTCCCCGCCACCGGGGAAACGCGCATCTACGCGCGCGCCGATGCGCCCCTCACCCGGGTGCGCTTCCGCGAGGGGGATTGGGTCGAAAAACAGAGCGGCGAAATTTTGCAGGTGCTGCAGATAACCGAGGCCGACGGCCTGATTGTGTATCGCTGCGAGGATGAGCACGGCAACGCGTTCGACCTGCCGGAAGGCCGCTTGAGTAATTTCCTGCAACTCAACCAGCCCGCGGAAAGGCTGCTCAATGCGCAAATCGATCGTAATAAATGGTTTAGCCTGCGTTGCAAGACGCGGGAAATCGCCAACCGCCTGCAGCAGTCAGCCGTGTTCGGCCTGGCCGGAAGCCGCACCAGTCTGATTGCTCACCAGTTGTATATCGCGCACGAAGTGTCGCGCCGCTATGCGCCGCGGGTGTTGCTGGCCGATGAAGTCGGTCTCGGCAAAACCATCGAAGCGGGATTGATACTGCATCAGCAGCTGTTACTCGAACGCGCGCGCCGGGTGTTGATCGTAGTGCCGGAATCGCTGGTGCACCAGTGGTTGGTGGAAATGCTGCGCCGTTTCAACCTGCTGTTCAGTATCTTCGATAGCGCCCGCTTTGCGGATCCCGAAACCGATGCGGCGCCAGCGGATGATGCGGAGAATCCGTTTCATGCGGAACAGCTGGTGTTGTGCAGTCTCGATTTCCTGGTGCGGCATCCCGAACGGGCGGCGCAGGCGCGCGACGGAGAATGGGACTTGCTGGTGGTCGACGAGGCGCATCACCTGCTGTGGTCGGCGCAAGCCGTTAGCGACGAGTATCGACTGGTGGAAAATCTGGCGGAAAATACGGCCGGTCTGTTGCTCCTGACGGCCACCCCGGAACAGCTTGGCAAGGAGAGCCATTTCGCGCGTCTGCGCCTGCTGGATCCGGATCGTTTCAGCGACCTCAATCGATTCCTGCAAGACGAACGCGGCTACCAGGAACTCGCGGCGCAGGCCGAAACCCTGCTACAAGAGCCGGAGCGACAGCAGGAGTTGGAGGATTTGTTGGATCAGCACGGCACCGGTCGTGTGCTGTTTCGCAATACACGGCATGTGGTGCAGGGTTTCCCGGAACGGGAGGTACATCCCGTCGAGCTAGCGCCGCCGCCTGAGGGTGATTCGTATCGCGCCTGGCTGGGGCAGTTTCTACGCGACCACCGGATGCGTAAGGTGCTGGTGATCGTGGCGGGATCGGATAGCGCGCAGCAGCTGGTTATCGATATGAAGCAGGAATTCGGCATCCGCGCCGCGCTGTTCCACGAGGGCATGACGCTGGTGGAACGCGATCGTGCGGCGGCCTGGTTCGCCGACCCCGACGATGGCGCCCAGGTATTGATCTGTTCCGAAATCGGCAGCGAGGGACGCAACTTCCAGTTTGCGCATCACCTGGTGTTATATGATTTACCGCTAAACCCGGATTTGCTCGAGCAGCGCATCGGACGGCTCGATCGGATCGGTCAGAACGCCGTGATCAAAATCCACGTTCCCTATATCCAAGCCAGCGCGCAGCAAGTTTTATTCCGTTGGTATCACGAGGGGCTCGGCGCCTTCCAGCATACCTGTCCGGCCGGGCACCAGGTCTGGCTCAACACCCGGCAGGAGTTACAGCAATATCTCGACGATCCCGAATTGCCGATGGATGCTTTCATCGAACGCTGCCGGGATTTACACCGTGCGCTCGACCTCGAACTGCAGCAGGGTCGCGATCGGCTGCTCGAGATCAATTCCTGTCGGCCCGGCGTAGCCGAGGCGCTGATCGACGAAGCCATGCAGCGCGAGCGCGAATTCGATTTGTTCAATTACATGGAACGTATCTACGACAGTTACGGCGTGAACAGCGAAATTCGCGGTCAGGATCGATGGGTGATTACGCCGGGAGATAACATGCTCACTCAAATGCCCGGTTTGCCCGAGGATGGCATGACCGTGACCTACGAACGCAGTGCCGCACTCGCTAACGAAGACTTGCATTTCCTGACCTGGGAGCATCCCTTCGTGCGCAATGCGATGGATATGATTCTAAGTAGCGAATTCGGTAATACCGCGTTAAGCGCAATGCAGTATCCGGGCGTCAAGGCCGGGACGCTGTTGGCCGAGTGCCATTTTCTGATGGACTTCAGCGACGATTATCGCAGTCACAATGAACGTTACTTTCCGAATACGAGCATCAAGGTCGTTATCGACGAATCCGGGCAGGATCATGCGACGCGCTTCGATCTCGAGTCGGAAACGCGTCAGTCGCAACGGGTCGACCGGGATACCGCGATTAAAGTTGTCAAGGCTCGGCAAAGCGAACTCGCGCAGATGCTGGAATTTGCCGAGCTTGTTGCCGATACGCAAGTGCCGGGGTTGGTCGAGTCCGCGCGCGCTAACGGCCGCGATCTGCTGGGACACGAAATCGAACGCTTGATCGCGCTGCAAAAAGTCAACCCCGGTGTGCGCGATGACGAGATAGCGTTTTTTCGGGACCAGCTGAATCACTTCGAGGCCGCGCTGGAACACGCGCGGCTGCGCCTCGACGCAGTGCGAGTAATCGTCGCGCTCTAGACAAAACTGACTCAGAGTAAAATCTAAAGCTTACTCAGAGTAAAATCGGGCTTGACGCGGGTTGTCGTCGCGCTTTAGATAAAATCGACTCAGAGTTTTTACTCTGAGTCAGGCCTGCGTTACAAATCTTCAGTTGACATGCATACCGGTCGGTATTATAAAGCATACCAACCGGTATGTGGGCGACTGATGAATAATTTAACGGATAACGAGGTTTACTGGTGGCGCCCGCTGGACGACACCGAACCAGACACCCGCGGCAAGATCCTGTTTGCGGCCTACAAGGAAATCCATGTCAATGGATTCCAGTCGGCCAGCCTGAGCAATATCCTCAAGCGCACCGGCGTTACCAAGGGTGCACTTTACCACCATTTTCGTGACAAGAACGAGCTCGGCTATGCAGTCGTCGATGAAGTGATCGATGCTCGAATCCAGCAAAGTTTTATCCATCCGCTGGCCGATTTCGATGACCCGATCGGGGGCTTTATCGAATTGATTCGAAACGCCGGCGAGCGCTTTTCGATGACCGATATCGAACTGGGTTGTCCGCTGTCGGTGCTGGCCCAGGAAATGGCCCCCATCGATGAAGGTTTCCGCACGCGCCTGACCGCAATTTACTCGCAGTGGCATCAGTCGATCGCCGATGTGTTAGTCCGCAGCAAGGCCGAAGGCTTAATCATCGATGAAGTCGACCCCGACACCATGGCAATCACCATCGTAGCCATAATGGAGGGCTGCCTGAGCGCGGCCAAAGTGTCGCAAAACCTGGCGATGTTGCAGCAGTGCGGACAGGGCCTGACACAACTTCTTCAATTAATCAGAACCAAACCAGGGAGTCAGTAATGGTAAAAAAATATGCCGAGTTTATCCTGCGTCACAAGTGGAAGACCGTAATTCTGTCGATTCTCTGGATCATGGCAATGGGGTCCGGTCTCCAGCATTTTGCCTTTACTAACGACTACCGCGTGTTTTTCGGGGAGGACAACCCTCAACTGGTGGCATTCGAAAACCTGCAGGACACTTATTCCAAGAATGACAACGTCATGTTCGTGCTCGCACCCGAGGATGGACAGGTGTTTACGTCCAAAACGCTGACTGCAGTAGCCTGGCTGACCGAGCGCGCCTGGGAAACCCCGTTTTCGACGCGCGTCGACTCCCTCACCAACCACCAGCATACCTCGGCCGAGGGCGATATTGCTGGTCGAAGAC
>DS021199.1:449799-488038 GCA_001735895.1 Olavius algarvensis Gamma 3 endosymbiont | reverse complement strand
AAGGCGCACGCCACCGGGGTTAATATCACCATCGAATTGCCCGGGATCGATCAAATTACCGAAAACCCGCAAGTGGTTGCCTTCGTGCGCGAATTGCGCGCCGAGTTCCGCGAAAGGTTTCCGGGCATCGAGGTTAAGCTGACCGGAATCTCGATGATGAACCAGGCATTCCCGGAAGCGAGTCAGCAAGATATGTCGACGCTGTTCCCGGGCATGCTCGCGCTATTCATGATCATACTCTACCTCTGGGTCAAGCGTTGGTCCGGTACACTCGCCGCTTTCGCCATCATTATTTTCTCGATTATCGGTGCGCTGGGCCTGGCATTCTGGTTCGGCATCGAACTGACGCCGCCATCCTTTTCCGCGATCATGATTATCCCGACCATGGCGATTGCCGATAGCGTGCACGTGCTGATGAATTACCTGCTGATGCGGCAAAAGGGGGAATCGCGCGAGGAAGCGATGGTCGACAGTATCCGCATCAACTTGCAGCCGATATTCCTGACGAGTATTACTACCGCGATCGGTTTCCTGAGCATGAACTTTTCCGATGCGCCACCGTTCCACGATCTCGGTAATATTGTCGCCATGGGTGTCATGATTGCGTTCGTGCTGAGCGTGACCTTCCTGCCCGCGGCGATGATGTTGCTGCCGGGGAGCAACAAGCTCGCCGTCGGCCGCTCCAGTCGGATAATGGCGAAGTTCGCCGAATTCGTCATCGCCAAACGCGGCAAGCTGCTCGTCGGCATGAGCCTCGCCTGCCTGACGCTGATCGCATTTATTCCGCAAAACGAACTCAACGACAATTTCGTCAAGTACTTCAGCGAACGCATCGAGTTTCGCCGCGACGCCGATTTCGCCAACGAGAATCTAAGCGGTCTCTACCTGGTCGACTATTCGCTGGAGTCGGATCGCGATGGCGGTGTCAGCGACCCCGATTTCCAGCAGCATGTCGAGAACTTCGCCAATTGGTTTCGCGCGCAGCCGGAAGTCGTCCACGTCAACGTAATCGCCGATACTTTCAAGCGCCTCAACAAGAGCATGCACGGCGACGACCCGGACTGGTACCGTTTACCTGCGGAGCGCGACCTAGCGGCGCAATACCTGCTGCTCTACGAAATGTCGCTGCCATACGGTCTCGATCTGAATAATCAACTCAACATCGACAAGTCGGCGACGCGCATGACCGTAATGTTGCACAACATGACGACCAAAACCGTACTCGCGCTGGAACGGCGCGCGCAGCAGTGGTTAGTCAACAATACTCCCGAGAACATGCATAATGAGGGTGCGAGCCCGACCCTCATGTTCAGCCATATCGGCGAGCGCAACATCAAGAGCATGTTGCTTGGTACCACCGTCGCCTTGATACTGATTTCGATGATCCTGATTGTTGCGCTGCGTTCGTTCAAGATCGGTTTGCTCAGCCTGATTCCGAACCTGATACCGGCGGCGCTCGCCTTCGGCGCCTGGGGCATCGCAGTCGGACAGGTCGGGCTGGCCCTGTCGGTGGTTACCGGCATGACGCTCGGTATCGTCGTCGACGATTCCGTGCACTTCCTCAGCAAGTACTTGCGGGCACGGCGCGAAAAAGGGCTCGACGCGCCGGATGCGGTGCGTTATGCCTTCGACACCGTCGGCCTCGCGTTGGTGGCGACCTCATCCGTGCTGATCGTGGGTTTCACCGTGTTGATGTTTTCCGCTTTTGTGCTGAATTCGCAAATGGCATTCATGACCGCGGTGACCATCTTGTTCGCGATCATCGCCGATTTTCTATTATTACCGCCTTTGTTGATGGCCCTCGACCGCGGTCCTGGCGCCGCAACCGAGGCCGGAGAACAATCCAGCGCCGCGTTTAGCGGCAAGGAGCAGACCAATGTATAAGCTTAAATTCCCGCTACTATTGCTTGGCCTTGCGCTGCCGGCTGCCGCACTCGCGCAGAGCGCCGAAGAAAAGGGCCTCGAGATTGCGACGGCGGCCAAGGCTTACGACCAGGGTTTTACCGATTTCACGGCGAACATGGTCATGACCTTGAAAAACAAGTCGGGGCGGACTTCGAAGCGGCAGATCCGTATCCGCACTCTGGAGGTCGAAGGCGACGGCGATAAGAGCCTGTCGATCTTCGACGAACCGGCCGACGTCAAGGGCACCAAGATGCTGACCTACTCGCACGGTCTCGAACCCGATGACCAATGGCTCTACCTGCCGGCGTTAAAAAAAGTCAAACGCATTAGTTCGCGCAACAAGTCGGGGCCGTTCATGGGTTCCACTTTCGCTTTTGAAGACCTCGGTTCGCAGGAAGTCGAAAAATACACCTACAAGTACCTGCGCGACGAACCCTGCGGCGAGCTGAGCTGTTACGTCATCGAACGCTACCCGGCCTACAAGTTTTCGGGTTATACCCGGCAGATTGCCTGGATCGACACGGCGGGTTACCGCCTGGTCAAGGCGGAATTTTACGATCGTAAAAAGTCGTTGCTGAAAACCTTGACCGCGGGCGATTTCCAGCAGTATCTCGGCCATTACTGGCGCCCCGGCACCATGGATATGGTCAACCATCAAACCGGCAAGAGTACTTTGCTGGAGTGGCAGGAGTACGAGTTCAAGACCGGCCTCACCGAGCGCGATTTCCGTTCGCAGACGCTGAAACGAATCAAGTAAAATGCGCCCGGCGTTAGTCTGTTTCGCTGTACTGCTACTGAGCACGTCGGCGCGGGCCGAGTTTTCCGGCAACGTCGCGCTCGAATTGCAAAGCTTCGGCGAAGCGGCGCAATTTGACGAACAGTTCGACGATAACCTGACCTTTTCCTTCAAGCCGAAACTGGATGGTGAGTGGAATAACGGTGACGATTTATGGAGCCTGGAGTTGTTTTTACGCGCCGACAACGAGGATGCGGGCCGCGAACATGCCGATGTACGCGAAGCCTTGTGGCTGCATGTCGCTGGCGACAACGAATGGCGACTGGGCGTCAATACCATGTTCTGGGGCGTTACCGAGTCGCAGCATCTGGTCGACGTCATCAATCAGATCGACCAGGTCGAAGGCATCGACGGCGAAGACAAGCTCGGGCAGCCGATGGTTCATCTCAAAAGATACCAGGACTGGGGGGTTATCGATCTGTTGGTACTGCCGGGTTTTCGCGAAAGAACCTTCCAGCAGCGGGAGGGGCGGCTGCGAACGCCGTTGGTGGTCGATACCGATCAGGCGGATTACGAATCTTCGCGCGAAGATTCGCATATCGATTACGCGCTGCGATTTTCGCAAACCTATGGCGACCTCGATCTCGGGGTTTCCTGGTTCAAGGGCACCAGCCGCGAGCCGCTACTGTTACCGGGTTTAGACGACAAGGGCGCGCCGGTGCTGATTCCGTTTTATGAGCAGATGGCACAACTCGGTGTCGATGCACAGTTGATTTCCGAGGACTGGATCTGGCGTCTCGAATTCATCCACCGCGCAGCCGAGTCGAACGACTATAGCGCTTATACCGCGGGTTTCGAATATACCTTCTACGGCATCATGCAAACGGCGGTTGACCTCGGCATGCTGCTCGAGTATTCGGCGGACGACCGTCCCGAGGGTGAAGCCGGCGCCTTCGACAACGATGTTTTCCTCGGCACCCGCTTCGCTTTCAACGATGCCCAGTCGAGCGAAATTTTAGCCGGTTTCGTTATCGATACCGAAAACGGCAGCCGTACTTTCCGTGTCGAAGGCAATCGCCGTTTCGGCACGAGCTGGAAGGGCACGCTCGAGCTGCAAACCTTCTCCAGTATCGACGATGACGACGTGCTCGCCGCCTTCGCACAGGACGATTTCGTGCTGCTGGAAATGGCTTACTATTTCTAGTTTGGGTGACCAGGATGCCCAGCGTTACCGGGCGCGATCCGGTTCTCGGTAATCTATCGGACCCTGGCCGATTTCCCTGGGTTCGGCCGCCAGCGGTTGCGCTAGCGTCGATAGGCCGAGCAGGGCGCCAATCTCCGCTGACAGCGTCGCATCGGTTTTTATTTTTGATCGCAGGACTAAACGTCAAACCCGAGCGATTCAGCAGGCTAGTTGTAGCCACGGCCGCCTCTAAATATACCGGTCAACAACTGCAAGCCGCATATTGATCGAGCTTAAATCTCCATGCCGCCTCGACCGAGCTCAAGGAATTAACACCGCGGCGCCGGTCAATCGACCGCTGCGCAAAGCCTGCAGCGCCGCGTTCGCCTCACTCAAAGGGAAGGTTTCGATCTGGGTTTGCACCGGCACCTTGGGCGCCAGTGCGAGAAAGTCGATTGCATCCTGGCGCGTCAGGTTCGCGACCGAACGCAGCACGCGTTCGCCCCATAGGAGATCGTAGGGAAAACTCGGGATATCGGACATGTGGATGCCGCCGCAGACCACAATGCCGCCTTTACGTACCGCGCTTAACGCCGCCGGAACCAGAGGCCCGACCGGGGCGAAGATGATTGCCGCATCGAGTTCGACCGGGCCCGCCTGATCCGAATCACCGGCCCAGACCGCGCCCAAATCCATGGCAAACTGCTGCGCCGCGGTATCGCCGGGGCTGGTAAAGGCATAGATTTCGCGTTGCTGATAACGCGCTACCTGGGCGACGATATGCGCGGCCGCGCCGAAGCCGAAAATGCCCAAGCGCTTCGATTCGCTGCCGGCCATCACCAGCGAGCGGTAACCGATCAAACCCGCGCATAACAGCGGCGCGAGTGAGGCAGCGGTGTTTTCGCCGCCCAAAGGGAAACAGAAACGCGCGTCGGCCACGGTCATATCGGCATAGCCGCCGTCGATTTGATAACCGGTAAATCCGGGTTCGTCGCACAGGTTTTCGGCATTCGAGCGGCAATAGCCGCAGCTGCCGCAGGTATGGCCGAGCCATGGGATACCGACCCGATCTCCGGCTTTGAAGCCTTCGACCCCCGCACCTAGCGCGCTGATATCGCCGACAATTTCGTGCCCCGGAATAATCGGCAGTTTGGGTTCGGTCAGATCGCCGTCGACGACGTGCAGATCGGTGCGGCATACCCCGCAGGCCGAAATCGCCACCTGGATCTGCCCTGGGCCAGGTTCGGGGTCGGGCAATTCAACCGCCTTCAACGGGTTGCCGGGCTGCTCGAGAATCATCGCTTTCATGCGTTTTCAACCGAGGGTTTGGCGCTACCGGTGTCCTTGCCGGTAATGCCGGCGGTCAGCGCGAAGCGCATCGCTTCGTCCATACTCATCTTGCAGGGGCGGATATCCGAGCTCGGCACCAAAAGGGTATAACCACCGATCATGTAGCTCATCGGCAAGTAGACCAGCACGCAGTCGCGATCGCGAAACGCTTCCGGCAGACGCTGCGGATCTTCCTGGGTGACAAAACCGATGATTTCCAGATTTGCGATCTTCACAATTACGACGCGACCGAAGCTCTCCTTTTTGGGGGAAAAGAAGTCGAACAGATCGCGGATCGCGCGATACACGGTCTTGATGATCGGCAAGTGATAGAGCAGGTTTTCGCCCAGCGCGAACAGCTGCCGCACCAGTACGGCTTTCATCAGCAGTCCGACGAAGAAAACGATGACCAGCCCGGCGATAGTGCCCATGCCGGGAAAATAGGCCACCTTGGGCAGCAAGTAGCGCAGGGCGTCGCCCATGATTTGCTCGGAGGAAACCGCCATCCAGTACAGCAGATAAATCGTTAGTACGACCGGCAGCAAGGTGAAAAAACCGGTGATTAATGTAGTGCCGATAGATTTGAACATGATTCGGATTCCCTGATTCAAATGAGCCGAATTCTAGCAGCTGTTGACTTCGACCCGATACTTGCGCGATATGCCCGCAGCTGGCCGGGCGGCGGTCGTCAATCGAGCAGGATGTCGCGTACCTGCCGATACTTTTGCATGGTTTTTTCGACTACCGCGAACGGCAGTTTTGGCGCCGGCGGGGTTTTGTCCCAGTCCAGCGTCTCCAGGTAATCGCGCACGAACTGTTTGTCGTAACTCGGCGGGCTGATGCCGGCGCGATATTCGTCGGCCGGCCAGTAACGCGACGAATCGGGGGTCAGGATTTCGTCGATCAATACCAGCTCGTCATTGGCGTCGACGCCGAACTCGAACTTGGTGTCGGCGATAATGATGCCGCGCGCGCGCGCGTAATCGACGGCTTGCCGGTATAGCTGAATGCTCTTTTCCCGAATTGCGTTGGTCTTGTCGGCGCCGATTTTGGCGACGATCTGGTCGATGCTTACGTTGATATCGTGGTCGCCGACCTCGGCCTTGGTGGATGGCGTGAAAATCGGTTCGGGAAGCTGCGCCGCCTGCTGCAAGCCGGCCGGCAGCTCGATGCCGCAGATTGCGCCGGTCGCCTGGTAATCTTTCCAGCCGGATCCGATGACGTAACGCCACAATCGCTTCGACCGGCAGGGTCGCGAGGCGCCTGACGATGATCGAACGGGTGCGCAGCCGTTGGTAATCGTCCGCGCTGACATAGTCGCGCAAATCCAGTCCGCTCAAATGATTGGTGATTAAGCCGGCGGTTCGATCAAACCAAAAGTTCGAGACCTCGGTCAGTAATTCTCCTTTGTGCGGAATCGGATCGTCAAACACGACGTCGAAAGCCGAAAATCGATCCGTGGTGACAATTAGCATATGCTCCGAATCGATGCTGTAAATATCCCTTACCTTACCGCGCCCGATCAATTCGAGGTTGTCGATACGGGTTTCAAAAATGGCGTCGCTGTTCATTTCCGATTCCAGGATTTTCAGGCCGCGCATCATAACATGCCGTTTAGTCGGAACCTTCATTTCAGGGCTAATTTTTTAAACCGAATCGCGTTATAATCACCCGCTTTTTTGGGATAACCCGGAGCAGGTAATGGCGCAGTCCTCAGCGGTGGGTGGTGAGATATGAAAGCTAAAGTAGCGGTGGTTATGGGCAGTACCAGCGATTGGCCGGTAATGCAGCATGCGACCGAAACCCTCGAGCAATTCGGCGTCGACTATCAGGCGCGGGTCGTATCGGCACATCGGACTCCCGATCTGCTGGCGGATTTCGCCAAGTCCGCTGCCGCCGAAGGTATCGACTGTATTATCGCCGGTGCGGGCGGCGCCGCGCACCTGCCCGGCATGCTGGCCGCCAACACCACGCTGCCGGTGCTGGGCGTGCCAGTGCCGACCGAGCACCTGCAGGGGCAGGATTCGCTTTATTCCATCGTGCAAATGCCGAAGGGCGTTCCGGTCGCGACCTTCGCCATCGGTAAAGCCGGCGCGATCAATGCGGCCTTATTTGCCGTATCGATGCTGGCCAATGCCGATAGCGAGCTGGCCCGGTTGCTGGTCGAGTTCCGTGATCGCCAGCGCGACGCGGTTTTCGATATGACGCTGCCGCCGGCTTCCTAGGGTTAACAGGCCCTAATATGTCGATTCTTCCCGGCAGTACCCTCGGCATGCTCGGTGGCGGGCAGCTCGGGCGCATGTTCGTAACCGCGGCCAGAACGCTGGGATACGAGGTCATCGTGCTCGATCCGGACCCGAACAGTCCTGCCGGCGGGCTGGCCAGGGACTACGACGATACCGCGGCGCTCGACTTTTTATCGCACAATTGCGCGGTAGTAACCACCGAGTTCGAAAATATTCCGGCGGTAACCCTGGCCTACCTGGCCAAATCGGTGCCGGTGCGTCCGTCGGCGACCGCCTTGCATATAGCGCAGCATCGCAAATTGGAGAAGCAGTTCTTTCGTGAACAGGGATTGAATACGGTCGAGTTCGCCGCCATCGAAAATGAAGATGATTTGGCCGCCGCGCGTGAGTTCTGCTTTCCGGCGATACTTAAGACCGCAATGCTGGGATACGACGGTAAGGGACAGGTGCTGTGCGAGAATTTCGACGCGCTGGCGTCGGCCTTCGAGCAGGTGGGCGGAAAACCCTGCGTGCTGGAGCAGCTTATCGAGTTGGAGCGCGAGGTATCGGTGGTGTTGTGCCGCTCGCTAGCGGGTCAAGTCAGCTGTTTCTCGATCGCCGAAAACAGTCATAGCAACGGCATTCTCGATGTGACGATCGCGCCCGCGTTAATTTCGCAGGAGCTTGCCGACGAAGCGATCGATGCGGCTACGCGCATCGCGCACGGGCTCGATTACTGCGGAGTGCTCGCGGTCGAGTTTTTTATTTCAGGCGACCAGCGCGTGCTGGTTAGCGAAATGGCGCCCCGCCCGCACAACTCGGGTCACTATACGCTCGACGCCTGCGAAACTTCGCAATTCGAGCAACAGGTGCGCATGGTATGCGATTTGCCGGCGGGCTCCTGCCACCAACACAGCCCGGTGGCGATGTGGAATCTGCTGGGGGATATCTGGCCGCGGAACGGTCTTCCCGATTGGGATGCGCTGTTAAAAATGGAGCACGCCAAACTGCATCTCTACGGCAAAGCCGAGGCGCGCCCGGGGCGCAAGATGGGGCACGTCAACTGCCTCGGCGCAACGCGCGATGACGCCCTGTCGCAGCTCGAAGACTTGCGCACAATTCTGGGCCGAGCCGAAAGCCCTAAGGCTCGCCGGTAACGCCGAAACTGCCGGCGGTAGCGGCGATTCGTAAGCGTTTGTTCAATCCTCTGCTGAATGCGGGTTATTGCTTGATGCCGCGGGCAACGGTGTAAGTCTTGCCCTGTTTGATTTTTTCGTAGTGCCCGAAGACTTCGCTGAAACCGCGTTTGAAAAACTGCCGCAGACCGGTAATCGTGACGATATAAAACGACCCGCCGGGCCTCAGGTAGTCGAGTGCATCGAACAGGTAAATGTATAACATTTCCTTGCCGACCTTGGCCGGGATATTCGACACGATGATGTCGAATTGCTGCGCCGGAATCTGGTCGAAGCCGTTACTCAACAGGCAGCTCGCATTCTCGATCCCGTTGTGTCGGCGGTTACGCTCGGCGTAATCGACGGCGACGAAATCCTTATCGACCATCAGCGTATGGCCCTCCGCTGCAAGTTTCGCCATCTGCAGGCCCAGCACACCGTAACCGCAGCCGAGATCGAGGCAGTCGTCACCCGTTTCTAGTTCGAGGTAGTCGAGCAGCAGGCGCGAGCCGTCATCGATGGCGCGCGGGGAAAACAATCCCCAGGTGGTGTAAAACTCGAGTCCGCGATACTCGATTTTCAGGTCCTGGCGAATTTTACGGTTGTATCGGTTCAAATCATTAAGCACGGATTCAGCCCTGTTTGCTATGCTGGCCGCGGCTTTACATCGATATATGGCTTTGCAACAATGACGCGGTTTTCAAGGCGCCATTATCTTATGGTGATATCGAGATTACTACCTGGGAGCTCGGTTTTATGCGATTCGTTTTTGGTTTGTTACTCGCCGCGGTGGTGATCTGCAGCGCAACCGCGCAGGCGGATGTCGCCGCCGGCCAATCGACCTACGCCTCCCGGGGTTGTATCGGTTGCCATGGCGCCGGCGGGGTAAGTACCGTAGCCACCTATCCCACGCTCAAGGGCAGGAACGGAGATTTTATTCGTAAAACGCTGACCGAATTCCGCAGCGGAGCGCGCAAAAACGCGGTCATGAATGCGATGGCGGCGGGGCTGAGCGATGCGGACATCGACAACCTGGGTGATTATATCGGCAACCTGAAATAAACCTCGCCGCGACGGCATTGCTAACTGGCCCGTCAGATGGCGCTTCGGGCTGGCGGCGCCATCCGGATCGACGACGCCCGTTTTTCGATCGATTACCCGCTGAATTCCAACGCCGGGAAATTATTGCCGCTTTATTTTCAGGATATGGGATTCGATATTGAATACGTGCCGATCGTGCTGTCCCAGCCGGCGCAGCGCCTCTGCCAATTGCAGCAGGTATTCGTCATTGGGGCCGCTGGGGCCCGCGGCGCCGCAGATATGACGGGCGATATCGGATTCGCTAGCGGCGCCGAGATAGGCCTCGTTGGCGGGGGTGGCGATGTAGGTCAGGCCGTTAGCCTGCGAACCGTCGGCGAAAGTCATCTCGGTGGCCACGCGCAGGTAGCCGTTTTTTTCGCGCTCGTCGAGTTGTCTGAAAACCGGCGCTTCGATCAAATATGCGAGCCCGCCGCAGACGGCGTCCGGGTCCTCAATCAGGGTCACCACGCGACCCGGATTAAGCTCGGTGCCGCGGTGATCGTGCGATCCCTGCCAGAAGCGCCGGCTCCAGCCGCGAATACTCGCCGGCCTGGATTCCAGATAAGGAAAATCGACTAGATAGATCAGCGAGCCGTAACCGAACAGCCAGCGCTGTTCATCGTCGTCCAGGCGATGGCGGCGCTGGTTTTCGGCGACGGTATTGTGAGACACGGCCTGCTCTCCGATGGGCTGGGTGACAAGTCGACTAGGATAAAACCGGTCGCCGGCAAATGCCAGGCCGGGAATTCGAAAACCGCGCAGGAACAAGGGGTTTTCGCCGGCATTGACGAAGCCCGCTTTAACCGCCGGCGTTTCAACTGTCGTACCAGCGAATTGACTGAGGGGATTGCTGTTAGAACCGCTAGGTGTCGGATGATCGGATTCCCGACCTTTGAATTGTCTGTTTCAAGTCGTGTTCGCACAGCGCGATGTTATTGCGTAGCTGTTGCGCTCGCCGTTCGAGTTGCCGGCTGCGATTGCGCTCTAGTGCCCTCCGACGCAGGTCTTAATTCGTGCTGAAGCGCTGCTATCTCCTGCTTTAGCTGTGATTCTGCCGACATCTGATGTACTCCGTAACCGGTGCGGGCCAGTTTAGCGGTATTGTGTAACCCGGGCTCATATGGGTTAGTGCCGGTTATCCATTTTGACCAGGCTGAAATCGACGGCGATATGGTGTAAATTGCCTGCCACTTGCACCCAGGAATTATCATGACCGATTACCAGATAGCCCCCTCGATCCTGTCGGCTGACTTCGCGCGACTCGGTGAAGAAGTCGATAATGTGCTCGCCGCGGGTGCCGATATCGTGCATTTCGACGTGATGGATAATCACTATGTACCCAACCTGACGATCGGGCCGCTGGTATGCGAAGCCTTGCGCAAGCACGGTGTCGAGGCGCCGATCGATGTACACTTGATGGTTAAGCCGGTGGATCGAATTATTCCCGATTTTGCCGGTGCCGGCGCCAGTTACATTACCTTTCATCCGGAAGCGTCCGAGCATATCGATCGCAGTTTGTCGCTGATTCGCGAGAGCGGCTGCCGTTCGGGCCTGGTGTTTAATCCGGCCACGCCGCTAAGCTATCTCGAACACGTTATCGACAAGGTCGATATGATTTTGCTGATGTCGGTGAATCCCGGATTCGGCGGGCAGAGCTTCATTCCGGCGACGCTCGATAAGCTGCGCAGCGCGCGCCGCATTATCGATGAATCGGGTCACGATATCCGGCTTGAAATCGACGGCGGCGTCAAGGTCGACAATATCGCCGAAATCGCGGCCGCCGGCGCCGATACCTTCGTTTCCGGTTCCGGAATTTTCGGTAGCGCCCACCCCGGCGATCCGAATCGTTATGACAGCATTGTGCGACAAATGCGCAGCGAACTTGAACGCGCAGGGTCGATCTAGCAGCCTGCATATTGCACGAAGGCGGCACAAACTTCGGAGAAATTACATAGACATCAAAATATTAAATCGATTTTTCCAGAAAATGGCCGGCTACAGTTTGTACCTGAGTTTCGTTCCCTTTGTGCACCATGCAGGCTAGTTGTAAATAGTCATGGCCTTGCCCGGAATGCTGTGATAGATTCAGTCGCCTGACCGTTGGTGTTAGTCCAGATGACTCAAGAACGCTTACAGAAAATTGAGGGTAGCCGAAGCTGGCGATGGTAATCGCAAGCAGCCGTTTCCTTGTTTATTTTTTCTGTTCTACCGTTTAAGAGTCACTCATGAACCTCAAGCAATTCAATCAAATCAGGCGTGATTACAACCGCATCCCATTGGTGCGTGAAATTTTTGCCGACCTCGATACGCCGTTAAGCGCTTATTTAAAACTTGCCGACGAGCCGTATAGCTATTTGTTCGAATCGGTGCAGGGTGGCGAAAAATGGGGACGCTACTCGATTATCGGCATGGCCTGCAGCACCCGTATCAAGGTGTACGGCAAACGCGTCTTGCTCGAAGTCGACGGCCAGGTCGCAAGCGAGCAGGAATGCGACGATCCGCTCGAATTCATCGAGCAATACCTGGCATTTTTCAAGGTTGCCGAAGCACAATGCCTGCCCAAGTTCCACGGCGGGCTGGTTGGTTATTTCGGCTACGATACGATTCGTTATATAGAACCGAAGCTTGCAACCTGTCCTAATCCCGATAAACACGAGACGCCCGACATCCTGTTAATGCTCAGCGACAAGCTGGTGGTTTTCGACAACCTGTCCTCACGCATGTTTCTGATCGTACACGTGGAGCCTGCGGCGGAGGACGCCTGGCACGAGGGTCAGCGCCAGCTCGACGAACTCGAGGTCAAGCTCAAATCGGAGCGGCTGGATGACAATCCACGCGCCTCGGAACATGCCGTCAGCGAGCGGGATTTTACTTCCGAGTTTACCCGGCAGGGTTTCGAGGATGCGGTGGACAAGGCGCGCCAGTACATTATCGACGGCGACGCGATGCAGATTGTCCTGTCGCAACGCTTATCGATTCCCTACCGCGCGCCGCCGGTCAATTTGTACCGGGCCTTGCACAGTCTCAATCCATCGCCCTACCTTTATTATCTCAATCTCGGCGACCATCACGTGGTTGGTTCATCTCCGGAAATCCTGGTGCGGCTCGAGGACGAGGCGGTTACGGTACGGCCGATCGCCGGTACGCGGCCGCGTGGCAGAACGCCTGACGACGACCTGGAACTCGAACGGGAATTGCTCAACGACCCCAAGGAACTCGCCGAACACCTGATGCTTATCGACCTCGGGCGCAATGACGCCGGCCGGGTCAGCCAGGTCGGCAGCGTCAGCCTGACCGAAAAAATGATTGTCGAACGCTACTCCCACGTAATGCACATCGTGTCCAACGTCGAAGCTAAAATCAAACCCGAAATGTCGGCCTTCGATGTGTTGCGCGCGACCTTTCCCGCCGGCACGGTATCGGGCGCGCCCAAGATTAGGGCGATGGAAATCATCGACGAGCTGGAACCGGTCAAGCGCGGAATTTATTCCGGCGCGGTGGGCTATATCTCCTGGGGCGGGAATATGGATACCGCGATTGCAATTCGTACCGCAGTAATCAAGGATGACCGGCTTTATATCCAGGCTGGCGCCGGTATCGTTTATGATTCGGTGCCTGCAAACGAATGGGCGGAAACCATGAACAAAGGGCGCGCGATATTTCGTGCAGTCGCGCTGGCCGAGGCGGGCTTACCATCGCGCGATCCCTGTGCGGCGGGGGAGGAGTCATGAAAGTCCTGATGATAGATAACTATGACTCGTTCACTTACAACCTGGTGCAATATCTCGGCGAACTCGACGCCGAGGTCGAGGTGGTGCGCAACGATCAGATCGGCGTCGATCAAATCCTGGCCTCTGACGCCAGCCATATTATGGTGTCACCGGGGCCCTGTACCCCGAACGAGGCCGGCATATCGATGGCCGCGATCGAAGCCTTGGCGGGTCGCAAACCGATACTCGGCGTTTGTCTCGGGCATCAAAGTATCGGACAGGTATTCGGCGGAAAAATCGTGCATGCGGCAAAAATCATGCATGGCAAGACTTCGCCGGTGTTCCATTCCGGGGTCGGGGTTTTCGAGTGCCTGGGTAGCCCGTTTATCGCGACCCGGTATCACTCGCTGGTGATTGCGAAAGATTCGCTGCCCGATTGTCTCGAGCTTACCGCGTGGACCCGGGACGAGGCTGGCGAGATCGATGAAATCATGGGCCTGCGGCATAAGGAGATGCCGATCGAGGGCGTACAATTTCATCCCGAGTCGATCTTGACCGATAATGGGCATCGGCTGCTGCAGAATTTTCTTCAACAGGGCATCACCTAGGAGGAGCGATGGATATTCAGACAGCGATTAAGGCGATGATCGCCCGGCAGGATTTGACTGGCGATGAAATGACAACGGTGATGCGGCAAATAATGACCGGTGAATGTACGCCCTCGCAAATCGGCGGATTTCTCGTGGGCCTGCATATGAAGGGCGAAAGCGTCGATGAAATCTCCGCCGCCGCCAGGGTCATGCGCGAGCTTGCGACCCGGGTAGAGGTCGACGATGAACACCTGGTCGACACCGCCGGAACCGGCGGTGATTCATCTGGTAGTTTCAACATTTCGACCGCCAGCGCGCTGGTGGCCGCCGCCGCCGGCGCGCGCGTCGCGAAGCACGGCAACCGCTCCATGACCAGCAATTCCGGCAGCGCCGATGTACTCGAGGCCGCCGGCGTCAAGCTGGATATTTCGCCGGAGAAGGTTGGCGAATGCGTCGAACGGGTCGGCGTGGGTTTTATGTTCGCCCCGGCTCATCATGGCGCGATGAAACATGCGATCGGCGCGCGCAAGGAACTGGCGGTGCGCACCGTCTTCAACGTGCTGGGCCCGTTGACCAACCCGGCCGGCGCGCCCAATCAAGTCATTGGCGTGTTCCATCCGGAACTGGTCGAGCTGATGGCGAATGTGTTAAAGCAACTGGGCAGCCGCCACGTCATGGTCGTGCATGCCGAGGACGGCATGGATGAAATCAGTATTTCGGCGCCGACCCGGGTGGCCGAACTCAAGGATGGCGAAGTCAGCAGCTACCGCATTACACCAACCGATTTCGGCATGGAAACCGCATCGCTCGATACGTTGCGTGTTGGCTCGGCCGAAGAAAGCCTGGCGATGATTCGCGCTGTGTTTGCCGATCAGTCCGGACCGGCCCGAGATATCGTGTGCCTCAATGCGGGCGCAGCGATCTATGTCGCGGGCTGTGCGGATTCGCTGGCGGCCGGTATCGAAGTTGCGGCAAGCGCGATCAGTAGCGGCAAGGCGGCCGAGGTGCTCGATAATCTGGTGGCCGAGAGCAATACCTGATGTGTGCCGCGCGTCCCGATATTCTAAATAAAATTCTGGCGCGCAAGCAGCAGGAAATCGAAACGCGCCGGCTGCAAATATCGCTCCCAGAGCAGCAGCGACTGGCGGACCGGGCCTCCAACCCGCGAGGCTTCGTGGCCGCGCTGCAGTCGCGGCTCGAGCGGGGTCGCCCCGCGGTCATTGCCGAAATCAAAAAAGCGTCGCCGAGCAAAGGCGTTATCCGCGAAAATTTCGATCCCGTCGCAATCGCAAAGTCATACCAGGCGGGTGGCGCCAGCTGCCTGTCGGTACTGACCGATCAGGATTTTTTTCAGGGCCACGAGGATTACCTGGTTGCCGCGCGCGCGGCCTGCGAACTGCCGGTGATTCGCAAGGATTTTATTGTCGACCCCTATCAGGTGATCGAAGCGCGCGCCCTCGGCGCCGATTGCATTTTGCTGATTGTGGCGGCGCTAGAAGATGGGATGCTGGCGCAGCTGCATGCCCAGGCGCGAGCGCTCGGTATGGATGTGCTGGTCGAGGTGCACGATCGCGCCGAGCTGGATCGAGCGCTGCGGCTCGAGCTGGAACTGATCGGCATCAACAATCGCGATTTGCGCAGCTTCGAAACCCGCCTCGAAACCACGCTCGAATTGCTGGACCTGATTCCCGCAGCTTGTCTCGTGGTTACCGAAAGTGGAATTCATACCCGCGATGACGTCGCGCTGATGCAGCGGCACGAAGTGCACGCTTTTCTGGTGGGCGAAGCCTTGATGCATAAACCCGACCCGGGGCAAGGTCTCAAGGAGTTGTTCGGATAAGGGCGAGATAAGGGGGGACAGACCACGTTTTTCGCCAGCGAAAAACGTGGTCTGTCCCCTTTTGCTTAGCGGGTGCCGAAAACAACGATGGTTTTGCCGTGGGCGGTAATCAGACCATCTTCATTCTAGCGTCTTCATAACCCGGCCGGCCATTTCGCGCGAGCAACCGACGATTTTGGCAATTTCCTGGCGCGTGATCTTGATCTGCATCCCGTCGGGATGGGTGATGGCGTCGGGTTCGCGCGCCAAATCGAGCAGGGTGCGCGCCACGCGCCCGGTGACGTCCATGAAAGCGAGATTGCTGACCTTGCGGCTGGTATTACGCAGCCGACTGGCCAGCTGGGACGACAGCTGGAACAGAATTTCCGGGGTTTCCTTGGCCAGTTGCATGAACTGGTTGTAATGAATTTCAGCTACCTCGCACGCGGTCCGAGTGTTAACCCAAGCGCTGCGCTTGGTGTCTTCCTCGAACAGACCCATCTCGCCGAAGAAATCACCCGGGTTCAGGTAAGCGAGCACAATTTCATTACAATCCTCGTCTTCGATGACTACGCTGACCGAACCGTCAATGATATAGTACAGCGTTTCGGAATCGTCTCCCGCATGAATAATGGTACTGCGCGAGGCATATTTCTTGGCGTGGCAGTGATGCAGGAAATTGTCCAGAGCCGGATTCTGCCGAGGCACGACTTTTGTGATCGGGTTAACTGACATTTTTAAACTTTCTGATCTCACAATAATTAAACATAGCATAAAAACGGCATTTCAACAGCAATAGGTTTAAACCATGAAATGTAGAGTAAAATGGCTGGATCACATGTCTTTTGTCGGCGAATCCGACAGTGGTCACTCGGTGGTGATGGACGGCGCGCCAGAGGCGGGCGGTCGCGATCTCGGCGTGCGCCCGATGGAGATGCTATTGCTGGGGCTAGGCGGCTGTACCGCCTTCGATGTGGTGTCGATTTTGCACAAATCGCGCCAGCAAATCGCCGATTGCGAGGTAATCATCGAAGCCGAACGCGCCGCGGAAATACCCAGGGTATTCACTAAGATACACGTGCATTTCATTGTCAGCGGCAAGGCGCTCGATCCGGGCAAGGTCGGGAAAGCGGTCACCCTGTCGGCAGATAAATATTGCTCGGCTTCAAAAATGCTGGAACAAGCCGCCGAAATCACCCACGACTTCGAAATCGTTAACCTCTGACAAGAGGCGGACAGTATACGGCCCATAGTATTATTAACCCGGCGACATATATTGTCGCCGGGTTAATACAACATCCGCGAGGCCCTAAATCCGGTAGGCGCTGAAGGTCATGATCTTGCTGACTAGAGCCATCGCCATTTTAACCGGTTGCGGCAGTTCGGCGGCGCCGGCCTCGGCGGCGTTGGTGGCGTGGCGTGACTCGTCCGCGCGCATCGCGCTGAGAATGGCGCGGCTACGCCGATCCTGTTCTGGCAGGCGTTCCATATGACGATCGAGGTGAGCGCAGACTTGCTGTTCGGTTTCCTTGACGAAACCGAGACTCCACTTGTCGCCGGCCGCGCCCGCCAGCGCACCGATGCTGAAAGCGCCCCAATACCAAAAGCCGTCCAGTAGGCTGCGGCGCTCACCGAGTTCGGACAGGCGGCGCTGGCACCAGTTGAGGTGCTCGTTTTCTTCTTCCGCCGCCGCCGTCATCGCGGCGCAGTGGGCTTGTTTGTCTGCGGTCAGGGCCTGACCGCGATACAAGCCTTGGGCGGCGACTTCGCCGGCATTGTTGACGCGCATCAGCCCGGCCACTCGGGCCTGTTCGCGGTCGGATAACTCCGTTGCGTCGAACGTCTCGGCCGGATAGGCGCGCGCCGCCGCGGGCGGGCGCAGATGGCAAGTGCCGAGTCCGTGCTGAAGTTCGTCGAGTAAGCGGTCGGTCAGGCTCAATCGGCGCATGGTTTCTCCTGCAAAGGCGCTGAATTCGTGTCTCCGGGAGGCCTATTATCGATTAAAAATGGATATTTTGCCAAGCCGTCGAATATCCCTGGAAAACGGAGTTTTGCGGCTTGTAAAGCACCTATTTATCCGTTAGTATTCGCGCCCTTTGTTATAGAAGTCAAAGCCTTAACGGCTGCAAGCAGGAATTTTATGAAAACCTTCAGCGCAAAACCAGAGTCGGTAAAACGCGACTGGTACGTCATCGATGCCACCGACAAGGTGCTGGGTCGGCTGTCGACCGAAGTCGCGCGTCGTCTGCGTGGCAAGCACAAGCCCGAATATACACCCCATGTCGACACCGGAGACTACATCATCGTCATTAACGCGGAGAAAATTCGCGTCACCGGTAACAAGGAAAACGACAAAATGTACCACCACCACACCGGTTATATCGGCAGCCTGAAGTCTACCAATCTGGCAAAGCTGCGCCAGGAGCATCCGGAGCGGATCCTCCAGCACTCCATCAAGGGCATGCTGCCCAAGAATGCTCTGGGTCGTGCAATGTTCAAAAAACTGAAGGTTTACGCGGGCGACGCCCACAACCATGCGGCACAACAGCCCCAGCCTCTCGAAATCTAACAGGTCAAATCATGGCAGCAGAACAATATTATGGTACCGGTCGTCGCAAGAGTTCGTCGGCGCGCGTTTATCTGAAATCCGGCGGCGGCGCCATCACTATCAACAATCGAACCATCGACGAGTATTTCGGCCGCGAAACCTCCCGTATGGTGGTAAGACAGCCGCTGCAAACCGTTGAAGTAATCGATAAGTTCGATATTAACGTCAGTGTGTCCGGCGGCGGTCCCAGCGGGCAGGCAGGAGCAATTCGTCTCGGCATCACCCGGGCGCTGTTGCAATATGACGAAACCTTTCGTGAGGCGCTACGCAAGGAAGGATTCGTCACCCGCGATGCGCGCGAAGTCGAACGCAAAAAAGTCGGGTTGCGCAAAGCCCGCCGCGGAGTCCAGTTCTCCAAGCGTTAAGCGAGAACTCCCGAAACAAAAAAGCCCGCAAAAGCGGGCTTTTTTATACCTGGCTTCGACGGGGACAGATCTGAAGATCTGTCCCCAAGCCCAAGATCAATCCGCGGTATAGCTGACTATCCCCTGGTCGGTGCCGAGAATGAGCACGTCCGCAGGGCGCTGCGCAAACAGGCCCACGCAAACCACCCCGGTGATCTGGTTGATGCGGGTTTCGAGCTCGAGCGCATCGCTGATTTCGAGGCCGTGCAGATCGAGGATCTGATTGCCATTGTCGGTGACAGTGCCGTTGCGCAGACGCGGGTCGGCCCCCAGCGCCCGCAATTCGCCGGCGACCAGTTCGCGCGCCATCGGGATTACTTCCACCGGCAGTGGGAAGGCGCCGAGTATCTGTACCAGCTTGCTGTCATCGGCGATACAGACGAAGCGATCGCTGGCCGCGGCGACTATTTTCTCCCGCGTCAAGGCGCCGCCGCCGCCCTTGATCAGCTGCAATTGCGAATTCGATTCATCGGCGCCGTCGACGTAGAGGTCGAGTCTGCCGACCTCGTTGAGGTCGACCACCTTGATGCCGTGCCCGCGCAGTCTTTCAGTCGATGCTTCGGAACTGGAAACGGCGGCCTTGATCCGGGCGCCCATTTTCAGCGCCAGCGAATCGATAAAATGGTTGACCGTCGAGCCGGTTCCGACTCCGATAATCGAGTCGGGTTCGACGTATTCGATGGCGGCTGCGGCGGCGATTCGCTTTTTATCTTCCGGCTGCATGGATTTACCTGTTGCTTCACGTGCGCTCAATTATGATAATCACCGGCTGGCAGCGCAAGACATTGCGCTGTTTTGCTTTACTCCAATATTCCATTAATCGAAGTTATCGGCTATGCGCAAAGAAAAATTCTTAGAAAAGGTACTTACCGCGAGAGTCTATGACGTCGCCCGCGAAACGCCGCTCGATTTCATGCCGAAGATTTCCGAGCGGTATGACAGCGATGTTTACCTCAAGCGCGAAGACTTGCAGCCGGTGTTTTCGTTCAAGTGCCGCGGAGCGTTCAATAAAATTTATCAGGAGCTGCAAAGCAACCCCGGGCTCAAGGGCGTGGTTGCCGCTTCCTCCGGCAACCATGCGCAGGGAGTAGCCTTGGCGGCCAAGAAGCTGCATCTCAAGGCGACTATCGTCATGCCAACCACGACCCCGTTGATAAAGGCATCGGCCGTCCGCGCGCATGGCGCCAAAGTGGTTATACATGGAGAGAACTTCGATGCGGCCAAGGAGTATTGTCTAGCCCTGGCGAAGAAAGAAAAACTGGCTTTTATCCATCCATTCGACGATTTTGACGTGATGGCCGGTCAGGGCACCATAGCGCACGAATTAATTCGTCAGCACCCGGGTAAGATCGATGCGATTTTTGTCGGCGTTGGCGGCGGCGGGCTGATCGCGGGTATCGCCGGATTCATGAAAGCGGTTAAACCGGAAACCAAGATAATCGGTGTCGAACCCGACGACGCGGCTTGCCTTTACGAGGCGCGTAAAGCGGGCAGGCGGGTAGTTCTGAAGGAGGTCGGGATCTTTGCCGACGGCGTGGCGGTAAAACAGGTCGGTAAGCATACGTTTGCCATGATTAAGGATCTGGTCGACGATGTCATCCTGGTTTCGACCGACCAGATTTGTGCCGCAATCAAGGACACCTATGAAGATACCCGCGCGATTTGCGAGCCGGCGGGCGCGCTATCGCTTGCCGGCATGAAAAAGTATGTAGAAACCCATGGCATCAAGGGGCAAACCTTTGTTGCGATCAACTGCGGCGCTAATATGAATTTCGATCGCCTACGGCATGTCTCCGAACGCGCCGAACTGGGCGAGGATCGCGAGGCTCTACTCGCGGTGCAGATTCCGGAACGCCCCGGCAGCTTCAAGAAACTGTGCCAGTTGATCGGCCATCGCTCGATCACCGAATTCAACTATCGTTATGCCGATGACAACATTGCGCGCGTGTTCGCCGGGATTCAGTTAAGCCACGGAGTCGATGAAAAAAACAAGCTTGTTACGAAGCTCCAATCGAAAGGGTATAAAGTCGTCGATATGACCGGTAACGAGGTTGCCAAACTGCATACTCGCTATATGATTGGCGGTCACCCCGGCAGTAGCGTGGACAATGAGCACCTTTATCGCTTTCAGTTTCCGGAAAAGCCCGGCGCCTTATTAAATTTTTTGATGAAGGTCGGTAACCGCTGGAACATCAGTTTGTTTCACTATCGGAATCACGGTTCCAATTTTGGCCGCATTCTGATGGGGTTCCAGGTGGACAAGAGCGATATCAAGGCGTTTAACGTTTTTCTCAAAAGCCTCAAGATCCCGTACTGGGACGAGACTGAGAATGAAGCTTACGAACTGTTTCTGAGGTAGCGCTGCCTGCCGTTTAGGCACGGCAAAAGCAAGATAGTAGGCCGGGAAATTAGATACCGACCACGGTGTCGTCGCAGATCTATCAACCTTGAACCAAAGGTTCAGGTGGGGTTATTGGCAACCCATCAGGCTTCCTGACTCGTCAGGCATGCACACCAGTGTTACACGGAAGTCCCCGAGATTGATAAATAGGCTCAAGGATTATGACGGATGCTAACGATCACCGTAGTCAGTATCGAATGACTATGGCCTGATTTTAGGGAAAAGTACAATTTAAAATTCTAATAGCCGTGATAGCTTTTAGATTTCCAGCTGCTTTGCCTCTTCGAGCACGCGGGAAATCTTGTTTTCCAGATCCTTCAGGCGCGGCGGCAATTCCTGACCGAGTTCCTTGTCGACGTTGCTGGTTCGCAGTAGGTCGTTGGCCATGTTCAGCGCGGTAATTACGGCAATGCGTTCCGATCCCATGATATGGCCGGTATCGCGAACCTCGCGCATCTTACTGTCGAGGAATTTGGCCGACTCCAATAGCGCCGATTGCTCCCCGGGAGGGCAGGCTACCTTGTAGTCTTTGTCGAGTATCGAAATATTGATCGGTTGAGCGTCTGTCATGAGCCTAGTTCGAGTGATCTTAAGCGGGAAATCATCGCTTCAACCCGGCTGCGCGCCATTTCGGTCTTCTCGATCAGTTGAGAGCGTTCGCTGACCAGCTTGTCTTTTTGCTGTTTCAGGCTGGTATTTTCGTGTTTGAGAGAACCGACGGTCTCGATCAGTTCGTCGATACGCTGCTCGAGCTGCCGGAGGTCGTCTTCTGTATATACGTTTTTATCTGAGTCCATAGTGCAATCATCGGGCCTTAGGTCGCGCAGGTCAACATGCAGTTGTTTTTGCCGACACCCACGGGTGCTAGAATGCAAAAATTATACGAATCTGTGGGATTTCTACAATGCTCGATTTTGACCAGGTGCAAACCGCTTTAGAAAACCTGGGCGCGACTGCCGATGCGGCCGAATCACATGGCACTTTGTGTGCGTTGTTGCTCGAAGATGCCTTACACGCGACCTGGTTGAGCCATACACTGGAGCAGTTGCCCGACGAGGGTAATGTATTGGCGGGAGAGCAACTTGCGGTACTGGAACAGCTTTATCGCCTGACCCGCGAACAATTGAGTAACGAAGATCTGAATCTGGAATTGCTGTTACCCGACGAAAGTTACGATTTTGGCATGCGCCTGCTGGGATTGGCCAACTGGTGCCAGGGATTTCTCTATGGCGTCGGCGTTACGGGTCTTGCCGGCAACGATAGACTCGACGATGAGGGTCGTGAGTGTTTGTCAGACCTGCTCGAAATCAGTAAGCTCAGCCATGACGAGGAAAGTAGCGATGAAGCCGAATTACAGTTTACCGAAATTGCCGAACATATGCGTGTGGCAACCTTGTTGTTGTACCAAACGCTGAATCCGATAACGCCCGCATCAACCGTGCATTGAGGGTGGAATTATCCCGTTGATCTCTTCGAGGGGGACAGAGCTAAAGGTCTGTCCCCGGTGTCCCAACCGAACGAACCGCCATAGTTAATTAATGAAACCAACCGAATTCAAACGCCGCCGCAGTCAATTGATGAAAATGATGGGCAAAAATACGATCGCGATTCTGCCGTCCGCGCGCGAAATCATCCGCAATCGCGATACGCATTTTCCGTTTCGCCAGGATAGCGATTTTCTCTACCTGACCGGGTTCAACGAGCCCGATGCGGTAATGGTATTGATACCCGGGCGCAAACATGGTGAATATATCCTGTTTTGTCGGGAGAAGGACCGGGAAAAGGAAACCTGGAACGGTCGCCGCGCCGGGCAGGAAGGTGCGGTCGAAATTTATGGCGCCGACGATTCTTTTCCGATCGACGATATCGACGATATCTTGCCGGGCTTACTCGAAGGCACCGACAGCA
This sequence comes from Olavius algarvensis Gamma 3 endosymbiont, assembly GCA_001735895.1. GTDB lineage: Bacteria > Pseudomonadota > Gammaproteobacteria. The sequence goes on along the minus strand of DS021199.1, from coordinate 464,965 downwards.
TTTTTTATACCATGGGTGGATCGGCGGAGTTCGATAAGCGTCTCATCGGCTGGGTCAATCATATCAAGGCGCAATCGCGCGCCGGCTTGCATGTGCCCTCGGAGTTTGTCTCGCTCGACTATATTCTGCACGACATGCGGCTTTTTAAAAGCCGTGAGGAGCTGCGCCTGATGCGCAAGGCCGCCGCGATTAACGTCGTAGCGCACAAGCGCGCGATGCGGCTTTGCGCTCCGGGGAAGTTCGAGTATCAAATCGCGGCCGAGTTCGATCACGAATATCGTAACCACAATACCAGCCACGCCTACCCGTCGATCGTCGGTGGCGGCGCCAATGGCTGTATTCTGCATTACACCGATAACAATGACGAATTAAAAGACGGCGATCTGTTATTGATCGACGCCGGATGCGAAGTCGAGGGTTATGCCTCCGACATTACCCGCACCTTCCCGGTTAACGGTCGGTATTCGAGCGCCCAGCGCGATGTCTACGACATCGTGCTCGCCGCGCACCAGGCTGCGGTTAAAAAAGTACAGCCCGGCAACCATTGGAACGATCCGCATAATGCCGCGGTACGTGCGATCACCCGAGGCTTGATCGAACTCAAGCTGTTGAAAGGAACCCTGGCTAAGTTGATCAAGGAACAGGCCTATCGCAGATTTTACATGCATCGGACCGGCCACTGGCTCGGACTCGACGTGCACGATGTCGGTGACTACAAGGTCGGCGACCAGTGGCGTCTGCTCGAACCCGGCATGGTGCTGACGATCGAGCCGGGGGTTTATATTCCGGCCAGGAGCCGCGGTGTGCATCGCAAATGGTGGGACATCGGTATCCGTATTGAGGACGACGTGCTGGTGACGCGCCAGGGTCATGAAATTCTGTCCGACGCATTGCCGCGTAAGGCGACCGAGATCGAAGCGCTGATGGTCCCCTGAGATCTGTCATTGAATGAGTGGATGATGCGTGATATCTCGATCATCGGCGGTGGGCTGATCGGCCTGTGTGCAGCCCTGGTTATGCAACATCCCGGCCGCCGGGTAACCCTCGTCGAGGCGGCTGATCTGGAGCGGCAACAGTCTGGCGGTTTGAATGCCCGCTCGATCGCGCTGTCTGCCAGTAGCGTACAAATATTTCGCGCACTCGGGTTGTGGTCGCAAATAGCGGCGCAAGCGGCGCCCATCCGGCGAATCCACGTTTCTGCGCGGGGGCGCTGGGGCGTTACACGGCTCGAGGCCAAGGATTACGACCTCGATGCCCTCGGTTACGTAATTGAAAATAACGCCCTGAGTCGGATATTACTGACCGCGGTCGAAACCTCCGATAATATACAACTCGAAGATCAGGCCGAATTCGAATCGGTGGCGCAGACGCGTAAGGTCGAAATCGGCTATCGCAAAAACAAGCGGATCAAAAAAATAGAGACGGCCATCGCGCTGGTTGCGGATGGCGCCCGCTCGCCAACCCGCAGCGCACTTGACATCGAGCATCACAGTGTCGACTACGGCCAGGCCGTCGTCATCAGCAACGTTGCCGTCAGCCAACCGAAAACCGATACCGCTTATGAGCGTTTCACGGCGCAAGGCCCGTTGGCGATGCTGCCCCTGGGCGGCAGGCTATATGCCTGCGTATGGACGCTTAACTTGCAACCGGCGGCGACGATTTGCGCCCTCGACGACGCCGAGTTCAGCGCGCAGTTGCAGGATTGTTTCGGTTATCGCCTGGGTTTGATAGAAGATGTCGGCCAGCGTTTTTCGCTGCCGCTGCAGCGTACCCGGGCTGAATCCCTACAGCAGAGGCGCTGCCTGCTTATCGGTAATGCCGCCAACGCCTTGCACCCGGTTGCCGGCCAGAGTTTCAATCTGGGCTTGCGCGATATCGCCTGTCTTTATGAATTGCTGGCCGCCCGTGAGCTGACAAAACTCGATAACGAATCAATTGCAGAGATAGCGCGGGAATATGAAATTCTGCGGCTGCGCGAACAACGGCAGGTAATCCGTTACGGCGACGGTCTGGTGACTCTGTTCTCGAACGAACTACCCCTGTTTAATCAGGCGCGCGCCGCGGGTTTGGGGTTGCTGGATTTGCTACCTGCGCTGAAGACTCAAGCCGTATTTACCGGCATGGGGATGACCTTCGGCGGTAATCGCCTGTTGCGGGGACATCTGTGAGCTCGACTGATTTCGATATCGTGATTGCCGGCGCCGGGATGGTCGGCGCCAGCGCCGCTAAAGCCCTCGCCAGTAACGGATTTCGGGTGGCGCTGGTCGAGGCAATGCCGGCGCGGGAAATTGATTCGTCTAGCCAGAACTATGACCTGCGAGTTTCGGCAATTAGTCCAGCTTCGCGCGCCATTCTCGAAGGTCTTGGCGTCTGGCAGCAGCTCCAGCGGGAGCGCGTCTGCTATTACGAACAAATGTTTATCTGGCATCAACACGGCCAGGCCAGCATTGCCTTCGACGCGGTTGATCTGGCGCGCGACAATCTGGGTGCGATCGCGGAAAACCGGTTGTTGCAGCAATGTCTTTATCGCGTCTGTGACAAGCAGGCGGGAATCGAATGGTTTATGCCTGACAGCGTCGAAGAGTTACTCGTCAATCAGGCGTCTGGGGTCGAATTACGACTCGCTTCGGGTACCTATTTAAACGCGGGGTTGTTGATTGCCGCCGACGGTCGTGACTCACCAACGCGTAAACTCGCGGGAATCGAAGTTCGCAAAGGACGCTACCAACAAACCGCCATCGTCGCTAATGTCGATACCGAACTGCCGCATCGACACACCGCCTGGCAAAAATTTCTGGCCACCGGTCCGCTGGCATTTCTGCCGCTTGCCAATGGCCAGAGTTCGATCGTCTGGTCCTGCGACGACGAATTCGCGCAGCAAATTATCGCCGCCGATGATGCCGACTTTTGCGCCGCGCTCGGAGAGGCCTTCGAATACAAACTCGGCGCCGTCACTGGCAGCAGTGCGCGTATGAGTTTTCCGCTTGGGTGGCATAGTTGCGAGCGCTGGCTCAAGCATCGGGTGCTGTTGATCGGCGATGCCGCGCACGGCGTGCACCCGCTTGCAGGGCAGGGGCTTAATCTCGGTTTCAGCGATGTCGATTTATTGGCAAATCTGCTCACTGATAGATCCGATCTGACGCTGCAAAAGCAGCTGCGCCGTTACGAACGCCGGCGCAAAAGCGAGACCTGGCTGGCGACCATGGGTTTCAGCGGCCTTAAGTGGATCTATGGGTTGCAACAAAAACCCTTGACCGGGCTACGTAATCTGGGAATGCGACTAGTCGACCAAGCCCCGAGTTTAAAGCGCGAAATAATGCGCAAAGCAATCCAGAATTTAACCTAGGGAACCTCTGCAAAATGCAGGGGTTCCTGCGGCACAAGGATGTGCCGCCATTTTTTAATCACGTAAGTGAGTGAAAAATGAAGATAAACACAAAATCGCATTTTGTGTTTATCGTGCTCTGCTAAGTCAGGATGACTTATGCAGAGCTTCCCTAGATGGGCCAGCTTAATTAAAACGATTTTTCCTGTTTTAATCTGGCGGCAGCTAACCTGTGGCGGTAACAAAAAGCGAGTAATATAGGTTCGAAGGATGATCGGCCGCGCGCGATGCGCTCGAGCCGGCGATAATTAAGATCTGCATCAGGTTTCGTTAGCGCAACAGGCTTGGTTCGAAGGTCGAGTCTGCCCGCTCTGCAATTAATACTTTAAATCGCGGCCGAGTGGCTCTATTCTCTGCGCTATCCAAGAACCACGCCTCACCCGAGAGGTCGAATACCGATGGGAAACAAAACACCGCTTTACCAATGCCATCTCGACGCCGGCGCCAAGATTGTCGATTTCGCCGGCTGGGACATGCCGATCAACTATGGGTCGCAAATTGCCGAGCACGAGGCTGTGCGCGGCGATGCGGGCATGTTCGATGTTTCACATATGACCGTGGTCGACGTTAGCGGCGGCGCGGCGAAATCTTATTTGCAGTATTTGCTCGGCAATGACGTCGCGCGGCTGAAAATTACGGGCAAGGCGTTATACAGTTGCATGCTCAATGAGCAAGGCGGCGTCATCGACGACTTGATTGTTTACTACCTGCGCGATAATTTTTATCGGCTTGTGATCAATTCCGCGACGCGCGAGAAAGATCTGGCCTGGCTCGACCGGCAGGCGCAGGGTTTCGCCGGTCTCGTCATCAAATTTCGCGAAGATATCGCAATACTGGCGGTGCAGGGGCCAAACGCCCGCAGCAAGGCGATTGCCCTGTTCGACGATTACCAGCAGCAAAGCCTGCGGCAATTAGCCCGCTTTCAGGCAGCCGAATTCGACGACTGCTTCGTTGGGCGCACCGGATATACCGGAGAGGACGGTTTTGAAATCATGATGCTGGCCGAGCGGATACCGAACTTCTGGGAGCGCTCGCTGGCGGCTGGTATTACAGCCTGTGGCCTTGGCGCACGCGATACCTTACGCCTGGAAGCGGGCATGAATTTGTACGGCGCGGATATGGATGAAACCACCAGCCCTCTGGTATCGGGATTAGGCTGGACCCTGGCCATGGACGACGATCGCGAGTTCATCGGTAAAAAAGCGCTGCTGCAACAGCGGGCCGCGGGAATACAGCAAAGTTTTGTTGGTCTGTTATTATTAGACAAAGGTGTTTTGCGTAATCATTTACGGGTAGTTACCGCATTGGGCGACGGTGAAATTACATCGGGTAGCTACTCGCCGACTCTGCAGCAATCGATAGCCATGGCACGCGTGCCGGCAGGTACGGCTGGTCAGGTCGAGGTCGAGGTTCGCAATAAAATGTTGAAAGCTGAAGTTGTTAAACTTCCCTTTGTGCGCGAGGGGAAGTCCATGTTAAATCACGAGGGTAATCACCAATGAGCGAAGTGCCATTAGAACTGAAGTTTTTATCTTCACACGAATGGGTCTTGATTGAGGACAATGTAGCGACAGTCGGCGTGTCGGATCATGCCCAGGAATTGCTGGGAGACCTGGTTTACGTCGAGTTACCCGAAGTAGGCGGCGCGGTCGCCGCGGGCGACTCGGTCGGCGTCATTGAATCGGTCAAGGCGGCCTCTGACACTTATGCGCCGGTCAGCGGCGAAGTTATCGAAGTCAATGAAGAGCTCGAAGGTGCGCCCGAGAGAATCAACGATGATCCATACGGCGATGGCTGGATGTACAAGATTGCGATGGAAGATGCGGAAGAAGTCGGGGATTTACTCGATGCGGATGCCTATTCGGAAACCATAGCCGACGAAGAATAGACCCGGTATCCACCGTGCCAGGCAGGGTCGCGCCCGCGACGCGGGAACGGGGAATCAAGGCCGCGCAAGGCCAGCTAACGCCGAATTTGTCGCCGGACGGGTTAGTCTGAAAATGGCGGACCAGGGCAATAAAGGTATTTCACGAATCGTCAGGGCGACGAGACACTCCTGGCAGGGGTTGGGTGCCGCCTACCGTTACGAGGAGGCTTTTCGTCAGGAAGTCTGGTTATGCTGTCTGATGATTCCGCTGGGTCTTTACCTCGGTGACGGCGGTCTCGAAAAAGCGCTGCTGGTGGCGAGTGTAATCCTGTTACCACTGGTGGAAATACTCAACTCTGCGGTGGAGGCGGTGGTCGATCGGATCGGCCTCGAGCGGCACGAACTTGCGGGCCGCGCCAAGGACATGGGCTCCGCGGCGGTAGCCATTGCAATTATTTTAATGGCCGCGGTTTGGGTCCTGGTTTTGTTATTTTAGCAAGTGTTTATCCGTAGCTGCCGATCGAACCGGTGGGCTTTTTTGCCGCGCTGTCATGCGCCGGGGCAAAGCGGGTCCCGCATTGCTAATGAGACGGTTGTTGCAGGGACGATAAAACCGAATCGAGGTCGTCGATCGGGGCCCGGCAGCTGAAGCCTTCGCATATCCAGGCGCTGGTGCCTGTAGTGCTCGATTTGCGCGCGAGTTCCGGTGGTAGGCCAGTAGCGTCGGCCGGCACGAAATACGCCGACTGGTCAGGCCTTAAGCGCGGTAATATCTGTTTCCGCCAGTGCTGCAGGCCTGCTTTGTCGCCGCGCACGATGAGTTGCTGCGGGGGCTGCTGCAGCGCTTCCAGCAGGGCGACAAATCCGGCAGCGTGGAAGGGTGTTTGCCGGAGATTGTCGGCCACCGACCGCAGCGCTTTTTCGGCATATTGCGTATATGACTGACGACCGACCAGCAATCCCAGGCGATGCAGCGCCAGGGAAGCGACCGCATTACCGCATGGCATGGCTTCGTCCTGCCACGATTTCGGTCTTTGGATCAGTTTTTCGTGATCGGCGGCGGTAAAATAAAATCCGCCATGGGGCTCGTCGACAAACAGTTCTAGCAGTCGATCCGCGAGTTCGATCGCAAACTCGAGGTCTTCGTCGCACCATTCGAACTGCAGGCAATCCAGCGTCGCCTGTAACAGCTGTGCGTAATCATCGAGATAACCCGGCAACTGCTTACCGTCAGACTTGCCGAGCGCCAGCAAGCGTCCGTCATGCCAGCACTCCAGCCGCACGGCCTTGAGGCAGCGTTTGGCGATATCGAAATATTGCTGCGACATGAATACGCGGGCGGCGATAGCCAGACCCCGTATCGTTAATGCGTTCCAGCTCGTCAGCAGCTTGTCGTCCAGGTCCGGGGGTATGCGTCCGTTGCGGATGTCGAGTAACTGTTGCGACGCGTGCTGGTGCGCGCGGCGAAGGCTTTCCGCGCCCAGCTTAAGTTTCTCGATTACCTGCTCGACGTCGTGGTATCCGTGCAAGTGCCACTTGCCTTCGAAATTGGCGGCCTGATCGAGTCCGAAACGGTAGGCGAAGGACGGATAGTGTTCGTCACCGATTATCTGTTTGACTTGCGCCGGGCTCCACAGGTAGTACTTGCCTTCGACAGCTTCGGAATCCGCGTCTAGCGCGGCGTAAAAAGCGCCTGTCGGAGCGCGCATATCGCGCTCGAGCCAGGTAACGATACCCTCGACGGCGTCGGCGAACAGCCGCTTGCCGCTTAGGCGAAATGCCTGGGCAAACACCTGCAATAACTGGCCATTGTCATAGAGCATCTTTTCGAAGTGGGGGATCATCCATTTATCGTCCACCGAGTAACGAAAAAATCCCCCTCCGAGATGATCCTGGATGCCGCCTAGCGCAATCCGCCGCAGACTGAATTCGATTGCCTGGCGCAACGGGTCCGTAGCTTGTTTGTCAAAGGCGCGTTGCAATGCCTGCAGCAGAATGGCAGGTTGCGGGAATTTCGGAGCTCGCCCGAATCCGCCGAATTCGGGATCATGAGCCTTTTGCAGTTGAGCCTCGAAGGTGGCTACTGCGCCGATATCGGCTCCGTGCCGGTTCTGGTTTTCGCGCAGCTCGATTTCGATCAGGGCTTGCTGGATAGCCTGACCCTGCTGCCTGATTTTTTCCGGCTCCCGCTGAAAGATTTCGACCAGCCGCTGCAGCAGATCGCTGAAGGCAATCATGCCGTACTTCGGTTTATCGGGGAAATAGGTGCCGCCGAAGAACGGCAGTTGATCCTGCGGCGACAGGAACATCGTCAGCGGCCAGCCGCCGGGCCGGCGCGCTATCAATTGATGCGCGGTTTGGTAAATGCGATCGATATCGGGACGTTCCTCGCGATCGACCTTGATGTTGACGAAATGTCGATTCATCAGAGCCGCGGTCGCCTCGTCCTCGAAGGACTCGTGCGCCATTACATGGCACCAGTGGCAGGCTGAATAGCCAATTGACAACAGGATCGGTTTATTCTGCCGTTGCGCCAATTCCAGCGCTTGCGGCGACCAGGTCAACCAATCCACCGGGTTGTCCGCATGCTGGCGCAGATAAGGACTGGATTCGTCGGCGAGCGCGTTAGGCGTTTGTCTACATTTGCATCAAGTCCGTGCGATAATAACACCCTGATCAGGCATACTCATGAGTTTGAATCAGATAATTTCGTAATGATAGCTTTCCCGTCGATAGATCCCGTCGCCATCTCCCTGGGTCCGGTGAAAATTCACTGGTATGGACTAATGTACCTACTGGCTTTTGCCAGTGCCTGGTGGTTGGGCAAACGCCGGGCGCGCCTGGAATGGACTCCGGTGAAACCGGCGCAGGTCGACGACCTGATTTTTTATGGCGCACTAGGCGTAGTGCTGGGCGGCCGTATCGGCTCGGTCATTTTTTATAATTTTGACAGCTTTCTGCAAAATCCATTGTATCTGCTCAAAATCTGGGAAGGCGGGATGTCGTTCCATGGAGGCTTTATCGGGGTTGCGCTGGCGATGGAATTTTATCGGCGCAAGCTCGGTTGCGGCTATTTCCAGTTGACCGATTTTATCGCACCGCTGGTGCCCCTGGGGCTTGCCGCCGGGCGCTTCGGCAACTTCGTCAATGCCGAGCTTTGGGGCGCCCCGACGAAACTACCCTGGGCGATGAAACTATCTTGCGAACAATTTCCGCCGGATCGATACGTCGACTTCGCGGGACCCCTGTGTTTTAGCGCGCGCCACCCGACACAACTCTACGAAATGATGTTCGAGGGGATATTCCTGTTCGTCGCATTGTGGCTGATATCGGCAAACCCTCGCGCGACCATGACCGTCACCGGGTGTTTTCTGCTGCTGTATGGCATTGCCCGCAGCGGCGTGGAGTTCGTTCGGCTGCCCGATGCTCACATCGGATATTTGCTGAACACCGATTGGCTGACCCGGGGCATTGTATTATCGGTGCCAATGATTATAGTTGGGCTTATCCTGTTGATACTGGCGAAAAGGAACCAAAATGCGGCAATATCTTGATCTCATGCGGCATGTGCTCGACCATGGTAGCGAGAAAACGGACCGCACCGGAACCGGTACTCTGTCGGTTTTCGGCTATCAGATGCGTTTCGATCTGACGCAGGGATTTCCGCTGATAACGACCAAGAAACTGCACTTGAATTCCATAGTTCACGAATTACTGTGGTTTCTGCAAGGCGATACCAATATTGCCTATTTGAAAGAAAACAAGGTTCGGATTTGGGATGAATGGGCCGATGAAAACGGCGACCTGGGGCCTGTTTACGGCGCTCAATGGCGTTCCTGGCGGGCCGCCGACGGTCGCGTGATCGATCAGATCCGGCAGCTCGTCGACAATATCAAAACCAACCCGGACTCGCGCCGCCTGATCGTCAGTGCCTGGAATGTCGGTGAAATCGAAAACATGGCCTTGCCCCCCTGCCACGCTTTTTTCCAGTTTTACGTTGCCGATGGGCGCCTGTCCTGCCAGCTTTATCAACGCAGCGCCGATGTATTTTTAGGAGTGCCGTTCAATATTGCCTCCTACGCCTTACTACTAATGATGGTGGCACAGGTCAGTGAGCTCGAGGCGGGCGATTTTGTGCACACGCTGGGCGATGCGCACCTGTATACCAATCATTTATCGCAGGCGCGGCTGCAACTCGAACGTGAACCGTTTGCCTTGCCGACGATGTCGCTGAATCCGCAGGTGCGTGACCTGTTCCAGTTTGGGTTCGAGGATTTCGAACTGCGTGAGTACCGCTGCCACGAGCACATCAAGGCGGCGGTCGCTGTATGACCCCCCTATTTTATCCAGGGAAATTAAGATCAGATGATTGATGCCGAGCTAAACAATATTGCGGTCGATGTCGAAACCCGCTATATCGAAGATCAGTCGAATCCGGAGCAAAATTGTTACGTTTTTGCCTACACTATTACGATTCGGAATAAAGGGTGGCAGGCAGCGAAATTGCTGACCCGTCACTGGGTTATCACCGACTCGAACCAGAAGGTGCAGGAAGTCCGCGGCGATGGGGTAATCGGAGAGCAACCCCCTGTTAAAACCCGGAGAACAATTCGTTTATACCTCGGACACAATGCTCGAAACCGCGGTGGGCACGATGAAGGGCAGTTACCAGATGCAGGCCGACGATGGCTCGCATTTCGATGCGGAAATAGATGAATTCGTGCTCTCGACCCCACGAGTGCTGCATTAGCCGGTCCCGTCCGTGGCCATATACGCGATAGGTGATGTCCAGGGCTGTTACACCGAGCTCTGCCGACTCCTCGAAAAGATTGATTTCGATCCCGCCGTCGATACCCTGTGGTTTTGCGGCGACCTGGTCAATCGCGGCGATGAGTCCCTGCAAACCCTGCGCTTTGTGAAGTCTCTGGGCGATAGTGCGCTTACCGTGCTTGGAAATCACGATCTGCATCTGCTGGCGCTGCACCATGGCGTAAAAAAGGTTCGCGTTACCGCCGATCTGCAAAAAATACTGAAAAGCCCCGACCGGGACGAATTGATGAATTGGTTACAGGGGCAATCCCTGCTGCACTACGACAAAAGACATCGGGTCCTGGTGGTGCATGCCGGTATTTATCCCAGCTGGGGGTTGAGCCGGGCGAGGAAACTGGCTGCTGAAGTCGAAACGATGTTGCGCGGGGAGAATTCCGTCAAGTTTTTCAGAAAGATGTACGGCAACAAACCCGATAAATGGTCGAATGGTCTCAAGGGCAGCAAGCGCTTGCGCTTTATCACCAACGCATTTACACGCATGCGATATCTGGATCAATCGGGCAAACTCGATTTCACCGTCAATCGCAGCCCGCAGAGATATTTACGCCGAGACATGAACCCCTGGTTTCTGGCGGAAGCCCAATTAAGAGCAGACCTGCGTGTGCTGTTTGGACACTGGTCGACATTACCGATTGGTTGCTATGGACGTTTTTTTGCACTCGACGGCGGCTGTGTCTGGGGCGGGCACCTGGTGGCCTTGCGGATCGATAATGACTCGGAGGACTGGTTTTTTGTCGATTCCCATACCAAAAAACCGATAAATACTGCTAAACAATAAGGATAACTAATTCACTTTCGGTAGAAGGTGGAGGATTAAATGCGACGTTTTTCGCTATCTTTAACGAGATTACAGTTATAACTTATCCATGTTCGCTGCGCTAGCATGTCAATAGATCGTCGCGACATCGTACAGATGCTGAGACGCGAGAATGAGTTACTCAAGTCTCGCAATCAAAAGCTCGAAGCACGATTGACCCGGCACCAACAAGCTTTTCGCGCACTTGATCGCATGGATGAAACCATGCAGGCCGTGCGCAGCAGCTTTGATTTAAACAAGCTGATTGGTGATTTACTGGCACTTGCTCTGCATGCATGCGATTCGGAAAACGGCTCGATGATTCTAGTCGATGACGGTACTAACGAGCTGGTATTTGTCGAGGTTATCGGCGATACCAGGGAGCATTTGCTCAACCATCGCATCGATATCGACACTGGAATTGTCGGACATGTGGTCAAGACCCGGAAAGCAATGCTGGTAACCGATGTATAAAATTCATCCAGATGGTCGTCGGAAGTCGATCAGGTTATCGGGTTCAACACCGTTGCTCTGATGCGCGCGCCGTTGGGTAACAATGACAGAAATTACGGAGCAATCGAAGTAGTTAATAAAATATCCAGTAACGAGTTTGATGGAAGTGATCTGACGATACTGCGCGTAACCGCGCACTTTGTAAGCCAGGCGTTACGGGAAGCCGAGGATATAACCCAGATGGAAGGTGAGAAATTTTGAATAAAAACCTGCTTATTACTGTACTCCTGACGCTTTTGTCGTTTGCGGTTTATCAACCTGTTTCCGCGGCGGCAAGCGTGGAATTGGTGACTTCCTCGAGGGTGATTTTAAAGATCACTGAGGGAATGACGGTTGATCAAATCATCCAGCGTGTCTACCCGAAGGACAAGGATTTGTGGCCGCAAATAAAGGCCAAGCTGATCGAAACCAATCCCAACTCGTTTGTCCAGTATTCGGACAGATTGGTGCCCGGCACAAGACTCAAACTGGTGGATATCAGGCGCATCTATGATCAGGATCAACTGGAACCTAAGACTAAGGTCGGTTTTGTCGCCCGACTGGACGGTAAGGCGATTGCCAGGGATGTGAATAACCGGGTGCAGCAATTACAGATTAATTCGCAGATCTTCGAAGGCGACCGGATAGAGACCGAATCCGATTCCAGCGTAAAAATTCTGATGGACGACGGCGCCGAGGTATATTTGAAGGAAGATTCGGTACTCAAGATCAGCGAGTACGTCATTACTTCAGGTTTCGGCGAAAAAAGCAGCAGTATTCTCGATTTGCTGCGCGGTGGTCTGCGCAAGATTACCGGTGCCATCGGCGCCAGTACCAAGTCCAACTATCAGGTCCAGACCGGACTCGCGACCATCGGTATCCGCGGTACCGACTACGTCATCAAATTATGCAAACAGGACGATTGTACCCAGACGGTTAGTCGCAATGATCCCGCGGCGAAATTGCACGCGGTGGTGCTGGATGGCGCAATCACCCTGACCACGGAAGAAGAGGTGCAAATCCTGATGGCGATGGGTGAATACGGTACCGCTACCACGGAAACCCTGATCATCGAAGACGAAGCGCCGGTACCGGTCGGGTTTTTGAACCAGCAAGAAACGCAGCAGTTTAATGATACCGAGCCGCAGCAAAAAAAGGCAATGGAAGGAAAGTCCTCCAAGAAATGGGCCTGGGTTCTCGGAGTGTTATTGCTAGCCATCGGGCTGTAAACCGTGCGCAGCGCGCGCAAGTCAGCCGCTTCCTCGATCCGCTGGTTTATTGCCGAATACCGGCCTGGCACAGCGTCCTATCGAACTGTTATTTTTATCCTGGGGGAGGCTATCCTGGCGCTTAACGGTATTGCGGGCGTCGATTAACGCCGCGGGGCTTATCCGCCAATGCTTTAATTCACGAATCAGGATTCGGCGGGAGTGGCGAACGCGCCGGCGATTTCCAGCAGGTTTTGGATTGTGTACTGTCGATTTCCCAGCATTATGGCTTGATGCAACTGCACATAGCCTTCGCGAAAAGGTACCAGCCGATTGTTTTTAACCAAAAAAGTGCCGTTGGTCGAGCCGAGATCGCGCAGGTAGGTTTCTCCATTAATGACCTGAATCTCGGCATGTTTCTTACTCACCATAGGGTCGCTAATGTATATGCAACCCTCGCGGCCAATCACATAAGTCCTGCTTTCCATGTGTTTGTCGTCCTCGTTGTTATTAACCCGGCGACAATACGTGTCGCATTCAGCCGTCGTGCGTCTGCCCACAGACGGGAAATCAGTCTATCCGAATCATGGTCAAATTTCCCGTACATATTTAATAAAGGAATGGTCATGAATATTGCTAGTATCCGCGTCAAAGTAATCCCGTTTTTCGAGCTTCCACTCGCTTTCATCAAAGTCCGGAAACCAAGTATCGCCCTCGAAACTTCGATGGATGCGGGTAATGTACAAATCGGTCGCACGCGCTAGTGATTGCCGGTATAAACTCGCGCCACCGATGAGCATTATCTCGGCGTCGTTCTGACACAAAGCGATAGCCGAGTCGATGCCGTTGGCGATTTCACAGCCGGCGGCGCTGAAGTCCGGATTCCGGGTAACCACGATATTGCGTCTGCCGGGCAGAGGTTTGCCGATAGACTCGTATGTTTTCCGTCCCATGATGATCGGCTTGCCCATCGTGGTGCGTTTGAAGAAAGCGAGGTCTGCCGGTAAATGCCAGGGCAGGCCGTTTTTACTGCCGATTAATCTGTTATCGTCCATGGCGACGATCAGGGAAATTTTGGTCATAGATTCAAGGCCCTGCTGAGCTTTGCGAAATCGGCAATTTCGAGGTTTTCGGCACGTAGCCCCGGATTAATTCCGCAAGCCGAAATTGTTTCGCGATCCAGTATCGATTTCAGTGAATTGGAAATGGTCTTTCGGCGCTGGCCGAACGCCTTCTGTACGAGTTGCGAAAACTGTGCATAGTCATCGATTTCCTGTGTGGGCTGCTGCAGCGGAATCAGCCGAATCACCGCCGAATCCACCCTGGGTGGCGGTTTGAAACAGGCGGGCGCGACCTCGAACAGATACTGGCACTGACAATGAAATTGAAGCATTACCGAAAGCCGCCCATAGCTGGGATCGCCGCTGCCCGCGACAATTCGTTGCGCCACTTCTTTTTGCACCATGAAATGCATGTCTTGAATGAGATGCGCCGACTCGAGCAAATGGAACATCAGCGGTGTTGAAATGTTATACGGCAAATTACCCACCAGCCGAATTTTTCGCCCGGTTGCGATGCCGGCAAGTTCGAACTTGAGAATATCGGCGTTAATTATTTCGAGCCGCCCCAGGGCGCCGGCATTTTTTTCCAGTACGGGTATCAGGTCGCGATCGAGTTCAATCGCGGTCAGACTTTTACAGCGTTGCAATAGCGGGTAGGTAAGCGCACCCTGACCTGGCCCGATTTCGAGCAAAAACTCCCCCGGTCGCGGATCGATGGCGCGCAGGATGCGTTCGATAACGCTGCGATCATGCAGGAAATGCTGGCCGAAGCGTTTACGCGCCCGATGCATTCGCTTGTCTATTACCAGCCTGCAGAAGCGCCGAGTCGATTGCAGCGAATAAACTATCCGGCCGGGCTTGTTTGCTACCGGCAAGGTCGAGCGCGGTGCCATGGTCGACCGAGGTTCTGATGATAGGCAGGCCGAGCGTGGTGTTGACCGCGTTATGGAAACCGAGGTGTTTCAGCACCGGTAATCCCTGGTCGTGGTACATTGCGACTACCGCATCCGCGTCTCGTAACATCGCTGTCGTGAACAGGGTGTCGGCGGGAAAAGGTCCGCTTAAATTGACGCCGCCACGTTTTAGTTTCTCCAGGCTGGGAATTATGATCTCAATTTCTTCGCGTCCCAGGAATCCGTTTTCGCCGGCGTGCGGATTGAGACCGCATACCTTGATCAGCGGATTCCGGATGGCGAAGCGGTTGCGCAGATCGCGATCGAGAATCTCGATGACCTCGGTTATCGCCTGTTCGCTTATCGCGTCGGCCACATCGCGTAGCGGCAAGTGGGTCGTGACCAGCGCCACTCTGAGATGGGCCGCAACCAGTAGCATCACGGGTTTCGGAACCTGGCAGATGTCGGCCAGGTATTCCGTATGCCCCGAAAACTGTATGCCGGCACGGTTGATGACTTCTTTATGAACCGGCGCGGTTACCATGGCATCGAATTCGCCGTCCAGGCAAGCGCCACAGGCGCGTTTTAGCAGTGTCAATACATAGTCGGCATTGGCGCTGTCCAGTGTCCGGGT